>NZ_CP081183.1 GCF_019693215.1 Salinarchaeum sp. IM2453 | reverse complement strand
CGTTACTCCACCCCCACGACATCTTCAGCATCGACATCACGGGCCATCGGGGGAACATACGCTGCTATTTTATCGTCATCAATGTGCTTGATCGTTTCTCGCCGCTGATGTGACCGTACGTCGCAGACGTGTGCGTAGTCACAGTACCGACACCCCGCGTCTGATGGATCAAGTACCGTCGGCTGGAACCGGCCTTCTTCGATCCCAGTTGCGAGTTCCCCGAGCCTCGTTGCTGTGACCTCTTCCACGAACCTTCGGAACGCTCCGTGCGTCTCAAAGTGAGGGTGTGAATAGCGTAGCAATGGTGTGTCCACATCGTCGCTTCCCTGCCAGGTGGCCATCTCTTGGGACGTGATTTGGCCACTTCGTGAATTCACGGACGTAGGTGGTGAGACCTGATAGTAGGCTGCGCCGACTGTCTCGATTCCATCAAGGGCGTCTTCGACCATCAGGGCATAAAGTGGCAGCTGGAAGTTCAGACCAAGCAAGGCGTCGCCTTCGCCGAGGATCGACGTTCCAGTCTTGTAGTCTCGGACGACTGCCTGTCGTGGAGTCGTCCCGGGAACAGTATCGACCCGATCAATGAGTCCGTGAACTGAGACTGGTCCCTGTGGCGTCTCAATAACTGCTGGATCGTCTCCAACAAGAGTTCCGGCGTCGTATGGCTGGCCGATCCGTGCCTCAAACCACGTTGGACGCGCCGTCGTTTTCGCTGGCTCGTCAAACTCGTGTTCGAGGAATCGGTAGAACAGTCCCCGGGCGATTTGCTTACCATCGTCCGTTTCTGCCTCTGGCCCGTAGTACGCGTTGTCTGCTGGTGTTCCGAGTCCAGCGAGCACTGACGTGAGCCACTGGTCGTGAAACGCGGTTTCCGGGTAATCCCCGAACGCGTCGTTGAGCCGATCGAGAGCGATGTCCAGCAGTTGTTCCTGCCGTGTATCGAAATCGCCGCCAGGATCGACTGGCTCTCCCAGTTCAGACTGTAAGGAGAGATAGTAGTGTTCGAGTGTGTCGTGGATGTAGGATCCCCGAACGCCCGGGTCCGGCTCTCGTGTCAGCGGATCCGGGGCTTTGATGCCGAGCACGCGACGCATATAGTATTTGAATCCACACGCGGCGTAGGTTTCGAGCCGACTCGGACTGTACGGTTTCCGCTCGGCTTCCGCGTGAACCTGCCCAACGGTTTCCGGAGACAGCTTCCCATCGTACGGCGTCAGTGTTGAGTCTGCTCGTGCCGACGAACACTCGACGCCACGCTGAATTCGGGTGCATTGCTCGGACGTGAACGTCCCCGTGTCGGTCGCCTCGTCGATGATGGCTTGGCGTCTGGTGTCGGGAACCGTGTTCCAGGCTTCGCCGATCGCTCGCTGGATGTCTTCCTGAGACCCGGGTGTCGCATCGTTCCTCTCTTTCGTTATCTCACCAAGATCGATGAGCCGGCGCAAATCGGTCAATACGTCCGCTTCGACGTATGGATCACCGCTCTGGCTACGCTGCGGGGCTGACAGGCGGACAGAGGCTTCACTCGCCAGAAGCGAACCGAACTGGTAACGGGCTTCTTGCCCGGCATCTTTCTGTTCAAAATCGGGATGCGCCTCGTAGATCGGACGGGAAAACGACAGGCGGTCTTCGTCCGATGGAAAATGCGAGGAAGTCATCCCAAGCACGTAGACGTGATCGAACCCATGCAGGAACGCTTCCCCCAGACCACAGACGACGAGCCGGCGATCGTCCGGACGAGCTGCCCTTCGAATCGACACGCCAGCGAGCGCTCGCTCCAGCCGGTCGGTTGGATCACCGATGTCGGGATCGGCAACTGGGGCTGTGAGCACCAGCGTCTCAAGCACCCGATCGAGACGGGTTCGAGCACTTGACTCATGGGATCGGAAGGCTGACGATACGTCATCACTCTCCAGTGTAGTTAGTACTCCGAGTCGTTCGAGAAGTGCATCTAGGTGCCCGGGAAGTGATTCGAGCTCAACCTCGGACAGTATCGCTGCGTCCTGTACAATCGACTTGACCGTCGCCGCAACTGTGTCGTTCACGTGTTCGAGAACAGTGTCCAGTCCGGTTGTCTCAACGCGAGAGGCGACACGTGTAAGCTCGTGATGGTCGATCGGCTCTCCCCGATTCGAGACGGAAACCAGCGGATTCGTGAGTAGTGTGAGAACCGTATCTATTGTCCGCGGTTCGCTGGCAAGGGCACAAACCGACTCGATAACTTCCCCCAGTGCGGTCTCCGTAAGCGGATAGTCTGTCTGTAGTGTGTACGGAAGTTCATACATATTGAACCATTCCCGCGTCTGGTCGGCGTACTCACTCGGACTCGTCAGCACGACGCCGATACTTCCCGGTGGAACCCCAGTGGCGAGCTGGCTACGGATCTCCTTCGCCGCGGTTCGGATCTCGTCCGAAACAGTCTCCGACTCGACGAATGTGAGGTCCAATGCTGTCGGATCCACATCGTCGATCAGGGGCGCGTTCTCGGGGTGGCGATAGAGATTGGCCGTGAGGCGTTGTCGTGACTTCGCTGGTGGCGTTGAATCTGGTTCGTGGTGTGTCCGGGAGAATTCGAGATCAAAATACGTTTCGAGCGCACGAGAGGCACCGCGATCGATTCCAGAGACGGAGTCCGAATTCATCTGTATCGGGAGCACTGCGATGGTGGGCCACGTATTGCTAATGCGTTCCAGAAGTTCGCGTTCAAGCACATCGAAGCATGTGAAGCCACTGAGAACGACCGCATCAACAGCCGGTAGCAGCTCATCGAGCGGCGTCTTCATCGTGTTGACGTGGTGCATCCGCTCTGTCCGGTACGTCTCTGGCAGTTCGTCAGCTAGAATCTCCCGACGAACCGTCTCAATTCCTTCAGCAAGCTCTGCAACGTGGTGGGCTCGGTCGTCCAGTCCCTCTTCGACGAGCCGGTTCCGCATCGCTTTCGGTGACAGCAGGCCAGCGAATTCGAGTTCAGTATAGAGGTCTTCAGCCGCATCCACGAGCCCTGCACGGGGGAACTGTTGGCCAGCATAGAACGGGTTTGCTGGGGAATCTATCTCTTCGAGCCCGAGCTCCACGAGTCGAAAGAGAAGAGGGCGGTCGATATGGGTTGCTCGGCCGTCGTACTGATTCCGTTCGTAGCAATCCGACACGAGGTCGTCGAACGTATTGATTTGGAGGCATGCTGATGGGCCATATTCTTTCCACCGTTCGAGGATTTCGTTTTCAGGATATTCCTGTTTCCCGACGTAGAGCACACTATTCGGATTATTGCTGACCGAACCTGAGAGTAGCTGAAAGGCCTCATGTTCCAGAGTGGGTACAGTTGGGCCCGTAAAGAGTCGTCTAAAAGACATAGACTGAATGAAACACAAAAACAATATGAAGGTTGGGGTGTCTGCTGTTGTGAGTAGAGCGCAACTCTTTTGCGGCAAGGTTATTTTGTCTGTTCTGTGAATACCGGAGGTATGGTTACTGTGGTTACGGTAGAGGACTTTGACCTTGACAAGGGGTCCCTTGACGCGGCTGTCGATACGTATCTCGATTTCAGATTGTCTGAAGAGATCCACCGAAACGTGACTCAAGAAGCTCTGAATACCGGCCATTCTTGGCTCAATCACCACGAGCTGACTGCAAACACAGTGCTTGAATATGCAACGGAACTCAGAGAATCAACGGGAGATAAAAGCTCTCCTTTGTCAGACGAAGAGTTCGAGAAGGTGGAAGCGAAGGTAGCTGACGACGCCAAAGCCTTTGTCGAAGATCTGGAATCGCTATTTGCAGATGAGAGCCTGCTCGAAGATAGGGTCGAGCGGTTCAGAACGAATCAAGACCTTGATCTGCCGATCATTAGTGCTTTCCTAGCAACTGCTGATCCTGATCGATACGTACTGTACGATGAGGAAACCTTCGAGACGGTCATTCGTTACTTTACAGGAGTGAGTCGTCCAGACCTTGGTGATCTTTCGGTCGGGAAAAGATACGATCTGTTTCAGAGCTACTGTTCGACTACTGGAACATTCCTGGATGAGCAATTCTTGTTTCTGCTTCTTCTTGCTCACTTACGAGCGACTCATACTGAGCAGCAATCTGTTCCATCCGTTGCTGGATTTCGTCTGCTTGCTCATCGAGTGGAGTTGTATCAATATTGAATTCAACGAGTGGCTCAAGGGCTGTTTCGATTACTGCCTTGGCTGCTTGTGGGTCTGGCAAATACGGGTGTGCACGGACAACCAGTAATGCAGCCGGAATCTCATGTTGGTGGCACTCTCTGACGAACGCACCAGTGATTCCACCTACCAGCCCTGGATCTTCTGGAACGGTGATGTCAGCATCACGAAGGTCCTGCTTGATCGATTCGGTCGTACCAATTCCAAAGACTTCACCAAGTTGTTCTTCACTTTGCGCTGGTGCTCCAGCAAGAAACACAGCGCGATCAAACCACTTGGAAAGATCCTCAAGCATGCACGAGCTCAGTGCATCAAATGACTCACGCGGCAGCGCAAGATCACTCTTGAGTGTAAGTACTCCCGGTGACTCGCTCCCATGAATCCGAACAAGTTCCTGTACAAGTCCGTCATCATATGTTGTTACCGGTGGAAACGTGTCTGAAGCAATACTACCAAGATGATTAAGATCAAGCTGTTCGGTGATCTGGTCAACGGCAATTGCTGCAACTAGTCCATGCCCTGGCATTCCTTCAATAAGTGTCGCATCATTTATATCCAAATTCATCTCTTGTTTGAACGTCGCGTTTGCATTCGATGACATCATTTCTAATATATTAGCGATACATAATAATGATGTATGGTGACATTAGTCAGTATCACACAAATAACCAGACACAAAGGAGTAGGCAGCATCATACAACAACATGGGAGAAAACGACCACAGTAAATGGGATAAGAAACACATGGACCCCGAGTTTGAACTCCCGGAATATCCAATTCCAATCTTAGAAGATATCATCGACAGCCTTCCTGACGGACGTGCATTAGATGTTGCAACTGGAACAGGGAGAAACGCAATTTACCTTGCTGACAATGGATATACTGTCGATGCAGTTGACGTTTCAGACGTTGGATTGCGGGAGGCTCAAGAAAAAGCCAAGAATACTGGTGTTTCAGTTAATTGGATTCAAGCAGATGTCATCGAGTACCCCCTCTCTGATAACTCTTATTCAGTCATTACAATGAGCTATTTCACAGCTCTTGAGATGATCCCTAAACTCAAAGATGCTCTTGAACCCGGCGGGTATCTCATCATTGAACTACATCTACGCACAACCGACGAGATCGACTACGGGCCAGATGACCAGAAAAAGCGACTCCGGGCGAGCGATTTGCTTCATGCCTGCCTTGACTTGACGATTCTCCACTATTCGGCACATCGACGCCGGAGCAAGGATGACACAGACAAACAAAACGCAGTCTGTACGATTGTTGCTCGAAATACTCACGGAGATACACAGTCTTATCCACTCTGGACAGATTGGAGTGTCTCCTCAAACAGCTAGCCATAGCGCATCGATGACTAATACTCATATAAGTATTGTGTGCAGCCTTGCCATAGCGTAATAGTTATAAAATTAGGCGAACCTAAACAAATCAGGAACGATGGAGACGAAAAAAGAGAGACCTTCGCCGGAACAATCAACAGATAGTGCCCCAAATGTCGTCGTACACCAGACCTGCCCTGGACGGGTCGTATTTACTGAAACAGCAAACTCGGAAGCATGGATTGGGACTGATCTTACAGTAGAAGTACAACGATAATTCACAATTACTGAAGACAGTAATCTATCCTACAACATCAGTTTCAAACTATATACTCTCGCCAACCTCGACTAAAGGAGCAAAAGGAGCAAAACTAATTCCCGCACTTATCAGTACTCAGTTATCGAATACATACAATATAAGAACGAGTACTTATCTGTTTACCTACTTCTCAGAACAAGAGAATGTTTCTGCTGGAGTCAGCGAGATTCTGCTGACTCATCAATCCACTCGTTAGTTATCGCATCGCTTCTTCAGTAACCAGCGTATCGTCTTCAAGATAATGTTCAATGTGGTGTGCGTACTCCTCGGCATCCTCAAGGATTTCCTCAAGCATATGTCGGGTATTATAATCGCCGAGGTTTCCTGCAACGGAGATGTGTTCTCGAAGGCTCTCAATGATTTCACCGTAAAGGTGAATGTCATTCTCTAAGGAGGTCCGAATATCATAGACATCTTCTCCTTCTGGTTCAATCGGAGCGTGCTCTTCAAGAGCAGCACCGCCTGAAACTGGAACTCCGCCTAACGCCTGAATTCGTTCTGCCAATTCATCGGCTGCTTCTTCCGCATCTGCTGCGGCGTCACCAAGGAATAGATGAAGATCGTTGAACTCAGCACCTTCTACAACCCAGTGGTGTTTCTTGAGCTGATGGTATAGAACATACGTTGCTGCCAAGTCAGTTTGCAGAGCGTTGATAATCTCTTCGGCCTTCTCTTCAGGCATTCGAAGTGCGTCGCTGCCTTCTACTGACCCTGCTTCCTGACGGACTGAAGTTTCGTCTTGAGCGCTCATCGTATATATTAGTTATCCGCACATCCACTTAAACCTTTTCTTGATTAAAACAAAAGTTTTCTTTTTGAAAAATATATTTCGCTGATTTAGAAATGATCGGAGTACCATTCTCCTCAATGATTGCCTATCTAACATATGTGGATAGCGTGGAAATATAAATCTACTAACTAAGGCAAAATTAGACAGTATTATAATTCTGTGAGCATCCGAATGATTTCCATTGTTTGTATCGCGAGAGATTTAGGTATATTCAACGGCAAAATCAAATGTGTCACACGGGGGGACGCTTCCAGGAACAGAACGTGAGGAGGATCGGATTGTACTTCACGTTGATCTGGACTGTTTTTATGCAGCCTGTGAGCGACTCAAAGAGCCAGATCTGGAAAACAAACCAGTCATTGTTGGGATGGGATATGAACCCGGAACATCTGTTGGCGCTGTTGCAACAGCAAGCTATGAGGCCAGAGAGTACGGGATCGAAAGTGCACAACCGATATCATCGGCGATTGATCGACTTCCGCCAGCGAGCCAGACTAATAATACTCCTGCTGGCTACTATCGTCCGGTTGATATGGAATTTTATGAGTCAGTTGCTGAAGATATCCAGCATATTCTTGAGGACTGTGCTGATGTTCTTCGTGTTGTTAGTATTGATGAGGCATATCTCGATGTTACTGATCGCACAGCGTGGGACGTTGCAGAGGGATACGGACGATATGTCCGAGATCGGATCCAACGAGAAGTTGGCTTAACTGCAAGTGTCGGTATCGCTCCGACAATGCATGCAGCGAAGGTGGCCTCAGACCATGATAAACCAGATGGGCTTGTTGTCGTTCCTCCTGGTACCGTCGAAGAGTTTCTTGCTGATCTACCAATTGAGGACCTCCACGGCATTGGCCCAGTTACCGCCAGAGAATTACGTGAACTCAATATCGGAACAATTGGCGAGTTAGCAGCAGCCTCACTTACTGAGATTGAGGACCAGTATGGAGACCGAGGTCGAACCCTCCATCGGAGAGCACGTGGTATCGACACCCGCGAAGTCACACCTCGTGGACGGCCGAAAAGCCTCTCTAAAGAATCTGCATTTACCGAACCAACCAGTGAATACGACGCGATTGCCGCTCGACTTGAGACGCTTGCTGATGCCGTTGCCGAACGAGCCAGTGCAAAAAATGCGTTGTACCAAACAATTGGTATCAAGGTAGTCATCCCGCCTTACGATATTAATACAAGAGCTCACTCGCTTCCCGGGCCAATTGATGATCCCGATCTCATTCATGATATTGCAACTGATTTATTTGAGGAATTCCGGGATACCGCAGTTCGAAAAGTTGGCATTCGTGTTTCAAACTTATCGTTTGCTGATGGAGAACAATCTAACTTGGCCAAATGGGAGACAGTAGAACAGGAATCAGCACACAATGATCATTCTGACGACACAGAAACATCAGATAGTAACTCGTCTTCACAGCGGACGATCGATCAGTTCTATTCAGCAGAAAGTGACTCCGACCAAAATATCTGAGCTATGTCGTGCAGACTCTAGTTGATCCAAGAATACAGCCCTCAAAGCAACCGATCAATTGGAATATGATCATGAAGCAGTTCTTTCATTCGTATGATCGTCTGTTCATCGCGGGTTCTCCCCTCATGAATAATTGATTCGGTCCGTTCAACGGCTGTCAGCGTGTCTTCAGAGACGAGCAACATTGGGACCTCGTGTTGGTTCGCTTTTCGTAGGACGGCATCTGCCGGTCGATGGGCACCAGTGAGAATTAAGCATGAAACACCTGGAGCCTCTATTGCTGTTGTGTGGACATCGGATCGGTCCCCGCCGACAATTACTGCGGCATTTTGTGCTCTTCTGAAATGCTTTAACGCAGCATCTGCTCCCATTGCACCAACTAAGAACTGTTCAACAGTTCGGTCTTTTCCGGCTGTTGTCAGTTCATTTGCTCCTAATTCACTTGACAGTTCGCTTACAGACACCCCGGCTAGATCTGAAACTCGTGGTAAAATCCCCAGAACGGGGATGTCTTGATTCTCAAGGAACGGGAGTACTTCTGTTTTAAGTTCTTCCTCAACTACGGGTGATACGCGGTTGAATAGAACGCCAGCCAGCCGGTCATCAAGTGTTTCAGCTGCATACAATAGCTCATCAAGATCGGCTGGCTTGTCGTATTCTGTAATTAAAATCACATCAGCACTAAGCAAATCAGCCACATCCTGATCAGTCAGGTTTGCTATCCCGCCTGTTGCAAGTGACCCTCCTCCTTCGATCAACGTAATGTCAGTCCCACTCGCAATATCATCATATGCGGTACGGATTTCATCATGCAGTGAATCAATGTCTACCCGTCCTCGGATGACCTCTTTTATGAACGACGGTGAATATACAACAGGCTCCATCTGATCAGCGGCTGCATCAAGATTTAGCAACTCTCGAACAAGCAGCGGATCCTCATCAAGTGTCTTTCCTGCTGGGCTTCGTAGACGTGTGCCAAGCGGCTTCATATATCCAACTGACTTGTCTTGTTCGCTTGCAATCTGTCCAAGAGCTGCCAGCACAGCAGTTTTGCCGGCACCTTCCGAAATGCTTGTTATGAGTAGTGTCTTTGTCATAGTTTTCCTTCGTCAATTGTTAGTCGCAAATCGATTGCAACAGCGTCGTTTGGCCGGGCAACAACGGGGTTGATATCTAATTCCATGATTGCTGGGAAATCTTCGACTAACTGGGATAGTCGCTGTATGATTTCGATTATAGACTGCTCATCTGCGGCTGGGCGCCCGCGTGCACCCCGTAGCAACGGATATGCTCGTAATTCAGAAAGCATTGTCGCGGCCTCACGGTCTGTGACGGGACCAACACGCACCGCTGTATCCTCAAAAATCTCAACAAAGATCCCTCCAAGCCCAGCGAGAACAAGTTGACCAAATTGACTATCGTATTTTGTTCCGATAATAAGCTCCGTTGTTTCTGATAGGTCGACTTGCTGTTGAACCTGCACGCCCAGAATTGTCGCGTCGGGCTGATATCTTCGTGCGTTTGTTACGATCCGTTCATATGCATCCTCGACATCTCTCTGCTTAACCCCCACATCGACCCCTCCCATATCGGATTTATGCACGATGTCAGGGCTAACAATCTTCATCACGACCGAATTCTCGTATTGCTCTGCGATTTCCTTGGCCTCACTCGGGGAGGTGGCAATTTCTCCCTCTGGCGTTGGAATTCCGTACGCTTCCAAGATACCCATTGACTCAACACCGAGTCGTGATCGCCCGTCCGCAACAGCGTCAGAAAGGATTTGTTCAACACGATCACTGTTTACGTCGTCGAATGGTTCAAACGAGTGGTACTCTCGAGATCGAATCGTGTTTAATCTTGCTAGTCCCTCAAGTCCGGTGATCGCCCGAGCGGGATCGAAATAATTTGGAATCCCATGTTTGTCGAGTATCTTTGTCGCAGCGTCTGCCTCTTTGCCACCCATTAGACAGCCCATGATCGGCTTGTCATGTGATTCAGCAAGTGCTCCCATCTCTTCGGCTAGATCTGCATACGATAGCACTGCTGTTGGTGCTCCGAGAACAAGCACAGCCCCGACGTTTCTATCAGAGAGTGCAATTTTGATTGCCTCGACAAAACGGTCAACAGGAGCATCTCCGATAATATCAACTGGGTTGTATATGTTTGCTCCCGCTGGGAGGCAGTCATCAAATGCGTCGATTGTTTCTTCTGTGAACGTCGCAAGTGAGAGCTTACTTTCACCAATAACATCTGTCGCCATGACCCCGGGACCACCTGCATTTGTCACAACGGCAACGGTATTTTGATCAAGAGATGGTAGGCCTGCAAGTGCACGCGCATAGTCAAATAATTGTTCTGCTGAATCTGCCCGTAATACCCCTGCCTGTCGTAATCCTGCCTCGTAGGCCTGTTCACTTCCCGCCATTGTACCGGTATGTGAGGCTGCCGCTCGGGCTCCTGCTTCTGTCTGACCGGATTTGATCAACACAACTGGTGTGTCCATCACAACATCTCGAGCTGCATCAATGAATTCTCGTCCATCATCGATACCTTCTAAGTATCCGATGACAACATCGGTCTCCGGATCGTCACCCCACTCTTTGATAAGATCTGTTTCATCAACCACGGCTTTGTTGCCGAGCGAGACAATATCCTTGAACCCAATGTTCCGTTGTATCGCCCAGTCAATTGTCGCTGTCACAAATGCACCAGATTGGCTCATGAACGAGATCGTCCCTGTTTGAGGAAGAGCTGGACCGAACGATGCATTCATTCCAGAATGCGTACTGATGACTCCAAGACTGTTTGGACCAATCAAGTTGATATCATATTCATCTGCTATACCAATTAATTGCTGTTCAAGCATCTCCCCACTATCATTCTGTTCAGAGAACCCAGCAGAGATTACAATTACATTGTCGATGTTCACTTTTCCCGCTTCTTCAAGCACCTGGAGTGCCACTTTCGCAGGTACAACAATCACTACAAGTTCTACCTCGGGAGCTGAAGCTAGATCCTGGTAGCACTCCTTGTCAAAGATAACATCACGATTCGGATTAACCGGGTAGACCTTACCTTCAAAATTTTTCTGCAGATTCTGGAAAATAGCTCCTCCAACTGCTCCTTCTCGATCGGTTGCACCAACAACAGCGATTGCAGATGGTGCAAATAATGTCTGCAACTTCTGCATCAATCTATCCTAATCAGACCGTCTGCATAAATTCCCGGACAAATCTACGACACGTATCATAAATCTGTATATATGCTAATTGACAAATATAATTGGATCAATCTTGTCTCTGAGTCGAGGACTTCTGTTTCTTCACTCTTATTTTGTCAACGAGACTCTCTCTCAATAGAACCCCAAGTCCACAAGTCTCACATAAGGAAATCCAGGTTGTTTTTGTGGATCGTATCCTCTGCGGTCTATCCACGAGGAATATTACTCAGGCTGTATCTCTAGCATCGCCTCACCGTGATCAGGATCAATCTCAACGTATTTCTCCCAATCCTCATCAGCATCTTCACATTCAGCACCTTCTCCTAACGTCGTTTCTTGAATTAGTGTCCCTTCTTCAATCTCAATCTGTGCATCACGGGTGAAAAAGACCATGTGATCATGGTCGTGGTCGTGACCATCGTGATCCTCAACTTCTACCTTTATTCCATTTGTTCGAAACTCTGCTTCATCTTCGTCTGTGTTGTAAAGCTCAAACGCAACATGCGTCTCTCCATGGTGTTCGCCTTCAATATCGACATGGTCCATATGATTGTGGGTATGTATAGCATGGTCTGGATCTTCATAATCCTTAATCTGGAGCTCATATGGATCTCCATCAAGCTCTAACTCACCACCTTCCTCTTGCTCGACTTTTGCATAGATCTCAAGTTCATCACCTTCGTCAATATGTGGAAGGTGGTCATCATGCCAGTGGTCGCCATGGAATTCCGCAATTTCATTCTCATAATCGGGGCCGTCAAAGAATTCTATCTCATCAACCCCGAAAGGCGTCTCATCAAAGTATGCATCATGATAATCAAGGCCATCTACATGGCTATGTGCGTGTCCGTCATCACTATCATCGTCATGCATTTCAAATCCAATAAATCCGCTTTCACCTTCAACCGTGATGTCATACACCGTATGCGTGTCAAAATCAACTATCTCCGCATCATCCGCTGAACCAGCGGCATCGTGTGGATCACCTAGATCATCTGCATGTGCACAGGCGTGGGCAATATCAGGACTTCCTTCCGCTAAAACGCTGACAGTAACTTCTTCAGGATCCTCGTCGTCGCCATCGCCAAGTAGATCAGAACACCCTGCCAGTGCGCCAACAGCGAATGCTCCCGCCGTACCTTTAATGAGTTTTCTTCGATTAGACTCCATGCTTTACCCTTGTATCTTGAGGGTAAAAGTATTATTATATCTAATAAAGATTTTATTAATAAATATGCAAAGGATTTAGTGTTTTAATAAATAACTCAATATACACCGACACATGATTGACCGTCTTTGATCACCAGCATTTTGTTATTTTTCTGTCGTTTCTCACCTATAAGTAATTATTTTACCTTGTTGATTAATCTTAATTATTAACATCCACTATAAATATAATAACTCTTTTTATATTGCGAGTACTATCTGCTAGTGTGAAAAAGACACGACGTAAGTTTATTGCAGGCGGGGCAGCCGCTGGTGCAGGTGCACTAGCCGGATGTACTCAACTTGAGGAGTGGCTCGGGTTAGAGCTCACGCGTGCCGACGACGAGGGGTATGCCGCATTTTTTTCGCTGTGGGACTGGGCCGAGGAGATCAGTGGCGATCACTTTTCATTTGAGAATCCCGTTGAAACCGGAGAGATGGGTCATGGATGGAGTCCAGGAGGCGATTTACCCGCCAATATCGCCCGGACGGCGATGTTTATTTATTTGGATACCCCCGAATTTCGATGGGCACAAGACTTGGTTGAAGATCTTGAAGCTGATTACCCTGAGGTGAACGTTGTGAACGCGATGCGAACGCTTGGACCACATCTTATCTACCTAGACGACGATACCGAATTTCCTGAACCGGACACCGATGTTGATTTCCACCCGGATGACATACAAACGACAGGGGAAATTGATGTCTTTGACTTGCGAGGTGAGCCCTCATCCGATGGGATGTATTGGCACAATGACCACTGGCATGGTGATTTACAAATTCTAAAGGGTGAAGAAGTCCCGATTACGATGGTTTTTGAAAACCAAGATGGAGATGTATTACCGCTGGGTCTTGATGAGCAAGGCTTCGAACTACGTGGTCGCCTTGGAGACGGAGAAGATGAGAATGTCATTGACATTGAGTCTGATGGCGATCAAATTATTATTACAGCAAAAGAAACTGGACGAACTGGACTGATCTTTGAACTGCATCACGAAGATCAAGAAGAGCCTGTATTTGTAACCACTGATACCGCCGATGCTGCTGGTGAGGATGAACCGTTCACCATCGATGTTAGCGAAGATCCTGAAGAAATTGATAACGAAAACCATGATCCACACGTATGGGTTGATCCGATACACGCGAAACGAATGGTTGATGTAATTAAACAAGAATTGCAGGAAACGGATCCGGACAACGCTGATGCCTATGAGGAGAATGCAGAAGAGTATAAGAAAGAGCTTGACGATATCCATGAAGAATTTGAGGAGATGGTTGAATCAGCTAATAAAGATACCGCTATATTCGTCGGGCATGATTCTTACCAGTATGTTGAACAACGATATGAGTTTGACCTGGAAACGCTCACTGGAATATCGCCAGATGAAGAACAAAGTGTTCCGGATGAGATTATGAAGGTCGCTGAGGAACACGATATTGAAACAGTTTTATACGATCCGTTTGAGGCAGGGAATCCTGCGGACGGGATACCACAGGAAGCAGAACTAGTTATGGATGAAGTTGATTCTGTTACAAATGCTGAGCCACTCACCCCGCTCGAAGGGACAACACGGGAGTGGGAAGAAAATGGCTGGGGATGGGTAGAACAGATGCGCAACATCAATTTAGAGTCGCTGCGAAAAGCGCTAGACGCTGAGTGACAATTACGATGCAGAACCAAGAACATACATCCCCTGATCATATACCGAACAATATGGAATCGATGGAAACGCCGGTTATTGAACTTGAAGACGTGTCTTTTTCATATGGCTCAACCACAGCCGTTAAAGACGTATCTCTAAGTGTTGAAAGTGGAGATTTTCTCGGCCTGATTGGACCAAATGGATCAGGGAAGACGACACTTCTTCATCTTATGCTTGGTGTCAAATCGCCTGACAGGGGCTCTGTCAAGCTATTTGGTAAGCCAGCAGCAAAATTTGACTCTGGTGAACGGCTTGGTTATGTCTCTCAGCGAGCAACAGATCGCGGCGAGATTATGCCGGTGACTGTCTGGGAAACTGTATTGATGGGCCGATTTGCGCATGTTGGACATCGGCGCATTCGTGATGAAGATCGACAAAAAGCAGCCAATGCGCTTGAACGAGTTGGGATTGAACATCTCGCAGATCGACGCATCAATGAACTCTCTGGTGGACAGCGGCAACGGACGTTTATTGCTAGAGCCTTAGCCTCGGAAGCGGATTTGCTTGCCTTGGATGAGCCGACCGTAGGCGTTGACATGGAATCGCAAGCAGACTTTTATGAACTTCTTGGAGAACTCAATCAAGAAGGAATCACGATCATACTTGTCGAACACGATATAGAGGCATTGACAAAGCACGTTGATGAGATCATATGCATCAACAAGTCTCTGTACTACCACGGAGATACCGCAGCGTTTCTCGAATCGGACGCGCTTGAAGACGCGTATGGATCAAATGTCGGATTTCTACAACACAATCATCCATGAGCTTTGAACGAGAGTATCTTTCTGAAACGACACAGGGCAGGTCAACACGAAGGACAGTTGAACTTATAGGGATTGGTCTCTCTGCGGTCCTTGGCGTGACGATGTTTACTTTTATCATCGCAGATTGGCTTCGATTTGCTCCGATTGATTCAGTCGCAACCACCTCACAGGCTGTGTTCGATAACCTCCTGATCATCGGAGGGCTGATTGACTTTGTCCTCCAAACCCAGGTGTTTTACACAACATTCTCGATGCGGTCGTTAGCAACGGGAGTGCTAATCGGGATTGTTGCTCCTGTTGTTGGAACGTTTCTTGTACATCGGCAGATGGCGTTGATCGGTGAAACATTGGCACATACAGCATTTGCCGGTGTGGCTGCTGGTGTTGTGTTCAGCGGTTTTACTGGCTGGGAAGGGTCGTGGATCTATGCTGCCTTGATCGTCAGTGTGCTGGGAGCAGTCGGATTGCAGTGGCTAACTAGTCACACCAAGAGTTATGGTGATGTTCCTATTGCAATTGTGCTAAGCGGTAGCTTCGCCGTTGGAACGTTACTGATATCATGGGGGAGAGATTTTGCTCCAATTGCCGTTGATATTGAGGGATTTTTGTTCGGAAGCTTGGCGATTGTCACCACTGACGGTGCCCGCCTTGTTGCCTTCCTGACTGTTGGAGTCATTGGTCTTGTGATAATTTCCTACAAGCAGTTTCTGTATATCACATTTGATGAACAGGCAGCAAAAGTATCTGGAATTAACGTTAACTTCTATAATATATTGCTCATTGCGATGACGGCTGTTGTTGTTGTTGGTGCTATGCAGATCCTTGGGGTGATTCTTGTTGCTGCGATGCTTGTTGTTCCTGTTGCGGCTGCCTCACAGGTTTCTAAAAGCTTTAGGGAAACCTTGTATCTATCAGTAATTATCGGACAGGTATCGACGATCGCCGGGATACTCTTTGCAAACTATCACTCATTACCGCCTGGTGGCTCAATCGTTGTGATTGCAATCGGCATCTATCTCGCCTGTGTAGTTATCTCCTCGTACCTTGCCGGCCGATCAGTCCTAATTCAGCAATACTAATTTATTCGGTTTCGCCGACTTCAATATCTCTGCGCAAGCTAAACTTATCTACTACCTTCTGAAGTGGTTCGTTGTCGATACTTGCGTGTGGGGCCGTTAAGGGCGATACGCTAACCACTCCGCTCATTACCGCTCCTCGGTCTGTCTCGATTGGTTCATCAATCTCACCAGCATTCATCTTATCCCAAATTCGATCATGGAGCGTAACAGAGTCACCATTATGTGTTGCTGACATCTCATATCGCTGTGATGGTCGTGTAATATGCATTGAGCCGTCTGCTTCCCCAGGAACAGGTGCATTTACATTGAGATAGTCAGCTGACTCGAAGATGCCTGCCTCAAGTGCATTTGAAGCAAGATATCCAAGAGCATTGGCGGCGGCCTGATAATGGTCACGGGCGACCTCAACTTCATGAAATGCAACTTCTCCGGTCGGAATATATAATGAGGTAGCAATTGCAGGGATGTCGAAAAATGCGGCTTCAACGGCGGCACTTACTGTCCCAGAACGTCCAAGCACATAGCCACCCATATTGGCACCTCGATTAATTCCAGCAACGACAAGATCAGGATCAAGCTCAAGTCCCTGTATTCCAGCGACAACACAATCAGCTGGTGTGCCATTAATTGCGAACCCTCGTTCGTGCTTTGTGATTCCTACTTCAGTTGAAAGGGCTCGGCCCATCATGCTTTGGTCATCTGCTGGAGCAACGACCGTTACATCTCCAACATCCGTAAGTGCGTTATAGGCTGCTGCGAGTCCATCGCTTTCAATGCCGTCGTCGTTGGTCAACAAAATCTCCAACTCGCGGTCCATACATGCTATGGGACCGCAGACGGCAAAAACGCACCGTCATTAAGCGCTATTTGCTGCAACGGATAGTCGCTAGATTTGCTTGGCACGTAAGACACAGAAAAACCGTCAGAATCACACAGCCATCCGATCAACGACTGATTCTCCGTCAATAATAATATTGTATGCTTTTTCATCGTCGTTCCAAAGTACCAGCCCAGACTCAATCATCAATAACGATGCATATGATGCCTCAATCAAATCCCGATTGAGCTGTGTCTGTTTTGGAACGACAGCGAAGTGATCGGCTTGTTGACTTCCATCGCCGATACGAAACAGTGGATTTCCTCCTTCACTGAGATTATTGCTTAATTTAACGGCGAGACAATTAACTCGGTTCCCGACGTGTCGCTCTGAGTTTCTGAATTTAATCCACTCTGAGGGATCGGGACCTGTCGGTAAACGTGTTTTACCATCCTTTCGGAGCAGTGCATAACTGTACTTTACCGTTGTATTGAGAAATTCACTAGGCGAGTGCTCCTCGTCATGTGCATGCTGCTCTAATGCTTCTTGTACACTCGGTGCAGCAATCTCTGGGAGTTCCTTAAATGACCAGCAATCATCACTTGGGGACTCATCTGGCCACAGACGTACGGTTGGTGAAAAAACCGTAATCTCTCCATTTGCGACTGACTGTTCAACCGAACGCAATGTTTGACTTGTGTTTTTGTCTGCTGGTGCTGTGAGCACCATCGTCCCATCTGTCGCAAGCGCGTCTAAATATCGCTTCACAGTGGTATGTGGATCATCTAACTCACTCAGGACATTCGAGAACAACACCAGATCATACTCTGATTCCAAAGTAAGCTCTTCAGCTGTTTGTTGTTGAACCGTCGAATGGAAGTTCCGGTGTGTTTCAGCTAACATCTCTTCAAGGACAGTTGTAGCTTCGCTCGGCTCAACTGCTGTGTAATCGATTACAACGTCATCAGGTAATATATCGGAAAGTCCAATGGCTGGGCCTCCAACTCCTGCCCCGACATCTAGTATCCGTAGGGTACGATCCAAAAGCCGATTATCGACTAGCTCACGAAGAAGATCGTACGTGACTGCATAGTAGTCTGGTAAATGATAAATTGCGTATGCAAGCGCAGCCGTATAATTATACTCAACGGCTTCTTGTCGGTAATATGCGTCTTTTAAAGCTCGTATCGTCCTGCGTAATTGGTCCCCGCTTTCTCCTTGTGCCCAGTCGACACCATACTCAGTAATGAGTAACTCTTCTAACCGATATACATACTTTGGTGGCAGCTCTGTTGGCCGATCAGCAATTGCTTCGATGGGACCATCCTCAACTGGGACAAAAAGCCCATCCTCACGTTCTCGTAGCGCCAGATCGACAGCATGATCTCGAAGTGTCTGTCTTATAACCCCTGGATGTGGATTTCCATCTACATATTCCTGCATCTCATCGGGGTTAACAGGACGGATATTTCGTAAATATTTTGCTGTATTAAGAATTGACTCAGTTGGAATCATTGTGACACTGAATTACTCTCTGCAGGCGTAGCCTCGTGATATAGCTTTACGAACGTCTCACGGTCAGCTGTCGCGATTTGTTGTGCCATCTCAGCAACTCGGTCTGCACCATCAAACATTTCTTGGATTTCTAAATACACATCTGGATTTCCAGTCGTAACTTGTGTGACAAGCTCATCCAGTGTGTTCGAAATCGGTGTTCCATATCCATCAGGTACGTCATCTACAGCCAGCCCATATGCAATTACAGCCGTATGTGCAGCCGCTTGAATCGATTCCATTGCAGTGTCATGTTCCTCTGCAGTCGTCGGAATAATCGTGTTCCCCTGTGATTCAAACCATTCAATAACAGTGCTAATAATTGGCCCTTCTCGATCTATGACCGTTGGAATATTACCCGGAGCATTCTCAGGAGCAAACAACGGATGAAAACTCGCCCGTTGAATGTCCGGACAGACTGCTTCCATTGATTGTAATGGTAGCTCCATAACGCCTGTAATGTCAACAATTGCTTCCTGTGCATATGATCCGTAAGTCTCGATGGTCTCTACAACAGCAGACATTGGGACAGCGATGCACACAAGATCATAGTTCTGCTCTTCAGTTGTTCCCTGCTGAAGCACCTCACCATCATGTGTAGCGGCTGCTTCATGGGCAGCAGATTGATCGATATCAGCAAATGTGATTGACCCAGGGACATGCGTGGCAAACCACCGTCCCATAGCGCCAGCTCCAACAATCAACGTATCCATTGGTCGAAATTTGCAAGTCCCCAAACTAAAGCAGTTCGTTCCCCCGGGATATTATGTCTATCCAGAGTAGATACTGATATATGGACGGGTTCGATATCGTCTCAGCAGAAGATATTGCCGCTGGCCGGGCAACTGATGCGTATTTTCATCGAGTAACCGAAACGCTTGATGCGGTTGATCGCAATCCGCCTGTGGTTGCTGAGGTCAGTGCGGATCAATTTCCAACTGGCTCTTTTGAAGTTCTTGCAGGACTCAAGGATGTAGCTCATCTACTTGAGGGCATTCCGATTGACGTTGATGCCCTTCCGGAAGGCACACTATTTGACGGCGGTCCTGTACTCCGGATTGAAGGGAAGTATCGAGATTTTGCTGCATATGAGACGTCATTACTTGGATTTCTTTGTCATGCCTCAGGAGTAGCAACAAATGCGCTGAAAGCACGTATGGCTGCTCCAGACTCAACAGTCTTGAGCTTTGGAAGTCGACGAATTCATCCTTCAGCTACAGCGATGATAGAACGATCAGCATTGCTTGCTGGCCTCGATGGTATCTCACATGTTGCAGCCGGAGATATTCTCGGCCACGAAGCCGGAGGTACCATGCCACATGCCCTGATGATTCTATATGGACGCGGTAATCAAGAAGAGGCATGGAACGCGTTCAATGATGCATTACCTGAGTCTGTCCCTCGCATTGCACTCTGTGACACGTATTCTGATGAGGTTGATGAAGTACTACGCGCAGTCAACTCCCTTGGTGATTCGCTAGCCGGTGTTCGACTGGACACAACAGGGTCACGCCGGGGTGACTTTAGAGCAATCGCTGAAGAGGTTCGCTGGGAACTTGATGTGCGTGGTCATGAGGACATAGATCTGTTTGTCAGCGGCGGATTGACGCCTAAAGAGCTACGCAATCTCCGGGACGTTGTTGATGGGTTTGGTGTTGGAAGCTATATCAGCGGAGCTGATCCAATTGACTTTGCTCTTGATATTATTGAAGTAGAAGGTAGACCGGCTGCTAAACGAGGTAAACTTAGCGGCGCTAAGTCAGTCTACAGGACTGAATCAGGTGAACACCACATCGGACTAACAAGCCGATCCGGTCCGGAAAACGCTGAGTCACTGCTACAGCCGCTTATTCGAGATGGAGAAATTGTCCGGGACTTCGATCTTGATAAGCAAGCGGAATATACACTATCTGACGCACAACACGTTGGATTCCCTCGCAGGTAACGAGGAAAATCTCATACACTACGGCTTACCAATGTGAAATTCTTTCTGATATTCAGTGAGGTTTCGATAGCCGTCCCCAGTAATCGCAACTAAATCTTCAATCCGAATGCCCCCAATATCGGGATCATATACTCCCGGTTCAATCGTGATAACGTGACCTGGTTTAAGTTCCTCTCCTGTTAGGTTCACACTTGGACGCTCATGTACATCAAGTCCGACTCCATGGCCGGTTCCATGGATAAATCCTGTTTCTGTTGAGTCATCACTGCGAAGCGTTGCAAACCCGGCCTCCTCATATACATCACATACTGCATCATGTACTTCTGCTCCGGTGATCCCTGGTTCAAGCAGATTAAGAGCTGTCTGATGAGCCTCTTTCGTGACATCGTATCGGTGTTGAAGCTCGGATGAAACGTCACCTCGAATAAACGTTCGTGTCATATCAGCATGGTAGTTGGTCTCCTTGTTTTTCGGAAAGATATCGACGACGATCGGCTCATTTGCACTTAGCGGTCCACTCCCACGGTTGTGTGGGTCGGCGCCATCAGCACCGCAAGCAACAATTGTATCATCTAATGCACAATTTTCACGAAGTAGTTGAATCTCGATCTCCTGTTTCACATGCTCGCTGGTCAGTGGTGAGCCGTCGTGATACAACGTCCCGTCCTTGATTGTTGCCGTCGTAATGAGTTCTTCGGCCCGTTGCATCGCTGCTTCGTTAGCCCGTTGTGCTGCGGCGATATGCTCAATCTCTGTTTCTGTCTTCTGGGCTCTAATACCGGTTATTGTCTCATCGTGGTCAACAGTTACCGCAATATCCTGTTCCCGAAGTCCATCTGTTGTTGCGGTTGGAAACCGTTTGGGTACCATCACACTATCAACCCCGACCGTATCGAGAAAATCACCGATCATGAGGTTTCGACCAACAATCTCTCCGTGATCTGTCACCCGCTGTCGATATTCAAAGTCGCTGTAGCGATATACTGCATCTGCATTGCTTTCCTGTTTTGCCCGTCCGTATTCCAATCCAGAGACAAGAAGTGCCATCTTGTCTGGGGTGTAAACGCTAATGAACGGATCTGGGGCAGTAAACTCAAATAGGTAATATTGATCAGAGGAGTCATCAGCAGCATCAAACAGATACCCATCAGCTTGATGCTTTGCTAGTGTATCGTCCAATGTAGATTTATTGCGCATATAGAATGCAGGCTCCCGGCAGTCAAAATCTTGTTCCTCTTTTGGTTAGTACCGTATTTCGAACCCGTCTAGTCCTTCGGGCTCCTCATACGTGACAGAAACATCATCAACCCGAGCAGCTTGACTCCCTTCATGACAGAAATCGATCATTGTATCGACGTCGTCACTAGATCCTTCAAATACTGCTTCAACACGACCGTCATCAAGATTCTTCACCCAGCCGTCAACACTTTGATTTTGAGCTGTATCGCGTGTTGTAGCCCTGAAGTAGACGCCCTGTACCTTTCCAGAAACAAATACATGTGCACGCACACGGTCTTGATTGACCATATCTATGCTTATCCTATATCCCCAAAAAGATAGATTCTGTGGCGAGCGTTACTATATAAACATAAAGCTCACAACAGTTGTCACAACTGCAATCGCAAATGTCACGACGAAAACTGGACGGCTCCATTGCCAGACCGTCTTGCCATCAAGTGGACCGAGTGGGATCATATTAAACGCCGCTAAGAATGCATTCACCATCACACCAAAGACGCCGATAAGCCCTAGAAGGCCGCCAAACAGCAAGAATGGTGCAAATACTACTACAAGTGCCAGATTTGTCACCGGTCCAGCGAGTGCAACCAGACCATGCTCACGTTGCGTAATTCGCCCTCGATGATGGACAGCGCCAGGGGCTGCGATAATAAACCCAATGAACGCCGACATAATGGCAACAAACAACATCCCATAGTTTGCTCTAAATTCAGCTATTTGTCCAAACCGGACAGCGACAACTTTGTGGGCTAATTCGTGCAGTAGAAAGCCTGTTCCGACAGTAATAGCACTGACTGCAAACAAAAGAAGCGCAAAATCAACTGATGCCAAGAGACGCTCTGGACGTCCAAAGAAAATAGCAAATGCAGCTGCCATCACGGCCCAAGCAACAGCCAAATCTCGAATTTCGGTTGAACTGAATTCAAGTTCTCGCTGTAATCGTGAGCTACGCACACTCACAGTAGATCACCGATCATTCGTATACTGTTTTGGGCTCCCTCAACCATCATATCTCCGATTTCAGAAACTCCACTTACTCCCTCGAAGAAAAATGATAGAACCACAATTGGGAATAGAATGGTAGCGATAAAGCTTCCCACGTTTGTCAACGCGACAACAGTTATCAATCGGAACAGCGGCACATCGTACATATCTCGAAGCACATCACCGATCGGGCGATCTTGATCCTCAAGCAACTCGTTGAGACGTCCAATATCAGCAATATTGACAGGGCGATATCGAAGCTCAATATATCCTGCAAACCAGCCCGGAGCAAGTAATGGATTAATGCTGGTAAGCCATGCAACTGATCCACCAACAAGTGCGCTCGGTAGCTTGGCACCAGCGAGTCGTGCAGCAGTAAATGCAAAGATTCCATTGAACGCAAACCACGCAAGGAAGATCTGCAATAGAAGTGTATTTTGAACGCCAGCCATCGCAAGCAAGAAGAAAAACAGCAGGAATCCGATCATTACGACATAGCCAAACAGCTTGAAGAATGAAAACCGGCTTCCGGATTCAGTTCCTGTGATTGAATCAAGTGGTGGAAGACTGTCTGGGTCCTGCAGATATGACTCAATTCCGGCACGGTGGCCCGCACCAACTACGGCAACAACGTCGTATCCAGCTTCGCGCAGGCCGAGCAGTTTGTGTGCAATAAATGCATCCCGTTCGTCAATTAGTGCCTCTGCCCCGCCAGGTGAGAACTGTCGAAACTCTTCAATCATCGCTGTAACCACATCTGTGTCTGTAAGCTCCTCAAGTCGATCCTCTGTCAGTTCCTCTTGTTCGACATCCGTCCGGAAAAGGAAGCCCAGTGCAATTCCAAGAAGCGTCCCTCCGAGGACGCCAATCGTTCCACCAACTACAGCCCGGAGTATACGCTCTCCGGTCGTCGCAAAGTCAATTGTTCCAACGAGTGGCAGTGCTGTTCCCGATGCAGCTAAATAGACCCCTGCAGCAACGCCGATTCCGACACCAGCAACAGCACGCTGTATCAATCCTACAGACGGAGCAAACGTAAGCGCGACGATTAACCCACCGAGGGCACCAAGGACGGCACCACCGATGATATTCACAACTGCTGTACTACCTAATCCAAGCGCGAATATACTCCCGTATCCGAATACGGGGGCAACAATTACTCCGGCAATAACCCCGACAAAGAGACCAATCGTAACCCCAAGTGTAATTCCAATTGATGTTGGCTTTGCAGCACCTATCGCAAGACCACCAACTAATTTCAACTTTTCCGTAAATGTCAGTCTGCTCCAAAAACGCTGAATGGTCGTCTGGATATCTCGGTCAACAAGAGCCACATCAATTCCAAATGACTCTGCTGTCTCAATCGCTGCACGCATGTCGGCTCCCGGCTCCACACCAAATCGACTTCCCATCCGATTTTGCACATAGGAAAGAATCCAATATGCAATAAACTGGAATACTGTCCCTCCGCCAAGGAGGTCCTTTGGGTCGATATCCTCTGGTGTCTCACCTTTGAACTGCCGATAACGCGTTTTATCCAACTCTACGGCAACAATATCGGGGCGCTCCTCCGAAATCGTCTCCTCTACACGCTCTGCGCTTTTAGATGACACATGTGCAGTGCCGACAAGTGTAACTGATCCATCACCGTCTGGTGACTTAGAAGCTACCCGATCCGGCACATCCTCCCCGCTCATTGCCTTCGATTAAGAGTGTCACAGCCTTTACGATTGTCGAAGCAGACCGGAATAGGCTTCTGTCTGATCATTGTAACTTATAATAATGCGCGTGGCCCCGACTGCGATTCGGTATGCCGGAGGTGTGTTTTGTCTTGGTGTATTCCTGCTACCGTTTGTTCCCGTACTGAGCCTATTATTTGCCGGAGTGAGTGCGTTTATTCTCTTTTTTCATCGAGATCCACAACGGGTTTCACCGAAACATGGTATCTTAGCTCCTGCAGACGGAAGAGTTCAGCAGATTACTACAGATGACTCTGGACAAGTCACCGTACAGATCTTCATGAATCTCCACGACGTACATGTCAATCGGGCACCTATCTCTGGAGATGTCATTGACATAACACACTCTCCTGGTGCCAATCGACCAGCATTTACGAAAGACTCAGACCGTAACGAACGGATGCATATTGAGATCGATACTTCAAACGGATCATATACGCTGACACAGATTGCCGGTGCTTTTGCTCGTCGTATCCACACATATCCAGAACAAGGAGAAACTGTGACACGCGGAGACCGAATTGGTCATATCTCGTTTGGGAGCCGCGTTGATCTTACTCTCCCAGAGCATGTTAACCGAGACCAACTTGCTGTTCAGGAAGGGGAGAAAACACGAGCTGGTGAAACTGTGGTTGTAGCAGAAACATAACCTTTGATCTGTTATCTCAGTTCTGTGATGTCAGCATAACAGCTCAGGTTGTACTCCGATCTACCTGCTCAATTGCGGTATCAAAGTGCTCTTTGTGGATTATAATCTCGTCCGCCTGCTCGTTTGCTTGTGCCGGCCCATATTCTGCGGCCGCTTCACGAATCGCCTGCATTGAAGCCTCACGTGAAATTGCCTCGATATCAGCACCAGTATATCCCTCAAGTCGTTCGGCAAGTTCATCGAGATCTACATCATCACCAAGCGGTTTCCCCTTGGTATGTACAGCTAAAATTTCACGACGTGCTTGCTTATCGGGATGGCCAATTTCAATGTGTGTGTCAATACGACCAGGTCGGAGAATTGCTGGGTCAATTGCTTCTTTCTGATTTGTGGCTGCGAGAACGATCAAATTCGGGTTCTCTTGTAGCCCATCTAATTCTGTCAGTAGTTGTGAAACAATACGTTCGGTGACGTCTGACCCACCGGTTCCCCGCTGACTGACTATCGCGTCAATCTCGTCGAAGAAGATTATTGACGGTGCTGCTTGCCGTGCCCGGTCAAACACGTCACGGATTGCCTGTTCGGACTCACCAACGTATTTATCAACGAGTTCTGGCCCATCAACATGAACGAAATTCACTTCTGTCTCTCCAGCAAGTGCACGTGCCAGTAACGTTTTTCCTGTTCCTGGTGGCCCGTACAGGAGAACACCACTTGGTGGATCAGTTTCTGTTTCGGTAAACAATCGTGTGAATGAAAGCGGCCACTCAACAGTTTCTCTAAGAATTTGTTTTGCGTCTGCAAGCCCTCCGACATCTGCAAAGCTTGTTTCTGGGGCCTCTGCAACGAACTCCCGCATTGCAGATGGATCAACTCGCGCAAGAGCAGTGTCGAAGTCCCGTTTTGTTACAATTGTCTCTGCCTGTCGATCCTCGCGAATACGGGACAGTGCTTCCATGGCTGCCTCGGTTGTTAACGCATCCATGTCAGCCCCGACAAAGCCGTGTGTGCGACTAGCCAACTCATCAACATCAACATCATCCGCGAGTGGCATATTCCGTGTATGTACAGCCAGAATCTCTCGACGTCCCTCAACGTCAGGCACGCCAATCTCAATTTCTCGATCAAACCGCCCTCCACGACGTAGTGCCGGATCAAGTGCGTCAACACGGTTGGTTGCACCAATTACGATAATGTCTTCACGGGGATCCAATCCGTCCATCAGTGAGAGCAACTGTCCGACAACACGGTTTTCTAGGTCTGATTCCTCATCTCGCTGCCCAGCGACACTATCAATCTCATCGAAGAAGATGATAGCTGGTGCATTCTCACTGGCGTCTTCAAATACCTCACGCAACCGCTTTTCACTCTCGCCTTTGTACTTTGAGATTATCTCGGGGCCATTGATTGTGTAGAATGAGGCGTTAACCTCGTTTGCGACCGCTCTGGCAATTAAGGTCTTTCCTGTTCCCGGTGGACCATATAATAAGACACCTTTTGGAGGCTCAACACCAAGCTTTTGGAATAATTCCGGCTGCTGGAGAGGTAACTCGATCATCTCCCGCACCTGCTCTAACTCCTCATCAAGCCCGCCGATGTCTTCATATGACACACGCTGCGAAGAGGATTCTGTTTGTTTTGTGGATGGTGCTGCTGTATCTGTACCCGATGTTTCTTCCGTAATCTTGAGTTTAATCTGTGTACTATCAGTAACGCGTACAGATCCATCAGGTCTTGTCGAGATCACTTCAAACGGCTCCGTAGTAATCTGCTCAATTGTAAACTGTTCTCCGGTGCTAATAGGACGAGATTTTAGCACACGGCCAATTGCTCGTCGAAGCACCCCTCTATCAACATCAGACAAAGCACTTGGCACACCAATTGAAACTATCTTGGCCGACTCAACCGACTGCGGACGAACTTTCACCGTATCTCCGATGCTAACTCCAGCGTTAGCCCGAGTGTCAGCATCAACCTTGATAACGTCCGTATCAACTGACGATGTAGAAGGCCATACCTGCGCAACTGTTTCTGATGTCCCCTCAATTACAATTGTATCGCCACTGAGAACACCCAGTTCGCGGCGAGCAGCCTCTGAAATCCGTGCTACGCCACGTCCTGCATCACTTTTTTCTGCTGGCTGGACACGAAGGCCGAGCACAGCTGACTCGTCTGTCATTACTCATCTATACGTGACCGATAAACTTCAAGGTCTTGTGCGAGCCCGGATCTCCTGGGACAGTATTCTTTAACCACTTTGGTTTATCGGACTAATATCAGTATAAATATATATTGGATTTATGGAAACTCATAATTATCTCGAAATGATAATGTCATACATGGTCACACAAACTGAGCGAGACGGATCAATCTGGTTTGAATGTGAGGAATGTGGACTTTTATTTGATAACGAGCAGGATGCTATGCAGCATGAAGAAAATTGTGACGCCGAAGAGCCGTCATATATCCAATAGTTCAGAAAGGGGAAAGATTTGATCAATTCTCTGCACCGTCTTTATTCATCCGATTGGTGGGTCACTCACTTTCTGCGCTCGGGATCAACTCATAATACTGGTTGTATCGCTGACCTTCTTCGAATACAAATACGCGTCCATCAATTGCTTCTAGATCGGCATCAACCACAACAGCGTAACCGTCGGCTGTTGCGGTCACGTTGGGGTACACTTCTGTTGTTTCATCAGGCTCGACAAAGACCCGTCCAACGCCTGAGTCCTCAAGAATTTCAGATTCTGTGTTCAGCTCGTTGACATACGTGAGTACTCCCTGTGTGTTATCAGAATTGGTCACAAGTACCTGAACCAATTGCCGAGGTTGTGTGCGTATTGGTGGTGCTGTTGGCTCACGCTGACCATCGTAGGAGACCACTCGTCCATCAAGGTACTCGATGGTGACTTGCTCATCAGTGACCTCAACAGAAAGTGTTTCTGGAGCAACAGAGTCGCGGTAGTCCATACTATCGATACTAGGATGACAGGTAAACAGGTTGTGGTTGTCTCAGACAGCTACCAGAGAAGATAAGTAACGCGCCGTCTCTGACATAGGCATGCGCGGAAAAGCAACGGCTCCAGCTGCAGGGACAATTATCAATGCACTTGCAACGGGACATGGGTCTGCGTTTGCAATCCAGGAATCAATTACTGCTACTGTTGAACTTGATGCAGAACAAGACTCTGTATCTGGTACAATTACTGAAGACCCATCAGCAGATACAGCCTTAATTGAACGTTGTGTATCAATGGTCACTGATCGGTATGGAGGGGGCGAAGGGGGGACCGTCCAGACCGAAAGCGAAATTCCGCTCGCAGCTGGATTAAAAAGTTCTAGTGCGGCTGCAAACGCGACAATCTTGGCAACACTTTCTGCACTTGGGAAAGCTGACGAGGTTGATCGGACAACAGCATGTAAGATTGGCGTTGCAGCTGCCCGAGATGTTGGGGTCACGATCACAGGAGCATTTGACGACGCTTCCGCCAGCATGCTCGGTGGCGTAACAGTAACCGATAATTCTTCTGATAGCCTCCTCCGTCAGGACACATTTGAGTATGATGCCCTTGTCTGGACTCCACCAGAACGGGCCTATAGTGCAGATGCTGATGTCGACCGCTGTAAACAGATTGCGCCGATAGTTAAAACTGCTACTAGATTGGCTAAAAACGGACAGTACACAGAAGCGATGAATGTCAACGGGTTGGCATACTCAACTGCACTTCAGTTCCCAACTGAGCCAGCACTTGAGGCTCTACCCCACGTTGCTGGCGTCTCACTTTCAGGAACCGGACCAAGTGTTGTTGCTATTGGTAATCAAGAAAGTCTAAAAGAGGTCAAACATATGTGGGATATAAGAGACGGAAAAACATGGCTGACAACAACACAGAATTCGGGAGCACAAACGATATGAGTTTAGAAGAGCTTCGAGAAGAGATTGAGTCAATTGATCATGAGCTTGTTGAGTTAATCGCGCGGCGAACATACGTCGCTGACACAATTGCTGAGGTCAAAGAAGAACGGGGGCTGCCAACAACAGATGAAAGACAGGAAGAACGTGTTATGGAACGAGCTGGACAAAATGCAGAACAGTTTGACGTCGATGCTAACCTTGTTAAAGCTATTTTTCGCCTCCTCATTGAATTGAACAAGGTCGAGCAAAGAGACAACAGATAGCACTAAGCGGGAATCTGAGCTCGTAAGCGGCACAAAGCAACTGCTTCGATAGACACCCACAGAACAAAAGATGCGGATGTCCAGAAACCTGTCCTGAGGCACTCGACAGGAACCAATCAAGTTGTCGCTAATCCCAACATAGCAGGCAACTTCGACTTTCCGTCACTTCGATTTCTGATCAGACTGAGTATCGTTGTTACGGATCTCTTCCTCACTAACGTAAGTGAACGGCGTGTCATCAGTAGACGCATCTGATAGTGGTTGCGATGTTGTTGATTGAACTTGATCCATTTCTTCTTCGGGTTGTGTCATTTCTCCTTGTTGTCCAAATGAGTCATCGTTATCTGAAATTGACTGTAAGTCTTCAGCATCGAACTCATCCGCGGTAACAATCGGGGCAGCGAATGATCCATACTTTCGTCTACGTTTTTTACGTCGGATTGACTCAAACATCTCATCGATGACATGCTCTCGTAGTTCACGAGCGACTTCTTCATCGATATCAACTGCTTTGCTGTTGTCTGTGGTCAAACTCTGTGATCCTGCTGTATCAACTGTCAGTGTGGCTAGGTTCCATCGCATCTGGAATACAGACTGTCTGTCAAATGTCACCTGCACACGATGATACGGCACTATCTTGATTGTTCTATTCCAGAAGCCATTTCGTGTCAGGATATATCGATCCGTGATCAAGTACCCCCGATGCTTCCATTTCAGGTGTGCTGCAGGGTATGTCAGTACTAGACCAACAAGAATCCAGTACCAATCAAATTCGAATCCAGTGTAGTTTGTCACGAGGAATCCAATTCCAGCTAATCCGAGAACAATCCAGATATACCGTCGGAAATAACGCTGCCGAGTTCGCTTTGGCGGCCGAGTAAACGAGAGTTCGTTGAATGGCTCGATATCACGTGCTAATTGCAACACCCGACTGCGCTTGGCAACAGGAATCGCAGACTGTGACCCACCTGACTCACCTGGTGAATACCCAGCTGTCTCAACAAGTAGGGATGCGTATCCCGTTAATCGGGCCAGCACATTTTCGGAGATAGTCAGGGCCTGAATCTTTGTTAACGGAATAGTGCCGCTGAATCGTTGCAGTAGTCCTCGTTCGTACCGAAGCTCATCACCGTTACCGAATAATTTGAAATCATAGTAGTTTGTAACAGAGTAAACAGCACTCAGTGCAGCAGTGAGAATGTATAACACAAGTAAGGCAATTGGAACTGCCACCAATAGCGAGGACGCTGTTCCAAGAAGGCCGATAATCTCAGGCGCAAAGGCAGAAATGGCAAGGACAACCACAAGCAGGAAGCGTGAATCAAGTGATATTATCCCAAGGATTACGAGCTCCTTTCCGCTAATTTCAAACAGTGGCTTTGCATCCGACGTTTCCGTTGTTGGATCTACCGTTCGATCTTGCTCAGCTTTGCGCTTAAGATCACTTAGCTCATCCTGCAGCCAGTGTGCTGTCTCTGTACCTACATAGCGAAGCTTTGCTTCAGTTGAGCCACCGCCAGCAGTCTCTACTGACACGACAGCAAGTCCGGCTGCACGCTGGAATACGTTTCTATTGATTGCAACATTTTGAATCCGTTCGTATGGGATTTCTCGCTCACGTAGTGAGATAACACCTGATTCGATATCAAGCGTGTCATCTGTCAGATGATACTCAAACCGTCGATAATAGGCGACTTGCCAGATAGCGATTCCAGTAACGAGCAAAATTGTCGCTATTCCTAACGCAACGAAGGTAAGTACTCCTTCCGTCTGCGTGGTAATGAGTATCCCCAATAAGATCAGGATACCGATCAGACTAAGCAGATTCTCGACGATTCGGAACGGAATCGAAAGTCGATGCAGTTTCATACCGCTGTTTCGCCCTCTGCTGCGATTGCAAGCTTTTTCAAACGATGCTGAAGCTCTTCTGCCTGTTCGGCATCAAGCCCTGGGATTGTCACATCGGCTCCTCTGGATCCTGCCGTGTAGACAACAGAACTTGAAAGACCTAGCAAACGCTCGATTGGACCGCGGCTGGTGTCCACATGCTGAATCCGAACGAACGGAACTGTCGTTCGAACGCGAACAATCACACCTCGCTCAAGATATAGGGCGTCTTCTCGCACCTCGTAGCGCCAGATACTGTAATTCAGGAACGCGTGGGCGACTCCAAGAATAAACACAACGACGCTAACACCGACAGGAAGTAACTCTGGGCCATCGATCAGCACTATGTTAATTACATACGAAATTGCGCCAAGAATTAGCGCAATTACAAGTGCTCGAGCGGACCAGATGTATTGAATACGAGGGTGCAAGTCCTGAACTGGAATTGTTAACTCTGCTGGATCAATCTCATCCGGGTCTTCTTCAATATCGCCAACCGCTAACGACTCCGATGATGACGAATCAGAAAATGTCGACGTAGCACCATCGGATTCGTACTCCGATGTAGAGCCAGTATATTCATCATCTAGTTCCTCAGAATCACTCATCGTATTGATGTTGATGGTTGTCTCCTAAAAACAAGTGGATTTGGATGAATCCGTACCACAACTACTATCCTACGAGAATGCGGTATTCTTGGCACGAACAATGGATTTATTTTCTGAGTTTCCATTGCGTGAGTTATCCGTTCCAAATCGTGTGATGATGTCCCCGATGTGTCAGTATTCTGCTAAGGGCGATGGTGTTCCAACTGAATGGCACCACGTACACTACGGATCACGAGCAGTCGGTGGTGCAGGCATCATTATGTTAGAGGCCACAGCAGTCGAACCAAGAGGCCGTATCTCTCCCGGCGATCTCGGGATTTGGAATGACACACAACAGGCACAATTCGAGCAGATTACCTCATTCATTCAAGATCATGACTCGGTTCCGGCTATTCAACTTGCCCACGCAGGACGAAAGGCAAGTACTGCAGTCCCCTCGGAAGGTGGCGATGGGCTTATGCCAGATGAAGGTGGATGGACTACGGTTGGACCGACCGATAATCCTTATCCACGGGACGGAACAACTGTTCCAGTGTCTGCCCTAGCGACCGAGGATGTCCAAAACATTGTCAATGCTTTTCGAGATAGTGCCGTGAAAGCACGAGATGCTGGCTTCCAGATTGCGGAGATACACGCTGCACATGGATACCTTATTCATCAGTTCTTGTCTCCGGTGACAAACCAACGCGACGATCGATATGGAGGATCCTTCAAAAACCGCACTCGATTCCTACGAGAGATCACGGAGGCAGTCCGATCAGTCTGGCCAGATAACTTGCCAATCTTTGCTCGAATCTCTGCAACAGATTGGCTTCCTGACCACGAATCATGGACAATTGAAGACTCCACACGAGCGGCTGAGATGCTTGCAGAGTGTGGTGTCGATTTGATTGATGTGAGCGCTGGCGGTCTTCATCCAGACCAACAGCTTCCGGACACTGGGCCAAACTACATGGTCCCGTTTGCTGAAACAATTCGAGAGCAAACATCTGTTCCTGTCGGTGCAGTTGGAAAAATCACGAGTGGTGAGCAGGCCGATGCGCTGATCCGGAATGGCCGAGCTGATCTTGCTGTTGTTGGAAGAGAGCATCTTCGAGACCCGTACTTCACACTACATGCTGCACGACAATTGGGACGAACAGATGACATTGATTGGCCAGTACAGTATCAACGCGCTGTTCGATGAGCTCCGATTCTTGTTGATGCCCGACCATTTTTGCCGATACAGCGACTAATAGATTCTATGAGCGACCGGGATGACGCTGACTTAGCGAACACAGCAGCTGAACTTGAGCAATCCATGCGAGAACTGCAGGCCGACCTAGAGGAAGATCTTCCACGAGGACCGCTCGGATTCCCTCGCCTACCTTCTCCCGGAGAAGTACTCCGATATGCTGATGAGGCAGTTATTCCAGCTATAATTGCTATTCTTGAGGCGAATATCAAGATATTGGAGGCGATTCAGAAAGCCATCCGTCTGGCTAATACTGGACAGACGGTACAGCGAGAATCAAAAGCCGCAGTCGACCGTGCTTCACGGGTCGGCCAAGAAACAGTCGAGCGATTTGACAGTGCATTAACAGATCTTCAGACCATGGTTGAGCAAGGAAAACTGCCAGAGAACGAGGCAGCACGAGAGATTTTAGAAGAGGCTCAAGACTTACGCGATGAGTTACGGAAACAGACAGAAACAGCTCGTGATGAAACCGATGAGACGCTGTCAGAAAACAAATCAGCGTTAGAGGCCCCAGAAGACGAAGATGAGGAAGACCCGGACGAAGTTACAATTGATATTGATTCCGAACTTGAGTCAATTATGCAAGAGTATGATCTGGAAGAGGACGATGACGATGAGCTGCAGTCTGATGGTTCTGATGATGGATCTGATGACGATAATGAAGATGAAAGCTAATCGGTGAGCTAACATATTGTCATCTGCACAGCGAGTTCAGAACACTACTGACAAATTATCTCAATAACGGAACGGTTTCTGCTGAGAGGGAGTTACTGTAAGAGTGATAGATTGCTAAGAATTATTTCAGCACTTCAGACTGCCTCGAACTGGAATCCGTCCCACCGCTGACTCTCTGCCTCTCGAATGCCAGCTTCTGGATTGCGGAGCTCCTCACTATATACCGGCTCAACCTCATCACCAATCTCTATATTATCATCTGTGACCTGTCCAATTGCTCGAACAGGTGTTCCGTCGACGTCAAATTCGACGATAGCTAGGTGATTTGGCTGGCGTACTCCGGGCGGAGTCGCTGTGGCGGTCGTCCACGTAATAACTGTCGCTGTATAGTCTGTGAGGTCAACTGTCCCTACTGGCTCGGAACCGTCAGGACCAAGCGGATGTCCTGGATACGCCAGCGAGCCATCCTCATAGCGATACGCCTCCATTGATGGGTTATTATCTTCAGTCATGCTTGCTCCATAATTGTTGTAATGACACAGTTTCCAAATCCACCGACATTACAGGCCAAACCAACGTCTGCATCGACCTGTCGGTCGCCTGCTTCGTTCATTAGTTGTTTGTATATTTCATACCCCTGTGCAACACCACTTGCACCCAGTGGATGGCCTTTTGATTTTAGCCCTCCAGACGTGTTGATCGGCAATTCACCATCGATATACGTTGTCCCTTCCATGGCATGTTCCCAAGCTTTGCCAACATCAGCGAATCCAAGCCCTTCCATTTGGAGGAACTCAAGAATTGTAAACATATCGTGAAGTTCGGCTACGTCGATATCCTCAGGGGACTTTCCTGCCATCTCGTATGCAGATTCCCCACTTTCAACGACACCATTCATCACTGTCGGATCTGGACGCTGGTGGACAACGTGCGTGTCAGTTGCTCCAGCAATACCTGAGATAACAACGTAATCATCAGTGTATTCACTAGCTTTTGACTCTGGTACAAGCATCAATGCTGCACTACCATCAGTAATCGGGCAGAAGTCATACAATCGAAGCGGATCAGCAACAATTGGACTCTCTAAGACCGTCTCCTTATCTACTTCTTTCTGGAACTGGGCATGAGGATTTTGCGTCCCGTGATAGTGATTCTTGACAGCTACCTCTGCCAGACTCTCTCGTGGAGCATCATGCTTGTCAAGATATGCTCTGGCTGTCAGTCCAGCAAACGATGGCAACGTAATACCATGTTTATATTCTGCTGGATGGGTCAGTGATGCGATGACGTCTGTCGCTTCTGATGTTGTTCGGTGAGTCATTTTTTCTCCGCCGACCAACAGCGTACAATCACTGGCTCCACTGGCAACTGACTGCCATGCAGCATAGATCCCTGCCCCACCGCTTGATGAGGTTTGGTCAATCCGCTGTGTGTATGCTGGCATCGCATTTAGATCATGCGCAAGTGCGTTTGCTGTTCCTGTCTGCCCTTCGAACTCTCCGCTTGCCATGTTTGATACATACAGATGATCAACTGCATCTCCAGACACTCCTGCGTCTTCCAAACAGGCAATGCCAGCCTCGGCGAGCAAGTCTTGAATCCACGTATCTCGCTCGCCAAACTTCGTCATGGACGCTCCGATAATCGCTACATCCTCCATATTCCGACACATTCATCGTGGCTATATTAGTCCTGCTCAACTAGCTCACGATTCTCAAGTCAATCTTCAGAAAAACATACCGCTTGGACCTGCTATCGCTGCCGTAATGTGATGACTGTACCAATTGCGTCTCCACTCTCAATTGATTCGGTCGTAACGTTTACGCCGAGTGGCGACTCCTCAAGTGTTTCCTCAATAAGTGATCGTAGCTTATCAGCTTCTGCTCCTTCGTCGTACAATTCGATTCGTGTGTTTGTTCGATTTTGTGATACACCTACCACCTTGTAGCCATTATCCTCAAATGCTTCCCGCAGTGTGTCCATTTCAGCCATAAGACAACCTATCACCGCTGCCTTGAAAAATGCTACCGAAATTTCAATTTATAGCGGTAACGAGGCGAAAGCCCATCGGATTTAGCCTGTGAAGGGGGTCAAACTCAGTATACTTGTCGACCGTCAGAAATCAAGAGAAAATAAGATATGCGAACTGGAAGCTACCTGCAATTAGTTTCCGACTTCCATGGCACGTTCAACGACATCCTCACTATAGATCTCTGCGAGGGCTTCGTGCTGGTCAGGACGGTTTTCATAGACATCCTGGAAGAGGGAAACTGGGACCATCAGTGCCTGATACGTTGCTTCGTCCCACATGCGGTCGGAGCTAATATCGACTTCAACGCCATCAATGCTGACAGTTGCTGATCGTGTCATTGCGATTGCGCCGCGTCCGGCCTCTTTGGCTGCTTCGAATTCTTCCATTGAATCAACGATGTCGCCGAGGCTTGGGACGTAGCTTGTTAAGTCAAGAATCTCATCTTCGAGTTCTTCCTCATCGACTACAACAGTGTTATTTCCAACAGTCAGCTCATATCCGCCTTCAGTTTCACTGAGCGAGATTCGATCGCCGTTATACACTTGAACTCCGTCTTCTTCACGAAGTTCGACCTCCCGATCATCAGCTTCGATAAGCCAGTATCCGTCTTCTGGAGGAAGTGCGCCCTTGTTGGCTTCAACAACTTGGCCTGGCGTCAACGCCCACATTCCAATTAGGCCTTTCTCTCGGTTCTCAGTCATCCGCTCATGGTAGCCTTCAACATCACGGATTTCATCGTACGGTCCATCAACAGAAATCAGACCAGCAGCACTCGCGGCGCGAGAGGTGTTGTGTCGGAGTTCTGCCCATGGAGGTAAGTCGCCTGTCGGCGTCATTGCTCGCATGTCTTTTGTGTAGTCGACTTCCCCATTCACGAGCATGAACAGACGCTGTAGGTTATTCGATGGCTTGCCCATCTCGTTTCGGAGTTCCTCCATTGCGAGTTCTGCAGAACCACTCTCGATAATCACTGACATTGCAATAGAGCCTTCTTCAAGTCCATACTCATTTTCAACAATTGTGAGGAACTCGTCTGCCTTTTTCCAATCGTCAATGTCTCCGACTTCTGGAATGACAAACCCATCAATGTGTTCAATTGCACCCTTCTCTGGATCAGCAATCGTCATTATCTGCTGAAGACCTTGGTGTCGAGTTCCGGGATCATCGCGGTGCCAGACAACACGTGGGTGAATCTCTCCTGGGAAGTCAGCGCCATGTTCTGAAACAACTTCAACAATATTCTCTGCACCTTCTTCGCGCATGCTTGGCGCTGTCGCGTCTTCGTTGTCTGGGACCCAAACATCAGGTGCTTCCATCCCGCGGTTTTGGATTGCGCCACGAAGCATTTTCGCAGAGTCATCCTCTCCCTCGACCGCGGTCGGGGTAGTGAAAAATGTCCGAACAAACTGTCGTGCATGTTGTCGTTCGTCAATACTCATGCCTCGTCTGGAACATAGGACGATGCTTTGTTTTAGGTTTCGATTCCTATCGACTATAATAGGATTCAATCACTTCGAAAATAACTAATATCTATCATTTATATCGATATAACAGTTATAATCCTCTATAAAGCTAATATTACGCGATATTAATTTGCTAATCCTATTTATTTAAAATCATGAAAGTATACTTCTATTCGATTTACATCATGAACATAAATGTAAATGTACTATAGTCAATAATTCTCCGACCAATCACACCAAAAACATCTGCATTTTCCCGAGTAGAGACAGTCTTTACCTGTTGTTAGAAATGATCCACAAATGATGTTTTGGCGGGTTTCTCGCTCTGAATAAAGCTAGACTAACCTATTATGATCAAGCACTGACTCAAGTTGTGCTGTATGTTGTAACAGTTGTTCGTCGGAGCCAAATGGGGCGGCACACTGTAGTCCAATCGGTAACCCAGCAGACGTTGTTGAGGCAGGCAGTGTTACTGTTGGAAGCCCAGAGTGCGTCCACGGAAGATTCATAATAGGATCGCCGGTTGAATCGATTCCTTTCGGTGCCGGACCAGGGGCGGCTGGGCTTATTATAATATCCAGTGCATGCTCGTCGAATGTTGTATTGAGTTGCGTGCGAAGTTGATGTCTCCCATTTCGAGCACTTGTGAGTGTTGCAATGTCCACGTTCTGTCCTGATTCAATGAGCTCTGCGGTCTCAGATGCGTACTGCTTCTTGTACCGAGGATACAGATGACTATGCGACAGTGCGGCTTCGGCAGCCATCAGTTTCCGATGTCGCGTATTAATGGCTTCAACATCCTTGAATACAGATAATCGACGAACTTCATACCCATGCTCCTGTAGCTGATCAACGTGGCGTTCAAAGTGACTTATAGCAGTATCACTTGCCTGTTGTAGATATGTTCCGTTAACTACTCCAATTGTCTCTAAATCATCAGTGTTAACATTGTTTTGCCAGTTGGGATACAGAACAGGTCCTACCAGTTGCGCGCTTGCAATATCCTGAGTAAAGTATCCAACATGATCGACAGACGGAGCAAGAGGGAGAACGCCGTCTGTTGGTATCCGATCGTAGCTCGGTTTTACTCCTACAATACCGCAGAACGCAGCTGGACGAGTAATTGATCCTCCCGTCTGTGTGCCAAGTGCAACTGGACAAAGACCAGCAGCAACGGCTGCCGCAGATCCGCTGCTTGAGCCCCCCGGAGTATGCTCAAGATCCACTGGATTCCGTGTGCGCGGTGGATGAAAATACGCGAATTCTGCAGTTCGAGTCTTTCCCATAACTAGTGCTCCCGCCTCCCGTAACCTCGTCACAACTGTTGCCTGCGTATCGGTGATTTCCGCAGGAGGGACATCCGCACCGGCTTGGGTGACAAACCCTGTGGCATGCATAATATCTTTCACTCCAATAGGAACCCCGTATAGTGGTGGCTTCGGGGTTGATGTCTGAGACAACAGCGCATTACGCTCTCGATCAATTCGATCCCATCGGGTTGGTTCTGAGACAAATGCCTTGATATAGTATTCAACTGCGTTCATCCGAGATTGTAGCGTTTTGTGATACTCACGCAGTGATAGGATCCCAGACCGAAGCGCCTCAACACGTTGCTGAAGTCGCTCATTTGTGACAAGTTGTTGCACACCGGATATCAGTTGTAAGATTAGTTTATTTTTTCCATGCCCTTCGGCTTCCCATGTGGAGATATGTATTTATATCAAGATACCGTCTCCCTGTAAAACTTGAAGCAGTTTTGTTGATTCGGTTGTGCCTTAGTTTATATCGTATAGCAAGGCGAGAAGAATTGAAGGTATTATGACGGTATCTACAGACACTCTGGAAGCACTGTTTGTGATCAATAAAAGAGCCAAACAGTATGCGCAGCAAGCAACTGAGGCTTACGAACGAGGCTACGGTGGATTGGCCAAAACGGACAGTTTACGCAAGGAAGCACTATATGCACTCAAGTCACACGTCCTTGCTCGACTTTATCTCCGCGGCGATGTCAAAGAGATACAACTCCACCATATTGATGATCGAAAATACTACTGCTTCAGCATTAAAGAATACAAATTTCATACCCCAATCGATGAGTTTGAACGCACTGTTCAGGAGATTAAAAGCGACACAGAGCAATCTGTTGCACAGCAAGAACTACCCGAAATTGCGCAGGAAGTAACCGAAACAAAGCAGATTGACGATTTTACTCCCTCTGAACAAATCCCAGAAGAGATGATGCCGGAACACGATGCACTCAAGCACCTATCCACGGAATTTGTCTCGCCAAATACCTTCATCTATCCATTTAATGACGGTCGTCCAGTTGGGTGGTCATATCTTCCCGGCTATATTGAGGAGGGTACGACAATCCCTGAGCCGGATTTTAAGACTGAACATGACGGCAACTTCTTACTCGAACTTGGAGACACAATTAACACAATTGAACATGGCAAGATTGTAATTCTTGATCGATACGGTAAGTGGATTTCACAACGGTTCTACAGAGATCCTATTCTTCCTCGCCCCGTCTATGATGTCCGAATCAATGCGAGTGGCAAACAAAAATCAGGAGTTCGTGAAGAGCGAATCCTTCACGAATGGCGCATTCATGTTGAGGATCCATCGAACCCGATTCCTTCGGTTAGCGGAGAACTTACTGATCTCATTGACTCCTATGAGCTAGACTTTGATGTTGGTGATGTACTGACGCTTGATCGAGACTTTGAGGAAGATCCAACAGACTGGTATGTGGATCAAATCTCGATCTGTGGAGCATTACTTGAAGTACATCTTCGTCAGTGCAATGAAGAATGGGCTGAGCCTTTAGTGCCAGACGAATTTATAGATGACATTGTAGCGATCAACAAATCAACATCAACAGTGGATTCAGGTGCTGAGAACTCTCAATAGCTCTGTTATCAGGTTGCTTACTATTTTTTGAGATACAGATCAACAGCGGTGACGCTATCCTGTGTCAACATGACTGGATTTAGATCAGCTTCAAGCACGCCGTCAACAGCAAGGTCTCCCAAGTCAGAAACGGCCTCTGCGAGATCATCAGGTTGTATTTGTACTCCTCGACCAGTAAGCAATTCAATAACAGGTGACTGCTCAAGTCGGCGCATGACTTCCTGTGCTGACACTGGTGGAATGAAGTTCAATTGAAAGTCTTCGAAAGCTTCGACATGGATACCGCCAGGAGCAACAGAGAGCACGGGTCCAAAGCTCGGATCCTCAAAGATGCCAAGCATAAGTTCCGTGCCATCGATTTGCTTTTGTACGATCGCTTGCCCGGATTCGACATTCGCAATCACATCTTCGAATGCATCAGCTGCCTGAGTAGCCCTAACACCTGTCTTTACTGCTCCTAATTCTGTTTTGTGCGCTTGGGTCGTATTCGCTTTCAGCACAACGGACCCTCCGAGTTCACTTGCCGCAGTGGCTGCTTCCTCTGGACTGCTAACAATCCGATGATCAACAACGTCGATTGAATCTGGAACCAATTCGACTGCCTGTTCCCAGTCGACAGCCTCAGTTGTACCTGAATTTGTGACTGACACTGTGTCGATTCGCTCGCCAGCAGTAGGGGGGTCCAACAGTGACGCAACTGCATCCATGCATACATCAGCATCGTAATACAGGACAGCTTCATCGCGAACCCGTTCATATGGTGACTCCTTGTCTGGACCCTCTTTTCGACCTGTCCAGAGAAATACCACTGGATCGGGGGCCTGTCGGTGGATGTCAAGCATCTTGTCGGCGATCATCTCAGCTTGTTCGCCAACAGCTGGTAGTGCAACAGCGAATACATACGCATCAAACGCATCATCAGCAAACACCACATCTGCAATTTCTGTAAATGCTTCTGTCCCCTGCTGTCGAATATCTGCTGGATTATGAATTCCACCAAACGTCAACAATTCGTCCATCTCCAACAGTTGTTGTTCAGTTTCCCCAGTAATCTCTGGTAGCGCAATATCTCGCTTTGCAGTCATATCTGCCAGTAATCCGGCAAGCCCACCACTAGTTGAAGCAACACAAACGCTGTCTCCCCCATTATTAAACTCTGCATGCAACTTTGCCCGCTCGAGTAGGTCCTCAATATCGGGAACCCGTTCAACGCCTGCTCGGTCAAAGGCGGCATTCCAGGCCTCTTCGCTTCCAGCGATTGCCCCTGTGTGTGATTCAGACGATTCCTTGGCAACCTCTGAATCGCCCGTTTTTACCGCAAACACAGGTTTTCCATGCTCTTTGGCTTTAACTACGGCATTGATAAATTCACGAGGTTGATCGATACCCTCGATGTAGGCGCAGATCGCCTCAACGGTATCATCTTCTGCCATGTATTTGATATAATCACTCATCGTAAGCCCAGTCTCATTCCCTGTTGCAATGATGTAGGCAAAGTCAATATCCTCGTCTTTAGCACGATCATAAAACGTCGCAAATGCAAGGGCTCCTGACTGACTGATTAGTCCAATCTCACCGTTGTCTGGCTCTCGCGAGCAAATCGCAGACGGGACAGTGTCTGCCTGTGGATTTGCAAACCCGATTGTGTTTGGTCCGCAGACGGCCATATCATGTTTCTCAATTACACCACCAAGCTCTGATTCAAGTTCTTCGCCAGTTTCATCGGCTTCTGAGAAACCAGCAGAGATTATCAATGCTGCTGGAACTCCCATCTCGCCTGCTTGGTCAACGACATCGATAACATAATCACGAGGGATTGAAACGACTACTAGGTCAACCGTCTCTGGAACATCGCTGATGTCATCATAGCATTTCTGCCCAAATGCCTCTTCGCGGTTAGGATTGACATAGTAAATCGGATTGTCGTATCCATAGTCTAACAAGTTCCGGATTAAATTGCCAGAGTACCGAGCATCAGGACTCGCACCAACCACCGCAATTGATGCCGGATTCAGCAATGCATCAACTTGCGACATACTGATCACCTCGGTACAATTTGCTGACTGCGTACTTTGCTTGCCGATTGACTCTTGTTGCTATGACTCTGTCCGACTGGTCTGTGTTATACATAGGTTCTGCATGTGCCGAATGATACTGCCTATTTGCTGTACCAGTACACAAATACGGTCGTGTTTTGCTTACTGTCGAACTGCGACAAGTCATATGTCGAAATCTGCACATACAAACGCCCGTGTTTCACTTAATGGTTAATTATAAATCAAGAATTACGCCAAAATTTGGTCAGGGATATAATGCGCTGTGGAACCGGAAAAACACTCGCTCAAATGTGTACTGCAGATACAGCCATTAACATGGCGGATGTATGAATTAGTAAAACCCGATGTTAGCCGGATCGTTATCTCGATCAAGCGTAACTTCAAGAATTCCATTATTGAAGCTCATATCGGCTGACTGAGCATCCACATAGTCTGGGAGGTCAATCTGCTTGACCTGTGGAACTGGATCCTGTGCGATTTGAATGGTGAGTGTTCGGCCATCGCATTGAAGAGCGATATCGTTCTGGTCAGCGTCAGGGAGATCGGCAACGACGCGAATCTCTTCATCATACTCGTGAACATCGACAGGATCAGAATCAGACGTGTCTCCAAGCATGTTATTGAGTTGATTGAAGATATTGGTAAAGTTATTCTCGTCGTCGTCGTTAGGATTCCGCCTCACTGGTATATGTAGGGGTCTCGCATGGATAAGCGTTTGGCAACGGTAGCTAAGCCACAAAATGGTATCATGAACAACCAGGACAGCTACAGTATTTTTCACAGACCGGGTTGTCGCAGTCTGGTGATCGTGCTGAACAATACGTTCGTCCGTGTCGAATTAACAGCACATGTAAGGGGTAAATAAGTTCGTCAGGAACGAGTTCATCAAGAACTTCGTGTGCGCGTCCATTTGACGCTGATTCGGGTACCAACCCAAACCGTTTGCTTACTCGTTCGACATGTGTGTCGACTGCCATTGTTGGTTTTCCAAAGTGGAAATTCAACACGACACTTGACGTTTTGGGGCCGATTCCTTTGATATCTGTCAGCCAGGCCTTTGCTTCATCTGTCGGCATCGCATCAAGGAATGCAAGTGAATAAGCACCACCTGTTTCTTCTCGAATTGCAGTTAGCGCGCGCTGGATGCGAGCAGACTTCTGATTTGCAAGCCCGGCGACACGAATTGTTTCAGCGAGCTCATCCTGATCTGCAGCTTCGATTGCTGCGAAGTCCTCGTATTCCTCAAATAGTGCTTGTGCTGCTCGCTTTGTGTTTTGATCTGCAACGTTCTGTGAAAGGATCGTCGTAAGGAGTTGCTCAACCCCCTCGCCAGGGTTGGCATTCGGATTTGCCCCGTGTTCTGACGTATGCTCGACCGGCTCATACAACTCGACAAGGTCATCGTGTAATTCTCTAATCCGAGCTTCCGTCCACGAAGAATCGACTGTACTCATACACATCTTTTCGTTTTCATTGGACTTTACCCCGACGAAACACGGACAATAGCACCGACAGCGGCAGATATACGATAGTGCCTGTTCCAGGGTTCGAATATATCCTTATCAGGATCGACGAGAGATACTGTCCTATGGTTAATGCAACGATCCACGTTCTCGATCGAGGTGGATTGTACTGTGATATGAACTATATGATGGAAGGGAACACGCTTGCGACATATGATGAGCAAAATCCAGACGTTGAATATGATGAAATCCCTGTCTGGAACCTCGTGGTTGAACATCCTGAGGGGACAATCCTCTGGGATACTGGTTCGCACCATGAAGCAATGGATGGACACTGGCCAGAAGCGGTAACTCAAGCATTTCGCCCTCATGATGCAGCCGAACACCGACTAGATGATGACTTGGCATCTATCGGGTACTCCATTGATGATATTGACGCTGTCTTCCAGAGTCATCTCCATATCGATCATGCTGGTGGATTGGAGTTCTTTGATGGAACTGATACCCCAGTGTTTGTTCATGAAAAAGAGTTGAAGCATGCCTATTACAGTAATGAGACTGGGAGTGGAAGTGATTCCTACCTGCTGCAGGACTTTGACCATGATCTTAACTGGCAGGTACTCCATCGTGACAGAGAAGAGCACTTCACTGATTTGGAATTTATTCGATTTCCCGGCCACACTCCGGGCATGACGGGGTCAATGATTCATCTTGAACATAAAACAATTATCTTTACTGGCGATCAACTTTACATGGCTGAAAATTATGAGGACAAAATTCCGTTAGGTGGTCCGCTAACGTGGGGGAAAACAGAGTGGCGTGAAAGCCTCCGTCGAATCCAATCGCTTGAACGACGTCATGACGCTGAGGTCATCTTTGGACACGATCCAGCGCAAGTTGAAGCGATTAAGCCAGGTTGGAATGTCTGATCAGCCGTTATCGGACAACTACTAACAAACAAGTAATCCAATCAGAGAAAAATGAAACGTAGAGATGCTGCTTCTACTCCTGGAATACTAATTAGTTGTCTCTGAGTTCACTGAGTTTTTCAGCTCCAAAGAATGATCCTGCACCGATAATAACTGCAGTCATCAGGACAATCATATTAATTTCAAGTCCAGCCGTAACAGAGAGCAAATCTTCAATCACGGCCCAAAGTATCAATACAACTAGGAATGCCAATACACCAACGAAGGGCGAGCCAATGTGACGCATTGTTTGAACCCCACTCTGACAGAGGAGGGATAAGCACTTATTCCCCGGACGAAAATCGGTTATCGGAGAACGACAAACCAGGTTTGTAGAACTACAAATATCTATTATCAATCTATGAAATCGCATGACAGCGAACTCCCCGACTGGATCGAGTCACGGATCGAAGATTTTGACAACTCAAAGGATTTGAACCAGTACCATGTCGCAGCTGAGTTCGTTCGTGGTGATCGCCCATACTATAACAAGAAGAAGATGAGTGCCGCTGTGGGAAATAATGTAAGCAGAGAAACAGTTAAACATCGACTTGATGAATTATACGAGCTTGATGTGCTAAACCGGGAGGAGATCAATAACGGTCATATTTACTGGCTCAATCGCGAGGGATCATACTGGCCAATCCCCCAGAATGTTGATCCAGCCCCCGCCAGTGGCAAGACAGTTGACGAGTGGAAAAAAGAACCGTACGTCCAACTTGGGGCGATTGCACTGTTGGTATTGCTGATTGGAACAGGCACGGTCCTTGTCGGGACATTCGAGCTCGCCGAAACATATACCCTACCAGTCGGTGGGGCCCGCCTTGTCACGATTGGGCTGGCACTGGGACTAACAAGCTACATTCTGCTCGTTGCGGCCGGCGTTTCGTGGGCATTTAGCGAAACCATCTCAAGATACTTCGGATATAATTGAGGTGTGTTATTGTGACAACCCGGAACTACAGTCCTGTTAGTACAGAATTCGTGGATTCTTCGTTTCGCTATACTGAGTGTGTTGTCAGCCTTGGAGACTTATATCAAAAGGAACAGTACTTATTATCATATGGACTCAGACCCACAGCTCACGGCAACACAGGAAGCCCTTCTTGAGGAGGCACATACTGCTGCGACCAATGCCTACACGCCATATTCAGCATATCAGGTTGGTGCAGCTGTGCACACAACCACAGGCGATGTGTTTCCTGGAACTGCAGTAGAGAATGCCTCATATGGAATGACCGTTTGTGCGGAGGTATCTGCAATAACAGCTGCTGTATCGGCTGGTCATCGTGATATCTCCACAATTGCAATCGTCGGAGGATTCCCCGACTCAACAGAAAACACCTATCCCACACCATGCGGTCGTTGCCGACAGGTTATTCAGGAGATGGACACGATTAGTGATGCTGAGATTACGGTTATTTGCTCAAACTTATCCATGAATGATATTGCTCTGTTCTCTATTGATGAGTTGCTTCCTCACTCGTTTGGGCCCTCTGACCTCGATAGTGATGACGCATAAGGGACTAAGCGCGATTTACTTATCTCGATTTTACAAATTCAGTATTTGGTTCAATACAAAAATATATGTGTATTATGTAAATATAGTGAGTATACCGTCGACGTATGCCGCACCGATCAGGGATAATCCATGGAGTTTTTGCATTTTTCTCTACTCTATTTGCTATCAAAATCGTGGTAAAGAAGGGACTGTTTTTATTGGATGAAATTGCTCGGCATCAATTCGTTCACTTGCCACTTGAGATACTTCTTGTGGAAGTTCCAATCTCGGTATTCGGTGGTGTAGGCGACATCGTGACTGATTTTATTAGCACAGAACTGCCTGCTGAAGCAATTGGACTGGTTATTGCATATCCGTTATTTGTCGCACTGGTTGTCGGTGTTACTCACACTGCCAGTCTTCGGACAATTGGAAACTATTGGCTCGGCTCAACTGTGATTACTGGACTTGTAGTAGCAATGAGCATTGGGATGATCTCTGATCCAGGTGATGTTGGATCTGGGATTACGTATCATCTTCAGAATCACACTATCGCGCTTGTAGTACAGGATATCGTACTCAGTGTTGGATACTGGATTTCTGATACTGTTGAACCGCTGATTGGCAGACCAATCGATGAGACAACTGGTCTCCTGGTTTCTGGTGTTGTGTTTGCGATTTTCTATGGAATTCTCTGGGAGTTGATTATTGGTCATTAATAAATCTCCAGACAACGCGAGCAAATGTCCAGATTAACCAAGATAGCACTAAGCATCTAATGTTGTCTGAAAACTACTTACAGTGGCTTGGAATTTAGGACATCTCTTTCATATCAACCTTGCTTTTGAGCTCGTATTCTTTGTACAGCAGAAATCCGCCTCCTAAGAGAATTGGCGCTCCAAGTATTAGCGTGATCAAATTAAAGCCAATAATCCAGAAGAAAAGCAGGCCAACAAAGACACCGCCAGCTCCAGCCGCTATTTTCTGTTGATCATATTCATGTGCCTCTGCACATGAGGGACAATGCATTTGAACCCGCTCATCTTGAGCTTCTCCAAACTGCTCGTATTTGGCTATTTGTGGCTGATGTCGGACTCCGACTGCACACTCCTCGCATAATTTCCGACCGCACTCGTGACAAAGATATGTCACTGGCTTAAATTCACAGTCACGCTGATTTACTTCGCACTCCGGTTCTGGTGGATACTCCCCGTCTAGTTGATCTGTGTCAATGTGCATTTACATCGCCTCCGAAATCGATTCAAGAGTTACTCGAAGTTCATCTCGTAGGTCTGTGATATACTCGTCAACTACCCTCTGACTGGTACCCCGACCGCGAACGGTGACACTTGTTTGTCCGTACTCCGTTGTAACGCTCCGTCGTTCCGCTGGGAGATTCTCATCAGCTTCCCTGATCGCTTCGCGGTCCGAGCTCCTAACCTGCCCTTTAATATCAATGTCGACGCGGATACGCGTACCGTCTACCAAAATATGGCCTTTCTCAAAGCCTCCGTTATACACTTCAAATTCCTGCCCCTCCCGCATATTTCGATTTTGTTCTACTTTTTCTGTATGGTAATCTTTGATTCCTCGTTCTGTGAGAATCTCTTCAACTTTTATGGCCGCATTAAATGGCACAACTCCCTCAACTTGGAAGCGTTTGCTAACCTTTGCTGTCGTTCCAACCGTAATATCTTGGGCTGGCGTTTCAAATGTTGCATTAATATGTCCCTTGGCAGTGATGTCTCCAACTTCACCATCTTGTTGTTGATCCTCTGCGTTAAATGACGCAATCCGATGTCCACCAGCATCAAACAATGCGACTGGTACGAGGTTTGAAAATGGTTGTCTCCGAGTGAACTTTGCTTCTCCAGATACCTCTCGAAGTGTTCGCTGAGCTTTGGCAGGGACGTGAAATCTAATCTCTCGAGATGCTCCCTCCTTATCTGTTGGTGACAGCGACGATACGCTGAAGACGTACTTTTCCTCTTCTGGATCGTATCTCTTACCCTCGACAGCACGCCTGCTACTCCACTCTCCCTCTCTATCTCCGGAATGACCAAGTTCTACTTCTCGACCGATCTCTGGCGGCATATTTACTTCGACAGTAATCATCTCGATTCCGACTGGCTCATTGTTTGCAAGCTCAATTGTGTAGTCGGCTCCTTCAACCGCTGGATTGGCCTTAGCTTGGATGTGCACGGGTACATTAAATGAGATATCAGCGTTGATCCCCTCTCGTTCAAGATATGACTGGACATCGTTTGCAATGTCATCATATGTTGTTTCATAATCCTCTTCGATACGTAGTTCCCGTTTAATTTCTTCGGGAGAGCTTGAACGAAGTTGTGATGGATCAAAAGACTGTTGTAGCTCAAATGCAGAACTAATTCCCACCGGTTCAGCACCCCTGAACAAGAGCTGTCCATACTCAAGCTCTACCCGATTTGTGTTGACCTTGTCTTCCGACCATTCTTCAAGAAATGCGTTGACTTTGTCGGTAACTGGAATCTCTTCTCCTCGATCAATCTTTTCAAGCAACTTTGATCGATTAACCTCAAAGTCAACAAGCATCCGCCCTTCAACTGCCCCTGCATCGGCATATGTTCCATCCCCACTTAGGTTAAAGTCGATGTCTATTGTTTCTTCTAACCGCACCTCAACAAGCTCATCGTGCCCTGTCATCATGTCCCTACTGACTGGTATTATCATACAATAACCCTATGCGAATAGCATAGTAAAAATTATGATTTAATATATTGGTTATGTGCAATTTTTAGAATTATTTATTCCTGAAATAATCGGAAATCTCCCACAAGCCCCGCTATATCCAGGATAAATATACTATTGAATGATCGCTAAGATATTGTATGATATATTAAACATCTTAGTAACTGCGATTGAGATCTCGGGAATATCCAAGCACTTGACGAATCCAAACGTTCGAATGAAACTATATTATCTCTAAGAATATGCTGATCAAATAATCGTATAATCTGTTTTACACTAGCTTTTCATATTTACAGGGACCTTTATTTCAGTACTTTTCGAAAGCTAACGCATGAGCTCAAATTCGCAATCGAATATTTTGGTTGCAGGCGATACAACAGCAGATTTCTATCCTGTAGAACCACCAGCAGTTTCAGAAGGTAGCTCACTTCGATGGTTCATGGGTGGAACTGGAGCCAATGTTGCCAGATCCTTGGCCATTTTTGGAAGACCACCGTACTTTGCCACTAAACTCAGCAACGATGTATTTGGTCAGGCAATACGGACTCATCTCACGCAACTTGATATCTCTCCTGGATTACTGACGACCTCAGAGAAAAACACGCCGTTTATCGCGTACACTCCAACTCAGGACCGACAGTGGGACGCTTGGATTGCCAACAGTTGCTTTGGATTTGCGTTACCAGACGACAGTAAGTCTGTCTTTGAGGATATCTCCATGCTTCATCTAAGCGGTACGTCAATGCATCCAGCCGTAAGCCAAGATGCTGTTCTGGAGGCAATTGATCGTGCAAAGAAACATGACGTTGCGATCTCCTTTGATCTCAATGGACGACCAAGCCAATGGCCTAATCCAGACGAATATGCACAACTGGTCGAAAATATTGCTGCAAACTGCTCGTTAATCTTCGCAAGCAACGACGATCTCGAATTAGCAGGATACGATCCGACGTACGATGGTCTTAAAGAATTAGTTTCCCCGGATGGAACGACGATGGTTTTCTGTACATTCAGCGAAGACGGATCAATTGCGGCCCAATTTGAGGATGGAGTACTCATCTCGAAACACAAACACGCTGGGTATGATGTTGAAGTCGCCGATCCTGCAGGTGCCGGAGATGCATTCGACGCTGCAATTCTGCGTGCATACGTTGATGGTGTACGTGATCTTGCCGACTTATCTCAGCTTGGGAACGCTGCAGGAGCTGCGGCTGTGACTTCTGTTGGCCCCTTCCGCCGTCCTGACCAGTCGACATTCGAGGAACATTATCATGACTCGTAGTGCTGACTAACAGTACTCACTCGGAATGGGTACACCCCGCTATGCAACATACATGTCTTGATTCTTGAGCTTATCTTGTCACAAACATTGTTAAAATAGATTCATTTGAAGAATTCCTACTTCATAATCGACTGATCGGAAGAGATCCATATGATATTATAATAAATTTATAAAAAATAAATTATATACTAGAAAATAATTCATAATAAAAATTGAATTAAACCATAAGATTACATTATTAGTAAAATAGACAAAAAATATAAAAATAAAATAAAATAGTACATATATACAAAAGAAATAAGATAATATATCTTAAAATAATAATGTTAAGATAAATTAAATACAAATAAAAATTATACTTAATGGGATAATTCATTATTTCAATATTAAGTGTTGTGCTACAGATTGTTTGCATCGATGTCTCAATCTCAACTCTATACTGAGAGCTCAGGTTCCAGGTTTAACTCTTACAGGCTAAGCCCTCGTCCTCAAGGGGAGACCGATGGGAGCGAATAGGGTAGGAATACAGCTGTGCGCTCTCTAATTTCCGAACGTTCAAATGACAACCACCCCACAAAATCAGTCGTAGTTGAGGAGAGATTACGCAAGAATACCGCTCACGCCCAGAATACGGCAACCCTTCATATACGGGGGTACAGAACAACTTCACCAGAACAACCAGGTGAAAGGAATGCTAGTCGAGGTGGCAACACTCATACTTCAGGTGGCTACAAATGTCTATCCACCGCATCAAACAAAGCGAAAGCGTGCTTGAATCACTCCAAAATCGAGGCTACGACGTTGGCCGGTTGAAATGGAAAGCCCCGCGAGAGTTCCGCAGCATCGTGTACAACCAGTCCGGTTTCGGCGTGGATGGAACGGGTCACGCAATCGTGAACTTCTCCAAAATCAGTGACTCACATCTCACATATCACCGCCCACTCCCGACTACGGCGAGATCACAAAGATAATACAAAAAAAAAAGAGACGACTGGCGATTGGTCCGTCAGCATTGTTGTCGAGTGTAACCCGGGATACCCAGACGAACTAGCCGTCGGAGATCTCGTTCCAGAAGATACAGTCAGGGTTGATTTCGGCATCACTAAGTTTATTCACGACTCAGATGGACGATCGTTTGCGTAATCCGACAAACAATGCGAGCGTGAGTATTGACCACCGATGCTGTAATCCCTCCCGAAGAGAGCACAGCTCGAATAACTAGAAGCCAAGCCAGATAACCCTTGCTTAGGCATATGAACGGTTACATAACCAGCGTGAGGAGTATCAAGAGAAACTTGCTCACGAATATACTACACGGTCCGACGCCGTGTTCCTCGAGGATTTGGACGTGAAAGCTACGAGACAGGTGATAGGAATGTTTAGACCATTGCAGCAATGTTGTGGCGGGAAACGATCAGGTCATTCAACCGTCGAGGAGAAAAATGGATGTCACGTTATTTAGGTGCTACTAGAAGGCACAACGAAACGCTATTTACAATGTGGGTGTGAGACGGATAAGTCGTTATGGGTACGTGAGCACTCGTTTCCGTCGTGTGGATTCGATGCTTATAGGGACTATAACGCTGCATTAGAAGTCATCCGCCTCGGACTGCAAGAACTTGGAATCAGACCTTCAACTGAAGATGTAGGTCAGGACATGGCCGAATCAACGCCTATGAAGACTGCGTTCCCTGTGGACATTGCGATTATGTCTGCAAATTGCGTCGCGGAACCAGGAAGTTTCTCCATCAAGGAACGAACGGCTATCGCAGCGAGTGAGAGACACGGGTAGTTCACCTACTTGTATAAACGGAATACCCCTATCTGTATTACTGTTCAATTCTTCCCAAACTGCGTGGAATCGATATCTAAACATATTTATATAGACTTTCTGCACTTCTGACATGAACGTGTTGCAGATGTATTATAGTCTATACCTGTTCATTGCTGTGTGCTCGTCCCAGTACAAATTTGCTTAGCAGGCAATGTACTTTCTACGTGCTATCTGTCAGCAGAAGTGATTGGTCGATTTGGTGTTTTTAACAACAGTACTTTTGTTAATACCCTTTGATTCGAATATATCGAATTCAGATCAGGGGGAGTGGCGAATATCTAACTCAATCTCATTGACTGCTGATAGAATAATCTCTGGGAGTTCTTCATTCAGGTATCTATTTTGCAACCGTGTAGCCGGTCCCGATACACTTAATGCTCCAATAACTACTTGATTGTCGTCTGTAACTGGCGCTCCAATAGCGTGGACCCCATTTGTTGTCTCCTGTCGGTTGACTGCGTATCCCTGATCTCGTATTTGCTCAAGTTCGTTAAATAGCTCCTTTTTTGAGGTAATGCTATTTTTTCCTCTCTTCGGAAGTCCATGTTTTTTGATTATTTTCTCAATCCGTGAATTAGGAAGTTGTGATAAGATAGCCTTTCCACCTGCACTCACATGAAGTAATCCCCGTCGACCCGCTTGAGCCCCCGTATGAACTGCGCTACTACCCACATCAGTATATAAATAGACCCGTTCCCCCTGTTCTTCGACAATAAATTGAGCGCGCTCCCCAGTCTCCTCAGCAATCTCTTCAACTTTCTTTTTATATGTATGAAAATGCTCATATTGACGCTGGGCGTGACCTCCAACCGTTAGAAACTGTAAGCCAATTTTATAATTTGTTCCATCTTTTACAACGTATCCGGACTTTTGAAGTGCAGCAAGATGCCGATGAACGGTACTTGATGCTAGTCCCATATATTCGGATAATTCATCCAGTGATCCGCCTTCGATGTCCATTAAGGCTTCTATGATCTCAATCGAACGTTCGGTTGTTTTAGCGGACGAAATGCTTTTTTTAGTCATAATTATAGATACGATTCCATCATTATAATTCTATATATTTGAATAGCTACCTTATTACTACATATATAGTTGCTCCAAATCAAGAGTCGATCGGTAATATTTGCCTCACACAGTTAGGTTATTCATTTGATTTTCCGAGTATTTCGGATTTCTTCGCTACTTTCTCAACGGGGTATCTCCCTTCTGGAGGCCATCCAATCGCAATTACTTTAGCAGGATCAGAAAATGGATTGTGAACTAAGTGTGTCCCTTTGGATCCTGTTTCGAACATAATCACATCATCTGTTGTTATAACTAACTGGTCATCTTCTACCTCAACCTGACACTTCCCTTCCACCACGTGGATTAATTCCTTCTGGTTTTCGTGGTAGTGATAGTGATTCTCAGAGAGTCGTTCGTCCGGATTCAGAATCGCAACGTTGAGATTAAACGCATCAATTTCGAGTATTGGGGATAGTTCCCATCGGCGGCCAGGTTTGCTGTTATTTGTCTGCTCATCTCTTAAGTTTATTCTTTTCCAACCCATAGCATCTTATCGAGTTTATACAATAAATAAAGTATCGACTGGTACATACCAACAATTACCAGCATACTTATCTGAATAAAAACAGATATATTGTACCAGATGAATGACAGTGATCGGCAGTTAGTGAAATTTACATCGCTATCACATGCCTTATTTCACGGCTACGAGTTATCTATCCCGCTTTTTATTGGGTTTTGGATAACTGAAATGAACACATCCGCAGCGATGCTTGGAACGATTGTTGCAATTGGATACGGATTGATCGGGTTAGGAGGACCCGTAATGGGAGTATTAGCTGACCACTATAATTCCAAACATCTTATCTTACTATCCGCAACTGGGATGGGAACCGGCTTTGCCTTACTCAGCACTGCACAGAACCTGTACATGCTAACCATTGCAATTGTCATCTGGGGAGTCTGTGCCAGTGTCTACCACCCTGCAGGATTATCGGTTATTAGCCGATCAGCAGAGAATAGAGGAATGGTATTCGCGTATCATGGGGCTGGAGGAAACATTGGAACTGCGGCCGGACCCATTTTGACTATTGTTATGCTGGTCTTTCTAGACTGGCAGACGGCTGCACTAATTTTATCAATTCCAGCATTTCTTACAACAGTTATTGGATTTCGCATGACCATTCATACCGGCAATATCTCTGAGACTTCACTTCGGTCTGAATTTCGAAATACCATCGGAACGGTTGTTACAATATTCAACGTTGTATTTATTCTTGCATTTCTGTCTGTGATCTTATATGGTATATACTATCGAGGCCTTCTCACGTTCCTACCAGAAGTCCTCTCTGACCTCGATACTGGTTTTACTCTGGGGGTTAGTGCTGGACAGGAAGTATTTGATACCGGCCAGCTAATGTACACTGTCTTGTTGACAGTGGGTATTTTTGGCCAATACGTAGGAGGAAGATTAACAAACCATGTGTCCAGTTCGCTTGCCTTTGCCGGAGCACTCGCAAGCTTAGGTTTCCTTGGATTTTTCTTTCCTGTAGCGTATCACTTTGGTGCAATTAGCATGCTGGTGGTTAGTCTGTTGATTGGCTTTGTCATGTACGGTACGGCCCCGATATATCAAGTTGTCATCGCAGATTATTCACCATCGGAGTCACACGGAATCTCGTATGGACTAACTTACTTAGCAATGTTTGGTGTAGGTGCTACTGGAGCGTCCTTGGCCGGTATTGTCCTGACTTATGCTAGTTATCATGTGCTGTTTCTTCTTCTGGGAACCCTTGTCTTTGCTGGCGTGGGTTCCATGTTACTGCTTAGATACAGTCACTCAGAAACAAACAAGCGTGAATAACTATATATTAATAACAACTTTCCCGATGTTGCTTGAATCCATAACTTTTTGATGAGCTTTTGAAATCTCAGCAAGCGAATAAGTCCGGTCAATTTTGACACTGAAGTCTCCTGTGGACAGTTTCTCAGCAACTTTAGAGAGGATTGATGCTTGATCATCTGCGGATGCCATTATTGACATGAAGCGAACGTTGGCATCTGTTTGCTTAGCCCGCATGCTAATAGCACCGTCGAATGAAATTGTGTCTTTCTCACCAATGACAACAATATTCCCATTTCGGCTAAGATTCTGTAGGTTAGCGTCAAGATGTATGTCAGCATGAGTATCAAGAATTACGTCTACATTTCGGGTATCTGTAACTTGGTTAAGTTCATCTGCGAGGTGTTCACTACGGTAATCTACAACTGCATCTGCTCCACAATCATAGACAAATTCAGATGGATCACCTTCCCGTGCTGTACCGACTACATATGCGCCAGCAGCGTCAGCAACTTGAACAGCAGCGTGTCCGACTCCTCCAGAGGCGCCATGAATCACAGCTATATCTCCGATTTGCAGATCGCCTCGATTAATAAGCGCACGCCAACTCGTCGCAAATGCCATCGCTGCAGCAGCTCCGGAATCAAATGTAATCTCCTCTGGTAGTATTGCTGCATGTTCTTGAGGGACCGCAACATATTCTGCATAGGATCCTTGGGAGAACAATCCTAATCCTGTTGCAAAAACTCGATCACCTGCTGAGAATCGATTAACATCATCGGCTGTCTCAGCTACAACACCGGCCAGGTCCGCTCCCGGTATGTGTGGGAGCCCAGCTGTGGGCTTTACATCACCCTCTCGTATATAGGTATCTATTGGGTTTACACTCGCTGCTTCAGTCTTAACCAGTATTTCCCCGCTCTCTATAGATGGCTTGTCGACATCCCGTACAGTAAGGACACTTTCGTCTCCGTACTCGTGATATTGAGCAGCACGCATGGTAGACAATACCTATCCTCTGTATAAATATCTCAGGGTACACCAACATCAGTTTCAAGTAAATCGATATTAGGTCAGTTAATGAAATAAATCATATACTTTGATAAAGTTTTATTATCCTCCAATGATGAAGACAGGGACAGACGGTAACATGACAGAATCTAACACTTCACAGTCAAACGATTCTTCAAGTCAGACGAGTCGCCGAGAATATATCCAAGGTGCTGCTGCAGCAGGGACTATAGGAATAACGGGGCTTGCTGGTTGCCTTGATGTATTACAGGTAGATAGCGAAGATGAATGGTCTCTTGGAACTTCTTCTGAAGGTTCTTCTTCTTTTCAGATTGGTTCGACGTGGACTGAATATATGGACAGCGAAGACTTACTAGACACAGAGATTGAACCAATCGTTACTGAAGGAACAGGAGCATCATACAGAAGACTTGATCAGGGTGAGTTTGAGATATCCGGAACAACAACACAATTATTGGAGGATTCGCCAGATGAAGGAGACTTTGAAGACGAACCTCTCGAAGATTTTGATTCGATTCGACAAGTACGCGGATACATGGCATTTTACAACTTTGGTGTATACAATGCTGAGGAAGTAAGTGGATGGGATGATCTTGAGGATCGACCAATTGCAATCTCTTCAGCTGGATCGGGAACGCGTTCACCGGTCGAATGGCTTGTTGATCAAGAGATTGGAATGGACAACATCGACAATCGATACATGGCCTTCGCTGATATCCCGGCAGCACTGAGAGATGGAACTGTCGATGCAGCTTTTACATGGACCGTGAATGAGGATGACCCGACAGGATGGCTACAAGAAATAGACGAAACCGTTGACTGGGAGCCACTCGAATTCTCAGATTCAACAATCCAGTCCCTTGATGAAGATTTGGCTTATTCAACATACCATGAACTAGATGAAGAAACAGTAGGAGAGTTTTCTGATAACTGGTCTGATCCGGTCGATTCGTTCACGCTGACATACCTGTATGTGGTGAAAGAAGACGCCGATCCAGATCTCGTGTATGACATCGCTGAGATGACTCATGAACACGGTGAGGACCTGCTTGACCAAAACGGTGCAATGGATTTCTTCCCAGATCCAGACATGTTTCTTGGAACTCTCCATCCAGACGTTCCATTCCACCAAGGAGCATACGAATACTACCAAAATGCCGGATTTTGGGATGATTATGACTTGACCCCTCCACCAGAGGAACAGTAATATTCTTATATCAATAGCATGTCGACGAATTCCGCTGACACACAAAGTAAGACATTATCAGATGTTGAGCGTGAGATCGATGAGAAATTCAACGAAGAGTATGACTCGTCTATCTTCTCTTCAAGCCCGATAGAATGGTTTGTCTATATTATATCAACTATTTTCTTTGTTTATCATATGTGGTTTGCATATACATTCTCTATTCCCCGGTCACAGCATGCTATCGTTCATCTTGCAATGATTTTGTCACTTTGGGGAATCACGCGCATGCTGAAAATGGATCAGACGACCATCCGAGGCAAACTACTCTCTGGTGCGTACTTGGCGTATTCAGTTGTGTCTGTTATACCGATGTACGTGTTTATGCGAGACTATGACGCTATTGTACGGACTGCTGGTGTTTACGATAACTTGCACATATACTTGGGAGCGCTAGTTATATTACTAGTACTTATCGCCCTCGTCCATATCTCACGGCTTATTACTAGTATTGCAATATTTGGGCTGATCTATTCATACTATGGACCGTTGATGCCAGGCCCGCTGAGCCACAGGGGACTCAGTGTTGAGCGAATTATAACAATGAATACCATCGAAATGGAAGGATTGTTCGGAAGTCTTCTTGAAATCTCTGCAACTTGGGTCGTTATATTTCTCCTCCTTGCTGGTATTATGGAAAAATACGGAGGCATGGCTGCGTTCATTAAGGCGATGACAAGGGTTGCTGCTCGACAACAGTATATCCAAATTGGACAGGTAGCAGTCGCAGCGAGTATGTTCATGGGATCAATCAACGGTTCAACCGCTGCGAATACAGCAACAACCGGCTCTTTTACTATCCCACTCATGAAGGAAAATGGCTACCGCGGAAAAGTTGCCGGTGCAATAGAATCGGTTGCCTCCTGCGGTGGACAAGTTCTCCCTCCAATCATGGGTGCTGGTGCGTTTTTGATGGCAGAACTGATCGAACCAAACTACTCAGAGATTATCATTGGAGCTGTCGTTCCAGCTCTTCTTTTCTTTGCTGCAGTTTCCGTGTCGATATCACTCAATTCTTCTGAAAAAAGTAACATTGTAGTCAACCGGCCAGCTCCTGCAGCCACAGAATATCTCAGACGACTTGCTAGCTTCTACGAGTATGTTGGAATGTTTGCAGTCTTGCTGTACTATCTCGTTATTATTCGAAGTGATCCCATGCGGGCTGGATTCTTTGCCATCCTTGCCCTTCTAGGTCTTCGGCTGGTGAAAGTGCTCGCTGAGGCCTCACGAACAGACGAAAAAGCAACACAGGACGAAATGAGGTTATATATCCGACAGAGTATTGAAGGGTTCCGCAGAGGAGCAGAAGCGACTCTCAACATTACGATTCTTCTGGCAAGTTTGGGAATCGTGATCAGAGCGTTAATTGTAACCGGGTTTGCACAACAACTGTCTTCCCAGTTAGTTGGCTTGGCTGGCGGATCAATCATCGTGATGCTTCTCCTGGCTATGATAGCATCCATTCTGTTTGGCATGGGTATGTCGACAACTGCTGCGTACATGATTGTCGCTATTCTGGTTGCTCCGTCTCTTGTACAGATTGGTGTTGAAGAATTCAGCGCACACATGTTTGTGTTTTATTTTGCGATTGTATCGAATATCACTCCACCAATCGCTTTATCAGTGATTATTGCACAGGGAATTTCAGGCTCAAACTTCTGGGAAACAGCAGTTGAGTCACTAAAGATCGGATATCCAATGTTCTTACTACCATTTGCATTTATCGCCAACGACCCGCTGCTGTACCCATCTGTTGCTACTCTATTTGTATCAGTAGTTGTGTTATCTGGGTTTATATCAGTCAGTATCGGTCTTAATAGCAGGAAGGAGGGATTGACTTATCTACATCGCCTGATCTACTTTGTAATAGGACTTGGAGTAGTGTTCGCACCATCTATGCTCACCCAGACTGCCTTGTTTATGCTTGCTGTACTTGCTATTATGTATTATTTCGATTGGGACTTGCAACGAACACTAAATATTACCAGAAGCTAAGATATGATATAAAATCCTTACGTCAACTGAAGTAAACTGTGATTGGCATCCAGTAGAAAGCTCAGAAACCCTCTGTGGTACTGTTCAGTAATCCTTACTAACTTATGCGGAGATTTCGTCTACTTCTACCTCTGTGACCGGTTCGACGTACTCCTCTAATTGTATTATTATTGAGGCTCCGTTCTCAAAACTAATGAGTCCAATATGATGCGGACTTTGGATACCCGGGGGAGTCTTCTGTATTGTAGAGGCAGCGACCAGCGTTCCACGTGTTTCATAGATCGTATCAAATGAACTTTGTCCACAGTTTTGACAGTGTGACTTTTTGTATGCCGTTGTTCTCTGACAGTTTGTACATACGTAAAATTTTGTCATTTTGGCCCCTCCAAGATGGTGCATACACAGTTGTTACCAAACCCAGCTACGTTAGCTGTAAGTGCTGTACTCGCATTCTTAACCTGTCTACATCCGATATGATTTTGCTCTCTGAGTTGCCATGTCATCTCAACAATTTGAGCCAATCCTGTTGCTCCTAAAGGATGTCCACGAGCCTTAAGACCTCCCCCTGGATTAACTGGCATTTTTCCTGTTCTTTTTGTCTCTCCTTCTCGAGTTAATCTCCAGGCTTTATATTCCGGTGCTAGCCCTAACTCCTCCAGTTCAATCCACTCAAGAATTGTAAACGCATCGTGGATACTTGCCACGTCAATATCATTTGGTTGAATACCAGCTTCTTGATAGGCTCGTTCTGCTGCGTTTTCAACTGACGAAATTCGAAACGGATTCATCCGATCTCCTACAGCATGTGTTCCTGATATACTCTGAGACGCTGGCACACGTACTTCAGTTTCTGCCGTAGTCAATAGAACGGCTGCTGCTCCATCGCTCGTTGGACAACAGTCATATAACCGAAGAGGAGAGGCAATTTCCGGTGATTCAAGCACGTCACTAGCTTCGACGTTTTTGTTGAATTGCGCGAAGTCATTATGCTTAGCATTTCTGTGATTTTTTACTGCTACCTTTGCTAAATCATGGCGTGTAGCCTCAGTCTCTCTAAGATAATAATTAGCTGCTAAGCCAGCCATCCCAGGAAGAGTAACTCCTTGTTGACGTTCATCAGCATGTGTAACTTGACGGATGATCTCCGTTGCATCTTCGGTAGAGGCCTCCGACATTTTCTCACCACCTACTGCCAAAGCAACATCTGCCTGACCAGACGACACTGCGGCAACTGCATCATTGAACGCACTCGCACCACTCGCACTCGTATTCTCAACTCGATGAACAGATGATCCAACAAATCCAAGCTTAGAAACAAACGCATTAGAGAGTCCAGACCGTCCATTGAATATCTCAGCAGCCATATTTCCGATGTGTATTGAATCAACCTCAGAACGAGAAGTACTACTGTCGGAAAGCGCGCGATCAGCGGCGACCTCGAGAAGTTTGAGCAGCGCCCGGTCATCATTAGCTGTGAACTCTGTCATCCCCACGCCGTCGATATGTGGTGTGCTCAGTGTATCTTTATCTGACACTAATTGACTGCTCGACATGCAAACTATCATGGTAATCGATTGCACTTAACTTTGGTGTCCAATAATTCACGTAGACCACCAGCGTGTTATTTTCTCATCAAAAGTTAAGATGCTAAATACATAATAGTTGGATTACCATGGTAGACATTCTTGTTCCCGTGGAAGAAGAAGAGAACCAAATAACTAATATCAAAAATACACTTCTTGGTCTTCCATTTAATCCTGAAATAACGAACCTTCATCTCCTCAATGTATTTGAAGAGTTTGAAGTCGAAAGTGATCAGTGGTCAACAATCAACTCTGAAGAGTTTTATGAGAAGGAGTTCCCACAACCTATTGCGTCCCTTGCTGATGAACTTCAACATAAAGGCTATTCACTTGAGTTGTATCGCCGTCATGGGGATCCTGTTGATACAATTATACAGCTCTCAAATGAAATTACCGCGAACATGATTGTTGTCGGTGGACGTAAACGAAGTCCTGTTGGAAAAGCATTGTTTGGGAGTGTTGCACAGTCTGTGATCCTACAGACGGACATCCCTGTATTGATTGCAGAAAGCACAAATTAACTTGTCACTGGTATAACCGAAACCATTAATACCAAATAATATAGATTTTGTTTTACATGTCATGGCAAGTCATGCCTGACTTCAGTAGCTACAGGAAGGCTCGCGAACAATTTACATGGGATCTACCTGACTCATTTAATCCGGCAAGAGATTTCTTACGAAATCATTCCGATCCGGGACCGGAAGATCGGGTAGCACTCATCGATGCAGTATCAGAAGAACAGTATACCTTTGCAGATATCGATAGGCTTTCCGGTCAGTTAGCAAATGCACTTGCTGACTCCGGAATTGAGAAAGGAGATAGAATTGGAGTCATTGCACCTCAGCGGGTCGAAACCCCAACAACCCACATAGCAGCTTGGCGACTTGGTGCTGTTTCTGTGCCGATGACGACGATGTACGGTGAAAATGCTATATCGTACCGAACCAGCGATGCGGAATTGGATGCAATCATATTTGATCCAATCGTAGCAGATGATGTCGAAGCTGCTACCAGTGAGTATGATGGACTTGATGTTGCCATTCAGTTGAATAGCCACCCATGGTATGTCGGCAGTGGGCCTAGTAACTATCCGGATTTGACTGTTAACGCCCCGACACACACTTTCGACGAGTTCGTCTCTGGGTATTCGGATAAGCAGCAAATTGTCGAGGCAACACCGGAAACGGACAGCACAATCATGTATACATCCGGATCAACCGGTCCACCAAAGGGAGTATTACACGGACACGGACTTTGGCTGGGGCGTGCTGCGGCTGCACATAACTTTTTCAATAGCAACCTGAGCAGTGACAACATTAACTGGACTCCTGCTGACTGGGCATGGGCATCAGCACTCGGAGGATTATTGATGGGCTCTTGGCACCACGGTACAACAGTTGTTGCAGCGCCGATGCAAGGATTTGATCCTGACTCCGTTTTCGACCTCTGTGAAACATATGAGATCAGTAACGCTTTGATTCCCCCTACAGCACTCCGGATGCTTATGGATGCAGATCCAACAGAGTACGATTTAGCTTTACAGACAATTGCTTCGGCAGGAGAGCCACTTACTCCGGAGATATTAGACTGGGCAGAGCAGAACTTTGATAATCTTGCTGTTAACGAATATTACGGACAAACCGAGCTAAATCTTGTCATATCGAACTCATCGCGATGGTTTGATGTAAAGCCAGGAAGTATGGGCAAGCCACTTCCAGGATACGATGTAACTATTCGTGATCCAGAAACGCACGAAAAACTTCCACCAGGAGAAGTCGGCGAAATTGCTGTTAAGCCTCAGGATGACCGGGTCTTCTTCAAGAAGTATCTTGATCGGCCAGATGCAACTGCTAATAAGGAACATAACGGCTGGTATTTAACTGACGATCATGCTAAAATGGACGAAAATGGATATGTCTGGTTCGAATCCCGAGCAGATGACGTTATTATCACGTCAGGATACAGAGTTGGCCCGCTTGAGGTAGAACGTGTTTTGCTAGAACATCCTGATGTCGAGCAGGCAGGTGTAATTGGGGTGCCAGATGAAAAAAGAGGAGAGATTATTAAGGCACATGTTAAATTGGCTTCTGACGTTGCTGGTGATGAAAATCTTCGATCAGAACTTCAAGAACTTGCAAAGGGGAAATTAGCAAAACATGAGTACCCGCGCGAAATAGAATTCACCGACTCATTGCCAATGACCAGCAGTGGAAAAATCCAGCGCGTTAAGCTTCGGGAACTGGAAGAAAAAGAGAGGTCAACTAATATCAAATAAATACACAAATAAATAAAGAAATGATTCTCAAAAGATTTATTCCATTTTTCAACACAAATAGCAAATAAGACAATATAATTCAAAAAATAAGGTATATAGTATAGGAATAAAAAATATAATCCTGTTCCAAAAAATATACTAATTCTTCAAAAATACTCCTAAAGTGATGTTATTTGAATTATATAGTTTATATTATATATAATTTTACTAAACTTCTATTACTCCCTATCTAAGGCAACTTCAGGAAGCGTACTCGAGCGTTTGCTATTACCTTCCTGTGGGCAAATTTTCAACATCTGAAAAATCACGACGTTTATTTGTACTATGATGCGGTTCTCCGGCAAATCTCTGTGTGTAATATTACGTTTATTTATTACCGTGAAATATGTCGGCCAATGTCAGAAACAGTGTCGAGTAAGCAAGCCCACACACAAGCTGACTCAGACAAATCTGGGACAGCCAACGTCTTATGGCTACAAGGGCAGACCGACGCAGGCTGTTCGATGTCAATGATGAATGTACAGCAGCCCGATCTGTATGGAGCAATGGATGAGTTTGACTTTAATTTCGGGTACATGAACACCATTAACCCGACGAGCGGTCCCGAAGTCCTTGATAAACTGGAGAAATTCGGACGCGGAGACCTTTCACTCGATGTGCTAATCGTTGAGGGATCAGTTCCAACCGGACCCGATGGAACTGGTATGGCATGCCTGATTGGATCAAAGAGCGTGATGGAGTGGGTAGAAATGCTAGCACCGGAGGCAGAATTTGTTGTGGCTGTTGGAACATGTGCGGCTTTCGGCAACATTCCAGCTGCTGGCCCCAATCCGACCGATGCAACAGGGTTGCAGTTTCATCGTCGCGAGAAAGGCGGACTCCTTGGAGAAGAGTTTAGATCAAACGCAGGACTCCCCGTGGTTAACATTTCAGGGTGTCCAGTCCATCCTGACTGGGTCATTCAATCACTTGGCGCGTTATTGAGTGGTGAAGATCTGTCTTTGGACGAATATAACCGGCCAAAAACGTTCTTTGACGACGTCACAGTTCACCAAGGATGTCCCCGCAACGAGCACTACGAGTACAAGGAAGCAGCCGAGGAATTCGGCGACCAAGGGTGTCTTTACCTGAATATGGGATGTGAAGGGCCAAATACACACGCTCCCTGTAACCGAGACAAATGGAACCGACAAAAGAGTCTGACACAAGTCGGGATTCCATGTCACGGCTGTAACCAGCCAGACTTCCCAGAGGCACAGATGCCGTTCTTTGAGCGACGTGATGGGCTCACACCACACTCTGGTCTGAAAGCGCTTGCATATTCTCTTGGAGCCGGATTCATGAAAGCAGCTAAGCCCGAACGACTAACAGAGGATAGTGGAGGTGACTGAGATGGGAGAACTAGATCTCAGTCCTGTCACGCGGCTTGAAGGCCATCTAGATTTCACTGTCGATCTTTCTGATGGCGAAGTAGCAGATGCCCAAAGTACCTCGGCAATGTTCCGTGGATTTGAACAAATTCTCAGCGGCCGAGATCCCAAGGATGCACTCGTTATCACCCCAAGAATCTGTGGAGTATGTCCTTCCTCACATAATATGGCATCAGCACGAACACTTGATGATGCCTTCAATGCTACTGTTCCTCCCAATGGACAACGAGTACGAAACCTACTGCTTGGGACAGAAACGATGATGAGCCATGCTGCTCACACGTATGTTCTGTTTGGTCCGGATCTGACAAATGAGAAGTATTCTGACCACGATGCGTATCCAGAGCTTGTCGCTCGGTTTGAGCCGCTTGAGGGTAGTTCATACAAAAAAGCTGTTAAACGCCGTGTGGATCTGACTGAAATCCACGGAATCTTTGCTGGAAAGCGTCCTCACTCAACATTTGTTCCAGCCGGCGCTCCTGTCCAACCATCTATTCAAGACAAAGCAAAAGCAGCCTCACTTCTCTCAGATGTTCAAACATTCCTTGAAGAAACAGTTCTTGGCTGCAGCGTCGAGCGATGGTTAGCGAATGAGAGTGTTGATGATGTTCTTGAATGGATTGACGAAGATGCCAGTCATGCAAACAGCGATGTTGGAGTTATTATCCAATATGGCCCGGAGCTCGGGCTTACTGACATCGGTGAGGGCCCCGGACACTTCATCGCGTACGGGGCATATCCCGACTCAACAGGAGAAAAGTGGCTTCCTGGCGGATTCCACGACGGTACAATTCATCCGCTTGACCAAGAGAAAATTAAAGAACATGTCAAGTATTCGTGGTACTCAGACTACGAAGGCAGCAAGCATCCATTCGATGGCATTACCGAACCAGAATACGTCGAAGAAAACGATGCATACACATGGGCGAAATGTCCTCGATATGATGGCAAAGTTGCTGAAGCCGGACCTCTTGCGCGGATGATGGTTGATCAGGACCCACTGATCACAGATATTGCGGATGAATTTGGAGTTAGTGTATTTAGCCGCGTGTTAGCCCGAGTACACGAAATTGTACGGCTGGCCGCAAAATCACATGAGTGGATAGACAACATCGATCTTGATGCTCCGTTCATGGGCACATTCGAAGAGCCCGACAATACCGATGCGTTCGGACTAACGGAAGCTGCTCGGGGAGCACTTGGACACTGGGTACAAATTCGAGATGGAGAAATAGATAAATACCAGGTTGTCACGCCTTCGGCATGGAATCTTTCCCCGCGAGACTATAATGACACTCCCGGTCCAGTTGAGCAGGCTGTCATTGGAACGTCTGTTCCAGACGAATCGAATCCTGTCGAAGTTGAGCATGTGATCAGAAGCTATGATCCGTGTATCGCCTGTGCCGTCCATTATTCAACACCTGACGAAGAGTTCAAACAGGAGATAGAGCCTGTTCCTGCACCTACTGAGAGCTAACTATGTCTGCCAAAGCACAACAGCAAAAGCCGCTTGTATTGGGTATTGGGAATGCGGTGATGGGTGATGACGGCGTTGGCTTACGTGTTGTTGAGGAACTTGAAAGCGAAGACGTCAGTGACATAGCTCATACAGAGCGCGTGGGTGTTGATGGGTTTCGAGTCCTTGCACGGTTGCGTAATCATGACCAAGCAATCCTTGTCGATGCAATTAGTGGACTAGAAACTGGCGAGGTCTATGTTCTAACCCCAGATAAACTTCGAGAAGAAAACCTCGGGCATTCACTCCATGATCTATCTGTTGAGCATGTTCTCAGAATGGGAAACACAATTTATGAGGACGAATTCCCATCCGACATATACCTTGTCGGCATTGGTATTTCTTCTGCAAGCTTTGGAGAAGAAATTTCAGAGGACGTATCCAATGCCGTTCAGACCGCTGTGGACGTGATTGTTGACATCCTCGTCTCAAATGGTTTAGACGCAGAAACATACGACACAACAATATCTGACGGGGGTGAATAGAATGTGTCTTGGTGTTCCCGGTGAAATTCAAGAAATTAACGACCACCAAGCGACGGTTGATTTCTGGGGTGTTGAGCGTGAAGTTCGGCTGGATGTTGTTGATGCCGATGTACAAGAAGGTGACTACATCCTTAATCACGCTGGCTTTGCGATTCGGAAAATCCCAAAACAGGAGGTCGAAAAGACGATGGCAATTTACGAGACGCTATTTGAGGACGACCAAGAGACGGCACTTGAGGAGATTGGTGTATCGGCAGAAGCAGAACTTGATCTTGAGGATAGCAAGCGGCATGTTCCATCAGAATAACTATGACGAGTTTAGGAGACCTGAAATACCGTGACACACAGAAAGCAGAGGAATTAGCTGATACAATCGACGAGCAGATGGATTCCATCGACCGTGATATCGAAGTCATGCACGTATGTGGAAGTCATGAACAGGTGATCGCTAAGTTCGGCCTGCGTGAACTGCTACCTTCTTCACTCTCCGTAACAATGGGCCCAGGGTGTCCGGTATGTGTCACGAATATGCCTGAAGTAGACGAAGCGGTAGCCCTTGCCGAATCAGGTAAACTGGTTGCAACATACGGCGATATGTTCCGTGTTCCTGGATCTTCCAAAAGCTTAGCTGACGCCAAAGCAAATGGCGCGTCTGTTGAGGTTGTCTACAGTGCAAGCGATGCAGTAACTCTCGCAGAAGAGAATCCGGACCAAGATGTTATATTCTTTGCGACGGGATTTGAAACAACAGCAGCTTCGACGGCTGCTGTGCTTCAAAGCAATCCACCAGATAATTTCTACGTTCTTTCTGCACACAAGTACGTTCCCCCTGCAATGGAAGTAGTCGCCGAAATGCCATCGACAGATGTTGATGCATTTTTAGCTGCTGGACACGCCGCAACGATTACCGGATATGAGTTGTTCGGATCGGTTGCTAAACGGCACGACATACCGGTGGTCGTGGGAGGGTTCGAACCGATTGACGTTCTATATGGTGTTCAAGAAATCTTAGAATTAGTTGAATGCGACCAAGTGGCAGTAAAAAATGCATATCCTCGATGTGTCTCAAAAGAGGGCAACAAAGCAGCTATGCAGGCTATTGAGCAAGTGTTTGAACGCACCTCAGGAGAATGGCGAGGGATCGCCAACATCCCAGATGCAAACTTTACTATCCGAGATGAGTATCACCAGCACAGTGCTAGACAGCAATTTGAAACTGAGTCGGTGTCAGATAACACGGATATGTTGACCGATCAGTGTATCTGTGGGGATATTATGGCTGGCATCTCGTCTCCGGATGATTGTGATCTCTTTGGCGAGGAATGCACACCAGATAATCCGGTTGGAGCCTGCATGGTCTCTGATGAGGGGGCTTGTAAAATTAAACTCGAATATGGAGGGTTACCGGAACTATGACCGACGAAGATACTATCACTATCGCCCATGGAGCTGGCAGCAAGAAGATGCGATCATATCTTGAGGACTACGTTGTCTCTCGATTTAATGGACGACAGACATCTAGTACAACCGTTGGCTTACAGGCAATGGATGATGGAGCTGTTCATGAAATCGGCACCAAATCTGTCGTGATAACTACAGACAGTCACGTTATTTCCCCGCTCTTTTTCCCTGGTGGTGATATTGGACAGCTCGCTATTGCTGGAACTGTCAATGATCTGGCAGTGATGGGAGCAACTACTCCACTCTCAATTACTTGTTCGTTGATTATTGAAGAGGGGACAGCGGTCGAAACAATCGATGCTGTACTCGATTCAATGAAACAAACCTGCGATGAGGTGGGATGTACAGTCACAACCGGGGACACGAAAGTAATGGGCAGCGGTGAAATAGACACGCTCGCGATTAATACGACAGCAATCGGCGATATTGACAAAGGAGGTCACATATCTGATGCCAGTCAGTCACCTGGGGATAAGATAATTGTCTCTGGTACAGTTGGTGATCATGGTATTGCACTTTTGGCTGAACGTGAGGGTATTGATATCTCAGGTAACTTAACTAGCGATATCGCGCCGGTTAACGAGGTTGTTGACGCTGCACTACAGGCCGGTAAAATAACAGCAATGACGGATCCAACACGAGGTGGCCTCGGAACAGCACTCAATGAAATGGCTCAGAAAGCTGACGTCGGTGCTTCCATAGACAAGGAGGCAATCCCGGTTGACGATGCCGTCGCATCTGCGGGTGAGTTATTAGGAATTGACCCGCTGTATGTCGCTAATGAGGGCAAAGTTGTCTTCTGTGTTGACGAGCCAGATGCCGATCGTGTTTTATCCGCAATACGAGATACTGAGGCTGGGCGCAATGCCGCTATTATTGGAGAGATAACTGATCAAAGACAGGGTAGTGTTATCCTTGATACTGGATTCGGAAAGCGGTACATGACCGAACCTCAGGGACAACAACTGCCACGCATTTGCTGATCAACCTATGCATGAAATGACAATCGCGCAGGACCTGATTGATGAAGTTTCCTCAGTCGTTGATGAGTCTGAATATCGCAGGGTTCAGTCAGTCACTATCAGTGTTGGAGAACGGACTCATATTAATCCAACACAATTGGAATTCTGCATTGAGACAATTGCCGTCAGTACGCTTCTCGAGGACGCATCCATTGCCGTTGAGCGTATCGAGACTCTCGGAAAATGCAGCTGTGGTTGGTCAGGCACTCCCCCGTCGATTGATGATTCCGTAATGACCATCCCAACAGATCGATGTCCAGAGTGTAACAGTCAAATCACGTTCACACAAGGTGATGGATGCTACCTATCGAATATACGATTACAGGAAACGAGCAGCTCCACAAGCAAACCCACGTGACACCATGTATTGCATGCATAACATTCCGAAATCCAACGGTATCGACACAAAACCGGTAGTCCAACTCGTGAACTCACTAGTGACCCGTGCTCACCGAGTTGGGAATCACGATTCCCACGAACACGATCATTCCATAGAAACAGATGACATACTGTCGCAGTATCAAAAAGAGGCAGAACGGCTACACGAACGGATTGCACATGAGCATGATATTTTAAGTATTGAATTCCTCGGAGCGACAGGAAGTGGAAAAACGACACTTATCGAGCAAGTCATCGATCACATTGGAACTGACGCCTCTATCGGCGTCATTGTTGGTGATGTTGCTGGGGATGACGATGCACAGCGATTCAAACAGCACGATGTCGCTGTAAGTGATGTTAGTACTGGGAAAGAGTGCCATCTTGATCCAGGGCTGGTTGAGAACGCACTCTCTGACTTTGATTTGTCTGAAATTGATGTGCTATTTATTGAGAATGTCGGGAATATGGTATGTCCAGCAGACTTTCCACTTGGAGCACAGGCACGGGTTCTTGTAGTCAGTACAACTGAAGGCGACGATGTTGTTCGAAAGCATCCTGTCTTGTTTCAGTCCTGTGATATTGGTGTTATAAATAAAGTTGATATCGCTGCTGCTGTCGGTGTAAGCGTTGATCAAATGCATGCGGACATCAAAGATATTAACCCAGATATGCCAGTTTTCAAAACAAACGCTCAGCACCCCGAGACAATGCAGTCGTTGCTTACTCAAATCGACGAGCTTCGGACACACGACCACGCACATCATTGATCACAGCATTGTATATGACTGAAGAGATTCGCAGGCGGGTCACGGTTAACGGTACGGTGCAAGGAGTTGGATTTCGCCCGTTTGTCTACAGGACAGCAGTACAATACGAAGTCAGCGGATACGTACGTAATGCTGGAGGCGTGGTTGAAATCGAATTAGAAGGGTCACCATCGGCAGTTGATCATGTAATAGAAACAATTCAAACAGAATATCCGCCGCTTGCGTCAGTTGATAGTATTCAGACTGAGCAGTGCTATCCAACCGGATCAGACAAGTTTACAATACGTAACTCGGATCAACAGTTCTCTCTGAACCAAGTTCCTATTCCACCGGATACCGCAATATGCGAAGACTGTCTTGCAGATATTCAAAACAAAGAGTCACCATATTACAACTACTGGGCTACATCGTGTGTCAACTGTGGTCCTCGATTTACTGTTATCGAGAAAATGCCGTATGATCGTGAACGAACCTCGATGAAACCATTTCCTCTGTGTGATTCCTGTCATCAACGATATACAGAACCATCTAACCGCCGATATCATGCACAAACAATTGCATGCCCAGAATGCGGACCAAGTCTGCATTACTACGAACACAATACTGCATCCGAGTATACATTCGCTACTTCAGAAGACAAACGTGACCGATTCCCCGGTACGCCAGACCCAAAAAGCAGTGGAACGAAAGCAATACGCGACGTTGCCCAATCGATCCGGTCCGGTAGTCTACTGGCGATCAAAGGTGTAGGCGGATTTCACCTTGTCTGTGATGCACGCTGCAGTAAGACAGTAGCCGATCTTCGCGAGATCACCAATCGGCCAACAAAGCCATTTGCAGTTATGGTGCCTGACACTGCGGCAGCACGTGACATCGCTGTAGTTTCAACACCTGAACGCGAAACACTACAGTCGTTTCAACAGCCGATTGTCCTGCTGGACAAAGATAACGATAGCACTAGCACAGCTCAGAATATCGCTCCAGGCTTGCATACAATCGGGGTTATGCTACCGTATTCTGGACTTCACCACCTACTATTCGAACATCTTGATTTTCCGATTGTCTTTACCTCTGCAAATATCTCTGGACAGCCAACAATAACCGAAAACAGTACCGTGGTCTCAGATCTTGGCGATGACATTGATGGGATTCTGTTACACAACCGTTCTATTGGTGCTCGATGTGATGACTCTGTGATCCGTATGCACGGTGACCGATCAATACAGATACGACGATCTAGGGGGTTTGCACCACAAGGTTTAGCTACTCCAGCTAGTGGAAGTGTGTTTGCAGCAGGGGCAGATCGAAATACTGTTCCAGCTATTCTCGATGGGTCAGCATGTTATCTTACACAGCACATTGGAAGCGCTAACAATCTCTCGTCACGGCAGGCATACAATACAGCCGTTCAGCATCTACAATCGCTTCTTGACGTAGAGCAGGTGGATGCTGTCGCATATGATCTTCATCCTGACTTTAACACAACTCGTTATGCGAAACAACAGTATGACGAACATGACTATGTACATGTCCCTGTACAACATCACCATGCACATGCAGCGGGAGTTCTAGCAGAACATGACAAAGACCGAGCTATCATAATTGCGGTTGACGGAATGGGATACGGACCAGACGAGACGATTTGGGGAGGGGAAATCTTGGAGACATCACTTACAGCGTTTGATCGCGTTGGTGGCTGCTATCCGGTCCCGATGCCTGGCGGTGACCGAGCAACAGAGGTTCCGGGTCGGATGCTTATCGGTATTCTATCCGAACATCCAGCGTATGACAAAGCACGAATCAAATCTGTAATCGATCAATCTCCAGTTTCTTTTCCTACTGATGATGAACTATCTGTTGCATACCGACAGCTTGTCGCTAATGTTAATACACCAATCACAAGCAGTGCTGGACGAGTTCTAGACGCAGTGAGTGCATTGCTTGGATGTTGTCACCAACGCCAATACCAAGCAGAACCGGCGATGCGATTAGAGGCGGTTGCACAGACCGGAGCCGTACACGCAATAGATCAATCAACACGACAATACAATGGTCGAACAGTGATTGATACACCAGCACTGATCGATGAACTACTTAGCTTACTCTCAGAAGGTGTTTCAATCGCAGATATTGCAGCAACGGCCCAGTATCATCTGGCAGAAATGTTTGCAACACTGGCTGTTAAGGCGGCAGAAGAACGTAATTGTTCAGCCGTTGGAGTAGCTGGAGGAGTAGCATACAACGAGCAGATCACGAATGTAATTGAACGGGTTGTCAGTACGGAAAACTTCGATTTCATCATCAACGAAGATATTCCACCTGGAGACGGAGGAATAGCATACGGGCAGGCAACAGTTGCTGCAGCGAAACAGCAGAACAGTAAGTAGCACTGCAATGCATCCAGTCAATCCAACATTAATGTTTCACCGCCAGTGGCCAACAAAGCAAACACCAAAATCTATCCAGCTCCTTACGTCAATGACCGTGTTCAGGAACCTTGTCCGGAAATAATGGACGGAGGGAATCTAGTGCAGCACCAGCTGCTTTCCGAACAGATGGAGAGACATCATCCAACAGTGGCTCAAGTGCATTGATTGCCGGCTCTAACTGCTGGATTGTTTCTTTGTCTTTCACTGTCGCCTGGGTGTGGTATCGCTGTGCAACATACCCAATCTGTCTTGCCGCTATTTCCCGGTTCAGAAAATAATCTGACTGTAAGTACTCGATTAGCTCGGGAATATCATCCCCCGTATACTGCCGATCGGTGTTAACGTCCGGAAGGCCGCGGTACGGAATATCGTGTGCCTCAGCAAACTTCTGAATGTGTCTGTACACAGTTCTTAGTTATTAATATTAAATTTTATATTAATAAATCCAACTGGAAATACCAACTTGAAAGCAACTTCCCAAAGAATTTCAATAATAGCTTTATTGTACATTTCATCCACATGTGGGCAAATTTCAACGCCTGAAAAATGACGGTGTCTGTTCGTACTACGGTTCGGTTCTTCAGCAAATCTCTGCGCGTAATGTTACATTGTGGCTTCGTTAGTGGATAGAACGAGCCCGAGATACTCGTCTACTGAATTTGCTCGGCCACCCGGAAATTTCACAGGCGGTACGAGGCGGATGCCACGGGGCTTGCCCCCAAGGCAGTTGACCGCAACCACTCAACTCTTAACCACTTTTACTGTTTATTGAAGAGGGGACAGCGGTCGGAACGATCAATACACAGTCTGAGTAAGATACATCCTTCACAGACGAATTTCCTCAAAAATCACATTATCTGCATGGTTTCTTGCATGCTGCAATTCAGCAGGTGTTTGCACTGTCCAAGCGAGTATAGGCAGTCCTAGCTTCTGATGTGCGGTGACAGGCCAGTAAGGGAGGTCAGTACAACGGTATCCAATAAACTGTGGTCGGCTATGTATGTTTGCTGCCAACCGTTCTAGTGTAAACTTCTCATAATATGCGAGCCCATCAACTTGACTAAACGATCCAGATAACTGTCCACGGGGCCATCTGGGCCTATGTGCACGAATGTATCCCAGTGATAGTGGATTGAATGACTGAACTGCAAATGGTCCGTCATAATTATCCAAGACACCGATGACCGCTGCCTCAAGCTCCCCGGGACGATCATCGTTTTTGATCTCAATACACAGTGGCTCTGCTCCATCAATGAGCTCTAACACATCTTGCAGGCGCGGAATTCGTTCGTCTGTGCCAGCAAGCCGAAGATCTTGAAGTTCATCCCACGTATGATTAGCAACCGTTCCCGTTGTTTCGGTTAAGCGTGATAGCGTTTCGTCATGGAATACAACTGGAGTATTATCTGCGGATAGTCGAACATCTAACTCAATGGCATGGCCTTCGGTGATTGCACGTTGGCACGCCGCAATTGAGTTTTCAGGAACAGATGTTGAGTGCAATCCTCGGTGTGCAATTGGTTGACTCTGAATCCAGTCAATGTCGCCGTGTTGATCCACAGTTCCACTGTATTGGCTGCGATCGGTTAGGTTTTCTTCCAACTCGATTTCCTATCTTCTCAACTTGACCTCCTCTCCGCCTTAAAGGGCGAAGATTCCTCCGTAGGTAATCCAACCAGATTGATTATCCCGGCTGTGAACGTGCGGGTTTGCTGACACACCCTTTGCCCACACGGTGTGGGTGTGGCGTGTTGGGTATCCACTCGGTGTTGCCCTCCCAAGAAGGGAGTGACACTCACGGGCGTCCAGCACCGTGAGCAGCGGGCCGGGCCATCGGCCCCACTCCCCGTTACAGCCACACGTGGGGAGCGCTTGGGTGACATGCCAACCGCTGCTGGTTGGGCTGCGAAGGTGTGTGAATGTAAGAGTTGAGACGCACTCGTGGCCAGCTTGAGCGTGAGCACGTTCCCCGCAGCAGCATGTCGCCTGCCTACCAACTTATAGTATTTCGCATAGAATAAACGTTGGGATTACAACCGGTCTATGTCACGTTGTTTGTGACATATCATGTCGGCTTCATCCACACCCCTGAAGGGGTGGGCTTTCGCCTCGCTACCGCTGTAACAATGTCTAACTATTTGCTAAAATAACGTTCGCTGTTCGGAAAATATTATTTTATTAATACAAACTTTTGCCGGAGGCGAGACGCTTTGTTAAGTGGAGCCATATAATGCCTTGTGGACGTCACCATTCGTCAGGGTTGGTTCAGGGCTGGATCTCCGTTTGGACAAGCAACACTTCTCAGTGCAGTTATCACAGCTCTCGCTGTCAGCGTCTTGTTCGGTCCTAATGGTCAGAGTGTATTATTCTTACTAGGAGTCGGCATTACATTTGGGGGCTATCTACTCGTGCTTTGGCTGGTTTTGCAGCGTGCCGCTGTACAGGTCGATAATCCTGTTCTTACGTTAGCAAGTCGGATTACTGCTATCCGCGCAACCGGCGCTGTACTTCTTGGTGGGTTCATCGTTGCTGGTACCGGAGCGGAAACAGCCAACTGGCTTCCCGCTGTGCTGTTTGCTGCAGTAGCAGCACTTGATGGAATAGACGGATATGTCGCAAGACGGATGGATGAAACTTCAACATTCGGTGGTGAGTTTGACACTCAGGTCGATGCATTTGCTATTTTGATTGGTACCATCGTTGCTGTTCGACTCGGGGCTGCACCGGCAGTGTTCGTTGCGATCGGATTATACCAATACGTATTCTTCTTGGGGAAGAAACTTCGCCAACATAAAGGATATGCTGTCCATGACTTGCCACCCAGAAAACGTCGGACATATGTCGGAGCAACCAGTATGATTGCAGTATTTGTTGTATTGCTACCTGGGGTCCCATCAGGCGTTACTTGGTTCCTCGCCGTCATTGCAATGATCCCAATTACATACAGTTTTGCGGTCGACTGGCTATATGCTATTGGCTGGATGAGTCATACATAATACCCGTACTGACGTGTGATGCTCCAAGACATAGTAGCCCGAGGCAAAAACCCAATTCATAGGCAGAAGGATGTTAATCGGAAGCGTTGTCATATAGCGTATAGTCTACATAGATAACAAGCAGGGTGCCTCAGAGATTGATTTTGAAGTCCTTAACAAGTATAGAATTATCTGTGTTTGAATCCTACTTCGGCTAAAGCTGGCGGGCGTTTGCCTCGCTACCGCTGTAAGAATAAATCCCCGACAACACGGTTAGTACCCCTTAGTACATATAGCAAGCAATGTCTCAAGAGGATTACCGCACTTGGCTTCGAGTTAAAACTTATTTGATAGCTGCTACGTTATTCACTCTTGTCACTGATGTGTGGCGTTTACGATATTATGCTTCTTTGTTATCATATCGACTGCCAATTAGTGTTCGATTTGGACCTTTCAGATTGCACGATGCCCCCGAAGAAGAGTATGTAGCAACATGGAAGGTTGATCCAGCAACCGCACGTCAACAACTACAAACAGAGCACGGCTTTGAAAGATTCTTCCTATCACAGCTTCAGGCATACAGTCGCAATGAAACAACGATTTTTGAACGAGGAAACTTAGTGTATTGGCCGAACGGTAAAACTGGACAATGGCAATACCATGTGCGACTATTTCCAACATCTGAAGGACATACAGAGATCTGGGCTCATCAGGAACTGAATATTTTCAGACACCCCAACGACCATAGCCAAGGTAAACACATAAGCCCAGTCAAGGGGGAGCAGCACCTTCGTGCTTGTATCGACAGAAACCAACTAATCCGTTCCTCCCGTAGCTCAAAAAACGACACATTCCGATCAGCGTGAAGTACCACGGGCGCGGTGGCCCGTTGCTTCGCTGTGGTCTCTATTAGAATTGTGATCACGACAAGTGTTAAACCGATATCGGACATAGAACGTTCAGATGTCGACTAGTAATGTTGATTTGTCCGCAAAGCTTGATTCAATGCAAGGGCTTCATTGGATAGGTGTCGGGTTAGCGCTAATCAGTGGAGCTATTCATTTGATTCTCGGAATCCAGTTCCTACCACACTGGATGGGGTTCTCGTTCCTTGTGGCAGCAATTGGATTTGTTGTGGGTAGCTGGCTTGTCATTGCAGATGTCAAACGCCGGTTTGTCTATTTACTCGGTATTCCATTTACGCTAGGCCAGATTATTGCTTGGGTTGCTCTGACCCGGCCGGAGCTGATCCAAGACTTTGATTTCACTGTGCTTGGACCGATCGAAGTTATCGATAAAGTCGCACAAGTTCTGTTGATCGTTGTACTACTTGTCCTATATACACAAGAAACGTAACCTCTATGATGGTATAGAAAGGCTGCTAATGATCTCTCACAGACGGCCAGTGCTCACAGAGTGTCTTTGCGCACACGATAATAGACCCAGTGACTTACGGAAGATTCGAAGCGAAAGCCTTGCGCTTCAGCGCGGAGAGGAGGTCAAGAGATCATCATCACGCCGCATGGCCAGATATTTATGCAGGTTCTCAGCGAGTACGTAACAGTACTATGCTGGCTCCCACGTATCTCTATCCCAGACGTGGTCATCAAGTAGTTCACGGAGCTTTTGCTCACCTCTGTCTGGATCATACCCCTCGCGCCTGAGATGTGAGAGCGGTGCTACGTTTGGGTTTAGTTCCCAGTGCGCCCAGACATCAGTTCGACCATCCCCAGTTGGAAATAACCGGACATGCAGCTGCCATTGTCCAGTTATGCCATTCGGTCGATATGCACAACTTGCGACCTCGTATGTCATATTTTCTTGTCGATTGTATGCATGTAGATATGCTCGAAATAGCTGCTTGAACGCATAGTCCTCAGTCAACTGTTGACGAACTATTTCCGGGGGCTCGTCCCAGACTCCAACGAACTCAGATTCTGGAGGTGGGAGAACCTTTGCCGGAATCGGAACATATTGTTGTGGGAACCGCGAGAAGAACTGTGCAGCGTGAAGACGAACCCGCCACATATGTGGTCCAATTCCTCGATAAAGGAACACTAGAACAGCAATGATGACTGGCATAGCTGTAAGTGCTTGCTTGAACGAGGGCAGCCGGTCGGTCAAGAACATCAATACCGTATATCTAACACGATATTGAAAATACTATATGCTACGGTTTTATCCACTATTGCGGAGTTGCCGGTATAACTGTCGGTCAACAGAACTGATCCCAGCTGTGTATAACCCCAGAACAAACAATCCAACCCCGAGAGGTATTCCGATAATGAGGCTCCATACAGTTGGTAAAAACGCCTGCAATAACATCATTACAACCGCTGCAGGAATTCCAGCTAATATTGGTCGGATAAAACTTCTGGAGTATGGCTGTAGTTGCTCGAAATAATATACCTCACTGACCTTTGTTATATTTCGAACTGCAAGAACAGCCGCGGAGGCAAGTGCCGCCCCGATCAATCCGAATACATAGAGAAATAGTATGTTAAGGATAATGTTAGCAATCCCGAACACCCACTCATTGATCATCACAACATACTGGTGATCAGTCATCATCAGCAGGTATCCACTCGGTCCAGTAAGACAGTTACAGAGTTGCGCAAATACAAACACGGCAAGAATCGCTGTCCCCGCAGTAAACTCGGGGCCAAACAGGCTGAGTAGTTCCGTCCGATAGACAGTTATGATCAACGCTATCGGGAGACTAATTGTGAATATCCATCGAGTAATTGCACTGTATATTGTTGCCAGTTCCTTACGATCGTTATTCGAATATAATCGCGACGCAACTGGTGGAAATAATTGGTTAAACGCCAGTAGTGGGATATACAAAATGCCAGCAATAAGCACAGAGACATTATATATCCCAACAGCAGCAGACGAAAAGAATAACCCTACAATTAGCACATCAATACGCCCCTGCATGGCTGTACCTGCCTCCTTTGCAGTCAGCGGCAGGGAATAATTATAATACTGTTTTACCCGCTGCTTGTCTGCTGCAGAAGATCGTATCTGTGGATGAATATCAAGTCGCGTCACGAGAAGCACAACAGCAACAACCAGTGTAAGAATACTAGCGAGGACAAGTGCAACGACCACCCCAAATACAGATGCACCTACCAGCAGTGCACTACCGACCAACAGCACCCGCAGTACTGGCAACAACAGTCGTTTTGTTGCTACCTCATACTCGATGACTTCGACTGCCCGAAACGTTGCGTACAGTAAATTCGCCAAGGTATCGACGAAGAGAACAACTGCAAACAATTGCAGTAATCTTGCAAATTCTGGCTCATCAAGTGTAACTGAAGCAATATACGGTGCCGTAATAATAATGATGCCAGACACCACAGCGGCCCCAACGAATGATGTCAGCCACGCTAAAGCGAGATAGAATCGTTGTGTCTCTGGTTCATCATCGTGTTTTGGAATATACCGAAGAATAGACTTATCTGCCCCCAGATTAGTGAGCAGCAACCCCATAAAAGCGAGTGTTTTTCCATATGCAAACAGTCCGTACGGTCCTGCACCGAGGATACGTGATACAAGTAAGTGTAACAGGAACTCACCAGCGTCCGACACGACCTTTCCAACGGTATACAGAGATGCCCCGCGAGTGATTGACCGTAGCGACGAAATCGTCGTGTCCTTCTCATCCTCCTTATCCATCTACCGACACTTAGAACTAGTCGGTAATCGGTGTTATGCACAGCACAAACACCTATTTATCCACATTGATATGAAGACGCTGCAGATTCTGTTATCACCGCAAGATCAAAAGAATGCAAATCCTTAGGCACAGGTATTGAATGGTCCGTGGGATAGGCGAAGTGACTTGGCTACAGCAGATTATACCTGATGCACTAGCGTTTCCTGTGGCCGCCCTTACCCAGCTGGGATCATTGTGGTTTGTGACGCTCGTTCTGTATGTCGTGTACAAGCGGTATAACCGCAGTGAGGCATTGGTCACATGGGGGATTTTGATGGCTGGAACTGCTTGCTGGCGGGCTATCAAAACCGCTTATCCGATCCCTCGACCAGAACAACCGTTTGCCACTGCTGCGGATTTCCCTATCATTCTTTCGCGTTTGTATGAGTTCTTTGTAATTGACACAGGAGCTGGATTCCCGAGTGGACACGCAGTAACGACAGCAATCGTGTATCTTTCGCTGGCTCGTATCCTCCCCGTTAGTACGTCTGTAAAGCGATACAGTGCCGCAATCAGTGTCATTGCACTGGTTGGAATGACTCGCATCATACTTGGAGTACATCATGCAGTCGATGTTGTCGCTGGAGCCTTGCTAGGACAGATGGTTCTGTCTATCGCAGGGGGCGTGATTGGCAGTCAGCCTTCGCGGCGAGTAAAACGAGCATTGGTCATCGCCATTGCTTTAACAGCATTTAATCTGTTTGTCGTACTCTTTGTGGGTCCGTTTAACGTAGAAGATTTGATCCTATTTACCGTCACACTTACTGTAGCCGGGTGGTGGCAGGCAAAGCAGGCTGACTGGATGATCAGTATCCCATATACACAGCGACAAATGTCTCGGCCTTCGATCAGAGTAGTTCTATCGCTCGTTATCCTTACACAAGCAATTATCGCTGTCTTTGCCACTGGGGTGACTATACTTTTACCGTCAATTTAGAATGACTCCGACACCAAGTCCTGTGGTCTTCTTGCTATTGTGATGTTTTCTCTTGTACCGCTACAATTTATTATTTCTTAATACTACTAATGATCAAACGGTGGTCAACTTACGCTGGTTACGCGGATGGATTGTCCGTGCAATGCAGTCTCGGGTCACACAGCCATGTAGACGACGGTTTCCATTTTCTGTCTATCAACGTATTCATGCTATGTTGCGGTCGATCAACCCGTGTCGATTCACAGATGCAAATCCGTTCAAAGTTGTCACAGTCGATCCAAACAAGATAACCGAGAGTATTGTCGAACACAGTCCCAAATATCCGCAATGGGGCCAAGTCATTGATGGTGAGTGGGATCAGCAATCCCGACCGTTTTCCGACCAGCCGGTTGTTCAAGGCCTCTTGGAACATTTCGAATATGGACAACCGTGGAAAGAAACGCAGCTCTACCAAGCGTTTTGTGAGCAACTTGACCGGTTCGGAAATGCATGGGGATATACTTCCGTTAGTGATTTTGAACGACGCTGCCAGGAGATCGAGCAGTTGTATGAGCAAATAAAGTGTGATGGGTACCGATCACAGACGGAACTCCGGCAATTGGGTCTGCAAGCAACACCAGTGCTGGATGAGGTGAACGTCGATCTTGGTCGGGATGGTGAACTACTGTGGCGGTCATACGGTCAACACCGACTTGCTATTGCGCAAATGCTTGATGTCCCGGAAATCCCGATATTCGTACACCGCCGACACCGGGAATGGCAAAATAAACGTGAATCTATTAAATGTCGGCCTAATGAATCTGGCGTAGCGGCACACCCAGACCTTCGAGACATCACGTCAGCTAATTCCTAATCCTGATTTTGCTCAGGTATCCGAAACACTGTTGATAGTATAGAAATTACTATCTTCCGATAAGTATCTCTCAAATGAATGGGGACAATCGGGGGGTTATTCCAGTCCTTGGATCAATCTTATTAGTTGCACTTGTCGTTGTGCTTGCGGCTGTTAGTGCCGTATTTATTCTGAATGTTGAAGGATCGCTCGGTGAACCTGCTCCGACAGCTGCATTTGACACCGATGAAGTTAGTGAAGAGACTGTCTCAGTTGCTCATGAAGGAGGCGATCCAATTGCTCGATCAAATCTAAATATCAGTGGTGGAACAATCGACAACGCCCCCGAAACGATTGCAGCCGGAGATACCATTGAGATAACACCAAATAACAACAGTGAACAACTCAGAATTATCTGGGAGCAGGATGAACGTACCACGTCACTATCTGAATTCTCGGCTCCAGTGGATGATCAAACAGAAGATACAGACCCTGATGACGAACTCGCTGTTGTTACGGACACGAATGCTACCACAACCACACCGATAACTAATTTCGACGGAGACCCAAGTGAAGCACAGTACGATGAGCTTGAGGCAGTGAATCTATCAGATCCATTTACTCTTGCTGTTGAGGCCCCTGAACTCGCTGGTGAAGAAATGACTAACTACGCGGTGACGGCCTACTACGATGAGTTTGATGAAGCACCAAACGATCGATTGGCTGGCCCGTCTACACCCCTCTCATTTGATGAAAACGGGATTGCCGAGGTTACAATTGGAAGTGCAGGTACCGATGCAGATGTGACTACAGAGATAGCAGTTGGATCTGTCGGTGACGATGCATCGCTGATTAACACTATCGAAGTCCCAGAAGCAACAGAACAGATGGCAGTTGAAACAGAATAGTGATGATTGGTTTTCTGTCCGCCCTTTCCATCACCTCCTGTGAGCGTGAGGTTCTGTCAGGCTCAGACCACACTACCAATATAGATCGCGGCTATACTCACAATAATTCCAAAGGCAAGGATAACATAATTCGCGATTGTGTTTCGAGCTTTTGTCAGTCGGAGGGTATATTTTTGAGCGTAGATCGGCCCAAACGGCCGAATCCCCATCGGCGTCAGTACATCTGCTAGTAAGTGTGATGTTAGTCCAACGAAGACACCCAGTGTGACATATAGATACATTGCTGGAAACACAACTGCTGCTCCAATCCCAATGATTCCAGAGCAGAGTATCACAAACCATACCGTATGAGTGATCCCGCGGTGCTCAAAAAGTGGAACCCGACTGTCCAGATCAGGTAATGTTGAGACAGCAACGGCACTCATCCAGCCGACAATGGCTGGAGTAGTTTGTCCGGTTCCAATAAGGAGGGCTCCAACAGGTGCAAACATTGCTAGTGCTGCCCCGTAATGTCCTAATTGATACATCTCAGTACCTGTTATTCGTTAGTGATAGGATTATGATTAATCTGACTGCTCAGTATAAACATCGCTAAAGAAATCCGATTATTTCACTTTTGTTGTGGGCGGCATTTTTATTCTTTGTCAGTCCATGAAACAGGCTAATTAGCTAAACCAAGCATGTTGACCATAGCAACGGGGGTGGGAACACGAAACAACAGATGCAACTCATTGAGGCAGTCCCAGGTTTGCGTCAAGGACACACGCTAAAGAACATCTTCGTAGGCGGTGTGTATCTGTGTCTGCTCTTGATATGGCCTCTCCTGTTAGGCTATGGAGTGTGGAACAATTACAATGGTGTCGCAAAGTTGTTCAACTGGATACCAGGAGTTGGTAAAGATGGAGGCCCGATTGCCGGAATTATTGTCGGGTTTATTTCAGCACCAATTGTATACTTCATTCTTGCCCCGCTAACAGGTGCTTTCGCTGGGGTTGGTCTATTCGTCGGCATGGTACTCGTATTTGGAATGATATCAACCGGATACTTCAGGGCGTGGTGGAAGTTACGATCGTCCGATCCTGACTCGCTGTTGACGATCTCATCAGGCCCCGTCGAATTTGAGGGTATTGCCCGTTCAGCCGAACAAACAGTTGTTGCTCCGTATACAAGCACAGAGTCAATCCTCTGCGAGTACGAGAAAGAGAAACGCCAGCGACAGAAAGACGAAGATGGGGACGTCGAATATACTTGGAACACAGTCAGTGACGGTGTCAAATCAACTCAGTTTATCCTCGAAAGCAATGGGCGTGAGATACTGGTTGATCCTGAGGGAATGAAGCGGATGCTCAGCCAAGATCATCGAAATAGAACTGGTAACACCCGTGTTAGAGAAAACCGTCTTGATCCCGGTGACGGTGTATATGTGACTGGCATTGCAGATGAACATACAGACAAAGATAATGACTGGGGAGCCAGCGATCATCAATACATAATCACCGCACCTGATGAAGCGATCTCCCTTCAGCTCTGCGGCGAGTCGGCGAGCCACCAGCAATCGTGTCAGATGGCTCGGAGTCTTCTGTACTGCTCAGACTATTTGGACGTGGAGTCGTTTTCGTGATTTTGACGGCTATTTTCTCGTATCCCGTTGTTGTCACGGTTCAAAGCACGTTCCTTTGACCTCCTCCACACGGCTAAAGCCGTGGGATTCCTCCGTGGGTAATCCACCCAGATCGATTACCCCGGCTGTGAACTTGCGGGTTCGCTGATGCACCTTCGGCCCACACGGTGTGGGTGTGGCGTCTTGAGTATCCGCTCAGTGTTGCCCTCCAACGACGGAGTGACACTCACGGGCGTCCAGCACCGTGAGCAGCAGGCCGGGCCATCGGCCTGACTCCCGGTTGCAGCCACGGATCGGGAGTCCTGTGATGACATGCCAACTGCTGCTGGTTGGGCTGCGAAGGTGTGTGAGTGTAGGAGTTAAGACGCACTCGTGGCCAGCTTGAGCATGAGCACGTTCCCCGCAGCAGCATGTCACATGTCCGCAGAATCATAACCCCTCTGATAAAATAAACGTTGAGATTACAACCGGTCTGTGTCGCGTAGCTTGTGGCATATCATGTCGGCTTCATCCCACGGCTAAAGCCGATGGGCTTTCGCCTTGCTACCGCTGTAAGTCGATAGACGACTATCTGTACTGCAGCGAACGCATTTCAATCACATTGCTAAGAACTTTAAAATTTCTGCTGTAGTTGCTAAGATGACATCTATCAATAATAACTGAAGCGCATCCGGACATATGATGTTGATGATGACAGTGATAATGATATCTCTGATTCGCTCATAAACCGCTTCATAACTGCTATAAATCGTTTAGTTTCTCTGTTTTAGGGGAGCTAATTTCATAAATAATGTTTCTCAAATAATAAAATATATAGTTAATATAATGTATGATTACAATTAATTTGGAATTGACATGGTTATGGCAGAACCAATAACTGTCCTCCACGTTGATGATGACCCTAAATTCGTGGATATGGTTGCTGCCTTTCTGGAAAAAGAACACGATGAGTTCAATGTCATAACCGCAACATCAGCACGCGGGGGGATTAACCGACTTGGCGATCAGGATGTCGACTGTATCGTCTCAGATTATGAGATGCCCAGGCAGAGTGGCATCGAACTCCTTACACAAGTTCGTGAGGATCATCCAGAACTTCCGTTTATCCTATTTACAGGGAAAGGAAGCGAAGAAATCGCCAGTAAAGCGATCTCTGCTGGCGTAACTGAATACCTGCAAAAAGAGACTGGTACAGGTCAGTATACCGTATTGGCGAATCGGATCCAGAATGTTGTCGAACAGTATCGGTCACAACAAGCTGCCCGAGAGGCAGAGGAAAAGCTCATACAACTCGCCGAACAGACCGATGACGTCCTGTTCATTGTCTCGAATGACTTTAGCGAGTTTGAATTTATCAACTCAGCGTATACAGACCTGTGGGGGGAGTCCGTCACAAACATACAGAACGATCCAACGCAAGTGCTGGAATCCATTGTTCCAGAAGACCGAGAAGCAGTTAGTCAAGCAATGGATCGGGCCGCCGATGGCCATCCACAAACAATTGAGTGTCAGCTTGCCCGACCTGACGGCGAGAACCGATGGGTACAGGCAAAAGCCGAGCCAGTTTTAGATGACGATGGGGATGTTGTCCGTATTGCTGGAATTATCCGGGATATCACCGATCAAAAGCAACGCGAACAGACACTCAAAGAGCTTCAAGAACGATTGGAACTTGCGATTGATGGGGCAAACCTTGGGATTTGGGACTGGAACATACAGACTGATTCAGTGACCTTCAACGATAACTGGGCTACCATGCTGGGGTATGATCCTGATGACATTGGGTCACATCTTAATGAATGGGAACGGCGCGTTCACCCTGATGATCTTGATGCTGTGCAAGCAGCCTTAGATGACCACATCGCCAATCATACCGAGTACTACGACACCGAACATCGAATGCGAACTGCTGATGGAGACTGGAAATGGATCCGCGATGTGGGGAAAATATTTGAGCGTGATGAGGATGGAACGCCAATGCGCGCAGTTGGGATTCATATCGACATTGACGATCGAAAACAGGCGGAAATACATCTTAGAGAAGAACGCGACATGTTCGCTCAGGGTCCAGTTGTTGTTTTGAAGTGGCAGGATACCGAGGACTGGCCTGTTGAGTACGTTTCTGAAAATGTGACTGAGGTTTTTGGATATTCTCCTGAAGAAATTATGGCTGATGACTTTCGGTTTGCTGATATTATCCATGAGGATGATCTTGATCGAGTAACGGCCCAAGTTGAAGCTAACCGTGATCCGGAAGTAGACTACTTTAAACATCAACCATATCGGGTGATAAGTAAAGGGGGGGAATGTGTCTGGGTGTTAGATTATACGAAGAATATTTCCAATGACAATGGTGAAATAACGCATCAGTTAGGATATGTCACTGATATCACCGAGCAAAAACGACGTGAACAGAAACTAAAGCAACAAAACGAGCGTCTTGATAAATTTGCCAGCACACTAAGCCACGACATTAGATGCCCTCTCAATGTTGCCAGTGGTCGGCTCAACCTTGCAACCGAGGAATGTGACAGTGAGCACTTAGATGATGCTATTGATGCACTGAGTCGTATCGAAGAATTGATTGACGATTTGCTTACACTTGCTCGGCAAGGCGACGAGATTGGAGACACTGAGCTAGTTCAGGTAGATAGCCTTGCTCGCCTAAGTTGGCAGAACATCGAAGCAGCAGAAGCAACACTTGACATAAACACAGAAACAACAATCTGTGCTGATCAGAGTCGACTTCAACAGGCCGTAGAAAATTTGCTGCGCAACGCCGTCGAACACAGTCGTGAGCCAGTCCATATCACAGTGGGTGATACAGAAAATGGTTTCTACATTGCAGATGGTGGTCCTGGAATCCCTGAGGAAAGGCGGGATAAAATCTTTGAGCCGGGATACTCCCCTGAAGAGACGGGCTCTGGCTTTGGTTTAGCTATTGTAAAGGACATCGTCGAGGCCCACGACTGGAACATCACGGTAACCGAAAGCGATCAGGGTGGAGCACGATTTGCGATTACCGGAGCTGACGTAATTAATTGCCAAAAAAACCGTTCTGTGTAGTGCGTGAGCTAGACCAGCTCTATGAGCCTCGGTCTTTCAACCGTTCTCGAACGACCAGCAGGCACGGCAAGACCGTGATGCAGGCAAAGAACGCGAATGCAACAGCCGTTCCAGTAACAATGCCAAAGCGCTGGAGCGGTGGAGCAAGAGACAGTGCTAGCACACCAAACGCAGCGGCAGTCGTACCAGCACTTGCTAGCAGCGCACCTCCTGTCCCTGTGATCGTTGCTTGGAGTGCATCCTCTAATGAATCATGTCGTTCCCGTTCGTCGATAAACCGTTCACCGGCATGGATACTGTAATCAACACCGAGACCGATTGCGAGACTTGTTACAACAGCTGTTTCGCTGTTGAATGAAATATCGAGCACAGACATCACGCCAAGCAACCAGGCAAGCGACGCAACAACTGGTGCAAGCACAACTGGCCCGAACGATGGTGCACGGTATTTGAACCAGAAAAGCAATGTTAGGAATGCCAAAATAATCACAAGTGTGATCGCAAATGCTTGAACCAGATTCTCTAACAGTGCATCTTGCAGCACGGCTTCTGTAACGGGAATCCCCGTAGCAACAGCCGTGATACCTGTAGTGTCTGCTTCAATTCGATCAGCGATTACTGCCGTATCATCGGCAATTGTCTGTACCGACTCTGCACGTTGAACGCTAATGATAAGTCGAGCAGAAGTGATCTCGCCATTGTCACGACTAAGAACATTCGCTGCCGATTGTTCCTCAAGCTCGAACAGCAGATCATACACCTCCTGTACGTCTTCATCTGGTAGGCCATTCCCCGTCTGATCACGATCATTGATTTTTGCATTGAGCTCATCATGATCAGAAGCAACATCACGCAGTACTGTGTGCGGGCCCTCAATAGCCGCAGTCCCATCAGAACGCATTACTATGGAACTATCCGGATCAACATCAGCAGTTGCATTGTCAATTGCGGGGAGCACGTCCTCATCTGTTACTTCCCCTCCATTCGGACGTATTAGTATCTGTGACTGTGAATCATCGCCTTGGAGCTGAAAGTTCGTGCTTAGATACTCGAAATCATCGCTAATTGTGTATGACCCGGGTTGTAGTGGTCCCGGAAGATTGCTTGTCCAGTCTGGTGGGTCCTCCGGCAGGAAATCCGCTTGATTAAACTCAGTATCAATTGTGGTTGCTCCGTACGCGCCCCCTGTCGCTAACAAGAAGGCTATGATAATGACACCAACCGGAACACGAGATACAGACGCAGCGATACCAGACAGCAGCCGATTTGCGATGCTTTCTCCAACGCCAAACGCAGGCTTCAGCCGATTCCATCCGAATCGCTCTTCAGCAACGGTATCAATTTCAGTTTTCAGTGCCGGGATGAACGCACCGAAGATAACGAACGTTGCAAGAATCCCAGCTCCACTGAGCACTGCAAAGTCTCGAATTGCTGGCAGTGGACTGACGATATTTGAAAAAAACCCGACACTGGTTGAGAACGTTGCTGCACCAATGGCGAGAATGACACTTGCCAGCCCGGCAGCCATCGCTGCTCGGATTCGAACTGCTGGGGCCACCTCATCAGAATCGTCACGAGCTTCATCTGACACAGTACGTGCCGCTTTGTCATCTCGGATTCCTTCGATAAGAAGGTACATTGCCCGAGAAAGACCGTCATCTGGTGGATTAGATTCTCTCTTTTCTGGTTCGGCGTTGGTTTCACCTTTTTTGCCATCTGCCTGTTCCTCGCCATTTTGTTGCACATCGAGGCGACCATATCCTGCCTCACGATACCGCATCACGACATGTAATGCATAGTCAATACTCAACCCAACAAGCAAGAATGGGACGGCGATAAGAATGACGTTCATCGGGATTTCGAGCCATCCCATGATTCCAGCCATCCATATCAACACGAGTGCAATTCCGCCGATTGCAAGCAAGAAATCAAGTACATCCCGGTATGCAACGCCCAACACCACGATGATGATAATCAGAGCAAACGGTGTGATGATCGCAAAACTATCGCCGGTTGCCTGACTGGATGCTTCGTTACTAATTCCTTGTCCAAAAATAAATGCATCGTCGAACTGGTCTGCAAGCAGCTGTTGTATCTGGACCTGTGCGTCGTATGCTGCCTGTGGGTCTTCATCTTCCCCACTGTCATCGATCTGTAGTAAGAGCGTGAGCCGAGCTTCGGATGTTGTGTCACCCGGTTCATATGCGGTTGGAAGGAATTGATATGGATCCTGGTCACCCGGGATATCAGCGTCAGGATCAAGCGTTGATTCAAGCAGCCCATCAAATTCATCATCGGAAAGATTAGCTAATGCATTTCGCTGTTCAGTAACGTTCGGAGTGCTCTGCGGTGGTTCACCTGCTTGGAAATATGCAGCAGAACCAAGCACATTTTCCACTCCAATAAACCCGTCCCCGTCAAGTGTCGCATTGAGGTCGTCATCATCCTGCACTGTCTGTTGGAATTCAAGCCCAGCCACCAGCGAGTCCTGTGTTAGTACATTTCCACCCTCATCTCTGACGACAATCTGCGAAACAACACCCTCCTGTTGGCCGTAATTCTCCGCAATAAAGTCACTTGCTTCAGTCTCTGGTGAATCAATTTCAAACTCACCAAGCCCAGCTTCGTCCATTTCGCCAACGGCAACGCCGCCTCCGACAATAACGGTTAACAAGAGAATAATCGCTACGACAAGCTTGCTTCGAGATGAGATAAGATCAGCGTATTTACGTGCAATCTTACCTGGCATATATTTGATTCATGATGGATACCGTTCTCGTCATAGTGTGTATTCCCAAGATGAGATCTACTCCGATACCACGGCACATAACTAAGATATTAATCTGATAATGTATAGTTGTACATGCCGATGAAGGACAAGAGCGCACAGGCTGTATGTCCAGACGAGCAAGATTAGTTACTTTTGGCTGGCCAAGGAACGAACTTCAGCCTATTCGGGTCAATAACTCAGATTGAGTGCGTTCAGACATGGACTCCAGTTTACCCGGAGTCCATTCAGTTTCCCATGCTTCGTCAATCTCGGTAAACAGAAGCGATACACGTTCCGTACGATCAGGACTATGTTGATGTTGATATGACATGCTGATTATTGGAAAGTTACTTGCAAGACAGATTCAGGTAATTTTATACTGTCGGAAAATAGAAATTAACGCAACGGGAGACACTTGTTTCTGATAGCGGATCAGAATTAGTGAGAAGTTGCAGGCCGGTGCGAGGACACCGACCTGCGACGGCTCCCGTAGGCAAGTACGGAAGCCATGCAGAGAAACACACTACGAGACTATCAAAGTCTCGCACGAACAGGTGTATCGCTAGCACATACCATCGCCACCAACCCAGCACAGCAGCCTGCTTTTAGCACTACTGGAGGTGGTTGTGATGAGTGATCTTGTTTCACGAGTTGATTCCCTTGAATCGCAGGTAATCAAGCTATCTGATCAACTTGAAGCCAAAGACGCTCAAATTGACTCGCTGAAAGACGAGATTGCAGAACTCAAAGAGGCTAACGAGGAATTACGCGAGGAAAACGACGAACTACGTGAAGAGCTCGAAGAAACGAATGAAGAAGTTGACGAGCTCAATTCGACAATCATTGATCTTGAATCTAAGCAAGAAGGTTGGGTCACAGAGTGGATCGACCAGTACCGAGACATGCTCTGTGAACTGCACAGTAAAGAACTGCAAAAGGGCAGTAAACTCCGGAAAGACCACGTCATGCCAGATCTGCTACCAGACGGGCCTGACCAATTAAAGACAGTCAAGCGAGACGGTGAGGTCTTCTACAAGGCGAAAGACCTCCCGGATGATATCGAAGCGAATGGCCCTGATGCCCTTCCATACGAGGATCTACTACCAATTCAGAAATTAAACCGGATGGATGAGGACACGTTTAACCGAACGACAAATTCAGATGCTGAAGAATTGGCGGCTGAGCTGTGGGCTTCTCGGGGTAATCGGCATAGTCCGTGGAAACGTGGGTGTAAAAACGTCCGTGAATATGTTTCCGCGTCGGATTTGAAGATGTGGATTATTCGAGAACGTTCAGACGTGAGTCAAGAATACGCGAAGAAACTGGTGTCTCGTATTATCGACGTGATGCATATGCTGACGCGGAATCGGATTCAGGTAAAGAAAAAGACGCGTCGAACAGACGGGTTGACCTACAAAGAGCGACGCATCATTATCCCGGATGATGCAGAGATTCCCGGAGAGTCACACTCGATGGATAGTGATCAATCCAGTCCGGGGACAAGTGTCGTCACCGGATGAACATGTCCCCGGGGCAAATTCCACCCCTGAGAAGGGTTAATCTCTCACGGAATTAACCAAATTATGTTAGTGCGGTTATGTTAGTGTCGTACGGTTAGTTGTATGTATGTTCTAGCAAACGACGACAAACGACGAAAGAGGGGGACGGGGCTAGAGCCTTGTTCCGGTGACGACACCTGTCACCGGAGTCCCGTGTCCTGACGAGTTCTTTGACTTTCGAGTTCACTTTCGCGACAGTTTCTCTCGTCTCTTCCGAGACGTCCCTGATGGCAAAAAGCGTGATTTCTCCTCTGGAAGGCGTTAACTAACTGTACCGATCTCTCAGCACGTGCTTAATTTAGTAGTAGGACAAATTTTAGATCAATATTACAGCAGTATCGAGGCGAACGCCCACCGGCTTTAGCCGTGTGGAGGAGACCAAAGATACGACTTAATTATACAGAATTACACCCCCATCCACTCGTCTCTGGGAATTTCATATCCATTATTTCTGCAGAATTTGGCAGCTCGACGGCGTACAGCCCGGGACTTTGGTAGGTTTTCTTTTTCTTCGATGTGTGTGAGTATCCAATCCGTGATGACGGCAACTCCTTCGTCGTTGTCATCCGGCTTAATCTCCTTGAGTGCAACCAATGTCTTTCTGTATGTATTATACTGGGATGAGGATAATTCTCCATTTGACAGATCATCACTTGCTTCACCAATCCGTTTCATCGCGGCCGCTACGGTCGGGCGCTTTATCTCTTCTCGAACAGCTGCTGGTGACTCAAACGTTGCATTAGTATCGGGTATAAGCTCCATCACTTGGTATGTTTTCTCTGTCCCTTCAAGTGTTGTATCACCGGCTGTATCAACAACTTCGGACCCAGTTACTGGATATGATAGTTCTTGAAGCTCCACCTCGACGTCAGCAAGTTCCTCTGGCGGGATCGGTGGCTCGGACTCATCCATCCGTTCTAACTCCTCTTCAATCTCTCGACGAATCTGACGTCGCTCTGCCTTCCGTGCTTTTCGCTCTCGTCCACGCTTATCATCTGCCATGTGTACTTTTTCTGTGTCAATCCAGATAACTGTATTGGCAAGTTATTCCATGCCAATCTCTAATCACGACAGGATCCACAAAACCAATTTGCAACGGCTAGCAGGTCGACACTACACGCCAACTACAAATTGACTTCTCAACTTATTTGTACAAGTCCCTCTCTATCTCGATAGATCGTACGGTCTGCACGGCTAGTTCGTCAAGCCCTCCAAGCCGGTTCCGAGGATCTGGAAAACGACACTCTGTGGTGTCGAATATAATCCGATCATTTACCTGTCGACACCGTAGATACACGGGAATAATGTCAATGTGGACTGGCACAGCATCAGCTATCGCCAAAATTGGGTATACAAGTTTGTGCGCCGCCAATGTCGCGTAACTTCCTGTCTTTGCTTCAATAACGAACAGTGCCATGTCTCCGTTTCTGCGTTCGGCAAATAGCGTGTCAATTTCGATCTGACCGGCACGGTGGGTTACTGTTTTGTCGATCTCACTGTGAGGTCGTAGCTCAAATGTGAATGTTGACTGTCCTGTGGCTGGTGGTGGCAACGATCCTGATGTGTCAAGTCTGAGCGCTTCAGCTAGCGCCCCTGAAGCCAGTCCAAAATTGACCAGCGACGTCTCCGACAGCGTCGGCAAAATCGAGAAGCTCAGTAATCGATCCTCCTCTAATGGACTATTGATTTGTTCTGGTGCTTGGTCTTTGAATAATCTTGTATCCTTGAGAAAATACTCTGATATTCCGTTCGGGGCCTCAACAAGTAGAAATGCTGTTCCTGTCCCGTTCGGTGCTGATCCAACACGCAGCACCATGATATCATGCTCACGAAGTAATGAATCAAGTTCGTCAATATTGTTGACTGAAATATACCGTGCTGTCCTTGTTGCACTGAGATCGTGCTCCCGAACGTAGTCACGAAATGACTTGGGACCATAGAGCGGACCGTCCAGAGTGTTCAAGTCTTCTACTGCAGGAGCAAATATCATCTGCTACGTACTTCTTGGAGGATGTTTATCAACATTAGCGAAACCAATCTCTACGTGTTAAGCATACTTTCCGTTATCTGACGTATCACCTGGTGAAAACAAGAATAAGACAATCTATGATATCGATCGTTTGTTTTTGGATTAATAGTAACCGGTTTCTTATACCCAGTTGAACTCAGCATTATGTTGTGCGACATAGTCATCATTTAGTTGCTCTTCCAGCGTTGGAACCCGCTCGCCATCTTGACTGCAAATTGTCTGGCGTAGTAAGTCACTTTGCGTGGTAAAATCAGGATTTACTTGCAATGTGTAATTCTGATCAATTGTAAAGAATCCCTGATCGAATGCAGCATGATGTGTTTTGCTTAGGACAACTACGTTGGATAAATCCGCTCTGTGATCGGGATATTCGCTCCACGGTAGCACATGTGCGACGTCCAAAAGTCTCGGGTGATCAACTCCAGAAATCGGACATTCATGCTCATATCGTGATAATGCCGAAGCCCGAAACTCTGGGTCCACTGCCCGAGCCTGCACTGTTGTCTCATACGTTCCTGCGTCAAACTCATTCTCCGCAGACGTCAACTGTTCTGCGCTAGCCCACTCCCCAATTGCTTGACTGATGAATGATCTTCCTTGTTCAGTTAACTGATAGTTACCATTTGTCCGTTCGACCGCATCCATGCTTCTGAGCCAGTTGGTTCGCTGTTTGGCCATATCAGTCTTTTCCGGATTCCATCCCAGCTCCGGATGCGTGTTCAACTGCTGTGCATTGATTTCTTCAAGTGTCATTGGACCGGATGATAACTCATACAGAAGACTTCGTAATCCAACATTCCGGTCACACATAATCTCTAACAGTCGTTTGAGTTCTCTATTGTTGAGATATTCATTTCCCAACTCGTCAATTGTCCACTGGTTATCCTTTTGATCGATAAAGCCAACCTGCTGAAGATACTGTACTCGTCGCATAATCGAATCTTGACTAGACACCTGCGGAAAGCTTCCACGATGCCACCCGATGATTTCGTCTGTTGTCGGATTATGTGCTCTCACAAAATCAAGGATATCATCGAGTGTCTCCACGTACTGGGTTGCCCCTCCGTACATTGGGACAATACTCTTCAACCGCTTTGTTGACATATATGGACAAAAACACAGATTACTGATGATTCTTTTGCCAGTCTTTCTCAGACATGTTGTTCCAACTTCCAGATATCTGATTCAGGATCAAGCCGATTCGGCTCTCTCCCTCGCTCTGTGAGAATCCCAGCATGATATAACATTGCCTTGAGCTGGAACACTGTCGGTGAGTGATATACCTTGCCATCAGCAAGTACCATCGTTCGTAACTCACCATCGTTGGTTAACACTCTCCGTCGAACCAGTTCATCTCCTTTGATAAACAGTTCAATTGTAAATGACGGACTCTGCTGGTTGAGATGTGTTACAAACTCCACTAACGACGGGTCTGTGTTTCCTCGCTGATGGAGTGTCTGTAATTCTTCGACAATGAGTTTCGTTGCAGGATACTCCCAGAGCACTCGCCTTGTGATTAATCCCCACTCTGGCGCGAGATCATAAAACCGCTTTCGTGATCGTTTCCAGCCTTCAAACTCCTGTAGTGCGGCTTCAACAGATCCATATCTGTCATGTGCAAATCGAACTACCTCTTTTCCAAGCGGTGTCAACTGCTCTCCCCGTGGTGATGTCTCGATCATACCAAGGAATGATGCCCCTGTTCGAGCACCCTTGATGTCACTAACAACATACTCAGATAATACTGACGCCGTCTCTTCAGGATGATACAACGCCAGTGGATATCCGAGATAGTTCTTTGGATGATTCAAACTGAACGACTGATCGGCAACGCCCTGCGCACTCGCCTGAAATCGAATTGCCCTCGCCTCATTTGTGCCCTGATTGCCAACAAACCGTGGTCGTTCAATTACGTTCATCGTCTCTGCATCGCTCACTCCAAGGATGCCGATATTCAACTGTCTGGCGAGTGTCTGTGCTGACTGCCCAATCGCTGCTGTCGGTGCAACGACATATGTGACATTTGCTTCTGTGAGCCGGTCATGTGCTTGGACAATCCCTCGCTCGACATTGATTGATCCCCGATCATCGTAGCCTTTTGCTTCAATTGCAACCAGCGGCGGTTCTGCTGGTTGCTCGTCTGCAACAATAAACTCCTCATCAAGTGGCGTCACAGCCACAATATCTGGATAGCCACTGCCGACCTTCACGCGGTTGAACGGCGAAAGAATATCGCGGATGTCGTCTGAAATCGTCTGTCCAGCGAGCCACTCTCTTGTTGCAAACTGCGTATCTGTGACCGCATAGGACTGTTCAGCATCGTCCCGAAGCACAGCCTGTTTTGTGGATGCAAGAACACGTGGTTCAGACAGCTGTGGGGCACTGCTCATAGACAATGTGTAAGCAATTCAATATCCCGCGTAAAAAGTATAGCTATTCTAATGCAACTGTGGTAGCAAACCTTGCTGATTCCCTGCTCGTCTGGTATTGACCTACATTTTTGTTTACATTAATAGGATAGGACGAATTATATATGTCATAGAAATGATTTTATAGTACGAATCAGAGTGGTCTGATTCCAGATTTTCATATTAAAAATATATGTTATCATATCTATTAGGTTATGATAATGCCATTCATTGCCCTGGATCCCGTCAGCGAACGTCCCCGAATTCCTGTTGGAGTAGGAGACGATGAGGAAGTTAAATGTCCCGTGTGTGGGGGTATCCTTCGCGTTAAGGATGGGTCTTCTAGGGCTCGACACTTCTATCATCCACCAGAGACCGCCTGTGGTGGCGAATCAGCTCTTCATCTTCAGATGAAATCAATTGCTGCTGAAAAACTTCAAGCGAAGTATCCTGATGCAACCGTAAATACCGAGTTTGTGACGGAAGATGTCCCCCGTCGTGCTGATGTATTCGTCAAATTTGATGAACCACAGTTTCCACTTGGAAAAGGAATTGCCGTTGAAGTGCAATATCAAAATAATCAGAAAGACATCATTAACACGACAGAAAACTATCTTACTAATGGTGCTAGCGTAATCTGGCTCTTTGAAAAGAACTATACGGGTGATTCTCCTGATTACGAAGACGTTAGCCTCCCTTCCCCAGTTTCTGTCTGGCCATACGCTGTCCCTCATAAACAAGGTGAAACATCTGATGAGATATGTATAGGTCTTAAAAAGCATGATATTAGGCATGTGCTTCCAGAGTATGACGATAATCAAACACTGTTCTCGGAATTTCAAGACGGGTCAAACAAAGAAGAAATTCATCAGAAAAAAGAGATTGACTGGTCTCATGAAGTGGAGTTTAATCTTAACTTTTCTTCAAAGCCAGTTGCCGGCCAGACGATATACCGCGCAGTAATTGAACATATGATTCGACACAGTAACGAGCAACGACAGAAGAGAATTGCTGAGCGACGTAAAGCAGTTATGTCGGCAGGCCGGAAAACATACTTCAGTGAAAAATTTCTAAGAGGTTCTGGAGAAAGTTTCGAAATTCAGATTGAGATCAATCCGTCATCTGTTGATGTACTCCGGGTTGAGAAACTCAAAACCGAAGACAAATGTGAGACACGCATCAGTGAGCATACTCTCGACTCGTTCATTGAGTTTGTGCTACGTATCGGATGTGTGTTAGCTGATTCTATTGTTTCCTCATTAACTTGCAATCAGACAGATAAGAAAGAAACCTCCGAGATTGGATCTCTTACGTACTCTATTGCTCGGAATAAAAATAATTCGGTAGTTGTCGAGATTTACAGTGAAACGAACACAATGCAATTAAGCTTTTGTGTAGATGAGGCGCACAAATTTATTCAGTTGTCATCGGATATATACCAGTGGTATAATCAATCGAAGAGTGTTGCTAATTCCATCTCACCGGATTAATGAGCCCTGTGCTGCTCCTTGACCATCTTCAAGCAGCACATACCACCGTTGCCATGCTTTTCTGGCGTCTATTGAACTAATCAAATCCCATATTCCGGTAAGCCAATACAATATAAACCGAGCTTAAATGGTAATTTATACAACCGTCTATACATAGGAGGTACATACAATAATGGAGCCCCAACAATGAGACGGCGGACGTTTGTCTTCAGTGCCGGGTCGATCTTTGCTGGGCTCACTGCAGCCATCGGAAGTGGTGCATTTGGCACCGCAGAAGCTGAGCGTGACTTTGGTGTCTCCACAGCTGGTGATGGCGCTGGACTGATTGAACTCACCGCTCTTGATGACCGATACGCGACTGACACCACCTTTGGACAGCTTGGACTGTCGTTTACCGGCGGACCTACAATGGGTGGCAACGGGTTGAACCCTGCAACACGATTTTACTTTACGGAAATCTTCCAGATTCAGAATACCAGTAGCACTGAGCTCCGGGTTGGAATTGAAATTGATGGACTTGACGAACTCGAAGAAATCACCATGACAGCTCACGGCGAGGAGGCCGACATGATTGAGGATGGAACATCATTGCTTGTTGACGACTACAATGATGTCGATGATCTGCCTCAGGTCGGAGAACTGGGTGCTGTGAACGTCGACATTACCATTGAAACACCACCTGCATCAGAGTTTCTCGGCGAAATGGACGGCAATTTCCGCATCCACGTTGGCACTGAAGATACTCGAGAAAATCTATCCGATGTCCTCTGACTATACTGATACACTGGTATTTCACAGAATAATCGAGGCGGATGCCACATGGATTGCCCCTGAGATATTGACGCATCTCAACTGACACGGAATTTGACTGCAATCAACCTGTCATACCAAGTTTTCTCATTACGTTACAAACCCTCTTTTTGGGAGCTAATCTTGGTAATCATTCGTATCGATCTCTTGTCCGGCTCCGTGATCGAAGACGCACGGCGTTGCGGGATCCAAGCAATGCCCGACCGACTCCATACGCAACGCCACCGATGACTGCACTGATGCCAGCCAGTGGAAGCCATGGATGATATTGGTACAGCCAGTCAATGACCGGGCCCGGTAACAGTGCATAATATCGATATTCTTCGACGGACCGATAGTACAGTCCCGTCTCAGGCGGGGCTGACCGTGTAACGGTTGCATTATCTAATTCGTTGTGTCCAAGCCGGAACTGATCATCCTCAATCGCTATGCCATCACTTGCTGGTTCCAAATAGACGTGTGTCGGAATCAATCCTTCATTTCCAACCGTGAAATTAACTGTATCACTGCCGCCCGCTTCAATCGTATGTGGTGGCCCTGACTCAGATTCAGAGCTCAGCACCTCATAGGTTGTTGTTCCGGCTGGCAAAAGCATTCCAAGCAATGCTGCGGATATAAGCAGTACAACAAAGCCAATCAGGAGCGAACTTGCAGGGATGTACCCTGCCCGATTTCGACTTCGTGACCGATCTCTGGAGCGTTTAGAATCACTATCTCGAAGTCCAAGCAGTAACGCAATTCCACCGACTGTAAACATAATGATTGCTTGGCCTTCCATCCCATCGAACAGGTCTGTGCCAAAGACGTTGGATAACCACTGTTGTACTGTTGTTGCTGTCGATTGAATTCCCTCCGCAGCTGTTCCAAGATATGGAATTGTAATGACAGATCCCCCAGTTGAGAGTAGAACAGCCTCGACCTGTCCGTCAGTAATTGGTGCCTCTCCAGAGTCTTGATCGGTCACCAGATTTGCATCACCTTGTGTGATATAACCCTGTGACTCCTCTCCGACCACCCGATGTGTCACAAGGCCTCCGCCATCAGTATATTCGGCATCGAACACGATGACATCACCAACATCAGGATCTCCAGTAAGTTCCGGTGGAGCAACAACAACAACTTCTCCGGGTTCAATCGTTGGTTCCATACTATCTGTCTCAATGTGTGCAAATAACAGTGGCTGATTGAACGCGTATCCAACCAGAAGAATTCCAACAATTACCAGTAGCAAAATCAGGCCAATTTTTGAGAGAATTTGTGTAATACTATGAGCCATGCTGTGTCCTTGGCGGTGATTATCCAGCCACGACGCAACATTATCGACTATATTCACTTAGCTAATCGCAGGCTGTATTGTCTTGAAACCACGATTAAACCAGAGAAATCAGTCATTAACATACGATTATATGCCACATTACCCCACGCTCAAGCCCTATTGCTGCTATCTGTTTTGACGCTTTTTCTCACAATGACCATTGCACAACAAGGCACTATCAAGTATATTATCGTGATGTAAATTGGATATTAATCCTCAACTAGTTGCTTGAAGGGAGTGTATACTCAACACGGTACAGGTTGTCATAGTACTCGTATGGAACGGGTAATCAACTGGATACGACAGCCTGAGTACACAGGTGAGAATCGATGTTATCCATGTACGATCGTGAATACAGGTATCGCATTCGTCCTTGGTGGTCTTGCTGCCACAGTATCGCTTACGCTTGGTGGTATAATTCTTGGATTAAGCTTTCTTGCAATCTACGCTCGTGGATATCTGATCCCTGGCACCCCACAGTTAACACAAACGTATTTTCCTGATCGCGTTCTCCGCTAGTTTGGCAAAACGCCAGCACAGGAAACACTGGATACGCTTCCTGATGACAGAGATATCTCTGAATTGGGTGAGGTTCTAATCAAATCCGGCATTGTACAGGTCGATGCTGATACAGAGGACTTCGAGCTATCATCACAGTTCCGAGACACGTGGCGACAGCGGATGCAGTCAGTGCGTGATACGGACACAGCTCGGTCACGACTGGCAGCAACAATTGATGTCGATCCCGAACAGCTTACCTTTGATGACCAGTCCAGCCAATTTGTTGTTCGACACGATGGTGATTATGCGGGACGGTGGATCTCGGAGGCAGCATTTATCTCTGATCTTGCGCTTGAGCCCACGCTCGCAGAATGGATCTCTGAATGGGATGATCTTAGCGGCCAAGAGCGGGCAGAGTTACTTGTCCGGACCCGGGTATTCTTGGAACATTGCCCGGCGTGTGATGCACGGTTAACCGAAGTCGAAGATGTTGTTCAGTCGTGTTGTTCGGATTCTGTCACGACTGTATCAACAGAATGTACAGAATGTGATAATACAGTATTTAATGGCTCATACTGAGACAATGCTCCATTTTCATGGTTCATTACAAATATATCACAAATGAAATGAAGGAAAGACTATTTGTAAGTGGTAACAAAAAGCACAAATTAATGAATGCCAGGGGGAGGGTGATCCAAATACATGAGCAAATACATTGACGCGGGAGAACAGGATGGCACACTACCAGACGCGGAGATTTGTGACCTATTAAGCAATGATCGTCGTCGTGAAACGATTGATATTCTTCTTAACACCGATGCGGACCAACTCGAACTTCGAGATCTTGCTGGCAAAATTGCTGCTCGTGAGTGCGAGAATGGCGAACCAGAGCGACAACACGAACAGAGTGTCTATGTATCCTTACATCAGACACACCTTCCAAAGCTTGATAATTGTGATCTCATTGAATATGATGATGATCGAAAAACTGTAGCGCTCACTGACGAGGATCACCCTGTTATTGAACAGCTCACCCACCAGCCAAACCACTATGAGCGAGTGAAACAGACAGCAGCATTCGCAGGTGTCATCGGCGTTGTTATTGTCAGTGGGGCTCTTTTTGGTCTTATTGATCTGTGTACGACCGTCATTCCGGTATATATCTTGCTGTTAATTGTGGCACTGTATGCTGCTGGTATCATGCATATACTCTGATCGATACCGCGCTGAAGCGCGAGGCTTTCGCCTTGAAATCGAGTAAGAGAAGTAATTCACTATGGAAGGAAGTAAGGCTGATGTCATCGGAAAGTGGCCGACACGTGCCAGCTATTCTGTCGTCCCGTCTTTTTCAATCCAAATCTGATTGTCAAGTTCTTCGAGTAGCTGTTCACCAGCACTGAGACCGAATGTGACGGTTTCAACCCCAACGCAAATACATTCACCGAGTAGTAGTTCTACGGCGTTTTCCTCCCCGACAATTGATCGATCGGGATTATCTGCAAGATAAAAGTCAACGCGCCGTTCCCCAGTTTCTTCATCGACTGGCCAGTTTTCTTCATCACGAATCCAGACTTGGTGATCTTGGGTTTCCTGATTACAGATTTCGAATACACGATCAAACTGTGATTTTGCCCCGGGATTTACACCACGGCCACCAGGATCCGTGACCGTTGTCTCTGAAAGAGATATGGCCACGGTATTGTCGTCAGTGATCTGGGCAAATTCACCGTTTGGACTGCCTGTACAGGGTTCAAGACCCATGATTGCATCTGGGTCGTCATTAATCTGGATTACAGCCTCCCGTTCTGCGTCGACGCGCGTAAAGGCACCACTCGCTACAAGAAACGCCCCACCGAGTGCTAAACTACTGCCGCCGGCAATGAAGTTCCGTCGTTTCATAGTAGATTTGTTATATACGACCAGGAGGCAACAGGCCGGTTACTACCGGCTACTCCTCGTCACAGATGACTCGAGTATCGTCGTCGATTGGCAATCCATCGATGACAGCGACGTATGCGTCATCCGGAATCTCAACCTCATCCTCTTCTATAGTTTCGATCAATTCATCCTCTTCACCGCGTTCATCTACGAACTCAGCATACGTCTGTAGATCAAGCTCTTCACCACACTCTTCGGGACTTTCCCACCAGACGATACCGTCCTGCAGGTCACTTGCATCGGTTGTGAATGTTTCTGAGTCTAATGCCGCAACATTTCGCACAAGGCCTCTAACGGTGTTTGGATCGCCAGTTACGGCCCAGCCAAAGTCTGTTGCGTCGGTTCCGAGGTTATTAACATCGACTCGGGTACCGATGAATTCCCCGTCGTCTTCAATTGTGCAGTTATATTCGGCTTCGAGATCACCGCACGCAATCTCTGCATTACATTCTGCATCTGCATCTGCGACGATCGTGATCTCATCATCAAGCTCATCAAGTAGCTGATCTTCCTCGGACAACCCTTTCGAGACTGTTGCGACACCAACACAGATACAATCTCCAGCTCCAAGGAGTAACGCATTGGCTTCACCAATCACTGACTGCTCTTCCAGATCAGTCAGATCCTCTGCACCCATGCTAGATCCAGTGTACAATTCAACACGACGCTCGTCATCTTGGCCGTCACGTTCATATGTTGGCCATCCCTCATCATCTTCAACCCAGACACAGACGGCCTGTTTGCCATTATTACAGATTTGGAAGACATCGTCAAAATACGACCGTGAATCTGAGTTGATCCCCTGCCCGTCAGCGTCGGTTGGATTGTCTGGCGACATATCAACTTCGAGGTGCCCACTGTCATCAATATTTGTGTAGCTGCTATTTGGCGATCCTTCACATCCCTCCAAGCCCAGATATGCATCTGGGTCTTCAGCGACTTCGATGGTTACCTGCCGCTGCGATTCCACTCGTGTAAACGCCCCGGAGCCAAGCAGAGCACTGCCACCGATGGCGGCCCCACCTGCTCCGATCAGAAACTTTCGTCGATCCATATTTGATCACTGTCTGAAATTATTAGTCCCCGTTGTCATCCCCATTCCCCCCGTTCTCGTCACCTACCAGATCTGCATTGGCGTGGATGACGACCTCGTCATCATCAATAAGCTGATCGCCAGTTTCGAGTCCCTTCGTCATCGTCCGGATTCCGACACAGACACAGCCCCCTTCTTCAATCGAGGTGAACCACTCGTTGTCAACTGCCTCATCTTGATTTTCGGCACTAATTCGCTGGATGTCTCCCTCCTCGTCGAGGATGTAGAATTGCACTCGAGGGAGATCGTCTTCATACTCTTCTGGTGGATCATCGAGATCTTCAGCATCGCTGGATTCGATCCAGAGCACCGCTTCCTGCTTCCCGTTATTACAGACCTCAAAAACATCATCAGCAAAGGTGAATGAATCTGAGTTAACTCCTTCGCCGCCCACCTCGGTTGGATTGTCTGGCGACATATCAATTTCTAGATGGCCATCCTCATCGATATCTGCGTAGCTCTGATTTGGCGATTCAGGACACTCATCCAGTCCGAGATATGCATCTGGGTCTTCTGCGACTTCGATTATTACTCGGCGTTGCGATTCTACCCGTGTAAACGCACCGGAGCCAAGGATAGCACTGCCACTAATGGCAGCCCCACCAGCTCCGATCAGAAACTTTCGTCGATCCATGGGTTATTCTGGCGCGGGGCTTCGCGCCTATTCATGTATCTGATAGGAATCCCCTTTTGTATGCACTCGCAGGAAATCATACAACCGCTGTATGTGTATTTTAATTGACTGCTCAATGGCACGGCCAAACAAAACAACCACTGATTATGAATCGATAACCAGACGATATACCAATTGAAATATCACACTAACAGCATAACGTGCTGGAATCGTATGTGAAATCCATTCTGTTGCCTGGCAGTGTATCCACGGTGAGTTTCAATGTACTCGACCGATCGTTTGAGATAATATCGCTATTCGTTATGATTAATCCAGTGTTATTACGTTGTTGCACAATACTGCTGTTCTCCTCCGACCAATTCGTAGGTGTTTGCCTCGGCATTGCTGTAGCGGCCATGCTCCAAGCTGTACGAGCGCATGGACGAATAGTTGACAACACGATAGAACATTACTGACTTCCCACCTCCCTGTGAACGAGGGTGTGGTTTCCACGGAACCGCACCGCTTGGCTGGGTGGTTCATGATTGCAGTCTGGTCAGCATGGTCGGATTATTAGCGAGACTAAGCCTCTGTCTCCGATCTCGGTATGGCACTTAGCGGTACCGTGAGCTGGAATCAACAGCCGGCGGCTTGAAGGAGGGTCTTCAGATCATGGACCGAATCTCGATATGATCTACAGGCTATGTTCCCGTCCTCAAGGAGCGACCAACGGGAGCAAGATAGAGCGGGGATACAGCGGTCACTCAGCCACATCAAACCATGCAACCAAATTGATACCAGACATTGAATTGTGACGGGATTTACTCATGAGGCTGGCTTCGAGTGGGATCATACCCGCGGTCAGACGCTATTTCCCCGTCACCAGCAAGTAGGGGGTAAGACAATCCGAATCAACACCTGTGGAGACTGACACCGCTGTGAGCCTGTCCCAGCGCGGGACAGGGCTTGCAAGTGCCACCGTGGAACCAGAAACACCTGCCCGAAAGGCACAAAGCCCTGCACTCAACAAAGCGAGGGCGTAGCCCGAGCAGAGTAGACCGGCGTAAGTTCACCGTAATGGTCTGATATCTAGCTTTGCACTACTCTTCGTCATCAAACTTTTCGCAGGTAATCCATCCCTCCTCTTCTGCAGGATCGCTCATGTCTGGCCATTGATCATCTGGAATTGATTCGTCGGGTCCAACTTGGTCTTCAACGCCTTCTTCAGGGATATCCTCAACACGTACAACAAGATCATCATCTGGATCTTCTGGTATATCATCAGGAGGATCTGCTGTCCCAAACTTATCAAACCAATCTTCTAGGTCATCAATATCCTCCTCTTCTTTGTACTCGCCCCATGTCGGTGCATCAACAACATCAATACACTCCTCATCCACTGGATCCCAGAATAATAATGCTCGTGTTGGAAACGAAGCGTCGGACACAATACCCGTTGTCTCAAATGCACCGATCTCAAGATCGTCTTCCCATTTTCCAGGCTCATTTGCGACCGCAATATCAGCCGTTGTAGCTGATCCTAAGTTTGTCACCGCAAACCCTGTTCCGATACGCTCCCACTCTTCAGCAGCTTGTGAGAAAAGATATGAGGTACATTCGTAGGCACCGGAGAGTTCCGGACAGGCCGTAGCTTCGCATTCGACATCTGCATCGGCTGTGATTGTGATCTCGTTATCAAGCTCAGCTAGCAGTTGATCCTCTTCAGACAACTCTTTGGAGACTGTTGCGATTCCAATACAGACACACTGGCCAGTCGTCAGTTGAACGGCATTTTCTTGGCCAATGATTGACTGCTCCTCAAGTCCTGTCAGGTCTCCGGCTCCAACACTGTTACCAACATAGAATTCAACACGGCGTTCGCCTGTGTCATCATACGTTGGCCAATCGTCATCATCATTGATCCAAACACAGACGTCTTGCTTGCCATTATTACAGATTTGGAAGACATCGTCAAAATACGACCGTGAATCTGAGTTGATCCCCTGCCCGCCAGCATCGGTTGTATTATCTGGCGACATATCAACTTCGAGGTGCCCACTGTCATCAATATTTGTGTAGCTGCTATTTGGCGATCCTTCACATCCTTCCAGTCCAAGATATGCATCTGGATCTTCGGCCACTTCAATTTTTACTCGGCGTTGCGATTCCACTCGTGTAAACGCCCCGGAGCCAACCAATGCACTGCCACCGATCGCAGCACTCCCAGCCCCGAGAAGGAATTTTCGTCGGTCCATTGTTGATCAGCGCCGATTTCGCGCCTATTATCGCATATGTTCTGATACCCCCTTTTGTATACACAGCCACACAAGAAGTAATCGCGCCGTAGCATGAACCAAATGACGAACAAAGAGACATTATACGGAGACTAATTATGCCAGAACTACACAATCGGTGTAATAACCGGTGACTAGCCATTTCGTCCACAATAACGAACAACCCGTCTGAACAGGACGGAGATCACACGAGACATACTGCTAGTTGCAACCACCTTGTAGATGGATCTGTTAGCAGTATAATCAATGATTATCCATTCAGGCCCCGTAATTTAACGGGTTATACACGGTAAAATCAGTATTCGTTAATCAACTGTTTGAATATTATTAGCACGTTGAAGTATGTGATTAGCTAAGTAACAACACGATATATAGTATTACCTGTATCATGACATGCATCTGTTCTGCGGGTGGTCGGGATGCTTAGGAATCTCATTCCATTTCCAACACCACAGGACGCAACGACACAGAATGAACTCGATCGGGATGCTATTTTCGATGTTCTCAGCAACCGCCGCCGTCGGTATATCCTCCACTATCTGAAACAACGGGGTGCTGGATATCGAGCAACGCTTCGAGAAGTGGTCGATCAGGTTGCAGCGTGGGAAAATAACACCTCTGTCCAGAATATTACGTCACAAAGCCGGAAACGTGTATATACGGCAATTCGCCAATCTCACTTGCCTAAACTTGACAAAGTCGGTGTCGTCGATTATGATCAGCAACGCGGTGAACTCACATTGACTCAAGCCGCTCGTGAGATTGAACTCTATCTTGAGTATGTTCCCGAACGCGATATCAACTGGAGCGAATACTATCTGTCACTCTCAGCAATCTGTATCGCACTGGCGGCAATGTCGTACTTTGGCATTTTTGTGTTTGGTGCCGTTTCTGGACAGGCTCTTGCCGGGGTAGTCGTGAGTGTGTTTGCCGCATCATCGGTCGTGCACACATATTACTCGTATCAACATCGAATTGGGTCCAGCGGACCACCAGATGAACCCTCATGAACTGGTCTCGATTAGTGATGTGGATACTGCTTGTAATTGTTGGTCTGTTCGCATTGACCGCAACCAGCGGACATACCGCAATCGAAAGTCACAGATCGGTCGAGATCGTCATCGGAACTGTTATCATATGAATTGATATGTATGCTATCTTTATCGTATCTGAGAGCAAGCAATTGAGGCAGTAATGCAAGAGTGTGGCTCAACCAATAAGGAAGCCTACAGCCTATTCCTTTCTGCTTGAACTGTGCCAGCGTCCGAAATTGATACCTTGACATCTTTGTGACAAAACGATATTGTAATGTCGCTCAGTTCACCCGCAACAGCTGTTTGATAGAACTCCGTCAACGCCTCACCGTCAAGGCCATCGATTGACTCAACTTCTGCTGGCGGAATATCTTTTATCTCTCCAATAGCAGTTGTGACTGCAACGGCTAGATCCTCCCCATCACCGACATCAACATTGACAGTCGTCGAGTCTTTCTGTGTTTCTTCGGACATGTTATGATAATCTGAGTAACAAGGTTCGGTTGTGATTAAATTAACAACATCCACTTATATTACTTTTGTAATTGGTGACGTGTTTAGTCAAACTGCGAAGCTTGAACAATCGAAGCGTTTCAGCTATTTTTGCCTGCTTCAGCAATCTGCAATATTGTGTATAAGATAAATGATTGTTTGGCTCAAACACGTGCTGAAGTTTTGCTCGAATATTCGCATATTCCTTATTCACCTTTGTCATCGATCCGTGTACACTGCATTTCTCTGACGGGTTACTGTTTAGGTTAGTTGTCTGCATTCTTGATCACGTTGGTTCCGCGATATTTTCATCCAAGCCCCGGTTATCGCTGGCTTGTTGTCACTAACATCAACACTCTGTATTTATTGTAATATACCCCCAGAATTAGCCGGTACTATCGTTTAATCTTCGAAATACATGCTTGAATGGACCCGGACATATGATAGGAAAGGATTGTTTGTCATTCTTTCACAATTTGTTTCTGGCAATTGTATTGCGGTTCTGTACTTCCTGGCTGATCGTAGTTCTGTCCGTAGGTTGCTCTATGTGGATATTCTGTGTATTCCTACGATGATGAACGCTACAAGAAGCATACAATTCTGCTTTCTTACCGCATATGCATCTGTATATGCTTTGAGTGTTTTCGGCACTGCTTCTTCCCCAACGACATCCAATCTAAGTCCTACGATTGCTACCGTGATCACTGATCCTGCAAGCACCACAGTTCCAGCAGCAAGACTGTCCGTCAGTGCTGACACTGTTATTCTTCCACAGAAAAAGCCAAGCGGCACAGCAGCGAGCAATATTGCGATTACAACAGCAATTCGGACAAACTGTCTGACGGCGTCACCGCTGTTGCCAGTATACATCGTCCGAGACAGTTCGTATCCCCCCGATTGCAAGAACGGCGACAAGGAGGAATGAAAGAGAGATAATCCGTGTAGGCTTCTGTTCAACGTATAAACTCCTACCCATGAGACCAACGACGGTGTCGCAAATAGAGGACGTGCACAGATATACTGATACTCAATGGTCTCAATCAACAGTACATCCCACTGGCAGCTGTTTCCTACTCGTCTGAGTGCTTTGCTGGTCCGTAAAGCACAGTTACGACAAGTTCATCTTCGAAATCATGGAACTGATGTTCGGTCCCCGGCTCAAGATGGACTACATCCCCGGGACCAACGTCGACGCTATTTCCCTCAACATTGAGTTTTCCGTGTCCAGAGACAACCTGATACACTTCATCTTCATGATGTGAATGCATTGGATCGTCATCACCCGGTGTAAATGCCATTACTTCAACGCTTACATTGTCAGTGCGAACGGTCTCTGTTGAATGTTCATCTTCTGGGATCTCTTCGGCTACGTCGCTTACGTTAAAACTATCCATGCATATAGATGTAGTTCCCAGTCCAGTTAAACCTGCCCCGGACTCCACTGTTTTTGGTTATCAGTAGTTGAAAACACAGTTTTATTATTCAACACGAGTCATATGACGATGGTGTGTCACGGTTTGTTACCGGATCACCACTGAATAAAGAAATCGTATTATCAACAACTGTTATAGATAGTGCAAGGTAAAGACCTACACCTCGGCTGTTGGCATACATGAATGTGAACTCACCCCGGGGTCAAGCCCCGGGGCAGTCGCCTTGTACCGCCTGTACACTGCGTACCGGACCACCAAACTACTATTCAGCCCAGTCTGTCACCGATCCATGATTGGTGCAGACAATCTGGTATCAAAATCGACTGACCGCATCCTATCTCAAGGGTACTTTTCGCCTTCTCAGGTATGTATTTCCAGCATATTGAACACCGCATAACAAAGAGAGTAGAGATTGAATGTAACATAGAGATAGATTCAATCTCAGCCGTGAAACGACGAAGGATCCTCTTACTTCTCGGTGGCACGAGTGCTGGAGCGTTTACCCTTGGTTCGGGCGCGTTTAGTAGCACAACTGCTGAGCGTGATGTGCGTATTGAGGTAGTATCTGACGAACAAGCATTCGTGGGCTATGATGTCCAAGGTGAGAATGACTCTGATGAGACCCTTCCAAAGATCGTTCTTGATGAAGGTGAGTCCGAACCGCTAGTGAACGTGACAAACCGTTTTACCGAAGAAATTACCATCACAGATGCAACAATCAAGTCAGATCTTGACATTACTCTCGAACGGGACAAGGATTCGATTGACGGCGGTGAGACAGCCACGATCGATGGTACTTGTAATAACAGTAAGGGGGAAGATACAGTTGAGCTTGACATAACTCTCGAAGGGGATAGAGTAAGTGCAGATCTGTCTGGTGCTAATAACCAGCGCCGGTTTGTGGTTCAATGCGGAACAGAGCCAGCTACCCCCGAATTCTCTGGCAATGGAAATGTATTTCGGGGGCAGGGATCTGGCATCCTCTCTGTCCGTGTACTCTATGATGATGACAAGGAGTCTGAACAATTTGAATGGGATACAAATAGTAACAGTCAGATTAAGAAGGCAAACACTGATTTGTCCGGCACTATCTCTGCTGTTTATTTTGTCAACTGGAACGTTGTTTATTACAATCCTAACATGGATAAAAATGAAATTGACTTTCCTGACAATTGGCCAGATAATCGTAGGCCTGGTGATAAAAAAGGTGGGGAGTCTAGCAACAGTTCTTCAGGCTCTTGACTGAGATGACGTGATTCTGCTGTGCCCTTGTCACGGCTTAATTGTCGTAGAAACTTTTCTCACATGTAGCGTGCTATAAAACTTTCATAGCCATTTTATTTCGGTATACCGGAGTTACGAAGTGTTGAAATGGAGATTGTCAGAGTAAACAGTACAAAGATACAGAGTTTGTATTTATTAGTCAAATAAGCCTGGTTTCCGCTACTTTGGATAAATCAACCGGCCGATAGCTGTGCTCACTAATAAATAAGCTTAAGTTTATCCTAATATAGTTCGAACACCCATCATCTCAGACGGGTTTTAAGTTAATGGCACCTCGGTGTCGAGGATGACTGGCCTTTGTGATCAATTATACCCTACAAGGTCGACTAGGGTAATGCCGGCCAAAGCCTCCAACGTCAGGTTAACCATCGCCTTACCGAACACCATGCGCTCAAGTGCTTCCTCAGCAAGGTCGTGTCGATTTCTACATTGTCTACTATATCGCCAATAGCCTGAATCTCTACTGCGACCGTCTTCTCTTTAGAATCGGTGTGTTTGAGGGTCATCGATGCCGTGACGTGAAGTCTGTAATTTTGTCGTTTCCAAGCCTTTTTGCTTCGAATATAGCGAACTTCGAGAGGATTTCCATGTCAAGTCCACGCGTCTTCTCCTTGTCTAAACGAAAAGCAGCGCGAGTTCCCCGCCCCACCGTGGGCGGGGGTGAAGCGCGTCCGCTCGGCTGCGTCCCTGTTTTTAAGTATCGGGACGCCCTACTACAGTATGGAACCCACGTTATCGGCCTCGCAAAACCCGCGCACCCACTTCGGGGTAAGACGCGGTGTCGTCCGAAAGACTCCGTCTTTCGTGATCATGAAAATCAGAGATTTTCGAACGACGCCGGGCCTGTGTCGCGCCCTCGTGAAGGGGCGGACGCCCACGGACACACCCGCCACGGCTGCAACAGACGACCTCTGTTGCGGTGGCACTCCCGGTGTGTTTGGGTGTTACCGGTTCCACGCGAGTCCCCACAGGGACGAGCGCGGGCGGAATTAAATTCGCCACCGGTCGTTTCGCTGGCTCCACGCTAGAGACCACGGCGAAGCCACGGACCACCGCGCCCGTGGTACTTCACTTCGGCGACTGTTCGTCTGTCGCATCATAGAAAGTATCTGAACGTCAGACGTGGGCCTAAATCTTGTTGTGGATACTGTCTTTGAGATCCCTGATGTGGGACTATTGATCACTAGGTTCGTTAACTCACGTCTCCAGAGCATGAGGGGATCAATAGCAGATTATCGACACGCTCAACAGTGGAAATGTCGTCAAATCGTTCTAAGAGGTAGCTTTGAATCTTTTCGACACCGTCGAGCTTCGCACGGTTCGTCTTGTCACAAGAGGTCTTGACTCCGTAATTCTCGAAGACGAGAACACGAATGTAGCTGCCTAAGTCGTCGATGTGCATTGTCGAAATAGAAGATGTGAAGCAGATGCTTAGTCTATCTCCCGCCGTGTTCGCCACGCATCAATGACATCCTCCAACAATGCTTTCGTGATCACACCATTACGCCAGTCAGCGATTGCGTCACGGAGCCCATTGAACCGAATAACTCCATCGGGATCGGCATAATCTTCAGCCGCTAATTGAACGTTAATAGTTAACTCTATCATGGAATCTCCTCCTGCCGTTTCGTCGCTCCCAGTCACCTCGATATTTCCGGTATACATGCCACTAGACGCGTCCCTTGGTATGTTAATTGTTGTCTCGACGGTCTTTCTTTCCCCAGCATCAAGCGACACCGATGTTGACTCGAACTTGATGTGATCCCCCGAGATTGACTGCTCATTATCAACATGTTCAAGATCGCCTGCAACCAGTTCTACTTGATTGATAGCTGTGTCTTCGTTCGTTTCACTGAGGACAATAGCAAATTCAGGTGAATCCCCGCGGGCCACCGGTTCGTCGAACGTGATGTTTGATGGGGAGATATCAAGGAATGGCGGCAGCGTGGGAACAGCCGTCGACGTAATCTTGTATGGTACTGAGAGGCTAGACAAATTACTGGCGATCTGAAGGGATGAAGCTTTGATTTCTTCTCCAGATCCCTCGTCTCCTTCGTTGTTTCCGGGTACTGTTCCAACTACGGGGGCATGCACACGAACAGTGTATTCCTCATTGTGTACGTCTTCGAGTAAGATCCACTCGCGATTGCGCTCACCCGTGTCACGTCCGGAGTAAATGGAATCGGGGATTTCTGTCACGGTTTCGCCGTCGTCACGTCCCGTTCGATTGCCGTCCTCATCGATTAGAAGGAAATCTGCATAGTGATCTGTATAGTGGAGGCTTAAGAATACCGATTCTGAGTCCTCTTCTGGGATATACGAAAACTCGTCGGTTTCCCCTTCAGCAAGATCGTTCTCATTAATAGTCTCTACCGAGGTGTTGTTACCAACGCCAAATGATTCAACCACTCTATCTCCTGTTTCAATATAGTCAGTCTCACAAAGGCTAATCGGCAAGAAGTCTCCAATATCAGTTGGTGGGTCCCATGCATCAGCTTCAGGTTTCATACCGATTTCAATGTCGATTTCTCCTGCGCGTATTCCTTCGTCTAAGGGTGCTTGATATGTTACATCAAATGACCGAGTATCGCCAGTATACATTGGACTATTATCTCCATCAAAATCCACAGCAAATCCAGCACCACTTATTTTCTCCCCATCAAAAAGTCTGTAATCCGAACCAATTACGGGGGTGAATATCGTATTGCCGGTGTTCTCGATCGTAATTTTCCCTTCTGCTTCCCCTATCTCGGGTCGGCTATAGCTGTACCATGGCCAGAACCAGTCCCAAAAACTCTTCCCCCAATGTATAAATCGATCCCATAGACCCAGCTCGGCCTTCTCCGTCACGTCAGGAAGTTTATCAAATCTGATTTCTGCATCAGCATCCTGAGCGAGTGCCCATTGAAGAGATAGTTCTAAAGTTTCGATGACAAGACTCTTACCAGCAGTTACGCTTCCCTTCTTGAACCCCCCTACAAACACAGATCCAGCGAATTCAGTCTCAAGTCCGTCTTCTTCCATCACATCAGCAAAGGAGCTTAAGTGGGTTATCATATTTATGCCCGAATTAACTTGACTGAGGAAAGCCCTATCTGGACGTGAAACTGATACTGTAGAATGTTCAACTGCGTCATGACGAGACAGTACGAAGGTTCCACTACACCGAGTTGTTAAGTATCCAGCTCCCTTTCCCAGAATCCCGAGACCTAAAATTATAAGCGCGAACTTCGCAGGCCCAATCTGAACTCCAACCTCATCACCCGCGAGGTCCGTGGAATCTTCAAAGACTTGCCCGCTGACTTCAAGTTCATCCTCATCGCCAGCTGAGATTAGTGCCTCTGCCTCGTGTTCTTTTGCCTCAATAAGCTCCTGTTTTCTTGCGGAGAGACGATTAGTTAGATCTTGAATAATTGTGGCTAAGGATTGAATTTCACTTTGTGTCGGATCGTGATTAGACATTATTTGATCGACCGCTGCACCCACAATTTCCCAGTCGTCCTCCATAATATCAATAAATCTTTCTCCCTCATCAAAACTGAACGGATATTCTTGCCCAGGATATTCTCCAACGTAATGTTGGTATGTGATCTCTTTGATGACCTCTATTTCATCCTTATCTTCAAGATTATCAAAGAGTTCATCATAGAACCGATAGAAATCCATGGCTTGTCCATCGGTAATTTCGTAATCACTTTCATCTTTGTAGCTGTTGAGACTTGCATCGGCGATATCACGAGGCTCCTCATCAAGCTCATTCCCGGGAATTTCACCAGCTTTGTATCCCCAATAATCAGTAACCAGATCGGCATAGTCAGATCTGAACTCTTCGTACAATAAAGCTGTATAGTGAGCCTGAGCTTCCATATGTCCATTAAGAAGACCTTTGAACGCTGACTCGAACGATTCAAGCTCCTGCTCAAGCGGTAACAAATCCCTCTCAACTTCATCTGTGAATCGGAGATTATCAAGAAACACGGCGCTGTCGTACAAACCATCACTCGCGTCGGCAATCCGAAACCGGAGCGTGAGTGTCTCACCTTGGTGGTTCGAGATGTCATGTGTTACCGTTTGTAATTCGGTAACAGCGTTGTATGCGACATCTGACGGCTCTGGAAACGGCGGTTCAGGATCAACAGAGCTACCGTTCGGCGCATTCGATACTCCGGCAGCGCTATCGACTGTGACCGGGTTCCCGTCAATCTGTGCAATATTTGTAACATCGTCTGGTTCGTACAGAAGCGCTTCGAAGAAATCTTGATATATACTTCCAAGAAACGTTGGGTTCTCCTCGGTTCCAAATTTATAGTCAAACGCGATTCCCTCCGCGCCCTCTGGGACACGGAAAGTGACGTCAAGTTCCGCCACACAGAAAGCATCGTATCCATCTGGCGAATAGTCAGATATATGGCGATCATTCTCCCACCACGTACTTGCAAAGAATTCTGGATGATTCGACGCTTCGCCTGCATCCCCGCTACTTATTACCACAAACTCATCTCCCTCATGTGGGAATCCCTGAAGTTCTTCCGAGAATATTTTTAATTGCTCGTTGACTCCTCTGAATGCTGTCTCCTCAATTTTTTCTTCAAATTTTTCCGTTGAAATTACATTAGCGGCATTTGATGAGAGGTCCAAAGGGGCAACATCACTCCCGCTGCGCTTCTCGCCTTTGCGTTCGAGATCACCATCTTTGTCGGCACTCGCTACTGACGGTAGTTTGACGATTGGTAGCGTTCCTGATAATTGAATGGCTTTTCTCCTAGACAAACTTACCAATCTTTGGTGTACTGGCTTGTCGGAGTCCTTCCTACTCATGTAACTACCTCAATTGTATCCACACCTTCAACTGGTTGTTCGCTCGTATTGATGCCGATGGAGTTCGGATCAAATTGATATTCTCCCGTATCGGCGTCCGATGCCACCCGCAGCGTATACTCAACTATTAACTCGCCAGTACCGATTCCGTCGAACAGCACGACTCCTCCTCCCGTGTCCAGATCAACGAACGATGGTGAAACAATCGATCCTTCAACGCTGGCGGACTCGAACGAGGCTGTTCCGAGGTCAGGGTCAAACCGTTCGAATACATCCACATCAGAAACCGTATCCAGATCAACGGTGATCGTCACCGTTGTTGAGTCGCCCTGTGAAACTTCATCATCGCTAACGATCCGTGTTGCATCCACCGCGGGTGGCTCAGCTCCAGCATCGGTATCCGCGTAGATGACTATCTCCTCGAGCAGCATGTCGCCGTCGGATGGCACCGGCTCTTCCCGAGTGTCTACCACGATATCCACTATCTCTGACTCCCCGACATCAACTGAAACCGACTCCTCAGGAGATTCAATCACCTGTCCGTTGATCTCAAAATCAACATACTCGGAGTCATGCTCAATCCAGACGTTAATCCTCTGAGTGCCTTGGTTAGTGATCTGAAATACCGACTCAAAATTCGTAATTGCGTTCGGATTAACCCCGTCTCCGATTGTGTCATCATTTCCTTCCGACATTTTGATTTGAAGGTGCCCATCGTCATCGATGGAAGCGTAACTTGAGTTAGGGCTGTCCGGAGCTGGTTCTAATCCTAAATACGCATCAGCGTCGCCTGCAACCTGAACGTTAACACCACGGGTTGCTTCTGTCCGAGAGAATGCGCCTGTGCCCGCAGCTGCCCCAGCGATAGCCGAGAGTCCTCCTAATGTTGCGATTGTTTTTCTTGTACTGTCGTCCATGAGTGCTCACAGCACGTGCAAAGCTACGGTCGTATTCTACGCAAACTATCTTTAATATGTGCTGCCTGAGCAACAAGCTGATCGTACACTGAAAGATCAGTCAAGTCCTGAAGCGGCGATAACAGACATTGAGATAGAGCAAATACCGATTACCAAACGATATTTTGATATTAAGCTAGTGTCGGTATTGCTATACTGGTGAATACTGCTGGTTTGGCCCTCATACGTTTTTGTGATTGAACAGGGGAGTGTCAAAGTTAGAGGGTGACATTATGCAGGGTAGCGAAAGCTGTGAGCCGTGATCTGATTGAAATAGCGGTCTATGGAATGAAAATTGATAGAGAAAAATCTGGTTCGGTATTTAAGAATCCTAAAACCACGCTTCTATCAAGATCACCGCTGCCTCTGTTTCTTCACTCAAAACGGAGATTACACGGTAGCCTCGACAACACAGCTGATGGGAGAAATAGGCACCAACTACCTACGAAGACATGCGACATTACGATATTTTCTCTGAAAATAAGACGCCTAAGGAGATCGATAAAAGAGAGGACTTACCGGCAAGCTATGCTTTGTGAAACCAGAACCTTCGCTCCTCATGCCTCAATACCAGCTGATTCTGATAACGTTAAGCTGCATAATAAATATAATTTGGTTTATAGGTCTGCATCGGTCAATAGTAACTGGGACAATTGGATCGAGGCAGTGTACGAAGACGAATCGTCCCTCAAAAAATAACTGGGGCCCTCTGAGATCTGTGCTCACCGGAGATAGAGATCTTTTACAGCAGGAATTCGACCGGTGAAACCGATGAATTCATCGATGCTACCAAAATGGCGTTTCGGAGCAGGTGGTCAAATGACAGAATTAGCTGAAGGAACAGGAAAGTAATAGTTTTAGCCGTGATCTACTGTGCAACATACGCGGTTTGTATGCTGCATACCAGCGCAAGCATTCTTATTTGGCCGATCAATACATAGGCCACTTGGCCGCTTGTGGCTGTTTGGGTTCACAGCGTCATATGTATTTCATAATCCCGTGTTATGTAGATGGCTTCCTAATAGTCAGAATAATATCTTGAGAAAGCAAGCAACTATGATAACTAAGATGACATAAGCCCAGAATGTACAGTGACATCATACCGATGCTGAACCGTTCTACTCAGTTATTGGATGCCCGATAGCTTTGTTGATCTCGCAGCAATTAACCAAGACGGCTTTTATCAGCATGATTAGTGCTGCACTTAGCCGAACCTGTATGATAATAATATCGCTGGTCTCTGCTGCGCTAAAGTCGACAAATAATATCATCCACGACTAGTTCAGCTCCTGAGATCACAATTGCACATGTTAACACGACTTCGTCACGTAGTACCACGTACGGACTTTCACTTAACACGTATCAAGCGGAAGCCCATCCGCTTTGGCGGTGGGTGTGAGCGACAACACGATGAAACAACCCACTGCTGTACAGTCGACTGCAATCCTTCCCCTTTACTCACCTGAGAACATATAATACAATAGGCAAGTTGGGGGAAACGTGGAGTTGGATTGGTGTCTCCGCTACAACTAAAAAGCGACCTGCCCCGTATTTGCCACTGCTACACCAGACTGGAACGGCGGTGAGGCCGATGGCCCGGCCTGTGCCCACCTGAGAGAACACGACGGTGGACGCACGCTTCGCGACAACACGAAGCGGCGTGCCGTGATCGGATCCCCAACAGACCCTCTTTGTGAGGGCTGAAACGGAACGCACAAACCAGAGTACCCGCGAAGGGGAATTTTGCCTCCGGTGAGAACCAGCACCGGGCTGGATTGCCCACGCGAGAGGAATCCCAAGGGGTCAACCGTGGGAGGAGGTCAAGTTATCTGTTACCGGATTAATTATGGCCTGTTCAATGACGTTCCCGGTGATTGAGTTCGATTTCTGGGAATTATGCGAAGTCGTCATAACGCGCTGCCAACTTTTCCTCGATTTCAGTTTAGCGCTTGTACTCTGCCACAGCTGCTGATGCACTGAAGTATGCTGCAAGTGCAACACCAAGTAGAATCGTTAGACGGCTCCACGGTGGCGTCACAAGCAGGGTTACGACCATTGTTACTGCCACGCTAATCATTGCTGCAGTCATGCCTGCGGCTTTTGCGTCACTTCCTGACATACAATTACATACTCAGTGACACACTTGAGTGTCTTGCTGCCAGCAAATGTCTGTGGATATTAACGTTACACTGACCTGCGGTTAGCGTATAATCATAAACCAATTGCTGAGATGCAGTGTTATCTCACTGTACCTCTTTTCGACCCACCTATGATCTAAAACCTAATAGCATACATTACACCCAGCCGGATCATCTACTATGTTGCCGTCACAGTGTGTTCATGTGCAGTATCCCAGTAATGACTGCTCGTAGGACAGTACTACGTGATGACAAGAGGGTGTCATAGAAGAGTTCACAGGAGGGTTGATTTCAGAACTGCCGGTGATGAATCATTTAGCCAGTTAGTCTGCTTATCGAACGGCGAGAATCCTACCAGTTCCAAGTGATATTCTGAGTGGCCTGCAAGATGTAGGGCGCAAGTGTTGTATACTGCCTCACAGGAGATACTGATAGTATTTGAGTAACTGAGTGGTACTCTGACTGTTGTTAGTCGGCGTCAGGAACTGACCCCGGCAGCCGGGTGAGCGTTTGTTCACTGAGATAATACCGCCGATGCCTCCAGAGGAGCCCAGCAAGCGCCCAAAAAATCATCAGTCCAACCCAACCGCCTGCTGCTTCGGCGTAGCCGAGGTCCTGAAGGGACTCATCACCCACGACCCTGAATATCGTAACAACAGTTTCTATTCCTGCAAGCCCGAACCCGCCAACCCACGCCCAAGAACGTGCCTGCCAGAGCCCGTATGCAATTACAACTCCGCCAACCCCGACAAATAGAATTGCTCCACCAAGCAGTGCGAAGAACCAGTGGGCACCTGGCGCCACCTCAACGGTTCCAACAAGGGTACCAGCAAGCAGTGTCAACCACCCCGAGAGAATACCAAAGACAACAACATACATTGCGTACGAGCCAACGAGCATCGCCATGCCCCGCATGACCCGAGGCGGGGCTGTCCCAGCCGTTGTTCCCATGGCGACGATTTGTGGCGGATCGACAAAGTATTTGTTGTGGAGACAGGTCACCTGTACGCATGGGTATTGACGAGGTACAACTCCGCCTATAGGCATCTACAAAATAGATGTCGTGGCAGAACGCGCCGAGGCACACTTATCCTCTATATCTTGCACGCCGTTCTTGGCAGATTTCAGTAAGATTGTCGCCCTCGCTGGTATACTAACCGTTCTATGACAGCCCAGTTATAATCAATCAGACCTCCACTATTTAACTCTTACAGGCTACGTTTCCGTCCTTAAGGAGCGACCAACGGGAAGCGAGTAGGTCGGGGACACAGCTGTCACTCATCCACAGCAAAAGCATTCAAGTCAATTGCTACCAAGCACTGAATTGTGACGGGATTCACTCGTGAGGCTGGCTTCGAGTGGGATCATACCCACGGTCGGGCTCTACCATCGCCGTCATCATCGAGTAGGGTTGAGACAATCCAAAGCAACGCCTGCGGAGACTGGCATCGCTGTGTCCACGATGGATGCAAGTTCCGTCGCTGAAACAGAAAATCCACGCCGAAAGGCAGGAAGCCCCGTCCTCAACGAAGCGAGGGTACAGCCCGAGCGGAGTAGGGCGGGGTAAGTTCACTACGCACGTACCTATTAATCGGCTGATCAATTCCAATTGACTGGTTCGCGGTTATACTAGCACGTAGAGAACCACTGTATACCACCCTTACCGAAGGTTACCACCGGAGATTTTCAAAGGCATGTGCACCCACGCTGTAGGAATATGAACTCCCCTTATGTTACAAGACGGCTACTTACGTCCATTATGATACATAAGGCTACTATCTTCAGATCTATGCAGAACTAAGCGACACATTGGGGAGAAAACTCAACAATGCCGATCTGTCAAAACAGGCCAAGCACAGCAATAACTAGCAAAAAAGAAATTCAAACGATGAGTCCAACGTGAGCCCAGCAAACAGGGAGAAACTAAACCGGTGTTAACGATCTGTTGAGTCCGTTGAGTCACCAGTATAGCCTGGAAGGTTCGTGGTTCCCTGTCGGAGGTTGTTGATATACCGTCGAATCACGGCCGGATCCTCATCAAAAAAGCCCGCAACCCAATCGATCGACATGGTCGGCTGGGCGGCATAATACGCCATGAGTACATCTTCTCTGGCCATCGCAATGGTTGGCGGAGCCCCTCGCTCTCCAGTCTTCTCTTCGCGAAACCCCCCAACATATGCATAGACATCGCAGTATAACCGAGCCTTCTCAAGACTCCAAAAAGACTGCAACCGATCAACTTGCCCCTCAACATGATACCGGGGCTGATCGCCTTCCACCCGCTCAATGTAAATTTCAAGCCCACCTCGTTGCTCAAAAAGCTCGCACGGAGACTCAGTCATGGACCATCTGAGAGTAAGAGAATGACAGTTAAATCGTAACTGGTCGGCCGTGAGAATTCTCAACAGAACAACCTGCGTGAAATCAACAGGAGTTGACTAAACCTCTGTGTCTTTCACATTGTGACGGACTCCTGATTTTTCAAGGGTTGGTGGCAGTCGTGTTGGCCGAGTCACTTACTGTAACGATGACAAGCAAGTTGGATTTTGCTCAAATCACTGGAGTTATTTTTGTTTCTCAGGGATTTTCTCAACTACGTAATCAAGAACCGTCTGACTCAAACCACTGTGAACTCGTAACATATATGATGGAAGAGAGTTACAGTGCTTTTGACTGGCATAACAGTGTATTTATCATTCCTCTGAACGCTTTGAAACACCCCCCTGACATTAACTCAACAGTCATAGTATGAGGGTGTTGTAGAACACTCCACAGAGTATTGATTGCACAGGTTCAGTACTAAACCTGTGTATCCCTCGGAGTAAAGTTTAATATAAATAGATTAATAATAAGGAATGTGGTATTGCCCACGGTGAATCACTATGATGGACGATAACCCCACCTTCGAACGGCATGGGGACGACCTGGGTGGCTTCCGGTACGACGAGGAGTTCGACCTTGACCAGCTCGGTCGCTCCGGTGGTGACGTAATAAGCGTTTCAAACGATGATGACCATATGGACGTCATCGAGTACAACGAGGACTTTGGGATGGAGCACCACCGGATTGAAGGAAAGCCCGGCGAAGACATCAGGGACTTCCTCGACGAGTAACGACAGACAATATCAATTTTCGTTTATAGTGCTCTGTTGAATAGTATTCTCTGAATATGACAGAAGCAGTTCGAGTTTTGTGATTACGCGAGTTACCAACTCACAACCCGATTCACATCCCACCTGCTTACTCAATCACCACTATTCAACCGAGCACTTTATTCAATAGACAGGGACCATTCACCATCAGCCTCAATATCGAACCAGATGATCCCGGGATAGTCAACCAGTGTTGCATCGTCAACTTCTCCTATATCATTAAAAATCAACTCTCCGTCGAACGTTCCACTATCGCCTTCATCGTATGCGTTTACGATAAAGTTACTCTCACCACTATGTTCTCCACTGACTGTCACTTGGTCTTCAATCTCGAGTGGACCAACAACAGCCGGCCCCTGTCCACTGGCTTCATTTGGGACAGTGCGGACTTCTTCGGGGGGTGCGAATGGCTGACCAACGGTGATGCTCCAAGGGCCATCGGCATCAATATCGAACACATAATCTCCGAATTCAGTTGGTACTGCAGCTACGCCGGATGTCGATCCAATCTCGTTAACTAGAAGTTCCTCTGTTGGGCCATCAAGATTGACAATAAAATTCAACAGCGAAAGCGTACGCGGCTGCATTCCGCCGCCGCTGGGGCATCAAAACCTCATATCGGCAGATTGGTGACTTTTTGCCGAGAACGTCGGCGAGACGTTCTCGGTTCGATTATTTTACTTTTTGTTCGCGGTCGGACTGTACAATCTGTGGGTTCTGGTAAACGTCCTCGTCGGTGGTGAGTACCAGCCGAAGAGACCGCCGATTTCGACGCGAATCTTTCGACGACTTGTTGTGACTGACTACGGTTAGTATAGCCTCTTGTTTCGACCGGAAACCCGGTTAGTGAGTGGTTTCTTGAGAGGTATTGCTCGGGAACGCCGCCCGACGGCGTTCCCTCGTATCCTTCGGTCACCCAGCACTGGGAGAAAAGTCACACTCGCTGCGATCCCGGAGCCAACTCCGTCGTAGTTGCCTCGACGAAAGTCTGATTCGGCAACTACTGTTCAGGGCGGGGAAGATGTCAATCGTCGGTGTCCGGTTCCAACGGGAGACGCTCGGGATCGACGTTCTCGTACGCTTTGTCAGAGCTTAGGATAGAATGGCCGCGGGTTTCGGCAGTAGCAGCGTGGAAGGCATCGAATGCGGTCATTCCGTCCTCGAAGTAATTCACAGCCTTGAGCACGATCTGGCGTTCTTCCTCGGTCTCGACGGGAACAACATCGAGCATATTCGAAAACAGTTTGATGTAGTCGAACTCGTGGCGTTCTCTGATGAGCAGAATCTCCAGATACGAATACGTGGACGTGACGACGTCGCGTTCTTCCAGTTTTTCTTCTGCTCGGTCTTTGAGCCAGTCAGAGTCTTTGGCGAGGGCAAGGAGAAAGTCTGTCTCTACGTACGCCGTCATTCGTCGTTATCCCCCGCCGCGCGTTTCCCGCGTTCGAACCCCTCTTCGGCATCTCTTTGTGCCTGCTCTCTCGCTTCTTCACGGAGTTCTTCTATCGACTCCCCTTCGAATGCGTCGCCAGCTGCTTCACGAATCGCCTGAAGCGGGTCATCGTCGATGGGGATGAGTTCGAGACGGTCCTCGTATTCGACCACATGGAACTTCTCACCGTACTTCTGCCTCAGTTCTGAGGACAGGTACAGTCGCCCGTGCGAATCCGTTTCGACTGACATAGTCGCCCATTTGTGTGGCACAAATAAAGAGCTTTTCCCAAAGATTGATTATCTGTCCCACAAAAGAACGAGGCAGACAGTCCGGTCGCGTCGCTCACCGTTCGACGTGCAGATGAATGGAAGCGACGCCGGAGGTGGACGATGCAGACCAGTAACGCGCGCGACTTCTGAACAGAATCTCAGTTGGTACTGTCGTCACTCTTTATCAGAGCCTTCGTTAGTAGCTCTGTCGCGTAGGCACTGTTGCGGCAGTTAGATGTTGGCTGGTTCAAAGCTCAGCAGCGTCGAACGCATCGTCGACAACATCAGGACTGGGAGCATTCAGATACGGCTCTATCGCTTGGAAGGAATCCCAGCCGCCAACGGCCATCACAACGCGTGGATTCATGTTTTCATCAACCAACAGGCGCTGAGCAAACCGGCGGCGAAGATCGTGAGAGCTCACGTGGTTGAAGTCGCTGGTCCCTGTTTCTTCGGCCGTCCGCTGAGCAACGCGTTTGATGTCAGCACGCACACCCCGGGGTTCGAGGTCAACAAATGGGTCTTTCGGGGCGATGTTCTGTGAGTTTTGGAACTGCTGGAGATCTCGTTCGACTGACGCAGGAAGATACGCGTCGCGTGGCTTCCCTCCCTTCTGGTAAACGTTCCTTCGATAAATTAATCTCAAGATTAGTAGCCCAGCCTGCTGCGAATGCTGCCTGTTCAATGGCGTCTGTAATTCTGTCGGCGTGGGGATCACGGTTGGTCCAAAGACCGAGACGAATGAATGCGATTGCGTGGTGAGACCACGACCTGAGTCTGCGACGTTCATCATCTTCCTCAGGATAGAATATCAATTCCAAGTCACGGTCGGAGAGGCACATCCATAGCAGTTCGAAATCTCGTAAGCCCTCCGTCACCCGCTCTCGTATTCTTTGACGGGCGTTTCTCTCTGCACCTTCTGACAAGTCCTTTTCCCCCTGTAAATATTCTCTATCTGCTTCCGAGAGAATTCCTCGGGGGCGGTTTTCGTTTGATGATTGGTTGCTGTCTTCGTTCATCGCCCAGGATCTTCTGGTTATGGAAGATTTATAAGGCAAATGCATTTAAGTCATCTCGTCATCGGGAACCAATAACATACGAGTAAATCGGCATCTCTCCGGTATACTGCATAGAACCTCTACATCTTGCACGGTGATTCTGACAAGGTTCGGAGAAGACGGTCGCTACCCTGCTTGGAGAACTACCTGTATCGAGCGATTCGGGAGGGCAGAAGCGGAGTGTGACAACCATTCTATAACACCTTATGATGACAAATCAATCAAGATAACCGGAAGCTATGAAGATTATCCCTGTCTAAATCAAAATCGCAGACGGAGCGCTGATCTGAACAACTGAAAGGACCTGTTGATGCCGCATAATTCTCGATTAGCACCACAGAAAGCTCTCCAAGATGTATCTCAGGCAACTTGATACAATTGTGGTGTATCTAATATATACATGCGTATGATCGAATCAAGAGGGCAATTTGTGTGTTCCACTGGCGACAGTAGATCCCAATTGCGGACCGGGAGCATGCATCGCCGGGGGGCTGTGTTACCATACCATCGGGGGGCCAGTGACGCTAGCCCTGTTGGTTCGATCATACAGTCTGACTCCACCGTCAATACACCAACACCGTTTCTCCGGGGCTATCAATAATGTCACTCCGCCAGGCCAGCTTTGCGTTGTTGGTGCTTGCCGTTGGAATGTTGGTCCTTGGTGCTGGCGGGTTTTCAGCTATGGAAGCTGACCGACCGGTGGATGTGTCTGTCGTTGATGATGAAGATGCCTATTTAGGTGTTACAGCCGAACAAGAAGCTGGGGATGTGAACGTAACCATCGTCAATCGATTCGCAAATGAAATAACTATTACCCAGGTCGAGGCTGGTGATCCACCCGAGTCTCAATATGACACTGAATGGGTCGTGGGGCCGGGAACACAAGAGACTGCACTGTATGATCTGCCGACTGACGCAAATGAAGTTATCATACATGCAGAGGGGAAGGGGGTATCAATTGAAGTCAGTACAGAGATTGGGTAGTGGAACCGGGGGATTACCCGGATTGTGAACTCCTTTCCTCGATTTCTATACAGTACAATTCGCAGATTAGTTCGCAGTTCCCGTTTGATGCAGATTATAGCTTCTCTATATATCGCTTCATACGAACCCATTATTATCCGGCTTCGCTTGTGATCCGTCTGTGTACATTGTTCTTCTATGTACAGCAAGAGATCAGCTGGAGTGCTTTAGCATACTGCTTGGTCTGTTATTGTCGAGACATACAGCGATACTTTCCCAGTATTGTCGAAAGAGAGCTTTGATGGTATGACTGTACGGCAATAGTATCACTCTACTCCCGGATCGGAGATCAAACTGGTGTGGTCTATTATTGGGGTATTCTTGGAAGATATACTTGTTCTATAAAATGTATACAGTTATTTTTGTCTCGCGAACAGCCGAAAGCGCACATTGATACGGATATCAGCCCATTCTTTCCGGAATGATTGTAAATCATGAATGAATTCAAACAGACACAAGCAACTGTTGTTGTCTTGGAAGGTATCTGATTCGACAACTCTCTACTATTCACCAATTACCTTCGGTGCTTTCTGGCGGCTTATTACAATATAAGTGGGGGTATATATGTGCAGATAAGCACCCTCGCAGGGGCGAACGGTCAGGGAAGAACAGTCGGATGAGGGTGTTACCAAACAAAAGTGATCAACAATGGAACGACGCAAATTCCTAATTGGACTGGGCGCATTGTCCGCTGGAAGTGCAGCCGCTGTAAGTACTGGTGCGTTCACAAGTGTGGAAGCAGACCGAGATATTACTGTAGACGTGGCTGATGATTCAGATGCTCTGCTGGCGTTTAGTGAGACAGACGATTCACCAAATGCTGACTACGTTACTGTCGAAGACGATGTGGTCGGGATTGATGTGTCTGATAACAATGGTAACCTTGATCAGGACCCAAGCGGTGTTAACGAAGACGCCACAACAATTATTCGGAGTCTCTTCAACATCACAAATCAGGGTACACAAGCGGTTCTTGTGTGGATTGAAGATCAGCCTGACGACTGGGGCTTTTTCGCAGATAACTCCGAGACTTATAGACCAGATACCGGTCTCGGTGTCGGTGACCAGTCAGGGAACCCACCACTTGGTGGTCCGCGAGATGACTTGCTGTACCTCAAGCCCGGAGAGAAGCTGACCGACGTTGGATTCTTTGGGGATGGGGAAAGCGATGTCGATGAATCAATTACCATCCAAGCGGCCACTCCAGATGAAGTCTACTTTAGAGATCTTGGAGAATATGATGATGTCGACCAGTATGACAGTCCCGATGATGATCCCGATTTCAGCGTTGATGATCTTACAAACGTCGATTGGCGCGATTGAACTTCCGGGTAATAAGAGAGTAAAGATATGAACCGGCGCAACTTCATTCTCGGGCTCGGCGCAAGCACTGCAGGGGCGGTAGTAACGATTGGGTCTGGGGCATTCACTAGCGTAGAAGCAGATCGGGAAGTTTCAGTTGAAGTCGTCGACGACACAGATGCATACTTATCGCCGGTGCCACTTGATGACAATGGGGAAGTCCCAGACGATCCCTCAGACAACGACCAGCTTCGGGTGCCAGGAGCACAAGACGAACCTTATGCACAGATTGACAACGATACGGGGCGATTGATACTCACATTTGGCGCCCTCAACTCAGAAGCAACTACCCGAATCAGCCAGGTGTTCCGGGTTACTAATGAAGGAGATGATGAAGTAGGACTCTGGTTTGAAGTAAGCGGCAGCTCGCCAGATGTGGTCACATTCACTGATCAAGACGGTAATGAACTAAACGACGGGTCAGAGAATGCTGTTGATCTCACCGTAGGAGAATCAGTGGATGTCGACATTGAGTTTGATACTTCCGGAGTTGGACCAGACGACGAAATTATCGACACTATCACGCTTAACGCAGATCAGGAGGTGGCCAGTTAATTATGAAGCGACGACGACTACTTGGAACTCTCGGTATCGCCGCTGTTGGTGGCGTGGCCGCAGGCACAGGTGCATTCACGAGTGTTGAGGCGGAGCGTCAACTCACAGTTGAAGTTGCTGGTGACAGAGATGCGCTCTTGCGTCTCGTACCCAATGAGGACGAAGGGCCTGCTTATTCGTCGATTAGCGATGGGAAAATCCAGTTCGATATAAACGATGTCATAGGAGATCCAGCTGACTCCCGTGGACCGGGATCAAACTCCGTATACGTTCTTGAGGACGTTTTTTTCGTTGAGAACCAAGGCACTCAGACAGTCTACCTTGAGGGAGACTTCGATAATGTCGACATAGACGGTATTGACTTTATTCTTGGAGACAACCGTAATGAGCCGTTGGACGGGGAGGAAGCTGTTGGGAAGATAGAAATTGGAGAAGGAGAGGTGCCGATTGGTATTAAGATCGACACTTCTGGAATAGATGTGAAGTTTATATTAGATACAGAAACATCCGAAACTGATGACATCGACGCCAAGATTATCACAACAGCGGAAGAACCTTCAGACGATGTTAACATAGTTGAGAACGATTAGCGAAATTTCCTTCAATATAATTTTTATATTTTTCCTGATTGTGCAGAAATATCCTCCATTAATTTGCAAAACGTACCGCGTAGGGACTCATTACCTATAGTATATTCATTTATAATGTTTTGTTACAAAGCCAAACAGCTCCTCATGACCAATCTCAGCTTCAGGCACCAGCATTGACAACTGCACCACACCGGGCTGGCGGGCAATCTCAACACCGCCAGTAAACGTCGATCGGGCGCGGATCTCCCCTTCGGTCATCCCAAGCAGTGATCCCGCCCGATCAAAGGCATTCCCAGTGGCATCGTTGATTGTTGCCACAGAGCCGATAAACTACATAGGTACCATATCATGGAGCGTATCAACATCGTATTCATTTACAAGTCCTTCTGCGGCGATGGACTCCTCGTAGGTATAGGGCTGATCAATGTCGTGGAGATCGGGCCCGTTTGGCAATAAGATTGGTCCATCAAGTTCGAGAGCGTCAACGACCTCGACAGTTAGCTCGGTTTTGCCACTGACATCGGTCGTATGTAGAGGTAGCTCACCATCACCCTGGTTTGCGTGTAGACCACTGATGTACAGTTTAACTCTCTTAATCTCTGCCGGACAGATCAACGTCGCTCCCGGCCTGACTTCATTCGAGTCCATATGGCTGTCGGTCCGGTCGGCCAGTTCCGACTCGTCATCGAGGCCGTACTCGTTATCAGCACCGATCAACAACTGCCCGAAATTACCGGCGTTATGCGAATCCAAAAACGTCCGGATGGGCGTGGTGGCGACATTGCCCACAAAGGGGCATTGGTAGCCGACGGCGACGGACATCTGATCGGGCTTGTACAGCGAGGTGGGATGCCAGCGGGAGTTCGTGGGAATTGCCATTGCCTCTAAACCTGCTGGGCTAGCCACTCAGGGCAGTTTTCGTCGACGAACATGTCAACCTACCAATTATCGTCGAAGACGGCAGCAGATACAAACTCAAACCCGAACAATAAGGCGCTGTCCCCATAGTTCTTATACTTGATAGCATCCTTATCGGTGCCTTCGACATAGCTTTCTGACCAATGTCCTCACTCCGGATACCTGTGGTCAATGAAAGGACCACCACTGAAGACGCCTTCGCGTTTGTGCATGCTTTCGGCACTGGTGTGACAATATTCTTCCTCGATATCCCTGATGTGGATCAGGGTGACATCACTGGACTCGGCAACATTGACGTAGATTGATTTGGACACCTCGCGACAGCCACAAAACTCTGGAATGACCATCGGTTCTCCAGCAGGCCGGCAACTCTTGGCTGACGGAAGGCCCCGAACTACAAGAACCGAGTAAGAACCCTCGCGTATGATTATGACCATTCACACGGCGGGGGTGACAACCTCGAATTCTTGCCAGTGATCGCTGCAGAACTCAGCAATAAAGACTCCACTGTCATTCTTTTCGGACAGTCAGACAGAGAGAGACTATTGAGAAGATCGCCCACCCTAATAGCAAAATTCTACAGAAAAATTGAGCTGGGTGTCTTAAGACTTGTTTCCGAAATACTTCACAGGTAGTTGGATAGCAGCCCAGTCGAATTCGTAGCTGATTCGTTGCTGGCGAACATCTGCCGAGCCAAGAGTGTCTCTCGGGACAGACGGATCGCCGAACTCGATAGATTCGGCGATCCGAACCGATAGCAAGACAGCCCTCCGTCGGGAAGTCATTAGACTTCGCGCAGAAAATCAGCACCTTCGTCACCAAATTGCTGAAATGAGCAGTCGTATCGACGAACTTGAAGCAAAGCTCAAGCAATACGAAAATGCCCACACGCCATCCAGCAAGAAGGGTGGTGCTGGAAGAGGTGGTGGCCGCAATGGCTCCGGTGATAACGAGACAGCCGATGAAGAAGAGTCAGCTGGCGGCGATGATGCCGCCAGCGACTCTTCGCCCGGACGTGACGAAGGCCACGAGGGAACAACCAGAACACCGCCAGAGCCAGAAGAAACACGCATCGTTGACAACGGCTTTTGTCCCGATTGTGAGCACGTTCTCACCGATCCAGACAGCTACACGTCTCAAATTGTCATTGACACGCCGCTCCCTATCCCAACAACCGTCGTTGAGTACAAGCTTGGGAAACACGAGTGCTCCTGCGGAAACGAAGTAGTCGCTGAACATCCGGATTGCCCACAGACCGGGCGTTTTGGGCCAAATATCATGGCCCAAACCGCTCTTGGCCGGTTCCACGAACGGCTCCCAAATCGCAAACAAGCTGAACTCTTCGACTGGAAGCTCGACGAACCAATCTCCCACCGGACGATCTACAATCTGACCGAGCGGGTCGCAGACCGGCTGCGACCCGCATACAAGGAAGTCAAAGAGAGTGTGGCCGAGAGCGAAGTGGTTTACGTTGACGAGACAGGATTTTCCGTGGATGGCGAGCAGTATTGGGTCTGGACGTTCGTAACCGAGGATGAGGTGCTGTACACGGTGGAGCAGAGCCGAGGCAGTCAGGTGTTAGAGGCCGTCCTCGGCGAGGAATTCGCCGAGGACTCGACACTCAGTTGTGACGGCTGGTCGGCGTATCCAGCGTATCATCCGAAGTTACAGCGATGTTGGGCCCATCTGTTGCGAGAGGTTGAGTTCGTTGCTGACCGGTACGATGAGGCACAGCAGCTGTCTGAAGAGTTGCATGAGCTTCACGACGATCTGACCACGTTTACCGAGAGAGATCCATCTGCCTCCGCCCGCCAAGAGAAGCGGGCGGAGGCTATGTTGCACTTAGAGGGGCTTACTCGGCAGGAATACGCCAACGAAGAGGTTACAGATCTGATCGAGAAAATCAGAAACGGGCTCGGCCACTGGCTGACGTTTGTGACAGAGCCAGAGGTGGATTCAACGAATAATCGCGCAGAGCGCGCTCTGCGCGAACAGGTTGTCCTGCGGAAGATATTCCGAAGCCTCCGATCAGCTGACGGCGTCCGAATTCACGAGACAATCACGACGATGTTAGCGACGTGGCAGAGACGTGGGCTTGATCCGCCATCGCAGTTGCAGTCGGTGCTTGGTGGTAGAGAAGTAGAATCACCGTGAGAGACATCTCTACCGGCCGATTCTCATTTCCGCTATCCAACTACCTTCACAGGAATCGACCATTTATTCCCAGATAAGCAACTAATGTGGAAACCAAATCCCACTATGACCCCGGGTCTTCCGAAGATTTTGATTCCACCTCTTCTTCACTTTCAGAATCTCCATTTTCCGAACCCGGAGCTGAAACAGCAAACTGACCAAACAATGCAGGATCCTCTGGCGGCTCTGGTGGCGTGAACACGTACCGTGTTTCATCATGAACAACCGAATACGTCTCATCTGCTGGATCATACATGACACTGTTGTTCGTATCAATCGCAAAATCAACAAGATCAGCAAGTGTCTCAGCCTCCGCAGTTGGGTGTTCCCTATCAGTTTCGGATAGCTCAATCTGTGTGATCCACTCATCGAACTCATCCCGATCACTCTGATACTCGAGCCAAGACTGTTCTTCCTTGGATGGTGGCAGATCCATTGTCCGGAATGAAATCCCAGCAATACCAATTCCGCCAAGACCACCAACAATGAGTAATACCCCGAGCATTCCCTGAATGTATGACGGTGACTCCGTCGTTGTCGTTAGCTCCACAATCTGTATTTGACCCGGATTGGCTGTCACACCCGGTTCAGGGCTTACTTCATGATCTGCGTCAAGCTCAAACGTTGTCGTACCAATATCAACATCAATTGATCCTGTCTCTTCAACGAACCGCTCTTCTCCATCAAGCGATCCAGCAACTGTTGTCGATACCAGCACTTCGGCTTCTACATCGACAGCACCACCGACTGCACCCTCAGCATCGCTAATCCGGTCTTCAATGTCTGTAACATCAAATTCGAATTCTATTGAAGCTTCATCATCTCCAACTTCTGTCGTGTGGTCCTCTATTTCAGACTTGACATCCCATATCTGCTGGCCATCGCTGGTTCCTTCAAGCGAAACTACAACCTCCGGATCCTGAGCAAGCGAGAAGTTTTCGAATTCGTTTGCATCGGTGTTAATATCAAGTGATCCCTCAACGGTTGTTCCAACATCTCTGAGATAAAAACTCTGCCCTGACGGTTGTCGCTCGCCAGCTCTGAATACTGTCTCACCTTCAATTTCTACGTCCTCATCCACGACTACCGAATAATCGAATGAGGAATCATACTGCGCACTGGCAACAACTTCCTGCTCTTCACTTTCACCCGGATCAGCGACGCCCGTATACACCAGAAAACCACCAGCAGCGACCAACAATAAACAAATAACAACAATTGGCAAAAACCACTGATCAATAACCGACTTCATCCGAAGCTTCCACATCGGGGGTGCCTCTTCACTCATGGTCTTACAACAATTGTCTGTGTCTGATTATTGTTCGATACAACCGGCAGCCGGAAACAAGGTATAGAGTGTGTCTGAATCATTGTTATTCAGGTGCTCGGGTTTTTGAACGGGTACGGAACCGCGCTCGGCCAGAAGGCAAAATCAACCGACCAAGCGCATAGATGCCACCACCAAGGAACAGATTAATTGCAATAATCGGTAACCACGGATGCAGATCATGCAATGCCTCAATCAGCGGCAACGGTAGAACGTGTAAATACCGGTGTTCAGTTAGATAATATCGGCTATGTCCAGTCTCTTCTGGAGCGGTAATTGACACATTATACTCCTCGAATGACTGTGGTCCCAGTGTCATCCGATCAGTCGAGACGTTCATACCATCTGTCTCAGCTTCGAGATACGAAACTGCAGGAATATACTCACCGACAGAGATATTGATAGATTCCCGGCGGATTGATTGTGTCCAGTGCTGATCGAATTCCAGTACGAAGCTCATCAACCGTTCCGAAGTATCTGTTGCCGAGTGCTGATCTCAGTTGTCGCCAGCACTCCTCTGTTGGGTTGAGCTTCGCCATTCCAGTTGGAAGATAGAGAAGTTCTATCTTCGTTTCTTCCGCGAATTCCTTGACTTTGTTCGCTGTGAAGTACGATCCTTTGTCCAACACAATCAAGAGTTTCTCACCAAACTTGGCCTGGAGCGCTTCGAAAAACCGCACGGTGACTTCCTTGGTGAACGAGCCAGTACACTCCAAAAACATGGTCTCGCCGTTCTCTGTGAGTGCTCCCAGAAAATTGAGTCCATCTTGAGAGGCCGACACGTCCACGGTCGGCCTCTCGCCAACTGGAAACCACGCGTACGTGAGATCTGCGCCAACTGCTTTCCGAAACTGATCAATCGTGATGACCGTTGTATCTTCGTCACGTCTCCCGACTTTTTTTGAGGTCTTCGTCGTACTGTTCGAGTTCTTCCTCATCAGCAGAAGACGGCTCCGGCCGTGGTTTCTTCCAAGAAACCTCGGCCTTCTTCATGAGTCGTTGTACATGACGGAGTGAGTACGCTACGTCGTACTCTTCGATGAGGTACTGACGGGCCAGTTTCGAAGTCCATGCTGGTTCATCGTATCCTGCTTTTTCAGGCGGTTGGTGGAGTGTTTTAGCAAACTCTTCGAACTGGTCTTCAGCTAATTCTGGATCTTGTCCGGGCCGATTGGCATCGTAGAGCGCGGCCTCGAAGCCGCGCTCTTCGAAGCGGTTCAACCAGCCGTAGACAGTCCGTTCGTGCCAGCCGTACTTTGTTTCAATTTCTGCAGGAGAAAGACCGTCAAGGTACTCTCGTGCGACAGTTAATCGTTTGATTGCTTTCGGGTCAGTCTCTTCAGCAAGTTGCTCGCGTACTTGTTCGACAGTCACCCCCGGGATCTTGTTGCCGTGTTTGGTCATGCACATCTTTTGGACTCGAAACTATTAGCTTCTCTGTCGGTGAGTATATACCCATCATTGGTTGCAAACCGGGGAACGTCACCTGTCTCGCCCTGTTGGATGATCTCTGGATCATCTGAATCAAACTCGGCACTCAGGATCTCCATTTCATCAGTTCCGCCCGGAACAATCATTGCAGCTGTGGCAGCAATCATGATAATCGCTGCACATGCGAGAATAATCCACGTATACTGGATACCACTTTCACGAGACTTTTGGCGATCTCGGTCTTTATCAGGTCCGGACCTGCTTGACAAAATTAGGTCAGCAATGTATAGCATAATCGACAGGGCAAAAATAACCATTGCGAGGCCCTGTGTCTCATAGAACATCCGCGTATCAAACGTCACTGCAAGCCACTGCTGGAATGAGTCAATGCCACTCTGGATGCCCATCACTGCTGTGCCGAGATGCGGAATCGTTGTCACAGATCCACCAACCTGCAATGCTTCGGCTTTAATTTGCGGCTCACGGACGTGGGGTTCTCCCCCGTCTTGATCAGTAAACGGGTTGCTAATCCCCCGGGTTACATAGCCTGCATCGGTCTCATCAACGATCAAGTGTGTCGTCAGTCCCCCACCTTGAATCTCTTCAGCTTCGAATACCACAACGTCACCCGGTTCAGGCTCACCGGTTAATTCTGACGGGACAGCAACGAATCCATCACCGACATCCATCTCATATGGCTCAAACTCACTTGTCTGGGGGTTGGCCATACTATCCGTCTCAACATAACTAACGAGGATGGGTTGGCCAACATAGCTACCAATGAATAATAATACCAGTAAAAATAGGACAAACAACTGAATGCCGAAGCCAATCTTGCGACCCCAACCCATTTCAATTCCCCCCTTCCATCAGGAGTGTTACATGACAATAGAACATGTTCAGGTATATAGAAATAATGGATTGAAAATACTGCCGGCCTTGACCGTACAAATATAGTATAATATTCATCAGTTACTCGTCAGCATATTCAACGAGATATTGACCGGCCTGTCGCACGTAAAATTTAATTGTTTCTTCGTCTGTCGCCTGTGCAGCCTTTCCAAGATACTGATACGCGATTGTGATCTCATCAGTATCGGAATTGCCAGTTGCACAGTCGGGGATTTCAGCATCAACGGGTTGGTTACTCATGGCTCTATCCATTGCTTATACGGTACGATATCATAGTTATGCACTCATTGAATACTGAGTAGCGACTGGTTAATATTTAACAAAGAACTATATATCAACTCACGGTGGTGGTTTTCGTGTTATTACGATAACACGCTCGATAATATCACTATCAGGATATTACCGGGCAATTACTGGATGGAAATCACTACTTGAACCCAATTTCTGGATTTTGCTATCGTTAATCAGAGCTTATACCCTCGCCGTTTATTGACTACCGAGTAATATCTCTAAAGAATAATAATCGATATTATAGTTCTGTTAACGTTTTATATATGTCATATACTTAGAGAGATATGTTAATCCCGCAATTTTATTATACATGAGTTATACAATTGATAGTAATGTCGGCAGGGGAAGTACAACCAGGGGGTACAAGTCCAGAACTTACAGATGAGGACATCTTTGATGTTCTTTCCAACCAACGCCGCCGCCACGCTGTCCACACGCTTCGACAGACGGAAACTGATCAAATTGAAATTGGTGACCTTGCCGAAGAGATTGCTGCTATTGAGAACGACACAACCGTAGAAGACATCTCATATGATCAACGAAAGCGTGTCTATACATCCTTACAGCAGTCTCATCTGCCAAAGATGGACGATGCGGGCGTTGTCGATTTTAACAAGGATCGAGGCACCATCGAGCCAACACCAGCCATGGAAGATGTCGAGATCTACTTGGATGTTGTTCGTGGCCGAGAGATACCATGGAGCGAGTACTATCTCGGACTCACAGCTGTCTCGGCAGCACTGGTGACTGCTCACTGGATTGGTGCATGGCCAATTGCGGTGATTCCTGAAGTGGGCGTCATGCTCTTCATCGTCATTGCGTTCGCTGTCTCTTCTGTTGCACACACCTACTTCTCAAAGCAGATGAAAATCGGCTCAGATGGTAATCCGCCAGATGAAGAATAAAAGCCATACAGAACAGTTAGATTTCATCTCGTTGGGTGTCGGGTACAACTCGGTTTATACCGGCACAGTATCTATTTTGCAAGCTAAAACCGCAGCAACGTGTGATTATCATCCATTGCTGTATTATAGATAGGGTGAGGCGAAAACTCACCCCTTTAGGGGTTAGAGGAGGTCAATTTGTAGTAAGCTCAACATGGATCAGCTGTTAGCTCATAAACAGTCGTCGTTCAGCATTTTCATGCCGCATACCCATGATCTCGGCCATTGGTGCAAACGAGTGTAGATCAGACAACTCAGCACCAGCGTACTGTTTGAGCCCGGCAATATCCGGAAATAGATCAACCAGCGTTTGCTGAATTGCTGTATGTCCAAACCGCCCAATGCGTTGTGCCGCGCCAAGAACATCTGTGACAAACATATAGCCATGTAGCTGACACGCTATCTGCCGATCAATGCCACTGGCCGCAGTTAGTGCTCCGAGTACAACGGGAAAGTGTCCATGTGTTTTTTCATCGTCGACACGACGGTAAAATTCGGCAAGAACCGGTGGTAGGCTATCAGTTGTTGCGAAGACGGAAAGCAGTCGATCACCAATCGTCACTGAACTTTTTCGAAACTCTGCCGGGAGAATAGTTGCATGAAGCCGCTGATCAATTGTGAGCAATTCAGATGGCACATCATCTTTCACTGTCCGATGAGCGCAGGCCAGTGCGACCGTCTCAGTTGGTCCGATCATTGATTGCAGATAATCAGCAATCAACGACGTTAGATCAGTTGTTGTTTCCACTCGATCTTCATTGAGGTACTGCTCGATACCATACGAGGCGGTATGTGATCCGAGCGGGAGAAACGAATCGGCGAGGCGAAATGCAACAAGTAACGACGGAAAATTGTGTGTATCAGTGGTCATGGTCTTTCGTGTGGTCGTGATCATGTTTGTGGTGGTGATCACTGGTATCGTGGCTGTGATTATGTGTATCGTCTGTATGCTCGTGATTGGCTGTCGTCGTATCGATAAATGTTGATGGATCAACCGTCGTAGTTCTTGTCTCAGCAGCTGTGGGTATTACCTCTGCAAGCACGTCTTCGATGATCGCACGATCAGCCTCCATTGGGAAGTACACTGCGTTGCCCTCGACCGCAAGGTCCCAGTGTTGATTCCCGATACGATGGCCAAGCTTGATCGCTGTGTCAGTCGATATCGCCTCGGGGAGGTCAATAACGAACGCTTCCTCTTCAGCAAACTGAAGGATAATCATTCGGCTATCCTCGTGTAAGAGCACATCTCCATCCTGAAGTTCTCTTGACCCGGGAACAATCCCGAGATCGATCCCAGCAGCCGTCGTTACGCGAAGTCGTGATTTGACGCGGTCGTCTGGGTCAATGACAGCATAGTCAACCGTTCCAGCCTCCTGGTGTTGTTCATACGTCGATGCAAGCTCTGGGTCGTCGTGGATATTGCCTTTAATTGATTCGATGATTTGCATTAGTACCACCGATCTGTAGGCGTCGAAATGTCAAATGCTATCTGCCGGAATGACTCCCGAACTTCGCTGAACAGTCCCTGAAGCATATCAGTTGTCTCCCCAATGGCTCGCACACATATGCCAGCATCAGCTGGCAGTCGCGTAACACCAGCAGTCAGCCCCGGGTTATCATCACTACCATCCTGTATACAGGATCTAATTTGCTCGACAAGATCAGCAAGCGTGCAATTACACCGATCCGAAACAACTGGAGCTGCCGATAGTGGATCTGGAGCAAAGATATAGAGTGTACCAATCCGGTTATCCGCAGTAAATTGGGCAGGCGGGTAGTTATTCTCAGATGCTGTGTCAGGCTCAATATTCGTAACGTCTGTGTATGTAAGCGCGTTCTCCTGATAAACATCAATCTGTGACCGGTAATGCTCGAAGCTAAATGGTGTATGTGCTGACAGTCCATCTGGAGCGAAAATGTCCGTTGTCAGCAACACACTTGTCGATGCCAAATTGATTTCTGTTGTCTGTAGTAAGCGGGCATCCTCGTTCACTATTACTGCACCGGGTAAATACTCAAGATATGACGATTCATCAACCGTGATCGTCGTATCAAGGTGTGCATAATCGCTGTGCATGCTGTGGATTTTTGTTGCTGATTGTGTTGTGACCACAGCAGTTGCCCCGTCGATCGCATCGATTGTAATCTCGTGTCGGTCTCCATGTGTGACGCCACCGGTTGGTTCCTGAATGCAGGCCGTTGGTCCGAGCGGATCGTGGCTCAGTGTGCCTGTCAGGTGTAATGGAACTGAAAACCGATCACGAACAAGTCTTGTCTTGGATCCGGTTCGTGCAAACCGCGCAAAGAGTGTTCCATCTTTCCCGTGCCCGCGAGGGGTCGCGTTCGGCAGCGATTCTTCAGCGTACGCCTCAAATGCTGCTGGAATGCTTGCGTCTGTATCCTCATCTTCGAGTTCAGGATCAATCTCAGACTGATGTGGCGATGACATCTTTTGCGCTAAATCGTCTCCTGTGTTCCAGTAAGGCCAAAGAGTGCAGACTCTTCAATGTGATCGGCTACAGCTGTGATTCCGTCGCTGGCACGACAATTTGTTAGGACTGTTGGTCCATCTCGAACTGTTTCAGCATCAGCAAGCATTTGGTCGACATCCGCATCGACATACTCCGCAAGATCCACTTTGTTGATTACAAGCAAGTCTCCTTCAACAACACCTGGCCCACGTTTTCTTGGGATGTCGTCTCCTTCGGCAACCGAGATTACAAATATAAAGTAATCAGCCAGTTCCGGATCAAACGTTGCGGCTAAGTTATCGCCACCGGACTCGATGATTACAGCATCAAGATCAGGGGCGTGATCGACAAAGTCATTCACTGCAGCAATATTCATCGATGGATCCTCCCGAATTCCTGTGTGTGGACATGCACCGGTTTCGACCCCAGAAATGAGTTCCTCGGGAAGGAGATCAGAAAATGACTCCTGTAGCCGATCAGCATCCTCCTGTGTCATAATATCGTTGGCAATTACACCTACATCGTATCCCCGTTGATCAAGAATTGGCACAAGTTCCTGTACAAGCGCGGTCTTACCCGATCCGACAGGACCGCCAATACCGATTGTCGCAACGTCCCGGTGGTCGGGGCTCATGACTGAATACCTCCACGTTCTGTTACGTCGTATGTCGGAACATCATCAAGCTGGTCGGGGTTCTCAGCCCGAATTGGATCGTGTACTGTCACAAGCTTTGTTCCATCCGGAAACACTGGCTCAACCTGCACTGTGTTGATCATCTCTGGAACACCATCCATGACATCTTCACGCGACAACAACTGCGTTGCTTCTTCCCGGAGTGTGGCAACTGACTTTCCTTCTCGTGCGCCTTCACATACCCAGTCAGAGATGTATGCGACTGCCTCAGGATGGTTTAACGGAACCCCTCGTGCTTTTCGTCGTCGTGCCATCTCTGCTGCAGTAAATATCGTGAGTCGTTCCTGATCTTTTGGAGTAAGTTTCATGTAGTAATCACCTCAGAGGAAATATCGTTGTGCAAGCGGAATATCATCGGCTGGCTCACACGTCACTGGTTCTCCATCTACCGCAACTTCAAACGTCTGTGGATCAATATCGATGTTTTCTGGCTGGAAGTCATTGTACGCCATGTCGTCTTTGGACACGTCTCGAGTCCCGTTGACCGGCATCACCATCGATTCTAATTGATATACATCTCCAATTCCTCGGTCGTGCGCGCGCTGGCTGACAAACGCCATCGAGAGGGCATTGCGTGCACGCCCATATGCACCAGCACGTTTTCGTTGCATGATTGGTTCGCATGTCATTAGTGATCCGTTTGCTTCACCCATCTCGCTATGGACTGGGAATCCACCTTTGAACACTGTGTCTGGTTTAATACCGAAAAATCCCGGATCCCAGAGTACGATGTCTGCAAGCTTTCCGGGTTCAAGCGAGCCAACGTATGTGTCAATTCCAGCAACGCGAGCTGGATTAATCGTGTACTTTGCAACATACCGCTTAATTCGGTGATTATCACCAGCTCCATCGGAATCGAGTTCACCACGCTGTTGTTTCATTTTGCTTGCTGTCTGCCAAGTCCGACTGATTACTTCGCCCTGCCGTCCCATTGCTTGGGAGTCTGAAGTCATCATCGAAATTGCGCCCATATCATGGAGAACATCTTCTGCTGCAATCGTCTCAGATCGAATTCGTGATTCAGCAAACGCAACATCTTCAGGAATATTTGGATCAAGGTGATGACAGACCATCACCATGTCAAGATGCTCATCAAACGTGTTTGTGGTATACGGCATCGATGGGTTTGTCGAGGATGGCAGCATGTGGTCATACTTGATTAGTTCCATTACATCTGGAGCATGTCCCCCACCAGCCCCTTCGATATGGAACGTGTGAATTGTCCGGCCGTCAATTGCGTCAAATGTTTCTTCAACAAACCCGGACTCGTTCAGTGTATCAGTATGAATTGCTACTTGCACGTCCATCTCGTCGGCAACCTCAAGACAGGTATCAATCGCGGCTGGTGTTGATCCCCAGTCCTCATGCAATTTCAGTCCGACAACGCCCGCCTCAATTTGTTCAGTGATCGCTGGTTTTGCGCTGGAGTTGCCCTTACCATAGAATCCAACGTTGACTGGCCAGTCATCTGTTGCCTGGTAAAACCGACGGATATTCCGCGGCCCTGGCGTACAGGTTGTTGCTCCGCCACCAAAGCCACCACCAAACATCGTTGTAATACCACTGGATAGTGCATGATCGACCAATTGTGGACTATTAAAATGCACATGGATGTCGAGGGCACCGGCTGTTGCAATTAATCCATCAGCAGGTACGGTGTCTGTGCTGGGCCCGATAACCATGTCGACGTCATCCATTGTGTCAGGATTGCCTGCCTTTCCAAATCCGACAATCTGTCCATCACGAACACCTAGGTCTCCCTTTTCGATGCCCAGCACTGGATCAATCACGACAACATTGGTAAATACCCAGTCAAGCGCGCCATCACTCTGTGTTGTCGTCGGTTGCATACCCATCCCGTCGCGCATTGTCTTCCCTCCGCCAAAGACAGCTTCCTCACCTGGTACAGTGTGGTCTGCTTCAATCTCAGCGAGCAGTGCTGTGTCACCAAGACGGATTTGGTCGCCAACTGTTGCTCCATACAAGTCCGTGTATTCTGATCGATTGAGACGACGACTCATTTCTCAGCCTCCTGATCACGATGGTGTGCAAAATAGCCCTGTTCACGTGCCCGTTCAATTGCTTGTTCTCGAACATCTGGGTCATCAACCGGTCCGTCGACCAGCCCTGCCATGCCTCTGATTATCCGATTTCCGCCAATAGAAACCAGTGTCACGTCTTGCTGTTGTCCCGGCTCAAACCGAACTGCTGTGCCTGCCGGTATATTAAGTCGATATCCCAGTGCCTTCGTACGATCAAACGCTAGTGCAGGATTGACCTCAAAGAAATGAAAGTGTGACCCGACCTGAATAGGGCGGTCACCGGTATTCTCAACAGTCAGTGTAATTGTTTTTCTCCCTGCATTGATCTCTATAGGATCATCTGCAAGGATCACTTCACCAGGTATAAAATTAGTCACAGAAGATCACCACAAGAAACTACAGTCATGGAATTTCGATACATGTTGAGTTAATTCGCTGGTCCAGAAATAAGGGTAAAGTTGCACGAAAATTTTGTTTGGTGCGGGAATAAAACCGGATACTTGTCGTATTTTCTCATTGGGTTCTGCTCGAATGCAAGCAAAATATATTGTATGTTGTAATTGATACACATATGTCAAGATCGAGCAAAATTGAGAGATGCATAAGCAGTGTTACGCAGAGCTCAATTGATTCTCTCCGTCAACAATCAGATAAAAAAGAGCCTGACAGACTAAGCGAACTTAGACAACAAGGTGCTGCCTAAGCCGATCAGTATTATCAAGCTCAGCTCGTGGAATCTCTTCTACAATTGTTCCCTTCTCCATCGCGTAACATCGATCTGCGAGTGTCTGAATGACAGACAAGTTTTGTTCGACAAACAAGATGGTCGTGTCGATCTCAGTATTGATCTGCCGAAGGTTATCACTGATAGATTGAACAATCGACGGCTGGACACCTTCAGATGGTTCATCAACAATCATAATGTCAGGATTGCCAACGAGCGCTCGACCAATCGCGAGCATCTGTTGTTGTCCACCACTGAGCGTTTCAGCGTCTTGATCCGCGCGTTCCTCGAGGATCGGGAAGTATTCGTACACCCGATCATAGAGCGTCGTATCACCAGCCCCGACCGAAGTTCCAATCAGGAGGTTTTCTTCAACAGATAGCCCAGAAAAAACATCTCTGCCTTGTGGGACATATCCTACGCCTCGTTTGGCAATATCATCTGCCGACATACTGGTTATCTCCTCGTCATGGAGCAAAACAGATCCTTGGTCTGGTGACAGAAGTCCCATAATCGTCTTCAGCAGCGTGGTTTTTCCGACACCGTTTTTCCCGATAATACCGACGATTTCTCCCGACTCAATTGTACAATTCACCTCCCGAATAATCGGGGTTTCTCCGTAGCCTGCAGCAAGATTTGAGACAGCAAGGCTCATGCGTCATCACCCAGATAAATGCGTTGCACATCGGGATCAGATTCAATTTCTTCGATCGGCCCTTGTCGGAAGATTGCACCCTCATTTAATACCGTGACCTTATCTGATACTTGACTCACAAACTCCATGTCATGCTCGATAACGAGGAGTGCAATTCCCTGTTCGTTCAGTGTCAGTAGTAAATCCCCAACCTGTTGTGTTTCTTCAATTGACATTCCAGCAACTGGTTCGTCAAGTAAAAGCAGCTTTGGATCAAGCGTTGTGGCCATTCCAATCTCCAGTCGCTGTTGTTGTCCATGTGAGAGATCTCCTGCAGCTGTATCAGCTACATCAGCGAGATCAATCTGATCAAGCGTTTGTTCTATCGTTGTTGAAGTATCACGATCAAGTCGCTGCAGCGGGATCTGTAAATTCTGTTTTACCGTAAGGTCAGAGTACACGTGTGGAGACTGAAACTTGACACTAATGCCAGCGTCAATGCGCTCGTGGGTTGACTGGTCGGTTAAATCCCGGCCGTCAAAGAATATTCGTCCATCACTCGGTGTGAGCTCTCCGACAATCAGATTCATGAATGTGCTTTTACCAGCACCGTTCGGCCCGATCAAGCACCGAAGCTCACCTTCATCAATCGTAAAATCAACATCATCAACGGCTGTTAGTCCTCCAAAATGTTTTGTCAGCCCATCGGTTGCTAATAATGTATCACGAGATTCACCAGTCGCTGCAACGGCTGGTTTCTTCTTGACAGAGATGTCGCTAGCGGAACTCATCGGATAACACCTCCTAAGATGGCATGCGGTTGATAACCCGGTGCTACATTTTGTTGTACTGAATTGCTGTTAGTCATCATTGATCTCCTCTCGAATATTTCGAATTGAGCCGGAATCGTCTGATATTGAACGTGTGATATACCCAACAGCACGATCGACATATTGTGCAGCACCAGCTGGCATCACCAGAATCACGAACATCATCAGTCCACCAACAAGCACTAGTGCCCACTCCGTCCCTGTTGCTGCCAACTCGGTTGAGATGCGCTCAATAATAATCGTTGCTGCAATGGCTCCGATGAGTGAATCTCGTCCACCAACTGTGACCCATACAACAGGTAAGGCAGCAAATGTTATCGAGAACACACTGGGATCGATGTAGTTCCCCCAGCTAACATAGAAAACACCGCCAAGTGATGCAATTGCACCTCCGAGAGTAAATACCATGAGCTTGATGAACGTGACATTGTATCCAAATGTTGCTGTTCGTTGCTCATCCTCTCGAATTGCAACCATTGTCATCCCGTATGAACTATTCACAAGGATACGGAGCAAGAGATACACTCCGATTAACGTCAACAGTGTCGCATAGTAGAACCGGTTACCCTCAAGTACAAAGCCGGCTTCGCCGATGCCAAGTGTAATATCTGTAATTCCTGGCATTCCATTGTATCCTCCGAGTCTGGCATCACCGATAGCCCACTCACTGCCGGCCGTCTGTGACATGAATGTGTACAGCACTATTGCAACAACGAGTGTGATAATCGTTACGTACACATCGCGAACACCGCCGTAGAACATGAAATATCCAAGAATTAACGAGAACAGCGTTCCGACGAAGACAGCAACAAATATTGCAGCCGTAATTCCCGTCGCAGATCCATAATTGAACGTGACAACGCCAAACGCGTATCCCGCAATCCCAAAGAACGCTACCTGTCCGAAACTCAAAATTCCGCTGAATCCCCAGATAACAGCAAGGCTCAATGCCAGAAATGCGAGCGTAAAGTACCGGGCCATGTTGTTGACTGCCCATGGGTTTGTAAACTGTGGGTACAGCAGCAACATTGCTACTGCAATGGCAAATGCTCCCCAGAACAACTTCGTATTCCCGTAGGTATTGGGGCCGGTAATCAACGACAGTGCGTGTTTGATTTTGCCTGTGATCGATTGTGTCTTGGTCATGATGATTCACTCCGTCGCTCACGTAGTTTTTCGACGTATCCAGTGATTCCGTCAGGAAGTACTCGCAGGGCGATAATCGCAACAATGAGCATTGCCATCTGTCCTATGAAGGTCCCATACATATTGGTGAACAGAGCATGGAAGAATCCGAGCACACCTGCGGCAGACAGGGTTCCAATGATCACAGACGGCCCTCCAACAACTACAGCAACGAACGCCTCAAGCAGGAACACACTCCCTTGATCTGGCGTAATTGACAGTGTTGGGGCAGCAAGTGCCCCAGCCGCTCCGGCAAGCCCAGCTCCAATTCCGAATGTAATAGCATACATTCGATCAGTATCGACACCCATCGCCCGGGCTGTCTCAGGGTCGTCGATTGTCGCTCTGGCCTTGACGCCAAACTCTGTTCGCGTGAATATGACATACAGCACGATCAGAATCGCAATGACCATCGCTGGCAGAAATACAGTCTCATAGGTGGTTGCGGAATAACCACCGTATGAGATTCCACCCATTGGCATTGAAATACTCGATAGACTTGATCCAAAGATAATCAACAGTAACTGACTGATCACCAGTCCAAGACCCCATGTCGCAACCATGGAATCAAGCAGTCGGTCATATAGGTGCCGAATTACAGTTCGTTCAATAATAACTCCAAAGACAGCAGTTACAATCACACCAGCAACCATTGCCAGCGGTAAGGGTACTCCAGAGTGATAGGTAAGAGCCGTTCCATACATACCAATTATAATGAACTCGCCATGTGCAAGATTAATCACACCCATCATACCAAAAATAATGGCGAGTCCAACTGCTGCAAGTGCAATAAAGGCAAATCGGTTGAGATATTGGAATACGAAAGCGACGAGTTCTGAAACCCCGTCGATTACAAGTATTGTTGACCCATACATTGTTTTTCACCTCTATTATGTCGAATATTACTGTTACACATCGTCTATGTCGTACACATCAGTTGGTTCGTACTGGGTTGTTAGCGACTCTTCACGCAGGTCAACACCAATCTCTTCGCGGAGGAAGGTTGGCTCAATTAGCTGTTCTGCGTCAAATGAGATGTCATGATTCTCATCGCAATGTGCTACCCGCATGCGATGGGTCATGTGGTGGGTTGCACCATCAAGTTCAATGTCGCCTTCCGGCGCTTCAACCTCCATACCATCCTCAAGCACTTCGATTACATCGTCTTGATCAAATGTGCCGGCTTCTTCGACTGCCTCTTTCCACATGTACACCGAGAAGTAATTGTTCTGTGCCTCTTGGTTCAAGTAATCTGCATCTGGATACTCATCGTAGAACCGATCGACGAAGTCTTCATTTCGATCTGATGGGAGTTCTTCCATGTAATTCACTCCAACGTATACATCTGTCAGCGCAGTTGGATCATATCGAAGGTGCTCATGCCCCTGAGCGAGCGTCGTAGAGCTGCCAATTGGAATGTCAAGTCCTGCTTCGTCTCGCTGTTCGTAGAATGATTCATGGTTGTTCCCCACCAGCATCGACATGATGAAGTCTGGATCAGCATCCTGAATATTATTAATCACAGATGAAAACTCAGTTTCACCGAGTGGGATGTATTCCTCACCGACAATATTGTAGCCATTTTCCTTGGCGTAGACGTTTACCCAATCTCCGGAAAGCTGACCGAAGTTGTAGTCAGCAGCGATGATGTAAATATCATCACCGAACTCGTCTGCCATATACGGCGTCACGGCTCCAAGTTGTTGACGAGCTGTAGCTCCGACAGGAAAGATGGTATCGTCCGCTACTCCGCCTTCATATTGAGTCGTGTAGAAATACAGTTGATCTTCATCGTTGATGATATCCCGAATTGCCTCTCGACTTGCACTTGAGTATCCTGCCCACAGCGCATCAACTTCATCTTGGTAGATGAGCCGTTCAGTCAAATCTCGGTATCGATTGTTATCTGACTGTGGATCTGGGTCTTCAACATTGATTTCCTCACCTAATATGCCACCGTTCTCGTTAATCTCTTCAATTGCCAATAACGTTGCCTGCCATTTTGGCGTTCCATTGAGTTGGAATTCACCAGTTCGATCCTCAAGAACTCCAACCGTTGGGCCGTCATCGCCTCCGAGAACACCAAGACACCCACTCGCGCCTGCAATACTTGCGCCCCCAACTCCTGCAACGAACGAACGTCGAGTAAAATCAGACATAAGAGGAGACACCCCCAGCAGAAGCTACGACTACAGAAAACTTTTGACCATTTGTACAAACTAAACTATTAACAGATACCGTTTGTCCATTCATTGACGACATCAGTTAGTCTGACTTATGGTATAAAATGCTTTTGTGGATATATATTCAGACTTTCATAGGTATGCAAATGTACAATTACAATATAAGGTAATTATACACGATCTGCTATCATTGACACGTGGATGTTCTGCGTCAACTGCTTGGGGCCCTTCGATGCTTGCCAGCGGACCCCTGTTTTCCCCATTGAACACGGGGGGTCTGGCCTGACCAGTCGCATTCACCGTCCCTGACCTGGGGGCATTCGACTGGTAGCCCATCAATCGCGAGACGTCTGCCTGCGATAAACGTTATCTATTAGGGTGTCATAGAACAGTCCACAAAGTGGTTGGTTTCAGAACTCCCTAATGAATCACCCAGTCAGTTAGTCTACGAACTGTGCGGTGAAAAAGTAACAAATACGAATGGTATGTAGGACAGAAGGCGCATATCGGCCAAACCGCGTTTTTGCACTCGCACTGGAAGCAGAGGATAATTAGGTGGCGTTCGAAATGTACGTACTACGATGTCTGGACGACTAAAGACTATTATTGGGGTGATAATGGTGGGGATCGGGTTAATACAGGTCACTCTCTACGCCGTGCAGACTGAATGGATTCCTACCTCTTTGGGCGCAATCTACAGAGAAGCAGGCAGAGTGTCTCGGGGTCGTTTGGAAATCGGAGATTTCCATGATGACGAGACGCTTTGCGTCTCGAACCACTTGCCCCCGAGGGTGAATGCCGTCGAAATATTATACAAATTTAAGATTTTCAAGCTATAATACACTGACAACAACCAGAAAACGACCTCTCAAAGTATGGAAATGAAGACCTCATTTCCTTTGCTGGTCGTTGGATAGTTTGGAAATGCGACTCCTCTCAACACCGTCCAGTGGGCGTGAGACGGGAGTTGTCGGGCGGTGGTGGAGCCGCCGACTCCCACGGACACAACGAGTGTTCGGGTGTTAATTCCAGCTGACTCCTCATGGAGAAGGTCGGGAGGAATTAAATTTGCCTGCGGGTGCGGTGCGGCCCCAAGACGGTGAAGCCTCGGGGCTTGACACCGAGGTACTTCACCTGCTATCCGGAATCGCTTATCTCTGGGTAGAAGTCTACAATGCTGAATAAATCTCTGTATCTTGCACGCCGTTCTTGGCAGATTTCGGTCAGATCGTCGCCCTCGCTAGTATGTGAGTTCTCTGTATTGAGCGATTGGTGGGGGAATGGTAACCGCTCTATGACACCTTGTATCTATAATTAAGTGTCACTATGTGACGAATCGTGTATGCTGAATAAGGTGTTTGATAATACTCCTCATGTGGTTTGCCTCGGAACGTCCGCTTCTACAGAGATAGCAGGCAGAGTGCCTCGGGGCTCAACCCCGAGGTACTTCACAGCAGAATACAATCATCACCACCACATTAGAATATCTACTGAGTTCAAATCCCGGCTGATCCAAGAATAAATCCTGCTCCGACGGTGACAAGTACCAATGCTGTAACCAGCGGTAGGTATGGCGTATACTGTTCGATACGTTCCCGATGCCGCTTGTATCCGACAATCAACAACAAAGTAGGAATTAAGATTGCGATAATTACAGCAAACGAATATAACAGCATGAGCTCAAAACAGGCGTTAGTGCCCGCACAGATCGCCAATATCTGGATTGGCTCCTCGTGTGCAAATCCCAGAACTAGTGCCGTCACGCCCAATGACTGAAGTCCCTGTCGAGCGTGTTCTTCAGTCAAGTGTTGATGACCGTGGTCATGGCCGCTGCCGTCGTGATGGTGCTTATGATCATGTGTATGTCCAGCGTGACGATCTCCTCTAGGCTGACTTATCTTGGCTGCTCCGTCTTCCACTCTGTGTGGTGTTACTTCATCTGCGGCAGTCGCTTCCGGGTTAATCGGTGATTGTTGACTGTAATTGGCATGATCAGTTTCCTCTTGATGGACTGGCTTACTGCTGGTTGATTTGTGTTGATGGAATTGATAATACTCGTATACTCCCAGAAGGATGAACAACCCTCCAGCTACAACACCCATCCACGGTCCCTCAGCAAACCCCGCAAAACTGCTAAGTGACCTCCTCCGCGTCCTGAAGGACGCGGCTTCCCGTACCGCAGCGGTGGGAGATTTACTGGTTTGCAGACCCGTCGGCATGACGAGTCCCCTGGCGGGGCCATGCCGCCGTTACTCCTATCCCGTGTGGGATTCGGAGTTACCGTGGTTGCGGGAATCCAGCGGCCTGAAGGGGATTCCTTCAGACGTAGAGTCCCGAATCCGATATTATCCGTTTACGACGGCGGCGAACCGCCTCGGTGTATCCATGTAACGGGTCACAGAATATTAAATCTCGGGATTGCAGCATCGCTGTCAGGTGTTCCCCCAGAACGGACGCGATTCACCTATGGAAACGCTGCTACCTACACAAACCACCGTTTTCGATAAAATAGTTACGCCGTCTCGGAGGCTGCTGCTCTCCCAGTCGATATGCGGTCCCAATCGTGATGCGGTGCGGTCGCTGTCTGGCGATAGCAGTCGCTCACGAAGGGCCTCGACCAGCCACTGAGGGCCGCCCGACCGGCGGCCCTCAGATCCCTCGTCTACGCGCTTACACCAGGTGGGTCGTACACTTCGCCTCGGTCAAGCATGTGGTACATCGACACCAGCATCTTTCGAGCTGTTGCCACGATTGCTTTCTGTGAGTTCTTCCGACTAGCTAACCGCTCGTAGAACCGACTCAGATACTCGTCGTTACAGGTGTGGACAGCAGTATGAGCGGCCTGAACGAGCAGCCACCGGACTCTCCCTGAACCACGTTTCGAGAGTTCACCTTCGATCCGCGAGTCGCCGGACTCGCGGATCACCGGGTTCAACCCGACGTAGCTGATGACTTCTTTGTCACCGTCAAACCGATCAATCTCGCCTAATTCAGCGTAGATCGTCAACGCCGTATAGTAACTCACACCAGGAATCGTCATCAGCAGCTGGGTCTCCTCCAGAGACCCAGCGCGTTCTTCGATTGTCTTCGAGATTCTGTATCTCATCAGTGAGCGTCTCAATCACTTCGAGGTATGACTCCAACACCGATTTCCATGGCGTCGGGAGCGAGAGTTCCCGCAGGAACTCTCGTCCCTCTTGGGTCAACGGCTTCACATCTTCGCTGATGCCGTGATCAGAGAGGAGGCCGTGAACCTTGTTGGCATACTCTGTCCTGTGTTCGACTAACGACTGTCGCCCGCGCACGAGTGCGCGGGCGTCCTGATTTCGTCGGTCGGAACATAACTCTCAGGCACGGAGTTCAACCGAACCATCCGCGCGAGTTCTTTGGCGTCAACACGATCAGTTTTCTTATCAGTATCAGCGATCTGGTTCAGTTCCTTCGGGTGAGCAACAGTCACATCCAAATGCTCCGACAGCGTATCGTGGATGTGGTAGTAATTGCTGGTCGCCTCTATCGCGGCTTGTGCGCCAGCGTACCGCTGTGCAAGGTCATCGAGGTTCGCGTTCTCGACGCGAACCTCTTCGACGATTTCTCCAGACTCATCCATTACTGCCACCTGTGCGTACCGTTTGTGGACGTCGATTCCGAGGTACATGGTTTGTTCACCTGGGACGCCAGTGCGTGAAGCAGAGATTCACCTATTCGGGCTTTCCCGGATGCCGCGCCGCGCGGCATCCGGGCTGTAACGCCCATGACTCGGCTTCTTTCGCACACGGACCAGTCACTCCCACGTGCTCTGAGGCACGGAATCGCGTTCGGTCTCTTGCGCCCCACATCTTGTTTCACGCTCTCGGGGAGTAGCAGCGTTTCCATCGAGTCACTCCCGCCCTGTTCGTTCCTCGGTTCCGACTGGTGTCGGAACACTCGCCACTCACGGGAAGGGCGGGATTCTCTCGCTGTATGAAGATAGATAGTAGGCAATGACCAGTACAATACTACTGAACAAGTGCCCAATCCCAATGACCAGCGCTGCGATTGATCCCGAAATAAGCTTACGTGGCCGCTCAAGTGCATACGTTGCTGCAATCGGCCAACCATGATCTGGCAACACACCATGCACAACACCAAGTGCGATCACACCACCAATAAGCCACAAATCCATGCTCAAACCTGAGGCCTGCGATAATAAGCAGTTTATTACTACAAAAATCAAAATTTGTAATAATACCCAAAAATAGTAGTCTATGATAGAATTATTAATGTTTATGACCGGATAGAAGTGAATAAATAATATTTTTAACTCGCAGTTAATATCAGAATAAGTACTTAACTATAATCTAACAATCACGGATAAAGCTATCAGGCAGATAGGTTACAATATGCGCACAAGTTTGGCGGTATCTGAGGAAATGCTCGATGAGTTTGATGCAGTCAGAGAGAAGGAAGGAATCGAGTCTCGATCTCGGGCCATTCGAGAAGCAATGGCAGAGTACATTGAGCGCCACCAGCGGTTAGAATCAGTAACTGGAGACATTACCGGCGTGATTGTATTTGACTATGAGTATGAGCATGTCGTTACTGAACTACACACTGTTCAGCACGAGCATGCGGACACAATTATCTCCACATCACATGCCCACCATGGAGAATGGTGCCTCGAAACACTGTTTGTAGACGGCCCGGCAGCCTCCGTTCGTAATCTCGTTTATCGACTCAAAAGCTTTGACGGGATCCATCGCGTCCGGACTATGTTTCTATGAGGTTTCATAGATCCTCTGTATCTTGTACGCCATTCTTTACCAGTTGTTGGCAATGAGATTTACTGTATTCGAGTTGGAACATGCAAGTTGTTGTTCCAGTCCCGATTAGTGCGAATTCGAATATAAACTATAGTCATATTGCCAACTACTGTTATAGATTCTGTATAAGTTAGACTACAGTGCGTCCATTCCGTCGCCTGAGTTGATTGGATTTGCAATGGTGGTAGCAGGTATAGGCTCGTTGTGTGATTCTCGGGTCGATAACTGTACTCAGACAGAACATTGGATCAACTTAGTCCAACATCTTCGAGGTGGAGTCGTCTTCCTCGGGAGTGAACCATAGGCGAGCGAGTAGGGAATGAAGGAGTTCAACACTGTTCAGGAAGCCATCGGAATGGGTAGCTTGATGTAGGATTCAGATAGCTATAAAGGGCGTACGGGCCGCCGTTGAGGCCAAGGACCGATTCTCTTCCATCAAGTGGGCCACCGTCAACTGTTCCCGAGATCTGGATCGCTGAAGTAACGGATCGCTGTCGGCATGACCGAACCAAAGCCGAAGAATATTAATAAAAAACAAAATCAAGTAATAAGAATTAATACTTTTGGACTATTAATTAGTATTGCTGAGACTTCCCCTCTCAGCTGCCCTGCGACTTTCCCGTGCCTCCAACAATTTCAGTATGATTGTGCAACCGGAGGCAAATCGATGTCACAAAATATGCAAACAGTACTCAAAAAGAACGTTTCAGAAGAGAAACGACATGAAGCAATTGACGAATTGATACGCTCGCGAGATACGACAAACTTAGCGGTATTGGTCAGAATGAACCTCCGCGGTGAATTTTGCCACCACGCCCTGCGAGGTTTAGTCGACTGTAATGCAACAGATGAGCTTGATGACATTAGCACAGATTCATCAGTTGAACCTCTGCTACGAAAGCGCGCCAAGCAGTCCGTATAATAATGACTGAAAAACCTGCCGAGGATAACGACAGTGATCGCACCCAAATCCAGCGTGTCTGTCGTGATACTGGCCGAAAGCAAGGTCTGATTGGAAAATACGACATCTGGCTTTGTCGCCAATCATTTCGTGAAAAAGCCCGAGATATTGGCTTCCGAAAATACAAATAAGCTTCACAGAAATATTGAGGCGGAGACCACAGGGCTTGACCCCAGCTAGTCAACCCGAGAACAACCTGCTGATCTGACACAACTTTCCTGAGACTTGCTCCTATTGATTAGTTCGATCCATCTTCTGACACCTTCATAGTCCCTGCAAGAGTGTACGGAGCCAACAAGTCTTAGCACCCCAAGCCCTATTGATTGTGGTAATGGTCAACACAGTCGTTATTGGCGGTGGTGTTGGAGGGCTAACGGCAGCTCAAGAACTGACAGAACGGGGTATTGATGTTACAGTATTTGAACGAAATGATCGATTTGGTGGGAAAGCCCGCTCGATGCCAATTATGGATGATCCAGATGCCGTCCACGGTGAACACGGATTTCGGTTTTTTCCAGCCTATTATCAGCACGTGCTGGACACGATGAATCGAATTCCAGATAGCAATGGAACGGTGGCAGACAATCTCGTGGAAACAGAGGCAACGCTGATTGCCGAGATTGATACGCCTGGACGGGTCGTTGAAACAACCCAGCCTCAGACATTACAGGACTGGGTCGATACATTGCAGCCTGCGTTTGCGGAGGACCTGCCGCGACGGGATGTTCGGTTTTTGATCGAACGGCTGCTGTACTTGCTCACTTCCTGTGATCGCCGCCGGGAGGAACAGCTTGATAACATCTCGTGGTGGGATTTTATTGACGCAGATAATCGATCACAGGAGTTTCAGGACCGCCTTGCCTTCGCCGTTCAGTCGCTCGTTGCACTACAACCACAGCGCGGTAGCGCCCGAACTGTTGGCACGATATACCTACAATTACTTTTTGGACAGCTTAACCCAACCAAGCCAGCAGAACGCATCCTTTCTGGCCCAACAAACATCACATGGATCGATCCATGGACAGAATACCTGCAAGATCAAGGTGTGACACTGTCGCTTAACACGACCGTTTCGGATATTCTATTTGATACACAAACTGAGACAATTACTGGAATTGAACTTGCCAACGGCGAGACAGTCACAGCCGACGAATATGTTCTGGCTACTCCGGTAGAAGGAACACCACAATTACTCACTCCAGAGATGACAGCAGCTGCTCCAGAACTTGACGGTGTCGACCAGTTAGATACAGCCTGGATGAACGGCATACAGTTCTATCTTAGTGAGGATGTTTCAATCACCAAAGGCCACCAGGTGTATGCCGATTCTCCGTGGGCACTGACATCAATTTCTCAGCGACAGTTCTGGTCATCATACGACATTGATGCGGCAGTCCCCGAAGCAGCCACCGGGGTACTTTCAGTCATTGCATCAGACTGGGAAACGCCGGGTATGATTCATGATAAGCCAGCCAGAGACTGCACTAGAGAGGAGATCGTCGAAGAAGTGTGGGCACAATTGAAGGCACACCTCGATGACGTTGAGCCACAACTTACTGATGATATTCTTGTTGACTGGTTCCTTGATCCCGAGCTTCATGAAACAGAGACAGGTGTCAAAAACAATGCCCCACTGTTGATTAACACAGTCGGGTCACTTAAACACCGGCCACCAGCTAACCCAGATATTGCAAATCTCACTCTTGCCAGCGACTACGTACACACAAATTCGGATTTGGCTTCGATGGAATCAGCAAATGAGGCTGGACGACGAGCAGCCAATGCAATACTTAAGCGACATGGACACGATGCCACAGCCAGTATCTGGAGTCTTGAAGAGCCTCGTGTTTTCGAGCCGTTCAAAAAACAGGATCAAATCCGATACCGGCTCGGATTACCGCATCCTGCTGAAACAGTCAACTCATTACGCTCTGTTGCGAGCAGGTTGCGAAATACAGCATAGTGAGTCTCAACGTACTAGCCTACTCAATTTCATCTCGTCATCGGCACCCTTCTAAAGGACAGTCCGTTCAACCGTTGTGTTGATCCGAGGTCATTCGTCTTCCTCCGGTTGCGCAACGTCGCCCAGCTCATCTTCAACACCCGCAAATCCTTCGACAACGAGCATTTCAATAACTGAGTCAAGCTGGTCTTCTTCATCAACAGTCTCTTGATCGAACAAGTAAATCATCAGATGCTCTTCTTCGATGTCAGTCAGTTCAATCTCCTCCTCAACTTCCGTTGTACCATTGATTGCTGATTCCTCATCAAGCGTAACAGTCACTGTGTACTCTCCATCTTCTTCCCAAATGTCCTCGTAGACTTCACCGAATGCCTCACCATTATCATCATCGTCATCATCCTGCTCCTCTAGGTCAAATGTCAGTGGTTCATCAATAATTTCTTCACCATCGGCATCCTTAATCATGATCTCGCCAGAGCGCTGATCATCAGTCTCATTAAAGATATGCACGTCATCCAGAACGAAGTCTTCAATTAGTTCAAATAGCTCTGAACATCCACTCAGGGATGCAGTACCAAGCACGGCAGATCCTCCAACTAGAACCTGTCGTCGAGATGGGCCATTTTGTCCGGAAAGGTTTGTGCTCATGGTTGAATTGTTGTTTTGTATATTATTTATCCTTCTGAATACTCAAACTAAGCTTTGAGTCAGACAGTCAGATTCACAGAATAATCGGGGCGGATGCCACGGGGCATAGTCCCGGAGTCAGTTGACGGTTGTTACGGATATATCTGTGAGCAAAATGAAGAAGAGATTAGCCGTATATACTGACCTTAGGTGTTGACCTTATTGTACACTTGTCCCCAGAGTGCTGCATCAATGGCAACCCAGTAAAAGTACAGCATCGGAATAATGATGATCCATCCAACAATTGTCAGCAGGGACAGGATTGCTAATATCCCAACAACAACAGAGCCGATCAACTGGAATATGAACAGGTAGATCAAATATCCAAAAAGATACGTTCGCGTACTCATCAACTCAACAAGTGATGATATGTCATACGCAGCGCGCCAATCTTTCTCGGCTGCGTAGCTTACAAAGATTGCAGGCAGAGCGTATGCTCCTACGACTGCTAATATTACATAGAGTATGATGTTTATTTCCATCCCAATAACAACAAGGAGCGAGTAAACTATTCCCGGTGGAATAAGAACTGCTGTGACGACAATTCCATCTTTAATCAGTCCGAGCCAATCATCAAGCGTTGGCGGTTCTGGACGCCCTTGTGCAGCGGCATTGGCGACACGAACGAGATAACCCAGTATCATAAACAGCGGAATAATCAAGAATGACAGTAAAAACAAGATCCCCCCGCCGACGATCGTAAACCACCCAGCTCTAGATGGATACTCAATTGGGAAGGCAATTAATCCGCCCTCCGATTGCCGCTGTAATTGTGGTTCTGGGTCTGGATCAGAGCCAGCGTAATCATCGTTGTTTTCAGATTGTGGGTCGTTAAGATCCATGTACTCTCGATCACCCTGTTCATCCGATGTATTAGTAGCGTACACCGAGAGTTCAGTACCACATCGAGGACAAAACCGCCGCTCATCGCTAACGTCTGCATTGCATTCGGGACATGCCGGCATACGTTGAGTGTATAGTAATCGGACAGATAAAGCTACAGGTATGTTCAGCCAAAATTGTAGTTATTGTGCCTGCCCCCCGAGTACATTCGCATGACGGCTGGTTAAAATGAAATTTTACTGATCAAAGGTTCAAATAAACCCGGGCCTGTAACAAAAGACATGGCAGCGATTGAGACAAATGGGTTGACTAAGCGATTTGGTAGCTTACGCGCCGTGGATAATCTTAATCTTACAGTACAAGAAGGCGAAATATACGGATTCCTAGGCCCGAATGGAGCTGGCAAATCGACAACAATCAATATGCTTCTGTCGCTGGTTCAACCAACTGCTGGATCAGCCACTGTTCTTGGTTATGATATTGCTGACGACATTCGATCAATCCATGACAACGTCGGGGTGTTGCCCGATCAAACAAGTCTGTGGGATCGACTCTCTCCAAGAGATCATCTTGAATTTGTCATTGAGACAAAAGAAGCAGATGACGACCCGGATGTGTTACTTGATCGAGTTGGACTGACCGAAGTTGCTGATCGACCAGCTGGCGGGTTTTCGACCGGAATGGCCCAGCGGCTTAGACTTGCAATGGCACTTGTTGATAACCCTGATTTGATTATTTTAGATGAGCCAACGGCCGGATTGGATCCAAATGCCGCCAGAGAAGTTCGCCGCATCATCCTTGAAGAGAACGAGCGTGGCGCAACCGTATTCTTCTCAAGTCACATCATGGAGCAGGTTGAAGCTGTCTGTGATCGCGTTGGCATTCTACGACAGGGTGAACTCGTTGCTGAGGATGATGTTGGATCGCTTCGAAAAGCAGCTTCCGCAACAATTCGCATGGAGGTTATTGTTGATGAGGTGCCAGATACAACAATTGATCAACTTGAGACAATTGACGCTGTTATTGAGGCTACTGCTGAGAACGAGGAAGCAATTGTTGTAACGTTATCAAACACTACTGGAAAGGCAGACGTTATCCATCATCTGGTAGAATCAGGTGTTGACCCAATCGACTTCTCGTTCCGTGAGACTAGTCTTGAGGACGTATTTGCGGAATACACGACCGGGGGTGTTGAGGCATGAGAGTCATGCCTGTTTTACGAAAGGATATTAATGATGCAATTCGGTCAAAGGCACTGTGGTTTCTGTCATTTTTCATGGTTGGATTGGCAGTTCTTGGCCTGTACGGCGCAACTACACTCCCTGAGGCAGATGCAAGCCAGGCAATCTCTGCATTCAATGATCCAATCTTACTTATTATCCCGATTCTGGGACTCATAATTAGCTATAAATCCATTGTTGCAGAACGTGAAACCGGAAGCCTACGGATGCTTTTGTCGCTTCCAATTCTACGATGGGAAGTCCTTGCTGGAAAGTTCATCGGCCGCATTGCTGTATTATTGCTACCGATCATTATCGCGTTTGCTGTCAGTGTTCCGCTTTCCTGGTACTGGTTTGGAGATATCGCTGGGACGGATACATTACAGGCAGTAACACTGAGTATCGCACTTGCGTTGCCCTATATTGCCATCGGTCTAGGCTTATCGGCTAGTGTCCGAAACTCCACGCAGGCAGTTATCATGGCTATTCTTGTTTACATCATTACAGCAGAATCTGTCTGGTCATTAGTCCCCACTGCCGGGTATCTGGTTTTATTTCGTGAGTTGCCAGATACCGAGGCTAACTGGTATCAATTCTATGAAAGTCTTTCTCCAAAGACAGCAGCAGAAACGACGGTCGATCTGCTGTACGGTTCTGGAATCTCTGACGTTCCACTATACCTACAGGAGTGGCTTGCAATACCATTATTCATCCTCTGGGCTGGCGTGCCGCTTCTGCTCGGATATGTTGCGTTTGAAAAATCAGACGTAAGCTAATCTGTCTTGCTCATTTCAAGTATAACCTTAAAAAGACCAGTCATTGTAGCAGACGCCAAAATAAGAGAATGATTTATGCTTCACAAGCTAATCACGTATGCCTGTGACATACACACTCAGAGTTAACTCAGATTCATACACAGAAACTCGCGAAGACTTTAGCTGGGATATTCCAGAGGGGTACAATGCTGCGTATGACCTTGTTGGAAAGCATAACTCAAGGTCAGACTCGGCACTATATTATTTGGATGAGAATGGAGCTACCTCAAATTATACGTTTGGTGAGATAGACCGCAAATCAAGTGCTGTTGGGAACTCTTGGCGTAATGTTGGCGTTCAGTTCGGTGACCGAGTTGCAGTGATGCTGCCGCAAAAACCAGAGAATATCTTAGCTCACTTAGCGTCTTGGAAAATTGGAGCTATCTCAATGCCTCTCTCGATTTTGTTTGGTACTGAGGCTGTAAAATATCGACTGCAAGATAGTGGAGCAAAGCTCGCTGTGATTGATGTGAAGCAACTAGATACAGTCCAGCAGATTGCTTCAGATTGTCCCAATCTTAAATATATACTCGTCGTCGGAGATCAATCGAAAGCTACTCTCCCAGAAGATGAAAATACAGTATACCAGTGGTTTGATACCGCTATTCGGTGGGAACAAGACTCTGTAAACATTGCAGATACAGATCAAGACACTCCTGCTGTTATTATTTACACCAGTGGAAGTACCGGCGATCCCAAGGGTGTATTACATACACATGATGTCTGGCTTGGACACTGCCCGGCATTTCAGATGTATTTTGAACATAACATTGAAGATGGAATTTTCTGGACACCCGCAGATTGGGCATGGATTGGCGCACTTGGCGATTTAGTCTTCCCTGCATGGCATTATGGTCGACCCGTTGTTGGTCACCCGATGGAAGGGTTTAATCCGCACACGGCGTTCGAACTAATGGAAGAGTTTGCGGTAACGCACACATTTCTTCCCCCCACGGCGGTCCGGATGCTCATGTCGGTAGATCAACCAACCAACAAATATGATCTTGCTCTACAGGCAATCTGCTCCGGTGGCGAGCCTCTCACCCAAGACATTCTAAACTGGGCAGATACGGCACTTAATAATGTAAATGTAAATGAATTATACGGACAAACAGAGGCCAACTTACTAGTCGCAAACTGCAGCCATTGGTTCCAACCCAAGCCGGGAAGTATGGGAAAGCCAGTTCCGGGTCATGAGGTTAAGATTGCAGACGTAGATACGCGCTCTTTAGTTGAGACTGACGAAATAGGAGAAATTGTTGTACGACGAGATGATGATCCTGTAATCTTTGAAGAATACTGGAATGCTCCGGAGAAGACAGTTGATGCAACCATTGAGATCAACGGTGAGCAGTGGCACCGAACAGGAGATATTGCTCGACGTGATGAAGACGGATATATTTGGTTTGTATCCCGTAATGATGATTTGATAATCACAAGCGGCTATCGAGTTGCCCCGCGGGAAGTAGAAGAAATAATTCTTCAACATAATGATGTTGCACAGGTTGGTGTTACGGGGGTCTCAGACAAAACTCGGGGTGAGATTATCAAAGCTTTTGTAGAGCTCACAGACGACGCAGACACGAGTAATACGCTTAAAAATGAAATACGTAATCTGGTTCGAACCCAGCTCGCGGACTATGAATATCCGAGAGAAATTGAGTTCCGGGATGAACTACCAAAAACTGTCACTGGAAAAATACGCCGGTCTGAGCTCACCGATTAAGAATTCCTTTCGAGTTGGTGGTAATCTCTACGTGTTTGAATTGAGGATGGTGTCGTAATTTTTCCAGTGTGCTGTGATGTGAGACGTTTTTACTTGTACTCACCAAAGAGAACTCCGAGCGTTTTTCATTTTGATGACAAGTAATGTCCAGAGTTCCACGCCGCAGCCGGGTGCCTTTTGCGTACGAGATCTTCTTGATAGCTGTGACAGGAATTTGAAAATTCTTCTCGTGAAGATCAATTAACTCAGTTGGTGTTGCCTCTTTAATCCTACTACGTCGTTGCTTAGCTGTATCCGCTCGCAGAAGCATTGACCGATAGGACTCACCAGCAAAACACCAGATAAGATGCTTGGGCGTGACGCTGATTTCCCAGAACTCGATTGTATTCGGACGTTGGTTGATCCAGTGTGTAAACTGTCCAATCTGTGTTGTTTTATCCATAATTATCGCTCAATAAGTGCCTTGATGTCTGCAGGTGTGTCATCTTGTGATGCTATTGAGACAATAATAAACACTGCCATCGTTATTAACAGTGAGATTGCTTCAGCGGGAACCGCTTCTGGAAATGGATATGTTGTCATCACAATATTTTCATTAACCCAGCTTACAGCGCTATGATCGACAATTCCGGCTGTTTCTGGGATTACGTTATAGATGATATTATAGCTCATACCAACAACAAGAGCAGCAATCGCTCCCTCCCTTGTTGCCCCAGTCCAATTGAGCCCTAATACGACCACCGGGACAAATGAAGCTGCAAAGAAGCCCCAGCTGATTGCGCCAAGGATTCCAACAAGTGCATCGGAGAACATGACAACCAGTGTTGCAAGGACCGTCAACACTGCCAGCGAAACCTGTGTCAGTCTCAACTCAGTTTTGTTCCGTTTGATTGGCCGACCTAATGCTCGCGGAATATCGCGAGTTATTGCTGCGGCTCCGATATTAAGGAACGAATCACTTGTTGACATGATTGCTGCCAATAAAGCTGCCAAAATTAACCCTGCAACTACACTTCCAGTATGTTCAAGCACAAAGACCGGCCCTACCTCAGAAGCGGCAAAAGTTTCATCAATTTGTCCCGCTTCAACCATTGCACGCATGGCAAGTCCAGCAGAAAATGCAATTAAGCTTGAAATAGCATATGTCAGGGCAGCAATCGGAGCACCCCACTTGAGTACGTTCATATCTCGACTCATGTAGAACTTCGTAATCAGGTGGGGTTGGCCAGCAGCCCCAATTGCAAACAGCGTCCACCAAGCAAGTCCGACTAGAATTGCTGTTTCAGTCCCACCTAATGTTCCGAATGGTGAAGCGAGTGCTGGATCGGCTTCGGCCAGGTTCCGCATAATATTTTCCATGCCTCCACCAAACGAAATTGCATAGACAAATACAAAGACAGCTCCGACAGCCATCGTGATTGCCTGCATAAAGTCCGTCCATACCCCGGCAATCATTCCACCAAAGGCACTATACAGTAGCAAAATAACTGCGCCTGCGATCAAACCCCAAATAACTGGGATTCCAAAAATTGCCCGCATGACAAATTGAATTGCTGCTAAGTTCACTGCAAGATATGCAATAACCCCGAGAACGACAGCAAGGCCGGTCAATCCTCTAACAAGGTTACTGTTATATCGAACAAATGTTGCGTCGCCTAACGTCAGAACATGTCGGATCTCGGCTAAGATACGCATTCGTTTAGCCAATACGATCCATGTAATGAGAAATCCGAGTGGAGCACTGAAAAAGATCCAGAGTGCTGTCGATCCGAATAGATACACAAGCTCTGGGCCGCCAATAAATCCGAATCCAGATTGAATGACGGAAAATGCAGTAAGTGCCAACACCCACGTCCCAATTGATTTTCCGGTGATGAGAAAGTCTGCGGTCGTATCCGTGCGAATCCAGCCCCAGACACCGATCAGCAAAACCAAGATGAGATAGATTGTACCAAGAGCTAAAATGACTGGATCATCAGCTACGGGTATCCCTTCCTGCTGAAGTGGTATAAACCGCACATTAGTCATCGTCATCACCCCCCGGAATAGATTGTCCTTTTGCTACTGTCTCTTGCTCCGGTTGATCAACGGCCAGAGGGAAATTCTGCTCCCGCTGATGCTCTCGTGCAGCTTCGATAATATCATCAACCATCTCTTCGCTAGCTACCTTATCGAATACAAATGCATAGTATAGTGCAGAGAATGTGGGAATCAACCAAATAAAGGCAAAATAGATTAACGTTGGTACTGGAATCCCAAGCACATAATTATACTCCGTAACGGATGGATCCCACGTTAGCCAAATCCCACCTAATCCAGCAGCAAATGATAGCCCTAAAATCACAATTAACCCTGTATACGGTTCAAATAGGCTTCCACGAGAATTGCCAGCTACTGGAATACCGATAACGAGTAATATCAACAGGGCACTCACAAATGAAAACACTCTAAACCAGCCCAAACTTGCTGTTATGATTGCACATATTGCGGCAATCGCTGTCAAGCCCATGACCCCACGCTTCATGTTATTCTCCTCCCCCCTGCGAAAGACAATCTACAGCCCGACTCACCTTGGGAATGATTTTATTTAATATTCTTTGCCCGCCGGAAATGTCTAGCGTAAGATTGCTGTTCAAACGAAGTAGCATAGAACATAATTTAGTAACTTTACTCTAAAACAGTGGACGTTGATATGTTAACCCTCGTCTATGACCTGTTTAATCTCTTGTTAGAGGCCTCCCACAGGCATAAGTAAATAGAGTGTATGATTATCAGTACCATGGAATCGCTAAAGCTGGACATGATCCAGTACGACTGTCCATATATTCGGACGACGCGCCAACACGATATCGCATTTCATGCTCGCCATTGGGACTTCAATCATGCTAGTAATGTACTCGATACACGAATGGTGGCAATTGGCGCAGACCGGCAGGAACTACATCAGGGGCTTAAGAGTTTGAATAATGATGAAATGTTCCATGAATTTGAACTGCTCGCACAACAACAAAACACTGCTGTCATTCGATCACGGATTGATGAAACGAATGCAATGAGCGTCATCCGCGGCCACAACGGATATGTGACAGGCCCATTTGTCATTCGTGGAGGAAGTGAGGTCTGGAACATTGGATTTGACAGGGGGACTGATTCTGATGATGCTCTTTCCGAGCTTGAGAGAAATAATGAATATCAGGTTAAGGATGACACATCAATTCATGTTGATGACTTCCTAGATGTCCTGCAGAATATTGAATCAATAAGTGGCTTACTGAGGGAACTACAGAACCTTACGGACAAAGAACGAGATACTCTTGAAACAGCAATTGAAGACGGATATTTTTCCTCTCCCCGAGATACCTCGCTTGAGGATCTTGCTGAAGAATTTGAGATCTCTAAAGCGGGCGCCTCAAAGAACCTTCGCCGAGGGCAACGGAAAGTGCTCTCACAGGTGGTCACGATTCTGAATGATTTAGAAGAGCAAATTGAGATGCAGCAGGATGACTCTTATCCAGAGCCTGCAAATGTGGAATCTGACACTTTACTGACTCCTTCTAATAACTGAGTTGTATGCAGTCATTCTCCTAGTCGTCACATTCACTCAACTATGGAGTAATTTACATAGGATTTCAGCACATGGCTTAGTTTATATATTAACACTTGATGTTAGGTGATCTTAGTCGGTAGTTTCTATTGATGAAAAGCTCGGATGTGCGCGTTCCAAAAATTGAGATGGATGACATTGAGACGGTGAACGACAATTCATTTACTGAAGAAAACTGCGCAATCGTTACTGGTGCAGCGTCCGGTATTGGAAGAGCAACGGCAATTGCACTAGCAGCAAACGGATTGACAGTAGTCGGGACGGATGTTGATACGAACGGCCTTCGTGAAATGAAACAAAAAGCCACTGAGCTAGATCTCGATGGTTCTGTCGAAACTGTACAAGCTGATCTCACTGTCGATGATGAGCTGAGAGAAATCGTTAAAACAGCTAATTCGAGCGGACAGATCAAGTACTTGGCTAACATTGCAGGTCTACAGCACATTGATCCAATAGATGAGTTTCCTCCCGAAAAGTTTGATCTCATGTACCAAGTGATGGTTAGAGCTCCATTCTACCTATCCCAGTTAGTAATTCCACACATTGCAGAAAGCGACACTGGCAAGGGATGTATTGGGAACATGTCCTCTGTGCACGGTCACTATGTAACATCTGATAAGGTTGGATATAACACCTCAAAGTTTGCAATCCGAGGATTAACGCAGTCGATTGCTGCAGAAGGAAATGGTGATATTCGGTCGTTTTCTATCAGTACTGGATATGTTTCAACACCATTAGTTGTAGATCAAATACCAGACACGGCAAAAAGCCGGGACATAACCGAACAAGAGGTAGTTGAAGACGTAATGCTTGGACAGTCACGAAACACGGATATGATGGATCCAATTGATGTTGGAAATCTATTTGTCATTGGATTTTCTGATCTTGCGTCGCATCTTAATGGCGGAGATCTTCTCTTCGACGGCGGAATGACATCAACGTACCAACTGTAGTAGTCACCCCTGTCATCTATTCATGTTCACTTATTACCGATTGTGTATCACCACGGTTAGTATATCTAAGAAATCTGCAATTCGGATCAGACAGTCTCCACACGGCTAAATAGGGCAGCCCCAATATTAACCATGATAATGGATGAAATCAGCAGTGCAACTGCATTTACACTGACCGAGTGTGCGCTTGCTCCAACAAGCACTGCACGGAGGCCATCTACACCGTATGTCAATGGATTAAGATATGCCAGTGGTTCGATGATACTCGGTAGACCAGATAGTGGGAATAACGCTCCAGACAGGAAGAATATCGGGAAAATAACAAAGTTGATGACAAGGCCGAATCCTTCGCTATCGCGAAACTGCGAGGCCAATGTAAGACCAAATCCAACAAAGGTGATCGCAATGAGCAACATAAACCCAACCGCTGCTATCACACCAAGCAAGCTCTGGGGAACGAATCCAAGCGGCACCGAAAGTACGAGAATCAACACTGCCTGAATGATTGCTGTTGTTGATCCCCCGGCGATCCGTCCGAGAACAATTGATGTTCGGCTCACTGGAGCGACAAGGATCTCTTTCAGAAATCCAGTGTCGCGATCAGAGAGGATCGTCAGCCCAGCAAAGGAGGCTCCAAACAACATTGTGAATCCAATCATTCCCGGGACGAGAAACTCAAGATAATTCACGTCCTCTGGAAGACCAGGAATTGCGGCTCCACTGAATCCAGTCCCTAAGAACAAGAGAAATAGAAGTGGCAATCCAATTGCCCCGACAATGCGAGATGGTGTACGAGTGAATCGCTTAACATCACGGACCCAGAGTGCATAGATGGCAAGTGGATTAATGCGAGACATTACTGATGCCCTCCTTGTTCTGCAACAACTTGGTCTGAGACGACATTATTATCTTCAGCTGACATGGAGCTATCAGTAAGTGATAAGAATGCAGCCTCAAGACTGCGTTCTTGTCGTGTAATCGCGCTGATTGTAACATCCTCTGCATCTGCAAGATGAACAATATCAGCAATTCGCTCCTCACTCTCTTCAAGAACAATCTGTACTGTCGAATCATCCATTGTCACTTCACTGATCCACGGTTGTGTACGGAGTCGATCGATAAGGTGTCCGGTCTCACCATCGACACGGAGTTGAACGACATCGCCCCCGACGGTCTTCTTCAGCGCATCTGGGGTATCATCAGCCACAACGTTTCCGTCATCGACAATTGCGACCTGATCACAGAGAAACTCTGCCTCTTCAATATAGTGCGTTGTTATGATAATTGAGATTCCTTCCTCTTCGTTAAGTCGTTGGATATATTCCCAGAGGTCCCGTCGGGTTCCCGGATCGAGGCCGACCGTAGGCTCATCTAAAAACAACACTTTCGGCTCATGCAGAAGCCCTCGACCGATTTCAAGACGACGAGCCATACCACCAGAATATGTCGAGACACGGTTATCCCGCTCATTTTCTAGCCCAACAATCTCAAGAATATCATCAACACGCTGCTTTCGATGTGGATTTTTCATTCCGTACAGACGGGCATGAAAAGCCAGATTCTCAGCACCAGTTAGTTCCTCATCCAGTGCTGGTTCCTGAAATACAATGCCAATATTGTCTCGAACCGCACTTCGGTCAGTGACGATGTCATGGCCTGCAACGGTTGCCGTACCAGAGCTTGGCTTCAGCAGTGTCACCAGCAAATTGATCAGCGTTGACTTTCCAGCACCGTTTGGACCAAGCAACCCAAATATCTCACCATCACCAACACTAAAAGAGATGTCCTCAACAGCAACAACATCATCAAACTCTCTCCGCAGTCCCTCAACTTGTATAACTGCCATTCGTTGACTGAATAGTCATTCAGAACGTATATATCTCATGAGATAAATAATAAACCCGCTACTGTTGCCTCGTTTAGTCTCGGGAAAACACTAAAATTTTGAAGTGTATTACCCTGCATCTCTGAACACACAGCTATCGATTTTCTGTATTGTTGGCAAGTGACCAAATATCGATTTCACCGCCAGTGCTTGGATCCCGTTGTGCAGCGGTTTTGAGAATAGATCGAGCTGTTTCTTCGGCTGAGGCTATACTTTGTGAATTGTTAACTGCTCCAAGCTGTCCAAGCGCGAGCTGTGCGCCACTTCCAAGCGCTATCTGTTGCTCTGGCAAAATGGACTCATCGTCGTCGATTTGTCGGAGTTGTGCAATTTTGTTTTCGTCGTAACCTCCAACAACAGCTTCGATGCCTGTGTTTTCTGCACACGCTACAGCAATTTGGCTAGCAGCATCAATTGCAAGTTCTCCGCTGGCCTCAAGCTCGTACTTTTTGAGCTCGGACTCGAACCTGCGTTCAAACGAATTGACTGCTCCACTTTGGCCAACGACGCCAGCGCCGATCTGGTCATACTCAATCACTCGATTAGCAGATGTGCTGGTAATTGTTCCAGCCTGTGTCACGTGGCTATCACCAGCAATGACCACCCCATGATCAGTCTGAATCGCTACAACCGTACTCATATACATATGTTAGTGTGCAAAGGTATAACACTCGTCTGTGATCTGAACAGTATCATTTAAGAGTCCTCGGTAATCCAAGATGATTTTTAATTAGTCTAATGAAGTTAAGTCGGACAATTTGCGGTTGTATTCGTTGGTTGGCGCTGTGGGAAATTATAGCACCCTCTCGATAATTATTGAGTTCTCTACCGCTTTTGCGGGTAAATTTCACTATTGCGTTAGTATTGTTGATACAAAATAGAGAGGATCAGAGGATGTATTCAGCGCGAGACCATTGTTCGTCCAATTGAGACTGTAGTAAAGATAATCGGATTACTGAGAACTGTTAATTGATTTGTCCTTAGCTGAACGCAGGCAGTGGTTCCCCTTTCTTAATGATCCGTCAACGACGGCGAGTAGGCAGGGACACTTCATTCTGTCGCTGTCACTCCTAGCCGTCTAACTGATAGCTCAAGGAGTGTTTTGGCACCATCAATCACTTGCTCTGTCTCGACAAATTCCCATGGTTCGTGAGACCACGCTCCTGCCGGTCCATACTCCACGAGTGTCGGTGCTCGTGTCCCGTGATACAAAAAGGTCGCATCAGTTACGCCCGGAGCGATTTCAGTTTCTGGTGAGTAGCCGAGTGTATGGTTAGTGCTCTCCCGTGCGACATCGACCAGAGGGTGAGATTGTGCTTTTTCATTGGTTTCTGCAATTGCAATTGGTGGAAAAAAGTCCTCAGTTGCGGCTGTTGCAGTAAACTCAACATCATCTGACATCCGGTTGGCAGCTATTTCTACTTTGTTTGCCATCTGCGTTAAGATGTCTGCGCGTTCTTCTGGAAACCCTTTCCAGCGTGGTACTCTTACATCAAGCGTTGCTTCGCACCAACTTGGAACTGTATTAAGATCAGATCGATCTATTGTATCTCCTTGTACTGAGTGAATCCCCTCACTGGCAATCGTTGTTCCTGGAGCAACTGTCGGGGTGCCAAGGATCGGATCATCGTAAAATAGTGTACTAAACTCTTGTTTGAATGAATTAGATTCCAACTCTGCCAGTGCTTTGCCCATTGCGACAACCGGATTATGTCCAAGGTGCGGAGTTGCGGCGTGAGTGGATTCCCCTTCCGCTCGTAGCGTAATCCATGCTAACCCTCGATGAGCAATTACCGGAACAAATCCATACGAACCCTCAAGTACAACACCAACTGTGTCAGCAAACGGCGTTGTGTCAAGCCAGCCATCCATTGTATCCCATCCAACCATCGCTTTGATTCCAAGTTGACCAATCTCCTCATCGACAAGGTGGCCATGAACCACATTCCCATTCAGTTGCAGGCCATGGCTGGATAGTCCCGCTTCAATGCCGCATAGCATCCCAAACAAGCATGCGATGGAGGCTTTGTTGTCATATACACCACGTCCAATTAGCACAGGCTTGGTGTCCTGATCGCGCATCTTCCAGACACGGTCCATCTGGTCTCGAATTGAACCGTGCTTGGTTACAGATCCTGTCTGCAACCTGATTTCGTTGTCATCAACGTATTCTGCAATTCCTTCAGTTGGCTCAAATGGCGTATTATTCGGCCATGCGTCGACCCGCCCTTCAGCGACAATATCTGTATGTGTCGTCAAAATAACCGTATCATCAGACGAACCTTCAATCGTGGCATAAATATTCTCTCGGGGGTGCTCAGCGTAATCAACATTCTGCGGAATTTGCTGTCTTTCAAGCGCTGTGTATGTTGTTTCTGCTTGGAGTCGATTCCAGAGATGCCCAACGACAGACGTTGGATCGTCTGCCGTTCCTTCAGAGCCAGAGAGACTCTGCCTATTAACTAGTTCAGTCAGTAGCTCGAGGATCCCATCGCGGTGTTGGTCAATCCAGTTATTTCCTGCTTCGATGAATCGTTGTTCCGCTGGCGTCAAGCTTGTCTTATTCATTGTCTTGTAATGGTGCGTATGGACTCCCGTTATCCCACAGTCCAGTTTTCATGTTGATCTCCTCAAGAAACTCCATGACGGTGTCTGTTGCACTATTTGGCACAACGATAATAAGTCCTCCATCCCGGTGATCTTCCTCTCGTACAACACCATCACAAATCAACGAAAGCGGTTGTAAGTGATATCCATTCCAGCCAAATGTCTTATATGAGTCACGAATCACAAGATACTGCTGTTCATATCCTTCTCGAGAGATGATCCCAGCAATTGAGGTAAAGTGACCAATATCCCAGTCCATCGTCCTGAAATAGTCAATATTGTCCCACTGTGTGAATAGGCTGGTGAAATTGTATTTATGTCCCAGTAACGATGCTGGAGCAAATGTGTGTGACATATTATAGTTCGCCATCAACTGTCCTGGAATCTTATCAGCAAGAAACGCTCGCACAATGGTCTCGAATCGATCACGAGTTAATTGCACTTCCCCGTCGATGATACTTGGCACTGGAATAGCTGACACCAATCCATCCGAAGCTCTTTCACAGGCTTTAACGACTCCTTTTACACTTGTTCCGCCTGTTTCAACCGTCTGTAACCGTCGTTCAAGATACTCGCTTGGATACCATTGCTTTGCTCGCGATGCTGGAATCTTCCCGTCTTCAATCTGGTCACGAATTGCGTTCTGTCGACGCTGGTTTCGTTCCTCTAAGCCGGTACCCGCTAACGCTGCAACATCATCAACCGTCAACTGATTGTTATCATAATGGGTGATTCCATATGCCCGAAGCAAATACGTGAGCGTATATGCTCCACATACCATGTCCCGTTGATCCCGGAGAGATCGATATTCCTCATGGATAGACGGGAATCCTGGTCCGATTGTCACAGACAATTCTCCAGCCGGAAATTGTGGTGGTATGCTTTCAGTCATTAGAATGATCGTCGCAAGTTTGTCAGCTCCCATTCGGTCGTTTCGCCCGTAAACTCGTTCCACTGTGCCTGTTTCACATCAACATAGGATTCAAAGAGATCTTCCCCGAACACTTCAGCAAAGAACGTGCTTGATTCAAGTTCATTCACGGCTTCACCAAGCGTTTTAGGCAATCGTGTGATATCTCGGTTTTCTCGCTCCGATTCTGAGAGCTCCATTGGATCTGTTTTAACCGGCTTTCCGGGATCTAACTCACGATCAATGCCATCCATGCCAGCTGCGACGACGCCAAGTAATGCTAAGTATGGATTCGCAGTGTTGTCACCAGCTTTGAATTCAATTCTGGTCGTGTCTTCCGGGTCGGAATGTTCAGCAAATGGAACCCGAACAAGTGCCTCTCGGTTGTCAAAGCCCCAGCATGTGTGTGAGGAAGCCCACATGTGCGGTCGAAGTCGACGGTATGAGCTTACTGACGGGGCAGTGAGCGCAACAAGTGCAGGAGCATGTTCTAGGATGCCGCCAATAAAATGCCGCGCTGTTCTAGAAATCTGATATGGTTCGTCTTCCTGTGGATCATGGAACAGGTTTTCCCCGTCATCCCAAAGTGAGAGATGAATATGACAACCGCTTCCAGCTGCACCTTCGAATGGAATCGGGAGAAATGTTGTATCTAACTCGTTATTTATTGCGACACCTTTGACAGTATTCTTCAGTCGAATAAGGTTGTCAGCAGCTGTAATTCCCTCATCATGACTAACAACTACTTCTTGTTGTCCAGGGCCATATTCTGGATAATAAGTTACGAAATCCATTCCCTGTGCTTCAAGCGCATCGACAATTTCGTACACGACATTGCTGGCATGCTGCATCCCTGCCGGATCAAAGCAAACAGAGTCATCAATTGGATCTGGATCGTCGCCCTGCTCAAGCAAATAAAATTCGCTCTCGAACGCCGCATTAACGTTAACGTCTAGCTCTGCGAGAAATGTCTGTGCAGTCGACCGGGGATCTGCACTCCATGGTTCCTGTTCATGGTTCTCGATATTACACATCACTGATCCCGTCCGAGGCTCGTATGGAAGTGACTTGAATGTGGACATATCCGGCATCAGCCGGACTGCCCCGTCCGGGCCATAGTAACTTGTTGGGGATAAATCATCAAGTGACATAAACGACTGCATCGCATTCGCTAGGTTCATTCCATTTTCTGCAACACTTTTGATCCGGTCTGCAGGGACAATGTATCCACGAACTACCCCATCGTTGCCAACATAAAACATCCGAACAAAATCAACATCACCGGGGATATCTGGCTGTGACATATGTTCATACATCGGATTCACGTACATAATTCTTCTATTCTGTGAGCGAAATTAACCAACACGTCACTCTCTTTCCCTCTCCATGTGATTGATAATTGTCGAGCAAGCCTTGTCTTCTTAATACTCCAGAAAACGATAAATAAAAGATGATATTAGACAGTACTCTGAGGAATCATACCGTGTCACACAGAATAACTTATGTGGATCTCACGGAAAATATAAATCAAAGCACGGCGACTTGATCATGTCCATTGGCCTGATTGATGTGTTTACTGTGCTGGTGTTTTTGTTGGCAGTAGCAATTGTTATTGCAAATATCTCGTATGAATGGAATATCTTAGGCGTGATTGGAATTCAGATCGCAGTAATCATCTGGCTTGTGTCGACAACGGTCGTAGATACACAGGTGGCTGATATTGGAATGCCCGGATCCTTAATTGGATCTTATTTTTTGATTACACTCATTGTATTTGCTTTGGTCATCGGGACAGCAGTCTATCTACTACGACAGTTATCAACGACGTTCGATACCACTGAGGAAGCAGCGATACGGAGTGATCTAGCAGACGATGAGTGACCCAACTGTTATTGACTCGTTTCGACCGCTGGCTGCTGTCACTATCTCTCTTGTCGGAATGATCCTCGTCATGGTGTTTTCTGAGCGACGACGACTTCGCATTGGTTGTATTCTGCTTGCGGCAATTGGCCAATTTTTAATTGTCGCGAGTATGATTCCGGGAGCTGCCTCCGGTGTAGAATATGAGACAGCACTGGGTGTCCTTGTTGCTGATATTGACTTTGTACTCCGTGCCGATCCGCTTGGAATGATTTATGCACTGGTTGCCAGTGGACTCTATGTCGTGACGGTTATCTATGCTGTTGGATATCTTGAAGCAACACACTCTACACGACGTCCACGGTTTCTTGCTGCACTTGCACTGAGTCTGGCAGCTGCTGTCGGCGTTGCATTCGCTGGTAACTTGCTCATTCTTGTGCTCTTTTATGAGTTCATGACGATTGGAACGTATCCACTTGTCGCACATGACCAGACACAGAAGGCCCGTCGCGTGGGATACAAATATGTTGCATATGTTTTGATTGGGGGAACAGCAGCTGTCCTTGGAACTGTGTTCGTCTTTTATCTGGCTGGAACGGTTGAATTTGTGGCTGGCGGTATTCCAGAACTGGCGGCGGTAACCCAGTCATCTCTTCTTGCTAGTGTTGCATTTGCATCCTTAATTTTCGGATTTGGTGTTAAAGCAGCAATTATGCCACTTCACTCATGGCTTCCAAGTGCGATGGTCGCCCCAACACCGGTTTCTGGGCTGTTACATGCTGTTGCAGTGGTAAAATCTGGTGTATTTGGCATTGGTAGAGTTATTCTTGATGTATTTGGTCCGGCAGCCGCGGTAGCAACCGGATTGCTTACTCCTCTTGCGGTCATCGCTGGCATCACGATTCTCTTAGCTGGACTCCTCGCATTACGACAGAACAATCTTAAGCGTCGACTCGCGTACTCGACAATCGCACAGTTGTCTTACATTGTGCTTGGATTTGCAATATTAACTCCACTCTCTGTGCTGGGCGGACTTTTACATATCATTGCGCATGCAGCAGCTAAGCTGACGCTATTTTTCTGTGCTGGGGCATTGTACGCCGAGCGAGGACTTGAGGACATTGATAATATGGCAGGTGTAGCCCGGGAGATGCCGATTGTAATGACAGGATTTGCAATCGGTAGTTTCAGTCTCGCTGGAATCCCCCTATTCGCTGGCTTTGTCAGCAAATGGAATCTAATGCTTGGAAGCGGAACTGAAAGTATCCCTGCTCTCGTTGTATTCTTTTTAGCTGGTGTTCTTTCGGTCGCATATCTCTGGCCGGTTGTTTACACAGCATTCTTTGAAACTCCAGAACACCACGACACAAAGCCACTTCTTGATGGACCATTTGGAGGGATCTCACTCGCATCAAATAACAAATCTGACGCAGTTCAATGGACTGGTGAACAAACAAGAGCAACTTTACTGTGGCCGACAGCCATCACTGCAGCAGTGGTCATTGCGTTTGGTCTTCTTGCGGATACAACATCAATATATGAGATCGCTGTGTTGGCGATTGAGCAATCTGTGGAGGGACAAATATGATTGAGCTGATCCACCCGGCCTTCGTTATTGTTGCGCTTGGATTTTTTGCGTGGCGGTTACCTCGACGGCTTAGCTATGTTGTTGGCTTGGCCGGACTCACTGGAGTGTTTCTGTATATTGCGGTTGTTCCATCTGGTATGTATGAACTCGTTTCGTTTGTCGGGTTTGAGCTTGTCGTCGAAATTAACGATGTCACACGACTGATGGGCGTAACATTCGCTGGATTTGGCGTCGCAGCGGTTGGATATGCAATGTCAACTGATGTTGGGAGAACACACTTACTCGTTGCACTGTGTTATGTCAGTGGCAGTCTATTTACGGTTCTGTCTGGCGACTGGGTTTCTCTAGCGATTGGCTGGGAAATGATGGCAATCGCCAGCACCGTTCTTATCTGGCTATCTAAAGGAGATGCTGTACGATCTGGGTTTCGATACGCTGTCGTGCATGCAGTCGGTGGATCGCTACTTTTGATTGGACTGGCTGCCCACGGAGCTACTGTTGGAATCACGCCAGAAACATTCCATTTTACTGGTGACGGAATTACAGAAGGTTTTGCCACTATTCTCGTCGCAGTCGGGATTTTGATTAATGCCGCGATAATTGGATTTCATATTTGGCTACCGGATGCATATTCGCGCCCACACGTTGCTACCTCAGTTTTTCTATCCGCATATACAACAAAAGCAGCAGTGTATGCAACCTATCGTGCGTTTCCGGACGGTAATGTGCTAATTGCATATATTGGCGGTATCATGGCTGTATTTGGAGCTACTTATGCTGTGGCACAGAAAGACATGCGCCGTCTCCTCGCTTACCATATACAAGCACAAATTGGGTACATGCTTGCTGGCGTTGGTATTGGAACTAGTCTTGGTATTGCCGGTGGGTTTGCACATCTATTGAACAATGTATTGTTCAAAGGATTGCTGTTCATGGTTGCTGGTGCGATTGTGCTTCAAACAGGTAAAGAGAAACTGGATAAATTCGGTGCGCTTGGCGCCCAATCGATCATACTGCTGGCTACATTCGTCATAGCTGCGTTATCAATTACCGCTGTTCCTGGCTTCAACGGATACGTGAGCAAAAAACTAGTGTTAGATGCGGCGTCAAGTGCTGATCTTACCGGTGTATGGCTCCTTCTTACAATCGGAGCTGTTGGTACATTTCTCTCCTTTATCAAATTTGGATATTATGCATTTCTGTCCGGCGAACCACAGCAAACCGAATCGATCCCATCCATACGGTCCAGTGTCATGATTGTCATCGCTGGAATTTGTGTTCTTTTTGGAATTTGGTATGAGCTACTATTTTCAATCTTGCCACATGCCGAATCGATCGATGTAGCTATTTACACGTTCGACGGAATTGCTGAAACAGCCATACTCGCTGGTGTTGGATTATTCCTCTTTGTTGCTGGAAAGTCAATCATTCAGAATTTCAGCGGCGGTATTGACATAAATCGAGTGCGTGATCCGGCGACATTTTACGGTATGCAATGGATTACAGGAACGGTTAAGACCGCGTTTCAGAATATAGATGCCACTGTCTCTGAGCTTTCATGGAGATGTGTTTTGTTGGTTCGGAATCCAACACAGACAATCGAACGGGCGTTGCCAGAACCGTTAGCAACGAAGTATCATAGCCGCAAATATGAGGTGCCAGGAACGACCGGACTCCGGATTGGGTTAGGCATGAGCATTGCTGTTGTGTTGGCAGTACTCATCACAGGGCTGGTGTTTGGAATATTGATCACATAACAATGTATTCAACAATATCTCAGCTTGAAGTGGAAATGATCGGACCAGAATCTCTCGCATTAGCCGTCCTTGTTATTCCATTGTTTGGCTCACTACTTATTGGGTTACTTGCGAGACTGTCGTCAACAAAACACCTCTCTCGAATTGGATGGCCGATTGCAGCCATTACGACGACGGTGACCTTTGTATTATCTGTAGTACTGACTACCGTAATTGTCGTACATGGACCAATTGAGTATAGCATTGACCCGAGCATGCTTACTCCTCCAGTCATCATCAGTGCTGATGCATTCTCTGCAGTTGTGATCTTTCTGGATGTCTTACTAGCTGTCGGGATTTTGGTGTATACACGAACGGTTGGTCCACGTGGTTCTCTCTTTTATATGGCCTATCTTTTTCTTGTCGCCTGTGTCATTGGCGTTGCGGTCATTGGCGATTTGTTTATGATCTATCTCTTCATCCTTGGTGTAAGCATTGCCACCGGCATTCTTGTTGACGCCGGAAAGCGGCGAGGGGCAACATATGCTGCTTTTAAACTCGTTGTCATGGGTGCAATTGGAGCAACAATCTATCTGTTCGGTGTCTTACTCTTGGTTCGAACTGCAGGATCATTCAGCTTCGGGTCAGCAGCTGAGGCGATCAGCTCAGTTGGATACCAAGATCCGTACACAGTAACAGTATTTATCCTAATGTTCGTTGGATTGGGTGTTAACATTGCCCTGTTTCCGGTCCATACGTGGCTTGCTCGTGCCCACGCTGATGCACCAGATGCGGTTAGTGCATTAGTTTCGGGTGTTGTTCCAGCAGTAGGGATTTATGCGTTTACCCGTGTTGCATACACCATTTTTGGCGCAGAATTCCTTGAGGTGAATGCCACGCTGACAACAGTACTGCTTATTACCGCTATTGTGACGATGTTGGCTGGAAACCTTTTTGCCCTACTACAGGAGAAAATGAAGCTTCTATTGGCCTATTCAACGATTTCACAGGTTGGACTTGTAATGACTGGCCTGGTAATTGCCAACGAACGAGCAGTATTTGGAGCCATCTTGCACATTTTCGGGCATGGTATTATCAAGGGTGCACTCTGTCTAGTGGCTGGAATGTTTGCATTACAGTATGGGGCCAGAACAATGACAGAGTATGCTGGACTCGCTGATAGAATGCCGGCTTCTGCGTTGACGTTTGGTATCTTAGGAATTGCTATGATCGGACTCCCACCAACTGTTGGTTTCATCGGAAAGTGGTACATTGCGACCGGAGCTATCGCTGAAGGGCTGAGTATAGTTGCGTTTCTTGTTATTGTGAGCACCTTGTCGACCCTTGCATATGTTCTTCCATTTATCAATCGAGTATACTTTGTGGACTTTGATGGCCCAACCGTCCCAATGAAACCCGTTTCCCGCAAGATGGTTATTGGTATAGTAATTGCGGCATTGCTTGCAATCTCAATCGGTGTGTTGTCTGGATGGATCGAAACACTGCTTAGTCCAGCAATTACTGATCTTCTCCAATAATAGAGCAATGAGCAAATCCAACAAAGGCAATTCTCTAAATACTACTCCGATCAATGTGCCCGATTAACGAACAACACAATCGAGCTGATGAACAGTGACATCCCCAGTATAAAATAAAACCAATCTCCGGGAAGCCGATCTGACATCTCAAAAATAATCTCAGATGCCAGTAGTCCGACAACAAAAATATATAAAACCACGTCGGCGTTTCGCACCTTCATGGTTTACGTTTGTGCATTTAATCCTCATACTAAAATTGTGGACACGGTATATTATAATTAACTCAAATTCCGCCGACAGGAACGAATACAAATGTTAGATACGCACCAACGGTTGAGATTACCGGCACAATATTTTGCATGACAATAACTCGTGCAGTTGTTCCAGGGTCGAACAGGTCTGCTCTCCCAGGAAGTTCTTCAGGATCTTCTTCTCCGATTTCCGGCATTTCTTCACCTGGTTCATCGGCCGCTAGTGCACCGACAGAGACACCAGCATCTGTATCACTCTTAACAGTCTCTTGTAACGACTCTGCTGATCGGGTTGCTCGTCCCCAGCCAAGGCCGATAATCGACATTGTTGCAATAATCACAAATGAAGCCGGAATACCGATTGCAGACAGCCCCGTTGTCAAAATCGATGCAACGGTTGCTACCACAATCGCTGCTGTTAACGGCAAATCCGTAATATCGTTCCCCAGCGTCTCCATTGTCCGACGAGCAATTGTAAATGCTCCAATAGTCACCGCAAGGGACCCAATAATGACGAGTGTCGCCATACTCACTCCGCCAGCTCCGGCTCCATACAGTGGTGCGATTGCATTGGCGATATTTGATGTTCCCGAAGAGAAAGCCATCAGACAGCCAATCAGCACGACAATCCCTGCGCCATACAATTCCTTGTCAGTCGTTCCTGGTCCGCGGTTGATCCGGGGTATTTTTCCAGACCGGTCAATCTCAACGAGAGGACCGTCACTTTGCTGTAATGCAATCCACTGGTTGATATGCGAGTAAAAGTACCGACCAATCACACCAGAGACCCAAAACCCAATAATTGGGGCAACAATCCACCAGATAAGAATTTCACCCATTACCTCCCAATTAAGTTCACCAGAGGCCGCTCCGAGTGCAGCGATTGCTCCTACTGCAGTCATTGACGTCGATGCTGGTACACCAAAGTAATTGCCAATGACAGTGCAATTCCAATAAACAACAGTACAATTGCTGCCGTTTGCAGCGTAAATACATCCGCACCACCAACAATATCAGATCCAAGCGTCTCAACAACTCGTGTTCCGATTGTCCATGCTCCCACAAAGAAAAATATCGACATCAGTGCGGCGGCAACGGTCTTTGAGATAACCCCGGCCCCGACCGCTGGACCAAATGCTGGGCCTGTTGTTGCCCCTCCGATATTATAGCCTACAAAGATGGCAACAACAAATCCAATGACAAGTAATATTCCTTCCACATCAACACTATATTACCGCGGCTATCAAAAGTCAATCCATACAGTATTTGCGTATCCAATAAGCAGTTAACTTTTACAGGCTACGTTCCCATCCCCAAGGAGTCGCCAACGGCGGCAAGTAGGTAGGAGTAGTTCAACAATTGACGCTTAGGCATCCTCTTCGATGTCATCGGCTTCGATATCAGTGAGTTCGAACAATCGTTCATAGTCTTCTGGGAGCTGATTTCTTGCCTTTTCAATGTTCCCTGGTGGCACAACCTCTGACACAACGCCAAGAACTTCTTGTGCTTGTCGATTGGCCGTCGACTTATCAACGTTCCCTCGTTCACTAACCCGTTCTAAAAACTCAGTGTAGTCGAATCGTTGTCCTGACTCAGCGGTGTTCAAAAACCGGTCAATCTCCATCGGTAGTGGCGAAGCTAAATCCGTTGCTTCCCCTTCGTGTAGTCGCTCTCCAAGCGTCGTCAGCACTGCCCGGGTTGCTCTAACTGCCTGCCCTGGGCCAGGAAGTTCTAATCGATGCTGAACTTGACCGATGAACTCATTGTAATTCATGACAGTTAATATCTAACACTACAAGCTATATTATTGTTTTGGCAACATATACGATAATGAATATAAAACTTGGATATCTAAGGAGACTACTTGTCAATTCCACTCACGGGATGCTCAAATATTCGCTCCCCTGTCTCTTCGCATGAGATGGCAATTACTTCATAGGAGTGGCAGCACGACTCAACGACTTCTTCACCAGCAACGATGTTACCACCGGTGGTTGGGCATGTCTCCAAGAATAATCGGAGTCCATTAAGGAGTTCTCCCTTTTGTGCTGCGTCTATGCGTGTCCAAGATGGATGCCAGTCATCAAGTACTTGAGCACCTGTAACGTCTGCAAGCATTGCAGCGGCCGAAGGCCACTGTCCAATAATTCGCTCTTCTCGCTGTAGTCTATAGGCATCACCATCGGAGATCAACTCAAATTCACCAACCGGTTCGTCATCAATGCCCATTGTGTTGATAATATCAGCACTGGTTATCGTGTCTGCATCAGTTGCCTCCATCTTATTTATCCATTCCGTGTTAAATTCTTCAGTGAGACACAGGTCATTGATATCTTCGCACTCCTCTATGACTCCGATTTCTCGGAAATATGTCTCTTTGTCCATCTCTTTGACAAGGATTTGTTCACCTTCATCACCTTCACGGCTCGGAGTTGACTGCCCTTCCGTATTCTCTTCTTGTGGTTGGGTTGGAGTAGTTTGAATACCAGACTGCATATCTGGATACGGGTCTTTCCCAAAGAGTCGAAGGATCGGTGCTGGGAGATATTGCTTGGTTAGTTCCGGTGTTTTTGGAATCAGATATCCTCGTAGGTATATCAGTACCACTGATCCAGCGAACGCGACCAACGCAGCTGGCTTTGACCGTCGGGCAATGACACCTGACACAACTGCTGCAATGCCGATGTTAGCTATCGTACATGGCTCACAACGGTTTTCGCCTGTATACTCTGGCTGTCGAAGCGTCTTAATGATCCTGTTCTTCACAATGACCAGCTAGTACCTCAAACTACATTATTCGTCCCGTCCGGTAGCAATTGTAATGAACACTGTAAGGGCATAGCACGGAAACTCTGCCATTCATTTGCTTATTAACATGTATGTTAACCGGACTGAGGATGTCAACTGCCTCGGGGGCAAGCCTCGGTACAGTCGCCTTGACCGCCTGTACAGCAGACGTTTTGTTTCGGAGAACCGCTTATAATTGCTCGGTCAATAGTGCAGACACTTGTCCAACTAATGAACAGCATAGGATGTCCACAGTGCGATCGACAGGTTCGAAAACAGCACTGCAAAATCGTTTGTCCAGTGCACGGAGTTGTGTATGACTGCTCGGATCCGTTCCGCTGAGAATCTGTAACTTCGAGTATAGAGGCGGTACAAGGCAACCATCTCAAGGCTTGACCTCGGTGTTTGCGTCAGCAAGTGTCGGGTTCCTCCCACGGAGGCAAGTTCCCTGATATCTGGCTTGAGACTCTATGAAGAGAATCTGTCTGTGATTAGCTAAATCAGCAGCGTAGGAAGTGCAGATTACCATTGAGCGAGGTAGAGCACTTCAAGTAGAACCCAAAGTAACTTGGTTTTATAAACTATATCTCTAGCATGAGCCAAACCGACGAACTACGACAACTAATCACTCACTCACAAGAAATCGCTGAGCATATTCGTGAAACTGCGGAAACCGCTGATCAGCAATTGCAACTTGCTGAGGAAATTAGTGGAGAAATCGAAGACGTCGGAGCAACAATGGAAGAGGTCGCTGCTGGAGCAACGCAGGCAGCTCAGGCTGCCGAGGAGGCAGCTGAGATTGCTGACAGAGGGGTGTCTACGGCTCAAGAGGCAACCGATGCAAGTGATGTGATGGAAGACGATGTCGGACAGTTAGTTGAAGCGATGGAAAGCATTGGAGAGCAGATGGATCGTATTGATGAGGTCACAGATCTCATCGCGGACATTGCTGACCAAACAAATCTGCTTGCGCTGAATGCAAACATCGAAGCGGCTCGCGTTGATTCTGGTGCTGAAGGATTTACCGTTGTTGCTGATGAGATTAAGGAATTGGCAGAAGAAACAAGCAATCATGCTGATGAGATCCGATCTGCTATCAATGCGTTACAAAGTAGCACCGAGACCGGTTTAAACGCAGCTGAAGCAACCCGTGACTCGGTGCGAAAAAATAGCAAGCGTATTACCGACGCTCGTGATGCCTTTGAGGACCTTGCCGAAAGCATTGACGCTGCTGCCGAAGGGGCAGCAGAAATCGCAGAGGCAAACGATTCCCAAGCTGAAAGCATTGACCGTCTTGCACAACGCACGGATGATCTGTATGATCAGTCTGAATCTGTCGATCAGCGTATGACGACAAGTAAAGAGTTAGCTGGCAGGCAGGTTGAAATTGCAACCCACGCAAGTGAGTTTATCAATGGTCTTGAAGGAATGGCATACCGGCTTGAAAACGAACCAGGCTGGCCGACATTGTTCGCATCTGCAAACACTGAATCACTCACTGGCTATCCACCTGAAGCGTTGATTGAGGGCCGCATTTCACTTGGAGAAGATATAATCCATCCGAATGATCAGGAAGCTGTTCAGCAGGCTGTTGATGCCGCAGTGGAAGAGCGTGACAGCTATGATATTATTTACCGAATTCAGACCTCGGATGACATCGTGAAGAAAGTCCGTGAACAGGGAAGGGCTGTATTTGATGAACATAACGAAGTTGAGGCACTTGAAGGCTATATCTGGGAATACGACACCCAAGACGTACAAAACTTGATAGATAATTCAAACAGCATATCTGAAGAACAACAACCAGCCTACACAGCTCAGCCGGATTAGATAAGGCGGAGATATGACTGTGCCAAGGCGGCTTTTCCGCCATCGTAACCGGATAACATCGGGATTCGCCCCACGCTACGTCTGAAGGCCTCCCCTTTGGACCGCTGACTGTGGATACCGACAAATACGGTAACGCTGAATCCCATGCCGGGATCAGAGACGGCGGCTTGGTGGTTCGAGAATCGAAGATTCTTGTCATCACGAAAATCAAAGAGTTTCGAACGACCCTGCAGTAATCTGGTCATGTCGACGAGACTGCATACCTAAAACTCCCAACCCAACGGTGTGGTGCCGTGGGAGTCCCACCCCGTTATGGGTGGAAGAAGGTCAAGTCGGCACCACAGAACGGACAGCCGCCGGGCGTCGAAGGCCCTGTCGTGGACATTAGTATTCACCTCGTGTTCCTCGGAAACGGGAAGAGCGTGTGACACCGAGGACTCGGACACGTTTACGCTTCTCTGTATGCACCAGTTGCTCGCGCCGCCGATTCCCGACTCGGATGATTTCATGGCCGACCACTCAGCTGAAGAAGTGCTCGATCGCGTCGGGATTGACTTGGATGCGCTTGCCCTCGGGGACTACCACAAGCCGGAGGAGGATGTCGTCGACAGCGTTCCGGTTTGGTAAGCTGGATCGACCGAACGCTGTAGTCTCAGCGAAGAAGAACCGCGAAGTGTGAATCTGCTCAAGATTGAAGACGGCACGATTCGACGCCGATAAAGCTCTTCTCCTCAAGTTTGTTTACTTGTGTTGGTCAACGAGGTCGCTCAGGCCAAAGAGGCGAACATCGTCCCGAGAGTCTGCGACATCGGTAAGATCGTCTGTGTATCCAGAGCGACTGAAGAATACGTAGAGCGGTTCTGCGTTCGCGGGTGACCCAGACCACTGAACTTCTGCTGTGGTTCTTTCGAGATCGGAGAGCACGCCCTCGCTCACGGGCGATGACGTGAACTTGCACTCACCAGCAACGAGGCCCTCATCGGTAAGCCCGAGTACGTCTAGTTCGTGTTCTTTGAACCACCACTGACCAACATCACGGAACTGCCGGTCGATGAGTGTTCGGAGCGCCCGCTGACACAGCCGTTCGAAAAGCGGGCTCACGTAATCCGCGAGTTCAGGGGCGACGAGCTCTTCGTACGCGTCATCTCCAAGGATGCGAAGTTGATCTTGGTTTCCATGGACGAATCGGAACCAGAAGCGAAAGAGTGGTGCAGCGATTCGATACCGACCTCGTTTCGATGCTGTTGGCGACTCTGTCACCGGAATATGTCGTTCGACGAGACGGAGTCGACGGAGTTTCTGCAGATACGTACTGAGCGACTGTGACTCGACACCGGCCATCCCCGCGATCTCGTTCGGTGTTCGCCGGCCGTGAGCAAGCGCCCGGAGTATACTGAAATACGTGTTGGGCTGGCGGAGTTCAGTCCGGAGCAGAAACTCCGGCTCTGAGTACAGTAACCCACGTTCCGAGAGAATCGACTGTTGGACGTTCGCTGCCAGTGACCGATCAGGATCGATTGTCTGCAGGTAGTACGGCGTCCCACCGTAGATTGACCACGCTGTGACCGTAGTTTCGGGGTCGTAGCCCGGGAAGAAGTGCCGAGAATCAGTTAATGAGAGTGGCTCGAGATCGAACGTCGCCGTTCGGCGTCCGTACAGCGGAGCGCTTCCGGAGAGAACCTTGTTCTCCATAACGCTAATCGAGGAACCGACGAGGACGAGCGTCGTCTCGGTGTTTTGTAGGTGCAGATCCCAGACGCGCTGAATTCGTGATGGGAGTGAGTCGTCTTCCTCGATGAGAAACGGGAACTCGTCGATGATGACGATCGCGTCTTCTTCGCCGAGAGATTCGAGGACCACTTCCCAGTCACGTCGGACGTTCTGTATCGATGGGAACTGCGCAGTGGCAGCGTCGACGAACTGTTCCAGCTGGTTCTGTGCGGTCGATTCGACTGCCTGGTAGTAGATGGCGTCGTCTCGGTCAGAGATGGACTGACGGACGAGTTCACTCTTCCCGAGGCGGCGGCGGCCGTAGATGACGACGAACTCGGCGGAATCGGACTCATAACAGCCCGTCAGGTGATCAAGTTCGTACTCCCGATCAACGAACTGTGTCATATGGGTCATCGAATCCGCGCTACATTAGAACTTTGGATTTTGGAAATCACGATTATGGAAAGAAGGATTTCTTTCTTGACGTGAGAAAAAGAGAAGAGAGGAGCCTATTTCAGCTACAGGTTATCCAGATCGGCAATAACTGTTCACTCAGTCTCAGCTTCGAAGTATGCAATCGCTACAACTCGCTTGCCAGTGAACACTAGCAGATCGTGAATTCGCAGTTCTCCGTCGGTGTCCTCGGTGATACTTTCGGACGTCGGTGGAAACACTACCTCTACCTCTTCCCCAGTAGGGAGCGTGTCAGCCTCCGTCTTAGAGATTGGTCGGTTAGGGAGACTGTTGAGCATATTGGGGGCTCCGGTACCCGCCAGATTGTGTGTTCCGATACGACCCACGCAGGGATTCCCGCTGGCGAAGGACGATCAGCGGTTGAGCCAGTAGTGCTAGTCTTCGATAGCTTGCTCCGTCTTGTCGTTGACATCAAGAGGTTCCAGTTGTTCCAGTGGCATCCTCGTCGGTCCATCGTCACTAACGTAGAACCAAATATCAATTTTAATTTATAATGTTTAGTTATTAATTTTGCGTTGATTACCACAAGTTTAAACGCCGGGGGTCTGATTCATCAACCGCTTTACGGCGGTATCGAGGCGAACACTCACCCGTTTACGGGTGGGGTGGATGAAGCCACCAACTGAGAATCTCTCCACGGGGTTAAGCCGTCCTGAAGTCTTGTATTCAATCGGATCGTAGACATGGCCACACCGAGGCGGTTTCGCCGCCCTGTTGAACGGATGATATCGGGGGTTTGTCTACCTTCGGACCGCTGGCTGTGGATTCCGACAAACCACGGTACCGCTGAATACCATGCCAGGATCACAAACAGCAGCTTTGTCCTGCTAGTAATCTGGTCATGTCAACGAGACTGCGAACCTGAAACTGCCAACTAGGCGGTGTGATGCCGTGGGAATCCCACCCCGCTCACGGGGGGAGTAGGTCAATACCCAACAACCGTATGTATAATAGCAATAATTCTTTATTATGAGCCTCACGACGGAGGTGTTATTAGGTGTATATTTGGGTCTCCTTGCTGGGATTATTCCTGCGTTTATTGCTGGGTTTCTTGGATTCCTATTTCGATATGCAACAGGAGTATCAATACCGGCATTTGCAGTAATTGTTCTCGCCGCTGCTGTTGCTGGTGTTAACGGTGGCCTTATGGGACTTCTTGATGAGAGTGTCGCACGTGCTCCACGGTTCATCGTGGCAATCTTGATTGTAATGATGCTTGCTATTTATGCACATAGCCAAGGAGACAAGCTTGGCGCTGAACTTCCTCGTAGATTCTCGCTTCGATCAATTCGACGTCAAACACTTTCTGCAGATGTAATCCGTGTTGTAGGTGGGTTTGGCGAAGTTACAATTCGGCCAGTGTCTGTGACCGACATGGAAGGATATCCGCCGGTTAACGATGAACTTCGCACGAAGCTACAGGAAGAAGCAGTTACACTGCCTGCTGATCTTCCAATTCCGGAATTGGAGGCACGATTAGAAGACCGACTAAAAGTTGAACATGAACTAACTGACATTTCCGCTTCAGTCGATGAGCAAGGGAATGCACATCTCACAGTTGCTCCTCCACTAGGAAGTCTTTCACAGCTTGTTCCTCACAATCGTCGGGCCGTATCGATAACTGGACTTATTCCAGATGGTGTCTCACGCGGTGATCGAGCTATTTTGAAGACTCCTTCACAAACGATCAGCGGAAAGGTAATCAGTGTTGGCGAATCTGCTCGTACTCCTGATGTGGATACCGAAAGAGAACGTCTGAACCTGACTGATCAGCAGGGGCAATCCCGTCTAACTGTTGTTGTTCACGAGAATCGGGTAAGCTCATTGCTTGAAGCGAATGATGTTCGAGTAGCAATTCCTTCACAGGGTGTCCGACGTGAGTTTGAGGTCTTGTCTGTATTGCGTGAAGCTGGGAACCAGTTCCAAAAACTTACGATTCGCAAAGAAAGTACGTTTGATGGACGGTCAATATCTCTTCCAAAGATACGCGACGAACATGGTATTGCTATTGTAGCATTCCGCCAGACTGGATCCAGACAAACAGCACGAAAAGGATGGGAATTTGCCACCGATGGTGAAATTATCCTCTCTGCTGGAGATGAACTCTTTGCTGTCGGGTCTCAATCACAGCTTCAGGACTTTGAAACCGTAATCACTGGGGGGACTATTCAATGATTGAAAATGTTGAACTTGTACTTGATGGTGCAGTTCGAATCCTCGGACTCGGAGTACTCAGTACCGTTGTCGGAGCAGTTGCAGCCAGTTTATTCAGGTGGTATTCTGGCATGCCTCTCCCAGAGGGTATTGCTGTTTTACTTGGATTAAGTGCCGTGGCCCTCTGGCTCAATACGACAGCCACACTTGGATTAGCCATTGGCGGAACAGACATTGCTGTTGGACTCCAGCCGGCAGTATTAACCCTGCTGTCCTTTGCTGCTGGAGGCATCGGCGCGGATCTTGGACGTCGACTCGGTGATCGGATTGGAGTCAACATCGTAGACATGGCTCATCTTCCGAATATTGACGGAAATGTTGGTGAACTTGTTCGATCAAAGGGACGAATTCTTCGCGTTCGCCTTCCAAAAGAAATCGATGACATCTCAGGATATGATACGGTTTCTGAGGAAGTCAAAGCAGAAATCTCAGACACTGTCCTATTGCTCCCACGTCCGATCACCACGACTGAGCTCAAAACCCGAATCATAGAGCGAATCAAAACGGATTATTCTGTCGGGCACGTCGATATTGAACTAACGACCGACGGATCTGTTGAATATCTAGCTGTCGGCGGACGAACATCTGGCCTTGGACCGACACTTGCTCCGGGAACCGTGGCAGTTGCAATTCGTGCAGACCCTCCTGCTGCCGCAAGTACTGGCGATACTGTACAAGTCTGGGATGTGACAGACAGTCCAACGGTTGTTACAGATGGTGAATTCCGTGGGAAACACGGAGACGTTGTAACACTTGCTGTTGATTCCAGTGCAGTCAATGCTCTGTCAGCAACCAATCAGTATCGGCTGGCTACACTTCCTGATGGTTCATCCGCAGACCGCGAATTTGCCTCCCTCCTCCGATCTGCACCAGAGACAATGGAAAAGGTGACGATAACCGAAGAAAGTACGCTAATCGGTCAGCCAGTTTCAGCGTTAACTGGGACAACGATTGCAATTCGCTCAGAAGATGGAACAACGACGGTTCTCCCAGACACTTCCCGGCTAATTCAAGCTCAAGATACCTTGTATCTGATTGCTAGCCCCGATTTACTTCGGCAGGCTAAACAGCTTTCCTGAATTCTCTTTTATTCGTCGAACATGTCGACCGGCGCTCTGTTCCTAATACGAAATGCTAAAACGCACGTTTTCCATAGCCTGAGGCAGTGTCTCAAGATGTTGCCACGGTGTTACTTGGTGATCCATTCGCCGTTATGAATACCATCGGGCTGGTCGCATTCGCATTCGTAGGGGCTTCAAAGGGTATTGATGAAGAGTTTGACCTGTTTGGCATTGCTATTGTTGGGTTAGCAATGGCGTTTGCAGGCGGTGTGACTCGTGATCTTCTTGTCATGCGAGTTCCGTTAGCACTCCAATCACCGATTGAGATTGGCTTAGGTCTACTTGGTATTCTTCTTGCAATCTTATTGAGCATCGCTTTGTCTTCACCAGAGCGTCATCCAGTTACGGTTATTTCCGATGCAATCGGGCTTGCTGCGTTCGCAACAACTGGTGCAATTGTCGCGACCGAAGCCGGGATCTCTGCGCTCGGAATTATCGCAGTTGCAATGATTAATGCTGCTGGGGGCGGAGCATTTGCTGACATCCTTCTTGACCGCTCTCCGTTCATTCTGTTTGAAGACTTTTATGCGAGTTGTGCTGTCCTAGGAGGAATTTCATATTGGCTGGTCGGTCCGGTTGGGGGTCTTGAAGGAATGGCTGCGGCTGCATGCGCGACGATAACAGTCATGACTCGGTTGATCGCAGTCTCATATGGCTGGAGTCTCCCTACAGCACAAGATTTGGAACGACTACGAGCCTAGTACTCATTTGACGTCAAAGGCATATATCGTAATATTTGAAACCTGATCTGCGCATACGCACGATTTACAGCGGTAGGAGGCGAAATTTCATTTGTTCAGGAGTGTGAATGAAGTCGACAATTAGGATCCGACCAACATGAGGTCGTCAATCTAGAGTGTTGTTCGTAACTGAGACGTAGGCATAGCTGTCTCCATGCGGCTCAACTGCCCAAGACCCCGGACAATATTGGGATTTGGGCCACACTACATCTGAAGAAATTCCCGGTTGAGCCGCTGGCCGTGGATTCCGACACACACGATACCTTTGCATTCTATGTCGAGGTCGAAGATGGCGGCTTGACTTCGCCAGTGGTCTGGTTATGTCGAACCGACTGCAACTCTGATCCTTCCAACCAAGCGGTGCAGTACCGGGGGATTCCTGCCGATTTTTAGCCGTGGATGGAAATAAATGAACAGATTCTCTATTAGCGGTCAGCCGTCTATATGATTTTGTGTTATACGCTGACATAGGTTGCTCCTACCGCAGTTGTCATGAAGCTATAGACCGTTGTATTTGTACTCGGTATACAATTTACTCATGACACAATTTGTTTTATACGGAGGAAAAGGGGGAGTAGGCAAGAGTACAATGGCAGGGGCGACTGGATTGCTTGCTTCCAACAACGGTTATAAGACACTAGTTATTAGCACGGATCCAGCCCACAGCCTTTCTGATGCGCTGGACACGGATGTTGACGATACACCGACACAGATCAAGTCAAACCCATTACTTGATGCGATTGAGATTGACCCAAAGCACCGGTTTCGAGAACGATATGGAGATGACTTTAATCAAATACTGAACGATGTCAAATCGCTAGGAGTTGATGTCCAAGATAGGGATATTGACGCAATCACCGAGCGCGGGTTAATTCCAGGTGCCGATGAAGTTGCAGTTCTTGATCTATTTGTCGAGTACGATGACCATCCTGAATATGAAGTCGTAATTTTTGATACAGCACCGACCGGCCATACACTACGACTATTGAATCTACCAGATGTGATGAACACGACACTCGGACGACTTCTTTCGCTTCGTGGCCGACTAACATCGGTGGCAGGAACCGTTGGAAAACTCTTCGGAAGAGAAGATAACTCAATTACCTATAGTGATCGGGTTGATCGGCTTGAATCCATCACCGAAAATGTTGGTGACAGATTACGAAATGGTGATCGGACAGAATTTCGAGCTGTAACGCTCCCTGAGTCAATGGCAATCGCAGAAACAAGACGATTATTATCACAGCTAGATGAAGATGAAATTTCAGTCGGTTGTGTAATCATGAATCGTGTTTTACAAGACGCATCCCCTGATTGTTCGACCTGTTGGCCCCGATATCAGGACCAACAAGAGCAGATTAGCATTGCTGAATCAGAGTTTGCTCCAGCTATTTATCAAATCCCGCTTCTGTCCGGAACTTCCGGCTTTGACCGCGTCGATAAGATTGCAGGGATGCTTGATGACAAGTTAGACAGTGAGTTCTGAATGAAAAGTAGCGCGAGTTCCTCGTCCCACCGTTGGTGGAGCTTAATACTCTCGCTGTCCAATTAGAATTGTTATAATAATAGCGGAGCGAATGCCACAGACTGGCCTATGGAATAATGTTAGACATACAGTTCAGCCGTGGCTCATGGTTTGGAAAGTACAGTGCGCAGGAGACATGTCGTACAGCCAGCTTAGGCGCTACTCGTCCCAGACTGCTGACTGGACGATAGCGTTATTTGTGCATTCTGTTCACGAACTGCCTTTTTCAACCGCTTAATGAGTTCCATAACGACTTCTTTTGCTACTTTACCCGCGGCCGCTTTGAGTATTGCTTTGATCAGCCAATTCATAACAACCACCGTGTTACAATACAACAAAGTATTCCATGGTAATGAAGCTTACCGTGATCCTCTCATAGTCAACCCCTGACCTTTGTGAACTATCCCTGGCTACTCGCCGCCGTTGGTCGCTCCTTGAGCACGGGGCTTAGCGCCTGCATTCAGCTAAATCGCAAATATAGAGCTAAAAATTACCACCTACAGGATACTTACGTTGATACTGAGTCAAATCTCTTGGATTTATTTGTGGGAGGAAATCGAACAGTCGCAGAAGCAGTCCAGTCAATTTAGTTATCTGGTGTTATCGTGATAGTGTGTGTGTCCTGCCAGCCGTCGGTCACTGATACAGTTGCTTGGTCGATATTTGCATCCTCAACATGAAGGAATGTTGCCGGATAGGTAATCACCTGCGCGACCATACCAGCTTCGCACTCGACGTGTGCATCTACCGTTAGCCGCTCTCCTTCCGTTGTAACATCATCAACCACGAGATTATCACATCCAGCATCAGGACCAACACTAGCGATATACAGCAAGCAGTCAGTCGAAAAATCGACACCATTGACATTGCTTACTTCACCGTCACTTAGGTCCTTGATATCCTCCTGAGATACAGCAAGCTCCGCGTGAGCATGTGTATCCCCGTGATTGAACCATTCAGGACTACTCTGGCTAGCGTCAATTGTAAACGTTTTCCAATGTGAGTCTGCCATACGAGTACATTGTGCTGATTAGGCAAAATCTTGGCGACAACATAGACACTTGGTGCTCAGATTATCCTGTGAGAAAATCAATATACGGAAGATTGAGATCTACAAAGATATAGACAGAGTGCCTCGGGGCCTGACCCCGAGGTACTTCACTTTATGTTACCGTGGTACCTCCAAAGCGGCCGCAACATCAACGAGTCCAGCACCTTGCTCGTTATCGTCTAATCCAATGTCCTCAGCGCTTGACAACAACTGTTGCCGTGCTTCATCAACAGACTCAGTGTTATTGATTACGTGAGCGGCCGCCCCCGTGACGTGCGGTGCTGCCATTGATGTTCCGCTCTGTGTACTATATCCATCCAGATCAGCGGAATAGACTTCTGCTCCCGGTGCTGCGATATCCGCTTCTGGGCCCCTGCTGGAAAACCCAGCCAGGCTGTCGTTCTCGGTTGTTGCAGTAACTGCGACAAACTCATCATATGCAGCAGGATAGCCAATTGAATCGCTTCGACCACGATTACCAGCTGCAGCAATAGGTAATACACCAGCCTCAAGCGCGTATTCACCCGCTGCCTCAAGAGCTGGAGCTGATCGTGGTGACCCCAGACTGAGGTTAATTACATCCCAACCCTGATCAGCTGAATGCCGAATTGCTTCCGCAATCGCAGATGTCCGGCATCGGCCAGAGGAATTGCATACTTTCAGAGCGTGGAGTGTCGCGTCCGGAGCAACTCCAAGGACGCCCTCCGAACTTTCTTCCGCAGCGATCGTTCCTGAAACATGCGTTCCATGGCCGCTGTCGTCAGTCCACGGGTATTCACAGTCTCCGCCCCCGCATGACGACCATGCATTGTGGTTCTCCTCATCTGATGGGTCCGCTATGTTTTCCTCAAGATCTGGATGAGTATTGTTAATCCCACTATCGATTACACCTACCTCAATTCCGGATCCGGACTCTCCTGACTCATGAACGGCTGGAGCTCCAATTCGGTCGATGCCCCATGGAACAGTTTGATCCTCTGGTGTTTCCTCAACATCGACAGGCGGCATGTCTAAGTATCGGTCAGGTTGTGCAAAGTCAACATCACGGCGAGAAAGTAGTGTCTCAAGACGGGCATCGGAGAACGTTCCACTTACCAACTGCAACGATGTGTGATCCGTCAGATCAATTGTTAGAGGACTACTCTCCGACATCGTCGAGATCGCCGAAACTGCATCATTGGATTTTGTACCGATAATGTATCGGTTCATTCGCTCGTAAATTGCCGCACCGACACCTAATCCAACAACGCCAACGCCAGCGCTTTTCAGCAAATCCCGCCTTGAGAACTTCCTACTTGGCATATGATCACAATAGTCGTGGAGAAGTATAAACTTGTAGCTGCCTACTGTAACGGCCGTTAGCAGGTTAATTTGTGTTTAGTTCAACGTCGTCCGATAACTCCTGCTCATTGTCATTGGTTGCTTCTGAGCTGCGTGGCGTTTTATTCGATCCAGACTCAGCGGATGTTGTCTCTTGATTTGCTGAGCGTACTTCTGGATGGGTGTTCGGTCCTCTGTCAACTGGTGTCCCTGCTGAAGCTTCCTCAACTGGCGTGGTTAGTCCTTCCCGCAGATCATCTCCAAAGTGTGTACCAAACGCTCCAACAGCAACGCCCAGTAGAACCGATATAAGTAACGTTGTCGGCGATACAGAGCTAATTGCCACAGCTGCTCCTCCAATCGAATTTCCAATCACTCCACCAGAAAGAAGAAGCGCCAGCTTGGATACACCAGCAGCAGTTGCTCCCTCTACAATAGGCCGGCCTTTGACAGCAAGTCCAAACACAAGACTGGCGAGGAACATGCCAATAAATGCTCCTGCAAAGGCAAGGACTGATAGACCAATATAGGTCCCTAGCCCAATGATGATAAGCGCAACTCCAAACATCGTTGCCGAAAATAATTGTGAGCTATTCTCTTGCATGGGTGTATTCATGAGGTGAAGAGTAATGTGCTTTTCCCGTGCATTCGTGAGTGACTCAGGGAAGGAGTATTCGAATAAGCGACATCACAAGGTTTGACTCCCTCATAACGTCTGAAATCGTAAGTCCTCCTCTGCTGACTCTATAATTCATATATTTGTTAACGAGCGAGACAGACGAAACCACATATGGTTACTTTTCCGTAAGATATGCACTGAATATTTATTCACGCAGTACAATCCAAAGCTAGATGTTACCATGGTACACGAATCTGTATTGGAACTTGCATTGGAGATGGCGGATGGAGAACGTGAGCATGAGGTGATCGTTGACCGGGACTCAATGACAGTCGAGATCGGGAAGTACCCGGGAGACACTACAGAACTTCGCAATCCTCATACAGAAGACGAAATATACTACATCATAGAAGGGGAAGGGAAAATTCGAGTTGGCGACACAGTACATGACGTCAAAGCAGGAGATATGGTCTTTGTGGAGCGAGGCACTGAACACGATTTCTTTGATATCCGGGAGCCGATTACAACATTAATTGTGCTTGCAGGAAAAGAAGAACACAGTAGTTACGCGATCAGAGACTCATAATAGTTATATCTGAGGTTTGTATCTCTCTGTTACTCCAGTTGATGGTAGTCTAGTTCGTAGCCAGCATCAAGCGCTTCTTGTACCGACTTACTTGGAGGTGACACGGAGGATGTGTCTACCTGCATTCCGCCATTTTCCTGTTGGATACAGATATTCTGCTGCCATTTAGGGGCAGTATCTGTGTAGTCGAGTCGGTGGTGTGCTCCTCGAGATTCTGTTCGTTCTTGTGCGCTTATTAGTACCGCCTTTGCGCTTGTCAGCATAAATGCGACATCGACAGCAAATTCAAATGTTCGACTCGTTATTTTTCCAATATCCATCTGTCCGAATTTCTCTTCGATTGCAGATAGCTTTGAGAGTCCACGTTCAATTGATTCACCTTCCCTGAGCAATCCGCCGTGTTCCCACATCGCTTCTTGAATCTCTTCGTAGACATCCATCACAGAATGCTGTCCAGATTGATCAGCGAGTGTATTCAGTTCATTGAAGTGTGACTTCGCTTCGGACTGTCGAATCTCTGAGGGTACTATCCCGGGGGTTGGTTCATTTTCAGCGAGATGAGCTCCTGTGATTGTGCCAAAAGCAAGTGTTTCTGCAAGAGAATTTCCTCCAAGTCGGTTGGCTCCGTGTACACCTGCCATCGTCTCACCAATTGCGTAGAGACCATCGATTTCAGTCTCACCGCTATTATCGACAACTACACCCCCCATTCCATAATGGGATGTTGGGGCAACCTCGACAGGCTCCTTAGCTAAATTAACACCCAATGAGGCGAACCGTTCGTACATTCTTGGAAGACGCTCCTGAATAAATTCCTCTTCCTTGTGTGAGATATCGAGATAGACACCTCCATTTTCAGTGCCTCTTCCCTCTTCAATTTCTTTAGCAATAGCTCGGGCAACAACATCTCGGGCATCGAGTTCCATCTGTTTTGGTGAGTATCGCTCCATAAACCGCTCCCCATTGGCATTATACAGTCTTCCTCCTTCGCCACGTACCGCTTCAGTAACAAGTCGTCCACTCCATTGACTCCATTCAGAATCAGTTTCATCAACTGCCATGCCAGTCGGATGGAACTGGACAAATTCCATATCCATCAATGAGGCACCTGCATCATACGCTAACGCAGGTCCGTCACCGTTATTCTCGTCATCTCGTGAGCTATGTCGATTATAGATTGCTGAATATCCACCAGCAGCAAGCACGATAGCTCCTGTGTTGAACAGAAGGAAATCACCAGTATCCATGTCAAATCCGACGGCCCCGTAAATTTGATTTGCGTCAGTCAATAGCTTCGTAATCATTACGTTCTCACGATATGGCACGTTGAGATCCTGTGCTCGCTCAACTAGCGTGTTGAGCATTGACTCGCCTGTATGATCGCCTGCAAACGCTGTCCGTCTAAATGACTGAGCACCAAAGTATCGCTGATCTATATTTCCATCTTCTGTCCGAGAAAACTCCATCCCCCACTCATCAAGCTCTCGGAGTCGGTCGGGCATTTGCTTTGCGACTGCCTCGACCTTATCTGAATCATTGATAAAATGTCCTTCATTCAGTGTGTCTGCTGCGTGAATTGTCCAGTCATCCTCGGGATCGTGTGTTCCGAGTGCTCCGTTGACGCCTCCTCGGGCCCACGTTGTATGCGCATCGCCATGACTCCGCTTTCCAATTACAAGGAGGTCTTCAACACCTTGTTGTGATAATTCAATTGCTGTTCTGGCGCCTGCTGCACCGGCTCCAATAATAAGAACGCCGATATCAATTTGCGTGTATTCGGGTGTGTCACCGCTAATTCCTGCTTGATCAGCTAGAAAACCCATGGATTATACAAGGGTTAGAACGGCATAAACTCTCCTGCAAAAGGAATATATATGTAGAAATACCGCAACAGGATTGCGATATCGTTTTGATCCGATACAACTGGTTTCCTAATCTTCAGAGAATTCAGTGTATTCTTGTTCTGGGCTGATCCCCCGTCGGTAACTATCGTATCCTGAGAGAACATAAACAAGCACAGCAAGCATCACTACACCGACTGGTAGCAAAAGAAGCGGTGTAACTTCTGTATACCCCCACATGATCAACAGGAAACTGACTACAAAACCAACGGTAAATGCATAGTAAATCTGTGTTCGGACGTGATCAATCAGATCTGCCCCAGTAAATGTAGCAGACATCACTGAGGTGTCTGAGATAGGTGAAGAGTGGTCCCCGAACACAGATCCAGAGAAGATTGTACCGATCATCGCAGCGACCATTGTATGGTCTCCGGTTAGGCTCCATGCAACAGGGATCGCAATCGGCGTTACGATTCCCATCGTGCTCCAAGCACTTCCAGTTGAAAATGCAATAGCACCAGCAAGCAAAAACACAATTACAGGCAGTAATTCCGCTGGTACCGTCCCTTCTGCAAAGCCAGCAATATAGTCTCCCGTTCCGAGAGCACTTACAACACTTCCAATCGACCAAGCAAGCACAAGAATTGACACCGCAGTAAGCATAATTCCGAAGCCGGCAATGGTTGTATCCACACTCTCATCAAGCGATAATATATCATACACAAACCCAATCACAAAGCTGGATACGACCATCGCAAACGAACCGAAGACGAGAGCGATTGCATAGTCCGCTTCAATAACCATATCCGTAGCTGATGCACCAGGTTCGTATCCTGTCCATAGTGCTGATCCAATTGTCACAACAATAAGCACAACAATTGGAACGACAAATGCGAGAAGCCGTGGCGTGTCCGCGTATGGATCTCCTAACTCTGCTGAAACATCCTGCATTGGACGAGCATCATCTCGATTTACTTTTCCGGTTGTTGACGCCCGTTTTTCTGCTGTTAACATTTCTCCATAATCACGGCCTGAAATGACAATGATTCCAACCATGACCAATGCAAGGATTGCATACATGTTGAACGGGATTGACTGGATGAATACCTCTACAGCGCCCGGAGGATCGCTAACACCTGCCTCCTCATATCCGTCTTCAATCATCCCGAGCTGGAACGCAACCCATGACGAGATAAATAACGTTGCAATCGGTGCTGCTGTTGAATCAACAATATACGATAGTTTTTCACGGGAAATGCGCAACTCATCTGAGACATCTTTCATTGTACTTCCGACAATTGCTGTATTCGCGTAATCATCGAAAAACATCGCAATTCCAAGGATCCATGTGGCAAGTCCGACCTTTCGTTTGTTGTCCAGTCGCTTTAGTGCCCATGACCGAACGGCATATGATCCTCCCATTCTCCAGATCAGCGCTGTCCCGGAACCAAGCAACAGCGTGAACACAATAATCTGTGCATGGAAATCATCGGCAATAGCGCCGATTATCCAGTCAAATGTTTGACTGATTCCTACACTTCCAGTATATATGATTGCACCTGACCATACACCCAAAAACAGAGACAGCACTGCTTTGCGAGTAACAATTGCAAGTATCACCGCGATAAGCGGCGGCAGGACCGACAGTGCCCCAAAATCAGACATATCTCCTACTATGTGAATTCACACATAAGTTTGATATCTAAAGTCGTTGCAAAAAAGCATCATACCAATCTTGATTGCTAATAATGTTGCTGTAATCTCTATTCAATTATTATAACAAATGATCGTTATAAATTTATCTCAAATATTCAATATGCGAAAATGTTGTCCAATTTATAATTCGAATACAGTCATACATACTGCTACGCCATGTTTGATATTGAGTACCGGCAAAACGATGCAGTCAGATACGAGTGCTTTCGATGTGGACACATTATGATTGCTGAAACCCATCCAGGCACCTGTCCAAAGTGCAATAGCCCAACACGAAATCAAACTGTCCCACTCGAATAGCAATTTATGTCAATAGATTCTCAAAACAAAGTGCCTGATCAAGGTAGCGGCAGTGCTCATGAATCAGCATTGCAGACAGCACGATATCAGTTTAAGCGTGCAGCACAGCACCTTGATGTTGATGAGCATATCTTAGAGCAGTTATACCATCCATCGAAGATACATGAGGTAAAAGTCCCTGTAGAGATGGACGACGGAAGTGTGAAAACCTACACTGGCTTTCGAGCACAACATACCGACGTCCGAGGCCCGTATAAAGGAGGATTACGTTATCATCCAGATACCGATCGTGAAGAATCTGCTGGGCTTGCCATGTGGATGACCTGGAAGTGCGCCGTTATGGACCTGCCTTTCGGTGGTGCAAAAGGTGGTATACAGGTTGATCCAGCAAAATGTAGCCGGCGAGAGAAAGAACGCATTACTCGTCGGTTTGCAAATGAAATTCACGATGTAATCGGTCCAATGCAGGATGTCCCCGGACCAGACATGGGAACAGACGCACAGACGATGGCATGGTTCATGGACGCATATTCCCAAGACAAAGGAGAGACAACACCAGGAATTGTAACCGGAAAACCAACAGTGCTTGGCGGTAGCCGGGGCCGAGCAGCTGCTCCAGGAAGGAGTGTGGCACTCGTTACGCGAGCTGTCTGTGAATATTACGATCAACCACTGGATAGAACAACAATTGCTATCCAAGGATACGGCAGTGTGGGAGCCAATGCAGCCCGTCTACTTGACGAATGGGGAGCAACAATCGTTGCTGTCAGCGATATCAACGGAGCAGCGTATGATCCTGATGGGATTGATCCAGCAACGATTCCTTCATACAATGAAGAGCCAAATGCAGTAACCGCATACGCGAGTGATATCATCTCAAACAGTAGCCTGTTCAGTCTCGATGTTGATCTGCTTATTCCAGCGGCAGTGGGCAATGTGATAACAGAACAGAATGCAGACAATATTCAGGCCGATATAGTGATTGAGGGAGCAAATGGACCGACAACAACGGGGGCTGATCGTATTCTCGAGGAGCGCGACATTGCGGTGATCCCGGATATCCTTGCGAATGCTGGAGGCGTGACAGTTAGTTATTTTGAATGGTTACAAAATATCAACCGTAAACCTTGGTCACTGGAAAAAGTTCATGAAAAGCTAGATGAAGCGATGATAAACGCATGGGCCGATGTTTGTGATCATTATGATGAGAATAAATCTATGACGTGGCGGGATGCAACATACAAATTAGCCCTATCACGTGTGGCGAAAGCTCATGACATGCGGGGGCTGTGGCCATAATCATTCGTAGTCCGATATTAGAAATCGTCCCTGCAGGGGTGTGAAATTGTGACGGACTTTACTCATGAGGCTGGCTTCGAGTGGGATCATACCCACGGTCAGACTCTATCTCCCATCATCATCGAGTAGGGTTGGGACAATCCAAAGCAACGCCTGTGGAGACTAACACCGCTGTGAGCCTGTCCCAGCACGGGACAGTGCCGTCGTGGAACCAGAACCCTGCCCGAAAGGCAGAAAGCCCCGCCCCCAACAAAGCGAGGGCGCAACCCGAGCGGAGTAGAGCGGGGTAAGTTTACTTCTCTTCAGATATATTTCTTGAAGGTTCCCCCGCTTGTTCACGAATCTGTCTGAGCTCTGACTCAGTAATTTTCCCGTTTGCGTATTGCCATTGGGCTTCTGCTACAGTATCTGACATCCATCCCCAACTCTGTCGTCGTTTTTTCTGTCGCTGTCTCCACCGATATCCGGCATAGCCAATAAACACTGCGTGGACAACAATGACTTGCATAGCAGTGATTGTCCACGAAGCGAGCCCAGTGATTGAAAGAATACCGGATAAAACCATAGAGTCAACACCAAGTGCAAGATACAAGCCCACCATCGGCCACGTGACAACCTCCTCTTTCATGTTTCACTATGTAATGGGGATGTCATCTTTAGTGTGTTGTTGGCTGCAACCGCACTATTTATTTCGGTTGGACCTCGTTCCTCCCTCCATACCGGATAACATACAAGTGTTTTATTAGGATGGTTTTTCCACCTACTAATTGCAGACGTGACACTAATCTTGGAAAGTGCGATTCATGAATTTAGTTTAGCGGATGCTACACTGGCAGCGCCAAGTAAAATGGATCTCATAGACGCCGATCCAATTGATTTTTCGCTTGAAACCGTCTACCGATTTGCCGGTCAGTATGAGTCATTAGCCCATGTGGATAATCTTGGCTGGTGATCATCAACAGCTCCCGCCATTCAGCAAGACAGAATCTCCACCAGCAACAAGCACCGGACTATCGCTATTTGAACACATCTATACTGACGGTGGTGTATTCGAGGATATTGGACTTCAGTTGCGAACACAATACCGCATGCACCGGGATATCTCATACTTCCCGAATCGGGAATTTTACGATCGATCGCTTCAGACAGGTGTCAGTATACAGTCTATCGCAGATCGAGAGCCAATAGTTGGGTACAACATTGGTGGTACCGAGCAGCCCGCCGGAACCTCGTTTATCAACTCTGAAGAGGCAAGCTTGGTTGCTACGCTTGTCAGCAGAATTCGTGATGATGGGATCCCAGCAAAAGAGATTGGCGTCATCACACCATATGCAGCTCAAGCGACACATATTCAAGACATATTGGCAGATGCCGATCAGATTGACGCTCACAATTCAATAACGGTAGACACGATTGATGCTTTCCAAGGAAGCGAACGGACAGTTATTCTTATTTCATTTGTCCGAAGCAATGCTGATGGGGAGATTGGCTTTCTTGCCAGACCGAGTGACGGACCACGTCGTTTAAATGTTGCAATGACCCGAGCACAGCGCCTATGTGCTCTTATCGGGGACTGGGCAACGCTGCGAGAGGCGTCGGAACAGGCTGAATCAGTGGATCACTACGCGGAACTATTCTCCTATCTCCGCGATACGAATCGACTGCGGGAGGTTGACCCGGCATTTCTCCCTGTGTAGCGTTGTAACAACATATATTGTAACTCAGAACAAGTTTTGTCCATGATCAAATATCAGTGCCATGAGTGCGATCATCTCTTTGAGGTTGATGTCGAAAATCCATATGGAACCTATGAGTTTACAAAGTGCCCAAACTGTGGCAGTGCAAAGACAACTCTCTCTGATCAACATCAGTGATCCATCCGGATCTTAGGTAGAATAGTACTCGTTGTTACGTTTCTGCTCTCTATCGAGTTTACTGTCTGGTTTGTTAACACGAGGTCTGTCTGTTCGCTCATCTCGCCGAAATGTAATTCCAATCGATGAAAGGAATTGATTCATCCCTGATTGAACAGATTGTGGCGAGCTAGCGACTCCATTTTCTCCAGATGTTCCTTCAAACACGATAAGCCGATCAGCAATGTGATTTATCAACAGCAGATCATGGTCAATAACGAGTACAGCTTTGCTTCGTCGCCGTGCAAACCGTCGAATTTGCTTTGCAAATGCCGCTCGGCGGTCAACATCGAGAAACGCTGACGGCTCATCGAGAACGTATACATCTGCATCTCGAGCGAAGCACAACGCAATGCCAACCCGTTGTAGCTCTCCGCCTGATAGTGTATCAAGATGCCTATCATATAATTCTTCAAGTTCAAACGGGTCACGAATCTGAGTAATAAATCGCTGAGATGTAATGTCTGTGGCTTGTCTAAGTCGTGTCTGTACTGTTTCTTTGTTATCCGCAGATAGATACTGCGGTTTGTATGATACGGTAACGTCCTCAGGAATTGCTGCCTGCTGTGGATCGATAGCTCCAGCAAGTAGCTTTGCAAATGTTGTTTTTCCTAACGCGTTTGCTCCGATGATCCCAAGTGATTCCCCAGCGTGGATCTCTCCGGGGTTAACTGATAATGAGAACGAATCATATTGGTGCGTCAATGTTGGATATCCCAGTAGTTTTGCCTCCTGTGGAACTGATCTTTCCCCCGGCGCTGGAAACTCGATACGTCGCTGTCGGATCTGTACGTTCTCCTGCTGTAATCTTCCTTCTAAAAACTGGTTAATTCCTTCTCGAGTCGACAGTCGCTGTGAGATTACACCAAATCCACTAGGTTCGCCATAAACGACATGAATACTATCCGCCAGTAAATCAAGCATCGCTAAGTCGTGCTCAACGACCATCGCTGCAGCATCGTTCGAAGCAGTCCACTCCCGAATGGCTCGGCCAACAATTAACCGCTGCTCAATATCAAGGAATGATGACGGCTCGTCAAATATGTATAAGTCTGCCTCTGAGAGTAGTGTCACCGCGATAGCGAGTCGCTGTAATTCCCCTCCTGACAGATTACGTATTTGTCGGTCTTCTAGCCCCGATAAGTCAAGCATTTCAAGAAGTGAAGCAGAAGCAAGTGTGGGTTCAGACATCACATCTGCAACGGTTCTTGATTCTTCACTTCGGAAGTTCGTGATCTGCTGTGGCTTATATGCTGTTGTGATCTCTCCATTCTGCAGTGACTCAAGATGGTTTTGCAGTGTGGTTCCTCGAAAGGTATTGATTGCTTCCTCCCAGCTGGACGCCTGCTCTGTGTTCCCGAAGTTCGGAATCTGGTTGCCAGATAAGATTTGTAATGCAGTACTTTTTCCAATCCCATTCCGGCCGAGTAACCCAATTACGCTTCCGTCTTCTGGTGCAGGAAGATTGTACAAGCGAAACCCATTTTCTCCATACTGATGTGCAAGTTCTCCTGTTGCGGTCGGTAATGGAATAATCTTTATCGCGTCATTTGGGATCTTTTTCTCGATTAGTCTGTGTTCCGCCATGACCAGTGCATCATCAATGTGTAATTTCCCATCTTCGGTGACATGAAATCCTTCATGTCCTGATCGGTTTAGTGGATCATATTTCACTGCAATATCTTTGACTTCTTCTGTTACCTTATCTTGGTCAATAACAGCAATGTAGTCTTGCTTGGATGAGTCTCGGTTTGTTGTCATTTTGATATTTCTTTCTCAGGTGTACCAACAGCAGGTACCGTAACTACATTATAGCATGGGCGCAGAGAAGTTAGCTATGTCGCGAGCAATTGTTGATATAATCTATTAGTGTTGTCTAACAAGCGATTCTATCAGGTTCTTCAGCAGAACCGGTTTATTGCTGGCTCCCGTATTAAATCTATATCATGGAATACGACTTCTGGCCCACTGTTGGGATCGCTATTGCCGCGATGTTGGTTGCGGCCGTCATCCCGGTAGTCAACATTCTAGCCCCGCTAATCGGCGGTGCAGTTGCGGCATATATCAGCCGCGCCAACGCACATGAAGGAGCAAAGATCGGAGGAATCGCAGGTGCTATTATTCCACTTGCACTTGTCCCGCTTGCACTTCTGGCTGGATTTAGTGTAGGCGCTGGAATGGGAGGAGCACTGACGATGGCTGTCTTACCGTACATGTTTTTTGTGGCAATCATTGGCGGTGCCGGTGCCCTTGGTGGGTTTCTCGGTGGTCATTACAACGAAGAAAATCATTCTGTCGAGCCTGCTGATAGATCACGTGGCCGATCTCCGGAAGCAACCACCAGCTCCGATACAGAAGATGATCCCGTCGACACGCTCAAGCAACGATATGCTAGAGGAGAGATTGATGAAATTGAGTTTGAGCGACGCCTTGAGAATCTTCTTGATGACCGTGATGATGACTTTGGAAACACTGACGTCAGAGATCCGGAAGAATATGTACGTGAACGCTAACAGTAATCGCTAGTCCAGAAATGTAGCAAATGCTATAAAATTTGAACCTATGTTCAGACCAAACTATGGCACCCTCAGACGGCCATCTGCTGGCTCGTAAACGCTGCCCCTTTTTTTGAGTCGCTCGATATACTCTCGAACTTCTTTTCGACTTGCCTCAGTTTTCCAACTCCCATAATCAACTGCTTTCTCGACTGGAACTCCATTTGGGAATGAATCTTGTTTTGATCGAATAATATCTCGTATTTTATTGCTGGTTTCATCTTTCCCCGTTTGTATGACTCTTCCACTTGTCGCCTGCGGTTCTGTGTTCTCCGGAGGCTTTTTTGTAAGCGCCTCGTCAACTCCATCAAGCGTCGTGTCAAGGAGATTCGATGGTTGCAAATGCTCAATAACGCTATTTGGTAGGTCATTCATGCCGAATGATGCTATATCGTCAATGTTGTCTCTCCTGTTTCGGAATACTCGAAACTCAAACCCATCAGTAAGCACTCCCCATTCAGCTGAAAATACCTGGAGCTTTTCGAAGAGTCGTCTTTTTGGCTCTGAATATTCTCGATCTGAATGCCTACTTCCAGAATCAAGGGGCTCTCCAAATTCCTCCACTTCGATTATTACATCTGGTGGCTCTCTCCCGCCGCTAAAAAGCGCATAGTCAGCTTTCTTGTCTGTCCGGTCAGTCGTGTACCCGAGCTGAACATAGTTATTATCCACTATATTCCATCCAAGAGCCTCTACAAATGGTGTGACCAACTTCACTTTTGTTGCTGCTTCATCGAATGGGGGGTGTAGTTCCTTGGATGTCGTTGCTTCGACCTGTACTGCCGTGCCGACGTACACTTCTATGTCAGGGTCTGGAATATTATTTGGCGGCATCGAAAGCATCTCTCGTTCAGATGCATCGGTTAGTCTGTCCACTGAGTGAGCTTCGACATATGGCTCAAACACCGGCATTCCATCTTTCTCCGTTTGCTCAAGATGAATCACTCCAGTGAGCTGAATCACGTCCCCAGCGTTTGCTTCGTCTACAATGTCATCTTCAAGGGAAACATCAATTATCCCTATTTTCGCATCCTCAGGCAGTGTATTGGGATCCTCGGCGATTGTAAACCGTCGTGAGTCAACGAACTCGGATTCATCTTCGACTAGCACGAATGGCCCTTGTTGTTCACAGCCACGACACTCATATGGCTTCTGTGGTGCGTTATTATGTTGGTCAACGTACGTTAGCGTCCCACAGCGCTGGCATTCAAACGCAGCGTGCTGTAATATGGTCCGGACCTCTGTTGCCTCACGCACGATTCCGCGTGTTGTAATTAGCTTACTTTTGTCATCCGATTGAATCTCACGAATGTTGATTTCTGTCCGCTCTGGAGGGTTTTGCAGTCGAACATTCGCCTGTTCAAGATCTGCCTCAACCGAATGTCCAAATAACTGAAGAGCCTTTTCAGCGCGTTGCCGATATTGATCTGGATTATTAACATACCCCTCAGCAATTTCTGCGTCAAACTCTTCGATATCGTGCCAGTCGACATACAGCGATCGTCGATCTGGGTGCTTGTCAGCAAGCGTTCTTATTTGTTCATCATAATATTCTTGATAGAGAGATCGAAATGAGTCAATTAAATCTGTGTCGTCTTCAGCAGACATAATAGAAGATAATCATCAGTTCCAGTAAAGCGTTTGTGTATGATTGTGTCTGAGCAATCTATAGTCTCCTGTGTCAGTGGGTTGTCCATCCTCCGTCAATTGGCAGATTAACTCCAGTGATATAGGAGGCTTTTTCTGATACAAGGAAGGCTGCCGGTTCAGCGATTTCTTCTGGCTTAGCAATCCGGTTAATCGGTGTCTGATTGAGAACGAACTCATAAAATGACTCGTCTTCTAATCCCGACTTTGTCATCTCTGTTGTCACAAATCCTGGACAGATACTGTTGACACGAACACCTTCTTCCGCATAGTCAACAGCAGTAGTTCTGGTAAAATTGACAACTGCGCCTTTAGCAGTAGCATACGCTGCTGCTTGAGGCCCACCAACAAGTCCAAACACCGAGGCAACATTAAGCACATTCCCCGAGGACTCCAGAAGATGTGGCATCGCAACCCTCGTTCCATACACGACCCCATTCAGGTTTATTTCCATCAGTTTGTGCCAGTCTTCGAGCGTTGTGCTCTCGACGGTTCCCGTTATTCCTATCCCGGCGTTGTTTACTAAAATGTCTAATCCACCGTGTTCATCCACTGTCTGTTCAACTAATGATTCCACTGCTTCGTACGAAGAGACATCACACTGAACAAACGAACAGCCGAGCTCGTTAGCCGTCTTTTTTCCTGTTTCTTTCGTTCGACTCGCGATAACAACGGAAGCACCTTGATCGATAAACTCTGCCGCAATAGCTTTTCCAATGCCAGCCGACCCCCCGGTGACGATTGCAGTTTTTCCTGAAAGCATTATAATTCTAGTATATACTTTACTACAATTAAGTTTTGCAGGCTACGTTCCTGTTCTCAAGGAGTAACACGTGGATAAAGTACCTTGGGGTCAAGCCCTGATGCTTCCGCCTTGAATTTCTGTGAAGTGTCTCGGGGGCAAGTCGTTCGAGAATCGGAAATTCTCGTGATCACGAAAATCAAAGGTTTTTCGACGACCCCGAGGCAATCTGCCTGCTTTCTCTGTGAACTATTCATACATGGTGCCAAGCCAAATTGTACACTGTGACGGATTCTACTCATGCAGCTGACTTCGAACGGAATCATACCTATGGTCGGACTCCATGCTTCCGTCACCAGCAGGTAGGGCAGGACATGGCCGAATCGACGCCTGTGGAGACTGCGTTCTCTGTGGACACTGTGGTTGTGTCCACAAAGTGCGTCGTGGAATCAAGAATCTCTTCCCTCAGCGGTACGTGAGTAGACAGGATAGTTCACTCTGGATAGAGTAGAAGTCTCCCGACGAGCTTCAAGTCGTATAGAAGCTGTGTCTTCCCTGATGGCGAGAGATGAGGTTTCTCGAACTACTTAATCACAAGGCTGTCAACAAGCATGGCTGTTGCTATCTGTCGTAGCTAAAAACGTGTACTTTCAGGATAGTAGATATGGGAGCGCCCACGTGGCTAAGTTACTTAGACTAAATGCTATGACCGGGAATAGCAAGCTACCAGTGGAGAGTCGCAACCAAGCGTACACTAGTTTCCCGATAAATGGAAAGAGAAATGATTCGACAGTGAACTGAAATCCTCCATCATAGATAAGTCCGAATCTTATACCATGGCTAAATGCAGTGAGCGCAATAGCTAACACAATTACGTGATTCCAACTAAATGTCTGGTCTTCTTTTTGCTCCCCTAATGCAACTATCAGTAACGAAAGTAATACTCCTGTATATAGCAACTCTTGTGCTACTGGTGCCATGATCGTCTGAAAAAGCAACTCTTCTGCTGCTACACTGTCAAATGGAGGTCCATCATAGGTAGGTCCCCCGTTAACTGAAACTGCTATACTACCCTTAAATATAATAACGCCAAGCGTTGCAATTACAGCAGATACGACGGTATCAGAGCGTTGGTCTAATGTCAGACCTATATCTTTTGCTGATAATGGACCGTACCACAGAAAGAGTAGTACCACCAAGATCATTAACAGATGACCTATCCAGTTATAGGATAATCCAAGATCTAATACCGAATATACGTTAAAAAATTGAGATAATCTGTTTGCTACATGAGCTATAACGTAAACTAATATGAACAAGAACGCGAAGTATGTACGACGGTTCTGCTTTGATACAATCAAACAAAGAACCAACCCCAGCAAAACCGCTGCTAGCTGACCAAGCGATTGTAAAGGCATATTTATTCTTGAGTTAGTGTTTGTCTGTCTCTGAATGAGGTTATTACTGCTACGCTAATCTAATATATGTTAAAAATTATCATATTTATGTGTGCTGTTATTTTCAACATCTCCAGGCTACGTTCCCGTTCTCAATGAATGAACGGCAGGGGCGAGTATGGCAGGGACTTAGCCTGTAAGAGATAAAGGAACCATAGACTTTTAGTTACTTTTTTGTAATTAATGTATGGGAATGGGTGAGACCAAATGGCATGCTGCAACTGTTGATGAAACACTCGATGAAATCGAGTCAACTCAAGACGGGTTAAGCAGTGAGAAGGCAACACAACGTCTTGAACAATATGGACCGAATACCATTGGTGAAGGTGAAGAGATTAGCCTTATTAAAATTCTTCTCCATCAGTTCACTAGCCCCCTCATTTACATTTTGATTATCGCCTTTATCATCACAATCATAATCGATCACTATGCTGATGCAGCTGTCATCGGGCTCGTGCTTGTTATCAACGCCGTCATTGGGTTCATTCAGGAATATCGAGCAGAAAACGCGATGGCAGCCTTGGCATCGCTCATTTCACCGAAAGCACGGGTCCGTAGAGACGGCGACGTAACCGAAGTAGATAGCACGGAATTGGTCCCTGGGGACATTGTGTTACTGGAATCGGGCGATATTGTTCCAGCAGACCTTCGCCTGATTGCAGCAAATGAACTACATCTCAATACTGCGGTGTTAACCGGTGAGTCAGTTCCTGTCTCTCGGTCGATAGATCCTATCAAATCAGAATACACAGTCGCTGACCGAGAGAATATGGCTTACATGGGGACTTCAGTTGCTTCAGGGCGCGGTGTTGGGGTCGTGGTGGCAACTGGTGCAGAGACCCAGATTGGAACAATTGCGGGAAAAGTTCGTGAAACCGAGCGTGTCGCAACACCTCTCCAAACACGAATGCATCGGTTTGCTAATCGGATCAGCGTTGCTATTCTTGTCATTGCTGTTCTCCTATTCGGGATTGGATTCTGGCAGGGTATACCGGTTGCAGATGTATTCTTACTTGCCGTCGCTACAGCAGTTTCAGCGATACCAGAAGGCTTGCCAGTCGTAATGACGGTAGCACTGGCGGTCAGTGTCCGCCGAATGGCTGGGCGTAACGCTATTATCCGACGACTTCCAGCGGTTGAAACGCTCGGATCCTGTAGTGTTATTGTTTCGGATAAAACCGGAACGATTACTGAAAATAGCATGACGGTTCAGCAGCTGTGGACTGCTGGTAATCTTATCAACGTGACTAATGGAGACAGCTCAGGGGAAAGTGAATTCTTCTGTAATGAGACAGAGATTACAATAAAGCAGGGGACACCGGCGTATGAAACTCTACTTGCTGCCACGCTAGCAAATGAAGCCTCGCTTGAGGAACAGGACGACGGGTCATTCGATCCAGTAGGTGATCCTACAGAAACTGCACTGCTTGTTGCCGGTCGAAAGGCAGGTCTCAAGCAACATGAATTGACACAGAGGTATCCACAAATCAGCTATATACCATTTGAATCAGACCGCCAATACACTGCGTCTGCACATCGAGTGGAGGATGATGTGGTTACATATGTTAAGGGTGCCCCTGAGCGGGTTATCGGAATGTGTGATACAATGCTGACATCAAGCGGAGAATCCTCGCTTAATTCCAAGGAGGTACTTACAAAGGCAGAAGAGCTTGCTGGTGACGGACTGCGTGTTATCGGGATGGCTCGGGCTAAAGGGGATGTAACAAACACTGAACAACCCAAAGGACTAACATTTCTTGGACTTGCAGGAATGATTGATCCACCCCGATCAGGGGTATCAGAGGCAATCGACTCGTGTTACCGTGCTGGCATTGATGTTAAGATGATTACTGGTGACCATGCGAAAACAGCACAGGCAATTTCAGAACGGGTTGGAATTAAGTCAGATAAAGTCCTTACAGGAGAGGAAGTGTCCCAACTCTCTGATCAAGAACTAACTGCGCGTCTCAGAGATACAGCCGTTTTTGCCCGTATCAGTCCCGCGCAAAAGCACCGGATCGTTACGTTACTTCAGGCGGATGGGGAGACCGTAGCAGTCACCGGAGATGGCGTGAATGATGCCCCGGCACTAAAAGCAGCACACATTGGCGCAGCAATGGGAATTACCGGAACAGATGTTGCAAAAGAAGCAAGTGAGATGGTCCTTACCGATGATAATTTTGCTACAATCTACGCTGCTGTTGAGGAGGGCCGCACTGTATTCTCTAATATTCGTAAAGCAACGATGTTCCTTCTTGCAACCGGTGTTGCACTTGTACTAGCAATCCTTGCGGCATTTCTGCTCGCTATCGTAGGCGTACTTCCTCGAGATGATGTTGGTCTTTTTCCATTGCTTTTGCTTCCGGCACAGGCGTTGTGGCTAAATGTTGTCAATAACGGTATTCAAGATGTTGCGATGGCATTCGAGCCTGGAGAGCAAGAGCAGTATGAGCGGCCTCCTCTCCAGCCTGATGCCGGAGTACTTTCGAGAGAAATCCTTGAGAGAACTGTTATCGTCGGGATATGGCTTGCAGTTCTTGCTGTTGCTGTCTTTTGGTATGTGTTTACAGGAGGGGCTACGCTCGGATACGCCCAGACAGCGACTCTTACAGTGATGGTTGTTTCAATGGCATTGTTTCTTGGTACGGCTCGATCCGAAACACGCTCAATTTTTAAGAAAAGTCCCTTCTCAAATCCACTTCTTCTTGTAGGAACAATCACAGCGTTAGTAGTGCACTTAATTGTTATTCACGCTGCCCCGACCCAACTCCTACTCGGAGTCGAGCCAATCAGGGCTGAGACGTGGGCCCGAATTCTGCTGATTGCACCCACCGTAGTGGTAGTTGCAGAACTGCACAAGCGGTGGAGAAGAGAGCAATCCATTCCAGAGTAAACTAACTCCATCCTTCTCTCTCGTCGGACGCTACTTCACTATGGGAACTTACAGAAGTCCAAGGCGAATGGCCCATCAGCTTTAGCCGTGTGGAAGAAGTCAATCTGTAACAGTTACAGCTTTTATACGCGATTGAGCCGAATATCACAGGGCTTTGACCTCGAAGTAGTGAGCAAACTGCCTACCCAGCCCGTATGCCGTGGTGTTTACAATATTGGTTATTCATCCCTGAATATTAAGTAGACGTTGTTACTCATCCTCCGAAAATGGTAAGTAGTGCTGTGTAAAACCATTGTATCATTAATGATTCAACGGCGCCAGTTTCTCGCCACCACTGCTGGCGGGATAACAGCAACAATGGCAGGCTGCATCGGGGGTGGCGAAGAAAGTGACGCCGAAATTCTTGACCAGACACTTACTCTTTCTACAACAACAAGCACATACAACACGGGGCTATTGCATGAGCTGAATGCTGCATTTGCGGAGCGATTCGGCACCACAGTTGATGCTATTCCGCAAGGAACTGGCCAAGCACTTGAAACCGCACGGTCAGGTGACGTAGATGTTGTGATGGTCCATGCCCGCTCGCTTGAGGATAAGTTTCTCAAAGACGGGGATGGGGTTAATCGTCGTGATCTTATGTTTAATGACTTCATTGTTGTCGGCCCAGAAGACGATCCGGCCGGCATACATGATATGAATCAAGTGACGAAAGCATTTGAGGAGATCGCTGAGAATAAAGCTATCTTTATTTCACGTGGCGATAATTCTGGAACACATACAAAGGAATGTGAAATCTGGGACAAAAGTCAAGGTAAACGCGGCGGCGAATGGTACCGTGAGATTGGAAGCGGAATGGGGGAAGCACTAAATCAAGCGCATATTGACTCTGGATATACACTGTCTGATCGAGGAACTTACTTATCGCAGCGGTCTGAGCTTGACACCCTTTCAATTCATGTTGAAGGCCCAATTGAAAATGGTCCAGACATCCTTGCAAACCCGTATGGTATCGTCGCTGTAAATCCCACTCTCCACAAGGACGTCAAGTACGACCTCGCAATGTCGTACATCGGATTTATCACATCCCCGAAGGGTCAAGAGATTATTGAGGAATATACGGTTGATGGCGAGCGACTGTTTTTTCCAGAATCAATTTCAGAGCAGCCGAAATTCCAGCAATATGTTCCCAAAGAATGGAAGCCAGACGAAGAATGATCACACATGATTGAAACAGTGCCACAGGTCGTCCCTATCGTAGGACACATTACGCCGTTGTTTATCAATTTCCCATTTGACTGGAACTACATTCAAAGTATTATCTACGTTTCATTGTACGTGAGCCTTACCGCTGTCCTGATTAGCACCCTTGTGAGCTTACCAATTGCAATGTTCGTTGGTTTTTCAGATTTCCATGGTAAGCAGCTTGTCGTTGCTGTCATTAACACAGGGATGGGATTCCCAAGTGTGGTTGTTGGTCTCATTGTATTGTTTGCCGTCTCAAACCAAGGACCGCTCGGGACATTTGATCTGATGTTTACAAAAGAGGCAATGATCTTATCGCAGATTATTTTAGCTGCTCCGGTTATCACTGGCATTAGTCTTGCTGCTGTCACCAGCGTTGACGATGGTGTTCGAGATGCTGCGTATGCGATGGGGGGAACACGTCTTGATGTTGCACTGGCAACGATCAAAGAAGCCCGTTATGGCATAGCGACTGGGATTTTAGCTGGACTGGGAAGGGCAATTAGCGAAGTTGGATCAGTTCTCATCGTCGGTGGCAACATTGTGCGTGCTGATGGGACCTCCGTGACACGAACGTTAACTACTGCAATCCAGCTTGAGGCCAGACAAGGTCGCTTTGAGCTAGCAATGATCCTCGGTGCGGTGCTTGTGATACTTGTGCTGATAATCAATGGTATCGTTCTCCGACTGGGCGGTGGTCGTACATGATCCAACAACAGCAGCGTCAAAACAACAAACGAACGATAGCTGATGGACTTGGAGTCGAAAATGTTCGTTGTGGTTTCGGTGATTCTGATGTCCTTAATGACGTAACCCTCACCATTGAGCCAGGGAAAACAGTAGCAGTTATCGGTCCTTCTGGAACCGGAAAGACAACCCTCCTACGACTTTTGGCATGTTTTCATCGTCCAGACACAGGATCAGTTAAAATAGATAACACCAACGTGTGGGAGCTATCGAAACGTGAACGGCTCAGGGTTAGACGGCGTATTGGGATGGTGTTTCAAGAACCAAATCTCTTTGATACAACTGTTCGTCGGAATGTGAACTATGGACGGCATATTCGACAGAGCTGGCGTGATCGGCTTAGACGATGGGTTTCGCGAATGACCGGCGAGAAGACTAGTCACGAGGTTACTGAGGCACTCAATATTGTTGGTCTTGCAAACGCAGAGACCCGATCAGCTGAATCACTCTCAGGCGGGGAAGCTCAGCGGGTGGCATTTGCTCGTGCACTTGCATATGATCCTGACTTTCTACTTCTTGATGAGCCTACCTCAGATCTAGATCCAAGAAATACTGCCGTGATCGAAGATGCAATCAATACCGCACGTACGCGCGGAATGGGTGTTGCAATTGCTACACATGACATGAATCAAGCAAAGCGCATTGCTGATCGGGTCGCAGTAATGCTTGAGGGGCAACTTATCGAAACTGGTCCCACTGAGCGTGTCTTTACGAACCCCAATGACCCTCGAGCACGCAAGTTCATTGATGGAGAGCTTGTATATTAAGTTTAGCCAACAAATAGGTTCTAACAATGGAACAAATAAGCGGACAGGGAAGTGCCACGCTTGTGCGGAAGGGGATTGAATTCGACAAGCGGGATGCTATATTACTCAAGGAAATAGACCAGACCGGATCAATAGCTAAGGCATCGACAAATCTCGGGCGGTCACGGGCACGTGAACTCTCTCGAATTGACGAGCTTGAAGACGTATTTGGCAAGCTCGTCAAACGACAGCGTGGTGGAAAAGACGGGGGCGGGAGCAAGTTAACTGACACAGCTACACAATTGCTAAATCAATATGAACGACTGCAGGCAGCCCTCACTGCAACCGCACAAGTTCCTGAAACAGTTCTTGAGGGGACAGTATCATCAATCTCTGGCGAATTGGCAGATGTAAGAACAGATCTCGGCACCGTACGCGGGCTACACGATGGCGTAAATATTGGTGATGCCGTTCAGGTTCGGGTGGGAGCAGATTCACTAACTGTTTTTGATCCGGTCGCAGATCCAAACCCTAATACAACAAGTGCAAGAAATCGTCTATCTGGAACTGTTACAGCGATTCAGGAAGGCGAGACAGTGCATACAGTAGAGATTGATGTTGAGAGCATCACATTTCAAGCCATGATCACAGCGGAGAGCACAAATCGACTTAATTTAGCTAAAGGGTGTGACGTAACACTATCATGGAAGGCAACAGCAACACGACTAACCCCAACACCAGAGTGAAGACCAGCAATTTGGTTGTTTGAGAATAATAACCATCATATAGTTATGATAACACTGGCTGTATCCCTGAACAACTATGTTGAAATGCACCAAAGCTGATGAGGCTAGCCAAATAACATGTAAATATGATTGGAAAGCTTATCAGCGTACTTTGGACGATCATAACGCTCCCTCTAAAACTTATTCTGCTGCCGTTTAGAATCGCATCGTTTATTGTCAGTGTGGCAGTTTATGGATTAGCACTCCTGATCGTGACTGGTGCTATTTATCTTCTGATTATATAGTACCCGGGTATCTGGTTAGCTTAGCGATAGCAAGACGTAATCTTTAGTCAGTATTGTAAGCCACCTTTTGTCAAGCCCTGAGGCACTCGGCCTGCTCCGCCTGTAGAAGGGGGACAATGACAACAATGAGTTTCCAAAGCCCGTAGGATAGACAGCCTATCATACGCTGCCCTCCAATAGTGATTCCTCGTATGACAATCAGCGCAACTACGCTAGTCACTGCACATCGGCTGGTTGCTTAATTATTGTTTTTAGTGCGGCAGTAATCGATGAAGTTACTCAGATAAACTGAAGTATTGGAAAACCAATGAGACGCAGTGAAACGATCGTCAACACAACTGCAACGAGTGCTCGGATTCGATATAGTGACAGTTGACGACCGTATCGGATTCCAATAAGCGCACCAATGTATGCAGGAATCATCAATAATAGGGCAATGCCGATAACTGTCAACGTTGGATATAGACCTCCTACAGCTGCCCCAATAAATCGAATAATGTTCACCCCGAAGAATACGATTCCAACAACTCCAATAAAAAACAAGTGGCTTAGTGGACGCGTTTTCAGGTACGCAACAATTTGCACTCCGACGTTTGTCATCCCAAAGATGAGCCCGAATATTCCGCCCAGTACAATCATCGATCCAGTTCCCCCAAATGGAGGATTGTCAGATGGCTCATCGCTGATAGGAATCTCAAAGAAGGGCTGTTTATAAATTGCAAATCCAAGCGTAATTATCCCGAGCCCAAACTCAATCGCATTGACTGGAATATCATCAATCACGAATAGTCCAAGCACGGAGAATACTAATATTGATCCGATCAGTGGCCAGAAGCGTGTCGCAGCTTCCTCCTTTTGTCGGGGAGAAAGACTGCGAGCGAGTTTGATATTCGCAGCAACGATCCCAGGAATCGCAAGGATAACTGCAAGCTGCAGGTCAATAAACAATGCGAGAGTAACTGTACTGATAACTGGAAAGCCAAACCCAGAACTCCCTTCGACAATTGCTGCAAAGAAGAACAGCAGTGCCATGAGGCTAACCGCCGTGATTCCAAACGAAACTGACAAAGTAAGCGTCTTATGAGCTATTCTGGATAAAGAACACTGACTCCGGAAAAGACCATGGTTTCCGATGAACATTTACCAAGAGGATTTCGTTCAACTGAATAGTCAACCATTTTATACCAGACGCAGAATCATAGAATAATACATGCCAATACTCGATGAAGTCGGCGGGTTCGAATTTGAAGAGGTGATGTGTAATGTTTTCAGAAACCTTGGATACGAAGATGTTGAGAGATCACGTCGAACTGCTGACAAGGGCCGGGACATCACGATGATCGATTCATCATCTAACGGACAAAACACGGCAGTTGTGGTCGAGTGCAAGCACACGGATACTGTGGGCCGACCAGTTATACAGAAACTCGACTCAGCAGTTCGCACATACGACTATGATGGCCCGAAGCGAGGAATGATTGCTACAACTGGTCGGTTAACAAATCCAGCAATCAAATATGCTGAGAAGGTCGGAATTGAGATTTTCGATGGGCAGCGACTCCGAGAAGTCGCAGACAACGTTGGGATGGACCTCTACAATGGCCGCGTAGAAATTGTTACAGACAATGTGTTACAGCCGCCACATTCTCAGGATCTATTAGATGAATTTTACAAAGCAATTGACCGGATCAAGTACCTATCCCCTGATGATGTCCCTGAGCCATTTACCACGATTTCACTTCACCCGGTGAATGCCGTTGTGACAAATACGACCCGAGTATTTGAGACAGGCGCTGGTGTCATCCATACGGTTAATGATACAAATCAGTTTGTTATCGACGGGACAAGCTCAAATCTCAAAGGACTTCCTGATGAGCTCAATGAGATCGTCTCTGAATATGAGCTAAACTCGGACATTCACGAAATAAATGAAGACCGATATGAAGATGTTGTGGATAATATTAACCGGCGTCGGTTTGAGGGGACGGATCAAGAGTTTCGAGAGTGGGTCAAACAACAGGAAGTAGACCGGTTGACTGAAACGGTAACATACACTGGAGACAACAATCAGACCTATAGCAAAGAATGCGTTCCCTCGGCTGATGATGTTACTGTCGAGATGTTGCAACCATTCTACGTTTCCAGGGTAGACGCAAGCATCAAAATGAACAGACGAACATATGCGATTGACTGGTTTGCCACCGACGATGATGCGTGGATTATGGATAATACAATCGAAAAATGCAGGTTTGCCGAAGAAGGGAGAGGTGGAATCGACACCATTCCAGCAGCTGCAACTGCAATTCGAGAGTCGCTTGGTAGTCCGACCTATGCTTTCTGTCCAGAGTGTAAAACAATCGTTGCTGAGCGACACATGCGTCACGATGAGGTGACTGGAGACCCCGTCTGTGTTGAGTGCTCGGTTGGTGATCGTTTTGTTGGAGCAAAAAAGCACTTCAGATCCGAAGAAACTCGTCAACAATATGAGAACGAAGTTGCAGAGAAAGGCATCGTTGAGAAACTCAGCATCAACAAAACAGGGGTTGCGGCAGTGACACTAATCTTACTTGCTGCCATGTTTTTCTTATTCGTCTAGATTTGAGTCAGCAAAATACCTATTGAGAGTAGCTATCTACTCTCTCGTCGTATTTGTTTTGAGACAAGAGTTAATTGTAGGCTATTACTCGTTAACTGTCAAATGGCCCTGGATCTCATCGTCGTTAGTGATTACATTGATCACATACTCACCTGGACTTGTTATTACCTCTGCACCAACTGTGGCAGTTACCTCATCAGCTTCACCGGGAGAAAGTAGCTCACTTTCCGTCTCCTGGGTGAAGAGTGTCTCAGAGGCAGCCTGATATAGCAATGAAGCAGCCCCAGCAATGTGTGGGGCAGCAGCCGAAGTCCCGTTAAAGGCTAAAGCCCCAAGCGGGATTTTGTCTACAGCACCACGTGCGTTTGTTGATACATTTGAAGGGCCAGCTAGATCGATACCACGTCGGCCATCTTGTGTGGGGCCCTGTGAAGAATAGCTTTTCAACTCGCCGCTTGTCAGGTTAAAAGCCGTGTTTGCCTGTCCTTCAGCATCACCTAAGTCAACCGCCTGAACAGCACCAACTGATAGCAGACTTGAGTCCTGGCTCAGGGCCGGAATTCCTACAGTTCGCTCATCAGTCGCAAATGGGGTCGGAATATTGACATTATCGAACTGCCCCCAGACATCGAAATGGTGATTCTCATCAGCATCGATTTCTTCAACTTCGACATATATGGGAAGTGCTTGTGCAGACTCTGCAGATCCGGCTATTCTTCCTTCGTCCTTGGTGGAGACATAACTAGCAAGCTCAGCTGAGAGGTCACTGGTAATGGTGAACGCTACCTCTTCATTGTCTTGCTGCCAGTCAATGAGATCAACAGTTTCGAGCCTACCTTCCGTTTCTTGACTCAGTAGTGTTTCTCCGTTTCTATCCTGAAATTCAAGTGGATGTTCATCCCACGCCTCGTTTCTGATTGTAATCCGCTGCCCGTCTGGAAAACTCAACCTGGGATTGGGCTCATTTGTTGGCGCAATATCTGCCTCTCCGACAACCTCCTTGACGACCCATGTATCTTCCTCAACATCCATGGTGACTGTTGTTTCACCTTCGAACCACTCGGATCTGACAACAATTGTTTCCCAGGGATTGGCAGTTCGGGAAGTCTCAACTGGGTTATCTGCTTCTGGAGTTTGATATACCCGTGCTTCATATACCTGATCGTCAATTTCCGGTTCCGCGTCCCAGTGAACAATTATCCAGCCGATATTACTTGTTGACCCATTAGCTGCGGTTGATGTCACGTCAGCAAACGTCTCGACTGGTAGTCGTGTAGGGAAATCCAAGTTCTCCGTAAAATTAGCATCAAATTCCAGAAGATTATTTTCATTGAACACAGCATCCCCTTTTGAGTCATATGCGTCACCATTCTCCTGTGGTAGTGAAATCGGACCCAACTCGGGATCGAACAAGAATGCCTCTTCTACTGCAGCGGAGTTGCCAGCAGAATTGACGAAAACGGCATTTGTGTTCTCTGTGAACTCAGCTATTCGAAGACTAATTGGATCCAGTCCATCAATGCGAAAATCTGGAAGAAAACCAACTGAATAGCTCACTACATCCACCTCGGGGAACTCAGTTTCGAGGATATCCAAGGCTTCTATCACTCCACCATCTAGGAGCCTGTGGTCTACAAGAATAAGCTCTGCATCGGGAGCAATCACCGAAAGAATATCCGCACAGGCGTCTCCATGTCCGCCAGGTTGTCGATAAGCAAAATCAAAAAGAGAGTCCCCCTCTTCAGCCCCGATCGTTGCGATGACTTGTTCAGAATACTGTTCATTGTCAACATTAAATGGAGCAACATCAAGCACTGCTACTGTCGTTCCTGCCCCAGTTATCCCTTGTTCCTGAAGCACATCTGCACCGATAATTTCTCGTCCTTCGGTTTGGGGAAGATTATTTCTTTCTGGTATGCTGCTTTCCTGTATTTTGAGATCGACATCTGTATGCCTAATATTAGGCTTTGGATTACCGTGTGGTTCCGGAGAAACAAACTCGTTTACCAGCCGGATCGCATCTGACCCCGCCATCTCTCTGATGTTGGCTACAGGTACGTCTGCTATTACCAGCGTGTCGTAACTAGCCAGCACTTTTCCCCCAGCATTCTGAATGGCTGCAATTGCAGCATCCTGTGAATCTGGCTCCGTATGTACTTGCAAACGCATCCGCTCGGTGACTTGGGTTTCTATGGGGTCAGGAAGCTTTCGCTCGACTGAGACACCAATCGAAGAACGTTCGCCTTCTTTGCTCATCGTTGATCAGATAGACACTTTGTCCACTTAATTAAGCGCTGGTTGTCTCAACATTGATCTCCCCGTCAGTAGGAGAAACGCACAGTATGGACTGGTTATCCGCTTATAATCAGCAATTACAGAAGTGGTACTAAGTATTTTATACTGGTATGGATCTCTGAGGGAGAGTTTCCAGAATAAAAAACCCATAATTATGAAACGGCGCAAGTTCTTGATAGGTACAGGCAGTGCAACTATTGGTGGAGCTACAATTGTTGGTTCTGGAGCATTCACACAAGTTGAATCACACAGAGTAGCAAACGTTCAGGTCGTAGACGATGAGAACGCGTATCTTGGGCTCTCACCGGGCGACTCACCAAATGGAGATAATTATGTAGAGAAAGATGACAACGGACATATTGAAATCGATATCGATGAGAATCCAAACAGTGGGGAGGGAGTCAATTCAAACTCGTTAACGTTCTTTGATAGCCTGATCAACGTATGCAATCAAGGCAAAGAAGGTACTGCCTTATTCATTGATGCTACTAATCTCGATACTGGCGATAGTGAAGTTGTTTTCTATGCTGGATCGGGAACAAGCACAGATGACACTGGCATCACATCTATTACCGAGGCTGCAGGTGTTGATCAGTTTGAGCCTGTCGAACTTGAGTTAGGCCAGTGTATTGACGTTGGCCTGCTCATTGATACCGGCGCTGGTAGTTCTATCACAAACGCAGAAACAGTCAATGCTAACCAAGATGAGCTGCTGGTAGAGGGCGAAATTAAGATTGTTGCCGATGTTGAAGTTGACACAGGGGAAGCGACAGCTCTCCTTTCAAACTTAGATATCGACGGGCAAGGATCCACCGCGACCATCACCACCGAACAAGAGTTTGACGTTTCAGTGCTTGTTACAAACACAGGTCAGCGGTCAAGCACATTTTCCATCACATTTAATCTCTCAAGAAATCTGGACCGGGAAGAGGTCAAAAGCAGTCTCTTTGAGACAGGAGCAGGAATTGAGGACCCCGATGTCGAAGAACCAAGTCAAAACAACACAAAAATCGGGTTCGGACGGACCGCAGTTGATGAGGCATATAATACGCTAACAGCAGATTAACACTCTGCCAAACAGTCACTGAAAAGAATGCATAGCACGGGGCAAATGGATAATCCAGGAAGTAGCCTCTCGACTGCTAGATTCGAGAAATCTACCAGAGAATTAGGCAGAGTGCCTCGGGGTTGTTTGGAAATCGGAGATTTCCATGATGACGAGACGCTTTGCGTCTCGAACCACTTGACCCCGAGGATGAATGCCGTCACGATCTTACACAAATTTACGTATTTCGAGTGGTAATACACAGACAACGGCCAGAAAACGACCTCTCAAAGTATGGAGTGGAAGACCTCAATTCCTTCGCTGGTCGTTGGATTGGAACTGCGACGCCTCTCAACACCGTCCATTGGGCGTGAGACGGGAGTTGTCGGGTGGTGGTGGAGCCGCCGACTCCCACGGACATATCGAGTGTTCGGGTGTGAATTCCAGCCGACCCGTCAGGGAAGGTCGGGAGGAATTGAATTCCGTTGCCGGTGCAGTGCGGTGCAGACCCAAACACGGAAGCCTCGGGGCTTGCCCCCGAGGTACTTCACCAAGAGAGAATGTCGGTCGATGATTCATGAATTCACTCGCTGAATGCATTGTGTTTACTGTATCGACGAAGCCATCGAGGAACTGTGGTCAGCTCACGATTGGTACCTTCGCGTCACAACCGCAATTATACCGGTAACTATAGGATCGGTCACCTGCCAAGCAATCGTGTGAGGAAGCCGGTTGATTCAGCCTTAGCCTCGCCGTCTCTCGATCCTCTATTCTGCTGGGAGACATCAGTGTTCGTCTCAGTAGCACCATTTAGTAACTCGTCAACGGAGTATCCGATCCACTCGGCGAATTCCTCTGGTGCGCCGATGTAGACACTTGTGGAGGACCTCTCAGACATGAACCGCTTGGGCAAACGTTTTTCGTAGTCGTACACCTCGTACTCTTCGCGGTCGAATTCAGCTGTGATGGCATCTGGTTCAGACTTGAACGTGACACGACCGCCCCGAATGTCTCGCTGCCACTTGATCCGTCCCGTGTCGTATGTTTTCTCTGCCGGTTCCTCAGCGGGGAAGTATTCTGGCTGGAGTCGGTCGGCTTCCTCGTAGAATTTTCGGAAGATACGGCGAACGTCCTCTACCGTACCATTGCCGTCAGTCCATGGCTGTTCGGTGAGCATCCGACGAGCGATGTAACTGAAGATCGGGTTTTGCCGTTCCAGCACCTCCGCGAGATCTTCTTGTGCCTCGCGGAACCCCGGATCCTCCGGGTTAGACGGGAACGAAACGTCCATACTCAGAATCTTCATCCGATTTCGGAACTCCGACTTCGGAAGCGCGTCGTTCGTTGTGAAGATCAAGCATGGCTGATCGACGCTGGTCGGTGTCCAGTCGCCCCAGTAGTTCCGAATTGGGCTCCACCGCTGAATCTTCTCCTTCTCTGCATCGATGATGGCGTACGGGAAGCACGTGTCCCACTCGCGGATACCGCGTACCTCTTTAACCCCGACCTCGTCTGCGTCTATCCCTGAGATAACGGTGTTGTCAGAGATGAGTCGAAGGATGTACTCGGTGAGCTTGTCCTTCCTGGCGTCGCTTTTGCCTTCGATGTAGAGGTGCTGCAAGACGTTTTCAAGCGTCCGCGATGGCGACGACATCGCCTCCGCGTACTGGTTGGCGAACGGGGCCCCAGAACCTGTAGAGGAACGCCTCGTACATCTGCGCCATCACTGCGGTCTCCGACTGGATATGTCCGTGGTTCTTGACAGTCTCGATGTAGTCCTCGATCGTTTCAAGACAGTGGTCCAGAACCTCTGGTGTGGGTTCGTCAGTGGCAACGAGAATCATCTCGTCGTCTTCACCGATCACGACCTGCTCAGCCTCTGGAAGAACTGACATCGTCGGGATGGCGGTCGATTCCTTGACCTGATTGGTGTACGCACTCAGCGGCGCGGTGATGCTGTGGTCTTCGACGGTTGCGCCGCGGTCCCGAAGGCTAGTCCCGAACTCGTCCGCCGTATCTTTGTCCATCTTACTCGTTCCCATCCGGAAATCGAGAACATCAGGACCTGATCGTCGAGAAATCCGGGACGAAACCGGATCGAGTTGTTGACAGACATGAACTCTGGGGAACTAAAACTGATACGTGGGAAGGTTTTTATATCCTCCCAAATTAGATAATAGCATCATGAGCAAAACAGCCGAGGCTGACGGTCGTGGACGAATCGTCATACCACACGAGATCCGCGAAAAGTACGGAGATCGCTATCGCATCGTCGAACTCAACGATCGGGTTGAGTTGATCCCCCTGAAAGAAGATCCAATAGAAGGACTCCGTGACGCCGTTGGCGATGCCTTCGAAGGAAAATCTATCGCGGAGATTAAACAAGAAGCACGCAACGCTGCTCGTAAGGATGCCATCGAGGAAGTTGCTGAGCCGGAGCATTGATGATCTACGCTGACACGGATTTTTTCATCGCACTCGTAAAGGACGACGACTGGCTCCAAGAACGAGCAGAGACGATCGCAAGGGAAAACGCCGGCGAGATTTACACCTCGCGAAGGACACTGCTGGAGTTGCTGATGATCTCAGATCGATTCGAATTCGATAGGGTGGAGGCGCTCAGCTATGCCCTCGAAATCGCGTCTGTGCCCGAAGATGAAAGAGTTTTGTTTCAGGCAGCAGACTACATGGAGCAGCATGGTCTCACCGCCTTTGATGCCTATCACGTCGCCTACGCTAACGGTGATCCGATCATCTCATCCGATAAGTCGTTTGACGATGTTACTGATGACCGGATCTCGCTCGAAGATACCACATCGAGATAGGTAATCGAGGCCGGTTTGCACGAGCATATTCATGTCCTCGATGTCGTCGTCGCGGCCTGCGATCGTCTTGAACAAGAAGATATCTTCGTTGCTGACCAGCTGGACCGTCAGTCGATCTGTGTCGAGGAACGGCTCGCTACGCTCTTGCATCCCTTCGGGCCGCTGGTTGTGGATTCCGATCAGCCCGGTACCGCTGAATCACATGCCGGGATCGGAGACGGCGGCTTGGTGGTTCGAGAATCGAAGAGTCTCGTCATCACGAAAATCTTTGATTTTCGGACGACCCCGCCAGCGGTCTGGTCATGCCGACCAGACTGCGAACCTGAAACTCTACCCCTTTCCACCCAAAATTTCAAAAAAACTCCTACGCCATCTTGCGTATCCGGAGCAACATGAGGCTAAGTGGGCGCTGCAGGATCCGGATTGACTGTCGAACGAATCAACTCCGAGGCGTGGGGCGTTCGAATTGGAGGGATTTGAGATACACCGAAAAGTACAGTAATCTGTGTGCTCATAGATTTCTGTATGCCGAGCATTACCGTCAACGTGGATAACGACCTCAAAGAGCGCATGGAAAAGCATCCGGAAATCAACTGGAGTGAGGTCACGCGGCAGGCCATCCAAGAGAAGATTGAGACCCTAGAAGTGATGGAAGAACTCACTAATGAGAGCGAACTCACAGAGAGCGATGTGGAGGAGATTGCTCAGAAAATCAACGAGAGCGGACGCAAGCGCGTTGACGAGAAATCAGCGTAGAGACAACAAATGAAGCTAGTCATCGACGCCAATGTCGTCATCTCCGCACTCATTGCTGATTCGAAAACGCGAGAACTCATCGTCACGCTCGAACCAGACCTGTTGACACCCGCATTCGTCCATGACGAAATCGAGAACTATCAGGACCTGATCGTCGAGAAATCCGGGATGGAACCGGATCGAGTGGCACAGTTCATCAATCTTTTATTCCAGTATATCGATGTTGTCCCCGCCAGCGAGTTTTATCCAGCCATCGAGAGTGCGGACAGAGCAATTGGGGACACCGATCCGGACGATGTGCTCTATCTGGCTTGCGCGATTGCCTGCGATGCGGCCATCTGGAGCGATGATTCCGACTTCGTGGAGCAGGATCTGGTTGAGACGTACTCGACAAGTGATGTGATTGACTTGTTCGACACACGCTAGCTCAATGGCCGATTAATTTTCTGAATGGCCACCTGTTTGGCTGTACGCGAATTCTCGTGGATACCACTCGCCTCATCAGCTATCGGACGAAAGCAAACACCTTGCGTTCGTGCAGCAACGTATCCCGTCGTCGTAATGGGGCTTCGTCCTCAAAACGGACCACTGGATCTGACGGGTTCAGACGAGATACAGGGTACAATCGGAGCGCCGTACAGTGAATCCGAAAGAAGTGTTCGCTGGATGGGCGCTGCAGGATTTGAACCCGCGACCTAGTGGTCCGAAGCCACTCGCTCTGTCCAAGCTGAGCTAAGCGCCCGCATATGTAAAGTAACAGGGGATTGGTTTAAACGTGCTGATTCAACGCTACGTCTGGTTTCGATTAGCAGACTCATACATAACGTAGCCCAGGCCTCTTTGATAGCATCAACGTAGTGTCTCAGTATCAGCTATTCTCGCCTACAGAGATAGCAGGCAAACTGTCTCGGGGATTACCTCCGGAGCAGTACACCATGCTTTATCACGTGTTTACATTCAGCAAAACAAATCGGTCGCTTTTTACTCCGAGGGCATTCCTACCAGACACATGGAGACTATTCGCGGGCTGGTCGAGATTACACGTCCAGTGAATGCGCTTGTTGCTGGCGTACTGACGTTCATTGGCGCATTTGTTGCCGCTGGTGTTCCAGCGGATATCGCTGCCGTCGGAGCAGCGGTTGGCGCAACAGTACTGGCCACCGGTGCAGGAAATGGAGTCAACGACTACTTTGATCGTGAGATTGATGAGATCAATGCACCCGATCGTCCAATTCCTCGTGGTGCAGTATCACCGACACAAGCGCTGGTATTCAGCATTGCGCTAATGATTATTGCTGTTCTGTTAGCCCTAACGCTGCCGCTACCAGCACTCATTATTGCGGGCATCAATCTTATTGCACTACTCACATATACCTCAGTATTTAAAGGATTACCAGGTGCTGGAAACGTTATTGTCGCCGGGCTTGGGGGAAGCACTTTTCTCTTTGGGGCGGGGGCTATCGGTCAGATCAACTGGACAGTCGGTGCATTGTTCTTACTCGCTGCACTTGCGACGCTTTCTCGTGAGATCGTAAAAGATGTTGAAGATATCGAAGGGGATCGTGAAGAGGATCTCTACACGCTCCCGATGGCAATCGGTGAACGAAAGGCAATACACCTTAGCAACGGATTGCTTGCAATAGCTATTCTTGCGAGTCCAATGCCGTATCTACAGGGTGCATTGGAGATCGGCTATCTAGTTGTGCTGGTTCCAGCTGTCGCTTTGCTCGGATATGCTGGCTATCGGAGTTATGACGATCCAACCATCGGACAAATATACATGAAGTACGCAATGTTTGCTGCCGCAGTAGCATTCATTGTTGGCAGACTCACCGTTGTGCTTTCATAAAACAGACAAAAGCGATACGCTCATTATGCGCAGATATAATGTACTTATGTCGGAGAAAATGTGCGAGCATGCCGTCCAATGGATCAAAAATACTATGTGCCCATCAAAAGTACTTCTACGTAGAGCCAACCCAGCGAAGGGATGTGGGGTATAGTATTTATGTACGATATCGGAGATGTGCTTGAGGATACGGTTATCGCGCCAGGGTCGAATATTCTCATATCTGGCCCACCTATGACCGGCAAACAATCTCTTGCATATGACATTCTTGCCCAAGGAACCCGCAATGATGAAGGGGCAATCATTGTTACAACAAAAGATAATTCCAAGAAGACGCTTTCAAAATACGAGGATCGAATCAATCGATCTGTTGATGATGTTCCTGTCGCAGTAGTCGACTGCGTAAGTCGACAGCAGGGGATGAGTAATACTGAAGATACGCGGCATATCAAATACGCATCTTCTCCTGTTGATATGACCGGAATTGGAATCAATCTCTCCGAATTACTGGAAGATTTCTATGAAAATCAGGGAATTAAACGCAATCGAGTCTTGCTGCACTCAATTTCAACATTACTTATGTACTCTGATCTACAGACGGTTTTTCGATTTCTCCACGTATTCACCGGCCGAATTTCGAGTGCTGACGCGTTAGGAATTTATGTCATTGATCCTACAACACATGATGAGCAGGAAGTGAATACACTCAAGCAGCTCTTCGATGGTATGATTGAGGTTGATGAGCAAGATGGTAAGAAAACCGTCCGTAGTTCCGGACTTCCAACTCGGTGAATTCGTGACGTTCATCTCTTGCTTTTCCCTGTTGCATGTCCTGTTCGTTGATGGCGAGAAGCTATTATTTTCTTCAAATAGTCTTCGGATACGCCAATAACTCAAAAATACCTCTTGAGTGGAGTACCTTAGGGTCAAGTATTTCGAGACGCAAAACATCTCGTTATCATGGAACTCTTCGATTTTCGAGCGACCCCGAGGCACTCTGTTTGCTTTCTCTGTAGACCCATGATTGCCATCATTGATAGTATTGATTTACCATCTTAGAAGCAGTGTCACGGAATATTCAAGAGTATCGTGTTTTATCTCATTATGTGGAGTCCATGTATGACACACGAAAGTAGCGCGCAACTGCGAGAAATCCTCTCACTCGATACTATCGCTGTGGTTGGCTGCTCAACCACTCCGGGGAAGGCTGCACGAACTGTACCGAAGTACATGATGGCGAACGGCTTTGAAATTATTCCAATCAATCCAACAGTCGACGAAGTTCTAGGAAAACCAGCATACGACTCTCTTGCAAATGTCGAGGAATCAATTGACATCGTTAACGTTTTTCGCCCTCCTAATGAAATCCCTCAGATTGTAGATGCAGTGCTTGATCGGGACGATGTATGTGTATTGTGGCTACAACAGGGCATTGAGCACGACGAGGCGGCAGACCGGGCTCGAGAACATGGGATTACGGTAGTACAAGATCGCTGTATCCGTGTCGAACATCGACGGCTATTCAACAACAAATGACTCGATAAAGGAGCAAACGAAGCGCTTAATTGAGGGCCGTGTCTGGTTGCACATGCGGGACCGTGGGGTAGTGGTATCCTCAGCGCATGGGGTGCGTTGGACCCGAGTTCAATTCTCGGCGGTCCCATCTCCCAGTCTTTCATCGATCATTGACGGGGGGTGTAGACGGGCCATACCGTCAAATTTCTTCTTCATTGCTATTGAAAATAACGGGTGATCGCCGATGACCTCGCAGTGCCAACACTGCGGGGCACAGGTTTCCGAACATTATGGACGAGTCTTCGGGGATCAGAATGATACAGTTCATCGCTGTCCTGCCTGTGATTGCAAAAATCGCCTCCAAAAGGGTTCAGCAGCTGGTAAAGAGATCAACCTGCCTGATCCAAAAGACCACCCTAATCGCAACCGTGGATATCGAGTCGATGACGACCACATCGACTATGGTAAAGGCCCAGTTACTGACGGTGGCACCCACAGAGTTGTTGCTACCTGTCCCAATTGTCAAGCGGTAGCTAAACGGTCAGATGAAAAAGGCCACTTCACCTGTCCAAACGATACCTGTCGGTGTGTTACGTTTGAACCTGAGCCAATTCCCGAGCAGGAGCCAAGGCAGACATCCTGCCAACCAACTGAGAGTGGAATTTCAGAGACCATCGAAACCCTCGTTCAGGAGCAAACGAAAGTAATACTGATTGATCGACCTGCTGGATCGTTCGATCACCCAGTTCTGCTTTCTACATCAGATGGCGCTTCTGATAGCGGACAGCCGGTAGCGACTGATGGCGGATTAAGAGGTGGTGGCGATGTATAAGCGGACAACGTCGCTTACCGAAGAGAAGCCTGCGTGGCGTCGGGAGATTCACAAAGAGCTCGGGGAAGACCCAGCGGAAGCTCTTGACAAACCACTGGTTCCTCCCAGCACTGATCGACACAGTCCGCTGCTACAGGCGCGGGCCCGCATTCGCGGGATTGACTACTTCGATGTCCTTGACACATGGGAGGAAGTTGAGCGAAGACTTGACCGCGGGCCTCGGGTTACGGTTCTTGCATGGATCGAGGAACGCCGTGAGTTCCTGGAAGAGCATGGAGAACGAGACGAGCGAATGGCCAGCCAGCCTCGACGGACTGTGCCCGATCGGGACGATCAAGAAGAAAACGACTCCGAGTATTTGTGTGGCACCTGCAACACAACTGTCGAAGACCGTAAACACGGCTACCATTGCCCTAACTGCGATCATCTAACGCGGAACGTCCAAGAGGTAACCTGTGGAGGTGAGACTGCGTGAGTTCGCGCAGTCCAAAGCAACGAGGTAGCGCTGTCGAGGGCGCAATCATCCAAAAGGTCCCAGAACTCACGCATACTACTGCAGACCACTGGGACGCAATTACGACGGCAGCGGTCCACGATATTGAGACGTTCCAAGACCTCGACGTTGACTGCGATACTGAAATCGAGATTAAGTCTGCTGCCGTTGTTATTTCAGGCGACCGTTGTGGCCGGTTCTATCTTCGAGAACAACAACACGAGGCATTGCTCGAGAAAGGCGGTTGGTATCTATTCACGGTCGCGCCTCCGCACGAGATCGAGCCATTGGCGATGCGGCTTGTACCTGCTGCAGTCGTTGATGAGATGATTGATGCGTGGGTGATTGTCGAAGATCGAGCGCCGTTTAAGCAGTTTGCTTGGTCTCAATTTATCGAACCATCGGAGGTGAACCGATGAGTACCGACGAGTTCTGGGAGCAGTACGACGCTGCTATCGAAGACAAACGCGAAGAATACGAAGAGAAACAACAGGAAAAACTTGACGACGAGGAGATCGATATCGATCATGATGGCCTTCGCGAGCAGTCGATAGAAAAACACCTCGAAGACCGCGAATTGACTGGCACACAAACTCACGAATTTCGAGCTCATCTCCTCTTTGCAGATCCAGAAGACGAGTTAAGTCCCTATCATGGTCTTCGTCGGCAGTTTAATGATGAGTACTTCGAGTACTGGTACGACGAGGAAGATGAAATCTGGATGAAGGATGTCTGCGGTGATGACTGGATTATCAACGACTCAAAGAAAGCATATTGGAGTGGTGGCATTGCAGCAGAAGGCGAGGGATACGATACATACGACGAGTATCAAATAGCCATCTACGCCGATGATGACATGGCCGAAGAAAAAACACGGAAGGCGACACTACAGTTCCGGCCTTCTGTGCCTGATGCCACAAAACCAGACGGCTCCCGGATCCAGAGCATGCCCGAAGATCTCCCGTACGGAATTCGTGTTCAAGTGAATTCCTCAAATATTCGTGTCGATGAAATCACGACGCTGATCAGGGCAGTCGCCGATCGGCTTGGATTGCAGCAGCATTACTTCGCTCCTAGAAAGATTCACGAGTGGAGCCGGGTCTACTCGTTTGCAGTCTACGTCCGGTTGCTCCGTGAAATTAGTGAAGAGAAAATTGTCGGTGCTGGAAAGCTTCTGGACCGACTGACTGCATTTGGTCGTTCTCGCAAGGGATCGAGAGGCCAATTTAAATGGAATAACGAAGAAATCATGGGTCATTACAATGCCGTGACGCTCTGTCAGAGCTCTTGGAGCAAACTCATTCCTGGAAGAATGGCTGGGATGCGTTTGAAGTCCTATCATATGAAGAATCCAGAAAAAGCAACGCGAGAGTCGACTGCACATCCAAAGTTAGAACTGCAGTATACGACCGATAATGAGTATACTGATGAATACGTTAGTTGGGAAGACGTCGACCAGCTGAAGAAACAACTTGAGGAAACACTGCTCAATTGTCTGCAGTGGGCGGATGTCAACTTAGATCCAGCAAACGAGTCGTTTGTTGGAGATGCCTATTTTGATCCACAGGAGAATGATCGCGACGAAGATCTTGACCTCTTGGCGGATCCAATGGAGCAAGTCCAAGAACATGAAGAGAACATCGCGACGCTGCAGCTGGCGCAGGCTGATCTCAGCGACAGTGAGGAACGTGTTGTAAAGACGTTATCAGACGGCGGCCAGATGCATTATGAAAAGCTAGCAGAAGCGGCAGATGTATCGAAGTCGACGGTTTACCGAGCTATTGAGAAAATTGATACCATTATTGAGCAAGTCGACGGGAAGATCGGGCTTGCTGATGAGTATATCAAAGACCGTATTCAGGACTTTTACACAGCAATTGCAAACTGGTCTGACAAGGTCGGTCAAACTGCTGAAGATATTGTTAATAATGCCATTCACGCTCCAGAAGGCTCGCCATTCGCTAAGTGGATTAAAACCTACGTTGGGTCGATGCGTGATCTAACGCCACAGGAGTCTCCTGGTGTCGGCTCGATGCAGCATGCTGAGGGATGGACGGAGTTGGTTCTGAACGTCCAAGGAACAAAAGACGAGATTACGCGGATTTTACGAGCCGGAGGGCTGGCAGCGCTGGAAACTGATAACGGTATTCTCCAGGAGCTGCGAAAGACGGCCGTCAAGTTCACCGATCGGCGCGGCAAGGAGCAGGAGATCGTCGCAGGTGCCAAGCACGGTGACGCAATCAAAGTTGGTGGCTTCCAGATCTGGTAGCGGGTGACTGGCCAGAGGCATCACTATCATTCACTCTATTTTCCTGAAATTATTACCGCTAAATAGGTAGATTTCTGCCTAATTCTATTGCTTTGAATCCAACATTACAATCTGTTTAGTAGATATTGTGGCTGTCTCCAGACAGTATTTTCAGGATCTGGGAAAGCCCCCCTTAGGGAGTGTTTCTAAGGAAACAACTAAACAAATACAGGAGTCTGCTTCGCAGACTCCACATGAAACAAATGAAACGGAGGTAAATACAAGAACAAAGGGTAATCAAGTGCAGTCGACAATGACTCTGATAGTTATAACCAACGTACTTTATTTCGCTCTCGCTGCTGCGCTTCGGGAGAGTGTTTACCTTGGTAGTGATCAAGAAACGTCTGGAGATCATTCCACCCACCCCACTCAATTGCAACCATTGGATCAACGTCAGCTGATGCCAGTAGTGTCGCCCACGTTCGACGGAGATCGTGAAATGAGAGAAATTCCCAGCGGTTGTTCTCCGTTTGTTCGGCCAACTCATTGGCAGCAGTGTTGATCCAGCGTCGGAGCGTTCGCGTGCTTTCGGTCCCCACCACAATCGTCTCTTCACCTTCGTACTGGCCGATGGTCCGGATCTGTCCAGCTAATCCATCGGGGATTGGTGTTTCCCGATACTTGTCACCCTTGCCTGCCGGCACTTCAAGCACTTTACCGATTTGGGTATCTCGAACATGTGCTGGTTTGACGTTAACTACTTCAGCACTTCGGAGCCCACAGTATCCTCCGAGCTTCAGTGCCAGTTGGCGTTGTACGTCATCGGGACAGTCGACCAGTTGCTTCAGCTCGTCCGTAGACAACCAGACCATCATGTCGCTACTATTCTTGTGTTCCTGTAAATTCATCGTGACCGGAAACTGGTCAACCGGACAAAAACGTGTCGATTAGGCAGGGTTCAGCCCTTGATCAGCACTGAAATCGGGCTGATTTTGACCGACTTTCCCATGGTTCCCGGACACTACATTTAGTATCTATCTCAAGGCATCATAGAACCGTTCACAGGGTAGTTGATTTTCGAACGCTTCGCCGTCTCGGGTTAGTATTAAGACTGAGAACGGGCGGTAGCATTTCACACCGATAGGGATGCAGCACCGGCTACAGAATGCCGATCGTCAACTTGTGGAGTATCTAACCAATCTGTCCCGAATTGTTCAGGTTACCATTGGCTGGTGATCTGTATGAAAGTCCGTAAGCTCTCAAGCCTCGGCGTTCTCTATGAGGTTTTGGGGGATGTCTAAATTAATATAACATGCGATAGACAGAGATTCACTGGCGGACAGTTCCTCAACTATTCGCTGAGACGGAGGTAATTCATCATTGTCACCAAAACTATGGTATATTATTTCGGTGCCCATTTCTTTCAACTAGCTAATTCTTACTTTGTTGTTGTAATAGTGTTCCAAGCAGAGCAAAGGTGGTAGTTGAGGCGACGAGACGTAGGCTGATTCATCGACCCCCGGGGGTTTGAGGTCTATTAGAGGTCGACGAAAAGACTTTATTCCAACCGGGAAATAGAATAGCTATAGCCCGTGATCTGGGCATGGTTTCAGATGGACCCTTGTGGGGTTGAAGTAAGCTGCGTCATCAACATCTCAACGTCAGCGCGGGTTTCAGATGGACCCTTGTGGGGTTGAAGTTTTGTGGTCGCGCTGATCTTCGAACCGGTCTTTGAACCGTTTCAGATGGACCCTTGTGGGGTTGAAGTGGGAAAAAGGAATTGCGAGATGGTTTCACTGCCAAGTTTCAGATGGACCCTTGTGGGGTTGAAGTGTGTCTCGGTTATAGTCTGCAAACCGGAGTGACTGCGTTTCAGATGGACCCTTGTGGGGTTGAAGTCTTGCGACAGGACTGGCTACAGTAGCAACCATCCAGTTTCAGATGGACCCTTGTGGGGTTGAAGTCTCGCGGAACGCCCGGATCAACTTCAGCGACGCCCCGGTTTCAGATGGACCCTTGTGGGGTTGAAGTTTAGAATAACTCTCCATGTAGCTATTTTCTAAATCCGTTTCAGATGGACCCTTGTGGGGTTGAAGTCACTTGTTTGGCATCTCTTCCTCATTCCCTGAGACAAGTTTCAGATGGACCCTTGTGGGGTTGAAGTGCGCGAGCCGTTGCGATAGCTCAAGCGCGTGGTCGCGTTTCAGATGGACCCTTGTGGGGTTGAAGTACGTCCACAGCCACCAATGAGATGATACAGTCTGTGTTTCAGATGGACCCTTGTGGGGTTGAAGTCATTTCATAGTTACCTTGTTGCTGTGTTAATTGGTTTCAGATGGACCCTTGTGGGGTTGAAGTGGGAATGTCGAGGTCAGCAAGTCGGCACAACCGTCGTTTCAGATGGACCCTTGTGGGGTTGAAGTCTCATCACCGGGATTAACCACCGGGGTCAGATCCCGTTTCAGATGGACCCTTGTGGGGTTGAAGTGACGGCGACGGGGAGGAGCTGGCCCACGTCCAGACGGTTTCAGATGGACCCTTGTGGGGTTGAAGTGGATTGATGGTCGATGACGAACTCCAGTCAACAGATGGTTTCAGATGGACCCTTGTGGGGTTGAAGTACCAGAGCGCATTTCATCGAAAGTGAAGCCATACAGTGTTTCAGATGGACCCTTGTGGGGTTGAAGTTCCGTCAGAGAAGGTCATTTCCTCCCGGTCATCATCAGTTTCAGATGGACCCTTGTGGGGTTGAAGTGTTCTAGTGTGCCACGAACACCAATATACTGCTCTGCGTTTCAGATGGACCCTTGTGGGGTTGAAGTCGAGATATGTGTTCGAGCGTTCATGGTTAGGCTTTTGTTTCAGATGGACCCTTGTGGGGTTGAAGTGCTGATCGCGTCGTGTTGGTCTGGATTGGCATGATTGTTTCAGACGGATCCTTGTGGGGTTGAAGTCCCGTTTTGTGGTCGGACCCCGACGAATGGATGGGGTGTTTCAGATGAACATTTGTGGGCATGAAGCATCTGGGCATGGCTTCGTTTACAGCGGCGTGTGCAAGTTTCAGAGGAGTATTTGTGCGTTTAGAACGATGTTTGGCTTTGAGATAGCGACGGCAACTGGCAAAACTTTCACCGTTTGGAAAGCTTATAATATCGGTCCAGCGACGGCGGGTGAAGATGAATCTAATGGATACTTGTATTATACTTTCACCTTGGTACATTGAAGTTTTTAACCTATTACATTGATATATCAAATGATGGCAATAAGCCAGTCATACGAGGCAAGATAGAACATGCGGATTCTTGTGCGCTTACAGGCGCGGCACGATGCCGCATACGATAATGCATATCACCATAAGTTACAGGGTCGAATCTGGAATGCGCTTGACGAATCAGAGTACGGCGGTCTTCATGACGAGAACCAGCCGATGCCGTTTACGTATTCAAACCCCTTCCCTCCAAGAAACATGGAGGAAGGAGACGAGCGAAACCTGATCGTCGCCTCCCCTGAGGAAGAATTACTCGCCCACATCGCAGCTGATCTGAAAGACGATCCTGAGTTGAATATTGGGGAGATGCCGTTCACAGTTGAGAGAATAACTCCGTTGTCGCCTGACGTTGGTGAGCCAGGAACGACCGGGACGATTGAAACCGGAACGGGAATTGTCGTCCGGATTCCTCCGTGGCGCTTCGATGAGTACGATCTTGACATCGATCATGATCAGGCAGAGTTCTGGCGGCCCGAACACACAATGGAACCGTTCAAAAATCAGATCCACGCAAATCTGGATAAAAAGCATGAGCTCTACTGTCCGGACTATTTGCCCGGACCATCTGACGTTAGCGGGCAGTTGTTCGATGGCTACGAGTTGATCAAGACATTTGCCCTGCCGGTCACACCGACAACAGGTATGAAAGAGACATGGATGGCGAGTAAGTGGCGGTTTGATTATACCGTTCGTGATGACGAACATCGGAGACATCTTAACCTTGCTCTGGATGTCGGAATCGGCGAACGGAATTCGATAGGATTCGGATTCTGCAATATCACCGAGAAGACTAGTCCGGGCGAATCAGATCTGGAGGGGACAGATGCTTTCGCCTGAGGAGTTTCGCGAGAAATACGACGACGAAGAACTGTCGGCAGAGCTGCCTAACTCTCCAGTGTCAACGCTCCGAAGCATCCAATTCTTCTATGGTAAGTTGTACACGCTTGGGACACTTGGAGGTGGAAAGTATGCGCCGTATCTCACCCCCGATGCGGCAGACGATATTGTCGATACCGAGGACAGCCTGATTGTTGTTCGAGTGGATCTCAGCGGTGAAGAGCCATCGCTTGCTGATGACGAGCGTGGCCCAGTCTGGGTGACTCGATACAGTGACAATCTAGTTGAAAAAGCTGCACACTGTAAGTATCCACCAGCTCGTGGAATCGATCATAGCGTCACTCACCAGGCCGGACGAAACAGTGGCCCGGAGAAGCTCGCTCGCTATGCGAAAGAGCGGTTAACCAAGTGGCCAACTGACGATGTGGTGCAGACAGTCGCCGAGGAACACGATGAAGGATGGGTAATTAATGGACTAGCCACAGTAGGCAAAGATGAAGACCTACTGGTTCAAATCGAAGAAGGAGTCAAAACCGCCCTCGGGGGTGAATCTACGACGGCACTGCTCACAGTGCAGGTGAAAACAGCCGTTGATGAGGGATACCGCTGGCCCGGGGAAATTGATGGTTTCATGGAGGCAATGCGTCAGCGGAAACTCTCGAAGCTCGTCACGAAAAACAAAGCAAACAATTCCTCCGGCGAAGCGACAGATATTGTCACCGGACAAATATCGAGAGTTGTAGGAACAGCTGAAGATCCACAAAACTACTTTTTGGGTAAGCAACGGGAGAAATTCCCAGGCTTGGATATCGAGGAAGCTTGGCGAACGCATCCGATTTCTGAGGACGCGGCTGTGACGGTGATGAACGCAGATCCTTTTGTTGAAGCGTGTACTTATCGGACTTTCGGCGCTAAGGTCTATTACCTCCCCTATTTCCGGGGAGAACCCCAAGCTGATCATGCACGGCAACTGTACGACCTACTCTACAGGGCCGCAACCACCGAAGAGGATATGACGCCAGTCGAGCGGGCTTATAGGGAGTTCAAATTCGATCGGGAACATGAATTACGGTTTTATGTGTCAGCAGTGATGCCACACCAGATGTCTCGGTATGATGTGTTCGGCGAGACGTTGAATGGCCGGTTACTATACCCATTGAGTCTTGCGAAGCGGCACGAGAATATTATCGAAAATTCGTCAGCTTACAACTCTCAAACGGATTGGAGTGCCCCGATGCCAACAAACGACTCATGGGATTTATTGACAAAAAATGATAACAGGCTCAGATCTGTCTCGACGGGATGGTACTTCAGCCAGACATTCGTTGACCGCGACGATACAGATGCCAGTGCTGATGACCCCCGGATCAAGGCACTTGTTTCTGTACTGAGTGGTGGATCGATTGCCGTCGAGACGTTGCTTAAGGAGTATGTCGATCGAATTGACGCCGATGAAAATGATGAAAACATCGACAAGTTCCCTTCGTGGCGCGTTGCCAGCCAGTTTGCACAACTGTGTGCGCTGGCTGATGAAGAACTTGATTTACTCTCGACGGCTGACACCGGTAAAGAACCGATCACACAGGAACCAGACTATGAGGAATACAGTATGCAAACAGCTGAAGACATTCTTGCGGACGGGGGCAATACATCCGCCGAGAAGCTTGAAACCTTTATCGAGGATACCCCCGCACTCGCTCACGATCCGGAAGCACCGATTAATGACCAACGCCGTGGTGCGTTCTTACTTGGCGTTCTTATTGGAGAAGTTGGCGCGTACCAGAACTACAGCGAAGATCGGTCGACAACACTAATCGATCAGTACCCAGTAAAATCGATCACTGGAGCTCGAATAAAGAAGATCACGCAAGAAGCTATTGGAACGACTATCACCTACACCCGGAATGAAGATCGTACGATCACGCTGTTCGAACACGTTGTCGATCAGCTTCGGGAGACGATCTTGCAGCCAGACCCCGATAGCTGGGAAATCGGAACTGACGATCTCCGGTTCTACTACGCACTTGGCGTGACGTATGGCATGAACGATCATCCTGACTGGGATCAACTCAAAACCAATACTAAGGAGAATATCTAACAATGACTGAAACTACTGACACCGTCCAGAACCGCTCTGAAATAGTTTTTCTGTACGACGCCGTTGACGCGAACCCGAACGGCAACCCACTAAGTGGGGCCAATCGGCCACGTATCGACCCACAAACTCAGCAGGCGATTGTTACCGATGTCCGCCTGAAACGGTATTTGCGTGATCAGCTTGATGATGACGGACACGGCGTCTACATTCGTAATGTGCAAGAAGAAGGGAATCAGTACACCCGTGAACAACTGCTCGAAGATCGGATAAAGGAGATTGATCCTGACGATTATAATCTTGACGACGAAGATGAAGCTGAACAATTTCGTGATGCCATCTTTGGGATGTTCCTAGAGAATAGCGCTGATGTCCGCTACTTCGGGGCCACGATGGCTACTGACGCTGATGAGTATGAGGATTATCTGCCGGATAACTTCACTGGTCCTGTTCAGTTTTCACCTGGAAAAACGATACATCCAGTTAATGAAAATGAGGAGTACAACAGTTTAACAAGCGTCATCGCAACTCAAGAAGGTAAAGAACAGGGTGGATTCGATCTTGATGACCACCGGATCCAGTATGGGCTCATCAGGTTCCACGGTCTTGTTGACGAACATGGAGCTGCTGATACAAAGTTGACACATGGAGATGTTGAACGGCTCGATACGCTCTGCTGGCGGGCGATCAAAAACCAAACGATTAGTCGGAGCAAAGTTGGACAAGAACCGCGACTGTACTGTCGGGTTGAGTACGCTGAAGAGAGTTTCCATATCGGTGGGATCGACAAGGATCTAACAATCGACGACGACGTATCTAAACCGGCCGAAGAGCTCCGAAACATCCGAGATCTAGCTATTGAGATCGATGCGTTCGTCGATCGACTTGCTGCTGCCAGCGAGCATATCAAGCGTGTCCGTGTTGTCGCCAGCAACTCTATGGAGTTCTCCTACCAGGGTGATATCGGCGGCCCCGAACTCCTCTACGAGACGCTTGAGGACATACTCGGAGATGCGTCTATCGATCGTATCAACGTGTACGACGAATACCCCGAAACTCTCGCGGACGCGTAACAATGAACGCGACACCGGACCCGGCATCGCCAGATGATGTGCCTACACGGCCAAAGCAGTGTCTTTCACTTACTGTTAGGGGACCATGGGGACATTTCCGACGTGTCGAAGGCAACGTCGTCAAGCAGACATATAGAGTTATCCCGCGCACGACTGTTGCCGGTCTCTTAGCTGCTGTTCTCGGTATTGGACGAGATGAGTACTATGAACTGTTTGGATTTGAGTACTCTTGGATTGCAATTGAACCCGTTCAGGACCTTCGAACCGTGAATATGCCAATGAATACGCTTTCAACAGCGGACGAAGATCTCACGTCTCTTAACGCCCGCGGAAAGATTAGTATGAAACTTCCTGATCCAACAAATCCTCGGCAGCAACATAATTACGAAGTACTCGTCAACCCTGCGTATCGGATCGATGTTGCCTTGGCAGACCAGGAACGCTACGAGAAACTACGGGAGATGCTCGCTGCTGGGAAGTCCCACTATGTTCCAAGTTTAGGCCTGTCGGAGCACCTCGCCGAAATCGACTACCACGGCGAGTTTGATGTCGAACCAGTGACCACTTCTGATGACGGTACTCTAGACATTGATTCGACAGTCCCTGGTGGCTTTGATAACGTTATTATGAACACAGACCGTCGGTGTCAAATTGAGCAATCCCCTTCTTTCATGGAACGTGATAAAAATGGTCGGTCAACAACAGCGTTTACAACCTACGCATTCAATCCAGATGGAGGCATGCTCACAGTAACCGACGCTACGGCATCGACTGTGGGCAATCGAACGGTGGTGTTCGTCTGACGTGCCTCCGCTGTATGCCCATCCCCCGGAAAATGGCAGTGAGGGGACACTCCTCCTCAATCATCTCGTGGATGTCGCCGAGCGTGTCAGCTATGTCGTCCACCCTGACATGACAACGCCTGACGGTGAGTCGCTCAAACCGATCGTTGAGACACTGGCATACGTTCACGACATCGGGAAAGCAACGTCGTACTTCCAGGAGTACCTACTCGCGGATCGAACTCCTGACAACAAGTTGCTTCGCCATCACGCCCCACTTGGGTCTTTCCTTGCTTACTATGCTCTCAGCGCAAGAGATTTCAAGACCGAAACCTGTCTTGCGGGATTTGTGGCAGTAGCCAAGCACCATGGATCTCTGCCGGATGTTGCAGACTATGTCTTCAACCGATCCCACCGACGCGAGGGAGTCACTGCGGGAGACCAGAACGCTAATGAACGAAGACAAACAGCTGTTGCATACCAAATCAAGGACATTGATGAGAACAATCGAGCCGTTGGTCAGGACATCGTACAGCGCGCTACAGAGGGTCATGGATCTTGGCAAGAATTTCGAGAAGGATTTATTGATGCCAACGAGCGAAACGATCTTCTGAAGGAGATTGAAGAGACTGTCGCTGCGAGCGGAAACATACCTGAACCTCGAGAAGACGCACTTTCCGAAACTTGCTACGGACGTGCCCTACAGTGCTGGAGCAGTCTTATTTTGGCCGATAAACTGAGTGCCGCTGGAGCCCCACACAATGAAGCAACATACGCCCCCGATTATCCATCGGGTGACCGCTTGGACGAGTATGTGAGCAAGATCGAGTCGAAAGTCACTCGGGATGTGGATGGATCTCGATCTGAGCAGTTTAATTACTACCGATCACAGGCTAGAACAGCCGTCCTTGACTCTGTCCAAGAATTTGTGGAGGCAGACCAGCAGGTTGCGACACTGACACTCCCAACTGGAATGGGAAAAACGCTCACCGGGCTTTCAGCCGCGCTTGAAATACGTGATCAAACCGATGGCGATCGAGTCGTATATGCTCTCCCGTTCACAAGCGTGATTGACCAAGTTGTAAATGAACTCGAGAACATATATCAGACTGACATTACTGGAAACCTCCTGACTGCTCACCACCATCTAGCGGAAACAACAATGCAGGACTTCGAAGATGATGATGCGGCAGATCTTTCAGACGACGTGGGGACAATGCTCGCAGAAAGCTGGCGTGCTGGAGTAACTGTCACTACCTTTGTACAACTCTTCGAGAGTCTCGCCGGTCCCGCCAATCGGCAGGGAATGAAACTCCCTGCATTGCGAAACGCAGTTATTGTTCTCGATGAACCGCAGAGTCTGCCACTTGACTGGTGGAAACTTGTTCCCAGACTAGTGAAGATGCTAACCGAACAGTACAATGCGACTGTAATCGCGATGACTGCAACACAGCCACATCTCTTTGAGGACGAATATAAACTTATTGATAAACCAGACACATATTTCTCTGCCATCAGCCGAGTTGCTTACGAACTCGACGCCTCTACAGAGCGGTACATTGCGGAACAGAGTAATCCAAAATCGTACGCAACTGCTGGTCATGAACTGCAGGATACGGTCGAGGGTGATGATTCAGCACTTGCAGTGTGTAATACTATCGAAAGCGCTCGCGAGCTCACTGAGCAGGTTTTTAGTCCAACGATGCTGGATGTGGGCGCTCTATACGCAGATGAACTCGAGCGCCGCGGCCAGGCCGAAGATATCTCAGCTTCCGATCTGGCGGATCGAATCGAGACAGCTGACGGTAGACCACTCGTTCACCTGTCGACCCGGCTTCGGCCTGTTGACCGACTGACTCTGATTGAGACAATAAAACTACTCACTGAACGGAGGGTGCCGGTTCTAGTCGTTTCAACGCAGCTGGTCGAAGCGGGTGTCGATATCAGCTTCGACCGCGTTTACCGTGATCTCGCTCCGATCGATAGTATTGTTCAGGCAGCAGGGCGATGCAATCGGTCATTCGAGTCTGATCGGGGCACAGTGACAGTGTGGTGGCTTGATGCTCCTGGTGGCCAGACAAGGACGCCAGCAGAAGCAGTCTACAACCGCGGAACTACACTGCTTCCGGTCGCAGCAGCAACGCTCCAATGTGTCCGCGACGAAACTGACGGCCTCTCGGAGACGGATGTTGCTCGACGATCCGTTCGCCAGTACTTTGAACGACTGCAAGAAGACAAAGACGTCGGGAAACAAGAATATGCAGACTTTGTAGACGATGCAATGGCGGCAGAGCTTGGTGACCTCTCGCTGATCGATCAACGGCGTTCCGCAGAGATTGTGATTGCTCGCACGCACGATGAACGGAAATTACTCGAAGAGATCCGGGAAGCACAGGCACAGTATGACTACGAAACACTCCGCGATTTGATTGACAAAACGAAATCACTCCGGATATCAGTCCCATATTATTCAGAGGACAGCGACCGGGCGGAGGCAATTCACGATCTTCCGATTCTCGTCGAAGATCAAGGCATCTACATGCTTGATGTACGGCGACAGGGTGACAAGTTCGATGCAACAACCGGATTTGTCACGGCTACCGCAAGCATTGATCACCAGTTCTTATGACCATGGCCGAACGTGACATCGACCCCGTGGAACTCCTTCTTGAATCTGCTCGTAGTGAAGCAGCTAACGCGTCTTTTCATGTCACAGGCGTAATGATGCAGTATTATGAAGCTTGTGAGCGTGAACTTTGGTTCGAAAGCCGAAATATTGAGATTAACCGCGAAAATCCCAACGTTGTACGCGGTACTCGCGTCGATGATACTGCGTATGGAGACCAGCGCCAAAATCTCAGTATTGATGGCTGGATTGCGCCTGATATGCTGGACGACGGTCGTATTGTTGAGGTGAAACCCTCGTCATCACTCATCGAACCGGCACGGCTCCAATTGCTCTACTATCTGTGGTATCTGGACCGTGTTGTCGGTGTCAAGAAAGACGGTGTACTTGCTCATCCAACCGAGCGAAAACGAGAATCGGTTGAATTAAATGAGGAGGCGATTGATAAGGTTGAGTCAGCGATCCGCGGAATCTATGAGATAGTGAGAAATGACTCACCACCCTCAGCAACCGAAAAGTCATATTGTGACTCATGCGCGTACCACGATTTTTGCTGGAGTTGCTAACATGAATGATAACTACCACATATTCTCAGACGGACGCATCGAGCGGCATAATGACACAGTGCGACTTGTCACCGAAGACGACGACAAAAAATACCTTCCAATAGAAAATGCCGAAGCCCTGTACCTTCACGGACAGATCGATTTCAATACGCGACTTGTCTCATTCTTAAACGAGCACGGAATTGCTATGCATGTCTTCGGTTGGAACGATTACTATTCTGGTTCGATCATGCCTGAGCGTGGGCAGACCTCTGGTCAGACTGTTGTAAACCAAGTTCAAGCGTATAATGATGCAACACATCGGATCAAGATTGCTCGTGAGATTGTTGCAGGAAGTATCCACAATATGCGGTCAAATGTGACCTACTATAACAACCGTGGGCATGAATTTAGTTCTATCATTACAGACCTTGATCGATGTCAAGATGAACTAGCTGACACCACAGCGGTTGACGAAGTAATGGGTGTAGAGGCGAGTGCACGACGGGCGTACTACCAGATATTTGATAAAGTACTCCCCAACGGATTTGTTTTCAACGGAAGGGCATATAATCCACCAGATAACAAGGTGAACAGTCTGATTTCGTTTGGTAATAGCCTCGTGTACGCAAATATCGTCTCGGCAATCAGGGCCACAGCCTTAGATCCGACAATCAGTTATCTTCATGAACCGGGAGAGAGACGATACTCACTGGCGTTGGATCTTGCGGATCTGTTCAAGCCGCTGTTAACCGACCGGGTTATATTCCGGTTGGTTAATCGGCGACAACTATCTGTTGATGATTTTGAATCCGAGCTAAACTCATGCCTCCTCACCGAATCGGGGAGAAAGACCTTCTCTAAAGAATTAGAACAAACACTTGAGGAAACTGTTGAGCATCCCGAATTAAATAAAAAAGTGAGCTATCAGTACTTACTCCGGGTTGAGTCGTACAAACTCAAGAAACATCTTTTGACGGGAGAACCCTACGAAGCATTCAAACGGTGGTGGTAACATGGTTTACGTTATTGCTGTCTACGATGTAGAGGCAGATCGAACGCGGCTTTTCTTGAAATTTTTGCGGAAGTATCTGACTCATGTACAGAACTCAGTCTTTGAAGGAGAGATCACGAAAGGTGATTTTGAGAAGGTCAAGCAGGAACTTGAGTCGATGCTTGAGCCCGGTGAGTCCATAATCATCTACCAGATGAGTTCAGAGAAGTATGTCTCACGAACCGTCTACGGCGAAGATCCAGCTGAAGATAGCCAATTTCTGTGAGAGTTCATCGACCCCCGGTGGTTTGAGATCTATTGGGGGTCGACGAAAAGACTTTATTCCAACCAGGAAATAGAATAGCTATAGCCCGTGATTTGGGCATGGTTTCAGAAGGACCCTTGTGGGGTTGAAGTGCACCACAGACGTTACACTCCCACTCTTCGGTAAAGTTTCAGAAGGACCCTTGTGGGGTTGAAGTGGAATGAGTGGTGTGTCTAGAGACGGAACCTACCGTTTCAGAAGGACCCTTGTGGGGTTGAAGTACGCTGATCAGCATTTCGGTTGCATTCTGGATCGCAGTTTCAGAAGGACCCTTGTGGGGTTGAAGTTTAGCTTGGTTATCACCTCAATGCCCGCTGAACGGAGTTTCAGAAGGACCCTTGTGGGGTTGAAGTGACTGTGCCCCGAAGTACTGCCCGCTCTGTGGTGAAAGTTTCAGAAGGACCCTTGTGGGGTTGAAGTGCCGCGTGCCAGTACGGCGGTCGGACTGTCCGACGCGTTTCAGAAGGACCCTTGTGGGGTTGAAGTGAACGGGTTGTTCGCCTTCGGAGGCCGTCGATTACCGTTTCAGAAGGACCCTTGTGGGGTTGAAGTGCTGAGCCCTACACCGAATACAACGGCTTCAATGACTGTTTCAGAAGGACCCTTGTGGGGTTGAAGTCTTTGAGTCGAACGTATCGCTATTGGGACTTAAGGAGTTTCAGAAGGACCCTTGTGGGGTTGAAGTGGGGCACAGTCGAACGTCTCAATCATATTGAACCGGCGTTTCAGAAGGACCCTTGTGGGGTTGAAGTGCTTACTCCGTCTGGAGTTGATACAATTAGATATGATGTTTCAGAAGGACCCTTGTGGGGTTGAAGTACAGGTTTCTGTCATGCTTCATACCCCACCCGGCAGTGTTTCAGAAGGACCCTTGTGGGGTTGAAGTGCGGAGACCTTCACTTTCTAATAGTGTCCGACTTCGGGTTTCAGAAGGACCCTTGTGGGGTTGAAGTTCGTCACGTGGCATGGACATAGCAAGCCTGACTAGTCGTTTCAGAAGGACCCTTGTGGGGTTGAAGTATCCCCCACCAACGGCGTGAGATCCCACCAGTAGCCCGTTTCAGAAGGACCCTTGTGGGGTTGAAGTGACTACGTTGTTGACTCGAAACTCGCCCCCAGCTTGTTTCAGAAGGACCCTTGTGGGGTTGAAGTGGGAATCATTGAGAAACAACCCCCACATCGGCGAGGTTTCAGAAGGACCCTTGTGGGGTTGAAGTGTACAGCGGTGTCTCGTCTCCGTATTCAGTCGCCACGGGTTTCAGAAGGACCCTTGTGGGGTTGAAGTCTCGACCAGGAGGCAGAGTACGAGGCAACTATCGAGTTTCAGAAGGACCCTTGTGGGGTTGAAGTGACATTGCATCTACGGGTACACGGCCGACAGACCTAAGTTTCAGAAGGACCCTTGTGGGGTTGAAGTGTGATCTAGAAGGTCGGGGATCAGCGGATAGTCGAAGTTTCAGAAGGACCCTTGTGGGGTTGAAGTTGAAACACGGCCGTCAATATCAGCCTCAATCAACTCGTTTCAGAAGGACCCTTGTGGGGTTGAAGTCAAGAACCATGATTCTCTTAACCGACTTTTTGAAAACGTTTCAGAAGGACCCTTGTGGGGTTGAAGTCCGAATGCTTCCGCACCTTCGCGATCGTGTGGTACCCGTTTCAGAAGGACCCTTGTGGGGTTGAAGTCTCGATGCGCTGGTTTTCGACCGTGCCAAGACCCAGGTTTCAGAAGGACCCTTGTGGGGTTGAAGTAATCACTTCAACGTCGCCAGTCACGGACTCGTCCCGGTTTGAAGAAGGCGTTTTCGCTCATCCCGAGACACTGTAACATAGGGGTTTCTCGAACCAGCTGTCTGTAGGTAGTCCCTTCAGATCAGGGCAACTGCCGCGCTACCCTCCCGGGACCCCACCGATCTGTTCAGAACTGCGCGCGCGCGTAAAATTAGTAAAACTCCTCAGAACAAGATACTCCTAGCGATATCAAAGAGTGTCACAATTCCTTCAAGCAACTGCAAGAAAACGTTCAATTCTCAAATCTATTTATTAAATGACAAAATAATAAAATATGTGATCAGACATTTCCAAGAGTTGTTGGAAGGAGATCGACGGTAGATTTGATAGTCCACGAATACGACTGTCTCCTATGACGAAGTTGGTAACGTGGAATTGCAATATGGCCTTTCGCGAAAAGAAGGGACAAATTCTACGCCACGACCCGGATATATTAGTGATCCAAGAATGTGAAAGTCCTGTCACGAGTGGTGATTGGTCGGAATTTTCCGATTGGCTATGGATTGGCGAAAACGAACACAAGGGGCTTGGTGTCTTCGTCCGAAACGGGATTTCGCTTCAACCGGGCAACGTCACGGAACCGGGTGGTAAATTCAGTCTTCCAGTGGCAACTGACACGTCAATAGATGTGCTTGCAGTATGGGCCATGAATGATAAAGAGCATCCTGAGAATCGTTATATTAGTCAGGTTTACACGTCAGTTCGAGATTATGACGACTGGATTGGCTCAGATACGGTTGTCGTCGGAGATTTCAATTGGAATATAATGTGGGACGAATCACCCAACAGTCCCTTACGAGGTGATTTTTCGGATACAGTTCGTCTCCTAAATGATCGTGGGTTACGAAGCGTCTACCATTCAGTGACGGAATCGGCGTTCGGCGATGAAGACGCGACAACGTTCTATATGCACAAGAAGTCAGATAGGGAATACCACATTGACTACGTCTTTGCACACGATGAAGTGATCGGATCCTTGTCCGACTTTTGGATTGGAAGGTTTAACGAGTGGATCGATGCAAGCGATCATATGCCAATTGTAATAGAGATATAGAGTCTCTTGTCACAGCGTTGCTCTCATTGAGTTCAGTGTTATCTCTCCGGAAATGAGCTTGGGCTTTATTATCCTATCGTGCGAACACACATATGCCGCGGGACAGGATTGGTCCGCTGTTAAGGAATTTGAGCATGAGTATGTACGACTCGGGAGTGGCAACACTCGCACGCCTATACAGTTGCAAGCTGACACAGAAGTCACCAGGACTCCAGCGCCGATCGGGGAACAATGCTGGTAGTGTTCTCTCGGAATTGATGCTGAGCTTTATTATTCAATCCCCCAAACAGACACATGCGGCGACCAGATTGCTTAGGTCGCTCGGAGGCAGTTGTATGCATACTCAACAGTCAATAGTGGCAACGCTCGGACAAGCGGTAGCAGATCAAAAGGTAGTGTTACTCCGCAGACTCAACTGGCTCCAACTCGCTCGCATCCAGCTCCTCGTCAAGGTAGCTTTCTCCCAGATCAGTGATTCCATACAGCCCCCGATGTACTTGATTCAGCAGTCCATAACTAGCCAGTTTCTTCGCACGGCGGCTTGCATGATCAGATGTTGGACCACCGAAGGCTTCGATGGCACTTGGGGTCAAGTTACCGTGTTCACGGATCAGTTCCAAGATCCGGTCATCAGCTGGAACCATCCAGTCAGCAGACTGTCGCATTCTATCTATTACGTATTTAGCATTCCTCATGTATCTATGGATGTCGATCAGCCGATATATTCCTCTGATTTATTAAACAGTTTCGCTGATGTTTTGAACAGTAATACTGAGTAAAATATTTAACCACCCTCCACAAATAGTCATTTGACTCGGTTCCACTCGGATCAAAAAAGATCCGACGTGCCCCTAACACGCCGGAACCGGGTCACCTTGGCAATTAGACGACCCATGACTAGCAATACAATCCGGAGTAATCAAGATTACTCCACGGAACGCGCACAGTTACTTAATCACGCCCGTCGCGTTGGGCGCACACGCAATGGTAGTGCAGTTATTGATCTCGTTGTTGGCGACAAGACTGTCGCTACTAACATCCTTGAGGAGGGCGGTCAACCATGATTGCCGCCGAGTTGCACGGGTATATTCCTGATTTTCACTCGCCAGATTGTTTCAAAATCAGATGTACTGAATGTGACAAGGAGGAACTCTACGCCGATCGGGGCAACGCTGTCAGTGCTGCAGACGGTCACGCTTTCAGCTGTGGCTCGACCGGCGTAACACCACTCGCATTCAAGCCGCGACAGATTCCATTTCCAGAACCAGACCAGCAGATTACCGTTGGCTATCGCTGCCGAGAGACTGGGAACTTACGTATTGAGTTCGGGGAGGTTATTGAAACCGATTTCCTGTACCGCAAGCCCACGCGCCTGATGCTGAAAACGCATATTCAGAGTCAACAAGAGAATCGGCAGATCATTGCTCGCTTTGATCCTAACGGCTTTAACGGGGGCAGCGTCCGTCGAAAAGTCAGCGGTCGACACAAACGGATCGGAGTCTTCCGGACACTACACACAAAGGCACTCTCTGCTTCTTCTTGGCCGGACGGAACCCCGATGAATCTTCGTGAGCAGCTCGCCGAAGAATGCAAAACTTCGATCACAGTTGAGGACACTGAGTCAGCCTTTAATCATCCAGTGGAGGTGAGTGTCAATGAATAGTGATATCTATGATGAAGAGTCTGAATCTTCAGAATCTGGCAGTACGGATCATCTTGAGTCCATCAAACCAGAACGTGCGTTCGATATTTGGCTTGATCGGCAAAGTTCGACACACGCTGAGGCGACAATTGAGAGTTATGAGTATCGTCTGGAGCCATTCATTGAGTGGTGTGAAGAGAATGGTATCGAGAATTTGAACTCGCTTTCTGGACGGGATATCTTTGAATATGATGCGTATCGTCGTCGCACGAAGGATCTGAAAACGTCTACGCTGAATAATCAACTTGGAACACTACGGAAGTTTATTCGATTCTGTGAGCAGATTGGTGCAGTTGAGGAGGGGCTTGAGTCAAAGGTCGAGGTTCCAGAAACAAGTCTTGCTGAGAAGGTTAACACTGACTTGCTCAAAGCAAATCGAGCGGAGGAGCTCAGAGAGAAATTGGACACGTATGCTCGTGCCTCGCGTGAGCAAGTTATTTTTGAGTTATTGTGGCACACTGGATGCCGCGTAGGTGGTTTACACTCGCTTGATCTGCAGGACTGCTATTTTGATGATGAAGACATAGATCGGTTGCGACATGAGGGCGATGTCGACCTTGACGCAGTCGATGATCTGTCAACGCCGTTTATCTATTTCCGGCATCGTCCAGAGACGGAAACCCCACTGAAGAACAAAGAATCAGGCGAGCGACCGGTTGCTCTGAGTGAACGAGTTGCTCAGCGGGTTGAGGAGTACATCAAAGTAAATCGCGTTGATCGTACTGAGGAGTGCGGTCGAGAACCATTATTTACGACGAAGAGAGGAGAGACTGCTCGCGTCTCGAAGTCAAATATTCGTCGGCTATTGTACGTTATCACGCAGCCGTGTCGCTGGGGATCGTGCCCACATGGGCGTGATGAGGCTGAATGTAAGGCTCGAGAGCATGGAAAGGAATCCCGCTGTCCGTCATCGAAGTCACCACATCCTATCCGTACAGGTGCAGTGACACGCTGGCGTGATCAGGGATGGAGCCCTGAGATGGTCGGAGAACGTGTGAACGCGTCTGCAGAGACAATTAAGCTACATTATGATCATCCAGATCCGCTTCGGAGAATGGAGTCTCGTCGTCAGATGATTGAGCGAGGTGATTCCCAATGAATCTACCTACATATGTAACTTTTTTGACACTTTATTCTCGGCGGTCCCATCTCCCAGTCTTTCATCGATCATTGACGGGGGGTGTAGACGGGCCACACCGTCAAATTTTTTCTTCATCGCTATTGAAAATAACGGGTGATCGCCGATGACCTCGCAGTGCCAACACTGCGGGGCACAGGTTTCCGAACAGTATCTTTGAGTTGCAACCAAAGGCTTGTGTCCTTCAAGGCAAACATATAGATAGAGGCTTTAATGTCAAGCGATAACACAAGACCGACACCCAGTACTCGAAATAGCAATCAAGACTGGTGGCCAAGCCGTTTGAGCATCGATATTCTCAAGCAAAATGCCCGGGACACGGGACCGATAGAAGAAGACTTCAATTACGCTGAGGAATTTGAGAAGCTTGATCTTGAAGAGGTTAAAGCAGATATCGAGGATGTTATAACAGAGCCTAAAGACTGGTGGCCAGCTGACTATGGACACTACGGACCATTCATGATCCGGATGGCGTGGCATAGTGCCGGGACATACCGCGCATATGATGGCCGCGGAGGTGCCGCTGGAGGGCGGCAACGGTTCGCCCCGCTGAACAGTTGGCCGGATAACGCCAATCTTGACAAGGCCCGACGACTGCTTTGGCCGGTCAAGCAAAAGTATGGCCGCAAGCTGTCGTGGGCTGATCTCCTTATTCTTGCTGGAAATGTCGCTATCGAATCAATGGGCTTCCAGACATTCGGATTTGCTGGTGGACGTGAAGATGATTTTGAACCTGACGAGGCAGTTGATTGGGGCCCTGAACATGAGTTTGAAACCCAAGAACGGTTTGCAGAACCCGGTGAGCTACAGGAAGGACTTGGAGCCTCTGTAATGGGACTTATTTATGTGAATCCAGAGGGTCCTGATGGGGAGCCGGATCCAATGGCGTCCGCCAAAAATATCCGTCAGACGTTCTCCCGTATGGCGATGAATGACAGACAAACAGCTGCGTTGATTGCTGGCGGACATACCTTTGGAAAAGTTCATGGAGCAGACGATCCGGATGAGGTTCACGAGCCAGAGCCTGCTGCTGCTCCGATTGAAAACATGGGGCTTGGCTGGCAGGACGGAGAAACCGCTGCTGAAGAAGGTGTTACAACCAGTGGAATTGAAGGTCCGTGGACTTCCTCACCAACTGAGTGGGATATGGGGTATGTCGATAACTTGCTAGAATATGAATGGAAGCCAATAAAAGGTCCAGGTGGTGCATGGCAGTGGACGCCAAAAGAGGGTCAAGAAATTCCGTCTGCACCTGATGCTCTGGAGTCAGAAGAGGAAGTTACGCCGATGATGCTGACAACAGACATTGCGTTGAAGCGCGATCCACAGTATCGAGAAATAATGGAAACCTTCCAAGAGAATCCAATGGCGTTCGGAATTGCCTTCGCGAAGGCTTGGTATAAACTGACCCATCGTGATATGGGTCCTCCAGAGCGATTCCTTGGCCCAGAAGTCCCCGATGAAACGATGGTATGGCAGGATCCTCTCCCTGACCCCGATTATGAACTGGTTGGTGACGAGGAGATCGCAGAACTCAAGTCAAAAATCCTTGACACGGACCTTTCAATTCAGCAACTTGTCAAGACTGCTTGGGCATCTGCATCGACATATCGAGATAGTGACAAACGTGGTGGCGCAAACGGAGCCCGGATCCGGCTTGAACCCCAGCGAAGCTGGGACGTAAATGAGCCTACAAAGCTTGAAACGGTTCTTGAGACGTACGAAGAAATTCAAGCAGAGTTCAATAAATCGCGCTCAGACGAAGTGCGAATCTCACTTGCAGACCTTATTGTGCTGGGTGGAAACGTAGCCGTCGAACAAGCTGCTGCCGATGCTGGCTATGACATCAAAGTCCCATTTGAGCCTGGAAGGACAGATGCAACTGAAGAACAGACAGATGTTGATTCATTCGAGGCACTCAAGCCGGCAGTTGATGGATTCCGAAACTACATCAAAGACGACCTCAACCGTCCAGCAGAGGAAGTACTTGTTGATGAAGCCGATTTGCTGGACTTGACTCCTGCTGAGATGACGGTACTTGTCGGAGGCATGCGCGCATTAGGTGCAACATACCAGAACACTGACCTTGGTGTCCTTACAGATGAGCAAGGAATGCTGACAAACGACTTTTTTGTGAACTTACTGAGTATGGACACGGAGTGGGAGCAATCGTCAGCGTCTGACCAAGTATATGAAGGATATGATCGACACACGGGTGAACATATGTGGAATGCAACCCGCGTTGACCTTATTTTTGGATCACATGACGAACTTCGCGCAGTCGCAGAGGTGTACGCCAGTGCAGATGCCGAAGAGAAGTTTGTCCAAGACTTTGTGAGTGCCTGGCAAAAAGTAATGCAGGCTGACCGATTTGATCTCAAGTAGGAGCATACATCTCTATTTCCCGGAGAACCTACCAACTCAACTGCTCACAGAAAATTCATAATTCCATCCCAAATTCGATCCACAACCACGCTTGTTTGATAACCGATTGCTATAATCAGCATATATACCTCTCCGCTCTGTATTTTCCCCTGACGCATAACAGAGGCAGTTGAGCGGATCTAGTTCACATGTATCTCCACGATATCGTTAACCGGACTGATCCCTACTTGATTACATGAGCATTCATGTAGCAATTATTGGTGCGTACGGTAGTGCTGGGTCAGCAGTTGCCAGTGAACTTGTTGATGAACCTAACATTGAGCTTAGTCTCATTGATGATGGCGATCCTGGTGGTGGATTGTGTATCCTTCAAGGATGCATGCCTTCAAAGGAGCTACTTTCAGCAGCCGCGCACCGGTATCAAGTCCGCCATGATGACCGGCTAACTGATGGCATACCTGAAGTAGATCTCGGAGTGACCGTTGCTGAAAAAGATGATCGAACATTGGGGTGGGCGAAGCATCGTCGTAATCAGATACACGAATGGGCTGAACACGATGATGTCGAATTCTATGACGAATCAGCAAGATTTGTTGATGATCGAACGCTGTCAGTTGGTGGAAAAACGATTGACCCCGACTATATCGTTGTTGCAACTGGATCCCAAGTAAATATCCCAGATATTGCAGGAATCGAAGAGGTTAACTATATGACTAGTTCGGATGTTCTTGATGCAAACGAGTTTTCGGATTCAGGAATTGTCCTTGGGTTCGGTTATGTCGGGCTTGAAATGGCACCGTATCTTGTTGAAGCCGGAGACATGGACATCACAGTTGTTGAACACGATGATCGACCCTTGGATGAAGCTGACCCAGAGTTTGGTGATGAAATCTTAGAAATCTACCGGGAGGACTTCGACATCGATATTATCACAAATGCTCAAGAAGAGCGAATCAACAAAACCGAAACTGGCGTGGAATTACTGTTATCGACTCCAGATGGGCAAAAAACGGTAACAGGCGATGAATTATTCTGCTTCACTGGCCGGCAAGCAAATATTAAACACCTCGGCCTTGAGGCCGCTAACATCGATCTTGACGGGGCGTGGGTGAAACAAACAATGCAGGCCCGGGACAATGACTCTATATACGTTGTCGGAGACGCAAACGAACACGAACCAATCTTACACGTTGCGAAAGAACAGGGACAAACGGCAGCCAAAAACATTCTGAACGATGTTCACGGTGAGCCTCTTGAGCCGTATACTAACATCCATCATCATATTGTATTCTCTGGTCTGGGGATCTATCCGTTTGCTCGCGTGGGAGATACGCCAACTACTGCTAAAGCAGCGGGACATGATGTAGTTGTAGCCACCCGCCAGGCGAGTGACGATGGAATATTCAAATCAAAGAATGTACCCAAGGGCCTTGCTCGGCTTGTCGTTGACCGCACGGACGGCACCATACTTGGTTATCAGGGGCTACACTATCACGCTGATACAATGGCAAAAACGGCACAAGTTCTCGTTGAACTTGGCCTTGATGTCAGAGAAGTTCCGGACAGAGCATATCATCCAACACTACCTGAACTGCTTGATGGGCTATTCCGCGAGGCGGCTACCAAGATGAGTGAGTGACCTCATTTCCCACCATAGCGAGACAATGGATGCAGGTGTCTACAACAGTTCTCAGTAACCCAAGATTTAATTAGTCTAATGAAGTTAAGTCGGGCAATTTGCGGTTGTATTCGTTGGTCAGCGCTGTAGGACATATATAAATCCTTCTCGATAATTATTGAGTTTTCTACTGCTCTGGCGGGTAAATCTCACTATTGTGTTAGGGTTGTTGGTGCAAGACAGAGAGGACCAGAAGGTGTATTCAGCGCGCAACTGTTGTTCGCCCAGTCGAGACTGTGGAGAATGGGATCATCCGGGTCGGCAACCACTCGAAGTACAGCTTCGGCGAACTCCGAGTCAAGCCGGTTCCGAGGCAGAGGAAAACAGGAATGTGCCACAAACCACAAAAATAATTAAGATGGTGATAGCACGGCATACCTGTGTCCCGGTTGGCCCCGATTCCCATCACGGTATCCACGGGATTGGTGTCACGGGAACGTCTTCATAAAGAGAATCGGATTACCAAGAACTGATAATGACTGACGTTTCGAGGACACTGAGGTCCCTTTAGTTACCTTTGCTGAGTTTATGCTGTCTGGAAGTGGACAGGATCCAGTATTTCAGTTCCTAAGTATGAGGCCCCCTTGTGCATTGAACTAATCCTTTCATAGCCATGTTAATTTCACTCACAAATTGATGAAATTTTTACGCTAATGCGTAAGCTTATATTAACCACATCAAAAGGTATCGTGTATTTGTACTATGAGTATAGTGGACACGGTAGAGAATTGGTTTCGATCGATTGGCCCTGGTGCACTCGTTGCCGCCGCGTTTGTTGGTCCGGGGACGGTCACAACAGCAAGTGTTATTGGGGCAGAGTTTGCCTATCTGTTGATTTGGACGGTTGTCTTTTCGGTAATCGCCACAATCGTTTTGCAGGAAATGAGTGCCCGACTAGGATTGGTCACCAATGAGGGACTCGGCGAGGCCCTCAGGGGGATGTTTGATAACTACATCTTACAGGTTATCACGGCCGCACTCATTATCTTCGCAATTGGCGTTGGGACAGCCGCGTTTCAGACGGGAAATATCACAGGCGGAGCGTCAGGCTTAGAAACAATCACTGGTGTAAGTGTCCAAATTTGGTCACCACTGATTGGGATTGTTGCCGGAGCATTGCTCTGGACGGGAAACTACAAGCTCATCGAGCGAATATTTATTGGACTCGTCGTAATTATGGGGCTTGCATTTGTGATTAATGCAATTGCTGTGCGCCCTGACTTAGGAGCAATAGCTGAGGGGCTAATTCCCCGGGTGCCGGACGGACAGGCATTCCTGATTGCTGGGCTTGTCGGGACAACTGTTGTTGGATATAACCTCTTCTTGCACGCCAGTACTGTTCAAGAAAAGTGGGGGGATGCGGATCAAATCGGCGAAGTCCGGTTTGACACTATTGCGCTTGTCGTTGTTGGTGGAATTATCACAGCGTCAATAATGATCACCGCTGCCGCCGTTTTTCCAGAAGGTACTGAGATTGGTGACGTAGGCGAGATGTCTACTCAACTTGATCCAGTGCTAGCTGGAGTAGCTCCAGAATTCTTCGCAATCGGTCTTTTTGCTGCTGGCTTTACAAGCGCAATGTCGGCCCCGCTTGCTGGTGCCTATGCCACTGCTGGTGTGCTTGGATGGGAGCGTGACCTTACATCGACCCGGTTCCGTGCGATATGGGGTACGATCCTCGTTGTCGGTATTGTCTTTTCAACAATCGGTCTTAATCCAGTGAATGTCATTGTGTTCGCACAAGTTGCAAATGGTATCTTGCTACCAATACTCGCTGTCTTCCTCCTGTATGCTATGAACAGCGAAAAGCTCCTTGGAAAGTACACCAATAGCACAGTGCAAAATATACTTGGCATCCTTGTCGCACTGGTTGTAATCGCCATCGCAGCACAAACACTTTATGACCAATGGATTGCTTTGTTCGGATAGGGATTGTGAGGTGAACATAAAATGACAGATGTGAGAGTCGGCGTTGACGTCGGCGGAACATTTACAGATGTTGTATTAGCAGCTAAAGATCATCTAGAGACTGCGAAAGTACCAACGACTGACAACCAGAGTGAAGGGGTTATCGCTGGAATTCAAAAAGCATGCACTAAAGCAGATATTGATCCAGCAACGATTGATAGATTTATTCATGGGATGACCGTTTCGACAAACGCGTTACTCGAACAGAACGGTGCCAAGACAGCGTTAATCACGACAGAAGGGTTTCGGGATGTCTTAGAAATCGGCCGTCAAGATCGACCAAGTCTATACGATCTTGATGTCGATCGCCCTACTCCCCTCGTTCCTCGTCGTAGACGACATGAGATAAGTGAGCGATCGACAACTGAGAGAGTTGTAGAGTCAGTAGATCCAGATGAGGTTCGAGACATTGTTGCATCGCTGGACGACGATGTACAAAGTATTGCAGTTTCATTACTCCATGCATATGCCCACCCCGAAAATGAGCAAGCGGTGGTAGATATTCTTCGCGAGGAAACCACAGCTCATGTTTCAGCTTCGCATGAAGTGCTTGCAGAATTTCGGGAGTTTGAACGTACGTCAACAACGGTTGTTGATGCATATGTGACCCCAGCGATTGACCGCTATTTGGGTCGGCTTGTTACCCGTGCAGAGGAGATAAATCTTCCAGAACCGTCGATCATGCAATCGAATGGGGGTATTGCAAGTGTCCCTACCGTTCGTGATAACGCCGTCACAACGGCACTATCGGGTCCAGCAGCTGGTGTGGTTGGAGCAAGTGCAGTCACAGGCAGTGATGCGGACTTAATTACATTCGATATGGGTGGAACTTCATGTGACGTAAGTCTCATCCGAGACGGGCAAGCAACAAGAACGACAGATGTAGACATCGGAGGATATCCGATCGCTGTGCCGATGGTTGATGTGAATACTGTTGGTGCCGGTGGCGGTTCGGTTGCCTGGGTTGATGAAGGTGGTGCACTTCGTGTTGGTCCGCAGTCCGCTGGCGCAAATCCCGGCCCAGCGTGCTATGGAAAGGGAGGTGAATTACCAACAGTGACAGACGCAAACGTTGTTTTGGGCTATATTGGATCAGATTCGGCGCTTGGTGGAGAACTCACTATTGATACCGACGCAGCAAAGGAGGCTGTGAACGATGTTGCAGATCAAGCTGGTCTCGAAGATTCAATAGAAGCAGCACGAGGAATTTACCGTATTGTCAATGCAGCGATGACGAGAGCCATTCGAACTATGACCGTTGAGCGTGGGTATGATCCACGTGAATTTGGATTAGTTGCGTTCGGTGGTGCCGGCCCGTTACATGCCACTGCAATTGCTGAAGAGCTAGATATTACTCGGGTAGTAATTCCATATGCATCCGGAGTGCTCTCTGCGCAGGGCCTTACTGTTGCACAAGAAAAGCACGATACAGTTCGTACGTATCGCAACCGTCTTTCTGATCTTGACCTCACAAAGGTAAGTGAGCAATTCGAGGAGATTGAAGCTGATTTATCAGCGCGTGTAGAAACAGATAACCTACACTTCCAGCGTGCTGTGGATCTTCGTTATGCCGGACAAAGTTTTGAGCTGACGATTGATATCAGCAATATCGAATCGCAAGCAGAACTTCGGTCGCTGTTCAAAGAAGCATACACAGAGACTTACGGGTATTCGATGGACGATCCAATTGAGCTTGTTAATCTTCGTGTGACCGCTGTTGGAGAACCTCCTTCGGTTGAAACAACCGTTGACTTCCCAAAAACAGATGCACGGATAGGAGCGAGAAAAGCGATGATTGACGGGTCGTTCGTTGAAACGCCTGTATTCGACCGTTCTAAGCTATCACCTGGGCAGACAATCTCTGGTCCAGCGATCTTGGAACAAGATGAGAGCACAACACTTGTACTAGACAACTGGAGTGGTATCGTTCGCCAGAACGGCACCCTTGAGCTGACAAAAGGTGATCAGCATGAGTGATATCGATCCTGTGACGCTTGAGATTCTTCGAAATCGGTTGACAGAGGTCGCTGAGGAGATGGGCAATGTCTTAATTCAGGGAGCATATTCGCCGAATATCAAAGAACGACAAGATTGCTCAACCGCTCTGTTTGATGCCTCTGGTCGAATGATTGCACAGGCAGAGCACATTCCAGTTCATCTTGGTGCTCTCCCAGAAGCAGTAGAAGCAGTTCGCAATCGTGATCCTTCACCAGGCGATGTCTGGGTACTCAATGATCCATTTTCTGGTGGTAACCACCTACCAGATATCACACTTGTGTCTCCAATTGCAGTTGATGAAGAGATTATTGCATATGGCGTATCGCGGGCCCACCATGCTGATGTTGGAGGAATGGTTCCTGGCAGTATGCCAGCCGGGGCAACAGAGATCTATCAGGAAGGTCTTCGAATTCCGCCAGTCAGACTGTACCGCGGCAAAGATACGATTGATGAAGATGTTCTTAATCTTATCTTGACAAACATCCGGGGTCAGCGTGAGCGACGAGCGGACCTTCGTGCACAACTCGCCGCAAACCGCCGTGGCGAAGACCGCATCCGTGAGATTGCAGATGAATACGGTGTCGAGCAGCTTAAGAACGCGTTTGATGCAGTTATTGATTATTCGCGAACTCGAATGCAGCGAGAAATCGAGAAGTTGCCAGATGGGGAGTACACCGCTGAAGAAGCTATGGAGGGAGATGGTGTAACGGAGGATCCCGTTCCAATTGTTGCAACTATTAGAATCCACGGTGACACGATTACTGTCAACTTCGAGGGCACCGCACAGCAGGTTGATGGTAATATTAATGCTCCCCGGGCGGTTGCCAAAAGTGCAGTATACTTCGTTGTCAGAGCAATCACCGATCCAGATATTCCACCAAATCAAGGATGCTACGACCCAGTAACGATATCGATTCCAGAAGGGTCACTGTTAGATCCTACTCCACCAGCCGCAGTTGTTGGTGGAAACGTTGAAACGAGCCAACGCATTACTGATGTTTTGTTTTTATCACTATCTGAACCGCTCGCTGACGAGTTACCCGCACAGAGCCAAGGTACAATGAATAATCTCATTATTGGCGGCCGTCAGGGCAATGAGTTTACGTATTATGAAACGATTGGCGGTGGCTTTGGGGCCCGTCCTGATAAAGATGGTATTGACGGTGTTCACGTAGGGATGACAAATACGCTTAACACCCCTGTTGAAGCACTAGAATCGGAATATCCTATGCACGTTGAGCGGTATATGCTACGTCCAGACAGTGGCGGCGATGGCAAATACCGTGGGGGCATGGGAATTGAGCGTTCGATTACGGTAGATGTTCCAGCAACGGTGTCATTGCTCACTGAACGACGTCGCAGTCCACCGAAGGGAAGCGCCGGTGGAAAACCCGGAGCAACGGGCGAAAATCTAATTGACGGCACACCAGTTGGAGCTAAATCCACACAGAAAGTTGACGCTGGGACAACAGTGAGAGTTCGTACTCCCGGTGGTGGTGGACATGGGCCTCCAGAGCAACGATCCGAAGATGACCGACAGAATGATCGTCAAGATGAAACGGTGAGTTCCAATGAGTAAATTGACCCGTATCGGCGTTGTTGTCCCCTCAACAAACACAACAACGGAAACGGAATTTGGACGTACTATTGACGACAGTTTATCAGTGCATGTTGCTCGCATGCCTCTTTCATCTGTGACAGCCGCCGATCTAAAATCGATGCGTAACAGAGCGACCGGTGCTGTTGAACGGGTCAGTGATGCCTCCGTCGATGCTATCGCCTATGCTTGTACGACTGGAAGCTTACTCGAAGGACCAGAATATGCACGCCGATTAGAATCAGAGTTAGAACAGACAGCCGGTGTTCCGACAGTTGTAACCGCACGGTCAGTTGACCGAGCATTGTCTACTCTCAACAAGACGCAAATCCTTGTTGTAACGCCGTACAATCAAGAACTCGTCGAACGAGAACGATCATATCTGAACGCACTCGGATACAATGTCGTACATATCTCTGGACGAAGACTGGAAAATAATGCTGCTATCGGCGCTTTAAGCCCTGAAGCAGCAGCTGATCAGGTTCTTTCTGAGATAGAAGGTGTATCTGACATCGACGCAGTGTTTATTTCCTGTACTAACTACCCAACATTCTCACGCGTTGAATCTCTAGAGAGCGAGCTGAATGTACCTGTCGTGACAAGCAACAGTGCCACACTCTGGGATGTGCTACAAACAGCAGGAATTGACCCTAACATTGTCCCCGGCCAACTGTCAGCGACTACGACTTGATAAATTTGAATCAACATTTCTTTTGTAGGTACACTTTTACAAGCCACTCAATTTCGAACTTCGATATCCCCAAACAGAGAAAATCCTGTTACAACTAAATCTGGAGAGTCTGTTTCATTTCGCTTATCAGATTCTCGACGTCGATCAGTTGTATCTCCGAAAATATTCAGTGTTTGTAATTTGACATTCCATGATTCAGGAGCTCGAATTTCAACATCGCCGAACACTGCCATTGTCTCAACCATCGCTGGAGATTCCTGAACACTTGCGTTTTCAAGATCCAGTCGTGCATCCCCAAATATAGCGACAAGTTCTCCTCCAGTAAATCGATCAGTCACAGGTCGGCTTTCATCACTTCCAAAAATCCCAATTGCGGTTATCTCTCCCGCACTATGTCCTTCAAGCCGAGTCCGCTGACGTCTTCGGGACCGGTTTACCATGATAAGGACTCCGAAAAGAACGATAAATAGCGGCCACCACGTCCCGATTGCACCGTCCGAAATGATGCCTACATTTCTGAGTAAAAAGGCACCTGCGATTGCAATGATCATAACCGGACCAACAAGATTGCGAAAATCACTACGGAATAACGCCCAGACACCAATAAGAACAAACAGCGCCGGGATCCATCCCCATACTGATCGCATCTCGATAATACCTACTGTCGAAAGCAGCAGAACAATCCCGATGATAACAATAATGCTCCCTGCCGTGATCCTCCCCGATAGATTTCGTGTCATTTAGGCTATTAATTAGGGCATTTTGTGTTATTTTTTACGGCCGTCAATAACTGCGTTAATATCGCCTTGAACAACACCCAGAAACGCTGGCAGGAATACAAATACTGCAAGGAACATAGCGAGTTCATCTCGTTCATCAATTACACGACCAATCGATCGTGCTGTCCACCATAGGATAACGATGTTGAGGATTGGCACAAATAGTCCAATGGTTCGAAGACCAGGTGAACTCTCATCACCATTTGCGGCTTTCATCTGACTGTTGACTTTGTAAAACCAGTACAGAAAATAAATACCTAGTGTAATGAACGATGCAACAATCACAAACCATGGTTGACGTCGTTCAAGATAGTTTGCTACGTCCTTTTCTGCTTCCATGCTGTGCTGTGTTTCAACGTCCATTTCACCATCCTCTTCTGTGGGAATGCCTTCATCGATCTCTGTGGTCATATCTTCTTCTGCTTTTGTTTCAATGTCATCACTTGACATAGTGTATGTGTATAGCTCCAAATGTTAATATAATTACACATTTGGCGACAATTATCTCATCGTCATTCAAAGCTCAGGTAAATTCTTGCTACACTGTTTAGCTGATTGCAGGCGCTAAGCACTCTTCCTTGAGAAGCCGACAACGCGAGTAAGCGGGTAACTCACGTCCAAATGGTGAATATAACTACTAACAAACCTTTGTCCTTCACAACTTTCTTCTGATGTTATTATGGTATGGCTTGTTATGGAAGTTTAATTGTAGGTTAAACCATTTCCTCGGACAAAAGCTACGTTCATGAAAGAATTGTGCTAGTGCCTTGGAACTGAATCTCAGTTCGATTCACATTTGACCTCCGAAGATATATCGAATCTTCCATCGAAGATGGCTGATAATATTGCACTGTGATCTGGGCGCAATGCCAAGGTATGCTTCAACCGGGTCGTATCTTACCCCAGAGAGAAGAGAAAGTGCGACAGCAGTTGCCCGGTGGTTCCCATCGACAATACGTGGACTGGCTAGTGTCTGTGGTGTCACAAGGATGATTCGCTCAACTGAGTTCGTAGGGTACTCTCTAGCTTTTTCCCGAACTTTCGTAAGATCAACTGCAGCCGTTGCCTTTGGTGGGACTGTTTCTTGAGCTATTGTCTGGGCAGCAGAAATGACAGACTCATCTTCCGTAAGCGCATCCCAGCCAATCCCGTCTGGTGACTCTATGACACGAAGGTTTCGTAATTGTGACTCAGATAACCGACATCGATACCAAGCAACAGGTTCTGGATTCCACAAGTGGTGGCTTGCTCCGTCTGCTTGATCAACAAGGATTTCAAGCAGGTCGCGCTCATCATCAGTTTCAGTGATGTTTTGCTCAGGTTCCTCACATGCCTCTAAGCGTATCCAGTGCCTGAGCACTTCTTTTCGTGAAACTTCCTCAACAATCCCAGAGCTTTGCAGAAATGGCAACATGTAGAATCCTATCCATTAGTCATCGGCGACCGCAATGGATGACCGCTTTGCTCAATGTAATTAAGTGCACTGTCAAAAGCATCAATAACCTCTTCAAACTCTCCCCGATGTGTCCACTCCCCTTCTGGAGTCGCCGTGTATACATCAAAATCGTCTCCACGGTATTGGTGGCTTTCGACGTACAATTCTTCGTGTACGGTTCCCGTCTCGTCACGAAGTAACCAGATCCCGAGTTCTTTTCCACCTTCTAGATCCTGACGACGGTTCCATTCCATACAGTATGTTTTCATGTAACAATATAATTCTCTTGATCATACAACATATAACAGCTATTTGTGAGTTGGCTACTGAGATCAACTGTCTAAACAATCAGTGAATCCGTACTGGCGGTTCGCTGGACTCTCCCAAGGTTTGACTCTCAGGTGAATTCATAAATGTCAAAAATGACACTGCGTCAAAGGAAGTTTCGAGGAACGGACTCCCAATCCCAACCGCGGTACTTAATCACTGGAGAGAAGTCCTTCGGGATAGCCCCATGTGAACGAAGGAACTGAATGACTCCAGGTCGTCCACCAAAGTCTCCTTCAAACCAGTCAAATACTGCAGGGATAGTAACGGTCTCTGTTTGTTCATCAAATTTAGTCTCCGCCTGCAGATATCGGTCAACTGCAGCATTGAGCTGTGGGTCAAGTTGTGACGGGTTGTATACAACAACCGGAGGACAACTTCGTGCCCCACAGTTGAGCGCAAAATGAATTCGCGGATCAAGCTCCTGCACTTCTAGTTGACTAAGCAGGTCAACCGAGGCAAATGGTTCGTACTTTAGCTTTGATTTCTGGCGCTTTCTGAGTATTCCGTGTTCAATATCATTCAAAGACAGTTGCTGACCAGCAATTGTAATAGGCTGATCAAAAAAACCAGGGTCAGTTGGGCCTTTGGACGTTTCATGCAGTAAGTGCTGTACTGCCAAATTGTACCCGTTAATCCAAAACGCAAACCGCTTTTTCTCTGACATCGAGACCACAGCATCGAATGAGATATCATCAAGTAATGCTCCAACAGCGGGAGAATCTCCGTGTCTAAACCGATCAAGTGTAGTCCGGACGGCTTTTTCCGGCTTCGACGAATCAAGATGCGTTGACATTTAACACTCATTGTGGCCCAAAAAGCATAACGTTTACACCGATTTCACCCACGATGGCTAGGTTGAAAGGCTGTAGTGAACTACCCCTGTCTACTCGCTTCCGTTAGTCGCTCCTTGAAGACGGAGATCCAGCGGTCACTCAGCCACATCAAACCATGCAACTTGATACCAGACATTGAATTGTGATGGGATTTACTCCTGAGGCTGGCTTCGAGTGGGATCATATCCACGGTCAAACTCCATCTCACCGTCACCAGCAAGTAGGGCTGGGACAATCCGAATCAACGCCTGTGGAGACTAACACCGCTGTGGACACGGATGCCACCCATGAAGTGTCTGCAAGTGCCGTCGTGGAACCAGAAACTCCTGTCCGAAAGGCAGGAAGCACCGCACTCAACAAAGTGAGGGCGCAGCCTGAGCGGAGGAGTGCGGGGTAAGTTCACACGGAGTTGTCTGGATCTTGAATCACTATCATCCCATATATAGGTATAGTATTATGCTGGCTGGTAGACTTCTATGAGCACTCTAGAATGGATTAGAGAGATGTGTCTTTGGGATTGTATTCCGCACTGTCACGAGGGGATCAACAACCTGACTAATTTCCAATCCTCCAATGAGACTGGACAGCATATATGCGTCAGTCGTATCCATATCGTGCTCAGCAGCAAGTAACTCAACTGCATCTTGGTTGGCTAATTTACTTGCTGCTTCCATTGTTTCTGCACTGGCCAGTGTTTTCCACTTATCTGGCGTCTCAACAAGTGGACGGTTCAGGTCTATTGCAGGATTCTGAATCACGTCGATAGTCACGTCAATTGATGTTGCAATTTCAGATCCAGTCCCGCACATTTCACCATCTGCCATCGCTGCCTTACAGCGTTAGCAAGGCGAAAGCCCATCGGCTTTAGCCGTGGGATGAAGCCGACATAATATGCCACAAACCACCTGACATAGGCTGGTTGTAATCCCAACGTTTACGATAATCTATCACATAACGAACTGTTTGAGCGACCGGCCACAGCGAACCAATACCTACACCGCTAATGCAACCAGCGACAGGTATCGGCAGTGTTTGTTTGACTGGCTGGCCGCCCAACCCCCACTCTGGAATCAGATCACCTACCGACGCCGACACCAATACTTCAGCGACGATGGTGACGTGTGGAACGCCGAGTACACCGACCTCTACGACGAGTATGCCCCCATACTTGGGAAGGCAACCTGCCAGCAGATTGCTCGCAAGAATAGCGAAGCATGGCGCAGTCACTTCCGGTTGCTCGACCAGTATCACGACGACTCCAACACCGCAGTGACCGAGAAACCCTCACCACCGGGCTACTGGGGGAACCGAAAAGAAGGCTACGAGTTGCACGGCCTCGTCCGAAACGACCTCTACACGTTCGACTGGGACGAAGACCGGAGTACGCTTGAATTTGGTGTCGGTGACGTTCTCGAAGACCGCTACGACTTCGAGCACAACGAGCGTATCACACTCGAAGTCAACGGCAACCCACAGTGGGATGGTGACGATAGCCGATTGGAACTCATCTACGAGGAGCACGCTGACCAGCTTCGTGTCCAGCATCCTGTCCGCATTCACCCAGACACACTCAGAGAACAGCGAGAGGATGCCTTCACTCACACACTCGACACAGAGAACACGACGCAGGCAGCCGCAATCGACGTAGGTGCAAACAATACATTGGCTGTTGTCACCGAGCGTGGTGAGACAGCGGTCTACCACGCTCGTCCAGAGTTTGACCGATTCCAGAGCTATTCCGAGCGAATCGCCACACTCCAGTCGGAACTCCCAGAAGATGAATACACGAGCAATCGTATCAAGCGACTCTACGACGCTCGATCACGCAAACGCGATCATAGTCGTGATGCGGCGGTGAAACACGCCACAGAGTGGCTGCTTGAACGCAACGTTGACACGGTGTACGTTGGTGAGTTGACCGATGTGCTGGACACGTACTGGAGTGCTGAGGTGAACGAAAAGAACCACGCTTTCTGGTCACACCGACAGCTCTTGGAGCGGATAGAATTGACACTCGGCGATGTTGGTATCACACTCCGGGAAGTGAGCGAAGTCAATTCGAGTAGCGAGTGTCCCGAGTGTGGGAGTAGTGATGTCACTCGGAGAGGCGATTCGTTTCGGTGTCAAGACTGCGAGCTAAACGCTCACAGTGACGTGGCAGGAGCGTGGAACATCTTGCAGCAAGAAGTGGGGCCGATGGCCCGGCCCGCTGCCCTGTCTGCTGAACGCGGCAGGGACGCACCCCACGAGGGGGCGTACTGGCAGTGGAACGAACACGACTGGAGACCCGCCGATGTTGAGGAACAGTCGCGTTCATTCGACCAACCCAGCGTCAGCAAACCCGCACGTTCACAGCCGGGGTAATCGATCTGGTTGGATTACCCACGGAGGAATCCCACGGCTTCAGTCGTGGGAGGAGGTCAATTCATCTGGGATTGTTTCAATAAGGTCTGAGTCTGTCTGTACCTCGCCGAAGACTGTCTCGGGTCTCGATAGTGATTGAAGTTCCTGGTTTGACGGCGGCGATTGGGTCCATGTCAGGTGCAAATTCATAAATTGCTCCTGCTTCGTGGGTGACGGTATGTCGACTCATATACAATAGTGTATCCGCTATCTCTGTAAACACTCTGGCTAAACTATATTTGCCCCCATTGGCATTGGGGCTTCTAGAGGGAATTGCCCGAACACCCACAATGAGTTAAAATACTGATAAAATTGTCGAGAAGGCACTGCTAGATTGAGATTGAAATGAAAGGAGTTCTTCGAGGGAAGTGGGAAAATGCTCTTCGAAGAACTCCAACTAGACATAACGGATTCTTCGGATGTGGAGTTTTTGGATAGTGATCGGACGCGCACGCCAGCCTGGTTGATCAGGCTGACGTGTGCTGCTCACGCCGGAGCCGCCTCGTTAGCCGAGTGTCGAGATCTCTGTGAGTGGTTCGGCGTCGAACGACGCCGAGCCACGATCCATCACTGGTACCAAGCCTACGCCGAGTACTACGATCAGGACTTCACCGCTGAACCAGATCGTATCGCTGTCGATGAAAAGCAAATTCAGCTTGAAAATGAACAGAAAGCGTGGCTCTACGCTGCAATCGATGTAGATACGAAAGTCGTGCTCCACGCACAACTTTCGTGGCACAGAGGCCGTGATCCTGCTGAACAGTTTTTAGACGAACTGAAAGAGAAACACCGTGTCTCCGACGCGGAGTTTCTCGTCGATGGCATGGGCTACCTCACCGCGCTTGCTCGGACTGATCTGAGTGGTGAGCTCAACTATACTGACCGCAACATGGTCGAAAAACTCTTTCAGACCTATACGATGCGAATCAAACGCTTTCACGAAACGTGGAACGGCAGTCAAGCCAGCGCCGAGCGCTGGCTGACTGCCTACACTGCCTACTATAATCACCATCGCAGCCACCAAGCACTCGACAATCAACCGCCAGTTGAAGCACTCAAACAGCGAGGGTCAATCTAGCAGTGCCGTCGAGAAGGAAACTACTCTTAAAAGCAAGTTCTGATCTCAAATGCTAATCGCTTATCCTAAGTACTGTACGACTAAATCTTGGTGATCTATCAAATATTTAGGAAACTTAACCAAAGTGTAATAATCAGTTGTTAACCTCGAGCCTATACTGCTGTAGAGACAAATAAGGAGGAAATACGGTTAATTGCAGTCTCAATATCTGATCTATCAATATCAAGATGTGTGCAGAATCGAGCCGTATACGTTCCGTACTCGGTCCCCAACACACCCTCATCATCACATAGTTCAAGAAACTCAGCAGCGGTCATCCCCGTGTCTGTCGTATCCACAAGAACAATGTTTGTTTCAGGGTATGTGACATCAAGCTCTGGAACTTCTGCAAGTGCTTCTGCAAGATGGGTTGCATTTTTGTGATCTTCGTGCAACCGATCAATATTCTCAAGTGCTATCAATGCTGGCCCAGCGATGATACCAGCTTGCCGCATGCCCCCTCCGAGAAGCTTTCTATGTCTGCGTGCTGCTTCAATGAATTCTGTATTCCCAACAAGGACCGATCCAACTGGGGCACCTAGCCCTTTTGACAGACAAACAGATGCTGAATCAACCTTAGCAGTAAGCTTGCTTGCTGGTATGTTTTGGGCAACTGCTGCATTGAATATCCGAGCACCATCTAAATGCACTGGAATCCCTAAGTCGTGCGCCGTCTCCGCGGCAGCATTAATGCGATCTGGTGAGATAGCAATCCCACCCCGGCTGTTGTGTGTGTTCTCTAAGCTGAGGAGTCCGGTACCTGGTTTGTGTAGACTTTCTTCTTGATACGCTTCTGTAATTTGCTCTGGTGCTGGAATACCCCGTTCATGGCTATCGATTGGACGAGGTTGAACCTCTGAAAGCTGGGCTAGTCCACCTACCTCCCACTCATATATGTGACATTTGTCGTCAAGAATCACTTCCTGCCCACGGTCAGTGTGCGTCCGAACTGCAATTTGGTTCCCCATCGTTCCTGATGGGACAAATAGCCCAGCCTCAAACCCAAGTCGCGTCGCAAGACGTGACTCCAGTTTTTCAACAGTCGGATCTTCTTTGTACACATCATCGCCAACTGGAGCAGATCGAGCCGTTTCTCGCATCTGCTCACTTGGCGTCGTGACCGTGTCACTTCGCAGGTCTACCATACATTAAATTAGATATCCGTATAAAAAGCTTTCCCGGTATTTGTTTTATTTGCCAAATATGTATAATGAAATTTACTGATAAAATATACGTTTGTTAGATATGTGTGGTAAAGACAAAACGCTCTGGAGATTGTTCTGGAAACGGTTTATAATTCACCAGCAATTGTTTCTAGGAACACGGATTCTAGCCTTTCAATGAGAAATGTAATTGTGCTCAATAGTATAAAGAAGGCAATAATTCCAAAGAGCAATGCGAGTACAGTTACTTTCGGTGGTATTCTAATGAAGGACATGAGAGTAGTGCTTGTGCGCCTGTAATTTCTCAGTATTATTTCCATGGAAATTATATTTTTCCATTATTATAATGGTTTATATGTTTATTATTAACGCAAATACTGTGGCAATTCGAAAATAGTTACAATTGGCTGATAGGTATTTATATTATATATTTAATTGTATTAGTGACAGGTTCTGATACCCGTCACTGGCCCGCTTGCATGCCGTCTCCTTAGCGATTATCAAGTCGACTGCCCCCACGATCCCAGTTAGTGGAGGGGAGTCAGTGAAGTATCTCGGTGTCACATCCAGATCCTCCAAGACACTCGGGCTACTTTCTCTGTGGATGACTACCTCCCTGTTTAAGATTCATTGAAATGAGGCTGACTAAGCCTATGGACAACGATTTTCAACTCAAAAATAACATTTCTTTGTTCATAGCACCGCAATTTCTTTGTTCAATATTAACATATACAGAATTGTGATTAGTGTTCCTGACGACTCATTTTACATACTGGCATTTAGTGGGGGAGCTTTACTTCTGTTGCCGGTAATTGTGTTACTTGTGTTTAGCATTGATGTGGCCCTTGATAAGTACCTATATGCAGTTGTTATTCTTTTCTTGTCTTCTATGCTTGGAGTTGCTTTGAGTGCTAAGCTTGAATGGATGGTTATAACTAGTGCAGATGCCCCCCTCTTTCTTGACTACCGTGATCTTCGAAATGCAACGGCTGCGGTTATCGTCGGAACTATCATTACACTTGGTCTTACTGTCGAATTGGGAGTCCCAACGGTTGTTTCTGCAAGTATTGTAGGAATTATTGCTGCTATCTTCTTTTCATCAGTTGCTGTTCCGGCATACTGTGGTGCCTTTGTTGGTATGACTGCACCGGAATTGATCCCGACCTACTGGCACGCACTATTCGCTGGAGGGTTTGCGAGCATTGTCTATGCTGTCTCCCAGCCAGTATTCCAAGGAGTTGGTGGAAAGCTTGGGACAATTGCGTTTGTCGGAACAACACTTACTGTCGTTCTTAGCGATGGGACGTTTCAGTCCGTTCACGTTCCAACATCAACAATCGTCATTCTGATCGTAATCTACTCGATAATTGGAGCGGTAGTAACCTTTGCTATCCACGATTATACCGTGGCTGACGCGGTGTTCGCTTCTGGAATTGTCGGTCTCGCCGGAGGTGTATTACTACCGATTTTATATCCATCAACAGGAGAGATGATGGCGGCTAGTGTTTTTGCAGCCTCTTTTGCTGGGATGTCTGATTCAGCACGGCTACCAGCCTTGTATTGGCTTATCCCCGTAGGCGCTATTGTTGGGCTTTTCTTTGTATACTCTCTTCCGTATATTGGAGGTTCTGGTGGAAAGCTTGGAACAATTGCATTTGGTTCGGTTCTTGCCGTACATGGGTTTCTTGCTGTAACTGGAAAGATTGATATCAACCAGCTGACCCAGTTTCCTGAGCAAAACATCACTTAGCCCGACTTGGTTATCACTCGATGCATATCATTCGGTCATCATATGATACCAGAAGCCAGGACGTATAGTCCCACCACAGTCAGGATAGACGGCACTAACCACCGATCAACCCACTGTGGCGTTCCAGCAGAGGCGACTCGATGCCCAAGAATTTCTGCAGCAAGATAGATACCTCCGGCAGCAACAGTATACGTCATAGCAATAACTCCAAGTTCAGTTGGCGTGAGTTCTACAAAAAACGGAACAAACACAGCAATATTTTCGCCGCTAAGTCCAATACCGGCGGCTGTAACGGCTACAATCCTCCCTCTAGACGATCTAACAATTGGGGGCTCTATATCTGGTGTCGATCGATAATGGATTAATCCCCAGATACCCATTGCAAACGGAAGAAGTCCAAGTAGGAATGTCCATTCCTGTAGAAACTCTGCAGCAAGCACTGCACTCCCTATTGCGAGAAATAAGCCGATCAGAAATCCAGTATAATGCCCGATAATAATTTCAAATCTGCGATAATCGTCGTCGGCACAAAATGCTGTCAACACAGCAAATGTGTCGATATGAGTTATAAGGAACAATGCAAGTGCGGTATAGATAACTGAACTCACGGTGGGATTCTGATTAGGTTAACTACTATTCATTAGAACATAAATTGTTCACTACAAAGCAATTTTACAGGGGGGAGAAGAAGATGCCTCGAAACTTGACCTCAGGGGAGATAAGTCATCGGTCGACTGACTCTCAAGTCAAGGACAGTGAACGTGACTGGTCAAACCAGAGCCTCCCGTGATACACGGGGGGAACAGGAGTCCGCTGACAAGCCTCGGGGCTTGACTCCGACGCACTTATACTACAGCTACATGAGAGAGGATTTGATCCACACCTCTCAAAGCACAAGCTCTGATAAATCCTATATGTTAGAAATTGGTACTTAAGGGAAGGCTACAAAATTGATTGTTCTTACCGACGGAATCAAATATAGATGGTTATAATGACCCGATGGTCATACAGACGCCAACGATAGTTATGTCGCTTATGTCGAATAAAGGAATAAAAAGTGGATTTACGCCGATTCTTCTGGCAAATCTTTTGCCGCTGTTTGGTGTTCTTGCCTTTAGCTGGGATGCAGCAATGGTTGTTGGATTATATGTACTTGAGCTTGGCTTGATGATATTTCTTGCTGCTGGAAAGGCACTATTCGCTGCACGTCCACCAAAGTTAGAGGACGAGTCGGCTGACAATGCGCCTGGAGAAGGTCAAGATGACAAAGGGATGTTGGTAGGCGATCAGATTAAAGCGAAGCGTGGAAGTATAGAAGTTGTCCCGTGGCTTCCACCTGTTTATCCTCGAAATATTGGATTTGCAAAGCAGCTGGTGTTCGGCGGAACCGTATATGGATTCATCTTCATTGTTTCTCTATTTGCTGATATTTTAGCAGAGATTCGCATTGAGCCGATTGTTGTACTCAGTGCGATTACCCTGTTTGCCGGTCAGCTAATGGAAGTGTACAGAAACTATATTCAGCAAGAGCGATATAAGCAGGTTACTCCACGAGCCGTGGTGAACACGCCGTTTCGCCAAGGTTTCTTTCTTGTATTCTTACTTTTTATTGGGCTTCCAATCAGCGAGGTGCTTGGAGAATTAGTCAATACATTTGCTGGTAACTTAATAGAACTTGATCAGGCAACTGTTGGACTTCTTCCGCTCGTTGTAGGGAAAATCTTGATCGACTGGTCAGCATTTGCTAGCGACCGCGGCGTTACAACGAGTCGAGTAACAAACTGGCTCGCAGGACCAACGCGTGAAGGCCGAACTCTGCCTGAGATTTCAGTTCCTGATATAGACCCAGATGGATGCGTACAGATCAATCCGAGAACCGTAGCCAAGTCGAGTTTATTCTATGGGTTATGGAAATTTGTGTTTATTGCGCCCTGGGTACTTGTGCTATCTCTTTACATCGGCGGCCTCTTTGCAGAAGCAACTGGTGACTGGGGTTGGATCATTGCTCCAAGTGTTGCGCTACTTGGTATTGTGCTGATTCTTGGCATTGACACTCTTGAGTATTATTTACAATATGGCCACATGGAATACTACCGGTATGACGGAAAAATCATTGGATATGATCAGCTACTTGAAGAATACCAGTGGTCAATGCCAAAACCAGGCTACAGGAACACTGGAATTATTCAACATCGTCTCTCTGATCGCATTCTTGGAACAAAAACAATCTGGATGAAACACGGATGGAACGAAGATAAGCTAGAACGTCACATTGGTCCAACGACAAAGGTTAATCAGACCATTAGCGAACTTTCTTTGCCCATCACGTCAACTAAACTTCGCTCTGCTCGCGTTCCTATGGCTATTGCTGGTGGATTAGTGATGGTCTTTTTCTGTGGCCCGGCTATCCTCCTTGTAGCCTCCATCCTATATCCAGAGACGGTCAACATTGAACCTGGAGATATGATCGGCGGCGTAGTTCCCGCTCTATTTGTATTTATTTTTGCTATGGTCGGAATCAAAGTGTGGCTGCATGATCGAGATGGCTGATCTGAACAGCCTCAGGGTCAAGTCCTGTATCATTCGCCTCGATACGCTACGAATGATTTTGCTCTGCTCGCTTTCGCTGGTTGATCCTGAGGACAGGACTCAGCGCCTCACCGTACCGCTAACTCAAAGCTATTTTTGGAGTGGCAACTAATCTTCCATTATGTAGTATTCTTCTTTACATTCTGAGCAGACCGGTTCACCATTGATCCGAGTCATTGCCCCATTATCTTCACAGATTGAACATATCGCTGATTTCGAGAGATTTTCTCCTTCTGTGTCAGCCCCTGAGAGGCGGTCTTGTCCAGACCATAACAGATATAACATACCGATGGCAGCGAGTCCAACAATAATTGCCACGAGGGTAGTAATAACGAATAGCATGTAGGATGTCTTTGATATCAACAAATACCAAGGTGTCGGGTATTCAAAGTTATACTTGACATACCGGAATACTCAAACCTCTTATCATAGTAGTATATGCAAATGTTGGCGGACGAGTGGCACCCGATTGTTAGTGACTCTACTGTTGAGTCAATGGTCTATGGCACCCCCGAGGTTATTGCTGTGGTTCTAACTTATCTTACCCACCTGGGAAGCGTTGTCTTCGTTGTACCAGCCGTTGCACTTGTGTATTTCTGGGCCCCGCAAAAGACCGTATCGTGGGTTGCAGCTATTTGTAGTTATTATGGCCTAATGGCTGGTATCAAGTCGCTCAATTCGGCAGAACGCCCGCCAGTAACAACACATGTAGATCCATCGTGGTTTCCGGGGCCACTATCTTGGTTCTACAGCCATGGGGCTGGAATAACAACGACCAGTTTCCCGAGTGGGAATGTTATGGTAGCAACGATTGTTGCGGCACTATTTGTCCTTGACATCAACGTCTGGAATAAACAAAAACGCCTGCTCGTTAGCTCATTGTTTGTTGGGATTGTTGGATACTCTCGCGTCGCATTAGGCGTTCACTACCCGGTTGATGTGATTGGTGGAATCTTGCTTGGGCTTGTTGTTTTTGGAACAATCGTTGGATTACGAGAGAAACGTGGCGTTATGGCAGCGTTTCTGTTCGCCGTCGCTGTGACATTTTTCAGTGTCTGGGTTCGTAGTAATGGGTTTGGAATCCCGGCGTGGAGTGGAATTCAAGGTTCGAACCGAGTAATTGCGGTTGGGAGTGCCGTTGGTGCTTCACTTGCTTGGCATTATGTTCGTGATCGTTCCCCGCAGCGAATTGCTGTATCTTCGCCTCGATTTACGTTTGCAGGTGCTATCCTGTTCGTCGGTCTATCATATTCTCTCCGTGAGGCGATCGGGCACCCACTAACTACGCTCATATGGGCTGGATCAGCAGCTGCAGTACTTATCATAGCCCCATACCTGCTATCTCCCGGTAAAAAATATTTTCAAGAGATGATTACGGATCAAACGTGACTCGTATACTAATCTCTCATAATATCGAACCACACACAGAGTTAATCATAACCTAACTCGCAGTCAATTGCTAAATAAATAGCATCAGGTAGTCTATACCTTGTTGTGTTCTGACTTCGCCTGTCGTCCAAGCACGTCTTCCACAGCAGTTACCTTTTCTTCTGCATCGTGATCATGTGATCGTTTGTCGTCGATTTTCACTACAGTACTGACTCGGTCCGCGTCAACTGCTTTATGTGCCGCCCCAACAGCAGCCAAGAGAGTGTCGATGTCCTCAGCTTCGATAACTGTGCCCATCGGATTCGTCTCGTATTCTACATCAAATGCATCGAGTTCTGCAATTGCATCAGCAACGTCATCAGCCATGCTTCCTTCACGAACTGGAGCAACTGAAAGGTATGCAAATACCACCATATCTTCAGATAGGAAGGTAATTAATTGAAACTATCGCCGGTAAGCAATGATTTCGCTAGTTGACGAATGCGTTTATATAGGTAGACAGCATAGTTAGATATATGATGGATCAATCATCATTACGAAAGGTTGGAGCATTGTGGGCAATTACGCATGGGATTGTCACTGCTATTGCCCCCCGCAAAACAAGTGTCAAGATGACAAAAAATATGCTCCGGAAAAACTTTGAGAACGCGGATGATCTCGAAGCAAAATCTGGATACGTCCGGCAACTCCGAGCACTAGGGATTGGTCTTGCTGCAGCTGGTATTGCGGGCCTAACAATGGAAAAAGTGGCTGAGAGCAAAGACGAAGACAGTCAGGAATAGATTGTACTCGACACAAACAGAGTATTGCCTCTTTTTTAACTTCTGTAGTTTCCAACGTGATTAACGTGTTTTCTGTTAATAGGTCGAATTTGACCATGCTATCCGGTGTGTGCTTTCTTGGCCCCTGTTTGGGATATACAGCTTCTGGGTCACATAAACCGCATTATCATCTGATTTATATACACCAATTCCCTGCGTTGTCCAGTCATCTCGGAGCATATTTTCACGATGGTCATCTGACTCCATCCACTGCTGAACGATCATCTCTGCTAGCTCTTTGTTGGCTGTATGTTGCTGGGTTCCTGAGTCCGTCTGATATCGAATCCACCACCAGTTCTGTGCAAGATTTTCGCCAGCAATACGCCAGCTTACGCCAGATTCGTTCATCCGATCGCCGACATTGTTTCCATCTGGGTCAGTGTGATTGAAATATCCTCGATTAGCCATATCAACACTGTGCTGTCTAGCAGCATCTGCAACGGTCGTGTTGTACTCAAGTGCTGATGCATTATGCTCTGCTCTAACCTCATTTACTTCATCATGAACATACTGTTCAATAGCGGCCTCATTGTATTCCTCTCCAAATAAATCGCCTTCATCGACAAATGGGACTGAGTCAGCGGTAGTTAATCCAAAATAGAAAGCGGCGAGCGTACCCCCAACAGCAACTGTAGCTACTACTAAAACTACCACAACAATAGCGATAAATTGCCGATTTCGATTAAACGGTTCGTCACTCATCAAGACGTGCGTACGGACAATTTTGGCTGAAAGAGCGAAACAGTGTTGATTTCTCACAGCCACAATCATGTATCTTCGCTGACGAGGTTGATCCCGATTCATCTTGTTACTCGTCAGGTTAAACAGAGAAATCGTACTCCGGCTTATCTCTTTCATCTATTGCGCAATAACACGTAGCTCCCAACTCCAGCGGTAAGGATAATTATCCCAGAGATTAGAAACGCCGCAAAATAGCCTTCAACCGTCGTTGCAAAAAACGTTTCAGCAATTGCTGTAATACCGACCGGCCCTAGCGTCTGACCAAGTCGCAGCATGCTAGTCCGCATCCCCATCATACCAGCTCGCAAATCATCCGAAACAAGTGTTATAATTGTCGTATCAATTGACGGCATTACCAATCCAAATCCGACACCAAACAAAAGCAACGCAACACCAATCCAAATTACCGATGGAGCAATCCAAATAAACAATAAACTTGCACCGTATGAGATAAATCCAATAGCGACTAGTTCTGGCGCTGAGCGCCATGCAGCAAAGCGGCCATATTGTGAGGAAACAACCGCACTTGCGATAGCTACGACCGCTAATACCGGACCAATCTGCTCTGTACCAAGTCCGAATTCATCGTTTAACAACAACGGCAGGCCAGTCAAGATTGTTCCGTAGAATACAAAAAATACGATAAGGATTGCTGAGAAAATTGCGACCGATTGTGGCTGAATCGCTGCTAATCTAATGCGGTTTAAATATTCTCGAACGGTCATGCTGGCTGACGTGTCTCCTTCTTCAAGCACAATCAGTGCAAAAATCCCAACGAGGATGCCCACACTGAAAAACAGGAACGGCATATTCCACCGGATTGCTGCCAGTCCGCCCCCTAAGAGTGGATAAAACGCTGCCCCTGTCCCGATCAGACTCCCATTAATGCCCATGAGTGCATCTCGTTGACTACCTGTGTACAGGTCTCCGATGAGTGTAACCGCAAGCGTAACTAGCCCACTTGCGCCAATCCCTTGTATAAACCGTAGTCCAAGGACAGCAGTGAAGCTATTGACGAACGCAATTGCTGAACCAGCAATACCAAAAATAAAAAGCAGTGGCAGTAAAACGGTCTTTCGGCCTAATCGATCAGCCACAAGGCCAACAAATGGGGTAATAAATATCCCTGGTAGTGTGTACGCCGTAAGTAGCCAGCCGACCTCTGAGTCTGTAACACCAAATGCAGGTCGAATTATTGGTAATACCGGGCTAATGAGAGAAACGCCCATCACACCCATCAAGGAGCTTGCAATGATGACATATAGCGCCCGGGATCGCCATGGAATTCGACGCCAGAGTCGTTGATCTCCATACTCATCACTCATTTCGCTCAAGTATCCACGAGTATGTTGTACAGATTGTTAGTTTCTTTGAGATAGATGGACGAGCCTACGATTCAGTGACACACTAAGCAAATATACGGAAGTTTACATGATTGACTCATACAAATAGACCGCTATCCTTAACGAGATACACCGTCGTTATTTATTTCTCGGGAGGATGGCTTTTGAATCGCCTGATCCATCTGTTTACAGAAGGCAATTATCGAAATTGCATGCCGCCGTTTACATTAATAATTTCTCCTTGAATATACTCGTTCTCTAGCAAATATCTCACAGTATGCGCAACATCTTCTGGTTTGCAAGAATACTGAGGTAGGTGCGTGTCCACGTTTTCGTGCCCTCTGAAGTCAATCTCTTCTAAATGAGTCAGTATTTGATCGTTCATACTTGTTTCAGCAGGCCCCGGGGCAACGGCATTTACTTGCAATCCTTCTCCACCGAACTCCCGAGCAAGAGCCCGCGTTAGTCCGTGTAACCCAGCCTTGCTTGCAGCATAGCTTGCATCAACAGTTCCGCCAGTTCCACCGATGGACGAAATGAACACAATATCTCCATCTGGCACAATGTGCGGAATTGCTGATCGTGTAACATAGAACGCGCCTGTAAGATTTGTTCCGATGACTCGATCCCATTGTTCGTCATCAAGATTCTGCAGTCGGGCTGGATCCGTTATACCAGCGTTGTTTATAACAGCGTCGAGCTCTCCAAACGCCTCAACAGTTGTTTCAACCATATCCTGTACTTCTGTTGAGTCAGCAACGTCGGCTTGTACGGCAATTGCTGTTCCACCGTCTGCCTCAATCTCTGTGACCACATCTTCGGCATCTGATTCTGAAACTCTGTATCCAACTGCGACATCGTGATCGTCTGCAAGTTCAATCGCAATTGCTCGACCAATCCCACGGCTTCCACCGGTGACTAGAATGCCCATACATTCCCAATTTTGTTACCGGTAGATAACAATTCCGAGAAAATCCTTGGTATGTGCGCTAAAATACTGATACTGACTACCTAAGACATTGGTAACAGGGCAGATCCATAAGAGCTGACTTTTGTAAATCAGACAATAAAACACGAATTCTAAAGAAATTTCAAGGCGGATGCCACGGGGCTTGACCCAGAGGCAGTTGACAAGTGGCCAACCCCCGGCTAAAATGTCTCTTTGTTTGGTTCTTCAGGATTAGACTGAAGTGTTCCGTACTCACTCATGGCCAGCACCATTTCACAATCTGCGCATACTCCTGTCGCACTGGAGAGAACGATATCCGGATTCTCATTAAGTCGGGTGACTGTTCGACCGCACTCCGGACATTGAGGCATGATAACATACAAGAATTGGAGCGTAATAAACACACGGATGTGAGAAATTCTTCGTCATAATACTGTTATAATACTATATTTGAGTTTCACTTGGTTGTTCAAGATGCCCAAATCTAAAATTATTCACAAAATATAGAGAATTATTGACCATATGACTGTGATGTGAATAGTTGTGTCCAGCACATTTATCCAACTATGTGAGAATCATTTCAATCTTAGTCTGAGGAATTTTGTGTTATATCAAAAGAAGACATTTGATTCTATAGCTCCTTACGTGGTGTATGTCCGGATCGGTTCGTCAGATGTTCGATCAACTTCTGGCAGATCAAAAGTCTCTCCCATTCGTAAGCCAATATCAAGGTTCTGTTGTAGAACTTGGATATCAGGCGTACCAGCAGATTCTATCAATGAACTACGCAAGACGTATCTTCCCAAGGACAATTAAAACTCCGGCAGGAAACATCAAATCGTATGAAATAGCGGGTGCTCATAGAAATGATATACTACTACAATTGCTGGCAAGTCAGGCTGGTACAGATGATGTCATTTACGATATTGGTGCATATGCAGGCGAATATGCGTTAGCTCTTACTGCTGAGTTCCCTGACCGGCATGTGGTCGCATTCGACCCTAGTATGCAGAATATGCGCCGCCATGTTGTGAATCGTAATGAGACCTGTCCAAAGGGTACTGTCGAATTGCACCTGTGCGGACTTGGAAATCAAAGTGGTTACCAGACGTTTTATCAGTCATCACATCCAAAGCAGTCTTCGTTCAGCAAAAAGGACGCAACTCGTTGGGGAGCCAACGTTACAAACACTCAGGACGTTCCAATCAAGACGATTGATTCGCTCACGGACATTCCACCTCCGGACCATATCAAGATAGATGCCGAAGGGACTGAGCTGAGTATTCTTGACGGTGCAGTGGATACGATCAATACACATAGACCGGCACTATATATTGAGCCCCACGATCTTCCTGATGAAAGTCGAAAATCTGAGATATTCCAGTGGTGTAAGAAACACAGCTATAACGCACACAGTCAAGACGATGTGCTTATGTGCGTTCCTGAATCTCAGTAGTTCCAAGCAAATATGCTATTCCCAACACATCTAGCAGCAGCGTATACCATCAGTAAGCACACATCTACAGATGCACTTGCTGTTATTACCGGAGCAGCTCTTCCTGATATACTGGATAAATCGCTTGCCGCTCAAGGGGTGACGACTCTCTATCATACATTTGGTCACTCTATTTACACTGTGATGGCTGCTATTCCATTCCTGCGCGAGTCGCAACGAGGAAGAGGCATCCTTCTTGGTTGGATGTCACACCTTCTGCTTGATGGAATACAAATGATAATTAACGGCCGGGCTAGCGATGTGCAATTCCTGTTCTGGCCATCTATTCAGCACGTCCCGGAAGTGTTTTTACCGCCGATTCGATTCAGTAAGCACTACATCGGCACGCCGGCATTTTACACGGAAATTGGAATCTGGGTAACAGCTATCTTGACATTCGTTACAAGATCTTAACTTCTCCAAGCTACGTCCCCGTCCTCATGGAGCGACCAAAGCGGGCGAGTAGGTAGGGGTAGTTCACTCTCAAATGTAGTTCAAAAATTTGTGCGCCTGTCCAAGGCTTTCTGACCAGTCGGGAAATGCATTTGCTGTCCTTCGTGCTCCGCTACTACATCTGATTAACACACTCCGGTCCTCGCTGAGTTGTCGGAGAGTATCAGCGATGTTTGCTGTGCTGTCTGGCTGAACGAGAAATCCATTTTTTCCATGATTAATGAGTTCATTTGCACCGCCATTGTTACTTGCTACCGGAACTACCCCGTATTCCATTGCTTCTAGGTAGACCATTCCAAACGGCTCATACAGAGAAGGCACACAACAAACGTGGCTCTTGCAAAGTAAGGAATGAAGTCGTTCCGCAGATACGTTTCCAAGCAGTTTTACCGAGGCACTTGTATCCATCTGTTGAATCTGTTCTTGAACTTTTCTTGTGTACGCTGGTTCTACGGTGTGATCTCCAACGATTAGAATTTCAAATGACTTGTCTGGAATTGTTTGTACTGCTTCCAACAGTGTGTTAACATTTTTTCGTGGAGTAATGTTGCCGATAAATAGAACTCGTAATGGCGTTTTATTGTCCTGTCGATCAAGCTGTATTTTCTGATGTGCTTCGTTTCTGCCTCCCGGATATACAACAATTCCTGGGTCGACTGTTGAGCAGCTATGCATCACTTGTTTGCGTGTATGATTGCTCGTTGCGATAAACGTATCAAGGGTTCGTAAAAACGTATTCTCCTGATATCGTGAGTACCGAGAAAATGTTGTCGTTGGATCACACTGTCGCAAATAATGAATTAACCCAACGATTGTGTCTGGCTCTGTCAGGTATCTATTCCAATACCAAAACAAGGGGGCACAAATCCCATCTTCAATGAGCACATCAAATGACTGGTTAAGTTCTCCAAGAGAAGCCGGCAAGCGCTTGCGCGGAACAGTCAAAGACCGTTTGTTCGGAAGTGAGTACTGTTCAACTGTATGTCCACGAGACTGTAGAAAATCGAGAAGCTTTCGATTGTATCTGTAACCACCAGAGGTAATGTCAGAACTTTCATAGGTAACAAACCCAATTCGAAGCTTCTTACTCTGCACTTCTGGCAGATAGTAATATTCAGCTCTTGAATTAGTACGGTTCATTCTCGAAAGTGTGCCATCGTTACAATCCAACTCCGGACAAAGTTAACTAAGAATACTCCAGAGACGATTAAAAACATACTACTTACTACTTGGCTTTCAGATCCTAAGAGCAGTCCTATCCAGATTGCTATTAGCACCATCGCAAAACAAATTCGGTTAAGTTGTCGATTCGTCTCATCATAAATTTTCCATCCAAAATAATTACGAATCCACAACCCAGCTACGTACAGGTATCGTGCGACTCCTACAGCAAGAAGAAGTGCTGGAGCAATTCCAGTCCAAACGACAAATATTGATCCAGTGAGTACAAGTAGCGCATCTGCCTCCGTATCAAGCCTAGCACCAATATCGGTGACAGCATCTGTCGTTCGGGCAACATATCCATCAACTAAATCTAACAAGCCAATGACAGCGAACAGCGTTGCCACAATTAATCCGGTGCTTGAACTCGGGTTACCAGCCGCGAGAATCCCGATAAAAACCCCCGTTATTCCTCCACGGATAATAGTAATCCATGAAGCTATCGTTATACGAGTTGTTTTTACCCTCTCTGGCACACGGATAGAAACAAACATTACAATACCCCACCAGATCCCAGTCCAAATACCTGCGGCTAACACTCCTTGAATACCGGAGGATAGAGTATGCTTGCTAGTAATACCAACAAACACTAGCAATCCTACAAGAACAACTATCCAAGGCAAAATGAGTCGTTTCTGAATCCCGTATTCGCTAATTGAGTAATTTCTCATACATCATAATTGATATGCTGTGACGATCATATACACGAGACAACTTTGAGTTATGTTAGCATTCAGTCTACTAAACAACACCGGTCGTTTGATTTTACTGTGCTGTCTTTTAGATAAGAACAGAATCTAATTTGACAGAGTAATTTAAGTTTACTTGGACCTATCTGATAATGTGTCATATAATGAAGGAAATACGGTCCGGGCATCTGTTGTTCAATTAGATGCATATGGCCCGTGGACGGTCACACCAGAACCTCGAAGAGAGACAGATATCCAAGCACTGCAAGCTCGGTTATACGCGGATTTTGCTGATTTCATGGGGTATCACGATGGATACGCTTTTTTCAACCGATTTGATAACATGATTGGGATTGGGAATCATGTTTCAGTTGATGAGTATAAGCGGTTTCAGGAACGAATTCGAAATCGATATCCGGTGACTGCGAGTATCGGAATTGGTGAAGATGTAACACCGGCAGGCGCAATCGACGCAGCGAGCGAAGGTATTCAGTCAACAGGAAGTGCACAGGATCTCAGTCGAAATGAGACTGTACAGCACGTTCAGAAAGGACCAGACACATTGCAGCCTAAAGCTACAATAGCTCACTTTGACATTGTGGATGTCACATCAAAATATACCGATCAGCAAAGCGAGATTGCGACGCAGTCAGCTGTCTGGGAATCGGTTAGTGTACTCAAACGAGTTCTATATGAAGAATATGATAGTGCTGCATATTTTGTTGGAGGAGACAATGTTATTGCCATCTGTCCGTCGTTGGATACCCACGCGTTTAAGTCGATACTAGAGGAGGTCCACCAACAGACCTCGATCACTTACCAAGTTGGGGTTGGAGAAGGTCAAACAGCACATGAGGCAGGTGATCGAGCAAAACATGCTCTTGAACGATGCCGAGAAAATGGAACTCGTCTATGCGAGTATGAGTCAGATGGTCAGTATGAACACTACCTGAACATGGAATCTGCAAATGATTAGCTAATGACTAAAGCACTCTACTTTACAGGCGAGCAGGAAGTGACAATCCGAAACGAACCAGAAGTAAGTCCTCAATCAAGTGAAGTAGCTGTACAGACGATATACTCCGGTATCAGTCCAGGTACAGAACTCTTGATCTACAATGATGAAGCCCCCCGAAACCTGTCTGCAGATGCATCGCTAACAACGATTAATGGTGATCTATCGTACCCGACAAAGTACGGCTATGCTGCTGTTGGAAAAGTGACCAAAACGGGGGAAGATGTTGACTCAAGTTGGGTTCAAAAACCGGTGTTTGTCTTTCATCCACATCAGACTGAGTTCTGCGTAGACGTATCATCAGCAATTCCTATCCCTAGCAGTGTTGACCTCGAAACGGCAACGATGCTACCTTCTGTGGAAACAGCTACAAACTTTTTGCTGGATTCTGAGCCAAAAATTGGAGAGAGAGCTGTCGTATTTGGCGCCGGTGTCATTGGGTTATGCACCGTTCAGTTGCTCTCTCAGTTCCCGCTTGAGTCCTTGATCGTCGTTGAACCGGTTACTCGACGACAGGAACTCGCCAGAAAGCTTGGTGCAGACGAAGCGATTCATCCAGATGCCGCTGAAACATACTTCGATGAGCGAGATAGTGCCGATGTAATTTACGAGGTATCTGGCCAACCGGCTGCATTAGACGATGCACTTGTTGCTGCTGGCTACGATAGTCGGATCGTTGTCGGATCTTGGTACGGAGAGAAGAGGCATCCAGTCGATCTGGGTCGTGACTTCCACCGAGACAGAATTTCGATCATTTCAAGCCAAGTAAGCACACTTTCCCCTGAACTTCGGGGTCGATGGACGACTGATCGACGTCTTAGTGTTGCTATGCGACAGCTTACCCACATCAATGCAAGTGAAATGATTACAGATTACGTCTCGTTCCAAGAATCTGAAAAGGCGTACAAAAGATTGAATCAAACCCCTGAATCAACACTTCAAGTGGTGCTTACATACACATGACAAGACCAGATACCGATATTGCATACCCACATCAGTTATCAGTTACTCGCAAATTTATTGCACAGCACCGGTTAATCGTTCCTAATCCCGAACCTCCAGAAGGAGAAGTACATAGTCACCGATTCACTGTTGCTGTACGATTCTTCGGGCAAACACTGAATGAGTACGGATATTTGGTAGATATTACGGCAGTCGAAGCCATCATTGATCGCTTGGAACAGAGGTATCGAGATGCACTGCTCAACAATCTTCCTGAATTCGAGGGTAAAAATCCAAGTGTCGAACGATTTGCACGTGTATTTGCTGATAAGGTAGATGAGGATCTCACTGCTGAGACCCCAGATGTAATTGAAGTTCGCATTTGGGAGGATGAGACAGCCTGGGGAAGTTATCAAAAAGAATTGACTACAGATGAACGTTGAGTATCTTAAAGCAAAGCAAACAGTTGACAGGCGATCATATCACGAGCACACTCGCAAAGAATTTCTTGCTCATTTACCCGAAAATCCAAATATTTTCGAGGCAGGAGCAGGCACTGGCGTAATGGCGCGTAGATTGGCTAATTGGCAAGTTAGCAAAGGATCATACGTTGGTGTTGATCAGTTTGAGCCTGCTATTGAATATGCCCGTGAGCAAGGAAACAAGAACAACACTGAGCCTGGTCAACCTAATCAGTTTGAGATGGAGTTTCACGCCGCCGATGCACTTGATTTTAATGCAATCAAGCAAATTGCAGATGTCCCATTTGACGCTGTTATTGCACAGCAATTCATGGATCTTGTTGACATCTCCGAAGCGATGAACGTCTTTGAACAACTCACGAAGCAAGGAGGGCTAATATACTTGCCACTGACATTTGATGGTGTTTCGATTTTTCGCCCTGGTCATCCGGCCGACATAGATATACTCAGTGCATATCACAAATCAATGGATGATAATGTGGGGCAACATAGTCAAACCGGACGCTTGCTCATCGATGAACTAACACAACGATCCGGACGGCTTCTTTCTGTTGGGGGCTCTGATGCGGTTATCCACCCTGTAGATAATTCATATTCAGGCAAGGAAAAGCAGGTCATTGATCAGATTCTTGAATATATCGAAAGAAGCGTTTCATCGGATGATGTGTCCGCTCGTGACGACTGGGTTCAAACACGTCGTGAACAACTGTCTGCTGGGGATTTAACGTATATTTCCCATCGATATGATATATTGTATGAGTCCAGCTGACTCTTTCAGCTGTGCGTTCCAATCAGAATAATGCACAAGTTCAGTCCACAAAGTATTCTCCAAGGCGGTGGGCTGCATCTGAAATTCGGTCTGTTGTTAATGCAAACCGGAACCAGTCATCGACATCATCGCCAAATGCTGTACTTGGCATACCGGCGACACCGGCACTGTCAATCATGAGTTTAGCGTTCTCCAAAGTTCCGCCGAGGTTCTCTGGATACACGCGTACATAGAACCCTCCCTCAGGCCGGACACACTGAACTCCATACTCCTCAAGAACTGAAACAAACGTGTCAACCCGCTCTCTAAGTTGATGTTTATTTGATTCAAAATACGCTTCGTCAGTTGCATTGAGTGCATGTGAAACCGCTGCTTGGCCCGGTCTATTAACTGAAACATTAATTAGCATATTTCTGGCTCTAGCTTCCTCAACAAGAGGCTCCGGTAAAATGCTATATCCAACTCGAAATCCAGTGATTGCTAATGACTTTGAAAAGGAGTTTGTTATAATCCCGTGGGAAGACTCAAATTCGAGAACGCTGGTGAATTGCCCGGAGTAATCAAACTGATGGTATACTTCATCACTGATTACAAATACGTCATTCTGCTCAGCAAGCTCAACTATTTTCTTGACAGTTTCTGCCGTGTACACTTTCCCTGTAGGATTATTTGGAGAGTTGAGTATGATCGCGGCTGTCTCTTCTGAAACTGTCTGTTGTAACTGATTGATATCAGGGGCCCCATCAGTATCCAGCGTTAGCTTCTTCAGTGTTCCACCCAGCACCGGCGTTCGCTTTTGGTAATATGGATACCCTGGGTCCGGTGCAAACACCTCACCACTAGGTGTATGATCAAGCGCTATTGACATAGCAAGATAGTTTGCCTGCCCCGCGCCATTTGTTATAATCACCCGGTCCTCCGAAACATTATGATACTTGGCAATCTGCTCGCGCAGTCTTGGGAGCCCTACACTCGGTGCATATTGAAACGTATCTGCATCTTGATCCGCATATTGCCGAATCCCCTCACGAAGTGCCTCTGGTGGCTCCCAATCCGGGTTTCCACTGACCATTCTAATAACGTCACGATCGGCCTGATTAGCATACGACATCACGTCAAAAAACAGCGGTTGATCAACTTTCATTGGACTATCGTCACACGTCCACACACCTATTTTTTCATATTCAGGGCCCAGAAGGTGTGTCTCTGAGTCATTTTCTGCCTAATATTGATACATGCACGTATAGCCAATACGTTGATATAACCACTCTACGTTGTTATTACATGTACCTCGCAGATGAAGCTTGGCCGGATATCAAGTCACAACTTGAGTCAACCTCTCTTGCATTGGTGCCGCTCGGTTCAACAGAACAACATGGTCCTCACCTTCCGGCTGGCACGGATCATCTGATTGCAGAGGCTTTTGCGCGGGAAGCAGTTTCAGAAGTTGATGCTATCTGCACCCCGACAATAACAATTGGTGTCTCTTCACACCATCGCCAGTTTTCCGGAACAATGTGGGTTGAACCGAATGTATTTCGTGATTACGTTGAAAGCTTCACGCGGAACCTTGCATACCATGGGATTGATCGAGTAATTTACGTAAATGCACATGGTGGAAACAGAGAACATCTACGAGAAGTTGGACAACGACTTCGAGACGACCGGATAATGTATGCGATTGAGTGGATGTGGAATGATAGTATTCCAGATCTTGTCGAGGAGTTCTTTGAACAGCCAGGGCCACATGGCGGGCCCAAGGAAACCTCACTCATACAGTATCTTCACGAAGAGCTAGTACATGATAATCGGATAGCATCTGCAAAAAACGACGGGCTATCAAATTTTAATCAGCAAACCGGACGAAAGTTTGGTGCACGAGTATTCTACGATGCGATCGATAACTCTAAGAATGGCGTATTTGGAGATCAAACCGATGCTTCCGCAGAAAAGGGTATGCAACTGTTCGAAGAAGCAACACAACAACTTGTTAACTTATCTGAATGGCTGATAGAGCAGGAATTTAGCTCACTAATGCCAGCTGACCCAGTTTGATGTTGTGAGCTAACATATTATTCGCCGCCTTCGGCAGCCCCTTGAGGACTGGGACGTAGTCTGCAGAAGTTGATCTTTACAGAAAATCGAGGCAAATGCCACGGGGCTTGACCCCGAGAAAGTTCACAGGCTACTCCCGTAGCTAACGAGCAACCAACGGGAGCGAGCGGGTCGGAATACAGTCGTGCGGTCTTTGAGATCTTGAACGTTTGTCGAATATCCCATCAAATGAGCAGTGATTGAGGAACTATTCAAGTACATTGCAACGCCAGAGCTTGATCCCGTTTATATTGAAAACGAAGATATGTGCAGGTCTTTATCGCACTCAAGGGAGGTCTTTTACCCGTGTAATCCTACTTATACGTGATGTCGACCGTTGAGCCAGACGAAGATGGCGAAAATCTGATTGCAGAATTGCCAACAGCAGACGGTAATGCAATGTGGGCAATATTTCGGCAGTATGTACCAGGCTATCGTGCACACTTCGCTGTTGGAGGATTCGCTAGCATTGTTGCTCGATTCATTGAATTACTGCCAGCACTCATTCTTGGCATTGCGATTGATACATTATTCCGAGGAGATGGTTCATTTCTCGCTGAGATACCGGGAATACCAGCATCTGCAATTGCGGTTTCAGAAACAGAACAATTCCTGATTGCTGCGGTAATCATCGCGTCTACGTACATCATCGCGGCGATACTAAACTGGATCAATAGCTACGCTTGGAACCATTTTGCACAGCATCTCCAGCATGAGGTACGAACCGACACATATGATGCCGTCCAAGAACTGGATATGTCCTTCTTTGATGATCATCAGACTGGTGAGATTATGTCAGTTCTCAATAACGATGTCAATCAACTAGAAGAATTCTTTACTCGTGATCTTAATTCCTTTATCCGAATCTCAATCCTCATCGTCGGTGTTGCTGGAATCACACTTTGGGTGAACTGGCAGTTTGCACTTGTCGCTCTATTATCTATCCCCGCTTTGGCAGTTGCAAGTCATCTCTTTGTACAAATTATTCAGCCAAAGTACCAAACTGTTCGTTCGACAGTCGGGAAACTAAATGCCCGGCTTGAAAATAATATCGGCGGAATTGATGTTGTCAAAGCTTATAACCAGGAGGAATATGAATCTGAGCGCGTAAATGAGGTTTCTCAGGACTATCTTAACGCGAATTGGGATGCCATTACAACTCGGATCAAGTTCTTTCCGTCACTCCGTGTTATTACCGGAATCGGATTTGCTATCACATTTTTGATTGGAGGATGGTGGGTGCTTTCAGGGCCTCCGTGGGTTTTCACAAACGAACTGTCGCTTGGGTTTTTTGTGACATTTCTACTGTACAGTCGACGGTTTCTCTGGCCAATGCGCCAGTTTGGAGAGATTATCAATGATTACGAATATGCTCGGGCTGCCAGCGAACGCGTCTTTGGGCTGACACACTATACTTCCGAAGTAGCTGACTCCTCTGATGCGACTGAACTTGAGACAGTACGAGGTGATGTCGAGTATGAGGATGTCGTGTTTCAGTACAAGGCTAATAATCAACCGGCAATTAATCACGTTTCTTTCTCCGTTTCACCTGGTGAAACTGTTGGCCTTGTTGGAGCAACAGGGGCAGGAAAGACAACACTGATGCGGCTATTGCTCCGGTTCTATCAAATTGACGATGGAAAAATACGCATTGACGGACAAGACATTTCGACGGTCACAAAGAAGAGTCTCCGATCACACATCGGCTATGTTAGCCAAGACCCCTTCCTTTTCCAAGGAACTGTCCGCGAGAATATCACATATGGCGTTTCATCTGTCTCTGATGCTAAGATTCGGAGGGCAGCACAGCAGGCTGGAGCACTATCCTTTATTGAATCACTTCAGAATGGGCTTGATACGATTGTTGGGGAGCGCGGAGTAAAGCTTTCTGGGGGCCAACGACAACGTATCGCGCTTGCGCGGGCACTCATTCAAGATCCTGAAATTTTGATTCTTGATGAAGCGACCAGCCACGTTGACAATGAAACTGAGATTATTATCAAAAACAACCTTGAGGAAGTAACAGCAAACCGAACAACATTCGTAGTTGCACACCGGCTATCAACGGTCCGGAATGCGGACCGGATATTTGTCCTTGATGAAGGACAAATAGTCGAAAGTGGAACTCATGAGGAACTGTTAGCAGAAAATGGACTTTATGCAAACCTGTGGGCAGTACAAGTTGGTAAAATCGAATCACTGCCAGAAGAATTTGTCAGTCAAACGGTGCATAGAGAAGCGACCTCATCAGAGATATAAGCAGGGGGTAGCCTAAGTATACTGTTTCATCAACCAAACCTGATTTCTGGCCGCAGAGTGTCGATGTTTTCCGACTATACCTTTACATTCATACGAAACAATACAAATGCATGGATGTCCGGGAGCTTTCACTTTCGGAACAATATCTGTCCCATTTCGAAGCAGACGGAATTAGGCAACTCTATCCGCCACAAGCAGCATCTGTTGAGGCTGGAATTTTAGAGGATGCTAATATTCTCGTCTCTATTCCAACCGCGTCCGGAAAAACATTTGTCTCCATACTTGGGCTGCTGAGTTCCGACGGACCTGGTCTGTATATTTGTCCATTCAGAGCGCTTGCTCGTGAAAAGTACACGCGCTTTTCTGAGTTGCCAAACACTGATGTTGCTCTATCAATCGGAGCTACAACGGTAGACGAACGTCTTGGTGACCCAGAAACAGCAGATCTCATTGTTGCTACAAGCGAAAAGGTTGACGCGGCTATTCGAACTGGAGCAGCGTGGATTCGCGAACTTCAGACAATCGTGGTCGACGAGATACATCTAATTGGTTCAGAGGACCGTGGTCCAACGCTTGAGATGGCTGTAGCGATGCTTTCCCGCCAACTCCCTGATGCGCAGTTTATTGGCCTATCCGCAACGATTAGTAATCCGAATGAGATCGCTGATTGGCTTAACGCAACGCCTGTCGTTTCAACGTGGCGACCAATAGAATTGCGTCGAGGCATATGTGATGGAAAAACGATCCAATTTGAGTCAGGCTCAACACAGACAATTTCAACTAGTGAGCAACAGGGGCCGTTGGATTCAAAAAATGCAGAAATGTGCCGAAGCGCAACCGCTGCTGTGTTGGTCAACGGCGCAATTAACAATAGTGGACAGGCACTGATATTTGTTCGTTCTCGATCTCGGGCAGAGTCTTTGGCGAAATGGCTCAGCACACAACAGATTACAGACACTTCATCATCTGCACTTGCCACGGAGCTTAAACAGACAGGAGATACAGGCATCGGTACTCGCTTATCTGAGGCGGTCTCTGGAGGCATTGGTTTTCATCATGCTGGATTGCCAACGGAACAGCGTCAATTGCTTGAATCAGCATTTCGTAGCCGAAAGCTTGACTGTATTTGTGCGACGCCAACCTTGGCTGCTGGGGTCAACCTGCCAGCTCGTCGTGTTATCATTGCTGACCTAAAACGGTATACAGGAGCTAACTTGGAGTGGCTTCCGACATTTGAAGTGCACCAAATGATGGGGCGATCAGGGCGACCTGGAATGGATCCGTATGGAGAAGCAATTCTGTTCTCTCCAGATTCTTCTGCTGAGCAGGTTAAAAAGCGATATTTTGACTCTGAGTTGGATTCTATTACATCTCACTTAGCGACGCCAGAAGCATTGAAGACTCATGTTCTAGCACTGATTGCTACTGGGGATGCAACCAGCCAAGATACGCTACAATCAGTATTTGCACAGACTTTTTTTGCAGCACAGTCTGGGTCAGAAGCATTAATGAGTCAACTGCCTTCGGTTCTTGACAAATTACAAGAAATGGAGATGATCAACAACCCGTCCGACACTAATATGCAGTATGTGGCGACAGAAGTCGGTGAAATAGCAGCAAAACAGTACCTTAGCCCACAGACTGCGGCCGACATTATTTCAGATCTCAAAGATATGAAAGAGCTAGCCTCAACACACCTTGTTACGTTTTTTGAACTTATCTCAACGACTGCTGAAATGCCGAATGTATATCTGAGTGATCAAGACCGAGCAGAGATACTTCGATTTGCACGAAAATACCGCGATGTTATCATAACCGACGAGCAAGCCGTTCCATCTTTTGAGACATGGCTTGCTGATCTTCGTATAACTCAAATCCTTCTCGACTGGAGTTCTGGGAAAGATAAAACCGAGCTAGAAGCTGCCTACCACGTCAGTCCGGGAGACCTTGAGCGCATCTTTGAAACTACTGTTTGGCTACTTAGAGCGACAAACCAGTTGGCAATGACAATTAATGATGACTATCCTACATTAACAAAGACGGTAGAGCGTGTGGTTAATCAGTACAATGACCCGGTCCCTGGCCTTTTTGAGAATTGAAGCTTGTAATATCTATTTGACACTGTAGTGTGATCATGGCATATTATGTATGGATGTTCTCAACGTTCGAGAATAAGTATGTAGATCACTCCATCCGCAAAGTCTGTTGTATAGTGTCGACTGCTAATATATCGAACTAGCATCATGAGGTGATAAACCCGTGTTGGGAACTGCTAAGGAAGCTATACTTCTTACTGAAAATCAAAGGACAACATTTCCGTATTATTTATTTATATGAACATACACATATTTAATTGAGTCCCTCCACCATGCCCTCCGATCTTGAAATCATAACATCACGCTCTGAACTTGAGTGTCCAGCTACGTATTGGAAACTTGATAAGGATGACAACACGCCTCGGCAGCGGGTGTATCTCACAGGGATTGGCGAAGAATCTGCGTATGGTATCGAGTACCAATCCGGCAGTCGAATTATTCTCGATCCACTGGATCAATATATTAGCCAGAACCGGCTTGCCCGCCCAGATTGACTTCCTCCACACGACTGAGGTCGTGGGATTCCCACATTGGGATATTGTGGTTTGCGACCGACGGCGCTGGCTGAGCCAAGCAGCCGTTTCCTATCCGGCAGGGGGTTCTGTGTGGTTCTGCCCCGGTGACTCGGAGGGACCGTTGTTTTACGTCAGTATCTGATAATTGTGATGGAAGGCAAAGTAATTCGTGGATTTCGCTGAATATCCAGCCTGAGCTACCAGTGTGGAATGGTTCCCAGTTGTCGGCTTCACCCACACCCGTAAACGGGTGGGCGTTCGCCTTGAACCGTGTAAAGTGTGTCTGGGCCCTGCAACAAGTGGACTTGTCCTCGCCTCCACCTGAGCAACTCTTCGCTTCGTTGAAGAGGAATTTTCCTGCCTCACAGCGAAGCGTTCCTGCTTCCATGACAGCACCTCCAATCACGGGGCTTCGCTGGGACAGGCTCGTATCGATGCCAGTCACCGCAGTTATTGTCGCCCCGGAGTCTCCCATCAATACTCGGTGATAACGGGAGAATAGAGGCTGATTGCAGGCATGTCCCGCTCTAATCTTGCTGCTGACTACCAATCAATCTGAATCTGTTGACCGGACTAAGCGCACACAGTTGTGTCCCCGCCCTACTTGTGTTATTCGACCGTTTCTTAACTCCGGCGACTTAGACTATAAAAGTTAAATTGAATCTCTCCAGCCAAGTATACGACCCCGTTAGATAGTCCGATCTAACCCCTACTACTACTGAAATTCAAACTCTGCTGCAATCTGCTCTTCAAGAACCTGTATATACTCCTCAAGTATTTCACTCATGTCTTCATCTTCTACCTGCCGTTCTGTGTCGTTTGAGAGTTCTACCCGAAACCTGCCATTTCCATCGTAAAATGGTTCACTTTCTGCCAGAAGATGTTGATCAATGTAGTGGACAATATCTGAGTCATAGCGTTGCTCCATCTCTTCGAAAGCATTCCGGTAGGCCTGCTGTAGTTCAGTAAAATAGTGCTTGTACTTGTCTTCGAATTTTTCTGCGTCAAATGGCGTCATATCTGCTTGTTGGACTCAATCGTCTTAACTTCCAAGGCAGTACCAACAGCGGCAGAAATCTGGTGGAACCCAACGACTTCAGCCGTGAGGGGAGGTCAAGTATCCCCCTTCAATGCAGCTTTAGTTCAATGCGACGGTTATCTGGATCACGAACATATGCTGCCCATGCATTTCCATATGCACCGTACCGTTTGAACGGTTCATTGGACTCAACGGAGACGCCATGCTCTTGGAGTTCAGCAAGGAGTGATCTTAGTTCGTTTTCTGTGTCAACTGTTTCTGATCGAAGCAGTAGGCAGATGTGTTCTCCTCCGACGTCAATGTCATCTGTGTCAGTTGGAACTAAGTGGATATGTCGGCCCCCAGCAACCACAGCAACAAACGGGACTTCTCCTCGTTTATATCGTTCATGATCACGGATCTCCATTCCAAGTAACTCATGGTAAAACCATAGAGCCCGATCAAGATCGGTTACATGAATCGCGACGTGATCAAGATCGACAACATCGAGTTCCATAACTGGCGTTAGAAGTGTCTGAACATAACTTCCATGGATGTGAACGCACCTCAGGGTCAGGCCTCGGGGCTGTCGCCTTGACCTCCTGTACAACAATCAATAATATGCCTCAGTTCTTTTACCAATATCTATGGCACAGTTTCACAAGAAAACAGCTGTTGATGCGTCACTTAAATCAGTCTGGGAGTTCCACTCAACTGGACACGGGCTATTGCAGCTAACGCCAAGTATTTTATCTCCAAGAATTGATCGAATTAAGCCGCCTAATGGACCAGCACATGCCGATATATCTCAGACACTGACAGAAGGTACAAAAATCGTACTGTCGGTACAGCCAGCTGTTGTTGGTCCGAGGATTACATGGGAAACAGAGATAACAGAACGGAACTACACTGAAGACCAGGCACACTTCATTGATATAGCAACGAATGGTCTGTTACCAGTTTGGAAACACCGACACCAGTTTATAGCACAAGATGACACTACTGTCGCTATTGATCATATTACGTATGAACCACCTCCAGCAGTTCCAACAGCGTTTGTTCGTGCCGGACTATCAATTGGATTTGTGTACCGACACCACCGGTTACGGTCTGTATTTGACGCTCCATCCTCAGTTCCTGATCATAAGTAGGGCGTTGTTCCCCACTAGGCCATATTTATTTTGTATATAGACTGAGCAATCACAGCAGTGGCGAGGAGAAAATACATCGCTTCAGCTGCATGAGGAGATCAATATTGACTTCCAGCGTATAGGATAGTGTGACTACAGGTACCCATCAAATAACTGATTATACCGGTCTTGGCTGATTCCAATCGCGATTGTTGCGTGCAATAACGGTTGATTACTTGCTTGTGGTCGGACTGTTGATAACATCTGGTCGATAATTTTACTTTCGTATTCAATACTAGTAGTACGTTTAGCTCCTGTCAGCAGCCGAAGGACAGTTCCTGTACTAGACGGAAGCGACTGATCTGTGTGATCAACCGGCCTAACAATTAGATCGTTTCGGCGGGCCGAAGTGTAATATATTTGTCCATCTTGTTTATCCCAGAACTGATCAAAAATGTCCTGAATAATCGCATGTAGCATTGGGACATATGTATCATCATTTGTTGCCCGTGTATATGCTAGTGTTCCAAGACCAGTCATCGCATAATCAGATAGAGCAGCGGTATCCATCCGTGTCTTATCAAGGTATCCACGGGACAACTGGCCATTATCATAGAGATTTGACTGAATAAACGAGAGCACTTGCTCTGCCTGTGTCATATACTCGTCATCATCAAAGATAACAGCTGCCGTTACAAGACTATGAATCATAAGTCCATTCCATGCAGTGATGACTTTCTTATCCGTATGTGGAGCTGGTCGCTGTCCTCGGGCCCGTTGCAACTCTGTCTTTGCTTGAGTAAGATGTTCGTTGATTGCTGCTGTTGATAGAGAAAATTGATCAGCAAGTTCTTCTATTGTTGCACTAATCGTCAATACAGTTGTGTTATTAAAGTTCCCCTCTGGTGTTATCCCATACCGATTTTTAACTATCTCCCCTCGTTCAGGTTCAAGTACTCTATCAATCTCATCTGGAGTCCATGTGTAATACGCACCTTCTGATTCGGTATAGCTTCCTCGTGTGCTTGGGGGATCACTCTGTGCATCAATCGTGCCATAGTACCCACCATCAGGATGCCGCATGTGTTCATATAAGAAGTCAGCCGTCTCGCGTACAACTGTCTCGTACTGGCGATTCTCAGTCGATGCATACGCCAGTGCATAGACGCGAAGTAACTCGGCATTATCATACAGCATCTTTTCAAAATGCGGAACTGTCCACTCTCGATCAGTAGCATACCGATGGAACCCTCCCCCAACATGATCATATAATCCACCGGTAGCCATCGCTTCGAGCGCCCGAGTCGCCGTGTCGCGGTATACCTCTTCACCAAACATCTCCGTCGCGAGCAAAAGCGCCTCTATCCGTCCAGTGTGCGGGAATTTTGTTCTATTTCCCCATCCGCCATACTCATCATCAGCCCGGCTAACAGCAGTTGTTGCAACCGTTTTGAGATTGAATGTTGAGGGTGCGACATTATTTGACGGTTGAAAGTGTTGTTCGAGTGCTGTTGTCCACTGATCAGCCCGGGCATCGACCTCTGTCCGGTTTGTCTCCCACTCTGTCACAAGGTCGTCCAGCCGTGATCTAAATGACTGACGTCCATAGCGCTCTTCTGGCGGATAGTAAGTTCCAACTGCAAATGGTTTTAGTTCGGGCGTCAGCCAAATGGACAATGGCCATCCTCCATGACCAGTCACAAGCTGGCACAGCTGTTGATAAACCCGATCAACGGCAGGATGTTCCTCACGATCAACTTTGATTGGAATAAAGGATTTATTTAAACGATTAGCAATATCCGGGTCGCTAAATGATTCTTCTTCCATTACATGACACCAGTGACAGGCGGAATATCCGACAGAAAGGAATATTGGCTTATCTTCACGCTTTGCTGCCTTTCGTGCCTCTTTATCCCATGGCTGCCAACAAACAGGATTGTCAGCATGCTGTTGCAGATATGGGCTGACCTCTGATTGAAGTCGATTATTATTAACTGAAGACATAATATAATATCAGTGTGCAATCAAATAACGTTGTCCCCAAATAGCTTTAAGTACTATTCGAATCAATGGTCTTTGCTTCCAAATAGCAAATACGTAGGCAGGCTAAACATAATGTATGGAAGATGTACCCAACTCTGTGCTAGTTGCTGGTGCAACCGGTGGAACAGGAAGAGAAATAATACGGCTCTTGGACAACCGATCTCCAACAGTCACAGCGATGACCCGAAGTGCTGAGAATGAGGATATGTTGAGAACACTTGGCGCTGACCAAGTCGTTGTTGACGACCTCCTATCACCATCAAATCTAAAACAGACGCTGGCTGATGTTGATGTTATTCTTTCGGCTGTTGGATCGTCTCCAAGAGCAATTCTTTCGTCTGAACCGCTTGTGGATGGTGCCGGCAATCAAGCACTGATAGACGCAGCTATACAGACAGACGTTGACCAGTTCATCATGGAATCAGCACTCGGTGTGGGACCAGAACCACACAGTGCACTTGGGACGATATTCAACATTGCAATCAAACGCGTGCAGCGGGCAAAGGAACAAGCAGAAAATGCACTTCGGGAAGGGCAGATTGCTTATACTATCATTCGAGCAGGGATCCTCACGAATGGACCGCTGACACGAGAAGTGACCGTCGCAAAACCAGGGACAAAGCTCTGGGGCACCATTTCTCGAAAGGATGTTGCATGGATAATGACTGCTGCACTTGTCACTCCAGAACTTAGAAATTCAATCATGGAGGCCATTACGCGACCAAATCGGCAAAATGGGATGAGCGTAGATTGGGCGCTTCCTCCTCGCCAGAAATAACAGTTGTTATGGATACAATTTCTTAGCCTTGTTTAGACGCTCCCGATGACATCGGTTAGCAGCTATACTGATCGAACAGAATCAGCCCGTCAATCCAACTAAAACGGGTCGTCTTATAATGCCATTGAGGTGGGTTTCACCCATTCTAGCCCCCTGAAAACAGCAGTTGCGATGGAGCAGATCGAAGTAGCCCTATTGAGGTCCTCTGCCAATGGCAGATTTCAGCAGCCGTGCTGAATAGCGATTCCCGATCACTCGACGCAAGACTGGACGTGCTGCCGTAGAGTCGTCGACGCTAGCGCACCGGTGACATGTCCCCTGTTGATAGTAGCGACAGGATGATCGCCGTAGGAGGCTCGCTGGACGTTATACCGAACGATTCGATCGAACCGGGCGAGCAGGGGGTGGACTGTTTCGGGATCTGTTTCTGCGAACGCGTCGACGAAGTTCAGCACCTGCCTGACTTCGCTATCGTCCTCCTTCGCCCGCGGTGAGACGCCCTTGCTGTGAAGTACCTTGGGGTCAAGCCCCGAGGCTTCGCCGTCTTGGGACCGCACCGCACCCGCAGGCAAATGTAATTCCTCCCGACCTTCTCCGTGAGGAGTTGGCTGGCATTAACACTGTAAAGTACCTCGGCGTCAACCCCGTGGTATCCGTCCTGATTCTTCTGTGAAGTTGCTAGTTAGTCTGACTTCTGTTGGTTTGAAACTTCAGAGACGTTCGTATCTGACTTGGTTAGTGTATTGTACATGCGGACACGAATCTCATTGATTTCGACTGACTCACTTCCGATAACGGCAAATCCAACAAAGACGATTACAAATCCAAGCACTACAAACGGAGTTATCGACTCACCAAGTAACACCGCTCCACCGATTGTCGAGACAATTGGTATGAGATAAAACATCAGGTTGGCCTGAACTGGACCTGCTGTGTCAAGCAACGCAAAGTATGCAGTATACGCGAGGACACCAGCAAAGATACTGACGTACGCTAGCGCTAACAGTGCTTCTGTTGTCCAGATAATCTCTCCAAATTCCTCACCAGCAGTGAATGCGAATCCATGTGAAAGAATTGCAGCAAGTGGCAACCCCCATGCAATTCGTACAGTGCTTGAGATTTGTGGCTGTGCGTATTTGATAAGTACCGCACCCAATGCAGCACTTACCGCACCAACAAAGAGTGCGATACGACCTGTCATGCTGCCACTTGTTGCTAAGTCGGGACTCACAACAAGCACAACGCCAACTAGGCCGATCACTGTCCCTGTAATCGTTCGATTAGAGAACTCTTTTGATCCAAGTAATACTGCCGCAAACAACGTTGTTAGAATCGGGATTAGGCTAAACACAATTGCTCCGACAGAACTTGGTGCGTACTGCTGCCCTACGAATAGGAATGCGTTTGCTAATCCAATAACGAGCACACCTGTGCCAATGATACTGACAATATCATCAGATGACCGTGGCAAGATTTCTTCACGTGAATACGCAATAAGTACATATGCTAACAGCAGAGCTGCTGCGATGTCGAAACGTAGTGCAACAAATAGCAGAGGTGGGAAGTACTCCAATCCTCCTCTGGCGGCAACAAACGTGCCTCCAAAGAATACGCCTGCGAGAGTGAAGTATAAGATTGACTGACGGTTCACCGAATACCACCTCGGTCGGTAAGTCTAAAAATAAACAAGTAAATCACCTATCTATAACAAGTGCTGGCATACGCATAGGTTCAGCCAGAAAGTATTGCAATGGCCGTATACACTGCTTTTTTGTGCAAATTTATGACGGCCGATGTGTATTTCGGGTCATGAAATCATTGCACTGCGCGAAATCTTTTATTGCGCAACCGCCACATGTAATAATATGGAGTCGGCTCTTGAGGAGATTGAATTCTTAGCGCTTTCTCCTAATCGTGTTGAGGTTCTTCAGTTACTCTCAAATGGAACTTACACCAGAAAGGAACTCGCAGAACAAACTGATGTTTCACAGGCAACACTCGGTCGTATCCTTGGTGACTTTCAAGACCGATCATGGGTGAAACGGGTGGATAGCGCTTACACGACAACTTCAACAGGATCCCTTGTCTGTAAAGGATTCACACAACTCATGGAGATGATAACGACTGAGCAGCAGCTACGAGGGATTGCCGCTTATCTCCCTGAAGATGAGTTTACTTTTGATATCCAACATCTCGCGGATACAAGGATAACAACACCAACTCGAACCCGTCCGAACGCACCGCTAAAACGGCTTCTAACCTTGATTGATGGCGCAGCAAGAATCACGACCGTCTCACATGCGTTTAACGAGGAAACATTGACTATTGTGCATGACCTAGTAACCAATGGAGACACACAGTTTAATGGAATTTTTTCACGTGCAGCCATCAGTGCACTGCAATCTGACGAAGAGCTAAGTGCCAAGCTTCAAGAATTAGTTCGCCATGACCGAAGTGAAATCGCTGTTACTGACGATATTCCACTAGCTGTGATGGTTGCAGATGAAGCAGTATGTCTGTTAGTCCGTGATACGCAAGGCGTTCTTCGGGGGGCAGTTGATTCTGAAAATACTGCAATCTATGAGTGGGCACAGGACACCTTCAGTCGGTATCGACAACGATCTGATTCGCTATCTTCTAGTGACCTACTGACAGATTGAATTCTGCCAAAGGCACTATAATCCAATACTGGTAAGAACAAATCCAGGTTGAACTTCTTCAATACCAAGTTCAATTGCTAAATAAAGAAGTGCAAATTGTACCGCGTTATATACTGCATGCGCAAGAGTTGGGACAAACAGATTCTCTGTTTGTGCGTATACATACCCAAAAATAACTGATCCAGCAAACATAAGGATAATTGAGGTCATCGTTGCCAAGACGGTGTCCGCATACATGACATACATCGGAATATGAATTATCGCAAAAATAGCGCTTGTGACAAGGATTGCATCTCTCCGCGAAAACCCTTCGTATAGGCGTTTCTGGATCACATTCCGAAACAGAAACTCCTCCGCTGGCGCGTTAAATAAGAATACAATAACGATCATAATCAAGATCATTGTCTGACTATCTCCGACAATATCGATTACCTGACTGTCTGCAGCTGGCACCCCAAGCCAGACAATAACCTGAAATAAAACTAGAAGTCCGAGACTTGCTAGACTACCGAGAACCACATATCGCCAGTCCGAACGGGTCGGCTGGCGAAGATCGATCCAAGATAGCCCGCGGTCGGTGAATATGAGGTATGCTATTCCGGCCAGTGCCATTCCAACAAAATTCAAGATTAACGCGAGACTCTGACCTGTCATTGTCGCTTCCCCAATTCCATCGGCAAGACTTGGGTCAACCACTGCTGCAGGAGCTATCATAATCTCTGCAACGAGGATGCCAAGAATCGCTAACCCAAACCCAACAAGTGCCGTTCGAAGAGGGCTTTTAGTATTCTTTTGTGAACTCGCCTCTGAATGCTGCATATATAATATATATATACTATCACCTCTTTTGGATTGTCATTATTGTAATTTTACTTGTGATAAAAGACAAAATCTAGCGCCATTACACTTGACATCCTCCTCCGCCTGAAGGCGGAGGAATCCCGAGCGTTGGGATATTAGGGTTTGCAGACTCCCTGTTCTCTCGGTGTGAACCGTCCGCTCTCGCGGTCGAACAGGAAGACTCCGGGCTGTGCCAACCAGCCGTTACTCATATCCCCTGTTGGGGGACTCTGAGTTATCTTTCTACGGATGTTCACCGCGCCATTCACGTCTGCGTTCATCGTCGTCTCACACGACTCACAGACGTACAGCCCGCGCTCCACGCGATTGCTGTCCCGAATCTGCCCGCAACACGAACACGTCATTGAGGTGTTCTCCTCGTCTACCCGGTCAACGAGGATGCCGTGTTCCTCGGCCTTGTATTCAAGGAGACGGGCGAATCGGTCGAACTCCCATCCGTGGAGTTTCTTGTTCCCCGACTGGCCCCACTCCCGCGAGTCACCGTTCTCATCCTCGCGGATGTCGCTGAGGTCGCCAACTGCTATCTCCTCTACACCTTCTTCGACACATCGTTCAACGATGTGTTTCGAGAGCGTGTGGAGGAAATGGTCTTTGCGTCGGGAGAGTTTCTGCCGAGCCGTCCGCGCTCGCTTGGACGGCCCGTTCTTGCCTTCGGTCTGGTACTCCTCGCGGGTGAAGTAGTGCTTGTCCTCTTTCAACACGTTCCCCGGATACAACTCAGAAGGGCCGTCTTCGTAGTCGATGGCGAGGTAGTTGCTGATACCGAGGTCGATACCCGCTGTATTCTCGCCGGGTGCGTCCTCAACGGGAATCTCTTTCTTACAAACGATGTGAAGTTCCCACTTGTCGCCGTTCCAGACGGCACGCACCTGTTGGATGTTCTCGACTTCTACGTCGGGCCGGGTTTCGTACTCTGCGAGGATGAAGTCTGACCGCCCGTCTTTCAGATTCCAACCTTTCGAGAGGCGGAGTTGACTGTGTTTGGCGTCGTGTTTGATGCCTTTCTGTTTCCACGTCACGGTGGAGCGCGGGTGTCGGTCGCCACGTTTCCGGTATCCCGGTGGGTCATTGCCGTCGTCGGAGTTGTACCAGCCGTTAAACGCCTCAGCAAGCTCTTCAAGAACTCGCTGACTTGACTGAGAATGCAGGTCACTATAGCGTTCGTGGTTTTTCAACTCCGATTTCAATTCTTTCTCGTCGGGAATCTCGCCGTCGTCGTCCCACCGGCCTTGGATGTAGTAGCGGCCAACGTTCCACAGTTTCGATGCTGCAAACCCGCAGGCATCAAGATCGTCATGAACCTGTTCGTGGTTCGTGATGCGTGCGACGTAGGTGCGGGTCGTCTCCAGCATCGTGCTGTTTTCATAACTAGTTATGGAACAGAATCGATTAAAACCTGTGTTTGGCGTAGAATATCCGGGCCTGTCGGAGTCGGTGGAACGTGTCACCGAGTGACGGCGCGTATCCACGGCCTGAAGGCCGTGGTATTGCGCCTGTTCAGCGTATAATCCTCGATAAATGAAATGTTGAGCTACACATATACTGATTTTGAGAATGTTTTCAAATAAGTATCAAGGCTGATTCCGGTTCCACTACGGGCAAGGACATCAGCCGTCTGGTCGGAGGGACGTCGGTCAATGCCCTCTCACGTCAGGAGTGAGGGCCCTGAGTTAGTCAGATACACTGGCTCTCTCGCTTTCGGGGGTAGAGTCGAGTCCACTGACAATCTCTGTGCACGGTGGTGCAGAGCAGTTGACACCTACTACAAGGTACGATGATTCCTCTCCGAGTTACCGAGTATCAAGTCGATAATCACTATGCCGTCGCACTAATTTTCCTGGCACGAGAAATAGCGATAAATTTATGTTGAACGCTCATTCAGTATATCATGCTGGGTGAAACCAGCATAGACCGCCAGACCACAATCTCGTCGACGGTTCCATCCCCTCGTCGTGTGAATACGCCCAAAACACCAATTGCAACCCGGTTCCCCTGCCCCGGAAATATTCGTATACTGCAATGGGGCACGGCACGTAGGACGCCATCCGGATCTTCCTGCCCCGGAACCGGCGCGTTCCACGTGCCTTTTGCGTTGATACGGGGAAACCCCCCGGTCAACGCGTGTGTCTCATATTTCCACCACAGACAGCACAGGCAATGGTCTGAGTAAATACCAGTTCCCCAAAGAACACCCTGTAATTTTCTCTTAACTTCTACAGGTTACGTCCCCGTCCTCAAGGAGCGACTAACGGGAACGAGTAGGCAAGGTAATTCATTTCTCCAATTATCCGTGTACTTATATTCAGGTTAGGCTATATGTACTGAGCTCAACAACCTGTGTGCGCTTTTTCCGTTAAGAGTTAATTAATGAACGATCATAGTTGCATATTAATGGGTAAATCAGCTTCTGAAGAGGCCACCACAGAGGAGATTATGGGGGCAACCTTCCGTGCCCTCGCAAATAACGGCTATCCCACGACAACAATTGCTGATATTGCTGAAGAGTTTGATAAGAGCAAGTCACTGCTATACTATCATTATGAGAACAAAGAAAAATTATTAGAAGACTTTTTGCGACATATTCTCAGCCAAATTGAGAATGACATCGCAGAGATTGATGCAGAAAACCCAATAGACCGGCTACAGGCAGTGCTTGACCAAATTCTTCCAAGGAATCCAGCCGAGGAAGAACTCCAATCACGGCGAGTAATTCTAGAAATTCGTTCTCAAGCACCCTACCACGAAGCCTATCAGGAACAATTTGACCGGTCGGACAAAATTTGGCTTTCGGCGTTAACAGCAGCAATTGAAGATGGAGTCGAGCAAAGCATATTCACTGATGTCAATCCGCGTAAGACTGCTGAACTAATATACGCAACCGCGTATGGGATTATTATGCGTAGTGTATCTTTTTCTGAGGTATCTATGATGGAAGAAGGTCGAAATATGCTTGACGCCTATATTATGACTCACCTCACTCTGGAATCTTCTCCGGTGTCTGAATCAGCTCCAACCTAATATTGTTCTTGATTCTTAATCTTTACAGGCTAAAATATCCACAAAGCCCCGCTGAAGGTGGAGTGTAGGTTAAGGATAGTTCACAGAAATATTGAGGCGGATGTCACGGGAATTGGCTCCAAGGCAGTAAACGTCAACAATCTTGATGCCCATCCTCGCGTCATCCGACTTGATCCTTCCGTGAAGGGAAGGATACAAATCTGGTTCGTAGTTCCAACATTATACTAGTGTATTTGACTTCATAGTGTCTGTTCAGCTTAAAAGATCTATGTAGTAATTGTGACTTATGGTAGTAGCACTCAAGAGACCAGAGCCATATATACAACTATGTCAGACTTAGCTGATAAAGAACCTCAAGACGGTGTTTTGAGCCCAACTGAACGACGCGCTTACCTCCAAAGACTTGATGAGTCTGTTTGGGAAGTTGTCGATGGACATCACTTAGAAGGCTCATTTGATTTTTCAGATTTTAACGAGGCACTCGCATTTACAAACGAAGTAGGAGAATTAGCCGATGAATACTGGCACCACCCAGATATTCATCTCTCATGGGGGAACGTTTCAATTACATTGTACTCGCATGACGTAGATGGACTGCAAGAGCTTGATTTTGTTCTTGCTGCCAACATTGAACAACGGTATCATTCAATGCTTGATGATTAGCAAAAGTCTCTGACCAACTCTGTGTTGAACTTTAGCTTATCTAATTCACAGGCAGGTCTGATTGAACCGTTTGTACAGACGATACAAAGCGATTGTTCGGGGGTTGAATCCTGAAGCTGAGTTCACATACGAGTCCGATGTAAGCATTATTAGCAACTTCTCCAAGACAAGCCGAAGTATTTTGATCCGATACAGTAATTATACGTTATGGACGCCTATCTCTATCGAAAAGTCAACGAGTTGTCTCCTGGTCAAACCGTGCGACTCGTTGATCCACATAGTGATATCATTAACACCCAACACAAGCCATTGGTTAAGTGGTTCCCAGATGGACTTTCATACAATGGCTGTCAATGGGCAGAGGCAACCCTGACAAATCCAAATCAATCAATCGAAGCAATCAGGGAATGGCTTCTAGAGATCGCGCGACGAGGAGAGTACGAGGAGTGCCCATCGCGGTTTCAAGCAGTCGTCGTGTTTGAGACAGTAAAAAGCGCTAAACGAGCAGCACGACAGATTGGGCTTCATGATAGATATGATATCTTCAAGATTTCAGATGTCGACCCGACTGGACCATTTTATTCGCAGCATCGTCGCGGAACAACAATTCCAGAGGTTCTGTTAGATGCAGAGCAGTACTGGAACCAGACCCCCCACCGAAGCGGAGAGAGAGAATATTTACTCAAGTGTCCGGTGACAGTCGATTCGCTGGTTGATACAGTTAGCTCCGATTGATCAACTGAACGATAATTTTGCAAACATCATCGCCAGTGCTTTCAGGAAGCAGAACTGCGAATGGCGACTAATTCGCTTTGTCGATCTCGGCACTGTGGAGAAGAGCAACATCCCTATTTGTTTCAGTCTCTTACGTCACGATTAATGAGTCGTTTGGCAGCAGAACGCGGATTCCAACATTTTCTTGAAGAAACAATCAACACTACTCGAGATGAATTTAGCGTTGAGCGAGTGTTACAGGGATCAGGGTTCCAATCAGGTGGACGATTTGTTGACATTCTTCGGAAGAACTCATCGTTTATTGAGGAAGAAATTGTTCGTCCAGAATTACAAGAGTATCAAACACGCACAAACAATCAATTCCAAGTGCTACTTGATGCAGTAGAGAACGGAGACTCAATCGATATGTACCAACGCGAATTACTACAGTATGATAATTACCTTGATGCGCTTGCAGAGGACGTTTCAGAGCAACAGCAATCTATCGTTGTTCAGCAAACGATGAGTAGACTCGAAGAACTTGCGGACGGTATCCGACCTATTGTTCAACATTCGAATGATGAATTTTGGGATGCAACAACAGCGGCACTAGAATCTGATGAGGCACTATATCTAGTAGAAGAAGCGTTCCCATTTACTGGACCATTTCAGGAACACAAGCACGCTTTTACCTTTGAAACGACGATTGACCCTGCGGATGTCGTCGGATCACTATTTGGCCGCGGTCTGCCGACAATTTCAGTTGAGTTCACCGATGAGGCGGTCAGAGCTCTACAAGAAGCTGAGCAACAGATTACAAACGATCTTCGGAATGAAATCCAACGGAGATATACAGAGTAGTTTGTTGGTAGCTAATCTGCTCCGCTCTCGGTGAAGGCTTGAAACTGTACCGTTTCGTCTTCCCGTTTTGGAAATGGATTATTACGCTGATCAACTTCCTCTGTTAGCTCTCCTTCCCCGACTACACAGTCTTCTAATTGATTCCTGATCTGCTTTACGTTCATCTCCTGACCAATTACGACAAGCTCGGTCTTTCTGTCTCCGTACTCCGAATGCCAGTCTGGATCACGTGATTCACGATACGCAGCCTGTCTTCCTGGTGGAAGTGAGACAATCCATCGGCCGGCTGCTTCAACATGGGTCTCAACACCAGCCAGTGAAACATTGATCGCATAGTTTGGTCGACCAGCAATATGCGCATTCCCCTTCACTCGAATTACCGTTACTGGTGGATTATCGAAAAAGGCAGCTAATCGTTCTGGGTGGAATGGTTTCCAAGACTCAAACACGAATGAACTGACTCCATACTCTTCCGGCAGGTGTCCATCGTGAGCATGCTGGTGGTCGTGGTCCTCATGCTCGCCGTGAGAGTGGTTGTGATCATGGTTGTGTTCTAAGGTTCCTTCATCATCGGGTGTATCTGGATCTTGACGGTGAGCTCCGATTGTCTGTTTCCAGTGTGCAGATGTAGAAACTGTTCTTATATCAAATCGGTCAGTCCAGAGTATGTTCTCGGGATCGGCAGCACCATATGTTGTCTCTACAACCCGTGCTTCCGGTTGCATTGACCGGAGGATACGAGTAGTCTCTTTACGTTCTTCTTCTGTAATCAGGTCTGTCTTGTTCAGTAAGACAGTGTCACAGAATTCGATCCCAGAGGCAATAAGATCAGAAAGTGATTTGTCACCCTCGCTTCCAAGATCCGGCTGCTCCATGCCGACGAATGCATCGTAAAAACGACGCGCATCAACCACGGTTACAGCACTCGAGAGATCATAGAAACTGCCTGCTCTTCCTTGTATCAGCGTTTGAATCAGTGTTTCTGGCTCCGAAATACCTGATGGCTCAATTATAAGCGCAGAAAATGATTCCTCCAAAGCTAAATCAATAACAGCACGCTCAAACTCACCTCTAACACCACAACATATGCAGCCATTAGACAGTTCAACGACCTCTCCTTCTGAGAGAGTTGATTGGCGTTTAATATCTGCAGCATCAACGTTTACCGCTCCCATATCGTTTACCAAAACAGCAATATCGGATGTTTCAGTTTGGTTCAGTAAGTGATTCAACGTCGTTGTCTTTCCGGCTCCAAGGATGCCTGAGAGAATGGTTACTGGAATATCTTTTCCCATATCTATATGAACTCCCTAAGTCGCTGTATAACAATAATTCTATCCAGCATATAAAATACTGGTAATAGAATAGGTATAGTTAATAATATCAGTATTTTGAACATCCTTCTCATACAGATATCTCTAAAACTAACACCTCGTACTAACGACACGCGATACCGTTAGCTACGAATTCGATTTCGGAGCTTCTCAATACGATCCTCCAATTCATCGACTGCTTGTTCGACACGGGTTCGCATTTCTTCGCTAGCTTCTTTTGATTCATCGACTGCTTCATCAAGTTCATCATCAAGTCTGTATCGCAATTCTTCAACATCATCCTCTAGATCGTTGATTGCTTCCCGGAGTTCTGATTCGACGTCATCACTGAGTTCCTTTGACTCATCGACAACATCGTCAAGCTCATCCTCAGTACGGTCACGGAGCTGATCGACTCGATCCTCTAGTGAATCGACCATTTCCCTTGCACCAACAAACGCCTTTTGTCCCGCCTCTTTTGATTCATCTACAATATCGTCAAAGCTGTCTCGGATCCGGTTCATTGCTGAATCGAGTTGCTGAAATCGGCCTTTGTCTTGGTCACTCATATATTATGATATGTTACCAATGGTAATGAACTTGATGCCGACTGCCAATGTAATCCATTCATCAAGAATGTATGATGTATCTGCTTTCCACGTGGTATCAATTACAGCGGTAGCGAAGCGAAGACCTATTTGTGGAGTGGATGAAGCTGACAATTAGGACCTAATCAGTAATAAGAGCTCCAAGCCAGATTTTCCTTCTTAATCAAGAGGTAGACATGACTGTCCTGACGCGGTTTGACCGCCTTGGTAATCAGATCACACCATGTCTGAGGGAATCTATTTCGATTCACTGACCGTGGCTCTTGGGAAGCACGGTATCTCTGCATTCCATGTCAGGGGTCGAAAACGGCGGCTTATCTCCACCAGCAGTCTAATCATAGCGACAAAACTGCAACCCTGATACTTCCACTTAACCGGTGCGGTACCACGGGAATACCACGACTTTAGCCGTGGAACGAGGTCAGGTGAGGAGTGGTGTCGCTTAAGACTCAACCTGTGTAGCAACTAACCCGCCAATTGCCCCAAAGATAACCGGAAACAGGATCCCGACAAAAATTATGCTCTCAAGAAGTGGTGGCGCATAGGTTACGTCAACGTCGGCTAACTCAACCGTTTCTGTTATCTCAAATACAAACGTGCCAAGGACAGCCAAAACCACCGTACCGCTGACAATCGAGGCCCCTGACATGATACCAATGATCTCTGAGTCGATATCTGCATACGTGACCAGTATAAACCCAGCACTAAGAAGTACTAGAATTGGCACAAGATGATATACAAGCGAAGGGAGCTCGACACTAGCCTCCGTAACGTAATTAATTGTTGTGTCATCGAAGATATCATCGACGACTTCCTCTTCAGAGGAGATTTCAATGTCTACAAACTGTGCATTATATAAAATCCATCCAGATGCATCAACAATATCATCAGATAACTCGTCTTCACCAATGAAGACAAGAGCAAATATGAGAATATAGCTAAACAGGTATGCGCCCACTCCAAAAATTGCTCCAGCACCGTATGGCACCTGTTCAGCTTTCTCTTGTATGCTTGACATGGACGTGCTATGTCAGACAGTGCAATAAATGGATTGGTGGTTACAGCGGTAGCGAGTCAAACATCCACCGGATTTAGTCGTGGAAGGAGGTCAATGCCGCATATATCAAGAAGTCTGAAGATCTCACTCCATATATGTGAAGTATTTCAGGAACAAACTCCGAAGCACTTTGCCTGTTATCTCTGTGGAATATTTGAGTGCCGGAGCTCGCCTCGCATTTAACTGTTCTGGCCCCTGTTCCCATACATGTCGTATTGACTGAAACTAGTGAGTATATCAAATATCCTGTCGGGTAAATATGAAAAGTGCGATGCTGACGAGTATGAAGAATACAGTCAAAAGTATACCGGCATCAACGAGGGCGTATTGCTCATGAACAAGAATATCTGCTTCTTCCCAGTATCGACTGGGGGTGAATCTGCCAACCCATCTGAAGTCTTCTTGTAACCGAGAAAATGCGTCAATAAGCCACAGAAGTATTACTATTCCAAAGGCTGCTGAGCGTGCTGTACGGACACGATCCACTATCACTGACAGGAAGAGTCCAATAGCAGCACATACCAAGAGATATGGAATCGAGAGGAAATGCACCATTGCGATGGCAACTGGATTTATTCTTTCGCCAATGATGATAGAACCAACGTATACTAGAACAGATAGTCCAACATTCAAGATAACAAGCGGAACACAGAGTGAAGCTACCTTCTGCAACAGCACCGATTCCCGTGATATTGGATTCGAAAGTGTGAGATCTAATTTTCGCGTTTCAACATCACCTGCAATCATTCCCGCCCCGATATAGGCAAAATATATTGCGACAAGTAGACTCCAGAAGAATGAGTAAAGTTCGGCAGCAATAAAACCTTCAATAGTGTGGAGTGCTTCAAGCCCGAATAGATCGAATATATACTCCGGGAATGCGTCTGTGATTTCTTCTGCTTCCTCTGAAAACCCCGGGAAAACAGCGAAATATAGTGCCGTAAATATCCACAGTACAATAGTGATGTAGATTGGTCCGCGAACTCGCTGCCTTGATTCAGTCCGAAGAATTGCTGTCATAAGTGTCCCTCCAGAAGGATTCTTGGAACCACTGTGATCATGGAATTGGTTGTTATTCTATTCATATGTCCCTCCGTGTAAACAGGAATAAGGCAACACCAATCAGAACAGCAGCTGTAACTAAGAGGATTCCTGCGTCGAACCAAGCATACTCCTCATGGATGAGAATACTAGCCGAATCAAAGTGACGGCTCGGAGCAATCTCGCCAATCCACTTATAATCGGGATCGAACTCCGATAATCCCTCCAGCAGCCACAGTAGAAACACAATTCCCAGTGCGCCGGCCTGTGCTGGCTCTTCCCGATCGAGAACCACTGATAGAAGAATCCCAATAGCACCACAAACCAGAAGATATGGAATTGAGAGGAAATGCAGGAGTACGAGTGCAACCGGATTGAGAGACTCATTGAGAATGATAGATCCAGCGTAAAGCATCGTTACTTGAATAATAGTAAGGACAGTGACCGGAACCCACAGACTCGCGAACTTCTGAAGGACGACTGACTCCCGAGAGACAGGATTTGAGAGGGTAAGATCCATCCGCCGTTGACGGATATCACCAGCGATCATGCCTCCGGTAAGGTAAGCGATATATAGCCCGAGGAAGACTATCCACATCAACGAAAATACGTACGAACCAATAAATCCCTCCAGCGTATGCATTTCTTCGAACCCAAATAATCCGCGCATTGCTTCTGGAAATGCCTCTTCAATGAGTTCTGACTCCTCAGCCATACTTGGAAACACCGAGAGAATGAACAGCAGTAACACCGCATAGGCTCCTCCGAGGAGAAGAGATCCTCGTATCAATCGACGTGACTCATTCCGGAGGATTGCTGTCATGGTTGTTATTTCCGTAGTAATGCTTGAAGATTTCATCGAGCTGTGGGTCGGCGATTTCGATGTCTTCTACATTGTATGTCACAAGATGTTCAAGGAGGGATTTGACCTCACCAGTATACGTAAACCGAATTGACTTCCCAGATATTTCTGTTTCAATCATGTCTTCGGTTAAAAATTCTTCTTCACTAACGTTATCTGAAAAGTGCACTCTCACTTGCTTCCCACCCTGCTTCATCAGCTTCTCAACTCCTTCGAGTGTCACAATCTTACCATTCCGGATAATCCCCACACGATCTGCAATGCGCTGGACCTCACTTAGGATGTGCGACGAAAAGAAGATCGTCTTACCGTTCTTGCACTCCTCTTGTAAGAACAGATGAAGACGATCTTGTTTGAGTGGATCAAGCCCAGCTGTCGGTTCGTCCATGATTACCAACTCCGGGTCGTGCATGAACGCCTGTATGATCCCAAGCATCCGTCGGTTCCCCGCCGAGTACTCTCGAACCTTTCTGTCAAGCGGTGGGGAAAAGAGACGAAGCATTTCTTCGCGACGTTCGTCACCCCGCATGCGAGCAAAGTAATCCAAGACTTCTTTACCAGTCAAGTGCTCATCGAATCCGAGCGTATCTGGAAGATATCCAATGTCGTGCTTTACAGATGTAAGTGCTCGGCGATCCCGGATATCAGCACCGAGCACTTGTGCAGTCCCATCAGTCGGATTGATCAGTCCAAGCAACAATCGAATTGTCGTGGTCTTACCTGCTCCGTTTGGCCCGAGATATCCGAATATCTCGCCTGACTCAACATCGAATGTGACGTCGTCGTTGGCAACGATATCTCCGTATCGCTTTGTTAGTCCGGAGAGCTCGATGGCAGACATGTTAATACTTGACATATACTTATATTTAAATGTGACAGTAAGAATGAATGACGAAGAATATAATCGACAAACTGCGGCAACCAGAGTATACAGGCGAGAATAGCTGTGAAGCGTATACGGCTGCAAATATCACGGTCGCAGGTACGCTTGGGCGCATCTCAGTCGGAAGTCAAAGTCTGCTAGGGCAATAGTCGTAGGAATCTCGCTTTCGCTGGCTTATTTTCGAGGACATCTTATTCCGGGGACTCCGTAACTGACGGAGCGATATATGTAATCTCCTATTTCCGGTTATTCGGTAGGGAGCCGGAACCGAGGATACACGGTCCTGTACTTCTACCCCGTGATGGATCGAAAGAGAGTGTGAGCTTGGCGCCGATCCGATGCACATGATGTCCTCGCTCTGGGAGCTTCTCGATGTCTATCCTGATAGAGAGAAGAATCGGTCAGCACACAAACAATATCAAACCCGAAGCACTCGGCTTGCATTTTGACGGAAAGCCTGTCGAGCTACGGTGTTTCGACGATCGCGAGAATGTCTTGCGCTCGGTACACCTTGCTGTTCTTTCCTATTGGTTACATCGATGACTCCGTCATCGGAGAACATATCAATAGCGTTGTAGACGGCTTTCATCGATCGGCCAGTTGCTTCTTGAGCGCGATTCGCCTGTGAAGTACCTCGGGATCAAGCCTCGAGGCACTTTGCCTGCTTTTTCTGTAGATACGATTCCTCAAAGAGACAGGTAACGACGTCGCGAACAGCCCCCACCAATTCAACCTGTCCTCCAAGGAAGCACTTGCTAGAAACGGTATTCTGAGATTCAGAAGGCATATTTCCGGGATGGGGATTCTGGAAGTTGGGGACAAGGTTGTGACGACAGGGTCGGTATCGGTGGAACTGGTTGAACGATATGCCGAAGACCCAGAACACGCCCCGAAGTGACGCGCTTCACCTCCGCTCACGGTGGGGCGAGGAACTCACGCTGCTTTTCGTTTAGATATTGTACCAATTCTGTTGTTGATGATCGGTAGAGAATAATTGCAGCTGTTTCTATCGGGTATTGGCCGAGTAGCGTCGATCCCGTGAACGTGTTCACCGCTGTTTACGACTCTGTCCGCCCATTTCTATATAGCGAAATATAGTTTATATGTGCTCTCTCAGTCATTGCTGGGTGTTGGTTTGAAAGGCAATAATACGGGTAAGCCGGTACATAGCCAGAAAAAGAGGAAGTAATCGTAGATTGAGTGTAAAAAGGGTGATCTAGTAATCCGAAGACACAGTGGTTTTACCGGAAGACATCGAACACACTGATAATGGTCGAAAATATCCTTTATCCAGCCTATTTCGATGCCGAGCTTACAAGGGCCAAAGGACGCCGGGTCCCAGAAGATCTCGCAGTATCAGACCCATCAGTTGACGAAGTTGCAGAAGCAGTAGGACAAGTCGGATATGATGCGACAATCGAGCGAGATGCAGCATATCCGAGAGAACCATGGCGAACCCGAGGACGAGTCATTGTTAAAAACGCGGATGACGCCAAGCGAAGTGACCTTTTGCAGGCAGTGGCTGCATACATCAACGCACTCCGTGGATAATGTACCGACTGGGGGATGTTGAAACAGTTGCACAGGGATTGCTTGTCGTTCGTTTAGCTGATACTGTACCGGAAATTGGAATTGCTGTCGTAGATGAACAGCTAACGGCTGTCGGAAAAGTTGTTGATGTGTTTGGTCCCGTTTCGAATCCGTATGCTGCTGTTACGCCATCTGATGAGACTAACCTTGCAATTTTCCTTGGAGAGACGTTGTATGCCGATCCGGGTACATAGTTGTTGTCAGGACAGAGATCGTGGACTGGCCTATGGTTTGCAGTAATTCGCTCTGCTGTGCCGTTAATCGCTGTAAGTCAGTTTTCGACTGATAGATACAACGAATTGTCTGTGGCTTTTCCTCGAGATGCACCATGTTTACTGCTATATGAAGTAGCTGACAAAAGGAACCACACGCGGCAATAACTAAATTATTCCTCCGTAGAACAATGTATCACAATTCTCTAAGTGCTGAGGCTGATGATATTACTGTATGGATCGTTACCGAAATATAGCCGCCGCCGGTGGAGTGGCTGTGCTGTTTTTGCTGATTCAGTTTGGCGCGCTGGCGATGTTGACCCCTGGGGCCGATGCTATGCAGGCTGTTGAGGATCCAACTGATCCGACAAACAGTTTCATATTCATTGCCATTTTGTTGCTTGCAACTGGCGGAATGCTGCTTGTGTTTAAATATGGAAAAGATAAGCTAATTCACTGGCTTATTATCGGCATTTCCGGGCTTCTTGTCTGGACAGTGCTCGATATTTTACTTAGGACTCATCTCCCATCAGGAACAGGTACCGCTGGAGCCGTCTTAACAGCGGTAACCCTGATCATACCAATTATCGGTGCGGTCGGAGCAGTCGCTGGACTCGTCTATTATCCGGAATGGTACGTAATCGATGCTGTCGGCGTAATCCTTGGAGCAGGTGCCGTAGCCATTTTTGGATCTAGCTTCGGACCGCTTCCAGCAGTGATTTTTCTCATATTACTTGCCGTGTATGATGCGATCAGCGTCTATGGAACAAAGCACATGCTGACACTGGCAGACAACGTAATGAAAATGCGTGTTCCAGTGATGCTTGTTGTTCCGACTCGACGATCATTCTCGCTGCGAGACTTGGAGCTGGACGAGATGGATCACGATGATCATTCTGATTCATCTGAGGATAGTTCTGCACTTTCTGACGATGCTGAAACGCCAGCTGAGGAAAGCAATCCCGTGTCGGATGCTGATGAAGAAACTACATTAGATCCTGATTGTGATGACACGACTAAGGATGCTCTTCCAGAGACAGATAAACAGACTGAACCAGCTGACCGCAATGCTATCTTTATTGGTCTTGGTGACGCTGTCATGCCATCGATATTAATCGTTAGCTCACTTGCATTCCACGGTGCTGTCGGCCCAGGAGTATACAGCATTGGGGCTGTTGCACTAAATCTCCCAGCAATTGGAACACTGCTTGGTACCCTTGTTGGACTTGCCATATTGCTTGCAATGGTCCTTCGTGGTCGTGCACATGCTGGACTGCCATTGCTTAATGGTGGTGCAATTATTGGGTTCTTCCTCGGAGCTTACGCAGCAGGGTTGACACCAGCTGATGCGCTACTGGTATAACCTCAGTTATTCTAAAGCCCTAATTGCTCTATATACGATGGCATCTTCTTATTTACTGCAATCAGTACTGTGCAAAAATCGGAAATTCGTCTAATGAGGGAGAAAGGGCTACCGATAATCCAGCCCAAATGCTTCTGTTGATGAAATAAATGGAAGTTCAATGTCGATGTCAGCATCACTAACTTGATCATTGACATGAGCTGCAACTGCTGTTGTTTCTATGGCCATACCACCACTGTCAAACACGGTAATCTGCTCTGGTGACTGTCTGCCTGGAACAGTTCCAGTGATGACCTCACCAAGTTCACCATGTATGTGGTCGGGTTCAATTTTCCCTGCCTCAATAGCCTGTATGTATGAGCCTGCATCATACTCGATCCGGGAACGTAAGTCAGGAACATAGACGGATTCACTGACTGTCTTTGCATCAAGTTCTCGTTTCAACGCTCCGTACTGTCCCATGGCCGTGATGTGCGTTCCAGGGGAGATGTGGTCAAAGTCGACCACAGGTGTTCGAGACCGAGTTGCAGTGATAACCACATCAGAATCGATTGTTGCTGCAGCCACAGAATCAACTGCTTGAACAGTCGCAGATAGCTCTCCGTTAACATGTTCAGCAAATGCTTCTCGATGTGCTTTTGTAGGTGAGTACACGGAAACACACTCAATATCCCGAACAACTGCTGTTGCATGGATTTGCGCATACGCCTGCGGACCACTACCAATAATTCCGACGGTTGATGAATTCGACCGAGCAAGTGCATCAACGCCCACAGCGCCAGTTGCACCCGTTTTGTATGGATTTAAACTAGCTCCATCAAAAATCCCAAGCGGAGTGCCTTCAACTGCATCGTATAATCCAAACAGAAACCATGCCTCACCTGATTCAAACCCACCACTGTAAACGTACATCCCCATCACACTTGTTTCTGGAAGAATAGCAAAGTAGCCAGTGAATATTCCTGCTGGCTGCTCGTGATGTAATAGCGTCCGTGGCTCAGCTGGTGCTCCATTTCCTCGCTGTCGATATCCATCCCGGACAGCTGACACAGCCTGTGAGAAATCAATACTATTTTGGATTGTATTACTATCGAGAAATGGCACCCGTTCCATACAGGGAATACACATCCCCTGTTGAAAAAGTCCAGTGCTCATCAGAGCAGTCGCCACAAGTATAAACATATTGGTGATTTTTTCTAGTACTATCAATACTTGGAGATCATCAATCATGCCGCTGTTACGGGGTATTTCCCCGGTGTATATGGTACTAGACTCAATGATAAGAGTCCTTATCCATGAAACTAGTACTTTTTAGTGTATCCCTCCACGTATAGACAAACATGAGTGGGGGATCAGACCGATCAGTCGTTAAAACCTACGTATCTGCTGAGCAAAAGTCAACATGGAAGGACCACGCTTCTGAGCTTGATATGACACTCAGTGAGTTTGTTCGGACAATGGTGCAAGCCGGTCACCGTGGCATTTCTATTGATGCCGAGGAACTGGATTCTTCGGACGATAACCCTGGGGGTGACGACCTTGAAACAGTTGTCCTCGACAGCTTACGAGAAAGCCCAAAATCATTTGATGAACTACACGATGAACTGACCGAAGGAATCGATACGCGTCTTGAGGAGACACTTGAACAATTACAAGAACAGAATCAAATCAAGTACGCCCCTCGTAAAGGTTACACACTCAACAGGATGTGATCGATCATGACTGACGACCCGATTGAGTACTTTCTGACTGAACAGGAATATTATGGTAAAAGCTCACGCACGCTTGCAGCGTATGAGCGAGTGCTCAGGAATTTTGAATCATTCCTTACTGATCCAGATCGTGGTCCAACACAGGCAACACCAGGGACCGCTGGTCGACGAGAATGCATGGCGTGGGTACATTCATTACGGGATTCATATTCACAGAGTACTGTTGCCTCGTATGCCTCCTATGTTCATAGATTTTATAACTATATGGTGCAGGTTGGTGAGTTAGAAAGCAATCCAATGGCACTTGTGACAGATGAAATGGATGAAACGATTACTCGTGACCCAACTCGGCGTGACATCTCAATCCCCGAAATGCGTTCATTTGTTAATTCAATTACTCATCCGCTTGATCAGGCTGTGATCTTGATGTTACTCAAGACCGGAATGCGAGTCGGAGAGCTATGTAATCTCGATCGACGGGACATTGCCCTTGCTAAGTCTCCTCTGGACGAACATCCAATTCGACCTGCACTAGAGGGGCGTATTCCAGCAATCTATGTCGCGTCAGGTGATCAAATACCCAACGGAAGGACTGCAGCGAACAAACGGAAACGGTCTACGATTATTCCAGTTGATCAAGAGTTATCGATTGTACTTCGTAAATGGCTTGCGATTTCGCCGGACACAAGTGCAGACCCTGCTCCGCTATTTATGTCAACGCGAAACCAGTGGGGAAGCCGCCTGAGTCCAGAGGCAATAAGAGCGATTGTCCGACAGCACGCAACAGAGGTAGGATGGTACAACCAAGGTGCTGGTGCTGGTGAAAATGTAACACCACATTACTTCCGGCACTTCTTCACAACACATCTCCGGGACCGAACCGGTGACCGTGGAATTGTAAAGTACCTCCGGGGAGATGTTGCAGAAGATATCATCGATACATATACGCACAACTGGGGGGGTCGTGTTCGTGAAACATATATCTCGAATATTTACTCGCTATTTGAGCCAACAAAACAGAATAATCAACTTGTTCACACATGACCGGCTACTTCCCTTAGCTAAACTAAAGATCTGAATTGGCTACCTCTGTGGCACGGTTTAATCATTTATACCAATATCCACTTCAAATAAGTGTATCACCCCGATTGTTGTAGGTTCTCTTATTGTCCCCTGCTGATATTTAACTCTCACAGGCTATCCCGGTTCTCAAGGGGCGAGTAGAATAAGACAGGGTACAGCCGTGCGCTCTCTGAGTTTCTGGAAACTAAGTGATAGACGATCCAACAAATCAATCGTGGTGGAAGAGCCGTTCAAGTACGCTGCAATGCGGGACCACACCTCGGCTACAGCAACTCAGAATCGTCTCTCTGAAGGGCATATGGAATCAACGCCTGTGGAGACTGCGTTCTCTGTGGACACTGAGACGACAGTTGATGAAGTGTCTACAAAGCGCGTTGTGGAACCAGAAATCCCCCTCCCTCAAGAAACAAGCAGCTATTGCTGCGAGTGAGTAGGCAGGGGTATTTCACTTTTAGTGTTTTATTCTCCACTTTAACCTCCTCCACACGGCTAAAGCCGGTGAGCGTTCGTCTCGATACCGCTGTAACCTCTATTCTCAGCCGATCAGCTTCTTGTGTGCTCTCAGCTAGCAGTACCACCAACCTGTTACTCGATTAACCACCTGTCTGACCATCATTGTGTATGCAAGCCATTACAAACAGCAACTTAGTCGAAAAACTGGTGACAAACACACCTTCATCGAATGCTCTGTCTACTTGTTATTGAAGGACTATACATTCGATCTCAGAATTGACTGTCTTTGGAGAAACGGCAATTCTATTTGAATTTCTATAATATTTTATTACATATGTTAGATTCCCGAATTACTACAACATATCAAGAATAATGTGGCACGTCCTACGAACTTCATAGTCAGTACTGTTTTGCATGGCTACTTTTGAACTATGTCGTGGCTGCCTGTGGACTTAATTATCCAATTTTAACCAGGCGAGTGGCTTTTTTCCATCATATAAATCATATTTCGCTATATACAAGCTGACCAAGAAATCCAATAAGATTCATGCAAAGTACCCCCTGTAAATCCTGTAAGGATTAATCTAACCCATATACCGCTCAATCCGGCGAGGGTGCGATAAATGCCTTTCACAAAGGCTTCATCCCACAGCTAAAGCCAGTGGGTGTTCGCCTTGCTACCGCTGTAATCACAAGAGTCTCCGATATTCGGACGGCTCCGAGGCACGCTGCCCACTCCTTCTGTAGAACTTGATATTCTGTGATGGCTGTGCACCTGATGCTGATAGTTAGAAAGGTGCCCTATTCACTTACCAGACGAGTCATTGTAAGCCGTTCAGGGTCAAGTCCTACGTCACTGGGATGAGTTTATCTGTGAGAATGTTGTTAAAACCAAGACAAGTTTTATTATATAAGGTGAAATACATACAAATGTCCCGAGGCGGTATATCCGCCTAACCTAATATCGGGGCTACATCTTCCGTCATTGTCTGCCTTTTTTCATTGATTTCTTTTGATGTTCTGTTAGCAATATCCACTACAAGGACAGAACAAAGTTTCTAGGTGTATATGATCCGTTTCAGAACCAAGCATAGTATACTGGCTTACTCAGTTATAGCAGGTTACATCTTAACACTATAATATGTCTACTAGCTTCTCTGAAAACTTTTGATAGTAGAAGTGCACGCATAATCCTAACTATTCCAAGGAGAGATCGTGTGTCATTCAAAAGCTGCTAAATGTAGGCGGTGTAAAAGTTAATTAATCCTCAGGTGGGTGATGTGCACATGATTTACGTAAGTTTAGGTTAGGTTCCCTCATTGTGATTTTTAGACCTATACATATGAACTCTTTCTGAGAGTAACTGTCCTTACGGAAGCCAATGTTGTTTGCTCAGTACAAGTGAGAGTCGTCATAATTTTTGCTGCTGTACTTCAATATATGAATGTGAAACGGAGAACATTTTTGGGCAGTTGTGGAACAATTGGCACGGTTGGAATCGCTGGATGTGCAGCTCTATTTAGCTCTCCGTTGCCGGATAAACTTGAAGACATATCTCCAGAGGATCAACTGTCTCGACCTACGCTTGGCGATGGTGAAGTCGTCGTTGAGACATACGAGGACATTGGTTGTCCACCGTGTCATGAGTTTAATTCTGAAATTTTTCCAAAAATACAAGAACAGTACATTGACACCGGTTGTATCTCGTATCAACATGTTGATTTTATTGTGATGGCTAATGAGAGATCCCTCGACTTAGCTTGCGCGGCCCGGTCTGTGCAAGATGCGACACAGAATGCTGATGATTCAACTGGTGCTTTTTTTGAATACAAATGTGACCTCATGGAGAAAGAGAACTGGAGTACTGACACCATAGCCAGCGTTGCGGAAGACCACGGTGTAGATTCTAATGTTGTCCGTTTAGATATCGAAGAAAAAACTTACTACCCACAATTACGTGCCGACTGGGATCGAGCTAGTGAGGCAGACGTTGAGAGAACCCCGACAGTAATCGTTGAAGATACTGAAATTGATGATCCACTTGAGTTTGACGAGATCAAGGCAAAAATCGAAGAACAGCTGTAAACCAGAGTACAGCTAAACCTAGTCAGTTTCCGATCGCAACAAGACATTTCTCTTCGATTCTATAATATTGTTCGTCCTTTGCTCGGAATATTTTTAAAAATGGTTGAACCTCTTCGGAGTCATGTGTCTCTAAAGGCCCTGTCTCTCTCCACCACGGAAGACACAGTCTTCTGTACAACCCGGGTACTCTTTCTATGGTTTAGTTGAAAATCACCAACACATCATCCCGTCCGATGGCATTTAGGGACATGTCGAGTTACGGTTGGATCACACACAGGCTCCGGGTTCCTGTTTAGGTGGCCTGAGACGAGATTTAGCAGGACAAATGAACAAGGAAAATCGGATTACAGCGGTAGCGAGGCGAAAGCCCACCCCTTCAGGGGTGTGGATGAAGCCGACATGATATGTCACAAACAACGTGACATAGACCGGTTGTAATCTCAACGTTTATTCTATGCGAAATACTATGAGTTGGTAGGCATGCGACATGCTGCTGCGGGGAACGTGCTCACGCTCAAGCTGGCCACGAGTGCGTCTCAACTCTTACATTCACACACCTTCGCAGCCCAACCAGCAGCGGTTGGCATGTCACCCAAGCGCTCCCCACGTGTGGCTGCAACGGGGAGTGGGGCCGATGGCCCGGCCCGCTGCTCACGGTGCTGGACGCCCGTGAGTGTCACTCCCTTCTTGGGAGGGCAACACCGAGTGGATACCCAACACGCCACACCCCCGTTTGGGGGCCAAAGGTGCATCAGCGAACCCGCACGTTCACAGCCGGGGTAATCAATCTGGGTGGATTACCCACGGAGGAATCCCACGACTTCAGTCGTGGGAGGAGGTCAATGACCACGGTTATGCTATCTCAATTGTTGCGTGTAGTGATTGCTTGAGAGCATCATGGACCTTACATAGCTCATCAGCCTTAGCGATCAATTGATCTCTCTCCTCATCAGACAGCGTTTTTTCAACATCAACTACAAAGGTAATTATAGACAAAAATCCGTCTTCATCTGTTTCACCATCCGCAGTAAGCTCAATCTCCCCTAACTCTCCAATTTCATGTTGATCGGCAGCAACGCGAAGTGCTGGAATGTAACAGGCTGCATATGCTGCTAGTGTAGTTTCTAGTGTATCTGGACTATCTGATCCAGTTGCATCAACTGATAGTGAGAAATCTCGAATCGATACTTCTGAGTTGAACCCCGATTTAGATGTTGCACAGACAGTCTTTGTCATATATTATCTTTGCTTGAGAAGGTATATACGTGACTTCTATGTGTAGTTATATCACACAACTTGATTCCGACAACTCTAGTACTTCCGTAGGTAAGTACAGGTATGAAGGCCGCAGTTTTTCGTGGTGAACAAGACATTCGCGTTGAAGATGTCCCCAAGCCAACGATACAAGAGAGTACTGATGCCATTGTCCGGGTGACACACACTGCTGTCTGTGGATCTGATCTCTGGTTCTATCGGGGGCAGCGTGAGTATGAATCTGGATGGCGCACAGGTCACGAGCCAATGGGGATTGTTACGACCGTTGGTGATGATGTTACTGGTGTCCAACCAGGGGATCGAGTGTTCGCGCCTTTTGCAATTAGCTGTGGAAAATGTGAGTTCTGTCGAAAAGGATTGCACACGTCCTGTATTGACGGAGACACATGGGCTGGAGAACGTGACGGAGCACAGGCAGAAAAAATCCGTGTTCCTCATGCAAATGGAACACTAGTCCGTATCCCTGATCGGTATGCTGATAATGAGTCTGTACTTCGGTCTGTCCTACCTCTATCAGATGTAATGGGAACAGGGCATCACGCCGTAGTTAGTGCTAATGTTGCCCCCGGTTCAACTGCCGTGATTGTCGGCGACGGGGCCGTTGGTCTCTGTGCTGTGTTAGCAGCTCGTCGAATAGGTGCTGAGCGGATTATTATACTTGGGCATCACCAAGATCGGCTTGAGATTGCTGAATCTTTTGGTGCGACAGAGACAATCAGTGCCCGTGGAGATGCAGCAGTTGAGCAAGCTAAGAAACTCACCTATGGTGGAGCAAATCATGTTGTCGAGTGCGTTGGAACCGAGTCATCCATGAAAACTGCATTTGAGGTTGCACGCCCTGGGGGCAACGTCGGTTATGTTGGCGTTCCGGCTGGTGTAACGAAGGGAGAATTTTTAGGCACTGGTTTTGGGAAGAACATTACGCTTGCTGGAGGCATCGCACCTGTTCGTGCCTACGCTGAGCCATTACTTGAGGATGTCCTCGATGGGACACTTGATCCGTCACCAATCTTCGATAAGACGGTCTCGCTGGACAACATCGCAGACGGTTACCGGGCAATGCACGAGCGAACAGCAATAAAGGTGCTTGTAAAACCATAATTTAAAGATTAACACGTATCTACCGAGTCTCTGACAAGCCCCGCGCCACCGTGCGCGGGGTCGTTGACTATGAGAATACTCTAGTTCGTTACAGTTGCTGCTCTGTCTCGAGTTTATCGAAGACTTTGTCTACCATTGTGCCAGTCTCGGCAACAATCTCTTCCCATGCTTCGTTGTTCGGAGCCATACCTACCAATCGAGCAATACGCATAATGGAAACATGATATACACGTTGTATTCCAGGTTCTTCTTCCCAGATGATCATATTACACGGAAACAAGCCACCAATCCGGAGTGTTTCGTTTAGTGCTCGATCCGCAATCGATGGATTGCATGCGCCTAGGACATAGTATGAATCGCGATCAGCGTCGACTTTTTCATTGAGTAACTCTGATGGAGAAAACTCGACAGGAATACCGAATCCACATTCATCACAGATGGATCGCACTAGTTCAATCGCCTCATCATGCCCCATATCAAGAATAATTTGTTTCTCACCGTAGTCATCAGGATCGATCTGACGAGGATCTATCGGAATAGACATAGTTGTACTTGTTTTGTCGATGTATAAGATTCACTCTCTTGAGCGTAGTTGTATAAAGAGATAGAGACTAATACTGCGAAGACGTAGGATACTCCAGTTTAAATGTGGCCTTCTGCTCGGAGTTGATCGGCGTCCTGTTCGGAGTACCGCCATTCAATATCCGCCTTTTCATCTTGCCAATCCCATGGTTTGACGAGCACGACATCGCCCTCGTCGATCCAAACACGGTACTTCATTCGACCAGGGATCCGCCCTAGTCGGTCTTCACCGTCTTCACATTTTACTCGGACATGGTTGCCGCCATCATGTCGTGTTACAGTGCCAAATATTTCGTCATCGTCGGGCATCCGAAGGGCCCGCCGAGTAGATTCTTCACTCATATATCTATATAGGAGGTCCAGCCGGATAATACATCCGAGAGACATGATAACATGAAATTTAGATGAATGGTAAATTATGAGATGTGGTATACAGAACCGTTTTCCGCGCTTCGCTCAAAACAACGATGATGGACACTACAATGTCAAATATTTCACTTGACTTCGTACAGCTTGGACGAACTGGAATTAAGACCAGCGAGTTGCAGTTTGGAACATGGCGCTTTGGACGCACAACTGAAACTGGAGAAACAGAAATCTCAGAAGACCAAGCGTACGAATTGCTTGACGCATATGCCAACGCCGGGGGCCGATATATTGACACGGCAGACATCTATGGAGGGGGAGACTGCGAGAAATGGATAGGACGGTGGCTCGAAGACCAAGACCGGGAGCGGTTTACGATCGCTTCAAAAATTTACTGGCAAACTCGTGACGGAGATCCAAATAGTCGAGGAACAAACCGAAAGAATATTCGTCACCGAATTGATCGACTACTTGACCGACTTCAAACTGATTATGTGGATGTTCTATATATCCACCGATGGGATGATCTGACCTCAGCAGAAGAGCTAATGAAGACACTTAATGGGCTGGTAGAATCAGGCCGTGTACACTATCTTGGTGCTTCAACACTTCGTCCGAATGCTTGGAAAGTCGCTAGAGCAAATGCAATTGCTCAAGAACGTGGCTGGGAGCCGTTTACCGTGCTACAGCCTCGGTATAACTTGATCGACAGGGAGATTGAGGGGAATTACCTTGAATTCGCACATAGGTGTAACCTTGCTGTTTGCCCATGGAGCCCACTTGCACAAGGGTTCTTGACAGGGAAATATGATCGGTCACAGCAGGTTCCAGAATCATCAAAAGCAGGACAATCAAGTCGATTCCAAGAATCATACTTAACTGAGCAAAGCTTTGCAGTTCATGATGTACTTGATCAGGTTGCGGATGAAGTAAGTTCTACCCCCGCCCGGGTTGCACTTGCATGGCTCATGCACCGAGATGGAGTAACCGCCCCAATCATTGGTGCACGAACGGTCGAGCAACTTAAAGAGAATCTTCAGGCAACACAGATTGACTTATCCACAGACCAGGTCCGTCGACTAACAGAGGCAAAAGAAGGCCCATACGACAGTCTCTAATCAAGTACGTTGACTCCTCCTTAGCTGACGCCAGAGGTTCTCATCATAAGGCCCAGTCGACAGGCTTGATCAGTAATGTTATCTGTTTACTTTACTATCCACCGTGTATGCAAGCAGCCCGGTTTGTGACATATTGTTTTGTGTATATCGGACTCGTGATTATGGCCCAATATGCCCTCTTCTATGGAATTTCATTTGAGCTAAATTCACTGGTGCAGTTCGCTGGGGGACTTGCCATCTTGGGCATTGGAGGGGTTCGACTGTGGAAACCTGAGGAAGAGCAATATCCTGAAGAATATGGTCTTCTTACGTACGGGATGGCAGCCGTTGCTGTTTTTGTTACAGTAACGCTTTTGGCATCGGTATTGGTTCTTTAGTCGAATCTTTTTGAGCTGTCAAATATATGCTAGCTGACCTTGCTCAGGTCACCATGGGCGCTCATCTTTATCTTTCCAGAATTTACCGCTTGGACCCCCAGGCTTAAAGCGAGCAAGCCATGTTGGGGTCTCAGCGCCTTTCTCTGGTGATCGTGGTGCCGCTTCACCTCCCATATCAGTTCGAACCCAGCCTGGACTTACAGCATTAGCTATCAAGCCTTGCTCGTTGTACTCTGCATGAAGATAGGCAGTGAGGCCGCCAAGTCCAATCTTTGATATTCGATAGGCAGGCTTGCCTCCGTCTAGTTCATCTGTTGTGTATTGTGCCAATCCAGAAGACAGGTTGACAACTCGACCCCCTCTGTTATTCAATAGTAGTGGAAGGGCATGTTTACAGAGAAGTGTTGGCCCACGGAGATTCACCGCCATGGTCCGTTCAAATTCATCAAAATCAATTGTGTGTAACGGCCCTAATCCCGGAGATATACCGGCATTGTTAACTAAAATATCGAGGGCACCTTCCTCTTCTTTGACCACATCGATGGCTGTTTTAACATCCTTGTTGACTGTGACATCTAGTTGCACTGGACGTTGTGTAGACGCAACAATATCATCTGGATCACGGGCTCCGGCATAGACAGTCGCGCCTAGATCAGCAAGGTTTTCGGCAATTATTTTTCCAATCCCTCTCGTTGCACCAGTTACCAGCGCTGTTTGACCATCTAAAGATTCATACAACGATATATCCATATTCGTTTATGAGGACCAAGACAGGTTAAGCTTCCTGTGTGTTTGACCTAAAACGCAATGAGCCGGTTCATAACGGGCTTCCTCAAAGAAAGCTTACCAGTATTCAAAAGCCACTACATCCATGCTTCCCTACCAGCAAACATACAAAGCATGCGAACAAGCCGAGTGCCGAAGACTGTAAGATGTCTATTCCTGCCGGTGATTATTAGCGCTTTCTTGGTACCAATTACATCTGTCCCTGAAATCTCCAATAATGAGTTGCATACAATAGGAATTCCGCTCTTCACAGAAAACGGGGTTGTCACGGATATACTGCAAGATTATGACGGGGGTGTTCAGTACTTACTTGTAGCCATTCTGGCGGCGATTCCATGGATTGAAATTGCACTGGTGATCCCCGCAGGCATTGCTCTTGGAATTAATCCAACCGCTGTAGCAATATTTGCATTCCTTGGGAATGTCCTGTCAGTCTATATTGTTATTTTGTTCTGTTCCCAGGTCAAATCCTTATGGGGATCACAATCATCAGACACAGACGGTTCATCTGAGCCGTCCAAACGCAGACAATGGGCTAATCGGTTATGGGACCATTATGGACTCCCTGGACTAGCACTAGCGTCAGTTATCTTGACTGGCGTTCATGTTGCTGCTCTTATTGCGCTTGCAATTGGGTCAGCAAAACGAGCCGTAGCAGTCTGGATGACGATCTCGATTGCAATCTGGACAGTTGGGTTAACGGCAGCAACATACTACGGAATTGAAGGGATCCAAATCCTTCTTGATTGAATCCCTCCACACGACTGAAGTCGGTGGGCGTTCGCCTCGAACTACTGTGATTCGTATCGAGCTCAAATTTTTAACAACACTGTCTCAATCATTTCAAGCCAAGGTGGTTAGCTAACTCCGTTAGAGGTTCTCTAGGTCATTTCAGCCATCTCCGGATAATTCTGTCCGCGAAGCCGAGACTGAGAGGGCCACTCACACAACATGAGCATTTATTGACGGGAATCAATTACCGATCGTCTCAGTTTGAGCCGCCGGATTCGCCTGTATGAGTCGTGCCAGTCCGTAGCCTGCAAGAACAAACGGGAGCAACGCTAATGCGACAAAGGCAATAGCTCCCGCAACAACCGCAGCTGCTGGCAGCATAGTAAGTGCCAAAATGAATACTGCAGCACTGGTTAAGAATCCAGCACCGAGAGCAACCACGGAGCTAGGGCTACTCGAAGTTTTTGGATCAGACGTACCAGTGCTACTGGATTTAGCAACACTGTATATACCGTAGCCTGCAAGCCCTCCGACAACGGCTGCACTGGCGGCCGTGAGTGCTGACATCAACATTAATATTTGGTTAGTTTCTAATGTTGTATAAATCCTTCTGAGATTCAACTGGATCTATGCCTCTTTGTTGGGATATTGTGCCGGTAGCTATTTCTGATTTGCATAGGCTACAGTCACATCTTGAATCTCAGTCGGGGGTTTCCGGTCAAATATAACTGACCTTTACTATTTGATTGAACGCGGACAGTTCATATGCTCTGAAATGAAAGAAAACCACTGCAGCTCCAATACCTACATATCTCTCTATTCGGTATATTGTGCTGTTAATGGTAGATCAGATTGTTGTTGAAGTTCGGACTGCAGCAGATGATCTAGCTCCAGCATTTCAAGTACGAAAGAAGGTATTTGTTGAAGAACAGGGGGTGCCAGTGCAGGAAGAAATGGATGGTAATGATCAGGGAGCATACCATGCACTCGCGTGGAAAGATGAGACCCCTGTCGGCACTGCGCGACTCCGAGAGTACGACCAATCAACAGCAAAAGTTGAACGGGTTGCTGTCTGCAATCCCCATCGAGATAATGGTATCGGCACTAAATTGATGGAACGAATGGAGGAACTTGCAGCAAAGAAGGGGTACAACTCAGTACTGTTGTATGCCCAAGTTGGAGTGACCGAATTTTATGAGAAGCTCGGTTATACTGCATCAGGCGATGTATTCCTTGATGCGGGTATCAAGCATGTCAAAATGCACCGATCACTTGACTAGCCTATCGCACACTCAGTTTTTTACCCAAAATAGAATGTTACTTCACACCGGGGTCAAACAGTGCTCCTGTGATATGGCTATTTGTCCTGTTGTTCGTCTGCTCTGGGGAATGTGCGATGAACCGTCGTTCAGGAAAACGTGATATTTCAATTCTCACATTCCGGTCAAGCCGAAAATGTCGCCGTCACCCTTCCATGCATGATGAGACAATATCGGCCTCTTCAAGTACATTGAGGTGGTGAGTTACTGTCTTTCCGTCTATTCCGACAAATTCCATTAATTCTAAACATATATCTTGTTCTGACAAACAGCGCAGAGTCTCAAGCCGTTGTTTTGGAATGAGTATGATATACTGTATCATTCGGGAGCGAAGCAGACTATTGTGTACCTAAGCTATATAGTAATATGCAGATTTTTTGGCATCGTCGTGATCCACGAATCCATGACAATGCCGGGCTAACGGCTGCCACTCGAAGTGGTAATGTTTTACCGGTGTTTGTGTATGACACTGAATTGCTTGGTACGATTGGTTCTAGACAGCGGTCATTTTACTTCCAGTGTATCCGCGAACTGCAGGATCAATATCGATCTCTCGGCAGTGATTTACTGGTTCGGTCCGGATCACCGGAAGAGGTACTCCCTAACATTGCGGCCAAGCACAATGCTGATCGAGTTGTATACAATGAACACTACCGTCCAGCGCGACGAAATCGTGAGAAAGCAGTCAAAGATACCCTAAGTGCTGAAGATATCGATATCAAATCACTGACTGACCTTGTCCTCGTAAGTCCTAGCCGTTTGGATGCTAAGTATCCTAATCACAGCCAATTTTATGACGACTGGGAAGACGTTCCTAAGCTATCACCGTTCAGTGATCCTGATACAGATGCCTTTATCGAATTCTCTGATGCAAAAACAGTCCCATCACCTTCGTCTGATATTGAACTACCCAAACCAGGCTACGAGGGGGCTCGCGAGCGCTTGGATACATTCATTGACGAAGGTATCACTTCATATAATGACAACCGAGATGACTTAGCGGGCGCTGTTGAATCCCCGAAAACCACCGTCTCGCGGATGTCTCCGTATATATCTGTAGGGGCGATTGGGATTCGAGAGATCTGGGCAGCGGCAAGCGAGGTATACAATGCTGTTCATGGTTCTGAGCGCCGCAACGTCGATAAGTACCGGTACGAGCTAAGCTGGCGTGAACAAAACTATCACTTACTGTACTATATGCCAGATTTGGCAGTCTCAAACTACAAGACGTTCCCAAATGATATTGACTGGCGCAATGACCAAGAAGACTTCAAAGCATGGGCTAACGGAAAGACTGGATATCCGCTTGTCGATGCTGGCATGCGTCAGCTAGAGCAGGAAGGATACATTCACAACCGACCACGGCAGGTTGTAGCTAGCTTTTTAACAAAGCACCTCCTAATTGATTGGCGGAAAGGAGCTCGATACTTTACTAAACAGCTAATTGACCATGATTACGCGTCCAACCATGGAAGTTGGCAGTGGATTGCTTCAACGGGAACAGATTCGGTTGATGTCCGAATTTTCGACCCTGTAAGTCAGCTCGCAAAGTATGATTCAGGAGCTAAATACGTCAAACAATATATTCCAGAGCTTCAAGATGTTCCTGCAGACAAGATTGTCGACTGGCCAACACTGTCTCCGGGTGAACGAAGTCAGTTAGCCCCTCAATACCCACATCCAATTGTTGACCGAAATGGAGGATATGAGCGGGCACAGCGTGTTTTTGAAGAAGCTCTTGGGAAACGATAGTTTCCAGCGAGCTATCCCCGGCTGGTCAAGAACTTGTGCTGGCTACAGTCTCCAGCTCAGATAGTGTTGCTGACTCACGAATATCGTTTATCGTGCAGTACCAAGCACCTCTCACCCCGTTCATATCATTCTTGACAGGATTATCTATTGGAATTAGTTCCCCGATTTCAAATACAACAACAACACGTTCACTGGAAAACGGATCAATCAGCTTCTGCCAGTCTTTTTCATTCATTGGACCGGGTTCTCCACGTGTCTGCTCAGTACGGTTCTGGACTGTCGCATAGTGTGTAATTGCTGAGACTGGTGCTGTTCGGTAAAAAGCCATGTACTCGAAATCCGCCCGTGTTCGATCATATGACTTCGGTGATGGATAGATTCCGTCCCGACAGCGATCAAATGTGTCTGTTTGCGTAGCAACAATACAGATACGCGCATCTTCTGGTGCCTTATCTTCCGGAGAATCATCTGCAAAACGGTCCAAATCCATAATTATGAGTACTTTTTCAGTCAGATGTGTATATCGGATGAGGTAACAGTATCACATTACTTTCTGGTGGGAAAAAAGAGTAGGCATTAAGTTGGGATGAATAAATCTCGGCATACTCAATAGCTGTAGCTGTTCCATTAACTTCCTCAAAAAGATTCGGAAATGTGTTATTCGCCCCAGTCTTCTTCGAGGTCAGGTGCTTCTTCGAGTTCAATTGGGTCAGTGGAGATAACCTCAAGCTCTGCTCCAGTTACTGGGCTATCAACAATCTGTCCAACTTCAAGATCAGCTGGAAGCTCAATTTCTTCGCCAGTGATGGGGTCCTCTGCTGTAATAGTATCTTCGTTGGTTGTCATGATTTAGTATAACGTTTTCCTTGATTAATAGGCATCGCTTTGGACTCACAGTGTACTCTGATCGTTACGTTATCCTACCAATAAGATAGATTCAAGACAATCCGGTGTACTATAACACAGTCTGTTTACAGTAACTTGCTAGTGCGAGTGAACTACCCCTGCCTACTCACTCACCGCTGACGCGGTTCGCTCCTTGAGGACGGGGACGTAGCCTGTAAGAGTTAAAACACACAGCCGGATCAGCCTTTACAGAAAATCGAGGCGAATGCCACGGGGCTTGACCTCGAGGCAGTTCACAGCTGTCCCGCCCGGATTTATGAGCAATCTGGTACAATTGGTGCATCTGTTGGTTTTGGTGGGAGGGTACGACGTTTCCCTCCATCGGCACTTACATCAGACCGTTCACTGTTTTCAGTATTTGCAGTCGGCATGACTGGAACGACCGGGGCGGGATCGGTTTCTCGCATCGTATCCTTCACTATTGTTCAGTACCATTATAAACATAACGATCCTTAATTATATTTTATCCAGAGTATAGATCTCAAGATATGCCTTGAGATCGCCAATATAATTTTACTTAAATATGGGCAATGTCATCGGGCTTCCGGTAGCCTATCACGGGGGATGACTAATGGATGTATAATGCCGGTCGAGAAGGCAATTATCTGGCACCGACGGCGGCTTCGCTTATCTGACCATGCCGCTGTCGCGTATGCAACTGAAAATTACGACACTGTTATGCCTCTTTTTGTTTTTGACCCGGCGTTTTACGGGGAAGACGGTCTTGCTTGTGATTCCAGAATCGCCTTCTTACATGATTCACTTCAGTCATTAGAGCAGTTATACACAGCGGTCGGTGGAGATCTCATTTACAGGCACGGAGATCCAGTCGAGCTTCTGCAGCGACTCTCAAAACAGGGATGGGAAGTCATTGCCACCGCCGACCCTACGGCAAGACATGGCTATCAACGCGATCAAAAACTATCTGATAAGAGAATTGTTAACTTTATTTCAGGAGATGGTCTCGTACGATCAGATGGTTGGTCTCGAAGAAACTGGGAAGCGGAAGTAGAGGAGTGGTTCACTGCTGAACAACGCAAACCTAATATTAATGATATTAATTTTGAGCAGCTTGATGAGCAAGTGTCAGTTGACGAAATTGAGGGAAAATACGCAATTACGCCGCAAAAAACGAATCGACCAGTCGGAGGAAGGCAGGCAGCAGTAGAGACATTACAGTCGTTTGCCAGGCAGATTCGATCGTATCCAAAGAATATTTCTGCGCCAAGTGATGCTCGGACAGGTACAAGCCAGCTTTCTCCATACTTACGGTTTGGATGTCTATCACTCCGCGAGGTATATCAGTACGTTATGGAGCACTGTCCAGATTGCACTGGACGAGATATGTTTATCTCTCGATTGTTCTGGAACCGTCACTACCTGCAGAAACTTGTCGACTGGCCTGGCTGGACAGAGCGTGCGGCTAACCCAGTCATGGAAGACCTTCGGTCAGAGAATTATAATTCAGAATATGTTCGTGCTTGGAAGTACGGGGAAACTGGATATCCAATGGTTGACGCTTCAATGCGATGCCTGCGAGAAACAGGATGGTTAAATTTCCGAATGCGCGCAATGTGTGTCTCTTTTTTCACAGATATTTTACAGCAGCCGTGGAAAATCGGGGCAGATTATTTTCATTACCACCTTATCGACTCGGACCCAGGCATTAATTATACGCAGTGGCAGTACCAAGCTGGAACCGTTGGAACAGATCTAATGCGGATTTATAATCCTATCAAACAAGTAGAAGACAATGATCCAGAAGGGGAATTTATCAAGCAATATATTCCGGAGCTTCAGGATTTTCCAGTCGGATACTTAGAGCGACCAGAACGTGCTCCAGAACAAACTCAGCAAGAGGCAAACTGTATTATCGGGAAAGACTATCCTGAGCCAGTCGTTGAGTTTGCTCAAGCACGTGAGCGTGCACATCAGTTATACGAGCAACTAAAAGTGCCAGCAAGACAGGCACTACATACAGAATCAATAGCTCGTCGAGCGTCACTTGCACGTTTAGATACTCCACCAAGTGAATTACCCGACGGTGACCCACCATCAACACCAGTTGAGACGATTCCTGAGTTAGATGAGGTTTCATTGCATACAGATGATCAATCAACACTTGAGCAGTTTTAATTCCTACAGGCTACGTCCCCGTCGTCAAGAAGCGACCGGCCGGAGCGAGTAAGGTGGTCACTTGGAAGAGCGGCCTATCGTTCGACACCTTCTCGTGGAGGAACGTCCTTCTGATATGGATGTTTTATTTCAGCCATATATGTGACATAATCCGCACGATCGACAAGTTCCGGCGGGGCTTGTCGACCGGTGATGAGCAATTCTGTCCGTTCGCGTTTTGCACTACAGATATTTAGAATCGTTTTTACATCGCAGATATCGAAGGCCCATAGAAGTGAGAGTTCGTCAAGGACAACAACATCAGTGTCAGCAGCAGAAACAGCATCTTTTGCTTTGTTTATTCCTGTCTGTATACGTCCCTGTTCATCCTGTGTTAGGCTCATGTCAGGAGTCAAGTGCCGTGTAGGATATTGGAAAATATCAACTGATTCAACATCGTTAAGATACGTTATCTCTCCGTATTCACTGCCAATGGATTGATTTCCCTTCATAAACTGCAATACTACTGCCGAGCTATCGTGACCGAGAAACCGAAGAACAGTTCCAATTGCTGCAGTTGTCTTTCCTTTCCCAGGTCCATAGTAAAGATGTATTTTCCCTTTATTTCCCATTGCTCGTATAGCAGGATGAGGGACTCGTAAGTTTAGTCATTTTGTGACTTGCTTCTTTGTATGAATCTCTATATTTATTATTAAATATCGAATACTTTCAGACGTTGTTGTCTAAGACTTGCCGTCAGCTCTTAGTGTCCTCAGTCTGAGGTCTGACTATTTGCTCGGTGTAACAGATACACATCTATTATGCAGAGGACAAGGACTACAAGAGGGAATACTGCTCCAGTTGGAGCAATCTCTCCCTCGACTAATTGCAATAAGAATGGTGATGTAACGTCTCCACCAAATAGTATTGGTGTATATGCGCTCAACCCAACAAGTGCAAACACATATCCACCAAACCAGATGATACCCCTGCGGATATATCCAAGAAAAGCATGGCCAAGCCCGGCGATAAGTATCGTCATCAATACTGGGAAGTACGGCTTGGATCGCAGGTTCATTAATTGAAGATACGCTATGGTGTCGGATAATAGTTCTTACCTGGCTCGGTTCGTTTCATAGTATATGTGTATGCACACGCTGTACGAGCGCATCACGCTTTAACAAGACAAATCCAGCAAAGATAATGCCGAATCCAAGCACGGTCTGAGCTGTAATTTGCTCATCTAGTAACAACCACCCAAATAGTGCAGCGAATACTGGAGCAGCATATGATACAAGATTAATTTCAACGGCGCCTACGCGCTCAAGTAAATCAAAGTAGAAGAAATATCCAATTGCGCTTGCGAAGACAGCCAGGTACACAGTTGCAATAACTGCCTCCCATGTGAATGTAGCTTCGCTCAATGACTCTGTGGGGAGGCTAAAACTAATCACGTGAAGCATAATCGCTCCGATAGCACAGGCCCAAGCAACCGTGGCTTCTGTCGAAAGCGAGTGATTGAGTCGCTGTAGCAGCACACTGCCCAAGGCCACAGAAAATGCAGCGAGCAGGACCAACAAGGAAGACTCTATCTCTCCAGTAGTAAGTGCTGTCGGATCAGGGACTGCAACAAGTCCAACACCAATAAATCCTGCAACTAAGCCAATAAGACCAGTAACAGTCAAACGATTCTCTGGGACCAAAACCCACGAAAGAGCAGTCGTAATTATAGGGCTTGTCGCAACAATAATCGCTGCCACTCCGGATGTTACTTCTTGCTGGCCAACAAATAGAAATGCATTATACAACGCAATAACGAAAGTGGCACTGATTCCCACGGCAATAATGTCTGGTTTCGACTGCGGTAGCCAGTCTTCGGTGACGAATATAGCATACCCAAGCATGATGACTGCGGCTATATCATACCGAAATCCAGCAAAGAGAACAGGCGGAAGATTAGCAAGACCAGCTCTGATTGCAACAAAGGCCGTCCCCCAGAAAAATGCTAACAAAGCAAAAACCCCGATCGTCCGATATGTATTCATCTATTGGCAGCATTCAATCGAACGGCAGGAACTCGTATATAGCTTTTCAGTCAGCATTATACATAGAATTGATATAATTAAACGAATGTATTCTAAGTGTATAATTAGTAGTCTGAAAATTGAGTATATCGTCTCGACTACCTTCACAAACGTGGATTTAACTTTTAGGTTACGTTTTCGTCCTCAAGGAGCGATCAACGGGAGCGAGTAGGGCGGGGATACAGCCGCACGCTCGCTGTAACCAACATTCAATTCGGTTGATGATATACGCTACATTGTGACGGAATCCATTCATGAGGCTGGCTTAGAGCGGGATCATACCCGCGGTCAGTCGCTATTTTTCCGTCACCAGCAAGTAGGATTTGGACAATCCAAAGCAACGCCTGCGGAGACTGGCACCGCTGTGGACACGGATGCCACCCATGAAGTGTCTGCAAGTGCCGTCGTGCAATCAGGAAGTCCTGTTCGAGAGACAGGAAGCCCCGTCCTCAACGAAGCGAGGGTGCAGCCCGAGCAGAGTAGGGCGGGGGAAGTTTACTCATATTACCCGGTCATAGACAGTATATTTACGGCTTTTCAATTGTCAGATCGTCAGATACGCTATATTGACAGGCGAGTCGTACAGACTCAACATCATCGTGTGTCGAAAGCCGTAGTCTGGTTTTTTCTCTTCCAGCCGGTTCTCCAACGGGTCCTTCAACAATCCGAACAGCGCATGTTCCACAAGTTGCATTACCACCACAGTTGATTTTCTTCGTGATCCCTTTATGCGGACTTTTGTCGTGATTAATCAGCACTTCCCGAAGTGTATCGCCTGATTCACACTCGATTTGTTCACCTTGGTAAGTAATAACTGGCATGTTATTGCGTGTGTATAGTAACGTTGTGCACAAAAATGTTCTACATGATGAAATTTACAGATTATAATATATCTAATATTTAATACACAAACTAATAGTGATGTTCGACCATCAAATTGTGCTTGGCCACTGCAAAGGAGGGCTGTACTTCTGTTATAGTTTATTAAAAATATAATCTTTCAATACGCTACCATACCCAGTCAGTGTGATTGAAAAAATAACAATACCACCGACTGTCAAACCAGTGCCTGTTAATATAAGCGTATTATCAGAGTAGATTAGACCTAATAATACAATAGCGACTCCCGGAACGAGGTGTAATATTCCAGTTACATTGAGTAAGTTCTGAATCATACGCTTGAGTCATTGATTTTCTAATTTTCAGGAGGCTATAACATATCCCTAGCTGTGACTATGATATAAACTGTAGCTCTCGCGCACCATGGTGGTCAGGTTGTATTGATTGCTGTTCAGAATCGCACGCTACAACGTCTTCGTCTGCAATCACGACAACAGAGTGGTTGTTAGACCCGGAGCTGTGAAGCAAACGAGCTCCGTCCGTGTTATCTGCTTGCAATGTGGACGCGTCTTTTAATGTCTCTATGCGATCAGGATCTATGTCCTCCCAGTATAGTGCGTTCTGTTTTATCTGGCTACTGATTACTGTCGACTTGGGAATAATAGAGAGAAAATCCGTAGCGGTATGTGCTGCTTTTTCAGACTTCCATATTGATATGACAAATCTGCTGTCATCTGTAAATTCAAGCTTATACCTCGTTGTCTGAATGTGGGAATCGTATTCGGTAAAATCATCGGACAACTCATTTACACTATCATCAATATGATCTAATGCTGCAGATGACTGAGCTGCACATGCATACACTACTGATGAGTTATTCCCTTCTTGGCTACCTTCAGAAGTCTTGTTACTCACGTTGTTGGGAGGAGAGATATTCTCTTCGTGGTCATTTAGCGGGGTATGCTCAACTGATGCGTTTGATGGGACAACTTCACCAGAAAGGAAGGCAGGAAGATCCGTAGGAGCAAACCGGCGACCAATATGAAAGTATGGAAAGTCGGCGTACTCGGAAGAGGCTTTATCAAATCGCATTTCGTACACAATATCTTTCAGTTTCACTGGGTCGTCAGCAAACAGCGTAACTCCCCATTCATGATCATCAAATCCGATTGAGTTGGTGACAATTTGTGATACATGTCCTGCGTACTGTTTGCCGGTGTCTCCATGTTCTGCCATCATTGCTGCTCTTTTTTCGAACGACTCTGTATACCAGTTCTTTTTCTCTCTCCGCCGTCGATCCATTGGATAAAAGCAAAGATACTCATCATCCGGCAGTGACGGATATAGCTTCATATTGACGTAACGCTGCATGCCCGGGCTCACATTCTCTTCTTCAAAGTACGACTCAGAGACATAATCTGAGATTTCAGTGACAGCGATATACGATTCAGCGGAGGTAGTATATGATGCTAGTTTTGTTTGGTTGAATTGCCGCTCTATTGCTGACAGATGGTCCATAGTTGGACGCAGATGGAACAACAATAGGTCGGCATCTGCCCCGAGTATCGAACAAACTGCGGATTCACCCTCAGAAGCGTCGGAGGCTAATTCAGCCTGTTGAAAAAATTCGGTTGCCTCTGAGATAACAGCCTCTTTTTCTTCAGGTGATGTTTCCCGCCATCGCTGCCAATCTATTTTCCGAAAGTCATGCATTGCGTACCACCCTTCGTCAGTTTGCGGTGGAGCCATCCCCTGGATTGGTGCAGATGTCATGCTCCGTCTTATGACCTCTGTAACTTTTATTTTCTGGTATGACAAAATTATGCTTCTTGTTCAAAATTATATGCTGTAGATAAAAAATTGAATTAATAATAAGAGAAATGTGGTGATATGCCTGTAATATTTTTCATATACAAAGCAATTATATTTACATTCAGATGCCTTGAGTACGGACTCTAACTTGTATCAAATAAGTTAATATATGGATCTAAGAAGCACGACCGATAGAGAGATTAAGCCATCGTGTGTTAAGCCGACGCTCCTGGATTCAGCCGGGTGAGAAAGTTAGTCAGATTATCCCCCTTCTGTGATATCACTGCTTAAGAACGCGATCAACAGCCGGTTGAATATACTCAGGTGAGATATCCATGACTTCCTGTTGCTCCTGCTCGCTAAGGTAATTTTGAACGCCATCGCGGCGTTGGTGTTCTGTATAAGCATACCGTTCATCGAAGAATAACCGTACACCAAGTTCTTCTGGCCCTCTAATAACCCGTCCAATTGCCTGTCGTGCCTTTCTAATTGCCGGGATTTGATTAACGGCTGTCCAGCCGTCCAATGTGTCTAATCGTGCGTCATATGCATCGATGGTCGCTTGTCTACGGTCAGTCTGTGGTTTGATCGGGATACCGACAACAATTGTCCCATGCAATGCGTCTCCTTTGTAATCTACACCTTCAATTACTGTCCCAAGAGAGGACGTAACAAGTATTGCTTCATTAGCCGGCATAAACTGATCAAGTAACTCGCTTGTTTCTGTTGCAGAGCTGGATTGATCAAGGTAAATTGGCTTATCAACCCGCTCCTCAAGTATCTCAACCACCCACTGAGCTTCCCGGTACGAAGGCATACAGATCAAAACATTCGGGATCCGGCACACAGCGTCCTCGAGCGCATGCAGGTACTGCTGACGACAACGTGACATCTGCTTAAGTTGAGTGACCGGATCTCCTCGGTTTTTGTAGGTAAACTTGGGTAGCTTTACGGCGTATGTTCCTCGATTTGTTTCCGAAAATCGTAGTGGATACTGTCGAGTAATTATCTCTCGTGTATCTGTGGTTGTACTTTTCGGCACCGTCATTAATTTTCCAAGGTCATTATCAGTATCAAAAGAAGAAGGATAAAGACTGTCTCCAACTCCGGTTGTTTCTTGATATGCTTCCAGCGGTTCAAGAGTTGCACTCATAAGTAGTACACTTCCGACTTCGCTAAACCGATGTCGAAGTTGTTCTGTTGGGAGAGTATTGTGAATTCGATATCTGGCGGTCCATAGGTCCTGCCATGTTGAGGCTTCCCCGGTTGTGTCTTCGCTCACGGTGGGTTCAACAATAACTTCTCTAAAGTACTGCGTACGATCTGCTTTGCCCCAAGTAAGAAGAAATGAGCTAGCAGATGCTGTGAGCTGGCTATCTTTTGGTAAAATTTGATTAACAAGTGTAATGATCCCTTCTATCTCTTCAAGAAGGGACCATATTGTCTGATAGCCGGATGGTAAATCGTCCCGAACAGCGTCAGCAATTTCTTTAGTAATCTCGTCTTTGTTTGTACTCTTTGGTCGGTCAATGCTCTTTTCGTACCGTTGAAGTCCGTGCTCACTTACTTCTTCAATTGTTGGATACTCACGATCTGGATAGTCATTCGAAACGAGTGTTTCAGCCTGTTCTCGTAACTTTGACTGCGCTCGGCGTAGTGCTCCAGACACCGGTCGGAGAAGTTCACGGACAGTATTTTCATTGTCCGTAAGGTCTTGAAGTATCATTTTTACTAATTGGCTGCTCCCACCAAACGCCCGGTTTGCAGCTTCACGCCGTCCCTTTCCTGTGTCGGCAGTCAAGTCGTCCCATGTTTTGTCGTCTGGGATATCATCTGCCTTGAATAATTCAAAAATCTCAGCTTCTGAATTAAATGGGAGTTGTTGTAAATCAATTTGATCAGTGAGGTTGGCAACTACTTGATTTTGAAATGTTTCCAAGTCTTCCATCGAAGTGATCTGCTCAAATGGGTTCTCTCCGGGTATTAATGTGGTAAAGTCCTCATATCGCTGTTCCACCATCGATTCAATTGCCCCGACTGATTGCTGTGTCTCCTCGAGAGTCTCCCGACTACACTCGAAGCTAAAAACATCTCGTGCGATAGTTTCCAAGTTATGTGCTTCGTCCAAAATTAGGACTGTCTCTCCATCGAGAACATCGACTTTCTTTTTTGTCAACTGCCGGCTCATTGGATCCAATACATGGTAGTAGTTACCGATAACAACATCAGCTTCTTCTAGTAAGTGTGCCATTTGGCTGTGGGGACAAATTCCTCGCGTTATTGCTTTTTTCCACAGGGAATGTGTATCAACAATACTATCAGGAAGATCGGCAAATGTGAGTTGTTCATACTCATGAATCTCAGGATGTGCATGTGCAAGAAAACCAATATAAAATGGATCAAACCGGCCATTAGCGATTTCTGGAACATTGGCCACGTCGCTTAGCTTTGGGAGGTATTCAGGATACGGAACACGCTGTCCATCAATATTCATCTGTGATGTCCCCTGTGAGTCAACGTGTTCCTCAAGTCGTTCCAATATAGCACGAATGCGATTTGGATCATACTGTTCTACTACAGAGGCATTTTCTGGTGGCGACCACCTCGTTGCACTAGCAGACACTAACCCCCAGTTAATGTCATAATCTGAGTGTGGAGAAACAAGCTCACGAGATCGCTGCCGCAGGGTATCAACATCGTCTCGGTCATACTGATTCTTGCCAACGGAATCAGACAAATAAGGAACCATGTCATCCCTTCCTCGCAATACGACCGTTGAGATTGCTCCATCAGCAGGCTGCTGGTTATTAATTACTCGCATTTCTTCAACGAATTGCTTCAGCTGTTGCTTAACAGGGGTTGCAATGAATACACGCTCATATGTCGGCAATGAGCCAGTCTTGTTCCAACCGCTTTTCTGTTGTTGATGTGTGGCCCATTCTGCTGGTTCACGAATCGCCGATAGTCCGGCGGTTAATCCAATAAGTGTTTTTCCAGTCCCACATGCACCCTCCATCAGCATGTGATTACGACTAGCAAGTGTATTTAGAAATGTTTCAATCCCGTCAACCTGGTCATTGTACACCCGTTCGTACGGAAAGTATTTTGTCCAGAAATTCTCCATCTGTTCGCGGGTTATTGTCTCGGTCATAGCGTTGAGTTAACAGTCACGGTATCTTGTGATTGCTTAGTTTGAGCCCTGCAATGAGATACTCCAGAACAATGTGGGGCATTAATTTTCACATTACACTATTATTGGTGTTCCTGCTTGTATGCTGTGTTACGATGTGGACAGTGGGTAGTTCACGTATATAGATGTTGATTTTCTTGTCATATAAATCTGAGACGACTTAGAGGTACACTGAGATGGATACTGACAGAATTACCTCCAGTATCGCCGACAGCGAGTTGAGTGGTCGATCAAGTGTTTCGGATAATTGAAAGGTCTGATCAATGAGTTAATCAACAGTGTGGTACATGTTGGCACGTTATCTACTTGACGAGATGGGTATTTGACGACGCATCGGAGCAGCAATTCTCGTATTGGTAGGGATTCCATTCACCTACCAGATGTTGACAAGCAATGTGAACGGCTCCGGGGTCAAGCCCCGAGGCACTCTGCCTGTTAATCTGTAGACCAAGGGCCCGACTAGTTTTTCCGAACCGGATGGATTGGGCTGCTTTTTGCTGTGACAATGTGTTTTTTGGTATTTATTCGCTGCTCGGTGGAGAGTATGAGCTTGCTTTTCGAGTCATTTGGGCACTGTGGTTCATCTTTGTGGGAGGACCACTTACTTTTTAGATTTTGATTGCTGTCGCATGGTCTGGAAGTTTGCTGTTGATTCTTGATTATCTGCTCTTGGTTGGGTGATTGATCTCGCTCTCGTGGAGACAACGACACTTGATATCGTATCCTTCTTTCGAACGTCGGATAACGGATAATGGCCTACCAGTTCGGTGCTTGGAAAACTACTGTTTCGATGCCGCCTCATCAACCTCCGTGTTCATTGTATTTTCTACTGTTTTTGTTGTTAGAAGTGACCCAACAACTGTTGTGACAAGGCCTAGTAGCATACAGTACAGTGAAATCCCCCAGCCAAAGTACGTGCTTGCAAAGATTGTAACGTTACCAACGACTGGGATTCCAATCGTAGTAGCAGAGACAAAATTAAAGCTCATATAAACTGCTTGCGAGACAAGAATACCAGAAATAATTCCTCTATCAGTGGTTCGCTGCCAGTACATCGCGACAAGTACTGGAAAAGCAAGCTGTGCAAAACCTCCAAATGCAAGATCCCCAATATCAAGCAAGATTGCTCCGATTGTTCCAGCTGCAACGCCTCCTGCTTCGACCCATAGACTTGCACCCAATGCAGCGGCAGCAAAGACAGTAACAATAATTCGACCAAGAAAACTTTCTTTGTCTTCTGAAAGATTTGGATTGATCAGAGGCTGATACACATCTCGTGTAAAGTACGATGAGCCAGAGAGTAACATAGCATCTGATGAAGACATCATTGCAGCAAGTGCACCAGCGACGACAAGAGCGGCGAACCAAACAGGGGTATACTCTGAAAGCAGGATTGGCAGTACATTTTCACCAGCCCCAATATCTGCGGTTACTCCAAGTCCCTGTGCCCATGTACCTAGTAGAAATGCAGGAACAAAGAGTAACAGCACAAGAATTGGCCATAGAGAAAACGATCGCTTGAGAACCGCCTCCGATTCTGCAGTGAAAAAGCGCTGATTAACTTGTGGAAACATCGCAACACCGAACGCGATGCTAATAGCGAGTGTCAACATCTGTTGTGGCGTGTAGAACTCACTTCCCAGCGCTAGAAATTCTGGATGTTCCATAGCCAGTGTATTATTAATTACTCCGATGCCTTCTGTTGTTAATAGGATCCAAAGAAATGCTGCCCAAATAGCAACGAGCATAAATATCCCCTGTAGTGTGTCTGTCCATGCAATTCCGCGCATCCCTGCCAAGACAACATACAGGATCATAAACACGGTTATCAGTGTAGCACCAAACCAAAAGGGAATAGTACCGTCTGTCAGTGCCTCTATTGCGCCACCTGCTCCAATCTGTTGTAACATCACATATGGGAACAGCCAGATTAACGACACAAGGGCAACAAGCGCGCGGAGGGCGGTGGATTTAAACTGATCACCTAGCATTTCACCAAGTGTAATGTACCCATGCTGATTTCCCATGAGCCACTGTTTGTACCCGATGATATACCAGAGAATCGCAAAGATAATACCATCCATAAGTCCCATTATCAGTAGCCATTCTGGTCCATGCTGGTAAGCTCCATCTGGCCCGCCAAAGAAGGTAAATGCTGACAAGAGCGTCGCAAACACAGTAAACAACAAGACAATGGTACCAAAACTTCGGCTCGCTAAGTAGTAATCTTCTGCAGTTCGTTCTGTGAGTCGATACGCAACGATACCAATACCCAACGCAACGAAGAGATATCCTATGATAATGCCTAGTTGGAGAGCTTCACTCATCGCTGATCACCTGAACAACGGACGCCAATTCCCCAAGCTCGCTTAACGAAGATGCGAAATAAAATAGCAGCGACAATCATCCAGACGATGTGCCACCAAATCCAGACTGGGAGTCCAGCAACTACCTGATCAACCCCCCAAAGAAACCATGGAATGGCAAGTCCGACCAGAATGGCACCAACAATAGACCAAACGACCAACATTCGGTTTACAGACATTCTCTTGCTACTGATATTTTACTCGATAGTTTTTGATGTGTCGGACGACCAGCACGGAGCAAGACTGAGAAGTTGCGCTTGTGCTATATCTGCGCACAACATTACTGAATCAGTGTTTTCTTTGGTAAGTGATTACAATGGTATGTATGGACTTTACTGAACTTGTTCAGACAAGAAGATCCGTTCACGAATATAGTGACCAGTCAATTGAGGAAGACACACTACAGCGTATTTTCAAAAGGACAACACTTGCACCATCAGGATACAATCTACAGCCTTGGGAATTTGTTGCGCTACGCGAGGAAGAATCAAAGGAGAGGCTGAAAGAGGTCGCCTATAATCAAGATCATGTCGTTGAAGCAGACACCTCAGTAATTGTTCTTGGTTCTACCGATTTGACCCGACACTCAGAAGCAGTCTTTGAGGACTGGTTGGCGAAAGGCTACCTTCCCAATAATGATGTCAAAGAATCACTAATCAACAATGTTGAGAAGATGAACACAATGTCCAAAGCAGATAAGCGAACTTGGACCACCCGGTCGACCGCACTTGCTGCAATGACGCTTATGTTTGCTGCTTGGGATGAAGGCATTGCAAGTTGTCCGATGGAAGGTTTTGACTCGGAAGCTCTTGTTGAAACGTTTGATATCCCAGATGAGTATGAACCGGTTATGCTGATTACACTTGGATACCCAGCGGCTGATACCTCTGATATAGAAAACGAGCGCAAAGGCCGACGGCCAGTTGATGACGTTGTTCACTACGAATCATTTGATCCATCGTCCGAAACAACACTTTTGGACCCGTCTGCAGATAATTAGGCCAAGGGCCCGGAGCCTGATCCCGAGCCCGTTGACCGCATAGCTAACTGACAGGCTAACCTTATTTTTATATTCAACGTAGATCTTATCCGGGCTCAACAGACTGCATCTTTTCTTGGAGAGTTTATGACTTGCAATATTTCAGTCATCATATTCAACCAGGTATACATTGCTGAGGGCACTTTATTACGGTATGCTTGGGTATGCTGCGATGAATCGCACACTTCGTGACTCTGATACCCCACGCCGATGCAATCGGGACATGCGTAAATCCACATGGGAGTCAAAGGGTCTCAAATATGCTGGGGAGCTAGCTGAACAGAATTTTCGAGATCTATTAGCGATTTTACAATGGAATTATAAGCATAATATTAATTTATATCGATGTAGCTCAGGTCTGGTGCCATGGAACTCTCAGTTTGATCTTAATGAGTTGCCGAACTATGAGACAATTCAGGAAATCGCGCAGCAGTGCGGCGAGCTAATCAAGTCCGAGGATATGCGACTAACGTTCCATCCAGACCATTGGTGCAAATTGGCTAGCGAGTCCGAAGATACGGTCAGACGATCCGTTCGTTCTGTAGTGTGTCACGGCCAATGGCTTGACCTAATGGAATTAGATCGTTCACCCCGGTATGCGATTAACGTGCATATTGGTGCTCACTATGGCAATAAAGAAGCAACCGCAGACCGATTTTGTGAGGTGATCAATGATCTTCCGCCAGAAGCAAAAAGTCGAATTGTAGTTGAAAATGATGACAAGGAATCACTATGGAGTATTCAGGAGCTTGTAAATCAGGTCAGCGATCGTACTGGAATCCCAGTGACATTCGATTATCACCATCACAAATTTACTGACCGTGGTTTAACTTATCGTGAAGCGTTTGAGATGGCAGTATCGACTTGGGGAAATCACCGGCCAATTGCGCATTATTCTGAAACATCTCGGTTACACGGAGATTCTGACGCCAGGCCACAAGACCACTCAGAGTACGTGTCTGATCTTCCCGACTGGCTTCGAAAGCGAGCAGATGTTATAATTGAATCCCATCAAAAAGAGCAATCAGTACTACGATATACCCCAGATAAGTTCGTCTGATGCGTTATTTTGCAAGCAGTTCACTTGCTATTGTATTGCGCAGTACTTCACTTGTCCCCTCATAGATTTCGTTGAGTTTAGCATCGCGGTAGTACCGTTCCATTGGGAAGTCCTTGGTATATCCATACCCTCCGTGAATCTGAATCCCTTCGTTAGCTACTTCGCGAGAGATTTCTGACGCATACAGTTTTGCTTGAGCTGCTTCCTTAACGAAGCGATCGCCGCGAATCTTTTTATCTGCTGCGTCATGCATCAATAGTCTAGCACCACGCACTTTTGTGTCCATGTCGGCTATCTTATGTTGAATAGATTGGAACCCTGATATTTCTTGGCCGAACTGCTCACGTTGTTGACTGTAATCAATTGAAGCGTCAAGTGCTGCCCGTGCGATCCCGACTGACCGGGCAGCAATCGTAATACGTCCGCCATTCAACGTTTTTAGTGCATGAACAAATCCATCACCTTCATCTCCAAGACGCCTCTCCTCCGGAATCCACATATCATCAAATCGTAACTCCGCAGTCGGACAACCCTTGTCACCAAGCTTTTCCTCCGTACCTTCTACGATAAAACCGTTGTCCTCTTCTGGTCGAACAATGAACGACGAAATCCCATTTTGGCCTGCCTCTGGGTCTGTTTTTGCAAACAAAATAACCGTGTCGGCGACCGATCCATTTGAAATCCAGAGTTTGTTACCATTGATGCAGTAGCCGTCACTGTCTTTTTCAGCAGTAGTTTCCATCGAGGGGACATCTGACCCTGCATCGGGTTCTGATAGCGCAAATGCACCGATGTCACTTCCCCTCGCTAACGGTGTTAAATAAGTTTCTTTTTGCCCATCTGAGCCAAATTGATTAATCATGTTCCCTGCAAGCGAGATATGTGCCGCAACAATTGTGCCAATGCCACCAGATCCTCGAGAGATTTCAAGCAACGCTTCAGGGTAGGCGTGATAATCAAGATTAGCACCACCATACTCTTCAGGAAACGGCATCCCCATGAGGTCCAACGATGCAAGTTTGTCAATGATTTCCCATGGAAATTCATCTTTGTGATCAATTTCATCAGCAACCGGAACAATCTCCTCATCGACAAACTCAGCTACCATTTCCTTAATTTGCCTTTGCTCGGAAGTCAGCTGAAAGTCCATACTAATGTTATATTTGTGTAGCTACAAATTGATTATCACTGCAGCAAGCATGCAAGGGATTATACCTAATACATGTCGATAGAAATTATCTCGAAGTAAGTCGTCGCCAAGGAATTGCATAATAATAGATATATTATGTTAGAAAGCCATTATCATATATTTATTACCAATATAAGCTTATATTTCGTAAACAGATTCGCCAAACGGCTACTATACTTACAATCTATATTGATAGCATTCTGCTTAGCTTGATAATCAATATGATATAGTATAAAACCAAAAATACATGTCAGTTGTTCTCATATCGTAGAACGAACACTGTGCCTCTTGACACGAGGTACACATTTGAGTAAATAGCGTGAGTTGAGTATGACACAGAAGATAAAATCAGCTGCACGGAGGATTCAATGATGGAGAACGTTCGCATCGCAGGCGTTGGTATGACCAAGTTTGGGGAATGGTCAGCGAAGCGTACCCGAGAATTGTTTGCACAAGCAGCAACAGAGGCGATACAGGACGCAGAACTGGAGCAGAAAGATATTGATCATGTGTTCTATGGGAATTTCATCGGGGAGATTGCAGAGAACCAAGGCCACCAAGGTCCACTAGTTGCCGACGCAGCAGGTGTGGATGCCCCTGCAACTCGAGTTGAAAGTGCCTGTGCATCTGGTGGCCTTGCCGTCAGGCATGGGATAACACAGATTCAATCTGGACAAGCAGATGTTGTATTAGTTGGCGGTGCAGAGCGTATGAACACACTGTCAACATCTGAGACGACAGATGCTCTTGCGGCGGCAGCAGATGCAGTTTGGGAGAGTAATATGGGCGTTACCTTCCCTGGGGCGTACGCTCTGATGGCTAATAGATATTTCCACGAGTTCGGCGGATCACGAGAAGACTTGGCACACATTGCAGTGAAAAATCACAAAAACGCGATTAATAATGATCTAGCGCATTTCCAGCGGGAAATTGATATTAACGATGTACTGAATGCCCCGGTGGTAAGCTCACCGTTTAGTGTATACGACTGCTCTCCGATTAGCGACGGAGCCGCTGCGGCTGTGTTGGTGTCCGAAGAGTATGCCGAAAAAACGGGGATAGACGCGCCAATTGCAATCACCGGGACTGGCCAAGGAGGTGACAAATATACATTAACTGATCGTGAGACAATGACATGGACACAAGCAGCGAATGAAGCTAGCCAAAGCGCGTATCAGGAAGCGAATATCACATCAGACGATATCGACTTGATTGAAGCACATGATTGTTTCACGATTGCTGAGGTCTTAGCCTTGGAAGCACTCGGAATTTATGAGCGTGGTGAAGCGATTGGTGCCGCTAGGCGTGGGGAAACAACTGCCGATGGAGAACTCCCAGTAAATCTGTCTGGCGGACTAAAAGCGAAAGGACATCCAGTCGGAGCAACTGGTTGCGCGCAAATTACTGAAATGACGAAACTTCTTCGAGGGACTCATGTAAATAGCCCCTACGTTGATGACGTCGAAATCGGGGTAACACATAATGCTGGAGGGACTGTAGCGAGTGCTGTTGTTCATGTATTGGAGGTGAAAGAATGAGTAACGAAGAAATCTCTGAAATCCAGGAATTTTTCAGTGCAATTGAGAACGACGAGCCGTACTATCTGTCTGGAACTGAGACTCACGGGATGGTTCCTCCAAGGTACGTGGATCCTGCTTCTGGTAATAAGGAGATCTCACGAGAACCAATGCCAAATGCAGGTAAATTGCTAACCTATTCAGAAGTTCATGTTGCACCATCTCCATTGGAACATGTGTCGCCTTATACGGTTGCAATTGCAGAATTTGGTTCGGTGCGAATCACAGGTCAGCTCCGTGGTTTTGAGACAGACCCAGAAATCGGTCAGCAAGTAAAAATTGGAATTGAACGTCTTGAAAAGCTAGAGTATCCACTTGTTGTATTTACTCCCAAATAACGCAATCAGGTCTTGCATATTTTTTGGCACATTAACATCACTGACTATTAGAATGTCCTAGAAATTAATGAATAATACCGAATCACATATCACTGTGGTCAAGTGACTATGTAATGATGTCATACACCGTCGAATCAATCGACAGTGTGGGAGTCGTCGGAGCGGGAACGATGGGAAGTGGTATTGCACAGGTTGCCGCAAGTTCTGGTTACAATGTCGTAATGCGCGACATTGAGCAGGAACTCATTGAAGAGGGGTTCTCAAACATCAATCAGAACCTTCAGCGGTTCGTTGAGAAGGATCAGCTTTCTGAGACAGAAAAAGAGCAGATCATCGGCCGAATAGATGGAACGACGGATCTCGAGGATCTTGAGGATATAGATTTAGTCATCGAAGCAGCTGTTGAGGACTTGGAAATTAAACAGAGTATTTTTACTGAGCTGTCGGAATTAACTGATGATACCACTGTACTGGCAACAAACACAAGTACGCTCTCAATCACCTCGATTGCCAGTGCTACTGACAGCCCTGAACGTGTTGTCGGGATCCACTTTATGAATCCTGTTCCGATTATGGATGGAGTAGAGATTGTAGTTGGTGAAAAAACGCCGGACGAAGTGGTTAATCTTGCTCATCAATTTGCTGAAGACCTAGACAAACAGACATGGGAGTCCGATGATAAGCCTGGATTTATCACAAACCGAATTTTAATGCCTTGGATTAATGAAGGTATTAGAGCCTACGATGAAGGGGTCGGAACGAAAGAGGATATCGATAAAGGCATGCGGCTCGGTACTAACGTTCCAATGGGGCCACTTGAGCTAGCTGATCATATTGGGTTAGATATCTGCCTACATGCTAGTCAGACGCTTTATGAGGAACTTGGAGACCGGTACAAGCCTGCTTATCTACTAAAGCGAAAAGTCGAGGCGAATGAGCTCGGGAAGAAAACAGGAAAAGGATTCTACACATATGAGTAAAATACTGCACGACCTCACACGCCGTAGTTAGCTGCTGGTAAGCACACCGTTGTTTTATTCTTTTAGGTGGCGGGCGATTATCTTTTTCTGTATTTCTGATGTTCCCTCGTAAATTGTTGTAATCTTAGCATCTCGATAATATCGCTCAACATCAAAGTCCTTTGCATATCCGTACCCACCATGGACTTGCACAGCGTCATCTGCAACGTTGACGGCAGTTTCACTTGCAAAATATTTGGCCATACTTGCCGCCATCGCATCTACACTATTTTCATTCTTCTTAGCCGCATCATAGGTTAGAAGTCGTGCTGCTTGCACGTCAGTTTGCATATCAGCCAATTTTTGACCAATCGCTTGATGATTAATAATCTCGGTACCAAATTGTTCTCGGTCATTTGCATACTCAATAGCATCATCAAGAGCCGCCTGAGCAACACCGACTGCTTGACTTGCGATGGCTACTCGCCCACCATTAAGGATGGAAAATGCAGCCTTGAGCCCCCTTCCAACATCGGTAAGCTGATTCTCGGCTGGGATGCGAGCGTTATCAAACTTCAGTGTTGTCGTATCGCTGGCTTTCATTCCCATCTTTTCTTCGTGTTTCCCAACATTGACTCCATCTGTATCTTTCGGGACCAAGAATTGTGTCACAGTGTCTGGGTCATTAGAGTCTGTTTTAGCAAACAAAATAACAACATCCGCTCGTTCACCGTTCGTAATCCATTGTTTTGTCCCGTTGATGACAAACTCGTTGCCATCACGGACTGCTTCAGTTGTCATTTCTGCAGGATTGGAGCCAGCATCAGGCTCAGAGAGTGCAAACGCTCCAACAGGGCGTCCGTCCCTCATATTTGGCAGCCATCGATCACGCTGACTTTCTGAACCAAACTGACGAATACACGACGTTACCATACAGTGAACGGAAAGCGCTGTAGCTAACGCTAAGTGTCCTCTCGCTAATTCTTCATTCACGAGGCTGTACGTTAGCATATCAGCATCAAATCCACCGTACTCTTTTGGAGTGGTCAATCCAGTCAAGTCCAGCTCGGCTAGCTCATCCCAGATATCCTCCGGAAAGGTTTTTTCTTTCTCAGCAGTCCGTGCTGCCTCAACAACTTCATCGTCAACAAATTGCCGAACCATGTCTCTAACCATCTGTTGTTCCTCGGTTAGTTCCATAGTATTACCACACAATCAATTAACTAAGATGTGACGATTTACCACATAGCACGTGGTGTATAATAGGTTCGATATAGTATGCTATCGAAGAGACGTCAAGCACACACGATTACAAACAGGGAGTGGACTTAACCGATCTCCGTTTGATTCTAATACTGATATTATTTTTCGGTTGTTATTCCGTTAAAATCATTACATACCATATTATTAGTAAAGACCATGAGCGTTGAAACGCAAGAAAGGATCCGCTGTCTGGTCGCAAAGGTTGGCCTTGATGGTCATGATCGAGGGGCACATGTGATCGCTCGAGCATTTAGGGATGCTGGGTTTGAAGTGATTTATTCTGGTCTACATAATGCCCCGGAAGACATCGTACAGGCTGCTGTTCAAGAAGATGTTGATGTCCTTGGTATCTCTATTCTCTCAGGAGCACACAATGAACTTGTTCCAGAGATTGTTGATGGATTAAAAGAGTATGACGCATTTGAAAGTACACTAATTCTCGTTGGTGGAATTATCCCAGACGACGATCAAGAATATCTATATGACCAAGGTGTTGATGGGATATTCGGGCCAGGGACTCCAGTTGAAGAGACGATCGAGTTTATTGAGGAGAACGTTCCGGAAAAATGACCGAAACTGAAGCGCTGGTACCTGAAATACTTAATGGGAGCCACAGGGCATTAGCTGAAGCAATCACGACGATTGAAAATCGGTCCTCTGGCTATCGGAAATTAGTATCAAATCTCCATCCACACACGGGGAACGCAGACATTATCGGCATTACAGGATCACCTGGAGCTGGAAAATCAACACTTGTCGACAAGATGGCCGAAATGTACCGTGAACAAGGACAAACAGTAGGTGTTATTGCTGTTGATCCATCGTCTCCTTTTTCCGGTGGAGCAGTACTTGGAGACCGCATTCGGATGAACTCAACGGTCGGTGATATGGATGTTTTCTTCCGTTCTATGTCTGCAAGAGGAGCACTTGGTGGTCTTTCAACAGCCACAACCGATGCCGTCAAAGCATTAGATGCGTTCGGGAAAGACAAAATCATCATCGAGACAGTGGGAGCTGGACAAAATGAAATAGATGTCGTCAAAACCGCAGATACAGTTGCAGTCCTTGTTCCGCCAGCATCTGGTGATGATATTCAGATGCTGAAAGCAGGTATTTTGGAAATCGCTGATATCTTTGTCGTCAACAAGGCAGATCTCGATGGAGCGGATAAAACAGTGAAAGAACTACAAGAAATGATTCACATGCAGGAAGACGCGCCAGCCGCTGGTCATCATGGAGTTGATGCATTTAATGACGGTGCTGTTGCAATGGACACCTCTGAGAATGACTGGAAACCTCCTGTTGTAGAGACTGTCGCAAAATCTGGTAAAGGTGTAGATACGTTTCTATCAGAGCTAGACGACCGTACACAGTGGCTTGAAGACACCGGAGAGGGGCAAGCACAAGAGCGAAAACGATACGCTGCGGAGATTCAACGACTTATCCGGGAAGACGTCGCAGCATTGGTTGAGGATCAAATTGAGAAATCTGGTGGGATAGAACAGAAAGTTGATGCAGTAATGGAACGGCAAACTGATCCATATTCTGTTGCTGATGACCTGCTTGATGCAATTAAAGGACAGTCATCTTGAACATCCATTCATCTGGCTTTATATTCCTGGCATCCATCTTCGGGCTAATCGAGGGACTCAAATAGAATAGGAGTAAGTCATGTCATTGCAACTTGACCTTGATATGTTCCGTGCTGATCTTTGAGTACGTCCATTATTTCACCCATTGTTGCATAGCATTTGACGGCGTCAATCACGTATGGCATGATATTCTCATCGTTTCTGATTGCTTTCTCAAGTGCTTGCAGCGACTCAGAGACTGCCTCGTTGTCACGAGCTTCTTTGACATTTGATAAGCGCTCTAATTGTCGATCACGGACTTCCTCATCGACCTTGAGAATATCTGGATCCGTATCTTCCTCAATTGTATACTTGTTTACCCCGACGACAATTTCCTCGTCGCTCTCAACGCGCTGTTGATACTCGTAGGCAGAGTCTTGGATTTCACGCTGGAAGTATCCATTCTCAATACCTCGAAGAATACCATCTCGAATTGATCCATCACCCATCTCTTTGATTTCAGTGATGTACTCCATGATCTCTGACTCCATCTCATTTGTAAGTTTCTCAATTGCAAAACTACCTCCCATCGGATCAACAATATCAGCTGCGCCTGTTTCTTCAGCAATGATTTGTTGCGTTCGCAGTGCTACACGCACAGCTTTTTCGCTTGGAAGGGCCAAAGCCTCATCAAAACTATTGGTATGAAGTGATTGTGTACCTCCCATGACAGCAGCAAGGGCCTGTACAGTTACTCGGACAATGTTGTTTAACGGCTGCTGAGCGGTGAGTGACTGGCCAGCTGTTTGTGTGTGGAATTTTAGCCTTTTTGATTCTGGCTCCTCAGCATCATACCAATCTTCCATTACCCGCGCGTATATCCGTCGTGCGGCTCGGAACTTAGCGATCTCCTCAAAGATTGAATTATGAGAATTAAAGAAGAACGATAGAAGAGGAGCGAACTCATCTACATCAAGACCTCGATTAAGACAATCTTCGACATATCCAAATCCATCTGCGAGAGTAAACGCTGCTTCCTGTATCGCAGTTGATCCAGCTTCACGAATGTGATAGCCAGAAATCGAGACTGGATGGAACCGTGGTGTTTCATCAACGGCAAATTCTATAGTATCAGTTACTATTTCTAGTGAGGGCTCAGGAGGAACTGCCCACTCTTTTTGGGCAATGAATTCTTTAAACATGTCATTCTGTAATGTGCCTCTAATCTCTTCACGAGGAACGCCCTGCTTATCAGCGAGTGCGATATACATTGCATAAATTACCGGTGCTGATGGATTAATTGTAAATGATGTTGACACTTCCCCAATATCAATCTCATCGAATAAAATCTCCATATCACGGAGAGTATCCACAGCTACGCCCTCTTTTCCAACTTCGCCTTTACTCATCGGATTATCGGAGTCAATCCCCATGAGAGTGGGCATATCAAAAGCAGTGGATAACCCTGTTTGCCCATTTTCGATCAAATAATGGAACCGGTCATTTGTTTCTTCGGCAGTTCCAAACCCAGCGAACTGCCGCATGGTCCACGTCCGGCCTCGATGCATTGTAGGATATACACCACGGGTATACGGTGGCTCTCCAGGGACACCGATGTCTTCAGTATAATCTAGATCGGAAACATCTTCTGGCGTGTAGATTCTATCTACTTCTTTGTTGGAGACAGTTGCAAATCGGCCTTTCCGTTCTCCATATGTATTGAGATACCCTTGAAGAGTATCCTCTTCCCATTGCTCATGTTGCTCACGGATATTCTCAAGTTCATCCTCGTCAAACATTATCAGACAATATTATAATCAATCAATAAAGTTCTATCGCCAGAATCTCACAAACCATACGGTATTTATCCCCGATATTATCAAAATTCTGGACTTTTAAAATGTGGATCGAGATGCTGTGGCAAACAGCAGGGACGCAAATACACATTGTCAAAACAATGCCATTTCCTTCCTGCATTCAGCTACAGTTATCATGAACCTGCTTAGACAATTTTAACAAAAGTACTTCAGTTAATGAACCTCAAACAGCAATTAAATATAGACTAATCAGGAATAATGACGAATTTAGTTAGATATCTCGGTCGTTGATATTCACTAATACGGAACTCACTAGACACAGGTAGGACCACTGGAATTACGATGTTCATTGATAATGATAGATATTTGTATACAGAACATTTAGATAATTATCAAAGTGGTCAAAATGCTTTCCAACTGCCTATCCGCCTCTTCAATATACAGGACAACATCCCGGTTAACTGGGACACATCGAATCACCCGTACTGGAAATAATACCCATTATACTCAGTATTTAAATAACAATGACTGACACTGCCCCACCTGAGTCACTACGTACTGTCTCACAACTTCTTGAACGAAAAGCAGCTGCATATGGCGACCGGACATTTTTCAAATGCGGTCAGAAAGAGCTCTCATTCGCAGATATTGAGCAAAAAACAGCAAAGATTGCTAATAGGCTCCATGAAATCGGTATTTCGTCTGGAGATCATGTCTGTTTGTATTTGTACAATTCTGCAGAATACCTACTTATGTATCTAGCAGCGATGCGTCTTGGTGCCATTGTTGTTCCAATTGATACCCGGTTTACTGGAGATATGCTCCTAAATATTCTCAACCGAGTAAAGGGGGATGCCATTTTCCTTGACAAACATACGCATTCAGAATACGAAAAAATACGAGGCCAGCAGTCTGCAGCACCGTATGAATACTATATTGGGACACCACCGCAGAAAACACCGTACAGATCCTTTGACGAATTCCGCGGCAACGACCAGCGATTTTCAAAGGGGAGTCCTATCTCTAGCACAGATCCAGGGTCGGTTACATTTATCCAACAACAGCAAACAAGCCAACCAAAAGGTGTCGTGTTACCACAATTCTCATACATTAATACTGGATGGGAATCCGGGCAAAATTTATTTAACTTTACCGAAGATGACTGTATACTCACAAGCTTACCGCTATACAGCATATTCACATTCCAACTCGGAATCATGGGTGCACTAATTACAGGGTCAACATTTGTTCTTCTCAAACAGTTTGATCCACATCAGTTTTGGTCCAAAATACGCGAACACGATGCATCCGTGTTTTTGTATCTAAGCCGTATGCTTTCTGTGTTGTATAACCAGCAAGACTTAGAACAATATGAAGAAAATACAGTTAATTTTGCAATTGGACACGGGTTCGGATTCCGTAACGACGAAAATCTCATTAAAAACTTTGAACAGCGATTCGACATCACGGTTTTAGAAGGCTATGGGACAACACAGGTAGGTACGATTGCGACCTATAACCGCCCTGATCAGCGCCGAATCGGAAGTGTTGGACAAGTGGCATCATTTGCCGATGTCGACATTGTTGATGAGAATGACTGGTCATTGCCCGAAAATGAGACTGGTGAGATCGTTGTTCGTCCGACAAGGAACAATACAATGATGCTAGGGTATCATGATAACCACGGGCAGGCAGTCCGGGATTGTAGAAATCAATGGATTCACACTGGGGATATCGGGTACAAAGACGAAGATGGATATCTGTTCTTTGTTGCAAACAAAGAAAATTCGATATATCGTGGACAAATTGCTGGGCGTATTTCGACACTTGAGATTGAGAGCGTAATCAATTCTCATGGACCAGTTCGTGAGTGTGCCGTTACTGGTGTTAGTATGCAGGACGATACCGAAGCTGTTGTCGCAGTTGTCGTGCCACAGGAAAATAAAGAAGTGACCCCTCCAGAGATATATCGATACTGTAAACAGCGACTACCATACATTAAGATCCCCCGGTACATCGATGTCCGGAAAGAACTTCCGAGAACTCCAACCGGAAAGATCAGGACAGAAGTACTCAACGAGATCTCAATTAAAGAAGCATGGGATAGAGATCAGGGATACGAGTTTAGTCGATAAGTCACTCATTAGTTCCGGATTTTTTATGGCAGAGCGCTGTACGATCGAATTCACAAACAAGCGTCTCTTCGTCGGTGTTAACTTTGAATGCTTCAACATGCATAGTGACGATACCCTGGGTCCCATCGCTTGTTTCCCGCTTATCCGTGACTGTAGACTGTACACGGATTGTATCCCCGTGGAACACCGGTTCTGGGTGTTCAACATTGTTATATGAAAGGTTAGCAACGGCTGTTCCTTCAGTTGTGTCCGGGACAGAAATACCAACCGCTAAGCTCATTGTGTATAGTCCATTAACAAGTGGTTCTTCAAACTGAGTCTCATTGGCAAAAGCATGGTCAATGTGCAATGGTTGCTGGTTCATCGTAAGATCACAGAACCGATGATTGTCACTCTCTGTGATCGTACGTCGCTTATTATGCTTGATAATTTCTCCAATCTCGAATTCCTCAAAATATTTTCCGGGCATGTGTATCACCTACTTGTTGGTTATAATATCGTGCCATGTTTTTTATCTGGTAATGTCTTTTCGACTGACTCATAGAAGTTAAACCGTGCAATGAGCTCATCACGAAGTGATGAAGGAGGGATAATCTCGTCAATCACTACTTCGCTTGCCATACGGCGGACATCAATATCACGACGATACTCTTCTCTGAGTTCTCGTTCCCGTTCTTTGCGCTTTTCTTCGTCATCTATCTCTGCTAGTTTATTTGCATACACAGCATTTATTGCAGCTTCTGGCCCCATAATTGCCAGTTCGCCACTGGGTAGTGCAATGGTAGACTCTGGGTCGTATGCTGGTCCCGACATTGCATAGATGCCTGCTCCGTATGCTTTTCGCACAATCACTGACTGTTTAGGTACTGTTGCAGATGATGTAGCATAAATCATCTTTTTACCTTGTTCAAGAATTCCCTCTTGCTCAACACTTGAGCCAGCCATAAACCCAGGTGTATCGCATAAGTACAACAATGGAACATTATATGCGTCACAGGTCCAAATAAACTCAGCTGCCTTCTCAGCCGAATCAGGAAAGATTGCACCAGCGCGCTGATCTGGCTGGTTTGCAACGATACCTATCGGTCGACCATCGATACGAGCAAATGCAGTGATAATTTCTTGCCCATATTGGGGTCTGAGTTCAAGTAACGAGCCTTTGTCGATAATTCGAGTGATCACGTCCTGCATGTCGTAACTTCTGTTCGGATCATTGGGAACGACTCCATCAATTTCGCTGGATGGATGTTTTGGCTCTTGGCCGGCTGTTTGTGGTGGATCCTCACCACTGTTATTTGGAAGGTAACTAATTAATTGGGCAGCTAGCTCTTTGGCATGCTCTTCATTTTCAGCAATTAGGTCTGCACTCCCGGAATACTGTGCATGCACTTCAGGACCTCCAAGCTCCTGTAGGGAGATGTCTTCCCCAGTTACCATTTCCACCATTCTGGGGCTTGCAATAGCCATTGCACTCATATTTCGGACCATGATGGTAAAGTCCGCAAACACAGGAGTATAAGCAGCACCAGCAATACAAGGGCCATATAGAACACAAATCTGAGGGACCCGTCCAGATAGCATCGAATGATTATAGTAGTACTTTCCAATTCCTTCTCGATTGGCAAAGAATCCTGTCTGTTGGTCAATGCGACCCCCAGACGAATCCATCAAATAGAGCACGGGCTTCCCGGTTTTGAGAGCACGTTGTTGCATGCGGAGGAACTTTTCTACTCCTTTTTCAGCCATACTCCCGCGCTTCACGGTGTAGTCGTTTGCCATAAAATGGATGTCTCTGCCTTCGAACTCTGCACCCCCCGTGATCAAGCCATCAGCAGGAAGCTGATCCTCAGCGTCAAACTCAGCGAATTTTCCATCCTCGAATAGGAATCCATCATCAAACCACAAGTCAATACGATCTCTAACAAATAGCTTACCCTCTTCAGGTAGTTGCTTCTTGTATTTTTCTGGCCCACCTGATTCAATCTCCTCGATCTGTGCTACGAGTTCTTCTTCCCGTTCTGTTGGTCCAAGTGACTTGTCTAGATCACTCTGCTGGTTGTCGGCTGTTGGACTTGAGGGCTCTGCAGTAGCTATTTCCGACCCGTCGTCGTCGATTACAGTCACTTCTCCGTTAAGTTCCATGGCAAATGCTTCAGCAACAGCCTTGGCCTTTTCCTCCGTGATATCGTCTGAAATACGAACTTGCATAATTCTTACCTCATTTGAACGAGTTGTTCTCCCATATTAACTGAGTCACCTTCTGACACGTTAATCTCTGAGACAATGCCTCCGTGATTTGCTGTAATTTCATTTTCCATTTTCATTGCTTCAAGAACACAGACCGTCTCTCCTTGATCGATATGCTCTCCTTCTTCGACATCAACTGAGATAACTGTCCCCTCCATATCTGCTTGTATACCGCCCTCATCGGCTTTATTCGCAATTGGATTTTCACTCGTTGATTGCGATGCCCTCGTATTATTGGAAGACAGGCCTTCTACTTGAACATCGAACAGTTCTCCATCCACTTCAACACTAACTGTCTCCATGCTTGGCTCATCTGACTCTGGTTTAACAACCGATGCATCCGATCGATTCTCAATGGCTTTCTTGAATGAATCCTCTTTAAGTAGCTGATCTACATATTTGGTTGTATGTGCCCCATCACGGAACGTGTTATCATTGAGAATATACTGGTGGAATGGAAGCGTCGTTTGAATACCATCAATATCGAAATGCCGTAGTGCTCGCTTCGATCTGTTGATACACTCTGTTCGGCTTGAACTTTCGACAATTAGCTTTCCGATCATCGAATCATAGTCGCCGCTCACTTCCTGTCCTTCGAATACAGCATGATCAATGCGGACTCCGATAGTGCTTGGAGGTCGATATGTCTCCAATTTGCCGGGCGTTGGTGCAAATTCACTTGCTGGGTCCTCAGCGTTTACACGATACTGAATTGCGTGTCCATTAAATGTTATGTCGGACTGATCGTACGGAAGTGTTTCTCCAGCCGCAATTCTAATTTGCCATTTTACGATGTCAATCCCGGTAATCTCTTCAGTTACGGTATGCTCGACCTGTATCCGAGTGTTTACCTCCATGAAATAGAATTTTCCATCTTCAACGAGGAACTCAACAGTCCCGGCGTTTGTGTAACCAGCCTTATGCATTCCTCGCTTCGCGGCGTTTCCGATTTTCTTACGGAGAGACTGAGAGAGCGTGGGGCTTGGAGCTTCCTCTATAACTTTTTGATGGCGACGTTGCAGAGAACAGTCTCGTTCACCAAGATGTAGCACATTTCCGGATTCGTCTGCCAATATCTGCACTTCAATATGCTTTGGATCACTTAGATATTTTTCTACATATACCTCTGCATCATCAAAGTAGGCCTCTCCTTCGCGTTTGGCCGTTTCTAATGCGTCTTCAATTTCGTATTCATCCTGTACAATTTGCATGCCCCGTCCGCCCCCACCGCCGGCTGCCTTGATTGTAATTGGGTATCCATATTCCTCTGCTATTGAGACAACTTCGTCTGGATTATCAACAGATGTTGTCGTTCCTGGAACGATTGGAACATCAGCTGCTTGCATTGTTTCTCGGGCAGATGTCTTAGATCCTAGCTGCTGCATTGCGTCACTGCTTGGCCCTATCCACTTAATCCCATCAGTTGCCTCGACCTGCTCAGCAAACTCAGCGTTTTCCGCTAAGAACCCATATCCAGGATGAATTGCATCCGCCTGTGCTTCTTTACTCACCTCGATGATTCGTTCTTGATCAAGATATGACTCACTGGCCTGAGGTGGACCTACCCGATATGCTTCATCAGCATATGCAACATGCTCACTTTCGCGATCAGCATCGCTGTATATAGCAACTGTGCCAATGTCAAGCTCCTCACATGCAGCCATGATACGAATTGCAATTTCTCCTCGATTAGCGACTAATAATTTATCAAACATCCTTTATCAGTCCTCCTGTCTTGTCTCTGCCTCAGATGCTGCTTGGTCCTGCAGCTCAGTTCGACGGATTTTGCCGGTGACTGTCTTCGGTAGCTCATCCCGGAATTCTATCTCTCGAGGGTACTCATGTGCCGCCAATTCTGATCTCACATGTGTCTTAATGTCTTTTTTGACGCTTTCTGAAGGAGTTACGTCCCCGCTTGGAACAATATACGCCTTAACAATATTTCCTCGTTCAGAATGGGGCTTAGGAACAACTGCAGCTTCGGCAACGGTATCATGATCGCCTAATGAGCTTTCTACTTCAAATGGCCCAATGCGGTATCCCGACGATAGGATAACATCATCTGCTCGGCCTTCAAACCAGAAATATCCATCATCATCTTTGTGTGCTAAGTCTCCAGACAAATACCATTCCCCGTCTGGTCCGTCAATGAAACAGTTAGCTGTTTTATCGGGGGCCTCCCAATATCCAGCAAAGAAACACGGATATTGGCCACGCTGAGCTATCTCGCCCGTTTCCCCTGGGTCAAGCACCTCCCCTGTATCGGGATCAACGATGTCTGCTTCGATTCCCGGGAGAGGACGACCCATCGATCCTGGCTTGACCGATTCAGTTGGATAGTTATTGATAATCATATTTCCAGTCTCTGTTTGCCCGTAGGTGTCATGAATCGTAACACCAAGCTGTTTTTCTCCCCACTCGACAACGCCGGCAGACAACGGTTCACCGATTGAGAGTGCATGTCTCAGATCAAGATCAGTGCCTTCGAGTACCTCTTCGTTTTCTCTTAGCATTCTGTATGCCGTGGGAACCGAGAAAAGAACAGAGATTGAATACTCGTCAAGTAAACCTGACCAAATCTCTGGATCAAATTCACCTTCATATGTAAATAGGCTTACTCCCCAAAACCAAGCCCCGAGTGTATTGATTGCTCCCGTTAACCATCCAAGATCACCCGTTGACCAATACAAATCGTCTTGGTTTAGGTCAACGGCATATCGCTGTGTTGCTGCAACGCCAGCTATCCACCGGTGTTTGTGTAAGACTCCCTTCGCAGGACCGGTTGTTCCCGACGTATAATATAACATCGCATTATCCCCGCCAGTTGTTAATGCCGGCTTGTATTCTATGTTCATATCTGACAGCGAATCATGAAATGTAGTATCCGATGCTGGAAACGCATCACCTCGATCTACGGTGATCACATGTTCAACGGTCTCATTATCCTCAAGCGCCTCGCTGATTGTGTCACGATTGTCAGATGTCGTTAAAACAACAGTTGCATCACAGTCACTAAGTCGATAGGAGATTCCATCTGCACCATATCGTTCATTAACGCTTCCCCACACGGCGCCATGCTTGAGTGTTCCAACAAGTGCCACATAGTGCTCCGGAATTCTTGGCATGTAGGAGAACACTCGGTCACCTTGGTGAATACCAAGGTCATCAAGAAGATTTGCAAATTGATTTGATTGATTCTTGAGTTCAGTGAATGTGAGTGTTGTCAGTGATCCGTCGGTTCCAACTTGATATAGTGCTGCTTGGTTCTGGTTCCCAGCGTGCCGATCGCACACTTCATGTCCAATATTGAGTTGTTCAGGAGCATCCCAGTCAGCTTTATTATAGATATCGTCCCAAGAGAATTCCTCTACTAATGACTTGTAGTCCTGCAGGTTGTGGCTATCAGTCATGCATTGCAGAAAAAGATAATATACCTTAATAACTGTTTTGGTAATGAGTTACAATTATAATTAGAACTACACTTTTATATTACAGTCCTTTAGGGGTCAATCACTTGCTTCCCCAATTGCTTCAAGAGCTTCCGGATTTTCGATACTTGATAAGTCTCCAAGGTCCTCGCCAATATGTTTTGATCGAATAGCACGGCGAACTACTTTTCCAGACTGAGTTTTTGGAAACTCATTAACAAAAAGGATCTCACGAGGCCGGAATGGCTTTCCATGCTCATCATCCACCATTTTCCTAACCTCATCACGCAAATCTTCTGAAGGCTCATGACCGTCCTCGGCAATAAGATATAGCACAACAGCTGTCCCAGTAACGTCGTCGGGCACACCAACCGCAGCAGCCTGATTGATACCAGAATGTTCCATAGCGACTGCTTCAATTTCAGCGGGGCCAACCTTGCGGCCAGCAACATTCAGTGCGTCATCCGCTCGGCCATGAAGGAACCAAAAGCCGTCTTCATCTTTCTGCGCCCAGTCTCCGTGGTCCCAGAGATTTTCCCACGTTGACCAGTATTCGTCAAGATACCGTTGGTCACCAGACCAGAGGCTATTTGTCATTGAAGGACAGGAGCTTCGAGCGACTAAGTAACCTCGTTCATGTTTATCAACAATAGATTCACCACGCTCGTTTACAATGTCAATATCCATTCCAAGGCCAGGGCCTCCAAGCGTACATGGTTTCAGTTCTTGGGTAGGCATTGGCATCAGGAAGCACCCGAAAATTTCTGTTCCGCCTGATATATTAATAATCGGTGTTTCGCTGTTCCCTACGTGTTTGTAGAACCATTCCCAAGACTCTGGATCCCACGGCTCACCTGTTGAGCCAAGCAGACGCAGTGAAGAAAGGTCATGCTTTTTCACCCAGTGATCTCCTTGTTTACGTAATGCCCTAATAGCAGTTGGAGAAATCCCAAATTGTGTAATTTTATGCCTATCAATCATTTCCCAGAATCGATCTGGTTCTGGATAATCAGGAGCACCTTCATACATGAACATTGTAGCCCCGAATGTGTGCGTTCCGATCAACGTCCATGGTCCCATCATCCAACCAATATCGGAGACCCAAAAGAACCGATCAGAAGGTTGTAAATCGAACCCAAAGTGCAATTCTTTGGCACTTTGCACCTGGGCCCCTGCATGTGTCTGTATAATTCCCTTCGGCATTCCCGTTGTTCCAGATGAGTATAATAGCATCGCTGGGTGATCAGAAGGAACCTCTTTCGTATCGTAAGTTGCTGATTGTGGTAAGACAGCCTCGCCCCACAATTCATCGCGATCATCATTCCATGGAACTTCTCGGCTGCTAGCGTGACCGAGCCTGTCCACGACAACAGTATGCTCAACATACCCCGCTTCATCAATGGCTTCATCGGCAGCCTCCTTGAGTAGAACTTCTTCTCCTCGGCGATAAAATCCATCTCCTGTAAATAATACCGTGCATTCAGAGTCACGAATTCGGGTTGCAGTTGCTTCGGTACCAAACCCAGAGAAGATTGGCACAGCAATTGCACCTACCTTGAAACACCCGTACAGAATAGAGATTACCTCAGGAGTCATCGGCATATACAATCCGACGGTATCGCCTTTCCCAACACCTCGTTGTTCTAGTAGATTTGCAACCTGATTTGCTTCACGTTGAAGATCATGATATGTTACTCGTCGAATCTCACCATCTTCAGCTTCCCAGATACATGCTACTCTGTTACGGCTTTCGTTGTTTATATCTGCGTGTCGATCCAGCACATTATGAGCGATATTAATTGTCCCACCTGGATACCAGTCGGTAAACTGCGGTCCTTGGGAGGCGTCCCGTACATCTTCATACGGTGTGTAAAATTCAATGTCTAAGTAATCGACAATCTCATCCCAGAACCAATCAAGTCCTGATTTTGGTTCATTTGAAAATGAGGAAACACTTCGAGTATGGAGTTCATCATACGTCTCGAATCCATACTCCTGCATAAACTTCCAGATGTTCGTTTGTTTGACAAAATCTTCTGTCGGCTCGTGGAGAACCCTATCCATTAATTCAGAATCTGTTTTTGACATTGCTTGTAGTTATCGTAGTTTTTGGCATCGGTAGTATAACTCTTTCCGTTATTCAACCGCGTTGAGTTTTGCTAAGTGTGATATAGTGCTTACCGATACCCGGCGCACTAGCGCGTGTTATCTATGTTGCGTTTTATCCCATTGCAGTTTCGGGTAAGTATCATGCTCTGACTACAATCTACCTGTATCTCTCTTATCACGCTCGGCGTATGCAGCGTCTTGTTTTGCTCCGACTATATAACCACCAAGTGATGGCCACACCAATCCGAAGATTCATTGCATAATGTCAGGTGAAGAATTGTCTGATATTGCTGCATGCTTAATGGATTCACCTCGTATGGCTTGTGTTTGTATAACTGCTTGCTCGTGTATCTATGATCGAGCAAGCTGATTATCCAGAACATGATTATGAGGCAGTCTACGGAAAACGGGGCAGCCGAACTGTCTTTGAGCTAAGACAGGGATCATAATGGACTGACAAGCACTTCCGTCAACTTCTGTAAGACCTTATTATAGAACTTCTCAGAGACATTGGCTCGTCTGTTTGATATGTCACTGAACCGCTTGCAGACCAGTATATCCTTGTTAACTCTCGATCTATTGACGATACATGTTGTTACATTTCTTAGACGGAGATCCTGCAGACTAATCTGGCAATAGTGATATGTATTAAAAATATTACAAAAATAATATATCCAATGAGTTTGAATTCAGCATTGTATGAGAGCTAATTATCGACAAGCAGTCGATGGATTTGAGTGGGATATCCCAGAGTCGTGTGCAATACCATCCGTAATTAACTCACATGCGGAGGAATTTGGTGATCGGATTGCTGTTCACTTTTTAGACGAAGATGATAATCAGGATAAGCGGACTTACGCTGATATTAGAGACGGCATGAACAAGTTCGCAAACGGTCTTGAAGAGATGGGGATCAAAGAAGGAGATCGTGTGATGCATTTGTTCCCTCGGCATCCCGATGCTTTCGCAATCCAGCTTGGGATACTCACAACAGGATCACTTGTTGTTCCGTGCTCGCCAATGTTGCGGACCAAAGATATCAAGTACCGGTCCAGAGACTGTAGTGCTACAACTATCGTTATCCATAATTCACTTACGGATATGATTGAGCCGGTCTTAGACGATACTCCGATAGAGAACGTAATTGTGTTGGATGGTTCCAACGGTGAATGGCCGACATTCAACGAAGTTGTTAAAGGTCAATCGGCTAAATACGACAGCTCTGGACTAACATCGGACGACCCAATGTCAATAAATTACACCAGTGGAACAACCGGCAACCCAAAGCCAGTCTTGCACAAGCATAGGTGGATGTACTGCTTTAACCGGATTAACGGCCCGTACTGGTGGGGAATCAACGACGAGACGAATCTTGACGAAGAACTTCTGTGGGCAACTACCGGAACAGGCTGGGCAAAGTGGTTTTGGAGTCCAGTTGGCGTTGGACTCACAACTGGGGCAAGCCAACTCATCTACGATGGAGAATTCGAGCCTGAAGCATTCCTCCAGATCATGGAAAACAAAGGAGTTACCAAACTCTGTGCCGTGCCTACACAGTACCGAATGTTTGCCAATGAGGCAGATCTATCGAAGTTCGATCTTGATGTCAATGATCTGCTCTCGGCGGGTGAGCCTCTGAACGTAGAACCGATTGAGCAGATGCGTGAGCACTTTGATATTGCTCCACGAGACGGGTATGGACAGACAGAAACTATTGCGCTTGTGACAAACTATCCAGGAATTGATATTAAACCTGGTAGTATGGGAAAGCCAACTCCCGGTGTGGGAGCGACGCTACTTGATCTCGACGAGGAGAAGGAGATTGATGAGCCTAATAAGATTGGTGAAATTGCAGTCCCGGTTGATTCTCCAGCGATTTTTGATGGGTACTACGAAAAGCCTCATCTTGACGAAAAGACATTATCAAATGACTACTATCGGACGGGAGATCTCGCCTCGTTTGATGAGGACGGCTATTACTTCTTTGAGGGTCGTGCGGACGATGTTATCATCTCAGCTGGATACCGAATCGGACCGTTTGAAGTAGAGGACGCACTTGTTAGTCACGAGGCTATCGCCGAGGCAGCGGCGATAGAGAGTCCACATGACGAACGTGGCGCCGTTGTGAAAGCCTACACCGTTCTGAATGAGGGTTACAGAGGCAGCGATGAGTTAACTGAAAATCTTCAGAACTATGTTAAAGAAGAAACTGCTCCATACAAGTATCCACGGCGAATCGAGTATGTTGACGAGCTTCCAAAGACTTCAAGCGGAAAGATCCGGCGTGTTGAACTCCGAAAGGAAGAGAGACAAAAGTTCGGGGACTAGGTTCTTAGATGGGATTTCCTGAGACAGAAATTAGCAGAGGGGAATCTGGAGGATTGATGAGATATTTTTGAAGCCATCCCGTCAACGAGGGAATGTTTTACAAGGCATCACATGAATATGTGAGATATATGTCTGAGACAAATGTCCGAGTAGAATGGCACAACAATATTGCATCAGTAATTGTTGATCGTGTTGATTCGCTCAATGCACTCAATGTTTCTACACTACGTGAGATGGAGAAGAAAATTGACCAGACAGCTGACGAAAAGGCAGATGTGCTGTTACTCCGGGGGGCTGGTGATGAAGCGTTCATTGCTGGTGCAGATATTGGCTATATGCAGGATCTTTCAACAAGTGAGGCAGAAGAATGGGGCGATCTAGGACACAATGTTGCAAAGAAACTTGAGAACTATCCGATGCCAACAATTGCTGCTATTGATGGGTATGCATTTGGAGGAGGAACAGAGCTATCGCTTGCGTGTGACATACGTATTGCGAGTGATGATGCAATGCTAGGACAAACTGAGATCGAGATTGGAATAATTCCAGGCTGGGGAGGGACACAGCGTCTACCAAGAATTGTTGGAGATGAGATGGCCCGACGAATGATATACCTCGGTGAACGCATTGATGCTGAGACAGCAAAACAGCGAGGGTTAGTAAGTGAAGTAATTCCAAACGCTGAATTCGAATCTCGATTATTTGGTCTCGCAGAAGAGCTAGCCAATAAGCCATCTTTTGCATTGCAGACTGCAAAACAATCAATCAACCAGGCACATGAGGCCTCTCTAGAAGCAGGACTTGCACATGAAAAACGTGCATTTGCCAGTCTATTTGACACGCATGACCAAAAAGAAGGCATGACAGCATTCCTCGAAGATCGTAATCCTGAGTTTGAGTAAACTCTTCTTCACTAACGAATAAATATATATTAACTGCATGTTGAATATTCAACAGCAATGGATCTTAGCAATATTCGTGTTCTCGACTTAACGCAGTTTTTTCCTGGACCATACGCAACACAGATCCTACGGGATTACCAAGCGGAGGTTATTAAAGTAGAACGACCGCAAGGAGGAGACCCGGCTAGACAGCTAGCTGAAAATGCAGACGACGAGCTGAGTGAGCTATTTTATGCTGTGAACCGGGGAAAGAAGAGCATTCAACTTGACTTAACAGCACAAGCTGGACGACAAGCATTTTATAAATTGACTGAAACAGCAGATGTCGTAATTGAGCAGTTTCGGCCAGGCGTGGTTGACCGACTTGGTGTTGACTATGAAACATTAACGGAGTATAACTCTGAGATTATTTACTGCTCGTTAACTGGATATGGGCAGACAGGCCCCTACCAAAATCGACCTGGACATGATCTTACCTATCTCGCGAGTTCTGGCCTCCTAAGTATGAACCGACCAAATTCAGAGGAAAAACCCACAATGCCGGCAATCCCAATTGCAGATGCCGCCGGAAGCGCACATGCAACTATCAGTATTCTTACCGCTCTGCTGTCAAGAGAGCTGTCAGACAACAACGGAACATATCTTGACATATCAATGACGGATGCCCTTATTTCTTTTTCGCAAATGATTGCTCAACCAGTACTTACAGGATCAAAGGTCTGTCCTGGAGAAACAACTCTGACTGGGAAATACCCGTGCTATGATGTCTATGAGACTGCTCATAATCGATACATCGCAATTGCCGCACTTGAAAAGAAGTTCTGGGCAGAATTATGTGAAACACTTGATCGGCCCGAATTAATCGAACATCATCGATCGTCTAATGCAGAAATCAGAGACATGGTCAGAAATGAAATTGCCGATGAGATAAAGTCAGATACACTATCGATGTGGGAAGACCAATTTAGTAAAACAGACGTCCCATTTGCACCGGTCACCATGATGAGCGAAGTACTGGAAAAAGAGTATTTGCATGATCGAGGATTGATCCGGAATGTCGATGGTACACCTCCGCGGGTTGGGGTTCCTATGCCAAACCTGCCATCCTCTTTGGAAGGCGAAACGATTCCAGATTTAGGCGAGCATACTGAGGAGATATTGAAGCAAGCAGGTGTTGATGATACTATTCAAAGGAAAATCCTTCCTGAGTGAGGGTATAGAGTTTAGCTCAAGCGGTCTCAGGACCAACAGTAACGACTGGTTTGTTGGTTCCAAGAATAACGGATTGAGTTGTGCTTCCGAATAATACTTTGCCGGTCGGCGTACGATCCCGCCCAGAAACACAAATCATATCCACATCTCGCTCTGAGGCAATTTCAAGAATTTTATCCGCTGGATCACCGCTTGCTTCTACGAGTTCATACGAGATATCATGCTCATCAAATGATTCAGTAACTGTCCGAACAGAGCCTACCTGGCCAATTGATGCACCCTCTGGATTCTCTTGAAATACGTGCACAACAAAAACTTCAATATCCTCATTAGCAGCTGGCATATCAGCGACCATATTTGCTTGTGTGCGTGCTCTGGTTTCATCTGTGTCCACGCCAAGTAAAACTTGGTACATACTATCACTAACGTTATTGTCTACCATAATAATTCTTGGTTCCTCACCTCAGCCAACCAATTGTTGCTGAATATACAGCGATTCGAACGGTGGTGTGATAGGGAACAGGATTTATGTATGTATTTATCATTATATCATGTGATGTACGATAGTGAGACACTCGCAGACATTCAGCAGCAACTATCCCGCGCAGCATCACACGAACTGTATAAGCAGAAGTTTTCTGATGCTGACGTGAATCCAAGCAATGTAACGGACTGGGAAGATTTCACTGATGTACCATTCACTGAGCCAGAAGAACTGAAAAAAGACTTTGACGATAACCCTCCTCAAGGTTCGCTATATACCGACAGTGCAATGATTACATTTTCACCACTTGGCGATGATTTAGCTCCAGTCTACGATACGACGGAAGATCTTGTATATGAAGAGGAAGTACATGCAGGGCTTTTCAAGAAAGCTGGGATTACGGCTGATGATCGGGTTGTCAATACCTTTGGATACCACCTATTTGGTACAGGGTATATCCTCCAACGGGGTCTTGAACATCTCGGAGCTGAGGTAATACCCGTTGGTCCTGGTGACTCGGAGCAGGCGGCTGATATCATTTCAACATATGATGCTGACGTTCTGCTCGGAAACCCGAGTTTTGCGCTCAAGATCGCTGAACAAGGGGCAGATGTTGATCTATTCGTTGGAGCGGGAGAGCCTTTTACATCCGTTCCAGGATACAGGCAGAAAGTCAAAAAAGCGCTGAACTGTAACACAGCGATTGATTACTTTGGCACCCGACAATTTCTACCGATCGCAGCGGAAACGACCGACGAAGACGGGCTGTACGTAGCTGATGAATATGTCATCGTTGAGCTTGTTGATCCAGATACAGGTCAGCCTCTCGAATTAGGACAACGCGGTGAATTGGTAGTAACTCATCGGCGCAAAGAAGGACTGCCACTGGTCCGATACCGAACCGGTGATCTTGCAGAACTAGAACGTCGTGGAGACGACCTTGTCCTACCGAGCGGTGTAATTGGACGAACAGATAATCGGCTCAAGGTCAAAGGTGTTAAGATATATCCAGAGACGATTCCAGCAGTCTTAGCCGGGTTTGATGACCTGTCTGGCGAGTATAGAGTAACAGTTACCCAGCCAGATACAACAGATTACCTCTCAATTACGTGTGAGGGAACTGCAAATACCGAAGAGGTAACTAATGCACTTGCAGAGCGACTGTTGATTACACCAGATGAGGTTTCACTCGTTGACGACCTTGATGAGACAGGCGTATTTGATAAGCGATACGAGTGAGTTGTACAGGACAACATAACCGTAAATCGCTACAGTACAAATTGATAGCTTGTAAGATTGAAGTGATATATTGGGAGTGATATCAGCCGTTATTTTCTAGACAAAGATAATCCTGTGAAGTATGGTAAAATATATCACGAAATACTTCATCAGGTAATTCTCGATCAAGTAAATCAGCACGTTCTTCTCTATAATCGTACGGTATATTTGGAAAGTCAGAACCATACATTATTGAGCCAGAAAGCTCTATGAAGGTTTCATTTGAAATTGTTCGGGGGTCAAATCCCATTGTCTGCTTGGCCTGCGCAGACATCGCAAATGTTGTATCTAAATATACATTGTCTCGTTCGCGAGCTAACTGGATAAATTCTTCATGTTGATACGTTCCCATGTGTGCACAGCAAACCCGTAGGTCAGGAAATGATCTAATTAACTCTTTGAATGGTTTAATACCTACATATTTACTATCCTTGAACATTGGAGCAGTACCCCCATGATATGTAACTGGACGATTAAATGACGTTGCAACTTCTAACGCTGGTTCAATCCTAGTGTCTGCTGGGTAACATTGTTGGACCGGGCAATGGAATTTTAACCCTTTTGCCCCACTTTGAAAAGCCTCCCGGACTATTTTTTCTGGATTATCATCACTTGGATGAACAGTTGCGAATGGGATCATCATGTCTGACTGTCTGGCCTGATCGCAGAGCCACTGGTTGAGTTCCCTTGCGCCTTCTGGTTCGTGTATATATGGCAGTGCAACATAGTGCTCGACTCCAGCCTGCTTGTATATCTCTTCGATATTTTCTCTATCTAGCGGATGAGCAAACGACCAGTCCATCTGCCGACTTAACGTTCGCTGTATTGCCGCACTTAGCGGTTTAGGAAATAGATGGGTATGTGCGTCGATTGCTGGACAATGTGGTGGATTACTGCTTTCAGTCATGTGTATACTCTATCTCGTGTCGATGTTGACAGTTACAAGATGTTATTGCTGATTAGGGGTGCTAATATGCGTATGGCCACTTTCGTAAATATTCTTTAATTTGTCCTAATGCAGCAATTAACCCCTTTGGCTCCAGTGCTAAGACGATAATAATCACGACGCCAAAGAAGAGTGGCTCAAGGGCTGTTGCTTCTGGATAGAAAGTCTGTAAGAATGAATCGATTTCATCTTCAACTAATGTCACGACGCTAACCCCCGTAATAACTCCCCAAACGCGGCCGAGTCCTCCAAGGAGCAACATAACATAATGCTCCAGCGTCAGCGTAATGGTGTAAAGATCAGGGCTGACAAACCCAAAATAAAATGCGTATATCGCTCCTGCAACACCAATCATAAAACCACCAATAGCGTAGGCAGTCAATTTTGTCTTGAAGACATTGATCCCAAGGACAGCAGATGAGAGATCATTTTCATGCACAGCTCGGAAGACTCGTCCAGTACTGGATCTACTAAGATTCAGCGAGATCAAAGCAAACAGAGCCATCACAAAAAAGGCAAGAAAGTACTGTTCAGTGAGGGATCCAATTGTCAAGTAGTCGCCAACAAGTCCGACTTCTCGTGGCATCGACTGTTCTACGCCCCCATGGATCCACGATAAGGCACTCTCTGCAAAAAACCACTCAGCAATAAACTGCAATGCAAGTGTGGAGATCGCAATATAGAATCCTTTGACCTTCCAAGATGGAAGGCCGAAGATGACTGCAATCATCGCCGTAAAGATTCCTCCTAATAACATTGCTGGGATTAATCCTGCTCCGAGATCATTGACCACTCGAACAGCAGTATATGCCCCAATTGCCATGAACGCTCCCTGTGCAAGAACAATCTCGCCTGCATATCCAAGAATCACATTCAATCCGAGCACAGCAATGATGAATATGTATATCTGTGTTAATGTTGATACCATTCCTCCACCCAAAACAAATGGTAGAAGAAATGGAATTGGAAGCGCAAGTATAAACGCTGCCCATTCAATTCGCCAACGGATGAGTCCCATTCGGGATTCATATGACGTAAAGTATTCACCACATGGCATTGCGATCACCTCCTTTCTTTGATCCAACTATTTTGAAGTCGCGATGCGTTGTCGCCTTGAGACTGGTATTTACATACATTGTTTATAATCGTTCGATTCGTTCTGTTCCAAATAGTCCGTACGGCATGACGATAATCACGATGAGCAACAAAATCATTGGCAGCACTTGACCAAAGCCACCGCCAACAATGCCATCGAGATAAAATGTTCCAAATGATTCGACAACCCCAACAGTGATTGCACCAATAAAGGCTCCTAGAATACTGTCGATACCACCGAAAACTACTGCGGCAAAAATAAGGATTCCCACGGCCTCAAGAGGTCCAATTGCTGCTCCACCGGCAGACATCGAGAGGAGAACACCGCCAACTGCGGTAATTCCCAGCGAGATTGCCCAAGCAATGACGATCGTCCGCTCAATAGACACACCGAGTACCATCGCTGCTTGCTGGTCACTTGAAGCAGCCTGCAAGATTGACCCAATTACAGTATATTTGAAAAACAACATCAATAACACGACAGAAAGAACAGCAAATACTACCCCAAGTGCAAATGGGGCACTCAGCTCAACGCCTAGTGGAAGTGGCACACTCCAGTCTGGCTGAAGAGCGTCGGGATATGAGTAGAAACCTGGTCCTACGAGATACCGGAGTAAGCCCTCAATAATCGAGCCTAATGCAAGCGTAACAATAATGACTGACAGCACGGGCTCCCCAATGAAGTATCTGAAAATCCCTCGTTCAAGTATTATTCCAAGCAATAGCCCTATAACAACGGCTATCGCAACGGACGCGATAGCCGGTATTTCAAGTGATATCAGCACAGGTGTCGACAGGAAAACAACAACGTATGCTCCAAGTGCTGAGAACCAGCCTTGTGCGAAGTTCAACACGCCCGTTACTTTGTAGATCAGTGCAAATCCAATTGCGACGAGAGCATAAAGTGACCCTCGTCCAAGGCCGATTGCGAATTGTTCGAGTATATTTGCTGGATCAACCATTGTTTTCACCTCTCTTCGTTTCTACTTTTTTGTCAATATCTACGACCTGCATTTTCCCGCTCTCAACCGATTCACGACCATCTTGATATGTAATAGTGACCTCCATCTCAACAAAGTCGTTATTTGCGTAGATGCCATCGATCATAGACTGGTATTTGTTTGTTACAACTTCACGCCGGATCTTACCAGTTCGTGTAAGTTCGCCGTCATCTGCATCAAATTCTTTGAACAAAACAACAAATCTCTCGATTGGATGTTCTCCAAGTTTCTCGTTTACATCCTGTACTTCCTGTCGGAGGAGTTCAAGGACTTGTGGTTTCTGAGTAAGTTCTTTGTAACCAGAGTACTGGATGTCACGCTGGTCTGCCCACTCAGAAACGTTATCGTATCTGATGTTCAAGACTGCGGCTAGCGAATCCCGACCATCCCCAACAATCAGCGCTTCCTTTACATATGGATTAAATTTCAGTTTAGTTTCGACACTAATCGGAGCAATTGCACTTCCATCGTTTAGCTCCATTACATCATCCATCCGGTCAAGCACTTTGATGTGTCCGTCTTCGGTGATCTCTCCGAAATCGTCAGTATGCAACCATTCTCCATCGAGCGCTTCCTCAGTTTTTTCCGGCTGATTGAAATATCCAGATGTAACGACAGGACCACGAACAACCAGTTCCCCCTCAGGGGTAATCCCAACCTCTACATTTGGGAACACTTCTCCGACGGTGTCAACTTGAATGTCGTCATTGCGGTGCATCGTTACGAACCCACAGACTTCTGACTGTCCCCAGATCTGCTTGAGTGGAACACCAAGGGCATGATAATATTGGAAATGCTCTTCACCAAGTGGCCCACCGCCACTGTACACGTTCTTTGCTCTCTTTAACCCAATTTTATCAAGCAGTGGTCTGTACACAAGCCAGTGTGCAATCCGATGTTTGAGTCGAAGAGTTAGCGGTGGATCTGAGTCCCGTTTTTCACCACTAACGTATTCGGCGTATTTTTCTCCAATACTCATAGCTTGCTTGTAGGCCCATCGTTTTAATCGGGTTGTGTTCTCAATTTTAGCCTTGATATCCGCAACCCAACCCTCGTATGTGTTTGGTGATGAAAAGATTATCTCAGGACCAATCTCACGGAGGTCTTCGCTCTCTGTTTCTGGTTGCTCGGGGAAATTGACAGTCCAACCACCAACAAAGGCAGCTGCCATGAGAATCATCTGTTCACCGACCCAAGCCATTGGCAGGTACGAGAAGTAATCAGATTCCTTTGGTAACGGATCAATTTCAATTGCGGCGTGTGCTAGATTGACGAAGTTTACATGTGATAGCTTAACTCGCTTTGGCATACCCGTTGTTCCAGATGTTGGTGGCATAATCGCTGGTGACTCTGGGTTCACGCTTCGCAACCGCTCCTCAAATGTTGAGTCACTTATCTCGCCGCTGCTCAGTCGTTCCTGCCCCCGTCGCTCAATTTCGTCGTAGCTTATGACCTTTGGAGACGTATTATCGTACCGGAACATTCCTTTCTCATCGCGATAAATAATTGCTTCAAGCGACGGAGCCCGGTCTGCCACTTCAAGGAGCTTATCAACCATTTCTTGGTCTTCTGCATATGCTACCTTTGGAGAGAGTAATTCCAGTTGATTTCCAATTGCATCTGGTAGCATATCCTCATAGTTCGGTGCTGCAACGCCCCCAAGGACTTGCGCACCCATCCAAGACCAGAGCTGATGTGGACGGTTATAGCCGATTGTAAACAATACATCATCTTCACCAAAACCAAGCGTTTCTAACCCAAGTGAAAAGTGCTTGACACGCTCATAGTATTCTTCCCACGTAAACTCATTCCAAACACCGTACTGTTTCCACCGGAGAGCGATATCTGACCGATTCTCTTGAACGTGATCAAGTAAAACCTCAGGCAGCGCCTTATCATCAACTATGTCAATATCTCCCTCAGGAGCAGAAACGATACGCTCAATCGTTGGTCCTTCGGTTCGTGAGCTTGCTTCTGAGGTTTCTTGCTGGCCACTCATATTCAATCGACCCCCGTGTAGATTGTCTGAACTTCTGGATCGTTGACGACACGCTCAGGCTCTCCCCGTGCAACGACCCCTCCTTGGTCCAGTACAATCATACGTTCCGATACGTCTGTTACAACCTCAAGGTCGTGTTCAATCATGACCAGAGTAATGTCTTCTTCTTCATGTAGGTCAGCTAAGAACCGGTACATATCATATTTTTCATCAAACGTAAGACCACTCATTGCCTCGTCAAGGAGCATTACATCTGGGTCCAGTGCCAACGTCCGAGCTAAGTCCACTCGTCGTTGAATACCAAGAGGCAAGCTCGCAACCTTGCTATGTCTGTATTCCCATAGTTCCAAATAGTCGATAATCTCCTCAACGCGGCGCATATTATCTGCTTCGGTAGATCTCCCTAATCCGAAGTAAGCAACCGAAGAGAGGAGGCTGGGACGTTGTTTCACCGACTGTATCGTCATAATATTTTCAAGAACATCTTCTTCTTCATATAGCTCAAGGCCTTGAAACGTACGCCCGAGTCCATTTCTTGCTCGTTTGTATGCAGCATCATCAGTGACATCTTCTCCTTTGAGGAACACACGTCCATCTTGCTCATTGTTTTCTTTGTCGGGCTCATAGAAGCCATTGAGAATATTCAGTAGCGTCGTCTTTCCAGCACCATTCGGACCAACAATTGAAATCCACTCACCTTGTTCGATTCCAATTGAGACATCATCGACTGCAGTAATTGCTCCGAATGTTTTTGTCACATTTCGGCAACCCAGAGCAGCCTCTTCAGGCTTAACATGCGGCCCGGATCGTAGATCGGGGTCTTTTTTTGCCATCGACATAATTCAGTTGTATCGCTTTCGAATCTTGTAATGTCTAACATCCGAGTACCTGCTTTCGTCGCTTGTTGCTCCAAGGTAGAACTCTTTGATCTCTTCGCGTTCTGCTAGCTCGTCAGCAGGATCATGCAACTCAATTTGTCCATTCTCAAGAACATAGCCGTAATCAGCAATTTCAAGTGTTCGTTTGGCATTCTGATCTGCAACAATCATCGTGATATCTTCCTTGCGGTTAATCTCTCGCATCGTCTCGAAGATATCTTGGACAAGCTGTGGTGCAAGTCCAAGCGACGGTTCATCAAGCAGCAATAACTTGGGACGGTGAATTAATGCTCGAGCAATAACCAACATCTGCTGCTCACCACCACTTGTGTATCCAGCGTTCACATCCAATAGGTCCTCAAGTTGTGGGAAGTATTCAAATGCAAGTTCATAATCGGACTCATCGTAACGGAGCCGCCTTCCTTCTCGGTAGAGGCCACAGCGCAGGTTTTCTTCCACGGTTAGGTCCGGAAACACACGGCGTCCCTCTAAAATATGCGTTACTCCCCGGTCGACCATGTCCTTGGTTTTTGCATTAGTAATGTCATCGCCTTCATAATGAATTGACCCTCTTGTCACTTCGCCTCGTTCTGTGCGTCCTATCCCTGAGATCATCTTCAAAATGGTCGACTTCCCTGCTCCATTTGGTCCGAGCAGTGCAACAATCTCCCCTTCATGGGCTTTCATCGACACTCCTTGGACAGCAAGGAAGTGCCGATCATAGACAATCTCAGCATTGTCAAGCTCAACAACCGGAGTTTCATGTGTATCTCGTCTTCGTGCTTTGCTCATAATTTAGAAATCAAATGGTGGTATCCATCCTTCGTCTCGTGATAACTCGATGTCCTCTTCTGGGTTGAGATCTCCGTCCTCGACAACGTACATTCGGCCGGTCATCGTTGGGCGACGGTCATCATCCTGGAAGTCCACCGTGTCAACAAGTAAGCCCCAAGCATCAAAATCATCGAGCATAAGCATCGCTTCGCGGACATCAGATCCATCATACGGATCGAGGTCATCATCTTCTTCTGCGAGGCTTATCGCTTCAGCGAGTAGCAGTGTATGCGTAACTCCTCGAACATAGTTGATATTTGCAACTTCCAGATCATCCATATCCCGATCCTCTCGTTCGAATGAGTCTTCAATAATTTCCCACCCGTCTGGCTCGTCTTCTCTAGCTTCGGTAAAGGAGATGTTTGAGTTCACATAGCGTACACCTTCAAATATATCGTCGTTCTGCGCAGCACGATACTCGTCAACTGTCCAAGTTAAGCCCATGACATCAATATCTGACCCTCGACTATCAACTGAGTTCATTAGTACTTCCATTGGGGCCCCCGTATTCTGGTGAATAAGGTAATCTACGCCTGCATTCTCCGCACTAGATACTTCTGTGTCAGCGTCGCTGGCATCAAGTGCTAGCTCAATACCTCCTTCTTCAGCGACATCAAGACCTTGCTCCTCAGCATAAGCTTCTCCCCCTGCTACCGGGGTAGTACCGAAAGCAGTACCATTTCGAATAAATGCAATTGTGGCGTCGGGATCATTGTCTGCGATCCAATCGATGTGTGCACGGGCTTTGCTTGTGTAGTCCAGATTGGTGAAGAAATTATAATCAGTATCAGGATCAAGCAGTTCATCACTGTATGATGCTGAGATGTATACAACTTCATCGGCAGCAGCATCGCCGGCAAGTAATTCGGTGTCAGCTGTTCCCCAGCCGATGATTGCCGGTGGATCATCCTCGATGTATTCATCATAGTGTTCCTGAGCTTCAGATTCCTCGTATTCATAATCAATCCAGCGGTGATCTAAATTGTTCTCTAGGTCTCCGTTTTCGTTAATCCACTTCATTGCATCTCGGGAACCAATTGCCGTTGGTTCACCGACATCAGCGGTTCCACCACTGAGATCGTATAGTCCCGGAACATTCGTTCTAGTTTAGTCGCGGTCAAAGGCGAACTCACCCGATTCAACCTCTCTGCGTAACCGTTCCCTGTGTGGATTTGGATTCTGCGACGCCCACAACAATAATTCGTCCAGATCTGGCAGTTCGTAGCCCAGCTCAAGCATCAAGTACAACTGAATCAGATGGGAATGTCGCTCAACCGCCAGTGAACCACGACGAGGAGGAAGCCGCGACGCCGACTCGTCGGCGTCCGCGGCCTCACGTCGTTTCGCGTCCAGCTTGTGGAGTTCATCGACAATCTCGCGGCTGATCATCAGCGAAATCGCCGCCATGATCACCAATGCCTCGATGATGTAAGGTTTAGTCGTGTTGATCTCATCGAGTCCAAACCGCGATTTCAGCTCTTTGAACAGTAGCTCTACTTCCCACCGCGCCCGATAGAGTTGCGCGATATCGGGCGCGGAGTACTCGTTACGCGGTAGATTCGTGAAGTAGAGATGGTACTCGTCTTCGTCTTCGTTGAGCAGCCCAACCAATCTGAACTGACGTGTTGCAGTGGCTGAAGAACCACGTTTGCGGTCGAACTCCAATTCCACGAGAACGTCGATCTCCTGTCGCTGAAGGTCGTCGAGGACGCCCTTCAGCGACTTCCCTTCCAGCGTGATACTGTTGCCCCGCCATGTTCGTAACTCTTCGACGACCTTCGGGTTAGCATTGGACTTGACGCGGGAGACAAACCACCCGTCATTGGCGTCTATACGGTCGAACAGCCAGAAATCGTAGAACCCGAGATCGAACAGGATGAGGGCGTCAGCTACCCACTCGCCGGTGGGTAGCTGACTCCGTTCATGGGTCGCTCCATCGGTGGTTCGAAACCGGGTTGGAAGGCCGGTCGAAAGCGACTCGGTCAAGTGTAACTTCAGCCCAGCTTGGTCATCACCAGTTGCTCTGTAGACATCTTTAGCGTCTTGGTAGAGTGAGATGAATGTTGCGTCAACGATGAGAACGTCTCGAAAGTGTTCGAGACGCCCTCTCAAGTCGTTTCTGCCGGGGTCGAGATCCTCGATAGCGTCATCGAGGATCTCTCGAAGGAGTGCAACGAACGCTGGTGAGAACCACTCGTAGAAGGAGGGATATGAGAGAGAATCACAGTCAGCCATCTCCACGTAGCGTTCAAGAAACGCCTGAAGAGACCGATCTGACCCAGCAGCAAATCCAAACGAGAGTGTGTAGAACAGTGCGACGAAGTCGAATTTTCGGTCACGTTCTGTCATTGCGCGACCGCGGTCGCGCAATTCATCGGAGGGAAACGCTCTTTTGATTCGCTCAACTACTACCGAATCCGGTGGAGAGTAGGTCATATCTCCTACCGGGTTCCTTACTCATGTAGCTTCAGCGATTTCCGTAGCCACGTCTGCTGGTTCGCTGCCTAAACTAGAACGAATGAGTCCCGGAATAAGGATCCCTTCAATCTCCTCGCTGGTCAAAGCATCAATACAACCTGCAGTCGATACTCCCGCCCCAACAGCAGCCGTTCCTGTAGCTGCTAGAAAGGATCGACGGTTATATCTAGAAGTCTCAGATCTACTGTTACCATTCGACATGGTATCTCAAGACAAGAAATATGCTATGAATATTTAAAACTTTCCGTACTTTTAGATTCAATGAAATAAAATTCGGATTAATCTTCTTTTTCTTGGACGTGAAACTGAACAATTACCATGAGATATCGCTGTTCAAAAACTATTAATACATCAAGCCCACATTCTTGGTTAGAATTACCATGGATTTTAGCCGTTCGGAAGAGCATTCTATGATCGAATCGACAGCGACAGAAATTGCGAATGAATATGGCCCGGAATACTGGCGAGAAAAAGAAGAAAACGAAGAGTTTGCAGAAGAGTTCTGGGATGCTCTTAGCGATGCTGGTTTTCACGGGTTGATGGTGCCAATCGAGTACGAAGGGGCTGGTATGGGAATGCAAGAGATGGGAACAGCGATGGAAACACTCTGCGCAGAAGGATGCGGAATGGCTGGGACGTGGTATTTAGTTCTGACTGCTGGAATGGCTACTGTTGGCATTAAAGAGTACGGCACAAAAGCACAGAAAAGAAACTACCTTACTGATATTGCGCTTGGCGAACGAAACTTTTCAATCGGCATCACAGAACCAGAAGCAGGAACAAACACGCTAAACACTGAAACGTTCGCAGAGAAAGACGGCGACGAATACGTAATTAATGGACAAAAAGCGTGGATCACTTTTTCTGATCGGGCTGATAACATGATCGCTGTCACCCGGACAACTCCGATTGAAGATGTAGATCGAAAAACAGACGGAATCAGTCTATTCATTGTTAATATGGATAGTCCTGGCATCGAAGTGTCACCTATACCGAAGCATGCCATGAATTATTCAAAATCTTGTGAAGTGTTTTTTAATGATGTGCGAGTGCCAGAAGAGAATATTCTCGGTAAAAAAGACCAAGGCTGGAAGCCTCTTTTAGAGATGATCAACCCCGAAAGAATTGGATTCGCTGCCGCCGCGACAGGAATCGGCAAATTGGCAGCTCGTGAAGCAATTGATTATGCGAATGAACGAGAGGTATTCGATGCACCCGTTGGAACGCATCAAGCAGTTTCATTCCCAATAACCAAAGCGTACGCACGGATGGAAACAGCATCACTGATGCGGCGAAAGGCATCGTGGCTATATGATAATGATAAGGAGTGTGGCTACGAAACAAACGTCGCTAAGGCAACATCCATTGAAGCTGGAATTGAGGCCGTTAAACAGTCAATGCAAGCGTTTGGGGGATGGGGATTCGCCAAAGAGTACGATGTCGAGCGGTGGTGGCGAGAGATCAATCTTGCCCGACTTGCACCAGTGACTCAACAGATGGCATACAATCACATTAGCCAGCAGATTGGATTTCCCCGTTCATACTAACTGCAGTATGTCTTTTCTTAGTTAGCTACTTCTGCACTCGTATTCGTCTATTTCCTACCCACAAACCATTTCCAGCGTTGGTTGACTGGACCATTAATGTCAGCTAATACTTTATTTGCTTTGTTAACACGTTCGTCAGGAGGCAATCTGGGATATAATCGAGCAGCCAGTGCTGGAATAGAGAAGAAATCACGAAAACTTTCCGCTGATACAGTAATTTCAAAATTACCAGTTCTCAAGTCAAAATATTCTTTTAGGGTGGTATGAATTTCTTCCGCAGAGCTGGGCGACTGGGATGTGACATCTAAGCTCGCAAATATCGGTTGATCATTACGGTACCATCCAACTGGAGCAGTTGCACCAATTACTCCTGACGGTCGGAGGACACGACAAGCCTCTGCTGCTGCTTTATCCGGATGTTCAGCGAGAAACAACGAGGCGGTATATATAGTCCAGTCGGTGGATGAATTTGCGATTGGAAGTTGCTCAAAATCGCCTTGTATCCGGATCGGTGATGGATTTGACTGAAGCATATTCTCACTAAGGTCTATTGCAACAGGACATCCAACTTGCTCAAGTAAGATGTTTGTTCCAGCCCCTGTTCCAGCCCCGAGTTCGATGACTATCTCAGGGGCAGAGGTAGAAGCAGCACTCACCTCTTGAACAAGCTTGTCTGCGAGTGACTGGAACACTCCCGCTGTTTGCTCATATTGGACATATTTCTCAACACTGAGATCAAAATTCCTCTCAATTGCTTCTTTCATGTTGTCAATGCTGTACAATATGTCAATGTTTAATCCCGTAGTTATATTTTTCTGTAGAATATCGTATATCAATATGCAGCCGATTCGATCAGCACTATATGTTCCTGGTAACAGAGAGGAATGGATTCGTTCAGCGCATCAGCATGGGTCAGATGCTATTATTCTTGATTTAGAAGACGCTGTACCGCCAGCAGAAAAACAGCAAGCACGAGATACGCTTGAGGATACAATTCCCACATTGCAAGATAAGGGCCAGCGCATATTTGTCAGAATTAACGGCACGCCAGAAAGCAGTCTAGAAGTAACAGCAGATCTTGAATCTGTTCTACCACTCGAAGTTGAAGCACTACTTGTTCCTGAAGTGAGCTCTCCTGATGAGATTGCACGCTTAGAAACAATAATGAAACATATCGAGCGACGAGAAAACCTTTCTCCGACAGAATTAGCTGTGCTTATCGAAACAGCCGAAGGTATGAAGCAAACATATGAAATCTGTAAAGAATCGAATCGAATTGGCGCCATTGCGTGCGGGGCAGTAAAAGGGGCTGACACAGCTCGTTCATTGGGCTTCGAATGGACTGGCCCTGGAAGAGAAGGACTTGAGACACTACATCTTCGGGAAAAAGTATTAATGGATGCTAAGGCCGCTGGCGTCCAATATCCGCTATCAGGTCCGTACGTTGACATCGATGATATCGATGGATTACAGCAAGATATGAACTTTGCACGGGAGATAGGGTATACTGGCTATACGATTATTCATCCGTCTCATGTGGAGCCCGCAAATGATATTTTTTTGCCTGAGGAGGAAACAGTTGAGTATTGGATTGGTGCGTATCAGGCACTTTCTGCTGCAATTTCTGAAGGGAAAAGCGCAGTTCGGTACAATGGTGATATGATCGATACTGCCACCATGAAAACAGCTAAACAACAGTTACAGCGAGCTGCGATGTTTGAACACGAGCTTGATCTTGACCGGGAAATCCCGGACATGGAAACGGTTGAGCAACAAATAAGCTGATAGTCAGGAGCGCTTCTCAGTTAGTTCCTGTTTAGCACGCACTAACTCGTCAACAATAGCAGTGCTGTGCTGTTTCTCCCCAAAGCCGTGCGAATATCCAAAGACTCCAATTGCATGAACTCGGTTATATTCTCCTGAAAATGCTACACCAAGTGACTCAATTCCAAGTGCTGCCTCATCGCTTGAACGCGCATATCCTTGCTTCCGAATCGACTTTAGCTCACCGTACAATTCATCGGGATCTGTAATTGTCTGTGCCGTGTGAACCGGAAGTCCATGTATATCGATAATATTTTGCACCTGCTTTTCAGACAGTTCAGCTAAGATTGCTTTTCCTGGTGCATGTGTGTGGAGATACGAGCGTTTTCCGACGCGTCCATAACTTTCATCAGCATCTCCCATTTTCTCGACGAAGATACCACGGCCGTGATCCTCAACAATCCACCAGACCGGAAAATCAATACTGGATGCTACTGTTGCAAGTACATCCCTGATCATTTCTTTCGATTGGATAGCTTCTCTAGCAGCCATTCCATGTGTTAGAAGCCGGAGACCCAGACGGTATGTATTCCCCTCTGATGAAACATATCCCATCGCATGTAAAGTACTCAAGTGATTATGAGCCGTGCTTTTAGCAATATCAAAGCGATCAGATACATTCTGAAGTGTAACACTGCCTTGCCTCTGGACAAAAGAGAGGATTTCAAACGCTGTCGCGACCGACTGAATCTGCCGCGATGAGTCATTTGAGTGCATTTGGTTTACGTGACAGAGCGATTTGTATATATTTATCGGCACAATTGGACCATATCTAGTTTCATCCGTAGAAAACATTCAATATTAGTGAATTAGAAAGTGGATAGTCACCTAAATACACAGAAAATAACTGATATTCCCTGAAACGCCTCTTTTTATTTTGAATTAGTGAATTCTATATCTAATGTTCAAATATTATGTTCAACTTTTCCTAACAGCGAACCTAGTCGAAATAAACATGCGTCATAGAAATGTGGACGAACAGACAAGATGAATCATTTCAGATTGTGTTTAGGATGGTTGATCTAATCTAAATACAAAGATTTGCTTCAGGGATTAACATCAGAACAGTTTACGATAATTTGTCTGCTGAGATGTAGTTGGCTTCTCCTGTAATATCACCTGCGTCTTCCGGTAGCAGTGCAACAATTAGGTATTCAGTGTACTTTGCAAAGTACTCAACAAGATTAGTAATCCTCGTAGCGTCAATTGCTTCAAGCGAATCCAGAAGAATAAATGGGACATCTTTGTAGACTTCATGCGCAAGGAACCCAGCAAGAGCCAATATTAGTCCGATAACTTCCCGTTCACTTTCACTTAGGTTCTCGATGGAGTCCTCGTATCCAGCCCCAGAGGCGTCTGTTCTGACAATATGTAGTTCAAATGTGGATGAAGTATCTTCTGCATCTCTTACATGGCGTTCGATCCAAACGCGCTCAATATTTTGATAATCCAATAACTCCAATATTACATCCATATGGTTGTTAAATTCTTCAACCACTTCATTCTCGATATCCCGAATGCGTGCTCGTTCATCCTCTAATTGGTCCTGTATCTGGCCTATCTGGTCCAGAATTTCTTCTTCATCCGGAAGGGCCTCAATTTCATTAATATCTTCTTCTACGCGCTGGAGATTTTCTTCAACCTGGCCTCGCTGATATTGAAGTTCACTAATTTTTTCATGTATCTCAAGCGCAGCGTCCTCATTAACAGCTTCTACATCTGCAACCTGTTTCTCAAGCGTTGCGACTTCATCCTTTAGTGCTGTAATTCGATCACGTGTTTGGTCTACCTGGTTTTCTTTTTCCCTAATTTTACGCGTTGTCTGATCGATATTATTTTCGATGCTTTGCTGTTTGTCGATTGCCTTTCTAATTTCCTTCTCTTCAGCCTGTAATTCATTTATTTGTTGTTCAATACTGGTGCGGTCATCTCTTTTTTCCTGTACTATCTGGCGGAGCGACTGTAGTTGACTCTTTATTGACCCAATTGTTGTCTCTGACCCGCATGTCCAGCAGTAGACTGGACGATCTTCCTCTGGAGCCAGTTGGTCAAGTGTCGTGTCCGAAGGATGGACTTCGTCAGGAAGTTCGGTTTCTCCTTCAATTAAATTATCATTGAAATCAACAATCGTTGTTAAGTCCGAAATGGTTCCTTCTAACTCACGTTTCTTCTGGCGGAGGGACCGCAAGTCACGTTGCACTTGATCAAGATCTCCCTGTGAACGCCCGGAAAGCGATTCTTCGTCTTCAAGTAATGAGTCTCTTTTTTCGTTTAATGCTTTTAGCTCAGCCTCTAAAACTTCGAGACGATCCTTTGCTTGATTTAGTTGCTGTCGGCGGTTTTCTAGTCGATTAACAAGTTCAGTATTGTCTGTTTGATCCAAATCTGATTGGTACTCGGACAGTTCAGTCCGATGGGATTCAATTTGCTGGTCAATTGACTCAAGTTCGCTTTTGAGTTTTTGACGACGCTCTTCCAGCTTCGGCAGCTGACTTCGGCGTTGGGTCACTTTTTGCTGTTGTGATTCTAGATCCGATTTATTACGCCGAAGGTCACGGATTCTGCGGTTAATCTGTTCAGTGTCAATTGGATCCATAATAATTTCCCGAAGATTATCACCCCGGCGTGCCGCCGATCGAACTGGGTTCTCTTCTAGCGTTGCAACAAACAAATCAACTAATGATGATTTAGTTGTGTACCCATTGCCCTCAACATGAATAGTGTCATTCCGTCGGTATTGTTGTCTGGCATACTGTTGATTATCTGCTTTTAGTGTTACTAGTCCCTCTGTTGCATCACTTTTTAGATTTGGTTTATTTCCTCCAAGGCCGCTGGCAACTGCATGAAGAAAACTGGTTCTATTTGTTGCATTTCGACCTACTAAAACGTTTACACCCGGTTTTAATATAATTGAGCACTGATCTATCCCTCCAATATTTGTAACATCAACGGAAAGGGGCCCAGATACTGCACTAGACGTTTGTGCTTCTTGATTGTCCATACACCTACTGTCTGATTACGCAAGCATATAAATATACACATATCTAACGCTGTTAAGACTAGATTCTGGAAACAACGTTAAGGCCGGATTTGGAGTATTTGTCTATTTTAACACTCAATCTAATAGTTACTGACAATCACATGTACCGCTTTCGAGTAGCTCATCAGGACGGTATGTTCGATTACACTGTTCACATGTGATTTGAATATCAACAGTAACTCGAGGAGAATCGATATCCAGTTTATCAGCAGACATAAGTCGCTGAATCGTCTGGTCTACCACACCTCGACACCTTGTTCGTCCCCATTCAATGGTATCGACGCCATCCGAGATGGTAATCTCAACTGTCCTGCTTGTATCCACATCAAGACACTCCTGAAGGTGTTTACGTATTGTTGGATGGGTTACCCAGTCAGATTCTATGGAACCGATGTCGATATCTTCTTGTTGCAGCTGTGTTCGAATACGGGCACGTTGGTCTGCTGTCCCGTCTTTATCATGTAAGAGCTGATAAATAGTCTCAACGGCGTTATTTCCTGGAAGAGATCCATAGATATTCGCTGTAGATTGAATAGTTGAATCTGAGAGACCGACGCGGAGTATCTCTTTATTTGTGTAGTCAGTTAGATCGCGAAGACTCATTTCTTCAACAGTTCTCTTGTTAATAAGTTTCTCGTCGAATCCAGATAGACCATACTTCTCTATCGCGTTACAGACCTTACAACGATCACTCATGTATCTTGGTAGAGAAACCAAATACAAAAGATTTTCCAACCATATGTCTGGAAAAATTGTGGAAATCAGACAACCAATCTCGGACAAGATAAGACGTTGAATACTGTTATAAAATACTAATTATATCTAACTATATTATGCGGTAATAAAAAATGTCTTTTGGGAATTAAAAGCGCTCAAAACGCCGGATATGAGTAGTAAAAGTATATTTATCGATAGTAATAATAGTATTTTAACCAATACTCCAGAAGAGTTCAGAGATAACTAGTAAATCGCATAAATTGCTTATATCATATATTAATTCCAAACATATGGATTATATTCGAATTAAAATACGATCATAGTTCGACATTTATTCATTATTGGGATTTACTCAGAGAGATTCATGTTTAGTGAAGCGCCCCAGACTTAACTCTCATGTGTCTAGTTTGTTCTGCCAGTAGAAATGAAATGCCTTATTCAGGAATAAATACTGATAACGTACAATATGAGTACCTACGTTGGTGTTGACTGGGCCTCAAAAGGATGGGTAGCTGTTGTTCACGAGGACGGCGATTGGAAAGCTGAAATGCATCCTTCAATTCATAGTGTTTGGTTTTCATATCGACATGCACAGAACATACTCATTGATATCCCAATTGGGCTTCCTGAGAGTCAGCGACGAGTATGTGACCAGCAAGCAAAAGAGTATATTGGTACAGATAGAGCAAGTAGCGTCTTCTGGACGCCGTGCCGGGATGTACTTAACGCGATGACATACGAAGAAGCCAAGCAAATTAACCACAAGCGTAGGGGGAATAAAATCTCGAGTCAAACCTGGCACATCCTTCCGCGAATCCAGGAAGTTGATTGTCTATTACGGGACAGCAAGGTGGCGAGGAAGACCATTCTTGAGTCACATCCGGAAGTCTGCTTCACTGCACTAAGCAGTGGATCAAATATCTCGATATCATCAAAGCTTGACGGTGACGGCTTTGACCAGCGGCTAGCTATTCTAGATAACTATACATCTGCAACAGCGATTTACGAAAATTTTGTTGATAGATACATTACCAGTTTACCACAGTGGTCTAGACGAATTGGAAAATCAAACCGTGATGACCTGGTAGACGCACTGGCTCTTGCTGTGACTGCGAAGCTTGCTACAGAAAATCTTAGTACGCTACCTGATGATCCACCTACGGACAAGACTGGATTACCAATGCAGATTGTGTACACAGAATCGTAATGAAATTATCTTCTGTGAGAGATCATTTTTTAGTGTGCCGGTGATATGCCCCTTACTATCACCAATTTTGTACTAATTAGCTAATTTATTTCACGGTTAGTGGGTAAACTGGGCAAGCGTTTTGAGTTCAACAAGTTACTGTGGAGTCGGAGTAGGAATATGGATGTATTCATAGGACAGCCAAGGACGATACAATGGTTCAACTTCGAGGACATTGATCAATACACTAATCTCCAATTACCATGACGGGTATGTCAGCAGTTTTGATAACACGTTCTGTAACTGATCCCATAAGAACACGCTCGATTCCCCTTCGTCCATGTGTCCCCATAATAATAACATCGATGTCATTCTCTTCTGCGTAATTGATGATCTCTTCATGAGCAACACCAGATACAATCTCAGTTTTAACAGACACACCATGATCTTCTCCAGCAGCCTTTACGTGTTCAAGTGCGTCCTCGCCGATTGCAGTTAATGCATCCTCCTGTTGAGGATATCGTCCTGCAAGATTCTCAACAGTTCCACTATCGGTGACAAAAAGCCCATGTAATTCTGAGCCAGACTGTGAAGCGGCGTGAACTGCGTGCTCAATCGCTCGTCGAGACGGGTCGCTGTTGTCTGTTGGCACCAATATTTTATCGTACATACAATATTATTCAACATTGATGAGTATAAATCTATTCTATCATGAAACAAAAATTACACATATGTTGTTTTAAGCTATTAGATATGAGCATGTGCATACAGAATAATTCCTCAGTCAACAACATCAGCTGTCAAATTAAATATTCAATACAATCCTGAATAAATACATATGAGGGTTTCAGTTAAGTGTTGTAATAGATTATATTTACAAAATGGCAGACGGCATTTATTATAGCCTTTTTTATATCACATATATCGAAATTATACCAACAGTTTAATATCAATCAAATGTATTGTGTTGGATAATAACGTATGTCGAAAGCCGATGGCCCTGCTGATGGTCAGCCTTCGCAAAAGGGTATCTCGTCTGATATGATTGTCGAAATGGTGCCCGATGCTCTCCTTGTTATCGACTTGGAGGATCAAGAGACGATTCGGGCAAACGAAGCAGCCGGTGAGTTATTTGCGTGCTCCCCAGAAGAACTTGAGGAGACAGATCCCTTCTTGACGTGTACCAAAGATAGTGCAGAAGAAATAAAGAGTCGGCTTGAATCAGGATTTGAGCAGGAACAGATTAGTCGAAGACAGGACGGCCAACCATTGTATATTGAAACATTTGAAGGTGAAAAGGTCCCTGTCGAAATAAATGTACAATCAATACAATCCGAGACGGGTGAAATTATTCTTGCAGTATTCCGAAAAATCGAACAGCAGGTGAAGCGAGAACAGAGACTTAAGCGTTTTTCATCCCGGTTTGAAGCATTCCTAGATGCAGTACCGTTGCCAGCAGCAGTCCTTGATCTGGATGGAACGGTTGAATTGTGGAACCAAGCTGCTGAAGAAACATATGGATATACAGAAGACGAAATCGCCGGAGAGCTATATCCGTTATTCACAGATCATGGAGAGCTAACAAAGCAGCTAGATCGAGTGTTAGAAGGAAACCCGATCAACGGATATGAAACCATACATCGCTCAAAAGATGGTGCTATTCTACATGTGGAAATATATGTGCAGCCAGTGTACGTAGATGGGGTCCTGACAGGAATTGTTGGTTCAGCAATTGACATTACTGAGAAAAAAAGGCAGAATCGAATGCTCGATGTTCTTCACCGGGTTCTTCGGCATAATCTCCGAAACAAACTCAATGTTGTACAAGGATCTGCAGAATGGCTTATAGATAGAGTTGAACGGGAAAAAGCCGAAATGAAAGTAGCCGAACAGCGGCAGATTCGAGATGCGGCAGAAACTATCATTGCAGGCGTCAATGAGCTGATTGAATTGAGCGAACAAGCACGAGAAACTCGAGAACTCGTCAAAAACGCTCAGGAGCAGTCGACATCTACTACAGTATTTGAGCTGGAAGAAAGCTTCACAGAGGTAACCGGTAACAAAGAGATCACGACACACCTAAGTGAACCAGAAGACAGGTATGAAACTTTAGTTCCACGGGAAAGCGAACAGATCATCAGGGCACTGGGTCAACGAATTGACAGCCAGCCAGATGTAGCCACGGTAATGCTTGATATTAACGTTAACCCTCATTATGTTGAGGTCACGATCTCAGCTGACGAGGCTCTTTTACCAGACTCTGATCGGGCATTGATAGAACTTGGCCGGGAAACAGCTGTCCGACACGAAGAGGGATTAGATATCGCGCAAGCATGTCTCGTGACAACTGCAATAGGGGGTAATATTGAAGTTCCAGATACTCTTGATGCAGATACATTAGAAATTGAAATACCTTGTATAAGCCACTGATTGATAAAATATATTATATTTATTTGAGTAGGGGAAAGCATCCCTGTTTGCAAAACCAATTTCAGTATCCAGACAATTCTAGAAGTAGGCCATGTTACGGGAACTTCGCAGTTCATATGCAGTGAAGCTTGGGCTGGGATATGTTGCAGTTGGATCATTTATACTCATCGTTGGTCTCGCTACTGGAGAAGCGAATGCAACAATTGTCGCTGGTATAGTTGGGTTACTTGCGTTGGGATCACTCAATGCGGCAGAAACACTCGGCTCAATCAAGGAATTAAATCAGCAAACAAGGCAAATTGCAGAAGGTGATTTTGAGTCAGACATTCAGTCAACGCGAGTTGATGAGTTTGGTGAACTAGCGGATTCTATTGAAACAATGCGAAAAACACTGGTTCGCCGACAAAATGAATACGAGGAAGTAGCACAAGAGTATGAAAATGTCGCACAGGAATACAAAGAGATTGCACAGGATTACAGTCAAGTGATGGAGGCAGGGGCAAACGGTGATCTAACACAGCGAGTTGATGTCAACGAGGAGCATGAGGCCCTGCAGCGAATCGGAACGTCATTCAATAGGATGATGGATAATCTTGAGGATACACTTCAAACAGTTGTTGCGAGTGTTGAAACAATCCAAGATGAAACTGATTCAATTCAACAACAGAGTAAACGAGCAAATCAGGTAATGAATGAAGCGGTTGACGCAGCAACCGAGATTCAGACGCAAGCTACACAGCAGCAAGATGAATTGTCTTCAATCTCACAAGATATTGAACAGGTGAGTGCTTCAGCTGAAGAGATAGCGGCGACCGTGGAGAACCTTTCAGATAGAAGCCAAAGTGCATCCGCTGCCAGTGCAGATGCACAAACATCTTCGCAACAGGCACTTGAGGAAATGGAAAACGTTCGAACGGATGTCAAAGAGGTCGTAGATCAGGTCGAACAACTTTCAGAGAAAGCGGATGAAATTACAGGAATTGCTGATGTGATCTCGGATATCGCAGAACAAACAAATATGCTGGCATTGAACGCATCAATTGAAGCAGCCCGAAATTCAGCACAAACTGAACAAGCAGACACAGCTGGATTTAGCGTCGTTGCAGATGAGATTAAAGAACTGGCTGAGCGAACACAGGATCGGGCAAATGATATCGAAGAGACAATTGAGACTGTGCAAACGCAGATCGATGAGGTCACAGCGTCAATACAGGAAACTGATCGGCGCGTTGAGCGTGAGTCTGAAACTGTTGAATCAACGCTAGAGGACATTGAGACGATCACTGAATCGGTCGAAGAGATTTCAACTTCTATCGCGGAAATTCGTGACGCAACATCAAATCAAGCTGCGACAGTACAACAAACAGCACAAGGTGTTGAACGCGTTGCTTCGCTTGGGGAGGAGACAGCAGATACCGCGTCAGAGACAGTATCGCAACTTGAGGAACAACAGAAAACAGTAACGGTAATCGCAGATCGGATACAAAAGTTTGAGCAGTCAACCGTCGATCAATTACTTACCACAGTCGATCAGTTTACGCTTGAGTCCGAATTAACAGAGTCACAAACAACAGCAAATACAGCGCAGCTTGAAACAGCAAATGAACAACCCACACAGCCAATGGTTGCAGGAGGTGATAAATAATGGTGGATCCGATCATACAAGCAGCGTATCTGTTCACCGCAATAGCATTCATCCCGGGGGTCTTAATTGCGTATTTTGTTTATCAGTCTGCAGATCAGAAGCATAAGCTTGCTGCAGCAGGGCTTGTGATAATTCCAGCATTTGCAGGCATATCATATCTAATTATGGCGCTCGGAATTGGGACAGTTGATCTAGGGACTATCAGTATTCTCTCATCTGAGGTGACACTCGTTGGTATGCGATACGTAGACTGGCTGGTGACAACCCCAATCCTCGTTGGATTAGTTGCATATGTTGCGCAAGCACCAAGAAAGCGTATTTTGCAGATTATGACCGCTGATGCTATGATGATTATTGTTGGAGCGGGAGCCGTGATGGCCGATGGAATACTGCAGTGGGTACTCTTTACAGTGTCGGCAGGATTTCATGTTATTTTGTTCTTCTATCTGTATCTGGTTCTTCCTAAATACCCAGATACTCCGCGAGAAACCGGATTTTTTCAGCTACTAAAACATCACATTGGCCTGCTCTGGTTAGCATATCCTCTTGTTTGGATGCTTGCTCCAACTGGATTAGGATATGTGTCCTTCCTTGGAGCAAGTCTCATGTATGCATTTCTTGATGCAATCGCCAAAGTACCATATGTACTTTTCTTCTACTTACGTAAAGATATCTTCTCAGTTGATCAACAACAGCCCACTCAACCAGTGAGTAAACAATCGGTGCCAGCAGACGACTAAATCGCTATAATATTCTCACAGACAAAGCGTATTAACTATCTCAGGAGTAAAACTACAACAACATACGACTTGCTTTCATTGATATGTCGCTATATTGCTTCCCATATCGATACTCCTAATCCGGTAGTCTCCTTACGAGAGCATATGGCTGAACAGTACGATGTCGTCATTGCCGGAGCCGGGCCCGCCGGTGCACAATGTGCGCGTGATCTCACAGCACGAGGTTACGATGTTGTTGTTCTTGAGCGAGAATCTCGGGACGGATTTCCACAGCAAAGTAATAAGTCAACTGGCGGGACATTCCCGTCGATGATGTCTGCATTCAATATCCCAGATGAGGTGGTAATGAAGTTTACTGACAAAGTTGTTCTTGAGTCACCAGATAACTATTTTGTGAAACAGCAACCGGGAGCCGTCCTTGAGTTCGCAGATTTCAAAAATTTCCTTGTTGAAGACAGTGAACAGAACGGTGCTGAATATTGGTTTGACGCACATGTTACTGCACCAATAACCAGCGGGGGAGACGTTGTTGGTGTAAAATATAACGGGGATCAGGAAGTGTATGCTGATGTAATTATCGATGCTACAGGTCCAGCTGCTCCACTAGCACAGAAGCTAGGTGTGAGTGATCTTGAACGAACTAATCAGGCAGTTGGGGTCGAGTACCTATTTGAGGGGGTCGAATTAGACCATCCAGACTATGCAGACGTTTCATCGTCAATGATGCTACGACTCGATGAGCGGTATGCACCTGGCGGTTATGCTTGGATATTCCACACGGGGGAAGACACAGCCAAGGTCGGAGTTACATATATCCAAAACGAGCGATATCGGCGGCATAGTGATGAGTTTGATCGAATTGATGACTATCTTGATCACTGGCTTGACGAAGACCCTCGCTTTACTGATGCAGAGCGAATTGAAGAAGAGCATCATCGAGGCTCGGCACACATCCAAAAACCGGAACAAATGACAACAGATTCATTCATTGCTATTGGAGACACAGTCCCAACGATTGATCCACTGTGGGGAGAGGGAATCGACAAAGGGATGAGGTCAGCAAGGGCAGCAGCAACAACAATTGACCACTGTTTATCACTCTCATCGCCTGACACCTCAGCAGATCGGATCTCCCTCTATGAGGATCTTTGGCATCAGCGTGTTGCTCCACGAGCAGACCGACGACTACTGATGACAAAACTACTTTATTATGCACCAAACGAGCGCTACGATCAGTTGATGGCAGATCTCAAAGATCTTGATGTGGACGCACTATCGGCAGCAAACAAAGGTAATCCACTGGGGATGGCAAAACTATTCCAGATGTCAGACGCACCGCTACTTGGGCAATTCCTCAAAGAGTATTACATTGAGAACTCAATTTGATATACATCAGCAACGAAGACAAATATCTATAGTGCTATATTTTGAAACGGTGTATCAATGTCCGATAACTTACTTCCACCAAATGAACGCAGACAAACCGACTCAGATGGGCATGACATATTACAACCGCTATATGTCGGTATTATCACTGTAACAAGTACCAGAGATATACAAAATGACCCGGGGGGAGACAAGGCTGAAGAATTGGTTGATAACCAAAACGGGGTGGTTACCCGACGGGAGGTTGTGCAAGACGATGTTGCAGAAATTCAAAAAACTGTCAAGTCGCTTGCTCGTAGTGAATATGTTGATTGTGTTGTGACAACCGGTGGTACTGGAGTTACAGTTGATGACGTAACACCTGAAGCCTGTAGCCGGTTGTTTGAGCGTGATATCCCTGGATTTGGTGAGTTATTTCGACAAATATCATACGAAGAGATTGGACACAGAGCAATGGCTTCCAGAGCAACTGCTGGAATTGTCATCAATACCCCAGTATTCTGTCTTCCAGGTAGCAAAGGAGCAGTTCAAACAGGCATGTCGAAGCTAATTCTGCCAGAGGCACCACACCTTGCTGGACTAGCTAGTAGCCATCAAATAGAATAACATTGTTGCGGAAATTCAAAACTGGCAAACAAAGCCGTGAACAAACAACCGTTTAAACCCAGGACCGCTATTGTGCATATAACACAATGCCAAAAAATTCTGGATCACCATCGTCTGAAAGTAGTGAGACACATGAAGTTGTCATAATAGGTGGAGGGCCAGCTGGACTTAGCACGGCTCTATATACAACTCGACTTAATCATGATACAGCATTGGTTGACCGGGGGGGTGGGCGGTCAGCAATGATGGTTGATACGCACAATGTTATTGGGGTTCCAGAAGAAACTTCAGGAAATGAATTCCTGCAGACAGCACGTGATCAACTACAGTACTACGGGACCGAGTTCTATCGTGATATCGCAACAGACGTTTCTAAATCTCAGGCGTCAGGATATGAATTTGAGATTGCATTAAATGAAGAAACGCTCTACACAGATCGGGTCGTGCTTGCAACTGGATTTGCTGATAAAAAGCCAGATCCGCCTTTGCCTCGGACAGGTCATGGGCTACACTACTGTCTTCACTGTGACGGATACATGTTTCAGGATGAACCAGTATATGTGATGGGACACAGTAATTCAGCGGCATACGTTGCGATGATTATGCTTAATTTTACCGACAGTGTGGATTTGCTACTCAGAGGAGACGAGCCAACATGGGATGAGCACACAGAAAAGTTACTACATGCACATCCTGTCAACATTATTGATGAAGAGATCACAGGTATGTTCAAAGATAAAGAAGACCCAGCATGGCTCGGCGGGTTTGAGTTTGCTGATGGAACGATTCGAGAGTATACTGGCGGCTTCGCACTGTATGGATCTAAATATAATAATGGACTTGCCGAGGGACTTGGCTGTGAGCTAAACGACGATGGAACGGTAGTCGTAGATGAGCACAATGAAACAACCGTTGACGGGGTATACGCGGTTGGTGATCTTATACCAGGTCACAATCAAATTCCGATCGCGATGGGACAAGGAGCAAAAGCAGGTATTGCAATTCACAAGGACCTTCGAACATATCCAAAGTCACTTGAAGAACTCTCACACAAAACAGCTGACTCAACCACGCCAGCAGCTTCAGATGACTAGCTGACTCTTTATTTTTCTTGTTGTTCGTCAATAAGCGCTTTCAACGATATAAGTAGGTAGAATATGCCGATGATACGCAGCCCTGCGATGAACCGCTTCTTCCACGTAACTTTTTCAGGATCTTCGTACACGAATTTTGCTGCTACATTAAGATAGTGATCAGGGAAAAAGACAATCAGGACTCCAAATATACCAGTAAGACTCATCATCCAGCTATATGCTTTGCCACCGAGAATACTCGCAGCAGCTACTGCTACACCTTCAACCTGTATTGCTGGTCGTACATGGGATTCTCGTTGATGCTTTTCACCCTGCTCAATAGCATACCGTTCAACAGCGTCAAGGACACGATCCGGGAACAGCGCCGTGATCGCGCCAACCATTGCAAAGATAGCCCGCACCATACTTGTACATTAGAAAGACTACTATGTTAATCGTATTGTTTGTCTTGAGTTGACTCACTACACATTCGTTCTAATCAGAAATCTTGCACCGCCACCCTTGCTTTCTTCTATAGAGATTCTCCAACCATGTTCATTCACAATTTGCTGAACAATTGAAAGGCCATATCCGGTTCCTTCTGGAGATGTAGTGTACCCTCGCTCGAACACTTTTTCTCGCTGGTCTGGAGGTACGCCCGGCCCATCATCAGATATAAAGAATCCGTCTGTTGTTGTGCCGATTTGTATTGTAACGGAATTACCACAGTGATCAGTGGCATTCCGCATTAGATTCTCAAATAGCTGCTGTAGACGTTGAGGATTTGCTTCGATCAATCGGTCACTTGTCACATCAAGATTCGCACTTCCTGTTGATACATTCTGCCAGCTTTCATAAGCAGCGTTTTCAATAGACACCGTTGTCGTTTGTTGAAGTGTATCTTTTTCCCGTGCCAGCGCAAGTAGATCATCGATCAAATTCTGTGAACGGTCAATTGCTTCTTTTGCTTCCTTGATATGGGCATTGTCGGACTGTTGTACCATTTCCAACCGCCCTTCGGCTACATTGAGAGGGTTGCGAAGGTCGTGAGAAACAGTATGTGCAAACTCCTCAAGTTGCTGGTTCTGCTCTTCAAGTTCTTGCTGACGGTTAATCTGTTCTGTTATGTCCCGAAGCATCCAGATATTAGCCGTTCCATTTGGATGTTCATATGGTATATAGTGCCGTTCAAGCATTCGTCCGTCAGTCAGTTCAACGATGTCACCTTTAGTTGTACTTTTGTCTTGAATGAGCTCTTTGTTCTCTGCTCTGATTGCCTCTGGATCAGTAAATTTATCCGCAAGGTACTCGGCTACATCTTCACGGTGGACCCCAATAAATTCATCAAGCCGCACATCAACTCCATGCAACTCACAGAATGCTACGTTTCCATTGATAATTTCTCCCTCCGTGTTTTCAACAAGAATCCCGACCGGTAGGTTCTCAAGAAGTGCTGATAAGATTGTATTTGTTTCCTTTAGATCCCGTTCCTGCTGTTTTCGTGATGTAATATCCATCAGGATACCTTCCAATATTTGTGGCTCTTCTTCCGCTGGAATGTTTGCATACTGTCCTCGGTCCCAAATCCATCGGTGGTCGTTGTCTTTGTGGATAATTCGGTATTCTACTTCATACTCTCCACGTTTAGCTAGTTGCTCGTTTACTTCTTTTCTAACCCGGCTTAGATCATCTGGATGAATTAATGTCCTCAAACGGGAGAATTTCCATAAAATCTCTTCAGTTGTATAACCGAACACATCTTCTGCGGAACCACGCAATAGCTCAACTGGCCATCCAGGTCTGTCATAGAACTGACAGACCAAGCCAGGGATATTATCTGTCAAGGCTTCAAGCCGGCGTTTATCTTCTTTCCAGTCTGTAATGTCCTGAAACTGTGAGAATACTCCAATGATTTCTCCGTCATCAGTTACTACGCGATTGTGCCATTCACATATAATTTCTTCCCCATCGCTTCGAAGATTTTGATTCGTGTGTTGGTATCCCCCTCGATTCTCCAGTATTAGTGAAACAACCTTTTGAACATCATCTCGATCCGATTCAGGAACAATTTTTTCCCATGATTCGCCGCGTAATTCTTCCTCTGTGTATCCAAGAATATCGACTGCAGCATCGTTAACGCGGCGGACAGTAAAATCCTTATTCCACTCAATAACCCCAAGCGGGGTTTGTTCAAAAAACAACGACAGTCGCTGTTGGCTGTTGGCAAGAGCTTGCTGTGCATTATATTGTTCGACAGCGTTCTCAATACGATTAGCCAGAATTTTGTATCGACTGGAGCCTTGCCGTTTTTGAAAATAGTCCGTTACACCAGCCGACATGGCCTTACTGGCGATTTCCTCATTACCTTTTCCGGTAAATAGAATATATGGGAGATCTGGATATATACTGCGTACCTCCTCTAATAACTCAACTCCGTCCATGTTTGGCATCTCATAATCACTCAGGATACAGTCAGTGTCATCGTTGAGTTGTTCTAAGGCTACCTGTGGATCTGTAAATGTCCGGACATCAAACGAGTCATGTTGTCGCTCAAGGAGTTCAGAGCTAACTTCAAGGAACTGAGGGTCGTCATCTACTTGGAGTATCTCAACAGTGTCAGGAACTTTGGGAACTACTTCAGGCGGGAGGGCAGTCACAACTTGTTATTAGTTACTGTCTGACATAAAAATTTGTCACTCGGAGAATAACAACAGTAGTCCGGAAGAATATAACAGAAGTTGTCTGGCGGAGGTGGAGCCACCGACCTTCAGGGACATAGCACTGTGTTTTGGCGTGAACTCCAGTCGACTCCGTATGGAAGGAGCGGAGGGAATTACGTTCACAGAGGGATCAAGGCGGATGCCACGGAGCTTACCCCCGTGGAGGCGGCCGATACTCGATGGCGCCAACAACGTTCAACAGTGGGGCTGGTTCTCTCTACTGTATAAACGTTTATCTGATAGTGATTTGGGAGATAGATGTATCCATTACGAGCAGATGTCTCGCGGTGGATGGGCCACCAGTTGACTAGCTCTTAACTTAGGGGCAGTGAACGTGACTGGTCAGACCAGACCTACCGAACTACGGTCTGGTAGAGCGAGAGTCCACTGACAAACCTCGGGGTCGTACAGAGATCGAAGATTCCCCTGATGACAAGACGCTTCATCCCGAGGCCGTTGACTTGCGTACAGTGCTGACGTTAAACGGTGAAGCCTCGGGCTTTCCCAAGAGATCTCACAGGCGGGACGAACGGAGTGCCTTTGGGATTGACCTTGAGGCCGTTCACTAGTTATAGCTCAAATATGCCATTCGACCGTCCAGCCAATTATGTACCGTATATGTCTAATCCTTCGTGATTAGCTAGATTACAGCAGTTCAAGGCGAAAGCCCACCCCTTCAGGGGTGTGGATGAAGCCGACATAATATGCCACAAACCACCTGACATAGGCTGGTTGTAATCCCAACGTTTACGATAATCTATCACATAACGAACTGTTTGAGCGACCGGCCACAACGAACGAATACCTACACTGCTGAAGCACCCAGCGACAGGTACCGGCAGTGTCTGTTCGACTGGCTGGCCGCCCACGCCCTGCTCTGGAATCAGATCACCTACCGACGCCGACACCAATACTTCAGCGGTGACGGTGACGTGTGGGACGCCGAGTACACCTACCTCTACGACTACGCGTCAATTCTTGGCAAAGCAATCTGCCAGCAGATCGCTCGCAAGAACAGCAAAGCATAGCGCAGTCACTTCCGGTTGCTCGACCAGTACCACGACGACTCCAACCCAGCGATAACTGAGAAACCGTCACCACCGGGCTACTGGGGGAACCGAAAAGAAGGCTACGAGTTGCACGGCCTCGTCCGAAGCGACCTCTATACGCTCGACTGGAACGAGATCAAGAGCACGCTTGAATTTGGCGTCGGTGATGTACTCGAAGACCGCTACGACTTCGAGTACAACGAGCGTGTCACGCTCGAAGTCAACGGCAACCCACAGTGGAGCGGTGACGACAGCCGACTTGAGCTCATCTACGAGGAGCACGCTGACCAGCTTCGTGTCCAGCATCCTGTCCGCATTCAACCAGACAATCTTCAACAACAGCGGGAGGATGCCTTCACTCACACGCTCGACACCGAGAACACGACGCAGGCAGCCGCCATCGACGTAGGTGCAAACAATACACTGGCTGTCGTCACTGAACCTGGTGAGACGGCGGTCTACCATGCCCGCCCGGGATTCGAGCGGTTCCAGAGCTATTCCGAGCGAATCGCCACACTCCAGTCGGAACTTCCAGAGGATGAATACACGAGCAATCGCATCAAGCGACACTACGACGCTCGATCACGCAAACGCGATCATAGTCGTGATGCGGCGGTGAAACACGCCGCTGACTGGCTGCTCGAACGGAATGTCGATACTGTGTACGTTGGTGACTTGACCGGGGTGTTGAACACGCACTGGAGTGCTGAGGTGAACGAGAAGAATCATGCCTTCTGGTCACACCGACAAATACTGGAGCGGGTAGAACTGACACTCGGTGATGTGGGGATTGTGTTCCAGGAAGTGAACGAAGCCGATTCGAGTAGCGAGTGTCCCGAGTGTGGAAGTAGTGATGTAACTCGAACAGGCGATTCGTTCCGGTGTCACGACTGTGAATTGGATGCTCACAGTGACGTGGCAGGGGCGTGGAACATCTTGCAGCAAGAAGGAGGGCCGATGGCCCGGCCTGCTGCCCTGTCTGCTGAACGCGGCAGGGACGCACCCCACGAGGGGGCGTACTGGCAGTGGAACGAACACGACTGGATACCTGCCGATGTTGAGGAACAGTCGCGTTCACTCGACCAACCCAGCCTCAGCGAACCCGCACGTTCACAGCCGGGGTAATCGTCTGGTTGGATTACCCACAGAGGAATCCCACGACTTCAGTCGTGGGAGGAGGTCAAAAAGGTAGGCTATCCTTGTTCTCCCCTTCGAGAATAGAGACTCGGACGGTCAAGCTAAACCTAGACTTGATGGGAACCCCGTGAGCACAACATAGACTACAAGACAGCTATACAGAATACTATCCGAGAAGATACTTCAACCATAGATTATTCTGGACAAATTGTGTCTCTTCGAGTTTTGCATCTACCCCCAAAATTCTTCCAGCACCCCATGCACCAAGAGCGAATAGTAATAATAAGTACACGAATGAACTGTCGAATACGTATCCATTTTCAACTGGAAGACCTGCTAAGACCCCGCCTTCCCAAGCAGCGGTCCAAAACAGTAACATCTGCAATCCACCCATGAGCGCAGCAAATCGTAGTACTACACCAAGCAGGAGTGCCAGCCCGATGAGTACCTGTCCAAAGATAACTAGTGGGTCAACAACAGCTGTATACTCAGCGAACCACATAAATAAGCCGTGCAATGGGTTTGCGTCTGCGACAGCATTCTCAAGGAAGTTGGCAGAGGACCACGCTAATGGATCGCTCCATCCGTCTTCAGCCCATTTCCCAAAACCGGCTGTCAGAAATATCCATGCCATCACGAGGCGGAGGCCAACCAGCGAATATCCAACCCACGTCTCAGAGTAGGCGAACGATACATCTCGACCAAAGACCTCAGTGTTAAGTTGTTTCTTCTCAGAGGCACGTTCAGCTGACATACATTACCCCATATAACAAGGGAATTCTTATGTTTTGTCACCTTTAGTGGACATAATCATTTAATTTCATTTGCTGTAAGTATTAACAGCAAGTAGTTGAACGCCCAATCAGTTAATAACTCAATTTGAGACTAAGTCAAACGGCTCACTGTCAGGGCTCAGAATTGATAAAGTATGTAGCAAAGAAAACTCTCATATCTGGATTATAAGCAAAACGGGAAGTTATCTCACAGCAAGACGAACGGTCACGTTGTAACCGGAGAAGGCAGTCAAACGGAGCAGTAATCTTCGTGAAGCCGACCGTTTTGGAGGTACTCGTCAATTGGCTCTATCACAACTCGGTTACCTGTGGAGTACTTTACTCCGTATCCTTTGTTATCATCGATGGAGAGCAGTCGAATTTTTGCTAACAATTCTTCCTGATTTTCATCTGTGAGACAGTACGTCTTAGGCAGGTCAGTGGGGGACCGACCGGCAGAGTCCATGTCTATTAATGTGTTACCGTCTCACATATATAACATTAGCGCTGGTAATGGTTAAATTAAAAACTAGTAAAATGACATGGATATCTGTATGAGGCTACTCAGAGTTGTTATCTCTCGTTAATTGCCGAAATATAAAATACAGGATAACGAACATAATAACAAAAACAGTTCCTCCTTGTACTAACTTCGTAAGATGGCTATGTTCTGGCTCAGCAGTCGGTTCCTCTATTGTCTTATCGGATTCTTGATCGCTGTCTTGGTGTCGATCACCGATTAACTCAGATGGTCTATCAACCTCACCTTCGACTGCTTCAATAATTGTTTCACGGAGGGGTGAATCCAGACCAGCTTCAACAAGTTCTCTGACAATTAATTGCACTAACTCGTCTTCTAGGTTAATCGCTTGCAATTTACGTTTCATGAGTGACACCTCTGCATATCTGATAAGGTATATGTTATATCACTCTTGGTAACAAAAATATCTTACTGCAACACGGAAACTACAGCTTGGAGAATCACAGCGGTAGCAAGACAAAACCTCTTTCTTAAGAAGTGTTGATAAGTTCGACAACTAAGAGTCAAACAACAGGACTGGATTATTTTCGTATAGAATGCATATTTGGCAGACCAGTGGGATTTTGTCGAGCAAGGAAATAGGGAATATCGGAATTCGGACCACACCACATCTGAGTGAGTCCTCCCTCGGACCGTCGGTAGTGAATTCCAACAAACACGGTCAACTCAGGATGTAGCTTCCCAAGCAGTCAATACTTCTTTCGAGCGCTGCCGAATGTCAACTGCCCCGCGCACGGTGGCGCGGGGCTTGTCAGTGAATTCAACTCTGACTCAAATAGGTGGAACATTGTATTCATTGAAGAGTACTAAATTACATCTACTTACCAAGTTTATCGGGATATACTGTTACTATCTACTGTAGTCGTCCAAACAGTTGTATCGCCTCGACTCATACCTTTAGTAATATCAATGTCTGTAACTGCCCGCCCATATGATCTTGTTGTGTGGGGAGCAACCGGAGTAGCAGGAAAACTTGTTGTAGATTACCTTACCGAAGAATATACGCCGTCTGAACTTGCACTTGCCATCGCCGGGAGGAATAAGAATCGCTTGGATGCGGTAAGGCGAGATGTTGTAGAGAAAACAGAGTGGAACAAACTGCCAGTGATACTTGGCAATGCTGAAGATCCAGAAAGTCTTGAGGAGATGGCCGAACAAACACAGGTTGTGTGTACAACGGTAGGGCCGTACACAAAGTATGGAACTCCACTGGTGGAGGCCTGTATATCTACTGGCACTGATTATTGTGATCTTACCGGAGAAGTCAACTGGATACGAGAGATGGTCGATCGATATCATGATAGAGCAGCCGACGCAGATGTACGAATTATTCACAGTTGCGGATTTGATTCAGTCCCGGCCGATCTCGGAACATTACTTGTTCAAGCATTTGCAATTGAAACATACGACAGACCCTGTACTATTGTAAGAATCTACATAGAAGATGGAAAAGGCGGAATCAGCGGAGGGACGCTGGCAAGTGCTGTTGAAGTCTTCAAAGCAGTCTCGGAAAATCCGATAGCACGTGCAACGTTAGAAAATCCATACTCACTAGCACCACCTGATGAACGGACCGGTATTGACACCGGGATACAGCGGATGCCACAAAAAGACTCTATTACATCAGAATGGACCGCCCCGTCACCAATGGCAATCGTAAATGAACGGGTTATCCGGCGAAGTAATGCACTTTTGGAATATCCATGGGGACGTGATTTTCAATGTAGTGAAGTTGTCCCAACTGGGCATGGAGCGGAAGGGGCTCTCAAAGCGGTAATAATTACTGGCGGACTTGCAGCTGGAAAGGCGGGATTATCGATCGAGCCACTTCGATCAGCTCTACAACGGTTTGTCTTTCCAGATCCAGGAAAAGGGCCAACGAGAGAAGAGACTGCGCGAGGTAGTTTTACTGTTCGTATTCTTGGATCAGGAGTCTCCGTTGATGGTCCATTTAGCGTGCAGGGTCGGATTAGCGCTGATCAGGGGCCCGGGTACGGAGCAACAGCCCGAATGGTAAGCGAGGCAGCTATGTGCTTGGTGAATAACGAGATTGAATCCCCTCTGTCCGGAGGAGTTCTAACACCTGCATCTGGAATCGGAATGCCACTATCTGATCGACTTCAAAATGCTGGATTAACCGTCAGTGTTGGTCAATTCAACGAATAGTTCATCGCCTCTTCTGGCCACTCTTTGACCTACAGCAAAAAGTAACCGATTGTTAGGCTACACTTATTGACTCTGAGGCAGAGCAGTCCCCAAGAAGTGCTGAACAGTAATCACTTTGTAGCCTTGAGGTTATGAACAACATCGAGCCAGTCGATAATCTCTGCAGTGGACTCAATTGCATTTGCAATAGACTCAGTTGATTTGTACGCCATTGGAGCCTCATCAACCACGCTTTCGACAATTGATTCAGAATAGACTCCACTCATCGCCTTCTTGAAATCTTCCACACTAAATTGTTCGTGGGCGTCACTTCGCCCGATTATACGACCGGCACCATGGGGGGCAGAATGATTCCACGCATCAGTCCCTTTTCCACGTGCCAGCATCGATCCTTCCGCCATATTAAACGGAATAATAAGTCGCTGTCCTTCGCGTGCTGGAGTTGCTCCCTTTCGAATTGTCATGTCCTCAAAGTCGATGTAGTTGTGAACCGACTCAATCTGGTCCATAGGCTCAACCCCAAGCACGTCACAGATTGCTTCAGTTATCAAATCTCGGTTCCAGCGAGCATACTGCTGTGCAAACAACATGTCAACGTAGTATCCATGAGCTTCCTTCCCATTTAACCAGTCAAGATTTTCGTTTCGGGCTCTCAGAGATTCCTCTGGTTGTGAAAGTATATTAAACACTTCTTCAACCTTCTTACCATCGAATGTCTCTCTTATACGTTCTTTTCGAAGATGAGATTCACCTTTACCTCCAGTCACCCACTCATAAAGATCGTGATCGCTAACCTGATATGGGTCGAACTTAAGAAACTCAGTGTATTTTGCTGGAATCGCGTCACGAATTGCATCAGCGCTACGATATTGACAGGCTTTATGTTGCCAGAATTCAGCAACAGACTTTCCTAAATATCTTGATCCACTGTGAACCACTACCCAATAATCACCTGATTCACGTGCCTGCGCAAACTCAATAAAATGGTTTCCACCCCCAAGCGTCCCTGCGCTACGGATGACATGGCCGATCCCTCGACGCTGCTGTGAAAGCACTCGGCGGCACAATTCCTTGAAATATTCACCATCATAACCATTGAACTCAAATTCTAGCGGATCAATCTCATAACCAAATCGATCTTGATATGCGGCCGCAAATCTGCTGAAAACGGCGTTTGCGCGCCTAAATGGGAACTGTTTGATCAGGTGTTGTGATTCATTGTAGTCATGTACCTCTCGTCCCATCGGCACAGCCTCACGAATACAACGGTCACGGATTGGTGCATCAAGTGGTAATTCATCGCCAATATTCGTTGCTGTCATTCCGCACCCGACATCAACACCAACAATGTTTGGAACGATCTTGTCTGGCAGTTCCATTGTGAATCCAACCGGTGCACCAGCCCCCCAATGGGCGTCGGGCATTATTCGTATTGGCTTGGTGAATGCAGGGTGATTAACTAGCTCTCTAATCTGCTCTATGCAGTTTTCTTCGATCAAAGACTCATCGTCAACCAGTATTTCAGCTGTTGTGTATTCTCCGTCGAGTATAATTGTCATCGAAGATAGTTAGTGTCAGAGAAGAATAACTGTGTGCCATAGCCTTGTGATTACAGCGGTAGCAAGGCGAACGCCCACTGGCTTTCGCCGTCCTCAGAACGCTTCGCGTTCTGATGGGCTGCACAAGACCTTCGGTCTTGTGAACGTGGGCTGAAGCCGACGTAATATGCCACGAACCACGTGACATAGGCTGGTTGTAATCCCAACAGTGATTGTATCCGAGTTATCATACAACGATAGACATGCGACATGCTGCTGCGGGGAACGCACTCATGCTCAAGATGGCCACGAGTGCGTCTCAACTCTTACACAACTTACACACCTTTGCAGCCCAACCAGCAGCGGTTGGCATGTCACCCAAGCGCTCCCCACGTGTGGCTGTAACGGGGAGTGGGGCCGATGGCCCGGCCTGCTGCTCACGGCGCTGGACGCCTGTGAGTGTCACTCCATTATTGGAGGGCAACATCGAGCGGATACCCAACACGCCACACCTACACCGTGTGGGCCGGAGGTGCATCAGCGAACCCGCACGTTCACAGCCGGGGTAATCAATCTGGTTGGATTACCCACGGAGGAATCCCACGACTTCAGTCGGGAAGGAGATTAAACGGGAATTAGAGCCTACCAGTCTTAGCCTGCTACAATTGTCAACGGATTGGTGCGCAGTGACATGGGGCCTGACAGTGAATGCGGCTTCTAACCAAAATGGTCGGTGTACACGTTGAAATTTGACTTAGCTATCAACTCTCTCGGAATCATGTCCCTGGCATCTCATTAATTTTCTGTGAACATAGGTTAGATGTGGAACGTCCGTTTTAGCCTATAGACGGGGAGAAATGACCTCAATCGGATGTGAAACAGATTGGTTAACTAGTGCGTGTAGTTGTTCAGAACAAGAGATTCCCGTTGCAACTATTGTTCTGTCAGTGTCTCCAAACTGTTCGACGAGTGGCTCACCGACATCAATACTTAGATCATAATAGTCGGACTTATATCCAAACGAACCAGCCATTCCACAGCACTCAGTATCAGAACGAATTACATCATATCCAAGCCGTTCGAACACAGCATCGGTGTATTTTGCAACACCAATCGTACGGGCTTGACAGTGCGGGTGGTACGCGATATCGGAGTTGTTTGTTGGTGGGGCAAGAGCATCATGATCGGCACCATTTTCAAGTAGCCCGTAGACGTACTCCATAATTTCGTATGAAGATTGTTGGAGTTGAGTTACGTCTCGATTGTTAAGAAGACGCTCGTATTCAGAAGTGAACATCGCTACATCACTTGGCTCAATGATAACGATGTCTCGGCCAGCGTCAAGATGATCAGCAAGAACAGCATACACGTTTTCTGCTTTTCTTCGAGCGGTAGCCACCATTCCTTGAGATAGGGGTGGACGACCGCTTCCACCAACCTCGGGAACTTTGATATGAACATCTAATGCCTCAAGTACAAACACGGCAGCTTTCCCGCGCTCTGGGTTCGTATAATTTGTATATAGATCAGGATACAAAACAATCTCACGAGTGGCATCTTCAGCCGGAACTTTCGCATTTCCCCGTTGCTCAAACCACTCGGTAAATGTTGTCGTTGCAAACCTAGGTAAATCACGCTGGCTATCAAATCCAGTGATTTTTTCTGCTATAGATCGCGTAGGTGACAAGTCCGTGATCCAATTCGACACAGGCGCGAACATCGATCCAAGCTTGACAAGTTGTTCGTAGTTACCAGCAACTCGCTTTGTTAGATCCATTCTGGCTGGTTCCTCGTCAGGAAGTAAAGGCTCGTATACCCAGCCATATTCGCTTGAATCATGATTCTGGTGGTTGAGCCGATCACGAACAACTGTATTAATCCACGGAATATCAATCTTCACAGGACATGCCTCAACACATCGAGAGCAGCCAGTACAAAGATCATTGAATTCGCCCGCTACATCAAGACTTTCAACTCCTGCTTCCCATCCACTTGCAATCCCACCTGAGTATGTTTCACCCCCGAATACATGACCACCAACACTCTGAAAGTTCCCGCATACGTTAGAACAGGCGGAGCAACGAATACAGTACAATGTTTCACGGAGATCAGGATCCTCACGCATCGACATGCGACCGTTATCAACAAGCACAAGATGAAATTCTCGGTCTGTTTCTGACTGTAGCTTTCTATCTGGGTTATTGAAGTTAGGAATTGGGGTTTCAACGGGTGGAGTAAAGAAAGACACATAGGACGTAATATCTTGACCAGTTCCAGACTTGCCAATTAGTTCAACAAACGGGGCAATATCTTCAACAGACGGAACTAATTTTTCGACACCGGCTACAGCAATATGAGTGTCTGGAGCAGTAACTGTCTTTCTTGCGTTTCCTTCACTTGTCACGAGTGCGATTGTGCCTGAATCGGCGGCAATGAAGTTTGCACCAGTGATCCCTACGTCGGCATCTTCAATCAGATTCCCAAGCTTTTCTCTGGCAAATGCAGTCAAATCCTCTGGCGTATCAAGAGGTTCATCCGGATCAAACTCTGATTCGAATAACTCACTGATACTTTCTCGGGACTTGTGGATTGCTGGGGCAACAATGTGGGATGGTGCTTCTTCTGCAAGCTGTAAGACCCATTCACCAAGGTCTGTTTCAACAACGTCGATACCAGATGATTCTAACGCGTCATTGACTTCTAATTCCTCAGACGTCATCGATTTAGACTTAACAACCCGATCCGCATTGGTAGACACTTCTGAAATATATCGATTTGCGTCAGCTGCGTCCTCGGCGATGTAGACTGATCCTCCCCGCTGTTCAATCGTCTCTGTTACTGTATCTATCAATTCCGGAAGCTGCTCAATTGCTTCTTCCTTGATCTCTCTGGCTTCATCTTTCAGTGATTCATAATCTTCCAGTTGGGATGTCGTTTCATATCTCCCCTGATTGAATCCCCGAGTATTTTCAGCAATTGCGTCGCCCTCTGCTTCCATGTGTCTACGAATGTGCTCAGCGATATCAGATCGTTTGCTACTCATTGTTTTCCCCGATCATAATAACGATTACTTCCTCCGGTCCGTGTGCACCCTGAACAAGTCCTCCCATGTCTGCCGTAGCACTTGGCCCCGTGGCAACGACAAAGGATGCATCACTCTCTTGAGTTCTACCACCAATCCACGTAATCGCCTGCCGCATACTTGCTAAAAGATCGTCCTCATGCAGCACAACAATATGACGGTTATTAAAAAGACTAATCGGCTCGGTTCCTTCAGGCGTGGACTCAATTAATACGCTCCCATAATCTGCAACACCAGCAGCAGCAGGCGTCACACCGGTATGTGCTTCCTTTAATTCACCAGCGGTGATATCTGTACTAATTGAATCAGGAAGCGTTACACCGTCGAACGGCAGCGAAACGCCAGTGGCAGGCTGAACCAAATGCTCCTCAATCAGATCAGCACATGCTTCAGGAGAAGTATGATATAACGAGATCCCATGATCATTTAATGAAGACCGAAAGGTCTCAACAGCAGATTGACTCATTCCGATTGTACGTTTTGACTGACCGTATTTGTGCGTTCTGTCCCCTAACAGTTGTACACTTATTGCTTATATTTTACTCAGTAGGGCGAAATGTACAAAATTATAAATTTTGCGCGCGCGGTGAACCAATATATTATACATAATCTTTATTTCACCCAAACACGCATTATATAATAATTATTACTTAAGAAATGGAAACTTATTTGAGTTACCTCTCCACATATAACAGTGGACATGCATATGAAGCATGATAACGGTATGCATTGTTTAGTAAATAACTGGGTGAGAGTATGGTTGGAACTGTAGAATTACTACTTGCAACGATTCCACTTGTAATTGCAGCAGTCCTGTTGGTTGGCTTTTTCTGGCCGGCAACTCGGGCAATGCCTGTTGCATGGGTAACTGCACTCGTTGTTGGTTACGTAGTGTGGAACATGCCCTGGGAATGGCTTGCTGGGGCATCGATTGTGGGCGTTATGACCGCGTTAGAGATTCTCTGGATTGTATTTGGAGCGCTCGTGTTATTGTATACATTGATGCAAACAGGGGCGTTTGATCGGATCAATGCAGGATTTGCGGCTGTCAGTGACGATCGGCGTGTTCAAATTATCTTACTGGCATTTTTCATGGCAACGTTTATTGAGGGGGCAGCTGGATTTGGAACACCAGCTGCAGTTGTTGCGCCGTTATTACTTGCACTTGGTTTCCCAGCCCTTGCAGCAGTTATTGCTGCCCTCATCGGTCATATTATTGCTGTCACCTACGGTGCTGTTGGCACGCCGATTATTGTCGGAGTTGAGTCCCCGCTCGGCGATGTTGACACGACAAGAGAGGCAATTCAAGCAGAGGGTATTGAAGTGGCCGACTTCGCTATTGAGGTTGCGGCATGGGCGGCAACGTATCATGCAATTGCCGGATTTATAATGCCGCTATTTGCTGTCGGGATGATTGTGTACTTCTTCGGTGAAGAACGGTCAATTAAACCAGCACTAGAAGTAGCGCCACTATGTCTGTTTGCGGGGATCGCATTTGCTATTCCATACTGGGCATCTGCATGGTTCTTGACAGCTGAGTTCCCAGCACTTATCGGTGCAATGGTTGGTGGAGCAATCGTTGTTGGAGCACTGCGAGCTGGATACTTCAGACCGGAAGACGAATGGGATTTCCCCGCTCGCGAAGAATGGCCAGACCACTGGGTTGGAACCATTGAACCTGGGCAATCAAACGATAGTGCGGATGAAACGCTGGATATGCCGATCCTCAAGGCATGGGCCCCATACATTGTGCTAATTGCGTTACTTATTGTTACTAGAATTTGGGAGCCTGCTGCCGACTTTATCACTCAGTCAGTATTCACAATACAGTATGAGAATATCCTTGGTACTGGTCTAGATGAGAGCATTGAGTGGATGAACGTCCCCGGGTTCTGGCTAATTCTGAGTGCTCTTATTGCTATTCCACTGTACGGAATGTCTACTGACGATGTCAAAGCGGCATGGAGCAAAGCAGGGAGAAAGATCGCCGCACCATTTATTGCACTTATTTTTGTGATCGCAATGGTGCAGGTGATGTTACAGTCTGGTGGACATGAAGCAGCACTTCAGATGATTGTAGAGGATGAAGAAACCAGTGTTAGCATGATTGAGGCACTTGCAATTACGACGGCAGACATCGCTGGAGATGGGTATCCGTTTATTGCCCCATTAATCGGAGCGCTCGGAGCTGCAATGGCTGGATCTGCTACCGTTTCGAACATTACATTCTCAAATTTCCAGTTTGTTTCTGCTGATCAGCTTGATTTGCCAAAGCAGATTATTGTTGGTGCACAAGCAGTTGGTGGAGCAATTGGTAATCTTGTAGCAATTCATAATGTTGTTGCTGCGTTGGCAACAGTGGGTCTTGTTGGACAGGAAGGTCGTGTTATGCGGCTGAATTTAATTCCACTTGTATACTATGCAGTTGTTACTGGAGTTCTTGCCTTGCTGTTTAGCTATGTGTTCTTCCCTGATGTCTTCTGATTAAGCATAGCCATACTATTGTGAACTACCCCTGCCTACTCACTCACCGCTGACGCGGTTCGTTCCTTGAGGATGGGGACGTAGCCTGCAAAAGTTAAATGTGAAAACAGACCGTCCCCCGCTAATTCAAGTGCGAACGCTGGTCTTACTGTTGTTCGCCAAGTGCTTTGGCGAGTGCTTCGATAGGTGTAGGCGGACTTTCGTCCGCTTCTGGTCTATCTTCAAGCTGAGTTCTGCACGACGCGCCCGGTGCTACAACACGATCTCCTGAACTTTCTCTAATTTGATCATAGAGGACTTCTCCAATGGATTTACTCATTGAGTAATGCTCAGCTTCGTATCCGAACGAGCCGGCCATTCCACAGCATGTGGAATCAAGTGGATCAACAGCATATCCCGCTCGTCGCAGAAGCCCAACAGCGTGATGATCTTTTGCATGTGACTTCTGATGGCAGTGCCCGTGATATGCAAGATGCTCATTTGGTGCATCAAATGAGACTTCCCGATCAAGCTTGTACCGGTCAAGGTACTCACAGATTCCGTATGTGTTCTCAGCAACCAACTTGACTTCATCATGATCGAAGATATCAAGATAATCTGATTGAACCATAACAGCGTCTGACGGTTCGATTAGCACTACATCGTAACCGGACCGGACATATGGAAGGAGTTCATCGACTGTCTCTCGTGCCTTTTCAGCAGCCTTACCAATCATTCCTTTTGAATATGCTGGACGGCCCACATCGCGAGGCTGCAGAAGTTCAACATGGGTATTTGCTGCTTCAAGAACGGAAAGTGCTGCTTCTCCGACCTGTGGATGCTCGTGGTTAGTATATATATCAGGAACAAGGACAACTTTGTGTTCCGCTGCTTCTTGGGGTACTGTAGGCTCATAGTCAGATGTCCGCTTGGCAAATGTGTTGCGGCGGAACGTTGGCAAATCCCGTTCTCGAGAAATTCCAAGAACCTTTTCTGTAATAAAGCCGCTTCCCGGGACCTTTGTTGCCCAGTTCGAAAGTGGTGCAGTTGCAGAGCCTAGCTTAGCTAATGTCTCGAAATTTGCAAACATTCGATCCCGAAGTGGTGTTCCATTCTGCTGGTGATGTTCATATTTGAGCTCTGCTTTCATCTTAGCCATATCCACGCCACTTGGACAGTCGTGCTTACACCCCTTACAGCCAATACAAAGGTCCAGTACTTCTTCAACAAATTCGTCACTAAACTGCTCCTCTTCAGACAGACCACCGCGCATGGCTTCACGTAGCGCATTGGCACGACCACGAGTAGAGAGTAATTCCTCTTCCTCAGCCCGGAAAGTCGGACACATTATACCGCCGGTGGTTGATTGTTCTCCCCGACAGCCGCCACAACCGTGACACAGCTCAACCATCCCCTGGAAGCCGTTATCATTGTCCCACTCTAGTTCAGGGTCGAAGCCAGCATCAAATGAATAGTCTGGTCCAAATCGGTGATTTTCCTTCATGTCTGTTGGGTTATTCTCTTGGAAAACCACTTGTCCTGGATTCAGAAGCCATTCTGGGTCGAATGCAGTTTTTAATATTTTAAACTCCTCCCACATCTCGTCACCGTAGAGCTTTCGGTTCCATTGAGTTCGTGCTCGTCCGTCTCCATGTTCTCCCGACACAGAGCCATCATACTTCACCACCAGAGAGGTTACAGCGTCAGCAATTGATTCCATCATTTCTACACCTTCCTGTGTTTTTGTATTTACTAAGGGCCGAATGTGGAGAACTCCAGGCCCAGCGTGTGCATAGAAGCTCGCGTAGGTATCATGATCCTCAAGCACGTCTTGGAAGTCCGCAACGAAATTACGGAGATTCTCTGGTGGAATTGCAGTATCTTCAATGAATGCAACGTGTTTTTCATCGGTGGTTCGAGACAGTAGGATTGGAAGTCCAGACTTTCGTAATTTCCAGATTTTCTTTTGTCGATCAGCGTCGTATGCCTCAAGTGCGTCAAATGCAAGTGCCTCCGCATCTGTAACGAGGCGATCTTCATCTGAATCAGCACTCTTTTCCGGCTCAACAGTCGGACACCGATCAGCTAACAGATTTGCGACTTTTTGTTTGCCTTCCTCAACGCTGTCGGCATAAAACTCAACAATAAGAACTGCTGCTGTTCCCTCTGGGAGCATATCAGCGACAGAGGAAAACTCGGGTGTTTCCTGCGCCAAGTCTATCATTACATTATCAAGAACCTCAACAGCGGCAGGATTATGTTCAGTGATTGGCGCCACGTCATCCATCGCATCAAGCACAGTATCATACGCGAGTAACGCCATGCTCTTTTCTTCCGGAATCGGCTCAAGAGAGACTGTTGCTTCGGTAACAATTGCTAATGTTCCTTCGCTGCCACAGAGTAATTTTGCAATATTTACTGTGCCGCCTTCTGCATCTGGTTCACCAATACCTCTCTGGGCTCCCTGTGCATCCTCAATCAGCCAATCTAAGTTATACCCTGAAACATTACGTTTGAGGTCTGGATATACTTCCTCGATCAAATCACTTTTTTCGTCAATAATCCTGGCAACCTCTGCATATATTGTAGACTCAAGACTGTCCCCTTCAGCTAACTTGGGAAGATCACTAATATCGACTTCGCCGAATGTTGTAGTTGTTCCATCAGCTAAAACCACTTCAACCTCTTCGATGTACGCGTCTGTTTTTCCATATTGGAGTGAATGTGCTCCCGTAGAATTGTTTCCGATCGCACCCCCAAGTGCGCTTTTATCCCCCCACGCTGGATCCGGAGCGAACTTTAGATTATGTGATTCAAGTGCCTCATTCAGTGACTCAAGATAAATCCCAGCTTGTGCGGTTGCAAGGCGATTGTCAGCGTCAATATCAATGACATTATCCATATATCTCGTAAAGTCAAGAACAACCGCCTCGTTGACTGTCTGTCCGGCGAGACTTGTGCCACCACCTCTGGGAAGAACAGGGATATTCTTCTCAGCACAGAGCTCAACGACACCTGCGACATCTGCCGTTGTCTTTGGATAAATAACGCCAATCGGCGTTACCTCGTAAATACTAGCATCGGTCGCATATAGCTGACGAGAGTACGTGTCAAACCGAACGTCTCCGTCAATACGCTGGTCGAGTTGGTCGACCAGATCAGTGTGCTCAAGTGTATTACTTTGATAATCGTAGTTTGCGCGCGGATCATCTGCAGGATCGTCGTAAAGAGGTGGTGTAGCTGTCATATGATGCGGTGAGTTTTGCTTAATTTGGTATCTCTCCCGACCTATACCAATGTGAATTATCTTGTTTGCTGATTTGGATTAGGATTGTGTTGCAATACAGTTTACGCTAAAAATTAATGACTTATGTCGTGTTAATAACTTCCGTTTTCTTTGGTTGTAGATATATGATATTACTGGTTCAAAACACAGCTGGGAACAGGTATACAGATACGGTCGCCAATATACCACCAGCAATCAGATAGTACGCAACTGGTATAAGATTTAGACGAATAACCCGGCCTGTTTTTCCGACTAATCCAACTGTTGCTAGTGCAGCAATGACATTATGAATAGCGATTACATTACCAATCGCACCACCAACAGACTGTGCACCAACCAGAATCTGAGTTGGCATATCAAGGCTGCGGGCGACTTCAAACTGGAACGCGCTGAATGTAATGTTACTCACTGTAATTGAGCCAGCAATAAATGCGCCCAATGCGCCGACGATTGGTGCAATCATCGGATATGCAGGACCTATTGTCGCTGCCGTTGCATCAGCGAGTATAACAATCATACTTCCATCAGGAGTTGCCTCGGCGGCTGTTACACCGGCCTGAACATGGGCGTTTGTTTCGAGCATAATCTCAACCATCGCAATGACAAAGACAAGCGCAATTAGTGGTGATATGATTTTGCTACCAGCTTCACGCCATGCATCCACAATGTCTTCGGAGTTCATGCTGAATATCGGAATGGCAATCAACGCGCTAAGTAAAAGCCACGTTCCTGGCACGTATGCCCATTCAACTGCTCCGCTGAGCTCAGTGCCAAGAATCCCAGACCATTCAATAATTGGTCCAAATGAAAAGTCACCAATCGGAGTACTAACGGTAGCAATCGGGCCGCCTTGTAGGGTGTCTGCAACTGGTTCGATTACCCGCGTTCCGATAAGAACGATGACAAGCACAACATATGGAGACCAAGCTCGAAGCAGTGACATTGAACCCGACCCATCAGCTGTGGTCTCATCACTCCCTGGTTCAATTGTCCCGACCCAGTACTCTGGCCACTCGTTCCGTGGTGGGAACGTCCAAGTATCACTCGGTTCAAGGTACCCGGCCCGCAGGACAGCAACAACAATTGCACCTCCAACCATCGCGGCAAAAAGCGATGGCAGCTCTGGCCCGATAAACCATGCTGTCAACATATATGGGACCGCGAATGCAGCACCGGAGAACAGGCAAAGGGGAAGCACACCCCATATCGGTGCAAGTGAACGTTGTTCTCCGAAGAAATATGTTATCATTCCGACGGCAAACAGTGGCATCAAAATACCGAGTAGCCCGTTAAAAACTGCTGCCCATCCAGCTGCCGACGCCGAATATCCAGCAACGCTCATCCCTTCTGCAACGATTTCTGGCTCAACACTTTCTAATGGCTGTTGGTAGCCAACAATAATAGGGGTTCCAACGGCCCCAAAGACCGTTGCTATGGCGTGTCCAATTAACGCGGCGATGACTGCTGCAAGGGCTGGGAATCCCAATGCAAGCAACAGCGGGGCGACAACAGCAGCTGGCGTTCCAAATCCAGCAACCCCTTCAATAAATGTTGCAACAAAGAATGCTAATAGAACAATCTGCACACGCCGGTCCTCACTAATTGACGCAAATCCTTCGTTAATCCGATCAACTGCTCCTGAGTTCATAAGCGTGTATAACAGGACAAGCGCACCAAATACAATCCATAGAATCTCAATGGCTGCCAATCCTCCCCTAATACTCGCAGCAGTAATCCAATCTACAGGCATGTCCCAAATAACGAATGCAGCAACGCCAGCAACGACCCATGCAACCGGCATTGCTCGCTCAGCCGGCCATAGAAATCCGATGAGTAGAATGGCTACAATAACAAGTGGGGAAATGGCGGCACCAATTTCCACAAAGCTAGCCATCGCTTACCTCCGGAGATTTTACACCACGTCTATATCGGCTATGCGAGAAACGACAGGTTAAGCAAGATAACGATGCCATCGTGTCAGAATTTTTTCGACTGCATGTATTTCCATCGATATTATTTCTCTATATTAATGATGAAAATAAATGTACAATTCAGCTCGAATGTCATCGTTATGAATCCTCACGTCAGGAGCTGACTGAAGTAGCTTTTCTAAGCTACCTCTCTGCTCTTAAGGACCATCCACGGATACGATTGTCGGGGAGAACAGAACAGTTTACAGGACAATTGAGGGAGCCACCGCAAAGGATGTTTCCCGACTATTTCACCGGCCTTTATTCTTATGTCCTGCCTCCTTCGGGTTTATATCAGAGATCAATCCTGAACAATTATGTACATGGAAGATAACAATGAATTGCCAATGTCGGATACCGAACGACATACAGAGATTGCGTCAGCTGGCAATCTAAATCTCGACCGCCCAGATGTTGAGGAGTATCAAGACCTTGCTAGTGAATTGCGCTCCCGGGTAAGTGGCGAAGTGAAATTTGACCGCTACGCTCAGGTACTGTATGCAACCGATGGCAGCATCTATCAAGCACAGCCAGCAGGTGCTGTTTTGCCCAAATCAGCTGCCGACGTGCAAGCGGTTATTGAGGTTGCATCAAAGCATGATGTGCCTGTTTTACCACGTGGAGCCGGGTCATCTCTTGGTGGACAGACAGTAGGACCAGGATGCATTGTTCTTGATTTCACCCGCCACATGGATGATATCATCGAACTCCGTCCCGAGGACCAACGAGCAGTTGTTCAGCCTGGTCTTGTACAAGACCATCTTGACGAAGCTCTTGCTGAATATGATCTTAAATTTGCTCCAGACCCTGCTTCATCTAACCGATCCACAATTGGTGGGGGTATCGGAAACAACTCCACAGGCGCGCACTCAGTTCGATATGGAATTACTGACGCATATACAGAGGAGCTGCAGGTTGTTCTGGCAAACGGTGATCTTATTCACACCCGAGAGATTGTGCTAGACTCAGATGAGTACAATGAGATTATACAAAAAGACAACGCTGAGTCTCGTATCTATCAGACGGTTAGACAGCTGGTCGAGGAGAACAAGGAAGAAATTGAAAATCGGTATCCGAATCTTAAGCGCGTAGTAACTGGCTATAATCTTGACCGTGTAATCTACGAAAACGAAGAAGGAGAAGACGTTATCAATCTGTCCAAGCTTTTTGTTGGAGCCGAAGGAACGCTTGGAGTGATCGTTGAAGCTGAAGTCTCACTGGTTTCTGTCCCAGAGGAAACAGCTCTCGCGCTGTATTTTTTCGATAATCTTGTCGACACGATGAAGGCGGTCCCAGAGGCGCTTGAATTTGATGTAAGCGCCGTTGAATTGATGGATGATGATGTCTTTAGAATGGCAGCAGAATCAGAAGGCTATTCAGAGTATACAGATCCAATCCCCGAAGGCGCAAAAGCCGCGCTCATGCTTGAATTTGATTCTGAACTAGTTCATGACTTTGAGGACGCAATCGCCGAGACAAATGATTTTTTTGTTAAGAATGGCAATGCCTTCGATGTCGTTGAGGCATACTCTCAGAAGAAACAAGACCGTATCTGGAAGCTTCGAAAGGCGGTTATTCCACTGCTGATGTCAATGGAAGGAGATCCTAAACCTTATCCGTTCATTGAAGATGCTACTGTCCCACCAGAAGAACTAGCCGAGTATGTGCAAGGGTTTGAAGAAGTCCTTAATGATCACAGTACATCGGCCGCATACTTCGCTCATGCAGGCTCTGGGACATTGCATATCCGCCCAATCCTGAATCTCAAAGAACAAGAAGGGATTGAGAAGATGCGATCAATTACGCAGGACGTGACCGATCTTGTCGTTGAACACCATGGGTCATTTTCCGGTGAGCACGGCGATGGAATGGCACGAACTGAGTTTACCCCAAAGATGTATGGTGAAGATCTGTGGGATGCATTCAAGCAGATCAAGACTGCTTTTGATCCAGACTGGATCATGCATCCTGGTAATGTCGTGTACCGAGATGATCCCGAAGACTATGGACCCGACAGTGGTCGCGGCGTTGGAGCTGATATGCGGAAGAACCTTCGCTATGGGGCAGATTATCAGTCCATTGAGCCGCAGACCGAACTTGACTTCACCGAAGAAGGCGGGTTCTCACATTTAGTTGAACTATGTAATGGGTGTGGAACTTGTCGCCAGACAGAGAGTGACGTGATGTGTCCAACATATCGTGTATCTAAAGAAGAGACACAAACAACGCGCGGTCGAGCAAACATGCTTCGCGCCGCAATCAGCGGCAACCTCCCTGAAAAAGAACTTCACTCAGAACGCTTCCAAGAAGAGATCATGAACCTCTGTATTGGTTGCAAAGGCTGCAAGAGTGATTGTCCAACTGGAGTTGACATGGCAAAGCTTCGTGCAGAGGTTAAACATCAGCATCACGAAAAAGATGGGGCTGGTATCCGGGATAAACTCTTCAGAGATGTTGATCGACTCTCAAAGGTCGGAAGCATGTTGGCCCCAATCTCAAATATCGCGCAGAAAGTTCCGGGAAGCAGAGAGATTCTATCTAAGGTAATGGGTATTGCAAAAGATAGAAAGCTTCCGACATTCCGTCGCACAACACTTCTTGATTGGTTCGAACAGCGAGGCGGACCACAAATTTCCGAGCGAGAGGCGATCGACAAGGTTGTCTTGTTCCCGGACACATACACGACATACAGCTACCCGGAGCCTGGGATAGCCGCTATCAAAACACTAGAATCGGCAGGCATTCGCGTCGAGATCATGGATAATCTTGCTCCGTCAGGACGGGCTGCTTTCTCAAAGGGATTCCTTGACACGGTTCGAACCCGAGCAGAACAAAACGTTGAGTTGCTCGATCCAAAGGTTCAGGATGGATATTCCGTCATCTTTGTTGAACCATCTGACGCTGTCATGTTCCAGGATGAATATCTGGATATACTCGACGGAGAAGCAGTCGGACGAGTTTCTGGTGCCGCCTTTGGCGTTCTTGAGTATATGGATCAGTTTAGAGTAGACGAACGACTTACGTTTGATGCACCGGATCACCACCTTACATATCACGGCCACTGCAACCAGAAGGCAACAAACAAAGACCATCACGCTGTTGGTGTGATGAGACGGGCGGGATATGCTGTTGATCCGCTTGACTCAAGCTGTTGTGGAATGGCCGGGTCATTCGGTTATGAAAAAGAACACTATGGAATCTCAAAGGCCATTGGGCGTCTGGTGTATGACAAGATTCGCCAGAGTGATGGAGACCGTGTTGTTGCTCCTGGAGCGTCGTGCCGGACACAGATTGAGGATGGTCCAGTCGGTGATAAGCCAGATCACCCAATCGAAATGGTTGCAAAAGCAGTTACTGGCTCTGCTCAATCAGAACATATCAGTGCGTCTTCACCATCAACAACCGCAACAAGCGATGACTAACAAGTGAACAGTATCCCCTAATCAAGACCACCGTTGTACTGTAACGTACTCTTACTCTGTCCTAAAAAGATATATCAACGTAGTACGATTTGGATCTATCTTAACTTTTGCAGGCTACGTCCCCGTCCTCAAGGAGCGAGCGAAGGGAGCGAGTAGGGAGAGGATACAGCCGTCCGCTCCTTTACTTCCCGAATGTTCAAGTGATAGGAAAACTAACATATTAGTAGTGGTTGAGGAGACATTCAAGTACGCTGCAACGCCGGAAGACACTGAGATAGCTACTACTGCATGGGCCCCATATTCAGACGTGTCGAGAAGTATACAATCACGCGCTCACACAAGAATATCGGCCACGCCTCGGATTGGACAAGCTTGGAGTTAAAGCAACTGCGCAGGCAGTAGGTCAGGGCATGGCCGAATCAGTGCCTGCGGAGACTGTGCTCTCTGGGGAGACTGAGGACCCATCCGATAAGGTGTCTCCAAAGCGCGTCGTTGAACCAGGAAGCCCCTGCCTCAAGGAACGACCCGCGTCAGCGGTGAGTGAGTAGACAGGGGTAGTTCACGAGTGTAGGTAACAGCCAAAGTTGGCTCAAATATCAAGGTGGGAAGTAAATCCATTCATAAGCTCGGTGTTGTCAATCCCTGTTTTAAAGTATTCCGCGGAGGGGCCCTTGGCATATATCGGAACATCCTGAGCACTGTGTGCGTCTGTTCCCCATGCAAGGCCTGCCCGCTCATTAATAACACTATCTCGGCCACGAATTGCGTTTGGGTCATTGATCAGTTCTGCAGCTTCATCATCAGAAAGGTCATCAATCCCAGTGTATTCTTCAATCGTATCACGGACCTCGCCAATACTAATTGCGTCTTCTAATTCTTCTGCAATTCGCCATTGTGAGACCTCTTGATTTACAATCGGATCCCAATCCATATAGTACGAATCACGGCTGAGAGACAATCCGCCTGTTTCGTGGTCTGCGACGTTAACGACAAGAGTGTTATCAGTTTCATCTGCATAATCCATGCCAACTTCGACCGCGTAGTCATGCTCAACCTGCTCAGGGATCATTGCTGGATCGTTGGCGTGTCCGTAGTGATCAACACGACCACCCTCAACCATTAAAAAGAACCCTCTGTCTGATTGCTCCTGCAGTATTGAGATAGCAACTTCCGTCATTAGTTCCAATCCAGGCTGTGTATTGTCTGGATTATGTAACCGGTCAATGTAGTAGTCAAGATGTCCGCTTTCACTGAACAGTCCCAGCACCTTCCCCCCAGAGACTGACTCAAGGCCATCTTTTGTTGTTACATATTCATAACCCTGCCACTCTGCTTGCGCGATCAAATCTTGGCCGTCGCTACGATCTTCTGGGCTAAAGTGTGACCGATCTCCTCCAAGGAGTACATCGATATCTTGTTCCTGGATATATTGTCGTGCAATTTCTTCCTGCATACCACGGCTCTCTACGTGAGCTCCGAATGTTGCTGGAGTCGCATGTGTCATCTGTGTCGTCGTAACTAATCCAGTTGCGTATCCGGCATCGTTTGCTTTCTCTAAGATTGTTTCTATCGGGCGCCCAGCATGGTCAACTGAGACTGCTCCAGAATATGTTTTATATCCTGTCGACATTGCAGTTCCGGCTGCCGCTGAATCCGTAATCAACTGACCATCTGGATCATCAGGATACGTTGACATTGAACCTTTAATATCAGCCTGGTCAATACCCATTTCCACGTCTTCAATCATTCCGGTGTTAATATTCAATGGAAACGCCTCAGGATTCTTTTCATACGCTCGGTAGTAGCGTGCCGCTGTATCCTGTGTTTGCCCGCCTCCATCAGGAATAAAGAGAATCAAGTTCTTCGGATCTGAGACACCAAGTCCCTGGTTAGAACCACCAAATCGGTCACCAAGACCAATGTCAATAGCCGCTCCACTTCCCATCGCCCCCAAGGCTCCCATAAATGTCCGCCGGTCTGTATTATCTGTGCCACCGTGATCGATGTCATTTGTGTTGCTTTCTGACATCACCTGAATTGACACAAGCACCTTACAAAAAGTATTATAATATTTATATTTTCCAGAATATACTGGTATAGTGAGACACATAATCCATACGCTACGGTACTTTTCGTGAACCGCCTCGGCCTGCTCCGCCTGTAGATATCTGGCGTTAATCTCAAATACAAAATCCACATGGGATATATAAATAAGGATAAGTGCCAGAGCAGTTAGTTCAAAATGGACTACAATGGTACCAAGGCGAGAGGCTCCACTTTGGCTGGGCGACAAAACAAGTTAATCATAAGTCCCATCTGACTTCCAGTTTTTAACTTCTACAAGCTACGTCCACGTCCTCAAAGAGTAACCGAATGCGGCGAGTAGACAAAGTAGTTCAAACTGGGTGTCCGTATTCGTCTGTTTCTCGACCTGATTCCTTCGAATCCAATTCTTTTGTTGCTGATCCTTTCGTTCCCGTAATCAGATAAACACGTTCGCGTGGGATCCGAGTGAGCTCTTGTCCTTCAGCTACAAACCACCAGTGGTCTGTGGTCTTATCGTAGACAATCTCATCTTGTTCAACTGTTTTTGAACCTTCAGGTGTTTCGTAGGTAATGGACCCATCAATGATTATTACCATACAATTAACCCGCTGTGCGTTAATGACTAAAAGGCTGCTATGAGTAATACTAGCAAGAATATAACACTATGTACAGGCGGTCGAAGCGACTGCTACGGGGCTTGACCCCGGAGAGGTTCATTGTTTGCTGAACGCGTATAAATAAAGACAATATTATGAACAGCAAGTTGCTCTGAGATCAGCCCCTGAGCAACCCTACTTGCTATCTTGGTGGATCTGTCGAGATACGGTTAAGCAGTTCAAACTCAAATATTATATCATCAGATAAATATCTAAAATGAATTTGACACCAGCACTCATCAAAGAGTATGATAGGAAAGTTCCTGCAGATCTCGATACAGCAACATTTGGATTGGGATGCTTTTGGGGACCAGATGCAGCATTTGGATCTCTCAATGGCGTTGTGCGAACACGTGTTGGATACGCAGGTGGAACAAAAGACAATCCTTCATATCAGCTCATAGGTAATCATACAGAAGTAGTTCAAATTGAGTATGATCACAGCCGAATTTCGTTTACTGAGCTATTGGATTATGCATTTGACCAACACAATCCGTCTTATCAGCCCTCAAAGCGCCAGTACCAAAATGTCATTTTTACTATAACGCCGCAGCAAAGAGAAGATCTTGATACATATCTTGAAGAAAAGTTATGCAATCAATCAGATATAAAAACGCGCATTGAGCAAATAGACAAATTTTACATGGCAGAAGATTACCATCAGAAGTATAATATCCAGGGAAAGCGATGGATTATGGAGGCATTCTACAATGCGGGCTACAACGATAACGATATCAGAGACTCACCTACAGCTGCGATGCTAAACGCTCATGTAGCGGGACATTCAGTCGATGTTCCATTTATCAACTGAACGATTCCTCTGTATCTCAACCGAGTTATATTGGTTACTGCTACATTCACCGGGAAATATGTCAAAATATTATGTGATCGGCCGTGAGAGACGGCCAAATATTACTCAATCGGTGGACGAAGATGCGGAGACCCAAAATCTTGGATGGTGCCATCATCAAGTTGAACTCGATAGCTCGGTTCTCCGTGATTTTTGGCTCTATTCATCCCCATAGAGTGTACAAGCAACTGCACAACTATGCCATGACGTCCATGATATTCTTCGTATGCAGGATGAGTCACGTCCGGGATGTCAACCCGTACGCGGTCACCAAGTGCAAACGATGTCATGTCTTCTCGTGATGTATGGTATACACTGACTACATATACGACTATCTCAAGAAGCAATGTATACATTAGATATATCAATAAAGCTTACTTGTCACGATTGTTGTTTTATTCTGTCATCGGCCTCAAACACGGGGCTCGGGACCTGTCAGCAAACTCGGCCCTATCCAAAAAAGAGAAATCCAGTGCATTTGGCTTCCATAGCGTCCTCGCTCCTGACTTGATAAGATATTGACGAACACCTCTCTAACCGGACGGCTGATGAGTCCATCTGCAGTAGATCGGGGACCCCGCCTCGTTATCTAGTTTGAAACAAGGAAGTAGCATTTAGCTCTCACAGACTAAGTCCCCCATTCTCAAGGAGCGAACGACGGAAGCGAGTAGGCAGGGGTATTTCACAGACGGTATGAGGCGGATACCACGGGGCTTGCCCCCTTGGAGGCGGCCGACACTCAATGACGCCAACAACGTTCAACAGTGGGGCTGGTTCTCTCTATTGTATAAACATTTGTCAGGTAGTGGCTTGGGATATGAATGGATCTATTACAGGCAGATGTCTCGCGGTGGATGGGCCACCAGTTGACTAGCTCTTAACTTAGGGGCAGTGAACGTGACTGGTCAGACCAGACCTACCGAACTACGGTCTAGTAGAGCGAGAGCCCACTGACAAACCTCGGGGTCGTACAGAGATCGAAGATTCCCCTGATGACAAGACACTTCACTTCTCGAGCCACTTGACGCCGAGGCCGTTGACTAGTCAACTACCCGAGGGCAAAGAAATAGTTTCAGTGCTAAGATGGTTTACATATTAGTCTCTGTTTAATTGCAGGAATAATACGGTCAGCACTCCGACGAGCACCAACAATATTTGATGCGAATGGCCCAACAGTACACAGCGCTAATGCCCCCGTCACATACAACGGTGTATCTGTTTTATCATGGTGGTGCCACCCAAGCGTATCATCATCAAGGACAGGAGACCCCCGATAACCCCGCTCCAAGTTTAACGAATTTGCAAGCCGGTCAACTAATGGAATCTGAAATGAAGAATCAAACCCTGTAGCAAGAACAGCCCGGTCTGCAGTTATTTTGTCACCGCAGGCAAGTCTAAGCTCGACTTGATCACCCTCCTGCCGTGCTGATACAACATTCCCTTCCGTAAGATCAAGAATACCATCCGACCGATAGCTGTCAATTTTATCATATAGGTATGGAGGCATTGTTCCGTCATTTCTTACCTCACATATCAGGTTATACCGCTGTTGTGACGCCGGCGGATACTGATGAAGTTCTCGTTCGATGTGATCCCAGTTGAGCCATGGGGGAGGTGCTTCAGTGGTTTCCCACTCAATTGGTGATTTAGTAAGAACTTGGATGTGTTCTGTTTCTGACCCGGTATTTTTAATTTGTCTGCCAGCAATGGTTGTTGCTAATTGTCCAGCAGTGATTCCACCTCCTACAACAATCGTCCGCTCACAGCGTCTCGATCGATTAAACTCCCCCCAAACATGCTTAATATCTTCAACGTTGGCAGCCCATTCAGGAATTGTTAGCTGATCGCCAACTCCAATGGCGAGAATGCACGTATCAACCATCATGGAACCATCATCAGTCTCAAGAATAAGTTGGACACTAGATTCGCTCGACGAATTAGTGACATACTGTGCATTTTCAAGCTTAGAAGTCCAATGTAATTTGTCAAGTTTCGACCGGCTAATAACATTGTCAGCGTGGTCAAAAAATAATGACTGTGTTGGACGCTCAGGATAATGAACGGTCTCCACAAGTTCTCCTCCGCGGTGATTTGCTTCTGCGTAAGTCTCTAATGAGAACGGATCTGTTCCGACGTGATGGACATATGGTGATCGAAGTGTCTCCATCCCACAGGCTGAAACTCGCTGTCTGAATGTACTCAGCAATTTCTTATTTGGATCAATGACGACAAGTTCTGATGCTGTAATCTGTGTCTCCTCGAGTATTCGACCAGCCATATAAACACCATGAATACCGCCTCCGACAATCGCACATCGAAAACTTTCCATTGCTATACCTACCTTTGTTCTCTAATTTATTAAATCTATTTAGTATAATAACAAAATATATTAATATAGATATTAGTATTATTATAGTGTGAGCGAACAAACAATACCAATTACAGTTCTATCCGGTATACTCGGAGCTGGAAAAACCACAACTGTAAATCATCTGCTTAGTACTGCCGCTGATCGCGATATCGGCGTTTTAGTTAACGATATGGGTGAGGTGAATGTCGATGCTGACCTCGTTGCTGAGTCATCAGATATTTCTGAAGAAGACGAAGAGTTAATTGAACTCTCAAATGGCTGTATCTGCTGTGAACTTCGAGGTGATTTGCTTGAGGCAATTGATCGGCTGACATCCGAAAAAAAGTTTGACGCTGTTGTGGTGGAGTCAACTGGCGTAGCAGAACCGCTTCCAGTCGCACAAACTCTAACCCTCGGATTTGATGGGATTGAGGATATGGATTCAACAGATTTCCACGAAGAGACGGGGGTTGAACCACTTGAGCACTGCTACCTTGACACAACTGTCACAGTCGTTGATGCACATCAATTCTCTGATGCAATGTCATCTAATGCGGTGCTTGATGATGATGGGACCGACAAGCACCTCGGAGATTTACTTGTTGAGCAGGTCGAGTTCTGCGATGTACTCGTACTAAATAAGTGCGATCTAGTTGATGACGAAGAACTTGATAAAATCGAATCCCTGCTTGAGACTCTCCAGCCACGGGCAGAGATTGTCCGAACCACGCACGGTAAAGTTAATCCAGACTTGCTGGTAGACACTGAACTATTCGACTTTGAGGAAGCCAGTCAGTCAGCTGGATGGATGAAGGAGCTTCGAGAACCACATGAGAGTGCAGAAGAAGAGCACGGTGTTACTTCATTCGTGTTCGAGTCTGACCGGCCATTCCACCCTAGTCGCTTTGCCACGTTCCTCGATGAGTTCCCTGACCGAGTCGTTCGATCAAAAGGTCATGTCTGGCTTGCTGGACGTGACGACCGTGCCATTGAACTTCATGTTGCAGGCCAGTCGATTCGAATAGCTCCCGGAGTACAGTGGGTAGCGAGCTTGCCGCTGGAAGAACAGCAGAGAGTCTTCGAGAAATATCCTGAGCTCAAAGAGGAGTGGGAAGAGCCGTATGGAGATCGTCATACCCGACTTGTGCTAATCGGGGCGTCAATCGATCACGATGAAATTCGCACTGACTTACATAAGTGTGTTCTTGATGACGAAGAGATGAACAGCAACTGGTCAACACTTGACGATCCTCTTCCCGAATTTAACATACCTGAGGGCGATGAAAACACTGATTCCGACTCGGATGATGAATCTACAGAAGTCGGAATTGCTGAATAGCTTACCATCTACAGGCTGTACTCCTGTTCTCAAGGATCGGCAAACGGGAGTGTGACACAGTGCATCCCCGCTAGTACTATTGAATGTGGTTGAAGACTCCTAAATACTTCTGAAAATCAGAACGGTTTTCACTATATTTACTCTCTATCCTTCAGACAGAACCACCAGTCGCGGTATTCATATTCATCTGATTCGGCGTCTGATTTCCGTTGTTTAGCGGTATTCATATCAGATGGTGGAGCAAGTAAAACACGATCTCCAAAGTTGTCATTGTTCGGCCAATTCGCTGGAGCAGCCACGTTCTCTTCATCCGTAGTCTGCAGTGCACGGATAGACCGAAGGATTTCATCAATATTTCGTCCAACTTCCATTGGATACTGAAGTTGCAAACGAATGTCCCCATTAGGATCAACAACGTATACTGTTCGAACCGTACTTGTTCCCATCTTGGGGTGAATCATCCCGAGCCTTCTAGCAACTGAAGCTGTATCGTCAGCAATAATCGGAAACTCAATTTGTTCGTCAAGCTCTTCTTCAATCCATTCAATCCATTTGATGTGTGAGTGCACTCGATCAACAGACAGTCCAATAAGATTAACGCCTAAATCGGAAAATTCATCGTATCGTTGTTGAAATGCTACAAACTCAGTTGTGCAGACCGGTGTAAAGTCACCTGGGTGACTGAACAGTACAAACCACTCATTTTCGTATTCGTCAGGAAGTGAAAGTTCTCCGTGCGATGTCTGAACGGTAAGATCAGGAAATGACTCTCCTAGTTGTGGTTGTTGCGAAACAGGTTCGTGTTTCATCTATCATGAGTAAGTTTATGATTCTCCTACATAGATGTTGTTAACTTATTCCATGACTTAATAAATGGTATCTGTACGAATCCAAAAAGACACTAAAGCATTAAGCTTGCCCAAAGGTAGAAGTGAATTACAGTATCTCAAAGCGAAAGGACTGGCCTTGGCTGTCGGAGGAAGTCAGTCCTGTTCACTTATCCCTTCGGTGGACCTTTGAGGATTGGGACATAGCCTGTAAAAGTTAGACATTACTACCATTTCACGGGGCCCAATGGCCGTTTTCATCGAAATTTGAGAAAGTCAATTCAAAATCACGCGTTTGATATCCAGTCCTGTTGCACGTCGAACAACTGCTTGGACTGGGTCAGCCGAATTAACCAGATTGTTAGAGTCTCCATCAAGGATAGTAAGTGCTGCTCGTTTACCGGGGGCAATTACACCAACATCATGATCGACGATCTCAGCACCAGCCGAAGTCGCCATTTGAAGCACCTCACGAGCGGTGACATCAAATTGTTTTGCCGTATATGCCATTTCGCGGAACATTGACGGCGGATTAAGCATTACATTATCGCTCCCGAGTGCAACAGTTGTGTGATCGAGTAAGTCCCGTACTGGAGGCGTTCCAACATCGAGGACAGCATTCGCACGAGGACATACTGTAACTGGCACTGACTGCTCAGCAACTCGAGTAAGATGCTCCTGCTTTGCGTGCACCATGTGGATCAATAAATCCGGTTCTAGATCAAGCGCTGGATGTATGTCGGTTGCATCTGGCTCTCCAGCGTGGATCGCAAACAGAACGTCACGGTCTCGACAAGCAGCACGTTCTTTGGTAAAATCATCGTCCTTTGCTCCTGAAGCGCCATACCCGTCGGCAATATCAAGAACGGACGAATCTCCACTTCCAAAAATAAATGGGTCAATCGATAGGGGTTCAGCCGCTTCACGAAGTGCACGGGCGCCAGGGATGCCAGACTCTCGAAAGTCCAGACAAGAGACAGTACCAGTCTGTTCCATAAACTGGAGTGTTCGGCGCATCGCCGATACAAGATCAGATTGATCAGCACCTGCTAATTGTTGATGTTTTAGACTATCTGGAGGGGCTACTGCTTCCTCAAGTGACTTTCCGACAGCTGCTTCTTTAGCAACAGAATCTCCAAGGTGGGTATGTGCGTTGACAAATGCTGGTAGGATAATATCCGTTGATTCTGTATTTGCCCTTTCAACTGCCTCAATCCGACCGTCGTTAATAATAACACGACCGCGGATTGGATCAAAGGATTTCCCAGCGAGAATCGTCCCCGTGATTTCTTTCATGCTCGCATTCTGCACTGAATAACGATATGATCTTTGAATATGCTTCGTTCATAACTCAGCAACTATTATTTTGAATTGTAGCAGGCTTGTGACGAGGTCGTATTGACCACTTTTCACGACTAAGGCCGTAGGCTTCTCACTTCCACTGTACACTGCTATACACTCAAGGCCAAAGCAATCTGTCTGTGAACCACTTGATGGTCAAAACAGTCGGATCCCCCTGCAGTAAATTCAAATATTACTAACAAAATCAAAGCAGAACACACTGTTTGCGTTAGAGGACCAAATAAAATTGTGAGCAAAACGAAACTACATTGTCAGAACTGGTTTGATAACTTCTCCACTTTTTTGATCTTCGACAGCCTGTTCGATATTCTCAAAGTCGTATAGCGTTATGAGTTCATCGAATGGGAACTGACCGTCTTGGTAGAGGTCAATTAAGTCTGGGATAAATTCCTTCGGATGTGCATCTCCAATAGTAATCCCACGGATCTCTCGACCAGCGAGAATTGTATTGACTTCCAATGAAACTTCGGTGCCTACCGGCGGGGCACCAGCAACACCACAGGTACCTCCTTGTTGAAGTACATCCACAGCTTGTCGCAGCACAGAGGGATCCCCAGTAGCTTCCAAGCTGTAATCTACTCCACCATCAAGATATTCTCGAATCGCTTCTCCAACATCATCTACCTTGTTAGGGTTAATGACGTTTGTTGCCCCAAGTTGTTCTGCTTTTTCAAGTCGGGACTGTTGTATATCAACTACAACCTTTTCACTACAACCCTTCACGTTGGCGCCAAGAAGTCCACTGAGACCTACAGAACCAGCTCCAAAGATGACAATCGACGAGCCTGCTTGAGCATTCAATGCATTAATTACGCCGCCAGCACCAGTCTGTATCCCACACCCGAGCGGACCAAGTAATTCCAATGGGGCATCGTCCGGGACTTTCACGGCATTTCGTTCGGTAGCAATTGCATGTTGTGCGAATGATGACTGTCCGAAAAACCGCCCACTAATAGTTTCATCGCCTTTAGACAGTGGAGAGCTCCCATCACTAGGTCGACGACCAATGAAGTTATGTGGGAAAAATCCCTCACAGTAGGCAACATCCCCTTGATTACAGTTCGGACATTGATCATCATAATCAAACGATAGCACAACTGAGTCGCCCGGCTCAATGGAAGTCACTGCATCTCCAACTTCTTGAACAACGCCAGCCCCCTCATGCCCGAGTACTGCTGGCAGACGGGTAGGAGTGTGCTGATCTCGAGCCAAGACATCAGTGTGACAGAACCCAACCCCAGCAATTTCTACGAGAATCTCGTCATCTTGTGGCGGTTCTATTTCTACAGATTCAATCGTAAACGGTCCGCCTTCTTCATAGATTACTGCTGCGTCGGTTTTCATATGTATCTACACCACAGATTAATCTGAAGAGTAATCCATTTTGGTTATTATGGTTCAGCTCTCTGAAATTAGCCCTAATATACCATCTGAAGTATTAGGCTTATTATTTATAATAGAATATGTGAAAGGAAACAGAAGACGGGCGCTCTGTCCCCTCCCTACTCACTCACTTCGCTCGATCTTCGAGGAAGAGAGATCAGTGCCCTGTGCCGCATAAGCCCAGAAGTAACACTATACTATGATGTTACCGATCACGACTAAATCCATGTTTTTGATATCAAAAGTAGTGAACTTGAACAATAGAGTGACGGTAACGCTCTCCACGACGCGCCTGTATTGACATTGTTACTGGTGCTGAGGAGTCTACTTGAGCGATATAACTTTCTAGACGAGGATTGCGTCATTGTCTTTGCTGGATCTTGGTGGATATTCTGCCTACTGGCAGATGGAACAGTATCCTGATCTCTATGGTGCTGGTATTGCTTGGATTGGATTGACTGATCTTGAAGACCAGTACAATAATACAATGTCACATTTTCGAGCAGAACTGATAGAAAATATCTTGGTACCCCGAGGAGAATCCTGACCTATCCAGGGAGATCTCCCGTATCGAGTATATTACAGAAACTCGAGGCGGATGCCACGGGGCTTGACCCCAGAGCAGTTCACTCTCTGTCGTAGGTAATGCCTGGAGAAAGGAGAAACGGCCTATAAGAGCTAAACAGGATTTCTCGATATTACAATCCTCAGAACTGTGTTCTGAACTCATTAGTAGTTCTCACAGAAATACTGTTGATACAAACCCCCAGAGTTTTAGCTTCTACAGGCTACGTCCTCGTCTTCAAGGAGCCACCGAAGAGAGCAAGTAGAGCAGGGCGGGGATACCGCCGTGCGCTCTCTTGTCTTCCGCACGTTTAAGATAATCGAATATCTTACAGTATGGTCGTAGCTAAGGAGGCGTTCAAGTACGCTGCAACGCCGGAATACGCCGAGACAGCCACTGCTGCATGGACCGATATTCAAACCTGTAAAGAAGTATATAATTACACCCTCACACAAGAATATTGGCCACGCCTCGGATTGGAAAAGCTTGGAGTTAAAGCAACTGCGCAGACGGTAGGTCAGGGTATGGCCGAATCAGTGCCTGCGGAGACTGTGCTTTCTGGGAACACTAAGGTAACAGCCAATGATGTGTCTCCAAAGCGCGTCGTTGAACCAGAAATCCCCTTTCTCAAGGATCCGCCAACAGCGGCGAGTAGACAGGGGCAGCTCACATAACAAGTTTAGATATCATGTCCACGAATTTCAATTTCGCGTGGAGTCACATCAGACACGACACCATCTATGGTAGCGTGGTGGCACACACTAAATCCCCTGTCATCTGGTTGTGGCTCAGCGACTTTCTCACCTCGGTTGACATAGTCGCCAAACTCAACAAGCGGCTTTGATCTCACAACTTCGCTATCATATTTTTCGTTAGTAACCGTTGCAATGTGTGAACCTCTCCGGGGTCAAGCCCCGGAGCTTCCGGCCTCGCGGAAGGAAGTTCCTGCTTCAACGACGCGCTTTGCACCCACCGCCTCTCGTTGAGGGGTGAGCGTAGGGAGCGCAGTCTGCACAGGCGTTGATTCGGAGCGTCCCGCCCCTAACTGCTTCAAACCACGAAAGAGAATATTCTTCGCCGCGTTCAGATCGCGGTCTTCGGTATGGCCGCACGCTGGACACGAATGCTCGCGTACCCAGATTGGCTTAGCTGTCTCGACCCCACAGACCGAACACTCTTTGGTCGTCCCGCGAGGTTCGACCGTCTCAACGTGCGTGCCGTGGAGCTCGGCTTTGTACTCCAGCAGTTCGATAAACCGTGCCCACGCGGCATCTTGCTTGTTTTTGGCGTTCTGGCTGGTTTCCAGCATTGACTTCACATCCAAGTCTTCGACTGCGACGACATCGTACTCTGTGACAAGCCACGTCGTCAGTTTGTGCTGGTAGTCGCGCATTTTCCGCTTGATTGCTCGTTTCGCTTGGGCGACTTTCCGGCGTTGTTTCTCCCAGTTGCCCGAACCGTGTTCTTTCCGATCGAGTTTCCGCTGCTCGCGTGCGTAACGGTCGTACTCATCGGACAGGTCGAGCGTATCCACGGACAAGTTCTCGGACGTGTGGATGTAGCTGGTAATGCCAAGGTCAACGCCCACGCAGTCTTCGGGGTCAATCTCACTCACCGCCGGTTTCTTGGGTGTGTCACCCACCGTCGTCACGAGTGAGACGTACCATCCACCAGTCGTTTCTTTTTTCAGGATTATCTCATCAATCTCGTCCGCTGGTGGTACGTCGCGGTCTGCTCGGATGGTGAACCAGCCAATTTTTTCGAGTCTGAGTCGCACGAACCGGTCGTCGCCCGTGTTGTGATCCACGTTCCAGCGACGGGGTTGATTGTACGACACCGACCGAAATTCGCCTGCACCTTGCCAGCGCAACCGCCCAACATCGTAGCCTTCGTTTCGGCGTTCTTGCAGCGTCTTTAGGTCACTGTGAATCTGACTAATGGCTTGTTGCGCGGCGTGTTGAGAGGGTTCTGCAAAGGTGGGCCATTGGTCTGTCCAGTTTTTGAGTTTGCTGTGTTGGTCGTAGTCAGATGGCCTGTCGTTGTAGTCTGCGTTGTAGTAGTCTCGGACAGCGTGGTTGCGAATCTGCCGGAGAATGTCGATGTGCCGCCACGCTTCGCTTGCTACGTCATCGGGCAGATACGCACGGAAGCGAAGCGTGTGTTTCATCGTTGGATGGTCGAGTTTTGGTTCAGTCGAGTTTTTCGACGGTGAGTTTCAGTTGGTCGCCTTCTTCGAGATTAAGCCCGTCTCGGACTTCTTCTGGGATTGTAACGACACCGCGCTGTCGTATCTTCGGGTAACATTCCATCTGACTCATACTGTATTATACTTTTTGATTCAGTATAAAGCTGTCGGCTTCAACCCCGGGGTCAAGTCGTTCGAGATCTTCGATTCTCGTGATCACGAAAACCGGAGGTTTTCGGATGACCCCGGGGCAGTCGCCTCAACCGCCTATACATTCTGGAATGGAAGGAACAATTGTTGAGGGGGCAGACGATGATAGCAATGGCGGGGAGGAGGCATATGTTGATACCTACAGAGCAAGCAAGCCGAATGCCTCGGGCCTTGCTTGCGGAGTATTTCACCGGTCAACATGCCGAGACATATAGAGTTTGAATTTAGATCTGCAAAGCGCGTCGTGGAACCAGAAAGCCCCCGCCACAAGGAGCCGCCAACGGCGTCGAATAGGCAGGGGTAGTCAACTTGGAAGACAATCGTAAAACTATACAAGCATTTTCTCCTCATTAAGGAGCGAACGGGGCGTCACCGAGATTTCACTGCCGTTTGCGAATATTTAGGTAAGACGGATGATTTGGTATATATGCATGTCAAGTAATGATACTCAGGGCTTGACAATTGAGCAGTTGGGAATACGGATTGCAAACACTGTTGAACGGTGGATGCCAAGCCCATTTCTCTTTGCTATTTTGCTCACATATATTGTCTTCTTCGCTGCGCTACTTCTCGGCGAATTAGGCATAATTGAGCAAGCTGAAGGAGGAACAGCAGGACCACTTGGGCTAATCGAACACTGGTTTGATGGATTCTGGGATTTCCTTGCATTTGCCATGCAAATGACTGTTATCCTAATGACCGGATTTGCACTTGCCTACCATCCTAAAGCAAATGCAATACTGGTCCGGCTTGCACATATCCCGTCAACACCTCCACAAGCTGTCGTGCTTGTTGCTGTCTTTTCGATGGCAATCGCATGGATTCATTGGGGATTTAGTCTCATTTTGGGGGCGATCTTCGCTCGAGAGATGGGTAAAGTCGCGCACAAGAAAGGGATTGATGTCCATTATCCGTTGCTTGCAGTGTCTGGTTACATGGGGCTGGGGCTTACTTGGCACTGGGGGCTGTCGGGGTCTGGCCCACTGTTGCTTACTGATTCAGGGTCAGTTGGGGACGGAACAGTGTTTGATATGCTTCCGAATGACGGTATCCCAATCACAGAGACAATCGCACATGGATATGGGATTACATTAACCATCCTTTCGATTATCTTTGCATCACTTGTTCTTTATGCCATTACACCGTCCGGCAAGCAGGCCCGAGACATCACAGAATATATTCCTGAAAGTGAACTCTTTAGCCAAGAAGCGGATGGTGGCGAGGAGGATGGCAGAGAAGAGAGCAAAGCAAAAACACCGGCAGAACGCATTGATAATAGCTTGATACTGGGAGGGATCATTGGAATAACTGGATTCACATATGTGTTCTACATGCTTATCACGGACGGGCTCGGGGCATGGGATCTTAATGTTGTTAACTTCGGGTTTCTGATGGCAGGATTATTGATCTGGACAAATCCATCTGCATACAGGGAAAAATTCGGTGAAGCAGCGACTGCAGCTGCAGGAATTATTCTCTTATTCCCATTTTTCGCCGGTATTCAGGGGATCATGAGTGGATCCGGTCTTGCAACATATATTGCAGAAGTGCTTATTGACGCGTCGACTGCTGAGACATTCCCGGTTATTGCATGGCTCGTTGCTGCAATCACAAACGCGTTTATTCCGTCTGGTGGTGGCCAATGGCTAGTTCTAGGCCCTCCACTAATGGAAGCTGCAGAGGGACTGGGTGTTGAGTTTGGACATGCTGCAATGGCGTATGCAGTTGGTGACGCCCACACGAATTTAGTTAATCCATTCTGGGCAATTCCACTCCTTGCAATTACACGGATCAAAGCCCGTGAAATGTTCGGCTATGCTATTGTGATGCTAATCGCACTGACGCCGTTCCTAGCTGTCATGCTGTATCTCTTGCCATATGAGGCACTAGCTCTCTTCTGATTCTAGTCAGTATTATTTTGTTTACAGCGGTAGCGAGGCGAAAGCCCATCGGCTTTAGCCCTGTCTCTTGCCCATAGGTTCACGAGACTCAAACGGACGTTTCAGACGCTGTCGACCCCGATCTGTGCTCAAGAGATCGAGATGAGTAGCGATTCGGGCAGTGATATCGGCAGCGGGGAGTGACTGAACGCGGATAACCGAGATCAGCAAAATTGTTCTATGAGGGTGTTATATCCGTAGATATTGGCATTTTCAGCCGATCTCATCGATCCCGACAGCGACTTCATTTGTGGGTAAGAGACAGGGCTTTAGCCGTGGGATGGAGCCGACAACTGGGAAGTGTTCCACGGGATTGGGCTATTCCGGAGCTTTAATGTGTGATCGAGACATGGATATGATTGCACCGAGGCGGCCTTGCCGCCCGAACAAACGGATCATATCAGGATTGGGGCCACACCACGTCTGAGGGAATTCCACCCCGTTCACGGGTGGGAGGAGGTCAACTTCGGCTAACGTTGCCATGCGGGCGAGTCATGTACCCTAACCACTTCTTTTCAAGGATGCACTTAGAAAACCAGGGTAGGTAGATAATCTAACGTAGTTTGAAAACATATGGTATAACATGGAAGATCTCAGTACAGTTGAAGTCGGTGACACCGTTGAAGATCTTAAAGATAGAGAAGGTAAATACCAGGTTGTAAAAAAAGAGACCTCATCCGCTGGGAAAATTAACGCTGTTATTGTTGAACGTATCGATGGCGACGGCAAAGGAGAGCGGCTGAGAATTCCACAGTCAAAGTGGGGCGATACATGGACAGCCTAAATAACAAATAATCTATTCTGTACTTATATTACTGATAGCAACATTCCGGCTATAGGAATAGCTTTTGATAAGATAACAGGATGTACATTACTTGACCTCTCCCCACGGCTTCATCTGTGTGAGGAGGTCAAAAATCGCAAGCGATTCTACTTAACGTGGTTCTGTTGTTACTACTGTCAACAACCTCGGAGTCAAGCCCCGTGGCATCCGTCTTGAATTTCTGTGATTCGGCAGCGCCTAAGTTGAATGGTTCTTCGTGGGCTGAGCGACGGCTGCATCCTCACCCTGATGCGCTACTCGTTTGCTTTACTCACTGCGTTGCTCCTTGAGAACAGGAACGTAACCTGTAAAATTTAAATTTAATTATATTTAGGATCGATCAGTTCAATCGGATGTGGCGGACGGTTGTCTGACAGGTCGGCGATTTGGTCCTGGCAAGAAGTACCGCTTGCTATAACAGGTATGTCGTACTCTGTATACTGGCTCTGTAGATCACTCCCGACATCAACGCTTAGGTCATAATATTTATTTTTATATCCGAACGATCCTGCCATCCCACAACATTCAACATCACTTGTTTTCAGCCGATAGCCTTGTTGCTCAAGAATATGCTTAGTATAGTCTTCAATATTTAGTGTGCGCTGCTGGCAGTGGCTATGATAAAAGACCTGTGTATCGTCACTTTGGCCAAGTACGTCAAGGTCAGTTCCACTCTCGCTTAATTGATGAATATACTCCATGATCTCATAGCTGTTTTTGGAGATCCGTTTGTAGCTCTCTTTGTCGACTAATCTACCGTATTCCTGCCGGAACATTGCAAGATCGCTTGGTTCAACAACAACAATATCGCAATTAGCTTCGATATACGGATTGAGGGTTTCGATCACAGCCTGTGCATGACTACAGGCCATTTTCACCATCCCCTGTGATAGAGGTGCACGGCCACTAGATCGGACAGACGGCATCCTCACTGTTACTCCGAGTGCTTCTAATACTCGCACAGCAGACTTTCCACGATCGGGATTAATGTAGTTTGTATAGAGATCAGGATATAACACAACTTGTCGAGTGACTGTATCAGTCTGTGGTGATTCACGTGATTGAAACCAGTCCTGAAGTGTCTGAGTCGCAAATGTTGGAAGGTCCCGACGCATATCAACGCCAAGCACCTTTTCCATGAGGATACGAATCACAGAGGTGCTGGCTGTCCAGTTCGAGAGAGGAGCTGTGGTAGCGCCGATCTTTGCTATCGTCTCGAAGTTCCCGAAAAAGCGCTTCTGCAGACTGATCCCAGTAGGTGCGTCATCAGGCAAAAGGCCATCAACAAGATAATTAAATGTGTTTGGATCTTCCTCGCGGTTAATGCGATTTCGAATTACGGTATTGATCCACGGAATGTCAATCTTTACTGGACACTGGTTTACACACCGTGAGCAGCCAGTACACAAATCATTGAACTCTGATGCGGAACCCTGCTCATGTACACCTGCTTCCCAACCGGTCGCGATACCGCCGGTATATGTCTCACCCCCAAAAGCATGACCGCCAACAGACTGGAAGTTTGCGCAGGAATTGAGACAAGCAGAACAGCGTACACAGTACAACGTTTCACGAAGCTGATCATCCGCACGCATTTTCATTCGACCGTTATCGATTAATACAAGATGGAATTCTCGCTGATCCCGCTCAACCGGTGGTGTATCGATTGGTGGTGAGAACAAAGATGTATATGATGAAATTGGTTGTCCCGTTCCCGATCGAGAAACTAATTGAAGGAAGATAGCAAGGTCCTCAAATGAAGGAATAATCTTTTCAATCCCTGCAACTGCAATATGTGTGTCTGTTGCTTCGACGACTTTTCGTGCATTTCCTTCATTTGTGATCAGACACATTGTCCCTGTATCTGCAGCAAGAAAATTTGCCCCGGTCATCCCGACTTCGGCCTTTTCAATTCGTTGAGCAAGATAGTCACGAGCAAATTGTGTCAACTCTTCTGCTGTTTCAAGTGGCTCCTCTGGGTCAAAATACTCGTTGAATAATTCAGCGATATCGCCGCGAGACTTGTGAAGACTTGGCCCCACGATATGAGAGGGATCGTCGTCTGCGACTTGGATAACCAGCTCACCCAGGTCTGTCTCAACTGGATCGATGCCTGCAGCTGAAAGGGCATCATTAATCTGAATCTCTTCACTTGTCATTGATTTGCTCTTGACGACTGTGTCAGCGTCCACATCATCACAGACTTCCTGGATATAGGCGTTTGCGTCGGCAGCGTCTTGAGCAAGGTATACTGAGCCGCCATTTGCTTCAACCTGTTCGGTTAGCTGATCAATCAGCTCAGGGAGCCGATCAATTGCGTCTTCTTTGATTGACCGAGCTTCAGCACGGAGATGTTCGTGTTCGTCTGTGTCAAGCTCCTCAAATGCAGCGTACCGTCTTCTATTGAGATATCGAGCATTATCTGCAATCTGTTTACCTTCGTTATCGATGAGATTACGAATATATTCTGTATAATCCGCGTGTGAATCACTATTCATCGCAGATCACCACAATATGTAATTCTCCTGGGCCGTGGACACCAGTTACCAACTCGCCCATATCGCCGGTAGAGCTGGGGCCAGTAACGATCACAGTATTGTCCATACCTTGGCCATACTGGTCGTGTAGTACAGAAAATGCTGTCTCGATGTCAGGTACAATGTCGGATGCTTCAATAATAGCAATTTGCCGTGCAGGAAAGAGACTAACTGGTCCTGTCTGTCGACCGTCAGAGGGGATCACAACACTTCCAAGCGTCTCAATCCCAATGATTGCATCTGTGATTCCGGTCTTGGCCTCATCTATGAACTTCTGTTTAGTCGGGGGATCAACAATGGATGGGAGAGAAACAGTATCGGTGAGTGGTTGCACACCTACTGCAGGTGGTTTGATTAATTCTTGAAGCACGTCCTTTGCATCTTCTTTGGATACCGTGTGGACCTCAGCACCGGTCGTCTCTGCCATCTTGGAAAAACGATCAACGGTACCCATCTATACCCCTCCCACAGTTCATCTGCTTGCACTCTATGTGATTGTGAAGCGGGTGCTTAGCCATTTGTTCATGAGTCAGTTCTCGCTCGTATAGTCCTTACTTTATCGGGTGCATGTCTGCAATTGATACTAGCGAAGTGATTATGACACAACAGTTGTATTAGTCGGTTGTCGCTACTGGAAGCGAGGAGTCACTACGCCATTCTTCCAGAGCACCGTTATACACAGCAACATTCTCAATTCCGGATGCATACGCTGCAAGGGCTGCGCTGGTCGAGGCAATCCCGCCTCCGCAGTATGTCACCAGTCTATCTGACTCCGTAACACCGACCTCATTGAATCGATTTCGAATCTCGTTCTCGGAGAGGTACGTGTTTGTTTTGGCATCAACGAGAGCAGACTCACCTATTGCAGGGACGTTTTTTGTGTTCGGGATATGAATCAGTTTGTACTCGTCTGGCGGAAGAGCACAGACTACATGAGCCTCATCAGTATTTTCGTCTGAGATATACGACAGCACTTCCTTTTTATCCGCAACGAAGTCTGGATTATATTCCGGTATGAATGTCACATCTGAAATTGTTGGACCTTTTGATGACGTGGACCTATCCTCATTTGTCCATCGCTCCCAACCGCCATTTAGTACACCAACTTGATCATGACCAAAGACACGTAGCATCCACCAGAAACGAGCAGCCCATTCGTTGCTGGCGTTATCATACACCACGACGCGAGTATCACTTCCGATACCAACAGACTCCATCTCCGTAGCGAAATCTTCTGGATCAGGCAATTGAAACGCATAATCTGGGTCTTTCGTCTCAGAGAGGTCGACCATAAGATCAACAAATATACTCCCTGGGATGTGCGATTCTTCCCACTTGTCCTGGAGAGAGCTGCATTCTGCTTCTCCGGTTTCAATATCATAGGTAAGATCTACGGAACAATCGACTACGCAGAGATCTGGATCATCAAGGCGTTTTTCTAACCAGTCTGGCTCAACGAGTGTTGGAATATCTTTGTTCGCCATTAGTTAATGTAGATATAAGAATAAAAATAAAACCTAGCGGTATTGTCTGGTATTTGGCACCTCTAGAATATCAACATCTGGGAACAATAGTAGAGATACTTACTAGTTGAATGCCGATTTGTCGGTGAGTATTTTCAGAACAGTGAGTTCATCATGAATCTCAATGATGTCGTGGGATTCTCCTTGTTCAATATAAACTAGATCCCCCGAAGTGACTGAGTATACCTCATCTCCCACGGTTATTCTTCCTGCCCCACCAATGATATGATACAATTCATCTTCAGTATGCTTTCGGCTTCCTTTCTTTTTCGCTGCGTCTTTACTGTACCGTTTGAGACCAATGGTCATCGTTTCCGTATCAATGAGTCCAACAGAATCGGTGGCAGTCGCCTCAAGCTTGTCCTGTAAGTCTTCCTGAGGGATATGCATCGTGTTATCAGTAAGGTACTACTTAGAGTTATATTTACGCCATATATCGTGTCAACTGCCTCGGGGTCATAATGACTAAGATAACTTTTGAAAGTCAAGGAACTTCTCACACCACTTCTTTGCGAAGCTGACACGGTTCGTTATTTTCTCGAACGTTCTCTGAACAAGGGTTTTGAATTCACTTTCGTTGTCAACGACAATCGGTGCCATCGTCCACTTGAGATGTTTCCAGACCTGTTCGATTGGGTTGAGGTGCGGTGAGCCTGATGGAATGAAAATCAGGTCGATTCCGAGTTCATGCGCACGCTTGCGCGTGTATTTACATCTATGAGCTCCGTGCTTATCCAAAACGAGCAGAATCCGCTTGCCGGGATTCTGCTCGCGAACCATTTCTAATACACCACAGATTCGTTCCTTCTTTTCGTCTTCAGTGAACTCAACCAAGCTCTCGCCGTTGAGCGCGTAGAATCCAACCGCAGAATCGTGTGTCTTGACTAACTCCCGCTCAATGTGTGGATCGTCTACGTACCAGACACGTCGTGAATTATCGTACGGTTGTGGCTTCGATGCGTCAAAAATCCGAGGACTGTACCACCATCGGTGCAGATATCATCGTCAACAGTCCATCCTTTCTCGTCTTCTCCCTCACGTTTGTTGTGTGGCTGGTTGCCCTCGTCGAGCGCGTCATCGACGCGCTCTTCGAGGATTTCATCAGGATTCTCTGGTCGATGTGGACGTTTTGGCCGTGGTTTCGCGTATGAGAGACCGAGTTCCCGAAGGAAGGTACCAAGGTAATTTGGACTGTAGGAAACGCCGAATTCCTCCTGGAGAAGATGCTGAATCTCCTGTGATTTCCACGGTTGGCCGTCACGAAGCATCTCGACCAGCTCTTCTTGCTCATCCTCGTCGACTTTCGGGGGCCGGCCGCCCCCGAGACTCGGCATCAGTCCATCTAAGCCGTCCTCGTTCCAAGCGTCGGCCCAGCGACCACCGGTGGTGGCCGACCGACCTTCTCGGTCGGCGGCCTCCGGGATCGAGTCGCCTTGGTAGAGATTTTTCAAAAATCCAAGCCTGCGGAGGTGGTGATCGTCTTCGGTCTCACGCAGTAATTTATCGATTTCTTCCTCAGTCAAGTGACGCTTAATTTCTTTTCGACGTGAGCGCTCCATTACTCTTCTATCGAGCTTAGCTCACAAAAGTTTTCATACTCATTAAGCCCCGAGGCACTCTGCCTATTTCTCTGTAGACTGGTTAGGAATTGTAGAGGTGTTAGGAAACAATTCTCAAGGAGTACTTAGCCTGCTCGGTTCTAACAGCTGAAGATGCCGTCTCCTATATAAGAAATTACGGCATTGAACTGTCTTGGCTACTCGCTTCCTTCGATGACTCCTTGTAAACCGGTGTCTAGCCTGTAAGAGTTAAAATAGCACTGGCCGTAACATGTTGATATGAGCAACGTAATGAACACGCAGTCTACCGATTTCGATACTGATGGGCAGACAGAGATATCAGCAGTGCTCTGTGACCTGTTTAGCTTTAGCCTAACACCTCGTGTTGATGGATTGTTCTATATTGGTCAAAACTGTGTCAGAGTGATTATTGACAAATGACATCTGATCAACCCCACATTGGAATTATTACTGACGAAGAGTATGCTGACTTGACGGAAGACGGACAAGCAATTGCCACTGAAATCAAGAATCAAGGATATCAGGTTGATCCGGTTGTCTGGTCAGACGCCGGTGATCTATCGAGCTATGATATTGTCCTGATCCGATCCTGCTGGGATTACCATACTGATTTTGCTGAATTTCAATCATTTCTAGAGAAGCTTGAGGAGAATGGAGTCACCGCTTACAATCCGGTTCCAGTGATCCGGTGGAATGCGCACAAATCCTACTACAGCGATCTCGAAGATGTCGGCGTCCCAATTCCGCCATCAGTATGTCTGGAGAGAGGTACAGAAATATCACTCAAGAAAATTCTACGTGAGCAAGGGTGGGACAAAGCCGTTATCAAACCTGCTGTAGGAGCCGGTTCAGCCGGTGTCTGGCGAACGAGCATCGGGGAAGCAAAGAACGATCAGGCACGATTCAACATTGCCTGTGCTGATGGGGACACTGTTGTTCAGCAATTCGTCCCGGAGATCAGTCAAGGCGAACGCTCAATCGTATTTATTCGAGGAGAATACAGTCATGCGTGGAATGATTTGACAAAACCGGGCGACTTCAGTGACTTCACAGAGCCAGATCTCGATTATGATCCTAACACAGATATTATCAAAAGTGCCCGCGCAGTACTTGAACAAGCCTGTACATTCCTTGCATGTGAACCCGCAGACCTACCATATGCACGTGTGGACTATGTCGAACGGGATAACGACATCCTCGTTCTGGAGCTAGAACTCATCGAACCGTATCTTGGTCTTGCTCGAGAAGATGGGGCTGTCGAAACGTTTGTCAGTTCATTTGTTGAACTCTTTCGGGATATCAAGATAAATGCCAGCAGATAGTCAGACATGGGTTTTTGTCAGCAGAAGTACGTACTTTTACAGCGGTAGCAAGGCGAACGCCCACCCGTTTACGGGTGTGGATGAAGCCGACAACTGGGCCCCGTTCGATGCTCGTAGCTACAGCTGGATATGCTACGGAATACAAGCATGTACATAGATTGACCTATAATTAGCGCCTTCGACGTAAAACAACGGTACCTCCAAGTCACTGGGGCAGAACTACGCTCCCACCAGCGGATCGGAGTAACGGCTGCTTGGCTCAGCCAGTGCTCGTCGGTCGCAAACCATAATATCCCAACCAAGCGGCGCGGTGCCGTGGGAATCCAACGACTTCAGTCGTGTGGAGGAAGTCAACTACTCACCCGCAAAGTTATAGTTCACTTTTTAAGGATAAAATCGATCTCAAAATAACGACTGTTCTTGAGTGGTTCACGCAGAGAAGCACTATTGGAGCCGAACAGCAGTCCCGTATGCGATGACCTCAGAGCCGCCTGACGCAATGGTTGATGTTTCCATTCGCACGTTGACAACGGCATCAGCACCCAACTCTTCAGCGTCTTCAATCATCCGTTGCAATGCTTCATCTCGAGCACCAGTAAGTAGCTTAGAGTAGGCCTTTAACTCTCCACCAGCAAGATTGCGAAGGCTCTGCGTAATATCCCGTCCAACATTACGGGCCTCAACTGTATTCCCCCGAGCAATGCCGAGAGCTTCGTCAATCTCTTCACCTGGAATCGTTTCTGTACTGACTACTTGCATATCCGAATAAACACATCATAGTAAACAAAGCCCTTCGGTAACTCAAACAATAATTTACGTTACTTCAGCACTTTAGCCATCTAACATGAATTCGATAATTTACTATCTGCAACAGAGCTCATAGCAAACAGATAGATACTATAAGGATTGATCCTGGGATGATTGATGCGTCGGAATACTGGAAAATCAGATGGAATCGATTTCAATATTAAGTTCAAGACTGTGATGATTTACATACCAGTACAAGAGTAGTTTTAGCTTCTACAGGCTACATCCTGTTCTCAAGGAGCCGCCAACGGCGGTGAGTAGGCAAGGGTAGTCCACTGATTACTACGAGCGATGTAATGACAGCGTTGCATACGGGTTGTTACCGAATCTTCAGTGAATAAAGAGATCGTATTACCGGACACCTGTTGACATCCTCCCCGCGCTGAAGCGCGAGGCGTTCGCCTCGAATCTTCGTAAAAGCTCATGAAGACACTGGGAGTTTGTATACATAGGTTATAACACACTGTGGTATGTATTAACGGAGTCGGCTGTGATCACTTATGAAAACCTCAGGAACGTCTCCCGAAGCCCTTGCCATATAATCTCTGTAGAGCACACCATGTGATAGCTGATAAATCGTTGTCGCAGCCGATAGCACCATATGACTAATTAAGTGGTTTTTCTTCGCCACAAGCTGGGCATTTTGTATATGTTGTCGGACGACTCAACATTCCACCACCCTTCTCCCCAACAAGTCCGTGATTCTCTAAACACGTCAAATGGGCAACTTTTCCACATCTGGGACATTGATGTCCATTACCGTGATCAATAGTGTCCTGGCAATGATAGCATCCTTCTGTCATATGGTATGTGTTATTATGGCACAGTATAAGCCTTTTCCAGCCGTGATTTTTTCGTCTGATGAATACTTGTCTGCGCTTCTGATAAATCCAGTATGCTAAAGTTCCTATTCTGTCATCTGGTAACAGCGTCTGGGGCTACTGAAACACGGAGAGTACTATACTGAATCAACTCACTCTGAATAGACCTAAACTCATCTTTCAGCATCCATCAATTCTAATATATATTAACGTGGATACTATGATGGAAACATGAGCGCAGATGATGATTCCTTTCTTCAAATAAAGGCCACAAAGCAGGCGACGTATGTTGCCGTCTTGGCCGCTATTGGGTATATCTCTTATGTCATGACTGGAAGTCTGATTTGGATGTTAACTGGGGTTTGTAACTGTTTTTGAATTCCGAATCTTTAAACAGTAGTAAGCAGCAATTAACAACAAGACAATGCCACGGTCGTACGCTATCGGCGAGTTCGCGGAGGAACTCGGCGTCCACCCCGAAACCGTCAAACGATGGTGCCGAAACGGTGACCTCGACCACACACGCACACCCGGCGGCGACCGACGCATCCCACACCGCGAACTCCTCCGCCTCGCTGGTGATGCTCGCCCCCGCGACCAAGTTGCCCTCTACGCCCGCGTCTCCAGCCACGGGCAAAAACAAAACGGCGACCTCGACCGTCAACTCGACCGCCTCCGAGAATACGCACACGACAACGGATGGACGGTCGAAACCACCTACACCGATGTTGGCAGCGGCCTCAACGAAGATAGACCCGGTCTCAACACCCTTCTCGACGAGATTCCAGATGCGGACTTTGGACGCGTCCTCGTCACCTACGAGGACAGACTCACCCGCTTTGGCTTCTCCTATCTCGAACGACTCTTCGACCACCACGGCGTCACCATCACTGTCGTCGAAGACGAGACGGACAAAACCGCACAGCAAGAACTTGTCGATGACCTCATCAGGCTCGTCGCCAGCTTCTCCGGCAAACTCTACGGGATGAGATCATCGAAAAAGCAGCAGGTCGTCAACGCAGTCGAAACCGAGGTGACTGCTGATGAGTGACCATCTCTCGTTGCCTGTTCGACTACCGGACACCCACCGCGACCAACACAAACGGTTGGACAAGTTCGTCCAACACGTCGCCACCCGCGTTCTCTACACCCGCTGGACGCCGGAACACCTCACCGGTATCTCCAACTCCGACCATCAAGCGTGGAAGTACTTCGACGAACACCAACCGTTCGAAGAACTCGACGACTACACCCTGTACAAAACAATCCACGGTGAGGCACCGCCAGAGGACTTTGAGCTATACCTACCGTCACGCATCCGGCGGTGCATCCTCCAGAAGGTGGGTGAAACTCTACGGAGCCACGCTGACCGCCGCAAAGCCTTCCAAGCCATTCAAGACCTCTTCCCTACGCACAAGATCCGCAGAATCCACCGTCGACGCATCAAAGAAGAGCTGTGGGAGGACGGCGAGTACCTCTCCAGCGGCTACGTCGACGTTCTCATCGACCAACTCAACTCGTACTACGACCGCCACGGCCGATACCCCGAGTCGTATTTCGAATTGCAAGACCCGCCGGAGTACAGCAACGGCGTGTTACCGTACTCGGCAGACGATGGCCCCGCCAGCGGCCAAGCCATCAAATACCAGTACGACGAAGACGACCAGTCATTGACGGTGAAGATGAAGACACCCGATACCGTGACGCCTGAAAGCCGTGGAGACTGGTCGTGGCACGAACACAACCTCGACGGGTACGACGCCTTCCACACGCTTACCGCGCGCGGTTCTCTGTCAGCCCCCGAATTCCAGTCCTCAAGGCGGAAGAACGGCGACCAATTCTACGAACTCTCGTTCCCCGTCGACATAGACACTACCGACGCCGACGGTGATGCAGACCGTGTGTTGGCACTCGACGCCGGAATGCGCAAGGACGTGACGGCTGTCGTCGTTGACGAGGACGGCGAACAGGTGTCGCGGCCGCACTTCGTTCGGTTTGCCGACCGCGACAAGATGCGCCGACTCCACCGAGAACGGCAACGGTTGAACGCCAGATTAGCGGAACTTCGACGGAACGGACGAGATTACACAGACGAGTTCAAAGAGGTACAGGCGGAGTACGAACGGGTGAACAACAAGATCCAGCAGAAGCGCGAGCAGTTGACACATGATGTGGCGAATCAAGTGGTCGCGCTCGCCTTGGTGTACGATGTGGACGCCGTCGTTCACGAGGATCTGCGGTCGCTCTCCCCGCCGTCGGGTGAAGGCGGGTTGTCGTGGGAGTTGTCGAGTTGGGCACGGCGCGAGATCATCGAGAAGATCGAGTACCGCTGTGAGCACGTCGGCGTGGATGTTGAGCGGGTGTATCCGCAGGACACGAGTCGCGTGTGCCCGCGGTGTGGCTCAACCGGGCACACGTGTAAGTCGCCTGATCACGATGAGAAAGTGTGGTGGGGCGGGCACTTCCGGTGCGCCAACGCTCGATGTGGATTCGAAGGCGACCGGGATTACGTCGCGGCGGTGAACGTGGCCCGCGTGTTCTTCAGCGGGACGGATGGGCTGGATCACGGGTTTACGTCCTCCTATACGGGGGATTGCGAATCCGTGCCAGCCCGCCGTTCCGCTGGTACGCGACTCACGTTCGGGCGTGGCGTTGTTGCTTACAGGCCTGAGCAGGCAAGGGCGACCGTTGGTGGTGGGTCGGCTGTCATAGCGCCCGCTGTCGTCCTGTCCGAGTCGAATGCGGATGGTAGTGATGGATGTGGCCCAACCACCCGCCAGTACACCCAATTCCAACGGGTCACTGCTGAACACTGCTGAAAATAGGAACGGTATTCGTAGTGATGATCTTACTCATCCTCTGGGGCCACTACTTTGGATGGTGAACTGTCTCAATTTGACCTAACTTTCAGAGTAACTCATAGATGTGGACTACTCCGGCGCCAAGTGTTCCAAGAACCATTGTCACTCGTTATCGCGAGAAATGAAAGTTTTTTGCACGATCTTGAAGCACTCAGCCTATATCTCCGTAGATACCTATAGAAATGAGATTATTCGGTGTATGCAGAACAGACCCTCTTAAGTCCTGTTTCCAACGGAATTTCGGGATTCCAGCCAGTTGCGTTGGTAAACTTGGTCGAGTCAGCACATGTATCTCGAATATAGATGTCATCAGGGATTGGGTTCTCAACGTACTCGGGTTTAATGTCCGTCCCGAGCTCTTCGTTGAGCATCTTAACCAGCTCGTTAAATGAAACACGCCGTCCAGTACCAATATTATATATCCCATCTAATTCGTGCTTAGCAGCCATTTCAAACGCTCTAACCACATCTGTGATGTAAATAAAATCTCGCGTCTGCGTACCATCGTCGTAGAGTTCCGGTGGATGGCCTCGAGCGATGTTGTCCGCAAATTGAGCGATAACGTTGGCGTACTCATCTTTGTGCTCCTCAGCCCCGTCGTACCCCTGATAGACTGAGAACAATCGAAGACCGCACATCGAGATATTATGATGAGTTGAAAAGTATTCCGCATACCGCTCTCGAGCAAGCTTTGAAGCCTCATAAGCGGTACTCGCCATTACTTCCATGTTTTCAGATGAGGGTTCAGTCTGGGACCCATAAATAGAGGATGTAGAGGCATAAACCACGGTCTCACAGCCATCTTGCTGAGCCTGCTCAACGACGTTGACAAAGCCCTCAACGTTGACACGGGTTCCCTGAGTTGAATTGTCCTCATGCATCCCATACGAGGAGAGTGCGGCAAGATGAATTACCACATCGACGTTCGTTGGTAGATCGTTGTCAAGAACGCTCCGCTCAGAAAATTCGACATCGTCAGTGAGGTTTTCTGGGTGGCCAAGATAACAATCATCAATAGCGATAACATCGTTTCGCTTGGCGAGTTCGTTGGCAATGTTTGAGCCAATAAACCCGGCCCCCCCAGTGACCAAAATCCGGGCCTGCTCCATGACATTCATTATGATGGACAATTGAAAAGTGTGTCTCCAGTTATTATAAACAAAAGTATCAAACATTTTCCTATATTATTTCTAATAATTTAAGCCCACTACTCAGACTATGATCACGAAGGCTGGAACCAATCTTAATCCTGACACAGATACAAGTATAGCATCGCCGACAATAGTTGTTGACAGGATACGGCCGAACAATACGGTGAGGGAACGACTTTCCGGTTCACACTGCCGATGGTTGTTTTTACAGAAAGTCGAGGCGAATGCCACGGGGCTTGACTCCAAGGCAGTTCACAGCAGGCGTGTATCCTGTGATGTGATTAGCAAAAGTATAATCTACGTTATAATTTTTACCATGCAGATATACTGTAGTGTTATGTATACAGCAACGTCATCAAATAGCCTTGCTGTCCAGAAGTCTTTCATATACAATATATCTTATACAAACCAAGTCCTTAGCGACAACATACACGACTGATCACTGATGAAAATTGGCTTAGTTGTTTATGATGGTCTCGACCAAACCAGTGGTGGCTATCTCTACGATAGACGAGTAATGGACGGACTCCGGAAACGAGAACACACCGTTGAAGTTGTTTCGCCGCAACGCAATAGCTACCGGCGAAATCTACTGGACAACGTGTCAAAATCACTGAACAGACAAGTTCAGCACCTGGCAGCCGAAGTGGATGTATTAGTTGAAGATGAACTCTGCCACCCGTCGCTGATTGGACCGAACCTACGTATCCGGGCACAATCCAACAGACCACCAATCGTCACTATTGTTCACCATTTACGGTCATCAGAATCGTGGTGTCAACACAGAGTAGCTTGCTACCGCTTCATGGAGTGGGCATATCTAAGAACGGTTGACGGTTGTATATACAACAGCCAGACAACAAAAGCGACTGTCGAACAGATTCGCGGTGGTCTGCCGAACACAGTCGCCCGACCTGGAACAGACCATATCTCTCCAGATGTATCACTAGAAGAGATTCGTGAGCGGGCAAGGCAGTCAGGAGCACTTGAGGTGTTATTTATCGGGTCAATAATTGAGCGAAAAGGGCTACATACACTTGTACAAGCATTGACCGATGTTGATGTTCCGTGGTCATTGACGGTTGTCGGCGATCCAACGGTCAATCCAGAGTACACAGAGCGAGTTCAAAGGCTAATCGCTTCAAATGGTGTCGAATCACAGGTCGACTTTACTGGACATATTAGTGATACACAGCTCCATGAACTCCTCACTGAACATCAGATTCTTGCTGTACCCTCACAGTACGAAGGATACGGGATTGTCTACCTCGAAGGGATGGCATTCGGCTTGCCAGCGATCGCAACCTGTTCTGGTGGAGCCCGGGAGGTCGTTGACAATGGCGAAAGCGGTATCTTGATCCCGCCAGAGAAGCCTGAACCGCTGCGCGATACGCTTGAGTGGCTTGGAACTAATCGAGATCAGCTTGCTAAGCTGGGAGAGACAGCACAGGAACGGTTTCATAAGCACCCGACTTGGGAGACAGCAGTTGACCGGATCGAGCAATTTCTGTTACAGCTACACAACACTACTGGGTAGTGACACATCTGTTTTCTATTTAGTAAACGCACTATAACAACGGATGCCGATCACCTAGAAGATTCCAACAGTATGCACTCAATGTACCAAAAAGAAGATTTCCCAGATGTATTAATCATTTCTTGGTGAGATGTGACACACCCGTTACTGCAGTAAGCGATATGAATCCCGTCGACAACCTCGGGACCAAATCCCGAAACACGCGACCAGCTCTTTTGTGAACTATCTTGATGTTGACCCCCGAGGTACTCGACCTACCTCTCTGCAGATGCTTCTATGATCTGTCTATACCAATATACGCCGACGGTACGGGTGAAAATGCACTACTCTGTTTGGAGTTGCTGCTCAATCTGTCGGCAGTGTCTGTGAAGTTTACTTCAATGTGAGATCAGAGATGCACAAATACTTGACTCAAGGGCACTTTCACTATTTGAATAGCATAGAGTGAATGCGTGTATGCATATCTACTGTGATCTATTCAGTCGCTGATGAACACTTACATAGAAATATGTAACTATATGTATGTTATTGTACAACAAATTGCAAAATTATTTTAGGGATGATTTACATCAAATAAATAGGGCGCGTAGTTCAGTTCGGGAGAACGGCCGTGTTATGGGCCCAATATTATTGTGGTTGTGAGTTCGCGCGACATGATCACAATCCCATTGTTCATCTGGTCCCGCACGGACAGCCCGAGGTTCGAATCCTCGCGTGCCCACTCTGTAAAATTACAGTAGTGTGAAACTCGGATATCTGTACTTCTACAGGGAAAGCAGGCAGCGTGCCTCGGAGTTGACCCGGATTATTTCACACATTAGTTGGCTACCCAAGCTATGAAAAACAAGGTGTTATTCCGGTCTAGAAGGAACGAGGTTGCTCCTCACAGAGCGTACAGATTACAGTCCTATTGCAAACTCAGTCTCACTGATCCGCGTTGCCCCCTGATTGACTGCCTTGTTGACCGCTATTTCAGTATCCATCAGAAAAAACCGATGACCGCGGCGTTTCCACGAGAGTACCGAGTCTTGGAGAATATCCGCATGTTCTTCATATTGATCAATGACCACACAGTATGCCTGGATATCTTCGACGGTAATGACGTTGTAATGGTTCTGCATAAGAAGATCCTTGACGTGTTTGAACTCCTCGGCAGGTATCTCGAACACGTATTCATCATCATCATAGTACTCACACAGTTCGACGAACAAATCTTCGCGGTCGAAGTAGTGACTAAATAAATACGTATCGCCGAGACAAAATGTAGTGATTGTCTTATTGTTGGTTCTGGATTCTGTCATCGTTTAACCTATGGCAGCCTAACTCAGGAACATCGCGACCGCCGAACGTGACTGTGTAACGTTGATCCCGACACAGCACCCCAGGAAGGTAGTCTTCGATCCCTGCAGCGGTCCGTTGATGCTTTCCGGATTTTTGTTATATTGATCTGCCCAAAACTACTTTCCAACGTTTGTATACATAATCCTCACGCTCTTGGAGAGATATTAGTCGGTCCGATTATTCACCAACTGAACGGCATTGCCACAACTTCAGCCAGCATTTTTTATACTTTTGCTGCTGTTTTGTTACAATAACTTACACAGTAAATGAACTATACGATCTGGCAAAGATTTTTGTTCAACAAGATGCAATGCGAATAAGGTGAAAAATATGGCAAATAAATCGGTCGATGGGGAATCGGCAACGGAAGTCACACTGAAAGTTGATGAAAAAGGGAGAGTCACCCTTCCAAAAGAAATTCGAGATCAACTGGACATAGGCTCCCATAATGAGATTTCCGCACGCATGATTGGATCAGTGCTGGAAGTCAATCACGAATCAAAATCAGAGTTGCAGGCGGCAACATCTAACGACGAGTTGGATAACGCGACTCCATCTGAGGCTGGTTATAGTCTCTTTGGATCACTGAAGTCACGCGAATGAGCTGACCGAATAGCTCGGGGTCACTCGGAGAGAATAATCAAAGGTTAATTCGCTCACTAAAACAGATCGTATCTTGTGAACTACCCCACCCTGCTTAGCCTGACGGCTTCGCTGAGGGTGTGGCTTCCTCGTTCTGCGACACACTTTTTCACGGACGGTCGGCGTGGGCCGACGGTCCGCACAGGGAGCGCAGTCTCCAGAGGCGTGGATTCGGAGTGACCCACTCCTACTCGGTGGTGATGGCGAGATTCATCTCGACCGCCTTTCTTGTCGGGCTCTAAGCCGAGACGATAAGTAACTGCCATCACACTTCCAGTCTTCGACTGGCAGTATGATACATACCCGGCACAGAGTGAAACTGAACCGAAGATGGCGCTGTATTCCCTCCCTCCTGCGCTCCTTGTCCGCTGATGCGGACTGCGGTGCTCGTTGAGGAAGGGGGCTTAGCGCTTGCAATCAGCTAATAACTTAGGAGTGTAGAGAAAGTCAATTGCAGGTCTAGCGAGCGATCAAGTACACTCTCTGGGCTATCCGTTCTCCGAGACCAGAAATCTATTGTATACGTTCTCTCTGTGTGGAAATATGGTAGAAGACAACATCATAGTCGGCGGAGTAATTGCGCTGGTCGGCGGATTTATGTTATACCACGGGTTCGCGACATACCGTGAACGGCAGTCGATTATCGATGTAAGCGAAGATACTGCTTCCGTCACAAACGATAATTCCGAAGGTGCCCAGTTAATTCAGGGGCAACTAGAAGTTGAAGAACCTGTTACTCCGACAACGGCTCCAGATGAACTAACCGATTCAGTGTCGCGCCCGGGAGTTTGGGCGTGGCGTATTCAACGTAAAGAATCCCGAAGCAGTGGTAACAGGGGAACAAGCCATCGATGGCGAACCATCGACGGGGAACTCGCTGTAGGAGATATAACGGTGTATGCAGACGGCCGCTCTATTGAGGTCGATAGTTCAATTTTAGACTCAGTGACAGTGGAGCCAGAGAATCCTGGGATTGACCCGTTCAGTGGTACTGATCTTTCATCGCTATCTAGTAGCACGGATCCACTAGAAGACAATCGTCTGTACCTTGAAGACGGAGTACAGACTGTCAATCTGGAGCAGGGAGGATTTCTGCAAGATATAATACCTGACTCGGTCACAATCAGTATTGGTAATATGACAAGTGATCCTGATCGGTATCAGGCAGCAATTCTTGAGGACGAGGACCATGTTTGGATGATTGGCACAATCGACCGAAATCCACAAGAAGATATTATCACTGAGCCTGAAACGACATCGTTCCGATTGTTTGATCGTGACCCTGAAACGGTCAAACAGTCACTGCGAAAGAAAGCAATCGGCTTTGGTGCAGTTGGCATTGTATTTGCTGTCGTCGGGGGTGTCATTGCGAGTGGTCTCGTCACGGGATAATCGCTGATAGATGAACATGTTCGATCAAGCGCAGAACCAGCTGTAACATAGTCAACTCCTGAGGTATCTGTCTTGGATGTTTGTTGCAGTCAACAGCCCAGAGATAACCCATGCATATACAAGCAGTGACTATGCGTGAACTCACCCCGGGGTCAAGCCCCGGGGCCTCCTGCTTCAACGACGCGCTTTGCACTCACAGCCTCTCGTTGAGGCGTGAGCGTAGGGAGCGCAGTCTCCACAGGCGTTGATTCGGACTGTCCCAGCCCTAACTGCTTGAGTCCTCTGTAGAGCATATTCTTCGCCGCGTTCAGATCGCGGTCTTCCGTATGACCGCACGCTGGACACGAGTGTTCCCGCACCCAGAGTGGCTTATCCGTCTCAACACCACACACAGCGCACTCTTTTGTCGTGCCTTCCGGCTCCACCTTTGCGACGTGCGTGCCGTGCAGGTTAGCCTTGTATTCCAGTAGTTCAAGAAACCGCGACCATGCAGCATCTTGCTTGTTTTTCGCGTTCTGGCTGGTTTCCAGCATTGACTTCACATCCAAGTCTTCGACGGCCACGACATCGTACTCTGTGACAAGCCACGTCGTCAGTTTGTGCTGGAAATCTTCGACCTTCCGCTTGATTGTTCGTTTCGCTCGGGCCACCTTCCGACGCTGGTTCTCCCAGTTAGCGGACCCGTGTTCTTTTCGGGCGAGTTTCCGCTGCTCGCGGGCGTAACGGTCGTACTCATCGGACAGGTCAAGTGTATCAACGGACAGGTTCTCCGAAGTGTGGATGTAGCTGGTGATACCAAGGTCAACACCCACACAGTCTTCGGGGTCGATCTCGCTTAGTGACGGTTTCTCTGGAGTGTCTTCGACAGTGGTGACGAGTGAGACGTACCATTCGCCAGTCGTTTCTTGTTTCAGGATTACCTCGTCAATGTCCTCTGCTGGTGGGACGTCGCGGTCTGCTCGAATTTTGAACCAGCCAATTTTTTCGAGTCGGAGTCGCACGAACCGGTCGTCGCCCGTGTTGTGATCCACGTTCCAGCGACGGGGTTGATTGTACGACACCGACCGGAATTCGCCCGCTCCTTGCCATTTCAACCGCCCAACATCGTAGCCTTCTTTTCGCCGTTCTTTCAAGGTTTCCAGATCGCTGTGGATTTGGGTGATGGCTTGTTGTGCGGCGTGTTGAGAGGGTTCTGCAAAGGTGGGCCACTGGTCTGTCCAGTTTTTGAGTTTGTTGTGTTGGTCGTAGTCAGATGGCCTGTCGTTGTAGTCTGCGTTGTAGTAGTCTCGGACAGCGTGGTTGCGAATCTGCCGGAGAATGTCGATATGTCGCCACGCTTCGCTCGCCACGTCATCGGGCAGGTATGCGCGGAAGCGAAGCGTGTGTTTCATCGTTGGATGGTCGAGTTTTGGTTCAGTCGAGTTTTTCGACGGTGAGTTTCAGTTGGTCGCCTTCTTCGAGATTAAGCCCGTCTCGGACTTCTTCTGGGATTGTAACGACACCGCGCTGTCGTATCTTCGGGTAACATTCCATTTGACCCATACTGTATTATACTTCTTGATTCAGTATAAAGCTGTCGGCTTCAATCCCGGGGTCAAGCCCCGGGGCAGTCGCCTTGTACCGCCTGTACAGTAATACCGGAAAGAACATACACGGCTTCAGCCGTTTGGGTTCCTCAACACGACTGAATTTGGGAGAATTCTTTTATTGGGGATTCAGTCAATTGATTCCCCTAGCTGTGAACGTGCGAGCTCACTGATGCACCTTTGGCCCCCCTCGTTGAGGATGTGGCAGGTTAAGGATCTGCTCGGGGGGATCTTCCAAACCGAGACTAACACTCATACGCGTCCAGCACCGTGAACAGCGGGCCGGGCCATCGGCCCCACTTCTCGTTACAGCCACTAGTGAATGTGCCGTGGTGACATGCCAACCGGTGTTGGTTGGGCTACGAAAAGGTGTGAATTGTTTGTGTGTAGTGAGATGCACTCGCCGCCGTCTTGAGCGTGAGCGCGTTCCCCGCAGCAGCATGTCGCATGTCGACCAGTTCATGATCCCTCATATGAAAGGAATAGCAGGATTACAGGCCGTCTGTGTCGGGAGGTTTGTATCATATCGTGTCTGCTTCATTTCACGGCTAAAGCCGGCAGGCGCTCGTCTCGCTACCAGTATAATGGTGCTGGAAAAGAGCCAGTTTACTAAACCCGAGCAGCTAGTTGATTGATCCACACAGAGACGAATTGCCTGCGTTGTTCTCTCTTAGTTTGCTAACCATGTAGTGATTGTGTGACTGTCATCGGGATGTGGCACTTTAACCAAGTTATCTACCGATCTGGTTGGTAAGTTAGGGGATATTCAGCATTTATAATTAATTCTATATTTCGGACAACTTCGTAAATACCTCATTCGTAGGGGTTTCCCAAAGCAAACTAATGAGTGACAACAGATGAGGACAGCAAAGAACCCACACGATCCAGCGTTGCCTTGTGATTATCTTGTTGTGAACCAAATCTCATATATATTTTTCATTACTAAACCAGAATAGAGTGATCGATTTTTTTACTGCGAACCCAGTTGTTGGCACAATTATCATTCTGCTCTGGGTAGCCTTGATTCTTTATGGTTTCTCAGCCGTATGGTGGATATTCGAGGTCTTCATTCTCGGGCGTGATAGAGGTGTTAAGCCCGAAGAAACTGACTGGGATTTATCTGAAATTCAGGTTCGAATACTGACAATCAATAATGTCGATGTAGTTCAGGGGACAGTTAATGCACTTCCTGATGGGATCAGTGATGTGTTGGTAATCGCTGAAGAACCCATGGACGTTGAAGGGGCATCGGTACATGTTGTTCCAGAGTCGTATGAGTGTGAGGCAATAAATAAAGGTCGTGCTGTCGAGTGGGCCCGGCAAAATGTTTCCTGCGACAAAGAGTATGTCCTGTATCTTGATGAGGACACGCTTGTTACAGATTTCGTCGGGCTTCCAGATGCTGATATCGTCCAGTTCACGGAGAAGCCACTGTATACCGGATCGCGGATTACATATCTCTGTGAGATCTTCCGGGTCGGGTATCAGTTTGAACAATACGCGTTTCCTAAACTACGATATCCATTATATGCTTGGGGGGGCGGGGTTGCAATTCGTGCGTCAATAGAGGATCAAATCACGTGGGATCGGCCAACTATCACGGAGGATACAAATTTCATCTGGAAAGCAGCTGATGAACGAGGAATATCATTTGCTGTGTATGACACACGGTTCAGAAATCAGGCTCCACCTACACTCCGGTCTATGATCAAGCAACGACGACGCTGGATTTCTGGGACAATGGCTGATGGGGATATACTACCGCTGGCCTATCGTCCACTATACTACACGCGGATTATCGCGTGGGCGTTTTCACCATTAATCCCATTATTGATTGTTGCAGCTACGTTGTTCCCGGGTACTGCCCCATCAATGCAGTATTATGAGTTAATCTCAGCGGGACTCTTCGGCATCTTGTTCGTGTATATGCTGTTCGGAGCAGTTGGCTATTCAAAGCATCCGCTTCTGTGGCCGATCTATTTATTGTTGACACCGCTTGCGTTTCTGTTTCACTCAATCGGTGCACTATGGGGACTGGTTCGGCCAGTCACCACGTTTGAGGTCACTGAAAAAGTTGCACCTGAAACGGTCGTATCAGTGAATGAGGCCATTGACAACGATATTCTACAGGAACACGATGGAACTGGTCGGCTCATCCGCAATAACCGCACAGAATTCGACACTGGATTACTCAGTGATAATAAGACGGATGACGACAAGTAAACACCTTCGAGCATAGTAGACAAGGGCCTTCTACGAGTCTCCACGGTACGCTTCACGGATTATTGAAGGAGACTGGATTAATTTGCTTTTCTGAGGCATATTTTATCTGCTCAACACCAGGCAAGCAAAAGTGGCAGCAAGAGTACAAGCGCGATGATGTAGCGTTTAATCGAAGCGAAGCTGATCGCAGAGCTTGATCTTGAACCACATGAGCGGTATAGCTATCGTAAGACCTTGTCAACAAAGATGTGACCCGAAAAAGGTGGCCAGACAATGAACATCAAGAATCCCGATGATTTCGGTTGAATCGGCTTGTGAGATCCTACCGGATCTGAATCGGATGACGTTCTTCCAAGTCGGTTATTTAGGTACTAAGATACCTAACGGATATTCTGGCAGCCGTTGTCAGGGGGGCATAGTGGTCTGCAGTCCTTAGGATAATATCAATGCCATTGGAGGCATTCCGCGGATATCTCAGCCAGACATAGCTTCTAATGGATGGAGTAAATAGTTCTTTACTCCTGTGCTATGGGTGTTTGCAATCAGTTGTAAATTACCCGGCGTGCATTTCGGATGTATATTCTGCCAGCAGTAACTACCATTATACTTATCTATTACCAATTGGTTCGACTGTTGTTATTCAGTCTGTTTTTATTGCACTGTATAATTGGTACATAATATGAAATTACCTACCTCAGTGGTGGATGATATAGAAGAAGGTACCAAGATCAGCATCGTTGCACAGGTTGACAGTATCCACAAGGGAGGTAATGTTCGGGAACGAATACTACTTACAGATATCGATGGAAATACGACGACTCTCACACTGTTTGAGGGGAGTCCACAGTACGAACTGACAGAGGACCAGTGGTACCTGTTTCAAGATGCAAATGGTAATGTTTACAACGGACAGAAAGAACTGGAGCCAAACTACGGAGATTTGAGTATCGAGCCGGTCGATCCGCCAGAGGATCTGATCTCAACTAACGCAGAAAATAAAACCCCTGAAGATCTGAATACAGCTGACGGTCGTCTTGCTCTGGATATTGAAACAATACAGACTGTTGACGAGGCTGAGCTTGATTTGAGTAACTCTGATCATCTTGAGCTACTGTGTGTTGGTGTTGGATATCAGCCACACCCAAGTGGTCAAATTGAAACTGATGTGCTGTTCCGAGAAGAGCTATCCCCAACGGCAGAAATCGATCTCATAAATGAGCTTTGTGACTGGTTAGAGACCCGCGATGCAAACACCCTTCTCACGTACAATGGCGAATTTGATTTGGGACATATTCGAGGCCGTGCCAAACTGGCCAGCCAAGCACTCCCACAGCAAGACAGAAATGTCGTAGAGCGAGTTGAAGATCTCTTTTCGCAGCTAACGCATGACGATCTCATGCGACCGGGATTCTCACTCGAGACAGTCGCGGATGTTCCAAAAACATACTGGGATATCTATAAGCATGGGATGGATGCAACAGACTGGCGATATAGACAAAAGGAACTTGGAATCTTCGATGAAGACCGACCGTTGGATGATCCCATAATAAGTGGCAGTGATATTCCGTATTTTGGCCGAGAACTACTCAATAGTACGAAGGGTACTACAAAGTACCGAACATTATACGAAATGATATACCAATATGCTGTCTCAGATGTTGAACCGTTGTTTGAACTCAAGAGTCGTAATAGTTGAGTCCATTATTGAGATACGTGATTACCTTGTCTGTACTCCGGTAATTTTGGCTCACTTGCTGGTTCTTACTGGACAGTAATCTCAGCGAGAACTTTATTGATCACCAATCTTATGATGAATTAATATCCTCGAGACAGCCTACAATAACTGCTCCAGCAGTAGGGAACTGTTGTCGTCGAGTATATAGACATCTTTGACGGCATTTACCTCGGGGGCAAGTCGTTCGAGAATCTCCGATTCTCGCGATCACAAAAACCGGAGAGTTTCCGACGACCCCAAGGCACGCTGCCTGCTTTCTCTGTAAATACGAAACCAGCAAGGTAGTAGCGGCTCCAGTGAATACATATGAAAGATCTCAAAGAAAGTATGACAGACCCCAAAGAAACAATCACGATCGAGAATGTTGTTGCCTCGACCGGAATTGGGCAGGAGCTCGATCTCGAACCCGTAGCGATGGATCTTGAGGGGATAGAGTATGACCCAGAGGTGTTCCCCGGAGCCGTCTACCGGACAAACGATCCCAAGGCAGCCTTGCTGTTGTTTCGCTCTGGAAAGATCGTTTGTACTGGTGCGAAAAGCACCGACGATATGCGCCGTGCGGTTGAGATTGTATTTGAGAAGCTACGCAATCTGTCGATTCTGGTTGAACCGGACGGTGTAACCGTCCAGAATATCGTCTCGTCGGCTGATTTGGGCCATAATCTTAACCTCAACGCCATTGCAATCGGCCTCGGTCTTGAGAACATCGAATACGAGCCCGAACAGTTCCCCGGACTCGTCTACCGAATTGACGACCCTGATGTCGTTCTGCTGTTATTTGGGAGTGGAAAGATCGTCATAACGGGGGGAAAGAAACCTGACGACGCTGAACAGGCCGTTGACCGAATCCGTAATCGACTCGGTGAACTTGGTCTGCTCACGTGAGCAATTTGAGACAGGTGGTTGTTGGCAAAATGGTTGGACGAAGGCCCATGACAGAATATCTGGTTGGAGCACTCGCAGGGCTCATTGACCTCATCCCATGGCTTCAGTTGTGTCTCTTACCGTTTCCTCTAACAACTGAAGTTTTGGGCGTTCGCGCTGCTACCGCTGTAATCACCGTTCACACTCAACGTTTCTGACTTGAGGGCCTGTTGACAGGTGACCTATCCATCACCTGCCTGACTAGTTCATTTCGATTTTGTGACTTTTGCTTCACTTTGGTCAAGGGAAACATAATTGATAGTATAGTCCATATGGCCCAAGACCGTCTGAGCGACCCCATACTCTTCTAAAACCTGGTTGACATTGGCCAAGGTTGTATTATCTAGAGCGTCAATCTCTGCTTCGATCTTCTCAAGAACTGACGTTGGAACAAACTTGTTGTTGGAGATGACTCCATCATAGTTTGCGGCCACATACCTCTCAGCTGCATCTGACGCGACATCATGAGTGTCGGCGAGCGTCTTAATATCAGTTATCTCATCGGTAGAGATATTAATACTATTTTGCTTGAGTGTCTGGAGATCTTGTTTGGCTTCCCGTTCTTCGATCGCGTTGAGTCGAGCAAGAACCGGCTTAACTGGGATTGTGTCCTGATAAAAGAATACTTGTTCAACGTTCGCATCGCTGAAGTCAGCCTTCGTGCAATTAAGCGACTCGTTGACGGCTAACATTATCGGATGTTCTGACTCTACTGCTCTGACTTTTTCTAATTTCTTGTGAAGGTATTCAGGCGTCCAGAATCCGATTATTTCAAGATAAAACTTGTTTTCGTTGCGTTCGAAACTAAAATCAGGGATCATTACCTGATTCCCTGTCCGAAGAATTGTTGGCTCCCGATGAACAGTCCAGCCCTCGGCCAGTGAATCAATGCGGGCGGCAAAGTCTCGTTCCACCTCACTGTCGAATGACTCAACAGTGGTTCGGCTGGGAAAAAGCCTTTGTTGATCATCGTTAAGAGGAAATTCGTAGATTCGGGTTTCGTCACTTATCTCCGTCTCGACCTGTGCGGTAACACTCCACTCATCCGCCTTCATGATGCTCGGTAGTAATTTTGCTAGCTCATTGCCATATTTCCGAGTCTTCTTGAACAAGGCGGTAGGACCGGTAACTGTCACTGCTAAATCCTCGTCTACAGTGTACATTAAACCCAGATACGCCATTAACCCGAAGATCTCCTGATAGTTATTTGACGCCGTAAACTCAATCTCTATCGCATCAAATAACAATGTCTGTGTCAGCGACAGGTTGTACTGCCGAAGCAACTCTTTGGCACCAATCTCGGGTTCTGATATGAGGATTTCTTCTTGCTCGCGATCTGCCCAGAGACTATCCTCAATTTCGTCTGGTGTCACGTCGAGATCAGCTGCAACCATCTCGATGACTTCTCTCCGCTCCGCCGCAGATGTCACAATCCCTCGTTTAAAGACCGCGTCACGCACTCGAGACGGCGTGATTGGTGCTTGCTGCTCAAACGTAACGCGCCGTTCCAATAATTTAGAGAGCCCACGGACAAGCTTAAACGTGTCATGAGTTTCCAGTTCAGCAATAGCATCCTCAATTTCGCCCCGGGATTTTCCTGATTCATACACATCAATTACCTCTTTAGCAGTTGACTGATAATCGTCGATGTCTCTATACCGAGGCTGAATGTTTGGTTTCCGCTTCGTGACTTCCAATAATTCCTTGGTTAACATAGATTAGACTTTCCGTCTGGACGATGTTCTGATTTCACCGGTGCCACTGGAAACGAGTTCATATAGCTGAGCAACATCACCAGAAGGACGGAGAATTCTTCCAAGGCGCTGACGGTACTGACGGCTGCTGCCCGTACCACTCAGGATGATACCAACGTTTGCATCCGGCACATCAACACCTTCGTCTAATACCTGTGAGCTAACAATTGCCGAGTACGTACCATCTCGAAACCGTTGCAGTATCCGGCGGCGTTCGTCTTTACCTGTCTTATGAGTAATCGGAGGAATAAAAAATCGATCAGAAACCCGGTGAACAAGGTCATTGTATCGAGTAAAAATAATAACTCGATCCTCACGGTGCCGGTCTAACAGAGTGGCTAATTCATCAATTTTACCCTCAGAATTGTACGCAATCTGCCGCGCTTCGTTACGAGCACGAACCGCCTGCCACGCGCGTGGATCACTTCCGCTTCGCAGCACAACTTTTTGGAAGTCCTGAGGACCACGCATTGTGATGTTTGTCAACCGAAGATAATCCCGAAAAGTTTCAACGTGTTCGTCGTATGCGCTACGTTCCTCGGGAGTTAGCTCCACGGTGATGCGTTCGACTGTGTACTCGGAGAGATATTCGCCAGTCAAGTCCTCAGTCTCAATCTCGTAGACCTTGCCGCCTAGCAATTCGGTCAAAGCTTCGTGTTTCTCATCTTCGCGTTCGTATGTGGCGGTTAGTCCCAGACGGCATGGTGCAGCAAACAATTCGGCAATCTGCCGATAACCCTCTGCTGCAAGGTGGTGAACCTCATCGAACACGATGAGTTTAAACTGATTTCCTAGCTTCTCAGCGTGGTTATACGCAGAGTCATATGTAGAGACTGTGATCGGCTCGATTTGTTTTTCCCGGCCTGTGTATTCCCCAATGTTGATGTCAAATGTTTGGAGCTCCTCAATCCATTGATCAACTAAATCGAGCGTGGGGACGACGACAAATGCCGGAGCGTTGACTTCTTCAACAGCCTGCATTCCAATATAGGTCTTGCCGGCACCGGTCGGTAAAACAAGCACACCACGGCAGTCAGTCAGCCAGCGTTGCAGAGCGTTCTGTTGGTACGGGCGTAGCTCAATGCCACTGGACAGTTCTGGTGACGGTACCAGATCAAGCACATTGTCTTTGTATGAAATTCCCGAATCTGTAAGATAGTTCGTGATGTCGTGGTATCGGAACCCGGGAGCACGGTTGGTTCCGGTTCGATCGTCCCACTTTGAATATGGAACGGTATGCTCAGCGTCAATGGCAATTGTTCCTCGCTCGAACGTCAACTCCATTCAGTCATATACTACGTATTCCGTCTTGTAAAACTTCCTCCAAAGAGCTGACATCATCTCATTCAACACGAGCTAACTCAATAAGCGCTTAATCTTCTTGATACTGTTTAGTACACGTCTGATACCGGTTTGACAGACATACGAATAGTTACGACAGACCGGAAACGGACTAGAGAAGATATCCAGACGATGCGGCCGGCTGCCGTTTGGACGAGCGGTGATGTGACAATCGGCGGCATAAATTACCCGGGACAAATTGATTACGAGCTAAATAGAGAAGATCATGTGAACCACGCTTCCGGTGACAGGTGTCGTCACCGGAAGGGACCTCTAGCCCCGTCCCCCTCTTTCGTCGTTGCTCGTCGTTTGCTAGAACGTACATACAACTAACCGTACGACACTAACATAACCGCACTAACATAATTTGGTTAGTTGCCTGAGAGATTAACCCTTCTCAGGGGTGGAATTTGCCCCGGGGACATGTTCATCCGGTGACGACACTTGTCCCCGGACTAGATTGATCGGTATCTGTCGGGGATGATTCTCCGGGAATCTCTGCGTCATCCGGGATAATGATGCGTCGCTCCTGATAGGTCAACCCATCCGTTCGACGTGTCTTTTTCTTCACCTGAATTCGATTTCGGGTCAGCATATGCATCACGTCAATAATACGGGATACCAGTTTCTTCGCGTATTCCTGCGATACATCTGATCGTTCTCGAATAATCCACATCTTTAGATCAGATGCAGACACATACTCACGGACGTTTTTACACCCACGTTTCCACGGACTATGTCGCTCTCCACGGGAAGCCCACAGTTCCGCTGCCAACTCCTCAGCATCTGAATTTGTCGTTCGATTAAACGTATCCTCGTCCATCCGGTTTAATTTCTGAATTGGCAGTAGATCCTCATATGGAAGGGCATCAGGGCCGTTTGCTTCGATATCATCTGGAAGGTCTTTGGCTTTGTAGAAGACTTCACCGTCTCGCTTGATTGTTTTTAATTGGTCAGGCCCGTCTGGCAGCAGATCTGGCATGACGTGGTCTTTCCGGAGTTTACTGCCCTTTTGCAGTTCTTTGCTGTGCAGTTCACAGAGCATGTCTCGGTACTGGTCGATCCACTCTGTGACCCAACCTTCTTGTTTAGATTCAATATCAATCATTGTCGAATTGATCTCATCCAATTCTTCATTCGTTTCTTCAAGTTCATCGCGTAACTCGTCGTTTTCTTCACGTAATTCCTCATTTGCTTCTTTGAGTTCTGTAATCTCGTCTTTCAGCGAGTCAATCTGTGCGTCTTTGGCCTGAAGTTGATCAGATAGTTTGATCACTTGTGATTCAAGCGCGTCAACTCGTGAAACGAGATCACTCATCACAACCACCTCTGGTAGTAGCAAAAGCAGGCTGCTGTGCTGGGTTGGTGGTGATGGTATGTGCTAGCGATACACCTGTTCGTGCGAGACTTTGATAGTCTCGTAGCGTAATTCTCTGCATGGCTTCCGTACGCACCTACGGGAGCCGTCGCAGGTCGGTGCGGTCACACCGGCCTGCAACTTCTCACTGATCCTGATCCGCAATCAGAAACAAGTGTCTCCCGATAGCTTAATTTCTATTTTCCGACAGTATAAAACTACCTGAAGCCGCCGGGAAGGTCACATATTATACTGATTACGTAAGCACTGTACTAACCAGCTGGGGATCAGTGTATGACTGACATCCAATGAGTGAACTTCTCCAGGGTCAAGCCCCTGAGCAGTTGCCTCAACCGCCTATACATTAGATATTGACAGGATTATCACATGGGTTCAACTTAATATCGATATATATCACTGGCCGCTTCAATTTCATTTCGCACACGGGGTGTTATCCTGGAGTCCAGCGCGAGTACGCTGTACATCAAAGTAAGAGAAAATGCTACCAATGTTAGCTGATGAACGGCAGTGCTCCGATGACCTAAAGAGATCCAGCGGACAAACGTTGAGGATGGCGCATACGCTCGACTATCTCAGTAGAATAGCAGTTATATTTGAGGAGAATTGACTTTGGTTACTTTCTTTAGTGTTAACAGGAACTGTGTGTGTAAATGCAAGCGGGAATCCGGTGAATGCCCACACACTGATTATACTCCGGCGTCATTAATATATGGTAATGAATGGATTGATACCAGCAGTTCTAATATCACTTTTACTTCTTCAACTATTGCTCTGGATATTGATTACGATAGACACTCGGCGTTTTGCTGGTGACAATACAACAGCAGGAAAAAACCCTGTTGAACGGGTTCCAGAGATTACGATCATGATTCCGTTCTTCGGATTAGTAATCCAACTGTGGTATCTTTATTCAAGAGTTGCTATTCTATCCGACAAAGGAAAATAATATGTTCCACCCGTCAGAACAGCCGTGTTCACGTTGACATACACTCTCCGTTCAGCACAGTGCCAAGCACAACAGTAATTGCTACGAAAAGGTCGGCAGAGCTGATGAGCTATGCTGTATGCAGTCTAATCCTCACAGGAAATGCCAAATCTAGTACAAGCGTCACGTTCAACAGAAGCCTAGTGTCTTAGTTTGACTCCTTCTCCCAGCTAGATCCGGAAGTGTGTGTTAATTCTTATTGGAGCCAACCCACTGTCTCTGAATCCGATTTGAGAGTTAGCGTTATCATAAGTTGGTATCCATAACCAATGGTTCAATTGGATGTTCACCAGCATAACATAACGCCCACTGTGCTTTTAGAGTATTTCTTTCGTCCGTAATTGGGAATTTCAATTCAGTCATACTCTTGTATGTCCGGAAATTTGATACGCCTCTTCTCCAACATACTCCGTATATAGCTCGATCAGGAGTAGATAATTCAATTTCCACTGCTGTACGTATATAAGAGCAGTTATGCCCATTCCGTGTTTACCGAGACTTCGCGAGATAACAATGCTATTGTGAGTCTGTCATAGTGCTCTATGCAACACAGTATCCCTGTAGAATTACTGTATAAAATGCTAAGATCACGTAGTTAAGCCTATTTTCGTTTTATTTAAAATAAAAAGTAAAGTGAATGCTACTACATTGTATGGCAACTCTTTATTTTGTGGTCTACTGATCCTGTTTTTGATCCAGCTGCTTAGTCCAGTTGTCATGGTACTTTTCTGCGTACTCACGGGGCAACCAGCCAGTAAGCATAGACATGAGTAGTGGTCGGTTCGACGGGATTAACGTGTAGTAAGCGATATGACCAATCAGTAATACAGTTATTATTAAGGTGAGAATTCCTTGCGCTGTGACGGCTGTTCCATATATCGGTCCAGAACCGATGATATATGGGAAAATACGAATCCCAGCAGCAATGGATACTATAGCTAACGTCACAGCCCAGATTGAGTAGACAGCTTTCTGCATCGGTCGGTACTGTCCTGTTGCTGGAGGTTGATCACTGCTATGCAATGTTGATTTCAGATCTGCAGGAATCATCTTCAAATCAGAGATAGTCGGGAAGAGAAATTGTCTAGATCCCATAATGACACTAGCAACATGGTAGGAGGCGGCAAACGCAATAAAAACACCCCCGATGAAATGGAGATTAATCGCAAATCCAACTGATTCAGTCGATGTCACAAGCCGTGGGAACATCAGAAATCCAAGTGCAAAGTAGGAAATAACAAAAAGGACAAGTCCAGCTGCCATGACCCAGTGCTCGAGGAATGTCCCAAACGGTTTGTGCCGTTCAATTTTAGTTGCTGTAACCGAGTGAGGGCGAGAAGCGAGAGACGCGATTCCACCGCCAATCAGCCCAACGGAAGCAGCCGCGGGGAATGCCCATGTTGCTGTGTCAAAGAGCATATCATATTGATTGGCTAGTGCGAATCCAGTATCAAATGTATACAGTTGGCTATTCGTCCACGCGATATAAATGCCAGTAACGACTGCACCAAGGATTAAGCCAGCAACAATAAGATGCTTAGTTCCTTTAGAGATAGAGTTTTCTACAGAACCGAGTAACTGCTCAGGAGCACTTTTCGAGCTATCGGGTGAGGTAGATTCTTCAGTCGCCATGAGTATTCACCACTTTCTTAGATTGTTCGACTCGTGACTTGAGGAGGGGCTGGATACGCTGTAGCTTTTCTCGATAGCAGTCTGCATCCACAATTTCGTTATGAATCGCTGCAGCGAGTTCTTGGTCACCAATAACTTCAGCAACCCAGTCTTGCAGTTCCACAAAATCAATATCTGTGACAGAGCCTTTTCCACCAAGTTGCTGTAGAGTATCACCATCATCGATCGACAGAAATTCAGAAGTTTCTTCAAGCGAGTAAAGCCTCCGACGCTGTGGTCCAGGTCCATGTCGCATCTTATATGCTGTTAGTCGATCTTCATACGGTACGTCTGAAAGAATCTGTCTGGCAAGTTCTGGAGATGGTTGTTGTAGTTGCATTGTTGATCACCTTGGAAGGACGTCTTTCTCCTCTAGTTTATCAGCCACATAGCCCAGATCATGTTCCTCCAGTGACTCTCTTGTTGGTCGTCCAGTGTCGACATCCCATCCTTTGTACTCATAGAATTCTGTTTTCCATTCTTCTACCTGAGACCGGTCTAAAGAACGTTCAATATACTCGTACTCCCACCCGTCGTCTGTCTGAACTGGAAATGGCCCTTGTCGGTTCTCGACTTCATAAATATAGTCGGGGAAAACTTCTTGATCACGATGTCGGCCTTGCAGCGTCCAGATTGCCCGATCTAAATGGAGAATACGATCTCCAATTTCCATTCCGTCTTCGAAAGTCAAATCCTCATCAGTTACAGCATTGAAAAAACGGGGCTCAATTTCTGGAGTAGCCCCATCATAGTTCTCAGCATGTCCATTAATCAAATCAGGAAGTGCCTGTGAGCAGAATTGGACCGAGTTGGTCCAGAACCGTGAATACTGTAAAATCCAGTCAGTGGTCTCAATTCCGTTTTGTCCGTATATTGCTGATGTGCTGTAGTCTGGCATTACCTCATGGGGAAGTGTTTTATTTTGAATAAGCTCAGCCGATTCTGAGGCCGATACCGGTGGAGATTCTCCTTCAATTTCCCAGTTATATGGCATCCACCACAAGTCATAAACGAACAGGTGCTGGTTCACGTCTCTTGATGTCAGTATGCTTGGATATCCCCATGTTGATGTAAATGCCCGGTTGTCATAGTGTGATGAATATCCCCAGTTCTCATATGCTAACTCACCAGTCGCAAGGTCTTGCTCAAGTCTTCCCCACTCTTTGGCAGCTCTAACCATTCCTTCAGCAAGGTCGTCACCAATACCTTCCCGGTTAGCGATTTTTTCGTACACCTCTTCTGCAAATGAGGCATCACCATACTCGTTCCATGGAAGATCAGGATTCATTTCACCGTCCTCACCAAAGAATCCCAGCTGATATAAGGAATATAGATATCCCAGATCAGATGCCGTCCATGCATTAATCCCGTATTTTTGCACATTATCCGAGTCGCGGTTTAGTTCCTCAGTGCCTTCTTTATCTATAACTCCGGCCCCCACGTCGACACATTGGCTTCCTCTTCCTTTTCCTGTTTCTGTCCGAGATCGACAACTTGCGTGACAGCCCATACAGCCAAGCCCAGACTGAATTCCAGCGACTCCAATTGCATGCGAGGCTGGGTGTCGATCAAGTTGACGAGCCTCGCGGGGAATCTGTCGATCACCTAATGTCTCTGGAGATTCAACATCGTATCCATAATTTTCTATCATCCACTTTCTAGATTCAATTAATTCTCCTGGGTTAGCGATCTCAACAGCGCCCGTTCCGAGCACACTGATTGCCTTGAGATTCTTTGATCCCCACACTGCACCGCCACCTCCCTGGCCAGCACCGCTGCCAGATTCATGGATGATGGCAGCGTTCCGACTTAAATTCTCGCCTCCAGGTCCGATGGTGGCGATCGCAGATCGCTGTGAAGATCGTGAGCTATTATTGTGTCGCTCCCAGTTTGAGGACGACTCATGTAATCGGGACCAAATCTGTGCTTGTGTCTCGTATGTGTCAAGACCCCACAGGTCGTCTGCATTCTCAATGGTCACCTCATTATCAATAATATTGATCCAGACAGGATCATTGGCGCTTCCCTGTATGGCGATACCATCGTAGCCAGCCATCTTTAGCATCCCTCCCAGTCGGCCACCCATGCCACTTCGAGTGTACCACTCAGTGGGATATGGCTGGGCTCCAATGAAATTATGATTTGTACGGCCGCCAGGGCCTTGTGGAACTGGGAGTCCTCCAAGTGGGGAAGACATAATTGTATACACGTTTTCCGGGTCATAGGGGCCTGTCGACCAGTCATCTATCAGGTCAAAGATGAGTGCTGATGCTAATCCTTGGCCTCCAACCCACTCGCTGTACGCTTCTGTCGGTATTTTATCCACAGTACGGTCAGTTAGATTCACGTAAAGGATGTTGCCTGCGTGCCCAATCATGGTGGTTCCTCCCCGTCAACTCCGACGGCAAAGTTTTCTTGCCAATTCTCTCGTTTCAGATTAACATCGTATCCCTCATCACCGACCTGAGTTGGCTTCTCTTCTGTATATTCGATACATCCCATAGGACACACTTCAACACATGCTTGATCTCCATCTACACCTCCCTCTTGATCCCAGTTGGGAGATTTGGTACACAAGTCACACTTTTGAGCCACTTGATCATCAATAGTCCAAGTAATTCTAGTTGGAACTACAGGGCATGCCTCGATGCACTGCCGACAACCAACACATTTCTCTTGTTCGATTTGTCGAACATTGCCGGATTCCTCGTCAGCATAGAGTGCATTTGTGGGACAAACATCAACGCAAGGTGCCTCTTCGCATTGTCGGCACTGGTTTACCTCAATATCATGTGGAAACGCTCTGCTTGACTCCATTCCAACTCCATGCGGGTCTTCAGTAACCTGAAGTCGTGCCTTTGAGAGGCTCGCTTCCCCCTCATTGACAGATGAGCATGTTAACATGCAAGTTTTGCAATTTGTACACATCTCTGAATCAACCACGAGGTATCCCTCAGAATCAGGCACTTCAGCTGCAACCTCATGCGTTCGTATAAGCCCAGCGGCTGCTACCGCTGAGAAGGCTCCAACACCCACAACAGACCCGCGAAGAAACCTTCGACGCGAAGTTTCACCAGAGTTATCAGTACGATCACTTGCCTGCTGATCGGGTTGATTAGTCATCAAATACGTTATTCATTTATGCAAAGAGTCAGTAAGAATTCACTTCAATATGTGAAACAATTTATATGGTACACGGTATCATTAACCAATATCTGGTACTAATAAAGCTGTGTAAAAACTTGTCGTTGGGCAGATCTAAGTCGCTTTGCAAATGCAGAAGCAGTAATCCCAAGCTGTGACGCAAGTTCTTCCATGTTAACGGATCGCGGATCAGAGAAATACCCATTCTTAGTTGCAACTTTGAGAGCCTCTTTCTGTTTTGTTGTTAATCTATCAAGCTTAACCCGGGTCAAGTCAGAAGGTCTCTCCGAACGTTCATTTGTGATGCTTATTATATCAACTGAATCAGTACTAGCTTCAATTTCAGAAAGGATTCTCCGAAGAAATCTGCGGTTAGGAAGATATAGTTCAATGCGAATTATGTCTCCTGATACACTACGAACGTGTGGTGGACATCCAATACAATCCAACTGTCGGCAAAAACATTGAGCGTCTTCCGGAATATTGTATTTTTTAGCACTTAGTTGCGAATCTTGTGTTTGAATGATGCATTCACAGAGTGTATGGTCTTGTCGTGTTGCGCGTTGAATAGAAATAATATTACCTGAAATCTCAAGGACAGGGCAACCATCAACAGGAGTTATGTCAGCAACTACTAGTGTTGGCTCTGCTTGGACGGACCCAAATGATGGTTTTCCCATACGTGGGAAATTACTGTAGTCAAAAGCTAATCTCCCTCTGTATCAACTCAATGTGAGAAAATAAAAGTAATATTTATAATACGACATTATAAGAGCGCCAGTATTAGCGACAATAATGTAGTAATATTGATTTATTTTATTCATAATACAAACTATTGTATAGCTCATAGCAATACAGATTCTCAAACATGACCTCCACTCTCTACAAGGTACGAATCAAAGAAAGGATCTGAGATATGTTGAATATCTATAAATTTACAGCAAAGGAACAGTATAAAGGTGATTTGCCCATATTTGTCATGGATTTCGGCAGCAGAAATTTACTATAGACAAGGATCAGGGTGTCGATATATAGAGTATTTAAGTTTTGGGCTCAGTTCAATTCAAAGATAGATAGGTACAGCATATTTAAATGTATATTCCGAAGCTTTCGATTTGGTTTTGGACATGGAGGTTACAAATGTCGCAGGCCTTGTATCGATGGCATATAAATCAGGTCCATTCGCTCTGGTTATTGTAACAATCAACTTCGCCGACAATATAGAGCTTATATTTAGATATCCAGCTCCTACAGTGAAGGTCTTCAGCAGCTACCACCAGATGCGGTGGGACATCAGATAGTTCGGCCATCTCTTCTAAGCACTTATCAAGTCCGTCTGGCTGCTGGTCAAGATGGCCAATGAGCTGTCGCGTTGTTGTTTCACCGAAATCCCCACATGAATACATTTCAGTGGGGCAGCGATCTCTGATAACAGTATAGCGTTCTTGAACTCAACAAGCTGTGTCAGGCCTTGTACGGCCAGGAGATCACTTATGATTGGGGTTTGCTCCTTTCCCATGTGGCCAACAACATACCGTGTGCCATGGAACTTCTTGAGATTGCTGTTCTCATACTTCTTAAATAGGCTGGTCGATATCAGTCTGGTTCGTCTCGAAACCGTTTGATGAGGTGTGCAGATATATCTGTATCCTCAAATGTCATAGTCAATATGGGTGTCGGCTTTCTCTACAGATGTTTTTCAGCTGGCTATATGTCGGAATTTATCAACGTCAACGGAAGGAACATATCCATCACGTTCCCCGTCTTTACTTCTTCCACGCAACTGATGTAATGGGATTCCCCCGATGCCGCTTGGGGCGGGAGATTATAGTTTTGCGGTCAACAAAGCGCTGTCTGATTCAGGCAGCCGCTGCCCCTATCTGCCGGTGGGTTCTCTGTGGATCTCACCCAATGACTCGGAGTTGCCGTTGTTTTATGTCGTCATCGAGTGATTTGAGTCGGACAAAGATTACCCTATAGATACTCTGGAATATCCGGCCAGAGCGACGAGTGTGAATCAGATCACAGTTATTGACTTCATCCACACCTGTAAACGGGGGGATTTCCGTCTTGATACTGCTGTGGCTAATAATCCAAGACTGGTATCTGCATTATAGATAATGCTTGCGTCGCTCAGTCCCTCGATCAAATCATACGCCTACGAGTGTCTTGTTTCCAATTTTCTTCGATACTTAGTTGGCTGAGTCAACACACTTTTGATCTAATATCACTTTTTTGTCCATCAGAGTTAATAATATAGACACCTAATTTAATATGTGAAAGACGACACGATCGATGAACTGCTTGAGGAACTTGATAGTAACAGTGACCTCTCAAAATCCGAGCAGTCACTCCGAATACAAACTGAAGAACGACGGTACGGAAAAGCAGTAACGATTGTCGAAGGGTTTGACATGGACCAAACCGATATCTCATCCCTTGCTTCTGATCTTAAATCACAAGTCGCCGCCGGCGGTACCGTCGAGGATGGCCGGATTGAACTCCAAGGGGATCACCGCGATGCGTTGCCGGGAATTCTCAAAGAGCATGGATACAATGTTGAAAGATAAATCAGTTACTCATGTCCCCCAAATCGGGAAAGAGTCCTCTCGGAGTTACCAGTCAAATAACTACCGCAGACGAGCAACAGATCAATACCTCAATTTCCACGATTAGCCATGAACTACACTTGTGTAAGATGTAAAAAAGAAGTTATCCCTGGCCAGTACAGCGATAGATTAAACATCCGATGCCCGTACTGTGGCCATCGAATCTGGTTAAAGGACACTAGCAGTGACGTGAGAGGTGTAGCGGTACGGTAAACAATAGTAATCCAAAGTAGACCAAAACCTATCGTGACGGCCATAAAAAACACTCGAACCCGGAGCATAGCCGTTATCTACCACTGATCAGCTTCGACGAAATATCGTAGCGTTCGCCAAATATGCAGTCCAACCAGAGCGCGTACGAAGAGGATCTCAAAGTTATATTGCTAAACAGAAGCCCATAATTCGTAACCGACTGTTTGCTTGATAAAAATGGAGCAAAAGGGAACTAACTCAGGTAAAAATCGATCATACTCGGGTTAATCCGACGATATGGTATTTCCCTTTTATCCCTACCGATCGTGTTTTATCGGATGCAATGACGCAACCAGAAGACGCGAACAATGCAGTACAGAACGCAGAGAATCAATCCCCGAGTCAAGGCCCAGCTGAGGGCCTTCCAGACGCAGTACCGGAGTTCGTGAGTGACGTACTTGATAGCATCAGTGTGAGCGAAACTAGTCTAGGAGAAACAATCAGTACCCTCGTCTCCAATGCCAATTCAACTGAGGTTGCTGCCCTCTCCGCTAATGTCGCCACAGCGATACCATTGTAGTACAACAGTAATCGGACACCCAGTATACGCCGCAGTCAACGACAACGATCACGATGGCTATACTCGTCTGAGAGAGATAATCTTAAGGAATATTCATAAGTATTAGCATCGGATAAATATAAAATATTAACAATGGATGAAAAAGAGAAGTCAGCCAGTAGACGAACATATTTGATCGCCACCAGTACTGCTGCAGGGATGGCGTCGCTCGCGGGATGTTTCGGAGATGACGCCACCGGAACGCTTGCAACACAAGTTACCGATCAGCCTGGTGATATTGCCGATTTCGCGTCCTGCATTGTGACGATTGTCGGCATGTGGCTCGGCCCAGAAGAAGCAGAGGCCGGTGACGAAGATAACGAAGAGCCAGCCAACCGTGAGTACTACGAATACGATGAGGCTCAGCAAGCCGACTTAGTCGAATTACAGGATGAGACCACCCAGCTTATCGACGAGCGTGAACTCAATGTGGCGACCTATGATTTCCTGCAGTTGGATATTGATGAGATTGATGCGACGCTTGAGGATGGCTCTGACGCGACCGTTGAGGTGCCAGGAGAGGCACCACTGACATTTAACCAGTCATTCGAGATCCGGGAAGATACCCGCACAGTCTTTACAGGAGATTTCACGCCTGTTAAGCGTAGAGAAGCTGACGGGTACGTACTCCAACCGGTCGCTGATGGAATCACTGTCGAGTATGAAGATGAAGAATGATACCCGGGGTAGCCATAGTGGCGCCGTTGTTCATGGGCCCGGCCGCGTTTCTCGTCGGAGTCTTTGTGCTCGTAATCTTAGGGCTCGTGATCGCACGCATCATAATCGGTTTGCTCGAAAACTCGTTGTAATCGGTGTGATCATCCTGATAGTAGTCTGGTTGATTAGCTCGATTGGAACCGGCGGGCTTAGCGGCCCACTTCTTGTGCTTGACTAATTCGAATCGACAACAAATTGATGATATTGGCTCCCCCCTTACGGTACCGTACCGCTCGGTTGGGAGATTCAGGTTTGCAGATCAATCGGTCTGATGTATCTCTTGTCAGGGCCAGGCTGCCGTCTCCGATCCCGACATGGGATGCAGAGGCACCGTGTTTGCCAGGATCTACGGCCGGCGGCCCGAAAGAGATTTCCTCAGATGTGGCGTGGCCCGAATTCCGATATGATTCGTTTACCAAGGCGGTCAAACAACCCTAGGACAGTCATGTCTACATATCGGTAAAGAATCAAAACGTCGGACTGGCGCTCTCATTACTGATTGGCTCCTAATTGTCGACTTCATCTACACCCCAGATGGGCGTTTGCCTCACGACCGCGTAATGGCAGTGTGATCTACTTTTGGAATACACATAGTCTGTCTGTTTGCATCTGAAGCTCAAAAGCTCCGGACAAAGTGGCCTATCAAATATTATCGCATCCATAAATTGCGACTGTAACAACCATACTAGCCCGCTAATCAAAGATTGCTGTCGGGTTGAATATACATTGATTAGCGGGTCGGCCAGGGTACGCAGAATAAACCGAGTGGATTGAGTAGAAGCTGATAGCAGCTATTTCTGCAATTCAAGGATACATGAATAGAGCGGACATCTATCTATCAAAAGTATACAGGGTCAATTTTCCCGAGTTATCAATCAAGGCTCTCCCGAAAGGTCTACTGTGAAAGCTCCTAAACCCAGTATTACCTTCTGCTATCAGTTATCACCGGTCTAGTACCTTGCGACATGTACGCTTTTTGAGTGCGAGAAGATTGCAATATCAGGTGGTAAATTACTTAATTACGGTTATCATCTGCTAGCTAGAGAAACAGTTCCCTTATTCTGTCTCACCTGATTTTTTGACTCGAGTCAGTCGTTTAACGGTTAGGTCTGTTCTGGCGATGAAAAGCCCTGTGCTCCGAATACTAAAGCAGCAATAGTAAACCCAATCATTACTAGACTAATTTGTCCTGTTGTTGATCTATATCCACTTGGCTCAACACCAAGCACAAGCCCTACCACAACAAAAACAACTGAAATGACGCTCAGACCGTATAACATCGTTTGAGAGGAGACGGGAAGTTGAGAGAATGTAACCGTCATCGGGTTCTGTGATCGACCATTAATACTGTCAATACTTGCATATCTGCCACCAAGAGTGGCTGCAGGGATAGCACTCATCAGTAACAGCGGAGCTAACCGGACAAATCCAAGCGCGATGAGCATAACAAGATAGCCAACCGTAATGAATCCAAATAAACGCGTTCGGTAGCCAATAAACAAAGCAATTCCAGATACGGTCTGGATCACTGCAAAGAAGATCACCCAAGCAGGGAGTATTGGAAGGATGACAGCCTCAATAAATATCGTAACAGGTGATATGTGAGCAGCTGCGATATCTGTAAACACTGCCTCTTGTGACTCAAGCGGTGCCCATCCAGGTAAAGTGTTTACTCCTGGGTCAATCCGAACAAACACTTCATGAAGCAGCCGATATCCTATAAAGACACGAAGTCCGTCAGCAGCAAGTGAAATCACGTTGGCACCGCGGTACGCCAATGCAAAGCCACCAGCGACGACAGCACTCAGTAGTGTGAGTTCGACTCCGACAAGAGCCAACCCATCAGCAAATGCATATCCTCGCTCAGGGATTGTCAGTAGGTAGTACAATCCGATAAGGGCAGCAGAGGCAGCGATATACGGATGCCGAGATCGAGATATTGACCCAAACGAAGCAATTCTGTCAGACCACTGTGCCCACTTTCCAGATTGTTGTCGAATCCATGCATCAAGTCCGTAATGATATCCGGCATTAGTAACGAGCAAAAAAGCAATTGCAACGGCGAATGTTGGGGAGGTTCGGATTGTGCCCATATTGAACACAGTCATAAAGTATAGGACTCCAATGACTGCCGCTGGACGGGTCCAGAACCCGAACAAAAGAGCGAGAGCAAACAATAACTGAAGGGCCAGTGCTAGATTGCTCCAAACCCAAGCGTACGGAATTACAACGGTTTCAAGAATAACAGAATACCAGATATATGTCCCGTCAGAGACAGCACGAGCAGCACGAGCAGCGAGTGGTCCCCCCGCTCCGATGCCTATCCAATCCGTATTAAGCTTCCACCACCCGCCGAAAGCAAGCTCGTATGCCAATAAAAGTCCAACCAAAACTCTAGTCGCACCAATCCATGAGCTTGTCTTATTTTCAGACATCGATTTATCAGTGTTCACTGCGGCCCCGCTTATTGCAGGCATTATTAATTATGTTATGTGCTTTGTCAACTCTTAATAATTTTTTTTGATTTTATTAATATCATATGTATTATACTAAATAAAGATTCTATTGTTTGCGCTGTATTTTCGCAAAGGTTGGAAGGGTAGTCGTGGATGTTCAAAAAAAGTGTCAATGAACGTCGTAAACAACCTAGAGACAATTTTTCACCCCTGCTTCGGTAATTCTGAGAAACTCAGCAGTTAATTTTCATGAGAGGCTTCTGTATAAATATCTACGCGAGTGTTATCGGGTTCAGACACAACGAGTGGAGTATGTCTGAACATACCGTGATCCGGTGTCTGCAGAAATTCAGATCAAGAACAACTGTCGCCTTGAGACCGATGTCGGGGTTGGCAGTAAACGAGTGCGGCGTTATTTGAGCATGATCCAGCAGTGATATATGCTGTGACAAATGAGTCCGAGCATACATCGAATGTCGCCGAACAGGGTGAGTCAGACACGCCGCCTATGGGGTAATTGCAGATCTCAGACCAGTTCCATATCACAGACGACAGCGTTAGTGCCATGATCCATATTCTCTTAAACTTCTGACAATATCAGCGTATAATCCCATTGGACCGTTCAGACGTTCCAGCTGACACAAAAACAGATTCTCTGTGAGATACAGTTGAACAGGGTCATATCTGATAAGTCGGAGAACTTGAGAAAACTATCATTTGGACATAAAACGTGGAGTATTTTGCTTAATGTCGTTTTTGACTTTAGGTGCCCAGTGTGTGAAGATCACAACATGTGTCGAGCCGATGGGCATTTATTCGGATACCCAAACGAGTTATACATGGGTGGCATTGTCTTCTTCCGGACTGAACGACGCGATCAGATTGTCGATTTTTATTGCAACCAAATTGGCATGGAGGTATGGCTCGAACAGGAGGCTGGATGTACGATTCTCCAGCACGAGAATATTCTTGTTGGATTTTGTGATGGGGACAAGGCGGAAACAGACGGAATAATTACGATTCTCGTTAAAGACCAGAAAGCGGTTGACCAGTTGGCAGACAAATTAGGATCAGCCGTAGAGGAGCCACCAACAACGAACGACGCGTTTGATATTTACCAGTGTTTTGCGACAGACCCAGAAGGGCGAACGGTTGAAATTCAAACGTTCCTGCATCCAGTGGATTCAGTTGAGGCGTACAATCCAGACAAGGCATAATGAGAAATAAGACAAGTACGCCAACCGTATCTGCTAATTAGTAATTAGGAACGTCCACTGAGGGTGGTTAGCGATACGGTGTACAGCGAATCCAGCCAAGGATAAGACTTTCCCGGATGTCTCCCGAATAGTAGGCTATGGTTGCACTCACGACACTATTCGTTGGAATATTGCTACTGACGTTAATTGTCATAGCGATTTATAGTTCCATAGAGATTGTCGATGCGTACGAAAAGCGGGCATTGACTATCCTCGGAGACTACCGCGAGCTATTAGAGCCAGGGATCAATTTTGTCCCGCCATTTGTGTCCAAGACATATCGGTTCGATATGCGGACCCAGACAATCGATATACCGCGACAAGAAGCAATTACACGAGATAACTCACCAGTGACCGCAGACGCTGTCGTCTACATCAAGGTAATGGATGCGAAGAAGGCATTTTTAGAAGTCGAGAACTACAAAGAAGCAGTCTCAAATCTTGCCCAGACAACTTTACGAGCGGTTATCGGGGACATGGAGCTTGATGACACCCTGAACAAACGACAAGAGATCAACGCTCGAATTCGTGAGGAATTGGATGAACCCACTGACGAGTGGGGAATTCGCGTTGAATCAGTCGAAGTTCGTGAGGTAAACCCATCAAAGGATGTCCAACGAGCCATGGAGAAACAGACGTCTGCTGAGCGAAAACGCCGTGCAATGATCCTTGAAGCACAGGGTGAACGACGCAGTGCTGTTGAACGAGCAGAAGGTGAAAAACAGTCCAGTATTATCCGTGCACAAGGAGAAAAGCAAAGTCAGATTCTCGAAGCACAGGGTGACGCTATTTCCACAGTACTATCATCCCGCGCTGCTGAGTCCATGGGTGAACGAGCAGTGATCGACAAAGGAATGGAAACACTTGAGGAAATTGGACAGGGTGAATCAAGCACATTTATTGTTCCACAAGAACTGTCATCGTTGGTTGGCCGATATGGCAAGCATCTTACTGGCTCCGATGTCCAAACACAAGATGGACCACTTGATAGCCTTGGATTTGATGAGGAGACCCGCGAACTGCTCGGAATTGACGATATCGAAGAAATTCTTGATGAAATAGGTCAAGAAGCCAATGCTGATCTCGAACAGATAGAGCAAGAAGCACAAGCTATCAAAGAAGGAGAGACCGAAGCAGACATTCAGAATCCCGACGAGATCTTGGAAGAGATGGAATAGTAAGACAGTGTACCATCAAGCTGTATCAGGTTGGTGATAGGCCTATAGTTTGTGTGGACGACAACCCATTGAGGTTGCAATAAAACAAGGATAGCGAATCCTCTGTGTGAAGCGATTCAACGCGTGGCAACAGAGAGGTTGGTCGGTGTTGTGTTAGCGATATTGTCGCTGATCGGACAGCGTTGTTCGACTTCAGTGAGTCATTCTTCAATTGCCTTATCATCGGGTTCCTTGATTCTGAGTATAACCAAGAAACAGTGCAAGCAATGCAATCAGTAAAGTCATCACTCGATCCAAACAATATTCTTAACCCAGGGAAGGTACTTCCAGACAACAACCGACCTTCTTAGTTCTGACAGTCTGCGTCCTCGTTCTCAAGAAGTGATCATATGGAGCGAGCAGGTAAGTGATTCAGCAGCCGAGCTTGTGAAACCGCATCCAGATCTCTGCACTCACGTGAAAAAAAGATAACATGTGTACTGTTGTAGAATAGCATATGTTTTTGCAGGTGCACATACTAACTTGAGTTGTGATTGATCTTAACCCGAACTTAACTGGTCGAACTGCGCTTGTTACTGGGTCAGCCAAGCGTGTCGGACGTGAGGTTTTGCTCAACCTCGCAGACGCTGGAGCAGATGTCGCTGTCCATTATCGAGAAAGCAAAACGGAGGCAGAAGAAACTGCTGATGCTGCTCGTGATTTGGGAGCCAGAGCAACAACTGTTCAAGGAGATATAACCGTTTCTCAAGAAGTTGATTCACTGGTGGAAGATTGTGAATCTACGCTCGGAAGTGTTGATATACTGATTAACACTGTTGGTCCATTTCCAAGAGGAAACTGGGACGAGCTTTCATTCAATGAGTGGAAAAGAACTATCGAAGGATGTCTCTACGGCACATACCTCTGTTCCCAGCGAGTCCTTCCAGCAATGCGGCAGGAGGAATGGGGTCGCATCATCAACTTCGGTGTAGCTGACGCACGTGACGACCACTCATTGCCCTTGAACTTTCCCTACTTTGCAGCAAAAAAAGCTGTACTGATGTTCACTCGAGCATTAGCCTACGATACACAATACGATGGAATTACAGTCAACACTGTCTCCCCGTTTGTTGTTGAGAACAGTGTTGTTGATGTGGTTGACCTCCCTCGTAACCGCCCAGCATCGTTTGAGGATGTTGCTGCTCCTATTCTTTTCTTTTGTAGTGATGCTGCGAGCTATCTCTCTGGTCAGAACATTGCAGTTGATGGCGGTCGACTCCATGAAGCGTAGTTCCTAACTTTTTTGGGCGAAGATTATCGGGTATGTACGATTACTGTGCTCGATTTATCATTTTCCAAGGATTATCAGGCTGAGCATCTCAAATACTGGTAGTAAGATCATTTGCAGAGCAAGCAGAGGAGTTCCATTCTCATTTGTTCACAGTATCTTTTGACTGAGCGAACGGTTGTATCCCCGCCCTACTCGTCCCCAGCGGTCGCTCCTTGAGGACAGGAACATAGCCTGTAAATTTTAAATATCGGTGAGATAATAAAGAGAGAGATTATCAAGTTGAGCTTATATTTATTGGGCACAACGTTAAGATTGCTGAGATAAATACATGGCTTGAGGACTGCCTACTTATAGATACAGAGGTGAACGAGAACTGGAGTACGTATCCAGATCCATTTGGAACCGATAATCAGCAAGAACTTGTCCTTGCAGACAACCGATAAGCAACGACAGATATGGTTTTGTCGCTTAATAATGCCAATGAAGCGGTCGAATTAATGTCTACCTCGCCGTTTAAACCAGATCACCTCCCCGACTGGCGATTCTTCTTTTGTTGTTGGCAGCCTGCTCACAAAGAGGTCACGAATAGCAGTAGTGACGGTAAGCTCAATCAAACCTTCATCGGTATGAACTGTCACAATGCAGTGTCCGTCCTCACTACGTATTGATTCAATCTGTCCAGTCGACCAGTTCTCAGGATCTTGCTGTGGCTTTTGAGCATGAATACGGTCTTGGTCCATGACTCACAATAGACTTAGAAGAGCAAAACAGTATGGAATGCCTCGATATTGAAGAGAAAAGCAACATCGCATTTGCTACGTATCTAGTGCGGTCTATCCTACTGTCAGTGAGAAGGATATTGGACTACAGCGGTATCGAGGCGAAAGCTCACGCCTTTCAGGAGTGTAAATGGGTGGTTAAGGGAGACTGAGTTGTCCACTGTATACGTGAGAATTATCTCTTGTTCGGACATACTCATAGGCGTCGGGAGGAGTAACACCCCACGACCGGAGTCGATCATCAACATTGTCAACGATCGTCGTTACAAACGAACCTCGGCCACGGAGTGTTTGCGGAGCCTGTGTGTGCTCAGTAAGATAACAAAGTTCGGCAGTTTCAACAGTCCGCGCCTGCGCCCAATAGTCAATCGAAGGTCACGTCGAAGTTGTCCTTCGACTTGAGATGGCGTCCCGTGAAGAAGATCTCTCCCAAAGGAATCGATTTTGTCAATGACGTCATTAGGTACGTGATTCATGTTATAGAGTATATGACTTCAGATCTATAACATACAACATAATGATCACATGACCCAGCTTCTCTTCCCACAGCGAAACCCATGAGTATGCATCTTGGTATTATTGTCAACTGCTCCGGGGTCAAGCCCCGGAGCTTGTCAGTGGACTCCCGTTTTAGCCGGGCAATTCGGCAGGGGTGTACTCACCGTTCACGTTCAACGTCCCTGACTTCAGGGCCAGTTGACTACTGGCCCATCCACCGCGAGACTTCTGCCCTCGGTGGATATACCCGCAATATCGATTGGCGATGTTCTTCGCCGCATTGTAATCGGCATTTGCCTCGTATCCACAGTCCTGACACGCGAATTGTTGTCGGGTCAGAAGTAGCGCACGTCCTTTACTAAGAAGATTAGACGACAGCAACCTATCAAGCCACAGATATTTCTGAATATGTTGTGTCAACTCGTTGTATTTTCTTTCGATGATCGTCTCGTAAGGTTTCGTCAGCAGTATAACAAGAGTGGTTAAAGTGGTCGAGCAACCATCTCTCCCCAGTGTTCAAAGCCATACCGCTCGTAAAACGTCTTTGCTCGCTTATTTGTTGGATCAACATCGAGAACCAGTCGATCCAGTGGGAGTTCCTGTGCTGAGGCAATCTCAATTACAGCATCCATCAAACTTGATCCAACAACTGTACCGCGATGATCTGGTATAACAAATAATTCATTAAGCACGGCAGCGTCCCAGATCATCGCAAAGCGTTCTGGGAGAACAAACGCATAGCCAACTACTTCGTTGTCAATCTCAGCGAGCATGATGCAATCTTCTGTAGCTACACAGTCAGCGGCCCACTGCAGGTAGCGATCTCTGTATGCATCATCCAGCTTTGCCTCATATTGAGACATTTTTTCTGGACCACCAGTGGTGTCTCCAAGCTCGCGTTCAAACCTCTGTTTTAGTTTCCAGAGAACCTCAGAATCACGATCTGGTTGGTAGGTGCGAATCATCAGGTGACGAAATATTTGCCGTCTGAATAGATGTATGTCTTGTTCTTGAGCGTAGTGAAGTACCTCGGGGTCAAGCTCCGAGGCACTTTGCCTGCTTTTTCTGTAGAACGATACTGGGTATTGTTTTTAGCCATTTCCTACACAGGGCAAAGCAAAGGTCTTCCGGAAAGGCCTACGTTACTGATCATTTTGCAGGCCTTAATATAGCTATTCGCTGGTATCTTGAGAGTCAGAACGAGGCATATCATGCCCTGTATCATCAGATGTAGTCCGATTCACTAGGTCTGTGTCTTTTCGATCATCATCTTCTCGCCACGGAACTATGTCCTGTTCACTTGCAGCACGAGCAATAGCATGTGCTGCCGTTGGATTTGTAATAAAAATAAAGAACAACAGCAAGACAATTTTTACCGTCGGTGAGCCCCAACCAAGTGCGATTGCTGCAAAAGCTACTCCAGCAAGCGCCAAACCTACGCCAAGTGTGTCGGTCTGTGAAACAGTGTGTGCACGTGAATATACGTCAGGAAGCCGAATTACTCCGACTGCTGACACCAGTGTGAAAAAGATTCCAAAGATAAGACAAACGACAATTAGCGTGAAATAAATAAATTCAATCATAGCGTATCACCTCATCAATAGCACGCCTAAAGAAGGAAACAGCCATCAAAAAAGGAAGTGATGTATAGATCAGTGTCAGTTCATCAATACCGACAGATAACAAAGCAGGTACGGCAACAGTGTTTATACCGGAGAAGATAACAGTGATCACGCAGCTGTGTGCTGTCGAGGTCTTTTTTGTCCAGTAAAATGTCACAATAATGAGAGTAATAAAAGTCGCCGCTGCAATAAACAATGTCTGAATATACCCGATACTTGGCTCAATCATGGGTTCCTGTCTGCTGGGATTTTACGATAGCTGTCATACCTTACGGAGGATACATCAATAAGTGCTGTCCGTATCTCTGCATCTCTCAAGCCTGATGTACAACCTACACGTTAGAGAACGTGCCAGGGATCATCAGTGAACAGACAAGCTAGCACTGACTAGCTATCTCTGATAGTGAAATATACAATTGTTGTAACAATGTGGTGAATAGCACTCAAAATACTGATAACCTAGTTGTCTATAGATAGAGCAGGCCGAGTGACTCGTGGTCGTCCGAAACCCTCGGGGCTTGACCCCGAGGCCGTTGGCTGTCACGCATGAAGCTCTTTCTCTGGTTACAACCACCGGTAAAAGAAACGTCAGTATTGGGAAAATCCATGCAGTCAAAACACATATTTTTGTTGATGTTTTCAACCCGAGCTGCGTGATGGATTGCTATTTTTGGTTCTATCGAACAGAACTTTCCGTCTTGCTACAAAATAGAAATCATGCGAATACTCGTTCCCTTTAATACCGACACGACCGATATAATCACGAGAGAGCAGTTCAAGATTACTGCTGAAAGTAAAGAGACAATTCGTCAGGCTCTTGAACTGTTCGGTGGAAGTCCACAGACAGAGATCGTTGTTGCTCACCTCACCCGTGGAGAGATCGAGGAAAAAGAAGGCATGCTCAGCCAAATTGAATCAATGGGAGAAGGATACGATGCAACGGTGACTGCTGGTCTTCGTAAACTGGAGTACAACGACGAATCAACAGAATCAGTGCGGCAGGGATTGCTTGATCTTGTTGATGAGCAGGCAATCGATGTCGTTGTTCTCAATTACGAGCCACGATCAGCAACACAGCAGTTTTTTGCCTCAGAGACCATTGCAGAAACGCTGCTCGGAGAACGAAATACTCCAGTTGTGTTTGTGTCATCAGAAGCCAGCGTGTGAATCGCCGGGGCTGCATGTACACACAACAGAGCAGACCAATGATCTTGTATTAGCTCATTCACGAACGCGAACTGTAAGCAGGGGTTTCTGTGTATTTTTGGCAAGTTCGGACTGAACGGGGCCAAAAATTCGCTCCCGCAGTGTTGGCTCGGATTCACTCAGGATTACAAAATCATAGTCAGAACCTTCTGAAAGAATAGCATCAACCCGATTATACGCCATTGATCGTTTCCATGAAATCCGATCCTTGTCAAGACCAAGCTCTGTAAGTCGGCTTTTCATCCCTCGAAGTAAATATTCAGTCGTGTCGTATGGCTGATCGACCGAATCCCCAGCGACATGAAACAGTGTAAATTCGGCATCAGTTTCCTCGAACAGTGTTCCAATGGTCGTAGCAATCCGGTCGAGATCGGCATCAGGCTTCACGAGTACCAGTCCGCGTGGCGTGTCAGTAGAAGGCGACTCAGATCCTGGAACTAGCACCGATTGACAGTTATATTTGTTTGTAGCTCTGTCGATCAATTGGCTTCGATCATGAGCAAATACCAATTCTGTTTGTACACCAAGGCCGTAATCTGTGATCTGATCAGCAACGGACTGTAGTGTCTGTTGGCCTTCTGCACCAAACTGTGTACGGGCTTGCTCCGATGTTGTCTGGTGTGGAATCAACCAGTACCCAAGGAGGATCACGTCAGCTGGAGGCAAGGCATTAACGAGTGCTCCACTAACCGATGGTGACTCAGACACATCAACCGGTATAAGCACTCGATTGAGAGCTGTCATAACACGTACTCATAGCTGTCGAGTTAAATATCATGGGCTCACCACAATGACAAGCTACAAAACTTGATGGGAAATGGCGCCACTTCTCTGTACTGATATGTAACTAGGCCAGCATTGTATCAGGTAGCTATTGCTGGTTAGACTAATATGAATGCAAAAAAGAAAGAAAGATAGCACACAGCGAATATATGGTTGGGACCTAGTGCCATGTGCCATTAGACAATACGGGTGAGGGTGTTATAGTTTTGTTGTGATTATCTGAGTTACAAAATTACCACATTTAACAGGAAAAAGTCTTTTTCTCTGAACAATTATCTTTTTCTAGCCGGTTATACTTTATTGTGTAATTGGTTGGGGCCCCATGAATATGACATCACAAAAGCAACAGAGTGCGGTTGAATTACTTAAGAAATTGGGATTAAAAGAATATGAGGCGCGAACATTTACCGCTTTGACGCGCTTGCCGGAGGCAACGGCAAAGGAAATAAGCGAGATTTCTGCTGTGCCACGAACTCGAGTGTACGATGCTGCCGACGTACTTGAAAAAAAAGGTTTAATCGAGATCCAGCATTCAAATCCAAAGGTATTCCGCGCTGTTTCAATTCCTGAAGCAACTGAAACACTTCGGAAAGAGTATACCGAGCGGGTAGCCGAGTTACAGAAGTCACTGGAAATCATGGATCCGATTGACGACGACGGATCGGTAAAACATGAGGTATGGACACTTTCGGGCAGCGCGGCGATTGAAAACCGAATTAATCAGCTTACGACAGAGGCAGAAGAAGAACTACTGCTAATTTTTGATCAACGTGTTGATCTATCTGGACGACTCATTGATCATCTTGCTGAGGCAGCAGCTCGGGGAGCTAATGTTCTAATTGGTACGACCGATGAGTCTACACAAAGACAATTGCAGGAACATCTTCCCAGCACTTCTGTGTTCCTCTCTGAGTTGAAATGGTTAGACGAGTCGCCGATTCCTAAAGATGATACGACGATCAGTCGGTTGCTCTTGGTTGATAAAGCGACAATTATGGTCAGTACATTTGAAGAGACAACCCCAGAGAACGGGGTACGCGAGCAAGCGGTGTTTGGTCGCGGATTTAATAATGGATTTGTGGCAATTGTCCGTCGGCTTATGGCCGCTGGATTAGGGACATTACCTGCCAACGACCCCTGAAGAAGATGAGAGTACAGAACGGTATTGTATCTTGATCAAGACGGGCATTACCGTATACCAGCTATGGCATAAAAAGCGAATAGCGTTAGATAAATTGCTTCAATTCCGCGGTAGTTCCTGTTGGTTAGAGATCATCTTTCAGATTCACATCTCTTGCATAGACCAGATACCATCCGATTGCGATCACAGAAATGATGATGCCAAGGATCTGTGAAAGTCGCTGCATGAACAGAATCAACGCAAAACTGGCAAGGCCCCCTATGATTGGAACAGCTGGATATCCAGGACAACGGAACGATGGGGAGTACCAGCCTGGATCACGCCGTCGGATGACAAGTAGTGCAACACATATGAGCCCGTAAAGAATGAGATGTAGGAACGATGCGACTTCTGCAAGAACCTCTGTTCGCCCGAAAGCAACAAGCACAATCGTAGTTCCACCAACAAACGCTAACGCAAAGTGTGGTGTACCATATTCCCGGTTGACTTTTGCAGCAACCGGTGGAGCAAGTCGGTCAGAGCTTAGACCGTATAGTGCTCGAGACGCACTCAATATCGATGCATTTGCTGATGACAGCGTTGCGAGCAATCCACCGATAAGGATAGCAATTGCGCCGGCCAAGCCGAGATACTCCTCTGCCACGTCAACAATTGCGGTCTCACCCATTTCCAATAACTCCTCACTTGGAAAAGTGTAGCCCGTGATCAGGAGCGTCACAACATAAAAGACGCCGACAAGAACAACTGATCCAACCATTGAGAGTGGAAGATTACGATCAGGATTAACAATGTCCTCAGCGACTGTGGCAATCTGTGCAAAACCAAGGTATGAGGTAAAAACAAGAGCAGCCGTTGTAAGAATCGGAGTATATCCTTCTGGAGCGAAGGATCCACTAACTCTTGATTCTCCTCGAACGCCAAGTAAATCGAGTCCGCTCACTGTAAGGAAGACGATTAGAATTGCCAATAGTAGTCCAACAACAGCGTTCTGTAACGATTCAGTATTCTCTGTGCCAAACACACTGAGGACCGTCAACCCCACGCCAAGGAGAACACCAACAACGCTGACGACCTCAATAGGTCCGACCGCCACACCTGGTGATTCTATGACCCCTATTTCGATAAGAATCTCAATGACATATTCGCCAAACCCAACCAAATAAAACGCCGTTGCAAAGGTCAGTCCAAAAACGAGCCCAATCCCAACAATTGCCCCCGGCAATGCTCCGAGTCCGCGTGAAACAAAATAATAGCCACCGCCGCTTTTGGGCATTGCTGTTGCCAACTCCGATGTTGGCAATGCCACCAGTAAGGCAATGACTGCTCCGATTGCGAATGAAACTGATGCCGCAGGTCCAGCCTCACCTGCTGCCAGGCCAGGAAAAACAAAGATACCGGCACCGATCATCGTACCTGTCCCAATTGTGAGAGCACCAGCTAACCCAATTGTCCGATCAAGTTCGTCTTCACCTGTTTGTCCGCCGCCGTTATCTGTCACGGTATCAATAGTATCTGCGCTAGCCTAATTAAGTTAGCGTCAGCGTCCTATTTTCAATGCTGTTTGTGTAGCAGACTGACGGTGTTTGAGCTGTTCAATGCGACAATGGAAAGTGGATTTTGCAGTAGACAACTTATGTGTATGTCAATGGAACTTTGGTTCTACAGAACTGACATCGTCGTCAAGCACTTCCCGGACCTTCTTTATCAATTGCTCACCTGCCAGCAGATCTGAGACAATAACGTATGTCGCTCCAGCATCAAGCAACTCAAGGGCGGTGCGCTGTTCTGTCGCACGGAGTATAAGATCTGGATCAAAGTCAAATTCAAGTAGCCGCTTAGACATTCGTTCGGACAGTGTTGTCGAAATAATGATATTAGCCTCATCGGCATTTGCTTTCTCCCAAACATACTGGTTCATTGCATCACCAAAGATATACTGATCACACTTAGCAGCAATCTCATCACGACGGGTTAAATCATTTTCAATCACAACGTAAGGCTCGTCCATTTCCTCATACGTCTCAACGAGCTGTCTGCCCGTTCTTCCATAGCCGACGATAATGGCATGGTCTGAGATATCTTCAGACACATGGCTTAGCTCATCAACTTTTCTGTGCCGAGTCGGGAGGATATTTTGACCTGCAAGCCACCGATATATTTGTTCGTCATATCGGTGTGTGAGACTCGATGTGACCATTGTAACAGCGGCAGCAAAGATAATTGCATCAAACACAGACTGGGCCAGCAAGCCAAGCAACAACGCCTCGATTGCGATAATCAGAGCGAATTCGCTGACTTGATCAGTTGTCAGCGCTGTTAATGTCGCGGTACGTGCCTCGTATCCTTGGTAGAGAAGAGTCGCAACTGTGATTACTGGTTTTATCACCACAGTGAAAATGATTAATCCAGAAGCGATCAGGAGTTTCTCGATGGACGCGGCTGCAGGCATCTCGAAGAACGGAACCACAACCAGTGCTCCAACAGTAACAAAGAAAATTGCAATAAAGAAGTCCTTGATTGATTCCAGACCAGTGAACAAACCGAGATATTCTCCAGGTTCGTGTCGGACCGCAATGCCGGCGGCAAATGTCCCAATAACGATCGAGATGCCAGCAAGCTCTGCCGCGCCGAGAAATAAAACCAGCAACGAGACCACGCCAACAATCATAAGCTCATCAGATCCACTCGCCAGTCGGCCAACCAGACTGAACAAGTATCGGTTGACAATAAGAGCCCCAATTAGTAGCATAACACCGTAACCTAGCTCGATTGCGACAGGATCTGGCGCAAGTGTCCCTGCTCCGACCACCAGAATAATACCGACAGCAACGAGATCTTCGACAAAATTGATCGAGTCTGCCAATCGACCACGAACGAGATTTATATTGAGTTCTGTTTTTGAGAGTGCTGTTCCAACCATCGTTGAGGACAGTGCCACAGCAACACCCAGAAAGACCGCTTGCTCAAGTGGCACTCCAAGTACAAATCCAAATCCTGTACCCAGTGATCCAGCAATGAATATATGACCAAGGGCAGCAAGTTCGCTATCGGCAAGAACAGTTCGGATTTCATCCAGTTGAATCCGGAGTCCGAAATCAAATACTAACAGTGCGACGCCGTATCTAGCCAGCTCAAGTAGCAATGCGTCTTCCTCAATAACAAGAGCACCGGCAAGAATGCCTGCGATGATCAAAAATGGAACCGCCGGGAAGTCAAACCAATCGGCGATTAGCAGGAATGGTCCAGCAATAATGAACAGAACCGCAACTGTTGTCAAAAGCTCAGACATTGCAATCACCACCGCACATCGGCTGTCGGCTACTACTTAGTAGCCGAAGACGCGTGTTTCGCAACGTATACCGGGTAATTTGATTAATCATCAAGATCACCAACCATCTGGTCATGTGTTTCCGGAAATGGATCCGGGTTGCGAAGGAGTTCTCCGTCACTTGTGATCGCTCGGTTGAATTCCGGGCGCCCTTCAGCGTGCGCTCGGAGATAATTAGCCAATCGATCAGCTGCAAGATCAACACTCGTAATAACATAGTCAGCTCCATGCTTGTACAGTTCATCAGCCTCCTCTTGCGTATTAGCCTCAACAAATACTGTCGCATCGTCAGGTACTTCCTCTAATATTGTTTTATTCACTGGAACTTGGTCAGATGATGAAAGAACAAAGTCAGCTTTCTTTAAGCCGATGTCCTTGCGGATAGTTGCACTTTTCATGTTGCCATACACAGCATCAAATCCGGCGGATTTCAGAGCCTCAGTATGTTCTACCTGGCGATCAACAACAACTACATCATCATAATGTTCATCCAATAACGGAAGGATATTTCGCGTGACATCATCATATCCAACAACAACAGCGTGCTCATAGTAATCTTTCGCGCCGTCAGAGAAGGTATCCTCAGGTTCAAACCGTGATAGCTGTGATTCAAATCGGTTGAATAGTTTGTCACCAAAGGCAATGAAGTATACCGAAACAGCCATCGTGATCAACGCAAGCAGAGTTAGGAATCCAAGGATCTCTTCGCTGATAAAATTCCCTTCGAGTGCAGCAACACCGACAACAATGCCAAACTCACTAACCTGAATCATATACAGACTGCCAAGGAAGTTTGTCTCAATGTCGAAGTCCTGCCAGTTGATGAGGACAAAGAAGATCAGGAATTTCGCAGGCATAAGTACTGCAGCAGCGATAACCGCTTCCTCCCAGTAGAATAGAAGTTCGCTTGCTTCAATGTCCAGTGCGACAGAGACAAAGAAAATCATTACAAACAGGTCAGTTAGAGGGTTGACTCGGTCTTGTAGTTGTTTACTGTATGGAAGTTGAGCAATTGCCAGTCCAGCAAGGAATGCTCCCATCTCAATAGAGAGATACGCTTCGATACCAAGTGGCGAAAGAAAGAGATTGATCTGATCAGAAACAAAAATAAACAGAAATACCCACGAGATTGCAATTAGGAAAAAGACATCTTTGTTGTTGGCGATTCGCCGAAAGAGCTTCGGAAGAACATATTTCGAGGCAGCTAATGCAGCAACTATAATAAGCGCAACAAGTATAAGAACGATCACTAGAGTTGTCCCAATCTCAGCTACACTGTCTGGTCGTCCTGCAGCCAAAACAGCAAGTAGAATAACAACGACGATGTCCTGCGCAATTGACCTCCTCCCACCCGTGAACGGGGTGGGATTCCCACGGCACCGCACCGCTTGGTTGGGAGTTTCAGGTTTGCAGTCCAGTCGGCATGACCAGACCGCTGGCGGGGCCAAGCCGCCGTTACTCCTATCCCGGCATGGGATTCAGAGTTACCGTGTGTCCGGAATCCACAGCCAGCGGCCTGAAGGGGATTCCTTCAGACGTGGTGTGGTCCGAATCCCGATATTATCCGTTTAATAGGGCGGCGAAACCGCCTCGGCGTGGTCATGTCTACGTTCTGATTGCTGATAAAACACCGGGATAGCTCAGTCCCGTGGATAGATTCCCAGTTGTTGGCTTTATCCACACCCGTAAACGGGTGGGCTTTCGCCTTGCTAACGCTGTAAGACACCAACATCGATCTTTCCGTGAAGGGTCGTTGCTTCACCCTTGTCAGTAAGCATCTTAATTACAACTGCCGTCGAGCTATACATCACCGCCAGACCAATCATAACTGACTCAAGAAGCGAAAACCCGAGCACGTAAGCAACTCCAAATCCGACAGTTGCAACGGCTGTCATTTGCGGAATTGATATCTTAACAATTGGAGAAAGAACATGTCGGATATCATCAAGCCGCATCTTAATTCCGAGTAAAAAGAGGAGAAATGCAAGCCCGAAATCTGAGAGCGTCTCAGTCAGTTCCGTAACCTCGACAATTCCGAAGGCAACAGGCCCAATAAGTACCCCTGCTACAATATACGCAATGATTGTGGGCTGTCCGGTCTGTCTGGCGACAAACCCGAGTAATGCTGCGCTCAATAGAATGATTGCGAGATCAACAGTGAGTGCGATATCAGTAACCACTTGACTTGTCTGTTCTGAAAACACTCTGAAGGAAATAAAACCACCGTATAGAAGATTGCCTGGGTTCCTTCAGGTAGCTATCATTCTGGGAGCAGAGATTACGAATCACATAGATGGGGGCAATATCACAGTGGCCGCACAGAACTGACTACTTTTGTATCTACCAAACATATATTATGCAATGGGAAATCAAGAGAAGAGCAATGAAGTTATCAATACCGCTGGTTCTGATTCGAATGAAAACGAGGAGGTATATCAGCGGATCTTCGACACAGTCGATGACAGTATATTTCTGATTAATGTTGAGGAGACGGACGGAGAATATGTATTCCGTTACCAACGTAATAATCCGTCACATCAACAGCGAACCGGTCTTTCCCAGGAAGACTTGCAGGAACAGACACCATCAGACCTCTTTGACGCTCAGCAAGCAACTGAACTTGTTGAAAACTATCAGCGATGTGTTGATTGTCGTGATACGATCAACTACGAAGAGACGATTGAGGTTCCTGCTGGAATAACATACTGGCAAACAACGCTGACACCTATCATCGAAGATAGACAGGTAACGCAAATTGTTGGCATTGCGCGAGATCAGACTGAACAGCGGGCATACCAGCAAAGACTTGAGCAGACACAGCAGCGTATAGAGCTGATACTCAAGGCGACAACCAGTGTTATCTATGAAATTGATCCAGCAACGGGAGCTGTTGAAACCTATCCGACACCAAATCCAGTGTTGGAAACTAACATCAAATCCACTGATGAATATCTGACTTATGTTCACCCGGAGGACGAATCATTAGTAAAGGAGGAAGCAACACTGGCTGAGCCTGGAGATTCGTATAAGCGTGAGTACCGTCTTCAGACTGAGGAGGGTATTCGCTGGGTGAGTGATTACGCCCAGCGGATCGAAACTGGATCCGGAGATGATGCCAATGTCGCTGATATTGGACTTCTTATAGATATCACCACACAGAAGCACCAGCAACAAAAGCTTCGTCGGCAGAAAGAGCGACTTGACGAATTTGCAAGTGTTATTTCACACGATCTACGCAATCCGCTCAATGTTGCACAGGGACGAGCTGCACTTCTCGAAGAGGAAGTTGAGAGTCCACATACTGACCCGCTTGTTGAGTCGCTCGACCGCATCGAAACTCTCGTTGAAGATACCCTTGCACTTGCTCGACAGGGTGAGACAATTGCTGAAGTTGAATCAATCAACGTAACTGATCTTGTTGGCAAGTGTTGGAATCAAGTCGACACTAATGATGCGACATTAGAGGTCGTTGATAATATGACAGTGGAAGGTGACTTCAGTCGCTTACAACAGGTATTTGAGAACCTATTTCGCAACGCGGTCGAGCACGGGAGGCAAGATGTTACTGTGCGCGTCGGTCAATTGGATGGCAATGATGGTATATTCGTCGAGGATAACGGACCAGGAATCCCAGACGAAAGACAAGATCTGGTGTTCGATCCCGGCTATTCATCATCAAAGGACGGCACTGGATTTGGCCTATCAATTGTTCGTCGCATCATCGAAGCGCATGGCTGGGAAATAACTCTGAAAGCAGAGAAAGACGGTGGAACCCGATTTGAGTTTACAAGCGTTGTATTTAGCGATAAGTAATCTGGAAACTAACTAGCTATTCTGAGGTGCACCTCAGGATATCTAACTTTTCTGGATTCATAGCTGGATTCAAATTCACAGGCGGTACGAGGCGGATGCCACAGGGCTTGCCCCCCTTTGGAGGAAGCCGACACGTAGTTGACCATAACCATTTACTTAGTTTGAATCCACACGAAAGCACAGTGACTCACAGCCCAAAGCGTTGTGAGTTACGGGGTGTCAGTCAATCAACCCGCAAGGTAGGGGCGTTGAGTGTGACTGGTCAGACCAGGCCTACCGAACTACGCTCGGGGAGAACAGGGGTCCACTAACAAGCTTCGGGGTCGTACAGAAATCGAAAATTTCCGTGATGACAAGACGCTTCACCTCTCGAACTACTTGATACCGAGGTAGTCAACACCGGTCAGTCCTAGAAGACGAGAACGTAGCCTGTAAATGTTAAATTGGCACAACCGTAGTAGAGCAGTACTATCGATAATCTGGCTAGAGACCGTGTCTTTCTCCTGTTCTGAAAAAGCCAAGCGGTTTAGTAATATATATTACACATGTGGGGAATTATTATTATGTTTGAATATAAATTATTGAACTAGTTGGTCTGGACAAAATGACTAACTGGTTCGATAGACGATACACAACACAAGACATGCGGGGATAGGCAGCAGCAGTCGGTAAAACAGCAGAGTGCCTACGCTGACTATCAATTAACGGGAGTTTGACAGAGTGTATGAGCAGCAATGATAACGACAAAGAACATAACGCGAAGGACCAAGACCAGCGAGTCTTGCAATTATGGGTTATACCCACGGACAATATAGATCAGGAAACAACACTACCTAGCAGAGAACGGGCAGTAAATCCAGATAAGACCATTGTGCTTAATACGCCAGATGCGTTTCAAAAAGTGGTTACACCACAGCGAATGGAGATTCTCAACGTATTGGTTGAATCAGCGCAACCTGTTGATATCAAGACGCTCTCAAGGGTAGTTGATCGAGGAACAGAGACCGTTTGCAATGATGTTAAATTACTCTCAAGCCACGGAGTTATTGAGGTGACCGAGACTGATGATATGATGACGTCATATCTGCCGTATGATACGGTTCGAGTAGACGTTGACTTTCCATTGGCATCCTCCCCCGCCTGAAGGCGGAGGAATCCCAAACGCTGGGATAATAACCCGAACACCTCGGAGACTTTCGACCGACCGCTACGTTATATCTTTCCATACTAATTGGGGTCCGTCGCCAAATGCCGGTTCAGTAGCGGATCGAAAGCAAGTCACTACGGAGCAAGGGACCACTACAAGCATTCGGACGATGGAAGTAAATATTACTCTCCTGCCAGCATCAATCCTGGTCATGACAAGGTTTGTCTGATCAATGATATATAATATAGTGATTGTAAGGAGGCTAATAATCTCCGTAATTCCCAGCGTGCCCATCATGTGCCATCATGAGCTGTTGGGATCTATCCCACCTTCCCTCCACAGAACCAGATACACGTTAAGTTCGGCGTGAGCAAGAGCTACAAAGCCGAGCAACGCAGTAATATAAATTCCAAGTTCAAACATTCCACTAGTTGCGAATAGCATCCAAAGACAGAAACAACAGCACAAGCTCAAGATACCGAACCCGCCACTTGGTACAGAAATTGCTGATTGTCAGTGAGTATAGTACATAATACAATCAGTAATCAAATTATACCTTTGAAATAGTCGTTTCATATATAGCCCCAGAATTACTTCCTACTTGTTCACTGGGGCCGTGTGTAGAGTGTATTATATACGGTTCAGTTATTACTGCCACCAGCTGATCTGGTTACGTACCGATTCTGGATCAGAAATCGAGGGCAAGTCCTGAATCATCTCCTCGTCATCACTGGTTACACGGGCGCTCTGGCCGGGGACAATGTCCGATTGGAGTGTCCACCTGCCGGCATGCTGAGTGTCATTCATCCGGACTCGTATTACTCCCGTTCCAAATATGCGGCCGAAGATTCCGCGATAAATCATACACTCACTGACTTTGTGTGCTGGGATGTACGTAGCAATTGTCTCATGACGGGTGTTGTAAATACATAGGCCGTGAGAATATACACGGTACTCAAGATAGCGATAGCGGTAGTATATAACTGCCAGTCCGAAGAGCCATAATCCGACGGTGCTGATAGCCAGAAAACCACCGAACATCACTGTCGCATAGAATGGCCATTTGAGGAGATCAAGCAGAATACCCCCATAAATCCCAACTGTCAGTAGCGTCGCTATTGGTGCAGCAACAGCGAAAATGAGTCCATGGACAACAAGCAATGGCCGTATGCTCGGGGTTCCGGTCCACTCTGGCGATTCTTCCGGAGATGTCTCTCTTGAGAACGGTGCCACAGTTGGTGAAGTAATACCAAGCAGCTGGGAAGCAGCTACGTCGCCGGTTCCTTTAACCAAAATCAAAATGGCAGCAAGAAAAGTAGGATTTGTTTCAAGCCACTGTATTCCACCTGCAAAAACTAGCACAGCAAGGAAAAGCCACAGTTGTCCGACTAATCGAGCTGTTTGGAATTCTGGTGTAACATTCGTGTATTCCTCATTACCAATAAAATCATGTTGTAGTTTAAAAAGATGAGACCCAGCCATTGCTGCCACAGCGAGAACCACAGTACCTACTGTGAGCAACTCAGCATCTGTACTCATAACTTCAGTGAGTGTGTCCCAAATTGGGGATCCTCGAGTAATTACAAGGAAAAACATTCCATATATGACAAGTGAAGCGACTGCAAGCCACGCTTTCCCGAGCCGAACTGATGGACCTTCTGGAGACAGTTGGATATCGTCTGGTAACCGCCCAGTACGATCCCCTTCGGCAAGCATAATTTTTGGCACATTAAGGCGGGCGTGCAGAAGTGTTCACAGGGCTGAACCGGCTGATCTCTATCTGCGCCAGATCCTCAAAATACGGCCTGGTATAGATGAAATAATGATTTGAGCCGAAATCTCTAATCAGGCAGTAGAGATGTGCTAACCTTTCTGCACGCCCGCCACATTAAGTAAGATGACAACAGCGAATTCGAACCAGTACAGGGCTAAAACAAGCCTGGGATTCCAATCAAGCACCAAGATGCCAGCAAGAGGGATCAAGTTGACGAGCAATAATGCTGTCGTCGGAACCAGTGATGATCTTGTTTTGGTGGACATATCCTGTACTAACACCGTTATTTAGTATTCAGTAGGGAGTTAGTTGTTATCCGAGCAGTAGGTTATGCAAATACCGGTAGGTAAACAAGTCTGACGACACTCGTTTGTGGTGTTAACTCTACACGGCCACGATCAATAATGACAAGTGATCCGGATGATATCTTTGAGGCCCTTTCAAGCGAGATAAGTCGAGAGATTCTGGCGGCAGCAAGTGTAAGACCTATGTCCGCTCAAGAGTTAGAACAGGTATGTGATGCATCCCTTCCAACGATTTATCGTCGTCTTGAGATGCTCCAGAACTATGATCTTCTTTCTGAACAGCAAGTTGTTGATCCAGAAGATGGCCAATACAAGCAGTATTCAACTGATCTAAAGGAAATCAATATTGTTGTGGAGAATGGTAGTTACAACGTGGATATCCGTGTGCAAAAAGACACTGTGGACAAGTTTGGAAAGTTGTTCCGTGATCTTGGGGAGGGGCGCAGAGATCCGGATTCAACTGACCAATCGGAGCCAGACTCACAAACGGAGGAATAAGCATGATTGATGTAGAAGTTTGGATGTTCGTAGCCAGCAACCTCGCTAGTTGTCCATTCTCTTGATCGCGGTGGCAGCAAGAGTCCGGTCTGACACCGTAAGGACGCCGATACGAGACGAAGTACACTTCTGACACCACGAAGAGTTGAGGAACAGTCACAAATCTGGTTGGTTTCGACTATAGTCGTCGCTCAGACCGATCTCCGAAGACAGCTGTCGCTGTTCGCCAGCCTCGCTTCAGGCGAAGCGAGGCGGATTAACCGAGTCCGTGGTCGTATCCTGGTGGGAGTCCTTCTCCGTTCGTCTGATGCTTCTCCTTCCAGCCGAGTTCATCATCTAACACCCGTTCGACCCCATGCAGAAACGCATCGCCAAACGTGAACGTTTCGGGAAGTGCTCGCCCGCCACGCTGTGGACGGGCGAGCACCGCCCACTGTAACACGAGCCACAGCTGCTCCAACAGAAACCCCACGCCCACGTAGAAGAGCCGAATTGTCGTCGAAGGCGTTGTTGTCAGGGCACGCGCTTCTCGGAACTTCTCGTAGCTCTTCTCGATCCGTGAACGCTTGTCGTAGACTGTAGCGACTTGCGCGGGCGTGCGGTCTTCCAGACCGTACGCCGCGTATCCCGTCGTTTTCACACCAGACTTCCCGCGGTCACCGTTCTGATAGGTGACGTTCACCGCCAGTGGATATGTCTGTTCGTGCTCCTTCCCTTCACAGATTGTCTCTTCGGTCATATGTGACGCGGTCTTGGAGAGTTTCTCTCGGAGCGAGTCTTTCCGGGTTATGACCGGAAAGACTGGCGGTGCTGTCTCCCGAAGCACACCGATTAACTCCCCGACAAAGGGGTCCCTGTCCATGAGAATCTGGTCGATCTCGAATGGGTATTTCTTGACGCAGGCGAGCACGCGCTCGACCGCGTCCGCCTTGCTGTCCTCGCCGTCGACTGGTTCGACCGCTAGTGTCAGTGGCTTTCCCTGCGCGATGACGAACGCAGTACAGTACCGGTGACACTTCGTCGTTCCGTCGCGTGCTTGCATCCTCCTGAACTCGTCCTCGTCGTCTGGATGACCGTGGAACGGATTGTCCATGAAGTCCAGACAGATGGTTCTCGACCGGTCGCGGTCGAGAACCGTCATTGCCACCAGTGCGAGGATATCGTTAACCGCATCAAGCATCGGCTTTTTGTCCAGGGTGTGCAACCAGTCCATCACTGTCTCGCGGTTTGGCGTGTCCTCAGTGTGTGTCGTGACGCCGTTGACTGAGGTTGTGTCAACAGCAGCTCGTAAGACGACTTCCATGATCTCCTCGGAATCGAGGGCTCCGGCCTCGATTCCGTCCATCGGTATCAGCTCAAGCAACTCCATGCTAAGAGACTTCAACTGACTGTTCGAAATGTATTCGTCCGGATCTGTGAGGATGCGTTTGAGTCTTGGGAACTCCATCACACACAGGAATCCGGACAGCGGCTGAATCAGGCGACTGATTCAGTCGCGTCATTCTGATCACTATGTGTCAGCAACTGGTCTCTTAAGCCAGAGTGGACAACTAGCGAACCTACTCGTGTTCGTCGTCGGAAGTACACTCACTATTCTTAGCTACAAGGCGCAGCAGCGGTTTGAACATAAAAGTCTCCGGTACACGACGCTTGGCTTTGCACTTATTACCGTCAGCACAATCGTAGAGGCCTTCTATGCCCCAGGAATGATTGATACCGGTCCACTAAAGGACGGGCAACTTCTCGCTCTCTATACAGTTGAGTCAGCGCTAATTGGATTTGGGCTGGCCTGTATCGCGTACTCCGTACTACAATACGACCGATAGCTCCGATCCGGATGGGTGCGGTTGTCATATGGCCTGTCAGTCAGATCAAATTTGAGACAGAATGGATGGACTGGTGTATCCAGTTCACTTGACATTCTTAGCCCTAAATTAAGAGCGTACTGAGTGACGTTCTTCCGACCAGACGACTGATGGTTCCACCCAGAGTGGGACAGAAATCCATCTCGCTATCTATTTTTAACACTTAGTGAACATCAGACAGTGGTTGACTCAAAATATTTAATATATTTCATTATTTTAGAGCTATTATCAGAGTTTGAATACTAGTATCCGTAAATAGATCCAATGAGACCTGTTTTTTTACCTATTTTCGGGTTCTAGTTTACCCAGAATGAAAGTGAATGAAAGAATGACACGTGTGCTTCCCTAAAATATAGTTGAGTCTGTGATGGAACGAGTGTTGATACCAACCGATGGGACTGGACACGTAAAGGAAGCTGCTGCACTTGCTGTCAATCTTGCTGATAACTATGATGCGACGCTTCATGCACTATATGTAAATAATACAGTTCCTAAGAAACTTGACAGACCTCCCGTGTTCAATACCGATCTTGAAGATATTGACTGTGAGGCAATGCAGGAGGTTTACCAGCAGGCAAATAAACGGGGATTCGACGATATTACCGGATCAGTCTCTACTGGATATCCTGTCAAAGAGATTGTCCGATATATTGAGATACAACAAATTGATCTGGTAGTTGTACACACCGGAAGTCAGACAGGTGTTGAACGGCTTTTGAATCGGAATACAGCAAAACAGGTTCTTCAACAGTCGCCTGCACCGGTTCTTGCTGTTCCTCAGACCACAGAAAAGCAGCAAATAAACTCACTGGCTAATAGTTAATGCTTTTTGTACATGCTTCAAGGATATTCTCTCGACGGGGCTCAGGAGATTGGTACATTAGGTGATTTCACGCTTGCCGCTGATTTTGCTATCGTTATCGTTGTGGCTACTCTTGTTGGGTTACTCGCACGACAATTCGGACAACCCACCATCGTGGCGTACATCATTACAGGCGTGCTACTTGGTCCAGTAGCATTAGACATCGTCACTGATGAAGGCCTGATTGATGATATGGCCGAGCTTGGGCTTGGGTTCCTCCTCTTTCTGCTTGGGCTTAAAATGCGGCTTGAAGATATCCGCGAGATTCTAAGGCCAATTACTAATATTGCAATCGGACAGACGATATTACAAACCGCATTAGCACTCTTGGTCGCAGTCTTGCTTGGATTTGCTACACAAGAGATTCTAGTCATTGCTTTAGCAACTGTGTTCGGTGCAACTCCGATAATTGTGAAGGTACTTACTGATAAAGATGAAATTTCATCGCTCCCTGGCAAGATTGATGTCGGGGTGCTTATTGTACAAGATATCTATCTTGTTGTTGTTCTTGCCTTATTCGGTGCTGATCAACTCGGCAACCTCAGCGAAATTGCGAGTACACTTGCTGTTATCTTTGTTATGATGAGTTTTATTGGGATTTTCTCAATTGCTTCATCTCGCTACCTTTTGCCAAGATTGTTCAAACGGATCGCAGACAACAAGGATGTCTTTCTCATCGTTGCAGTTGCTTGGGTATTTTTGTTTATCGCAATCGCTGAACTGTTTGACCTCTCCGTTGAGGTGGGAGCATTCCTCGCCGGAATCAGCCTTGCACAACTTCCATATAGCAAGGAATTACAGGACCGTATTACTCCGATTACAGATTTCTTCATTCTTGTGTTCTTTGCGTCGATCGGCCTTCAAATCGAAAGTCTTGGAAGTTTGCTTGCATACTGGCAGGAAGCGATAATCGCGTCTGTTGTCCTCATGATTGGAAACTTCTGGATTATGTTCTATCTGATTGATCGAGAAGGATTTAGCGTCGAAACATCTTTTCTTGGCTCAATCAACATGGTTCAAGTAAGTGAGTTCTCACTTGTCGTTGGAGCACTTGCTTTCCAACAAGAGTACATTGGAGCCGATGTACTTGGATACCTCACACTGATGGCCCTGCTAACGATGACAGTGTCGACATATGTCATTCTCCACAATCATACGATCTACGAGCGTGTTGAGCCATGGTTTCAGCGAATTGCCTCAGACAATGGGACTGACAAAGAGTTGTCTGAATACGGCGACCATGTGGTTTCCATTGGCTATGACGAGGTTACGAAACGAGCTCTTCCAGTGCTTAACGAGGAATTTGACACAGTTGTTGTCATTGATAGAGACACAGAACACAGCTCAGAATTGCAGAAACAAGACCAATACGAACATATATTTGGTGATTTCAAACATAAAGAAGTCCGCAAGGCAGCAAATCTGAAAAATGCTAACTTCGTGCTGAGTTCAAGTGTGGAACGGGAAGTAAATGAGATTCTTCTCTCAGAAACAAGCGATGAGACGATTGTATTCACAGAAGCTGAAAACGCCGAAGACGCCCATCGACTGTATGAAGCAGGGGCAGCATATGTTGTGATAACATCTCATTTAACAGCCGATCAGTTGAGTGATTATCTCGAAATGTACGTTACAGACAGGACAAAGCTTAGAGAGCAAATTCAGACGGAGATTAGATGGATTGAACAGCAAGTTGATACGCACACAGATGAAGATTACCCAGCCGCTGAGGTCGATATTGATATACAAACATCGGGGGGTGAACAATGACTGAAGTCATTATTACGCTATCTGTCGTATTCGTTGCTGCAGGTGCACTGCTCCTACTGGCTAACCAGTTTAGCTATCCAATTATTCCATTTTATATCATAGCTGGTGTCATCGCAGGGGTAGTCATTTCTCCAGATGACATAATCGATCTTGCACAATGGGGAATTGCATTTTTAGTATTCGTATTTGGAATTCGCATTGATTTAAGCGATATTCAGTTGGTATTCCGAGATGTAGAGATTCCAGCGGTTACGCAACTCCTTGTCGTAAGCGTAATTGCCGCAAGCATTGGATATGGATTGAGTTTGTCCTTTGGCTTTGAACACCCCAGTCGAAATGCGATTTATTTCGCCGCCGCTGCGATCCTTAGCTCAACGATTGTAGGATCAGGCATACTCGCGAATGAAATCCAGAATAATCTTGTCTACGGGCGACTGTCTTCTTCAATACACTTCTTCGATGACATTATTGCAATTGGCTTAGTGTTGATTCTCTCGGCAGAAACACTTACAGATCCACAGTTAATCGCGTCAAATATTGGGGTTGGCGTTCTATTGCTACTTGCCGGTATAGTCTTCTATCGCTACGGATTTCCAATCCTTGTTCGGATCGCTGGTGGATCGGATGAGCTTGTATTAATGGGAAGTATTTCTATTCTGATTGCATTTATTGCCGCCGCTGAAATAACGAATGTTTCCATTGTTGTTGGAGCCTTTGCTGCCGGATTAGCAATTCGAGATACAGGTGAAGAAGCGTTGACAGTTCGCAATGGAATCAACTCAATTAAAGATTTCTTCGCTGCAGTTTTCTTTGTCACAATCGGTGCTCTGGTGCAATTACCGACGATTGAAACACTTGTGCTGACTGCTGTTTTGATTACCCTTGTCCTGTTTGTCAATCCCGCTATATACACTGTTGCGTTTCTATATGAGGGATACGACATACGAACATCATTCTTTGCAAGCTCAGCACTAACACAAACAAGCGAATTTGCACTGATCATCGCCATTCAGGCATGGATGCTTGGGACGATTGCTCAAGATTTATTCAATGCAATTATTTTGGCAGCAGCAATAACGATGATAGCTACTGCACTCATTCGTCGCTACGAGGAGACGCTATATAGTATAATTAGCACGTATATAATAAATGAGCATCGAACTCGACAGGTAGATGAACACAGTTCTGTCGATAAGACACTCGAGGATCATACCGTAATTATTGGATACAGTCAAAAGGCACGGCAGCTTGTACGACGACTTGAAGCACTAAATGAGCCATATGTTGTTGTCGAAAATGATCCAGTACAACGCAAAGCACTCGAGTCAGACTGTCAAAACTACGTGTTTGGTGACGCGATGGCATCATATCCAATGGAGAAAGCACGCGTATCACAAGCAAACCTCGTTGTCTCGACAGTTGATTACGATCCGCTCTCTAGATCCCTTATCGAGTATGCAGCAGAAACGGATATTATCGTACAAGCAGATAATCCGGTTAATGCCCAAGAATTACTTGATATGGGAGCAACATTCGTGGCCCTTCCAGATAGACTAGCATCAAACCAGTTAATTGAGAATATACAGCGAGTATGTGAAGATAACCAAGAAATCTCTCGTCTCAAAGAAGAGCATCTTCGCTATCTTTCAGGATTGTCTGACGAGCCTGTCAGTCGGTGATATATTTAGCATAAATAGATGGCCAACCAACCATGCTCACTTACAGCTGATGTCGTTTGCTTCCTGAAGACTGAAGTACAGCTATGTGACTAAACTCATAAAGTATAGGCTATCCATGTGGTCGCCATCGGCCACCGATCTCATCCCGGGGGTAGTCCTGATACGTACCATTGAGATAGCTCGTGACACGGCCATCCTCCTCACTGAGTGTAACTGCCCACAAGACATTATCGCGGAGTGATGTCTCTAGTGCACTCATATGCTTTGTGCCCATCCAGTCAGGGTAGTCAATATCAGCAACCTCTGGAACTTCGGTTTCATTAGGACTTCGGACACGGACCATTTGTCGCTGGATAGTTCCGTCTCCAGTCACGATGATCGCTCCATCTCTACTGAATGCTACATCTTTGGCAACTTGTCGAAATTTCTCGGCAGAATCAGACACGACCTTACACCGGTCAACCGGCCAGACATTCTCTCCAAGTGCGTCAGTATATGACTCAAAGTCAGTCTCAGCAATAACCAGAAAATACAGCCCAGGGCCACTCACATACGGTTCTTCCCATCTGTCAAAATTGAGGCTTAGTGTTTCAGCAACGTACCGAATCTGGTCCATTAGGTCCTGACTATTTGCATACTTATCCAGAACTTCGTCTAGCTCTTCCATTAGTTTGTAACTACATATATAGGATGCATCTAATTTAAAGTCTTCATTGATTCAACCGGTTATGCGGAAAAGTGGAACGCCCATCTGTGACATCCTCCCCGTCGTGAACGACGAGGCTTCCCGAACCGCACCGCAGCGTTGGGATATTTGCCGGGTTACGGTCGCACCTGTTCTTGTGGGGCTACTCGCCCCGTTTGTTTATCGAACAGGCGAACCGATAGCTGGGCCAGACAGCCGTTACTCCTATCCTGTGAGGGATTCGGAGTTACCGTCACTCGCATGTTCTCTGCCGCATTCAGATCACTGTTGGCGACCAGTCCACAGGCCGAACAGACGTACAACCCACGCTCAACTCGGTGTGAATCAGCTTTCGTGCCACACTCACAACAGCTGATCGACGTTGCCAACTCAGACTCATCAACTCGTTCAACGTCGATTCCACGTTCTTCAGCTTTGTACTCGACCTGCTCAATCAGCGTCTCAAACGCCCAGTCGTGCAGCCGTTTGTTACCGTGGCGTCCCCAATCTTCATCCTCCCGGATCTTCTTTGGATGGCCGACCGCGATCGTGCCAACACCACGCTCTGCACACTGGTCGACGATATCTTTCGATACCGCGTGCAGGACATGTGTCTGGCGGCGTGATTTTTTCGCTCGTGCCCACTCTGCGGTCTGTGAGGGACCGTTCTCACCTTCAGTGTCGTACTCTTTCTGCCGGAAGTAGTGGACGTCTTCTTTCAGGGCGTTACCAGGATACAGCAGTGTCTCGTCACCGACTGAGACTACTGCTGTATTACAGATGCCGAGGTCAACACCAGCCGTCTTTTCGCCGGGGGGATCAGGGACGTTGATGGCAACGTTACACACGAAGTGCAACTCCCAGTGGTCATCAGCCCACACTGCCCGGACTTGCTGGACATCTTCAACACCAGCCAAGCTTGCGTCAGGGCCGGTGTCGTATTCACAGAGGACGAAGTCGGCCCATCCATCCTTCAGGTTCTTGCCTTTCGACAGTCGGACTTGCTGGTGTTTGGTGTCGAGTTTGAACCCGTCTTCTTTGAACGTGATCGTGCTACGTGGTCGCTGATCACCGTGTTTCCGGTAGCCCGGTGGATTCGCGTCTGGATCGTCCTGTTGGAACCACGACTGGAAAGCGCCAGACAATTCTTCGACGATTGCCTGACTGGATTGGGCATTCAAGTCTTTCCAGTAGCCCTGTGTTTTCATGTAGGACTTGAGCGGTCCTTCGTCGGGGATTTCTCCCGTGTGATCCCAGATGCGGCTGATGGTCCACCGAGCAACGTTCCAGATTTTACTGCCGGAACGACCGAGTGAATCCAGCTCACGCACGACACCCTCACGGTCGTTGGTGAGTGTCGCTGTAATAGTACGTGTCGTGACCAGATTCACTATACATAGTCTATGACAATGTAGTAACTAATTATGAGTAGATGTTGAATATCCAGTCAGTAGGAACGTGTTGGCAGTTTCCCTGAGCGTACGCGATTCACCTGCCCTGTTCGCTCCTCGGTTCCGACTGAGCATCGCAACACTCGTCGCTCACGGGAAGGGCGGGGTTCTCTCGCTGTATCAAGATAGCTCACGAAATGCAGGACGTAAGCCTTCTGTTCGGGGATCGATCTCGGAATCTGGTGATTGAATTTCTGTCTCAAGGAGGCGGTTTGTCAACCGTTGCTCAAACGCTGCTGCTCCACGAGCACCGATGATCAACACAGCAAAAAGCGGAATGCCGATCAGTGCAAACACAAGAATAGCTGAAACAGTAAAGCCAAAGAATATCCCAAGAAAGTAAATCCCACCGACGATGCTAGTAATGAGGAGATAAAGGAGATTTCGGTAGGTCTGTCGCTCCGTGACAACACTGATAAACTCAGTGAAGATTGAGTAAAGACTATTCAATTGAATGGTTGACATCACATATAGTCATAAATCATTGAGTATAGACTTTTCCGGTTACTATAATTTGTCTTTGTGTATCCTCTGTCTGTTCTCCAGATAATTCAACAGAACGCGTAGAATAATATCAACTCAAGGATAATATTGATGATGGAGTATGCTTCCATACGCTCACTTGTCCGTATGCCAGATGCTCCAAATCATTCTTTGACGGTCCCTTCAACGACCGGATAGAGATAGTGAACTACCCTGCCTACTCACTCACCGCTGATGCGGGTCGCTCCTTGAGGACGGGGACGTAGCCTGTAAGAGCTAAACGAAAACGTGGCTTAGTTCAGAATAAAGTCATCAGTTTGATCAAATAGAATTTCTAACCGCCTCCTTGATGAGCTCATAGTCTGGTTCTTGACTAATATCGTCGGCTATCCATTTGTATGTGATTTTTCCAGTAGAGTCAATAACAAAGACTGCACGATCCGGAACACCGATCAAACCGTACTGTTCAAAATCACATCGAACATCGTATGCGTCTACGACATTTCGTGCGGTGTCGCTGAGCAGTGAAAACTCAATACCAGACTGATCACGAAATACCTCAAGAGATTTCGGCGTATCTGTATGGACGGCGTAAATCGTCGCACCAATTTCATTATATGTGTCTAAGTCATCCTGAAATGCGGTCAATTCGTCCGTACACGTAGGAGTAAATGGGCCAGGGAAAAATACGAGTACAATCGGAGCCTCATCCGAGAGACGGTCCGAGAGGACCATTGTACCATCTTCCTCCGCAACAATTGTTGCGGTAAAGTCCGGAGCTTGGTTTCCAACAGAAGCCATGAATGTGATATTGTCGCTATGAATTTAAACTTAGTCTTGGTACAACCTGACATACAGTGCTGTAGGCGTTTATAGAATCCCTTTCCGTGAAGTACTATGATGGACGGACTGATGAACCCGGTCAACTCAGCGTCCTTACCTCGGACGTCAGAAGGACTGACTGACACTCTTCCGACCAGACGGCTGATGGCCCGCCAGCAGTGGAGCGAAGAATCCGTCTTACCATATTTTTTGAATCTGCTGCAAACAGCTATTTTGACTGGCAAAGCGCTTTGACAGAAAAATAGAATATGCTACTACTGGTTGTTAGCTGTACTGTCTCTGATTACCGTTACGTCATCATGATCTCGGGTTGGTACTGAATCTGCATCTTCTACACTACTTGTTGTTCCCGGGTCAGTTGCTTCTGAAGGATCCACAGCCACATTAGGATCTGGCTCTTCAATGATTACTACATCAGCTTGGTGGTGCAAGCTGTCTGCTGTTTGGTTAAACGGAGGTGAATTCTCTGACGTAGCATCCGGTTTAGCTGAATTTACGTTGGAAGGAGCTTCAGACCGTTCTTGTACATGATTCTCAATAGATGAAGTATTAGGTGGAACAGACTTTGCTTGTGGATCGTCTTGTGTTGTGAAATCCTGGGCGAGGGCAGTCTTTGGTCGAGTACTACCAGTTCCAGCGGTGCTCTGGGCATCGCCTTCAACAGGTGAACTTCTTGCCTCCTGATCTTGATTCTGAGTGGTCGCCGGGGTTGGCGCATCAGTCGGGGAGCCAGGTCCTGACGAGTCATCGTCCCTTGACAAATCACTTGATGACGAATCATCGGCTGAGAATCCAATGTACTGTGTCCAAAGAACCAGCAGTGCTGGTAGGACAAGTACGCTCGCAAAGAATGCATATATTATTGTTAGTCCAGTAACAATTCCAAACTGGCGAAGGATTGGTAAAATTGCGAAGACTAGTGTTCCAAACCCACCGACAGTTGTCGCGGCACTACCAAGTAACGCTCCGCCTGTGCCTGTAACGGTTGTCTCAAGTGCATTCCAGATATCACCTTGTCGACGAAGTTCAAGTTCATATCGTGAGCTTATGTGGATACTGTATGCAATACCCAACCCGACTGTTAGGGACGTGATCGTACCGGTCAACGTATTAAACGGAATATCAAGCACCCACATGGATCCAAGTATCCATGTCACGGCTAATGCAACCGGGATCATTGTTACAATTCCTAATGATGCTGGACTGCCGGTCAAGCGGTATGCGATAGCCAAGAATACGAACACAGACACAAGAGTGATTACCAGTCCTTGAATGACCGTATCCAACAGATCCTCCTGGACATTATCAAAGATGACTTGATCACCAGCCGCAGAGGCTGTGAGTACACCATCACTTTCATCTTCAAGATTCGAAGCAATCTCCCTGTTATCATCAGCAATGGCTCCAATGCCGGCGTCGCCAACAACACCGAACTGCAGTCGAACCGCTTGGTATTCATCGCCATCGTTATAAATGTACTCTGCTGCTTGTGGGTTCGCTACTAGAAGACGATTATACAGTGCAGTAACATTCTCTTCTGGAACACCGGCATTATCGACAGACTGCTCGTATAGATTCCAGAATTCAACGTAGTTATTTTCAGCTTCGTCACGTTCTGTTTCAGGAATATCTGCGTTATCACTTCCTTGTGCCGCCGCCTCTTCCATGAGAGAAAGCGGTGACGTAATGTCAGGTGACCCATCTGCTCCGACAAACACGGTATCTAATTCTCTGGCATCTGTACTTGCAGTATTAAGCCAGCGAAGCGTCTGATCGTCAGTTACATTGCCGCGTATCAGTATCTCCGCCTCGTTATCATCTTGCTGGAAGTTTTCGCCGATAAAGTCCAGATCATCACTTGCTTGGTAGGTACCAGGTGCCATCGGTCCGGGAAGATTCTCTGTCCAATCAGGCGGACTGTCAGCAAGGAAGTCTGTTTCATCGAAACTCGTATCGACTTGTGTTGCACCATAGAGACCGCCGGCAGACAGAATCAGAGCCAAGACGACAACAGCAAGTGGAACGCGACGAGCCGTTGTGACACCAATTTGCAAAACACGGCTGAAAGCGGATCCACCTGTCCCGAAGGCTTGCTTTTGTCGGTTAATACCACGCGCCTCAAGCGCACCGTCAAGCTCAATTTTCAAGGCCGGCGTCAACACCCCGAAGACAATCAATGCTGCAAAAACACCAAATGCACTCACAATACCGAAGTCTTGTAGTGGGCCGACCGGGCTTGTGAGGTTTGCCAAGAACCCAAGAGCAGCAGTAGCTGTCACCCAGACTAATGCAGCACCTACCCCGGCCAGTGCCACAGCCATTGGCCGTCGTAAATTATCAGCACTTTCATCAGCTTCGCGCTGCTCCCGGTAGCGCATGAATACATGGATCGCATAGTCAATTGACAACCCGATTAGCAACACTGGAACAGAAAGCAGTAGCTGATTGAAATCAATTCCTGCCCACCCCATGAATCCAAAGGTCCAAACTAGAACAAGAAGTATCCCAAAGACACCAAGCGTAATATCAAGGATATCGCGGTAAGCAATCGTCAATGCAACGACAACGAAAAGTAGTGCTAAAGGACCGACAATTGCACCACTGTCTGCAAGAGAATTCTCAATTTCGTCGTTAAGAATCCCAAAGCCAAACAGCGAGTATTCCGAGTCTCGATCCTGTGTAAGTTCTCGGATCTCGAGTTGTGCTTCTGTCAGATCATCCGGAAAGGCATCTGGATCCTGTACATCATTTTCAAGTTCTTGACTGACAATAGTAAGGCCAGCCGTAGCGTTCGATGATCCGGGAGTATAAGATGACGGCATAAAGCTGAGCGCGTCAAATCGGTCCTCCTCATCCAAGACAAGGGTAACAATGTCTTCAAGTTCATCATCTTCAAGTTCATCAATTACGTCACGCTGCGTCTCCAGTGAAGCACCAAATGCAGGTTGTTCTTGATTTATTGCTGCAGCAGCAATTGCATTTGCAAACCCAGTGATGGATGGCTGATTACTATTGGTAATCAGAGTTTCGTTAATTTTCTCGTTATCGCGTATATCTTGCTGCAGTGCAAGTGATTCAAGCAACGCCTCCTGTGTAAGAACATTATCTCCGCGCTGAATTATCTGAACAGGTGCTACACTTCCTTCTGTGTCAGCTGTAAAGTTCGCACCAATATACTCCTGTGCTTCCGCAGCAGGAGATTCAGTCTCAAACTGCTCTGTATCAGATTCTTGTTCAACTTGCGTCACTCCAACTCCGATTGCAACGGTAAACAGCAATATAACAAGAATTATACTCTTTGTATATGTCGTAAGTACATTCGATACTCGTGCAGAAATTTCACTCATACTCTTCACTCCATCGACTCCATAGTTTCAAACAGATATCCTGTATAAGGCTGTTCTCCGTATATGCCTGTTGTCCCCGGAATTTAGTAATATTATCTGCGATATATTGGCATAAGTATCATATCAGTACCGCTGATAGTACAGGTATGAATAATCGGGTTCTTGTACCGGTCGACGGGTCAGAAAATGCCTGGAAAGCATTTGAGTTTGCAATCAACGAACACAATGACGATACACTTGTTGTCCTATACGTTGTCAACCCATTAGAAGGAGAATATGAATTAACCGGCGCAAAAAAGCGCGCCAAGAAACGCAGTAAGCAGATCGAACAGGAGGTACATGACCGGGTTGCTGAGCACAACAATAGTGTTGACCTACAGTACGTGACAAGGGAAGGCCGGCCACAAGAAGAAATCTTAGCATACATTGATGAAAGTAACATTGATCAGGTGGTTATTGGAACTCGAGGACTATCCGGAATTAAACGTATCTTAATGGGGAGTGTAACAGAAACAATTGTCAGGAAAGCAAGCGTACCGGTAAATGTTATCTGAGAAGGTTATCGCGAAGTCCATGCGGATCTATGTTAGATTTATTGAAATCAAGAGAGTGTTTTTGCGATTGTCTCCAAATCAAACCACTGATTAATCCATAATTACACTGAGACCTGCACAATAAAACATCCATTATAGTATATATGCAATCAAAAATGTTCATTATCTAATATATAGAAAGTTATTAAATAAGTCATCAAACGCAGAATATAACCTGCAGAGAAATATGTTCGACAGATATCCAGTCAGGTTTCCTTCCCTACAGACATGAATAACTCCAAAGACTCATCTGACCACACTGGTAGCGATATGCGTGAGATAATCGCAAAGCGTCGGTCAGTTCTTAAAGTGCTTAATGATGAACCACTCTGGAAACCGGAACTAGACGAACAGCTGGACGTATCCCGATCAACGATTAATCGTGCAGTTAATGAATTGGCAGAAATTGGATTGATCGAACGGATAGAAAATGGATATACATCAACAATGGCTGGTGAACTCGGACTAGATCTTCACACTGAATACGTAGAGAAGACGAATACACTTGCGCGAGCAGCAGGGTTGCTTGAGGACATTCCTGAAGAAATTGAGCTTGAACCGGATTATTTGGATGAATGTACGGTTGTGCTACCTGAGCGACAAGCTCCTGAGAAAGTACTTGAATCACTAGCGAAGAGATTACAGCCAAAATCAACGGTTATGGGATTTACACCAGTGGTGAAGGTTCCGTATGTGAGCCTTCTTCGTGATCATGTAATTGACAACGACATTGCGGTTGAGGTCATTATTGAGGATACAAATAGATGTCAGTTTCCTGAGTTTGCATCTGTCCAGTCTGCGCTTATTGATTTGGCATCTGCCAATCAATTTCAGCTACTTGAGACATCAGTATCACTTCCATACGGATTATGGATTATTGAGTACGAGAAAGCAATGAGCCCTATCGTTGCTCTTCTCGGGTATAGCGATAGAGGCGTGATTGCCGGTGGAATGGTCTGGGAAGAAAATTCAGTGTATGAGTGGGCCGAGCAACGATACGAACAGGTCCGAGAATCTGCAGTCAGAGCTTCAATTAGCCTGACCGGATCAGAAGAAGACTTGTAGTAGCGTCGAGGATTTGCTACGCCTAAAAAAGTCTATGCTCGGAATAGAGTAGATACGTGGGTATTTTTGTATGAAATTTTAGCCATATCGGTCTCGGTTGCTTGGTTGATGAAATAAAAAATGCAGGGGAAGAGAAGGTGATTTGAGAAGGAAGTGCGGGTAGTGGGAGCAGGGAAAGGGGGCGTTTTTGTCGGGATTACTTTTCGATTGTCTCACCTCGGACACTAGTGTCTGAGTCCATTTGCAATTCGCTTGCGACTACATCACCGTTGATTTTGGAACCTTGGCTTGCAGATACCATTTCTGACTCAAGATTGCCGTCAATGCGGGAACTTTCGGCCATTTCAACAGATCCCTGTGCATGGGCTTCACCATCAATTTCACTTTCTTCTGCAAGATAGATATCACCACCTGCTTCCGCATCACCATCGATTTCAGCACCCTGAGATAACGTGATGTCCCCAAAAGCGGTGACATCTCCATCCACAGAAGATCCATCACTCGTGCTGACGGAACCTTCAGAATGAACATCTCCATCGACTTCACTGTCCTCTGCGAGAGAGACGTCACTGCCTGATTCAACATCTCCGTCAATCTCGGCGTCTTGAGATAACATTACTTCCTCAGAGGCTGTAACTTCTCCGTCTACAGAGGAGCCTTTACTCATGCTGACGGAACTCTCAGTATGGAGATCTCCGTCAATTTCACTTTCTTGACCCATGGAGGTACTTCCAGTAGCTGTTGTATCCCCATCAATTTCCGACTCTGTGCCCATCGTCAAGTCCCCACCGACATGAGCATCTGAATCAATTTCTGCCTGGTCATGCATTTCAAGATCCCCATCAGATGAAACTTCGCCTTCAATGGATGATTCTGGTTCCATTACAATTGACCCAGTCGCCGTAACGCGTCCATCCACCTCAACACCTTCTTTAATACGAAGGTCGCCTTCGGCTGAAATATCTTCATCAGTATGGGAACTAATAACAGTGCTTTCCTCTGACGAACCTGTTTCCGAATCGCTGGGTGCCAGCAGGAATGTAGGTTTACGTGTGTGTATTTTCCATACCATCGGTAACTCACGGCCATTTGACCGCACTAGACAATACACTGGGAAATGTAATTACGCTAATCAGTGACGATTTACTACGTGCTGACTGATTCTTAGCAACTGAATATTTCTCAGGTTGTGGGTAGGTAATAAACTACCACAGAGAATACCACTACAAGACTAGCACCAATTCAGACACAATTGATTAAAGTGACTGTTTAACTTTTACAGGCTACGTTCCCGTCCTCAAGGAGCGACCGAAGGGAGCAAGTAGGGCGGGGTAAGTTCACTAAGTAAGAATCACATAATCCAATAAAATATCCACTGTCACACATCGTCAACAACTTCGGGGTCAAGCCCCGTGGCATCCGTCTTGATTCTTCTGTGGAGTGCCACGGGCGCGATGGCCCGTGGCTTCACCGTGGTCTCTGGCACGGAGAACTGCTAAACATTAGTGTTAATCCGTCCAGCTGTTGGAGATAGATGCCCGGCAATGGTCTGCACAATAGTGGTTTTACCGCAGTTGGGGCCAGAAGCCCGATCAACTTTCCTGACTCAAGTCCAGACGAAATATCAGTAATGGCCCGCTCTCTATCCTGACTTCCTCTACACGACTGAGGTCGTGGGATTCCCACATTGGGATATTGTGGTTTGCGACCGACGGCGCTGGCTGAGCCAAGCAGCCGTTTCCTATCCGCCGGTGGGTTCTGTGTGCTTCTGCCCTGGTGACTCGGAGGGACCGTTGTTTTACGTCAGTATCTGATAATTGTGATGGAAGGCAAATTAATTCGTGGATTTCGTTGAATATCCTGCCTGAACTACCAGTGTGGAATGGTTCCCAATTGTCGGCTTCATCCCCACCCGTAAACGGGTGGGTGTTCGCCTTGCTACCGCTGTAATAGTGTGTAAGTAAGTCGACTTCCAAAATCATCGATCAATCACCGTTGGTACACGAGAAAAGTACTGAACAGCCGCCAAGACAACCAGTGTAATGCCAAGCAATGCAAGCGAAAGTGGAACAATTTCGTCGATACCCCCCGCGATAAAATCAACCCAAATCTGGGTTGGCATTGTTCGAGGGTTATATGCGACCATCATCGTTGCTCCGAACTCACCAATAGCCCTAGCAAATGTCAGTACAATTCCAGCCAGAATTGCACCCTTTGCCAGCGGGAGCGAAACATTCCAGAACGTTCGAAGCGGTCCGTGCCCAAGCGATCGTGATGCCTGCTCCAGCCGTTCATCGATAGCTCCGAATCCCGCTCGAGCGGTGATAATAACAAATGGTGCAGCAACAAATGTCTGTGCCAAGATAATCCCGATAAGACTATCAGTTAACGGAATACCAGCGGCAGCCGCGACCGAACCGATTGGTGTAAATCGGCCAACTGCGGTAAGAATCATAGCACCCCCAACTACCGGTGGTACAATAAGTGGGAGGACGACCAAGGCCTCAACGAAGCGTTTTCCCCGGAATGACCGTCGGGCTAGTACGTAAGCCAGAGGGACGCCCAGAGCAGTTGCAATCATCGTCGAGATAGGTGCCGTAATAAGCGAATTTCGAATTGCTAATTGCGCCTCTGGCGTTGACAGTCCTGAGATAATATCAGCTGAGCCAGTACGGAAAAGGAACATAACAAACGGCAATGCAAAATAAAGAAGGATTAAGCTCCCGAGAAGAGCTGGAAGTAACAGTCCTATTGTGCGATTTGTTCGACGAATTGAGAGGATATCAGTAAGGCTCATATATCAATACGTTCGGGGACAGTTCCTGAAGCACGGGGAAGCTGACCTCCAGCAACCAGTCCAGCTTCTTTAAGAATATCGGGATTGTCAATAAGGAATTGAATCAGTTGATATCCTGCATCCTGCTCGTTAGCTTCGTTGCTAACTGTTGCATTATAAAGTATCGGGCGTCCTTCTGCTGTGTACTCTTCCTCGTCGGTCGTGTATTCAACGGTTGCATAATGGTTTTCCAGCTCAGGATTACTGAAATTATACTTTTCAGGGAATTCATAAAACGGCATTTCATGATCAACAGCCATATTTTGGTATACGATAGCTGCTGATCGTGCTCCCGTCTCGACGCTGGACATTATCTGTGGTTCTTCTGGTTCTCTGTATGTAAGCTCATCTAGCTTACTTACAAAATCGTCATTGAGATTGTGTTCTTTCTGTGCGATTTTAAATGCCTGAATAGCACGGTACCCAAGAGGATCAAGATCCGGATCTGCGATTGCCACATCATCTTTGTCGGTCGATTCGATAATGTCATACCACGCATTTCCGGCGTCAAGTTGTTCAGCAAAGTCTGTATTTTCATCATAGCCAATACCAACGCTATTTGACGCAAATTCAATATCCCACTTGGTGACACTACCGTACAACCGATCACGTAGTAATGTCGCGTCAGCACTCACAATCACATCGGGATGTTTCGTTCTATCTTCGATCATCCGCATAATTGCATTTGAGCCGTAGTACTCACCGTGTAGTGAAATATCAGTCTCAGCTTCAAAAGCCGGACCAATATAATCTTCAAAAGTAGTGGCCAGACTACCAGCAGACAAAACGGTTAACGCATTGGATCCAAGGGTTAGGCAACCAGCAAGTGCGCTGACACCAACAAATCCGCTAGTGATACTGAGGAGATCCCGTCGGTGCAGATATTTTGATCGACTGTTCTGGGGGGGTGACATGTGGATTTCATTACCCATTCTCCTACATATAACTTTTTTTAGTTTCATTAGAAAAATGTGTGAATGAAATAAGTTACATATTAAGATCGAATCTAGATTTACAGAACTGTTTATCAGAGAGCCAAAGTGAGAACCCATAATGGATAAGTAACTACTTCGCAGATCGTCTGTAGGTTAAGACTGCATTGGTAGGTTGCAGACTGCGAAGTTTTGAGTTATACCCATAATATCAGTCTATATTACTCAGTACATGGCGCAAGATGGAAACGCAGCGATTGTTCATTACACGGCAAGATTATATGATATAGATGAATCCTCATGTGTAGTGGACACCACCGATTCTGTAGTCGCCAAAGAGTATGATATATACAATCCATACCGTGACCATGGATCACTTGAGTGTGAATTACCCCTTCCTACTCACCTGCCGTAATAGCCGCTCTCCCTTGAGACAGAGGCTTCCTGTTCTAACTACACTGACCAGATGACACAATCTCTAGAATATCTCCTTGTCCAAATGCTTATATGTCTTTGTTAGGAAACTGATGATAACCATGATGGCGATTAACATGGAGAGCCCGAGCACCGAAATGACAGCATTCACCCCAGAAAGTCAGGCACAGAAACGGTATTACTCTGGGGATCACAAGAAATCTAATGACTCGGAGTGAAGATTAGATGCAGTCTTGTCGTGAGAAATGAAACTCTTTGAATTTGCCTCTAATCGTCAGTGGACTCCAATTGCTGGCTATGTGATCTATATTGCGACACTCACTGCCGGGTACTATTACAATCTCACCTTTGTACAACTGGGGCTGACTGATCTTGGAACACGAGAAATTGGGATGCCACCTGAGGAAGTGTCAGTTGTGATGGCTGTGCTTGCTCTTCTTACGTTGATCGTTGCCATCCTCAGTGGAATAGTGATGGACAGACAAGGGTGGAGCACAGATCTTTATGCAAAATTTCGGTTGCTATTTTTGATTGTCCTTGTTCAGCTTTGTTTGACCATAGCCTCGCCATTCATAGCCACAACTGAGGCATTCATTGGATGGATTGTTATCTGTTCTTTGACTCTCGGGGTTGGAATTCCGGTCACATTCAGTTTTATGATTGATTTTATCCCAGTTAGGGATCGAGGATATGCCGCTGCAACTGTAGCAGGCCTTTCATTTTTCGTTGCAGCGTTATATCCTATTGAGTGGCAAATTGAACAATTCAGTCTCGTCATGAGTGTAATGATGGTACCGGGTGTGCTGATTCTCGGTGTGCTCTCTCTAAAACAATTCGCATTTATCGACATGCTTGCTGAACAGCATAAGCGAGAACACTTTGGTGTCGGTCGATTCTGTCGTCCTGCCCCTGTCCGGACATTTAGTTTTGCACTTTTAGCACCAATCGTGCTGATGTTTGGTGTTTTCTTTATTGACAGTCTCGGCTTCCTTCGAATCATTGAAGAGCCGATCTATATCTATACCTCTTGGCAGTCACCAGATCTGAATGTCCGGTTATTTATTGCGGTTATGCACGTGATCGGCGCTCTGGTTGGGGGGCTATTGTACACAAACTTTAGCCGAAACTGGTTATTTTTTTGGGTATTCTGTCTGTTTGCACTCACTCACCTGCTATACGTATTCGATATTCGCTTTGGAACAGACGGTACACCAGCGCTGCTGCTGCCAATGTTTTATGTGTTAGCAGTTAGTTTTTATACTACGCTTAATTTTGCTCTATGGCCAGACCTCTCAACTCCTGAGACAATTGGGATCCATACTGCACTCGGTGTTGGTATTGCTGGATGGCTAGCAACGTTCATGAGTACCGCACTGGCACTGTATTCTGAAGGGATTGGGCTTCCCCTTGAAACGCACCTAATATATGTTAATGCGCTTTCGCTCCTATTCGTTGCTGGTCTGCCGATACTACTCTATATTCATCGTATGTTTGTGTTAGCAAAAAGAGGTGTACCTTCATGAATATAGAAACAATTCCACTGTTGATCATCGCTTTACTCATGATTTCAGCTGGCGGGGCAGGTATTGAAACTACAGAACTCATGATCGAAGGCGAACACGAGATAACAGAGCATGATGGTGCATTGATTGTCGGAGATGCAACCGTTACAGTGCCGGCTGATGAATCTATATCTGGACCAGTGTATATCATTGGTGGTGAGCTACAGGTTCAGGGCTCAATCGAAGACGACGTGACACAGTTGGCAGGGATACTTATTGTTGAGAGCAGTGGTTCTATCGATGGAGAGTTCCAACATATTGGTGGGACAAAAGAAATCGCTGGTGGAGCATTAATTGTTGAACAGTCAACGCTTGAGTTCACTCCGGCCGATCCTGACCCAGTTGCAGCGTACACTCCCATCGTTGTAATGACAGTCGTGCTGGCAATTGCAGGGGCTTGGCTTTCGCGGACACATCAGCATCTTCTCAACACCGTTGGTTCAGCAGCACGCAATTATCCGGTTATCAGCCTAAGTGTCGGTACTCTTCTCGCAGTCACGTTCTTGGTCCTTTTTGTGTTCATGGCGTTTACACTCGTCTTACTGCCGGTTAGCATTATCGGACTGCTTGCTGGGATGCTGGTAATTGCCTATGGAATCATTGCGCTGGGATACTTAATCGGTCAGCAAATAGACACCTCGCGGAGCGGTTTAGCAACTGCTCTTGGAATTGTGGCCGTTATGATGTTCCTGCAAGTGATTGGTATTCTTCCAGTCCTTGGGGATATCATCGCTATTGGGCTTTTACTGATTGGGCTTGGAGCAGTCATTATTACGTATTTCGGGCTCCAAGAATTTGAGCCAGTTTCACTTCCTGGGTGATATTAAGACATCTGAGGTGATTTCTGGAGATAAATAGCAGGAGGCTTTGGTAAGCAAACAAAGTATATGCATGAGCGTAAATACTGGTGGACACCGGCAGGCAGCTATACAGGAACTTGCAGCACAAGCGTATGACTCAGCAGGCGACGAGTACAGCCGTGCCGCCTGGTCTGTGCTATCTGATCCACGTGAAGATGTTGACACATTTGAGCTTTCACAAAAGGGCTGGACTGGGATCGGGATAAGCTATCTGTTAAAAGCAGCAATCTGTTATCGAGTCGCTGGATTGGATACACGAGCCGAACAGCGAGGGACAGCTGGGTTAATGATTACAAAAGATCTTATTGGTCGTACAGAACGAACAGTACAAGTTGGCTGTCTCAAAGAGATGGGAGGTGACTTTCGAGTGATAGCAGACCTTGGCGAGGCCAAACCAGTATACAAATCTGCAGTCTCAACGTATCAGGACGTAACAGTAGATGATCCCCAGTCATGGACAACAACACCACTCTTTGAAGCTGCAGCATCACCACTCAAGCAGCTTGCCCGAGGACAAGAAAACGGGGAAATTGCGGTTACATGGGAAGATTTGCACGGGTCTGATCCATCGCAACCAAGTGCATTCCTTGCACATCGAGTGAAATACAAACATCAGCATCTACCGGCGTATCTTACGCAAGCAATCAAAGACAGCATGTTTGCTGCTCCACGGGGTTCAACAGCATACAACACGGATTCTTATCAGTGTCCTACGTGCGGGTCAAGAGACGTTAATTGGACAGGTGATAGCACGCTGTGCCTTCGCTGCTCATCGCCAACAGAAAAGCGGTAGCACGAGCAAACAATCGCCACCTGATAAACACCAGCAGTGGATATATACACAGAGCGCTAACTGCCATTATGTCTCGTTATCGACTCACTGATCTTGAAATAATCCGTGAAGAAGGATCATGGCTTTGTACGGTTCGAGATCAGCATGACAATAAAGAAGAGTTACTATTAGTTCCCTGTGATAGTACGGAACACCAGCCAGTCAGAGCATGGTTCAATGAATGTGAACTCACCCCGGGGTCAAGCCCCAGGGCTTCCTGTTTCAACGACGCGCTTTGCACTCACAGTCTCTCGCTGAGGCGTGAGCGTAGGGAGCGCAGTCTCCACAGGCGTTGATTCGGACTGTCCCAGCCCTAACTGCTTGAGTCCTCTGTAGAGCATATTCTTCGCCGCGTTCAGATCGCGGTCTTCCGTATGACCGCACGCTGGACACGAGTGTTCCCGCACCCAGAGTGGCTTATCCGTCTCAACACCACACACAGCGCACTCTTTCGTCGTGCCTTCCGGCTTCACCGTTTCAACGTGTGTGCCGTGTAGCTCAGCCTTGTACTCCAACAGTTCGATAAACCGTGACCACGCGGCATCCTGCTTGTTCTTGGCGTTCTGGCTGGTTTCCAGCATTGGCTTCGCATCTAAGTCTTCGACGGCCACGACATCGTACTCTGTAACCAACCACGTCGTCAGTTTGTGCTGGAAATCTTCGACCTTCCGCTTGATTGTTCGTTTCGCTCGGGCCACCTTCCGACGCTGGTTCTCCCAGTTAGCGGACCCGTGTTCTTTTCGAGCGAGTTTCCGCTGTTCGCGGGCGTAACGGTCGTACTCATCGGACAGGTCGAGTGTATCAACGGACAGGTTCTCCGACGTGAGGATGTAGCTGGTAATGCCAAGGTCAACACCCACACAGTCTTCGGGGTCGATCTCGCTTAGTGACGGTTTCCCCGGCGTGCCTTCCACAGTGGTGACGAGCGAGACGTACCATTCGCCCGTCGTTTCTTGTTTCAGGATTATCTCGTCAATGTCCTCTGCTGGTGGGACGTCGCGGTCTGCTCGGATTTTGAACCAGCCAATTTTTTCGAGTCGGAGTCGCACGAACCGGTCGTCGCCCGTGTTGTGATCCACGTTCCAGCGACGGGGTTGATTGTACGACACCGACCGGAATTCGCCCGCTCCTTGCCATTTCAACCGTCCGACGTTGTAGCCTTCTTTTCGCCGTTCTTTCAAGGTTTCCAGATCGCTGTGGATTTGGGTGATGGCTTGTTGTGCGGCGTGTTGAGAGGGTTCTGCAAAGGTGGGCCACTGGTCTGTCCAGTTTTTGAGTTTGTTGTGTTGGTCGTAGTCAGATGGCCTGTCGTTGTAGTCTGCGTTGTAGTAGTCTCGGACAGCGTGGTTGCGAATCTGCCGGAGGATGTCGATGTGCCGCCACGCTTCGGTTGCTACGTCATCGGGCAGATACGCACGGAAGCGAAGCGTGTGTTTCATCGTTGGATGGTCGAGTTTTGGTTCAGTCGAGTTTTTCGACGGTGAGTTTCAGCTGGTCGCCTTCTTCGAGATTAAGCCCGTCTCGGACTTCTTCTGGGATTGTAACGACACCGCGCTGTCGTATCTTCGGGTAACATTCCATCTGACTCATACTGTATTATACTTTTTGATTCAGTATAAAGCTGTCGGCTTCAACCCCGGGGCAGTCGCCTTGTACCGCCTGTACACCGCAGTCTTGGCTCCTGTGACAATCCATTCCCCATAATTACTATCTTGGATGACAGTAGCAGTCCGCATCCGTTTGGCGGTGGCATCACCAATAAGAAGCCCAATGATAATAATCAAACCACCACCGATCAACTCAGGAACATAGAGAACTAGAAATTCTGCCCAGTCACTTGCTACAGTTGCATTCGCAACCTCGGCAGAAATTAAAATCGCAAACAAAAGTACGTACAACTGCACGACGAATACTACAAGGCTCGCTGCGGTTTGATTTTCGCTCACAACATTCTCAAGAGGTGTCTTGTCAAGACGAGTAGCAATATTCAATTGATTGGCTAGCCGCTCCACTGGAGGGCTAAGCCTTCTTGCAACAACGATACCAGCGACGAGGATTATGACAACGAGGATAATAGTCGGCAGCAACTCAATAATTGTTTCAATGCTATCTTCAATGGTTTCAGTAAACGTATCGGCAAGGAGCGGAGCCATTTCTAGCCTGTTGGCTAATAACATTACTCAATTCTATGAATAGGCATACTTAACACCCAGTTTGGAGGGGATATTTGGGATATAGATAGGTGTATAATATACAAAGATAATAGATAATTTATATTTAATTTATTCAGTGTTTACAATACGGCTGGTTAACGGACTTGGCGTTGATCTCTATCGATAATGGAGGGCGGTTTGTTGAGGTCCAGCTCTAAACGGTACAGATAGTATAACTTATTTTATGTCTTTATACTACGAACACACAAGGAAGATTGATCTCGTATGAGGCGCAAGCGACTATTTCCAGCTAAATCCCTGTTGTTCTGACGGAGGAACAAGTGGGCTCGACGGAAGGCCACTGCTTGGCGTTGGATCGTTGTACTCTTTGAGAGCTATGTCGTTCGGAGCATCGGGATAAAATAACGATGCAAGAGCATGTAGGTGACCACGTCCAACTCCAAGTTCAAACTGTCCTCCGCCGAACATCTGTATCCCGTTGTTGAGACAATATTCAATCGTATCAAAGAGGGCCTGTACTGAACCGAATCGGGAGGGTTTGATATTTATCCATGCAGGTTCCCAAGGAAGGCGTTCAACAGTCTCGACACTCCGAATCGGATAGTCCCAGGTAACACGTCCTTCATGACCTTCGAACAACGGTCGTGTCGTTTCGGTTAATGCTGGATCTTCGATAAGTGCCTCAGGAAAGCCATCGATGATTCGCCTGTACAGGTCAGGGTCTGCTGACTGATCAACTGTCGTTCCATGATATTGGCCTTTGAGATCGAGAACGCGAACGGCGTTGGTGTTAGCTAAGAGAGAAACAGTTTCATCTGTCCAGTCAGAGGTTGGATCAAGTTTGAACTCAAGGCTAGAATCTCGTTCAAGCCAGTTAAGTATTCGATCACCTGTTGGTGGGTCACCCAATCGTGTGCTTACAACAAATCGTACTGGATCACATTCTCGGTTGAGACGCTCTGCAAGATTTACTCCAGTCTGCTTCAACCCGAGATCAAGTGCAGCACTTTCGAATGCCCACCGTCGGTAGTTCCAAAAAACAGATTGCTCTGGTCTGCTCCCGAAGAAGAGATCCAAATCGCCAATCATATCAGAGAACTCTGTCAGCGTAAATTGTCCTGTTATCGAGAGAGATGACGCACGATGGAATGTGTCGTGTTCATTTGCATCGTATGTTACATCTTCACCATGCCCTGTCTCATCCTCACCGTGGAGCGAAACAGTTGTTGTGACACGGGTAAAACCGCTGGAAGTCTCTCGTTCGTTACGATGTAGGTCATACCCCTCAATTTCAACGCTAAGGTCACTCAGGTGATCATAGAGCATAAATCGTATATGTGTTTCTAACAGGTATGGCTTAGGCTGGTCTTTTCTACAGAAGATTCTTGATTTCGGTTCGGATGTTCGGAAGGGTCGGGTAATCTGACATTTTTATCCGCACCCGATCCTTTCTGGAGTCGTTTTTTGCAGTCACAAGCAAGGCATCGCCAGATGACATCTTCTTGATCGCCGAAAACACGACAGAAGTCGTCTGAAACGACAGTCCCGCAAAATTTACATCTGCGGACTGTCATTTTGACCACCTCTTTTCGGCTATTTTAATCGCATGACGGCGACGCCCACCGCTCACCAATCCGGTGAGCTCATTGAAAAATGGGTGGTAATCCGATTTCCAATATCTGCTTTTCAGACGTTGAGACGTCTGATAATAGCCGTATAGCAGGTGGCTGGAAAACGCACCTTTATAGAGTGGGCCTGCCCGGATTTGAACCGAGGACGAAGCGGTTATGAGCCGCTCTCTCTAACCAGACTGAGATACAGGCCCTCACTGGTCTGTAGGATAAACTGTAACTAATGTTTGTCGGAACAGTCTTTGGCTTTTCAGATAGTTAATACCACATATTTTATATTTTGTGAGCTAATGGAGTCCACATTTCGAGAGCACACTACGGGAAGTATATATTTCTACTCTGTTTCGCTGACCCGTTCGTGCTGATAGGATCCATTATAGTGTCCGTCATGATTTGCTTCGGCTAGTACAAACTGAGCAATTCGTGCGCCCTGCTCAATAGTAAGTGGTCGGTTTACGGTGAGAAGGCCTTCTCCTTTGCCTTCATACCCTGCATCCCAGACAGCAGTATTGAGCATGCCGGAATTACGCATAAGGGAGGATCGCGGTAGTACAAAACCGATGTGGCCGTCAGGAACAGAGATTACCTCTCCGTACTGGAGAATGTAGGCACCTGCCGAAAGCTGAAATTCACCGTTAACCATCTCAATCTCAGCTCGATCTCCAATTTCCTTCCCGTTCTGACGGATTGCACCGGGGGTAATCTGTTCATAAATCATTTCGGTAGTCAAATCCACGCCATTTGGCTGTACCTGCTCAGCGTTCACCGGTTCAATATGCTCTGCAACAAAAGACCCAGAACGATACATATCGGATGTATCTGGTCGGCTTGCAAATGCTTTTCGAGAGCAATGAGAATCATCGAAAGTGGATCGATATTTACTGCCAGAGAGAAAAGCGGCGAGGTTTTACGCACGTAATCACTAATACAGTAAAATGGCGAATAACGATGGTATTGGCGGCTCAGGGCTTGTCCTTACTCATGATCGGGAATGGGACTATGAACTTGATCGGATTGCTGACGCCGTCGCCGAGAAGGATGCTGAGACAATTGGTCTGCAGTTCCCCGAAGGACTAAAACGGCAGTCAACAGATGTTGTAGACGACATTGATGCCTACCTTGATCGCGATGTTTCCATGCTTGTCTCTGGAAAGCCTTGCTATGGAGCATGTGATCTTGATATGGAGTTAGCTCGACGGACAGATTTATTCATTCATTTCGGTCATACCCCAATGCAAAACAGCGATGGGATGATATACGTTCCGCTGTTCTCAAATGTTGATCCACTGCCCATTGTTGAGCAAGCATTAGAGTCAATTCCTAACTCTACAGAGAAGGTTGGGCTCACAACCACAGCCCAGCATCTCAATAAAATCGATGGGATTAAGAAGTTTATTAAAAATGACGGTTACACACCACTAACTGACGACGGCGATGAACGACTAACTCGCGAAGGTCAGGTCTTGGGATGCAATTATACAAGTGCAGATCTTGATGCGGAATATCTCCTTTATGTAGGTGGCGGTAAGTTCCATCCGGTTGGATTGGCGATGGAACACCCCGAAAAGACCGTTGTGATAGCTGATCCGGTAAACAATATTGTCACCGAAGCAGAGTCGGAACAGTTTATCAAAAAACGCTACGCAACGATCCACAAAGCGATGGACGCAACTACCTGGGGAGTTATTTACTGTACAAAGATTGGACAAGGCCGATGGGAGACAGCAACAGAAATTGTGGAAGATAACGAGAACGCATATCTGATCACAACGGACGAGGTGACTCCAGACCGTCTCCATAGCTTCGATGTTGATGCATTTGTAAACACTGGCTGTCCGCGAATCACGACCGATGACGGACCACAGTTCCCAAAGCCACTACTGACACCGGAAGAGTATGAGATTGCGACCGGGCAAAAACCAATGGATGAGTTGTCATTTGATACGTTCCACGGGACTTGGTAAACGATAGCTCCGAGATTCTCAATGAATTACTATAAGTAATTCAACAATACTTTAGTATTAGCACAGTGTATTAAAGTGTATGAGTACACGGCGGTCTTTGGCCCAACGACTAGGTGTAGTGGCTGGGTTTGATGACCCACTTGTTGATTTAGAACAGTACACAACACCCCCAGAATTAGCCGCCAGCATTGTTCACGTTGCCGACCTGCACGAAGACATCGAGAATCAGACTGTTATTGATCTTGGAAGTGGGACCGGAATGCTTGCTCTGGCAGCAGCATTGCGCGGCCCGGACCGTGTTATTGGTGTTGAACTTGATCGAGACGCACTATCAACTGCTATAAAGAACCGACAGCGTATTGCAACAAATACATCAGTTGACTGGATCTGTGCAGATGCCCGCAATCCGCCTCTTTCCACAAAGCGTTCGCAGACGACAGTGTTGATGAACCCACCATTCGGCGCCCAAGATGGCAACGAAGGCGCAGATCGATCGTTCCTCAAGACTGCCAAATCACTTGCCCGAGTTTCGTACTCGGTGCATAATGCAGGGAGTCAGGAGTTTGTTAATGCTTTTGTCGAAGAACTTGGTGGTGAAGTCACACACGAATTCGCAGCAGAGTTAGATGTTGACCATCAGTTTGCATTCCATGAAAAAGCAACCAAATCTATCGATGCTGAAGTCTTCCGAATTGTCTGGGGGTGAACATCAGACATCCGTCTAGAGGTTATCTTTCCCTGATACACAGGCCAAGTTATTCTTCTTGGGCGACTGTTGTTACTGTACCATCACGTTCTGCGCTAATGAATTTCGTACCATTAGTCTCGCTTGCTCGAAACATAATTCCGCCAATCTCAACTGACTCGTTGACACTCGGGATCGATGCCGTTTCTTCGACACCGTCAGAACCCTCTACCGTAATTGTAAACCGGTCATCTATGTCGGGGGCAAACGAGATACTCCGATTGTCAATGCGAATATTTGCTGTTGACGCGTTGGATTCGTAAGCTGTGACCAACTGATCATCGTGACGTAACTCGACAGCATAGACCGACTGTGCACCTAGAACCTGCAATCCGTCTCGCTCTGCAGTAACAGTTTCACGCCACCCAATCCCGCCAATCTGAATGTCTGCAGTTCCGGTTGACCGAAGTTGGTTTTGTGACGTATCCATGATCCAGAGTTGTCGCTGATCGCTAGCAACATAGACGCCGCTACTTGTTCGTTCGATTGTCTCATCAGTACCAGGGGCATCAAACACAAATTCTGTTGGATTCTCCGCATTCTCATCGTATCCAATGATATAGTCCTCAACAGCTAACTCATCATCTGCTGGCTCATCGTGATAGTCGATGATAACAAGATTAGTCACAATTCCGGGACCAATCAGAAAAGCCAAAATAGCAACTAATGAAATGACACCCGCCTCTCGCTGAGTGACAGAAGAGCCTTCGAATAACGGCCGTTTAGACGCGACAACGGTAGCAGTAACAAGAACCGCACCGATTAATACGACACTCACACCGAGAGCACGATAGAGTACAAATTCATTTCCGCCAAGTGGTCGGTAAATCTGCCATAACCCTCGAGTAAGTCCATAGATGAGGAGTGCAACAAACAATTCGAAGATACGTGGACGTTTATTTCGGTGGTAGAGGAGCGTAATTCCAAGTAGTACACCAATCAAAAAACCAAGGCCATGCCCCTGAACAGCTGTGCTAGTCCATCCAGGAAGAGTTGATGTTACACCAGCAAAGGAAATTGGTTCGACTAATCCGTCAAGAATTGTTCGAACAACACCAACGACAAGTAATCCGACGACTGTGATAATCGGGTAATAAACAACGGCAAACCCGCCAAATGCAAATACAACACCAGAAAATCCGATCACTGACCCAAGCGAAAAAGCTCCAGTCAACACAGCAATCACAAACGCAGCACCAGGGAACAAAACACAAGCTCGTATAATCGGATACCGATACCACGGCTGATCACGGCTAGCGTTTGTGCCACCTTGTCCATCTGGATAGTGGCCCCAGATATACTCAGCGATTGGCGCAAGGATCAGCGTAGTTGTAAGATTGCTGGTTAGGTGAGAGGGAGAACCATGTGCAAATCCAGAGGCGACTGTACCAGTTGGATAAAAGTAAGACCATGATCTGAAAGGATGGACAACAGGATTATCCCAATCATGAATCCCGCCTTGCAAAAAGAGGTATACTGCAAGAACCGTCACAATCGTGATCATCGAACCGACGGGAAGTCCATATATCAGTCGCGATTTGAGCCGCTTTCGCAGACGAACGTGTCCGTCACTGAACCGAAACGCAAGTGCGATCGAGATGAAAAACACAATAACAAGAAGTCCGGAAAACGCATAAGACAGAAGCTCCGTCTCCATTGTGCATTGGTATGAACTGTCTGCATATAAAACGCAGAATTATTGTTGGACAAATTTCTCTTTCAGCAACAGGGGCTGTTCCGTAAATTACAAACAGATTACGGACCTCTTTGTTAATATGGATCTTCGCGTTATCGATCATAGTGATAATGAACTTTCAATTGAAATTGCCGGAGAGAGTCACACATTTATGAATGTTCTGAAGGGTGCGCTACTAGAAACAGAAGGAGTTACTGCGGCGACATATGACATGAACCCGGAACAGTCTGGTGGGCAAACTGATCCGGTGCTAACAATCAAGACCGAACCAGGTGTAGATCCCCTAGACGCACTTGAGGACGGTGCCAGCCAAGTCCGTGAAAAGACAGACGCATTCACATCCGCTTTTGAAGCAGCGACATAATATCACCTAAAAAGAAAACAGATCAGTAGCATTGTATCAACTATAACAAACCAAGTTATCTGCGAACCGGAATTCCACGTTCGTCTAAGTACTGTTTGCACTCATTGATTCCATACTCGTCAAAGTGGAAAATCGACGCTGCAAGAGCAGCATCAGCATTAGCCTCAGCAAAAACTTCGTACATGTCTTCTGGACCACCACAACCTGAAGACGCAATAACTGGTGTATTTACCGTATCACAAACAGCTCGAGTAAGTGGAATATCATAGCCATCTTTTGTTCCATCTGCATCGATGGAGTTGATGAATAATTCACCGGAGCCACGTGATTCTGCTTCATTTGCCCATTCAATCACATCGCGACCAGTTCCTTCTCTGCCGCCTTTGATTGTACATTCAAACCAGCATGATTCACCGTCGATCTGTGCATAATGCTCTCCCTGTTCATCGAAGCGCCGTTTAGCATCAACGGAAATGACAATACATTGTGAACCAAATGCCGCTGCACCGTTGTTAATTAACTTAGGGTTATTCAATGCTCCAGTATTGATCGAGACTTTATCGGCTCCAGCACGTAGCGTTTCTTTGATATCTTCCTTTGTTCGAATTCCACCTCCGACAGTAAGCGGAATGAAACATTCATCGGCAACCGCAGAAACCGTATCAAGCATCGTTTCACGACCTTCAGCAGATGCGGTAATATCGAGAAAGACGAACTCGTCAGCGCCTGCCTCGTTGTATCGCTTAGCCATTTCAACGGGATCTCCTGTATACTTGAGGTCTTCAAAGTTTACCCCAGTATAAACGGCTGCGTTCCCATCTTCATCTAAGTCAACATCGATACATGGAATGATGCGTTTTGTGAGTGTCATTATTATCCGCTAACGGATGCCACCGTATAAAATGGCCGAACAGCGGTTTATATGACTTTACGATAGTTCAGCCAACCACCTTTGGAACAGCTTCCGTGTCACCCGCCTTAATTCGTCTGTGAATGCATATAGATAATTTGTACTAGTAACATCTGAAGCATTCCTCCCTAGTGATTCACATTGACAGGCAACGTTGATCGAGACATGGTGTCAGAGATCCTCGTACCGATGGATGACTCAGAGCACGCCGAAAAAGCGCTCGAATATGCAATAGATAATTTTCCTGAGGCCGAAATATCTGTCCTGCACGTAATTGGAGTACCTTCTTCGATGATGGGTGAGGCAACAACGCTTGCACTGGAAGATGACGCTGAGGAAGCAGTTACCAAACGAACGGATCCGGTATTCAAACGTGCTCAGGAGATTGCAAAAAAGCGTAACCGAGAAGTCACGACGCTAACTGGCATTGGGCATCCAGCGCGAAATATTATTGACCGTGCCGAAGAATATGACACAATTGTTATTGGAGCACACGGTTCAGACTGGAAGCGTGCGTCCCGGCGATTCCTTGTTGGAAACGTAGCAGATGCGGTCTCAAAACGTGCTCCAATCCCCGTGATTGTTGTCAGATAGTCACAGTGCGACAAGAAAAATTGCGGATCTGGAACTCAAGAAGCCAATTAGTACCTCACCAGACTTTTTTGTGTGTGCTCCAATATGAGCTTACCGTAATCAGTCGGGAGAAACATGAAAACAGGAATTGTATTACTTAATTATGGTGAGCCACAGACCGTAGATCGGAATACTGTTCGAGACTATCTCATTCGTATCTTTATGGACAATGCCTCATTGGATGGAGATACAACCGAGGCTGAGATTCGAGAACGATCAGAGCAACTCGCTGAACGACGTTTGCCTGGATTGCTTGAAGAATACCGGGAAATTGATGGATCACCACTTATTAAACAGGCCACCTCACAGAAGGAAGCTCTCGATACAGAGCTAGATCAACGTTGCCAATCCGTTAATGTGTACCATGCAATGCAACACGTTGATCCGTTAATTCCGGATATTACAGAACAACTGGCGGCTGATGAGATCTCACAAGTCATTGCAGTTCCCGTGTATCCGCTTTGTGGCCAGTCGACAACAGTTTCATCTGTCAACGCGTTGGAAGAAAGTATTGCAGATCTTTCTGAGTATAATCCTAATTTTTATTCGATTACAGGATGGCACCGATCACCATCGTACACTAGGTTGCGGGCAGAGAACATTACCACGTATTTGGACCGTAATAATCTTGAACCAAATGACTCAAACACAGCGTTTGTTTTCTCAGCTCATGGTACGCCAATAAAGTATTTGGAAGGCGACAGCCGCTATGATCTTTATGTCGATGAATATACCGAGATGATCAGTCAAGTGCTTGGGATAGAAGAATATCACCTCGGATTCCAAAATCATGAAAACCGTGGAATTGACTGGACCGAACCAGACATCGAGACAGTGATTGAATCCTTAGATGAATCAGTCGAACACGTTATCGTCGAACCGATGAGCTTCATGCACGAACAATCTGAGACACTTGTCGAGCTGGATATTGATCTTAAAAAAGAGGCAGTTGAGCGAGGATTTTCGTTCCATCGAATTCCTGTCCCACATGATGACGATCGGTTCCCGGCATTACTCGCAGACTTAGTAGAGCCGATTATTGCTGATGTTTCTCCTGAGTATTATCAGTTGCGACAGTGTCAATGCCGTCCAAAAGAAAACACATATTGTCTAAACGCGCCGTTTGAGAACTGACTGATTCTTCCTTTTTGACCTGCACGCAGATAACTACGCTCAGCGAGCGTTCACAGAATATCAAGGCGGATGCCACGGGGGTTGACCCCGAGGCAGTTGACAGGAACGTTATTATGTTCTCCAATAGTACATACAGTACATACTCGGCATGACGAGCGATCAGAGTTATTCGGCGGATTTATCCGCTGACCAGTTCCGATTCCTCATTGAACAAACCTCGGATGTGATCACCGTCGTTGATGAGATGGGGACGATCAAATATCAATCTCCAAGCTCGACGCACGTTAAGGGATGGGCTCCCGAAGAGCTGCATGGAGCAGATATTACAGAATACATCCATCCAGATGATCGAGAGCGAGTTGTTAACCAATTTCAAAGACTAGTTGAAGAGTCTGGATACATTGATACCGAGATTGAATTCAGGTTTCGATCAAAAGATCGAGGCTGGATATGGATTGCAGCAACCGGGACTGCTGCGGACGGTAAGCATGGACTTGATGGCTATATTACAGCAAGTCGTGATATTACCGATCGAAAAGAGACGGAAGAAGAATTAAAAACTGAGCGTGATCGACTCGCGTTACTGAACCAAATCGTGCGTCATGATATCCGTAACGATATGTCTGTCATTCTTGGATGGGCAGCCCAACTTGAGAAAAATATCGATAAACAGAGCAAGGACACACTAGATCGTATCATAGCGGCAGCACAGCATACTATGGAATTAACTGAATCGGTCCGAGACATTACGGAATTGCTGGGGTCTGATAACCCTGATCTTGAACCGATTGATCTTATCGAAGTGATTGAAGATGAGATTGCACAAGTTCAATCTGATTTTGCTGGCCATTCAAAGCCGCTGAAAATCACCGGTGACAAGCAATTTCCAAATGAACTTCATGTGCAAGCTAGCCCACTGTTGCGGTCTGTCTTTGGGAATTTGCTCCACAATGCTGTCTACCACAATGACAAGGAGTCCGTTGAGATTGAGATATCTATTGAGGAAGAGTCTGATTTGATTAATATAAGAGTTGCTGATAACGGGCCGGGGATCTCAGATGAACGAAAGCGGGAAATTTTCGGACGAGGTGAAAAGGGGCTTGAAAGTTCAGGAAGTGGGCTTGGACTATATCTTGTTGATAGTCTTGTTTCCACATTTGGCGGATCAGTTTGGGTTGAAGACAATGAGCCAGAAGGAGCAGTGTTTGTTATCGAATTACTCAAAGCTAAGATGGAGTGAACCTTCTATATTACAATGAATACAAACTACGCGGCTATAATTTATGATCTAGATGGCACACTTGTACAATTAGATGTTGATTGGGCACAGACAAGGCAGGATGCAATTAATGAACTAGCAGACCATGGACTTACTATTTCGACAAATAGCCTCTGGGATGTATACACTCGTGCTGCCGAAGCAGAGCTAAAACAGATTGTCGAGCAAGTAATCACTGATCATGAAAAGCAAGGAGCTAGAAGTGCACACCTATTACCACTAGCTGGAGAACTTCCTGCTTCTGTACCAGTTGGGGTGTGTTCGCTTAATTCAGAAATTGCCTGCCGTATCGCACTTGAACAAACAGACCTTAGCACATATATTGATACGGTTGTCGGCCGGGATACGGTATTGGAACAGAAGCCTTCGCCACAACCACTCAATAAGGTCCTTGAGAATCTGGAGGCTGCGCCAGAACAAGCGATTTTTATTGGAGACAGCCCACGCGATCAAGAAGCAGCAAAGCGAGCAAATATCGACTTCGAATTCGTATCTGATCGGATTAGTTCACAGGATCGGTTGTCGTGACCACTACGCGCAACTCGGTTAGATCTTTTTTACGCTTACTGGCTACAGCCCGGGCCCAAAGGAGTAACCGCTAGGAGCGGGTACGATGGGGCGAGGATATAACCGCGCACTCTCTGAGTTTTCGAACGTTCAAGTGATAACCAACCCAGCAAATCAGCCGTGGTTGAGGAGCTGTTCAAGTACGCTGCAACGCCGGAATACACTTGCTCAGAATCGTCTCTCCGAGAGAAGATATAGGACAGGGTATGCGGAATCAACACCTGTGGAAACTGCGCTCGCTGGGGTCAATAATACGATAGTCAGTGATGTGTCTCCAAGAAACATCGTTGACCCAGAAATCCCCTGCCTCAAGAGACGAGCAGCTATTGCCACGAGTGAGTAGGCAGGGATAGTTCACTATGCAATCAGTTCAGGCTTATACCGAGAAACCTGTAATTGACTCCTCAGAAGAGACTATTCAGGTTCCTCGATAGGTGCACCGGGTACATTTATTTGAACACTTGTGAGACCCTGCTTTGCTTTCTGCTTTGAGGCGTACCCTTGACCGCCGTCAGCAAGGATGTTACCATTGTCATGAACAAGACGCCAGCGCCATTCCTCAGCCTTGTCTTTAAATACTTCAAATGTTGCATCACTCCCGCCCTCTTTAGGTGTGTCTTCATCTTTTGAGACATCAACAACATATGCCCCAGGAGCATTCGAGCGTACACTTTCTAGGCCCTGTTTTGCTTTTTGTTTTGAAGCATATCCTTCAGAGCCATCTGCAATAATATTGCCATTGTCATGGATAAGCCGCCAACGATGCTTATCACCTGCGTCGCGGTACACTTCAAACCGGGCTTTACTCGCGATGACATCTGTTTCGACGATCTCTTCGATATCGTCCTCTGACCAAGAAAGATTAACCTGCAGCGAGACTTCATCACTTTCTTGTGTCACTTCAATTCCCGTTTCGACCTCACTTGGGATGTCTACTACAGCATCTTGTGCATCGTTAACGGGCACTTTTTTCCCGCGCCGAAGTCGTCTTGCGAGCCCTCTGAAAAATGTTGACAGACCTCGTCGCTTTTTTGGCTTGCTCTCCTCATATAGTGATTCCTCACTCATGTATTCATGTTATTGTGCCAGTATTTATTAAACCACGGTCCAAGTGAGCAAATTGCATATGAATAGCATCATACCAGTGTAAAGCGACATATACGAACGGTTGTTACTATGTCGTATAGTCAATGGGCGAAACTCAACAAGTAAGTCTTTTTGCTGCTTCCAGACGTGATATAGGGCTCTCTTGGGGATTTATTCTTCTACTCGTCATCAACTTCACTATCGGTATCTCAGTTGGTCAGTATGAACCTGCACTTTTCAGTATCATTGCCCTTGGAATTCTTCTTGCACCAGTCATTCGTCTGGTAAATCCAACAAAGGTTCCCCCATGGTATCTTACTGGGGTAGTTTCACTTCCGGTATTAAGTCAGACGATCGCTCCTGAGCTCTTTGCCACCGAGTTGCTCCCAAGTATTGCATTGGCTACACTCTCGTTGTTGTTTATAATCCAGCTACACGACATTACATCCCTATCACTTATTCCATGGTTCGCAGTTGTGTTGACCACACTGTTTAGCATGGCAATGGGCGCACTTGTCCAAATCACCCAGTGGACTTTGGATCAACTTGTTGGGACGTCATTTCTGTTAGATGGGCGATCACAGGACACGCTAAATACTGTTGTCATGCTTGAGTTGATGCAGATAACTGGTGCCGGGATCGTGGCGGGCTTTTGTTTCTATGCTGCATTTAAACGAGAATTAATAAGTCTTGAATCGTGTGAATCTCCGATTACAGATCCTGTTCCTGAAGAGAAGGCAATTCTCAGTTACCGGCTTGGCATTTCACAGCGGCGACAACAACAAATCGTCCGATTAATGCGGGTTATCCTTGTAGGGATACTGATATACGGTCTTTGGCAACTGGACCTTGCGGTGATAACAAATGCAACAATTGCACTCGCAGTTACGTATATCCCGAGGATACTCCGTCGGAATTTCCGTCTCTCCGTTGATCCTGGGATTGCACTATGGGTCACGGCTGCCGTGTTCTTTCACACACTTGGTACGCTTGCGCTGTACGACGGAATCACTCGATGGGACTGGTTAACACACTCGCTATCAGCTTCCGTAGTTGCTGCCGCTGGATACGCCGCTTTACGCAGTATCCACCTGTATGATGATCGCATTCATCTCCCGCCATGGGGATTGTTCGTTTTTACAATTATTTTTGTATTAGCCATGGGCGTTGTCTGGGAGATAATGGAGTTTTTTGCAGATCAAGGGGCATTGATACTCGGGTTGGATCCGGTGCTAGCACAATATGGCGTCGATGATACGATTGTTGACATGATCTTCAATGTTGTCGGAGCAATCATCACTGCATTCTGGGGGACAGCCTACCTTACTGTTTTTTCTGACAGTCTTGCTAAACGAATCGAGGAGTGGAACAGCCCTTAGTTGACTCCTCATACGGCTGAAGCCGTGTGGAGAGGGACAAAATTCTTTGGACACGGCCTTCAATCAGTTGTATAAGTCATCTTCATCAGCCCGGTTTTGATCAGCGATTCGGTCTGTTGCATCTGCAATCTGTTCCACAGCAACGACGAATCGATATAACAGGTACAGAATCACGAGTGAGATGCCTAGCGAAATAATTGATAGGAGCAAGGTAATCGCTATTCTTGCGCTAAAAGCGATCCCAAAAAAAGTGATTCCACCAATAATCACTCCAGCAACGATAGCAAACCAAATGGGGACCTCGATGTCGGATATGTCGTGGGGCATGGTTACTTGACGTGGGGCGCAGTTAGCTCCACATGTATATGTACAACACCCACGGATGTGAATGTTGTTGCATGTTTATCTCAGCTTATTTATTTCAGTTGGACAAAGATGAACTTGACACCCTCCCCTCGTCCTTACAGGTGAGGCTTTCGTCTCAAATCTTTCGTAAGTTACTCCGCCCTACTCGCCGCCATTGACGAGGTCTTGAGGGCGGGGAGCATAGCATCTGCACCAGACCGCTAATAATGGATGTCATGGAGTATGTAAAATTGTGAAATTATTAATATCTAGTTAACATACAAGCTGTCACAAAATCCGGACCATTATGGCACTTTGGCTCTATGTTATAATTAATGAGATCTCGTTTTCTGAAGGCTGCCAGAGGGAAGCAAACTGACCGGCCGCCAGTATGGATGATGCGGCAAGCTGGACGATACCTGCCTGAGTATCGAGAAATACGAGAAGAGTATTCATTCTTAGAAGCAATTTCAACGCCGGATATTGCAGCCGAAATTAGCTTACAACCTTGGCATCGGTTTAAGCCAGATGGTGTAGTCATGTACTCAGACATCTTGACAGTTCTCGAGCCTCTTGGGTTTTCATACCATCTTGAGTCTGGCGTCGGCCCAGTTATTGAAAATCCAGTAACATCAACCGATGACGTATCTCGAAGTCGATCTGATGTATCTGACGAGTTGTGGTATGTAGCAGAGATCATTGATCGGATTGAATCAACAGTTGGCAAACAGGCAGCTGTAATTGGATTTGCCGGAGGCCCATTTACACTTGCTGCATATGTTTGTGAAGGAATGCCATCACGCACATTTATGGATGTACGTCGTCTTCGAGCGGAACATCCTACCGCATTTGAAACGCTATTAGACGAGTTTACGGATGTTCTAGTTGAGTATATTGCCTTCCAGACGGACTCAGGTGCTGACGTTATCCAGTTATTTGATACATATGCTGGATTACTTTCTCCGACAGATTACCGAAAATTCATTTTACCTCGTCACCAGCGGATTGTTAATCAAACAGACGTGCCAACAATTGTCTTCGCCCGAAACATGAGTGGTAATCTCGATTTGCTGGCAGAAACCGGTGCCGACGTTATCAGCCTTGATTGGACCGTTGATGTACAACAGGCGCTGCAGCAAATAGATGTGCCTACGTTCCAAGGGAATCTTGACCCAGCATTACTCTATGGAGAGCCAGATACAATTCATGAACGGACTCAGTCTGTCGTGGGTGAGTTTGGTGAGCACCCGCACATTCTCAATCTTGGTCATGGAGTTGATCGTAACACCCCCGTCGAAAATGTTGAGGCGTTCTTTGATGCCGCAAAATCTATTGGGGAGTGAACTTGTCTTGTTCTACTCGCCGTTGTTGTGGACTTTAACTTCTACAGGCTACGTCCTCGTCCTCAAGGAGCGACCGTCGGGAGCGAGTAGGGCAGAGATACATCCGTACACTCCTTGTCTTTCCGAACGTTCAAGTGACAAGTAACCTAACAAATCAGTAGTGTCCAAGGAGACGTAAGTACGCTGTAACGCCGGAATACGCCGAGACGCCTACTGGCTGCATGGACCATGATCAAACCTGTCAGCAGGTATATATCCACACTCTCACATAAGAATATCGGCCACACCTTGGATTGGAAAAGCTTGGAGTTGAAGTAACTACATAGACAGTAGGTCAGAGCATAGCCGAATCAGCGCCTGCAGAGACTGTGCTCTCTGGGGACACTGAGGACCCATCCGATGAGGTGTCTCCAAAGCGTGTCGTTGAACCAGGAAGCCCCTGCGGCAAGGAGTCGACAACGGCGGCGAGTAGACAGAGGTAGTTTACAGATGGTGCTTAGTCTGCAAGAATTAACTCTCCAAATCAATTATATATTTCCGTGAGTTGTTTGTATACAGCCGATATTATCTCTCTATGTGACTGAACTTCGTTATCTGCCGAACAGCGATAATATAACAACGTTTCAAACCACGATCGTAGAAGCGACACAAGATTACATTATTTTAGATGGGACATATTTTTATCCAGAGGGAGGCGGACAACCAGCTGACCATGGGACTATTCGCTGGGAGGATGGTTCAGCGTCAATTAAGAACGTGAAAAAATCGCACGGCGATGTTCGACACTATGTGGATAGTTATACTGGATCATCGCCTGTAGAGAATGAGCCTGTCCAAGGCAACATCGATGAAACACGACGGAAGAAGCATAGTCGGATGCATACTGCACAGCATATTGTTTCACGCGTTGTTCTAGATGAATATGGAGCAACTACAGCAGGAAATCAAGTATATGCCGATCGCTCCCGAATTGATTTTGAGCCTGCTGAATTTGATGAAACGGATATCAGTTATATTGAAACTGAATCAAACCAAGTGATTGAGCAGAACTTGTCGGTAGTCAAGGAAAACCGGCCTCGGGACTTAGTTGAGAACAACGTTGATGAAGGGAGAGCACTCTTGGATTTAATTCCTGATTACGTTGATCCACTACGTGTTGTCGAGATTGAAAATTTTGATATGTGCCCTTGTGGCGGAACACACGTCGATAAGCTTGGGGAGATTGGAGAGATATCTATTGTTGACTGGGTCTCAAAGGGAGCAGATACAGTTCGTATTGAGTTTGAGCTCAATCAGTAGGCAACTATCAGATCATCACTACAGTTTGAGAATATTATCTTTGAGATGTGACCTCCTCCCCGTCGTGAAGACGGGGCTTCCCGAACCGCACCACAAGCGTTGGGATATTTGCCGGTTTACGGTCGCACCTGTTCTTGTGGGGCTACTCTCCCCGTTTGCTTGTCGAACAGGCGGACCGATTGCTGGGCCAGACAGCCGTTACTCCTATCCTGTGCAGGACTCGGAGTTACCGTCGCTCGCATATTCTCAGCCGCATTACAGTCACTATTCGCCACCAACCCACACTCATCGCAGACGTACAACCCACGCTCAACACGAGTTGACTCGGCTTTCGTGCCACACTCACACCAGGTTATCGACGTGGCTAACTCGTGCTCATCGGCCCGCTCCACGTCGATACCGTGTTCTTCGGCTTTGTACTCGATGTGACTGAGAAGCGTCTCAAACGCCCAGTCGTGGAGGCATTTGTTCCCGTGCCGCCCCCAGTCTTCATCCTCACGAATGGTTCTCGGGTGACCGACTGCACTCGTCCCTCACGGGAAGGACGGGATTCTCTCGCTGTATGGAGATAGACAAATATGGGACGATATATGAGATAAATTTGATATCTTATCTGCGCTCCATCACAATGTCAATAGCGTCAGATCCCGCTCCAATAACATCTTCAGTGAGATTGTCTGGACCATTCTGCAAATCCTCCTTGTCAAACCATCGCCACGCTGATGCTGGCGCTTCATCACTTCTGGGTGTGATATCTCGTGATTGTACATGCCCATAATAGACAAAGTCAATGTGCTGGTGTCCGACTTCTTCGTGGTGAACGTTGATATCTTCAAGAAGAAGTTGCTGTGGACGGGGAATAGGGCGAGCCTGTGATGCTTCATAACCAGATAGATCTTTAACCAGCTGCACAGTAAGGCCAATCTCCTCACTTACCTCCCGTTTAGCAGCTTCATGCGGGAGTTCGTCGCGCTCGATGTGTCCACCTGGGGGTAACCAGAGATTTAATCGGTCATGTTCATGTAGGGCAACTGCTCCGTCATTGACTACAAACACGGTAGTAACAAAATGCCGTGTCGTCTCCATAATTTAAGTTAGTTTGTGACGATAAATCTCTTGCTGACCATAGTTAGTTCAGCAAGAGAATACCACGCAGTGTGGATGGGACTAAGCTTGACTTGCCTCAAGTAACTCGTGGTATCGGTTCCGAATCGTCACTTCTGAGATATTCGCCACTTCACTGACTTCCTTCTGTGTAACTTTTTCATTAACAAGAAGTGACGCCGCATAGACAGCCGCTGCTGCAAGTCCCACAGGTGATTTACCACTATGGATGCCCGCTTCCCGGGCAGAGTCGAGGAGTTCTCGAGCACGACGTTCTACCTCTTCTGACAGTTCAAGTTCAGAGACAAAGCGAGGAACATACTGCTTCGGATCAGCCGGTTCGATTTCCAGTCCAAGCTCACGAACCACGTATCGATAGGTACGAGCGATTTCATCTTTGTCGACTCGGCTAACTCCAGCAATTTCATCTAAACTTCGTGGGGTGCCAGCTTGTCGAGCCGCCGCATAAAGCGCCGATGTTGAAACACCTTCAATCGATCGACCAGGTAAGAGGTTCTCATCAAGTGCCCTACGATATATCACGCTGGCAGTTTCACGAACGTTATCTGGGAGGCCAAGTGCAGACGCCATCCGGTCGATCTCACCGAGTGCCTGCTTAAGATTTCGTTCTTTTGAGTCACGAGTTCGGAACCGCTCGTTCCACGTACGAAGGCGCTGCATTTTCCGGCGCTGCCGTGACGATAAAGCCTGTCCGTATGCATCTTTGTCTTGCCAACCAATATTCGTCGACAAACCTTCGTCGTGCATCATTTTTGTCGTAGGCGCACCGACACGCGATTTTTCGTCTTTTTCTTTAGCGTCAAACGCACGCCACTCTGGCCCATGGTCAATTTCGTCTTCTTCGACAACGAGTCCACATTCAACACAGACGGTCTCGCCGTGCTCCTCGTCACTCGCAATTTGTCCACCACACTCTGGACAAACCACAGACTCGTCGTCGGTCGTTTCCTGAGTTTTCTCCCGCTCGTCTTCTCTCACGCTCGTGTCTGTCATGATCTAAGCGCTGCGGATCATCGCCGCAGAAATACTTAACTATCAATTGCACATGAAAGGTCATAAACGCTTTGCCATCGTACAGTTATATTTAGTAATCATGTCCAGGCTCCGATGCTGTATCACATCAGTGATCAACGCGTTGTTTTACAGAAAATCAAGGCAAATGTTACGGGGCTTGACCCCGAGGCGGTTCACGAAATAGATGGGTTTATTCAGGCAATTTATAGAGTTTTCGAGCGGAGGTCTTCATCTTTAGCCGAGGAGGATGACAACCCATGTAGCCGACAAGACCGAAACTCTTACTCACAGTCCTGAAAACATCTAAATATGGATAACTCACGGGTCGATTCAGAAGACATACACCATATTGCGGAGCTCGCTCGGATTGACATCGACGAAGAGGACGCCGACACATTTGCTGATCAACTTGATGACGTCCTTGATTATTTTGCGTCACTCGAAGAAATTCCAGATGTTGATCGAGAGGCTGAACTTACTAACGTAATGCGGGCAGATGAAGTCAGAGATAGCCTAACACAAGAGGAGGCATTGAAAAACGCAGAAGAGACTGAAGACGGATACTTCAAAGGACCAAACGTTTCATGAGCGAGAATATCTTTCTCACCGAGACGGAAGTTGAGAGCACCGCGGATGGAAAGCTGAGTGGCTACACCATCGCTGTAAAGGACAATATTGCAACCGAAAATATTCGAACAACATGCGGATCCGCAATGCTTGCAGATTACGAACCCCCATTCGATGCAACAGTTGTTGATCGAGTCAAGTCTGCTGGTGGTACAATCGTCGGCAAGGCAAATCTAGATGAGTTTGGAATGGGAACAACAACTGAAACGAGCGCTTTTGGCCCCACAGAGAATCCTGTTGCACCAGGTTATGTCCCTGGAGGATCCTCTGGAGGTTCTGCTGCAGCGGTTGCAGCTGGGGAAGCCGACATAGCGTTAGGCTCTGATACTGGCGGATCAATTCGCTGTCCAGCAGCCTTTTGCAATGTTGTTGGCATCAAGCCAACATATGGGCTTGTCTCTCGCTATGGGCTCATCGCATACGCGAATAGCTTAGAGCAAATTGGTCCAATTGCACAAACGGTCGACGATGCTGCGCGTTTGCTTGATGTGATTGCTGGTTCCGATCCAAAGGACGCTACAACCCGCGAAGAGGGCGATCACACTGTATATACTAATGCTGTTGATGGTGATATTGATGGACTTCAGATTGGCATTCCATCGCAGTTACTTGATGGAGTAGATGAAGACGTCAAAGAATCCTTCTGGTCTGCTATCGATGAGTTAGAGGCTGCAGGGGCAACATATCAGGAGATTAGCCTTCCATCTGTCAAACAAGCCGTGCAGGCATATTATGTTATCGCAATGTCGGAGGCGTCCTCGAACTTGGCTCGGTTTGATGGTGTTCGATATGGTCATTCTGGCGGATTTGACGGCAATTGGAATAAGGCATTCTCAAAGGCCCGCCGTGAAGGATTTGGAGATGAGGTAAAACGGCGTATTTTACTCGGGACATTTGCACTCTCTGCTGGGTATCAAGATAAGTATTACAAGCAGGCTCAAGATGCGCGTGCATGGGTAAAACAGGACTTCGACGAATCATTTGAGACAGTTGATATAATTGCTTCACCAACTATGCCAATGACGCCATTTGAGTTGGGAGAAACTATCGATGACCCAATGAAGATGTATCTGGCTGATACCAATACTACGCCAGTCAATCTTGCTGACCTTCCAGCGATTTCCGTACCAATTGAGAAAGCTGACGGATTGCCAGTTGGATTGCAGTTAGTCGGGCCAGCATTTGATGAAGAGACAATTATTCGTGCTGGCAGTGTGTTAGCCTGAATCGCTACTGCTTATTATTTGTCACAAGCAGAAACGTTCGATATCGGTTTTTAGCAGTCCCAATCTCAAATCCACAGTCACGATGATGGGCAATAGCTTCATTCAACGAAAATCGCTCATCTGCTGGTGGGCCTCGGTCTCCAGGCGCATCAGCAGACCAATCAATGATTACGTGTTGGCCGCCTGGTTGTAACACCCGTTGTATCTCTCTAAGCGATTCTTCGGTTGCATATTCATGGTAAGTCATCGTTGAATATGCAGTCTGAATGGTATCATTGGCAAGAGGAATCGTAGTGGCTGTTGCGGTGATTAATTCAGCAGTCACATCGTCCCGGTGTTTTTTGTGATACTGATGCATTGCCTGTTGAATATCAATTGCAAATACATCCGCTACGTGAGGAGCAATTTCCTTTGTAAAGAAGCCTGTCCCACTACCAATATCAAGTACGGTAGATGTTCCATCCCCGGCAACATATGAATATAGCTCTTCTCCGGAGCAGAGTTGAAATCGGTCAATTTCTTCCAGCGAGTCTGCGTTATCAACTGAAAATGTGTGATACATATCTATAGTTCACGCTGAAAAATAATACATTGTACGGTCCTTGTTCTTCTGAACAGTATCTTAGATTGCTCTCCACCTCGAGATCAGGTCTGGGACAGTCGTCTTGGGTCACCGGTTTACTTCGTTAAATGCACATTAGTTGACTATTTTCGCGTCAGACCTATATTTACAGAAACGATTTGTTAGATGATGTCTACCGTAACATATCTGAACTACGAAATCGTCGACGAACATGACTGGGAAGTTACTGATGAGGTGTTTGAAAAAGCAGCAAGTAAAGATCTTGACGAAGAAGACTATGGATCACTCGAGGTTACAGAAGGACAGTATATCCTTGAAGCCGCAGAACAGGAGGGGTTAGTTTGGCCATTTTCATGTCGAGCTGGTGCCTGTGCAAACTGTGCCGCAATACTCGTTGAAGGAGAGATTGAGATGGATATGCAGCAAATCCTTTCCGACTCAGAAGTTTCTGAGGAAAATATTCGACTCACGTGTATTGGTAGCCCAGAGACTGATGAAGTCAAGATAATATACAATGCCAAGCACCTTCCATATTTACAAAATCGTGTTATTTAACCACATTATCGCATGGAAATTCAGCAACATAAAATATGCCTGATCAACCCTGGGGTAGGATTTTACAGGTAGTACGAGGCGGATGCCACGAGGAGTGACCCCGAGGCAGTCGACCTCCTCTCATCATAATTGGATTTATCATTCAACGAAGTGGTTCTGGTTGACTGTGACCGTTCTGAATCCTCGTATGGAAACTACTGTTTTTTTTTAGCCCAGGCACGTACATATTCGACAATGGCAGAGCACGATTACGATGAACTTGGGCTTGTTGCGGGTTTAGAGATTCACCAGCAACTCGATACAGAGACAAAGCTGTTTTGTAATTGTCCAACAGAACTACGTGAGCCGGAGGAAGCAGTTCGCACATTTACTCGTTATCTACATCCAACGCGAAGTGAATTAGGCGAATTGGATCAGGCCGCTGAAGAAGAAAGTCGCGTTGATCGTGAATTTGAATATTTGGCATATGATACAACATGTCTGGTCGAGGCTGATGAAGAACCACCTCGACGTATTGACGGAGAAGCACTTGACGTTGCGATGGAGATCGCTACGTTGTTGGATATGTCTGTTGTGGATCAGTTACGAGTGATGCGAAAGATCGTGGTTGATGGATCTAACACAAGCGGATTCCAGCGAACCGCCAAGCTCGCGTCCGAAGGTGTAGTGGATACCGAAGAAGGACCAGTGCGAATTGAAGACCTAATGCTCGAAGAAGAAAGTGCACAGCGGGTCGAGGAAACAGAAAAAGGTGTCAAATATAGCCTTGATCGGTTAGGTATCCCTCTTGTTGAGATTGGAACAAAACCAGATATTCGATCTCCAACACAAGCTAAGGAGGCCGCTGAAACGATCGGAATGATGCTCCGATCGACTGGTGCAGTTAAGCGTGGGCTAGGAACGATTAGGCAGGATGTCAACATCTCAATTGCAGATGGTGCACGGGTTGAGATTAAAGGTGTACAGTCACTCGACGATATTGATACAATTGTAGAGCAGGAAGTTCATCGGCAGGTCCAATTACTTGAGATTTCTGACACACTTCAGCAACGAGATGCAAGCGTGGGATCGCCGGTTGATGTAACTGACATATTTGCTGATACTGACAGTGGAGTAATTCAGAGGGCTCTTGATAGTGGAGGGGTTGTACACGCTGTTTGTCTTTCAGGGTTCGATGAGATTGTTGGTCGTGAGATTCAGCCAGACCGGCGGCTCGGTACCGAGTTCTCTGACCACGCAAAACGCCATGGAGCCGGTGGGATTTTCCACACTGACGAGCTTCCTGCATATGGGATTAGTGAAGCAGAGATAGCCGATCTCCGAGAATCGGTCGAGGCTGAGGAACATGATGCGGTCGTATTCGTCGCCGCCGACTCTGAAACAGCGGAACTGTCAATCGACGCTGTTGTGGATCGTGCAGAAACCGCAGTTGAAGGTGTGCCGGAAGAAACGCGTGGTGCAAACGAGGATGGTACCTCGCGTTACCTCCGTCCACTGCCAGGTGTTGCTCGTATGTATCCAGAAACAGATGTTCCACCAGTTGCTCCGGATCCGACTGAAGTTGACCAGCCCGAATTACTAACGGAGAAAGTTTCTCGGTATCAGGAAGAACATGGTCTTGATTCAGGTCTATCGGAGCAAATCGCGTACAGTGAGTACATGCCGTTGTTTGAGCGCGTCGTTACAGATGGAGTCTCGCCGACCTTAGCCGCACAGACACTTGAAGGAACACTGACTGAACTTCGCCGTGATAGTGTTCCAGTTAGTCAGCTCACGGAAACACATCTCGAAGATTCACTCCATCTTGTTGAGGAAGGAAGTGTCCCATCTGAAGGACTTACAACACTCCTCAGAACGCTTGCAGCGTCCCCTGAGCTAACAGCAGAAGAGGCTGCAGAGCAGGAGGGACTAGGGGGAGTTTCAGAGTCCGAGATTCGGGAAACAGTGACAGAAATTGTTGAGCGAAATGAAGAACAAGTTAAGTCGGAAGGAATGGGAGCATTTTCAGCATTAATGGGTGAATGTATGGGGTCCTTGAGGGGGAAAGCAGAAGGAGATCTCGTGAGCCAAGTCCTGCGTGAGGAAATTCAACGACACAGCTAAAATTCACTCTTGGTCAGAATTCTCTGGTGGATCCGCAAACTGAGCCCCTCGACGAAATACCCCCATTAATGTAATTACTTCTCTTTCTGTCGGATGAGACCTCCCAAAGAGTCGGCGCACTAATCTCATCGTCTTGTCATGCTTTTCGTCTGTATAATTTATTGCCTCCAAATATTGATCGATAATTTCGTAGAGACGCTCTATTTGCACCTCATCAGCTCGTTCATGGTCAATATCTGATAACTGAGATTGCTGTCCAGTCAGTGATCGGAGTTCATACAGTGTCACGGTCACTGCTTGTCCAAGGTTGAGTGACGGGTACTCACCACTAGCAGGAATAGAACAGACGCGGTCCAATCGAGATAGTTCTTGATTAGACAGGCCCTTGTCCTCCCGGCCGAACACAAGTGCGGTGGGTGCCTTCACAGACTGGAGCTCGGAGTGCAGCTCAGCTGGCGTTGTATATGGAAACCGAACATGCTGTTCTGAATTTTTGCCAGTAGTAGCGGTAAAGCCGACTGTATAATACGAAGATACCAACTCATCAAACGACGGTCGTCGGTGGTTTGGTAGAATATCGTCTCGGGCCTGTCCCGCAAATCCGTATGCTTCCCCGTCTGGGTCAAGTTCAGGAGCATCAATAAGTAGCAACTCCTCAAGTCCGAAATTCTTCATTGCGCGTGCAATTGTCCCGATGTTTCCAGGCGTCTGGGGACCAACGACAGCAACCGCAGGTGAATGTGTATCAGTCACAGTTCGTTCTATTACATACCAACTGCATATCTGCTACGGTTGGCGGCTGTTTGTACAGGTACTTGGCGCGATTACCCCCAGAGTATGTTTACAAATAACGTGCTCAGGATTGCGCTCCGTGAGGTACTGTAGGCGTATTGTGCAAACATATATGCTATTTGAAGGTCTGTTTTCATACGTTTTGAATGAAATACAGCGAATGGGCTCCGGTATATTATGACATCCTTACTGATTTTGGGTTTGAACAAGTGGATGATGAACACGCAAGAGAGGTTTTGGCGACTCTGACACAACCAACACCAGTAAGTCCTGAATATATTCAAGGACGCAATGTTCTGATCGCAGGAGCAGCCCCATCTTTGGAGGAAGATATGTCTGCTATAGAAGATCATACTATCGTAGCAGCATCCGATGCTGGTGTTCGACTTGCTGATAACGGTATACTCCCAGAGATTATTGTGACCGATCTTGATGGTGAGCCAGAACAAACTGTCAACTTAGTCCAAGAGAATGATATTCTATTGGTTGTTCATGGACATGGTGACAATATCGAGACATTAAAGCAATGGCTACCGATTCAGACAGCAGCCATTCTTCCGACCACACAGACAGCGCCAGCAATGCATATTCAAAATTTTGGCGGATTTACCGACGGAGATAGAGCAGCATTCCTAGCTGATCACTTTGATGCTCAATCTCTTTCGTTTATTGGCTGGTCATTCACGGATCCAACGGTTACAGACGCTAAACGACAGAAGCTCGACTGGGCTGCTAAGCTCCTACATTGGTTAGAAATACGGCGACAAGAGCAGTTTGATATCCTTGACCAATATCGTGACACACTTTCGCTACCATCATCGGTTACAGAGTCTAACGTATAGCCCGTTTGTCAGCCATTCATGCCCTAAGAAATTCAGATGTAGAACTCGAAAGAAACAATATCGCCGGCTAAAAACAACTAGAAACGAAATGCCATCAGATGACTGTCGTATGTGCGGCGAGCAGATTTCAACGGATCGTGATCAGTGTCCAAGCTGTGGATACAAACCGCAAAAAACTCTCGGGGTCTTCGGTCTTATATTAGCAGGAATTGGTGCTACTATAGCAATCATCTGGTCTATGTATGCGTGGATAATTGCAATAGTTGGGATACTATTTCTCCTTGCAGCGCCATACTCAAAGCCGACGATGTAAACAGGGCTCTTTGGTTGGTTTGGGACTGCACGCACTCAATGCTCACAGCACATGACTTTTTACAATCTCGGACAATGAAGAGACAGAATATGACCATCAATGTCAGAGTAATCTGAACAGTAACGTTAGCTGATTGCAGGCGCTAAGCCCCGTTCTCAAGGAGCGCAGTAGGGAAAAGATACAGCGTCCGTTTGGCCCTCGATCCTGACAAGAACGGCAGTCAAGATGAGTCTTGACATCACCTCTAGGGAGGAGCGGATCACTTAGGATCCATACCTATGGAGGCTGCGCTCCCTGTGCAGATGACCAGCGTCAGCCAAGCACCCGTAAAGAAGCGCGTCGCAAAACCAGGAAACCTCACCCGCAAAGAGCGCATCAGCGCAAGCGTGGGATAGATCACTTGATCATACTTGGGGTCATATCCGTCCCCACTCGTCATCTCTGGGCGCATTTCCCGTCTTATTTTTTGCTTCTTCAAAGTCGAGTCGTTTCAGGTCAGAGACAAAGTACCCGAGTACATATCCCAACAGTGGGAGATGAAATGCGATCATCATTGCGTAGAAACTCGCAAAGAGTAACCCAGTCTCACCGGAGATGTATCCAGTTACTGCGAGGAATCCAATAACAATGCTTCCAGAAAGCGTATGCGCTGGTACAAAGTGATCTCGCTGTTTTCGAGAAAAATAGCCAACAAATAAATGCATCCCGAAGCCAACGAGTAGGATAAACGACAGAGGAACTGCCCAACCGCTAGTAAACGCTAGTGCTACGGGTGCTGCAATAATAGCAGACCAAATTCCTCCAGCGGCTGCCGAGCGAAATGTTTCACATCGCCGGTTAAAACGCTGTGACGCAATTCGTCGATACCGTCTCCATATTCGTGTCCAAGAGACATCCCGATGTTTAGTGGTAATGCGTTGTTCGGTATTAGCGCGCTCAGCAATGTTTGTCTTCTCACTACTCTGTTCCTGTGACTGTTCCTCTGTTCTTTGCATATGGTATGGTTTGTCTTGTCACGTAAAACGATGTCGGAGGTATAAATTATCCTATAAATATCAGATCAGCGACTTGAATAAAGGTCTAATTCAAGCAGTTAAGGACAGTAATAAGAAAATATGTAACTTAGTTAGTCGGCTGTTCTTTCTGTATCTTCGGGAACATTTCCTGCAGGAAGATATCCACGTCGGGCGAGCAGTAGTGTGATCGCTGGCATAAATACGAATGCTGTTAGTAATGCCAGTCCCATCGCAAGTGCAATTGCAATACCGAAGTTGGCAAGCACAGGGAAGTCTGAAATCATTAACACACCGAATCCGAACATTGTCGTTGCTCCGGATGCAAGCACTGGCCGAGACTTGCGTAAGATCGCCGTTTTAATTGCTGTATCTGGATCTGCTCCAGAGAGACGTTCTTCCCGGAACCGCTCGTATATGTGAATGCCGTAGGTGATACCAACACCGAGCACGATTGAAGCAGTTGTTACAGTCAGTGGGTTCCACGGGACATCAAGTAGATACATCCCTCCGGCAACTAACGCCATTGCGCTTGCAGCAACACTTCCCACAAGCAAGACAGATTCACGGCCAGATCGGAGCACTAGGCCTAAGAAGACCATACCGAGTGTGAAACTTATAATGGTCGTCCGTGTTAGACCAGAAGTCACATTTTCAATGACATTCCGGTTCAGTACCATCTCACCAGTGACTCGGGTGTCATATGCTGAGTTGTTGAGAGCATTGTCTGCTGCTTCATCAAGACTATTGATGACTTGGCGCTCCTCTTCACCTTCGACATCACCAACGAAGACTTGAATGACCATCCGGTCAGAGTGGTTGTCTGGGTGAAGACCAAGCTGTGGAGGTCGATCAATTTCGGTTCGAAGCTCAAGTTCATCATCAAATTCCTCTCCCTCTGGTGGTAATTGATCATGCTCAGGTCCTTCTACAGGAACAGTGGTATTTCCGACTTCCATTGCTCTAGCAGCACTCATTACTGTAATTACATCCTCATGAGAGTCTTCTATCTCATGTTGGAATGACTGCATCTCCTCGAAGTGTTCGCGAGTATAAATATCATCGTCGTTCTCGGATTCAACGATAATATAGTTGATGTTCGGACTTGGAACATTGTCCTCAAGATCACGAATATCTTGTCGTTCTTCGATATCTGGCCAGTAGTCGAGCATATCTTCTTGTGTATCAACAGCTGGATACGCAACAAGTCCACCACCAATCAAGGCACCTAATAGAACAATCACGAGCAGGGGACGGGCCGAAATCCCACTGCCGAGCTTATCGAATACACCTTCAAGACCAGTTGGGTTTTCGTCAGCACCAGATCCATTTGCACGGGTTTCTACATCTCCAATAGAGGTACTTGCGCTTGTTGGTGCCTCAACAGGCTCATCATCAAACGTAACGAGTAATGCAATCAGCAGGGTTACTGATAAAATCATCGCCATGAAAACGCTGAACGCAGCAGTCACACCAAATTGCCGAACTGGCGGGACTTCTGCAGCTAACAAGGAACCAAGGCCGACAGCAGTGGTACCAAGTGCAAGTGTTAATGCATATCCAGTCGTTTGTGTTGCTATCTCCGCTGCCTCAACTGGACTACGACCTGCTTTCCGTTCTTCAACGTATCTGGTTTGGATTTGTAAGCCGTAGTCAATCCCCAAGCCGAGAGCAACAGGCATCACCCCGAGCATAATGGCATTGAAATTAAAGCCGACAAATCCCATCATGCCAAGCATCGCAATCAGCGCAACAAGAGTGGTGGTTAACGGAATTGCGACTCGTCGTGTTTTCCGGAGCCGGCTTCGCATAATTAACACGACCATAAACAGAATAATCAGAAACGCGGCTGCGAATAACGTAATCATCTCAGGAAGCATCAGTCCAAAAGCAGCTTCCTCAAAAATCGGGGACCCAGTAAAAGTGACATCCCATTCGTCTGGAAGACCAGTTGCATTCGTGGTTTCTCGGATCTGCTGTTCAATGATCTCGTCCTCACTTGGTGGCAAGAATCCGAAGAAATCTCCTTCTTCATCCTCTGGGATATCGACATCACCATACTGGATCATGATGATTGCAGTACTACCGTCCTCGAACATCTCAGTTCCATTTTTGGCTACAACTGGGTACTCACCCTCATCGAGCTGATCTTGTAATTCATCATAATCCTCGTGTTCCTGAATGTCTGGGTGGAGGTTCGCAATAACACCCATATTCGAACGATGTTCATTAAACGAATGATTAACAGATTCTAGAAGTGCTGTACGAGTATCATTTTCAACGTCGATTTCCCCGTGACCTGCCTTGATTGGATGAGCGAAACTAGTAACTAGAGAGGCGGCCTCGATATCCTCATCGTGTTTCAGGTCATCGTAGTAGTTTTGATATAACTCAGAAATTTGCTCTGTATTTTCCGGTTCATATAAGTCAGTCTCATCATCAGCCTCTATCTCAACAAACACAACATTACCCTTATCGAAATCCTCCTGAATCTCATCCCAGTCTTCCATCGTGTCTGAGTCGTCTTCAATGTATAATTCCATACCCAGACTCATCTGTACTCCAACTGCACCCACAAGCGAGATGCCAAGGAGAATAACAACACCGATGAACACAGCTCTTCGTCGGGTCGCTGATGCTCGTCCTATACGTCCAAGTGTCGATCGAACAATACTATCGTCGTCGTCAGTCATAGATTAGATCTAATTGATTTACGGTAACTGTGAATCTCCACATGGCCATATTAGGAACTATGTCACTTATAGTTTTGCATAGTAAACACAATATGGTACACAAAAGCAATACAGCATTTCTTCTTGAAGTAAGATAATTTAATCTGTACGACGGATTTGTACTATTATATTGGTCATTTAGTAAATATACAAGTTATAGAGAAACCAGATGTGTGAGTATACTACAATTTTGTAGGTGGTGATATTACTACTGAACGCTAACTTTTCGTGATCTGAGACGCTGCAACGGTGGTTAATCCGAACTTCGTTGGTACAGAGTCAGACAGTATGTGATAACAGCGTTGAGAGAGTTAGTATGGCCACTCAAATTGGTCAAAATCCGGCTCTCGTCCATCAACAAATGCATCTCTGCCTTCTTTTGCTTCTTCTGTCTGATATGCTAACCGCGTAGCTTCACCAGCGAAGACTTGCTGGCCGACCAATCCATCGGAGTCGAGATTGAATGCGTATTTTAGCATACGCATTGCGGTTGGGCTTTTTTTATTTATTATTTCGGCTACCTCTATCGCTCGATTTTCAAGCTCCACATGTGGAACTACTTCATTGACCATCCCCATCTCAGCAGCTTCCTCTGCTGAATAAGATTTCCCGAGGAAGAAAATTTCTCGTGCTTTCTTTTGGCCAACTTGTCGTGCTAGATACGCTGAACCGAAGCCGCCATCAAAGCTTGCAACGTCTGGATCAGTTTGCTTGAATTTAGCATTTTCTTTACTTGCTATTGTTAAGTCACAAACGACGTGGAGACTATGGCCACCACCAACTGCCCAGCCAGGAACAACAGCAACAACGATCTTCGGGATGTGTCGAATTAGTCGTTGGACTTCAAGAATATGAAGCCGGCCAATATCAGCAGAATCATGTTCATACTCATAGCCTTCTTCACCTCGTACCGTTTGATCACCACCAGCAGAGAATGCCCATCCACCATCTTTGCTCGACGGACCGTTGCCCGTCAGTAGTACACAGCCGACAGATGTCAGCTTCTTTGCGTGCTCGAAGGCCTGATAGAGCTCATCGACTGTTTTTGGTCGAAAAGCATTTCGAATATCTGGACGGTCAAATGCGATTCGGACGGTTTTTTCTCGACGATGATAGGTAATATCCTCGAAGTCAAAGTCAGACACTTCCTCCCATTCTGATTGATCCAGCAGTTCTGAGACCATAGTTAACTAGTGTGTATTCGTAACGGTATATGTTCGGTTATCAACGATGGTATGAACACAGTTCCCAGAGTTCACCAACCCGCAGCACATGTGGACTAAACAACTGCTCTGTGCCCGGTGGCGCTGGGAATCCGTCTTGACTATCTTTTTGAAAAGCGTTATCGCTGGCTGAGTTTCGATTGTAACTGTTGCTGAAGTTGTTCACGATTTCGGTGGCTAATCTCCGAATTAAACTGAATTTCAATAATATCTGTCCCAGATGTATTTATCGAATGTTTACAGGCTTTGGCGAGCTCAGATACAGTATTGACGTATTGATATTGAATTCCATATAAGTCTCCTGCTGATCTAAAGTTCAGTTGATGTGGTGTTTTGAATCCTTCTGTAAATGGTGGATCAAACGATTCAATCGGCAGTTTGTGAAATATCCCTCCTCCATCATTGTTAATAAGCACAATTGTTAGATCAATATCATGCCGTCCTGCAGCTAACAGACCATTCATATCATGGTAGAATGCCAAATCGCCAATCACAAGGACAGTTGGATCTGAGGTGGCCGATGCTGCGCCAAAAGCTGTTGATGTGATTCCATCGATACCGCTTGCTCCACGATTTCCAATGGCAGTAATCTCATCTGCCTTCGCCTGACCGAACCGATCAAGATCACGGACAGGCATACTGTTTGAGACGACGAGAGTGGCTTTCTCAGGTAGTGTATCGAGAACTGCCTTTATTGCCGATCCTTCAAGTTCAACATCTATCCCATTGATCAGTTGCCAGTGTGTCTGCTCGGCCTGGCGTAGCCATGTGGTCAATTCGTTATCCGAAGCAGGTGTGACAGATGCGGTGATTCGTTTGATTGTTTCTCCAGCACTTCCCGTGACTAAATCTGTTGCAGTAAACTCAGCTTCTCGCCATTGACCGGCTGGATCGACTAGTATCTGTTGTGTATCAATCGCTGCAAGATATTTTCGGAGTGATTTCGATGTTGGTGAAGCACCAATACGAAGCACAAGATCCGGAGTCGGAATAGTGTTTATTTGGTCTGTGCTGATGTATGCATCGTATCCACTGCAAATAAGGATGTCATTTCGGTTATTATATGAGCTAAATCGTAGGTTTGAGAGCGGATCTGCAAAAATCGGCGCATCAATAGTTGCTGCCAACTCAACTACTTCTTTACCAGCTTCGGACCTTGGATCAGCTGGACCAGCAACAATGAGTGGACGAGAGCTGTCTTCGATTTTTGATACCAACTGATCTACTGACTCGGGGACAGTAGCGGCTGTTGTAAGATTCACAAATGCATCGTTTCGTCCCTGTACAGCTTCTGGTGCCTGTTCTTGCAGGCTATCTGGAATATCTTCTGGAATGTCTGTTGGCTCAAGTGGTTTTTCGAATGGAACGTTAAGATGAACGGGGCCACTCGGAGGATTCAGTGCTGCAGAAATGGCCTGTGTCACCGTTGTCCGCAATGAACGTAGCATACGTGGTGATGAAGCTGGCTTTGGGAGTTGCTGAAATAGTCGAACAGCGTCACCGTAGAGCTTCTGTTGATCAATAGTCTGATTTGCACCACTATTGCGTAATTCAGGTGGTCGATCAGCCGTTAGCACGAACATGGGAACACGAGCCTGGTTTGCTTCTATCACCGCTGGATGAAAGTTTGCGGCTGCCGTTCCTGATGTACAAATGATCGGTGTAGGCTCCCCTGTTCTCCGGGCTTGGCCCAGTGCAAAATAGGCCATCGACCGTTCGTCAAGATGTGTATACACGGTAATATCATCTGTCGCGAAAGCTGCTTCGGTAAGTGGTGTGGATCTGCTCCCCGGAGCAATGCACACCTGTTCAATTCCTGCTACCGCAAGCTCGCTAAGGATTGTTCGGCCCCACAGTGTGTTTCGGTTTGGTGCCGTCATTCAATGATAGTAGTTTTCATGTAGCGCCGTTTATCGTTTTGGTAACTATGTTGAGCTCCTCTCACTCCTAAAGGAGTGGGAATTTCGCCTCGCAATTTATAAGTTTGTCAGCACTGGATCATATTTTAGATTCACTTCTTCCCATTCTTCTTCAGGAACACTGTCCGATACAATCCCGTTTCCAGCAAAAAGCCGTAATTTGGAGTTTGTATTGACTCCTGATCGAATTCCAACTGCAAATTCTCCATATCCATCAGCATCAAACCAGCCAACAGGCGAAGCATACCATCCGCGCTGAAACGGCTCAAGCTCTTGGATTGTTCGCAATGCTAATTCCTTTGGTAGTCCACCTACAGCGGGTGATGGATGTAGCATGCTAAGAATATCGAGAATATGTGTCTTTGATGTAGCATTTGCTGAGATAGGTGTGTGAAGATGCTGAATATTATTAAATTTCTTCACAGAACGATCTTCTGTTGTTACTGATCCAAACGATTGGAGTGCAGAGGTGATTGTATCGGTCACTAGTTGTTGCTCATGACGGGTTTTCTCAGAGGATAGCAGTGAATCGGCATACTGTTGATCCAGTTTTTCAGTATCTCCTCTGGGAGCAGAACCAGCGAGTGCTTCCGTGGCAATATCCATGTCATCAACTGCAAGGAGCCGTTCTGGTGGCGGGCCAAAAAACGCATTTTTCGCTGAAGGCTGGATAAGAAAGTGATAGCACTTCGGGTACTCTAGGCTAAATTGTCTGAGAATCGTCGGTATATCTAATCGATTGTTGAGTGAGACATCCATAGCAGTCGCTACAACAATTTTCTGCAACTGTGTCTCATCAATAGTCGAGACGGCGTCAGTGACAATCTGTATCCACTCTTCTTTATTTGGGATGATTGTTGTTGTCTCGATCGCTGGTGGTTGTTCAGCGCCGTAATAGCTTTCAGGCAGTTGTGTAGCTGCAGCCTTGAGTTCTACTTCCAGCTGTGATGGGTCATGAGGCTCTGTGTCAACTACAGTCTTAACAAGATACAGATGCTCCCCATTTCGAATCAGCATCTGTTCCGGTAGGACAAAGTAACCTGCTGGGAAGTCACTCCAGTGGTCCTTTGCAACGTGTTTGCTATCAAATGAGAATCCACCGAAGACGCGCGGCCGAGTGATTTCTGGTCCAATATGCGTAATATTTGAAAATAGCTGTTCGGCGGCTGTATGAATTGCATCAAAGCGACTTTCTTCGTGAGTTGCTTGTATGACTGCGGCCGCTCCAGCCCCGGCAAAAGTCATATCGTTACGATCCTGCCAAAAAATCCGAGGTGCTGTCTGCTGAGACAGCCACTGGTAGATATTCACCGTGTCTGCGGGATCTACTTCCACGGCAACCGTTGTTACCGTCTGCTCCATCAGATGCGGCACCTCACTTCTCGTCTTCATCTATACACTAGATGGGCCTACGCTCCCTTATGGATGTCTTTTCCAGAAGTTCAGTTTCTTTATTTGACTTTTCCAAGCTAAGTCTCTGAGATTAAGGAGCAATCAAAGAGGTGGAAGTAAGGCGTGGATACAGCCGTCCAACAGTGTACCCGTTTTTTACGGTGTACTACTGAAAGCTACTGAAAATTGGAACGGTAAGTTGACTTGGGCACGCTTGACCCAGGAATGGTATGCTTGTTTCATCACTATATGCATTCTTTCTCTGTACCTGCATTCTTGATTTCTGTGACAACTAACAATATTGGGCGTAGCCCGTCAAACTTAAATGCTACTCAGGCAAAACCACAATCCAGATGCCTAAAGTTGAAGTTACTATTCCCGATCATCTCGAGATGCAGATTGCACAATTAGTTGAAAAAGGCGAATTCCTAAATCAGGAGGAAGCAGTTGAAGAACTGCTCTCAACAGGAATCAAGGCGTACAAGACTAGTGGTCCATCCGATGAAGATGACGAGCCAAGTGGGTTCGAAGATGACGGGATGATGGGCCACGACGATGAGTATGTTTTCTAACAGAGTTCCGCCGCCGTGATTTGGTACTCTGTGTTACTGTGATACATTGTTTGAATCATCTTGATTCCGCACAACCAACACTGGTATTGAGACAGCATTGATAATCCGTTCTGGAATTGTTCCAATTGTTAGACTGGCAAGTGACGGCTCTGATTCTCCGATAATGAGTAAATCGTAGCCAGACACAAACGTTTCAACTTGCTCAGTTACATTGTCTGATTGTGCTGTCTCCCACGTGATCCGACTTTCATCGATGCCTGCATCAACAAATTCAGAAACAGCTGTATTCATCAGTTGACGCGTGTCTTCTTCATCAGATTCTGGTGCGATCACACCAAAAATTGTTACTTCACCATCATGCTGTGACAGCAATGGTCCCACGACCGAAGTGATACGAGTAAGATTTACCTCCCCTCGGATTGAGACTACAATCCGGTCAAATTGGTCTGCTTTCCCAGGAGTCAGCACAAAGTCTGCCTGTGTTTGTTCAGCTGCCTTATCAACGCTCTTCGGACGGCTGTGCGAAAACGCAACTAGAGTCTCAACTTCGATATCAGCCGTCTCAAATGCCTGCTTGAGGTCAGCAATGTTTTGCTTCGCTTCATCTTCAAACTGATTGCGCAATTGAGATGGAGCAGACTGATCGGGGACCGGATACCATCCCAAGATGATCACTTTTGCAGTCTGGAAAAGATTAACAATAGACCGGTCATATGTCTCTGGATCTGACGCATCAACCGGGACGAGGACCGTCGGTTTGCTACTATTCATGGCAGTGGATATCCACATATCTCGTCTCTGGCCCTATGAATGTACGCACGTACTTTTTATTGATAAAACACATATCAAGGCTAGTCAATTGGTAGGGATATTGGATTCAAATCGGACTACAGCCCAATGTGCCAGATCAATGGCAATATGACAACGAGTACAATTGCAAGAAGTAGTACGAAAGCCCCAATAAGGACTTGCGTTCGTGTAAAATCACTCTGTGGTGCTGTTGTTCGCCCTGTTGGTGATTGTTCCATAGCCAGCATCAAACACTACATCTACTTAATTTTTTGAGTTTGACATGCGCGGACTAAAACAAATCCGAACAGCTAATTTTGCTTGTCAGCAAGGATATCCGCTAATCTCGAAGCATTTCGGACACGTCCGATGATACCCGGACGATCCGTAAAACTCGCACAAAAGTGGAGGTTGCTTGGTAAAGATATCTCGTCAAGTGCTGTCCATGAAGTATCGTACGCTGGCATTCCAGGGCTCCATCGATGTACTGTAATTGGCGATGCTGGAGCTCCGGTAATGTCAGTAAATGCAGTCGCAGCAACTTCACCCAACTCTTTATCTGAGGCATCTGCCATCCGTGGAAAACTATTTGTATCTACATATGCCGTAAAAAGCCTATCACGATCCAGAAAGCTATGGTTCCATGTAAGTCCACTAATCGAAACGGAACTATCTGATGGAACAAGGGTCCCAATACCCTCCCCGTCAAATGGCGATTTGAGAAACACCATTCCAATAGTGTTATAATTAAATTGTTGAAGTAAGTCGGCAAGTTGAGAGTCACATGGTCTTAAAAATGTACTAGCTTGGTTAGCAGGAGTAGTAATGACAAGCTCGTCAACCGCTGTTTCATGTGTTGACGTGTTGATTATGTAATCGCCATTTTGCCGTTGGACAGATTTCACGGGGGTATCAAGCTCAATTGTATCTGAATTGACCTGGTATAATTGTTTGGTTAGTGTTCCAAGGCCAGAATCAAGCGTATACACTGGGGGCGTATTCCGTCCCTTCAGAACTTTTTGCAGGCCACTAAGTAGGATACTCCCGTTGATATCTGCTTTGTTTAGAGCTCTGCCCAGTGAATACCTCATTAACATTTCATCAGTGTCTGTGCCATATAGGCCACTGTACAACGGCCCGAGCCATCGGCGCGCAATCTCTGCCCCAAACTTTCTGGTCAGAAACGTATCAACGGACTCGTTAGGCTGTTGTGGAGGAGTGAAAGGCTCTTTCAGAGCACGAACCTTGCCCTGGAAACTTATCAAATCGGTGGTGATCACCTCTCGGAGAGAAAGAGGAACAACGTGAAGGTCATCATCATGGTGTATAAAAAGAGGGTAGTCCTCATGGCCACGACGTAACTCGTTATCAAGACCAAGCTCATTAATAAGCGATGAAAGCGAGGGAACCAGTCGCAATCGCTGAGGTCCCAGTTCAAGAACATGTCCATCGACAATACGACTTTGAACGATTCCCCCAGGACGCTCACGAGCTTCAAACGTCGTGACATCAACACCATGCTTTCTAAGCTCATGTGTAACTATTAGGCCAGAGATCCCTGCTCCAATAACACCGACGTGCATTAATCATAGACACCCGCTGAGCGCAAATTTATGTTGTGTTTAGGTGTTCGCAGACATTGACATCTACAACGATACCAAGGACTTTCGCTTCCGTAATCTTCCCCCCCAGAGTGGCAGGCGATGCAAGCAGAGCAGGTAGTGCAAAGAGATACTATGAATATTGGGTACATAACGCACAGAGGAATGAAAGCAAAACTATTTTAGATGGATCTAAACATTCCCCCAAATGTATGTTAGCGCACTCAATACATACGCAACCACGGTGGAGTACCACTGAACCGCCCTCTATTTCTCCGGGTTCATGCGGACTTGGACGTCCTGGACAGATCACCGAACTAAGTGCCCTACGAGAAAATAGATATGGAGAGCGCACCTGAGATAATTCGACCAGTTGTATCGGAGGAATACATAGCTGTCGACGACGATGCGTTTGTTGAAGATGCAGTTGAGAAAATGCGGTCCTTTTCACCAAGAGACGACGCAACGACGGTATATTATGTTTATGTCACTGATGAGAACAACCAGTTAGTTGGTGTTGTATCAACTCGACAGCTACTGAATGCTGAACCAGATACTGTTGTGTCTGAGTTGATGGAAAGTGACGTTATTGATGTTAAGATTGATGACGATCCTGAGGATGTAGCTAATCTGATTCGTGAGACAGATTTCCCAGCATTACCTGCTGTTGATAACGGAAAGTTGGTTGGAGTGATCCGAGCCGACGATATCGTTGATGTAATGGAAGAAGAGGCAACGGAGGACATGTTCAAACGAGCAGGATTTGCAGGCATTGAGGCAGATCGAAGTCTTGATGTGCTTGAATCATCGATCGGCCGCATCCTTCAGCTTCGACTTCCATGGCTAATCGTCGCCCTTGCCGGAGGTCTTCTGGCTGCACTTGTCATCGGTGGGTATGAAGAAGAACTTGAAGCTGTTACTGCACTAGCCTTTTTTATCCCAGTTATCATGGACATGGGAGGAAACGTTGGAACTCAAGCGTCTACCATCTTCGTTCGTGGACTTGCGGTCGGACACATCGATGATCGCAACGCAATGCGGCACTTCGCCCGTGAAGGACTGATTGGCGGGGTTATTGGTTTGATCGTTGGATTCCTAGGTGCTGCAGGCGCGTATCTCTGGCAAGGCGTGTACGCAGGTAACGACTTCGCCCCAGAACTGACGTTAGTTGTCTTCGTCAGTCTTGTGGCCGTCTGTGTCATTGCCTCCGTAGTCGGATATGTCATACCATGGATTATCCATAAGCTTGGATACGATCCGGCAGCGGCGTCTGACCCACTGATTACGACGGTCAAGGACGTGACTGCATTGATTATTTACTTCAGTCTCGCGGCTTTCCTACTCGCAGAACTTATTTAGGCTACCCCTCGGGGACGCCCCCCGATACTCAGCCCACTTCTCTATAGACAAACTGTTGATTGACGAATTGGTTAACTTGTACGCAGGCTAATCTCATCTGGTTGATAAGTAAAGTGTGTCCGGAAAATCAGCAGTACTGTCAAACATGCGGGGGGAAGGGGGGTATGTTGAACGAACTGCCCGGACACAACCACGCGGCGGATAGTGATTTGCCGCGTGTATTAGCATTAACACAGGCATCATACATAATACTTGTTGTGATTAATCGAGTCACATAATAATATCTGCAATTCCTGACAATTAATAGTAAAATTGTATATGACATTTTTCATGCTGGTCAACTGCCTCTGGGGACAAAGCTTACCTCAGATACCTGTGGACCATCACAGGCTACGGAGGTAGCAGACAGAGTGCCTCAGGGAAAATCCTGTGACACTGCAGACCTTTCCAGTAGGAATCAACTGTCGGTCTGTATCCCAGATAGCATTAATCGGCGGATAATGGCAACAACCCCATTGCTAAACCCACTCCCGACAATCGCCTGTCTACTTTGTTGCTTAAAATTTTGATCGTATGAGCTGACAAGCAGTTTTGATCGATCAACTAAAAGTATTTGTCCGATAGCTGTTGAATCATCTTCATAGCTTTCATCCAGCCATGTGAGATTAGATGTAAATACCTCAGCGTCCGGTAGAGTCGAACTGAGTTTATCAGAGGTCTGTTCGCTGGTTGTTCCAATTGTAAGTGAGACATTCATATCGGATACATCCTGAAGTAATTGAATGACTGTATCAGACATCAGTGCTTCCTGACCGAATAAGACAACAATCTCACTATCTGCTTCATTGAGTAACGAGTTGATGTGACTGTAGATTGCCTTTTTGCCGCTTATACTCCATACCTCCTGACTGACATCTGGTTCTTCCTCGAGTGGAATTGGCTCTAGTCGGTGTAGAATTGTCTGTAGTCGGTCAGTCTGTGACTGATATTCTCGTCTTAAAATATCAATTGCAGCGTCAACAGAGACTGCCCGAAACACCTGTGGACTTGTGTGATGTACCTCAACAAGTCCTTTGGATTCAAGCACTCGAACCGCATCGTAGACCCGTGTTCGGGGCACATCTGAAATAGCACTAATATCTTTGGCTGTTGCACTTGTCGTTCGAGTAAGTGCAACAAACGATTCAGCCTCATATTCTCGAAGACCAAGTTCCTGTAAGATTTCTATAGCTTTCTCGTAATCCGAATTGTTGGTCATGGGTCCCAACCCCCCTGGTAGTTCATTGGCAGAGTATTTGATAGTTTATGCTCTATGAATATATTTCCGACAGCAGCGAATTAAGCGAATACTAACTTAAACATTTGTCATCTTATAGTATATAATCAACGGATAACAATTTTATGCAGATTATAGGTATCTGAAAAGATAATTACGTTTAGTTTGAGCATCCTGTTAGAACTGGTGATTGTCACGTCTCGGGTACTTTGCCTGCAGAATCTGGGGATAGACTTCACATAGTATAAACAGTCTTCCTGATGGTCTCGCGATGATATCGCTCCTCGGTACCTATGGCTACTCTCACAAGGTACTCTTGAATGTGAAAGTATCAGAAATTAACTCAGATAATCACAACAAAAATAAGTCAGGGGATGTTACACCAAAATGGCGCGTGGAGTGGGTCCCAACCTATATGCCACGCGCCACCTTTATATTATAGCTGAATAATGGTTGCACAGTGTTTTAGCTGCTTCTTACAGCGGTATTGAGGGGAAAGCCCATTCCTTTAGGGGCGTGGATGTTAAAGTCCGTAAGAATTCACAATGAGACGGTGACGATAGGCGCTTGGAACTCATCTATGACGAACACGCTGCCCAGCTTCGTATCAAGCATCCTGTCCCCATTCAACCAGACAAGATCCGTGAACAGCGAGAGGATGCCTTCACTCACACACTCGACACCGGGGACACGGCGCAGACAGCCGCCATCGACGTAGGTGCGAACAGTACGTTGTTTGTTGTCACAGAAGACGGTAATGCTGCTGTGTCCCATGCCTGCCCGGAATTTGAGCGGCTTCAGAGCTATTCGGGACGAATCGCAGGACTCCAATCGGAGCTTCTAAGCAAAGAATCCACAAGTCGCCTGATTCAACGACTGTATGACACTCGCACCCGAAAGTGCGACCACAGTCGAAATTCGGCGGTGAACCACATTGCTGACTGGCTACTCGAACGGAATGTTGACGCGGTGTACGTTGGTGATTTGACCGATGTGCTGGACACGCATTGGAGTGCTGCGGTAAACCAGAAAAATCACGCTTTTTGGTCGTATCGGCAACTCTCGGCTCGGATCGATCTGACACTCAGTGATGTTGGGATTGTGTTCCAGGAAGTGAGTGAAGCCGATTCGAGTAGCGAGTGTCCCGAGTGCGGAAGTAGTGAGGTGGCTCGCAATGGCGATTCATTCCGGTGTCATGATTGTCGGTTGGATGCACACAGCGACGTGGCAGGGACGTGGAACATCTTGCAGTCTGAAGGAGGGCCGATGGCCCGGCCCGCTGCCCTGTCTGCTGAGCGCGACAGGAGCGCACCCACCGAAGGGGCATACTGGGGGTGGAATGGACACAGCTGGACACCCGTCGATTTTGGGAAACAGTTGCGTCCGCCCGACCAACCCAGCGTCAGCGAACCCGCAAATTCACAGCCGGGGTAATCCAACCGGGAATACCCAGGGAGGAAACCCACAGCTTCAGCCGTGTGGGGAGGTCAAGTACACGTCTAACAGACAAAAAAAGAGCTCTCTGTGGATAATAGGTATAAGAGTTACCGTGTTATCTGTTCAGGGACAGCTGATACGATGACAATTCGATTTATTGATCCTTGAGTGAACCGCCTCGGGGTCAAGCCCCAAGGCACTCGGCCTGCTCCGCCTGTAGATGCAGTATCTAGCTGCCTATCATATAGGTCCTTCATAACGGGAAATTACCACCGTGTAGACTGGGGCGCATGTTTACATGATAATGTCGATAAATGCGATAAGAACTGCGACGATTGACGCTGAAACAGCCAGTCCGATTGTAAGAATTGCTGCTAGCTCCATGTTTGAATTTTCATTCTGGAGGTATATTGCAGTATCGAATTGCCTATGAACCGTCTCAGGACAAGGTGGTTCGAGAGATGCCGTCTATCGTCACCACATGATTGCCAGCGAGTTGTTTTAGCTCTACTCTTAGCAATGCTTTACAGACAGACATATCGACGAACGGAGCTCACTAAGCGATGGACTCATACCTGTAGCTTGAAATGTTGTTGTACAGGATGGACGACCCAAGAGTAGTTGCTCATTCCGAAGAACAAAAGCAAGTTGTTTTTGACCGGGTTTCAGATGCTGTATTCGCGCTCGATACGCAGTGGCAGTTTACATATGCTAATCCCACAGCTATTGAGTTGCTGCGTACGTCTGCAGAAGAACTTTGTAATGGTACAGTTTGGCAGATATTATCGGAGATCCAAGGCACAACAATTGGGAAAACACTCCGGCGGGCAATGAACAAACAGCAAACGGAAACAGTTGAAACGTACTGCCATCAACACGATCGATGGTACAACATGCGGGTGTATCCAGATTCTGAAGGGCTCACTGTGTTTATGCAAGACACTACGGATCGACAAAAGGGGAGAAGCTACCTGCAGTCGTTTAAATCGATGGTAAACGAGTTGGAACATTCGGTTATCATCACGGATACAGATGGGATAATCGAATACGCAAATACTGCAGCCGTTGAAAAAACAGGTTATAGTAGAGAAGAGTTACAAGGGAATACGCCTCGCATACTAAAGTCAGGAGAGCACAAAAAGGCATTATATGCTGATCTCTGGGAAACAATACTTAGCGGACATAAATGGAGGGGGGAACTCGTCAATGAGCGAAAAACCGGGGAGCGATATATAATTGACCAGACAATTACACCAGTCACCGACAAATCTGGATCGCCAATAAAGTTTATCGCTGTAAATCGAGAGATTTCTAATCAAAAACTTCGTAAACAGCGGCTAGAAGTACTGAATCGGATTCTTCGTCACAACTTACGAAACAGCGCGACAGTTATCCATGGATATGCAGAGGAAATAAAATCTTCCATAGCAGAGAACGAGAGTCGAATAGCTGAGATAATCAAAGATGAAGCGGTAAGGTTAATCGAAGTAGGAGAAGAGGCGAGGCAATTTGATGAACTGTTAACAGAAACAACACAAAACGAGTCTGTGAATCTCAGCTCAGTTGTTTGCCAGATCAAGGAAGAGTTTCAGTCCCAAGACAAAGCAGTTGATATTCAACTAAATATCTGTCCAAATGACACGGTACAAGCTGACAAAGACCTACTTACAGTGATTCTCAGAGAAATATTTGAGAATGCTGTCGAGCATAACGATACGGCGACACCAAAAGTGAGTGTTAAAACCAAGAGAGTCGATCAGCATATGACAATCTGTATACAAGACACCGGTCCGGGCATACCAGAAGAAGAGTTAAGACCACTTATTGATGGCACAGAAACGGCGTTACACCATGGAAGTGGTCTGGGATTATGGCTGATTAAATGGGGCATTCGACAGATGCAGGGAGCAGTATCATTTAACAACATTGACAGCGGGACAAAGGTTAAATTGGTGTTACCAACTACTGGCTGATAATATAAACTGTCTCTGGTTGAGCTTCCAAGATGTTTAATTTGTTTTATTGTGATCAATATGATGTTTTTTCGAAAGAGTCAGCTGCAGTCGTCTGTAATCGAACCGTGACAATACTGCCATTTTCAGTCGAGGTGTAGTCTAATTCCCCAGCATAGTCTTCAATAAGCCATGTGACAAGCCATAATCCCAGTCCACTTCCGTGGCTTAATTGTGTAACCTCCCGCTCTCGGGTAACAACCTCCCACTCGACAGGATCAATCCCTGGGCCATTGTCCGCAATTTCGACTTCTACAGCACCGTTTGTTTGGTTCAGGTTGATTTCAGTGTAAGGGTTGCCTGTGTTCACATATCGTAGTGCATTATCAATTAGTTCTTCGAACACAATATCCAGTCGATCATCCGCAAGAACGTAAACATCCTCTGAAAAATTAATATCGATTACTGCTGTTGGGAACTCATTTTCTAGTTTGCTGATTATTGTAGATAGAACGCTCGTTAGATTGATCGGATCCATCGGAGCTGGATCGTCAGTGATTGTTTCCGCGATACGCTTTGCTGTCTCACTGAGCTCTTGTAATTCTGAGCCAGAATTATAGACACGTCGCGCATACTCTCTATGTGGTTCCTCCAATTGGTCCATCATCACTTCAGCAAATCCTGTGATCGCTGTCAATTCATTTCTAAGGTTATGCCTAAGAAGACGGTGAAGAACGGTTAATTGCTCTTCGCGACGCTTAATGCCGGTAATGTCAGTGTAAATTCTGAAGCTACGAGAACGACCAGAGATTGAGTATGGAATCTGATGACATAGGAAATGTTTTCGGCCGCTCTTTGTCGTTTCAGTAATCTCCTGTGTCATAATAGTAGACGGGGAGAAAGTGTTGGGGTCTCCTGGGATCAGTGTATTTGTCATTGATTCGATTTTCTCCCCTTTCATATCCTTTTCAGAAGTTTGCACTAGGTCAGTGTATGCATTGTTTGCCGTCTGGATCTGTATTCTATTATCACAGTATTCAAGCTCAACTGCAGGATCAGGGAGATGTTCAAACAAATATCGAAAACGCTCACGCTCCTGTTTTATTTGCTGCTCTTTTGCTCGAAGTGTTGATATATTTTGAGCGATACCAACTATTTCTTGATCGTTGCTATGCTCATCAAACGTAGATAATTCGATTTCAAGAGGGATTTCATCGCCATCAGCAGTAATGGCAACTGTTTGGTATTGCTGGCTTGATTGAGTAGGATCTTGTCGGATTTCGTTGGCCATTTCTCGGATGGGCAGTATATCTTCGTCTTGAATATACCGTTCAAAAGACGTTCCAATCATTTCATCAACCGTATATCCCAGTAGCCTAGCAAGAGGCTCTGTGACTAAAGTAAATATTCCTGAACCGTCAACGGTCCAAACCATCCCTTCTACGGTCTCAAGTATATTAGCATAGCGAGTGATCTCATGTTGACGTTCAATTCGTTCTAATGCAGATGAGACTGTTGTGCCAAGTAACTCTGAGACCCGTATATCATTCGAGGTAAATGGAGTCTCACTGTCACTTTTGATAATAATCAGTCCGTAGTCAGCAAGTGGAACAGCAAGGACTGCATATGACTCTTTACTTTTGTCTGTAGTTGTATTAACTACCTTGGTCTGATTAATTTCAGAGAATGAGGATACAGCAACTGACTGCATCATTTCTTCTATGTCATCAGAGAGATTTTTGCTACCAGCTGTTTTCTTCAGCAGGTTATCTGAGTCTCCCTGAAGATATACTGCACTTGCATCAAACCCCAGGACAGTCTGTATATCATCAACGACCCGTTCAGCGAGTGCTGATTTTTCCGTGAGCTGCTGTGTAGCTTGGCTTGTTTCAAGAAGTCCGCTTAGTACTCGTTCGTACCGCTTTCGTTCAGTAACGTTACTAAAGTATACTGATAAACCATCAGGAGACGGATACGCACTTACTTCAAACCAAATATCAAGCGGAGCGAAGTACTCTTCAAAGGAGACTGGCATCTGTTCGTCCATTGCTCGATGATACTCATCATAGAATGCATCTTGGATTGCCTCTGGGAACTCATCCCAGACATTAGTCCCGACTAATTCACCCGCTGGGCGTTCCAATAACTCCGCTGCCGTCTGGTTAACGTATGTGAAATCCCAGTTATTATCTACAGCGAAGAACCCATCTTGAATCCGAGCAAGAATATCCTCAACTTCGTCCCGTGCCGTTTTGATCTCCCGCTCGTATTGGCGTCTCTGAATTGTCGTTTCAGCAACCGCGCCAAGTAGTTCAACTAAGACGATCTCTTGAGCAGTATACTCATCCCGGGGGTTAGTATCAAAGTAACAGAATGTCCCATAGATATCTCCATTTACTTCGACTGGTACACCAAGATAGCTAACAAGCCCAAGATCAGTATATGCCCCAAGTGTAGCAAGATCTGGAGCATCGCGCTCAACATCTGGTAGTGCTGTTGTTTGCTTGTCTGAGACTGTTCGTTTACAGTATGTATCTTCCAGTGAGTAGACATCTCCAGCGTCAAGTGGAAGCCCAGATGAACGTAGTACCTCGAACTCATATTGGTTCCCATCAATATGAGAAAGAACCGAGGCTTCACTATCAAGTATGTTTTCGCCGATTTTGAGTAGTCGATTGATGAGGGTTTCAAAGTCCGAATTGGATGCTGCTATTGCCTGTGAGATATCTCGTATAGTCGATACAAAGTTGTTGTCCTCGTAGTCGTTACCGACTTTGCTGTGATTTGCCAGAAATTCTTGTAGCCATTCATTCAGCTCGTTGTCAGGATCCGCATAATCATCTAACGGAAAGTACCCGGATGCTCCAACGCGAAGAGCCTCGCTCGCTTTAGTTCCGTCTGTGTGGGAGGCTACATATACAATAGGATTTCCTGTCCGTGATGAGAGTGTATCAATGAGATCAATTACGCTTTTCGCTGCTTCAGAATACTCACATTCAAAGACCAGAATACATGTATCATTGGTATCGGGAATTTGCTGAACTGAGGATGATGTTGACATCCGCTCGACGGAAAAAGATGGCAATGAGGGAGTTTTTGGAGGAGATCTTCCAAAAATGATCGCCTTAGTCATGTATTAATCGTATGCGAGTAATCAATAAAAAGCATCTCCATGAGCAGAATCACAGTTCTATCGCCAGTTATTTTATGCTGTCTAATCAAGGTGCAAAACGCTCACAATGAATGTTGAAAATATAAAATCGCAAATTCAAGAAAATGGCGAGCTAATGGCAAAGGTCGAAGAGATTGAGGAACCAGTTGAGCTTCACCTTCATGACACGCGGTTTGAGGATAATATGGTTGTCGTTGATCTCGCCGATGGCGAACTCCGCTTTACAGCAGATCGAGTAGCTGCCACGTGGAAGCACTATCATTCTATTGAGGACTACGGCCTAGACGACTAACAGGGTCAGCACCAGTCAATCGACAATTTAAGCCCTACCTATCCCTCGGTATTATAACGGTAATTATTTCGTCATCAGAGGATTGAATACGATTCCCGGTTCAATAGCGAAATAGAACGTGTGTATTCGGATTATCCGTATGTTCGATTACATCTAACTGGCAGATAAGATATAATTACGAAGGTGAGACTAGTAGAATGAGTGATGACAATTCTCAATCATTTAGTTATTCAAAGAGGGCAAAGTCAATCCTCGGGTTTTCACGATGGTGGCAGTTGGTTGCTGCAGCACTGATGATGGCAGCAGTCAGTCCATATCAATATGTATGGTCGTCCATTGAGAGGCCTCTTGCTGAAAGTCTTGATATTGCATTACCCGCTCTTGGTGCAGTATTCTCATTGTACGTTGTGTTTCAGTCACTCTCACAGTTCCCGGCTGGATGGATCAGAGACCGATATGGCCCACGACAATTGACAATTCTTGCTGCTTTGCTGGCGGGAGGTGGATATATTGGACTAGCATATGCAACTGAGCTATGGCAGTTGTATATGCTATATTCACTGGGAGCAGTCGGTGTAGGTATTATTTATACTGTTGCTGTAAATACTGCTGTCAAATGGTTCCCAGACCGGCCTGGATTTACAACGGGGGTCGGAACGATGGCATTTGCAGCCGGTAGTGTTCTTGTCGTTCCGTATGTGCGTGCTTATGCTGTTCCTGATGCCTATGCAACAGTGCTTCGGAATGTTGGAATTGTGATCCTAGTTGCAATTTTGATCGGGGCTGTCGTTCTCCGAGATCCACCACAAGACTGGATTGAAGCCACCGACGAAGACGATCAAGATCTTGCCGCATCGCTACGTGGTAAGTCATATACTGCCATAGAAATGCTCAAAACTTGGCAATTCTGGCTGTTGTATGCGATGTTTATTGCCGTGGCTAGCGCAGACCTGCTTTTAATCGCAAATATCGTTGGGTATGCAGAACACGTTGGATTTGCAGCGGTCATTGCAACACTGTCAGCGACTGTGTTACCACTCGCCTCGGGTGTGTCACGTATCATACTTGGAGAGTTCTATGATCGGTTTCATTCCCGATACGTCATGGCTGTCTCATTTGCATTGGCTGGACTATTTCGTATTATCCTTGTGTATACCGGAATTGCTGAATTCCAAATATTATTTATCCTCATGGTAGTTCTCGCGATGTTTTTCTCCTCACCACTGTATGTGTACTTCCCGAGTATGATCTCTGAGTACTATGGGATTGAATATAGTTCGGGGAATTATGCAATCGTGTATACAGCTAAAATCGGAGGCGGAGTGTTTTCCGGCGTTGTTGCCGGCTATCTTGTCGTGGCAGTTGGATGGTCAGTGACATTTCTCATCGGCGGCATACTGGCAATACTGGCAGCGCTTGGGGCAATGGTTCTTCGTCCGCCAGCAGAGTCGGGGCTTCAATCAGAGCCCAAACGTTGAACTTGTCGCTAACAAAAGATGAGATAATGACAACTGAAGACGACGTAACATTTGAGCCTTCGACCGTAGAGAATGGATCAGACAGAGGTATAAATACGCCAGAAAAAGAAGGTGGAAGCCGGGCCGCTAATGCGTTAAAAAGAATGATCGGTGCTCTCCGTAGTGTACTACGACTATTAGTTGATAAGAGCAAAGATGGCGCTCAAAAAGCGTATGAATCTGTTCCAGTCATTCTAAAGCGGATTGATAAGCACGTAGCAGAGCACGACGTAACAGTTCAGTTTTCAGATCACTACATCCGTATTGTCGGAAATGACGTTGGACTTGATACGTTTAAAGCTGATCTAAAATCGATTATCGACGACACGAACGTTGAAATCGAATATAAGCGGAAAAAAGGGCTCGATATACATTTTCAGTCTGCAAAGCCTGAAAAAGAGGGTGAAGATGACCAAAACAGTGCCACAAATTGAGCTTCCATGGGCCATTATTGACCTCCTCCCACCCGTGAACGGGGTGGGATTCCCACGGCACCGCACCCGCTTGGTTGGGAGTTTCAGGTTTGCAGTCCAGTCGGCATGACCAGACCGCTGGCGGGGCCAAGCCGCCGTTACTCCTATCCCGGCATGGGATTCAGAGTTACCGTGTGTCCGGAATCCACAGCCAGCGGCCTGAAGGGGATTCCTTCAGACGTGGTGTGGTCCGAATCCCGATATTATCCGTTTAATAGGGCGGCGAAACCGCCTCGGCGTGGTCATGCCTACGTTCTGATTGCTGATAAAACACCGGGATAGCTCAGTCCCGTGGATAGATTCCCAGTTGTTGGCTTTATCCACACCCGTAAACGGGTGGGCTTTCGCCTTGCTAACGCTGTAAGGCCTATAGGTTGTTTTCATCGCATTGTTGATGGGATGTATCCTCCTGCTTCTGGTCTCAGTGCAATCATGCAGTGTCGAAACTTAGTGAGCCTCCCTTGTCGTTTTGATAGCTGATGTTACGGCATAGAAAATCGGTGTATCCAAGATAGCGACAATAAGTTTGACAGTATATTGGCCAACAATAGTGCCGAGTAACGCTGTTCCCCACATAGGATCACCATCAAAAATGAACGGAAAAAGCGCAAACCCAAGCGTTATGAATATTGCTGTATCGATAAATTGTGAGACACCAGTGGATCCAAGATTGCGAATCCACCGGTATGCAGCACCAGTTCGATCTCGGATACCAGCAAAGATTCGAACATCTGCATGCTGACTGACAACTAATGTTACAATAGACGCAAGTACAATGTTTGCTGATTGACCGAGTGTTGTTATATACGCATCGTGGGCCTCATAAATTGGTGCAACCGGAAGATAGATTGCAATATAAATGAGAATCCATCCAAATACCATTGCCAGAACAGTTGCGTTGACTACACTGTGAGCGTATTTGCGTCCTTCAAATTCAACCAGCAAATCAGAACAAAGAAACGCAACACCAAATGCAACAAAGCCCGCTGGTACAGCAACCTCACCAATGACTGGCAGAGTAAACCATGCTAATTTTGCTGCAGTAATATTTGCGACAACAATACTCGCTCCAAATAGTACTGTTAATACGACTTTCAGATTCATGTCTATATTCTTGGATTCTTCTTGAGGTAATATCCCTGTCATCAAATAAAGAAAATCTATCTTTTGAAATTGTCTATCTTAGCTGACATTGTCCACAGTAAATAACAATAATATGTAGCCACACAGGAGAGTTACACTAGACCACTCAAAATTTGCTATATAGATCAAAAGCTGACTCATTGCACAAACGACAGAATAGATGCCAGTTGATTTTATCTTCTACAGGCTGATTCTCTGCCCTCAAGGAGCGAGTGGGGGAGAAAGGATACAGCCGTCACCCAGGCTACTCAAACACATGTATGTTATACTGACCATACAATAGTTTGTGATGAATTCTATTCATGAGGCTGGCTTCGAACGAGATCATACTCTGGGCAGACTCGATAGTTCCGTCACCACCGGGTAGATCAGAACATGGCCGAATCAACACCTGTGGAGACTGCGCTCACTGTGGACACTGAGACGACAGCTGATGATGTTTCTGCAAAGTGTGTCCTGAGATCAGGAAGCCACTGCTGCAAGGAGCCGCCAACGGCGGTGAGTAGGCAGGGAGAGTTCACTATGTCTGGAAGGCTCCGCGATCACATGCGATACACCGAGAAGGAACGATTTATGTACGGCTGCCGAGAACACACAAACTTGAATGACAGGTGGGCCAACTGGTATTCAATGTGAATGTCCGATTTGTGGTGAATCGATGACTGCACTGTCAGAAACAAATAAACCAGAAAACGTGGGGATGAATCAATTACGAACACACATTCGATCAACAACGGGTGAAGGGCATGGTCCTAGCGGCACCATACCAGCGCATGTAACTGAAGAGTTACTCGCTGATCATGTGGAACTATCGGAAGTTGCTATTCCCGCTCCGTGAAATATCCATAATGACGACAAGAAACAGTAGGTGAAGAACATTCACGTCGGATTTATTTGCTGGCAAAGGAGCCAATGATTATGTTTCTTGTAAACTATTCATAATATGTGATGGATAGTTTTGACTATACCACAGAGATACAGGTTCGATTTAGAGATCTTGATACCCTTGGTCATGTGAACAATGCAGTATACGTAACATATCTTGAGCAAGCTCGTGTGGCGTTTCTTGAGGAAGTTGTTGGAATAACACCTGCCGATGCTGGTATTGTGGTAGCGTCACTCTCAGTTGATTACGAACAACCTGTAACGACTGAGAATACAATAACAGTAGGTCTCACTGTTCCGATGGAGGAAGTAGGGGAGCATTCGTTTGCACTTCGCTATGAGGTGTTTACTGAGGATAATTCTCGTGTTGCAACCGCTGAATCGGTACAAGTCGCATATGACAGTGAAAACCAGACACCACGGCAGATTCCAGAGGAGTGGCTTAACGCAGTTGTTGCATACCGGGAAACCAGCCAAAACACTACCTGAGCGTACTTAGCCAAGTGTTAGAGGATAATCGGAACTTGACCTTCCACGGATAAAGCCAGGGGAAGAAGTCAGTGGCTAGAATAATTTATAAATAAAGCGATCGAGGAGCCCAGACGGATCAGGCTCTCCGTCTCCATACGTTTCGTATAGGTATTCCACAATTTCGTCGCTTCCGTTCAGGCCTTTAACATCATTAGCACGGTCAACGAGTACTGGTACTTCACGCTGACCACTCAAACGCATCACCTTATCACGTTCATCGGGGCTTCGAGGAACACGATTAGATTCATATTCAATTTTGAGGTCGTTTAGCGCCCGTTTTACCTTAATACAGTGTGGACATCCATCGAGTTGGTAGAGTTCAATATTATGTGACTGCCCCATAGTTATAGAGATTTTTCTGCCAGAATATAAGTGTATTGTATAATATTGTCCATTCTTAGCACAATTATCTAGGCGGAAAATAGAGATTTCAGAAGTCAGACAGCGTAGACTGGTTTTGCTTAAGCGCTTGTGCAGAATATCCCATCTCAGTGGCTAGGTGTGTGGCAAATTCTTCACTGAACCCGTGATAAGTGTATATTTGGTCTGGATCAACAGACTCCACAACATCAACGAGCTCAGAGTAGTCACAATGATCAGACAAGACAAATCCCCGGTCAAGCCCCCGTCGGTAAATAAACGAATCATCAACTGCCCAACCAGAGAATCCGGCAGTAATTGCATCATGTTTCTCGATTAGGGATTCAATCCAAGCTAATCGTGATGTTTGCATCGGTAATACGAGTGCATCGCCCTCCTCCAACGTCGTTTCAGTAGAATACCTCTTGGCTGGAAACTGGACATCACAGTATGAGGTAATAACATCATTGAGATCTGCAACAGCGTCGGTGACATATATTGTATTCCGACAAGAGCCTGCAAGGATGCGCTGTAGTTTTTGTGCACGTCCAAGTGCATATCCAAATAAAATTACAACTTCATCCATCGTTGCTTCAAGCCAGTCGTTAATCTCTCGAACGACCTCTTTTGTTGGAGGAAATGTGTACTCTGGTTTCCCATATGTCGTTTCCGTAATTAGGATGTCTGCATCAATTGGATCAAACCCAGAGAGATAAAACCGATCACGAGTACTGTAATCACCAGTATAAAGGTAAGTTATCTCGGATTCTTGATCAGTTATCTCTATCGCTCGTGAGCCCGCAATATGTCCAGCATCGTGAAGTGTAACTGCGGGATTGCTAGATGATTTAATATTGTGGTCTTGTCGCACAGAGGTTAATGCTGCGGTAAGATTTGAGGCGACGATTTCTGTCGTTCCATCGACAATGTGATCTCCATGTGCATGACTGACAACCGGAGTGAGGTCCTCTTTAGCACCATCAAGAACAATCTGTTCTCCGGTTGATAATGTAATCTCAATGCCGTCACGAAGTTGTACAGATATGTCAGAATTCATCGCATATCTCTATGGATCAGCTTTGTTGTTGATATAGCTCCTTGACTCTATCAATTGTGTCAGTGTCGTCGGGATCTAAGTCGTGCCGGATGCGCTTGAGTCGAGGAAACCGCAGTGCATATCCAGAATCATACTGCGGCGATTTCTGAATCTCTTCATATTCTACTTCAAGTACAACTTCAGGCTTGAGTTTCGCTTCTCTACCATCAACTTCCCGAATTAGCGGTTCAACCAAGTCCATAAATTCCTCAAGTTGTGCATCAGTAAATCCAGTGTGCATTCGTCCCACCTCGCTGAATCCATTATTATTCCGGCACGCAAGATACGGACGGCCGAGAAAGTCACTAATTCGACCTTCACTCCACTTAGCTCGGGTAACAACGAGATCAAGCGGTTCCATGGTTGGTTTAATTTTCTGTTGATATCCAACTCGAGATCCCGGTTGGTATGTTGCATCTAAGTTTTTTGCCATGACTCCCTCATGTCCAGCACTAAGAACATTCTCATAGAAGTTTTGCGCTTGTTCGACCGAATTGGTCTGAAGATGTTCTGCTCGTGCAATTCGTTGTTGGTCGGGGTCAAGAATTTCCTCAAGATGGGACAATCGTTCACGAAGAGGGCATTCAATGTAACTTGTGCCATCAAGTTGGATGAGATCAAATAAGTAGGTGCGAACAGGCACGGTCTCTACAAGCTCATCAATATCATACTTCCGTTTGATACGTCGGGATAGCTCTTGAAATGGTACTGGGTCATGAGATTTGGGATCATACGCAACGACTTCCGCCTCGATGATGTACTCATCAGCAGTAATCTGCTCTCCTGCAGCAGCGACAACATCAGGGAATTGCCTTGTAACTTCCTCTAGCCGACGGGTGAAAACGCGTATTTCATCATTCTGCTTGTGAATTTTTGCTCGGATACCATCGTATTTAGCCTCTAGTAGTACAGCTCCAGAAGCATCAGAGAGTTCAGAAACCGCCGTGTCAATATCTTCAGATTTTTTGGCCAACATCGGTTTGATTGGGCGGAATAACTCAACGTCAAGTTCAGCAAGTGCGGATTTATCGCCGGATCTGGCCCGCTCAGCAACTATCGCAAAATCATTGGTCACCTCATAAGCCTGCTTGACTGCACTTTTTCCACCCTCAGTACCAAAGAACGCATCGGCAATTGCATCACGGACAAGTCCTTCGCCGACGCCCAAACGCATCGCTCCAACAACAGTACGAACAAGATATCGAGCTTCGCTCGGAGAGGTATGGGTTAGGAGTCCAGAGACCGTATCAATCTGTCTTTGCTGGCTTCCATCTCCTTCGTATGTTGCTACTTCACGAAGTGTTTCATATACTTGTTCAACAGTCAGTGATTCGGAAAAAAGGGGTTGTTGTTGGCGCTGATTGATTGCAACAGCAGCGGCGTTACCCAGATCACCACGTTCGCGCCACCACGTTTCAATCTGAGTTGAGTCGATTCCTGTTGCCTTAGCAATGGCATCGCTCATTAGAGATGTTGAAATGCCAATATCTTCTGACTCCCATGGCGCAAATACCTTCCCACGAACTAGTCTGACGACACGAGGAAGATCCGTATCGTCAACCTTGCTGAAGCAATCCGACAAAATGGCTGTTTTCTCAAGCGTTGAGCTGGTATCTTCGAGGTCTGCATACACGTCGACGAGATCAGCGTACTGCATTTTCTTAGTAATAGGTAGAGACTGGCACTAAATAAGAAGTTCCAACGAGATGCGACTGGTTGGCCAAACCGGGGCTATATTATAACTCATATTGACCGATACCGTTCTTCGAGGTCAATCATCGGGCGAGGATAATCAATACCAAGTTCTATATTATGCGTCACCTGCTGCTCTTTAGTCATGTCCCATGGCCGATGCGCATATTCGGCTGGAAGCTCCGATAGCTCTGGAATCCAAGTTTTAATGTGTTCAGCATCTGAGTCATATCGCTCCGCCTGTGTGAGAACATTGAAGTAGTTATCTCGAGAGTCATTACCAACTCCAGCTTGGTATGCCCAGTTACCCCAATTGGAGGCAACATCGTAATCTACCAATTGCTCTTCAAAGTATGCTGCCCCCCACCGCCAGTCAATCTGTAATCCGTCAACAAGGAATGAGGCAACATTTTGCCGGCCTCGGTTTGACATATATCCAGTCTGATTCAGCTCTCGCATGTTCGCATCGATGAATGGAATACCCGTCTCTCCATTTTTCCACTGAGTGAATTGCTGTTTGTCCTGCTTCCACGGTTTATCAACATTGCGGATGCCACCTGGCATAAAGAAGTCAGCGCCATGCTTAACAAATTGAAACTGAAAGAAATCTCGCCAAAGTAACTCAAAGACAAGCCAATATGTGTCCTCATTTGAGACTCGTTGGTTCTCATATTTCTCGATTTCTCCGTGGATCCAACGAGGAGATATGCAGCCGGCAGCAAGCCAAGGTGAAAACTTTGATGAGTAATTCGCCCCGAGCATTCCGTTTCGTGTTTGTTTGTATTCACGAAGGTGATCACCCTCCCAGAAGTACTTGTCTAGACGTCGTTTAGCTGCAGTTTCACCGCCTGTAAATTCAAGCACTGTCCGATTATCGATTTTCTGAGGCTCAATATCCAACTCGGTTGGTGACTGGAGATCACCAGAATCGATGCGGGGGGTATTCACCACTTTGGGTGCTGGGATTGAATCTCGAACAGACGATTGCTGTTCGACTGTTTTTCGCCACGGTGTAAATGTATCGTTAATATTGTGATATTCCTCCGGTAAATCATTGATGTGGTATAGAGTGTGGGTCCAACGACGTTTCAAAGAGACATCAGAGGGCAATGATTCACGAACAAGATGTTCGCGTTCCAACTCCTCAGTTGCTGGCTTTGTTTGTGCAAATACAGCATCGGCGTCTACTTCCCGTACAAGCTTCGGGATGACATCTTCAACGTGACCACTTCTGACAAACAGATCACCACCAAGGTCCTGAAGTGAGTTGCGTAAATCACTTAGACTTTCATGGCGGAACTGCGCGCGAAAACCACCAATTTTTTGAGTCCCATACTGTGTTTGACCATATCGTCTTGGGTCATAGACATATATCGGTAATACCTTAGTGGCCTGATTAACAGCATCAGCTAGCGTTGGGTTATCCGTAACTCGAAGATCGTCACGAAACCAGACAACAGCCGTATCCATATTTCTAATAGAGGATTCCGCCTAACAGATGTTGTGGATTCAGAAGGACAAACATCTAATAGCATTCAATACGATAACAGGTGTATGTCATACCCGGAACCAGAAGAGCAAGAAAATGTGCTCGGAGAACCTCTTGAACCGTGCAGTCTAGATCCCAAGACAGGATACCTTCGAGATGGACGCTGTACGGCAACAGCATCAGACCAAGGAGCTCATTATCTCTGTGCAGAAGTGACGAAGGAATTTCTTGAGTATTCACAAGAACAAGGAAATGATTTAATCACGCCACGACCTGATCTAAACTTCCCGGGGCTTTCTCCCGGAGACCAGTGGTGTTTGTGTGTTGGACGATGGATAGAGGCTTATAATGCTGGTGTCGCTCCTCCAGTTGTGCTTGAGGCGACAAACAAGGCAGCACTGAATCAGGTTGATCTATCAACACTAAAAGAACATGCCACTGGTAGAGATCCACAAGAATCTAGTGACTAGCGCTTTTTCCGTGTCCGTCCGTACTGTCCTATATGGACCAAGAAGGCGAATCGTCTGCGGATATCGATGACAAGGCGCCGCCTGATGTACAAAAGTATGATCGATTCAAAAAAGTTGACGGTGCTGAATATGAGCGAGTGAATGAGTTTCTCAGAGATCGAACGCATATTACCGCTCGAGAATGGGCGATTGCTCGTCTTTGTTCTGACTTCCGAACAGAAACTGGTGTTGAGATGACAAAAATTGGGGACAACCTTCCCGAGTTAGTACCGTTTATGACAGACACATACTCTCCGCAAGCAGTCAATCAAGCCCGTGCGTCATTCGAAGAGAAAGTTCGAATGGCAGGGGCAACGTTCCTCTACGGAGCCATGTCTGACTTTTTCACCGCAGAAGAGTTGGATGACATAATGTATGAGGCAACTGAAGTTGCCAAATTTTTGCTTGAGGTTGAAGGTGTTGAATTGTCTGTAGAGGATGAGCTTGATGCTGAAGATCAGATATCACAGGTTATGCAGGAAGTGCGCCAGTCCAGCGCAGAACTACGATATGAAGAATGTCCAAACTGTGGGCATGAACGCAACCCACCGTCGGAGGAACAGCCCACAGATGAAGAATGATGGACTGATAAATTAGCTAGGTGAAGAGTGATTGTCGTGAAAAAGAATATTGGTGAGACAGACCGAGCAGTTCGTATCTGGTCAGGGGCGGTGTGTGGGCCTATTGCGGCTGGAACTGTCAAAGGATATCTCGATATACCTGAAATAGTTGCGCCCGTTCTGGGTTTTTTTGCGATATATATGTTCATTACCGGGCTGACACGAATTTCGCCTCTATACGTCCTGCTGGGGATCTCGTCGATAGTTGGAGAATAGCTAAATGGTAAAACCGAGATGCCAATACTCCCGTTCCTGAAAGGGACGGAACCGTCAGTTACATACTATGTTGCTTTCAGTAGTCAGTAGCGGCTTCCAACGAAACACATCTCAGATAAGTAGTCAGCTGCCCAGTGGACGGTGACGCGAAGCCTGTCAGTGAGCTCGAACTCTGACTCAACTGGGTGGACTGGTGGGTTCAGCCAGCTTAGTGTCCTTAATCCTGGCTTAAGAGTATATTTACAGCGGCATCGAGGCGAAATCCCCCGGCTTTAGCCGTGTGGAGGGGATCAATGTCTCTCTTCCGGCCGGACGACTGATGGACCTGCACACAGTGAGGCAGGAATCAGCCTCGATTATCGTCTGAGCCTAGTGGCGTCTACTTGTATTCTGTGACCGAATGGGAACCGTTCAAGTCATGCCAGCATCAAGAATACTGATATGCAACCAGGAGACCGTATCCGCGTTGAGCAAGCGGATGTTGAGTACGAGGGGACGGTGTTACCATCAAGCGCATCTGATCGGCTTGTTCTCAAGCTAGATGACGGATACAACGTCGGTATTGATCGAGCAGAGGCATCGGTTTCGGTACTTGAAAAAGCCGTACATGACTTTTCTGATGCCGGTGCCGGAGAAGGGACATCCGAGATTACAGCTGATGAGTCACTACCAACAATTTCACTTATTTCAACAGGGGGTACAATTGCATCAACTGTTGATTATCGGACAGGGGCAGTTACGGCTCAATTCGATGCCGAAGATGTGCTTCGGGCAGTCCCGGACTTAGCAGGACGTGCAAACTACAGAGGAAAAGTTGTGACAAATATCCTCTCAGAAAACATGACTCCGGATGTCTGGCAGGAGCTTGCGGAAGCAATTTACAAAGAGATTGAATCCGGAGCAGACGGCGTTGTTGTGATGCACGGAACGGACACAATGCAGTACAGTGCAGCAGCTGTGGGATTTATGATTGACACTCCAGTTCCGATTGTATTTACTGGAAGTCAACGATCTGCAGATCGCCCGTCATCTGATAACGTTATGAACGCAGTTTGTGCTGTGGAAGCGGCAAAGTCAGACTGTGCTGAAGTCATGATCTGTATGCACAAGGAAAGCTCTGATACAAAATGTGCATTACATCGGGGGACACGGGCACGGAAGAGTCATACATCCCGTCGCGATGCCTTTGAAACAGTCGGGAATAAACCACTAGGAACGGTTGATTACAGTGTTGCAAATCAAGAATATATTACAGACGTAGAAGACAACACGACAATTGATTCACATCTCTCGTTTGATCGGGAGTACACGAGCCGCGGAGAGGTGACCCCGGATATTCAGCCAGACATAGAATCCAATGTTGACTTAATTAAATTCACGCCAGGGATGGATGAAGAGCGAATCAGATCGTTGGCAGATACTGAAGGAGTTATCATTGAAGGCACAGGACTTGGACACATAAGCACTGATTTAATTCCGGCAGTAGAGGAACTGGTTGACAGCGGCACGGTTGTCGTAATGACCAGTCAGTGTATTGAAGGTCGGGTCTGCGACCGCGTGTACGATACTGGTCGAGATTTACTTGATGCAGGCGTAGTTGAGGCAGAAGATACACTTCCAGAAACAGCACTGGTCAAATTGATGTGGGTACTATCGAATAAAGACGATCCACAGAGAACAATGCAAAAATCACTTGCCGGAGAAATAACTGAGCAGTCTGTTCCGTGGACCTAACCACCACTTACCGGTGGAAAAAGGGCCAGCTCATCATCCGCGCTAATTTGAGCATCAAGATCTGAGATACTTTCACCATTTACAAGAATGTTAATGTGATCTTGAACGTTGCCATCTTCATCAAGGACACGAGTCTCTAATTCTTCGTGCTGACTCAGTAATTCGTCTAGTGCTGCCTGAACAGTCATTACATTTGTCTGGACCTCTACGGTGTCTGTTCCTGCCCGTTCACGGAGATCAGCAAACAGTCGCCATTGCATTGACATACAATAACAGCGGCAGCATCTTGAACTTGACTAGACTAACGCTGATCCAAACACAAAATATCACAGGGAATGGCAGTAGTTTCGACAGAGAGATCATCAAGGTGCTTCGGGATCAAGCCCCGAGGTAGTTCACAGTTTGGTTGTAGCGTCAAGCGCAATAGAGATAGCTCGCTCCACATTATCTTTTGCTTTTTCTGGAAGCTCATCATCTTCAGTTTCGCCCTTTTGCGTGCCCTCAACTAGGTTACCATCAACTGTGCAGATCGCACCTGATCGCATTCCACGTCGTCGAGCGAGTGTGAAAATAGATGCAGCCTCCATCTCAACGGCTAACAAACCTGCCTCCTCTCGTTCAGTAGCATAATCATCGGTCTCTGCATAGAAAGCATCATCTGTGGCTATTGGACCAACATGAACAGTGCCAGGGTCCTCCGCAGCAGCCGTAACCAGTTCGTTCAAAACGGTGTGATCAGGAACTGCAGGAAAGGTAGCTGATTCATATCGTTTTGTTGTTCCCTCATCCTTGGCGGCCCCTGTTGCAATTATCATATCACCGATTTCAATGCCAGATTGCAATGCACCTGTCGTGCCAACACGAATAACAGTGTCTACACCAACAGCAGCGAGTTCCTCAATTGCGACAGCAGCAGATGGACATCCAATACCGGTAGAACAGATTGTTAGAGGTTGCCCTTCATATGTTGCATTAACAATCTTGTATTCACGATTGTGTGTTACCTCATTTGCATTATCACAGTGCCCGGCGATTCGGTCAACACGACCCGGGTCGCCCGGAACAAGGGCAATGTCATTTAGATCTCCAGACTCAACCAAAAGATGTGGTTGCTTCGCCATGTATGATGTTCATGTTGCTATCTACTAAGTATCGATGGTTCCTGATCCGGTGACGATTCCCCTTCCAGATAATCGTAGTAGCAATTAGTTGTCCAGATATGATGTTTCGATTTGATCTGGGCTTAATTTTGTTTGAGCACCTTGCTGTGAGCTTGCAATTGCACCACAGGCATTACCGTACTGCATTGCTTGTTCGTTTGTAGCCCCAGTAAGCCACTGGGAAAGAAAGCCAGCAGCAAACGCATCGCCTGCCCCACTTGTGTCAACCGGATCAATATCATAGCCAGGATGAGTAATTGTTTCTGTGCCTGTATGTAAACTCGCTCCTCGTTCACCTTTTGTCACAATAATTGTCTGATCGGCTGTTGCAGCGATATCAGGGGGTGTGTCAAATAGACGCTGTGCCTCAAGTTCAGAGACAAAAACCAACTGCGACAGTTCAAGCGGACGGGTAAACGCTCGATCAGGGCCTCGACGTCCTGGATCAATACTTAGTGTCATGTTTGCGTCGACCGCTATTTCTGCGAGTTCTGAAGCAATCTCGGGGTGTAAACTGGTAATATGCAAATGATCGGCTGTATTGAGGTATTCCTGCGGAACAGAATCGGCAGTAAATGACTCATTGACTCCATCATTACCAAGAACTGCAACGTCACCATCATCTGAAACAAGCAAATACTTGGTTGAAGTCGGACCCTTTGCGGCTACAACTCCTGCAGTATCGACTCCTTTTGCATCGAGTTCAGATTTCAGTCTATCTCCATGTTGGTCCGTCCCAACAGAACCAATGAGACCAGTCTGAATGTCAAGAGACACAAGTCCAACTGCAACATTTGCAGCACTACCACCGCCAGTACCATATTGATCTTGAATTGTTGCTTCATCATCGGCCTGCGGAAGACGGTCTACCTCCATCGTCACGTCCCAGTTGATGTGTCCCGCTACAAGCACCTGCACCATACGAGTTACTTGACCGACGCGTGAGAATATGTCCACCGGTTCAGAGTTTCCAGCAGAGAGAACACCACCACGATCAGATTCGGTCTCGGTGTGTCGCTCAAGCAAACATGAACAGAACCAAGTTATGCGTTGCTGGGCCAAGACCTACGGCTGCAATCACTGTCAAAAATACCCTTGCCTCTTCCGGTTCTTCAGAGAGGTATCCACGGAACAGATACAGGACAACGATACTCAATAGCAGTTTAGTGACGATGAACACCCATCCTCCACCGAGAATATCAGCAGTGGGAAGCGACGCACCAAATTCAAGAATTATACGCGATAATAGAACCCGCTCGCCAGCACCCAGCACATCAAAGCCAACTGCTGTAGAGATTCCATCAAGGAGATGCCCAAATATAACTAGCAAGCCAGTGTATCCAGACAAAGAGGTGATCTCATCTACTGTACTGGTGAGTACTTGCCACGTCCCAACGGTAACCACTGCAGTAGCTATTACGATTATAATCGGCCAGCGAAATGAAAGAGATGTCCCATAGAGAACACTAAGTATACCTGCAAAGATAGCGATGACACTACCGGCCACGCCAATCACGATATCAGGGTCATCTTGAATAGCAACTGCAAGAGAAAGGGTGAATAGATACGCAGCTGCCATCGTTAAATAAACTCCTCCAGTATTGAATAGTGGGGCAATACTACTGGAGAAGACATCAAGTTGATGCAGTGCGTGTAAGATGCCACCAGCAACAATCCATGAAGCAGTTCCAAGAACCAGTCGATCAGAAATAACCGGCCGTGAAGAGATAAGATACCAACCAGAAACAATAAGAATACCAAACAGGACAGCAACTACCGGAAGAGGGGGAAATTCAACGCCAACGATGAATGAATATGTCATTACCTACGTGAGCCGGTTGTCCACCAGGGAATAAAAACCCATATCTCTCGGTCAGACCCGTCACGAATATCCGCACTGAGTGTATAACGAAAACAGATGGCCCGGTACTACATCGAGACATACGGTTGTACCTCGAACCGAGGTGAGAGCCAAGAAATCGAGCAAAAGCTGCAGAACGCTGGTCATAGACCAACAGAGCTAGAGACAGCCGATGTTGCAATTATGAATACGTGTACCGTTGTTGAAACAACTGAACATCGAATGTTGCGCCGGGCCAAAGAACTCACAAATGCAACTAATGACCTAATTATAACAGGCTGTATGGCGCTCGCTCAGCACGAAGAATTTGAAGACATCGACTGTCGAATTATACACTGGGATAATGTACCGGCCGCAGTTGGAAACGGAGAATGTCCAACGGCGACCGCAGATACTGAACCAATCCTTGAAGGCCAGATTGGAATTCTGCCAATCGCTCGGGGATGTATGAGCAATTGCTCATATTGTATCACAAAGCAGGCAACAGGGCGTCTTACCAGTCGCACAGTTCGTGAAAACGTAAGCCGCGTACAAGAGCTTGTTAATTCTGGTGCTCGAGAGATTAGACTAACGGGACAGGACACTGGAGTATACGGCTGGGATCTTAACCAAGGAGTAGCGTTACTTCCAGAGTTGCTTGACCAGATTTGTACGGAAGTTTCAGGACAGTTCCGCGTTCGACTCGGAATGGCCAATCCGGGAGGAGTACACGATATTCGAGAGGAGCTTGCTGCTGTCTTTGCAGAACATAACCAAATATACAATTTCCTACATTTACCTGTGCAATCAGGATCAAATGCTGTTTTACGTGATATGCGGAGACAGCATACGGTTGCTGAATTTCGAGAAATTGTTGATACGTTTGAGACGCAACTTGACTATTGGACTCTTGCAACTGACTTTATTGCTGGATTTCCAACAGAAGGTCAATCAGATCATGAAAAAAGTATAAATCTACTTGAGGAAATTCAGCCGGAAAAAATTAACGTAACGCGATTTTCAAAGCGTCCCAAAACTGACGCGGCAAAAATGGACGGACTTGGAGGGCCAACAAAGAAAAAGCGATCAAAAGATCTGAGTGAGCGAAAGCGATCTCTTTGTGAGACAGTTCACCAGGAGATGGTTGGCAAAAAGCAGGATGTTCTTGTTGTTGAGGAAGGCCGAGAAGATTCTGTCAAATGTCGAGATCAAGCCTACCGGCAGATAATTATTCAAGATGCTGCAGAACGGGGGATTACTCCAGGAGACTTTTTGACTGTCAAAGTGACTGCTAGTCAGCCAATGTATGTTTTTGCTGAGCCAGTAGAAACAGAAGAAAAAATTGCAGCGGCAGATTAGCCTGGTAATTTTATATATTCAAATATACGAAGCGCAAAGATCTGTCTCTGAGTCATAATACACATTATTGTAGCGCGCAGGATTGTGTATATGACCAGTGTCAAAGAGTTTGTAATCGACATACCCGCTGAGTCTGACGCACTTGGATCAGGCTCGTTTTTGTTTACTGATGCATACTCGATCTTCGATTGGGGACAAATGCCAGATCCAATTCCAGATAAGGGTGCATCACTGTGTGTCATGGGTGGATATAACTTTGAGTTACTTGAGAAAAACGGAGTTTCAACACACTACAAAGGGGTAGTGCCTGACGGTCAATCAGATCCAGTAAGTATAGACAAGATCACAGAACCTCCAACAGAGATGGCAATTGAGCTCACGCAAGTTCCTGATTTACCATATACAGGAAACGGCTATGACTATACGTCATATCATGACGAAGCTGGAGAGAACTATCTTGTCCCGTTGGAGATCGTATTCCGAAATCGAGTACCAATTGGATCAAGCCTCAGACGACGAACTGATCCAGCAGACCACGGACTATCGTATGATAACTGGCCGGAAAGCCAAGTCGAACTGGACGATCCAATCGTTGAGTTCTCGACAAAGTATGAAGAATCCGATCGATATCTGTCTCAAGACGAAGCGAATGATATAGCCGGACACGCAGATATCGACGCGTTAGTCTCACTAGCGCAGCAAGTAAATGAGATCATTACTGAGCATGCTAACCAACAAGGATTCACACACGAGGATGGAAAAATCGAAGTATTTTATCACAGCGGAGAGCTGAAGGTGGCAGACGTTGTCGGTACATTCGATGAGAACCGGTTTACCTATGATGGCCAGCAACTTTCAAAAGAAGTACTACGACAGTACCATCGAGAGACACAATCAGATTGGGTTACCGCAGTAAAGGAAGCCAAAAGACGGGCAAAGAGTACAGATACAGCAGATTGGCGAACAATCTGTGATCAATCACCAGAGCCACTGGATAATAAGGTAATTCAAATAGTGAGGGATATGTATGCGAGTGGAGCAAACGCATACATCGACCAACAACTATTCGATGCACCTGAGATTGACTCGACTATAGATGAAATCAAGAAACTCGTTGAACTGTAGTTATAAGATATGTGGAGAAATAATAAGAAACATGTTGGTTTGATTTTTGAATCACGCCCAAAATGGCGTATCCAAAACTGGCTCTGTTGGAATTGGAGCAAGTGTCACACCATACATTGCAACAACTGTCATCAAAATAGTTCCAACAAACAACATTGGCCAGATACGAACACCATCAACTGGTGGGGCAGCGGTTCCGCCGCCAATGTACTTGACAATCAGTTCAATGGAGAACAGCGTCGTTGTAGCTGCAGCAGAAAGCATACAGAAAGGACAGATTTCACCAATCGGTACTAACTGTAAGTACACAAAATATGCCGACGCAAGCAGCCCGGTGACGGTAATAACGATAATTGGAAGCTCAATCCGCTGGTCTTTTGTTTGCAACCACAGTCCACCAAGCACCATCATTGTCAGATAGTAACCTGCTCCAAGCATTGCAAGAGGGATAGGACCAATATATGCCCACTCACTGCCGAGTACAGCGATAGATCCATCAAGGCTTCCAGGAGAGTCGATCATTGGGAGAGCATAGAAGTGCACTGCAGTGAGAAAAACGCTGGCGAACCATCCAATAACAGCAACGACAATGAAGCTGCCGATGAGCTTGTTGACTATTGAGTTACGTCCATATTCAGTCTCAGTTTCGATCTGGGATAGTGTCTGTCCCATATAAGTGTACGTACAGACTTATTCAATAAGAGTCTTTTGTAGTATATTCAATACAATACAATATAACATAACGCAATCTTATCGATCTAAACTAAAATTACCTACTATGGATGAAGAGTACTGCAGCTATCAATGGTGATGGTGTTCGTGGCGTTTTCCGGCTGGGACAAACTGTCCGGAAAACGCTCGTTGTACGACCTCAGAGAGAGCAGGATGAATATGGACTGAGTCTCGAATATCGCGTATTGTACCACTCCCAGCCTTCATTGCAACAACAACCTCTTGGATAACCGTAGATGCATCAGGACCGGCAATATGACACCCGCGGATGTTACCATCGAAATCAATGATTACTTTCACGAGCCCTGATTGCTTCATTGCAGCACCTCTAGCAGTATCCTCGTACTGATATGTCCGTGTAGCATAGTCGTCCGTTTCTGAATCCAAGTCTTGTTCAATATCTCCAACACCAGCAACCTCTGGAGAGCCAAAGACAGCATATGGCATAGCTGTATAATCGACAGCAGTGAGCTCTTCTCCATAGAGGTTATCAACAACGGTTTTCGCCTCGTGATTTGCGTTATGTTTCAGTAAATACTCCCCCACGATGTCCCCGAGCGCCCAGTTTCCTGAAACGCTCGTTTGGAGGTATTTATTTACCTCAATATACCCCTGTTCGTCGGTCTCAACCGCTGTGTTTTCCATTTCAAGTAGATCAGTGTTCGGACGACGACCAGCAGCAATTAGCAACTCAGTTCCCGAGACTTCGATTGAACCTCCATTGGATTCATCAGAGGGATATGGACAAGCAGTAACCGATATGGTTTCCCCAGCTTGGTTGACCTCAACTGCTTCATACCCAGTGTAAACATTGAATCGGTCACTGTACTGTGCGGTAAAGAATTTGGCTACCTCTTCGTCTACATGTGGAAGCAGATGTTGTCGTCGACCAATTATGCTAATTTCACTACCGAATGAACCAAAGAAGTGTGCAAGTTCGGCGGCAATGTATCCACCACCAATTACGACTAAGTGTTCGGGGGGAGAGGCTAACTCAAGAGCCTCCTGACTAGTCAGATAATCAACTGAGTTAATCCCAGCGATATCTGGAACAGTAGGCCGAGTACCAGCTGCAATGAGGATCTCATCAGCAGTTATTGTTTTTCCAGCATCCTGTCCCTCCTGAATCTCAATTGTCTTATCATCAACAAAGGCTGCAGTACCCTCAAACAAGTCAATTGAATCCGCAGATTTGATTCCCTCTCGAATGGAAGCAGCGTCAGATGCGATGTCTTCATTCACCTCATTGACAATAGACTCAAAGTCAACATTCGTAATCTCAGATTCAATATGAAATGCTTCCGATCGATCGATTGTTTCCTTGATATCTGCGTGGTAAAGCAGCCGTTTTGATGGAATACAACCCCTATTAAGACAGGTTCCACCCAACGGACCTTTTTCGACTACTGCAACCGCCTGCCCTTGGTTTGCAACGACATTAGCGACGTCAAGCCCAGATCCAGTTCCGATGGCAATGAAGTCATACTCGTTCATACACATGTATATACGCGCTATATATGTTAAGTGGTACCATTACACTCTACAGTGCGTCTCGCTCAGATTATGGAGTGCTGGGCGTTAGTCAATTTGCAGGACATCAACCGAGAGAAACAAAAACTCTGGTGGGAACTATGCTTTTTGGGTAAGAGAATAACCAGGCAATACTCTACGACAGAACCCGACAGGTAAGTGATTATGTCTGCTCAGCAGAAAGGCTAATTTCCGGTGGTTCACCGTCCCAGCCGTATGCAAGGACGAAGAAAAGCACTGTTGCCATGCCAATAATCATCAGTCCGTACTTCAAGAGACTTTGAACTGAATCGAATAAGACCATGTATCATTATACAACAAAGAACGGCTTAGGTATATCGGTCCAGTCGAAAAGTTGATAGACAGGGAAGTACTGTCTACCATGGTAGCTTATACCAAATATTCAAGAGTTTTAAAATAAAATATTAGTATAATGGTTACAGCATCCGAACTTCGTGAAAATCCCCACCAAGTTGCTGAGATTATAGATCATACGAATGTTGATCCAACGGCAACCAAATCAGAGATTCGTACGCTATGCGAAGAGGTGCTGGAATATGGCTTCCGTTCTGCAGTTGTTGTCCCGTATCATGCTGAGCTATCAGCAGATATTCTCGGGGACGAAGCAAATGTAGGGGTCGTTATCGGGTTCCCATATGGCGTACAAAATGGAGACGCCAAACAAGCAGAGATTGAGCCAATACTTGAGTACGCTGACGAAATTGATATGGTAATTAATAGAACAGCATTTGCTAATAACGATGAGACGACAGTTGTAAGTGAAATCACAGCCATCAAAGACATGATCGGCGATCGGAAGTTGAAATGTATAATTGAGTCTCCAGAGCTGGAACGCGATGAAATTAGGCATGCAGCACAGTTGGTAGAAAAGGCAGGTGCTGATTTCGTGAAGACTGCGGTTGGATACAGTGGTCCAACGGATCCAGATGAGGTGCAAGCAATTAAGGATGCGGTAAGTTCGTCGGTGGAGATCAAAGCGTCTGGGGGGATTGGATCATTTGAGGAGGTTATTGAGGTTGTTGAGGCTGGGGCATCAAGAATAGGTGCATCATCAGGGGTCGAAATTGTTGAGTCGATCTAATCATAGTCAGTATTTATTTTGCTATCTCAGTAACCTCAGAGCGCTCCTTTAGATTGCATTGTAGCGACCACATCTTCTGCTGCTGCTATAAATCCGTCAATGTGTTCGTCAGTCGTCTGGTATGAAATGCTTCCGGTATGTCCAGGAAGGAAATAGTAGCCGCGGTCAGCAAGCCGGGTGTGGAATTCATGTAGTGCCTCTTTATTTGTCTCTTCCTTGATACTACGAATGTCGTTAAGTGAAGACTCTGGTTGAAAATGGGATAAGAAGAGTGAACTCAAGCCTTTAGTAACAGCATCAATACCAAGCTCTTCATAAATAGCGTTAAGTTCATCTCGGAGTCTACTCGCCTTTTGTTCTGTGTGCTGGTATACCGGTTCATTATCAAGAACCTCTAAGGTTTTCAGGCCGGCAGTTGCAGTCATTGGATTCGCAGTAAATGTGCCCCCGCCAGCGAGAACACGTTCATCAGGAGAAATATCGGTATCGGGACGTGTATTTTCAAAAAGTTCAGCACGACCACATAGTGCTCCAACCGGCAATCCGCCACCGAGAACTTTTCCAAGCGTAGTGATATCAGGGACAATGTCGATGCGGGCCTGATAACTACCTGGAGAGACACGAAAGCCGGTTACAACTTCGTCAAAAATCAGCTCAAATCCACGTTCTTCACTTTCATCCTTGAGAAACTGTAGGAACGATGTATCAAGAGATCCTCCAGCCCCAGTCAGCAGCACGGGTTCCAAGATAACACCAGCGACATCATGTTTCTCAAGTAGGGCTTGAACAGCATCAGTATCATTCATCGGAAAGCCATAAAGATCATCAACGGACCCAGATGGTAATCCAGCTGATTCCGGCTGTTCAAGCGGCGGATTAACATATGCAGAAAGATCCGTACTTCCTCCATGCCAACCTCCGGTCGGTTTGAGAATGACATCATTACCAGTATGCGCTCTGGCAAGCCGAACAGCATACATTGTTGCTTCTGTTCCAGAAGCACAGAATCGAACCCGCTCAGCTGAGGGAACAAAATCCTGCACACGTTCAGCTAGCCGAAGTGCTTTTTTATTCATTGCTCCGTAGTGGAGTCCCTGTTCAGCTTGTTTCTGTACTGCTTCAACAACATCCGGATATGAGTGTCCGAGCACGCTAACAAGATGATTCATCCAAAAGTCAACATATTTGTTTCCATCGGCATCCCAGACGTGAGGGCCCTCGGCTCGCTCAATATATATGGGATGCGGATCTTCATATCGAACATTATGCGAAACACCACCAGGAAGTGTATCGAGTGCCCGTTGGTGGAGACGCTTACTTTCAGCTACGGATCGATTTGGCTCCATATTCCACGCTATATACTTGCTATTTCTTGGCACTTATCAGTCACAGTACCGGAAAGAGTATCAAAAGTATTTACAGAAAACAGCTTGGCACCAGGGATATCCAGAGAAAACAGGAAGAGTGCTTCGAAGCTTACAGCAGTGCGAGGTGAGCGCCCCTAGCTTTAGCTGGGGGAGGAGGACAATCCGGAGCAATTCACCTGAGTGTTGCTTCAAAAGCTAAAATAGCGTACGGAAAAGCAACACAGCACCAAGCCCAGCAATCAGTGCAAGTAGGATATTTTCAGTTTTTACCATTACGAGCAGTACAACACCAGCTGCAGCCCATTCTGGAGGCCCACCATCAGCGAGTTCCGGTCCAAGGATGGCAATGACAATTGCACCAGGAAGCACTGAGAGCCCAGCTTCTACGCGGTCACTAACGTCAAATCGACTAAGAAGCCAGAGTCCACCCGCCTTCGTAATATAGGTCACAATTGCCATTCCAGCAATAATGCTCAGAATATAGGGATCAACAGTAAGTGCGCTACTGTCAATCATATCGAATCACCTCCACGATCGCTGCTGCTATTCCTCCGGCGAGAATATACCATTCACCGGTCGTAATTTCAGCAGTGAACACGGCGACAAATAAAGCGACCCCCCATGGAAGAACTGTCTTTTTTCCATCCCAGAGCTCAACAGCAAGAGCTGTAAATACGGCTGCAAGGATAAAGTCAAAACCATACGTTGCCGGGTTATCAATCAATCCTCCAGCTACAGCACCAAATACTGTTGAAAGAATCCAGAATGACCAGATTGCTAAGCCACTTCCAAGGAGGTAGGCTCCACGGCCACTCCCAGACTGGAGATCGTTCATTGTCAGTGCCCAATTCTCATCGGCCATAAAAAAGAGGCTGCCGTAGGTTTGTTTCCATGATAAACGCTTGAACCAAGGATGTAATGCAGCGCCCATAAGCGAATATCGAAGATTCACAGCAAATACCGCCAGTAGAATTGCACTAACCGGTATAGGATCAGACCACATCTCAATTGCGACAATCTGTGCAGCACCAGCAACCACTGTTGCACTCATTAATGCCGCTTCAAGCACACTCAGTCCAGCCTGGTTGGCTAGTAATCCAAATCCAACTCCGTATCCGGCAACACCGAGAGCAAGGGGCACACACATCACAAATCCTTTTTTGATCCCTCGAAACTCAACCATCGAACTATCAGAAACAGGTGAATCTTCCGAGGAATCGCTACTATCGGCTAACTGTGCCTTTTGATCAGTACCCATCAACTATTCATTTGCTGATGTATCATCTATTGGTTCCGATTTCGGAGAGCAAGAGATAATGTCAACATACACCACATTCTGCTAATAGTTGAGAGAAAAATTCAGGGCACAATTCTTGTTTAGTGGATCACAAGGCTATTGTGACGGTAGACTGATAATATGGTGTAGTATATAATAGTATGCCTTCGACAATGGAAATCAAGTGTCAAAATGAACGTTGCGAGCTAGATATGTGGGAGAACCATTATACATATGAGATCGCAGAAGACCACAGTGTAGACGATTTGTGCTGCCCACTGTGTGGGACAACAGAGCAGCTTGAAGAAATAAATGTATAATCTGAGCTGCGTGTTCTTTGGTATTTCACAGATGACATGTTTTAGTGTGTCAGGACTCATTTAACTTCCACAGGCTATGTCCCCGTCCTCAACGGCGGTGACGTGACACACGAGCAGGTTGCGCCGTCCAAGTTCATCGACCATCCAGCGAAAGACAAACTGTTCCGGGTAAAAGCCGACGCCGAAGGCATCAACGACCGGCCGGCAGAACTCCGGCGACAGGAGAAAGTACACACGGAACGGTTTGACCACTTACTCAGTGAGTATCGCCAGATGCGCCGGAAGGAACGTCGCCTACGCGAGCAAATCCAACACGACGTGGCGAGCCAACTGATGTGGCTGGCTGTTGAGAACGACTGTGAAACCACCGTGTTTGAGTCTCTTGGGCAGATAGAGTCGTCCGATGCAAGCGGTACGGTGGGATGGTTGATCAGTTCGTGGGCACGGGGTGAACTGCTTGATCACGTCGAGTACAAGGCCGGGTTATTTGGGATCGACGTGACGACGGTGAATCCGTGGGGAACAAGTCGGAGTTGTCCCCGATGCGGTGAACGTGGAGAGACGGTGAACGAACCGAACGACCACACGGAGTGTCGTCACGGTGGGTATTTCCACTGTCCGCACTGCGGGTATGAATGCGACCGTGATGTGGTTGGAGCGGTCAACGTCGGGCGGAAATATCTCTCAAAAAGCAAGATGGAGGAGGCGAACCCTGCTGAGTATAGCTCGGCGGAGAACCACGCCAGCTTCTCATCACCTTCAGAGGGTGCCCGTTCTGCTGCCCCCGCAGAGTCACAAACTGCCGGGATGTCTGGCGTTCAGTCCGCGACCGATACTCAACAGGATCAGGCGATCGGTCGTCAGACCCACCTGTCTCGATGCTGTTCGTTGTCACTCACTGCGAAACGATGAGAGACACACACGGGTGGATTGCATCAAAACAACGGTAGTAACACCGGACAGCAGTTGTCCGGCGGGAGTATCACACGGTACATCCTCGCCAGTACTACTGAATATGATTGAATGCTTCCAAATACTACTGAAAATCAGAACGGTAGTTTACTAGTTGAGGGAGTATCAACACGGACACTAACGAGTAAAGTATGTTAGATCTCCTGTAGTGCTGTCTCAATCGCATCATATGGAGGGAATTCCGGCCATTCTTCGGCAATCCATCGGTGACGGATAGTCATTTCGTGATCAATTAAAAACGTTGCTGGTCGCGGCTCAGAAACACCGGCCATGCCATCGAGGTCGTGAGCGATATCAAATCGTTCAGCGACCGTATTTGCTGGATCACTAAAAATCGGAGAGGGAAGAGAACGTTTTTTGATGAATTCAATCAGTGCATACGGCGTTGAAATAGTGCAGCCAACCACCCGGACGTTATATTCATTTTCCCAATCTCGATCAGCGACCTCATTCCAGAAATATATTGCAGGAAAGCTCCCGATCATCGGATGGAAACACAGTAGCACAGATCGATCTTGAGTAAGGTCAGAGAGTGATTGATTTTCCCAGTACTCCTCAGTTACTAACGTCCGGGTAAAGTCAGGAGCTGTCGTATCTATGTCTGGAGGATCAATTGAAGAGAACTTCGGGAGATCGAATGGGACATCCATTATCGATCACCGTAGGTTTTCTGTAAGTATGTGACTATTGTGTCACTTTCAGCTACGACAGCACCAGTCTGATCATCAATCAGTACGGGAACTGTACGAGCACCGGTGATGCGTTTGACTACTGATCGATCCGAATGCATCGGTAAAACAAATCTAGATTGGTATGAGAGATTCAGATTCTGCAGTACCTTGACGACACGCTCACAGAATGGACATGCCTGCAATCGATAAAGAGTCAGTGATGACATCAGGGATCACATCGGAGAAAAGGGCCGGAGTTGGGTAAAAGTGTCTTCAACCAAGATTTATTCGATATAACATAGAATCTACAGGCGGAGCAGGCCGAGGCAGTTCACTTTGTCCGAGAAACATTCGAGGTGAGGCTTCATCCTATAAGAGGAGATACTGATTTCAGCATATGATCACTCTGATAGAGCTTGTCAATTTCTGCTCATGTCTGTACATACAAGTCATTTCAATTTGATATGCAATATGTGCCAACTGGAACGATTCTATCACTGCAAATTGGTACACCTGAAGTCAGAGGTGATTCAGATGCTGAAAACCCGATGAACCGGCAATGGGAAACTGCGATGTTCAAGACTCCGATTGATCGGGCTGTTTATCTTGATAAGTCGGGGATTGAGGGCGACCAACAAGCGGACTTAAACAATCACGGAGGACCAGCAAAGGCCGTCTGCGTTTATCCTGAGGAACACTACAGTCACTGGAGAGAAGTGCTTGAGGTCGAGTTAACCCTAGGGGCATTTGGAGAAAACTTTACGACAAGAGGCCTAATGGAATCTGAAGCATGCATTGGGGACATATATGAAGTTGGAACAGCGACAATACAGGTTTCACAACCTCGATCACCATGTTGGAAGCTCGCTCGACGGTGGGAATGTCCTGACTTAGCAGTAAAATTCGAAGAAACAGGATACACTGGATGGTACATGCGTGTGTTAGACCCGGGAGAGGTACAGGCTGGACAACAGCTACAACTCGTTGAACGTCCTCATCCTGAATGGACAATTGACCGGACAACAAATGTCCGATTTCAGATGCCAGATGACAAGAAACTCGCTGGTGAGCTTGCCAAGATTCCGCCACTATATGATGGATGGGCAGACAAACTTCGTCATCGAGCCGAAACAGGTGAACAGATTTATTCTGAAAATCGAATATATGGACCAAACCAAGGTACCAAATGAAGAACTAATCTTGCAAAGTTACAATATTATTATAGCTATATGAAGTTAGTTATTGAACAGCCCGGCCATATACTGCCTGTTTGACTGCACTAACTAGCTTGTCACTGTGCTCGCGGTTCATATCCGTAACACAAATCTGAATTTGATGATCATCGATGACATGAACTGCGCATCCTTCATCCAGCAACTGATCGGCAATATGTGCTGCTGATTTCTCCGTACGACAAACAAATTCGCGAAAATGATGTTGGTCATGTACTGGGGCATCAATACCTTGGATAGAATCAAGCTCGTCAGCAAGTTGTTTTGGTGCTTCAATACATGTCGAAGCTAAATTAACCAAGCCCTGTGGTCCGAGCATTGCTGCATGCATCACTGATCGAAGTGCAGCCCACGCAGCATTTGTACAAATATTTGATGTAGCACGCTCTCGGCGGATATGCTGAAGGCGCGTTTGTAGCACCATAGTGTAAGCACGGTTATTGTCTGCATCTGTTGTTGCCCCAACTAGCCGACCTGGTAACTGCCGGATAAAATCATCTCTGGTCGCAAAGAATCCTACATCAAATCCATAACTCGTTTGCATGCCTAAGACACCGGCGTTGCCGATTGCAATATCTGCACCAACGGATTCCGGAGATTCAAGTATCGACAAAGCAACTGGATCTGACCCAACACAGAAGAGGGCATCATGATCCGACGCAAGATTACCGATTTGCTCGAGATTGGGCTCGATTGTTCCAAGAATTGTCGGTGACGGAGTATATATCATCAATATGTCTTCATCAACATGCTCTTCAATAGCCGCTGGATCGGTGACACCATCATTGTATGCATAGGATTGGATACTAATTCCAGTAGCATCAACATATGTATGAAGCACCTCATGCTGTCGATCTGGCAATGTTTCTGGGATCAAAATTGTATCCCCATCCGCCGCACGAACGCGAGCAGCCATTCTAGCTGCTTCTCCTAGAGCAGTGGCCGGATCATTAAGTGAACAATTAACAACTGGAAGGCCAGTTAACTCAGAAAACACAGATTGATACTCAAAAAGTGCTTGGAGGAATCCTTGTGAGACTTCAGGTTGATACTGTGTATAGCTTGTCAGGAATTCAGATCGGTCAGAGAGGTGATCAACCAATGACGGAACGTAATGCGTGTAATGTCCCCGTCCAAGGAACTCGATCACATCTTCATTGTGCTGAAGAAGAGAACTAACTTCTTGGATAGTCCTCTGCTCACTTCGAGGTTCGATTCCGAAGGATCCATCGTACTGTAGTTCAGATGGAAGAGAGTACAACTCTTCAACATCAGCCACACCAATTGCATCCAGCATCGCCTTTTTGTCTTCCTCATCATGTGGCGCATATGGTGTTCCGACACTAGTGTGATGTGATACCATAGACCACCTAATGTGCTGAAGTGATTTAGCTTATGTGCTATGTGACAAAATTGTATATAAAATTCCGTAGCACTTGGGATATTCGTTTGTCACGGTACGGCATCTTTTAGTCATCAACACCATACATAGCAGTATGTCCGAAGATCAATCGCAACAAGATGTGGAACCAGAAAGCAGTGGAGACCAGATGATAACCTCACTTCCCGGAATTTCTGTCACCACACAGTTGTCCGATGCCGATCCCGAGGTCCTTCAAGATCTACATAAAAAGCAACTTGAGTTTGCACTTGAACGCGCTGAAGAAGCCAAGGAAGCGTCACGAATGTGAAGTACCTTGGGATCAAGCCTCGAGGCACTCTGTCTATTTCTTTGTCGATCACATCTGTCGGCTGAAGTGATCTTCGAGTTAGTAGCTGACTGAGCAATCCATTCTCATTTTCGGTAGAAACAAAAATGTTTACGCTGACAGCGAGGCAAGGGCCACACTGAAGCCGTTCCTCCTATCCGCCGGTTGGAACGTGGTTCTGCTTCGGTGATTCGGAGGTACCGTTGTTTTATGTCGGCAATTATGCGTGGTATTTTACTTGCATAACTTTGATTTTTGACGTTGAATATCCAGCCGTGGTTACGTCCGTGGAGAGATTCCCAGTTGTCGGCTTCACGGCTAAAGCGGGTGGGAGTTCGCCTTGCCATCGCTGTAAGAGTCCAAGATCACTAATAATCCCTGTGCCACCGGGCGTGGGGCAGTTGACTCCAGATGAGATTGCTAAACGGGTTCTCAACTGGTATAGAAGTGCTACTTATCGCGATTACCAGTCAGATAGCGTTCATGGACTGCCTCAAAGTCGTCATCGTCTTCGGTGAGTTCTTCCCAGGCAGAAAGGCCTCGGCCATCACGAGTGCCAGAAATTGTGTTATCAAGGATAAAACCAACAATCAGTCCCACCGCAATACCGGTTGTACCGACAACAAACAGCACTTGAGCTATCACCTCTGCGATCTGAATTCCAAGAGGTTGTGCATCTAACAGCGATCCAAGGACAGAAAGATCAACGAGTCCAGCTTGGATATCACCAGCCTCAAATTGTCCAACGTATGTTGGTACTGAAAGCCCAGAGAGGAGTGTTAAACCAGCGACGAAGGCGTTTCGGTTCTTATTCAAATCGACGTGTTGGAGCTGGGATAGTCCAACGCCGATAATCTGAGCGAACATTACCAAGAACAGGCCACCAACAATTGGGTCAGGAATCGTCTGCACAAAGCCACCAACAATTCCGATATATCCAGCGATAATCATAATAATACCACCAATCTGAACGACATAACGGGAGGCTACGTTGGTAATCCCGATTGCTCCAATATTCTCAGAATAGGAAGTTGCACCGTTCCCAGTACCCATGATACCAGCAAAAAGGTTACCAACACCTTCCATGCCGAGGCCATGGTTGATTCGTTGGCTACTTGGCGCATTCTCACCAGACATGCGGGCAACAGCGTAGTAATCGCCAAAACTCTCAATCATCGAAGCAACAACACCAGCAGTCATCCCAATAACAAACGCAGTTGTGAATTCTGGCATTCCCCACTGGAATGGAACGATTGGTTGGATGAGAGCCGGTTCAGTAGCGGCGCTGACCTCGACAAACGCAGTTGAATCTTCAGACACGACCCCTGTGGTAGAAAGGACAGCAGCAGCAAGCCATGCGCCGAGAAGTCCAAGTAATACTGGATATAGATTCAGGATGCGACTGTATCCGCCAAGATATTGTGAAAAAAGAACAATTAGAGCAAGTGTCAGACCTATAAGCCAAAGACTTTGGTCAGCTGCTGTAATCTGTCCAACATCGAATAACGAGAGTCCGATTAATGCAATTACAGGAGCAACAACAACGGGACTTAAGAAACGCTTAAGATATCCAAAGAGTCCAGAATAGCCGATAATAATCTGGAAGATACCAGCAGCGATCATTGCCCCCTGAAGTTCTACCATTATACTCTCAAAGTTCGTTGTCCCTGCTGCACCGAGTGTTCCAATGATTGCAAGCGCAGGTGCAAGGATCGCAAAGCTAGCTCCTTGAACGAGCGGATACCGGTTCCCTATCGTTGTCTGTAAAACCGTTGACACACCGGCAACAATGAAGAAGGTACCAACAAGTTGGGCGGTTGCTGGATCGGCACCAACTCCCTCCATTGCTCCAACCATCGCGAGCGGAACTGCGATGGTTGACCCAATCATTGTCAGATAATGCTGGACACCAAGCAGTGCCGATTGACCAATTGGTGGCTTATCATCAATGCCAAATTCAATTGCATCATTCTCAGACGGAGACGCTGTTCTTGGATTGGCGTCATCCCCGTTTCCGTCAATCGATACATCTTCGGAACCGCTCATACCATTCCCTCGGTCATCATTGACCACACGAATATGATACCTAGGCCGGTTTATATCAATGGATATTCTCCGAAAATTTTGCAAGAGAAAAATAGAGCTTATCTGATCACTCTAAGATTGTCTCGTGATGGAATCATTTGAGTATCTGAGAGATATGATGTGGTGATATTACCAGCCTATCGAATAGCTGAATGACTATCACCTATGTCAGAAGAATTTATTTTTGCTGAATAAGCGATGTGAGTAGCGAGTGACAACGCTTGGGAGCAACGGGGTATATTGTAATTGGTCCGGCTTTCCCATCAGTCCAAATATATACCGCATATCGGTTCTGGTAGGTTCGATATAGGCTCCAAGAACCAAGTACAATAAACAACAGCCCTCCAAGCACGTGCGTCGTGTAGGCAAAATATCCCCCAAATAAAAGCAGAAGGGCACTGAGACTAACCAGATTCCAGTCAACAAGTTTCATTGAGACGCGTTGAATTGCTCGAGTCTCAATTGTCACGGAATCATGTTCGGAGTGATGTACCTGTATATTCTTATCCCTAAATTGTATTGTCTTCCGCTTACGAAGTTCAATTTCAGTCGCTTGGGGCGACACAGTAAAACAAACGAAACTAGTTGACAAAAGCAGTTCGAAGACTTACTTGGAAGTCGTTGCCTGAAAAAAGTCAGCACCACTGTGCAAAGAAAGTTCACCGACGAATAGTGAACTACCCCTGCCTACTCGCCGCCGTTGGCGGCTCCTTGAGGACGAGAGAGCATGACTGTTGGACGGCTGTCTTGTTCTTCACGACGGAGGAGGTGTTCTTGAACAATCTGTGAGTATGGAATTTGTTCGTCTGGAATAACACGCCGACAAAGTGTACACGTTACCGACATAGTCAAATGGCCATACACAGTTGGTCAATGGGTTGTTGGTCGGACCGTTCTATAAGAGGTCTGTCAATCCATACACTATGTTGAGAGGTTGCTTGGTAAAAGATCGATTAACCTAATCCCTCTTGCATAAATTGAATAACATTTTCCCGAACTTTGGCAACTTCGCCGATGATTGTGACTGCAGGTGGGGTAATGTTCATCTCATCCCGCTGGGATACAATTGTATCAAGCGTTCCAGTGATGATCTGTTCTGTCTCCCACGTTGCTTTCTCTACCATTGCGGCAGGCATGTCAGTCGGAACTCCCTCCTTTTTAAGCATAGCAACGTTCTCTGACAAGGTGTTTACACCCATTAAGATGACGACTGTTCCGCCTGCTGTAAGTGTATTTGCAACAGCTGTCCAGTCAATTGCACTTTCATCTTTCGTAGGATCTTGGTGTCCTGTGATGACCATCAGGCTGGATGCATAATCTCGATGAGTAAGAGGAATACCACTAACACTTGATACAGCGAGTACACTAGATATGCCTGGAACAACTTCAAAAGAAATCTCTGCACCTGCTAAATATTCTGCTTCTTCTCCCCCTCGTCCAAAGACATTAGGGTCCCCTCCTTTAAGTCGAACAACATTATCACCCATTTGAGCTCGATCGCGCATTAATCTATTAATCTCATGTTGAGTCCTTCGGTTAGGGGAACGCTTGCCAACATCAATTGCTTCGACTGCTTGCGGAAGAGAGTCAATAATTGCATCAGTTGTAAGAGAGTCATAGAGCACGACATCTGCATTTTGTAGTCGCTTCCACGCTCGTCTAGTAAGTAACTCTGGGGTACCTGGGCCAGCACCGACTAACGCTACGCGGCCGAGCTCCTGATCAGTTGCACTCGAACTCTGCTCGTCTTTGCTTGCTTGTTGTTTAGCCATAGTGACTGTCGAAGTATCTTTTTATACCAAAGTTTCTGAGGTTTCCCGTCTATTATCTATATACATATGATAAGAGCAACTAAGTTCAGTATTCACTACCTGACCCTGAGCACCAGAGTTTGACGTCTGTATACAACAACACACAGTTGGGATTTCTTGCATAGAAGTACAATTGCATTTGTTATACTTCAATATTATTTGATCTGGACAGAGTACATTGACTTCGGTAATCAATGAAGCGTATCCATCCAATTGAACACGCTCAGAGGCCAATCCTTGAAGCCACCTCCCTGGTTGTTGGTGAACCTCTCCGGGGTCAATCCCCGGAGCTGTCGCCTCGACCGCCTGTACAAAGTTCATCTAAGGCCAGAACGGATTCAACTTGAACTGCGTACGACTAAAACAGAAAGGTCGGAATAGGTTGAGTCGTCAGTATTTGTGCTTTGTAGTGCCTGCAGGGTAGTGTCTGTTATCTTTTCTTCTTGCTGTGTGAGATGCTCAAAGACAAATACGGACAGTGACGGCGAAGCTCCGTGCTCTAAAAGATACGCAGCAATATCCTCTGGCATCCAGTCATATGGACGGGGTAAAATCAACAGGTGGCGGGTTCCAACGTGTTCTACTAACTGCTCCAATTCATCATCAATGCCACCGCTTTTGTGTAATGTAACAAATTTACTTTTTTCAAGTGGTGTTCGTGCTCGACTTGCAGCAATCTGTATTGACGAGATTCCAGGGATTATTTGGACAGGAGCGTCAACTGCTTGTTGTACTTTTCCAACGAACTGGTATCCTGAGTGATTCGGGTCACCCATTGTCACTGCTACTCCCTGATTTCCTTTAGCAATCTGCTGTGCAAACTCATCAAGAGTCTGTAGTTCATCATGATACCCACAGGTCAGGAATTCTGCATCTGTTATCGGCTTAATATACTCGACAACGGAATCAAATCCAACAACAACATCGGCAGACGCAATCAATTTCTCACCTCGTTTTGTTAGAAAATCTGTTGGTCCTGGTCCAATTCCAATTACATAGACTGGACTGTCTGAGTTATGGATCTCTGGGGTTGATTCAGCGAACGACGCAGGGTCTGGTCCAGAGTCAAGATTATACTGATCAGTCATTCTTCAGAGACCTCTCCATTACGAATATCGGTTGCAATATGCACGAATTCATTTGTTAGCGCAGCTGCTAAGCCACTTCCACCTCGGCGGCCAACGTTTGTAACTGCCGGTATGTTATACTTCTCCGCAACATCTCGAACTGTTTTACGACTTTCATCGGCTTTGACGAAGCCAACAGGAGTGGCAACGATTACCGCCGGTTGTGTACCAGCCTTAATGCAATCAGCAAGAGCAAAAGCTGCTGTTGGCGCATTTCCGATAACGATAATCCCATTCTCAAGGAGACCGTCCCTGTCCATCGCGAAGATAGATGCTGCAGTTCGTGTTATCTCCTCTTGCTCTATAGAGGAAGAATCGTAATTGATTGCTGATCTTTTTTGACAGTTATGACCTCGGTCAGTAATTCCATGATACGGCATAGTCACGTCAGTAACTATCATACACTCATCGAGGATAGCATGGCCTCCAGCAATAGCTGGATCGTGCTGAGTCCGGAGAAGATGTGCAAATTCTGGATCACCAGTTGCGTGCACCGCCTTTTGCCGTAACCTGTCGGTAACGGTCTCTTCTGGTACTAGTTTACGAACATATTCCATACTAGTATCAGCGATTTTTTCACCCTGTTCCGTTGTTGCTCCTAAGTCGATGTATTCATCATTTTCTGTCATTAGTTCTCACTCTCAGTTGCTTCACGGCTTGATTGACTCGATTCTAACGAACGATCAATTTCAAGATGAATCTCTTGGATATGTTTCTCAGTTTCTTCATCTGCATCCCATAGTTCACGGTCGATGGCTTCCAGCAGTGTTTGTGAAATATTCAGCACAGCCCACGGATTAACGGATTCCATCCACTCGCGGAGATTGTCATTAAATACGTACGTATCAGCGACATCTTCCCAGAGAGGGTCAGAAATAACCTCGGTTGTTGCGTCCCATCCTAGTACGACATCAACGCCTGTGGAGAGGTCACCGGCTCCTTTGTATCCGTGCTCTTTCATGCGATCTATCCATTTAGGATTAAGTACGCGAGTCCGCATTGTCTTACGAACTTTTTCTGTGTTTGTGTAAACGGTCGCCTGTTCAGGATCACTTGTATCTCCAACATATGCCTGAGGGCTACTTCCACTTATTTCTGTAACAGCGCGTTGCAATCCACCATGGAAGGCATACCAATCGGAGCTATCGAACTCATCCTGTTCCATCGTGTCTTCTATTTTGACAGTCGCTTCGATGCGACTCAGTCGCTCTTGTAGCGCATCGTGTGCTGGGATGACGGCACCATCACTTTTCATTGCATAACCACTCCATTGCATGAATACTTCCGCAAGATCTTCACCCGTTTCCCAGTTGCTCTCGGTGATTGCCTTGTTCACCCCAGCACCGTATCCCCCGGGTTTAGTCGTGAAAACCCGATTTGTATCATCTGTACTGTCACCTTTCTCAACATGTTTTTTCACATAATTATCTTCGTAGGATTCATTCAATGCAGCAACCATCTCAACAGCATCATTGATTATACCCGCTGTTTGAGGGAACAAATCTCGAAACAGGCCTGAGACTCGTGTTGTCACATCTATCCTGGGCCTTTCCAAAGTATTCAGAGGGATAACATCAATGTCTTTGACGCGACCGGCATCATTCCAGACTGGTTGCACTCCCATCAGTGCAAGGATTTGAGCGATCGTCTCTCCACGAGTTCGGACAGTTGGGGTACCCCACGTAACAATACCAACTTCTTCAGGATAAGTGTCGTTTTCTTCGACGTGCCGCTCAAGTATCTCATCTGCAAGTTGTTGTCCGATATTCCAAGCACTCTTAGCAGGAATCTTTCTTGGATCAAGTGTGTAGAAATTTCGTCCAGAGGGTAAAAGATCAACGCCCCCTCTTGTAGGTGAACCTGATCCGCCGGGTCGGATGTATTCTCCTTCGAGTGCATTAGCAACCTGTATATCCTCCTGTGATGTCTGCATGAGAACAGGGTATACCGTATCGCATATATATTCAAGCACCGTATGCAGTTGTTCATATGCAGAATCTGGAACGTTATTGGGACGTATTGGATCAAGCTTAGCGTGAATCAAGTCTAAGTCAATGTGCTCTTGGTTGTAATCATGTTTGGCAAGCCATGTAACAAGTTCAACACATTGTTCTTGTATAGTTTCTGCGACTGCACTATATGTTTTGGTAGTCCCAGGAATACAGTCCTGTGGTATATCAGTAATGCAGGAAGGATCAATGCCTAGACACTGAGCGACAGTATTGTAGAGGCTTGGTGCTTTGTTATTCGGATAGCGAGTAAGCGAAACGATGAATTCCACTAACTCATCATCAGTTGGTGGGGCCCCTAAGGTGTGTAATCCTGCTTTGATTTGTGTTTGCTTAATATCTGTAATATATTCATGTAGTCTGTCGACAACGGTTTCAAGAGATACCGATGATGGGTCTTTAATTCCAAGCTCCGTCCAGAGATCCAGCTCATCAACGTGATTATAGACTGTTTTGGCAAATTCAGAACGTTCCTTCGTAGATGTTGATTCAGCTGTATAATATTGGTTCGCTAGCTCTTGGAGTTCTTCAAGTTCGTCATATGTACCTGCCGTTGTCATGGCCGGAGTAAGATGATCAACAATTGTTGCATATGATCGTCGTTTGGCCTGTGTCCCTTCACCAGGGTTATTAATGATATAAGGGTAGATGTTTGGCAGATCATTAATCAGCTGATCAGGTGTACTGGTCGAGTCAAGCCCCACATTTTTTCCAGGGAGCCATTCAAGACTGCCGTGAGTCCCAAAGTGAACAACCGCATCTGCGCAATACCTGTATTGAAGCCACAGATAAAATCCAATATATTCGTGAGGAGGAACTAAATCAGAGTCATGGTATACTTTTGATCTGTCTATATTGAATCCTCTTGGGGGCTGTACAGTAATTATAACATTACCAAACTGAACTCCTGGGATTGCAATTGGATGGTCTGGTGTGTCCCCCCACTCTTTTTTTATTTGGGATTGCACCTCTTCACTAAGGCACTCGAACCAATCTTGGTAGGTATCTGGTCCGAGATAGTCGGCATATGTAACATGTGTTTGTTGTGGATCCGGCCAGTGATTTCGTCCGGTAAGTTGTTCAATTAACTCTTCGATGATTTTTTGGCCAGACTCAGGCAGTTTTGGCAAGTTGTAATCCCGGGACTGTAATTCTTGAAGAAAATTGATCAGACTTGCTTGAGTGTCAAGGCCAAATGCAGTTCCGATGCCGTCATCACTTGGTGGGTAATTATGCAGAATAATCGCAATTCTTTTGTCTGGGTTAGGGGTGTATCGCAATTCTGCCCATTTCTGAACGAGGCCTGCGACATGTCCAACACGATCGGCAATGGGACGATGTTGTGTTGGGGTAGCATCAATATTGTCTTGACCAGATACGGGCTCTTTTCCGCTTATCGGGTGGGTAATAATATTACCATCGTGTTCTGGAAGTGTAACTGCCAATGCAAGTTCAAATCCTTGTAATCCAGCTGGGTTCCCCATATACTCTGATCGAGTCTGCATACTGGTGACTACCTGAAAAACGGGGACTCCAAGCTCACGTAGAAAGATATCTTCAGGATCAATGTCAATAGTGCTATCACGGCCTCGTTGGCTCATCGAAAGTGAATACATAAACCCAGTAATGACTCCGTCAACAATCGTGTCATCTCCGTTTTGAAACCAATTCTGTGCAACCCAACGGGCGTCATGCTGGTCTTGATTATCACTGACCGGAGAACAGAAGACAGGAAGTGCATTAATATCACGTGCTTCGAGCTCTCGAATAAGAGCATCAATGTATTGTGTATTTTCATGTGTCCAATGAGACCGGTAAAACCAGATTCCCACTGTCGGTCGATGTGGATCAAAGTTAGCGAGCAATTCATCATACGACGCCGCTGGGTAATCAGGGTGATAAACTCCCTCTGTCGGTAGCTCGATTGGCGGTTGATATGACCCGGACCATTCAGTGTATTCCGTTGCAAGGTATCGGACAAGATTAGTAAAATTCACAACCCCGCCGTGTTCAAGATACTGAGAGACTGTTTCCCTCACCGTCTCATCAGCCGTTGTATCACGGACACTGCGTGATTTTCCCGAGGATTGAACGATAAATGGTATATCGCGGTCATATAGGCTATGTCGTAATTTTTCATATCCGGGCATATCATCCGTAGAGCCGTGTAGCCAGCAGACGACAGCTGTTGCGGTGCTTGCTGTGGTACAGAACTCTTTGATGTCCGTTGTTGTCTCAAGGTTGTCTGGTGTTTGTATTACAAGCTGTATCTCATCTAGTTGAGATGCTGCTTTTTGGATTGCTCCCACTTCGTTCGTTGTCGCGGTATAGATGACGACCCGCAACATAACTTTGTTAAATTGTTATTGTCCTACTACAAGTATGGTTGGTTTGGAGGATTCAGATGCCTACCTCCCGTTCCCAGCGATTGTTGGGCAGGAGGACCTCAAACAGGCATTACTCGTGCTTGCAGTGAACGATTCACTTGATGGGTTGTTGATCCGGGGAGAAAAAGGGACCGCAAAGTCAACAGCAGTTCGGGCTCTTTCTGAAGTTCTTCCAGAGCAGAAGGTAATCTCAGACTGTCCTTATGGATGTGATCCAGAGAATCCAGAACTACAATGTGAAGACTGCCAGAGTCGTGATGACGTACCTGTTGATACACGACCAGTGCCACTCGTAACATTGCCTCTTGGAGCAACTCGTGAGCGGGTAGTTGGAACACTCTCAGTCTCGGATGCTCTCTCAGGAGATGCAACATTTGATCCAGGACTGCTTGCGCAGGCTAATCGGGGAATACTGTATGTTGATGAAGTAAATCTTCTCGATGATCATCTCGTTGATGTTCTTCTTGATGCCGCAGCGAGTGGAATCAATCGTGTAGAGCGGGAAGGTATGAGTATTACTCACCCTGCGTCATTCATGCTTGTTGGCACGATGAATCCTGAAGAAGGAGACCTCCGACCGCAGTTCAAAGATCGGTTTGCTATGCAAGTATCGGTACAGGGGGCTGAAGAGATTGATGAAAGGGTTACGGTAATTGATCGGGCGCTCAATCAAGAAGCGGTTACGGAGTCCCACCAAGATGAAGTCAGCAAACTCAGGGAGCAAATCAGTCACGCCAGAGAACGGTTATCAGATGTTGATTTACCTGATTCACTGCGTCGAGAAATCGCAACTCTGTGTCGAAATGCAGGAGTTGATGGGCACCGAGCAGATATTGCTACTGCTCGGGGCTCGTTAGCACTTGCCGCGCTTAATGAACGAACACGGGTAACAGCGTCAGATATCCATACTGCAGCTCGTTTAGCACTTCCTCACCGTCTTCAGAGTTCCCCGTTTGAGGAGCAGCCAGACGTTGAAGATGTGCTCGAGAACGACCTAAATGATAATTCCGATGAGCAAGATTCAGCATCTAATCGTGATGGCAATGATGAGACACGCAACCGAGATCCAAAAAAAGACGCCAATGGTAAGAATGACAATGTTTCCCCGGACATAGATGGGGACTCAACAAGTGCAGAAAAGAACGGATCAGATTCGGACAGAGGTGTAAGTCAAGGATCGTTAAAGGATAATGATCAATATTCAGATAAGTCTATCTCAGAAGCTAACGAGCAGTCAACGGAGCTAACAGATGTTGGTTCACTTTCAGTGGATTTTCCTGATACAGATCCAGAGAGCACATCAGAAACTGGACGGCTTGCATCCGTTGCAGACGCAGCAAATACAGGGGCAAAAATCAGAACTGAGCAAGCTGACAATGCGGACGATATTGATGTATCTGCATCAATTCGCCAGGCTGCACAACGTGGAGATACAGAGCTTTCCAAATCGGATTTACAAACGTCCGTAAAAGAGGGTCAGGAAACTGCTCTTGTTGTATTCGTTGTTGATGCGAGTGCATCGATGAAACCGGCGATACGAACGGCAAAAAGCGTAGTTATGGAACTGCTCAAAGATAGCTATCAGAACCGAGATGAGATCGCGTTTATAACGTTTGCAGGAGAAGATGCTGACATTGTGTTACCACCAACGGACAGTGTAGCACTTGCTGCCCGCCATCTGAAGGAACTGCCACTAGGTGACAAAACACCATTGCCAGCAGGGTTAAACACAGCAGCCAAGCTACTTTCTGATGTCAGCCCAGCTAAAGGTACTATAGTATTGGTAACTGATGGAAAAGCAAACACGGCCACCGGAGATATAACTGAAGCAACGGAATCTGCTGCGAGGAACCTTACCGAAAAAGCCGCTAAATTACTTCTTGTGGACACCAGCGATAATACTGATTATGCCGGAGTAACCGATCAAATAGTGAAGTTCCCAAATACTACCCGAATTTCGATTGAGGAACTCTCAGCTGAATACGTTGAAAAGACGCTACAATAACTGCGACATAATCTATTCCGCAGAGGATTTCAACTATATAACTCAGAGTGTTTTTGCTTATTTCGTTTCACAGAAATATCGAGACAGATGCCACAGGACTTAACTCCGAAATCGTTGATATAGGCGCGAGACTCAATGACTGTGTGTATGTCCATGACTGTGATCATGGCTGTGACCGTGGTCATGATCATGTGCGTGTTGGTGCTCAATCGCTTGGATAAGTGCATCTTTACCACCTACCTCAGTTTCGAGATCAGCAAGTGTCATTCGGTATTGACATGTGTCACAAGACATACTGACAGCATCACCTCTTGCTTCTTTCCACCGGTCAATAAGGACATCAATCAGATCAACATCGCTCCCGACGACATTCGTAGTTGTTACCTCTATATCACTATATTCCGCTGTAAAATCATCAGCCTGATTTCGGATTCGTTCTGTTAGTACACCGTCTCCGAACATGTACGGTACAACGATGATTGCGTCGGGGGATTGGTTTGCCGTCATGTGGAGAACATCATCAAGTACCGGATCAGTCATCGTAAGGAAAGCAGGGTTAACCGTCGTGAATTCTCTTCCTTCATAGAGTAACCGAGCAAATTTATATGTATCTGCATTTGCATCTGGGTCACTGGACCCCTTAGGACAGAACACGACAGCAATTTCATCAGATATGCGGTCAGCTTCGAGTTCTGACTCGGCAACTGCGATTCGATTTGCAACTAAATCAATCATTCCAGCGTGCACGCCGAGATGTGATCCATATCGAACAGTAGCCCCAGTGATTTCTTTTCGAGCTTGTTCTATCTTAAGAGGGATATCTATCTTAACGTGCTTCGCACCAAACAATAACAACGGAAGGACAACGATCTCGTCATAGTCATCGGCTAATGAGATGATTGCCTCGTCAACTGCTGGGTGGGCTTGTTCAACGAACGCAGCTTGAACCGGCACATCAATATGCTGGTCAAATGCTTCTACAATCGTCTCAACCTGGCTGTTTGCCTGTTCTTCTGGTGATCCGTGGCCAATAAGGAGGATGGCCTCGTCATGATCAGTAGTCATATTTTTGTTCGTATCCGCGTGGGGTGATCATATGCCCATTCCACTCGTAGGTCTCAGTTGTTCCAATCAACACAGTTGTCCGCATATCAATCAGATCGGTATCTCCGGCCGACAAAAGGTCGGAAAGTTCGATAATTCGAGTTCTCTCTTCGTCTCTCCCTGCGTTTTGTACAATTCCGACCAACGTCGATGGAGAGCGGTGTTCAAGCAGGATATCACACGCTTGCTGAAACATCCCTGTTCTACGAGAACTCCATGGATTATAAATTGCAATCGCAAACTCTTCAGCAGCAACGGCACGCAGTTTAGATAATATTTGATCGGCTGGAACAAGATAATCAGAGAGGCTAATACTTACCGTATCAGTAACCAGCGGTGCTCCCAGCCGAGCAGCACATGATTGGGCTGCTGGAACTCCTGGAACAACAGTAAATTCAATATCTGTGGCCGATCGTGATTCTAAAATCTCAAGCGCTAAACCTGCAAGTGCATACACATTCGGATCGCCACTACCAATGAGTGCAACCTCCTTGCCGGTTTCTGCATAGTCAATAGCTTTCTCTGTACGGGATACTTCACCACCCATCGCTGTTTGATGGACTGTTTCTGTGGATTCAAGAATCTCATCCGGAAGTAATTCCACGTACGTACTGTATCCAACAATAGCGTCAACTGATCTCAGGGCGCTGTGTGCTCGCTGAGTCATTCCTGAGAGGCTCCCGGGACCAATGCCGATGGCAAAAATATGTCCGTTCAATTCAGAATCAGAACTGTGTTGTGTAGTTGTCATAGCGACTGTTGAAATTTCTCTGGCACCTCTGTACCTCGAGGTGTGATAAGGTACTTCCGATGGTTATTCGACCAAATGACAGTATTTTCATTACCGACTAAGATTGAGGTAGACATTCCATTGATGTGTGAATTAATCTCATCTATGTCACCTAACGTAGTGATATGATGATCTTCCCCGTTTGGATGACGGCCGGCGTCTTTGCGACCTATATCGGAGAAAACTGCGACAGGCGTCTCTGGAGCATGAACAGCCTGCAATACATCAATAGCCTGACTATAGTTTCGCCAGCAATTGTACAGCACAATAACGAATCCGCCTTCGGCAGCAGCCTGTATTTTGGTTTCAATTTCAGTCCAATCCCGCCAGTTACTTCCCAGAGAGATTGTACAGAAGTCGCTTGAAAGTGGAGCACCAAGCTTTGCGGCACCACTTAGTCCGGCAGTAACACCGGGGATAACCTCAATTGGAATATCCGTGATATTCTGCTGTTGGGCAATGATAAACAGAAGGTCAGATTTACCGTATACATTCGGATCACCGCCAGAGATGTGAACTACGGTTTGTCCTTCTCTTACTCGTTGGAACGCCTCTGTTGCTAGCTCTGATTGTCGGTCCATTGAAGAGTCAAGCACGTCAGGAGTACGCTCCGTTTCTGTTTGAGAAATAATATTTCCCTGCCGGAGGAATTGCTGGTAAAGTGGAGCTGCGATAATACAGTCGGCAGTTTTAATTATTTCTTGTGCTTGGGTGGTCATCTGCTCAGGAAGCCCAGGTCCAATACCCACAACGTAGAGCTTACCAGTATTTTCAGTCATCGTGCAACCGCCACCGTTACTGTCTTCTCATGCTGCTGCTTCTTGACCAACAGTTCATGGTCCTGTCCAGCGGCGATTGCACTTGCTTCCGCGATACCTGGCCAGTTTAATATCTCGGCTGCTTTTGATTCAGACGGACCTTGATGCTGTGAGAGTGTGTTCTTGTCAAAGCAGACAACGCCTAAATCCAATTGCTGTGCCGCAGAAAATAATCCTGATTCGTCTTGTTTGCACGTACCCGTAGCGATACACTCAACATCCTCAAACGAAAGGTCAGCTGTAGCAAGTGTTGACTGCCAAGCACTGAGAAATTGTTCCTTCGTAGCTCCTGATTTACTTCCAGTACCAATGACAACTCCGTCATTTACATTGCGGCTAAGAACTGTTGTTTGGTCGTCCACAAGAACAGCACTCGGGCCATCGACACGGACAATTGGCGCAAGATTGTCTTCAAGAATTGCTAGATTTGTCGCAACAGTCGATGGGCGATTTTCAATTGTAGCGTTGAGAGTGTCCGCATGTTGTTCTACGCTTTGTCTACCAGCAATTTCAGATGCAGTTGTAACAGCTGGGATTATATCTAGTGATCTCAATTCGTTTGCTATTTGATTTGCTCCATGGTGCCCGCCAAGCAATGGTACTGCATATGTCCCATTTGAGTCAACAGTTACCACTGCTGGATCTTCCCACTTGCTGTCTATTAGGGGTGCTATCTTCCGAATTGTAATGCCACTTGCCATCAAGCAGATAAAACAATCCGTTGATTTCCAGTAATCTTCAAACACAGAAGACTCGTAAGGGACTGCTTGGATGTTATAAGTGGGCCGTAGCAATGAGAGGATTTCATCTGCAAGCGGCTGAGTTCGGTCAAATGTTATGATAGTAATCTGAGCGTCACTACTGAGGGTTGTATCACTCATCTCGATCACCGTTAGAGCCAACCTCATCGGTGTTTTGCTTGTGCTGCCAGTCACTGTATAGTGACGACCGTGCATAGTTAGCCTTGGTAACAGCCTTGCCAATGAGCATGACAGCAGACCGGTTATATCCAGCTGCATTGACCTCTTCGGCAATTGTCGTAACTGTGCCAGTAATCACGTCTTCTTCTGGCCAAGAGGCCCGGTAGATTACCGCCACAGGTGTCTGTGGGTCATGTCCATCGGCTATGAGTCGATCCATAATATCCTCAATCGCATGTGTTCCAAGGTAAACACAGGTCGTTGTATCATTCATTCCAACAAACTCACTGATGCGATCCTGTTTTTCCTCCAATGTCTCTCCATGGGGTCGGGTTATCACGACGTGATTAGCAACCTCTGGTAACGTAAGTTGTGTCTGGAGCGCAGCACTCCCTGCAAAGGCAGCAGTTACGCCAGGGACGATATATGTAGGAATATCTCGCTTCTCAAGTTCATCGATCTGCTCGACAATTGCACCATAGATTGCCGGGTCGCCACTGTGGAGCCGAACAACGGATTTCCCATTGTTATACGCAGTAGCTAACACTGAGATGATCTCGTCTAACTCTTTTGATGCACTGGATACCTGTTCAGCACTTGAACAATAAGCAGAGAGGATATCACTGTTGACGAGTGACCCAGCGTAGACAACGAGGTCAGCATTTTCTAACAGTTGTCGACCAGTAACGGTTAGCAATCCAGGATTTCCTGGACCAGCACCAATAAATGGAATACCGTTTTTCCGGTCGCCAACGGACCGCTCGTGGTTCGTCTGGTTAGGTCCCATTATTCTCACCTCCACCTATAGACGGAAACCGAATATCTTGATGTCGAGCATATCCAAGAGTAAAGTAATCGCGATCCTCAAGATCATCTGGGTTCTGCGTGATAACTGTTGATTCATCTTCCATAAATAACCGTCTACCATACCAAACATCGTATCCAGCTTCGGTCAACTTCGAATGAGTTGTTGGAACGTCAGTGATTTTCAGAAGGACCATTTGATCTGGTCCAGTTGGTGCAGTACCATTAGGGGCTTCAGCTAACATGAGATTTGTACCACTAACGACATCAACATCAAACGCACTGGCAAATGCGGTCGCAGCACTAACCCCTGGAATAACTTCGATATCAATTGTGGAATGATTGTTTCGCAGTGCTCGCCGCAAGTGACCAAACGTGGAATAAATTGACGGGTCACCGATCGTAACGAATGCAGCTTTGTCATCTGTTTTTTCAACCACATGATCAGCTGCTGTCTGCCACGCTTTCTGAAGTTTATCCTTATCCGTCGTCATTGGAAATTGGATCTCAACGATATTGGATGCAGAAACATACCCAGAAATAATTGTTTGGGCAAGGTCACCAGGTATAAACACTGTATCAACTTGTTCAAGCACTCTTTTCCCACGAATTGTTAGCAATTGTGGGTCTCCTGGGCCCACTCCGATACCATATAATTTCATATTGTATCACCTGTTGTTGAGCCAATAATCATATACACAGCATCTAAGTTCTCAAACGCCGTCTCACCAGCTAGTGTGTATCCGTGGTCAACTCGGATTTGTAGCACGTCGGCTAGAATGTCACGTTCTCGAAATGTCTCAATTGCACACCCAGCACGTTCAATACGGGCTACATTCATAATGATTCGATCTGCACCAGATGCAAGCGCTTTGTCGATAACTTCGATATAGTTACGAGATCCACCGATGAAGACAGCATCAGCCTCATCAGGGAACGCCTCAGGTGCTTCAGCCTGATGCACCGTAACTGGGGCCGAGGTTTGATTTGCTGCAATATTCTTTTGTGTTGCTTTAACACTGTTAGGGTTTCTCTCAATGGCCGTCACCTTTCCTGCGTGCCGTGCGGCAGCGATACTCACAGCACCAGTGCATGACCCGACATCAACAAAGTGATCATCATCATCGAGATTGAATTTGTCAATAAGTACTGCTCGTATCTCAGGCTTAGTTGGGCCTGCAGGTGCGTCGTGTGGTAGTGAAATCGACCCCATCATTTTCCAGTGTCTGCTCATATCGTTAAAACAATTACGCTTGAACTAATGCAAATATAATTACAGACAGCAAATGTACAGCACAAGTCATCTTTCACGCGTAATAGCTATACACATAGACTCTAAGCCCCTTGAGCCGTCACATAATGTAGCCACCGGTAATTTGAGGAATATCAGCAGATGAGCGCAATCAATTAAATCCAATAGACTCAGGAATAAGCATGACACAAGGACAAGTTAATCGTGTACATCACGGAGGAACAACAGACGATGAGTTGATCGATTTTAGCGCAAATACAAATCCGGTTGTTCCAGATGGCGTACGTGAACAGTATGAGTCTGGTTTTGAGCTCGCACGACGGTATCCAGATGATACATATACAACCTTTCGGAAGCACGCGAGTAACGCTGTCAGCTGTGATCATGAGTTAGTTGTTCCAACAGCTGGCGGGCTCGAAGCTCTTCGACTGGCAGTACAGAGCACTGTTGATCAAGGAGATCGGGTTGCAATTCCCGCACCAAGTTTTAGCGAATACCATCGTGAAGTCAGATTACAAGGAGGAGACCCAATTTGTGTACATTCTCAGAAAATACTGGATATTAACCCATCAAAGTATACAGCAGTTATAATTTGTAATCCAAATAATCCTACTGGCTACCTGTATAGTCGAAGTCACCTCGAGACACTTATTCAGAAATGCAGACAAGCGAATACAGCAGTTATTATCGACGAAGCGTTTCTTGATTTTACAAATCAGTCCTCACTTGCGGGAACTCCTGGAGCAATCGTGCTCCGATCGCTCACCAAAATGTATGGACTGCCTGGAATTCGTGCTGGATATGCAGTTGCTAGTGCAGAATACCAAGAAAAGATCAACTCAATACGACGAACATGGAATCTGAGTACACCAGCATTACTAACAGGTACCTACTGTCTTCAGCAGCAATCATTCGTATCAGAGACAAAAGACCGAGTCCAAGAAGAACGTATACGAATCTGGAATGAGCTTGCATCAGATTTCACAGTTATTCCTTCAGACGCCCCATTTTTATTGATAGACACAGGACAACAATCTGTTGACAAAATTTGTAAAACAGCTAAGTCAGCTGGGATTAAACTCCGAGATGCCCGGACGTTTCATGGATTAGACAATCATATTCGTATCGCTGTTCGGATGCCTGAGGAGAATGATGATCTTATTGAGGTGTTGAGCAATGTCTGATATACCTGGAGTTATTGTCGCTGGAACGCACTCTGGAGTGGGAAAAACTACGACAACGTTAGCAATATTAGCGGGACTCGAACAGCGATGTGATGTACAGCCAGCCAAGGCGGGGCCAGATTTTATTGATCCAATGCATCATCAGGCGGTTGCTGACCAGCCCTCTCGCACGCTTGATCCATGGCTGCAAGGAAATGATGGGATGTATCGTCAATACCAGCGATTTGGTGGAGATTTATGTGTTATTGAGGGCATGATGGGGTTATATGATGGAACGGAAACCTCAACAGCCGAGGTTGCTCGGGGTCTTGATCTACCAGTTATCCTTGTCGTAGATGCTAATGCATGTATGGAAAGCGTTGGAGCAATGGCCTTGGGATTTGACCAATATGATGATGTTAATATTGTTGGGATAATCGCACAGCGAGCGCATGGAGGAAAACATGAAGAAGGGATTAAGCGGTCGCTTCCTGAGGAGATAGAGTACCTTGGACGAGTTCCACCAAACGATGATTTAGCGATACCTGACAGACACCTTGGGCTTACATACGGAGCGGACTCAATCATCGGTACGGATTCCCTCAATAAGATTACCGAAACACTCGCTATTGAGCAAATACGGTCATTAGCACAGCCACCAGCAGACCGACAAACGGCAAACAAAGCACAGCAAAGAACAAATACAGACAAAACGGTCGCAATGGCTTGTGATGAAGTATTTTCATTCTATTATCCAGAAACCGTGACTAGAATCCGTTCAACCGGGGAACTGAAGGTATTTTCTCCAATTGCTGGTGACGAGGTCCCTAATGCCGATGTAATTTATCTTCCTGGCGGATACCCAGAGTTACAAGCCAAAAAATTGGCCGATAGCCAGACACTTGATGAGATATATACTAGATCTGTCAATGGTACCCCGATGTATGCAGAGTGCGGTGGATTGATGACTCTCGCAGAAGAGATTGTGGTCACTGACCAAAGTAATCTAACACCAGGCCACTATGACATGGCAGGTGTGCTTCCAGCTAAAATAACGTTTGATGGAAACCGGGAGGCGCTTGGATACACAGAGTTGCAGGCTGTGAAGAAGACAGCAGTAACAGACAAAGGGAAGAAATATCGAGGTCATGAATTTCACCACTCCAAAGCGCGCCCAGGACCGGACGCCCGGTATGTATTTGACGTTAAACAGGGTACAGGAATTAATGATAGTCAAGATGGTCTTACAGAGTATAACACAGTAGGTGCGTATACGCACTTTCACCCAGCAAGTGGAATCTTTGACCGATTAGTTAACTATGCCTGATTGGAATATATCCTCAAACGCTCCAGATGAGTTTGGACTGATACAAGTCTACTGGGGCGATGGTAAAGGCAAGACTACGGCGGCACTTGGAACGATCATCCGTGCAGCAGGACATGGGTATAGAGTACATATGTTACAATTTCTAAAGACGGTTGAAGAAGGTCCGTATCGACCGGGAGAATATACCGTGCTTGATAGTATACCGAATGTGAGTCGTGAGTCAGTTGGAGCCGAAGGGTGGCATCGTCCAGAGCAAAACAATGAAAAGTTCAGAAAGGCGGCGATGGAAGGAATAACCCGGGTTAAGGATTTGTTTGAGGGCGTAAAACAGGCAGAGTTAGAAGATATTCTTTCAAGCACCGGTGATCCGAAAGATGGAGTCCATCTGCTAGTCCTTGATGAATTATTGTATGCCGTCGAACGGGACTTGATCGAAGAAGGTGAAGTGCGTAATATCTTGGAAAATAAGCCAGACCAACTGGAGATTATTATAACAGGAGGCCACAAGCGACCGGATTGGATAACAGATATTGCAGATCTAATCTCCCATGTTGAAAAGGAAAAACACCCTTCAGAGGCAGGATATCAAGCTCGACGGGGAAGTGAGTATTAATGACTGAGACAATTCTTGTTGCTGGGACAGCATCTCATGTTGGTAAGTCAACAGTTGTGACAGGACTTTGTCGAATACTCGCGGATCAGGGGTTCACCGTAGCACCATTTAAAGCGCAGAATATGTCAAACAATGCCCGCGCCGTCCCGAAAGCAACACAAGAGGATACATTCGGCGAAGTCGGAATAGCACAGTATGTTCAGTCACATGCAGCAAGACGACAGCCGAATACAGATATCAATCCGGTGTTACTCAAACCACATGGAGATGAAGCGAGCCAGTTAATACTTGATGGGGACGTTGTTGCCAAGTATGATGCCCGTGACTATTATGAATCACAGTGGAATCATGCATATAACGCAGCCAAACAGGCGTGGAGCCGGCTTTCTGGCTCTCATGATGTGATTATCGCAGAGGGTGCAGGTTCAATTGCTGAGATTAACCTCCATGATCGAGACTTAGCAAACGTTGAAACAGCACGGTTTACAGAGGGGGCTATTATTCTTGTCGCAGACATTGAACGTGGTGGAGCATTTGCTTCGATTTTAGGTACGATTGAGTTGCTGCCAGATGATATAAAAGATCAGGTGATTGGGGTCGTGATTAACAAGTTCCGAGGGGATGAGACACTCCTTGATCCAGGCATAGACAGGATTGAGAACCAAACTGGGATTCCAGTATTGGGGGTTCTTCCTTGGAGACAGTTTGGATTACCAGAAGAGGATAGTCTCTCTATTCCAGCAGGAGATGTAGAGACAACAGTTGGTAAAGATACGGTACCAACGGAACAGCAGGTAACGATCATAGTACCACGCCTACCAAGGATATCTAATTTTCCAGACCTTGATCCGCTCGCCACTGTTCCGGGAGTACGGGTTTCGTATCGGCCGCTTACTGCGGAAATCTCTGACGGGGACGCTGTAATTATTCCAGGGACGAAGAATACAGTTGATGACCTTCTAGCACTTACTGAAGCAGGATTCGATGAAAAACTACGATCATTTGATGGGCCAATTATTGGAATCTGTGGCGGATACCAACTTCTTGGCGAGCAAATTCATAATGCAGATCTTGAAGGGACAGTTGAAAAGTCCACTGTAGATGGACTTGGATTGCTTCCTGTTGAGACAGAATTTCAGACAGAAAAAACAGTAAGAGAACGAACGTTCATTGTATCTGGAACAGGCCCGATTTCAGGGGCAACTGGAGAGGCAACTGGCTATGAGATACATATGGGACAAACAACAGCACAAGATAGTGTGTCAACACCATTTTTGACACCTGAGGACGAGACAAGCGCGGTTAAATACGGAGTTAGTAAAGGGAAAGTCCTCGGGACATACTTCCACGGGATCTTTGAGAATAAACAAATTCGGACATCGTTTCTTGATACAGTATATGCCTCCTCCGGTGGTACACGACCTGTAGAGAAAGAACAGAAAAATCCCATTGACAAAGCTGCGGATTGGTTACTGAATAATATGGAAATGAGCAAAGTATACGCAGCTATATCTATTGGGGAGCAAGGAGCTTACTACGAGGAAAAGAAAAGAGACGGGAATTAGTTATCGTCACCAGGTGAGTTCGTATTCTCAAGTTGCCCAGTATCGTACCCTCCCCAATCAAATTTCTCTTGGAAGTAAATTGCTACGTATACAAGGGCAAGCAGGACGGGGACTTCGATCAATGGACCAATAACAGTGGCAAAGGCAACACCAGAGCCAACCCCAAATATTGCCACTGAAACGGCAATTGCAAGTTCAAAGTTATTCGAAGCGGCAGTAAATCCGATCGCCGTTGTTGTTGAGTAATCAGCACCAATGCCGCGCCCCATCATGAAACTGACAAAGAACATGATGATGAAATAGATAGTTAATGGAATAGCAATCCAGACAACATCAAGTGGCTGTGCGAGAATATTCTCTCCCTGAGTAGCAAACATCACAATCACAGTAAAAAGCAGTGCGATCAGCGTCAAGGGGCTGATTTTAGGAACGAGCTGTTCTTGATACCACTCTTCGCCTTTTGTTCGAACACCTCCAAGGCGTGTGAGTAGTCCTGCAGCAAATGGGATGCCAAGAAAGATAGCAATTGCTTCAAATACCTGTGCCGCCGTGACATCAAAGTCTCCAATACCAGCGGCAAGCTGGTCCAGCCCAAGTACATCTGGGAGATACAGTGCGAAAAATGCGATGTAGATACCGTAAGTAATGATCTGGAAAAGGCTGTTAAATGCGACTAATCCTGCGGCGTATTCACTGGACCCATCAGCAAGGTCATTCCAGACAAGCACCATTGCAATACAGCGAGCCATCCCGATAAAAATCAGCCCAAGGAAGTATTCAGGATGTGCCGGAAACGGTGGCACTAACCCGCTGAAGAAGATCACCGCTAGAAGGAACATAAGAGTGGGACCAATCAGCCAGTTCTGGAGGAGGCTTAAACTCAGAATCCGCCATTTACTAAAGACACGAGGCAATTGTCGATAGTTGACTTTCGCTAACGGCGGATACATCATGGCGATAAGGCCAATCTCAACAAGATAATAATCTTGGATCGGCTCAACAACACCCGGGGCGACGTATCCAAGCCCAACTCCAATACCCATAGCAAGGAAAATCCAGACAGTGAGATACTTATCCAGAAAGTCCATTGATCTTGGGTCGCCACAGTCAGGACAGTCACAATCAGGGCCGTGATCGTGATCCAGCTCACTCATTGCCGAATCCCTCCGGACTGTCAGTAATCCAGTAATGGCAGTGGATATCCACTGTTGGTTGTCTACATACATCAGGCCGATTCATAATATTACGATACCAGCGAAGTAATCGTCCCCATCTACAAGGCGGCTTTGTCAGTTGTGCCATCAAAAATACAATTGAACATATATTCAATTAAATGCTTTGGAGCAGTAGTGCAAAAAAAAGTACAAGGGATTTTGCAGTCAGATATACTACATTATCTGAATTGAGCATTCATCCCTGCAGAAGAGCAAAACCAATTGTTGCAGTCAGTGGGAGTGTTCATTCATCCTCAGTTCGTTCAGATAGTGGTGTTGATATATGGTCAAGTGTCTTTTTAATTGATTCTCGGCGCTTTTGCGTTTCAGTTTGCAAGTATGTGTACTCAATCGGGGAGTCATCAGCAAATTTTACCGAGACAAGTCCTAATTCATCCTGCGCCTGTTCTGGGAGTTCTGTGACAGGTACCACTTTCTCATCGATTGTTTCCCCCTCATCATTTTCAACTAACAGGACAGCATGTTTCCCATCTACAATTCGATCGACCGCCGCTGTATATATTCCACTGAGTGTCATACTTGTATCAGTGGGGTCTGATCGATTAATATGGTGTCGGTCAGTTGTCCGAGCGAATTGCTAGAAGCATCTTCGACTGGGTTCATATCACGAAGTTGTAGCGGATCGGTTGGCCCTTCTTGCTCAGTGGTAACGCTGACATTTATTCCATCAGTTGTTACAACCGTTGTATTATGTATACCTGTCCAATATGTCTCGATGTTGTGGGCAGCAAACCGTTCGAGCACCGCATCATGAGGGTGTCCATACTGACTGTCAAAGTCACTTGAGATAACAACAACTTCTGGGGACATTGCCTCAAGGAACGGTTCACTCGACGAAGTATTCGACCCGTGATGCCCGGCCTGGTATGTATGTGCGGAGAGATCTACGTCTAATTCTTCTACTAATCGTTGTTCTATCGGTACTTCTGCATCGCCGGTTGTGATATAGACAAATTCACCAAATTCGATCTTCATTACCACGCTGTTCTCGTGGAAGTCATCTGACTGTCGCTCCTCCGGTGGATTCAATATGGATGCACTCACGTTTCCTGCAATTGGTATTTCATCGCCCTCTTCGATTATCAGCAGCTCACCAAGATACTCTTCTGTTGCGTTGATGTAGTCACCGTATGTTTGAGTGTCATGCTCAACACCGGGATCGTAGGCATTACCGATTCCATCGTATTCTGTCTCAAACGTTTCAATAATATCAGCATGTCCACCAATGTGATCTGCATGCGCGTGTGTAGCAACAAGGTGATCAATCTTAGTGATATCCTGTTGCTCAAGGTAGTCGATTACAATTTCACCGTTATCCCAGTGATCTCCAGAATCGATCAGCATTGTCTCGTTTTTACGAGTTTCAATAAGTGTCGCATCTGCCTGCCCAACGTCTATATGATGAACGGCAACGTCCCCACTAACGTTAGTTATGTGTGATGGATCATCTTCATCATTTTCACTATTCCCATCGTTAGTGTCAATCAGCTCAGCACACCCGCCTGTGAAAATAATGGTCACAATGACAATAATAGTATGGTATTTCATGACAAACAGCGTTGTATGGGATTATATCCGATCAATAATAGGGATTATGATAAATCACACTATGAACGCTACACTCGCTTGGTAGCCGTTTTATCTGAGCAAACTTTGGAATGTGTTAATTCTCGTTGATTGCACACAGCACATCATTGAGGATCATTGAACCGCTAAGTGTGTCTAATGGATCATTGTTGTTGCCACAATGCTCGGACATGACACAGAGTGGGCACCCTCTGCGACGAGAACACTGGCAATTCTCAACGCGGTCTAATGTTCGTTTGGCCAAGGCTGTGAAGTTCTCGTAGATTGCTTTCGAGAATCCCACGCCTCCATCAATTCCATCATGGATGAACCAAACAGGCCCGGGAATTGTATGGTGATGGTGACGGGGAGTCGATAAGCCACCAACATCTGCATTATCAATCATCAATTCAAGAGGTGCTAATTGAATTATTCCATGCTCCGCTGCATGCAGTCCACCGGCATATGTATATCGTGCTGGTTCATCTGGAACTCGTCTATCTTCCTCCGCCCGAGTAGATGGGACAAGATAATTGCCGTCAAGAGCCGCAATAGTCTTTGAACAGTGCTGTTCCGGGAGGCTAACCCACATCAACTCAGTATTCAGTTCGAGTGGTGGAGAACCTGTTTTGAGTCCGTGCTGAATAATATCTCCTGTGTAGATATCGCGCACGTGGTACCGGTCGTACTGTATGTTGACAGTCCCTTCTCCAAAGTACAGATCATATCCATTTGCAAGAGGCCGATGGTTGATGACGGTAATGTCTTGGATAGATTTATTCGATTGAGTCTGTGTGTAGCTGTGAACGTCTGTTTTTGTGACAGTAATTTGTGGTCGCGGTGATGTATGATCAACCTTAGCAACTTTATATTGTTGTCCAGCATGGAGAAATAGTGCACCTTCATGGTAATCTCGATAGGCGCGCTCTTTTGACACCGGGTCATGGTCAATTTCGCCATGTTTACAGATGACTGTATATTCGGTGCTGTCAGTTCCGTACAATGAGATCCGAGATTGGGGACGGGGATCTCCGGTGTAAGTGACACCCCCTCCATCAAGCGAGCCTACCTCTTCAAGAAATCCTGCTTTCTGCCACATGGCAACAGTCTCTCCAAACCGTGATTCATCCCCAAAGAACATGGCATCCTCTGACTGGAGTGGGCGTTCTGAGGCAGCGGCCAAAATATGATCGCTGTATATCTGTTCATTACTAATCGATACGACAGCATCTTCGACGGACTCTGCTTCAGTCAGATACGATGGATGCTCGAAGATGTAGCCATCCATTGCATCCATACCACCGATAAGAACGGACACTGCATCGTTATCTCCTCTGCCGGCCCGCCCGACCTGCTGCCAGAATGATTGTCGTGTTCCTGGATATCCAGCTGTCACAGTTGCATCAACTGATCCAATATCGATTCCCAGCTCAAGAGCATTTGTTGTTGCAACAGCATCGAGTTGTTCGTTTTTGAGCCGGGTTTCAACCTGCCTTCGCTGCTGTTTGCCGAGACCAGCATGATACGCTTGAGTCTCAACAAAGCCACTTTCGGGATGGTCTTGTGCTGCATTTACGATTTGTTTTGCTCCAACCTCAGTTCCCTGCCTGGCTGTACAGAACTGTAGCGTTTGTGCTCCATTAATACCAAGATGTGCGGTTACACTGGCTGCTTCTGTTCCCGTTGCAACCCGAGCCTGTTCATAATCTCCAAGTGGATCGTCTGGGTTGTCTGAGAGTTGAGACTCATCAATCGGTGGTTCCCAGAAAATAATATCCCGCTGTCCGCGGGGTGATCCGTCCTCATCAACAACAGAAAATTCAGCGCCTGTAAGTCGGGCTCCATGCTCTGCAGGATTACCTATCGTTGCCGTTGTCATTACAAACTGTGGATCTGTATCATAATAGTTCAGCAGACGGCGCAATCTGCGGATGATAAATGCAACATGAGTTCCTGTGACACCACTGTATTCGTGAGCTTCATCAACAACAACTAACTCAAGGTTATTGTAGAATCGGTGCCAGCCACGATCTTTGTTATGGCGAAGTAAATAGACATTTAGGCCAGCAGGGTTTGTCAAAATGACATTTGCCTGTTTTCTAATTCGGCGCTTTTGATCGCTACTTGTATCACCGTCGTAAACACCAATAGTAATATCAAGGTTCCAGTCGTCCTGCAACTTTGTTTGTAATTCGTTCTTCTGGTCGCGCGTCAATGCTTTCATCGGAAAAAGGCAAAGCGCAGTGTTCTCTGGGTTACGCAGATAGTTGCGTGCAATTTGTAAGGCGTATACCCACGTTTTTCCAGATGATGTGCTCGTTGTCACAACAACATTCTCCTGTTCGGCAAGGAGATCAAGTGCCTCTGCCTGATGTGTCCACAAGTCAGAACCAACACGATCAGCGAGCTTCGGTCGGAGAACCTTATCCGGGTTAACGGATTTTCCGTCTCTGGGGTTGATGCGCTCAGCATATTTGATCTGTCCTTGGTATTCAGGATATGCTTCTTCAAAATTACGTTCCGATAGCGAAGCCTCGTTCAAAGTTGTGTCTGGTCGTCGTTTATTACTCATGTGAAATCAGAAAGTGCCCCTTGTGTGCTATTTGATCGACGTTTTTGCTGTTGGTTATCAATAGGTTGGTGGCTGTTCTTTAGTGCTTCGTAGATTGATGCGAGTGCACGTACATCGTCCTCACAGTACCTTTCAAGCCGAGACCAATCAGGGCGGTATGTAGACTGTTCATCACGTTGATTATTAAACGCTGACCGATACGCAGTGTATATTTTCGCCACAAGTTGGCCATTAATCCCAGTCGTATTTGGCGTCCAACCAAGCGCTTCTGCTACCTGCTCTAGTTGATTGGTCGGCCCAGGTAAAATAGCGTTGCCGCCATCTTGGTGTTGCGCCCACCATAATAGATCAATCTTGCGTAGACTTTCCCACGTTTCGATTTGATCGTAGCAGTGTTGTTGAATTTGGTCACGTAGTACAGGAAAATCGAACCCGTAACCATTCCATGTAACTATGGGTCGGTCGGCGGCATTGGCCTGCACCCAGAATACAAAATCTTCAATATGTCGAAAATCTTCCGGCTGTTGCTCTCTGAATGCAAGATAACTACCATGTTCAGCTGTACCATCGAGGACGCCAATCAACCAGACAGTTGAGGGAGCAAGCCCATCAGTTTCGATGTCAATATAAATGGGGTCCTTATCAGGGAGCGGATTTTCTCCCGTAATAATAGGTTTATTGCTAATTTGTCCTTGTGCTGCTTGTTTAATGTTCTGTGCGGTAGATCGGCCAACCTTTGGTAGTTGCTGTAGATCACGAAGTGTTGCATCAGCAATCTGTTGTACTGTTGTATACCCGTTCTGTCGAAGGTATTTAGCTCGTGTGGAACCAACACCCTGCAACCCACGGATTCCAAAATTTACTGGATCCATTTCACTGTGAGTAACTGCACCATTCTCAAAAACATCAAATATACCAATAGTATCAGTTTGTGTATCGCATCCAGCACTACTTGTTTCGTCTCCCTGACCGATCCCGACAATCTGGTATCTTGTTCCGTCAATAGACTTAATGGTCCGATATCCAGAACGGAGTTCCGTAGAGCAATGGATGCCTTGTTCATAGTTTAATGAATCTGGTAGCTGATTTAAATACGATTGTAGACCTTTTAGCGTTGTTGTACGGTCGTACGGGTTGATACGGAGTGAAATTTGATTCGTGATATAAATCGAAAGAGAAGCATCGAAGGATGCCGGAGGATCAGATGCTTGATCTACAGGTTCAAGTGACTCTACTGACAGCGATTCAACACTGTGAGGTATTGTGTAGATCATCGTATCCTTGTTGACCAAATATGAGTCGGGAGTTTGTACTCGGCCACAGGAAAGAACGGACTGTGAAGAATCATATAATGCTCCAGGAACATGATGTTCGTCAGGTGGGATTGCAATAATCGCGTCTGGAGCGTGATATTCTATAGCCCTTTCAAGAGTATGAGACATACACATCGAGGTGATATGACCAGAAACTGTGAGAAAGCGAGTTGGACTGGAGTTCTCAGGAGGTAACTTGTATGGAGATGAATGATTTACTGCCGGTTCAGACATGCTATCTGGCAGAAAAAGTGGCTGAACAAACTTGTGATTTACTCATGTCGAAAATGGATATGCTTGAGCTCAATTTAGCATTATTCTCTAGTGAGCTACCCCTGTCTACTCGCCGCCTTCGGCGACTCGTTGAGAACGAGGAGGTGGCCTGCAGAAATGGAAGTTAACTCATTGAAGTTGTGTCATATAAGATTATACACATACAACTATCGCACAGATATATTTTACCTACCCTACGTTTTGGCGATTCACATGGACTCCATGAATTTCTGTAGTTGCTAATTCTGTCGATAACGCATCTAAGTTTAAATTCAATTAGATTATATGGATTTTGAGATCAGTAATATAGGTAGCTCTACCACCGATCCTCACTTGAACTACCCGCGGCTAAATCCGGGAGTTTTTGTCTCGGGGTTTCTACAGTAATGAGGCGGTTTAGTCACCGTATAAAATAAACTATATTTGGCAATTAAGGGCATACTATATGTGTTAGTCAACAGGATCTCCAGATCCTATAGTACTTGATTCTGCCTAGCATAAAATAATAAAACTTGGACACGCCTAGAAAATACAGTCGGGCAGATATCGCTCAGAAGCATATATCAATTATTTCACTGGACTGATTTGACTCAGCTAATGACTCAACGTGTGATGAAAGCTGGTATGTGCCTGCTTCGTAATGTACTGCACCGGTCCGTTCCAAATGATCCAGATGTGCATATGCCTCGCCGGGACCGTGGAGGATGTGTATATTCTCAAGTTTTCCAAAAAGATGATTACTAACTGTCCAGGCGTCACAAGGACCTTCATTTACAAGCACGTTGATTATTCTAATCGTGCGGTCTTTGTGATGTTCTATAATCTCTGTCGCACGGGTTACCGGATTATCAATCGGGGATCGATGTCCAGGCCATGCACGGGTATAGTTTGCGTCAATTATCTGGCCAAGGCCGTCAAGATATTGTTTAAGCGGTTGGACAACTCGAAGATCAGCCCCACCAACGTTAGGTGTATACATCGGCAATAGGGTATCACCGGTAAAGGCAATGTCCGCTCCATTATTGACTTCAAATAGACACAGTCCAGCTGTGTGTCCAGGAATATGAACTACGCGTAATGTTGTCGATCCAAAGGTGAATGTATCCCCATCTTGAATCGGCGTCACGTCTGGTGACCGCATTGTCAGATCGGTTTGTCTGAAGAACGATTCAAGATCTTGTTGCTTGTGCTCAGGCATTCCCCACTGGTCATAGTACTCCATTCTGGTTTCGTACATGTTCTTCCAAGTTTCGGAACGTTGTTCAACGAGTGGGAGATCCTTCTCGTGTGCATGTACAGATGCACCACTCCTTGCCTGAATTTCGCCGGCTAATCCGGCATGATCATCGTGCCAATGTGTAAGAAAAATATGATCAATATCAGAGATACCGGTATTGTACTCTAAAATCCCGTTCTGGAGTTGATTTAGGGTTTCTGGTGTGCCATCACCAGTATCAATTAATATTGTTTTTTCCTCCGTCTTGAGAAGATATGCATTATTGTTACCTTCAAACGATGTATTTGACAACTGAATCTGTTGTACCTCGACTGTCATCAGTGTAGCTAGTGGCATTACATATTCAAAAAGGTATGCTACTGGTCAACAACCTCGGGTCAAGCCCCGAGGCACGCTGCCTGCTTTCTCTGTAGACAACCAGATTGCTTGACTACAGATCAGCCGGTAACTGGCTATCCGGAACAACTCCAGCATTCCATCCGCGTTCTGTATAGTACTCATTGATGGCTTCGTTTAAATCAGGGAGGTCATATGGAAGACGGTCATCACTAGCATCGAACCCGCGCTGATTGTTGAAATGCCGTTCGAGGGTGACCGTCTTCGCGCCAACATTGAGAAGTGTGTCGAACTCACACGCAAACAGTTCTTCATACCGGTCTGGAGTCATGTAATCACGGGCGAATTTACAAAGAACACCTGAGTCGTTGACAGCCATCAAATTCTCTCTACGGACAAGTCGGGATGCTTTACCAAGAGTTCCTTCTGGATCCATTGCTTTGTGTTCTGAAGCAAGTGGATACTCAACAGAATAAAACGTTGCATACATGTGATCAGCACCTCTGTTAGCAACCGCATAGGAAAGTCCTTGGCCATGTAATACTCGCCCTTCATGTGCAGCAAAATCAAGACCTTTTACGGACCAGTTCTCAACGCCAAGGTCCTCGTGGACTCGATCAATTCCCTCAGCTAATTTATCACCAATTCCTTCTCTGTGGGCGATTTTTTCAAGTAACCGATGAATTAAGTCAGTGTTGCCGAATTCGTCTTCAGCGGCAAGGTAAGCAGCAATCGTGTTGCCTGCAGAGATGGCATCAAGCCCATAGGAATCGCAAAGGTCATTTGATTTCATTACTGAAACAATTTCATCGACGCCCGAGTTTGACCCGTGTGCCATTGCCACCTCAAATTCCGGTCCCTCTGTCTCAATGCCAGTTTCTTCATCACGCGTTGGGAGTTTACATGCAAAAGCACACGTTGAGCAGGTTCCTTTTTTGTACTTTTTGTCTGCGACTGCGGCACCGTTGATTTCTTCGACTCCATCAAAGGATTGTTCTGAAAAGTAGTATGACGGAAGACCATTGATCTCATTAGCTAGGTCCATAACTGAGACAGTCCCCTGGTCTTTCATAATATGGTCGTCAGTTGCTGCTTCTCTGTGGATCTCCTGTTGGATTGATGGGATCTCAATTGATGGAGCACGGTCGCCAGCAAAGGTGACCGCCTTCACATTTTTTGCACCCATAACAGCACCGAGACCTCCTCGTCCAAAGGCTCGCTCACCAGATGTCATAATTGAAGCAAATCGAACGGCATTCTCACCAGCTGGCCCGATAACTGTCGTTTGATCAGGTGAAATATCCCGTTCTGCTTCAAGATATTCGAGTGTCTCAGGAACGGTTGCACCATGGAGGCTATGGGCTGGCTCAAATTGGACCTCATCATCTCGAACGTGAATAACAAGAAGTTCATCACTACTGCCAGCTAACTCAACTGCAGCGTAACCCGTACTAGCAAAGTTACGAGATAAGAATCCACCAGCGTTGCTAGATAACAGACCATCAGTAAGAGGAGATATACCAGTGCAATTCATCCGTCCAGTAAAGCTCATCTGTGACATCTGCAGTGGACCGGTCGTGAAGAAAAGTCGATTCTTTGGTCCCATCGGATCCGCATCAAACGGAATTCGTTCGTGGGCTAATCGAGTTGCAAGCGCTCTACCACCGATATACTTGGAGGTAAGTGAGTCGATATCAATATCCGTCGTTGAACAAGCCCCGACATCGATAGAAAGGAGGTCACCAGTAGTGTGTAGCATGCACGTACAGGGAGAAGAAATAGAACCTTAATAAGTGTTCTCCATGAATCAGAGATTACGATTGAAACAAAGAGCCCAGCCTCTGAGTTTTGAAACAACCTGAGATTATATAATTTAGCATACAATAGCTCTCAAGTCGTTTGAATACGTAATCTACATGTGAGAGAACCTATAACAGATGCGTTGGTTAAATGGCTATTAGTAGGAGCCGTAGCAATATTTTTACTTTCACAGGTGATGCTCTCGTTAGCAATGTCAATGGGTGGAGTTGGTTCACATATGGGTGGACCAATGATGGGGATGATATTTGTACCACTGATGATGGCCCTCTTTATTATCATCACATATGTTGGATACAAGTTTGTAGTAACAACAGAATCCGACAGCAACGAGCAGTTGGAAGCGGTAGAAGCACGAGAGCTCAGAGAGCAGTATGTTGCTGGGAAAATCTCTGAGCGAGAATTTGAGAGACAATTAGAAGAAGAACTTGATCTATCAAAAGAAGAGATCAATATCACAGATGACTCACTGCTAGATAGAGAACTTGCTGCATCAAACAAAGAGAAAGAAAAAGAATCATAGCACCTATTCAATCCGACTCCTCCTCATTATCTACAAGATCAGTATCACGTCCCGGGGAGTCATCAGCAGTTGATATACGAACATCGCGCTGGGGATATGGAATGTCGATGTCAGCTGCTGCGAGTGCGTCATAAATTGCCGTATTTAACCTGTCTTCAATAACTCGTTTTTTCCGAGGCTGGTCGATCCAAACGAGCAGTTCGAAAATAACTGCAGAGTCACCAAACTCACGAAGATGTACACGAGGCTCTGGTTGATTGAGAACTAATCCTTCTTTTTCCACAACATTATGGAAAACAGATTTTACCTCAGCTGGATTTGCCTCATACGAGACACCGACTGGTAAGTGTAATCGACGTGTTGGTTGTGGAGTTGAAAGGTTTGTAATAATCTCCTCGTTTAGTTGTCCGTTTGGAATGGTAACGATGTCACCATCAAGAGTTGTAAGTGTTGTACTTCGTATACTGATGTCATTTACATATCCCGTAATATCGGCGCTTTCAATCTCAATAAAATCACCCTTTTGGTAGGTATCATCAGCATACAGAGATAAGCTTGCAAGAAAGTTAGCAATTGTTTCCCGGGCAGCAAATCCTAGTACAATGCCGAGGACACCTGCAGAAGCAAGCAGTGGTGTGATTTCAATGCCCCAGATTGACATGAGTACGCCAGCTCCGGAAAGTAGGATCACAATCGTCCAAATGTTTTGAACGATAGGGGCTACCGTCTGTTCAAGTTGCTCCGTTTTGACGGCTGCTTTAATTCCAATGCGTCCAGCACGGAGAAACCCGGGAAGCCAAAGAAGAACACCAACTGTCCAAAAACCTGGTGTCACAACCGGTTGAGCTTGTGCTGGAATCGGAAGGGGTTGGAGAAACACCCAAACAATAAAAAGAAATGCCGTGCCAACAACTGGCCGTCGGAATACCGAGCGGATTGTTTGTGGATCAGTACCTGGTAGGTATGAAGCGAGGTATTCAATGCCTTTGCTGATGACTATATACGCCAAAACAAGCCCGCCAAGGCTGACAACGGCGGCAATAAGAAGTTCAGTGAGCGTTTCTGCATCGGAAAGCACAGTTGTTTAAATGTAGTGCAGACACTTGTCAGCATTGGCCAGAAACTGTTGTAAAATATCAATGCTGCTGCAAAATGGGAATTCTACAGGGAAAAGCAGGCAGAGTGCCCCAAGAATTGTCTCCGGGACAGTTCATTTTATCATAGGAGTCTGGTCTAAGATATCTTGTATCTCTTTTCCATCACGCTCGGTAACCGAAGTATGTGGCGACCGAATACCACCGGCGTCTATGCCTCGATATTGCATGGCGTGTTTCAGTCCAGCAACTCCGTGTTGACGTGTGATTGCGTGATTTAACGCCGCTGCTTGTCTATTCAAGCCAATCGCTTTTTGAACATTATCATTTGATACAGCTGTGTAAATCGCCGTTGTGAGTTCAGGAGCTATATTGGCAAGGGCAAGAATCCCCCCATCTGCTCCGTTGAGAAGAGCATCAGCATAGATTCCGCCACTCCCAACAAGAACATCAAATGAATCATTAGTCAAGGTGATAATTCGCTTTAGTTGCTGAAGGTCACCGCTTGAGTCTTTGATTCCGTGGATATTCCTATGATTTGATAGAGTCTGAACTGTAGAGGGAGTGAGCGAGGTGTCAGTATAGACTGGAACATTATATAGATAGACAGGAAGAGAGGAGGCATCCGCAATCGATCGATAGTAAGTAATGAGATCAGATTGAGAATGCTCATAATAAAAAGGAGTAACAATCAGAACAGCATCTGCTCCAGCACTCACGGCTTTTGATATCTGCTGTAGTGTTTCCTTTCTACCGGGATGACCAGCGCCAGCGAGAACAGGAACAGATGAAGTCTCGGCAACAATCTTTGTAACCTGATGGCGTTCTTCTGCTGTAAGGAGTTCAGCTTCACTCGTCGATCCGGTAGGAACAAGAAAATCAACGCCGCTCTCCATTAACCAGTCAGCAACATCAACAAGCTTTGTTTCGTGTATATCTCCAGATGAGTCGAATGGAGTCGTGATCGGTACACCTGTGCCACGCATGCTCTTAAATGATTAGCCCAGATTAGTCAAGTCGTTCTGCCCGGACCTCATCAAGGATCAGTTTTTGTTCCGCTCGTCCAATGACCTCTCTAACGGTATCCACTGCGTCTATATTTGCTGATACAGAAGAGATGCCCTCATTAACCAAGAATCGAGCCATTTCTGGTCGAGATCCGGCCTGTCCAGTAATCGTTGTGTGCACATCATTCTCATTGCAGGCTTCAATGACTTCACTCATAGCTTCTAGCACTGCTGGGTGCATCTCATCAAAGACATCTGCTACGTTGCCGTTGTTCCGGTCAACAGCTAAGATATACTGAATAAGATCGTTTGTACCTAATGCAGCGAAATCAATACCGGTATCAATAATTTCATCGATTTGGCGGACACTTGCTGGGGTTTCTATCATTGCACCCCATTTAGTTTCGTCGGGATTAATCCCAACTTCTCGCATTAGCTCACGTGCTTCAACAACCTCTTCAGGATCATTTGGAAGGGGGAACATTACATAGAGGTTGTCGTATCCATTGTCACGAACCTGTTTAAACGCACGAAGCTCAAGCTTTGTTAGTGAAGTCTCATCAAGACTTCGTCGGATGCCTCGCCAGCCAAGCATTGGATTATGTTCGTGGGGTTCGGCCTCTCCGCCTTCAAGCTCTGCTAATTCGTCTGTTGGTGCGTCCATTGTCCGAGCTCGGACTTCACGTGGATAAAACGCTTCTGCAACTCGTTCTACTTCCTGTGCAACTTGATCAACGAATTCATCAGCGCCGTGGTCCTCAACGTACTTTGCCGGCGTCTTTTGCAATGATAGCAGGATATGTTCTACCCGGAGAAGACCGACACCGTCTGCGTCTGTTGCTGCAGCCCTTTCGGCTGCTTCTGGAATTGAAACGTTGACAAACACATCGGTTGCTGTAGTTGTGGGAACAGCTGGGTCCGTGGTAGCTGTTGATGAGGAGGTGCTTTCTGATGAATTAGATGTCTGACTTGTGTCATCAGTTTCGCTAGACGAGGAGAGTACGTCCGAAGCTTCTGCCTTCTTAATTGTGCCCCGGTCACCGTCGATTTCGACTGTTTGCCCATCCTCTAGCTCAGTTGTTGCGTCTCCTGTACCGACAATTGCTGGAACTCCTAGCTCACGAGAGACAATCGCGGCATGACACGTAATCCCGCCTTGATTGGTGACAATGCCACTTGCCCGTTTCATTGCGGGAACCATTTCCGGCATCGTCATCTCTGTAACAATAATATCTTGTTCAGTTACCTGATCTGTTTCCTCAAGATCGTTTACAATGGTAACCTTACCACTTATTTCGCCAGGACTCGCACCTAGACCTTGGCAAAGGAGATTATCAGAGTCTTCATGTTGCTCACGGGAAGACTGGTGTTGAGACATCTATTAGAACCCTCCGACTTCAAGCACTTCGTTGGTGCGTGCAATACTCTCTTCTTTGTCGATTCCTTCGGTTATCGCTCGGATTGCATCGATGTTCTCTGGTATGACATCGCTCTCACGATGAATTGACTGGAACAGGTATAATTGATTCCCTTCAACAGTAACTGAGCCCTCAAATATCTGGTTCTGATAGAGATTCATACGATCGCGCCCCCGGTCCAGAGCGAATTCCTGTAAGTCCCATCCAGAGTTCATGTCTAAGTCTTCATCGATAAGATGAAGTCGTGATTCTGAAGAGAGAAACTCAATTATGTCAGACTCAGACGGAGGATCCTCAAGCTCAACATTGACTGTATGGAAGTGATGGCGAACTGTTGGGACCCGCATTCCCATCGTTTGGATGTCGCCGATCTCAGGAAGCACTTCAAGCGCATCTGGACCGTGGTGAGATGGGGGATTAACCGGATCAGCAGAAATCACAGCATGTTCGCCTCGGCACCTGACAAGCGTGACAAGTGCCCGTTCAATCCCATATTCTTCAAGCAATGGAGCAAAGAGGCGGTTTAGCCCAGTAGTATTACAAGATACAATTCGAACATAGTCTTCTCCAATTGCCTCATTATAATTTGCCCGAGCAGTGAAGCTTACTGGGGCGACCTCAGAGGGTTCTCCACCTTGAAAGATTGCAGGTGTATCGTGCTCCTCATAAATGGGCCGATATTCAGCACCCATTCCAGCCGGGGTGGTGTCGACAACAACATCGCTTTGTTTAATCATATCGTCGACAACCCCTGCCGTGTTAATTCCGCTTTGTGCAAAATCTTCTTGTCGTCCATCCGGAGGATAGATATCGTAACCACGTGAGTGGGCTGCATCTGCTGTGTGGCCAGCACTCGCTTTGCTGATCCCGACAAGAGACATGTCCGGCATGGCTGCAACAGCGTCAGCGACTCGTTTTCCAATTGTTCCGTATCCGTTTACACCTACATTAATCATACGTGTGAGTTGTGACTATCATATACTTACATGAATAATCGAGGATCAATGTACGTATTACACCAACCAATACATTTAATAATGACATAGACTTCTCGTATACTAGTATAAAAATACAGTGGATAAAATTCAATAGTCTCTGATCTATTCATCATAAAGGAACATGATAAATTTTGATCAGAGCCAAAAGTCTTTATAATAAAACTGAGTACAACATATAGATTCTGTATGTCAGCAGATGATGCCCATGCGTTGATCGCAGTGGACGACTCAGACCCCTGTCAAGCAGCAGTCAGGTTTGCACTGGATAATTTTTGGGGATCAAAAATTACTCTACTACATGTGGTCGCACCGGGAATTCCAGTTACACAGACCCGCGTATATCAGGAGGCAGCCGAACAGGAAGAAATCGAAGACCACCTTGCTGAATTTAAACAGCAGTTCAACGATGCCGGATTTGATGCCAAATACGAGTTTGCCGAAGGCACACCACACAACACAATTGTAGAGTTCGCAATGGACAACGACATCGATCATATATTTATCGGAAGTCACGGTCGTAAAGGAATTGACCGAGTGCTGCTCGGAAGTGTGGCGGAAAAAGTTATTCGTCGATCAGCTGTTCCAGTTACAGTCATTCGCTAACGTGTGAGCGACAATTTACGGAACATCTTCACGTGGGATAAGTATGGTTAACTTCGTACTGTCTGGTGTCAATTGCGTCTAAGCCACTATCATCCTCAACATGAATAACAAACTCAATGACATCTCCTTCTTCGATTGGTGCATCAAGATAGGAACTTTCTGGTTCTAAGTGAAGTTCAGATCCTGTTTCATTGAGCTTTGTTGTAGCCACTGACTCATTGATTGCTGAGTGTTGTACTTGGATCATATCAGCATTCAGAAGACTGGTAACAGTTATCTCTATTTTCTCATCTGACTCATCGACATGGACTGTTGCATATGACTCTTCTTGGACTAGATCTCCAATATAGTATTGACCGAGGGTAGGAGACAAGAATGAACCTACAAGCGTGACCATTCCAATAGCTAAACCAAGGATCGCAAGCCCGAGAAATCGTTCTTTATCTATAGTAAATGTTGGCATGACACTATCTGAATATAATTATGCATTTGGGATGATCCAACCGATCAAATCGAACATTGCTAGCAGTGAAAGAATGATCAAGAAGGTAAATACAATGAGGCTGATCCACGTGAAGTAAATCTCCCATTGTGCTGGATAAAACTCACTGTCTTCCGGGATTGCTTTCAGGCAGAACCAGAAGTTAAAGAAGAAGATAATTGGTGCAATCACGGCTGCAAGTGCTGAGGCAACCAAGACAACAAATACGGGTTCAGGAACACCAGCGATGATTGCAACGGCACCAACAAAGGACAACATCATTGAAATACGCCAGATATTCAACTCAGAATACCAGACGCGTGATGCTCCGTCTGGTGAGTTCTCGACTCCAGACCATTTAGATACTCTAGGGAACAGGTTTCGACAAGCGGCAGAGATAACTCGTGGACGACCATCGAAATAGTTGAACTGTGTAGAGAATGTAATTCCAAACGCGCCGAGAAGGAAGAGAGCCATCATCCATGATCCAACGGATTCAGTAAAAATAGCAGCTATCTCTCCAATCGCAGCTTCTCCTTCAACATCTGACGGATACATCCAAACAACCGATAGGGACATAATAATTATGGCGAGTATAAGCGAAACAACATTACTAAAGTCAAAGTCACGGACGCCGATTCTGAACCATCGGTAGCAGTATTCGCGTGTTCGGTCAGAAAGCTGATCGTAATCAACGGTGAAATCACTGACATCAGTTGAACCGTTGAATTTATCGATATCTTTTGCTGCTCCCTCCTGTTCAAGACGGCGACGCAGGCGAGGTAGACCTTTCTTTTTCGCTAAGCCCCACTCAGATGCTTGTAATGAGACGTCAATTCCGGTTGGGAGAAGCCCGATGCTTGCAGCGAAGACAAGCCATGCTTCAGGAGGCACATCGATCACGAAGAAATTAACATACGCATCAGCTGGAGGCGGGTTGACAAAGTAGACAAGCACAAACGCAATGACAACGACCACCATTATTATCTTGACAACCCACTCAACAAGGCGGTACTTACCCGATAGAATAATACCAACGCTAATCCCGCCGATCCCTGTAGCATACACCCACATTGGCAGATCGACAAATCCGGGCGTTGTAAAGGCAAAATAAAGTACAGCAGCTGCAGCAATCAACCGTCCTGCTTGGCCAATTAACATTTGTACACCAAACACTAACAAAACATACCACAAAGCCCACTTACGCTTCGTTGCATTCATCGCATCCATGATGCTTTTTCCGGTTGCATACGTGAAACGGTATGCCATCCGAAAACCGTACCACTTGAATGCATAGGCTAGCGGAATTGCCCATAGAAGAGCCCATGCGAATCGACCACCAGCGGTGGGTATAGTAATAATGTGGCTTGTTCCCACGCCAGTCATCATCAGTAAAATACCGGGTCCAAAGTGCTTGAATAATGATTTATAATCCGTTTTTGGAGGTGTGACATCATAGTCAATTTTCTCACTCTCACTATACTCCTCGGGAGGAACAGGCTCATCGCTGCTTTGACTTGGACGGTCAGTTGGAAATTCAGGATCTGTAGCCATAGTTAGTCACCTTCGAAATGGAAAAGTCGGTTCACATGCGGTACACATAAGGAATGGCCCAATCGAACGGAAAGTGAATTTTTACCTGACAGGCCAGGATAATTTGAAGGACGGCGGCAGGCTGATACGAGGGCCGATTGTTGTACCAAATAAAGGATACCGACGACAAACTTTGATACCTTACTAGCCAGTTCCCCAGAGTACCACACTAAATACGATATGATGAAATGTGCAGTCCCTACTGAATTCATCCACATTAAGGATGAACATGATTTATAATGATTTAAACGAGGTTAATAAGGTAATATCTGCGAGAAAAGTTTATCAAGCAACTGTTTTTCGGCAAAATAAAATATTTTTATAATATATTCGGCAAAGTTATTTAATTTTACCTCAAAATAATATTTGACACAATATTTGAACACTTTACCAGATGGTTAGATAAGCGTCCTGGCAACAGTCATGTCGTAGCTCTCGAAGTGTCATAGATACAGTGAAACAAGACCTGTGTATTTCGTGCGACGCTCGGCCGATCGCTGCCCGTATTTCTGCTGTGAGGCAAGGAACATTGTCTCCGAAGGATTAGAAGCAAGCTGAAATCCACAAGGAGGAATACCACTTCCACAGGGGTAGAGGGAAGTCAAACGATCCACAAGTCGATTTATCAAAGTCTTGAGCTTGAAGGGAAACCAGTTCACAAACGATTTTCATGGATGGGCAAAATTGTACATAACATGGATCCACGTCAAGAGATGTGGCGGATCTATCGAGAGTCATTACCAATATTAATTATTGCCCTTGGAGGTGGATTATTTGCTGGGTTGGTCTTAGAAGAGTTACTCGACAGCGTGGCACGGTTTCCGGGGTTGTTGGTGATGGTTCCAGTGTTTTTAGCGACACGTGGAAATGTGTATGGTGCACTTGGCGGGCGAATTTCAAGTGGGCTGCATCAGGGACTGATCAAACCGAAGTTGGAGTGGAATGACCGACTAGTAAATGCAGTAATTGCATCATTTATTAATGGAATTGGAATCTCAATTGTAATTGGAGTAATTTCTTGGGGTGCCCTAGAGATATTAGGACGAGAAGCTGCTGCTCTATACGAGTTTGTGGGGATTATGCTCATCGCTGGAGTACTAACGTCAGTTGTGATGATTATCGGACTACTCGTGCTAATTTTTGCAGGGTATCGACTCGGATACGACCCAGACAATCTTGTCGGTCCAATTGTGACAACACTGGGAGATATCTTTGGAATGTTATTTTTGCTGCTTGCCGTATTTACAATTGAGGTGATTGTCTGATGGTAGTCCCTCAGGGATCGCTTGGATCCTGGAAAACGCGCCGGATCGTCGGGAACATGTTTCCGTTACTGATCGTTCTCTCAATCATTGTTTTATGGGCTGGGATTACCCTTGACGACGCGGAGGAAATGCTGGAGGAGTTTGCAATTCTTGCTGTAATGGTTCCAACGATGGTGGACATGGGAGGTAATCTTGGGGCGATTCTTTCATCTAGATTATCAACACGAGTACATCTAGGAACGGCGAATTTTGATCCTCGGGATAAAATTCTCCAAGCAAATATTATAGCTATACTAGGACTTGCTGGCACAGTATTTACTGCGCTAGCGATCGGGGCATGGATAATTGGTCAGGTAATTGGATCTACGCTAACGCTTGTAGAATTACTAATTATTGCACTTGTAAGTGGATATGCGGTTGCAGTTATCGCCGTAATATTTAGTATCTCAGCGACATACGTATCATTTAAGCTCGGTATTGATCCAGATGATACTACGATCCCGATTGTGACAAATATCGTAGATGTGTTTGGGATGGTGATCTTTATTTTCGTTGCTGGGTATGTTGTTGGGTTTATATGAACTTTCTCCTCTGTTTGCGTTGATATGCTCTTTGGGGTGGTTTTCTGGTTTCGTGACGCACTGTTTTTACAGCTGGTCGGCTGCCGGCAGCTATCCACGCAGGGAGCACAGTCTCTACAGGCGTGAATTCTACAGAGAAACCAGGCAGGGTGCCTCAAGCTTGACCCCGAGTACTTCACTATGAATAATTGCGGAATACCTCAGCAGCACGCTGTGTGCCCTTGGCAATAAGAATATCATTTGCTTGAATCGTAAGTTCCGTTTCAGGAGCAAGGATCCAGTCATCATCTCGTCGAATTGCAATAACTGACATTGAGATGTCTTTATCAGGAACGCCATCAAGGATACGGGTGCCATCCAACTCGCTTCCTGCGTCGACTTGGATACGAGTAATTACTTCATCACTCTCCTGTACGGCTAATCGTACGACTGGATGAGTCGTGATGTCCCGTAAAACACCTTCACTAATGTCAATCGCTGCATCGCTGATAACCTCAGTGCTTGTGCTAAGATGGATCAACCCGCGAAGAGAAACGGGATCATTAGCATCACTAGCCGCCTGAAGGACCCACGCCTCCAGCCGCGATTCAAGTGCATCAACTTCGACCTCAAGATTCCGAACTTCCTGTGCAAGGTCCTTATCATCAAATAAGACGCTGCTATAAGCAAGGTCTACCGATAACTCAGAAAGATTTTTCATATGGACGATCGTGTCAACCGCTCGCTCAAGGTCATCAATTTGTGGTTGCTCAGAAACAGGAGATGTATAGGCTTCCCCAGTTAGTTTCTCATATACTTCATCGATTGTCGGCCTGGGGCCACGAAGAAATACAACATCGTCAACACCGATTCTGGTCTGTGGACCTGGGTTTAGAATCCACTCATTTTCGCGTCGAATAGCAATTACTCGAACACCTGTCTGTGATTCTAGGTCGATACTGTCAAGAGCTTGATTAGCATATGTTGAATCAGATGTAACAACACCTTTTACAAGTAATTCTAGTGCCTCTGGAAGAGAGCTACGCATTGCTTCTGGAAGCCTTACATCTTCAAGAACAACCTTAGCAATATCACCGGCAGCATCGCTGATTTGGTCTGTTGCAGCAACGATCCCAAGAACGGGAGCAAGCTGTTCTGCGTCAGTTGGATTTCGCGCAGCCATTAAAAGACTCATCTGGGCTCTGAGCTCCAGAATATCCATTCGCTCCTCAAGTCGAAGTACTTCATTTGCTAGTTCCTCATTCTGGTATAAGACGGAAGTATAAGAAAGATCAATCATTAACTCGGCGGTATTTTTCATCTGAACGAGGAGGTCTTTAACACTAATTGGCTCGTACTCGATGTCCGATATTGATATTTCCCCCTTAAATGAATCCATATTATAAAACCATAATTGGAAAGGAAAAAAGGGTTATGTCAATGATACGCTACCACGCAAAGTCTACAGAGAAGGTAAACTATGTGCCTTAGGACTTTTCTCCGAGGTACCTCACGGAGTTTCGGGGCGGATGCCACGAGACTTGGATCAAACAGTTGTCGCTTGATGTCAGAACAGTTTATTTTCTCAGCAACTGCACAATGCCGTAAATGATAAGCGAACTTCCGAAAGCAATCGCTCCGAGCAATCCACCACAGCCGTCTTTAGTTGCTGTTGTATAAACAACACCAACAGCAGATAAAATACCTACACTTGCCATCCACGAGGAGCTTGGGATTCGCTCTGGGGTACTCATGCCAGCGAATGAAGCAGCAAATACACTTGCTGCGAGAAGTTCGCCAGAAGCGTGGATGAATGGGAGCATAGCACCACCAACAAGTCCGACAGTTGCTGATGCAATCACATTATCTGTCTTACCGCTGGTATGTAGTAAGTAGGTTCCTAATGCGCCCAAAACTGAATAGATAATTGCAAGATAGAGTGTCTCCAGTCCTGCAGTGTGGTGTTGCTCAACAGAATATCCACCAGACAATACTAAAATTATTACCCCAACAAATGCGACAGTGCCAAGCTTTCCTCCCATTCCCCGAAACATCGGACGGGAAAGGTACCAAACAAAGCTTGCCAGTATCGCAGCACCAACGACATGAAGATAACTACCGAAGATGGAAGGAGACGTCATACCGACAAACGCACCGCAATAAACAAGTGAACTGTACTTACCAGCGACAATACCACCAAGAATGCCAACAACGCTTGCAGCAACAATTACCGAAAAGCCAGCATGTCGTGATAAGCCGTACGTCATGACAGCGCCGATAACGATGCTGATTATACCAGTGTACAGAGACTTTTCTAGTCCAAGAGACCAGTCAGGTGAGATTGTTCGAGACGAGAATTCATAATTAACGCTGATGAGTATACTTCCAATCATTACGATAAGTCCAGCAAGGATATATGAAAAATCACTTTGTGTGGCTGCTTCTCTGGCTCCGAGCACAAGCAAACCGATAGGGGCGAGAACGAGTGCACCTGTCCCAACTGTCAGGCCAATCCACTGAGATAGAAAGTGACTTTTCTGTCTAACACTCACATGTATGGTAGTTCACACTATCCAAAAAGTGGATATATTAGGCCAAATTTGACCAGCAATATTTGCTTTAATGTTTATTCATCTACTTTTTACCTATTTAAAAACACATTTGTGGTCTTGGTATGGTTGCCTTTCCGCCAAACTACGCAATTATAAACCACAGTATGAAGCTTCATGTCGTACTGTGGTTTTCACGAACCTCGGTCCATTCGCGCCACATCCCCTGTAGTTTTAGTCATTTAGTAACACGAGTATAACGCCAGTAAATAGTCCAACACCAGCAAAAAAAATTAGCATTACCGAGATGGCTGCAGCACTGAACGTTGGAAGGATGCTCTCTGTAATCACGCTAATCAGTGAAATGAAAAGTAGTGCATATATGGATGCCTTCGCAATAAGCCAACCACGCTGGGCATCTGTCGTCCTGAATTGGGTTGGATCGGAAGGGGCGGTGCGGGTCGCAGCCGCCCGAGCATCATATGCTGAGGTGAATATTTGCCATCTGGAGATACTATCCTCAACAACGGCAAGTGCTCCACGTCGCGAAATATTTGGCCCAATCGTATCAGTTTGGAGAAGAAAAAGCCGCCCACCCGGAATTTCAGAAGGAGATCCTTTGCCAAGTTGTTCGACGAGTTGGTGATATGTCGTATTACCAGAACTCCCCAGATTATCTGGGATAGGCACGTGCCAGTATAGCGATGTCCCGTGAATTTTAATTCGTACTTGGAGGGTATTGCCATTTTTGAGCACGTCGATGCCATCAACGGTGGCTTCGAGTGGTTGATGCTTAGCGTCGTCATGATAGCCAGCTCTGTAGATCGCTTGCCGATGTGATTCAGATAAGGTAGATTGAAGCGAAGCCACGGAACTCTGGTCTAAATTGTCATTGGCGGATACTGAGAGCGTATAGTCAATATCGACAAACGTGACGCGATCTGGGTAGTCTTCAAAGCGAATTTTAAACGTTTCACCTACGAGGTTAGACAAATCGCCATCAAAGGGGATGTCTCGTTGTTCGTGGAGGGCAACAAGAGCAGCTGCATCCTCTGGTGTAGGTTCGAAGGTTATTATAAACGGTTCCCCATCAATGGTGAGTACGGTATGGATTGTATTATCATCGTTAATCCCAGTAGCAGATAGCGTAGCGACGACCGAAGTGCCGTCCGACAGAATTTGATGTCGGCGGTGGCGGTCCTCAAGATCATCGACGGAAACATTCTTATTTTGATCGTTCGGTTTGGTGACAGTGGTCACAGTTCTTCTCCCAATGACATCATATGGCATGGTCGAATTTCAGTATTATGCCTGCTGTAACAGAGGATATAGGCATCCATACAAAATGAATACGGATTAATTAACCAAACCCAGTCGTATAAATAAATGGAGATTATGGCTTTGGGTGGTTAGTCGTCCTGCGGATTTCCACCGTCTGCGACTGCTTCCTCAGCTGATTGCATATCATCCATTGGACGAGGACTGTGACATTGGCGGACAAGTCGCTTGACATCCTGAGGTGGCTCCTCTGTGAACAAAGAGACAATAATAATGGTGAGCATTACCGCCGGAACACCGACAAGAGACGAAGAAGTCGCTGGAACGACAGTAGCAAATGTTGGGAAAATTGCTTCTCCTGAAATAGCTCCAATGTACTGTGGAAGGACTTCATTAAGAATCGATCCAAAGCCGATAATAAGGCCAACAATCATTCCAGCAATTGCCCCTTCTCGAGTCGCATTCTCCCACCAAAGACCAAGGAAAAAGACAGGGAACAAAACGGTACCTGCAAGGGCGAACGACATACCAACGACTTCAGCAATCAGCGCCGGTGGGTTAAGCGCCAAGACCGTAACGATAGCACCGAGAATGAGGATTGTTGATCGACCAACAATCATCTGCTCTCGCTGCGTCGCGTTTGGTTTATACAGATTTGTATAGATATCGTGAGCAGCTGCCGAAGAGGCAGAAATAAATAGGCCAGCAGTTGTCGCGAGACCAGCAGCAATAGCACCAGCGGCGACAATACCAACCAACCACTCGGGTAAGCCAGCTAAGTACGTTGTGAAAACAACAAGAATTTCAGAGGCAGTATCAGTCATATCAGTGTAATCTCCAACCTGTTCTTGGTATAAACGGGATCCAAATGCGGCGTACACCGTTGTACCTAAGAACAACAGAAGTGTAAAGAATAGTCCCCAAACCGTTGCCCAGCGAGCATTTCGCTCGTTGTCTGCAGTATAGAACCGAACAAGAACGTGCGGAAGGCCACATGTTCCAGCAATTAAACTCACACAAAGAGCAATCCAATGATAGTAGCTGGCATCAGTAAAGGGCTCAGTATACTGGCGTTCAATCTCAGCCATCGCGGTTGCTTGCTCACCGTACTCAATGAATGGGATAAAAGTAGACCACCCTTGAGTCCAGCCAGTGGCGTAAAGCCCGAGTAAAAACGCTGAGATTAGGATAACATACTGTAGTGCCATGTTTTTTGTTGCCCCAAGCATCCCAGATAGAGCGACGTATCCAATTGTAATCGACATGAGCAAAATAACACCATACTCATATGGGACACCGAAGATATACTGAGCCATCAGGCCGAGGCCATTACCCTGTGCGATAATGTAAACAAAAGCAATTAGAAGTGTTGTTGTAGCAGCGATTGCTCGACCAAGATCAGAATAGTAACGGTCTCCGACAAAGTCCGGAGCAGTGTACTTTCCGAATCGACGGAACTGGGCTGCAAGGAAGATTAATAGGATGAAGTATCCAGTAGTCCACCCAACAACATATGCAAGGCCAAAGTACCCCAGTAGTGCAACCGTTGACGCAACACCAAGATACGCTGCAACGCTCATCCAGTTAGCGGCAATGGCCATGCCATTCTCAATTGATCCAATGGACCGGCCAGCAACCCACATATCATCGACAGCAGCAACACGGAAAAAGTAACCAACACCCAGAAATACAACCAACATCGCCGCAAGGGTTAGTGCCGGGATGAGTTTGAACCCACCGTCAAAGAATCCAGAAACAGCGTCAAGTAAAATTGGATCAATCATAGCTGATCACCTCCATCAGTTACGGCTGACTGTGTGGTTGTGTCTTCGGTTTCAGATGAGTGTGCAACATTGTATTTCGCATCCAGTTGGTCGCGTCGCCAAGCGTACACTCCGCATAAAACAAGAGCCCCGACGGGAGATCCAATTGCAGTTAGGAAGTAGTGTAGTTGAAATTCAAGCACATAGATATTTGTCATCGTATCTGTAGCGACCCAGGTGGCTGTAACAGGGCCAAATGTAACAACAAGCCAAATCGCAAAAAGTCCCCATATCGTTTTGAGGTGATCTCGCATAAACGAGGTTGATGGTCGGAACATGTGAACCGGGGAGTCAAGATAGTCCGTCTCACTGTCCGGTTCAATTTGGCTTTGTTCGCTTCCCTGTGTCATGGTTCAACCAACCCTCGTCGCAAGAAGGCATCCAACAGTTGTCGTAGTGCTGTGTCGGGAAAGACAGAGACTTTCCCAGACAATAGCGATTCTCCTGATACTCGAGATAGACTAGAGCTAAGATTGCCCATTTTCCATTTATTCCCTATCTGTTATTATAATTAATTTTTTCTATTTATAATCGTAATTAATGCTTAATTTCGATTGGATCAATGCTAAAATATATTTGACGTGCAATGGTTATTAATATCATAAACAGTAATGTTAGAGAATTACTGTCACATATATTCTTAAAATTAGGTATTACGTGGAAAATGACTCTATCGGTCCTCGGCAATAAGTTATCCTGATACTGATCTAGCGCGATTGCTTCTACAAATACGTGAATTGATGTCTGTCTCAAACCTGTGTCAGTAAAAATTTCATACCGAGCGGAGGTTTGGATAGTTATCATTTGTACTAAACACTGACAGGTGATTGGTTAACGTTACTTCCGTTTAGGAAAAGTAAATATCAATAAGCCATAATTAGCCATCATATATAACTGTCGCCCAGCGTATTATTCACTTGTATGGGTGAAAGACAAGGTGATACTGGAGTAAATTCTCCGCCACACAGTGAAGAATCAGTTGTAGAAACCGATGAAGCGACGATCACAGAACATTCTGAGCTTGAACGAACACTCGGATTAGCAGGTGGGCTCGCAATCGGTATTGGAACGATGATCGGAGCGGGAATCTTTGTATTTCCTGGGCTTGCTGGGTCAGAAGTTGGCACAGCGGCAACAGCCTCATTTGCAGTTGGAGGCGTTGTTGCATTGCTAGTAGCACTTCCAACATCCGAACTGGCAACAGCGATGCCGAAAAGCGGTGGAGGGTATTATTTTATATCTCGGGGGCTTGGTACACTAGCTGGGACAATTGTTGGATTATCACTATGGCTTGGGTTGGTATTTGCGACCGCTTTTTACCTTGTTGGGCTAGGGTATTACGCTTTAGATGCACTCGCCGAGGTTGGAATTTCAATTAGTATAAGCTCAGGCGTTCTTGTATCCGTGCTTGCGGTGGTTTTTGGAATTGGATTCACCATACTAAACGTTACTGGAACAGAGAACGCCGCCAAGCTTCAGAACGGAATTGTTGCTCTCTTGCTTTCGATGCTGGTTGTGTTTCTGGCATTCGGGATGCTAGAAGCGTTCGGAATCGTAGACGCTGACACACCTCCTTCTGAAGCTGAGAATGTCTGGGAAGTCGTTCCAATTCTCTCAGTTGCCGCACTTGTGTTTACATCATATCTAGGGTTTGCGCAGGTTGCGACCGTTGCTGGAGAGATGAAAGATCCAGGTCGGAACCTGCCATTGGCAATGATTGGTTCGGTTCTAATTGTTACAGCTCTATACGTAGTAACGATCTTCGTCGCGACAGATGTGTTTGATCAAACAGCACTAGAAGCAGCAGGTGAGACGGCGATGGTAGAGATTGGACGGGAATTGTTGGGAACACCAGGCGCACTAGTAATCATTATTGGAGGCTTACTGGCAACAATGTCATCAGCAAATGCATCGATACTAAGTACGTCTCGAGCGATTTACGGTGTCTCAAAGGACGCATTATTACCACAACGAGCAAGCCAGATTAATCTACAATACGGTACACCGCATATCGCATTGGGCATGGCTGGGGGCCCGATCATTGTCTTAGCGGCGACCAGACAGGTGCAATTGCTTGCAGAAGTTGCTTCGTTTCTTCATTTGATTATGTATGGGCTAATCTGTGTGGCATTGCTTGCCATCAGACGTGATGAGCCGGAATGGTACGACCCGGATTTCCGCGTTCCGGGAGGACCAGTTATTCCAGTTCTGGGTGCAATAGCAAGTTTCGGACTAATACTATTCATGAATAGACTTTCAATTGCTGTGGGTATTGGTGTAATTGCTGTGACAGTAGGCTGGTATTTATATTATGCTCGGGATGTAAAGCTTAAGGGGGTGCTATAATGACACATATACTCATACCAATACGAATTCTTGAAAACCAAACCATTTCACCCGGGCTTATAGACTTATTAAGTACATCAAATGTGACAATTCTTGGGTATCATGTGCTTCCAGAGCAGACCTCACCAGATCAAGCACGTTTGCAATATGAAGACCGCGCAACCGAAGCGTTAGAGGATCTTAAGGCAGAGTTTGAATCTGCGGGCTGTAAGGCAGACCACCGTCTCGTATTTACGCACAGTCAAAAACAGACAATAGAGCGAATTACAGATGAGATTGGTGCACAAGCGTTCGTGATCCCGGGGATGGCAGGACAGATTGACCGGTTACTCGTTTCGCTGTCCGATAAAGTTGATATTGGAAATATTCTATCGTTTGTAGAGTCACTCGTCGTAGATCGCGATATCGGCGTAACCCTATTTACTGCACGGGACTCCGGGTTGGATTCGGAACAAATTGCGTCTGCAACTAAGCGGCTCCAAGAAGCGGGAATAGATGTACAGACTGAGTCTGGGGGGGAGGATACACAGCGGCAACCGGGAGAGCCAGTGGCTTTTAGCACACTCGCAGAAGCAGCTGGAGGTCATGGCGCAGTTGTAATGGGTGAGCAATCTCCGACACTTAGATCATCACTTTTTGGTGACAAAAAGCCCGAACAAGTAGCCTCAGAGTGTGTCAGTCCTGTATTAGTCGTTAATCGTTTAGGGAAAAGTGAGATGTGAGTTACCTCGTCCTACTCACTTCTACCGGTCGCTCTGTTGGGACGAGGGATTAGCACACTCACCAAGTTATTAATCCAGAGACTAAGAAGGCCCAGGTTTGGATACCGAAGTGAACTAGCCCTGCCTACTCCCCGCCGTTGTCGGGGCCTTGAGTCAGGGGCTTCCTGCTTCCACGACGCGGTTTGCAGGAACCACCGTGGTTCCCACAGGGAGCACAGTCTCCACAGGCGGTGATTCAGCCATGTCCTGACCTACTTGGGGGTGACAGAACGAATGGAGTCTGCCTAACGGTTACCATCCCGTTCTAAGCCAGCCGCATGAGTAGAATCCATCACAGTTGATGATTCAATATCGCATAGCGTAACTGCTTCAAAGTAGGCTGAGCAACGGCTGTATCCTCACCTTAGTGCGCTGCTCCTTCGCTTTACTCACTGTGTTGCTCCTTGAGGACGGGAATATAGCCTACAAAAGATAAACGAATATCCTACAGGCAGAGCAGGCCGATAGCCTTGGAATCAAGCCCTAAGGCAGTTCATGCCCCAGGCAACCGGGATCGCCACTGTTCCAGTGGACGAGTATCATCAACATTAGCGAGAAGCATGTATAACAAAATACCGACACCAAGTGCAGCCGCTTGAATCATCATGCCAGGATAAATCATGATGACTAGGCCAAGACCAATGAATACAGCACGAATGACTGCAGTTTGAACACGAGCATGCTTGAACCGATAGTTAATCCCGTGGATCATAATCAGCGCACCAAGCATAATCAATCCAGACGTTAGGAGGAGATTTGTGGTTATCTCACCCTGATGATTGACGATCTCTGGATGATACAGGAAAGAGAATGGCAGTATAAACAGTGGTGCTGATATCTTGATTGCTTCTAACGCAGTTTCCCAGAAGCCCGATCTAGCAATTCCCGTTGTTACCGCTACACATGTTGCAATCGGTGGTGTGAGACCTGCAAGAATTGCAGCATAGAATACGAAAAAGTGACTTGCAAGTTCAGGCATATGGAACTGCTCAATGAGCGTTGGAGCAACAAGCAGTGCCACAATTGTGTATGCACCTGTTGTCGGCATACCGAGCCCGAGCAAGATACATGTGATCATTGCCAAGACGCCAGCTAACAGCAGTGATCCTCCAGATAGATCCATGATAGCAAGGGAAATAACTCCAGGAACACCGGTTGCTTCTAAAATGTCGACAACACCACTGATAGCAATCAAAATAATTGCGATTGGGGCAAGGATAATTGCTCCTTCGCGGAAGCCAACAATAGTTTGCTTGATGGTTTTTACACCCATCCAGAACGTTGCTCGGTAGTTGCGTGTTTCAACAGTCGCTTGTCCGGTTGGGAGCAAAATACCCATGACGACCATAGCAATAACAGTGTACAATGCAGATCCTTGCACACTCCACTGAGCAACACCAAGGAGATAAATGAGAACACCTAACGGAATGCCGAACTTGATAATCTCAAGTCCAGCATCCCGACGAGACAGGTCTGTATCGATATTATCTGCAACGCTGTCAGCCTCAGTGAGCTGCGGAGCAGCCACATAGTGGACAGCCACAATGATTGTAATCATAAGGATTACCGCCGGGATCAGCCCGGCAACCAGCACATCTACATAGGCAATTCCAAGTAGAGTTGCCATCACGAATGCGCCAGCACCCATCACGGGGGGAAGTACTTGACCAGATGTTGATGCAACAGCCTCAATTCCACCAGATGTCTTTGATCTCACCCCACTGTCTTTCATCATCGGAATCGTAAACGAACCAGTCATTCCTGCATTTGCTGTTTGACTTCCGTTGACCGATCCGATGACGGCACTTGCAACAACAGCGGCTTGGGCAACTCCAGAGGAAAACAGTTTACCAACGTATGCCGCACCACGGAGAATCAGATCAAATGCGCCATATGCTTTCAGTAATCCTCCGTAAAGTAGGAATGGAGCAATCCATGCGGCTGTCATCTGTGAAAGTGATCCAAAGAATCCGTTAACGCCAATAACCAGTGTTCGCAGTGTCCGTTCAATGGACATCCCGCCATGACTCAGAACGCCTGGAGCGACGTATCCAAACATTCCGTAGAGGATACCTACGACGACGATTGCGAGGAACGTGGCCCCAAAAGATCGCCACGTTAAGTAGATGATTGCAAATGTGAATAGACCGGCCATGATATACTCATTTGTCGTCGCATAGCCTCGATCAAGGAGGTCCATGACGTTAATGTGGATATAAAGGGAGGTTATGATCGAGATGATAGCGCTGCCAAGGAGTAATGATGTTTCTACAATATTCTCTCTTGAAAATAGTCTGCGGACGTCTGCCTGAATCGAATCTCTTCCTCCGTCGACCAACTCCGTCATCTCATACAAAGCATACAGTGAGAGAATACCACCGACGAACAGCCCAACGAATCCGTGTCGGGCAGCTCCCTGATAAATCATATAGAGCATATATCCCCAGTAGGGAAGAGTAAGAAACGTCAGTAGATACCATAGCGATATTCGATCAGTAATCGCTGACTTAGTGACACGCTCTTTGATGGATCTACTGACTGGTTGATTAAGCAATTCACTGTCTTTGATATTCGGTCCGATCGTCATGGGTACAATAGGGTAAGATGCCGAACCACTCGGCAGGTTAGTTATTCGTCAATCTCTCCTTCTTCCCAGTCGTCATTCCAGAGACCTTCGTCTTTAAGGAAATCAACAACGCCTGGGTGTACTGGGTGATCCTCGAGAATTGCGTTTGTAAAGATCTCTGGGTCATCGCCATATTCAAGCACTGAGTCGTCAGACTCTCGCATTGTTTCGTAGTGATCCTTGCATATTTCAGCAATCTCGTATGCGTGTTCTGGATCTACATCGCTACCAAATGCCCATTGGCCATCAAGGCTCCATTGGGCGACTTCCATGCCCTCGTCAATTCCTTCTTCAATACCATATCGCTCTACTGGATCACTATCTTCCAATAGGCTCGCTCCATCAAGGTCGTCAATCGTTTGTGCAAAATCTTCATCAGTCTCGACCAATTCGAGATCATTCTGTGTTACGACTTCATCACACCAACTTGCAAGAGAGACACCATTCTGTCCATAGAGAACAATAGCATCAATCTCTTGTTCCTCAATGATTTCTGCAATATCGGTCGTGTCTGCGTTATTGATTTCGTTATTGTTCTCGATGCCTTCTTCCTCATCAAAGTCATAAATGCCAGCTGCTTGGAGGACTTCTTCAGTCATTAGTCGTGTCCCGAATCCTGGCTCAATTGGATAAATATCGTAGTCTCCTTCGCGCAGTTCTTCAACGGTGTTAAAGTCAGCTCCTTCCCGCTTGACGAAAAACATCTCCAGTGACGTAAATATGAATCCCTGCATTGGGAATTCTTCAACAGGGTCGTCTTCGAAGTCGCCTTCCTCATTAAGTGCTTGTGAAAGCGAGTTATTGTCAACACTAATTGTATTAAAGTCACCTGCCTCGTATGCATAGAGGTTAGCAGTCCAGCCCTCAGAAGTCTGGATCGATATATCAACATCAGCATCGTGCTCACTGGCTGCGTAATTAAGCGCCTGCCCTGTCTCATATGATGAGCTTCCTGAGGAGGTACTCGCAATTGTGACATCTGGACTGCTAAATAGGTCTGAACAACCCGCAACACCGGCCATCCCGGCTACGCCTGCCGCCCCTGCTGCTTTGAGTGCGTTACGACGAGAGATATTTTCTTCCGTCATCAACCATGAAGAATATATTTTGCATATTAAATTTTGTTATTTCTATGCACGATATTTTTGTACAAAAATTTGCTTAATAACAACTATTAGTAAATATTAATAACAAATAGTTATACAACCATCTGGCATCATATTGATTTCAACTTGTCTAAGCAGAGTTCCCACCTCCAGGGACATCGCGGTCCGCCAAAACGAACAAGAAGAGCAGTAAGACGGGGGAAGTACACTTGTTGGACTTCAGGAATAGCCTAAGTACGTTAATCCGAGCCAACAGTTGTTCGGATGAACGGGGTCCAGTCAACGTGCCCCGGGGCCTATAATGATGACCCGGAGTGCTACTTGACCGGGCCACGCAATATGGAACGGTACTGCGGTCAAAGGCGAGAACATGGAGAAATCCCGATCAAAGTGGGGAGTGGTCGTTTGACAGGGAATAGACGCCATCAAGTCTCTAGAAGGAAGACGCTTGATCAGGCACATACAAATTTACAGTTGTTTATACGAAGATAGGCCCAAAGATGTATCTGCAAGGTGTCAAGCGTTTGTAGTTAGTTTAAATCAGTAGACCATGTGACAGTATAATTGTGCTGTTTCGAGATCAAGCACAGAAGTACCGTCCATCGAAAGGTTTTGTGTCTGCTAATCTTAGTTAGAAACATGCGAGTTGTAACAACAGAAACAGTCCCAGGCGAAGAGATTGAAGAAACACTTGGTATTGCACGTGGAAATACGGTCAAAGCACGAAATGTCGGTCGAGATATTACACAAAGTATTCGGAATCTTGCGGGCGGGGAACTGAAAGCATACTCAGAGCTACTTACAGATGCACGCGATGAGGCGCTTGATCGGATGGTTGAGGATGCACGAGATTTAGGTGCTGATGCTGTCGTCAACGTTCGGATGGAAACATCAACGATTACTGGTGGCGGATCAGAAGTCATTGCTTACGGAACTGCAGTCCGGTTCAAATAACAAAAAGAGATGAGCAGTCCCAATGATCCAGGACAAACAGGAGTAATCGCCGGTCGTGTTGTTGGTTTATTGACTGCATTACTGGTGGTTGGAAGTTTATTATCTGCACCGGACGAGTCCGTCAGTTGGGTTGAGACCGTTGTACATGGTGTTAGTGTTAATTTGCCTGGATCAGCGACGCTGTATTTTTACGCGTACATCGTACTTGCTGCAATTGGACAGTATGTGTTCAGCTATGTGACTGGATCGTTGGTGGGCGTGCTTTACAGTTGGCTAGAGCGAAAACCAATCGTTATTGTTACTGTTGCTATTCTATTTATCGGCTTCATCAATGGATTTGCGTTGCGCTTTGATGCCCAGACCACTCCTATCGGAATTGCATATATTCTGTCTTGGTGTTGTTTTATTCCCGTTTTCTACTATTACATAGAAACCACTGAATCACAGTGGGGAAAAACGCGTCGGCTTGATCAAAGATTCAAGGATTGACGCAGTTTTGGATTCAGATGCTAATCCGTATTAATCGCCTTTGACCTCCTCCTACGACTTCAGTCGGGGGATTCCCACGTTGGAGTTTCAGGGTTGCAGTCCAATCGGCATGACCGGACCTGACGGGGCCAAACCGCCCTCTCTGATCCCAGCATGGGATTGAGTGGTGTCGTGTTTACTCGAAGTTCACGACCAGCGGCCTAAAGGGGATGCCTTCAGACGCAGCTTGGCCGGCATTTCAATATTATCCATTTACTCGAGGACTGAGTCGTCTCGATACAGTTACATCTATGTTTCGATTGGATAGAAAACAGTAGGACAACAAACCGTAGACAGATGCCCAGTTGTCGGCTTCATCCACACCCGTAAACGCGAGACTTTGCCTTGTTACCGGTGTAAATCTAAGATTCAGTCAATACATCTGACAGGGTAGAACGCAGTGTGAAGTATCTCAGGGTCAAGTCGGTCGAGAATATTTGATTTTTGGCGATCTCGAGGCACTCTGCCTGCTATCTCTGTAGATTTTTTAACTTTTACAGGCTAAGTCCCCGTCCTCAAGGAGCGACCGAAGGGAGCGAGTAGGGCGGGGACACAGCCGTACACTCCGTGATTTTCCGAACGTTCAAGTGACAGCCAACCCAATAAGTCGGTAGTGGTTGAGGAGGCGTTCAAGTACGCTGCAACGCCGGAAGACGCTGAGACAGCGACTGCTGCATGGGCCGATATTCAGACGTGTCGAGAAGTATACAATCACGCGCTCACACAAGAATATCGGCCACGTCCAGACTACAACAAACCATCCTATACAGAACTGCAGAACAACCTCACCGGCCCCAATAGATGGAAACAACGCTGGCCAGAGTGGCAAAGCGTGTATTCCAAGTGCCTGCAAATGGCGATCCGGCGCATCAAGCAAAGCGAAAGCGTCCTTGAATCACTCCAAGATCGGGGGTACGACGTTGGGCGGTTGAAATGGAAACCACCACGAGAGTTCCGCAGTATCGTGTACAACCAGTCTGGTTTCGACGTGGATCATAACACGGATCGGGCTGAGCATGCGATCGTGAACTTCTCCAACATCGGTGACTTTCATCTCACCTACCACCGCCCACTCCCCGACGACGGCGAGATTACACAAATCATCCTGAAAAAAGAAAAAACCGGTGACTGGTCCGTCAGCATTGTCGTTGATTACGACCCGGAATACCCGGACAAACCACCTGTCGAGAAGATTGACCCGGCAGATACAGTTGGGATTGATCTCGGCATCACGACGTTTATCCACGACTCGGACGGTCGGTCGTTCGAATCACTTGACGAACAGCGTGCCCGTGCCCGAATCGAACGCCGACACCGCAATCTCTCCCGGAAAACATACGACTCGAACAACTGGGAGAAAGCCCGGCAGAAACTCGCTCAAGCATACAACCGATTGCAGAACCGTCGTGAAGACTACCGGGAGAAACTCGCCAATGAATACACCACTCGGTACGACGCAGTGTTTCTCGAAGACATGGACGTGAAAGCGATGACAGAAAATGGTGGGAACAGTCGGAACATTGCATCGATGTCGTGGCGGGAAACGATTCAAGCGTTCAAACGTCACGGGAAGAAAAACGGGTGTCACGTGATTGAAGTGCCGCCAGAAGGCACGACGAAACGCTGTTCACAATGTGGGTGTGAGACAGACAAACCGTTATGGGTACGTGAGCATTCCTGCCCGGCGTGTGGGTTCGAAGCTGACAGGGACTACAATGCCGCGCTCGAAATCAAGCGTCTGGGGCTGGAGCAACTTGGAGTGGAAGCACAGACGATGACAGTAGGTCAGGGCATGGCCGAATCAACGCCTGCAGAGACTGCGCTCCCTGGGGAGACTGAGGAACCATCCGATGATGTGTCTCCAAAGCGCGTCGTTGAACCAGGAAGCCCCTGCCTCAAGGAGCCGCCAACGGCGGCGAGTAGGCAGGGGTAGTTCACTCCTTGTAACAGACGCTTCCTATAGGTGGAGGCGTGCCACGAAAATTGCATATAAAAAGAGAGCAATTAGATCAGTGAGAGCTGTGGATGTGGTTCCGGAGTGAGTCTGTGTCATCAAATTGCTCGTTACAAACACCACAGGTGTTATGATGAAGTGGGAGGTGTTGGGTCAATCCAGCTGCTGTTTTGAACTCGGTTTCGCATGTGGTACAGGTATGTGCCATTGTGTTAATAAATATAGGCGTCTTACTTAAAAAGTGTTGCTAACAATTTAATTATGTTTTTATTAAATATCTATCGAACTTGCTGGTCAATTTACTAAGTGAAAGCAGAGGCAGCCAAATCAATAACAGATCAAACCCGGTCCAATATGACTTATTCGCATATTCAATAGATATATGCTATCGTGGTAAAGAATGACATTTATGACAGACATTACAGACCACTTTACAGGGACCATACATGAACGCACACAGATCAATAATGGGCATCTTGACTTAACAGTGGCAGAGATATACGAGATTGCAGAGCCTGGTAAAGTTGACTTTGGAGGGGGAGAGCTTGAGTCGGCCGGGATTCAGACAGTTGGAACAAAAAAGAAGAACAAAGATGATGACTATGGCTGGTACTCTCTAGAAGGAGGACAGTACCTCCTAGAGTATAATGAAGAGCTTATTTCTGATGCAACAGTGACAACCCAACCACGAACTGAGTTGATTACTCGTGGAGCATTTCATCCAACAATGGAGATGGACGCACTGTCTTTGGTACCACTGTCAACCGGAGGGGCCGGGATCGATATAAAGGAGAATGCTCGAGTATCAACAGTCATTGATATTAGCCGCGAACCGTAGTTCTTCCCAACGGAGGCTACGATAAGCTGCTTCAACCAATCCCTATATTAGCTCTGGATATTTATAGCTGTGCGAATTGAAAGATTATGGAATCTATATGAGCATCACAAGGCGCAGCAGAAGGGCGGTTAATGTCCATTAGACTAATACCATGATAGTTTTTGATTCGGAGGATATTTTATATTACTAACAGTATATCGGGTATCGATGAACAACGACACTATCGCGTACAAGCGAATTGGAACAATCCACACACCATTTCAGACACCAGAAGATATGCCGATCCAGCCAGTCGGTAACGAAACAGCATCCGGAGAAGTTAGACTAGATAATGAATACACACAGGGAGTTACCGCGTTATCAGGATTCACACATTGCATCTTACTCTATCATTTCCACCAAGCAAGTACCAACACAGAATTATCAGTAACACCATTCCTCGACTCAACATCGAAGGGAGTCTTCGCAACGCGGGCACCACAACGTCCGAATCGCATTGGAATGTCCGTCGTCAAGATAGAGGAGATTGTTGGGAGCACAATACAGGTCACTAATATTGACGTGCTTGATGAAACACCGTTGTTGGATATCAAACCATATGTTCCTGATTTTGATTGTCCGAGCAGTGTGACAGCTGGATGGCTTGAAGAAAAAGGGAGGCAAGCAGAGACAACTCAGTCAGATGAACGGTTCACAGAGCCAGAATAGCGATGGCTGCAGATGCGATTAATGTTGCAATTTTGCGAAGGTTGCTATTTTATGATAACTCCATGACTGTTTGCTCATGGGTCAGCTTCGCACGAAAGAGACTGGGTTCTACAGATCCTGCTGTCAGGCTTCACAGCAACATCGCTCACAATCATCACCGTAGACGTGTCTCAATGTTGTTGCAAATCGCTGCACTCTGATAGAAATAGCATAAATAATTAAGTAGATTGGCGCGGTTATATCGAAATACAGATTCGGTCCTCCCATCACTCAGTTATCAGCATGAGTAAGAATCTATGTTTGACAAGTTACTTGCCCTCCTTCATTCAACATCAAATAGCACAGAGACTCTCCACCAAGTTACTGATGGTGGAGTAGTACAATCAACAAAAACAGCTGAAAGCGAACATGATGCATCAGCAGACAGCAAATCAGATGATGGGCTATTAGATAGTAGCACTCATCAGTTACTTGATGGACTTCACCAACCAACATTCGTTCTTGACTCTACTGGGGATATTATTGGCTGGAACAAGGCAATTGCTGAATTAACTGGAGCTGGTCAGGATGAAGCTCTCGGGCACAATGTCGCAAGCGAGATGTTCTATCCAGATGGACGTAGAGCAAAAACACTCGCTGATAAGGTACTTAAAAATCCAAAAGATGCACACGAGGAGTATGATGTGGAGTTGGTCGATGCAGAACAAGGTCAAGTAGCAGATACAAGTACAATGATTGACCAACACGGCAATCAGAAGCATATTAAATTTGCCGCAACACCACAGTATCGAAACGGAGAGCTGGTCGGCGTAATCGAGACAGTTGTCGATCAAACCGCAGAAGTTCAGCGCCGCCAAGCTGTGGAAAGCCTTGTAAAGGAGATAACAACGACGTTAGATGCTGTTCGAAACGGAAAATTAGACGCCCGAGCAGATTCTGGATCTATCGATACGGATGCTATCGATGATGGATTGCTGGCTGTTGTTGAAGAGCTAAATGAGTTTATTGATGAGTTTCAGAAGCTCAGTAGTGAGGTAGAGACAGCAGCAAATGAACTTGCCGCAACAATTGATCAAGTTAACGGAAATATGCATAAAATAACCAGTCATGTTGAGTCGCAGGATCAAATGCTTGACGACACGGTCGCAGAAATGGAATCATTCTCTGCACGAATGGAAGAAGTAGCTGCGACAGCGAAGGAAGTCGATGCGGCTGCTTCTGAATCTCAAGGTCTTGCAGAGGAAGGGGTTTCAAAAAGCGATGCGGCAAAGACAGCAACCAATAAAGTAACACAGGTCGCAGACAAGCTTGTTGACGATATCGAACAACTAGAGGAACAGATCAATGATATTGATGAAATCATTGAAGTGATTGACGATGTCGCAGACCAGACAAACCTGCTGGCTCTAAATGCAAACATCGAGGCTGCTAGAGCTGAAACAAATGGTGACAGTTTTGGCGTTGTTGCCGATGAAATAAAAACACTTGCTGATCAAACACAGCAGCATACAGACGAGATTACGAAGACGATCACAGCACTTAGAGAGCGTACGAAACAGACTGTAGAGACAGTTCAGATATCACAACAACAAATCGGCAACGCAAGTAGCCAGATTACAGAGATGCTTGAAGCATTCGAAAAGATTGCAGATGCTGTCGAGGAAGCCGCTGAGGGGATTAACGAAGTATCTCGAGCGAATGACGAGCAGGCATCAAGTATTGAGGAGGTCACCGCAACACTTGAAAATATCAAAGACCATTCGACAGAAGCAAGATCGCAAGTCAAAGAGGTCGAAGAAGCTACTGATGAACAAACTCGCAACATACAGCAACTACAGAATAGAATTGAGGGACTCAGGAACGGAAGTCAAATCAAGTGACTAAGTCCGCTTAATCGGTTTTCACAGAATAACTAAGGCGGATGCCCCGAGGTTCGGGCTCAAGGGAAGAAGCTGGCACTTGAAAATACAGTCACGTAATGCAACAATCTGTCTCCCGGATTAGGATATACATATTTATCGAGTGGTGAGTCTTGGCGACCATGAACTCACCCCGGGAATTAAGCCTCGGGGTAGTCTTCTCGACCGCCTGTACACCCCTCATGAGCGAACGTCTCGTGATAGGTGGATTGCCAGTCAACTAGCTCTTAACTCAGAGACAGCGAACGTGACTGGTCACCCCAGACCTTCCGCGGAAACGGGTGAATCAGGAGTTCACTGACAAGCTCTGGGTTTAACCCCGAAGCAGTTGACGACTAAACGTTGCGGCTTTTCTTCAAAATGCTGTAATCGGTGGTAAACAGGAGAAACAATTCGTACGGGTAAACAACCTCGTGCGCGGTGTTGACGCAGATCGGATATCTGCGAAAGCCGAAAACCGCAGGTTTTCGCAAGGGGGAACTCGCGCTGCTTTTCGTTTAGACGGTAAGAGAGTGTCAACGGCTCAGATAATTTGTATCGCACTGTGAATTAAGATTCTGCAGCCGGCGTTTGTACGGTATCAGCGTCTCTCACATTATTAATCCGTAATCGAAGCACTGTGATAGCGATAAGCCCAACAAACATTCCGCCAGCGATTACGTACATTCCCCCAGCGAAGCTTCCAGTTGTGTCACGGAAATACGCAATCATCTGTGGTGATGCAAGGCCTGCTAATGCCCACGCAGTTAGCAGATATCCATGGATCACAGCAAGTGACCGTGTGCCAAAAAGGTCGCCAATGTAGGCGGGGAGACAGGCAAATCCACCACCCATGAAGCTCACGACAAGACATAGCATAGCTGCAAAGAGATATACGTTCGTCACGCTTGGCATCAACAAGAAAATCAGAATTTGCGCAGCAAAGAACAACGTGAACATATTGGTTCGCCCTGTGTAGTCAGATAGTGCTGACCACCCGATTCGTCCACCGGCGTTAAAGAATCCAATGACGCCCACAACTCCAGCGGCAACGGCAGCCGTTACACCAGTAATCTCTTGTGTCATGTTCGACGCCTGGGAAAGAACCATCAATCCTGCAGCGATGTTCAGAAACATAACGACCCATAACAGGTAGAATCTAGGAGTTCGGAGTGCTTCTCGACCGGTCAACTGTGCTAGATCACTTGCTGTTGCTCCAGCGGGGCCGTGTTCGCCTTCAGTCTCGACGTCTTGATCAAATCCTTCGGGAGTCCATCCTTCTGGGGGTTTAGCAAGATAGCTGGCACCAGCCGTGATTGCTATGAAATAGAATACGCCAAGTGTATAGAACGTTTGTGACACTGAAATAATGCTCATTAGATGCTCTGCAACCGGTGCCGTAATTAATGCACCACCGCCAAATCCAAACACCGCTAATCCCGTCGCTAATCCCCGCTTATCCGGGAACCATGAGACGAGTGTCGAGACAGGTGCAATATATCCAATTCCAAGACCAACGCCACCAAGAACGCCGAACATAAAGAGGAATATTGGCAGAGATCCGAGCTCTACACCGATTCCTGCACCAACAGTACCAATCCCGAACACGACAGCCGATACATAACCTGACAGCCGAGGGCCATACCGATTGACAAACCAGCCCATACTTGCCGCTGTTATCCCAAGGAAGAACAGTCCCAAGCTAAATGCAAGTGTGACTTGGGAATTTGTCCAGCCATGAAGCTCCTGTAACGGATTCTGATAAACACTGTAAGCATAGATCGATCCGATTGACATATGGATCGCAATTGCAGAAAAAGCGATAATCCATCGGTTTTTCGATGTTGCCGTCATATGACTCAGTTGGCTTCCATCTAAAAATGTCTTTTTGATTATTAAGAACATATCTCTCCAGAAATAATACAGGTATTTATTAGAAAACATATATTAAAAATTATAAAATCAGTTTTTCAAATTGAAACACAGTAGAGCGTAATTCAGCAACGGGGAGAGGCTATCAGTCACAATATCTACTGATATACACATGTAGGTTTGAGTCATATTATCAGCTGTGGTCCGATGAGAAGAAACCCTATATAATCAAGGGAACTGATCTGATGAGATATTTTGTTTCCACTGATCTACCTTTGTGGTCACCTGTTCGGATTGCTCACACCGGTGGCACGCCGCTGGATGTGCCTGATCAGTTAATGTAGGATTGACGTTTTCACAAACGCTTTCATATTCGTCTGCTAGGATCGATTCCGCTTCATCCCAACTTTTTTCGATTAATGCTGAAAATGCAGCGTCGATTGTTGATTCGTGTTGTGGTGGTAGTTTAGACTCAAAGAACCGATCCTTTAATTTATTAGCAAGTGCCTCATCAGAGTCAGTGTCTGCCCTGTCTTTAATTTCAGAGAGGCTAATTGATCGTTCTGTGATACGCTCTCGGACAGTCATGATTTCGCGATAAAGAGTTTGGTCTATATCGGTTGTTTCAGGCGGTATAACAACTGGACAACGGGTTCGAAATCGACATCCACTTGGCGGATCGCGGGGGGATGGAACATCACCTGCGATTACTTCAATATCTCGGTATTGTTCATCTACTGAGGCACGGGGAACACTTTCTAGGAGGGCCTTCGTATAGGGGTGTTTTGGTGATTCAAAAATCTGATCAGTCGGGCCAATTTCAACGATCTCACCAAGATACATAACAGCAACTCGATCACTGATATGACGGATCACAGAAAGGTTGTGACTAATGAGTAAATAGGTAAGCTCAAAATCGTCCTGCAATTCTGCAAGGAGATTTAGGATCTGTGCCTGCACAGATACATCAAGAGCACTAGTGGGTTCATCAAGGACGATAAATGCTGGTTCAAGTGCTAATGCACGTGCGATTCCAATTCGTTGTCGCTGTCCTCCAGAGAATTCATGCGGATATCGATCGAGTTGCTCAATTGCTAATCCGACTCGTTCTAATAGGTTCATAGCTCTGGATTTGCGAACAGCCTCATCGGAGCGGCCAACGGTTACCTTGACGGTAATACCAATCTCGTCTTCAGTAAGTGAAACAGTGAGGTCTTCATCAACTGTAGCAATATAATTGTCTGTCACAGCAACTGATCGTTCCTCGTCGTGCTCTTGTTGTGTTTTTTGTGTGATCGTAACATGTGCTGTCGAAACTCCGTCTTTTGGCTCAACAATTTTATCAATATCATCAGTAACAGTAACCTTCACTCGTTCCAGAGATACTCCATCAGTATGCACCTCAGCATCGGTGCTTATTTCGCTATTTGTCCACGGCCAGTCATGGATTCGAAGGGGCTCAGTAACGATGTCGCCAATCGTCATCCGAGGGTCAAGACTGGAAAATGGATCCTGAAAGAGTATTTGTGCGTTCCGGCGGAATTCTTTTAGGGCCTGTTTGTCGAAATTGTATATATTCCGATCCTTGTCTGGGGAAATCTGATCAAGGTCACCATTATATTTGACAGCTCCGCCAGTAGGATCAAGCAATCGAAGCAATGTCTTACCTGTTGTTGATTTCCCACATCCTGACTCTCCGACAAGCCCGAGCGTTTCTCCAGATTGGATACTGAATGAGACGTTATCAACGGCCTGGACCGCCGTTGGAGTCCCTCCGAGAAGTCGGTCCAAGAGTGAATCGTTTTCCCAAAAATATTTTTCCAGCCCCTCAACTTCAATGAGCGGAGTATTGTCAGTCATGATTAATTACCTCCTGTTGAGAATCGGCTTTTCTAATCTTTCCATTACTAATATCGACCGCCTGTGCGGGGTCATAATCACCCTGTGCTAATACACAACGGGCCGTATGATCACTGTCTTTATCAACTATGTGTTCAGAGACAGATGACAAGCATTTCTCCATTGCTTTAGGACATCGATCAGCAAAGTAGCAACGGTCTGGCATTTCAGCATCGATGAGACTTGGTACGTTACCAGGAATTGGCTGTAACTGCTGTGTTGTGTCCTCCAAGTCTGGAACAGAACCAAGCAGCCCATTAGTGTAGGGGTGTACACTTTCTTCGAAAATCTCTCGTAGTGTTCCTCGTTCAGCAAACTGTCCGGCATACATAACGCCAACACGATCACACATGCGTGCGATCACTCCAAGGTTATGTGTAATTAGAAGTATTGTCATACCGGTCTCCTCTTGCAATTCTCGAAGAATATTGAGAACTTGTGCTTGAATGGTCACATCAAGTGCGGTCGTGGGTTCATCTGCAATAAGGAGGTCTGGATCGCCAGCGATTGCCTGAGCAATCATCGCTCGCTGTAGCATCCCACCAGAGTATTCGTGGGGATATTCTTGGGCTCGCTCGGCTGGATCAGGGATACCGACTTTATCAAGTAATTCAATCGCTCTTTCTTTACTTTCAGAGGAAACATATCGTCTGGATGGGACCACAGTTGAACTAAGATACGAAAGTAATGAATAATCGTCTGTTCGAGCTCGTGTAGTGCGAGGATTCGCACTCGCTCGACGCTGAACTTCGACAGCTTCCGCAATTTGCTCACCAACAGTAAGGCTCGGATTAAAGCTACTTTCAGGATCTTGGAAGATCATGCTAAATTTGGTTCCGCGGAATGAGTTTCGGAGTTCAGTTGGTAGTGCCCGGAGATTGACAAAGTCACCATCTATCGCATCTGGATGCTTATCTCCAATAGTACTAACAATATCTGGATCTCGATACCAGACTTCTCCTTCTGTGATTCGGCCCGGGGATTCGATTAATCCCATTACAGATCGGGCAGTCACACTCTTTCCACTTCCAGATTCGCCGACAATACCAAACACTTCACCTTCTTGGATATCAACTGAGAGATTAGATACAGCATTTATTTGTCCATCATCTGTGAAATACCGGGTTGAAAGATTGCGTACTCGCAGAATATCTTGTGCACTCATTTTAGAACCCTCCTTGGCCCTCAATGTTTGGATCCAATGCATCGCGCAGCCAGTCTCCGAGAAGGTTAACGCTAATTACGGCAAGCGAAATACCAACACCAGGGACCGTTGCAATCCACCATTCAGTACGGAGGAATCCCTGACCCTGCTGAATATCATACCCCCACGAAAGCGTTGTGCCCGAAAATCCAAGAAAAGACAAAGAACTTTCGAGGATTATAACCGCCGCGACTTGGATTGTTGCAAGGACAATTATTGGCGTCAGGCTATTTGGGAGCACATGTTGCCGAATAATTGTCCAATGGCTTGCTCCCATGCTTCGGGCTGCTGCTACATATTCCTGAGATTTGACTGAGAGCGCCTCTCCGCGAGCCACTCGAGCAAACCAGACCCAATTAACTAAAGCCACAACAATCGTAACTGTGCCTGGAAGCACAAACGTCTCGGGCATCCCATCAGCCAGACCAGCCATGACAAATGGATCCGGTATAGCAACCTCTTGTTGACCAAAGAGACCTATCAATGCAATCGCCAAAACAAGTGACGGGAAGGCGAGCATGATGTCTGCCATTCGCATCAGTGAGTCATCGATGCGTCCCCCAAAGTATCCAGAAACTAGTCCGTATGGAACCCCAATTGCGACTGCTAATCCCGTTCCGATCAGTCCAACAAGCAACGACGTGCGGGCTCCGTACAGCCCTCTGGAGAAGACGTCTTGTCCTAAGTGATTGGTGCCGAGAAGGTGATCTGAAGATGCTTCAACGGTGTATTCTTCATCACCTCCAAGGACCGTATCAGTATATGTAACACCCCATGGTGGGTACGAGTCAGACTCCTCGGTATAATATCCAGTCGCTGTCGGGTCGTGCGTTGCCAGCATGGGTGCAAAAATAGCAATGAATATAATCAAAATCGCGAGTATTAATCCTACTTTGGCAAGTAGACTTTTACTAAATTCACGCCTGAGACTTGATTTAATCCGTTCAGAGATCATTGTTCACTCACCTGTGGGTTAAGATACCTGTAAAGAAGATCAACAGCCGCATTGATAATCACGAAGCTTACACCGATTACAACAAGGATGCCTTGTATTTGTGGCCAGTCGTTGGCATTAATAGCACTAATTAATTGATCACCGAGTCCCGGCCAGTCGAAGATAGCCTCAGTAATAACTGCTCCACCAATCAATGTTCCGAGTTGAAGACCAAGTACGGTCAAAATCGGGATCATCGTATTTCGCAAAACATGTTTATACCGGATCAGCACACCTGGAAGACCCTTTGCTTCAGTTGCAGTGACATATGGTTGGCCAAGTTCTTCAAGCATTCCACTCCGAGTAAGTCGCGTAATAAGCGCAGTAAAGTACGTTCCAAGCGTGATTGCAGGTAAGATGATGTAGTTTGTCCACTGGATTATTGGAACAATATCCCCCGACGTGAGCGAAACAATTGACTCCCAGAGTCCGACTGGGCGACCACTAGTCGGAAAGATACCAAGCTGAACAGCAAAGATCATAATGAGCATAACGCCCAACCAGAAATTCGGTGTGCTAATACCTAATAATGAGAATGTTGTCGCAGCGTAATCGGCAGGCTGCTGGCGGCGGGTCGCAGCGATTACACCTAACGGAATGGCAATAACTAGGGCAACAATTGTCGCTGCAATGGCAAGTTCAATTGTTGCTGGAAGTCGTTCGATAATAATTGCTGCTACATCACGTCGTTCTTGAAATGAGTAGCCAAGATCACCGGTGACTAGCTGAAGAAGATAATCAATATACTGTTCATGTAATGGCTCATTAAGTCCGAAGTCTTCCCGTATCTGTTCTCTAGTGTCGGGAGAAGTTCCAGGATCAACGATCAGATCGATAGGATCTCCCGGAGTCACAACACGGAGTAAAAATGTGATTGTGACAACTCCCCAGACAACCAGCAGACCTTGTAAACTTCGACGAACCAAGAATTTTATCAGGCGCATGCGTGGAGGCTATAATGTATATAGTGGGTGGAAGTATGAAGCTTCCAAACGTTGACAGCAGATAAATTCAATTCCTGACTTATTCTTCCATCGTTTCAGGATTTATCCGTTCATCAGAACGAGGGGACCAGTCAATATCTTCATGTACGCCATAGATGCTTTCTTGTCGGTGGAGGAATACCCACGGGGCTTCGTCATGAATATACTCGTTAATCTCTTGAAGTTCTTCTTCGCGCTCATCTGTGTCTTCAATCGTCTGACTATCAATAATCCGCTGTTCCAGCTCCGAATCTTCAAACGCGTATGAAGATTGTCCTTCAACAAACCATGGTTCAAGACCATAGTTAGCATCATGAGTTGGGTTCCCCCATCCAATGAGATAAATATCAGGAGAAGTTTCAAGATCGCCGTCAAGAATTTCCTCAACCAATTCTCCAAAGTCCCTGACCTCATGCTCGCAGCTTACGTTGTCAAGCTCATCAATCTGTGAAGCAACGTATTCTGCAGTGTTTACATCGTTAATATATCGACCGTTCGGGACATGGATTACTAATTCTTCATCTGTATAACCGCTCTGTTCAATTAGATCATCTGCGAGATCCTGATCCTGTTCATACGGATCAAGCTCTGGATTGTGGCCAAAGATTCCTTCAGGAATAGGCTGTGACATCGGCTCTCCGTATCCATCGAAAATTGAATTGAGGACTTCTTCATTGTCAATCGCATAGTTCATCGCCTGTCTGAAGTCTTTACTGTCGAATGGACCATCATCGTTTGGCATTGCAAGGAAGATATTTCTGTAACTTGTGATAGTCTCCGTCCGAAGGTCATCTTCGCCTTCAACATCATCAATGTCTTCTGGAGGAAGATTAGTCACAAACTCAGTTTCATCAGCGAGAAGTCGATCCCGACGAGTTGTATCTTCATCAACTGCCTCAAGTCTAATTTCTTCAACATCTGGTGTTTCACCCCAATAATCATCAAACACAGTAAATTCGTAGTAGTCTCCCTGTGAGAAGTCCTCTAGTTGATATGGCCCTGTTCCGTTCATATCACCGGAAACAGTACCATCTTCATCGTCGGCATTGTCTGCTGTCCACTCCTCGTTCATAGCACGCCCGAAAACTGCAATTCCCATCATTGCAAGGTCGGGGTTTGATTCGTGTGAGACTTCAATTGTCGTGTCATTGACAGCCTCCGCTTCCGTAATACCAATCATCCCGTCATCCTGCGGACTGACAACGCCCACATCGTCATCAACTTGGCGGTTTATTGTATATGCGACATCAGATGCTGTGAGATCATCGCCGTTATGAAATTGTACATCATCTCGAATTGTTAGCTCAATTGTATCTGAGTCAGTCACCCAATCGGTAATGACGTGTTCCTCAATGTTTCCTTCCTCATCAACTTGGAGCAAGGGTTCATATACAGGGTCAAGAGAATTGTAATCGGACGTTGCGTTATGATCGTTAGGATCAGGTGTTGACGCAACTTCGCTCATAGTTATCGTGACTTGGTCATCATCAATACCAAGCAAATCTAAACATCCGGCTGTTGTTGTTGCGCCTACTGACACACCTGCAATGCCGGCTGCCTTCAACATTGTCCGGCGATCAGCAGAAATGCTATCTTTTGTCATGAAAGCAATGGATAAACAGTTGTTCAGCCTTTTAGGAATGTCGAAACGATTGTAAACAAGTAGTTAAATAATCATATATTGCGCATATCTCAGATCTCATTCCAGCAATTTCCTAAGTTGCGCCGTGCTAATGGGAAATGGTTATAAATCGACCTGATTCCAAAATATAATGCAATGAAACGGTTATGATGAAATATTGAGCGATTTAGCATGATCACTTGGCTAGTCAAACTGTTCTGCATATATGTAGTCAACTTCTGATGCTGTCGGATTACGTTGATCTAGTGTTATCAGCCAGTTATTCAGTAGACTTGGGTCAGAAAGTGCCTGTTGAAGTGCACGTTTCACATTAGCAACGTCAACACCGTAATACCGGTCTGGCACGTCGTGCAAGTATTGCAGTGCTGTCTGAAACAGCGACCGCATCCCATCATCATTCTCGAAATCAAAGTGTTTGTACGCACCGGCCGCGACTTGAACCATGCCGTGTAAGAATGCACTCTCGGTTGTACCGGATCCATAGTTGAACCACTCATACTCAAAGCAATCGTGGGACTCATGATATTCACTAACATTATATAACCTTATGCCATGAACTGTTGCCTTCCGAAGCGTTGGGTGTTCCCACTGCTGTTCAGCCGTGTTCCAGCCGGAGGTTTGGGGATTGGATGGAGGAGAAACATCAGCACGGTTAGTATGCTCTGACATGGATATTAGACTCAAACAGACGTTAGCTTACAATAAAAAGTACTTGTCGCCGGGAGTCTATACAAGTCAACTGCCTCGGGGGCAATCACCGTGGCATCCGCCTTGAAATTTCTGTGAACTATCTCAATGTCAGAGTTCAACGGGCTCTATCTGTTTTTTCCTGCAGGTTTCATGTACAGTGGTACTGACAGAAGTCTCTTTCAGAAGATGTGCTTAGTCGTCAGCTGTTTCTGTAGAACTGCTGGTATCAATATCAACATCAATCTCAGCAGCAGCAGCCTTGTACTCGGGTATTTTAGCCCGGTCATCGAGTATATCATTTGTAAGCCGATTAGCAGAGGAAGCAGCAAAGTGTGGGGTTGTCCAAATAACTCCTTCCTTGATCGCATCTGTTACTTGAGCCGTGACTTCAATGGATCCACGTCGGGAGCGCAGTTGGACTGTTTGACCGTTTTCAATCCCATATCTTTCTGCGTCCTTAGGATGAATATCAACGAAGTTTTCAGGATGTTGTCGGTTCAGTGTTGGTGACCGGCGACTCATTGTTCCCGTGTTGTAATGTTCTTCAAGGCGCGCGGTTGTCAGAATAAGCGGATATTCTTTATCTGGGGTTTCAGCAGGGGGTTGATGGCGGACACCTTCGATGTGTCCTTTGCCATTGTCAGTGTCGAACTCTTTTTTATAGAGATACTGGTCACCTTCGTCACCTGGTTCATAGCAGGGCCACTGCAACCCTTCTTCAGAAAGCGTATCATAGGTCATGCCATGATATATGGGACAGACTTCACGTAACTCCTCAAATACCTCCTCAGGGCCATCAAAATCAAATCCGTCATCAAATAACCGGGTCCCAATCTCGCTGAGTATATCAAGATCATGTTTTGTATTGTCGTATACTTTTTCAACCGGACGCATTAGCTGCACTCGCCGATCAGTATTTGTGACCGTTCCTCCCCGTTCGGCCCACGATGTTGCTGGCAAGACGACATCAGCTAATTCAGCAGTTTCAGTCATAAAGATGTCCTGCACGACCATGAATTCAAGATCCTCGTCAAACCGTTGTCGAGCAGCATTAGAGTCCGGTTCACTCATTAGTGGATTCTCTCCCATCACATAGAGGCCAAAGACAGATTCACCGATTGAGTGTGAAATTTCAACATTGGTCAGACCAGGTTCAGAAGGAATATCGAACCCCCAAACCGACTCGATAGATTCACGAGCCTCATCATCATCCACTTCTTGATAGCCTGGCAGAACGTTTGGCATTGTACCGACATCACATGTTCCCTGCACGTTGTTCTGGCCTCGTAGTGGATTAATTCCTGTACCAGGTCGACCGATATTTCCAGTGATTAGCGCGAGGTTGATTTCATTTTGCACATTATCAACGCCGGATGTGTGCTGGCTCATCCCCATACCAGTAAATATTGCTGCATTACCGGCTTGAGCATATACTTCAGCTGCCTCCTCGATATCCGAAAGATCAACACCACATGTTTCTGCAGCAGCCTCTCTATCAAAGTCTGCAAGTGTGCGTTTCAGGTCTTCAAATCCTTCGGTTCGATCTTCGATGAAGTCTTCGTCAATCCAATTATCTTCTGGATTTTTCTCATGATGCTCTAATATGGTCTTGATGACAGCATTTAGTAGCGCAATATCAGTTCCTGGTTCAACCTGTAAGTGCATATGCCGGTCAGTATCCTCAATTTCAAACGAGCGCGTTGTTTTATTGGCATGTGGATCAACTTGAATTACAGTTGCTCCATCAAGTGCTGCTTGTCGAAAATACTGGCTGTTTGCAATAGGGTGTTGTTCGGCCGGATTAGCACCATGAATCCAAAGTACATCAGCTTCCTCTGCCAAGTCGGCCATGCTATTTGTCATTGCACCAGCGCCCAAACTCCGGCGAAGCGCCCAAACAGTTGAGGCGTGACACATTCGCGTGCAGTTGTCAACCTGATTAGTTCCGTACCGCCGAGCAAGTTTCTGAAGAAGATAGTTTTCTTCGTTCATCGTCTTTGAGGATCCAAAGAATCCCATTCCATCTGGACCGTGCTCCTCGTGAATACGCTCAAGCTCTGAAATGATATACTCGTATGCCCTTTCCCAACTAACTTTCTGGAATCCCCCGTTTTCTTTGATCAGTGGATCAGTCAGTCTATCCTCATGATTAACGACTTCGGTGGCTGCTCCGCCTTTAATGCAGATACGACCACTGTTGACAGGAGCATCGCCCCATGGTCGAAAATGCATTTCACTGGAGTCATCATCAGTGGCCACACCAATTCCACAACCAACACCACAGTACGGACAAATCGTTTTGATTGGGTCATTGTTGTTTTGTGACATCATGTACCACGAATTACACACTGTCAGGCCCCGATACGTATAAATTAATCCCCAATAATCAGGAAGATCTGTCTATATGTGATGTCTGTGCCTTCCAACAAAGCACCGCATGGAAGTGGGTCGCCGAAATGCTTAGGCGATCACAAACAAAGAGCAGGGCATGATTGAATTGTCGACGGAGCAGATTACGGAAGCTGCCGATACTTACGCTGATACCGAGCCACTTGTTGATGTCGAAGAGGAGCATATTCGGATGTTGCCAAAGACACTGAGGGGCCAAGACATTGGGAAAAGAGATGTTGAATGGGTTGTTCAATGGTACTACAGGCGGCATTTAGGACAATATCCAGGGCAGCAACGACAGAAAGCTGAGGAGGCATTTCGGCAAAACGATTTCAACGATGTACTAATTGCGCTTGATGAAACGACACAGCAGACTTCCGTGGTTGACAAGATGCAGTTACTTACCGATCTTTCAGGCGTTGATGTTCCGGTTGCCTCTGCTTTTTTGCAGTTTCTCGATCCAGATGCCTATCTTGTTACTGGCCCCCGAACGTGGGCGGTATTACATGCGGCTGGTGAACTTTCCAAGGGATATCCAAATTCTCCATCAGTTATCGAATACAATCAGTATCTAAAACGAGGGCAGGCAATCGCTTCTCAGTGTGAATGCGATTGCTGGACGGTATACAAAGCACTCTGGCAAATCTGGAAGCAAGAGATTCAGAGCTAATCGATCACCGAAAGATAATGGTCAAGAATTTGAATATCTATCTAATTTCTTAGGATCAATCAATGGAAACAGCACTCGAATTTGGTTCCGCGATCAGCAGCTAGCAATTCCAAGGTTTACTCTGTTGATGGGAGTGACGTGCCAGGATTAAGGATATGGTCGGGGTCAACACTATCTTTTATATCATGCATGAGCCGGATGGTGGCTGTGTCAAATTCTTCTTGTACCATCTCTGTTTTTTCTGCTCCAATTCCATGTTCCCCGGTGGCTGTTCCGCCAATTTCGATGGCAGTGGTAATGATCTGCTTATCAACTTCTGTGCATAGTTGTTGATGCTCAGGATCATTTTCTCGTGCTAATATCGCATAGTGGACATTTCCATCGCCAGCATGTCCAAAGCATGGGATAAGTAGATCATATTGTTCGGCTAATTGCTCAATGGTTCCGATAAAGGGTGCAAATTCACTAATTGGGACGCTGACATCCCCGAGAGCAATCGGAGTTAAGTCGGGATTGTACGGATCCAATGCGTTGGCAATTTCAGACCGGATCTCCCACAGGTCATTCATCCGATCGCCAGACGGAGACAGATCAACTGCCTGTGCGTCATGTTGAACAGCTATCTTCTCAACAGTATCAACCTGTGCATCAACTCCATGGTCAGCATGTAGCTCAATGAACAACATCGGAGCGTCAGGAAGGTCTGCGTCGAGATAATCATTAACCATTGCTGCACAGATTGAATCGACCAGCTCAAGCTTGGCAATGTCAATCCCCGAATGGATCAAGTCAAAGACTGCCTCAGATGCATCACCGCGGGAATTGAAGATAAGCCGGCCCCCATAGATATTCGATGGTCGTGGTGATAGTTCAAGCGTTGCTTCCGTGATGATCCCGAGAGTCCCTTCACTTCCGGTAAAAAGTGAGGTAAGATTATATCCGGAAGAAGACTTCATTGCTTTTGTTCCGGTCTCAATTATTTCCCCATTTGGGAGCACGACTTGCAGACGGAGGACCCGGTCTGCCACTTCATCATACATTACGGTTCGCATCCCACTTGCATCATTTGCTATCATGCCTCCAATTGTTGCTGTATCTCCTGAAGCAGGAAGTGACGGAAAGAACAGCCCCGTTTCTGATAATGCCTCATTCAGATCAGATCCGACAACGCCTGCTTGGACATCCACTTGGAAATCGTTTGTGCGGATATCAACGACTGTGTCAAGTTGTGTGAGATTAAGACTAATACCATGCTCGTTGGGTACAGCATGTCCCTGCGTGCTTGTGCCAGATCCATACGGTGTAACTGGAATAGACTGATCGTGTGCTGCAGATAAGATAGCAGCAACCTCCTCAGTTGAGCGAGGCCAAACAACGACATCGGGACGCACATGATGTTCGTCCGGAGTGCCCCAGTCATGACTATGATCATTCAACGTACTTGGATCGGTGCTAACGCGTTGTGTGCCGACAATCTCAGTCAGAAAATCGTGCTCCATAGTCAGTCTACTTGCTCATTTAGATTCAGGATATAAGAAATTGAGTATGTTCGTTAGGAAAGTAGCCCAACAAGTTCTGGAACAAACCCTAATTCAACTGCAGCACCCATAACACCAAACCCAAGCACCGCAATTAAGCTGAGTGCATAGTAGATAGTCCATGCTCGGGACGGTTGGAATGCGTCTGGAAGGTTCTTTTTGACAATGTAGTAGTTTGCAGGGTAAAATAGGATCTCGGTGACTGCAAGGATCGCTGCAACCGAGACGAGTAATGTGACCGGAATGTTCCCGAGGATGAGAACGGTAAGACTACTCACAACGACAATCAACACGACCATGACCCGACGAATCAGGTCGCTATCGAGATCATCGTTTTCCATAGCCATTGGAATTACATCACCAACAGCACGAGATGCACCATCAAGCAGCGTGATTACTGTTGAATACAACGCAGCAAATGCCCCAAGCATCATTGCCCAGAAAGACCATTCACCAAACGATTCGGAAAGAATTTCACCAACTGCAATAGCGAAGTTTTCATCGCCCGGTGGATCAGGATACAGCACGTTTGTCGCTAACAGAACCATGGCGATGACAACAACAAAACTCAGAAGATAGCCGATATTAAAGTCTCGTCGTCCGGTCTGTATCCACTCTTTGATATAATCATGATATTGGTCATCGTGAGGGTCAAGCCCATGTTTTTTGAGTTGGCTTGCTCCTTCGCCCTTTGCCATACTCCAACTACCGATTAGCACGCTCGTACTAAATCCAGTTGGAGCAAATCCAGCAACGGCAGCAAAGAGCGCAACAAACGCAATCGTTCGCTCGCCGCCGAGGTTGAGAGAGAATACGGTTTCAGCAGCAACATCTGTGGATGGTGGACCAGCAAAAACGCCGAGAATCAATAATGCACCAAGTGCTGCGGTAAAACCAATTAGGATTTTCTCTAATAAACTGTACTTTGCAAAGAAGACCAGTATACCTGCACCGCCGACAAACACGACGAATGCGACAGGAACTGAAAGAGGTGTAATTGCTGCTGCCAAGGCGGCGGTGCTCATGCCAACAGAGGCAGTGATTCCAACGTACAGTACCCCGAATACAATGACAGTAAACCATTGCATCCAGTTTTTCGGCCCGGGGAGTTGGTCATACGCTTCAACAGGATTTTCCCCCGCTCCGTAATTATAACGTATTCCCAGCTCCCAGGCACCGTACTTCGCAACATAGACAAACGCAAAAACCCAGACAGCAAATAAACCAAACGTAGCAGCCATTTCCGGCCCTAATACAATATGACTGCCTCCAATGCTGATCAGTGCCCACATCATTGAAGGACCAAAGTGATGTTTAAAGAAACCTTTCCAATCGGAGGCTGGGTAGTCAAGCGTAATATCAGTAGTTGATTTTTCACTACTCATGAAACACCGACACCCCCGTATAGTCTGAGAGAACCGTCAGTGGATTCGAACAATTGTGTACTCATCTATCGTATTCCACTGTGCAACAGTTATAGATTAAATACTTATATTAATCGAATTTCACTCAAAAATAACCATATGTAGACAGTAAAATATTATGTTTGTTCAACATGATCGAATAGTAATAATAAGTGGCAGATTTGTTGTCCTATACTCAAGTGATTTTAAATGATTGCTAATTCCTAATATCAATAACGGACGGTTACGATGGTTTGGTGAGCTACCTACCCTGCTCGCGCTGATCCGTACTTTTCGGACGGGAGTTCTTTGTTCCACAACGCGCTTCTTCATGGCTGGTCGGTTGTTGCCGGCCATCCGCGCGAGGAGCGCAGTCTCCACAGACATGGATTCAGAGCGACCCACTCCTACTCAGCGGTGATGGCGAGATACATTTCGGCGGCCGTTCTTGTCAGGCTCGAAGCCGAAACGATGTGCAACTGTCATCACACGTTCGGTTTTCGACCGGCAGTGGTGTACATACCCGCCAAAGTGAATACGAACCGAAAACGGCAATGTATCCCAGCCCTACTCGCTCCCGTTGGTCGTTCCTCGAGGACGGGGACCTAACCTATGAGAGTTAAAGTTCAGCAAGAAGAGATCTCAGACCCTGTTTAGCTTGAAAACATTAAATCTGATTTTCATGCCAGAGTTAATCGGAGTTGACAGGGTACAGCTTCATAATTCACAATTGCCAGTTGCTTTAGACTGCGCCTCTGTAAGGAAAACAAGTAGAGCATCTTGAAGATTGCACATAGGGTGCTTCAACTTAACTGCTCCGGGGTCAAGCCCCGATGCACTCGGCCTGCTTTCTCTGTAGATCAAGCTTTAGGGATAGTCATACTGACAGTTGTACCACAGTTGGTGCTAGTGATATCAAACTCCCCGCCTGACTTTTCAGTGTACCACTTGATCAACCACAACCCGACTCCGCTCCCATGCGTGAGAGAATTTTCTTTTTCGTTTTGTAAGACCTCAATCTCATCATCTGGGATACCCTGTCCATTATCCTCAATGGAAACTGTTACGAAGTCACCGTTAGTTGATGAAGATACCTTAATTGCTCCTGGATAGGGGTTATGTACAATGGCGTTCTCAATAGCACATTCAATTGCCCGGCCAAAACCTGGGACGGCTAAAACATCATCTCCATTAACACTAGTTTTAATAGTAGCGTCTGGATATGTCTCTTTACATTTTGTTACGATAGTCTCAACAAGGTCATCTAGTGGTTGTTTACGCGGTTCATGCTGATCGCGAATAAGTTCTTCTGCTTGTCCCGCTTTTCGAGAGTGCTCTAATAGTTTATCAGTTGACTCAATCGCCGATTCGAGTTGCGCATCTACGTGTTCCTTTTTGTTTTCTGATTGTGCAAATTCAAGCACCCCCCGAATAACCGTTAGTTCATTCCGAATATTGTGCCGGAACACACGAGAAAATACTTGATAAAGTGTATCTAATTGCTGTTCCCGAGTTTTAATGGGGGTTACATCTTGGATAACTAAGATTGTTCCTGTATTCCCTCGCCCGTAATGAAAATCCGTGCTTGTTACAGTGAGGTATTTTGTGCTATCTTCTCTGTCCACATTAAACGTCGTAGCTCCGGTGATATCATCACTGAGCAATTTGTGAATTGCAGCATCCGAATCGAACATTTCATCAACTGATTTTCCAGCAAATCCTCCGTCAAGATCGAGTAACTCTTCCGCCCTCTGATTGGCCTCGATAACTATGTTTTGTGGAGTTAGAACAACCACTCCGTCGCTTACCTTGTCAAATATTTCTTTTTTACTAATAGGACTGATTGTAAAGAGGTTGAACTTCTGTAGTGCGTAGGCTGTTCCGATAAATAAAAACAACAGTCCGAAAACACCTACAGTAAAGTAATCTGGTATTGGGAGAACAAACGGCGCAAATACAGTTACCACACTGATTAAGTACCAAATAATTATTATCCCTACCTGATTCTGTTGTGCTCCATCTGTAGTAAGGTACCCTCGAAAAAGGAGTGAAATGGCCATAATATGTAAAATCAACCCATACGTGAGTAGAGCCATTCCAAATTCATGCAATTCGAGAGAATATCCTCTTCCCTCAAATTGTACCGACATGAACGCAGATGGATCGGCTAAAATCACTACAAAAGTGATCAGCGGAACTGCCAAGAACGGAGAAACAACCTTCCACGAAAGGGCCTTTCCGGTTGTAAACTCAAGGACAAATAGAAAGAAACTGACGCCTGCAAGTATACCAACAACACGGGCAGTATATAATAAAAAGGCTGATGTTCCTTCAGCTGGGATTAGAAGAGCTAACCCAGAGATCAATCCCCAAGTGCCCGAAAAGATAACAGCAGCGAGAAACCATCCGACCGAAATATTATATCGCGAATCCCAGAGTAAATAAACGAGAAAGAGCATTGGGAGAGGAACTAGACTCGAGATGATCCCAGTTAGATAAATAATACTTTCTGAAGGCATCTTTTGGAGGGCCTGTTAGCGTGAATGTACAGAGTCCAAATAAATATTTTTGATTATATTAGCCGCGATACATTTGTGTATATGAGTCATCAAAAAGGACATGTTCTTTTTTGATGCCGGAGTCTGGTGACAGACCAGGAATGTCTTCCCGACTATCGACATGATGTATATCAAGCCGTTCTAAAGAACCAATTTCTTCGTAGACTAACTTTATTGCATCATTTTGGTCGTAAAGCTGAGACCTGAATTCTGGATTTGATTGAGCATCTCCGTCGATGACATAGACATCGAGTGCAGGATAATCTTCATGTGAAACACGAACAACCCAGTCAGCATCCGTACCATATGCATTTTTCACAGCGACATGTAGTTGTGCAGGATACAAGAGTGCACCAGAAATATCGATGCTGTTGTCCTCACGACCAAGGTGTGAAATTCTAGGAATTCCATCACGAGGGTGAACGGCGACTTTATCACCGATCCGGTATCTTGTGATATCAGCCGCTTCTCTGTCCGGGGCTGTAATTAATAATGATCCTTCTCTCTTTTCAGAGACATTCCGTATATCAATAATTTCATCGGAGCTATCATCTGGAATAATCTCCAGAATATACCGATGTAAGAACGGAACTGACTGTCGAGTATCATCATTTGTGCTGGCAATGATTCCAACTTCAGTGGTCGCGTATATATCTCGTACTCTATCTGCTCCCCACAACTCTTTTAATCGTTCCTTGCTCTTTTGAGTAACAATCTGCCCACCACAGATAATTAACTCAAGGTCTGGGAACAGTTCTGATGGAGATTCTCGCTTAGCAGCGATTTTTTCACCTACGGCCTCAGCAATTTTAGGAACGGTAAATAGGGTAGTTACCTCGTGTGCCGCTTCGTTTTCGAACACCTGGTGATAATCCTCAAAGTGATTGTTCACTGATCTACACCCATACCGTTCAATGGCTTTGTTCACTCCCCAGCCGGAGATATGTGGCTCAGGAGCACCAAAGTTGAGAATACTATCATTCTCATCAAGACCTACTAAGCGGTATACATCCACTACAGATTCAATAGCGTGATCAACGTTAGTGTGTGGTACTGGTGTAGGATCACCTGTAGTACCTGATGTCTCAAACACAACACCATCATCTAAGTCATCTGGAAGATCGCCAAATATATCTTCAGATGTCTGAACAGGGCCATTGACTGTATTCTCAAGCTGATTTTCTTGTATTTCGGTTAGGATATCCATGGTCAAGTCCTCCATTAGATGATATCTATTGGTTTTGCTGCGTGTCACAAAAACTTAATTGTATGAACATTTCAATATTTGGATGCCAATTCAGACACAAGTGATGTAATCATATGTCATTTGAAACAAATTAATTATGCTACCATACTCCTAAGATAGCTACACAGAAGCAGACATTCTATCGTGAAGGTATCGTTTTCTAGCATTGACAACGTCCAGCAAAGTGATACAGTTGCAAGCCTTGGAAGCGTTATATTATCTGGTAACATTTCAGTTATTGCCGGTGCATCGAGTGGTAACGGTCGAGCAATGGCAAAAAATTTGCAGAGGAAGGATCAAACATTGTGGTCGCTGACGTGAACTCACCCCGGGGTCAAGCCCCGGGGCAGTCGCCTTGTACCGCCTGTACAGAAAGAACCAAGATGAGGAGGGAAGCCGATTTATGAGTTGATTGAGTCGAAGATGGGTGTTAGAGCTGAATTTGCTGAATGTGACGTTACGTCACCCTCTGACCTAAAGAGCGCAATGAATGTCGCAGATGAACTAGGGGGTATCGATACAATGGTGAATAATGCAGGCGTCTTTCGAAGTGAAAAGTTCCTTGAGACAGTGCTATTAAGAAAGGCAGTAAATCCAGAAGATGTTGCCGCTGCAGCAGTATATCTTGCAAGTGATCTTTCCAGTTATGTTAATGGAGAATCGTTGGTAGTTGACGGAGGAGTAACGCACACACTAAGGGAGTATACTGGCCTTGCCTAACCACGTATCTGTGTGTAGGTTTCAGTATACACCAATCTCTCTAGTCATGTGCCTATTGGCCACTTTGTTGTGGTTGCGGAATTAACTCTTAGGTTACGTTTCCGTCCTCAAGGAGCGATCAACGGGAGCGAGTAGGGCGGGGATACAGCCGCACGCTCGCTGTAACCAAACATTCAATTCGGTTGATAAGATACGCTACATTGTGACGGAATCCATTCATGAGGCTGGCTTAGAGCGGGATTATAACCGCGGTCAGTCGCTATTTTTCCGTCACCAGCAAGTAGGGTTGGGGCAATCCAAAGCAACGCCTGCGGAGACTGGCACCGCTGTGGACACAGATGCCACCCATGAAGTGTCTGCAAGTGCCGTTGTGGAATCAGAAAGTCCTGTTCGAAAGACAGGAACCCCCGTCCTCAACAAAGAGGGTGCAGCCCGAGCAGAGTAGGGCCGGGGAAGTTCACTTGGCAGAACATCTATCTCGGGATGAATAAGCTGTGCAATAATCTCAAGGGAATCAATCAGACGCGGACCTGGACGATTTAGATAGTGGTGGCCATCGACAATATAAACCCGCTCATTCTGTACGGCGGTCAAGTCATTTCATCCAGGGCGGTTAGATAGGTCTTTCGTATTGTCTACCGTTTGGTCGATCTCAAATCCGCAAGGCGCTACGATAATAACATCTGGATCATGCTTTTGTAGCGTTTGCCATCTGCAGGGTGTTGAAGCTTGATCTGCATTATTGATTGAACAAGTTGCACCTGCAATTTCAACTATATCGGGTACCCAGTGGCCAGCAGCCATTATCGGGTCCATCCAGTCAAGCACTGCGACATCTGGACCAGCTTGTGCTGACGGGGTTGCTTCTCGTCGGACCTGAGTAATGCGTTCTTCAAGGGTACCTACTACCTCAGCTGCCCTCTCAGTACGATCAAAATATTCTCCGAGACGTTCAATATCTGTAATAACTTCTGAAAGGCTATGTGGATTTGTAGTGATAATCTCGGCATCAATACCTAATTGATCAACAGCTGTATGGATATAGCTATCATCAACAGCGCACACATCGCAAATCCCCTGCGAGACAATTGTATCGGGGGGCTAATCCTGCAAGCACATCGCGATTGATTGTATATACGCCCCCCGCAGACTCAGTATTCTGAACTTGTTCGTTAATTGATGACGTTGACGCATTAGGAGCAACTCTGGATTGGACTACTTTCGGAAGTTGTTGGGCTTCGGGAGGATGATCACACTCATGCGAGACACCAATGGGTTCGACGCCAATTGAGTACAGCATCTCAGTTGCCGAGGGGAGGAGTGACACAGCACGCATGTCGGATATAGAAGGACCTTAATATATTAAGAGTCATGCCAACACAAACCATCACAGGTGGATACCAGATCTTGTGATTTATCAATCACGTAGATATCTTTCCCTTCGAGAGTTAATCAGCAGCCACTTTCATGGATAGGCCTGCGCTGGCACGAAAGATCAGAGGATTAACTACCCGGCGCCCGGCGGTGCAGAGATTGTCGGGGAGCTCAGAGTCAAAGTAGGTTGACTGGAGTTAGTAACTCGGGAAAGCTATTGAGGTAATTCAGCAATCGAGGGGATAAATGCCGTCACTTCCGGTGAATTTTGACCGTTCATCTCCCAGTTCCTCAAAGACTTCTACGGAGTACTATGTCCAGTCAACCCGGGGTCCTCAATCCTAACTTAATAGAATATTGGCCGATCCTCCTCCGGCTGAATGAGTAATCTCCCACCCACGGTGGAGCCAGGAATCCACGTTACCATCTAGTTTGTATTAGTGATTTTACACTGCCATCCCATTGTATAATGAAAATATGCATATAGAATACTGTCTACGGAAAATGATAACTATACTCAAAGTATAAGTTCATCACATCCTGAATATATGTATGCGAATTGGTGTACCCAGTGAAACGGGGGCTGACGAAACGCGTGTTGCACTTACTCCTTCTGGAGCAGAAGAACTGCTTGAGCAAGGATTTGATATATGCGTTGCTACTGGAGCTGGTAATGACGCAGGGCATACCGATGAAGCGTACAGGACAGCCGGATGCGAGATAGCTAATGACCGGTCTGCAGTGTTTGAGCAGTCAGATATTATTTTGCATGTTCGTGGATTGGCGGCAAATGATCCGGACGCACCAGCAGACCCGTATCGTGATGGACAAGTGATTATTGGTCAAGTTGGTCCTCACCAACTCGATGAAAAGTTAGATGAACTCGCGGAGCGCGGAATTTCGTCGTTTGCCTTAGAGCTGACACCACGAATTAGCCGGGCACAGAGTATGGATGTTCAATCTTCAATGGATAGTCTAAGTGGCTATCGAGCAATGACTATTGCTGCTAAAGAGTTACCGAAGATGATTCCAATGGAGATGACTGCTGCAGGGACGATCCGTCCCGCTGATGTTTTTGTACTGGGCGCTGGTGTTGCTGGATTAAAAGCAATCTCCACATCCGAGCGACTTGGTGGTCGGACACGAGCACATGATATTAGGCCAGAAGTTAAAGAAGAAGTTGAAAGTCTAGGAGCCGAGTTTTTTGCAATTGAAGAGGAACCGGAGGACGTTGCTGATGAGGAGGGTCATGCCAAAGAGCAAGAAGATGATTTCTACGAGCGACAACGGCAGATGCTCTTAGATGTTGTGGGCAAGTCAGACATTATGATCACAACTGCAGCTGTTCCTGGCGGTCAAGCGCCAGAGATTATCTCCCGAGAGATGATTGAGCGAATGGATGCAGGGTCAATTGTCGTTGATATCGCAGCAGCTGGTGGAGGAAACTGTGCTCCAACTCGCGCAGATGAAACTGTAGAAATTGATGGAGTAAAGGTCTTTGGTCCCACAAATTTACCAGCAACAATTCCGCATACAGCCAGCCAACTGTTTTCAAGCAATCTCGTGAGCTTTCTAAAATTACTAGCTGAGGATGGCGACTTGGTGATTGATACAGATGACGAAATCATTGATGCAACATTACTCACACATGATGGTATTAACCGTGAACCACACAGAGACAAAGAGGAATAATAAGGTGAAAATAGATGAGTTCCATTGAACTTCTAATAACTAACGTTACACTGTTCGTGCTTGCTGCTTTTGTTGGGTATGAGATTATTACACGTATACCGACAAATTTGCATACACCGTTGATGTCGGGAGCTAATGCTATTACAGGTGTTATTCTCATTGGAGCCGTTGTCGTCGCTGGTAGCCAATCTGGGACGATAGCTGCAGTTATCGGATTTATCGCAGTTGTAATGGCAACAACCAACGTTGTTGGTGGTTATTTAGTGACACATTTCATGCTCGAAGATTTCCGTAAGGGAGGTGAGAATTAATGTCAGAGCTTATTTCTGTCCCCGAGTGGGGGATCTCACTCGCTTACCTAGTCGCTGCAATCTTGTTTATTCAAGGTTTGCGGGATATGACACATCCCCGGACTGCAATGCGTGGAAACATCATTTCTTCAATCGGAATGATCATCGCAGTCGTGATTACGTTAGTCGCATTTGAGATTCTTACTTGGGAATTGGTGATTGCCGGACTCATCGTCGGGGGGCTTTTTGGGGTGCTACTGGCAGTTCGGGTCGAGCGAACGGAGATGCCGCAGCTTGTTGGATTGTTCAATGGATTTGGTGGGGGGGCTTCAGTGTTAGTTGCAGGAGGGGAATTAATGCTTGAGGGTGGTTCGATCCCTACTGACGTAGGAACTGCAGCAGTCTTTTCTGGGCTTGTAGGTGCAGTAACGTTTTTCGGAAGTCTCGTTGCTGCCGGAAAACTCCATGGTGTCATCAGCACGCAAGCGGTGCGATACACTGGCGAACAGATTGTTAAGGCATTGTTCTTGATTGCTGCTCTGGTTGCTGGTGCGTACCTTGTAATTCAACCAGATATTCTCGCCGATACACTGCAAACAGATATGGTGCCATCGTACTGGCTGCTTGTTTTGGCGGCTTCAGTGCTTGGTATATTACTTGTCATCCCTATTGGTGGGGCTGATATGCCGGTTGTCATTGCATTATTAAACTCATATTCAGGGCTTGCAGCGGCAGCCACTGGGTTTGTCATTAATAACACTGCATTGATTATTGCTGGAACACTTGTTGGAGCAGCCGGATTTATACTGACTGTAATTATGTGTGAGTCGATGAACCGATCACTACGAAACGTTCTCTTTGGCGGGTTCGGCGAGGAGGCAACTACCTCTGAGATGGAAGAAGAATACGAAGGGCAAATAACTGAAACATCTGTTGAAGAGGTTGAAATTCTTCTTGACGCAGCCCAGCAGGTTGTTATCGTCCCAGGGTACGGAATGGCTGTTGCCCAAGCACAGCACGCTGTCGCTGAGCTTGCTGAACTACTTGAGAAAAACGGCGTCGATGTCGAGTTTGGGATTCACCCTGTTGCTGGCCGAATGCCCGGGCACATGAACGCGCTCTTAGCAGAGGCTGATGTCCCATACGACAAGATGCGAGAACTAGAAGAGGTAAATCCGACATTCTCACAGACAGATGTCGTGATTGTTACTGGGGCAAATGATGTTGTGAATCCACTTGCAAATGAAGACGATTCAAGTCCAATTGCTGGGATGCCAATTCTTGAGGTGTCGAATGCAGGATCTGTGATTGTTAACAAACGGAGCTTAAGTCCTGGTTTCTCAGGAATACCAAACCCGCTCTTCACAAATGATAACACAAATATGCTGTTTGGCGATGCAAAGGCGACAATGCAGGAACTAGTCAATATATACAAGGAAAACCATTAGCTGATTTCACTTTCTTTTGTTATTGTGTCCGGTAGCTCTCGTAGGGAATGAATTTCATATTCTGCTTTTTCTGGAAGAGGTTTGGATTCATTGTGCTCTCGTCGAATAAACACTCCTGATATGCCAGCCCGATCAGCGGCAATCATATCCTTCTGCCGATCACCAACGTATAATCCTGCCGAAACCTCTAGTTGATTGCAGGCTTTGGTAAGATAGTGCGGATCCGGTTTTTTTCGTCGGAACCCGTCTGGTGACGGAGTCCTACCTTTGGCGATGTCCACTGGCAAATCATAATAGTCGACAACGAATTCAACCGTCGCCTGTCGGTTGTTGCTAACAATAGCGATTGGTATGTTTTCGTGTATTGAGGAAAGGACTGAGGTGTCCTCATACAGTTTCCGACTTCCAGACATAATGTGCTCGTGCTCAAGTTCTGAGACCATCTGTTCGCGCTCCTGCCAGAGTTTCTGCGGGTTAAGAGGAGCATCTGCTGATTGGCATGCTTTTTTGAACTTTTCATATGAATACACTTCCAGACGGTTACGGTCAGTTTCGCTAACCGACTGGTCAATTTTATCAAGTACATGATTGGATGCCTGATAGTACGTGTCTCGCGGGGTGGATTTTCCTTTGAGAATTACACCGTCCATGTCGAAGAGAACAGCCATCGTATATATCTAGTCGCCACCATAGGAAACTGTTCTGGGAGATATAAGAAGTTGCTGCAGACTCTAGAGTTGGATAAATATAACATCAATAAATGGCTTATCTCAACCTGTCGAAGCCCGCCCATTAGACGACAATATTTCATCGATTAGTATCACTAAATCGGTATAAACTGACAATAGTTCAATAATTTCCTTGTTTATGAGCATCATGATGAGCGTTAACCCTAATTCTATAAATTTATATAGATTACTATATGAAATTAGGTGTCGATATGACCGAACAATCTACATCTACAGCAGATCGTCGATCAGTACTGGCCGCGGGAGCTGCCGTTACAGCCACGGGGATCGCAGGTTGTAGTGACCTCCTTGGTGGCGATGAGGACATTCTTAGCTGGCACGCTGGGGGCACGTCTGGCACATATTATCCGCTGTCAGGTGATTTTAAGACTATCATTGATTCAGAAACGGAATATGCGCTTGAAGTTCAATCAACGGGCGCTAGTACGGCCAATGCTGGTAGCCTCGGGGATGAGGATGCAGACTTTGCATTGATTCAAAACGACATTCTTGAGTTTGCGTATGAAGGAGAAGGAATCGATGATTTCGACGAGCCAATCGACAATCTCCGAAGTGTTGCTACTCTGTACCCAGAGACAATCCATCTTATTACTACAGCAGATTCAGATATTAAAACTGTCCATGATCTAGAGGGTGCTGAGGTAAACACAGGGGATCTTGGATCAGGGACACAAGCAAACGCACTACAGATCCTTGAGCAGGCAGGGATTGGAGAAGATGACTTTGACGAAGGGAATGCTGACTTCGCAGGGGCAGCTGATGAACTCCGGGATGGTAATACTGACGCAGCTTTTGTCGTCGGAGGTTACCAAGTGGGTGCTGTTGAGGAACTTGCAAACGACATTGACATCGATATTATTGAAATCAGTGGCGATTTCCGAGACGATCTACAAGAAGAGATCGAGTATTTTGCATCTGATACAATCCCTAGCGGCACTTATGATGGAGTCGATGAAGACGTTGAGACAGTGTCGGTCCAAGCAATGATCGCAACACATGAAGATCAAGATGAGGAAGTTGTTGAGGAAGTGCTTGAGGCAATTTTCAATAACCTTGATGAAATCGGAGAGAGAGCAGATGACATTTCGATAGAGACTGCTGAAGACGGGCTTCCGAATGTGCCGCAACATCCTGGAGCAGAATCGTTCTTCGAAGACAACTAACGCTATCAACCTCACTTCATTCATCTAAGCGTATGAACCGTGTCGTAATTGGGTTGGCAGTTACATTTGTCGTTCTCATCGGTTTAGCAGCATTTGTGCCTGTACAAACGACACTGGTAGTAACTGATACAGAAACAGGCGAGGAGATAATTGAAGAGGAAGTTACTGATGGGGACTTGGTGCAGTTAGAGTATACACATAGTGTCGAGCGGACACCAATTACGGAAGAATACGAGATCTCGGGGACAAAACTTGCTGAGAATAAAATTGTGTTTCGATCGTATGGCGCTGGCCTACCCACAACCACAAATATGACGACAACTGATGAAGGGTTCGTTGTCCATTCAGAGGACACATACGACTCGCTTACAGTCGCCTTACACCCTGTCCCAAATCACACACTTACTGTGAATGGACAACAGTACTATCTTCTCAACAGATCCGATGGGCCGGTGGCAATTGATATTGAAGAACAATCCCTGATTGAGGTTGTGGCTGTTACTTCGACAGGCTGTTGTGGTATTGGTCATGGCATTTTTTCAGGCAATCAAAAGCAAATATAAACACCTAGAGTCCACTGTGTTGGTAGTGGCAGTGATTGAGTATCTATGAGTGTAAATGAGCTTTCCTCTAAAGAACCAGACGGTGACGACTTAGATGGTGTCGATCGAAGTCGAGATCTCCAAGGAGTAGCTGTTCTCGTTGTTGCAATTGTTGGTATTATTTTCTCTGCGTTTCAGATGTGGATTGCAGCGTATGGCTACTCATTCCGTATCTCAGTTCCATACCTATTCGAAATTGATCGAGCTCTACAACCGCTACAAGTTCACGCGATCCATGTAGCCTTTGCGCTTATCTTGGCATTTCTGCTGTTTCCTGGAACCCGTGGAACAGGCCCAGTCGCCAGCCGATTATCGCGGGTATGGACTCGGTTGAATCTGAAACGGGGCAAACAATTTGTCCGATGGGCAGTTGTTGATCCGAATCAGAATCGAGTCGCACCTGCAGATATTGTTCTTATCATTCTTTCCGTCCTACCAGCGACGTACATAGTTACAGAGTTCGATGAAATCCGAGAGCTTGCGGTACGGGGACTCGATTCGGGTCGTCCTCTTCACGAGGTCTATCCAGTTATGGAGCCACTTGTGTCAGTGATTGCAGCTTTTGGAATACCGCTTGATGAGGTTTCGTATGCGTTTTTGCTTGGATGTCTTGGTATCGTGCTTGTGCTTGAAGCTACTCGACGAACACTGGGATGGCTGCTGATGGGACTAGTGAGCCTCTTTATAATCTATGCTCGGTTTGGGTATCTTATCCCGCGAGATACCCCCTTTATTGGTTCCCTTGCCATCTTGCCGGGGTCCTGGGATAGCATTGTGTTCAATTTATGGTATACTGTTGAAGCGGGGATTCACAGCACGCCGGTGAGTGTTAGTGTTCGTTTCATTTACATATTTATCCTGTTCGGGTCATTCCTTAAACTGAGCGGTGCTGGAAAGTGGTTTATTGATCTTGCATATGCATTGACTGGGACACTCAGAGGTGGACCAGCCAAAGCAAGTACTGTCTCCAGCGGGTTTATGGGAATGCTCAGTGGCTCATCAGTGGCGAATACCGTAACGACTGGAGCGTTTACGATTCCACTGATGAAACGGTCAGGATATTCCCCAGAGTTCTCGGGAGCTGTTGAGTCATCCGCTTCTTCGGGGGGGCAGATGCTGCCGCCGGTTATGGGTGCTGCAGCATTTCTGATTGTTGAATTCACCGGAACCCCGTATTCTGATGTTATTATTGCAGCAACATTGCCGGCAATTGCGTTCTTCTTCGGCATGTGGGTGATGGTGCACTTTGAGGCTGTCCGGAGTGATATCGGAGGCTTACCACGGACAGAACTTCCTAATGGGCTTGAGAAGCTCAAATCTGGCTGGTTCTATCTCGTCCCCTTATTCGCGCTGTTGTATTTTCTTGTCATTGCCAACTACTCAATTAACAATGCAGGATGGTTAACAATTGTTCTCACTGTTGCAATTGTCAGTATCCTTGCAGTCTATAACGAACGGTATGGATCATTACTATTCGGTTCGATTATAGGAGGATATCTTCTTCAGACGTGGAGCTATGCAACGGCTGGTACTGGCCTACTTAACCTTATCCGTAATCAGTTTGGTGCAACAATTGAGACAAATTCGCATGGAATAATTGACGCTTTCGTGGCTGCTGCTGGCGACTTAGGTTGGATTGCAATTATCGTGAGTGTGTTATTTATGATATTACAACGTCGACCAGACGCTCCATTACTGGAACTTGATGATGGGGTTAAAAATACCTCAGAGCAGGTAGCCAATCAGCTTGGTCGTCCATCGTGGGGCAAGAACCCGGCGTTTCAATTTGGGACCTTTGTGCTCAGGTCTATGGATGATGGTGCACGAACAGCAACAACGGTCGTGATAGCTGTGGCTGCCGCCGGCGTCGTTCCAGGGGTAATCAGTGTCACTGGATTAGGACCAAACCTTGCTTCGCTGATTAATACTGTTAGTGGAGGATCAATTCTCGCGTTGCTTGGGTTGACAGGTGTTGCATCTGTAATCTTTGGAATGGGCATGCCGACAACAGCTATGTATGTGATTCTCGTTGCGATGCTTGGTGGCCCAATCGGAGATATTGGAATCTGGATTGTCGCTGCCCATCTCTTCATTCTCTATTTTGGCCTGATGGCTGATGTGACACCTCCGGTTGCGGTTGCTGCATTCGCTGGAGCAGGCGTTGCAAACGCAAAAAAGCTCAAAACAGCAGTGATTGCCTTTATGCTATCATTGAACAAAATTTTAGTTCCATTTGCATTCGTATTTTCACCAGGAATTCTTCTTGTTCGAGAGGTTGATGGAGAATGGGGGCTGATCGGATGGTCTGATGTATTGGAGGTCAGTTATTTCCTACCAGAAGTTGTCGTTCCGGTGCTTGGGATGTTTATCGGGGTGTACGCGATGGGTGTTGCGATTATTGGATACCAATACTCACAGGTTAGCCAGAATGAACGTGTAGGATACATCCTTTCCTCAGCGTTGCTTATGATACCGGAAGTTCTACTGTTACTCGGTGAAGGTGTCTTTGGTATTATCGGCATTGAGGCTGGTCTCGTCACATTCGAGATAACTTTTGCACTACGGCTGGTTGGGCTAATATTGCTTGCTGGACTCTCAAGCCGAAACCGGACTCGATCAGGTGGGTCGCAGGCTAATACCACAGCCTCGTCGTGATAGTCTCCAGACTTTAGGTGCGAGGCATTCTTCGTGAACTTTCGTAATTACTCAGAGCTGCAATGGTGTATATACGAGCTCAAACCATCAACTCTCAGCCTGGGCTATCAAGCCAGCATAACGTTCCCATCACGAATGGTATGTGGTTGACCTCCTCCCACCTGTGAACAGGGTGGGATTCCCACGGCACCGCAGGGCTTGGTTGGGAGGTTCAAGTTCGCAGTCTGATCGACATGACCAGACTACTGGCAGGGCCAAGTCGCCGTCTCCAATCCTGGCATGGGATTCAGCGTTACCGGGTTTGTTGGCATCACAGTTGTCGGCTTCATCCACACCCGTAAACGGATGTGATTTCGCCTCGATACCGCTGTAATGTACCTTGTTTCTCATTTCGATGAAAATAGATTTTTAAATCGCTCAGAAAGTGTCGTATCAGACTTCGAGTCTGCCTGTTGTTCTTTGAGTTCGCTAAGTGCTGCGACTTGATCATCGGTACTTTCTCCACTTTTTGTCTTCTTTTCTTTTCCTTTGAGCCCGTCAAGTTGGGAGACTGCGTCATCAACACGGTTGTCAGATGTCCGTGTTTTGGTATTTGGATCGGGGAGACTGTCACGATCCACATCGTTAAGCTCGGTTGTATCAAGATTTAGACGTCGGGTTTCACGTTTCTCGACACCTCCCAATGAAAGCTCAGCCTGATCTAGTTCGCGCTTGATATCTGCTTGAACATCGGCATCGGTGACAGATTCATTGCCGTCAGTGCTCGGATTAGTCTGCTCTGTGCCCGTGGTCGGAGTTCTCTCAGCTGCCTGTTCCACACGATGTGCAATCAATGCAGCAGCTGTTGCAGCAATAACTAGCACCAGTCCAACACTATAGATACCAACGACCTCTGCAGTGGCGTCTGGCCCAGCGACATTAAAATTGTATGGATAGGCGTCGACAAACCTGATAATTCCGATCCCACAGATACCACTCCCAATACCAGCAATAGCGAGCATCCGTTTATCAACCGGTAAAAGAACAACTATCCCAACAAGCAGTGCTGGAGTACCAATCGCGCCAGTGACAATAGCAATCTCACGAAGGGAGTAGACTGCTTCACTCAGAGTTGCGCTATAGAGGAATATCAAAACGCCTGCGAGACCCAATCCTAATCCGAGAAAAAAGAGTCCGAACCCAGCATAGATATCGATGGTTCGGTCAGGATCTCCGACATACTGGTGGTAATAGCTAACAAGCTGATTTTGCCCAGTCTCTTCGCTCATATTTTTTGTATTCGTCCCTGCGGTATTTACTGTTATCCTCATCGAGGCACCCATTGAAGTTTCCCATGGCTAAAATCAGGAGGTTTTGTTTCGAAGCCCCCCTACAAAAGGACAGATGAGTAATAGGTTAGTGGGTAGAGCTAATTCGTCTATGTATATATACTAGAGATTATCTGTTATGTCTTGCCGGGTAGGTTATATGCTGAACAAGCGCAATACCACGGCCTTCAGGCCGTGGATACGCGCCGTCGCTCAGTGACACATTCAACCGGCACCGGCAGGCCCGGAGTCTTCCTGTTCGACCGCGAGAGCGGACGGTTCACCCCGAGAGAACAGGGAGTCTGTAAACCTTAATATCCCAACGCTTGGGATTCACCCACTTTCAGGCGGGTGAGGATGTCAATTAGATACTATCTCAATGGCGTCACCAGCGGTTTCACCAATATGGTCATAAAAACGTCCGCGGAGACTATCTGCATGCTGGGACATCTGTGTAACCACTGTGACATAGTCATTTTCAACGGTAAAGACAATATCTAGTTGTGTCTCATAGAAGGTGCCGCGCATGATAAATTTCGAGTCATCATATAATCCGTCGTGATTTGGCGACGTTTTACGACAGACATAGCCTGATGCTGTTCGCAGCACAGTTCTAAGTTGCTCTGGTGTTAGATAACGGCTAGACTTATTTTGAGCTGTTTGGCTCACACGAATATCATCAAGTGGTGCTCTGTCGGCGTCCATTAATTGTATACTATTGTTAATCTCTTTCGGTCAAAGTATGCCCGGTTGAGCAGCCATCTCTCCGCAACCTCAAGGTCAAGTCCTGTAATTCCGTCTCAACGGGAGACGCATTGGCCACTGCTTTCTCCTCTTATTATTTTGTAAAATTGACTAACGTAGTTTCCGGGCCCTATGTTTCATTCAAAAAGAGACTAAAGTATCACACATACGTATTCTCTCGTGAGATCATCCGTTTCGTTGCTAAATAAACGCTTTTGATATCACGTATGTATGTTGATAGGTGTGAGCCACGATCAATCCGATGTAGAGGTGCAAAACCGTGAGCAACTCATACAAACCAAAGAACACAGAATCGCACTTGATTGTATACTGACCGGCATTGAGGCAGCACAGCCGGAGAATGTTATAAACTCTCAGGTGGAAGTCAATAATGCTGTCTTGTCGATAAATGAGACAGAGTATGATCTGGATCAGTTCAGTCGTGTCCTTGTCATTGGAGGTGGAAATGCAGCAGGTCGTGTGGCAAAGTCTCTTGAAGAACTAATCCAGAGACACATAACTGATGGAATTATTGTCACTGACAACCCAGTTGAGTTATCTGCAATCAGTTGCGTACAGGGATCGCATCCAGTACCCAATCAGTCAGCGGTAGAAGGAACAAAGCAGGTGCTTGATTTAGCAAGAGCGGCAGACAAAGACGATCTTATCATTACTATCATTACTGGTGGAGGTAGTGCACTCCTCCCTGCACCTGTAAACAATATTTCGCTGTCAGAGCTGCAAGAAGTAACAAGCAACCTGCTTACGAGTGGTGCGACAATTGGTGAAATAAATACGGTTCGAAAGCACCTTTCAGCAATCAAGGGCGGTCAGCTAGCACGTGCAGCTGCTCCAGCAAGAGCAGTTGGCCTTGTGTTCAGTGATGTTGTGGGGAATGATCTAAGTACAATTGCCAGTGGTCCCTTGGCCTCTGATGAGACTACCTTTAACGACGCTCTAACGGTTCTTGATTGGTATGAAATCACTCCGCCTGAGTCTGTTTACATGCATCTTGACCAAGGAAGACAGGGAAAGTGCGAGGAGACGCCAACATCTGATATGCAATGCTTCGATAGAGTAGATACGCATATTCTCGCTGATAACCGTACTGCAATTCAGGCTGCTGAGAATTATGCTACAGACAAGGGATATGAAACACTGATTCTTTCTTCGTCAATCCGGGGAGAGGCACGTGAGGTAGCAAAAGTACACGTCGGCGTCGCTGAGGAAATCATCTCATCTGGCCATCCAGTCGAACCACCTGCAGTTCTTCTCTCCGGCGGTGAGACAACAGTCACTGTGCAAGGCAGTGGTGATGGAGGACCAAGTCAAGAATTTGCGGTTAGCGCTGCCCTTGAAATAGATGATTCGCGTATTATTGTGTCCAGTGTTGATACGGATGGGATTGATGGATCCGTGAATGTTGCAGGAGGCATCGTGGATAAATCAGTTAAGGAGAAATTAAGCCACAGAAAACTGAGATCCGCATTAAATTGCAATGATGCCTACAAAGTTCTTGAATCAGTTAATGCAACTATTAAAACCGGACAAACAGGAACGAATGTTAACGATCTACGGGCTATTGTAGTTGCAGAATGAGGAGACTGATGTTCCCTGTTTGCTGTTCTGATTTTCAGTAGTATTTGCGAGTATTGTTGCGGGGGTTCCGAAAATTTATATCTTTATATGTTAACTTGTTACACATGTCAGCATCACAACGTCATATATTTGTTTTTGTTATCAGTACACTGCTCGTAGTGGGGTTATTTCCAGGAGTTGTATCAGCACAGTCAGGTTTTGGCGACAAGGTAACGGTGGAGAGTGGAGAAAACGTCTCAAGTGTCGAGGGCGTGTTCGGGACGATTATTGTCGAAGGAACAGTAACAGGGGATATCTCCGGATTCGCTGGTGATATTGTTGTCCGAGAAAACGGTGTAGTCGAAGGGAATATCGAAGCTTTTGCCGGGAGCATTGATATAGCAGGGACTGTCCGTGGTGATGTATCATCTGGTGCTGGTTCGGTCCGAGTTACTGAAACAGGAGTTGTTGAAGGAGACTTTAACGTTGGGGCAGGCAGTGTACAAATTGATGGAGCCATACAGGGTGATGCTCGGATTGGCGCTGCAACAATTCAACTTGGTGATACAGCAATCATTAATGGTTCGCTGACATACGATGGAGAACTCAGCGGAAATCTTGATGCTGTCCAAGGTGATATCACAAGAGACCGGTCAATTGCTCCCATGTTCTTCGGCGATTTCCAACCGGTTAGCACATGGGTGTTTGCCATTGGTGGTTTTATATTGAACTTTTTTCTCGGAGCGTTATTACTCGGATTATTCCCGAAGTTCTCGGATCGTGTGTCTGACCGTGTTGAAACCGATCCTATCAGAAGTGGTCTGACTGGACTCGGCATATTGATTGGAGCCCCGATTATTCTCATCATAGTTGCACTAACCGTTATCGGTATTCCAATCTCGATTGCCGGGTTGTTCGTATTTCTGTTAACCATCTGGATTGGAACAATCTACGGTCGATTCGCTATCGGAGATTGGCTTCTATCCTTAGCTGATGTGAATAACCGATGGGCAGCACTCCTCGCTGGGCTTCTGCTCGCGGCTATTCTCTGGCAAATACCAGTGATCGGAGGGCTGGTTAACTTTATTATTACTCTTCTGGGCCTTGGGGCACTTGTCCTCAGGCTTATTACACGACGACGTCGGATGAGTCTCACTCCTGGGCCAAGTTCAGAGGGTGCATCTGTAGAGTGAACTACCACAGTGTCCACAGGGAGCGCGGTCTCTGCAGGCGTTAATTCGGCCATGCCCTGCCCTACTTGCTGGTGACGAACAAATCGAGTCTGACTACGGTTATGATCCCGTTCGAAGCCATCCTCATGAGTAGAATCCGTCACAGTTTGTTGTTCGACCGCACCTAAATTGGATGATTTCACGTAGGCTAAGCGACGGCTGTATCCCCGAACTACTGCGCTACTCGTTCATTACGGTTCACTGCGCTTCTCCTTGAGGACAGGGACGTAGCCTGCAAAATTTAAATTCAGCTCTAAAATAATCGCTCGTTAATATAACCAGATTACGCACATGCATTGGTTATCTCTGGTATATGCTGAAGATACTAAAGTATCTTCTACCCAATTAATTGAATGTGTTCCACCGTGCAACGGAGGCGCCTTCTTCTCGGACTTGGGTCGGTATCTATTGGCGGCAGTGCATTGCTTGGCTCCGGGGCGTTCACCCGTGTTGAATCGCAGCGGCAAGTAACTATTGAGGTGGCCGAAGACCCGGATGCGTATCTAGGGTTGGACAGTTGTCCTGACTCGCCGAATCAGAGTTATGCGGAGATTGACGAGGATGGGCATCTGGCTATTCAGATGAGCGAAGAGAATCCAACGGACGTTGATGGTGAAGGAGTCAATTCAAACTCTATTTCATGGTTTGACGATATTTTTCAGGTTTGTAACCAGGGCAAACAAGACATCTGTGTTTACATTGCTGAGAAAACCGGAGCAGACCCGGATCGAGTTACCTTCTACACCGGCGAACAATCAGGTGAACAGCCAATCCCAGACGAAGCACAACTGTTCTCTGATATCGAAGACGGTATCTACCTTCCACTCGGAGCATGTGAATGTATCGGATTGCAAGTAAATACCAGAGAAGACCTTGACAATGAGTTTGCACTTGACAAGCCTGAAGATGGTGACGTGTTACTTGATGAAGTGGAACTCGTCGCCGATGCCAATGATGCATGCGAAGACGATACGGTGCCAGAAAAAGAACAACCGAGGATCATTGAGGCCGGAGAGACAATTAGCTTCATAGCATTCATTGCGGAAGAGAGTCCAGAAATTTCCGAAGTAGAAGCAGTGGACGCTAAAAACGGTGATGACGCATCAGGAGACCTTGACCCAGTTACTGTATCATTTGATGGGAATACAGAACTTGAAGAAATTGTAATCAACATTGGCGGTCTCGATCGCGAGGAAACTGGCCTTATTTTTGGAAATGGATTTGACTCAGGGACTGTGACCACGCTTGATCAGGATGATGATGTTGTTGAAGATGGCTGGCTCATAGCTGATAAGACTGTTTACACTTAAGGCCGGACAGGATGATGACGAACGGTCGACTACAGACCCTCGTGATCCCGATGACAGGGATGATCTTGAGTTCGTTAAATTCGATTGGAAAGGTGAAGATGACGGTGGTTTCGTTAAGGATGGCTAGTCGGTCGCCGTTTATTCATGGTGTCGGATTCTAATTTTCTGGCTCACATTAGTTAGGTGTCAGTAAAACATGTTTATCAGTTTTCGAGAGTCCGATTACCTTTATTAGGACTGTCTGTGAGCCCAATTTCGTGGACACCGGAATGAGAGTTGAAGTCAGCCGAGACGCGGTCAGGCCGTAATGTCAATATTTTACCTCTATTACGATTTGTGTCACCTCCCTGATTTTCCTCCTACTTTGGAACCGGCTTGGCTCGGAGTTCGCTGAAGCCGTGCTTCGAGTGGTTGCCGACCCCGGTGATCCCGTTTCCGCAGTCTTGACTGGGCAATCACCTCTATATCCGACGAAAACACTGTGATCGACAGTCTCCAACTCGTACATGTCACCAGCTTCAACGGCCTTCTCCAGACGGTGAAGTAGCTGGTCTTTGTCTCGATGCTCTACCACCACGGAATATCAACGTTGTTCGCAGCTTGCTGAACTTTGTGAGAGACAAGGTCAGGACTACGTTGTAATCAAAAACAACCCACAAGCACTCCCTGATCTTCGAGCAGACTGTGATGCGTATGTATTTAGTGATGTGATGGAAACAGAGACTGCAACGGTTTCGAATCTTGAAGAATCGTGATTAGTCATTTCCACAACTAAGTCAAGGCCGGTAACCGATCACTTCTTATCATTTACCAACACTGTCGGTGTTATTGTCCGAACAAGAAGACTTCCAAGTTGACGGCTCATGTTTGAATTGTGGCAACGGTTTTTTATTCGGCGACTACTACAGTATTTTTGGTAGATGTACCGCTTCTCTGATCCGTTCCGAATTCTCGGAATCATTACGGCGGTGCTTCTAATTGGCTGTCTATTCTATCTTGGGTCCCTCGCGTATCCATATATTTTTTCCGGTGGTGCTGATTATCACCATTCCGTTAGTCCGGAAACTGACGAACATTACGAGGATATTGTACACGAACATAACGATACTATTGAGGTACACCAATATGAAGAACTTTCACCGGCTGCACAAGAAGTATTCAATAGGGCAAAAGTAGATGGATCATTCACCCCGGATATTTGCCAGAATTATACCATTATCTGTGATGGCTATTACAAAGACGAGCTTCCAGACGATTTTACATATGGCGAAGGGCTATCAATAGATGAAGCATACGACATTATCGAACAGGATGACAACCGATACCTGCTGTTGACTGGCGACCGGTATCATGCGACTGGACCTGCTATTGACCGTGCAGTTCCACAGATAGTTCTGTGGCTTACTGTAGTTCCATTAGTACTATTCATCGGTGCTGTGACATTCCGAGCAGAGAACGAACAACTAATCCAAGTTGCGGTCAGCGTCGGGCTGGGATCAATGATCGTTATCATAGCTGCCCCGTATATTACCATGATTGGAGCGATATCAACATTTAATTTGTCACTACTGTTCCTTGCCGCTGTATGGACAAGTATCGTGACGTTGCTAGTTAAGAAACCAAAGGCGATAATGTGAGGTTAGTTTCTGGTGTATCTTAGCTGAGTGGGATTATACGCTTGGGCACAAGTTGTAGGTGAACTACCCCTGACTACCAGCCGCCGTTGGCGGCTTCTTGCGGCAGGGGCTGCCTGATTCCAGCGACGTACCCAGTTACTAGCCGCTCCATTCGAGATACCGACCTTGTCAGCTGCCTCAGCTAACGTTTCACCGTCGTAGAGATGCTTGAGAAAGGTAAGCCGCTTGTAGGTTTTGAGATTGTCAGTCTCAGCTTGAAGTCGATCTAAATCTCCCCTACTGAGGTGCTTCACGACCTCTTTCTCACGACCAACCATACTACCCGTAGGCGGTGGTGCAGAATGGTTCTCATAGCATGATGTTGGGGCTGGCGACATCGTTTCCTCGATGGTGATTAGCGAGCGCAACGGCCAACCGAAGACACAGAACCAGAAAAACGTGTGCTTTGACCCTCACTCGGCCTCGGACCCGCGAGGTCCCGAGGCCGAGATCCTTGCAGACACCAATCGCTGTTTCCACCCGTGAGCGTTGATCATACGTCTTATCGAGCTGTTTCTGCCAGAGACGAACTGTGTCGCTGTGCCGTTTGATCTGGTCTTCGACGCGATACTCAATCTCTAGCGGGTCGTCCGTATTGCGTGGATTGTACGGTGCAACCGGTACGACCGCCTGCGCCAGCAGGTAGTCGTGCCACTCCAGCATATCGAACTCTGAATCACCGACCATCCATCGAGGGATTTCGACGGCGAGCGCGTCACGCGTGACGCGCATCGCCGTCTCCTGATCGACTTTCTTTGCTGGAGTGAACGCTGCTGCGACCGGAATGTTGTTTGCCGCGGTCACGACACAACAGCCGTAACCGTAGTAGTACTCGTCTTCGCTGTGGTCATAGTTCCAGCTAGCGTCATCATCACGCTGATCGACGGGAATGTCGGTACCATCGATGCGGAAGAGCTTGCCGAACGGGACCTGCTCGGCAAGCTCATGCACCAATTTGATGAAGATGTCTTCTGCGACGAGAGCGAAATCAGTGATAAACCGTGAGAGCGTCCACCGGGACGGTGGGCGCTCGAATCCACATTGCCGCCACACATCTTCATTCCGGAGTTCTCGCGCCATTGGTCGGAGCCCGTAGATGTCGTTGTAGAAGCAGTGAAGGACACCTTTCAGCAACTCTGGGGGCTCGTGGACCCGTGTTCGCCCCCTCGAATCAGGGGCGAACACGGGAAGGTCCTTGAGAAAGGAGAGATCAAGGTGTTCGAACAGCGCTGTCGTCTCCGTCTCCAGTGCTTTGAAAACCTGTTCGACCGTATCGTTACTCGGTAGGACGGACTTGCTGCTGGACACATCAATTTCGTCCTACCGCTTTCCTTGTGAAGACTTCTGCACCACCGCCTACCCGTAATTAGCTCCAGCTATTCAGTATCTTCCCTGAGGTGCTAATAGGCTCTCACATAATACAATATCAAGATATCTTCAGTTCAAAGACCTTTTAACAGCTATTCCTCGTGTATCACATTTAGTGTTATTTAACGTGAATCCCGAACGAAAAGATATTATATCGAAAATTACTTACCGTTATTTTGATTTTAACCTGCTAGATGGAACAAATCGATAGGACAAACGTCCAGAAGAACAAGAGTAAAATGACTTGCTTCGCTAATAAGGCGGAAGTTTAAGACAATGATACACCAGTTTGCATTATCGCCAGTCGAGCCATTGTTTATTGGTACGCTTATCGATAATGCCATTGAGGCGCTTGATGGGATTATGCTCACATATCTCCAATTTCATTTAGTTTTCACCCTGCCGGTGCTTGCCATTCTATGGTATCTTGCTCCTTCCTATAATTCAGTTCGACGACGGCGAGCAGCACTTGGGCTAGTCATATTGAATGTTATTGCATTCACTTATACTACGCCGTGGGTGAGTTATATGATCCAGACCGGAGTCTGGTGGTACGGGGAATCAGCAGTTGCTTGGCGAGGTCTCTACATCCCACTGGGCGAGTATATGTTTTTTACCATCCAAGTGCTAATTGTGGGATTTTATCTCCACTGGAGAGGATTTGACTATACATATCAAAGTGGAGATCTATCGCTTCGATCTGCGGCTGTTGGCGTAGTTATTGGAGTAGGTATGGTCATTGGTGGACTTTATTTAATTACACTTGATGATTCGTTCCTGTACCTTGGTGGATTGATTGCCTGGGTAGGACCAATTATAATTATACAATGGATAGCTGGCGGTGGCTATCTACTCCGAAAATATCGACCATGGGTTGAAGCAACGCTTGTTCCGTCACTATATCTAATCATAGTTGATCGAATTGCAATCGGGATGGGAACATGGGTAATCTCGGATCAATACACATCTGAATTATCGGTACCACTTCTTGGATTGCCGATTGAAGAAGGATTATTCTTCTTTTTGGCGAGTCTGATGACCGTGACAGGCCTTGTTTTGTGGGAATGGATTCTTGACTACAACGATCAGACGGATGTGTTTAATCGAATAATTCCAGATATAGGTAACTCGCTTGAGTAATAAGTTAACCATTTGGTAGGGTTGATGGCAAGGAATTAGACACGCTACACACAGAAGAATCGGATAGAATAGAAAAGATCATACCAATTTCTGTCTTTTTATGGTCAAAAAGTAAACAAAAAAGTACATTAACTGTTTCTCGGTGGATTTTTGACTTCCGCATAACGATACTTGGAATGATGAAGGTAAAAAATAGAATAGGCATACCAAGCGACGTATATATACGGAATAATGGTTGACCCAGGGCTTGCAAGTGATATGCCTGTAAATCTCATGCTCCGACGGGGATTTGAACCCCGGTCATTGCCTCGAGAGGGCAATATGATTGGCCGGCCTACACCATCGGAGCGTGCAACGATATATACATGTGGTTTCAGTAAAACAGTTGCGTTTTCAGATTTTATACGGTAGGAGCGAAGAAAGCAAAAGGCGCTTAGTATGATCGCTCTTTCGGCTCGTAGGTTTTATTTGCTCCTTCCAGGTTTGCTGATCGGTACCAGATTTCTGGTGATCCTTCATTCCATGAAATCATGGTGTGCTTGAGCCATTCTGCGTCATTCCGTTCTTGATGATTCTTCCGCCAGTGTGCACCACGTGATTCGGTTCGAACAAGCGCCCCCATAGCGATTGTCTCGGCAACATCAATGATGTTGCGTGTCTCGATAGTGTGGATAAGATCGTAATTGAACGTTCGAGAAGTATCCCCTACATATACGTCTTGATAGCGTTCGCGTGCAGCGCGGATACTTTCAAGCGCCTGGTTAAGGCCCTCTTCTTCTCGAAACACATTGACGTATTCAGTCATTGTCTCCTGAACATCAGACCGAATGTCAGCATGGAATTCACCGTCTTCACGAGTAAGAAGCTGATCAATGCGGCTTTCTTCACGGTCAACGGCGGTATCAACGACAGTATCTGGATCGACTATCAAGCCAGAACCATCTGCTACGACTTCGCCAGCTGAGGTATCAATGGCACCGGGAGAGACTGGAAGTTCTTTGTCTTCAGTTTCTGGATCAGCTGGTTTTCCGGTATCGATCTCAGCCGGTTCAAGGTCGCCACCAGCAGCATGCTTTCCTGCTCGGGCACCGAAGACCATCAGTTCAGGTAGTGCGTTTCCGCCAAGTCGGTTAGCACCATGGAGTGAGACACAGGCCGTTTCACCGGCTGCGTACAGTCCATTGATACATGTTTGGCCATTTTCATCGACTTCAACACCACCCATAGTGTAATGCTGTCCAGGTTTGACTGGCATTGGTTCTTCGACTGGATCAACACCTTCGAAGTCTTCAGCGAGGTGAACGATATTTTCGAGTCGATCCAGAATCCGTTCTTCACCAAGATGGCGCATGTCAAGGTAAACATGATCATCTTCAAACCCACGTCCTTCGCTGATTTCAGTCAATTCGGCCCTTGAGACAACGTCTCGAGACGCAAGCTCACCATCATTCTTGGCGTATCCGTGCTCGAACATAAACCGTTCACCGTCGCTGTTGTACAGGATTCCACCTTCGCCGCGGACACCTTCTGTAATCAGCACACCAGTTGACGGAAGGGTTGTTGGGTGGAACTGCACAAATTCCATATCCTCGACCGGCACCCCGGCGCGGTATGCCATCGCAATTCCGTCACCGGTGTTAGCAGTGGCATTTGTGGTGTGGTCAAATGCCTGCCCATTTCCGCCAGTAGCGAGAATCACACCATTATCTGCCTTGAATCCGGCAATTTCGCCGGTGGTGAGATCGTAGGCAACACAGCCATGACAGACTCGTTCGGTTGGATCTTCATGATTCGTAACTGCAAGCTGTGTGACAAACCACTCATCATAGATGTCAATTCCGAGTTTCGCTACCTGTTGATAGAGCGTATGAAGAAGATGGTGACCAGTCTCTGCACCAGCAAACGTTGTTCGAGGGAACGACATACCACCAAATGGTCGTTGTGCAACAGTTCCATCGTCCTCACGCGAGAATGCCATTCCCCAGTGCTCAAGCTGGATCACTTCTTTTCGGACATCCTGAGCAAACGTGTCGATAGCAGGTGCATCGCCAATGTAGTCAGACCCCTTCACAGTGTCGTATGCATGATCTTCCCAACTGTCGTCTGAGTTTAACGCTGCATTGATACCACCTTCAGCCGCTCCAGTATGACTACGGACAGGATGAAGCTTTGAGATGATTGCAACATCAGCCCCTTCATTGTGCGCGGCGATTGCGGCACGGAGACCAGCTCCACCGCCACCAATAACAAGGACGTCGTGATTGTACATGGTTGATCATTGGATTGGAACACTATAAACCTACAGAAATGCGAATCATTCACGAGACTGCCCTCTGGGAATTATCGGAATCTCTTGCCGTATAAAATAGCTAGTTAGTTATTCTTCACTGCTCAACTGATCTCCAATCTCAGGGACAGTCGAGGCGAGTTCTGCTGCATGTTCATGAGCGTCATCAACAGTTGTAATCAGCGACTCAACTTCCTCAATCTCACTTGCCAGATCATTGGCATCGTCAAACGCCTCCGCACGTTCGCCGATAGTATACCATTTTTTCGCATCTCGAAGACTGTCTTTCGCGCCACTGGTGTCAAGTTCTGATTTAAGTCGATTAAGAACACCGATTACGTTGTTCGCTTCGAGATTCAGAATTTCTTTACCTTCAGGGAGAGCATCTCGGGCATCAGCAAGCGACTCTTCTACATCTGTCCGTATTTCGTTTGCTGCTTCTCCAAATAGCTCCTCGTCGCTATCAAGCGTGGATTGGCTCATATGAGTGGATTAGTCTTTATCCGGAATAAAATCTCGCATAAAAGTGAAAGTATTCCAACGGATATTGGGTCCGTCTTGGTCTTTCCTTCAAGGGTGGTCCTATGATTGGAAGAAAACAGTAAATATTGGCCCTCACTTTTCGAAGCGATCAGAGATTTGGGATAAAATATGTAGATTGCTTCTGGAAGTTTTTTGGAGATGCCCGACTGAGATAGCATATGCGGGATACACTGGCGGATTGGCGGCCGGACATTGATCAAGCGATAGAAGAGGTCATTCCTCGGGAGGTCAGCGAAGAGTATCTCGATGAATTTTTTGGAACACCAACATATCAGTACGATGCACGGAGCGTTCAAAAAGCACTGTCAGACCCAATATGGAACCTGTTAGATAGGGGTGGAAAACGGTGGCGATCGGTGCTATTTTTGGTGTTTGTTGAGGCATTTGGGGAGGATCCCAATGAGTATCTTCCATACGCGATAATTCCTGAAATACTACACAACGGAACAATAATTGTTGATGATGTGGAAGACGAAGCAGCAATGCGGCGTGGCGAACCAGCAGTTCACAAGCAGTTTGGTGTAGACATTGCACTGAATGCTGGTAATGCTATGTACTTTATCCCGCTGAAGATTATAACGAAGAACCCAGGGAACCTTGATCCTGAGCTTCGCTTGCGAGCATACGAGATGTTAATGTATGAACTGAATCGAACGCACATTGGACAAGGGATGGATATCTGTTGGCATAACGACGAAGAAATCGAAGTTGGAGAGCCAGAGTATCTAGAAATGTGTGCCTGTAAGACAGGTTGCCTTGGTCGGATCGTTGCACGACTTGCTGCGATTGTTACAGAACAATCAAAAGAGGTCGAACACGAGGCCGCAAGATACGCTGAAAAAGTGTCTGTAGCATTCCAAATTGGTGATGATATCCTTGATGTTGAAAATTCACTCGGACAGGCTGGTGACTTCGGGAAGGAATTTGGAAATGACATCCGCGAAGGGAAGACTACTCTAATGGCCATTCACGCCGTCGAGACAGCTCCTAAAGAGAGAGCACGGCGACTACAGAGGATTTTGGCTGCAGAAGAGAATACTAACGAAGAAATCATTGAAGCGATCGACATCCTCCAAGAAACAGACAGTATCGCGTATGCAAAGGACATCGCACTGGATTTAGCCGCAGAAGCGCGAGAACATATTCATGGGTTAGACCTGCAGCCCGAGCCAAAGGATCAATTACTCGAATTTACAGAGTTTGTGGTAAAACGTGAGAAGTAACTACTGTTCGATTTCGTACACAGGACCATTGTCTGTATCTTGAACAGAGATACCGAGCTCTTCGAGTTCATCGCGAAGCTCATCTGCACGGGTGTAATTTCCGGCCTCACGCTCCGCTTCGCGGATCCCAAGGATGAGTTCAATAAGATCTTCTGCAATCTCGATGTCACTTTCTGGTTCAGACCCAAACGACAAACCTAATACATCACCACCAAGCATTTCGAATAACTCGATGGATTGGCGGAGCCCTTGATAATCATACTCTTCAGATGAGTCAATATGTGAATTAATTACGCCAGCAAGTGAGTCAAGTGCCGAGATTGCTTTTCGAGTGTTAAAATCATCATTCATAGCCTCGGTAAACGTTGCTTCACAGGATTCTACTGCGTCTCGAAGTTCGTCATCAACCACTGTCGTTGCTGCTTCAGGGCTATCAGCTGTCTCGACGGCTCGTCTGTAACTTCGATCGAGACGATCCCAGCGTTCGAGACATTCATTCAGCGTTGCCTCTGAATATGTTTGCTTTTCAGAATATGTCGTGGAAAGCAGGAAAGTCCGAATCGGATTCGGGCCAAACTCTTCGATTGCATTTTCGACAGTGAAGTAGTTCCGGAGACTCGAAGACATTTTTTCACCCTCTGTCTCAAGCAGGCCAACGTGGAGCCAGTATCGAGCAAACTGCTCACCGTGTGCTGCCTCTGCCTGTGCAATTTCATTTTCGTTGTGTGGGAAAACAAGGTCTTCACCAGCAACATGAATATCGAAGGTTGTATCAAGATGCTTCGTAGACATGACAGAGCACTCAATATGCCATCCTGGCCGACCTTCCCCCCATGGTGAATCCCATGTCATGGCAGTCTCACAAGCATCTGTAACTGGTGCCGCGTCATCACGCCGGTTTTCCTCAACTGTCGTGGTATCGACATCGCCTGCTTTCCATAATGCAAAGTCAGCAGCCCGCTTCTTTTCGGCTCGTTCGTCTGGATCCGCTTGTGACTCCATCTCCTCCAGTTGCTGGTTAGATAATTTTCCATACTCATCAAACTCTGCTACATCAAAGTAGACAGATCCGTTGGACTCATAGGCATATCCCTTATCAATGAGTGTTTCAACCATCGAGATGATATCGTCGATGTGCTCAGTCACCTTTGGGTAGACAGTTGCTCGCTTAAGATTAAGCGACCGCATGTCTCGAAGAAACTCACTAATATAATGTCGACCAACATCGTACTCTGATTCTCCATCTGCACCGACTCGGGCAACGATTTTCTCATTAACATCTGTGAAATTTTCGACGTGTTGGACGTCATAGCCTAGGTGCTCTAGCCACCGATGCATAACATCAGTATGAACCCACGTTCGCGCGTGACCGAGATGTGCTGGGTCCGAAGTTGTTAGTCCGCATAGATAGAGTAAGACTTCATCACCGTCTGGTTCAAATGGTTCCCGTTCTCCCGACAGCGTGTTTGTCACGCGGAGTGTCATTGTTGTACTATATCTGAGGCTGATGTTTCAAACCGTCGGTCGATTTTGGAAAGACTGTTCAATCAACCGTAATGCTCTCATTCCATCCGCATTCGAAACAACAATTATCCCTGTTTCGGAGCTGAATCCGCATGCGTAAGTCTCGATGTCAGCGATACCAAGTCGAGTAAGTACTCTTGCTTGGTCCATTGTAGAACATGATCCAGAGATCAACACAGCTGTTTGGTCTCCTTGGTCAATCACAGTCGTTTCACCAATTTGTAAAAGCGGGGATGATGAAGGCTTAGAAGAGTCAGCAATCCCAACACCACGCTTAACACGGACGACTGGAGTTGATTGCTGAATGGGTTCAGAGAGTGTGTCAGCATAACGGCGTAGAGCAGTTGCAATTGCGTCTTCGTCGCCATCGATATCAAGAGTTCTAGCTGCTGCTCTGTAGTTCAAGACACCAGTCCGAAGCGCCTCATGTAAGAATGGTGTCTGTTGAACTGCATCACGGGTACGTTCTGCTAAAGACATATCAATTCGTAGGAAGTCGATCTTTTGATCCGTTTCGGAAGTATCTGAAGAACAGAGTATTACAACAGAAAAGCCCTTGTGATTCTGAGCCGAACAGTTTTCACCTTATTATAATAAATCCAACTATTTAAATGTAATAAATATATAAATTATTCTCTAATACTTTACTTTCGAATTATTATTGCCATATAAATATATTTATTATTTATTTGGCAAGTATATTTGTACGTTAACATCTAAATTAAAGTAATTTTCAAAATTAGTCTAATTCTGTAAGTTAAAATTTCGATATGATTTTATAATATTGTTTTTGATATAAATTTCGATTCTGGTGCATTATCATCGTAGTGTTGCCACTGCTAAGACAGGTAGTTTATGCAAATTTTATTGATCAACTGTCTTCGTAGATAGATTCAATTTTACTCTCGTATCGATCAAAGATACTTCCTCGCTTTTTCTTCATTGTAGGTGTGAGCAATCCATTTTCGACAGTAAATTCCTCTGGCAGTAGTGCAAACTCTTTTACTTGCTCATGGGGATCAAATTGTTCGTTGACACGATCAACTTCTTTCCAAATATAATCTACAACGCGGTCATCAGTACAGATATCCTCACGCTGATCCGGAAGGTCAATATTATTCTGTGCGGCCCACTCCCGTATGTGCTGGTAATTTGGCACAAGTAGGGCAGCAACGAATTTACGATTATCACCTATCACAACAGACTGCTCAATAATATTGCTACTGACAAAAGCATCTTCAATCGGCCGGGGAGCAACGTTTTTTCCGGTAGATAATACAAGCACACGCTTGGCTCGTTCAACAAATTCTAAGTATCCATCGGGTCTGTGATGCACAATATCACCAGTTCGGAACCATGCGTTTGTGCCACCATCGGCCTCAATTGCTTGCGATTGATCAGTTGTCAGTTGTTGTTCAAAAGAGCGATCTGTAGCAGCTGGCTTATTCCAGTATCCTTTGGTTACGTTGGGGCCACGAACGAGTAGTTCACCAACATCTCCCTGTTTATCTGAATCCCCGTCTGTGGTGGCTGCGGTATCAACGTGTATATCGAGGCCAACGACGGGAGGGCCGATTGTTCCAACTTTTGGTTGCGTAGGAGGATTTACGGAAATGACAGGTGAGGTTTCAGTCAGCCCATAGCCTTCGAAGATTGGTAGGCCCATACCGTGGAACAATGCGCAGAGCTCAGCTGAGAGACTACCACCGCCGCTAATCATAAAGTCAATGTTACCGCCAAGTTCTTCTCGAACTTTCTGGAAGACAAGTTGATCAGCGATCGCATGTTTCGCAGTGAGTATGCTTCCTGGGTTGTTTGTATGATGGTATGCCTGTGCAACATCCACAGCCCAGTTGAATATTCGTTCTTTAATCGCTGATTCTGTTGCTTGCTCGCGGATTGCCGCGTATATTTTTTCATATACTCGAGGGACAGCGGTTGATGTTGTCGGTTGTATCGCTTGGAAGTCTTCTTGTAAGGTATCTGGGCTCTCAGCATATGCAACTGAGGCTCCTCCGGCAAACATGAGGTAATGACCGGCTAATCGCTCAAAAACATGTGCAAGAGGTAGAAACGAGACAGTTTGAGTCGATGTTCCAATTTGATACTCGGGAGGGATCTCCTCACGAGAGCCGTACCGGGCCAACACCTGATTGAGATTAGAGCGAAGGTTTCGATGTGTAAGCTTTACTCCTTTCGGCTGTCCGGTAGTTCCGCTAGTATAGATTAGTGTCGCCAAATCATCAAACTCCTGGGTATCAAGCCAGGATTGATAGGATGCCTCGTCAAATACAGTTTCACCGCGGTTATACACATCACTCAATGTCAATACGTCAGGGCGAGAAATATCAACTGTATCCATGGTGATGATATATGAGATGTCAATATCATCCTCAATGTCTAAGAGCTGCTTAAGAGCCCCTTCAGAGTCAACAATGACTGCAGTCGCGTTGGGATCAGAAATCAAGTATGCCAACTTGTCGTCTGATACGTCTGGATACACAGTTGTCACAGTGGCACCAGCGGCAAGAAGTCCAAAGTCGGCATGCGCCCATTCCATTCGTGTTTCTGAGAAGATGGCTACACGATCATCTGCTTCTATTCCTAAGTCACGAAATCCTGCAGCAAGGTACTGAGTAATCTGCCCTAATGTCTGGTACGAAATAGAGGCAAATTCACCAACAGGAGCCTCAGGAAGAATATCACCTGTCAATGAGCGATTGTAGATACCCCCTTTATACTGTTGTGCGGGTTGATCTTGGTACCGCTCTACTGCATTTTCAAGCTCAACCGGCAAGACGGTCTCGTCAATTGCGGGGTGTGTATACTCCTGTTCAGCTTCGCGAATTGACATGATATGTTAAACCATTGCATGATGTAAAAGTGTATTGATTAATGTAAGATATGTGACTAATATGCTGAGAGTCACGATAGTCGTCAGCTATCCAATACCGATAGACCTTTTACCTATCCCGTACAGGTCATGATATAGCATGGCAGACAAATCTGAGCTTAGAGAACAGATGACCGAAGCGTTTGAAGATGCCGATTATCCAGTATCCGGTCCAATGGACCTTCTTCCTGCACTTCCTCAGGGGCCTGGAACACGGTTCGAGTCTGGTGACTTCTCAATTACGGTAATGGAACTGAACTCGAAGCTCTCAGGAGACTGGCCATATGATGATGTAGACACACTGGTTGAGGATGTGCTTGACGCGCTGGAGGAACAAGACCTAATATAACTAGAAAATTTCTCTCCCGTTCTTGAATAAAAGTACCTGCAAGGGGCAACCGTATAGAACTGAGTCCTGGAAAATATGTGTAACTCATTTTAGGAGGTCAGTATAATTTCTCGTGGAGATTATTAGATTCCCAATGAGAGAGAAGCAGTGTAGTCAGTAGCAATTAGTCGAGGTACTGATCTGCGATGATATTTTTCTGAATTTCGCTAGTCCCCTCATAGATCTTGGTGATCCGAGCGTCGCGGAAGAATCGTTCAACAGGATAATCGCTCACGTACCCTGAACCTCCAAAGATCTGGATCGCTTCGTCAGTAATATCAACGGATTCCTCACTGGCGAATAACTTTGCCATACTAGCTAATTTCGTTCCCTCTTGGAGATTATCATCATCAATTTCCGCTGCTGCTCGATATGTGAGTGATCGTGCAGCTTCAATCTTGGTTGACATCTCAGCTAACTTGTGCTGGATTGCTTGGAATTCTGAGATAGGTTTGCCGAACTGCTCACGTTCCTGTGCATACTCAAGTGCTTCATCGAAGGCAGCCTGTGATACTCCGACAGCCTGACCAGCAACGGCTGCACGGGCCGGAGCAAAGAACTCCATAAGTTGATAGAATCCCTGGTCAACATGACCAACGATATTCTCCTCAGGAACACGAAGGTCGTCTAGTACAATTTCAGCAGTATCTTGGGCCCGAATACCGAGTTTATTGTCAATCTTCTCTGCTTGGTATCCTGGAACATCTGTTGTGGTAAGGAAAGCCGTTATGCCATGGTGGCGTTCTCCAGGAGATGTTTTAGCGAGTATAATGGCAACATCAGAAACAGTCCCATTGGTAATCCACATTTTATTGCCGTTGATGACATACTCATCATCATCTTTCTCTGCCGTGGTTTCCATCCCAACAACATTTGAGCCGTGTCCAGGTTCTGAGATAGCTGTGGCAATCGGTGTATCACCGCCAGCAATCTTCGGTAGCCACTCTTCGCACATCCATTCATCTCCGTACTTCAACAGCATTCCAGTTCCAAATGCGGCAGCCGCAATTGCTCCACCGACTCCCGGGTCAGCTCGCCACAGTTCTTCAACGACAATCACATTAGAGAGGGTATCCATGTCAGGCCCGCCGTATTCTTCAGGGATGTGGGGAGCGACAAAATCATATTTTGCTGCCTCTTGGCGAAGGTCTTCTGGATATCGCTTTTCTTTTTCATATTCTTTTGCGACTGGCCGGATTTCTTCCTCCCCGAACTCACGTACCGCTTTACGTATAGCTTCATGTTCGGCTGACAATTGGTATGGCACGACTTGGCGTAGAACGTGATAACATATAAATTCTGCTCCGATGCTCAAGGTAACTGATGCTAATCCATATCGATCATTGCAACCAGCTTTTGGAGGACAGTGTTCAATTTTTGCAGGCTACAGCTCCGCCTCAAAAGGCGATAGATCGGGAGAATCTGCTAAAATCTCTTTAGAACAAGTATAGGTCCAATATCACCTGATTAGCTTTATGTTCCAAGATGGGCGGTAAAATTATTAATTAGTAAGAATACTACACTAGTGGTTACATGAAAATCCTCGTAACTGTCAGGGAAGTCGCGACCATCCCGGATGAATTTGAAATACAAGGGACACAGGTTGACGACCGATACCTAGAATATGAATTGAACGAATGGGATGACTATGCGGTAGAAGAAGCAGTTCAGATTAGTGAAGAACGAGACGACGTTGAAGTAGTAACAGTAACAATTGGTCCTGAGCGATCTGAAGAAACAATTCGAATGGCGCTTGCGAAAGGAGCCGATCGGGGAATTCGCATCTGGGATGAAGCACTTGCAGACCAGCAGTTGCTTGATGTTGAAGCGAAAACTAGAATACTAGCTGCTGTCGCTAAACAAGAAGATCCAGACTTGATTCTTACCGGAGTCCAAGCTGGAGACGAAGCGTTTGGCGCTACTGGAGTTGCGCTTGCCCGACGACTCGACTATGGATGGGCTGCTGTAGTTAACGACTTAGACTTACATGAGGATCTTGCATCGGTACATCGTGAACTTGAAGGAGGAATCGAGGAGCTGACAGAAGTTGACTTGCCATCAGTTCTCACAATCCAAACAGGTATTAACGACCCTCGATATGCGAGCTTACGAGGGATTAGGCAGGCACAGCGCAAAGAACTAAATGTGCTAAGTTTGTCTGATCTTGAGTTGTCGACAGATGTAGCTGATTCAAGGCTTGAAGTTACCGATATGTATGTTCCAGATACCGGCGGTGAGGCTACAGTCTGGGAGGGCTCGACAGAGGAGTCAACAGAAAAACTTGCGGAATATTTGCATGAATCAGGGGTGATTGAAGCATGAGTAATGTACTTGCAATTGCTGAACATCGACAAGGAGAACTTCGTGATGAGTCGCTAAATCTCGTCACCGCAGCAAGAGAGATGGCAAACCAGACAGGAGGAGAACTGCATATTGCGGTAATCAACGGTGATGTTGGAACCTTTGCAGAGCAACTAAATTGTGAAGGAGTTGACACAATTCATACTGTCGATGCTGGAGATGAGTTCAATCACGACATCTATGTTGAGGCAGTCAATGCAATAGACGACCAATGTTCACCGCAGTTCATAATGACACTAAACTCAGTCAATGGATTGGACTATGCTCCGGCAGTGGCTGAAGATCTTGCTATACCAATTGTGACGGACATTGTTGATTTTGAAGTTGGCAAAGATCTGGTTGTCTCGCGAGAAATGTACGGATCGAAGGTGCGGACAGATGTTGCCGTTGATGCAGACAGAGCCGTGCTAACGGTTCGCGGGACAGAGTGGCCAGCAGCAGAAGGTATTGGGAATGCAACAATAGAGCCATTTGAAGTCTCAATAGAGGAAGACATCATCAAGTCAGCAGTAAATAGTTTTGAGGAGGCAGGTGATGCAGATATAGATATTTCTGAGGCTGACTTTGTGATCTCAGTTGGTCGGGGAATCGAAGAGGAAGAAAACATTGAACTTGTCGAGGACTTGGTTGAAACAGCAGATGCGACACTTGCATCATCGCGGCCAATCGTAGATAATGGGTGGCTTCCTCCTAGTCGGCAAGTCGGTCAGTCAGGGAAAAGCGTGTCAGCAGATATCTACATAGCAATCGGCATTTCTGGTGCAGTGCAGCATATTGCAGGAATCAAAAACGCGGATACAGTTATTGCGATTAATAACGATCCAGATGCGCCAATCTTCGATGTTGCAGATTATGGGGTTGTTGATGACTTATTTGATGTTATTCCGCAACTTATCGAAGAAGTTGAGGCCGCCTCATAGCTGGACTTACGCTGTTTTTCCAAGGCAACAATACAACCTCGCTGAGTCAGCCAAACCATCAGGAGATTTTTATAGTGAGTTGTCCACAATGTACATAGACGTTATGACAGAAGCATACATTGTCGACGCAGTTAGAACTCCATTTGGCGCAGAAGATGGAGTTTTCAAAGAGACACATCCACAAGATTTAGCTGCGAAACCTCTCTCTGCACTTGCCGAGCGGAATGGAATTGATGCACCCGGACAGGTGGTTGAAGACGTTCTCTATGGATGTGTCACTCCAGTCGGAGAACAGGGCATGAATATCGCACGGATCGCACCGCTTGTTGCGGGATGGGACGAAACAGTTCCAGGCGTACAGCTTAATAGAATGTGCGGATCCGGGCAGCAGGCGGTCAACTTTGCTGCTGCAAACATTATGGCCAACCAGCATGATGTACTAATTGCTGGCGGAGTAGAACACATGACGCGTGTCCCGATGGGTATCGATGGGTCAACAGAAGTACAAACTGTAGAAAACCCATCGTCGATAACACCAACATATTTTGAACACTTCGATGAGGTTACCACACAGGGAGAAGGTGCGGAGCGAATCGCTGATGAATACGAATTTAGCCGGAGAGATTTGGACAAACTGGCAGTAGATTCACAGAATCGATGGAAAGAAGCGTGGGATGCTGGGAAATATGATGATCAAATTGTCTCAGTGGAGACAACGCATGAGGGAGAGCATATTACTGTTGAAAGGGATGAACACCCTCGCCCAGAGACCGATACTGAAACATTGTCTAAACTTCCACTTGCGTTCCGACCAAGCGGGGATGGAGTACATCATGCTGGAAACTCATCGGGAATTGTAGACGGGTCAACAGCTGTTCTTCTTGCTAGCGAAGATGCAGTTGCAGAGCAAGACTGGGACCCAATGGCACGAATTGTAGCGACCGAAGTTGTTGGAGTGGATCCACTTACCATGCTGAAGGGACCAATTCCTGCTACAGAGCAAGTTCTTGAGAAAGCCGATATGTCAATTGATGATATCGATATCTTTGAGGTTAATGAGGCATTTGCATCTGTGGTCGCTGCATGGCTTGAAGAAACAGGTGCAGACTGGGAAGATACTAATGTCAATGGCGGGGCTATTGCACATGGACACCCACTTGGCGCAACCGGAGGAGCACTTATCGGGAAGCTTGCGCATGAGCTACAGGATGCTAACCAGCAGTATGCCCTCGCAACAATGTGTATTGGCTTTGGACAAGGAGTAGCAACGATTCTTGAGCGCGTTTAACACTTATAGGCTGCATCTCTCAGCCTCAAGGAGCGCAACATTGTTCTGACGAGTGAGGCAGACGGTTTACACTTTTCCGATATCTAAGCTTGAGGAAAGGATTTCTCTGTTTAGCATAATTCATTGATGGGCTTTGGCAGATGCAAACCTATTATGACAAAAAATAGAATTATGAGCGCTGAAATTCGGGATCAAACATTCGAGCCGACATTGGGGGAGGATCTCCATCGGTTAGGTTATATCTCGTGAAGTCAGCAACACCAACCTCGTTGAGCATTTGTTCGTCGTAAACAGCATTACCAGTAAATTCTCTTGGATCACGGGTAAGAATTGCCAAGACAGTGTCAGAAACAATGTTTGGTCTTCGCCAATCATCTTCGGTTCCTAACCCGAAGTATCGAGTTGCTCTTGTATCAATTGCTGTGACGGGCCAAAACGTGTTGCATCCAATATCTTGATCTGCCAACTCGTCGGCAAGTGATAGCGTCACAAATGTCATCCCAAGTTTTGACCATGCATATGCGGCTTTGTTAGGAGCCCGATCTACAAGCAAGGGAGGAGAGTTTGAGAGAATCCATGCATTAGAATCGGTATTCGATAAGTGCTCAATGAATGCTCGGGATACAAGATACGTGCCCCGGACATTTACCTCAGTAAGTAGATCAAATCGATTGGCTGGAATTTCGTCAACTGCGGCTAGTTGAATGGCACTAGCATTGTTAATTACGATATTAATTTCACCAAAATGATCGACCGCTTGATCAACAGCGCGGTGGACGTTATCCTGATCGCGAACATCGAGCTCTATAGAGAGGGTCTCAACCCCACGTTGTTTACATTCTCGAGCAGTTTGCTCAATTGTTCCCTCAAGATCGTCTCTTTTCCCGTATTCATTCGATTCACTTGTTTTTCCTGTCGATACAATGTTGCAGCCCTGTCGTGCAAGCCCTAATGCAATCTGTTTTCCTATGCCTCTGGTTGTTCCTGTAATGAATGCTGTCTGCCCAGATAGATCAGGAGGAGTGAACGTCATAATTGTACATCATAGTCCATCATCATAAATACAATGTAAGGTTGAATATTATTTAAGAAGAGTTGGAGAGTATGTCAGTGATTATGACCCATCAAAGTCAGGGTCACGGTCATTGAGAAATGCGGTAACACCCTCTTGGGCATCATCTGTTGTCCAAAGCAACCCAAATGCATCTGCTTCAGCTTTCAAACCAGCCTCGTAATCCTTGAACCCAATATTCATTACTCTCTTAGTAGCCGCTTGAGCTAATGGAGGACCTGCAGCCATCTCCTCTGCTAAGTCGACCGCTGCTTCCAGCGAATTATCAACAACCTCGTTTACAAAGCCATATTCAACCATCGTTTCCGGATCATATTGGTTAGTTGTAAAGATAATCTCTCGAGCGCGCCGATCTCCGACAATTTGCCGTAGGCGCTGTGTTCCTCCCCAAGCTGGGAGAATACCCAAATCATGTTCTGGTTGTCCAAATTTAGCTGCATCCTCAGCGACACAGAGGTCGGCACAAATAACGAGCTCCATGCCGCCACCAAAGCAAGCACCATCAACGGCAGCTATTACAGGCATTGAAGCAGATCGGAGTTTCCCGAAGACTTGCTGTCCGTACTCAGATAATTCAGATGCATCAAACGGATCAGGATCACCCATTAGATCCTTGATATCCGCACCAGCGCAGAATGCCCGATCACCGTTACTTGCAAGAACAACAGTTCTTGTATCTGAATCGTCTTCAAGCTCTTCAATTGCTGTGTCAAGATCATCAAGTACCTGCATGTTAATGACATTGAGTTGGTGTGGTCTGTCAAGTGTGAGTTGAGCAACTCCATCAGCAGGGTATGTGATCTCAAGAGTATCATAGGTCGAGTCTTCTGTCGTAGAAGATTGGTCTTGGTTATTTGCACCCCATTGTTTTAGCAATGGAGACGGTTGATGTTGAGGGCGGTTTGTATCAGTAGCACTTTCTTGAAGAACTTCAAATAGCGTATCATACCCAACATCCTCAGCAATCTGAGACGGGCCTTGAGGGAATGCTGCCCCGAGCATCAATGCTTGATCGATTTCTGAGGTCGAAGCTACATCAGCCTCAACCAGTTTGGCGAGCTCATTCGCAGCAACCGCGACAAGCTTGTGTTTTATAGATTCACTTTGCTGGTCAGAAGGGATTTCCACACCATCCTCTTCGTAGGTATAGAATCCTTCTCCTGTTTTCTGACCAAGCTGCTCATTTTCAACTTTGTCAACCAGGAGAGGAGCCGGTCTATACGCTTCACCGAGTTCTGTATGCATATAATTGAGTACATCAACAACGATATCAATTCCAACTTGGTCGGCCAATTCAAACGTACCCATCGGTAAACCTAATCCGAACTTTGTTGTACTGTCTACTTCACTTACGGTTGTCTTTCCTTCCTCAACAAGCCATGCAGCCTCATTCAGCAGAGGGACAAGAATCCGGTTAACAATAAAACCGGGCACATCTTTACGGACCAGAACCGGTGTTTTGTCCATCTCCTCAGCTAAAGACTCAGCTGTTGAGAGGACTTCATCATCAGTTTGCTCGCCAGCAACAACTTCTACAAGCGGCATCCGGACAGGAGGATTAAAGAAATGCATACCACAGACCCGCTCTGGCCGAGTAGTCACAGATGCAAGTTCGGTAATTGAGAGTGTCGATGTATTTGATGCTAGTATTGCATGGTCAGGAGCACTGGCATCTACCTCTTCATATACTTCTTTTTTAATAGACATTTTCTCAGGGACAGCTTCGATGACGAGATCAGTATCACTGACAGATGACTCCAGATCAACATATGTCTCGATTCGATCAAGCGTCGCTTTGGCCTCATCATCTGATAACTGGCCCTTCTCAGCGAACTTACCGACGCTCCACTCAATCTGCTCATACCCCTCTTGAACAAGTTCCTCGGAAATATCTCGTAGATTAACATCATAGCCGCCAAGGGCAGCTACTTCAGCAATTCCGTGACCCATATTACCGGCACCAAGAACAGTAACAGTATTGATATCGCTACTCATGGTGAACACATGCATATCTGTCAGATGTCTACTTATATCTGTGCATAATATATCTATATATTGATAAAAGAAGACGCCTAGGCTATGGCGAATACAGCAATGACAACATTTATGATGCGCATATTCGACTGATATATTGTGTATGAATGTCGTGTTATCGACTGACGGGGCGACTCGGGAAACATTCGAGACAATTTCTAGCACCGGCCAAGTCGTCTTTTATGTCCTCTCAGCACTTGCAGTAATTGCGTTCGTATACGGCGTATATCTGCGGGTACAGCGCTACACACAGGGAGGAGAAGACTGGTTTAATCGACTGAGTGTTGCTGCAGATCGAATCAAGGAAGGTAGTGTCACGATAGCATCGAATCAAAATCAATTTGACCGTGACTGGTTTGCTGGAGCAATGCACGCCTTTGTGATGACTGGATTTCTCGTTTTGTTTATTGCGACCAGCATTCTGTTTATCGATGAAGGAGTTCGGGAGATAGCTAGCTCATTTTGGGTCGGTGATTTTTATCTTTCATACCAATTCGTGGTCGATGCATTTGGGTTGTTGTTCGTTGTGGGGATTCTAATGGCAATGCATCGTCGGTACTTTGTCAAATCAACCCGACTTTGGGATCGCCATACAAACAGAGAAGATGATGTCTTTATTTTTGCTCTACTCGCAATTGGCGTGACCGGATTCTTATTGGAAGGACTTCGGATTTATATCAATGGCATCCCATCTCATGAGGCTGTGAGCTTCGTTGGCTATTCAATTGCATTAGCAATTGATGCAGGCGCAAGTATTTCTGTTCTAATAGGAGCAGAGACTGCACATTGGGGAATTTGGTGGATCCATACGATTGTTTCACTGGCGTTTATCGCGTGGATTCCATACTCAAAGCCCTTCCACATGCTTTCATCAGCAGCTTCGATACTTACAAAAGATGAGAAAGCCGGAAAGCGTCTTCCAGGCGTGCCAGCGGATATTGATGCAGATACAGGGGTGACATCAATTGACGATCTGTCATGGAGAGAGTTGCTTGAACAAGATGCGTGTACGAAATGTGGGCGCTGTTCGGCAGTGTGTCCTGCGAAGTCATCTGGACGGCCATTGGATCCTAGGAATGTCATTCTCGATCTCAAGCAACACCGTGATTCGGGGGATGACTCAACACCAATCATTGCTGATGGAGGAGCAGTTATTGACTCAACGACAATGGAATCGTGTATGGCATGTATGGCATGTATGGATGCATGTCCGGTTGAAATTGAACATCTAAAATCGTTCACGCATCTAAACAGACAGTTGGTAGAAGATGGTGAGATTGATCCAAATGTTCAGGACGTTTTTGAACAGGTGATGCGTAATGGAAATACGCTGGGAGAACAGCAACGGAAGCGGGCTGATTGGGCTAATGACATAGATGTTGAGCCAGCGGACGCTAGATCCACTGATGTTGAATATCTCTGGTACGTCGGCGATCGTCCAAGCTTCGATGACCGAAATAAGAAGCTTGCTAAGTCGCTTGCCAAAATTTTCGACCAAGCAGGAATCAGCTGGGGTATACTCTATGAGGACGAGCGATACAACGGAAACGATATTCGGCGCCTCGGAGAAGAACTTCTCTTTTTAGAACTCGCTGGGCATCATGTAGAACAGTTTGAAAAATGTGACCCAGATACAATCGTTTGTACTGATCCTCATTCATTTAACACGTTCAAAAATGAGTATCCGGAGGTTGATTTCACACCGTATGCAGATGACCCAATGATGCCATTTGACGTTGAAGGTTATTGGAATGAAGACGGCGAGGTGGATGTCGCTCACTGGACACAGGTTGTGGCAGATCTTATGGAAGATGACAAGATAGATATCGATACGACGATTGACCGTGACGTGACATTCCACGACCCGTGCCATCTTGGAAGATACAACGAGGTATACAATGCACCACGAGAACTGATAGAAACAATTGGCTGTGAACTGTATGAAATGCCCCGTAACCGAGAGGATAGCTACTGTTGTGGTGGCGGTGGTGGCGGACTCTGGCTTGATCCGCCACAGGATGAAAAGGCAAGCGAGGATCGGTTAACTGAAGCGTTGGATGAAACAGATGGACCTGTGGACACGTTCGTCGTCACGTGTCCACTGTGCGTAACGATGTACGAAGACGGTCGGAAAACAGGAGGATTTGAGGAAGAGATTGACGTTGTTGGCCTATCCGAGTTAGTCGCCGAAGCAGTTGACGATTCGACTCCTTCGAAAACATAAACCCAGCTATTCAACTCTTATTCGGTATTGGTGAAGCGTTGTCCGGGTACGTCTGGGTAGATGCCTGTTGTCGAGTGCGATGTTTATCCTGATCTATTGCATACTCTTTGATAGCGGGCAAAATGGCCAAATTGCGTATAAGTGCTATCTATAGGAGAGACAGAGATAATTCGTGATTTTCTGGCATACTTCACAATTGCTAGTTGGTCATCGCCATCTCCGACGATCCGAGATTCGAACAATTAAGAGGCTATATGGACTTGTGAGCGATTATTCTGTGCTCATGTGATAATCACTGGTGTGATCGACTACCGGAAAATAATTCTGAAACAAAGTAAGATGTTTCAAACGAATAGTGTGATATTAGAGCAAGCTACTTAGAGGCGTTCAAAAATATATCTACAGAGATAACAGGCAGAGTACCTCGGGCACTCGAAGATCTTTGATTCTCGTGATCAAGAGAATCGATATCTTCTAATCGATTGCCCTGAAGAACTTCACACTAAAGTCAAGTCAGTGTTTGCCAGGGGCATTCTCCTGCACCCGTGCTCGAAGCTGCTCATCAACAAGATTATCACGAAGAGTTCGCTTAGATCGTTTACCAGTCGAACCTTTTGGTATTTCTTCGATAAACTCGATCACGTCTGGAGCCCACCACGTTGGATAGGATTGGGCGACGTGTTCACGAAGTTCATTGGCTAATGCTTCATCTGGGGTGTCAGCTTCAGACACTACAAATGCTACCGGTCGTTCATCCCATCGATCATGATCAATTGCAATAACAGCTGCTTCTTTGACAAGTTCATGATGCATAAGGTGATCCTCTATTTCAACAGATGAAATCCATTCTCCCCCACTTTTGACGAGGTCGTCCATTCGGTCAACAACGTTGACGTATCCTTCACTGTCAACGCGGACAATATCTCCGGTCCGGAACCAGCCATCTTCTGTTATCGATTCCTCGGTCTGATTTGTGGAGTTGAAATATTCAGTTGTGACCCATGGGCCTTTCAGTAATAGTTCCCCAAGCGCCTCTCCATCCCACGGTTGCTCATTACCATCTTCGTCTACGACTTTCATTTGTACCCCAGGTAAAGGGATGCCAGACTGAGACCGCATTTTTGTAAGTTCGCTGTTTGTGTAGGAGATAGTCTGAGGCTTATGTGCTGACTGGTGTGTGACGGGAGTTGTTTCAGTCATGCCGTATCCGCTGACCATCTTGACATTTAGTTGATTGTAGTAAGAGTTAATGAGATCTTCAGGAGTTGAGGCCCCTCCCGAAATAACATACTCTAAGGAAGAAATGTCAAAATCATGATTGTGAGAATACTCAAGCAGTCCTCGCCATACCATTGGCACAGCAGCACTTGTTGTTACTTGTTCATCCTCGATAAGTTCCGCAATATCTTTTGAGTCGGGATCAGGCCCTGGAAGTACAGTTTTTGCTCCTGCAGCGACAGTTGCAAATGGTCGACCCCAAGCATTAACATGGTACATTGGGACAATAGTCAGTGCAGTATCGGTATTTGTGAGGCCCAACTCACCAGTCATAAGTCCCATTGTATGGCCCCAGTACATCTTATGTGTGTATTCTACACCTTTTGGTAGCCCAGTTGTTCCTGATGTGTAACACAGTCCAGCAGGTTGTTCTTCGTCGACGGGTGGAAAAGTATAGTCTTCTGTGCCCTTCGAGATGAATGATTCATAATCCACAATTGGAGAAAGATGAGTGTCCGGAACGGAGTCACTCATGACAACAAATTGTTTGACCGATGAAAATGCCTCAGGGTCTGAGTTATATATATTTTCCAGCCGTCTAACCATTGTCGCGTCAATAAATAGTATTCGATCAGAAGCTTCTGAGACGGTATGGTGGACGTGCTGTTTAGGAAGGTGAATATTGACCATATGCAGTTGGGCCCCGATACAGGGGACGCCGTAGTATAGTTCATGATGCCAATGATGATTCCAAGCGAACGTTCCAATTCGGTCTCCCTGTTCGATACCCCATGCGTCGAGTGCACTTGCTAGCTGCCGGACACGGTTTCCATATTCTGAATAAGTAAATCGAGAGACTCCATCGTGATGTCTTGAAACCAGCTCTCGATCAGGAAAAACATTCTCAGCCCTCCACAAAAACTGATGAAGCGTCATATTACTGCCGCCTGGCATAGTTATATAGCTATTATAGACGAATACAATAAATCTGCGGGACAAAATATCGGCTGAAATGTGAGAATTTCTTAGAAGGTTGATTCAAATAGCAATTTCCAATCGGAAATGGCTGAAGTTTGACTATATGAGCTGCTAATAGCGGATTCGATAAATGCTCTCGTATCTTCGTTATCTCCGTTTAACGTTAATGTTTCAACGGGCAAAATATCAGCGTTCGAGCCATATCAAGCTCATGCAGATGACGCCTTGGAGTCCGAAACGACATTCCATGAAGCAGGGTTAATAATGTTACCGTCAAATGATCCAGCTTCAGGATAGGCCGTAGTAATGATTATCTCTGATGTTTCAGCAAGGTAAGAAAGAAGTGTTCGGAGATGCTCTGCGGCTAGCTCTCCGACTCCATCTACAATCAAAACGGGTGTATGCTCATTTACATCGTATGTCCGGTATCCAGCCAATGCAACAACCAGCCCAACGAGCTCTACTTCACCTTCGCTTAAGGCGTTAAGAGATGTCTCGCGTCCATCACGGGCAATTTGTAATTCTATAGATTCGATTTCTCCCGAAGGATCAGTCTTAAGGTTTAGGTGCGCGCCATCAAATCCTGGGTCAAACCTATCCACTATCTCTTTGATTGCTGTGTCAAACTGGCGTTTAATTTCATATTGAGTTTCTGTTTTCCGCTTCCGGAGGGTCTCAATTGTATCTGTGATTTCTCGTTCCTGTTTACGGAGTTCATTTATGTCTTGCTCGCGCGATCGAGCATTGGAAAGTTTTTCTTCGATACTCTGTAACTTTCGTTCCTTGGACCGAATTTTGGTCTTAACAGTTGCAAGCTTGTCATTATATTCACGTTCAACTGCCTCTAGCTTATTCTTTAACTTGTCAACCTCTTGTTGTAAGGCACTTTTTTGTGCTTGAGCGGTGTCTAGCTGTCCTTGGAGATCATCAATTTCAGCCTTCAAAATGCTAACCGTACGCTCCAGTTGTTCTTGCCGTCGTTGTTTTTCTTCGTACTCTCTTTTTTTGTTTTTATACTGCTTTATTTCAGTTTCAAGCTGTGACTTTTGATCTCTGAGTTGATCGATAGTGTTCTGTAGCGAGTCAAGTTTGTTTTCTATTGTATCACGGAGTGTTCCTGATCCACAAACCCAACACTCAATCTCATCATCTACAACAGTGTGTTCGACATCTGCGATAACTTCGATACCCTCTTCCTCAAGGATATTTCGATTTGCACGGTGAAGATCCTCAGCTAATGTTATTTTTCGATCAAGGCTATTGATTTTATTTTGTTTTGTCTCAAGATCAGTTGACAATGTTGGTTTATCTTGTATATCGATCTCGGTGAGTTTTGCTCTTTTTTCTGAGAGAGTCGACTGCTTGCGTTCTATTTGTTGTTCAAGGCGTTTAATTCGTTGCGTGGTGATTTCGAGTTTCTCTTGTTTAGCGGTTAGCTCTTCACTGAGATCTTCAGCGCGTTGCTTTGTTTCTTCCGTTGCTGAGAACTGTGATTGAGTATCACGAAGAGACTCAAGTTCATCCTGCAGAGTAGTTTGTTGTTTTTCCAGCTCTGGTATCTTATCAGCAGCCATCCTAGCTTCTGACAACTGGGATTGTATCTCTGATCGGCTGTTTTGCAATTCGTTAATTTTGGCGTCTATGTCCTCAATGTCTAAGGGTGCCTGTAGCAATTCTGTAAGGTCTTCATTATGCCGAACAGCGTATCGAATTGGATTATCTTCTCCAAGAAATGCAAACAATCTGGCGGCAATCTGATTTTCCTCAGTAGATAAATACGGATTTCCTGACCGAACACACGTGTCGCCAGTACGCTCTATGTGCACATCGTACTGGTCACCCGAGGTGCTGAGGTTGACATTTCCTTTATTTTCCCCTTCAGTAAGAGGATGATCCTCATAGTATCCAGTTGCACCTATTGCAACTCGAACAGCAGCAGTAAAGCTTGATTTACCCCGAAAATTTGAAGCCTGAACAACATTGAGTCCTGAGTCGATAGTTGCTGACCCAGATTGAATTCCAGCAATGTTGTTGATAGTTAACGACCACATGACCTATTGATGATACGGCAAGGACACATATGAAAATAGTGCTATATCTTAACTCATCCTACGCTGAAACCAAAGTGTCTACCGAAATAGCAGGCAGCGTGCCTCGGGGCTTGACCCCGGAGCAGTTCACAATGAGCATATTGTGGTCAAATAACTGGCATCAAAGCTAGACAAACATAGCCATATTAGATCGATCACATTTTCATGTCAACTGCCTCGGGACAAGAGCCCCGTGGTATCCTCCTTTCTTCTGTGGGATTTGATGGGCTCATATTGTTCATCCAGGAGGACCAGTAAGAGAACATAAGACATTTCTGACAGACATACTTTCCAGCCCTACTGTTCGTCAGAATCTGGTTCAGATAAATGCTTACAGATGTATCCCCTCTGCCTTGCTGTTTTAATGTCTACTTGTGCAGAACAGATCGGACACTCAAGATAGAGTCGAGTTGCAATCTCGGTCTCGGTGGCGTTTGGAATCACGCCACTATTCTCCCATGACTGGAGGATTTCCTGTACATTTTCTTCGACGATTTGGAAAGTATAATCCAGTTTTTTCTCTTCCCAGTTTGAATCCGTATTTGCTGGTGGCTTCTTTACCTCAAGACAGGTTGTTAAATGGCGATGAAGTGTAGCAGTAGAAATAAAGTCTGTACGTAGTTGTGACCCGTCTATCCCGTTTGCCTGTAGGTCATCAAGTACTAATTGCCGATCGTCATCATCGTTACCCGTAAGAGCGTTATATTCTGTCTCGATCTGTGGCTCTAATGTTTTTCGTCCTGCCTCCGCATATACCGTTCGAAGGATAGACTGGTTAAACCAAGCAACTAGATCACGAAGTGGCGTCTCTGGGTACTCAGTCGAGCCTAACCAACGAGACCGGAGATATGAATCAATATCTGTCTCCTGACGTCCTGGAGATAGATCATACTTATTAACTATTCGTGAAACTTTGCAACAGGGTTCTTCTGACACACATGTGAATTGACATGCAGTTACAATAAACCTACTCCTGAAACATATTTAACCCATCAACAACAATTAATAGTAATATTTATGTTATTTTCTATTATATTTTATAACAAGTTATATTCTTTTTATTCCCAATAAACCAAATTATATGATCTAAAGCTGTTTTTCTTATATTTTTATCGCGCATATTGCCGTTATAATTTTTAATCAAATTCCATTCATAATTTTTTAATACTATTAATTATTTTTATACATTAGCAATATATTCAATTAGCTTATCAAAGGTACAGAGCTTCGAGTTCTCTCTAAGGAAAATTGGACCATAGTTGACTACCTCCGATTCCCACGGCACCGCACCACTTGGTTGGGAGGTTCAGGTTTACGGTTTGGTCGCCATGACCAGACTCTTAGCGGGGGTGAAGCTGCTGTTACTCCTATCCTAACATGGGATTCAGTGTTACCGTGTTTGTTCGGGATCCACAGTCAGCGCCCGAAGTGAATGCCTTCAGACGTGGTGTTGCCCAACTCCCGATATTATTCGTTTAACAGGGCGGCAACGCCGCCTCTGTCTGGTCGTGTTCACGTCCTAACTGAGTATAAAACGCTGGACCCGCTCAATCCCAGAAAACAATTCCTAGTTGTCGGCTTCATCCATACTCGTTAACGGGTGGTTTTTCGCCTTGCTACCGCTGTAACAGCACCAAAACCAATATCAGAACAAAGGATGCGGTATTATATTAGAGAACCAGGAGGTACGCTGCTTTCAATCTAGACTAGTGTTGTCATAATAAAGTAAAGCAACACAAGACCTCCCGGAATACCGACTACAGCACCAGCAATTGGTTTTCCATGTTCATTGTATAACTGTAACCCAAATAGTACGGCAATGAACGCAACCAAGTCGAACGGCAGGACCCATGCAAACACCACGGAGAATGCACCCCCCCAGAGATACAGATCTCCATCTTCATTCCACTCCTCAAATTTCTCAATGATCAGTGGTTTTGATTCGCTCATTTTTTGTCTCTTGTATATAGCTGAATATCTATTCAATATAAAATCCCTGTGAATACGCTTGTTGAAGACAGTTTGCACTGTCTTTATACAGTCCTGACGTACGGAGAATTTTAACCGCTGATCTAATCTGCGGATCGCGTGGATATCTGTTTAGTACACTTGGGGATCCGAATCATAATAAAGACGATCTCCTATTAGATAACATGCGAACCATCGACTGGGACAACAATCGGAACTGCATTGTCATGATTGACCAAACGCGATTACCATCGGAATACAGACAGATATCTATAACAACAGTTGATGGACTCATTACCGCAATTCGAGAACTCAAAGTGCGCGGGGCACCAGCACTTGGTGCTGCTGGTGCATACGGTGTCGCATTGTCAGCGTATCAGAACAATCAGAAGAGTTTCGATGAGTACAAACGCGCGGTTGAAAGCGATGCTCAGGCAATCGCAAACGCTCGACCAACAGCTGTTAACTTGGAGCGAGAGGTGAACCAAGTTCTCAGAAAAATACAATCTCTTGAGAATAAGGATGCTATCAGACAGCAAGCAAAAGACACCGCTCAGAGTATTGCTGATCAAGATGTCAAGCGAAATAAGCGGATCGGTGAGCATGGATGTACGCTTCTAGATGACGGTGATACTGTTCTTACACACTGTAATGCTGGAGCATTAGCGACTGTTGACTGGGGAACAGCATTGGGTATTGTTTATTCTGCAAAACAACGAAGAATCAATCTCGATGTCATAGCAACAGAAACTAGACCGTTGAATCAGGGAGCTCGGATTACAACTACAGAGTTACAACAGCGAGAGATTAATACGAAATTAATTCCAGACAGCGCAGTAGGTCACTTCATGCAGCAAGGGGAAATTGACGCAGTTATTGTGGGTGCTGACCGTATTGTTCTTGATGGCGGCGAAGCGTTTGATGGACAGGCAGTTGTGTTCAACAAAATAGGAACCTATCCAATTGCTGTTCTTGCTAACCAACATAATATCCCAGTTATCGTAGCCGCCCCCACATCAACTGTTGATACAGAGCAAACAGCAGGCGACGTTGAAATTGAGCAGCGGGATCCTGATGAAATTCGAAGATGCCACGGAGAGCAAAATGCCCCAGAAGATATTTCAGTTGGAAACCCAGCGTTTGATGCTACCCCTGCAAAGCTCGTTGATTGGATCGTCACAGAGTCTGGCCGATATGAGCCGCCACTAGAGATGGATATAAACTAAATCTATACGTACAGACGACGCAAATAGATAGGTATAGCTGATATGTCTGAAATAGAATATCACCTTAGTGCCGCAGGGCGATTAGCCAGTACGGCCGAGTACGCACTTGGGGAGTACCTTGATCAACGGGTTGCAGCGATTGATCTACTAGATCGTGGAATACAACACCTTAACCAAGCATATTCTCTTCTCAATGGAGAAACAAGTCCTCGGACAGTGCCGTGCCAGGAAGCAGGAGCATTACCAAACGAAGCTCAAAAACTAAGAGAGATACGAAAAGAGATAAAACAACTTGCTGGAAAAACATACACTCGTGGTATTTCAACAACCGATGAAAATGTTGCAGACATGGACACGGTCATCGAGTACGTTGAGAAGATCCAATCCTACATTGAGGTTGGTATCGGTGTATACAACGATGGCGACTATATTCGAAACGAAAGGAGGCTACGGGATATTAAGACTGATGCTGGTATCAATTGAGACGATCACTGTATTATCAGGACAGACAATCGGCGAAAGGCGTATCCCAAGAATGTGAATTGTCCCAACAGGAAATCTTAGTCATTCTGGCCGTATGATTCAAACCGGCGTGATGCGGTCTGAAGTTCTTCCTCAGTTAATAATTTTGGTGTTCCAACGGCTCGGGCTTGACAATATATCTGAGCAGTTGATTCAATAAGTTCGGTGAGTTCAGTTACCTCAGATAATGCGTTAGCAGTTGCAACCAATCCATGATTAGCCAAGATACATGCATTAACGTTAGAATCGTTAAGAGTCTCAATAACAGAGTTTGCCAGCTTATCTGTCCCGAATGTGGCGTATTTAGCCACAGGAACGGTTCCACCAGCCATCGCAAGTTGATAGTGGACCGGAGGGAGTGGCTCGCGTAAAACTGCAAGCGTCGTAATCCATGGCGAGTGTGTGTGAGCAATCGCTGTTGTGGCACGTTGCTTGTAAATTAACTGGTGAAGTCGAAATTCGCTTGAACGCTCCCGATTACCCGCAACTTGCTTCCCGTCAGCATTGATAACAGAGATGTTTTTCCACCGCATTTCGTCGTATGGAACTCCAGACGGAGTAATGAGAATATGGCCGTCGTGCCGAATACTGATATTTCCGGTTCTACCAGGTGTTAGTGAGGAGATTCTTGAAGCAGCCTCAACAAGTTGTTGTCGCTCTTGCTGATACATACAGATAACTAAATTTGACGGCGCAAAAAGAACATCTCTGTGCATTAACTTATGTGTGCTGTCGCGATAGTGAATTGTCGCGATAGTGAATCAGAGAATTAAGAATTGCTATTCGTCAGCAGCGGCAGTCTCGGCAGGATCAGTTGTTGACGAATTATCGGCGGTATCTTCAGGCTCGGTGCTGTTGTTTTCTTGTATTCGTCGCTCCGCCTCATCACGGTCTTCTGGATATCCAACGTCAATCCTCCATCCGTCCATCTCTACTGCATCAATAGTACGGCCAGACTGAATTAAAAGATCGATTGCCTCAGAGATTTCATACTCCCCCCGGTCAGATGGCTGAACTAAATGACAAGCGTGGAAAATTGCAGGAGTAAATGTGTAGAATCCGGTCATAACAAGGTTTGTTGGTGGTTCATCTGGCTTCTCAATGACTTCAACAATCTCACCGTATTTATTGGTGTCACAGACCCCATATCGAGATGCGTCGTCCCATGGTACTTCTTCGACAAGGAATGCTGCATCTGCTCGATCCTCCTTCTGTCGGCGGACGACATCACTTAGATTTGCTTGGAAAATGTTATCGCCAAGCATTAGCATGAAGTCGTCGTCGACGTGCTCTTCAACCGTGAGCAATGCATGAGCAAGTCCACTTTGTTCACGCTGATGTGCGTACGTAATTGGAACACCCTGGAATTCATCGCCATAGTGTTCGATGATGTCTTCTTTTCGATAGCCAACAACAACAAGCAATTCAGTTGCTCCAAGCTCAACAAGCTGCTCAAAACAATGCGTCAAGATAGGTTTTCCAGCTACCTCGACCATACCTTTTGGTTTATCTTCTGTTAATGGCCGCAGTCGAGTTCCCTTGCCGGCTGCTAGAACTACTGCCTGCATCTCGCTGTTCATATATGATTTCACTTTGTAACAGGACAAATATCTTGTTAATCATACATCAAAGGGATATATTGTTATAATTATAGAATGTACGAGGCGAAAATCCACCCCTTCAGGGCTGTCTTTTACCCATAAGTTCACGGAGACTCAAACGGACGTTTCAGACGCTTTCGACCCTGATCTGTACTCGAGAGATCGAGATGAGCAGCGATTTGGGCAGTGATATCGGCGGTAGGGAGTGACTAAATGCGGATAACCGAGATCAGTAAAATCGTTCTATGAGGGCGTTATATCCGTAGATACCGGTATTTCAGCCGAGTTCATTGATCTCGGCAGCGACGTGAGTTGTGGGTAAGAGACAGCCCTTCAGGAGTGGGAGGAGGTCAAACTCGCAAGCACACAGCTTTTATCTCAAATTTCCGTAATTCATATTCCGAATGGCGTGGTAGGTTTCAGTTATGGACATAAGCGTAGTGGGTAGCGGTTACGTGGGAACAACAATTGCAGCCTGTTTTGCAGATTTTGGGCATGAAGTGACAGCAGTAGACATTGACGAAGCGATTGTTTCAGAGATTAACAATGGTAAAGCACCAATTCATGAACCTGGTCTTAGTGGGTTGATCTCTGAGCATGCTGAAGGTCGATTAATGGCGACAACAGAATATACAGACATACAAGATACTGAAGTTACGTTCCTTGCGCTACCAACACCAGCCAATGAGGACGGGTCAATTGATACATCAATTATCGAGACAGGAGCGGAGAGAGTCGGTGAGGTGCTTGCGTCGACAGATAGTCACACAGTGGTTGTCAAAAGTACTGTCGTTCCCGGGACAACACAAGAGGTACTTGCTCCGAAAATTAAGTCAGAAGCCGGAGAAGCAATTGACATCGGGATGAATCCAGAGTTTCTTCGAGAAGGGACTGCTGTTCAAGATTTTCTTGAACCGGATAAAGTCGTGTTCGGTACAGAAAACAGATCAGCGCGGATAGAGCTACAGAAGGTATTCCGACCGCTAATTGATGAAGTAAATCCGGCAGTAGTAAAGACAGGTATCTCCGAGGCGGAGATGATTAAGTATGCAAACAACGCGTTCCTCGCATCAAAAATTAGCTTGATAAATGATATTGGGAATATCTGCAAGGAGTTCAATATCGATGCATACGAGGTTGCCGATGCAATTGGCCTTGACAATCGAATAGAGGCAAAGTTCCTTCGTTCGGGGGTTGGATGGGGTGGGTCTTGTTTCCCGAAAGATGTTCGAGCGATTATCAATGCTGCATCGGAACAGGGCTATGAGCCTGAGATGCTACAGTCCGCAGTCAATATTAACGAATTACAGCCACGGCGACTTGTAGAATTGCTAGATAAGCATGTTCAGCTCGACGGGGCCCGCATTGCAGTTCTTGGGCTCGCATTCAAACCGGGAACAGATGATATACGGAATTCTCGTGCTATTCCAGTCATCGATCTACTTCAGCAGCAAGGAGCAGATCCAGTAGGTTACGATCCAGTAGCAGTTGGTAATATGACTGAACAGTTCCCAGAAATAGAATACACCCGTTCGGCGGAAGAGGCACTAACTGGTGCAGATGGGGCTGTTGTAGTCACAGACTGGGATGAATTTGCAACATTGACAACAGAGTTTTCAAAAATGAATCAACCGGTTATTGTGGACGGTCGTAGGATCATCGAGCCAGATGATATCGCGGAGGAAGACGCAGTCTATGAAGGTCTAACCTGGTGACAAAAACTCAGTAATCAAATCATTTGTTCTGGAGACAAGGTCAAATGTAATCAGCTTTGGGACTGAGGGTCTGCTAGCGTTACCTTCTCTTTGAGCCACGTAGCCGCTTCCTGTACTGTTGTCTCGTCTGATCCGGTGATTTTTATTCTGACATTCTCTCCTGGATAGCTTCCAACTTTGACATCGTACTGTTCTTGTAGTTGTTCCATACGGCCAATTAATTCACTCTCAGGCTCATTTGCGACGATAAATTCTGTAATAGGTTTTTCTCCACCAAACTCATCTGCAATGTTGTTAAACATTGCTTTCATTTCTGAAGGGACACCAGGAAGGACATAGACAGACCCAATAGCTGCACCAGGCGCAACACCCACCTCATTGTGAAGTGGTCTTGCTTCCTCTGGTAGTTGCGCAGTTCCTTCGATTAAATCCTCAGCTGCGTAGCCATGCTCACATAGCCATTCAGCTGCTTCCTCATCTTCCACAAGCGTGCGACCAAAAGCGGTGGCAACAGCTTCCATTGTTACATCGTCATGAGTTGGTCCAAGACCTCCTGTGACAATAACAGCATCATATTTCGCTCGATATTCGTTGACAGTCTGTGCAATTTCTGCAAGGTTATCTGGAACAACGACGGTTCGTCTAACGGAGACTCCCCGGTCGGTCAATTCTGTACAGAGCCATGTAGCATTCGTATTTACTGTATCTCCAGTGAGCAGTTCATCGCCCACGGTGACCACTGCTGCATTCATCTGTATTTTTAATATATTATCGGATGCTAAAAGTCGTCCGAACCATTTTACAGCGTCTTTGTAGGTCGACCTCGGTGTATTTAACTGACTGTGTCCACTTCATCTAATATCAGGTGTTGTTGTCACTGATGCAGGTTTGGCGTGATTTTCGCAATGAAGTAGATCGTGTACCGTTTTTGATTGGCGTCGTCATCACGCTTGGGTTTGTTAGCTGGGCAGCCCTCGATACTGAAACTGTAGCAAGTTGGATTGGTTGGGCTCAATTTACCGTAGGCGAGCACCTCGCCTGGCTATACCTTGGGAGCGTGCTAGCAATGTTGATCTTTGCTGGATATCTCATGATCAGCAAATATGGAAAAATTAGACTTGGAGAGGGCCCGCCAGAGTATGGAACATTTGCATACTTTGCGATGTTCTTTTCTGCTGGTCTCTCCGCTGGTATTGTATTCTTTGGACCGGCCGAAGCACTGTGGCACTATGAAGCAGTTCCGCCTGTTTTTGGTGATACAGTCGGAGCAGAGACAACAGAAGCAATTGTTCCAGCAGTCACCTACAGTGTTTTCCACTATGGAGTGAGCGCGTGGGCAGGATATCTAGCTATTGGCATTCCAGTTGCCTATTTTGCATATCGATATGATGCCCCATTTCGTGTATCAACGGCACTGTTACCGGTATTGGGTCGGGAAAATTTGGATGGAGTAATTGGAAGAACTGTTGATACGTTAGCAGTGGTTGCAACGATAGGAGGAATTGCAACGGGACTTGGGTTTATTTCTCTACAACTACTCGATGGAGTCACACTGCAGACAGGATACGAGTTTAGCAATCTTGAGACGGTTCTGGCAATCACTGCCATTACTGTGTTGTTTACCATCTCTGTTGTTGCAGGGATATCGCGGGGTATTCGACGATTATCTGGATTTAATGTGATAATTATGTCACTACTTCTGATTGTTGTCCTCGTTGGGGGTCCGACAATTAACATCTTAAATACAGGAATATCAGCAGTAGGAACATATATTAACCACTTCTTTGAGATGAGTCTGTTTACTGGAGTTGGATCAGAAGCCGACACAGGATGGGCAGCTTCGTGGACCGTCTTCTACTGGGCATGGTGGATCGCTTGGGCTCCGTTTGTCGGACTATTTTTGGCGCGGATCTCAAAAGGGCGGACGATTCGATCAGTAATCGGAACCGCCTTTGTGACAATGACTATCATTTCACTTCTCTGGTTTAGCGTCGTCGGCGGAGGGTCTGTATGGATGCAGCACACTGGTGCTGTTGATATTCTACAGGCTATCAACACCCATGGAGAAGGGGTCTCTGGGTACGTGCTCTTTGGAGCATTCCCCGGCGGAGAGATTTGGCAAGCTTTGTTTTTTGTTCTGGTAGTAACGTTCTTTGCGACCTCAGCCGATTCCTCCACCCTCGCATTAGGAATGCTGACAACTGGAGGTAAGATGACACCATCAAGTATCAATCGTGTATTCTGGAGTGTTCTTCAGGGGATGGTCGCATCTGTGTTGGTTGTACTCGGAGGAGTGACAGCTCTTAGATCTTCGGTGATTGTCACAGGAGCACCTTTTGCCATCGTTTGTATCGTAGCGATCAGTGGACTGGCATGGTGGCTGCGAAACAAACACGGTAAAGAAGAGAAAGAGAACATATCAGGACGCTCTGAAGTAGATCATAAGCAGACAACCCCGGCAACTGACGGTGGAAGAGACATTGAGTGAACTACCCGGAGTTAAGACTTAGCGAGCGACCTACTCTGCCTAGAGAAGTCAGAGATTATGTGTGGAAGTGAAACTTATACGGTTAGACCAACTATGTTACTCTATGCCACGTAGCTCAGAGGAAGAACTAACACGGACAGCTACCCGGTTGTCAACGGTCGGCGGGTTTGCAGGGGCGATAATTGGATCGAGAAATGGACCAATTGGAGCTGCCATCGGCGGTGTGGTTGGAGGAGCGACAGGATACATGCTTGGAAACTCAATTGCTCAGCAGCAACAACACGAGGATCATCGTCCGGTAGTTATTGAAATTGAAGATCACTGATATCTACAGAGAAGGCAGGCAGAGTGCCTCGGTACTTCACGTACCGCTGACGCGGGTCGTTCCTTGAGGATCGGGACGTTGCCTGGAGAAATTAAAGTGTAGTCATGGCTGCTGAGATCGAGGTTCAGCAAGTGCGCTCGGAGGACACCCAAGGTACTCGATCGGGGAGATGCTTGCAGACAAAAGATGTATGAGTGCTGATCTGGATTCGGAGATATGGGTTGGATTGATTCGCTATATCGAAGTGAGATCGGTTGGACTACGCTTGAGTCACTTGCTGACCTTACTCATCGGATGCCCGGATCGGAGGGTGAGCAGAGAGGCGCCAATCTTGTCGAGGATAAATTTTCGAAGCTAGGATTACGGAATGTCCGACAAGAGCCGTTTCCGATTACAAGATGGGAGCGTATCGGAAGCTCATTGCGCGCTAATGGAACGGAATTTAACTGTATTGGATTGCCTCGAAGCCCTTCAAGATCAGCAACAGGAGAATTGGTTGATTTGGGGTATGGACTTCCCGGCGATTTTGAATCAGCTAATATAGATGACTCTATTGCACTAGTTGAGGCTGGTGTTCCAGACTACTATGGGCGTTATGTACATCGTCGTGAGAAGTACTATCGGGCAGTCGAGCATGATGCAGCGGGATTTATTTACTATCAGCATTCACCGGGGCAACTAGCCCCTACGGGAAGTGTTGGGAGGTCAAAGCAGGCAATTGGGCCAATTCCGGCACTTGGTGTCAGCCAAGAGATTGGTAAAAGGCTATCTCGAAAATCTACCGGTGACTCTGTTGAAATCAGCGTAAACGCTGAGATTTCACAAACTGAAAGTCAAAATATACACGCTGCAATCGGGCCGAGGACTGACCGACGTCTCCTGGTTACTGCACATGTGGACGGACACGACATTGGTCAAGGAGCAGCAGACAATGCTGCGGGAGTAGCCACTGTTCTTGAGATTGCACATGCACTGACACACCGAGAGGATGAACTTGACATTGGCGTTGAGTGTATTGTGTTTGGAGCAGAAGAAGTGGGTCTCGTTGGATCATCATACGAAGCAGAAACCCGAGATACGACTCCATATGCTGTTGTTAACTGTGACAGCGTTGTAGCCTCGCAAGAATTAGAGATCAACACAAACCAATATGATTGTCTGCAGGATCCGATTCGAGATACAGAGGCTGATTTAGGACAACCTATAACGGTTAACCCTCGGATCATTCCGCACAGTGATCACTGGCCCTTTGTGGCTCAGGGAACCCCCGGATTGATGGCGTCTGCTAAAACTGATAAGGCTCGGGGATGGGGACACACAGCAGCGGATACGTTTGATAAGTTAAGTCAACGAAACCTTCGGGATCAGTCAATATTGCTCTCTGAGTTAACGGTTCGTCTTGCGACGTCGTCATATCCATTGGCAAGAAAAGATCCCGATTCCATTGCAGAAGCGCTTGAAGAACAAGGTATTGCAACAGGGTTACGAGCAACCGGGGACTGGCCATTTTAACAGTTGCAGGTATGTCCCCGTTTTCAAGGAGCGAATAGGGCGGGGATACAGCCGTACGCTCTTTGATGGAACGTTCAAGAGAGGAACCTCCTATCAAATTAGTTGTGGTTGAGGGGCTGTTCAAGTACGCTGCAACGTCAGACTGCGCCTCGGGCTACAGCAGTTCGGAGTCGGCCTTCGACGAAAGACGTGGGTCAGGGTATAGCCGAATCAACGGCTGGTGGAGACTACACTCTCTGGGGACACCGAGGCGACAGTCAATGAAGTGTCTCCAAAGCGCATCGTTGTTTCCGGAAATACCAAGTCATGGCGGTGGATTGATATTCTTGTCGACAAAATGCCAATCCAAGTAACCGGTTGACTGTCTGCATTTGAGATGTTTCCATCATGAATACACCACAGATAGGTCTTGTACGGTCCGACACTGAGATAGCAAAAATCAAGTCAGCTGTAAGCAAAACAAATGCTGATCTAATTATTGGTGAACCATCAGAGTTTTCGGCAGACATTGATTGCTTAGCAGTTTCAGGTGAAGAAGCATTTCGTAGTGCTGCAACACAAGAGCAGATATCTTCGATTCTCCCTGTAGACTTTCAACGAGGAATTGCATCAATACCGGTTGAACAATTACCGACTGCAATTCAGCGGATTAAGAAAGGCGACTACAGCACACACAATCATCCAATACTTTCGATTACAGTAGATCATATTGAGACAATTGCTTTTTGGGATGTTGGATTGATCACCAACGCACCAGCTCGAATATCTGAATATGTAATCGAAAGTCCTGCGGATGATCTTTCGACCAGATTTCGGGCAGACGGTGTGGTCGTCTCTACTCCTGCTGGCAGTCATGGCTACTCTGCGGCGGCCGGAGGATCACGGATGGCACCAGAAACGGGAATTGCAATCACGCCAATTGCCCCCTTTACGATTAATATCGACCATTGGGTTGTCTCTCCGCAGAAAGTGACGGTTACTGTATGCCGTGACGAAGCACCCGTTGCGGTCGAAGTAGATGGACAGGAACAAGCAGTTATTACTGGTGGACAATCAGTTCAGTCGGTAGTTGAACATACATTTCAAACAATTAAGTTAGATATTTCAGAGACACCAAGTAAAGGATAACTTTCACAGTTGACAGACGCCTGCTTAACGAGCCCCCAGATGGATGGTCGTACTAATATATAGGTGCAAGCTAGCAGACTCAATTTCAGATAAGACTTAGTTCCACTCTTCCCCGGTTGCAAGGTCAACTTTGGAGTCGCCCTGCTCAGATGGACATATGTCAGATAAAACACAGCCATGACAGCTTGGACTCCGCGCTGTGCAAACTGCTCGACCGTGGTCGATCAGCAAATGTGTAAATTGCTGCCAATCGTTTTGCGGCAGATAATCCATTAATTCGCGCTCAATTTTTTCGGGTCGCTTGTGATCAGTTAATCCAAGTCGGCGCGTTTGGCGTTGGACATGAGTATCAACAACAATCCCTTCCGTGATATTATGCCCATGTTGAAGAACAACATTCGCTGTTTTTCTTCCGACGCCTGGAAGATTCGTGAGTTCTTCCATTGTCTCTGGAACCTCACCGTCGTGATGATCTCTGATCATCTGGCACGCATTACGGATATATCGAGCTTTGTTGTTATAATATGTAACCGAATCGATCATATCCGCAATCTCGTCTTCTGACGCACTGGCAAAGTCGTTTAGCGACTGGAATTTATCAAACAGGTTGTCGGTCACCTGATTAACTCGCTCATCTGTGCACTGAGCAGATAAAATCACGGAGATTAGTAACTCGAGTCGGTTGGAATAGATAAGTGAAATTGAACTATCAGGATACTCTTCAGACAGACGGTTAATAACTTCCGATGCCTGTCTTGATCGAAGTTCGAGGGGAGTTCCCATATAATTGAGTACGGTCGATGTCTTATGATTCTATGGTTTTCGATCAAATAACCCAGTTTTTTCACTTCTCATTTGCTGTATCAAAACAATGGGCACAAAGTCTAATAATCGTACTTACTATGTCATCAGCGACCTCCATATCGGTGGGGACGAACAACTAAAAGAGATTGACTTTCTTGATGAATTGATTGATTTTCTTACAGAGTTAGAAACAACAGACGAAGATGCTGAATTAATAATTAATGGGGACGCCTTTGGTTTATGGGAATTCACCGAGTTGGAAGGTATCGAGAAGTTTGAGATGCTTGAGGAGACATACCCGTCGTTATTTGAGCAGTTCAAGTCTACCGGGAAGAATATCGATATCACACTTCTTCCGGGAAATCATGATCATGAGTTAGCTGCATATGAGGAATACGTTGACAGGTTAGAAAAGTATAATATTAATCTCGTGCAGGAGAGGTCGGTCAAGCGAACACTTGATGGGCAGGTGATTCATTTTGAGCACGGACATCAACAAGACCCAAACAACAAGGTTGAGGACTGGGGCAATCCACATGCCTCTCCACTTGGGTATTACTATAATACACTGGTAACAAGTCGTGCTGGACAATTATCTGATCGGGGAAAATTCAACTGGCTCAAAGATGTTCAAGCTGTTACGCCCACCGAGCGGGTACCAGTGTGGTTATTCTCAAAATATTTTTACCGGGAGATGAATCCGCTGTTGCGGTATTCGCTATTTCCATTTCTTCTCTTGTTTAATATTAGTGTTCTTCTTGCAGTTCTTTCTGGGCTTGATATTGTGGGGATATGGTCAATGCCAATCGAAGAAATAGAGGCCCTTTTCGTGTCGTTGGGTCGTCCTGGTACAGCCATTTGGACATTCTTAACAGTCAACATCATCATCGCCGGACTGATTCTTCTTGTTGGGATTCCTCTGTATTTCCTTCGTCGAGACATCCGCAAGACAGTTAATCGGTTTGGGGTGTTTGAAACAGAACTCACTGTCGACCCTGAAAGACCATATCAAGACTACGCAGAAGAACTTTTTACTAATGAAGAGCATACCACGCTTTTCTGTTATGGACACACGCACCGTCCAGGTGTACAGTCAGTTGACGGCGGCATGATTGTGAATTCAGGCACCTGGCTCAAGCGACTCCATCGTCGAGATGGAATTATTGGCATTCTTCCCCCTGTTTTCTACCCTTCATATCAATTGTCAACGGTTCGTATTTCGTCTGCCGAGCAAGCAGATGCCATTGCAGTCGATTTTATAGAGGTTCAAAAACCGAGTCCAGCAACAGAGGAGTTAACATGGACTGAACGATTTTTTACTGTTGGTCGAGAACCAGACCTCCATTTACCTGATCGACGTGTTATTGATCAAGAGGGGGACTGCAAACAGATTCGCACTGTCCGTGACTCAGAATAAACTATCTTGAAGCATCAGATTCTACAGATTGATCTCTTGTGCGCTGGTTTGAGTAAGGGTGACTTGAAGTCCCATGCTCATGTTCCGCGCACTCCGGACAATAATGGTTTGTTCCATCAGTATACGTGTGTAGTGGAATACCTCCGACGACAAACTCTTCCCTGTATGTTCGCTCAGTTCCGTATGCAACCTCGTTTCCGCAAGCCATACACCGGTGAGTTTCTCCCTCAAAGGTAGTTTTGTCCACAGATCGGATAGTACCATTTGCCGTAAGGCTGTATCGACGTGCAATTCTCTCAGTTATTGATGGAAATACTCCAGCACCAAAAAGGAGCACTAAGAAGCCAACAAGCATGACAGGCGCTTCACCAGTAAATAATCCCGCAAATCCAATTGTCATCAAGACAATTGATGCAATATATCCAGAGTAGTTACCAGAGACCTGTAGCTCATTGTTTGCACTACGTTGTCCCACCTCGGTATCTATTTCTTGAGTGTCAACATCAGATTGTTGAGGAGACACTCCTGATGGTTTCGGGTGATAATCTTCGACAGATAGAAAGACACGATTAGCTTTGACTGTGTGTCGATAGTAGGCATAAAGTAGGTTTCCTAATCCACCAGTCAGAGGAATAAGTGCAGCGTGAATAAACAGATTCCCTATATCGCGATTAACCAGAATAACTTCATCCTCCCAGTCATGTTCAATCTCCCACCCTTTAGCAACTTTACGACGAATATGACGGCGAAATCGTTTGTGCCGAGACTCCGGGTCAAGCTTTCCCTGCTCTGCACCACAATATTGGCAGTACCGGTCGTCGGGATCCATCGATGAGTTGCACATCCAACAAGACCGTTGCGGAAGAGCATTTCCACACTGTGGGCAATAGCGAGATCCCGAAGTTGTTGGCGTATTACAGTGGGGACACTGGGAATTGTCTGTCACACGTTATCATAGATCTTATTATGAATAATTCTTTCGGTATTGTTAATTAAATAACACTATTGGAATTTCCTCATCTTATCGCCACACTTAACTCCGAAGTTATCTGCTCTTCAGTTATGGTCAAGAAGACAACCGCAGTTGCACACCCAATTCAGGGTATTGTGAAGTACCATGGTATGAGAGACGAGAAGCTTCGTCTCCCGTACCACGATAGCATTAGTGTCTGTACCGCCCCAAGTAAGACGACGACGACAGCTCAGTTTAGCCTGGACATAGACGAAAATCAGTATCAAATTGATGGAGAAACCGTTACAGGAAGTGGAGCAGCACGACTTGATCGAATTGTTGAGGAGGTCCAAAGTCGCTCCTCAAAACTCGATAAAGATTATAATGTCCGGTTAGAGAGTCAAAATACATTCCCGTCAAATGTGGGACTTGGATCATCTTCCTCAGGGTTCGCTGCAGCAGCAATGGCACTTGTCGGGGCTGCCGATCTTGAGCTCTCTAAACCAGAGATTTCCGCTATCGCCCGGCGGGGATCATCATCCGCTGCACGAGCTGTTACTGGAGGGTTTTCACACCTTTATGCCGGGTTGAACGATCAAGACTGCCGATCTGAACGAATTGAAACTACAATTGAAGATGAGCTACGGATTGTTGTTGGTTTAGTTCCAGCATACAAAGAAACGGATGATGCACATGCGGAAGCGGCTGACAGTCATATGTTTGATGCCCGTCGTGCACACATAGGTGACCAAATTGTTGAGTGTAGGGATGCCCTACGGAGCGGTGATTTCGACCGAGTATTTAAACTTGCAGAACATGACTCTCTATCTCTAGCAGCAACGACAATGACTGGCCCAGCTGGATGGGTATACTGGCAGCCAGAGACACTCGAAATATTTGAAGTAGTCAAATCGCTGAGAGAGGAACAGAACATCCCAGTTTACTTTTCAACCGATACGGGAGCCACCGTGTATGTAAACACCAAGAAAGAGTACGTCGATACTGTTGAGGAAGCAGTTTCTGATTGTGGGGTCGAAACAATGATCTGGAAAGCAGGAGGTCCGGCACGGCTTACTGATGATCATCTGTTTTGAACTAAGTGCATAGGAAGACTCCACAGACGGAGTGAACTGTCTCGGGGTCAAGCCCCGTGGCATTCGCCTCGATTTCTGCAAACTGAATATCTGAAAGAGATCACGAGAAGGTCAGTTGCAAAACTAATATCCACTACCGACCTGATCACTATCCTGTCCTGCTGAAGAACGCTTATTTGTAGCTGCCTGAATTATTTAGCAAGGATATGGGGCCAAAGTTTTCAGTGCATGATCATCGACACGCGTTGAAGCAACTACGCGACGGAGGGTCCACAAAATTATACGAAACAAAGGCAGAGATTGATTGTCCAGTATGTGGCAAGGCATTCCAGCGATTATTTATCACAGAGAAAAAGACAACGAGTTTTCCGGAAAATGATGGGCGAAGATTTTGTATTCTCAATGAAGAACAGACAGTGATGATGTTTCGACATTGAGTTTGACTTCCTTCTACCCCAAAACGAGTGGGTTTTTGCCTCCTATTTTATAATACATCGAGAGTCCACACCAATTATATCCATCTTAGTGTCACCGTGTAACAAACCCACAGCCTCAATAATTGTTATCTTGTATCATAAACTATGGTTAATACGATACTTGTACCCACCGATGGAAGTGAACACGCAGAACGGGCAGCAGAAGAGGCGTTTGCGCTCGCTCAGAAGCTCGACGCAAGAGTTCATATATTGGCAGTTGCAGACAGCGCTGTAGTTGCAGCAGCGACATATACAGGAGCCAGTCGGCCGATTCGAGAAGGACTTGAAGAAAAAGCGCAGGAACGTGTGAATCGGCTAGAACAGAAGGGTAAAGAATATAAATTAGATATTGTGACGGGTATCAAATATGGAACGCCGGCAAAGCAGATTGTTGAGTATGCTGAATTAAACCCTATCGATATGATCATAATTGGGACAAGTGGCCGGGGCGGAGTAGAGCGGGCAATTATTGGTAGCGTTGCTGATCAGGTCGTGCGAACGTCGCCAGTCCCAGTACTTACGATTCGACCAGAAGCTACGCAGGCCGCCGAGTGACCGGAGGCCGATGGAGGCCGCCTTCGGTCTATGTGCTATTGATGCGGGCAATAGACACTAAACTGATCCTTCAAGTGCCTGAACGATTGCCTTACCGCGGTCAGTTAGTGAATACATTCGCCATCTACCTTCTTTTCTCCTATCGATTACGTCTGCATCAGTGAGTTTCGAAAGGGCATGACTGACAGCGCTTTCGCTTACAGAAAGAAGAGGGGTGATCTCGCAGACACATAACTCATCCTCTGCTTCTGATAAAATCTGCACAATTTGATATCGAGTCTCATCACCAACGGCGGCTAGAATTTGAACGTGCTCAGTTACCTGTGATTCGTCAATTCCTGACTGGAGTTGTCGTAATTCGGTGATCCGGTTCTGTGCGTCCTCCGTTCGGCATGCGTTGACCTCAGTTTCTTCCAGATAACGACAGAGCCGCTCTGTACCTTCTGCCATATGAATCTATACTTGATAAGTAATAATAAACGTTCAGTCTGAAGAACAGATATATGATCCCGAGTAATATTTGGAATCACTCTTTTGTATAGTCAGACTTTAGCTAAATATAGGATGTCTAATCATTTCATTCCTCGAAGCTTAGATGATATTGATTACTATGATGCTTTATTAGCCGGGATAATCATCGCACTTGGAGCTGGAGCATCGCTTAGCATACATGAGTCAGTCGCTTTGTATCATGGGCTTGCTGCTGGAAGTGTAGTTGCAACAATTATTCTTTTTGAGATCATTTTCCGAAATCCGCCAGTTGGAAGGTCAGCTACAAAACAGGGTCTATCAGCAATTGTGATGGCGGCTTGGGTCATCACGATACTGTTAGCAGTGTGAGCTACTGAACTCAGTTGATTGTTATCTGCAGGCGGAGCAGGCCGAGTATCTTGGATCCCAGTCCTGGAGCAATCCAATAAGTGACCGGTGGACCGGACAAGGCTATGCTTTAGAATCCCACGAATGGAATAAGCCTATAACTTATGTATCGTACAGTGATTGTATCTGTGAAATATTCCAAGCATATCCCTTTTCGTCGACAGGGGTCTCTAGCACCATCGGCAGATCAGTAAAGGCGTCATGATTGATTAGTTTACTAAAGCCTGTTGTGCCAATTTGTCCTTTGCCAATGTGCTGGTGTTCATCTTTATTTGAACCACACGGATGTTTTGAGTCATTTAGGTGTAAATACTGAATAGCATCCAGACCGACGGTTTGCTCGATTTCTCCGACCATTTCGGTCAGTCCAGTGGTTGTTGTAAAGTCATACCCTGCGGCGTACAGGTGACAACTGTCAATACAAACCCCAAGTTGGTCATTGTCGATTTCTGATCGGATTCGCATTTCCTGTAGTTGCTGGAAAGTACTTCCAAGGGAAGTACCTCCACCGGCGGTATTTTCAAGTAAAACTGTCATACCGTCAGGGATATCAAGCTCTGAAAGACGCGATCCGATGTTCCTTATTCCTTTTTCAACACCTGCACCGGTGTGAGCCCCAGGGTGGAAAGTATAATAATCTATACCGAGCTTTGACGCTTTGTTTAGTTCTTCCTGCACAGTCGCTACCGACTTCTCTGCAAGGTCATCATTGGGTGTTGCAAAATTAATAAGATACGTGCCGTGTACGATCCATGGTCTAACATCTTCAGTTGCCTGCAGCTCAGCGAATGCAGTAGCATCGCTTGAGTCAACACTGCTAACAGACCATGTTCTCGGTGATCCAACAAATACCTGACCACAGTTCCCGCCGTATTCTTGTATCTGTGATACTGCTGCTGGAAATCCATCTGCAATCGATACGTGAGCACCAACGCGCTGTCTCGACATATCTTTCTGTAGTATTCGGATAGAATTAAGCGATTTGCACCGACATTCTTGTCAAGTGCGAAGAACAAGTTTTTCTCGTTAGTATTCAGAGGAAGTCAGGACGCTTTCCTGCTCGAGAAGTGTAAGAAACTGGTCTTCATCAATTTGCGTAACGTCATTTTCATTGGCATCACTGATTTTACGGCTACCTGGATTGTCCCCAGTCACGAGATAATCTGTATTTCCAGAGACAGAAGACGTTGCTCGGGCCCCGTGTGATTCGACTAATTCTTGAGCTTCATCTCTTGTGTATTGGTCAAGGGCCCCTGTGAAAACAAACGTCAGTCCGTCTAATTCTGCACTCACCGTCTGTTCTGCTGGTTCAGGGCGTACTCCTTGGTTTAATAGTCGCATAATCTCTGTCTGGTTATGTTCTGTATCAAAAAATTCCACAATAGTGTTTGCGGTTTTCTGTCCGATTCCCTCCACGGCTTTAAGTTGCCCTTGTGTGGCATTCATAAATGCGTCAAACGTCGTAAATTCTGAGGCAAGATCTTGTGCAACAGTTGGACCAACGCCTCGAATACCTATTGCTGCGATAAAATCAGAGAGGGGAGGTGACTTGCTTGACTCAATTGCATCCAGTAGGTTTTTTGCACTTTTTGTTCCCCATCCATCAAGTCCAGTCAGGTCCTGCACAGAGATAGCGTAAAGATCCGCAATTCCATCTTCAATTAATTTGGCTTCATAAAGTTGTTTGGCTGTTTGTTCCCCCAGTCCCTCAATGTCAAGTCCTGCATCACTAGCGTAATGAGTAACTGCCCGCACGAGTTGTCGATCGCAGGCCATCCCTCCCGTGCAGAAGGCCATTGGGCCATCTCGTTCAATTGGGCTTCCACAAGCAGGACATCGGTCCGGAAATTGATACTGTGGTCCCTGATGTTCCAGTACATCGGTTACCTGTGGGATAACATCGCCTGCCCGTGTGATCTTTACTTTGTCACCTATGCCAACACCGAGTTCTTCGATTTGAGCAGGGTTATGTAAGCTTGCTCGAGAAACAGTTACGCCACCGACATCAACCGGATCCAATAAAGCGACCGGTGTTAACCGGCCAGTGCGGCCAACCTGGACAATAATCTCCCGGAGTATCGTCTCTTCTGTCCTTGGAGGAAACTTGTACGCGAATGCCCATCGATAGTGTCTTGAAGTAGCTCCTAACTCCTCACATAGCGATCGGTCGTTGACTTTGATAACGACCCCGTCAATTTCATAGTTTAATGAGTCCCGCTGATCAAGTAAATCATCACGGTATGCAATTGCCTCCTCAATACTTTCTACGTGTGAAGCTAGTTCAGTCGTACGTAGTCCCCAGTTTGGAAGGTTCTCGTGTAGTTTTGCGTGGGTTTCAACTGGTTTAGTTGCCCATTGTTCTGTCTCTCTGATTGCTAGTACATCAAAGAAAAAGCAAGAGAGTGGACGTTCAGCGACAGTTGATGGATCAAGTTGTCTGAGCGTACCAGCCGCAGCGTTCCGTGGATTAGCAAACGGATCCTTTCCAGATTCCATGCGCTCTTTGTTGAGTTTTTGAAATCCGTCACGAGGCATATATATCTCTCCTCGAACAGCAAGATACTCTGGATGTTCTCCACGTAATCGCAATGGGACATGGGGGATGGTCTTTACATTCTCAGTAATGTCATCCCCAACGCTCCCATCACCGCGTGTCGCAGCGCGAGAAAGTGTTCCATTTTCGTAAATAACTTCTACCGATAGCCCATCAAACTTCGGTTCACAAAAAAAAGAGATATCTCGTTGTGTATCACCAATATCTTTAGACACCCGGTTTGCCCAATTCCTGACTGCTGCAGAATCACCATCCGAGTCGATGGACAGCATTGGGCGTATATGCTCGACATCCGGCAAGCTGTCAACCGGTTTACCACCTACTCGTTGGGTCGGGCTATTTGGCGTAGACAGGTCGAAAGTGTCCTCCAGCGTTTGTAATCGGTTAAACAACTTATCGTATGTTCGATCTGCAATAACGGGATTATTTTCAATGTAGTACTTGAAGTCATGATATCGAATCGCCTCGCGGAGCAGTTGAGCTTGTTCTCTAGCTGTGTCCGGATTAAGGGATTCTGTGGGAGTGAAATCGGTATCAGGAGACGTGATATATGGGTTCTCGTCAGGTTGCTTGACCATACATCTACTTATATAATAAACCAAATAAATGGTCGTTTACCGGATTGACCGCGATGGATTTCTTCAGAGTCGGGTCCCGGGCCACTTGTACAGTTTTACCGGTAGGTGGACGCTATTCAAACACCGATATTTCTGCTGTATCACTATCGTCCTCACTTTCAATCATCAGTTCTGCTCCATCGTCAGTAAGATCAACGTCGAGTTCAAACGTGTGTGTCTCACTCTCCAGAGCGGCTAAGTCGAACTCTTCGCTGCTTTGCTCTTCACCATCTAGTGAGGCAGTGATTGTTTGCTCAGTACCAAGACTGCCAACGTTTTCAATATCAACAACTGCGGTCAGGTTTTCGTCATTAGTCTTATTGACGTCAAGGTTACTTTCATTCCGGTCGATATCGACCGTGACGTTTGCTGGTTCGAATTCGACTGATTGCGTTTTTCCAAATTGTACATCTGACTCGTTAACGGCAACGTTAGCTTGTTTTACAAGGTCACCAGTTTCATTTTCTACGTTTACTTGATAACTGTCGCCGAGTGGGGTGATGGCAGATTCTGCAAAGCCATCATCGGGTCCATACTCCTCGTTTGATGGATATGGGACAGTAAGCTCGAACTCACCATTTTCATCAGGCTCGGCGGTTTGTGAGTACTCAAACGTTCTAGCGGTATCCGAGAACAGTTCAAGCTCTGCCGTGATGGTTGCTTCTTCTACATCAACCTCGGATAGATTTCCAACCTCACCAGTGAGCGTTGCCCCGTCTACCCGTTCAAACAGCTTTGTTGCTGAATAGGCGTCATCGTCATCTTCAAACACGTATGGGCCTTCATATAGTTCTCCTGTTTGTGGATCACCGTATTCCTCATGCAGAGGTCCTTCGTCAGTCATCTGGACGTTTGACCAGTATGGGCTTTCCTTTACCAGACGATAGTTTTCTAGCCCATCTGCATCATCGTAGTATAACTCAGCAATCATCGTTGATTCATACTTCTCCACATCGAACCCATCATCGATGTTGAAGTTATCGGTTCTCTGAGCGATTGCCGGGAAGATCCCTCCGACATCTCGGTCATGAATGGAGACATACTGAATTGGTTCCATTTCACTCTCATCGACATTTTCTAGCTCATTCTGTAATTCTTCCTTGCTCAGATCGGATGGGTCCGATACATCCGCAGCAATTGCATCAAGAAGTAACTCAGCCTTTTCTTCATCAGTTTCTGTCAGGTACGTTGCTGAAGTCTCTACATTGTGCTGGAATGGATTTGAATGTGGAGGCCGTTCAGCCTGTGTAGTGAGGAGATGGCCATAATCCCACCATGACATCACTCCATACGCACCCTCTGGATAGTCAAAGTTTGAGTCTTCAGGGATATCATAGTCTCCATAGTAATCAATCTCATCAGCGTTAGATGCGTTACCATAGTTTCCAACTTCTGGCGTATTATCATTCATCCAGTCATAGACAGGCTCTCCTTTTTCAGTGTAGGTTGCTGGGCCAGTTGCCCCACTTCGGTCGATAACGTTGTGATCGGCTACTGGTGGAAGCAAGGGTACAACGAGTAACATTAGAAGGACAACTATCGTCAATACTTGGTAAGTTTCTATGTCACGAACTGACGAAACTGCCCGATCTAAATTAATGAGCTCGACCGCCTTCCCGACGAGATAAGCATTTAATACAGCTACCCCAAGGGCAGTGTAGTAGTTAAACCGGGTTTGTGTGATACCCATCGAGAGCGTCATTGCAGCCCAGACTCCAATAAAGAGATAAATAGGCTTGTTAGAGTCCCGTCCAAATAAGAAGGCTACGGCCACTAATGCACTGAAAAAGGCAAGCCCGTGTTCTCCGAAAAGGATTGAAGGACTTGGTGGCTGAGCTTCAGCGACAATGCCGATGCTTCCGCCAGGAAGGATGAATAGCGGGAAGACAGTATCAAGATTACCTACCAACGTGTCGTATAAATCAGGAAGAACAAGGTATAGCGACAATAGCCCTCCAATGATTATTCCAGCAATAGCAACAGGATAACCTCTATCTCCGTAATCTGTTGTATTCCACCACCTAGAGAACCAAGCCATGAATAATGATCCACCAGCTACGAGCAATGCGAATATCGGCGGCAAATAGTCCATCGTTGTGCGGCTAAAGCCTGGTTCCTGTATCAACAGTGCAGTTCCAACAGCAACGACAGCCATACTCACTGTTGCAACAAACGCAATGTGATCTGGGGGCTGTCTCCGCATATGATCGAGAAGAATTTGTACAACAACGTAGATACCAAATATACCAATGAGGACAATGCCTGGTGGCCACGTCCAGATATAAATAATCATCGCAAAGCCAGCAATCGCGCTGTATATTGCTGGCCGTTTAAGCTCATCCCAGTCTCTTGCTGGGACTAGTTCCCAGATGGGTTTTTCTTCCATTGCAACACGAATTGCAAACACCAATGCAACAACTGAGACAATCATAAACAGTGCCTCGGCGGCGTGATGCTGGAACTGACCGGCGGTCATCCGATTGAAAAATTGGCCAGGAGCAACTGCAAGGAAGACAATGCCAGCAATGCCACCGATGCGCCCTCCTATCTGCTTTCCAAGATAATACACGGGAATAGCAGTAAGAGCAGCTAGTAGCGGCACGACAATTGCACCGGCAAGTAAAATTTGCTGCGAAGAGGGATCACCTCCGCCGATAATCATCGCTACAGTTGCGATCAAAAAGTCAAATAACGTGCCAAACTGACCGGTAAACGTCCCCTCTGGGAATCTCGTCCATGGATCATGTCCAATAAGCCAAGGATAGTTCTCAACCGTCCACTCCGTTGTCCGCCAGTGGTACCATGAGTCCACAGCCTGAAGCGTAAACCCATCTTCGCCGACAAGGAAGGTCTCATAATTCCGGAACCGCAGCCAGAACATGAAGAGCACGACAGCGAAGATTGTGGGGATATGATACCGCTGTCGTATCGTATCAAAGGTCGACTGATCAATGAGTTGACCTTCTTTCGTTTCAGTACTCATCGTTTTCGAGACAAGGTGATAAAATGAATAAACCTTGTTGTTTCAAGGTCATCTTACATCATCTGCTGATATAAATAAGCAATCTGAATGTTTTGAACTTTGGTGAGAGTAGGTCCAATGTACAAGCAACTAGAATGCTATCTTCTGTGGTTATTCACCATATTTATTTGATATTAGTATATTTGATGGGTGCTTACTGAGATTCTAAGATCAGATTTAGACTTTCGATGAAATATTTTATTTGCATGCCCTTTCGGTAAACTTATCGAACTAATCCACAAATAGCAAATATAATGAAGGTCTCCGTTGTCATTTGCGTATATTCAACAGATTTGTATCCGGACTTTTGTGATGCTGTTCGGAGTGTGCTTGGACAAAGTTATCCGGATATAGAGGTGGTTGCTGTTATCGATGGCAATGATAAGCTCTGCACACGCATTAGAGAAAAATGGGGATCACACGAAGACGTAATTATCCACTGCAACGAACAGAATAGAGGGCTATCTGCCAGTCGAAATGTGGGAATCAAGCGTGCTACGGGGGATATTATCGCCTTTCTTGATGATGATGCAGTTGCGGATGAGCGATGGGTAGAGGAGTTAGTAGGAACATATAAGCAAGAAGATGTTGAAGCGGTTGGGGGTAAGATGACGCCAATTTGGCCCAAAACACGTCCTGACTTTCTACCAGAAGAGTTTTTTTGGCTTGTTGGCGTCACACACCGAGGGTTCCCCGATGAAGGACCAGTTAGGAATACATTCGGATCGAACATCTCCTTTCGTAGTGAAGTGTTTGAACAAATTGGTGGCTTTAACGAGGAATTAGGTCGAAAAGGGGACAAACACGTCCAAGGAGAGGAGACAGAACTTGCAGAACGTATGCGTCAAGAAATAGACGGAACTCTCTATTATAATCCAAACGCAGAGGTTGGGCACAAAATATTCACGTACCGAACAGATCCAATTTGGTTGCTAAGTCGTGCCTTCTGGCAGGGGTATTCAAAATATGCGATGTCACGAATTCTCCCTCAGTCAGAAAAGAAGGAAGTATCTTTTCTAGCAGACTTACTTGTGCGTTATCTCCCAGACCGAGTCTATCAGATATTACGAAGTCAAGATACGACCCAAATAAAGCAGGTCGGGTCGCTGTTATTATTGACAACAGCCGTCGGAGTCGGTTATGTATATGCGATGATAAAGTACATTTACTCAGATTTCAGGTAGCCCGAGAGAGGACGGATACTCGGCGGCCCCAGCTAGTCATTATACTAAATATCCAGTCAAGGGTTCGGTCAAGTATTGATCGCTGATAAGGAGTTAAGATGGTTGACTTTATTGGCTCAAATTGGTAATACTTGAGTAAGTCAATTACTGCTCTGTAAGTTGGGGCATGAACGTGGTTAATATGACTGTCTCGGCTATAAATAGGTAAAACACCAGCTGCATACTCAGTTGATATTTCTACGTTGCGAGGTTGATAGCCGGTCAAAAGTGCAAATCGGTTAACCCAACTCCCAAGATTTGGAAAAGATATCCAGAACCACCCGTCATTTAGAAGTCGAGTCGCTTCGGAAAATAGCTGATCAAAATAACGAAGATGCTCAACAACACCAAATGAAAGTATAAGATCTACAGTATTACTCTCCAACGGGATTGTGTCTGATTCGATATTAATATCAAAAACTTCCACACCACGTCCCTGTGCTCGGGTCAGTGCAGTATCATCGATTTCAACACCATACACTTCAGACGCACTGAGATATTCTCCTAGAGCAGACACAAAACCTCCCCGATTACACCCAATATCGAGGATTGTATCAATACTGTCAGCATGCTGTTGGATGAGATCAAGCTGTGGCTTTAACGAGCCAAGGGACTGGAGTGTTGAATTTTCCTTGAGATCATCTGAAGTCAGATGTTTCTGAAAGGCTGGTGGAAACTCCTCTAAGGATGAAGTGTCCATATTATAGCATTTGCTGTCTCTGCACAGTATATTTATCGGAGTGTATCCGTTGAGTTTGACGGGAGTGCTTTTTGACCATCCAGTCAACTGCCTTGGGGTCAAGCCCCGTGGCATTCGCCTCAACTTTCTGTAAAACAGTCCGACAGACATTTTCCGTTTTCAGGACAGTATTGGGAAACCTACTCTGCGGTTAAGCTCCAGAGCAGTTGTCCTGTACCAGTTATATATACAAAGTGCGGTCAGAGAATCGTTTATATTATTATAGATAGGGCTTCAAGCAATGATGTAAAACCAATGTCTGTCGGATCCTGCCGTGAGGATTATCCTGACGTATGCGTTGTTACTCATCCACTTGGTAGTGCAGGTGAAAATGCAACTCGAACGCTGTTGGAGATCCTTTCCGAGATCACCTCTGTGAAACTCATCACTGGAGACCTACCGCGTGACTCATCGATGCGTCAAGAGTACGAGATTACAGAGATTACTGACGAGAGTCCGAGAGAATCAATTCCGTTCGCTGCGGCTGAGTTCCTACATAATCAATTCCGGATGTGCAATGCAATTAGACAGACAAATGAAGAGATAATACTATTTTTTGGAGCAACATCATACATTCTTCCGATCCTGTTTGCAAAGGCTATCGGCCGGACCGTCGTTCTTGAACCACGAGGAGATGTTCCGTTAACGCTCAAATTACACTGGGAAGAACGTATTCCAACAATGCTTGCTGCAGTGCTTGCGGGAACACTCAGGCTAATAGAACATGCCGGATATCAAGCCGCTGATGGAATCATTACATATACACCGGCAATGGCAAGTGAGCTTGGACTAAATCAATATAAACATAAGCTATACCCGTCCGGTGCCCGGTACGTAGACATCACAAATTTTTCTCCAGAGATATCGTATGAAGACCGAGAGCCAGTTGTTGGGTTTCTTGGTCGCTTAGATGAAGAGAAGGGGATTGATCAATTGATAGAATTGGTTAGAAATCTCCCTGATGAGTTTACGTTTATTTTTGCTGGTGATGGAAGTAAACGAGGTGAAATAGAACAGGCATTAGAAGAAGAGATTGAACGCGGAGCCGTTGAGATGACGGGTTGGATCGATCACGACCAAGTTCCAGAAGTTCTTAACAGGATGAAATTACTTGTGCTTCCATCACAGCCGACAGAAGGGCTTCCAACCGTTATTATTGAGTCTATGGCCTGTGGAACCCCTGTTTACGCGACCCCTGTTTCAGGTGTTCCAGATGTCGTTCAAGACAACAAAACAGGGTATCACATAAAAGATCACACTCCGGAACAAATGGCGAATGTAGTCACAGAAGCGTTACGCTCAAAGACGCAAGAAGAGATGAGCCAGCGATGTAGGAAACATATTGTGAATAATTATTCAACTGATGCTGCTGTTGATCGGTACAAAAAGATATTAGAGGAATTGTCTGTGTGACTTCTCTCCGATAATGAATGTCTATCATCAACTCAAAAAGCTCAGGCGCACAATGCAGCAGGAGAGTTATTTTTATACACTTTTCCGAGTATTAGAAATTGCTACAAGCCAAGCGCCTGTGCTGTCAGGTGTATATTGGAAACTTGCACCAGAATACTACAATCAAAAGTTTGCCGAACGCTTCTCTAAGTATCAGGCACCAATTAGGCCCTGTAAGCGGATTTGGGTTGATCCGGAGATGATATCCAACCATACAAGCCGAGACATAGATGTAGGCGTCGGACGGCGAAAAGAATTCATTGGGGTTTCTGAAGGGGATTGGGATCAAAATACACGTCTATTTACAGAATCACTTCGGTACAAGTCCATTGCAGCTCGGTTCAAGCATGGAGTCCCCTGGGAAGAAACTGAATTTTTTGATCACTGTATGAGAAAAATTCAAAATAAAGGTGAATATTGGCATGGCTGTACAAGCAAAAGGGAGGTAATGAATCGCTTCGCTTATGTTGAAGACTTATATGAAAACATTAAGGAAAACGGATATAAATCACAGCCAGAGCTTCGGCCGCAGCATTCTGCGACAGATTATGTAGATGAGCTATTAAATGAAATACTGGTTGATATTGGACGTGATGGAGAGTTTCTATTTGTCGATGGTCGACACAGGCTTGCTATTGCGAAGATACTTGGACTTGAAAAGGTTCCAGTTGTGATTGATCATAGACATAAGCGATGGATGGAAAAGCGTGATCAATACTATCTGGATCAACGCTATATACACCCAGACATACCCCGTTAATTTTATCTCAGATTAAGACCGGGGCCATTTACCTTGCTTTTCTCTGTAATCCATCAATTATTGTATGTTCCAGCCAGAAAATCCCAAGTATTGAGTATACCATCGAAGAAGTTTGAAGAAATGGACATCACGGATAAGCAAATCGCTCTGCATGTGCCGACATTAGTTGGAGGGGGCGCAGAACGTGTTATGATTAACCTAGCAAATGAGTATGCTAAGCGGGGGCTAAATGTTGAGATGGTTCTTTACCGAAAAGAGGGTGAGCACCTTTCAGAACTCGTACCCGAAGTGAGATGTATAGGACTAGAAGGAAAAAAAGCACCAGTCTATTCCGCGATGGGTTCACTTGTTCCGTTACGTGGGTATCTTAACGAACGAAACCCTGACATCTTCCTTTCTGGGTTAACACGAGCAAATGCTGTCGCTATTCTCGCTAGGGCAACAACAAATGTAGACACCCGTTTAATCGTAACTGAACATAATCACTTAGCAAGCACAGTTGCTGGAGCAGATCTACGACGGCTTCAGATGCTTCCGATAATCGCCAGAGTGACTTATCCGTTCGCTGATGAAATACTAGCTGTGTCTAACGGCGTTGCAGACAGTCTTGCAAACGTAAGTGGTCTTCCTCGTGAATCAATTCAGACAATATACAACCCAGTCGTCACAGATGAACTTCGCCAAAAGGCACAAGAACCCTGTGATCATCCATGGTTGACCTCGGAAGATGGACCTCCTGTGATCCTCGGTGCAGGAAGTCTAACACCACAGAAGAACTTCCAGATGCTGATTAAGGCATTTGAGAAGGTTCAACAGTTAACAGAAGCAAGACTGGTTATTATTAGCGAAGGAGAGCTTCGTGACCAATTAGAGAGACAAATAGACAGGTTAGGTTTAGACGACTATGTTGACCTCCCGGGTTTTGTCGATAATCCATACTCATATATGAATGCTGCAGATGTGTTTGCTTTGTCTTCTAAATGGGAGGGCCTACCAACGGTTTTAATCGAAGCCATGGCTTGTGGGACGCCTGTTGTCTCAACTGATTGTCCTAGTGGACCGTCGGAGATACTACAGGATGGAAAATATGGCCCGTTAGTGTCAGTAGATGATACGGATGGATTCGCCAATGCGCTTATCGACACATTACATTCACCACCACAGAAGGAGAAACTACAACAACGAGCGGATGATTTCTCAGTTGAGAAGGTAGCTGATGAATACTTAGATCTATTTTTCAATAGGTGAGTTGAGATCAAACAGAGTTTACTGTTTTTGGTTGCATCATAGAACGGCAATTAGTAGTTTCGTAAGACTATCAACCTATGAAATCATATATGTAGATTATGTCGACAGATTCCCGGGTTTCTACTGGAATTCCTGAACTCGATGAAATTCTTTACGGGGGATATGTCCCAAATCGTAGTGTTTTACTTCGGGGCCCCCCAGGAGCAGGGAAGACAATCTTTGGATTGCACTTCCTAGCTGCTGGATCAATTGAGAACGAATCTGGACTGTATATCAATTTAGGAGAGCCAGCAGAGTATGCTCTGCAAACAGTTGACGCATTTGGGCTGGATTTTAGCTCAGTTGAGTTTCTGGATCTTTCTCCAACTGGAAAAGACTTCCAAGATGACCAAACATACGAGTTATTCAAAGCGGCGGATGTTGAAGGTCCTCCATTAGTTGATGAAATTCGAGATACAGTTGCGGAGATTGATCCGGAGCGCGTTCTTTTGGACCCAATAACTGAGTTTCGGTATCTTACAACTGATGATCGGCAGTTTCGTAAGCAGATTCTTGGTTTTCTTGATTTTCTGGAATCTCAAGAGTCAACAGTGATGCTAACTTCACAGGCCGCTAATACAGTTAATGATGATGACTTACAGTTCCTCGCGGATGCAGTAATCACACTTAAAGACTATCCGGAACGACGAGCAATCGAGGTGTCGAAGTTTCGTGGATCAACGTACAAGCGAGGAGACCATACATTTGACATTACTGATCAAGGGATCGTCGTCTGGCCAAAGCTTTTCGCCGGCGATTATGAACGAGACTATGAAGTTGAACGGTTATCATCGGGAGTACCAGAACTGGATCAATTACTTAGTGGGGGAATAGAATCCGGTACGATCACGTACCTGACTGGTCCAACAGGTGTTGGAAAAACAACCACCGGGCTACAGTTTCTGAAAGAGGCAGCAGGTCGGGGGAAGCGATCAGTAATGTTCTCATTTGAAGAGTCAATAAATACAATACTGCGGCGGGCTGAGTCAGTAAACTTGCCCGTAGAACGAATGATGGAGCAAGAAACACTCCATATCGAAGAGATTACCCCCGGATCCATGACGGTCGATGAATTCTCTCAGCAGGTGCGGGAAGAGGTCGAAAATAATAATACTGAGGTTGTCATGATCGATGGGATTAGTGGATACAAGCAAGGACTTCGAGGCTTCGGGGATGATCCAATGGACGAATTGCTTCAAGTTGGCCGGTTTCTGAGAAACACAGGCGCAATTGGAATCATTATCAATGAAGTACATCAAATAACGGGGAGCTTCCAAGCAACTGAAGAAGGAATTAGCAATCTAGCTGATAACATTGTTTTCTTACGACATGTTGAACATCAAGGCCAACTCCGAAAGGTGATAGGAGTATTGAAGAAAAGAACAAGTGATTACGAGAAGTGGCTTCGAGAGCTAGAGATTACTGAGTATGGAATCCGTGTCGGTGAACCACTGCCAGAGCTTCGGGGGATATTAACTGGAACACCGGACTGGGACCAAGGCACGAAGGAGAATCCCGGAACAAAATAAAACATGAATATGGACAATGAGTCGGCAGATATTCTCATTCTTATTAAAGACACTGGGAACTATCAAGTGCTGAAAGAGTGGTTACGTGAAAAAGATCGATTTAATATAGTGTTACCATCAGAAGACATTGCGTCGAAAGAATTTGACCTCTGTGTCCTTGATCGACAAGGACTTATAGAGAACGAAGAGTTGCTTCGCGATCGAAAATATGATCGGGGGTATATACCATATCTTCTAGTCCTACCCGAATCTATTGCTAGTAAAACAGTAGAGTACTTGCCGAATGACATAGATAAGATTGTTGATGATATTCTTCAGACGCCATTGCGACCGATGGCACTTTCGAAACGGATTAACATGGCACTACAAGTCAGTAAACAAGCAGGTCATCTTAGTGAAACAAACAAGCGACTTCGGATTATCAATCGCATTACACGGCACGATATTCGGAATGACATGGCAGTAATTCAAGGTTGGGCTAAGGAGCTCAGACCGCATTTGAATGAGAAGGGGATTCCAATGCTTGAGAATGTTATTGCCGGTAGTGAGCACGTAGTTGGCCTTACAGAGTCGCTTCGAGATGTGATTCAGACATTTGACCGGGACAACAGAAACTATGTTTCAATTGACCTCCACAAGCAGCTGGGTGAAGTTATTAACCGTCGCCGTGAAGTTCATAGCCATGCACAAATAGAATACAATCCCGGGTCAGTACATCCAACAATCCGAGCAGATGAGTTACTTACCTCAGTATTTCGAAATCTAATCGACAATGCCGTCGAACACAATCCAAAGGACACGCCTCGTGTTTGGATACAAACTGATGTCAAAAAAGCTCGGGCAAGTGTTACGGTTGCAGATGATGGACCAGGGATTCCCCCTGAGCATCGAGAGGCTGTCCGAGGTCGAGCTGAAGGAGGGTTAGATCACCCGGCGGCAGGTCTTGGTCTGTATCTAGTTGATACTCTTGTTACAGACTATGGAGGTACAATGCAGATAGCAAACAGGGAGGAGGGAGGAACAAGCGTATGTGTTACACTTCCAGTCATCGAGCCAGAAAGAGACAAAACAACCAAGCAGTCGGAGGTCCCTACACATCAACATAGAAGGACCCAACGAAGTGATGCGGATTCAGATGACGAAGGGCCCGAACAATGACAAAAAATCGTTCTCAAAGACTGACTTTCGGAGAGACAGAAGAAATCGGGACGTCCGATAACCCCGCCAAGATATATCCACTACTCGCTGATGAGGGTAACAAGCGATTGCTGATCAATTGGATTGAAGGACACACTGAATACTCAGTCATTTCTTCAGATGTCGAACTTTCGAAAGCTGATTTTGACCTCTGTATACTTGATGTAGAGGCATTTCAGGCATATGCTGACGAGCTTGAGAGACAAAAAAAAGAATGTGAACCAATCCAATTACCGTACTTACTTTTGCTTTCAGAGAAGGATAGGAAGTTACTAGAAAGCGACCGTCGTAACCTTATTGATAACGTTGTCTGGCGGAATGTAGATGAGATTATCGAGCTTCCTCTTGGACAGGCTGAGTTGTATTGGCGGGTCGAATCACTGCTTCGAATTCGAGCTCAGTCAATTGAACTTGCGGATAGAGAGGGTCGATATCGATCTATCGTGCAAGATGTGCTCAACAGTGTAGATATTGGATTGGTTTTGTTTGATTCAGAAGATCGGGTTGCGTGGGGCAACGACGCCACCGAGTCAATGTTCAAATTTGAGACAGAGGAAATTCTTGACCTATCGGCAGATGCATTATTTGATGAATATATACAACCTGTTGTCTCAGGACCAAAGCAATTTGAGGATCGGTACGTAACTACATTTGCACTCGATGAATCAGTTGGCGTTCCAGATTTCCAAATAAAGGACAAATCTGATCGATGGTTTACTGGACGTAGTGATCCGATTACTGTCGGGGCATTAGCCGGAGGACGTATACACCAGTACTGGGAAGTGACTCGACAGAAGGAAAGCAAGCAACAGTTATCGATTGTTGACCGTGTGCTGAGACATAACCTTAGAAATGAGCTTACCGTCATTCGGGGACGTGCTGAAGAGATTCAAACAGCCGTATCTGGTGACCCCAGCACACAGGCACAGCAAATCATTGAGGACTGTAACTCATTACTTGATACAGCCGAAAAATCGAGAAATATCACAAATATTCTCTCTGTGGACAGTACTCCGGTTCAAATCTCGGTTGGGCCGATAATATCAGATGCCGTGGATAAAATAGGAGAGCGGTACCCCAATGCTGAAATCAATACTAAACTAAATTCTCCAGGAGTTGTGCATGCTCTTCCAGAGCTACAAGATGCAATTGAAGAACTCCTTGTGAATGCGATTGTGCACGCTGGAGAAGACACACCTAAACTGAGTGTTACTGTAGAAAAGAACAAAAACACTACAGAAATTACAGTCGAAGATAATGGCCCTGGACTGCCTGCGATGGATCAAACAGTCCTACAAAGTGGCGAAGAAGTCGACGACCTGTATCACGGTAGTGGACTTGGAATGTGGCTTGTCCACCTAATCGTTCGTCGTTCACGGGGAACAGTGACTGTAACGACACCTGATGAATCTGGAACAACAATTACGATTAGTCTTCCACGAGACCCAGATACAGACGCCAGATTCTAAACAAAAAGCAGCGCGATTTCCCCGCCCCACCGTGGGCGGGGGTGAAACGCGTCCGCCTGGCTGCGTCCCTGTTTTTAACTGCCGGGACGCCCTACGACAGTTTGGAACCCACGTTATCGGCCTCGCAAAACCCGCGCGCTCACTTCGGGGTAAGACGCGGTGCGCCGGGCCTGTGTCGCGCCCTCGTGAAGGGGCAGACGCCCACGGATACACCCGCCACGGCAGCAACAGACGACCTCCGTTGCGGTGGCACTCTCGGTGTGTTCGGGTGTCATTGGTTCCACGCGAGTCCCGGCAGGGACGAGCGCGGGCGGAATTAAATTCGCCACCGGTCGTTTCGCTGGCTCCACGCCAGAGACCACGGCGAAGCCACGGGCCACCGCGCCCGTGGTACTTCACTTGTAAGTAGATTACTTACCCCGATGACTGGTGTTAGTTGCAGACATATTCTCTTTTCCAGACTGGATATGGACTACCGTAGCTATAATGCCAATAAGGATAGCAATGATAAGAAGAACAGCAATTAGTCGAGTGACACTTTCTGTTTCAGTTACTGAGACACCAGATGGTTCATAAATGTAGATTCGGTCTACTGATTGACCATTAACGGCGAGGTCATATGGACCAGCATGCTCGAACCGATGGGTCAACTCAACGGTTTTAGATTGCTGTGCATCCACCAAGGCAGCTTTTGCTGTAACTGGGTTGTTATTGGCTGTCAACTCAAGTAAGATTCCTCCCTGTGCACCACCTGAATTCCTTAGTGTTATTGATACGATAACTTCGTCATTTGTCTCATGGTTCATCTCATTGACAGAGACTTGATCTATGCTGATGTTAGCTGGCTCAAGATTACTGCTTATACTCACCGTTTGGGTGACTGATTCGTTTACGGTGTTCACGCTGTAATCATACTGACCATCATCCAAATCAGATGGAATAAGGTATGAGAGTGGAAGGATCGTCTGTTCACCTGGGTCAAGCGTCACTCTTCTATCAGCTACAGGAGAGGGATTATCGCCAAATATGAACTCCACAGAATCAGTGTATGTTGAACCACCCTGATTTTCGATTGTTGGATAAACAGTATATGTATGGCCCTGACCAACTTCATCAGGAGCAACAAGGTCGGTTATTGCCATATACGGGACACCTTCACCAAATGCGCCAACAGTTCCACTTTCTGAGATTGTTCCAGAGATAGTCTGCTCTACCTCATCAACAGACGACTCTGAGATAGGCGTCCAAGAATCGGTGGAAGGATCAAATCTGTAAAACTGGACGGTAGCATTTTTTGCTCCAAGGACATCTTCACGGTCATATCCAACGGTAATACTCATCTGTCCAGAAGAGGACTGTTGTTCAGTTTCGTAAAAGATATCTAGCGACCCATATTCTGGAAATGGGGCTGGTTCTGTAGAGGATGAGAACTCCATCTGACTCCCGGTTAAGATTAACGACCGATCTACGTACTCGGTCTGAACTTGGTTATCTCCCTTTGTGACATCCTCAAAAAGAATTCCACCGCCACTGATAGTACTGTCCTGCATATTGAGTCCAGTTGTCCCATCAGCAATTGTAAGTGATGTTGCATCCGCTGCAATTTCCAACCGGTCAAGATCTACATTGGTACTTTCAGTGATCTTTACACCGTTCTGTACATCAGTTAGATTGCTCTCTTCGATGATTAAATTCATACTCTCATCGGCTAATATTCCAGTCTCAGCTGCTGTGATGTTCACAGTTGCAAATTCTTCAACAGTGGTCCCAGAAATCTCGATGCCTGTTTTTAATTGCTCATTGCTGCTAATTGTGATGTCCTCTACCGTACCAACTTCACTATTAATCTCAATACCAGTTTCTTCTGCCGTAGCTTCGATATCTGTGATATGATTAACAGAACGGTCAACAGTGATAGCTTTGTTAACCGACTGGTAGTGTGTACCTGTGATAGCATGGCCATCATCCATGACAGTTCCAGTGTGAGGCCCTTCGATATGCGAGTTCTGTACTGTGACGCCAAGTTCACTGGCCTTGATTCCGATATCAGGGGATCCTTCAAGAGAAATTGAAGAAATCGTTGTATTCAGTCCCTCAGCAAGGATACCTACTGTCTCTCTGTTATCGGGAATCCCTGAAATGCTAATGTTAGCTTGTCCACCATCACCTCGGAAGGTAATTGATTTATCGATCTCAAGAGCGGTTGTACCAGTTATTGTCTCCTCAAACGTTGTATCAGTGTCCAGAGCGATTGTTGTATCACGCGCAGTGAAATCAATTACATCCTGTAAGCTGTCCGGATCATGGTCGTTAGGGATGTGAAGTGTCTCTGGTTGGACAGTCGTCTCAGGCGATTCAAGTGTCGTCTCGGAATTATCTCCGGTAAATGTATGTATTAGTTGAACACCCGATATAAGATCCTCGTCTGTATCGATTGTTATCCTCAATTCTTCTTCTTCATGCTGACCGACATCAACATCTGTCGACTCATTGAATGAAATCTCTTCCCCATTAAAATGTGGGGTAAGAGAAGATTCATTTATTGGTTCACCCGCAATCGTTTTACCCTGTACGTCTAGTGTATATGAATCAATATTTGTTGCACGTAGAGTTAATTCAATCTGGTTACCTGGGTCAATGCGAAAAGCGGGGCCATCAACGATTTCGGCATCAGCCACTGATTCATCGAGATTAAAGTTAATTTCCTGTGTCTCCCCGGGACCAATAGAAATCTCTGAGGATTTCGGCTGCCATCCAAATGAATCCGCTGTAATCGTTTGTTCCCCGTCTGGGACAGAAAGCGTGTATGAACCATCTTCACCAGACCGTGTTGAGCCACCAATACTAGATTGCACTGTAGCATCAGTTGCAGGCTCTCCGTCAATCGTCACGGTGCCAGTAATCGATGCATCAGCAAGCAGTTCATTTGTGGTTTCAAGACTGTCTATAATTCCTTGTCCGTACAGAGTATCTTCAGCATTAGGACCGCCTGGATGAACAGCTGTTTCGACTATGGCATCTTGTATCAAGTGATTGTCAACATCCCCATCTGCTGCGCTGATAGCTAAAGCAGCAGCGCCAGCAGTATGCGGCGAAGCCATGCTTGTCCCTGATTTTGAGGTCAATGCATCTGTCGTACCAGCTTCAGCGCTTTGCACGAATACGCCCGGAGCAGCGACATCCGGCGTAGTATATTCGGTCGGCCAATCGTCGCGAGCAGCTTCTCCCCACGCACTCTCGGTTGTAACAATTTCTCCGCTAGAGAAGAATGGCACAGCACCCCATGATGTAACAGCTCCAGTTGAAACTACTTGAGGTATATTTCCGGGAGAACTGGATACTCCTTGACCAGCATTTCCGATTGCCGCAGATACGATTTGTCCAGCGTCACGGGCATTTTCTACCGGTTCAATGAATCCCTCTTCATACCCAGTCACTCCGAGACTAAGTTGAATAATGTCAATTTCATCATCCCGTTCAATAGCCCACTCCATCCCAGCCAAAACCTGAGCAAAAGATCCTCTTCCCTCTTCATCCAGTACTCGAACACCGTGTAGGTCAGCGTCTGGAGCAACTCCAATTGCTGTTCTATCGACCGGATCCCCCGTCACCGTACCAGCAACATGTGTACCATGTCCATCTGGATCAGTCGGGTCTGATTGTACAGAGTCACCGGTCCGATCAAATTCAGCCCACCCCTCAACATCAATTGCTTCATGATCGTCATCGACACCAGTATCAAGCACAGCTACGCCGGCATCTTCGCCAGCGGTATTGTATGCTGTCCACGTCTGTGGAGCTCGAATCATGTCGAGTCCATATGTAACAAAGTCAACATCCTGTTGCGATCCCATGGTGGCGCGTGATATATTTGTATTAGAGGCTGGAATTCGGCTATTTTGATGATCAGACCGGTCTATATCAGCAGAATAATAGTCAGTCTGATCTGTTGAACTTGTGACATTAAAGTTAGGATGTGTGTGATCAACACCTGAGATATTTTCGAAGCCTTCTTTGGAGACATATTCTGGATCATACTCAACTAATACTGCATTTGCGATCCAGAATGTCCGTGTAACGTCAAGATATGGTGTTCGATTAGCTTCCTCAATGAGGTCCGATTGAGTATTAGTGGCCTGTGATTTCAGATCAGAGGTCGATGTGACTGTGTCTTCGTCAGAAGAGAATCGGATGACTAATGACTCATTCTTGTCGACATGCTCTTCCGATACGTTATTCGAAAGGAAGTGTGGAGTACCTGTATGATTCTCACTGATTCCACCGGCAGGAGTTACAAATCCGATTCCTATCGCTATAAAACAAAAGAACAGTAGTGCAAGCAGTGTTCCCCGAGAGATACGCATTATATGATGCATACATGGGCGAAAAGATAAGTATTGTATGCTGTGTTAACTGAGACCAAGCAGCGTCATGAATTCAGCCATCTCATCATTTGTTAGAGCGAAATACATACCCGCTGCCTGCAAAGCGTTGAATATGCCATGTATGACAATTGGGACAACAATGTTTTTTGTAATTTCGTATGTAATTCCCAAGATTGCTCCCAACACCACGTATACCCCCATCATAAAGACAAACCCAGAGGTTGAAGAAGCGATAAGGGCACCAGCATGAGCAACTGCAAAGATAATGCTTGCAAAGAGGATTCCATAGCCCAGTGAAAGTCGATCAACAAGTCGCCGTTGGATAATCCCTCTGAATAATAGTTCTTCTGCAGGACCGATGATGAACAACGTAATTGGAATAAACAACAGAAGGATCTCTGGGTTCCCAGTTGCAGTTTGCTGTATACCATGTTCGGCCGCATCAACACCAATCACCAACTCAACTGCTGAGACAAATATTAAAGCGACAAATAATGATACAAGGCCGATGACAATCCAGGCAATATGCCGGAGGGAAGGGATTTCAATCTGAATCAGGCTTTCTTTTGTGTACCATAAGTAAGCCAATGCAACTCCACCAAATCCAATCACTTGTAAGCCAATTATCTCAGCAGCAAATAGTGCGATCACATTGTCAAAGATATTGACACCGTACAAATACATCCCTCCTGCCATTAGAAACACACCAATAATTCCAACAAGGAAGCCAAGTACTGCGATACCGGCACCGGCAAGGAACTCACGTATGATCTTTCTGGTTGAGAGGGATTCTACGCTTTGCCGTTGTTCCATACACAATAGAATATGTGCCTGTGACGCGTATATATTCCGATTATTGAGTACCAAATGGTGTGTTCAGCTGCGTGATTATAACCAACTTTCAGATTTCTGTGACGGACGATTGTGTAAGACATTGGAGTCAGCAGTATCCTTTCGTGATACCACACCAACGCGGTTTAGCGTCTTTTTTGCCAGTGTTTCAAACTCATTTTTTGCTGGACTCGTTTTGTTGGTTACCACTCCGCTAGGTGTGTTGGAATTAAGTGTTGGGTCTACCGGAACGTTACCAAGTACTGGAGTGTCATATGCATCAGCTAAGCGATCTCCTCCACCGGATCCAAATACTTCGTGCTGATCTCCACAGCTCGGACACTCAAAACTAGACATATTCTCAATAATGCCAATGACTGGGACATTATGTTCTCCGAACAGATCCAATCCCTTGATCGCATCATCTGTTGCCATTGATTGTGGTGTCGTGACACCAATAACGCCGGTGACTGGAACTGTCTGAAGCAGTGTTATCTTAACGTCTCCTGTTCCGGGAGGTAAATCAACAATTAGATAGTCAAGGTCTCCCCATCTTACGTCGGTCAAAAGTTCCTGAATAGCACTATTAATCATTGGTCCGCGTAGTGCGGCAGCATCAGCTTCAGGAATAACAAGTCCTGGACTCATTACCGACAGGCCGTGTGTTTCTACTGGTATCGGATATCCATCATCTGTCATCGTAGGAGCTGACTGAATATCGAGCAACTGTGGGATGTTCGGTCCGTATACATCAGCGTCAAGTAATCCGACATCTGCCCCTCGGTCCGCAATTGTATGAGCAAGATTAGCAGCAATTGTTGATTTGCCGACCCCACCCTTACCAGAGGTAACCGCAATAATATTTCGAACACCACTAAGTATATCCACAGATTGGTTCATTGGCGACTGAAGTTCTGGGTCAAGGCCAGCATTTTCAACGACAGATCGAATTTTGCTTGCCATCGCCATTTCATCGGGAGAGTAAGGAGCATTAAATCCAAGAGTGATACGTGCAGTATTGTTCTCAACGGTAAGATCCTCAACTAATCCGAGAGAAACAATATCAGCATTTAATTGCGGGTCATTTATATCACGGAGTTGTTCTGTGAGATATTCAGGACCGAGGTCATGCATAGATTGGTACCAAGTACGTATAATAATAAGACTATTCCACAATTTCATGTTCTGCAAACGATCTTCCAATATTGCAATTATCCGTTGATTCTTAGCTCGCTTATAGTGATAGCAAAGTTATCGCTATGACAGAAGAAAATGTAACGCGCTATATTTCGTCCAGCGTGAGTTGGACACCAGTTGAAGACACCACCAGTATGTCATACACACGACGATCGGCTCTTGGTACAGTTGGACTTATCACAGCTGTTGGTACGAGTGGGTGTACAGACTTGGATATTTTTTCTGGAGAGGAGGATATTTCACCTGTCGAGGTTTCTGACTCCGAAGATTGCGAAGAATGTGGGATGATTGTTAAGAACCATCCCGGACCGATTGGCCAAGGGTATTATGAGAATAATGGGAATGATGAGCCTAAGCATTTCTGTAGCGGGTACTGCTTATATGAGTACACATTTAAGCGGGAAAACGAAGAAAATGACCCGATTAGTCTGTTTCTAACAGATTACTCGGGGGTAGACTACTCGATTAATAATGACAACGAGCTCTCAGCACACACTGACGTAGAGCATCTAGTCAACGCCGATGAATTGTATATTGTATTTGATACAGAGATTGAGGGAGCAATGGGACCGGCTTTCGTACCGTTTTCAGATGAATCGGATGCTACAGACTTCGCTGACACTCATGGTGGAATGGTAAACGAGCATGATGAAATTACTCCCGAAATAGTTGACAATCACGGGATGTGATATACATCGATGACATCCTCCGCGCCGCGAACGGCGCGGGTTCCTCTCGCGTGGAGTCAGGCGGTCCGACACCACCGGAGGCAAGATCCCCGTTAGAGGTACTCCGGTTTGCACGCAAGCCGTCGGTCCCTGACGGGAGTAGTGTGCTTGAGTATCCACTTGGCCCGTGCGGGCGGTGCCATCCACCTGACTCAGACTCGCGTCCGCGTCTGACTCGGGCAGGCTCGCGTTTTTGATGACGGGTGAGCACCAACCTACACCCACTTTTCCCGAGTTGTTGGGTTTGTGTACGACCTCAGTGGGCATACATCCGTGGAAAGCGAGGGGAACGTGGACGCAATTCACGCCCGCCCTGTTCGGTCCTCCGTTCAGACTTGCGTCCGAATACTCGCCTCTCATGGGAAGGGCGGAATTCTCTCGCTGTTACAGATAGCTACTAGTGAACGATGGATGTCAAGCTCTCAAAATAGACTCAGAGGTACTCTTTCGGCAAGTACCTCCAGAGAGACTCGAAGACACTCAGCCTATTCTACCGAAGGATCAGATCACCGTTGCTGTATAAATACTGCAATACTCACAGGTATGATTGTCCAAGCCATAATACTTATCGCGTTTATAACTGAGTGTGCAGCAGTAGGTTCTGATGCACCCAAAACATGTTCGAAGACCAATCCGCGGTATGCGCTGTTTGGAGTCATTGCTGAGAGATATATCGACAAATCAGGAAACCGCTCAAGAGCGATTAGCGCCAGCAGATCACCTCCAAAGGAGATAAACATAAATAAAATAGCAATAAGCGCCAGTGCACTCCAAAGTGATTTAGCAAAAGCAGAAATTGCAAGAGCAATAGCAACGATCGGAAGAGTATATAATACGGTTAATACGATAAATCGTCCAAACAAGATTGGTGAATCAGCAGCGTCATGCGTCTCATAGAATGGCACGGTCTCAACAGACGTTACTGCTGTCAGTCCGGCAACGGCCAAAAGTGGAAAGAAGACTATCACAATGGTCCAAAGCGCTCGTCCGATGAATACGCCAGCAACGTAAGTCCATTGCCTAACCGGAAAGGTTTGAAGGATGTCATGCTCACCACTGGTAGTATCCGAGAGGATTGCTCGATATCCAAATGCGAATCCAAGTACAGGAACTAAGATTTCGAGTGGGGTCAGTAAGTCAACGACAGCGGGGCCGTAACCAGCTTCATAGCCTCCAGCTGAGTGGGCAAGTCCAATAATAACTGCAATAAATGCAATCCCCAGTACAAAATATGTACGTGTTCGCCAGACAGTTTTCACCTCTCTACTGATGATTGCCTGTAGTCGAAATGCTCGAGTTTGGATTTGCTCTTTTACTGTCATTTATTAAGTATCTCAGGGGAATGCTGTTTGTTGCTTATGGTGTAACTGTTTCATGTGATGCTGGAATTAAGTCATGGTACGCTTGGTGCAGTGATTGAACATTTGTCCGATCCTGAAGAGCATCTGTGGTCCCACGGTGCTTGATCTGTCCGTTAATTAGCAATAGCACGCGATTGGCATATCGGTCTACACTATCAAGATCGTGTGAACTCACAAGTACCGTCGTGTGCTCATCAGCAATTGTTTCGGTCGCCTCGAACACGCGGGTTGTCATCGTAGGATCTAGACCACTGGTTGGCTCATCAAGGATGATGATAGGAGGATTTCCGATGGTTGCTTGTGCGATCCCGAGCAATTGGATCATACCGCCGGAAAAGCCATCAACAGTACGGCTTGCTACACTATCAAGTCCTACCTGTTCAAGTATACTCACAGGCGAACTCTTATTTTGACCTACCATTTGCTGATAAAACTGAATTATCTCCCGTGCTGTAAATTGAGGCCTAAATTCAGGATGTTGAGGAAGATAGCCAATAGCTCTGGAGCTATTACTGTTGATGTGAATTGTTCCTTTATCTGGGGAAAGAAGGCCGCAAAGAATCTGAAGGAGAGTTGTCTTTCCAGCACCATTTGGTCCGATTAACCCGTATACTCTACCAGTATGGAGTGACAAGGTGCAGTCAGATAGTGCCTCGACATTCCCGTAGTTATGTGTGATTGACTCGGCTGTGAGTAGTGGTTGGTTTGAGGTATATTCTGATGTCATGTATATCGTGAGAGATTGTTTGCGGTAGATGTCTTTGCTAAAGTAACAGGAGTTGTGAGTGGATCTGTGTCGACTATGCTCTCTGATCGAAGCCCGGGTGTCGTGCCTTGTATTGTCCGTAACATCTGTAGCGCTGGGGCGTGTGCAAGCGTTCTAGCTCCATGGTCTGATCGAGCTTGCTGGTCAACTGTATCAGTAGGGACAAATGGTCGTGTGCTGGTGTTAGAGGTCCCCCAATTTGGCGCATCACTCCAATGGTTTCCAACGTTGTCAGTCCATATTCGTAATGGTCCAGATAGGGTGTCTGCATGCTGGGTATTGTCAATAAAATCGTTTTGGGAAACAATACTTGTTGGAGTGACAACAGATGTTCGAGCCCCTATGTCGTTTTCTTTAAGGAGATTTTGCTCATAGATAGATCCGGGAGCAGACATAACGATCCCAATTTCATTGTTAATGACTTCATTCTCTTGTACAAACATTCGGTTACCATAAATTGACATACCGTTTCCTCCATTCCTGACATGATTATTAACGATGGAAACACCAGTTGGATTTGTCATCACGGTTATCCCGTCATGTATGTGACGTTCGATACTATTTCCGGCAATCAAAACATCTGAAGAATACATTAGATGGACACCGAACCGGGTGTTTGTCATCGTATTATTCCGTACAACTAACCCGTCGGAGCGGTGCGAGTAAACTCCATCTCGACCGTTCAAAAACGACGACTGCTCAACAATTCCCGAAGACCGCATAGCAACCACGCCCATAAATCCTTCCAGCCAGTGGTCAGACCCAACGACAGAGATGTTTCTGACAACAGGATCTGCGGTATCCCGAAGTAATACACCATTTGCTGACGTATTTATACTAACATTCGAAATCAATGGTCGGCTGGCATTGATCGCTGTAACTCCAGCATCACCGTGTCCGTATCCAGCTTCAATTCGGCTGTCCCAACCCTCGGCACCGACGTCAGTATGTCCGAATGAGTCACCAGCTCCCTTGATATGTACATCAGAAATAGCAACGTCATCTGCGGTTACATTGATGACTGAGCCAGTATTGTTCCCGACAATCGTTGTATTTGATCCACGAAGAGTTATGGACTGATTAATGGTGATCTGTTGCTCGTATCGACCCTCTGAAAGAAGAACAGTGCTGTTTGATGGTGCATTTTGAATGGCAGATTGTACTGATTCATTCGGCTGTACGACTGTTGTTTTTGCTCGGTCTAAGTATCTCGTTGTGGTATTGATCAGCTTGTTTGATCTCTGATGTTGGTCATCAACTAGATCCTCTTGATTCCGGTGGCTACTCTGGTTGTTATTTTGCAAGTCTTCCCAAGTACGAAGAACACCACCGTATCGTTCGATAAACAGTTCTGCCTGTCGCTCATCGGAGAATGGTATGGTTACTGGGCCAGATGGTAGGTTCATTTTGCTATTTTGCACATAAACTGCGTCAGACGCCGGAATCCAACCTGGAGATACCTCAACTGACGGATGTCCGTGGTCATCAAGAGTCAAATTTGTATTAGTAAAGTCAGTTACGTAGGTTGCAATTGGGCTGCCAAATTGCTCTTCATGCCGATCAGAATCATACTCTGTTGCAGCTAAAGCAGGATCATGGTATCCAAGAGGATGCCTGTATCGGTCATAGAATACTTGGACGCCAGGGGTCGCCTCTTCAGAGACTGCGTCTGTATCTTCCAAGGTTCCGCTTATTTTAACAGTATCATCAAATGAAACAGGATCAACAGTAGTTTCAGAGGGATTTGCGATAAACAATCCAACCGACGATACGGCAGTGAATACAATCAGTCCTGAAACGATCCAAGTGTGTGCGGACACGTCGATAGGTGTTATAAAGATATGTACATACACATATTGCTAGATTTCAGACGTTGAACACAGGGGTAAGCTGTAAATATTAGATATAAATTCACCTGAGGTTAAAGATTTTCAGATTATCATCTGGATTTAACTACAGGAGAAGTTGCATAGTTTGAAGCTCCGCTAAATAGACTATATAACCTTCTTTCATTGGTGGAGAGTGCATGGCACGTCTTAATCGACGAAAACTCGCCAAGATTAGTGGAACAGCTGCGTTGTTGCCAGCATTAGCTGGCTGTGCTGACTTGTTGGATGATAACGGGGATAACGATGATAACGGAGATAACGGGGATGATAATGGGGAAGATGGATTTGATTTCGAAGACGCAGAGCAACGAGCCGAGGAGTTTCTTGAGGAGCAAAATGCAGCTGGGGCAGACAACGGATGGAAGAGCGAGGACTTACGAGGGGAACAAGAAGTGACAGTTGATGCTGGATTTCCGTATTATGACCCGGCACTGCTAATTGTTGATGAAGGGACTGAAATCACTTGGGAGGTTGGCGGTGGTCATAATGTAATCACACTTGATGTTGAAGGAGATAATGCGGTAGGAGATGCTGTAACTGGAGCTTACGAGACAGATATTACTCTGGATGCTGGATCAACAGGGGAAAATGAAGTTTGGGAAGAGACTATCGATGATACAGGAGTTGCGTTGTACGGATGTACTCCACATGTAGATAGTGGTCAGTGGGGAGCAGTTGTTGTCGATTCTTCGGACTGAGTAAACGCAGGAACGACTCGGGGACAGACCCCGAGATAGTCAGATTGTTTCTTGATAGAACGCGGATTTTTTCTACCCGGATACCGTAATGTGAGTATCTAATGTCATCGGGTCGATCTCGTGGAGAAGAACTAAGATGGTGCCATGATGCTGTTGTTGATGTCTCAAGAACATTTGCAATTACGGTTGACCAATTGGAGCCACCAATGTCAGATCGTATCTGTGTTGGATATCTACTCTGTAGAATTGCTGACACCGTTGAGGACGCTGGACATATACCATCAGAAGAACAAGTTGAGTTGCTGGATCACTACCGTGAAACATTGGATGGAGAACGGTCCGTAGAATCATTCCGAACAGCAGTCGATACTTGGATTCCGGACGAACAAACGAGATCGGCTGATTGGGATGTAGTTGCAGATGTTAATCGCGTATTCAATGCGTTCGATACGTTACCGAAATCGTCACAACAAGCCATTGCGGAGCCGGCGTCTGAACTGGTTTCTGGGATGTCAATGTTTGTTGACCGATACTCCGATACGGGTGGTTTACGCATCAAGACAGTCGAGGAATTGGAAGAATACTGCTGGTATGCTGCCGGAACGGTTGGCCAACTGATTACAAATTTGTTATCCGAAGATGCATCCGAACAAGAGCGAAAGACGATGGCCAATAACGCTGAGTCGTTTGCGTTACTGCTGCAATTAGTGAATATAGCGAAAGATGTTGGAGACGATTACCGAGAAGAGAATAATGTATATTTGCCGGCAGAATGGTTAGATGATGTCGGGATTGCACAAGAAGAGGTTTCAGAAACGCAGAATGCGGATGCAGTTGGGTCAGTAGTCCAGCGAGTCGTCGACCGTGCGAATGGATACCTTGATGACGCCCAAGAATATTTAATGGCGATGCCAGACACTCAAGGTAACACACTTGCAGCGTGGGCGATACCGAAGTTGCTTGCTGTTGGAACTATACGCGAACTCCAGAAACAACCAGATCAGGTAGTAAACGGTGACGTTAAAGTTTCCCGAGCAGAAGTATATGCGCTAATCCAACGATTTGAGTCAGGAGTTCCGCGAGAACAAATCCCGGATCTACGATCTACTATGGAGAGGGAGCCACTTCATTTGGCTGAACACTAATTTTAGACAATTAACAGATTGTTCAGAAATCTAACTAAGAGAAGGTGATTGACCTTCCTGTGTTGTCGCTGGACTCACAAACGTTGAAGTCAATCGACATCATTGTATTGAGCAGTGACTGACTCACAGGATAGTACTGGTGATGTTTCTACTGTGAGCGATCTTCGAAGGCTCCGATATGTTGGTCCAGCCACAGCAGAAATTTTACGAGATGCCGATATCACAGCAGCTGACATCAAGTCGAAGAATGTCTCATATCGGAAGTTGGTTGAGAAAGGTATCAATCCCGGAGTTGCGGCTAAGATTCGCCGTGAGCATTCACTACCGTGGACAATAAGTGGCATGGGGTCAGATTTGGATCAGCGATCAGAGACTGTTTCTGGGCTTAGTGAAGCAGAGAAGCGGTGGGTATCACTGAGTAATGCGGATTGGGAAACAACAGAAGTGTCTACTGAGATTGAGCTTAAGCGACCAGAAATCCCAAAGGATGCACTTGGATTTGAGTTGATCGATGAACCACCTGAGCTTAGACCGGTAGATGATCTTGACGCAGTCGATAAAGCAATCTCGGACGAACTCGCCAAAGCAGGGGTAAATACAGTTCGGAGACTCGCGACGGTGGATCCTAAACGCTTAGCGGACGCAGTAGAGATTAGTGAGGAAATACTTCAGGAATTACACGATCAGGCAGTGGAACATGCATAAGGCTCCGAACAGAGGTTGGCATATTCTGCTGTAAGTGGCTACCCATGCTTACTCACTCACTGCTGACGCGGGTCGTTTCTTGAGGATAGGGGATGTAGCCTGTAGAAGTTAATCGCGGTCTCCTACAGTCGAGCTCGAAGATTTCTTCTCAATACCTTATAAAATCAAAGTCGGTCTGATATCTTTTTCATTATTTATTCGATTCCGCTAAAGCCACCTCATAGGCTTTATAAGCTATCTCGTTGGATATACAGACGATGATACCAATTGATGAGTCTCCAATTGTCCGGGATGGTAAAGTACTAATTCTAGCGTACGACCACGGACTTGAGCATGGCCCTGCCGATTTTGATTCAGTGCCAGAGAGCATGGATCCAAAGAAAATCTTTGATGTTGCCACACATGATGCAGTGACAGGGTTTGCCGTCCAGAAAGGAGTTGCTGAGTCATACTATCCTTCATACGATGATGAAGTGAATCTTGTTGCTAAGCTAAACGGAACATCGAATCTATGGATGGGCGAACCAGATTCAGCGGTCAACTGGTCCGTGGATTATGCACATGAACTTGGAGCAGATGCAATTGGATATACACTGTATGGCGGTTCAAATAACGAGGTAGAGATGGCAGAAGAATTCCGTGAGGTCCAAGAATCTGCTCGTGATCATGACCTCCCGATCGTCATGTGGTCATATCCACGAGGACAAGGGCTGAAAAATGATAAAAAAGACGATGTGATCGCCTACGCTGCTCGACAAGCACTAGAGCTAGGAGCCGATATTGCAAAGGTCAAGCATCCAGGCAGTCAGGAAGGTATGGAATTAGCAGTCAATATGGCTGGTCCAGTGAAGGTCATCATGAGCGGTGGCTCAAAAGTTTCAGATCGTAAGTTCCTCGAAAGTGTCAAGACCACGATGGACGCTGGAGGAAAGGGTCTTGCAGTCGGACGAAATGTCTGGCAGCGCGAGGATCCAGTTAGTATTTTAGATAGTCTAGAAAAGATCATCTTCGAAGAAACAACTGTTGACGAAGCACTCCAAGCATGAGCGATACCGTTGTGGATGCCATCATCGACGAAATTGCCGCTGCTACTCCAGAAATACGAGAGATACTTTCAGGGCGGCGGGGAAAAACTGCCAAAACAAATCCAAGTGGAGAGACACAAATTGCAGCAGACGTGAAGGCAGACGAACTACTCGTCGATCGTCTTAGCGATATTGATGGTGTCGGAGAGATTGCCACCGAAGAACGAGAAGAAAAAATCACTTGTGGCAACGGATATGCTGTTACGCTTGATCCGTTAGATGGGTCTTCAAACTTGAAGTCCAACAATCCGATGGGAACCATTATTGGAATCTATGATGCTGAGCTTCCAGCAGCAGGAACAGAATTAGTAGCTGCAGGGTCTGTCGTATATGGTCCAATTACAACATTTACTGTTGCACGGGACGGAACGGTTACTGAGTACGAGGTTATCAATGGTACAAAAACTACGGCAAATGCTGATATGATGTTGCCGGACGATCCCACAGTGTATGGGTTCGGTGGCGGAGACGCTGCATGGACGGACGAGTTTAGTGAGTTTGCAAATGAAATTCGGCATGAATTAAAGCTCCGATACGGAGGGGCATTTGTTGCAGATATCAGTCAAGTACTCACATACGGTGGAATCTTTGCGTACCCATCTCTTGAAGGGTATCCCGATGGGAAGCTCCGACTACAATTTGAAGGCAATCCAGTTGCATATATTACTAAGCATGCTGGAGGAGCATCGTCTGATGGATCACAATCGATATTAGAACGTTCTCCAGAGGGACTTCATGATCGAGTTCCCGTACATGTCGGTAATACGTCGCTAATTGAGAAACTTGAAAGGGCACTACAAGGATAGAAGTATCCCACTCAGCATAAGCTAAGTCGATAAAAGCAATTTATCTGGGGATAGGCTGAGATCTTACTTGAGACGCTCCTGCAGAAATGTAGGGTGTGCTTCTGTTATACCATCGATTGATAAAACTTTGTCACTGATGACTTTCGCTAGTTCGTCACCATCACGTGCTCGAACTTCTGCCATAAGCATGTGGTCACCGCTGGAGGTATATAGCGCACGAACCTCGGACATGTCCTTCAGTTCCTGTGTTACGTCGACATACTGTTCACTTTTTGCATCCATTCCAACCATCGCAATGGATTTGCTTGAAAGCTTCTTTGGATCAACTTCAGCAGAATACCCCACGATAACACCTTCATCTTCGAGTTGGTTGATATATTTACGGACAGTTGGTTTAGAGACGCCTGCTTTCTCTGCAATTTCAGAGTAGCACGCCTGGGCATCATCTTCAAGAGCTGAGAGGATCTTTTCTTCTGTAGATTCAGTGCTCATTACTAGGTAATAATTCAGGTATAGGAAAATATCTTTTGAAAATCAGAAAGCATGTATTAGGTATGCCTAAAATAAAATGATCGGTCGAAGGCTATATTATTTTAAAGGAATTTCCAAGGATATCAAAGAGAACTTTTCAACATGGCGACTTCGTCCTTTGTTCAGTGGGAGACACCAGTATATTAGGTATGACGGTCAAGCAACTGGTATGACCGCTCAAAGTCGGGGTCATCATGATAATATCGTTTTGCAAGTGGAGACTCTGGCATCTCGCCGGTAGCCATCTTTTCCTCTGAGAGCGTTGGACGGGTCTCATCGACATAGAATCGACCAGTCAGTATTTCGCCTTCGTACAGAGCAGATTCAGCTTTTTGCATCATTTCCATTGCCTCTGACCGGTCAGTTTCATCGAACTCATACTCATCAGACTGATCAATATCGATGAATGGAACATATGACTGTGCGTCTTTGTTCCAAGTTGGACACTGTGTTAGGAAATCAACATGTGCGAACCCATCGTGTTCAATGGCCTCAGCAAGGATGGTAGCTGCCTGCCGTGGGTTTGTAGCCGCCGTTCGAGCAACATATGTGGATCCTGACGTAAGACTAAGCGAGAGCGGACGAATTGGGTCCTTTGCAGATCCATGGGGTTGAGTTTTTGATTTATGTCCTTTTGGACTAGTTGGGGACGTTTGGCCCTTCGTTAGTCCGAAGATTTCGTTATTAAATACAATGTATGTGAGATCAGGATTCTCTCTGGCTGTGTGGACAAAGTGGTTTCCACCAATTCCGTATCCATCTCCGTCACCGCCTGCGGCGATGACTTCTAAGTCGGGATTGGCGAGCTTTGCCCCTCGTGCTAAGGGGAGTGTTCGGCCATGGATTGTATGGAAGCCATATGTGTCGACATAGCTACTTAGCTTTCCAGAACACCCAATACCAGTAACTAAAAGCGTTTCATCTGGGTTGTGTCCTGTTTCCATCAATGCCTTCTTCAACGACTTGGCAACGCTAAAGTCACCACATCCAGGACACCAAGTTGGTTGTGGTTCCGCATCTGGCGTAAAGTCATCAGTACTTAGCTCACGGTCCTCCTCAAACGCACTGAATTCACTACTCATGATTAATCACCTGCTGACTGTTTTATTGTGGCATTTCCTGATAGCGATCCATCTCCATCAATTTCAGCCTTATATCCCTCAACGACTTCACGTGGTTGGAATGGTTCCCCGTCGTATTTTAGAAGACTCACCAGTTTATTTCCAAAGTCACCAAGCTCTCTTTTGATTAGGTTTGCAAGTTGTCCACTTGCATTCATCTCAAGAACGACAGCGGAATCGACATCAGAGAGGAAGTCTCGGACTTCTGAACGAGGGAAAGGAGCCATCTGTCCGATAGAAAGGCCTTGTACATCGTTGCCCTCTTCGCGCAGTATGGAGACTGCTTCTCGTAGTGTTCCTTGCATACTTCCCCAAGTGATTATACCGTACGTAGCGTCATCAGAGCCGAAGTATGTCTGGAGTTGTCCATCAAAGTCGTTCAGATCCTCCCGAACTGCTTCAACTTTTCCCATTCGTCGATCCATCTGCGCGGTTCGAATCTCGGGGACCTCGGTTATGTGCCCGGACGGCAAGTGTTCATTACTGCTCGCGAGATATCGTCCTCCTGTCTGACCAGGAACTGATCGGGGGGCAGCTGTCTCGGCATCGGTATCATATCGATGAAACTTCCCTGAAGCATCGTGAATCGCATCTTTGAGTTCTTCTTCAGAGATCACACGCCCGGGATCAGCATCCACTTCGCGATCAAAGAAACTCTTTGGCAGATTTCGATTTTCGCCTTGGACCTTCTGATCATAAATAACAATTGCTGGAAGATGGTATTCATACGCAAGTTTGAACGCTAACCGTGTGTGTTCATAGCACTCGCGGTGGCTGCCGGGGGCAAAGGCGACACGAGCAGAGTCTCCTTGGCTGCTATAAAGAACATGTTCAAGATCACTCTGTTCCGGCTTTGTTGGCATACCGGTAGAAGGTCCTGCCCGCATTGCTTCAAGGAGTACAATAGGTGTCTCTGTTTGCTCTGCGAGTCCAAGTGACTCGGTCATCAATGAGAATCCACCTCCAGAAGAACCAGACATAGCCTTGACACCAGCATGAGATGCACCAAGAGCAACATTGACAGCTGCAATTTCGTCCTCGACCTGCTCAGACATCCCGCCAAAATCTGGCAGATGTTGTGTCATGATCGTAAAGACATCTGTCCATGGCGTCATTGGATATCCAGAGATGAACCGGCAGCCAGCATCAAGTGCTCCGTATGCAATAGCATTTGAACCGGACAAAAGCACTTGTTCTTCCTCATGCTCACCGGTTGGGATTTGGAAATCATGTGTGACTTTGACAGATGATTCGACGTGATCAGACGCTTCTCGAAGAATTTGGATATTCTGTTCTTTTATTTCGCCACTCATTGACTCTCCAATAATCTCCTCAATGTAAGTGAGATCAAAGCCAATTAGACTGGCAATAACGCCGACCCCTGCTGTGTTTCGCATCACATCACGTCCATGCTTTCGGGCAATAGCCTGCAGATCGACCGGGTAAACATGCCAGTTATTTTGCTCAACTCTCTCATCGAAGTGCTCGATATTATCTGTATCGAGAACACCATCGTCATAGACAATAATGCCACCTTCCTGCAAGTCGTCGAGATTCTCAGATAGGGGTTTGATCTTTTCATCATCATAGTAGGCATCTTCATCCGGGTTTCGTGCGAATGAATCCCCCAACGCAAGTAGGCAATTGAATCCATCGCCACGCGAGGAGACCGGATCTGGGCCTGCACGTACCTCTACATATGTATGGCCACCCCGAATCCGAGATGGGAAATGTCGGTGTGTGAACACATTTAGCCCAGAGCGCATCAACGCGGTGGCGAAATTTCGACTAGTTGAGTCGATACCGTCTCCGGACCCGCCAGCAATTCGCCAAATTAGTTCATTCGTTTTCATAGTAACCCTTGGCCACGATGGCCTGAAGTATACACATGTATAGAGACCTTATACAAAAGCTTTTGCTATAGATTAACATGAATCAATTGTGAAGAATTCGAGATTTTTGATGATTAAGTCATATCTATAATTTTTATATGTATGAAATAGGCAGCCAGTAAGCAGTATTATAATTATTGTTCCGGGAAGAAGAAAGTGAAATTGTTCTTACTAATTTTACGGATACAATATTTTTGATATATGAAATGTTTTTATCCGATAATTTGCTATTTGAGTACTGATAGACTGAGACATGACTACTGATCCCTTTTCAGGAACTAGCTGGTAGCTTACTGAATGTGGTTCTCCAATCACGTAGCGGGAAATCGGTGGAGAATCACCTACTAATCAAAGCACACAAAATAACTCAGTATACCAGTGCCCCGCTTTGCATATTACTCATTCTGTGGTGAGGAAGGGTGATACTTTGTATCATATTCACCGGGTTGATTATCAAGCCGGTCAGGATTGATTCGACCAGCAAGCAGCATGAAATCAAGGATGGTGATATAAAACATAGCTTCGACGACAGGTACGGCACGCGGAGGCAGTGATGGGTCATGACGGCCAACAACGTTGATATCCTTTTGTTCCTCGGTTTCCCAATCCGCTGTTGTCTGCTCTTTTGGGATGGAGGTAGGCGCGTGCCAAGTTACTTCACCATAAATTGGTTCTCCAGTTGTGACGCCGCCCTGGAGCCCTCCATGATCATTTCCTACCGGCACGGGATCACCTTGTTCATTGACTGTATCAGGCCGAGTCTCGCCTGACTCAAATGTCCAGTCCTCATTTCGATCATACCCTGTAGTAGCGGCAGCATCTTTGCCTAATCCGAACTCAAATGCGGTTGTCGCAGGAATTGACATCATTGCCTGTCCAAGTCGAGCAGGAAAACTATCAAATCGAGGAGCACCGAGCCCTCTCGGTACACCGCGAGTCTCAAAGTAGATTGATCCTCCAACTGAATCCCCCTGTCGTTGGGTTTCTTCAAGAAGCTCACGCATTTTTTCAGCAGTTTCTGGATGTGCACACCGTACTTCGTTCGTTTCAGTGTTTTCAAGCATTTCTTTGAACGACACCTTCGGTGATCGAATGTCGTGCATCTGGTTTACATGAGCTTTAACTTGAATATCGTACTCAGACTGATCGAGAACTTGCTTTGCAATGGCCCCAGCAGCAACCCAGTTTACAGTTTCTCTTGCCGAAGCTCTTCCACCCCCACCCCAGCTTCGTGTTCCAAATTTTGCTGAATACGTGAAATCTCCATGAGACGGACGGGGAGCCGTAACAAATGGTTCATATTTACCCGACCGAGCGTCTTTATTCTGAATTACCATCCCAATTGGCATTCCGGTCGTATATCCATTTTCAACACCAGAATTAATACGGACACGGTCTGGTTCATCACGGCTTGTAGTGATTGAAGACTGGCCGGGTTTTCGGCGGTCAAGTTCGCGCTGGATGTCTTCTTGATCAATCTCAACACCTGCTGGACATCCGCTGACAGTAACACCCATTGCATCCCCGTGACTTTCGCCGTAGGTAACCATCTGGAAAAGTCTACCAAATTGATTTCCGTTCATTATCTCCCGGTGAGGGTGCTGGATATTTTATCTTTTTGAAGGTAACACATAATTAGGCACTTTATAATCTGCCTAAGCACAAACACTCACTGACAAGAACTAAAAAATCGAGAAAATAACTAGATCACCAGAATCGAACGGGGAGTTTTCGAGTTGGTATATATCAGTCCCGAATGGTTGCCCCGAGCTGTTTCATTGTGTCAAAGAACCCGGGATAGGATACATCAACATGATCGGCATTGCGGACAGTTGTATCCCCTTCTGCAACAAGTCCTGCAAGTGTCAGCGACATGATCACGCGATGATCTGCTTGGCCGTCAACAGTAGCACCTTGTAAAGAAGTCTCATCCCCATCAATAACTAATTCTGCTTCGTGTTCAGTAACTTCCGCTCCGAGCTTCGAAAGAGCAGTTGCCATCGCACTGACACGGTCAGTCTCTTTATACCGAACATGCTTGCAATTGGTAATCCGTGTAGTACCATCTGCCACAGCACCAAGAACAGCTATTGTTGGTAACAAATCTGGCGTGTCCTCTACACTGACAGTGACACCTTTAAGATCAGACCGGCGAATGTCAATCTGCCCTGCATCTTTATCCCACCGTAGCTCTGCACCCATATTCGCTAGTATATCGACAATAGCCGTATCGCCTTGGGCACTGGGTACCGCATTATTCACCGTAAGGCCTTCTGGTGCAGCAAGCGCTCCAGCTGCCAACAGGTATGAAGTAGACGAAAAGTCACCGGGAACATTATATGTTCCGTCTGTTGGTGTGTATTCTTGCTCGCCAGCAACGGCATATCCCTCATCCGTTTCGTTCGTGCTAATGTCAAATACCTCTAAAACTTCTCTCGTGATATCAACATACGGGGCCGATTTTAGCTCTGTCTCAAGGGTGATATTGATTCCAGAATCAGTTACCGGTCCCGCCATCAGTAACGCCGTAATGAACTGTGAAGACACGTCGCCCGGAATCGCTACATCACCACCCTCGATAGGGCCTTCGATAACCAGTGGGGCCTGACCATTGTTGCGTGTGCTCTCCGCTGCTCCACCCAGTTGGCGGATTGCTGAGAGTAATGGACCTTGTGGCCGTGATCGTAGCGACTGATCACCGGTTAACACGGTTATTCCGTTAGCCAAGGATGCGCAAGCAGCAGTTAGTCGGATTGTTGTGCCACTGTTTTCGCAATTTATGACATCTTCCGGAACGTCAGGAGAGCCATCAAACCCGTCAATGTATAATTTGCTCTCTTCTTTTTTTATGTCACCACCGAATGCCTCAACAGCACGAGCAGTTGCTTTTGTATCCGCACTCCATAAGGGATTTTCTACGATCGTATTGTCAGCATATCCAGCTGCAAGGATCGCACGATGTGTGTAGCTTTTCGATGGAGGGGCCTGTGCTTGGCCAGCAACGTTTGATGGAGAGACTGTGACATCCATGCAGATAGCATTGATATCAAGTGCATTTAGTCTGGCTGTTTTCGATTATACTGTAGCTACCATGATCATAGTCCATCTGAACGCAAGTTCGTTCCCAGATTAACGAGGTGATACTGGGAAATTTTAGTGACACGGCCTTAATTTGTTGCTAAGCAAATGATCCGAAGCGACAAAGTGGCTATAATTGACCGTAATGCAGAGGCGCTTGGTATTCCGCGAAAGCAGTTAATGGAATCAAGTGGACATGCTGTTGCTCAGAAAGTCATCGAACAGGCATCAAAGGGCGATAAGGTGGTAATTATCGCCGGTCGAGGTAATAACGGAGGAGATGGGTTTGTCACTGCACGTTTTTTAGGTGATTATGATGTAGAGATATTTTTGCTCGGACGTTCTGAAACAATTCGTACAGAAATTGCACGAGAAAACTGGCAAGCACTGCGGGCTGCTGAATATGATACCCACCAGGTTCGGGACTCAGTGGAATTGAGAGAAGGAGATGCAGGATCAGCAATTAAAGAAGCAGACGTAATTATCGACGCAATGCTTGGAACAGGTATCAGTGGCGGGCTTCGAGAACCGACCGCAACTGCTGCTAAAGAGATCAACAACAGTGAGGGAACAGTCGTTTCAGTCGATGTTCCGACAGGTGTGGATCCAGATACAGGCGGGACAGTCTCAGATGCCGTTGTTGCTGACGAGGTTGTTACATTTCATGATATGAAGCCTGGATTACCGGATATTGATGCTACTGTCACAGTAGCTGATATCGGAATCCCAGAAGCAGCTCAGAGGTTCGTTGGACCTGGAGACTTGCTTGTTTTGGATCGGGAATCAGATGCACACAAAGGCGATCACGGAGAGATTCTTGTCATTGGGGGAGGTCCATACACTGGAGCCCCCGCATTATCAGCGCAGGCTGCTCTCCGCGCTGGCGCTGATCTTGTTCACGTTCTATGTCCTGAGTCAGTTGTCGCTACAGTACAAAGCTATCATCAAGATATCATTACACATGCACTATCTGGCGACCAAATTCTTCCAGAACACGTTGGGGAAATGCAGGAGTTAGCTACAGACAAAGACTGTGTTGTCTTTGGCCCAGGGTTAGGACGTAATGAAACGTCACTAGATGCTGCGCGCCAGTTCCTCAGTGGAGCAGATGGTTCAATAGTCGTTGATGCAGATCCCCTTCGTGTAGTACCTGAAGTACAAACCGATGCTGATCTGTTATGTACACCTCATCAGGGTGAACTGAAGGCTATGGGAGGCAAAACCGATGATGATTGGAGTGTCCGGCAGGACCTTGTCGCTGACTTTGCAAAGGAGATCGATCAGACACTCCTCGTCAAAGGACCATATGACATCATTAGTGATGGAGCAGAAACACGTGTAAACCGAACTGGAAATCCAGGCATGACTGTGGGCGGAACTGGTGATGTGCTTGCTGGAGTTACTGGAGCGTTATTTGCTCGGGTTTCCGGAGTCACTGCAGGTGGATTAGCAGCATATATAACAGGGCGTGCTGGAGATGAAGTTGCAAGAACACATAGCCACGGATTGATGGCTTCTGATCTTCCAGATGTTGTCAGCGAAATAATCACAGGTGAAACCAATGAGTGAGGATTCCGATTTAACACATACTGACCCAGATGGATCCGTCGATATGGTTGATGTTGGAGACAAACCCGCCGTCAATCGGCGAGCAGTCGCCGAAGGAACAATACATTTGCAAGCAGAAACAGTCGCTGCGATCAATGATACAGACGTATCTAAAGGCGATGTCATTGCTACCGCACGAATTGGTGCAATTCAGGCTGTAAAGCGAACCTGGGACACAATCCCGATGTGCCATCAAATCCCGATCACTAACATCAATACGAGCTTCGACATTGCCAATGAGAAAATAACGTTGATGGTTACTGTCGAAACAACTGCACAAACAGGTTGCGAGATGGAGGCATTGAACGGTGTAACGACTGGACTCAATGTAATCTGGGATATGGTAAAATCAGCCGAGAAAAACCGGGATGGACAGTACCCAACAACACGCATCACCGACGTTAAGGTGACAAGCAAGCAAAAGGGAGGAAAATAGACAGCAGATTCATGACAGAACAATCACTTCCAAGTTTGTTTGCTGCAGAGCAGGGAGTCACGTGTGTGGTCGGGGCAGGTGGAAAGAAGACAACAATATACCGATTAGCAAATGAGTTACACAAAGCAGTTGTCACATCGACTGTGCGTATTCCAATTTTTGATAAAAAAGTCAGAAGGGTATATGTGACCGAATCCCCAGAAACTGTGTCTCCAGAATCATCAGAATGGCCAGTTGGAATCGTTCCTGAGCAGGAACGATCGGATCGCTATCGAGGGTTTGATCCGACAACCATTGATGAGTTCGCATCAAAGATTGGGGTCCCTGTGCTTGTCAAGGCTGACGGAGCTCGAACGCGTCATCTTAAAGCACCAGATAGCCGAGAACCACAGATTCCCTCAACTGCCTCAACGGTTATTCCAATCGCCAGTGCGCGGGCAATTGGAAAGCAGCTAACAGAAGATTGGGTGCATAGGCCGGAACGAGTGGCCGACATAACAGGAAAAAGCATTGGGGACAATATAGAGCCAGCTGATATTGCAGCAGTTTTAGGAAGTAAACAAGGTGGATTGAAGCAAGTTCCATCAGACGCAACAGTAGTCGGATTGATTAATATGGTAGATACAGAAGCGGATAAAGAACAGGCCCTCGCTGCAGCAAAGCAAGCAATCAACAACCAACAGATTGAGCAAATTATATTAGCTCAGATGATTGCTGAGAATCCAATAGTTGAGCAGGTTACCCATTGATTATTTCTCAGTTAACTGAGAAACAGCCACAGACGTTCGGCTTCTCTTGATTATTCGAAGTATTGTTTGGCAGCAGCAAGTTCTTCGGTAGTATTTACATTCTGAAATGTTCGTTCAGAGGTTGTGACTTCTTGTTCTGGTACTGAGACCCAATTCAAGTATTCTAAAGGAGCAAGTGCCTTTTGTTCATTTTGTTCTATCGCACACCGACAGGCCTGAGCGACAGGAGTAGACCGATACACAGCTGCTGTCGGTTGGTACCAACCAGAATTTAGTTTTGGAAGAACTGCATCATACCGGTCCACTTCTGGCTGATTACATGTTCTCTCAATATTTTCTGGCAGCGATGATGCACTGAGATACGAAAATAGGGAGTTAAGTACAGGGTTAGAAATAAATGGCATATCACAGGCAACAACAGCTGCGTACTCATCTGCTATCGAGAGTCCGGATAGCATCCCGCCGACCGGTCCGATGTCTGGAGATTCATCAATAGCAAATTTTGGTGAGAAGTTCGTGCCATGAAATACATCTTCAATGGCAGAGCGCTGATCCTCTCGACAGTTGATGATTAGCTCATCGACACTGTCGATAATCTGCGAGCAGATATGGACAATCATTGGTTGTCCGTTGATGGAGGCCAGAGCTTTGTCACCATCATCAAACCGCGTAGATCGGCCCCCGGCAAGGACAATTCCTGAGCGCATCTTTCATTTCTTATGTTCTGCGCAGAATATATATCCTTTACACGTCAGCTGTTCTGTTTAGCAGTCGAATTAAAGAGAACAGATTTGTATGTGGAAAGAAATTAGCTAGTTTTATTCCGGAAGACCAGCAGTGACAGGCCTAAGAGTAGCCCAATAACAGGTACAACAGGGTTCAGTGGAATTGGACTATCATCCTCCTCATCCGAGGCTTCTGTGTCTTGCTCAGGCGGCTCTACGATCTCACCAGTATCAAGAGCATCGGAATGAAATGCCATCGCCATTGAAATAACCGCATCAACAACTTTAGGTCCCTCCTGGTTTATGTAATTAGAGTTGATTTCAAGGATTTGTCCTTCCTGATATGCTGTCGTTTTTTCATAAGGATCGCCTTCCGGTATCGTGGCATCGTCTGGGACAACAATCCACTCCGGATTCTCGTCAACAATTAATTCGTCGTTCACGTCACCCCACAGCTCGTTGTCACTGAATATATTATTCGCTCCGGCGGACTCAATTAGTTCATGTGTAAACGTAGCAGAACCTGCAGAGAATCCACCTTCCATTCGATAGAGTACATCAGGATGTTCATGGCTAGCTGTTGCTTCGTCTATCGAAGAGATCCATGACTCCATTTCAACGGTCGTTTGTGATGCTTTTTCGTTCTTGTCTATAACTGTTCCAATCATCTCAATTTCGTCCATTATCCCATCAATTGATCCCTGTGACTCAAGAACAAATATAGGTATATCTAAACCCAGATCGTCTCGTAGGTTTTCTGTTCCATCTTTATTGACATTTCCTCCAATAATCAAGTCAGGGTCGAGTTCAACAATTGCTTCCTCTTTGAGCATGAAGGTATCTCCCTCATCATCAAGAACATCCTCGCGTTCATCGTACCCATCCAGATATGAACTTGGGTCACCAACTGGCATCCCGACAACCAGATCCTCAGCACCAAGCTCCCACATTATTTGTGCTGTTGCATAGTCTGTTACAACAATTTCCTCTGGCGGTTCCTCTATCGTAACATTCTCGCCGGTTCCATCTTCGATTTGAGCCGGATATCCATCGTTATCAGCCGTTACCGGATGTGCTGCTATTCCGAGTAATAGAACAGCAAGCAGCACCCCGAGTATGAGAATATGTTGTTTCATATACTGACGATGGGGATTCAGAGCTAGTGCAACAAATATTTAATTATTCCAAATTCAGTTGTATTATAATGGTAGTCCGGAGAACACTCGCCTGGTCAGCCGGTCTGCTGGGACTGTTGTTTGTGACAATGTTGGCGAGTGCTCGGGTTGGGTATGCCGATATTGGGATGTGGGAAGTTACAGCAGCAACACTCAATGGAATCACAATTCCGGTTCTCTGGACGAACGGGATAGAATGGATCTCCCCTTTCAGTTTTAATATCGACGAATCAACTGAATTGATTATTCAATCGATTCGGTTGCCGAGAATTGTACTTGGTGCAATTGTTGGGTTTGCGCTTGCAGCCGCTGGAACGGTAATGCAGGGGTTTTTCCGTAATCCAATGGCGGACCCATCAATTATTGGTATCTCAACCGGGGCAGCGCTTGGCGCAGTAACATATATTGTGCTGCCGCTTTCAGTACCTGGGGGATTACCACTTGCTGCTTTTGCTGGAGGGCTTGGGGCAGGATTTCTAGTTTATGCAATTGCGACCGAAGATGGACAAACCCCAGTTGCGACGTTATTACTTGCCGGTATCGCTATTCAGACGCTTCTCGGAGCGATGATTTCGTATCTATTACTTCATGCTGGAGACAGTCTTGAAGAAGCAGTGTACTGGTTAATGGGTCATCTGCACCACAGTTCATGGGGGAGAGTACAAATTGCACTTCCAATTGCCCTCGTTATGTTTGTCTGGCTGCTGGTATATACAAGAGATCTTAACGCGCTCTTGCTAGGTGAGGAAGAAGCACATGGGCTCGGAATTGATGTCCAACGGACAAAACAAAAGTTGCTTGCAGGATCGAGTGTCATCACAGCTGCTGCGGTTGCGGTCTCAGGTGTTATCGGCTTTGTCGGATTAATTGTTCCCCACATTATGCGATTGATTGTTGGACCGGATCATCGAATTTTACTGCCGGTCAGTGCATTGGCAGGGGCAGTGTTTCTCGTCGCCACAGACACAATTGCACGTGCTGGGCCTAGTGAGATGCCAGTTGGCATAGTTACCGCTGCACTCGGTGCTCCGTTTTTCCTGTATCTACTTCGCCGGCAGGAGGTGTATTCACTATGATCAACATCAAAAATATAAATATTACACTCGGCTCAACAGAGATTTTATCAGATGTATCGCTTACCGTTGAAGCAGGATCGTTTGTTGGTTTAATAGGACCAAATGGTGCTGGAAAGACCACCCTATTACGAACGCTAAACGGATATCTTGAGCCAGATGGTGGAAGAATACGGGTTGATGATGCTGATGTGAGCACGCTATCTTCAGAGGAAATTGGAAGGCGCGTTGCGACGGTTCCACAAAAAACGACGTTTGCGTTCGATTTCTCTGTAGAAGAGATCGTTGCAATGGGACGGATGCCTCATCAAAACCGCCTTTCACCAACAACAAAAGAAGACAAGATGGCTGTGCAGCGTGCACTTGATAAGACAAGGACTGCACAGTTTGCTGAACGGAATGTAAGAGAATTGAGCGGCGGAGAACGGCAGCGCGTATTGCTTGCACAGGCACTAGCACAATCGACACCAGTGCTGTTACTTGATGAGCCTACGGCGAATTTAGATGTTAATCATCAGGTACAAACACTCTCATTAGTTCGTGAATTGGCTGACTCCGGAAAAACAGTAATTGCCGCAATTCATGATCTTGAGCTTGCCGCAAGGTTCTGCGATGATATCGCTTTGCTTGCCGACGGGACAATTGCTGCACATGGAAGTCCAAAAGAGGTCTATACAACGAAGCAGCTAGAAGAGACATTTGGTGTACAAACAGCAATTGGCACTAACCCAGAGACTGGGACACCAACAGTGACAGCGCTTGCAGAGTGAGGTGTTCTGTGATAGTTTGTGTGGGATTCTCTTATATTTCGCATTAATTTTATACTGTTCTGGGTTACAAGAAGAAGCCTCAGTCGCGAAGTTGACCAATTGTATAGAGCATAATGACCAGGAGACCAAGAACAAACACAGTCAACCCGGGAGAATTGACAATAACATCAACAACACTGGGTTGTGCTGATTCGCCGTTGGTCGTAACTGTGCTAATTTCGGTGCCCGATTGAGATTCACCTGACTCCTGCCACCAGTTGACAGCGTACTCAACGACTAAACTAGTTGCCGCGACAATACCAATACCGCCAAATGCTCGTGTTAGTACAGTTCGTAATCGACTTCGGCTTGAATCCGTGCCAAAGCTAATCACAAGAGGATTGTGGGTTGGGGCGTATACGCTCATCTCGACACCCTTTTCTGAGTACCATGTATCGACCGGCTCGATTAGCCCTGCAGTTTCGAGTTTCTCAATATGGTAGTGGATATTCTGTAAACTACCACCTTGAGAGTCAGCAAGCTCACTTGGCGTCTGTGGCTCATGTTGGAGTTCGTTATAGATTTGGTATGTCGTCTGAGTTCCTAAAGTTTCGAACAACTCGACTGCTTCTTCGTCTTCCATATCGACAATGTGGATTGGGCCTTCACCATTTTCTGGACGGGGACCGTTCGAGAGTCGCTGTACTTTGTCACGCATGATTGTTGACTGTCAGTTGCTATTTGATATTATGATATGGAGGTATTAACATCCAATCACTTGTTGTTTAGTTCTCTGCATCATCATTATATATTTTAAACCGAGGTTTGATCGTCATACTCAGAGGAATCATATGGATCAACAGCTATTTCTTCGCCAGTTGTTTTTTGTAATCGAATCTGAAAGGACACTGAGTCTGGAGTAACGGGGCTGGATACTCGTAGCACTAAGCTATTGAGATGTACAACACCGATATACGCTTCATCCGGATCACGGTAATCTTGTTCAGATACCTGCACCACAGTTGTGTCATCAACAGTTGTGTCTGTGTGTGTGAGCTCTACCCCATGCGTTGGCCAATGTTCTACAACAAGCAAATACGCAGACTCAAAATCGGTCTCTTCAATAAATCTCTGTTCTGACGGATCAAGCTTTGTGTGATTTATGAGGCGATCAGCATCAGACGCATCAAAAACGGGTACATAATATGGGTTATCTGTCGCCGAAGGATCTGTTTCGATCCATTCTCGGTTTTTTTGGATCAGCAATTCATCCGTTTGAGTATCGGTGGAATTACTGAAAGAGGGTCGACCTCCTTGCGCAATCGCTCCTGTTCCAATTGCCGCAACAGAAATTCCAAGACCTGCGAGGAGCGACCGACGCTTCATACTGTGTCAATACTAAATCCAGTATCATATACTTTCAGGACGGTCAAATCGTTGTTTGAACAATGAGAAAGCCATCACCGTCCAGAGAAGTCACTCTGAAAAGATGCTGGAACTACATCGGCTACGTTCCACGCAAGACCGATTAGCTGAATACAGGCGCTAAGCCCCCGTCCTCAAGGAGCGACCAGAGGGAGCGAGTAGGGCGGGGATACAGCTCCGTCTTCGTCTTTTTGCACCTTCCTGTTGCTGGCCCACAGACCCACCGTTTCGATGGACTTATACATATACTGCGTATAACACACACTGTGGAACGGAAGAACATCACAATCCGTGAAGATCAAGCCGAGTGGGTCGAAGAGAACCACTTGAATCTCTCTTCGTTCGTCCAAGAGAAATTGGACGAGCTTATCGAACAACGTGAGGGATAACTGATGCACTACGCCTACAGGTTCCGACTCAAACCAACCGCCGAACAGCGTGAAACGCTGGACTATCACCGGGACACCTGTAGGCAACTCTACAACCACGCTCTCAGGGAGTTTACCAAGATTCCCGACTCGGCAGGAACGCTCAATCAACGAGTGCGACAGGTCCGCAATCAACTCACCGACCTGAAAGACTGGTGGGAGGAATTGAACGACCTGTACTCGACGGTTGCACAGGCCGCTGTCATGCGGATTGAAGACAGTATCAAAGCCCTGTCTGAACTGAAAGAGAAGGGTTACAATGTTGGGAGTCTCAACTGGAAGGCACCCAAGGAATTCCGCAGTTTCACATACGTCCAGTCTGGCTTCGAGTTCGACAAGAAGAACGGTCAGACTGTACTCTCGCTGTCGAAACTCGCGGATATCCCGATTGAGTGTCACCGACAAATCCCCGAAGATGAAACAGTCAAAGAAGTCACGCTCAAGAAAGAACCAACTGGAGAGTGGTACGCCTCCTTCGCCGTTGATGATAAAGATGAACCTGCCAAACCGTCGCTGGAAGATGTTGACGCGGACGAGATGGTTGGCATCGACGTGGGGATTCTGAAGTATGCCCACGACACTGACGGCACGGCAGTTGGGTCACTTGACCTCGCGGACGAACGCGACAGGCTCGAACGAGAGCAACGGAAGCTCTCGCATAAAGAGCACGGGGCAAACAACTGGGAAAACCAGCGGCAGGCAGTTGCTGAGTGTCATCTCGACATCAAGCGCAAGCGGCGTGACTTCCTGCACAAACTCTCGAACTACTACGCTCGGGAGTACGACCTAGTCGCTGTCGAAGACCTCGACGTGAAAGGGATGCTGGAATCGCCGCGTAACAGCCGCAATACCGCGTCAGCGGCGTGGAGCACTTTCACTGATCTGCTCGAATACAAGTGCGAGCGAGAAGGCACGCACTTCGTGGAGATTGACCCTGACGGCACCACCAAAGAGTGCGCCCAGTGTGGCGTCAAAACAGCCAAACCGCTGTGGGTGCGTGAACACTCCTGTCCGGCCTGTGGGTTCGAGGTGGACAGAGACGCAAACGCAGCGTGGAACGTTCTTTCTCGCGGACTCTCGAAACTAGGAGTGGGTCACTCCGAAGGAACGCCTGTGGAGACTGCGCTCCCTACGGGAACTGCGGTTGTTCCTGCAAAGCGCGTCGTGGAAGCAGGAAGCCCCTGCCTCAAGGAGCCGCCAACGGCCGCGAGTAGGCAGGGGTAGTTCACGTGTTCAAGCTTCGGCTTCTGCCGTTACGAGTTCACTTGCCTTTGATCGAGACTGAGAGACAACATTAGGTCTTGCTGCAAATTCAATAATCACAGTATCATTATCATAGGTAATATCGTCGACCCGAGTGTTGTCATAAATCCATGACACAACACTCATTGTTTCGTCTGTCATAGGCAACGCAAGTCGCTCATGTTGCAGATCAGGAAGTTCCTGGTGCATACGATTCCAGAGTTGGTCAATATTCTCTCCTGTTTTCGCACTGAGCGCGACTGGATTAGGAGCCAGTGCTGATAGAGCAGTTATCTTCTCCTGTAATTCGTCCTCATCAATTTTATCGATTTTATTTAACACGGTGACAATTGGAGCCCTATTGCGCTCATATAGTGTATCATGACAAGTAGTGAGCTTTTGACGTATTTCCTCAATAGATTCACTTACATCCACCACTAAGAGGACTAGGTCAGCTCGGTATACTGCATCAAGAGTAGATTTAAACGACTCAACAAGCCAGTGTGGAAGATCACTAATGAATCCAACAGTATCAGTAACTAGTACATCACGTTGGTCAAAGTCAGCTTTGCGCGTTGTCGTACCGAGTGTAGTAAACAGTTGGTTTTCAGATTCTGCCGTTGTGTCAAGGTCTGGATGAAGGTTTTTATTTTCGTCAACATCGAGGTCAGCAGACAACTGCCGCAGAAGCGTTGATTTTCCTGCGTTTGTATATCCAGCCAAAGCGACAAGATCAAATCCAGACTCGCGGCGTTGTTCACGACGATCCGCCTCAGTTTGTTCAATTTGCTCCAGTTCTTCTCGAATCCGGCTGATCCGATCTTTGATATCCTGCTCTCGACTTTCATCGTATTCACCGAGGCCCATGAACCCAGGATGCTCATCGCGTTTGGCTAAGCTGGTTTTGGCCTCTGCGCGAGGGAGTTCATATCGTAACTCTGCAAGTTCAACTTGTAATTGTGCCTTACGAGTCTGTGCCCGCTGGCCGAAGATATCAAGAATGAGCCGAAACCGGTCATTTACTTCAGTTCCTTCCGGAAGCTCTTGACCAAGGTTGTATGTCTGATAAGGTCCAAGACGGTTATCGAAGATAACCGTTGAAGCGTTCTCATATAAGACTGTTCGTGCTAGTTCTTGGACTTTCCCTGCACCGATTTCAGTTGCTGGGTCTTCTTTGCGCGTCTGTGTAATTTCTCCAACAACCTGATATCCTGCGGCATGGGCAAGGTTTCGGATTTCTTCGGTATCTGCGGTGCCTTCATCGACCCGTTTAACAATGACAACGCGAGTATTCCCTGACACGTGTACAATAGTAAACTAATAGCTGAGCAATAATAAAGCCAAGCCGGATATATCCGTTATTAGTATTTCTGAATTTAATCTCCACAGACTACGTCCCTGTCGTCAAGGAGCCACCGAAAGCGATGAATAGGCAGGGGTAGTTCACGTTTGGGCGCTGATCTTCAGAGATCATAAAAAGGCAACATAGAGCATTTCGATATCTTTGAGTGATGTACAGGCGGTACAAGGCGACTGCCCTGGGGCTTGACCCCGGGGTGAGTTCACAAAGACGAATCAGCAGAATATTCAAAGCTCGGATCTGTCAATCCCGAGCCCAACAGCATCAGGGACGGTAAAGACACCTGAGTCAACGTGAATTGGAAAACGACAATGATCTTCCGCAAGCAATTGTCCCGTCGCAAGTCCACACGCTGGTAAAGGAGCCAGTGACACGGCAAGGTGTGTCGCTGCTGTTCTAGCTATTGCCCCATCTATTGTCGTCGTGATAACTGGTTCTATCCCTGCGTTTCGGGCTTGTCGTGCGATTTTACGAGTTGGCAAGATTCCACCAATGGCCATCGGTTTGCAGATTAGATACGCTGCTGCATTCTTTTCAATAATACTCGTAATATCATATTCATACAGGCCTTCATCGATTGCAACATTGGCTGATCTATTTAGCTCAGCATGCTCCTCAAGACATTCACGAGGCAAAGGTTGTTCAAGATATTCAACATCTGCTTTATTTATCCAATGAGTTGCGGCTTGTGCAGTCCGGAGGCTCCAACTTTCATTGACATCGACTCGGATTGAGACACTTGGCCCGGCAATTGAACGTACGCGCTCGATTCGGTTCTTATCGACATCGGGAGATGCTTTACCAGCCTTGACCTTTATTGTTTCATATCCTTGGTTAATCGCAGATTCGACTTGCTGACTGAGTTTTTGCCCATCAACACTTCCGATAGTAGCATTAACTGGAACAGAAGTTTGTGTTAGCTTTGAGTCAGAGATATGCGTATACAAAGAGACACTCTCCTTTCGGGCCGCGTAATCCAGCAATGCAAGTTCTACTCCATGTCTTGCAGCTGGTGTATCTGAAAGCTGATGTAGAAGCCCATCGATATCATGATCTCCTAGTGAATTCGGAAGAGCTGATAAAGCCCGGTAGCAGGCCTCAGTAGATTCGGTCCAACCGGCTAGCGGGGTCGCCTCGCCGATTCCATACGTTTCTCCATCAGTCACAATAATAACGGCTCCCTTCCGTGTTGTCACCGTCTGTGATGCGGTCGTAAATTCAGTATTCAGGTCTAACTCGAATTGCTCAATGCGGAGTCTCATGAACTGAGTCTAATATTTGCGTTTAGAGCAGCTGTACATTGGACATCACCATGCCAACTGCAAAAAGAATTGCGTAGGCAAAGAGAACCTTACCTAAATTCTCCAATGCTGGATTCAATGCAGCACCGTCAGTCTGATTTAGTATCGTACGTATGATGCCGAGAGCAAATGGTAAGGTTAGAAGTGGAAGTAAGATTGAAACGCCAACTGGAGACGTTCCAATCCCCAACCAGAGAAGAATTGGAACAATGTATGCTAGCACTGTTAATCCGATAAACTCGATCCGGCTCCATCCATACCCGATAAGAACGGCAAGTGTTTGCTTGCCTGCTTCTTTATCATTTTCTAAATCTCGGATGTTATTGATCACTAAGACATTGGTGGCAAAGGCAGCCATCGGGAGACTGGCCAGAATTGCAGTCATTGGAATGGTCCCTTCGGGGACAGTCATCGGGAAAGGTTCTGTGAGAAGTTTCTCAGTAGCCTGTACATATACTGTTCCAGTAACAGCAATGACCCCAAAGAATAAGAATACAAAAAGGTCCCCCAATCCATTCGAGCCAAGTGGGTATGGACCCCCAGCGTATGCGTAGCCACTAACAATGCTTGCTAAGCCAATGATAAGAATCGGAAGGCCCCCGACATAGACCAAATATGTGCCAACGAGGATTGCTAATCCGAAGGTCACAAATGCGGCTTGTTTTACCCGCTTAGGTGGCAGAAGGCCAGCGTGGGTGACACGTGTAAAGCCTTCTCTGTCATCATCATCGACACCTTTGACAGCGTCATAGTAGTCATTTGCAAAATTCGTACCAATCTGGATGAGTAGCGCACCTACGAGTGCGGCAACAGCCGGCCAAAGTGAAAACAAATTCTCATAGTATGCGACTGCCGTACCAACAATCACAGGGGCTGCACCAGTTGGTAGCGTCTGAGGACGTGAAGCGATAAACCAAGCACGGGTCCGACTAACCTCTGTACTCATATATACTATATAGATAATTGACTGATGTAAACGCTATTTTTTATTTGATACACAGGTAATTGTATAAGTGACATTATTCGAGTACCGATTTGAGAAGAGTCGGTATTTCTTTGGGTGTGTGTGCGATGTCAGCCCCTGCTCGTTTTAGTAATCTAATTTTATGCTCCGCAGTTCCGGTTCCATCTGAAGTTATAATCGCTCCTGCGTGCCCCATACGAGTCCCCGCAGGAGCGGTCCGACCAGCAACAAATCCAACAACTGGTGTGGTCATTGACTCTTGAATGAATTCTGCTGCTTGCTCTTCTTGTTCCCCTCCAATCTCACCACAGAGAACTACGGCGTCTGTCTGGGGATCAGCTTCAAACGCCGAGAGCGCATCTCGAAATGTTGTCCCGATAATTGGATCACCCCCGACGCCGAGGACTGTTGATTGACCGATACCTTCCTGATTGAGCTCTTCAACAATTTGGTATGTTAGTGTACCAGATCGTGATATAATACCAACGGACCCCGCTGCTGTCAGGTCATTTGGGAAAATTCCAAGTTTAGTTTGTCCAGGTGTAATGATCCCGGGGGTATTCGGGCCAATGAGTCGAGTGCCTGTTTCACTGAGACGACGACGAATGAGGACCATATCCTGCTGTGGTATCCCTTCTGAGATCACAATGACAGGATCTAGTTGTGCGGCAATTGCCTCAAAAACAGCATCCTTCCCAGCGGCAGGGGGAACGAATATTACAGATGCATTTGCCTCTGTTTGCTCGGCCGCTTCGAATACAGTATCAAATACCGGTACTCCATGTATCTTTTCACCGCCTTTCCCTGGAACAGCCCCAGCAACAATGTCTGTTCCGTATGCTTTCATCTGCTCTGTGTGATACTTTCCTTGGCTACCAGTGATTCCCTGAACGATGACACGAGTATCGTTGTCGACAAAAATACTCATGGTTTGACCTCTTCAGATGATGCAATTGTAACTGCTTTGCTAATCGCTTGGTCCAACGAGTCGGCAACGGTCAGATGTTGCGTATCAAGTTGTTGGCGGCCAGCAGTTGCATTCGTACCAGCAAGTCGAACGACAACAGGAACCGGAGGAGGTGCATGCTTCTTAATTGCATTATTAATACCCTCTGCAATAGCATCACATTGGGTAATTCCACCAAAAATATTGATCAATAGCACAGACACGTTTGGATCACTGAACGTGAGGTCAAGTGCATTTGCCATTCGCTGTGCATCTGCTCCTCCACCGATGTCAAGGAAGTTTGCCGGACTTCCACCCTCTTCAGCAATTAGATCTTGTGTCGTCATAACGAGTCCAGCACCGTTTCCGATAATACCAATATTTCCGTCCAAGCGGACATAGTCGAAATTATACTCATCTGCCTTCCGTTCGACAGTATCCTGTTGCTGAATATCATAGGCTGCTGGGGTGAAAGAAGACTGACGGAACATTGCGTCAGGGTCGAGCTCAAAAACAGCATCAACTGCGCGGAGATCAGTTGAAGGTGTTAAAACGAGTGGATTAATTTCTATTTCAGTCCCATCCGACTCATCCCATAGTTTATACACTTTCTGGAAAATATCCACAAGGTCAGGAACTAGCCCTCGATCAATATCTGCTTGGTATGCCATTTGGCGGATTTGGTGTGCTTGTAATCCATATGCTGGGTCAATCAGTTGTTGATGAATTTTATCAGAGTCAGCTGCCTCAACATCAATACCCCCTTCCGCAGAAAAGATTGCCACTGGTTGGCCTTTTGTCCGATCAATCGTAATGCTGAGGTACAATTCCGATGCAACATCAACAATCGATTCAATCAGTATGGAATCAACACGGTATCCCTTAATCGTTGAGTCTAGCATTTGGTCAACAATTGAGGTCAACTCAGATTGTGTTGTAGCACGTGTTATTCCGCCAGCCTTCATGCGACCGCCTGTCGGAATCTGAGCTTTGACCATTATTGGGTACCCGAGGGAAACTGCCGCATCCCGTGCCGTGGCACACGAACTAACGTGGTACGACGACGGAGTCGGGATACCAACCCGTTCAAATTGACGTTTAGCTTCGTGTTCTAGTAGCCGCATCAAATTGGTATTTGAAAGCAATTAACATGGTTGTTTTGCTAATAGCCAAATTGACAACACTTTTCGTGAGAAGGAATGCCGTAAAAGTGTTATACCTAAGATGCCCTGATTATGCAAATGATGATTGATATTCAGCCGCCTGATGCCCGGGAATGTGAGCTCTGTGGTCGAAAAGAAGTATGGAAAGATGGAGCATGGCGCGTATCTGATGAACAGCCAGGGGAGATATACTGTATTCATGAATGGGATATAACGGGAGACTATTCTCCAATAAACGCAAACTCATGACAACAGTATTCGTTACAGTACCGGAAAACTCCGCAGAGGAAATAGCAACGACACTTATCCAAGAGCAGCTTGCAGCTTGTGTAAATTCGGTTGACTGTAGTTCAACATACCGCTGGAACGGAGAAATACATACTGACACTGAAGCTATTCTCTTTATCAAGACAACAGCAGAGACATATGAAAAACTAAAAACCCGTGTAAAGGAGCTACATCCCTACGATGTTCCCTGTATTGAGCGATTTGAGGAAGACGACGTTCTCAGTGCATATAAATCATGGATTGAAGAGTCAGTGATCGCTGATTCTTAACTGTTTATCCCCGTTTCGATACGCTTAACAGTTGATAGCGAGTTTTATCGTTTATGGGAGGAACAATCGAAGTGCTCGTTCCAGGTGGACAGGCTGATCCAGGCCCGCCACTTGGTCCTGAGCTCGGTCCAACACCAGTTGATGTTCAGAATGTTGTACAAGAGATTAACGACCAGACAGCTGCATTCGATGGCACAGAAGTGCCAGTAACGATCAATTACGAGGACGACGGGTCCTTTGAGATTGAAGTTGGTGTTCCGCCAACAGCTGAGCTGATTAAGGATGAAGCTGGCTTCGAAACTGGAAGTGGAGAACCGCATGAAGAATTTGTTGCTGATCTCTCGGTGGATCAGGTTCGACAAATAGCGGAACAAAAGCACACAGACCTACTTGCATATGACCTGAAGAACGCTGCAAAAGAAATTGTAGGTACGTGCACATCGCTTGGTGTAACAGTCGAAGGCGAAAATCCTCGTGAGTTCAAAGAGAAGATAGACAGTGGGGAGTACGACGAGTACTTCGCTGAGGAAGCAGCTGCGTAGGTCTTTTTTCGACTTTTGTCGAACGCGAGGTTTTATTATTGTCGAAATAGTTGTATCTGATAATGATGGCAGCCCTCGATACAGAGGATCGACGAGTCGTGATGTCAAAAATAGAATCGGCTACAGCCAAACTCGTTTATCATTCCTTAGCTCTGGAGGGAGCAGCAACAGCCTCGCAGTTACAGCAACGTCTTGATTTACCACAACTCACTATTTTAAGCATCTTGCAAACGCTGTCTAATCGCGAATTAGTAGCCTGTGAGTCAACTGACGAAACAACACGTTACTACGCCAAACGAACTGGAATATAGCTATTCTGAGTTAGTCCTGTCTCTGTCAAAAACCACTTTTTCTAATATAACTAAAGCTCAATTCGTTCAACGAGTTGGTCCTCACCACCTGTGTTGATCGCGACGATACGAATGTGATCTTCAAGACGAGAGTGTTGCAGTTTTGATTTAAGTAATGAATCAACTTGATAGACGCCTACTGCTCCAGACATCTTAATCTCAACAAGTACTGGAGCAGAATCCCCAGAGGTAAGGGATACTTCTTCGATTGCTCGACTTGAAAGTGTATTAATCCCACGTCCGCCCTTCTCATATGGAATCCTCGATCTTCCTCGTTCCATATCTAGTGCGTCCGCGACCCGAACGACGCCTGCTTCCAAGGTTAGCGGTCTTTCTTCTGTGGGATGGCAGAGAATCGCATGTAGCACTTCACTTTTGACCCGAACTGCATCAGGGACCGAATAAAACTCCGGCAGGACACGATCAAGAATGTCAGAGGCAATTGGGATTGAATAATACGGATGGTCATGCCGATGGACCACATGACCAACGTCATGAAGCGTTGCAGCAAGCGCAATAATCACTGGTTCGTCTGCTTCTGAGAGGCCTTGATCAGTAGCCCCGTTGAATGTAACTCCACCTTTTTTAAGCAGCCCATATAATTCTAAGGCTCTATCTCGGACAATTCGTATGTGCTCTTGTCCATGATCATTATAGTTCATCCGTTTCACCGGGTTGACATTTTGTGCTTTAAGATATGCTTGGATTTCTTCATCATTCTGAAGATATTCAAGAACACTATTTAAACGGGTATCAGGAAATGCATGATCGGCTGACGGATCATATTCATCATGCACGCGCGAAGGCTCAGTATCTGGAACCACGGGATCAGGTTCGTCCATACGTACTATTGAAAGAAACACCACAAAAGCACATCGCCAGTATATCTCTCTGCGCGGGGAGATAGGCAAAAAGACTATAATCAGCACCCATCTACAAGTAAATAGCAATGGTCGTTGAAACATTCAGTCCGCTCTTCATCGGGGGTCTGGGGGCGTTCGAGATCGCGCTGATCTTTCTAGTAGTCGTCATCCTTTTCGGTGCGAGTAAAATCCCAGAGCTTGCCCGGTCAAGCGGTCAGGCAATTGGTGAGTTCCAGAAAGGTAAAGAGGAAGTTGAACAGGAGCTAAAAGAAATTCGAGATGGTGATGCAGACATTGAAGATGTCGACGGAGACATTGAAGATGTTGATACAGATGTTGAGTCAGATGGAGAAAAAGACTCAACTGCAGCAAACTAACGTATTTTTCTCTTTTCGGGCGCGTGGCCTAGTGGACAGGGCGAGAGGTTCCTAACCTCTCGATCGTGGGTTCAAATCCCACCGTGCCCACCTTTCCCTTTCTGTTGAGTTCGATAACGGTCAAGTACCAGAAGGTACAACCGACTAATTACTGTGAAGCAAATCACTGATCAGACAGTCTATTTTGTGACCCAGCAGAATTATTCGGGGGGTTTGTCAACAACTGATGTTGTTCGAGGAGCGATTGAGGGAGGTGTCGATGTCGTACAATTACGTGAAAAGCACATGAGTGCTCGCGAACGGTACGAATTAGGTCTTAAACTACGTAGAATAACCGAAGAAGCAGAAGTCCCGCTAATTGTCGATGACAGGGTAGATATTGCAGCCGCAATTGACGCGGATGGAGTGCATGTAGGAGATAGTGACCTTCCGATTGAAGTTGCTCGTGAGCAACTCGGTAAAGATGCAATTATCGGTCGCTCTGTGACTACTCCAGAAGAAGCACGCGCAGCCGTTGCAGCAGGTGCCGATTATCTTGGAGTGGGTGCAGTTTACCATACAGATTCAAAAGATGTTGATCCAGAGGAAGAAGGAATTGGACCAGAAGGGGTTGCTGCAGTTCGGGAGGCTGTAGATATTCCAATTGTTGGTATCGGTGGGATTAATGCTGGTAACGCGGCTGATGTTGTGGCTGCTGGAGCAGAGGGTGTGGCAGTTATTTCTGCGATTGCCACTGCCGAGAATCCGAAAGAAGCAACAATACGGCTAAGTGATGCCGTTATGACGGGGGTAAACCGACGATGATCGATCAATCGACACTACAGAACCAAATTACCACAATATCAGAGCAGCGCCCATTAATTAATTCAATTACAAACTTTGTCACGATTGATGAAGTAGCAAATATCACGTCGTTTTGGGGCGGACTTCCATCAATGAGTCAGGACCAGAAGGATATAGAAGAGCGATTTAGAATATCAGATGGCTGTCATCTAAATATGGGATTTATCGATGATAAAGATATTGAGCTATTCATCGAAGCTGGAAAAGCAGCAAACAACGGAGACACTCCGGTTGCGTTTGATCCAGTCGGAGCAGGAGGTACATCAGAGCGGACAGGGGCTGCTCGTGAAATCGGAAACGAAATTGATGTGTCAATAATATGTGGAAATTACGGCGAAATCACTGCGCTTGTTCAAGACGATGCTAATATTCGGGGAGTTGATGTAACTGGTGAGCATACTGATATTGAGCAGACTGCTGTAGCATGTGCAAATACAATGGATTCTATCGTTGTGGCAACAGGAGAGACAGACATTATCGCTGATCAAACAACGGCATATAAGCTCTCGGTAGGAGACTCAATGCTCGGATCTTTCGTCGGGACCGGATGTATGCTAGGAATCACGGTTAATATTTTCGACGCTGTTGCGGAGGATTCTCTATCGGCCGCACTTGGGGGAACAACAGCATTTGGGATTGCTGGGGAAATAGCAACCAAGGAGCAGGATTGGCAAGGGCCAGCGAGCTATCGGACAGCTTTCCTCGATACTGTTGCTTCGCTTAACCCAGAAACATTTGAGACAATTGATGTTGAAGGGCGAATTGAGACAGTTGATGTCAGGTGAATCACCTCGAAATTAACTGTTATGGGATAAGTCCCTATCCTCAAGGATCCGTCGAATGCGACGAGTCGGCAGAAATAGTTCACTCTCTGAGACGGTGTATCGAATTTATAAGCGGTGCATTTCCTTGGATTACACTGTCATAATGAATAACGATGTTTGCAAAAGTGTATTAACCCTGGATTAGAAGTCATTGCTATCTAGATGCCCAGCAAAGATGATATTCTTCGGAGTGCAGAGGTTACAGAAGGCCCGGATCGGGCGCCGCACCGGTCGTTGTTTCGTGCTGCAGGGCTTTCGGAGGAAGATATTGAGCAGCCACTAATTGGGATTGCAAATTCGTGGAATGAGATTGTACCGGGACATATCCATCTTGATGAACTCGCCAAAGAGGTTAAAGAAGGAGTCCGAGAGGCAGGTGGAACGCCGCTTGAGTTTAACACAATCGCGGTTGATGACGGGATTGCAATGGGACACGATGGGATGCGAATGAGCCTACCATCTCGGGAAATAATTGCAGATTCTGTAGAATTGATGGCTTCCGCTCACAAGCTTGACGGTATTGTTGCGCTCGCATCCTGTGATAAGATTGTCCCAGGAATGTTGCTAGCAATTGCTCGGCTTGATATCCCCGCAGTTGTTGTTACAGGTGGACACATGGAAGCTGGAGAGTTTGACGACGAACCAGTTGATCTTGCATCTGTGTTTGAAGGCGTGAGTAAGTACCGAGAAGGAGAGTTTTCTGAGGAAGATCTATACCAGCTTGAATGTACGGCCTGCCCGGGAGCCGGATCCTGTGCTGGGATGTTTACTGCCAACACGATGGCATGTGTAACAGAGACCCTTGGCCTCTCATGGACAGAATGTGCAACAACCGGAGCATTAGACAGCCGTAAGCGTGATATCGCACGGAAAAGTGGACAACGCATTCTTGATCTTGTGTACAATGATATTCGACCGTCCGAGTTCTTGACCGAAGAAGCATTTGAAAACGCTGTTACAGTTGACCTTGCACTTGGAGGATCAACAAACACGATGTTGCATGTTCCAGCAATTGCCCAAGAAGCGGGGATCGATTTAACTCTTTCAGATTTCGAAGCAATTGCAGAAAAAACACCGCATTTGGCACATATGAGCCCTGCGGGGCCGTGGCGGATGGAGCATCTTCGAGACGATGGAGGTGTACCCGGAGTTTTGAGTCGACTTGAAGACCTTCTGAATACAGAATGTCCTACGGTCGATGGAAAAACTATCCAAGAGCGGATTCAAGATGCTGATGTCAAAGGAACGGTCATTCAGTCACGAGAAGATCCGGTTCACAAAGGAGGTGGATTGGCTGTCCTACGCGGGAACATCGCCCCCGATGGAGCAGTCGTTAAAGCTGCAGCTGTGGACGAAAACATGCGACAATTTACTGGATCTGCCCGGGTGTTTAATTCACAGCAGGCCGCACTAAATGCAATTGATGAAGGAGAGATTAATCCAGGAGATGTGATTGTAATCCGTTATGAGGGTCCTAAGGGAGGACCAGGTATGCCTGAAATGCTTGAACCGACTGCAAAGGTTAGCGGCTCTCCTCGTCTATCGGGGAAAGTCGCACTGATTACGGATGGCCGCTTCTCCGGAGCCACACGTGGAGCAGCAATTGGACATATAAGTCCAGAGGCAGCCGCTGGAGGCTTAATTGCGCTTGTTGAGGAAGGAGATACAGTTGAGATTGATATCCCAAACAGCCGACTACATCTTGATGTTCCGAAGTCAGAGCTTGCTGAACGGGCAGAATCTTGGTCACCACCAGAAGTTGATACGGTTGGTGTACTAGAGCGATACGCAGCAATGGCAACTAGTGCTGACAAAGGCGGTGTTCTTACTGTCCCAGAGCAAGACACTCCAGATATAGACCTTGTGGAAAGCATTGATTCACAGTAATTGATCAATACGATCTTGGATACACGGCTGAATTTCGAATCCACTTCGTTTCGCGATGGAGATTTAACCTCCACCCCCGGCTGAATCCGGAAGCTTTCTCTTATTACTTTGATGACAAAATAGTGCTGATTTTACTGATCTAGTTGTCTTCAGGTGTAGAGATGTCTTCAGTCGGCCCACTGCTAATTGCAACATGTGCTGCTTCTTCCACCACATTACCGACTTGATATCCAGGACGAGTAACTTCAATTATTTCACCCTCAGGGCGATTGCTCGGTCTCATTGATCTGATGAGGTGTTTTCGATCGTCCACCTGTTCGCCGATTTCTGGGTCAATTACGTCTACCCCGGCACGTTTGAGACCGAGATCCAGTTTCTCAAGACGAATTTGTAAGTCATCAGCTGACATATCACCGTTGTTTTGAATTACTGTCCAGAGCTCATTCCGAATGGTAAATACCCGATCAATTGCGTCAATCGGATTTATGTCTGAATAATCATCAGGGGTTGTCTGCAGAGGCTGGCTATCTCTGGTTGGTATTGAAACTGCGTTCAAATCAACTCCAGAAAGCGCAAACCAAGGACCATTATCAAAGTCACTCTGTATCTTGGTTATCTCTATGTGTTCGCCAAGGTTATTACTACCACAGATCGTCGCCTCACATGAGATGTCTGTTGGGTCTTGATTGTGAGGAGTAACAGTAAGCTCAAGGCTCGTGGAACCAGCATCTTGCATTGGAAGTCCGGTAATCTCAGCAGTTGTAATAGGCTCAGTCTCTCCAGTGAGGAGATGACGGCCGCCAATTCGGACTTTCCCATAGATTTGGTCGTCGACGGTGGTTTGGAGAGTAATGCTTTGAGACTCGCCTACAGAGATTGGAGAATTAGATATGGGCCGTGCTTGAATTCCCTTGTCACTAATAACTTCGACAGTCAAATCGCGATACAAGAGATTATCAACTTGCTTGATCTCTTTATCGCGTTGAGCAAGGAGGCTAGCACCAAGTGTTGGAGCGGTTACAGGAGTACCGTGATCAGGATTACGGGGCTGTTGACCAAAGTACCCCTCAAACACTTGCTGTACGATAGGAAACATACTTCCGCCACCCGAGATGACAACATCAGAGATATCCTCAGGAGATAGATTAGCTGCGCTAAATAGATCCTTCAGATGACATTTGATCTCCGGAGCAGTTGTCTCTAATGCACGATGAATTACAGAACCATCAATAAGAACAGTCTTACCGTTGATTGTGAATTCAACTTGGTTATCACTAGTTTTGCTTAAACGCTCAACAGCGTCTACAACATAGGGAAGTAACTCGGAAAACGTTGTATTTGATAGTTGCTCATCGAAGTTTGCAAGAAGCCACTCAACAATCGCTTCTTCAAACGAACCCACCCCAACACCTGCGGCGCAGATTCTTGAGTGGATTTCATATTCAAATGCATCAGGCTTAGGGGTTAGTACGGCAGCATTGAGCCAGTAAGAGCCAATATTTGCAACAACAAGTGGTTCTCCCAACTCTTGATTTGATCGGTCAATAATCGTTGTTGGGATCGGGGACCGAACAACACCAGCCGACGAGAAACCAGCATGATTGAACACAGAGGTTATAAATTTACGCTCATCAGGCCCAATGCCAGCAGGGACAACACAAAGAACTTCAGGAGAATCAAACGTTTCAGTCGGCGCATGAGTTTCCCAGATGGATTTTGCTTCAGCAAGAAATTGAACGATTGGGAGTGATTTAACATCAACATCGCTGCTGGACAGATCCAACAGGCGTTCTCCAAACGCTTGTCCAGGTCGTAGGCTGCTACTAGATTTTGGGTCGACCTCATACCCAACCTGTGTGGTCTCTGAAGAGAGGTTCATTCGAACAGGTATCGTCTCTTGGCCCTCCTGTGCGTTAATTATCATTGGGTTACTGTCAGCAGAATAGCCTAATATAGCAGTTCGAGTCCCGATATCCACTCCAAAGCGCTTTTTTTGGCTCTGATTTCTATCGCTCATTGATAAAAAAGATGAATAAAACTATCGGACGTCTGGGATTTCCTCGTGTTGTTCACGGGCAACGGCAATGCCTGTCTGTGAAAGCCCGATATCAAGTGTGGTATCAGCCTGCTCACCTGTTTCAATATTCTCAGCTTCAGCGTGAAGAACGCCGTCCTCGTCTACTCTGAACGTTATTCGGAACTCCGGTTCTCCTGCTGGCTGACGGGGGATGCCTTCAAGCATGAACCTTCCTAACCGTTCATTTTTCTCTGGGTCTGGATCGCCGCCTTCTAATATCCGAATCTCAAGTGATGTCTGGCCATCCTCAACGGTGGTGAAATCCTCACGTTCACTTGTTGCAGGTACCTCGGTATTCTCCTCAAGAACCGGAACAAATCGTGTATCGCCATCTTCACTCTGTAAGTCAACTGCTTCAATCCCAATTGTTTTGGAGACAACATCAGTAAATACGGAGCTTCCTTCGCCTTGGAAGTCTCCGTCAAGTTTCATCTCAAGTTGTTCAAGATCAGTTGCCATTGCTGCTCCTTCTGCTACAACCATATCCTGATCGAGTTCCTTTGACGGTTCAACATCAAAGTAGTCTTCAACTCGTTGCTGGACAATTGGGATGCGGGTGGACCCACCAACAAGAAGTACACGGTCAACGTCGTCTTTTTTAGATCCAACATTATCACTGTCAAATAAGTCGTCAATAATATCAAGCGTCTCGTCGACAAGGTGCTCTGTCGCCTCATTAAACTCCTCACGAGTTATCTCCTGCTCGTAGGACTCTGTGCCAAGGTTCATCGTTGCCCAAGCTGACTCAGCCACAGATAGATCTTCCTTGACCTCTTTTGCTGTCTCAAGTAGCTGCCACTCTAGTTCGTCATCTTTTGCTGGATCTTGATCGACCTGATCAACGAACTCTTCATACATTACTTCTTCATACAGCGCTCGGTCAAAGTCATCGCCACCAAGTTGTTGGCCACCTTTGACACCGTCTACAGTGACGCCATCTTTTTGGCTGAGGTTGACAACTGTTGCGTCGAATGTTCCACCGCCAAGATCATAGACGAGAACGGTCTCTTCGTCATCCTCAAGACCATACCGAAGACATGCAGCAGTTGGTTCATTAAGCAGACGTTTGACTTCGATGCCGGCAATCTCGGCTGCGTTTTTGGTTGCTTCGCGCTCTTTGGCACCAAAGTATGCTGGAACGGTGATAACTGCTTCATCTATCTCTTCTCCACCAATCTCTTCTTCAGCATCTTTGATCAGTTTTTCAAGAATAAGAGCAGAGATCTGTTCTGGCGTATACGTTTCTCCGTACGCCTCAATTTCCCATTTTTCATCGCCCATATATCGCTTAATTTGACGAACAGTTGTATCAGGAAATCGCAGTGCGGCACGCAGTGCAGCCTCGCCAACAACAGTCTCATTTTCTCTGAACTGCACAACAGACCGTGTTTTTTGTTTTCCTTCACTATTTTTGAGGATTACCGGCTCACCATCCTCATTAAGACGCGCTACCACACTATTGGTTGTACCTAAATCAATCCCGACAGTAATTCCCATAACATTTTGTATATTCGGTTGGAAATGGTTTATAATTTATCGGAGTAGCTTAGAAGATACAAGTAATACGTGTGATAAGTTAACAATTATTTACGGTGTTGACTAGCGAGTCGTTATTCTCATATCTTCGAAGGTTTGTTGCGACAATATCAGCAAGTCTGTCATAATATTGAGGCGTATAGCCGCTGTTGTGTGGCGTTATCCGGACGTTATCAAAGGTCCAGAGTGGATGATCCTCTGGTAATGGCTCCGGATCAGTTACATCAAGAATAGCATGTCCAATCCATCCGCGGCGTAAAGCCGTTACCAAGGCTTCCGTATCAATAACCGGCCCTCGGGCAATGTTTGTGATTGTTGCTGAACTAGGTAAGATTTCAAACTCTTCGTGACCGATTAGTCCTTCAGTGAGTTCAGTCAGAGGGGTCGCTAATACGAGGTGGTTAGTGCGTGCAAGGGCGTCCTCAAATGCTTCTTGATCGGTTAACCCAATGACTTCATCAGTTGGGCCACCTTTGTCTGGGGTATAACGAACGCCGATGGTATTGACATTAAATCCCTGCAGCCGAGCGACTACTGCTTGGCCAATCGCTCCGAGCCCAACAACAGTAACAGTATCTCCTTGTAATTCACCAACAGGATAATGACGCCACTCACGGCGTGATTGTTGGCGGCGCCCTCGGTTGAATCGATGGGTAGCTGCTAGAATTCCACCAATGACATATTCTGCAATATTTGGTCCATGAACACCTGAGGCATTTATTACAGTAATTTCCCTCTCGTTGATAGCTTCCATAGGAAGATGTCCAGTTCCAGCATAACTGCAGACAAACATCGATAACTTATCAGATGCCTCTTCAAGTAGATCTTCATCGAGCGTACGGCCTGTCGCAACGGTCACATCAGAGATATACTTTTGGCTTTCTGCGGGAGTCTCAGCAGTTACAATCTGATGCTCAGGAAGCCGATCCCGAAGGGCTGCTGCATACTCAGTAATCGGAATACCATGTACACCAGTCGGTAAAACGAGAATGTCGGCCATACTGTAGTTTTGGATGGAGGATATACAATGATTTCGAGAAGTAACTACAGCATAAATATGTCGACTGTCTCGGGGCCAAGCCCCGTAGCATCCGTCTCAATCTTTCTGTGAACCTTCAACGCCAGAAGAAATCGCCCGGTCCAAATCATTAGTTAGGTCATCAATGTGCTCGATACCGACGCTGACTCGTATTAGTCCGTCAGAAAGACCTGCTTCAATCCGTTGTGCACGAGGGATTGACGCGTGTGTCATAGTTGCCGGCTGTTCAATCAAGCTTTCAACCCCTCCGAGACTCTCAGCTAATGTGAACACTTCAGTGTTTGATACAACATCACTTGTTTCCTTAAGTGACGCATCAAGCTCAAAGCTAAGCATGCCGCCAAATGCATCCATTTGTTCCTTAGCAAGTTCGTGTTGTGGATGTGTAGATAGACCAGGATAGTAAACCTGTGATACTGCCGGGTGGTCATCGAGCCACTCAGCGAGCTGTAATCCATTTTGCGAATGTCGATCCATTCGGACAGGAAGTGTCTTTGTTCCTCGAAGAGCAAGGAAGCATTCAAATGGACTTGGAGTGCTGCCAACACTATTCTGATAGAAGCCAAACGATTCGTCCAGTTCTTCGTCATCAGTAATTAGAGCACCAGCAACAAGATCTGAATGTCCTCCAATATATTTGGTTAATGAGTGGGATACAATATCTGCACCATGGTTTAATGGTCGTTGTAGATAGGGGGTGGCAAATGTATTATCAACTGCGCAAAGGGCATCGTGTTCATGAGCAATGTTGGCCAAGGATTCTATGTCATTGATTCGTAGTAACGGGTTCGTGGGAGACTCAACCCAGAGGAGTTCTGTATTAGATCGCATTGCATCTCTGACAGCACTAAGATCAGTAGTTTCTACAAATGAGAATTCCATATCAAACTGATCATAGACCTCCTTAAACAAGCGGTGTGTTCCTCCATAAACATCCTCGCCAGCCACGACATGGGCCCCAGATTCAAACAGATTGAGGACGGTCGATATTGCGGCCATGCCGCTGGAAAAGGCTCTTCCATAATCGCCATCCTCTAGAGCAGCAATATTGTTCTCAAGTGCTGTTCGGGTTGGGTTGCCTGTTCTCGAATATTCATAACCTCGATCTTCTCCTGGTCGATCCTGAACGAATGTTGAAGAGGCATATATAGGTGTCATAATTGCCCCTGTTTCGGAGTCAGGAGACTGACCAGCGTGAATTGATTGAGTCTCGATACGCGTGTTATCGGGGGTGTTCTCAGTGTTGTCTGTCATGATTTCCACTCATCGAGAGTTCCGTAAGGATTCTTCGTAAGATATCGTTCTGAACTATCAGGGAAAAGGGTCACTACTGATCGATGCGGCACCGAGTAGCCATCGTTCCCTATTTGACTCGCCACTTGTTGTGCAGCAACACTTGCTGCTGCCGCACTTGATCCGACAAGATGTCCTTCTTCAACTGGAAGTCGCTGCATCTCTGCATGTACTCGTTCATCACTAATCTGTAATACGTCATCAACGATACTTGGATTAAATAACTCATTGATTTCGGGAGTACTGGTACCAATGCCTTCAGTTCGATACTCAGCACAGGTAAGATCTTGGCCTGCTATTGATCCATACATAGATCCTTCAGGTTCGACTGCAATAATCTGTGTCTGAGGAGATTTTTCCAGGATGTACTGTGCAGTACCCATTAGTGTACCAGACGTTCCAACGCCCATCACAACTGCACCAATGTTTCCATCAAGAGCATCGTATATTTCAGGACCCGTTGTCTGATAGTGCGCTTCAGTATTTAGCTCTGTGCTAAATTGCTGTGGTACGATAGCGTCGTCATGCTCAGCAGCCAACTCCTTAGCGTGCTTAATTGCGTCTTTAATACCTTTGTCAGCTGGAGTTCGGACAAGTTCAGCACCTAAGGCTTGCATAAGAGTCTGCTTCTCAACGCTGAAGGATTCAGGCACAACAAACGTAACATCAACATCATACTGGGTCGCAGCGAGTGCCATACCAATGCCTGTGTTTCCGGCAGTCGGTTCGATAATTCTCCCGTCAGAGGAGATCTGCTCTGTTTCGATCAACTTCTCTATAATATACTTGCCGATACGGTCCTTGACACTTCCACCAGGGTTGAGCGCCTCAAGCTTAGCAAATATTGGAATAGAATCAGGTGAAGCATCAAGGCGGACTAATGGAGTGTCCCCAACCGTACCAAGTACTGTATCATATATTTCTGGTGAATTGGTCATGATAGGTGGTTGTGATTGTTATGGAAGTTGTAATATTTGCAGACGCGAAAATTGCATGATTATAACCCAATATGAGACATTTGACTTCTTCCACACGGCTGAAGCCGTGGGATTCCCACGTTGGGATATTAGGGTTCACGATACAACCTGTTCTTGTGGGGCTACTCGCCCCGTTTGTTTATCGAACAGGCGTACCGAAGGCTGAGCCAAACAGCCGTTACTCCTATCCTGTGTCGGATTCGGAGTTACCGTCGCTCGCATATTCTCTGCCGCGTTCAGGTCGCTATTGGCGACCAACCCGCAGTTTGCACACACGTACAGCCCACGTTCGACTCGATTCGACTCAGCTTCCGTTCCATACTCACAACAGGTTTTCGACGTTTTCGACCCTGCTTCGTCTACACGCTCTACGTCGATCCCGCGTTCTTGGGCTTTGTACTCGATGTGGCTGAGTAGTGTTTCAAACGCCCAGTCGTGCAGGCGTTTGTTGCCGTGTCGCCCCCAGTCTTCATCCTCACAGATGTTCTTCGGATGGCCGACGGCAATTGTCCCAACACCTCGGTCAGCACACTGCTCAACAATGTCTTTCGAGAGGGCATGCAGAAAGTGGTCTTGCCGCCGGGATTTCTTCTGTCTGGCCCACTCTGCGTGGTCGCTGGGGTCATTTTTCCCCTCCGTCTCGTATTCTTGCTGTCGGAAGTAATGGGCGTCTTCTTTCAGAGCGTTGCCGGGATACAGTAGTGTCTCGTCACCGACAGAGATTGCCGCTGTGTTACAGATCCCAAGGTCAACACCTGCGGTCTTCTCACCGGGTGTCTCAGGCGTCTCAACCCGCAGCTTGCAGACAAAATGCAACTCCCACTGCTCGCCGGTCCAGACAGCACGCACCGTCTGGACGTTCTCAACAGCGTCGAGTGTCTGCTCGGCTGTCTGGAGCGTGTATTCACAGAGGATGTAGTCGGCGGCATAGCGCGACTCTTTCATGTTCGTGCCTTTCGAGAGACGGACGCGGTTGTACTGGGTATCGAGTTTGAAGCCTTGATTTTTCCACGTCACGGTTGAGCGGGGGTGGTCATCGCCGTGTTTGCGGTAGCCGGGTGGATTGGCGTCTGGGTCGTCCTGTTCGTACCACGAGACGAACGCCTCACCGAGTTCCTGAAGAACTCGCTGACTAGATTGGCTGTGTAGGTCTGCATAGCGGTCGTGTGATTTGAGGTGCGAACAGAGTTCGTCGGCGTCTAGAATGTGGCCGATGGCGTCCCAGACACGCGAAATCGTCCATCGCCCGACGTTCCACAATTTTGACGCGGCAAAGCCGTGCGAATCAAGGTCGTCACAGACTTGCGAGTGGTTACGGATACTCGCTTTGAGTGTCCGCGTGACGACCTGATTCGACATATGTAAGCATAGTATTTTTTCTTAGATAACTGTTGGTTCTCGGCGTGGAATATCCAGCCATGGCTACGAGCGTGGAACGATTCCCAGTTGTCGGCTTCATCCACACCCGTAAACGGGTGGGCGTTCGCCTTGCTAACGCCGTAAGCTATCCCCATCTACGGACATAAAGACAGAGTGCCCCTGGGCTTGACCCCGAGGTACTTCACTCGCTACATTCGGTCGCTTCTTGGAGAAGGGAACTGAGTCTGTAGAAGTTAGACCTCAATTGCTACAGCAACTTGGCGGCAAAATATAAGCTATCCTACCGGCTGGTTAATTGGGTTCCAGTTTACTCCGAATCCAGTGTATTGGGCGGGATGGAAGATACCGATAGTCACGGTCCGGTGACCAGCGCATAAACGCTAAGCTATTCGAGACAACGGACACACTGGAAGCGGCCATCGCAGCACCGGCAACGGCGGGGTGTAGGAGACCGATCGAAGCGATCGGGATCAGCGTTGTATTGTAAATAAATGCCCAAAACAGATTTTGACGAACTTTGGAAATAGTGCCATTGGCAATGCGGAGACTTTTGATAATGTCACTGGGGTCATCGCGCATCAGGGTGATGTCGCTACTTTCAATCGCAACATCGGTACCGGACCCAATTGCAACGCCAACGTGGGCCGTTGTTAATGCAGGCGCATCGTTAACACCATCACCAACCATCATTGCCCGTGAATTACCGGACTGAATGGATTCAATCTCATCAGCTTTTTGCTCTGGAAGAACTTCTGCATGAATATTCTGTGGGTCAATGCCGAGCTCTTTCCCAACTGCCTTCCCAGTACGCTCCGTGTCACCAGTTAACATCATAACCTTATAACCACGGGATTCCAGTTCAGCTACGGTCGCTTTTGCTTGATCACGTACAGTATCGGCAGTTGCGATAACTCCAGCAAGTTGATTGTCAATCGCGACGAGCATTGCTGTCTTTCCATTACGCTCTAACTGTTCCATTGTGTCGTTTGCGGAGTTCGGATCAATGCCATGATCCTGCAGCAATTTACGATTACCTACAAGAATCTCGGACCCATCGACAGTTGCCCGGATCCCATGACCCGGCACGCTTTCAAACGCATCTGGTTGGTGCACATCAAGTCCCTGCATTTCTGCTTTATCGACAATTGCTTTAGCAAGTGGATGTTCAGATCCAGACTCCGCGCTTGCTGCCATTGAGAGCACGACATCGGCATCGAACATCTGTGTAGTAACACCACCATCAGCGGTTAGGCTGTCAGAGAAGTTATCTGCTAAAATAACATCTGTTACTTGCATATTACCGTGTGTTAACGTGCCAGTTTTATCGAAGACAATTGTGTCAATATCCCGTGCCCGCTCCAGAATATCAGCTCCTTTGTACAGAATACCATTTTTAGCACTGATTGTCGATCCGACCATCGTTGCCATTGGCGTCGCAAGACCAAGGGCACATGGACAGGCAATAAGCAATGCAGATGCAAGTACAACAATTGCAAACTCAAACACTGGGATTCCACCCGCAACGGCTACTTCTGGTCCTCCACCAACAGGATCTAATGGTGGGATTACGGAAGCAATTGAGGATGAGAGAGTGTAAATCGATTCAGGGAAAAGTCCCCAAAGGACTGCCCAGATAACCGCATTAAGGATAACTGCTGGAACGAAGTATGCACTTACGCGATCAACAACACGTTGAATGTCAGGTTGTCGAGATTGAGCCTCCTTAACTCGCTTAACAATTTGCTGAATTGCCGTATCAGATCCTACCCGTGTTGCTTCAATATATAATACGCCCTGTTCGTTTATTGTTGATCCAATCACTTCATCGCCTGGCACTTTTTCAACCGGTACTGATTCACCGGTTACCATTGACTCATTGACAGCGCTCTGTCCGTCAACCACAACACCATCTGTTGGGATTTGCTCACCAGGACGAACCTTCATAATATCCCCAACATTAACCTCTTCGACCGGGATTACCGTCTCGGTGTCATCTTTGATGATGGTAGCTTCATCAGCCTGCATTTCAAGTAATTCACGAAGGGCTGAACTAGCTCGAGCCTTTGACCGAGCCTCTAACCAGACACCAAGATAAATAAACCAGAGGATAAATGCAACAGCTTCAAAATACAGACCACCAGCGATAAAGCCAAACTGAACAGCAGCACTGTATAGGTATCCAGTTGACGTTCCTACCGCAACCAAGGTATCCATATTTGCCTGCCGATTTCTGACAAGAGCCTTATATGCCCCTTCAATGAAGTGCTTACCGAGGGTAGCCATCAATACAGAGGCAAACACAAGCTCAAACCATCCTGTGTCAATTCCAACGATAGTTTCGGGCACAATATTTAGCCCAATCATATCGATCATTAACACGATAAACGGAAGTGTGAGAATTCCTCCAATAATAACCCATTTCCGTTTGTGTTTTAGCTCCTGCTGTACAGCACTCTCTCTCGACTTTGTAAGAGAGTTATCTGATCCACCCTGTCGTCGAGTAGGCTCATAGCCTGCCTGTTCAATTGCGTCGTAGATATCAGGCAAGGAAACAGCTTGGGGTACGTACTGTACAGTTGCTTCATTAGTTGCAAAGTTCACATCTGCTTGCAATACACCAGCAAGTTGTTCAATTGACTCTTCATTTGCCTCGGCACAGTTTGCACAGGACATGCCAGCAATTTCAACTGTAGTTGTCGCCTTCTCAGGAGAGTAGCCTGCATGGCTAATTGCTTCGTATATCTCTGCAACACCAATATGCTCTTGATCGTATTCAACCGTCACCTCGTCAGTAGCGAAGTTAGCATTCACTGACTGAATGCCATCTTGACGTTCTACAACATCTTCAATTGTCCCAGCACAAGTTGCACAAGACATGTCCGAGACGGGGATTGTGATCTGCACTACATACTCACCTCTATATTTTACTATGTACCGCTTGTTCAAGGGATTGGCCCTTAATAGAGATAAGCAGATAGGTAAAGGAAACTAAATAAAGAAAGCGATACGTATGATTGTTCTAATAATATAAGTTTCTTAGAGACAGTGTTAGCGTCACATGTGGGTTTCCCATCGGTGAACTACCCCTACCGACTCGCCGCCGTTGGCGGCTCCTTGAGGACGGGACGTAGCCTGTAGAGGTTAAAACTGTGATCTTTCGCTTCAACTCTCGGTAACAACGATGGCCCCAGCCATCTCTTGGTGAGGTGTACAGACATACAGTCCAACACCAGGTTCGATAAAAGTATGATCAAATCGAACTTGGCCATTTGCAGCTAGCATGTCACTTTCAAATCCAAAGTCCGTAGAAAAATCACCAGTGTATTCATTGTCACTAAGATGGTCTATCGAAACTACATCATGACTTCCATATTCTGGCCACCGCCAGTGGATGGTTGTGTCTGGTTCGATCACTGCTAATTCTGGGTCAAAGGAATATAACTCCAGTTGCACCTCAACATCAGAGGAGTCTCGATAATCGTCTGTACTGTACTCACCTGGGAATTGACTTTCAAGAAATGTCTCTGCTCTAGAGAATCCGGGAATCTCAGAGAGCGGTTGCTGGTTAGATGTATCACCGAGCATTGAACTGCATCCAGCAACGCTAACTCCTATCAGACTTCCAGTAGTTGCTAAGACAGATCGTCGATTCTGAGAATGCATACTGGATGGTGAGTTCGACACAACAGAATAAATCAAGGTGCTGTATTGCAGAATCTGAAAATAAGAACGAAATGAGAGATATTCTTTGGCGTATTCGCTTAGCTAAATGCCTCCGGATTCAAGATAAATATTGTCAGGTAGTTTTGGGGTATGTATCAGTTTTCCCCAGTTGGATTTGGTGCCTTCGTACTAGATCTTCTGTAAGCATTACTGGACAATACCATCCATAGAGCGGATTTATTAGTATATATAAACATTGCTCATAGTTGCTGGAAGTAAAAATTAGCATGTGTATAAAATGAGGGTCAGGGTATAGACTACATGCGATGTCAGCACAGCGACGTAAGTCTCGGAGATTAACAGTCAATTCTGACGATTTCAGGAGGAGGAAATAAAACAATGACCGGAGACGAGGACATAGATACCTCGTTGGGGATACGGTCAGAGGAAGAAAAAAGAGAGATTCTTGAGAAGTCTGAGTACGATACGGAGTTGGGATTAGAGGTTGCCCGAGATGCACAGCGAGTTGTTGCTGGTGAGATGTCTGAAGAAAAATTCTACTCCAAACACCACGATGACATGGAGGATGAGTTTGGCAGAGATGAGCGGCCAGTTGATCCGCCAAACGATGACGCTCCTTTCCTTGTCTCCTCAGAGGATACGTCTGGAGAGACACGTCGAGAAACGATGAAAAAAATGGGACTAGGTGCCGCTGCACTTGGTCTGGGGAGTTTTGCGACAGTTGAAGACTGGGCAGTTGATCTTGAGGGAGACTTCGGATCACATACAGATGGGCCAGACGAAGATGATACAAGGTGGGGAATGGTCATTGATCTTGAACGGTGTGATGGCTGTCTCGGTTGTGTTGGAGCATGTAATAGCAAGAATCAGTGGGAACATGGGGAAACATGGCTGTACGTACTTTCATACCAGAATGAAGATTGGAATCCTGAAGAAGCGGATTTGCCACTTCAACATCAGGATTTAAACCAACTTGTTCGACCATGTCAGCACTGTAATGATCCCCCTTGTACGTATGTCTGTCCGACCACAGCGGCGCATCAACGGGAAGATGGGATTGTATTGCGGGATTATGATGTCTGCATAGGATGTCGGTATTGCCAGGTTGGATGTCCATATGGCGTCAATTACTTTGGGTGGGGTGACCGCGAGGAGTCACTTGACGAGCTTCACGAAAGTGGGGCACTTTCACGTGCGACACCTGCAGATTGGCCAAATGATGATCCTCCAGCTGAGCTTGAAGGTTTGGATGAGGGCGAACCAGTTACAAGTGACGAGCTTCGGGCAATGGAAAATGAAGATAGACAGGAACTGCTCGTCAACTCCGGAGATGATCCGCATGATAGCAGAGGTCGGTGGGTGTCTGGGCGTCCACCAAAAGGTGTGATGGGTAAGTGCGTTTTTTGTGTGTCAAATCAAGATGGCCATCACGATGACCCTAACGCAGGAGAAGATGGCCTTCCTCCGTCACGTGATGATACACTTGAACGAGGGACAACAAGTTGTGAGGTTGCATGTGCTGAAAACATGGGAATGCACGCAATTCATTTTGGAGACCTCAATAACCCCGAAAGTAAGCCGAATCGATACCTTGAGTGGCGTCGTAGGCAGGCAGAGGGACAGTTACCTAGTATCTCAAATGAGCTAGAAATCCATAACGAGCGACAAGAAGAGATCACGGCAACAATCATGATTTCTGATCCGGATACTGGCGAGGAGATATTTGAGGAAACAAGAACAATTGAATCCGTTGAAGCAGCAGAGAGCGTTGTAACATATCCCGATCTCTGGGAGGAACTCGAAGTAGACGATGGAAACGAACGGGAGATTACAATTGATATCAGTGACGGCCCAACAGAGACATCACTCTTTGAGATCAGTCCAATAGAAGGGAGAGAAGATGCTGTACTTGTTAGATACGGCGAGACGCTCGAGATCCATACTGAACCATGGTTAAGTGCTATGGCGTTCGCCGACTCTGGAATTTACGACGATCCACCAGGTCGATTGGAGACGTTCAAGTTACTCGAAGAACAGGGAACAGATCCAAGTATTATTTATATTGGATCGCCGCCCGGCCCAAATGATAAACAAATCGATCAAGAGCATCTAGAAGGAGGGGGAAGTTATGAGACATACGGTGATAACCGTCGTGACGAGGAGTTAGAGGGTGAAACTGTTCGCGTTGGTGATGTTTTGGACTTTGGAGGTGCATTATGACAGCCAAAGAAGGATCGCCTATCGATATTGTTCGTCCTCTCCAGAAAACATCTCGTAAGTGGTATGCAATTGCTGTCCTCTGTCTCTTGGTGCTTGGAGCATGGCTTGTCGGCTATTACTATCAACTTTCGAATGGGTTGATTGTTACTGGACTTGGCGATTGGGGAAGTGGAGGCGGGTCAACGTGGGGGTTATATATTGGTTCATTTATTTGGTGGGTCGGTATTGCTCACGGTGGAATTATTCTTTCCGCTGCTGTCCGGCTCATTGGATTAAAGCGGTACCAACCGGTTGCTCGAATGGCTGAGTTTCTGACATTATTTGCACTGATGGCAGCTGGACTATTCATTTTAGTCCACGTAGGGAGGCCAGATAGACTCGTGTCAAGTGTTTTGCTTAATTATCAGAACACAGTCCATACATCACCACTCGCTTGGGATTTGACAGTGATTACTGCGTACTTTGTTTTGACAGCCACATATCTCGGACTAACGCTCCGCTATGACATCGTGAAACTGCGTGAGTATCTGCCGAATTTCATGAGCCCAGTATACCGGGTGATGACGATTGGTTACCGCGAAGATGAGGAAGAAGTAATGCAACGAATGGTATGGTGGGTTGCACTTGCAATTATTATCATGGCACCGCTGTTGTTACACGGCGGTGTGATCCCGTGGCTCTTCGCTGTGTTACCAAACTTCCCTGGATGGTATGGAGGAATCATGGGACCAACATTCCTGTCCATTGCGCTGACATCAGCAGTAGCAGGGATTATCGTTGCAGCATATGTCTTTAGACGAGTCTACGATTGGTACCATATTGTTACGGACGAAGTGATGCGAGGACTGACTCTGTGGCTTGGATTTTTCTCATTAATGTTCAGCTGGCTTCAACTCCAACAGATTGTAACCGGTGATTGGCATCCGACAGTTCAGACTGGACGGGCTCTTGACGTACTGCTTGCAGAGCCATTGTACTGGCTATCTGTCGGGTCCATCTTTGTGATCTTGGTAGGATATATTTTCGCACAGGCAGTTCGACCATCAATATTTACACCTGAGCGGAGTCTTGTCGCATCAATTATTGTGCTTGCGGCAACGCTGACAGAGAAGATACTGTTCGTCATAGAAGGATTTGATACACCGGCATTTGCGCTATATTACGCAATTCCGGGCAGCTATTTTCCAAGTGTTATCGAGATGTTAGCTCTTCTTGGGACAATTGCACTGGTGACACTTGCATTTATGATTGTCTCAAAGGTGGTTCCAGTCATCGAATTACACGCTGTTGAGCATCACAAGGATGAGTCAACAACCGCTGAGTCAGAGGTGAAACAATGACAGCACTCAGCCCAATGCTAAACGACATATTTGTTGGAACTGGAACATGGCTAGTTTTCCTCGTCATCTTAGTTCCTGTATATGTGATGATTGCTGCTTGGTTCGTTGGGAAGCCAGGTGATATCAGACAATCGTTGCTTGGTGTAGGATATATTGTTGGGATCACCGCAGCAATTTGGCTTGGGCTATTTGTTGTATCAGTGATTGTCGGCGTATTGTTTTACGAGCTGCCAGGAACACAAAATATCGGACATGGGTGGCCCTGATTTCCTCATCTAAGAGATACAAAAGACATTTTGAAAATATCTGTTGATTGAAACAAGAATCTCCAAGGCGATTACAGCGGTAGCGAGGCGAACGGCCACCGGCGTTACCGTGGAAGGAGGTCAAACCGAACCGGTTTCCTGATCAATCCATTCAAGATGTTCTTCAATCGATTGCTTTCCCTTCTTTGAGAGGCTGTAATGTTCCTGTAAACCTTCAGTTTTTGAGATCACATATCCAGTTTCAACGAGCTTCTCGACAGCACTTCGAAAAGTCCGAGGTTTGATTCGACTATCGTACTTTCGTTCGAGTTCGGTTTTTAGTTCCTGATCAGTCATTCCGCCCGATTCATACAATATATAACAGATATCGCGGCGGCGACCACTGTGAATCCATTTGGACATATCTGCTATATACGAAGAAACAAGGCAAAAGGCTGTGGCCTGGCGAATATCTTCTACGTTTTCGCGTTTTGTGCCACTATGCATATAGGAAAACCATCATTGAGGATCCAAGATCCTACCAAAAGGTGAAACCGGCAGAATCCACGAAGAACCGACAGGTACGTCTAGGTGGAACGTTACACAAAAGACATGAGCAAAAATCAAGCTACAAAAGATAATATTACGGCAGAATACTATACAACAGAGACAGAGCGAATTCTCGCCTTTGAGATGGATGGTAAAGAAGCAGCAATCGCGCAGAATATCGAAGGGTATGCAATGCTCAAAGTGCGTCCAAGTCCTGACGGTGACGAGCTTGAGCGGTATTATGGGTTTGACATGGCCCTCGATCACGCAGCTGAGCTACTTGGTGTAAGCCAGCACAGTCTCCCAGTTCCTGAAAAAGCGGAAGACATGGGGATGTGAGCGTTCAACAAGTGATCATTACTGTCGTTGATATATTCGAAGTCGGTTGTCTACAGCCATAAAGTCAGATTCTAGTTCTGGTGGTACGGTTTCTGCCTTACCAATAATGAGATATCCATCCTGTTCAAGAGATTGTGCTACGGTCCGTAATACTGGGATCTTATACTCCGAGTCAATATAGATGAAGAGATTTCGACAAAGCACTAAGTTGAACCCAGACTTTGGCTCGTCATTGATCAGATCATGCTGTTCGAAGCGAACATCTGACTTGATTTGGTCCTGAACCTCAAACTTGTCTTCGATTTTTGTGATGTGGTCGAACGGATTGTTCAGAAACTCAATCTGTTCGTCAATATCAGTTGTTCTTGTATTTTCATAGGTACCGTTGCGGGCCTTTTCAAGCGCCTCGCTGTTAATATCAGTTGCCAGTACTGAAATGCGCGATTCATTTATTTCTGGGTCATCATGTGCCAACATTGCAATTGAATATGGTTCGCGACCGTCTGAGCACGCTGCACTCCAAATGTTGACTCTAAAGTGATTTTCTGTGAGTTCACGAAGAATAGATCGAATCCCCTCCCATACCTCTGGATTGCGAAAGAACCCAGTGACATTGATACTAAGCGCATTAAGAAGCTCTGATTGTTCGCTGGAGTCTTTCTGAAGCAATTGACGGTATTCTTCATATGTGTTCGCTTCTGTTCGTCGCATTCGAGATGAAAATCGTCGTTCGAGATAGCTATCGTTGTAATGGCTCGTTGCAAAGTCAAGCTCTTGCTCAATATATGCTGCAAGCGCAGCGAATCCGTCATCAGTCACGAGTGGTCTCCTCCAACAGCTGTTACTGTTGTGTTGTCTGTTGTAGTATCAAAAGCAGCGATTCGTCCCTGCTGTCTTCCTGCCTCCATCGGTGTGATTGGAATGTTATATCGGCCGAAATGTTCTTTCGCAGCAACATTATTTCGCTTATCGGCAGCAGATTCGGATGTGCTAAATTGGATAGTTTGGCTACCACCAATGAGGACAGTTTGCGTGTCACCAAGAGAACTTCCGCGCTGAGCAAGCTTTGCCATCATGGTGTTGATCGCAGCACTTGCATAGAGAACAATCGCCAGACAAGAACTGATGTCGCGCATTTTCAGAATACCAAGCGTGGTCTTGACTGTGTATCCTACCACGCTAACAGTAATCATTGAAGGCGTGCCCGATGAGTCTGAATAAAAATCCTCAACAGTCATTGTATGTGCATGATATTCTTTTGAGCGCGATCAGATTGTGGAGATGTATGAAAATACATTGCCAGCCGGCTAAAGAATGTTGGTACAGAATTGAAAAATGTATGCATACAGAATCAAAAAATAACTTCAATATCGTGTTCAAACTGTTGCAAACACGAACTCAGCGGAGCTTCCCAACGGGTCATCACTCATAACGGTATCAAGCGTGCTAAATCCAGCCGACTCAAGACGAGAGAGTGTTTCTGATCTCCCTGGAGACGAGAAGTACATCGTACCACCCATCCATCCTTGTCGAGTTACATCAAACCGCTGGGAAGGAAGCGTCATTAATAATGCCCCTCCAGGACGAAGAACACGGGTAAATTCCCGATATACCTCAAGATGTTGTTCGCGATCAGTATGAAATACAACATGATATGCTGTTATCGCATCAAAGCTATCATCCGCAAATGGTAGCTGGACAATATCACCTTGGATTAGTTCCGGATCTGAAAGATTCTCTGCAGCAAGCGTCAGTCCTGACTTTGCGATATCAAGCCCTACACTACTTTCCGGTAGCCGTTTTAGTGTGCGAGCCCCATCTCCACATCCTACATCAAGTACTTTTGGAGGCTCAGGAAAACGATCGAGTAATTGGGTGATAAGTTCGACGTCTGGACCATCGGGATCTCGAGAATTGGCATATGTCTGTGAGACTTGATCCCACTGGGCCTTGACTTGTTTTCGATCCATAGATAGTTCAAGGGATCAAAGAATATGAGTCCTTTCTCAGAACACAAGGTCTGTTTTACCAACGGTTATATTACTCTAAGATACTGTGGAACAGGCTGTTTATTATGATCGAAGCGAGTTCACAGCTCGTTTCACCAGCGGTGCGAATAGGATAAATACGATTACTCCAACGAGTATAGGCGAAAGCCATCCATATTCAAACGGATTGACGAATATCATATAGGAGCCATCAGATAGTTGAAGTGAAGTATAGAGATTTTCTTCTGCAATATCACCCAACACGACACCAAGGACGAACGCAATAACTGAGTAATTATACCGGACCATATAGAACCCGATTAAGCCAAAAATCACAACTGTTGTAACGTCCTCGGGATTGAGATTGAGTGCATACGTACCCAAGAAAGAAAGCACAATTACAATCGGGATAATGTAGTCTGTATTAATCCGAGTGAGTATGCCGAGACGAGTAACTACAAGCAGGCCTACGGCCAGAATTACAAGATTGCCCACGAGAAGTGCCAACAGGATCGCATATGTCAGTTCAAGTTGGCCTGCAGGATCAAACATACCCCTTCCGGGAGTAAGCCCGTGCATAAGCAATCCGCCAATAAGAACTGCAGTTGATGAACTCCCTGGGATTCCGAATGAGATTGCTGGAACAAGTGAACCAGCAACAGTACTATTATTTGATGCTTCTGAGGCAACAACACCTTCTTCTTCGCCAGATCCAAAAGCGTCTGGATTATCTGAGCTTCTGACTGCCTCAGAGTAGGCAACAAAGTTTGAAATAGTCGCCCCTGCACCCGGGATTGCGCCGACGATGACTCCAATCGTACCCGATTTTAAGACAGTGAGCGGACGCTTAACAACAGAAATAATTCCTTGTGTGATTCGCCCCCCAATCTCAACTGACTGCTTCGCAATACCCCCGTGCTGACCAGCGAGTTTCATCATCTCAGCAATTGCAAAAACACCAATCAACACCGCAACAAAATCGAACCCTTCATAGAAGAAATCAGTACTCGCATACCGAATTTCTGTGCTGATTGGATCCGCTGCTCCAACGGTTGTTATAAGCAGTCCAAAGACGCCAGCTAACAATCCCTTAATAAGTGATCCCTGAACAACAACCGCAATCATTGCCAATCCAAGAAGAGCAATCAAGAACTGCTCAGGAGTACCAACAGCAAGAACAATCTCAATCAGGTATGGGGAAAAAAGCAAGAGTGCAAGAACGGCTAAAGCACCAGCGATCGCAGATGCAGTTGCAGAAATAGCAAGAGCTTTTGCAGCTTCGCCTTGTTTAGACATCGGATAGCCATCAAACATCGTCGCTGCAGAGGATGACACCCCGGGAGTGTTAATTAGGATTGCAGCAATCGACCCGCCGTACATTGCTCCGCTGTAGACCCCAATAAGGAGGATAATTGCATTGACGCTTGAGAATGGTACTGTCAGCGGAAGCATAATTGCCATTCCAAGCGGTGGCCCGAGACCGGGTAATGCCCCCACAACAATGCCAATCAGCACACCAACAACGGCAAAGAGCAATGTTTCAGGCGTTAGGAGAATTTCAACAGCCGATAAAAAGCTCTCTACAGCCATTGTATGACCACCCCTGAGTTAATAGAACCTAGCGGGAAGGGAGGGGTCCACCCAGTGTGCCATCCTTGCCCAACGGTTGGTGAGAAGGCAAGGTAGAACCAAGCTGCGATGACAAAACTCAGGACTACTAATGCAATTGCCCGCTTGCGTTCAACGTCCGCCCATAATGTGTACAATCCGACGAAAATAGGGGTAGCATACAGTAATCCAATCAAATATGCGAGTACAAGATATGCTACACAAAGAACAAATACGACTGCGGGTCCGCGTGGATCATCAATATCATAAGAGTAGGCACTTGCAGAATCAGACGTGTGTCCGTCTACATCGCCGCTCCTTTTTTCGAATAACTGAGATGACTCATCAATACGTTGAAGTAGCGACTGAGGGAGGTAATTTCGGAATAGCAGAATCATAGCGAGAATAGCTGTTCCAGCTGCCATCAACTGAGGAAATGTAGAGGTAGCAGGAGAAAAGTCACCAGCCTCCACGTACATATATATCCCAGCTGTAAAGAAAAATAGTAAGAGGAGATGTTCCACTGTCGGACGTTCACGGAATACCTTCTCGCCGGCTATAAGCGTATACTTGTGGAAGATTTCGGTGTAACTCTGGATAGACGAAAAGAACTGTCGCACTGTACGTGTCCTGTCGCTCATCTATACTTGATAACAGACTATTCGTCTTCTTCAACGCGTTGTTCAAATTCTTCGAAGTCGACGTTATCTTCGAGAGTATCAACAACTCCGTCAAGGTCATTTGCTGCCTCATCAATGTCTTCGAAGACAACTTTATTACCCGTATCTTCCTCCCACTCCTCAGTCTCTTCATGAGTTGCAGCGTATTCGAGTGCCTCAGCAATCTGTTCTCGTTCTTCGCGTGGGGTATCTGGGGGAGCGACTTGAGTTAAACGGAACTCACTAATATAAGAAAGGTCGTCCCCATGGTTGGAGATCTTCTCAAGATCGGGGAATGCATCGAAGTCAGAATCAGTCAAATTAACAACTGCATTAAGATCACCGTCAGCAACGGGATCAGCTGCACTCGTGTTCGTTAGAATACCCGCATCAGCTTCACCACTGATAACATTTTCTTGCACTTCCCCTCCTCCGTCGTATGGAACATTGTTTTCCCAATCTACATCGTAGTCATCTCGGAGAATGTAAGAAAGTAAGTGTGTATCGTGGCCTGCACCTTGATAAGCAAAGTTCTCAAGCTCTCCGTCCTCATAGGCGTCTTGTAGGCCAGAAAATGTCTCAATTCCGGTATCCGAATCTACAACAAGAACATATCCAAATGTACCAGTCACTGCGATTGGTTCGAAGTCTGCTGGGTCCCAGTCACGCTCATCCCGCTCCTGGATCCAGCCAAACTGCCAGCTAGGTGTATTAACAGTTCCGAACACACTTCCGTCGCCGTCCTGCGTGTGCATCCATTGAATACCACTTAAACTTCCAGCACCAGGTCGGTTATCAATCTGAATGCTCTCGTCAAGTTCTTCTTCAGCAAGAGGATAAAGCTGTCGTGCATATTGATCAGTACCGCCGCCTTCACTCCACGGTATCATCCACGTTTTTGATGAGCCAAATAGATCTGTGCATCCTGCAAGGCCAGTGATCGATACAGCAGACGCTGCACCAATACCTTTCAACGCATCACGTCGTCTCATACATGTGAATTACAGACCGGTATTGAAAAAACGTTCAATATATACAATCATTACCTGTATCTGTGATACAAATGTCTAATTTAATACTATCTTTCATTATTATATTTTAGAAATAAGTGAGAGATATCATTACCCATGGTACGTGCTTCCACAATTCAATCTTTGTCAATAATAACGTGAGGGAACACACATGACAAGGAGGTTAGTTACAGAATTAGTCTAGCTGGGAAACTATCCTCATCCTACTTCGCTCACCCGCAAGGAAGTCGCTTGCTGAGGAGAAGGAGGCTCCGCACATCTCATCGGCTGATACAGACTTATTACTGAAGTTGGATATCGTATTATTATTAAGGCTGAGCAGGCAGATAATCTATAGTACAAAGAGAGGGCAGTCGACAAAATGAGTAGACAATCAACGGAGACAGCGTCTGCATATCAGCAGTTGATTCGTCGAAAGCTCTTCTTTAGTATTATTTGCATCATGGCGTTAGCTGCGTTGTTTGTAATTGCAGTTGCTATTGGTCCTGTGAGATTATCTGTCTCTGAAGTACTCAACGCATTACTTGGGGAGGGTTCAGAAACGACAGTAACAATTGTTTGGAACATTCGGATTCCACAGGCACTTGCAGCAATCACAGCAGGAGCAGGACTGGCGATTGCCGGAGCCGCAATGCAGAATGTACTACGGAATCCACTTGGGTCGCCGTTTACGCTGGGCATTTCACAAGCAGCAGCGTTTGGAGCTGCATTTGCTATTGTGTTTTTAGGAGTTGGATCTACAGGAACTGATTCAATCATTATTGACAACGCTCCAGTTGTTACAGTCTCAGCATTTGTCTGGTCTTTAGCCTCCACAGGGGCGATTCTTGCCTTAGTTCGATACTCACGGGCGTCTCCAGAGACACTAATCTTGACGGGAGTGGCACTTGGATCGCTGTTTAGTGCCGCTCTATCGTTGATCCAGTACTTTGCTGAGGATGCTGATGTTGCTGCAATTGTGTACTGGACATTTGGCGACGTTGGGCGAGCAACGTGGAGTGACCTTTGGTTAATGATTGCGGTCACGTTACTTGGGACAGCATATTTTGTCTACAACGGCTGGAACTACACAGTTCTCAATGCTGGAGATGAGACAGCAAGAGGACTTGGGGTAAACGTTGAGCAGCTCCGGATAACGGGGATGATTGTGGCATCACTTATGACAGCATTTATTATCTCTTTTGTGGGAATTATCGGGTTTGTTGGATTAGTTGTCCCACATATTGTTAGAAAAATCATTGGTGCAGATGAACGGTTCCTGCTGCCAGCGTCTGCGCTTGTCGGTGGTGTATTGTTGCTAGCATCTGATCTTGTTGCTCGTCTTATTATTGCACCAGTGGTATTACCAGTGGGAATCCTTACTGCATTTTTAGGGGCACCACTGTTCTTGTATCTTGTAATTGTCGGGAGGGATTACTGGTGAAACTACAGATTCAAAATCTTGAGTTCTCCTATGCAAGCGATTCTGTACTCGATAATGTAACACTCGAATTGGCTGCTGGAGAGGTTCTGGGAGTTATCGGCCCAAACGGGGCAGGAAAGAGTACACTTTTGCGCTGTATCAACCAACTGCTCAAGCCCGACGATGGGTCTGTATTTGTCGATGGAGACAGAATAGCAAACCTATCGCGTGAGGAGATTGCACAGGAAATTGGTTATATTCCACAGGAAGAGCAGTCAACATTTCCAACAACGGTATTTGACACAATTCTGCAAGGACGCAAGCCCCACGTCAGTTGGCGACCTACGGAGGCAGACGAGCGAATCGTTGCAGATGTACTGGAAACACTGGGACTTGAGGATTTTGCAATGCGCTCAATTGATGAGCTAAGTGGCGGACAGCGACAGAAAGTAATTATTGGGCGCGCACTTGTACAAGAAGCTTCTCTGTTACTATTTGATGAGCCCACCAACAGCCTAGATATTCGGCATCAATTAGAAGTACTTGATGTTATTCAGCAGCAAGTCAATGAGGGTACTGCCGCGGTCATGGCAATTCATGATCTGAACTTAGCAGCGCGATACAGTGACAAGATTGCCATGCTACATGAGGGAGAGATAGTTGCTGCTGGACCACCAAGTATTCTTACGCCAGAGAAAATTAACGAAGTCTATAGTGTCAAAGCAACTGTGACGACCATAGAAAATCGTACAATTGTCATTCCCGAAACACCCGAAAAATAATCATATTTTTGATTTTTATTGCACGAATTGGTGAAATAATCATTTGCCGGAAAGACATCTTTATCCGAATACAGGAGTACCAAATTATGTATGCGTAATGCGCAGTTAAAGATGCGGATGATTCTTGTCGGGACAATCCTGTTTGCGCTATACTTTGGGGCAGCACTGGTGCTTGCCTCAATGTTTCCTGGGATTGGACTTGTGCCGATACTGTTGCTCGCTCTTGTCGTTTTACCAGTAGCACAGTATAAAATTGGGAAATGGCTCACGCTTCGCGGTGCAGAGCCGCTACCAGAAGATAGACAGTACCAGCATATTCATCAGATGACAGAGTCATTATCTGAGGATATGGGTCTTGAAAAGCCGAAACTAATGATTAAGGATATGGGCGTTCCAAATGCCTTTGCAACAGGCCGGAAGGGTGCTGGAGTGGTCTGTGTTTCACCACAACTCGTTCAGTTGCTGGATCGAGATGAACTTGAGGGAGTAATTGCCCACGAATTGGCCCATCTCAATAATCGTGATACTGTAATGATGGTACTTGGACAGTCGGTCGGATTGATCGTGAGCTACGCCGTGTTCTTCCTCCTTCGTGATGATAATAACTTCTTTGTCGCGTATGCTGCCTCCATTGCAGCCCAGATGCTAACGTTGATTTTCGTGATGGCAATATCTCGATACCGAGAATATGTGGCCGATGCTGATGCAAAACGATACACTGGTAATGGTGAACCGTTAGCACGCGCCCTGGAAAAAATCTCACGTGGGGCCGAACAAGGTGAAGCGAAAATGAACGACAGCGCAAGTGCGCTATGTATTTTGAGCGTTGATCGAAGTGCGCTCAAGCGAATCTTTGCTACCCACCCACCAACGGAGAAACGACTACAGCGGTTGCGCGAGTGAACTATTACAGAGTTTCGAGGCGAAAGCCCACCCGTTTACGGGTGTGGATGAAGCCGACAACTGGGAATCTCTCTACGGGGTTGAGACATCCCGGAGTTTTCTATTCAATCGGAAAATAGGTATGACTACACCGAGGCGGTTTTCGCCGCCCTGCTAAACGGATAATATCGGGATTCGAGCCACGCCACGTCTGAAGGATTCCCCTCCGGGCCGCTGGTTGTGGATTCCAATCAGCACGGTAACTCTGAATCCCATGCCGGGATCAGAGACGGCGGCTTGGTGGTTCGAGAATCGAAGAGTCTCGTCATCACGAAAATCTTTGATTTTCGATCGACCCCGCCAGCGGTCTGGTCATGCCGACCAGACTGCGAACCTGAAACTCCCAACCAAGCGGTGCGGTGCCGTGGGAATCCCACCCCGTTCACGGGTGGGAGGAGGTCAAACGCACGACCATTGTAGTTTTCTGAACTGCTGAGGAGCAGTTTACCGGGTATACTTTCTTGTATCCATTACTGTGACCACAGGGATTTTTATATAGCAAAGGTCTATTTCTGGTTTGGAAATGTGGTTGTCATAGAAAAAAGCAAAGTTTGTATTTTGCACATCTGATATACAAGTCCGGAAAGTATTATTATCTAATGTCAGATGACATTCTTGTAACAGCCGATTGGGTTGAATCCCATCTTGAACAGTTTCAAAGTGACGACCCTGAGTACCGGCTTCTGGAGGTTAACAACCCAACAGTAACTGATGAGTCAGAGTATACGTCATATGAAGAAGGACACATCCCTGGAGCGATCTTTTTTGACTGGGAAGACGACCTGTCTGATCAAACACAGCGCGACATTGTTTCCAAAGATGGATTTGCAGCGTTGAACGGTAACGCAGGAATCACGGAAGATTCAACAGTTGTGCTATACGGTGGCGGACGGATTCCAAATTGGTTTGCTGTGTTCGCATATTGGATTTACAAATACTACGGCCACGATGACGTGCGCGTGCTTGATGGAGGAAAACCATACTGGATCAATAACGACTACCCAACAACAACCGATGTCAGTAACTTCTCTGAACAAGAGTACAATCCTCGTGGGCCGTTCGAGAAGATTCGTGCATACAAAGATGATGTGGAACACGCAGTTGAGGAGGGACTTCCACTCGTCGACGTCCGTTCGCCAGAAGAGTTCCGCGGTGAGATTATCGCACCGGAAGGACTCAATGAGACCGCTCAGCGAGGCGGACGAATCCCTGGGGCAAGCAATGTTCCTGTTGGAACCGTGCTAAACGACGATGGTACGTTCAAATCAAAGGATGAATTAAAAGACCTCTTTGCAAAAGCAGGTGTGAGTGGAGAAGAGTCGACCATCGCCTACTGCCGGGTTGGTGAGCGATCCTCGATTGAGTGGTTTGCCCTCCATGAATTGTTAGGTTACGATGATGTGCGAAATTACGATGGTTCGTGGACAGAATGGGGTAATTTAGTGGGGGCTCCGATTGAGACCGGTGAAAAATAGGTGACTTCGGGAGAGAGGGTGTCGGCTTTATTCCACGGCTAAAGCCGATGGGCTTTCGCCTCGCTACCGCTGTAAGCGAACCTGACTACGAAACAGGGGAAATAACAGACGAGACGATTACAGCACGAGCACTTGGGAACTACATTACTACAACAGAGAATCTATACAGAGCGTCGGAAGATGGTATAATAGAGCGGGCGAGAGATTGGTCTGATGCCAGAAGACACGGCAACAGCTAGCCAAGAGTTCTACAGAAATAGCAGGCAGAGTGCCTCGGGGTCGTTTGGAAATCGGAGATTTCCATGATGACGAGACGCTTTGCGTCTCGAACCACTTGACCCGAGGGTGAATGCCGTCGAAATATTATATAAATTTAAGATTTTCGAGCTATAATACACTGACAACGGCCAGAAACAAACTGCTCAAAGTATGGAAATGAAGACCTCATTTCCTTCGCTGGCCGTTGGACTGGAACTGCGACTCCTCTCAACACCGTCCATTGGGCGTGAGACGGGAGTTGTCGGGCGGTAGTGGAGCCGCCGACTCCCACGGACACAACGAGTGTTCGGGTGTGACTTCCAGCCGACTCCTCACGGAGAAGGTCGGGAGGAATTACATTTGCCTGCGGGTGCGGTGCGGTCCCAAGACGGCGAAGCCTCGGGGCTTGACACCGAGGTACTTCACGATACATGGCTAGACCTTTATGATTTTATTATCAAACACCTCGCCCAGGGTATGAGCCTAGAAAACCCAGACCCAGCTGTTTGAATGGATATCAAGAGCAAGCGAAGCGATTTCACTGTGGTTGTAATTACACTACTGAGTCTTGATTTCGATGATAGGAGCGTTTCTTCGATGACGCTGTGATCACCGTTTTTATGTGTCAAATACCATTTTTGTGAAGCTTACCGGTAGCGTTAACCATGTTCCAACATAACAATATCTATGTTTGATTCAGGAACAAAGTCAGCATCTCAGGACGTTGAATCGCTATCAATTGCGCCCGCTGCGGGCTGGAATAACATGTTTATCGATGGAGAATGGATTCATGCTGAAGATGAGCAAACGACACCGATTATTGATCCAACAACAGGAGATGCAATCGGAGAAGTCCCAGTAGCATCAGCTGGAGACGTTGATCGTGCATATAAAATTGCAGAAGAAGCACAGCCAGAGTGGGCTGCTCTCCCGCCACAGGAGCGAGTTGCAGTTGTTGAAGAGGCTCGGAGGCTTATCGATGAATATGCCGATGATCTGATAACACTGTTTGGTATTGAGCTTGGAGCGACTCAACTTAAGTCGAATATCGAGATGGATCTTGTGCGTAATATGATGAAAGTTAGTGAAGGGATGGGATTCGAGTCAAATGGGGGTCACAAGCAATCCACTATTCCCGGCAAGGAAAATATTATTCAGCGTGAGCCGGTAGGCGTGGTAGGGGTTATCTCACCCTGGAACTTCCCATTCCACCTCTCAATGCGAGCAGTTGCTCCGGCATTAGCACTCGGTAATAGTGTGGTACTGAAACCATCATCAAGCAGTTCACTTCTTGGCGGGTTAGTAATCGCTCGGCTATTTGAAGAAGCAGGACTTCCTAGTGGCCTATTGAATGTAGTCACCGGTACTGGTTCAGAGACCGGCGCATATGTGAGTGATCACTCAGTTCCGTCAGTGATCTCATTTACAGGATCAACTGCTATTGGACGACAAGTTGCAGAAAATGCTGCCCGAAATCTTGCCCTACCGTCACTTGAGTTGGGAGGAAATAACGTCCATATAGTGACTGAAGATGCAGATCTTGATCGGGCAGTCGATGGCGGAACATTTGGATCGTTTACCCATCAGGGCCAAGAATGTATCTCTATTAATCGACATCTTGTCCACGAAGATGTGTATGACGAGTACGTTGAGCGACTTGCCGCTCGTGCAGATGAGCTTCGTGTTGGTGATCCATTGAATGATGATATTGATGTTGGACCGATTATCAACGAAAGCCAACATACTGAGATTGTTGAATTAGTAGAATCATCAATCAAAGAAGGAGCAACCGTTGAAGCGGGCGGAGATTACGAAGGACTGTTTATTGAACCAACGGTTCTCTCGGAAGTAACGAATGATATGCCTGTTGCAGCGAACGAACACTTCGGGCCGATCGCTCCAGTTATTCCATTCAGTGACGATCAGGAGGCAATTACAATGGCTAATGATACTGAGTATGGCCTCTCAGGGTCGGTCCACTCAACGGATATTGGCCGAGCACGTGAGATTGCTGATGCAATCGATACAGGAATGATACACATCAATGACCAAACACTCAATGATGAGGCTCATGTACCGTTTGGTGGAGTTGGAGCATCAGGGATTGGGCGGTACAATGCAGATGCAATCATGGATGAATTGACTCAAACGAAGTGGATCTCAATCCAACGCGAGCCACGAGAATATCCGCTGTAACACCATTGTCTCAAATTGCAGCATAGGTCACAATCTCAGGAAATGGTGAATTGAGAAGGACTAACTCTACTTTTACAAGAGATTACAGAAGAAACAAGCTGAATGCCTCAGGGCTTGGCTCTGAGGTACTTCACGAACTATGGAAGACACCATGGACGCTGATTGACTTCGATATCTACGGTGAGTTCAACCTGGTACATATCACTGTCCTCTGGATTAACCCAGATACCGTATGGATTTCTGATAGTACCTGTTGCTGTATCGTTATCGGGAGCTGAAAAATTCGGAAGCCTGTACTGAACGGTCTTACTCTCGCCAGCGCCTAGTGTTGTCTTCATCCATTCCTCTGTAGTATCCGGATGCTTCGATGGTGTCTGAAAGTATACTCCTCCGAAAACGGTACCATCTTCATAAGGAGGGTCCCCATAAGTCGAGGGTGTTCCATCATAGCCGGATTCTGGACCATAATCTGATCGGCTGAACTCACCAACAAACTCAATATTTGGGGCATCCTCGTACTGGTCAGCCAACAACGGCCACCATTGTTTCTCAATATTATCAGTGGCAGGGTCGGTTTCCTCAAACAGAAGTAGTCCGAATGGGAGCACACTGTGAGTTCTAATCTCAATTGCCTCATTGGAGACATTCTCCATTGTATATTCAAACATACTCACAGTCGTGAGGTCAATTATGTTCTCAAGGAGCCTTACGTCGACTGCAACATGGTCCTCTTGGACAACGTTTGTCTCGTTCTTCACTACCTCATATTGTTCGTGCGTTCCAAACGGGGTGATAAAAGCACCAATCACGCCTCCAATACCGGCAACAAGTCCGCGGCGAGAGATTTTGTCGAACATTAGTCCATCACCGATTCGGGGGCCTCAGTATGAGCAAGGAAAATCGACTCTATTGGCGGTTGTTTTCTTCTCATTTGGGTGATTTTCTGACTAGTTTGTTCAATAGCATTACGGACAGATGCTTCCTCTCCTTGCTTGTTTAGTTGTACAATAAGAGTGTCAGGTTCAGTTATTATATGAACAACGTCATTGAGTTCTGAAACGGCCTGGCGAGCACTGGAGAGTGATCCATCGGTCGAAACGTGGAGTGCATCTCCAAGGCCGGCAGCTTGCTGTAACTCTGTCTTGCTTCCTTCTGCTGCCAGAGAACCATCGTGTAAGATACCGATGCGGTCTCCAACGATCTCAACCTGTCCAAGTACATGACTCGAAAAGAACACAGTTGTCCCCTCAGCGTTGAGATCATGGATAAGCGTACGCATGGTCTGTACACCACGAGGATCAAGGCCCTGAAATGGTTCGTCAAGTATCAACAGCTGTGGGTCTCCTACGATTGCCATTGCCAGTCCTAAACGCTGTGTCATTCCGCGAGAGAACGAACCAGCAGACTGATCAATTGCATCGTTAAGCCCCACCCGGGATAGCAGCGAGGCTGGATCAGTGTCCACATTCTTAGTAGCAGCAACAAGTCGGACATGCTCTTGAGCAGTACGCTCGTCGTATGGCGTAAATCCATCTGGAAGAATACCAACCTGCTGACGGATCGTAGGACCGTCTTTGCGCGGATCAGACCCGTATATACGTACGTTTCCACTATCTGGACGAAGGTAATCCATTAGCAAGTTGATCGTTGTTGATTTTCCAGCGCCATTTGGTCCAAGAAATCCGTATATCTCACCATCCTCGACGCTCAGCGACAGCTGATTCACTGCAACAATATCACCAAACTGCTTTGTAAGTTCATCTGTTTCAATAGCTAAAGTCATAATGCATCACCCCGTGAGAAGACAAACATTCCGATGCCAAGTGGAAGGACGACCCATAGGAGAAGAATGACCGGCCCAAATCCTTCGTGCAAATACCATGGGATATCATTGAATCTCTCTGATAGAATGATAGCCGGTTCACCGCTTGATCTGATTCGGCCAACAGCATTCTCTGAGCTAAGAACCCAATTGGTCGTAGTATAATAGCTTTCTGACGGAGTGAGACGTTGTAAAAATATAACGACTGCATCTCGTGTTGATTCATCGGTCAGAAGGCCGGCATCTGTAGCAAAAGCTACTATCTGACCGACGACTTGTCGCCAGAGCAACTCCATGACAACAACGACACCGAAGAAGAGTACAGCGGCGGCCGTAATCCCTCGGCTAACAACTGCGGACACACTGACAGTTATTCCGACAAGAGCAGCGACATATACGACAGTAACTCCAAGGACAGCTAAGTATTTTTGAATTGACATTAAGCCAGTATTAACTACTCCAAGGCCGGTTACGATGGCGATTGCAAGCAGGATTGGAGTGAGAACCCCAATTAATCGGCCGAGAAACTTGGCGATGAATAGCTCTTGGCGAGAAAGAGGAAGATTTAGCAATGTCTTAAGTTGCTTTGACTCACGCTCACCTGCGATTGTTCGATAACATAACAATACGACGGCAAATGGAACAACAATATGTGCTACATACTGCACGAATGTGATTGTCACGTTTGCACCAAGTGCATCACCGAGGTCGAACGATGGACGATAGATCCACAGCGGTAAGACAACTGCCAACAGCCATGGCCCCTTTGAAAGGAGCAATCGGCTAGCCTCATGTCTCACAAGGGGAAACCACCGAAGACGCTGAGTTCTGCTGTACTCAGCCATTATCCGTATCCCTCCTTCGGTGATAGATCGCTGCCGAGTATGCAAAAATCACGTTACATGGCATTGGTGATATTAGTCGCACATATTACTTGTGGAAGGTAAAATAACGATTAGACTGAAATTAATTAGTTATCTGTGAACTTGTTCGTCTGCGAGTTTTGATACTGTGTTCCGATCAACATGATTCGTGTGGATTCTGCGTGTTATGGAAAACAGTTTCCAGAGGATTGGGACAGGAATAAACGATTGGGTCCCGATTTGAACAGAACACCAGCCTGCAACTGGTACAGAGTCAGAATATACTACAGCGTTGCTCGTGCACTGAATGGTTGCTAGGACTCAGTAGGAATAACTAACTCACATTCCTCTTGCGTTGCCGCATCACATAACTGGCTACAGTGTTGATCAACGTTATTGCTGATTGCGTGAATCGTCTCAGTTGAAAGCGTATAACCCACTTTATAAGCTTGGTCTGGATCGACTGTCGTTCCAATCATGTCCTCAAACAGATCCATAACAGTACATTGACGCCAGAACAGTTGCCGGGCAATCACCTCACCTTGTTTAGTCAATTCAACTCCGTAATATGGTTCGTACGTAACTAAGTCAGCATCAGCAAATCCTTCAATTTTTTCAGTAACACTAGCGTTACTGACTCCAAGTTTTCCAGCGAGCTCGCTTGTCTTGACTGGATCATCTTTGTCAAGGAGTTGATAAAGAATAGCACAGAGGTATCTTCCCTGACTTTCACTTACCGGGACAGTTTCTGGGATGTCATCGATATCCACGTTCATATCTCACTTGCAAAATAATTACGCACTGAACAATAATATACTGTCGTTCTTTGTATCATTGAGTTTATGACTGAGGATGTCAGTATACAGGAGTATCTTTCTTCGTCGTGTTTTATTCGGGTACGTCGCCGAATCAAATAGTCAGAAAGCTCGACTGAGCATTTTTAGACGTATCTAATTATTATTTTAATAGAGTAAAACTATTAAGTTAGCATATGCGTACATAGATTGTAGAGAAAGTACATGAAGAAGTCTGATATACAGAACGTTTCACGTCGTAAATTTGCGCTCTTGGCTGGTGGTGGTGTTGCCGCCAGTGCTGGAATAGCAGGCTGTATCGATGGCGGTGAGGCAGTTATTGATCCTGACGAAAATACAGTTGTGGCATCCATGCCGGCGGTATGGGACATGGCTCGGCAAGTCGCGGGAGATGATGAGGAAACGCTAGATACACTGGATGTTGTTCCTGTAGGAAGGCATGGACACGACTGGGAACCTGAACCAGCAACTGTTGAAGTAATAGAGGAAGCTGCTGCATTTATTTACTTACGAGGGTTTGCATCGTGGCAAGACGATGCTGCAGAAGAACTTGAGGATAATGATGAAACTACTGTAATCGAAGCAACGGAAGGAATCGATTTCTTTGACAGTCCTGCTGAAGACGATGATGAGCACTTCTGGATGGATCCCGTATATGCAAAAGAAGGGGTTGATAATATTGCTGAAGGGCTTGCTGATGTGGAGCCAGAGAATGAAGAGGTATACATGAGCAATGCTGGCTCATTTAAAGATGAGCTAGAGAAAATACATGAGGATATGAAGGACGTCGTTGAGCACGCGAGCTTGGATACAATTATTGTTGCTACGCACGATTCGTTCCAGTGGTGGTACCAACAATATGACATTAGTGTTGAGTCCCCTGTTGGGACTTCACCGGACGACCAAGCTTCGCCAGATGAAGTTGAAGATATCGAGGAGATCATGAATGACGAAGGTATTGAGCATGTACTTTATGATGTGGGTGAACCGGCGGAATTAGCAGCCAACTTAGCGGATGAGACTGGTGCAGATATTTTACCTCTGTCTCCACTCGAAACGCAAATCGATGGAACTCCGGAACTTGATGTCACTGATCTTGAGATGGAGCCTGACTGGGGATATAGAGAGCACTTCTATGAAATTAACATACCCACACTCAAGGAAGCATTAGACTCTGATGTGGAGATTGACACCAGCTATTAGAGGATGCTAATTTTTATTTTAATTAATACTAAGAATGAAGAGTGTTAATCAACAGTTGACAATGGAGCCACCAGCGGTCTCTGTAGAGGATGTTAGTTTTGCGTATGGGGAACAGTCGGTTGTACAGGATGTGTCTCTATCGATTGATCAAGGTGAATTTCTTGGACTTGTTGGTCCAAATGGCTCTGGAAAAACAACGCTTTTAAAGATCATGCTTGGATTGCAGAGCCCTGATTCGGGGGGTGTTGAGTTATACGGAACACCGGCAACAAAATTTTCGGATGGGGAACGACTGGGATATGTCTCACAACACTCGACAGAGGCAGATTCAAGGATGCCAGTAACAGTGCGTGAAGTCGTTGAAATGGGGCGGTATGTACATGCAGGACTACGACGGCTGGATGAGGAAGATCATCAGGTGATCGATGACGCACTTGCTACAGTTGGCATGGAGACATATGCTGATCGACGGATTGGTAATCTTTCTGGAGGACAACGTCAGCGGGCATATATTGCTCGTGCCCTCGCTTCGCAGGCCGATCTCCTCGCTCTTGATGAACCGACTGTCGGGATTGATACTGAGACCGTTGATCAGTTCTATGATCTCCTTGCTGATCTTAACGACAATGGTATCACAGTTATTCTGATTGAGCATGACATTGAGGCCGTAAGTAAGTATGCTGACACAATGGCCTGCATAGATACGGAGTTGTATGCCTACGATAAAACACGAGACTTTCTCACTAGTGGCGTACTGGAAGAGGTGTTTAGCTCGGCTAAAGCAGCTAATCTACATACAGGAGGTGATTAGATGGCGGTTAAGTCCTCTCAGCGACGAGACCTTGTGTTGTTAGGTGTTGGAATTCCCGTTGTTTTAGCTGTTTTTCTGGTATTTATTATCTGGGTATTTCCACCACTATTTGAGCGTTTTTGGAGTCTAATGGCCGTTATTTTTAATGATCACTGGCTGGTTACAAGCTCGTTCCTGCAGCATGGATTCACTGCCGGCGTGTTGATTGGATTTACTGCTCCTGTTGTGGGTGCGTATCTTGTTAATCGACAGATGGCACTGATCGGCGAAGCACTTGCTCATTCCGCGTTTGGGGGAGTGGCTATTGGCCTATTTATTGGCGCATCTGTTCCGGCGTTAGATTATCCACTGCTATGGGCACTGATAATCGCCGCGCTTGCATCATTGGCGATCCAGTATATTGCCGTCAAGACAGATGGATATGCTGACGTGCCAATTGCAATCATGCTTACAGGCGGGTTTGCTGTTGGGATTGCCGTAATCTCATATGGGGTTGTGTTTAGCGCGACCGTTGAGAGTTATCTGTTTGGAGATATTCTGTTTGTTCCATTCGAGAATGTCCAGCTCATGGTTGGACTGACACTGCTTGTTGGGCTTCTTGTCGGCCTGACCCATAAGCAACTCAAGTTTATTACCTTCGACAGAGAAGCAGCTCGTCTGGCTCGGATCAACGTTTGGTGGTACGATACACTACTAATTGTGTTAACTGCACTTGTAGTTGTAGCAGCAATGCAGATTCTTGGAGCGATTCTCGTTGCCGGGATGCTTGTTATTCCAGTTGCAGCGGCGATGCAAGTAACTAGTAGCTTTAATGGAAGTATAATGGCCTCAGTTTTGTTTGGACAAGTTTCTGTGATTGTTGGCATTGTAAGTTCGTATTATGCAGGAATTGCAACCGGTCCAATGATTATTCTGGTTGCAATCTCGATTTATTTGATGTCGCTTATATTACGTAAATACCTATAGTACAAAGAAGTTCCATAAAAATATAGACAGAGTATTTCAAATCTCTACAGTCACCAAGCAAGCAGAAATAAAAAGTCAGTTAGCTATATTCTCCGAGGGCGGGGAGACAATGATAGATTGTTGGCACAACCGGTTACAAGTGATCCCAGTATCATCACTGTGTTATTGAAAATCACTGAGACCTGACTGTTCGTGACTAAGCGGCTCGATAATTTGTTCGTGATCATTGCTGGGATTGTTGACTTGTGTTGATATTTCATATGCGTCCAGATCGTTGGCAGGATACGGTTGGCACAGTTCCTGTCGCACATCTGGATTGCTGGAAAGCCACGTTGATTCTGCCTCGCGTGGGAGTATAACAGGCATCCGATCGTGAAGTGAACTCATAAAGCTATTTGCTTCGGTGGTTAAGATCGTAACAGTCCGAATAGATCGTCCGTCGTTTTCCCAGACATCCCAAAGGCCAGCCATTGCAAAGGCTGATTCACCGGATCGATAAACCCTGTACGGTTGTTTTTGCCCATTATCGAATGTTTTCCACTCGTAAAAACCAGATGATAGGACAAGACAAGGATTTGACTCCCATGCCTGGTCGAATACAGATTTTTTGTGCACAGTCTCAGAACGAGCGTTGATTATGCCGTTGTCGGGGCCATTTGCCCAAAACGGAATTAAACCCCAGCGACGTTGGACGATTTCATCAGATGATTCATTTGTGATAACATATAAATCATCACCAGGAGCGATGTTGTATCGCGGTATATAGCCACCATCTGCGACGATAGTCGCATCAAACCGATCCTCAAGTTCATTTTGGTCGATGAACAGAGACGTCCGTCCACACATATACTTTGTTCAGAGTTGAAACTGCATAAGCATACAGACGAGAGAGGGCCAGCATACAACAATTGTTAAGTTATTGACTAAACTGCTCCGTCATAACGGAACATCACGACAGAATAAACAATTCACACAGTGGACACTCCTGTAATGACAGATATTCTTCTTGCAGTGGACGCTGGCACATCACAGATCAAGGCTGTTGCGTTTGATATAAAAGGTGAGCAGCAAGCGGTAAGCAGCCTATCGGTCAAAACACTTCGACCTCAAGCTGGTCATGTCGAGCAGGATATGGCAGTTGTTTGGAAGCAGACAGCAACAGCGATTCGGCGAGTTATAGATAGACTTCCAGAAGCAGCTACAGTAAATGGGCTTGCAATTACGGGACAAGGTGACGGATTATGGGCTATTGATTCAAATGGGGAGCCAGTTCAGAATGCGATTTTGTGGTCGGATAGTCGTGCGGCTTCATTGATTTCAGAATGGAAAGATGACGGCACACTCGATGTTATTCGCAGACAGTGTGGTTCAATACCATATCCTGGGATGAGTTTTCCGTTGCTTGCATGGCTCTCTAAGGAACGTCCAGATGTATATGGACAGATCGAGACAATTCTATCGGCAAAAGATTGGATTACATACCAGCTGACCGGGGTGCAAACGATTGATCAAAGTGAAGCAACAGTTCCATATCTTGATTGGGAAACAGAGGTGTACGGAACAGAAATTTTTGAGCATGTAAATCTCCCAAACGCAGCATCATATTTGCCAACACTTTCCTCCCCGACAGCGATTGTTGGAGAAGTTTCTGCAGAAGCTGCCAAGACAACTGGACTTTCTCAAGGCCTCGCCGTTGTATCAGGGCCATTTGACGCCCCAGCTGCAGTCTTCGGTAATGGGGCTGTAACAACATCGGATCAGTCACGCTTGGGACATCACTGACCCAGCAAATGCTGATTAACAACCCGATGCCCGAGGGTCAAGGAGTTAAGATGGCACTTGGAGTTAATGACCTATGGACAGCCGCAATCGGATCAAACGCCGGAACACAGAGCCTAGAGTGGGCAGCCAAAACAATCGCTGGTATCGAGTCAATAGCTGGGCTTGAGTCGATTGCTACAGAGGCCCCTCCCGGCTGCCAAGGAGTAATGTATCATCCGTATCTCAGTACCTCTGGTGAACGAGGGCCGTTCACAGATCCTGCTGCCCGGGCTCAGTTTATTGGGCTGACACCCGAACATAAGAGACAGCATATTGCCCGAGCAGTATATGAAGGCCTGTCATTTACTGTTCGGGATTGTCTTGAACACTTACCAGAAGAGATAAGCTCAATAAGGGCCAGTGGTGGCGGAACGAAATCTGAATTATGGTGCCAGCTTCTGGCTGATTGCACAGGAAAGCCAGTTTCTATTCCTGCGGTTTCCAACAGTAGTGCGATGGGTGCAGCAATGATGCTCGCAATAGCACTTGATGAGTACCCGTCACTGGATGTTGCAGCTGATCAAATGCTCTCAGTCAAGCAGAGATATCGGCCACGAAGTGATCCAAGCCAGCAGTACGAAAGGCTTTACCAGTTGTTTGTAGAGTTACGCAAGGATTTTTCATCGGTCTGGAAGCGTCGCATGCAGGCGTACCAAGACATTCGTAAGTGCAAGGAATGAGCCAAGATAGTTATATTTCGATATTCATTCCATCGTATGCGAATTCTAAGTTGAGATTATCGTATCGTTCTTCAAGGTGTTGATAATCATCATAACTCCGCCGGTAGAATTCTTCAAGCTCGGTAAGGACGGCCCGTTCAGGTGTAACAGTGCGAATTTGATCAAGGGACTTCTGGAAGGTTAACTCATGTTGCAATATGCCTTGCTCTGCTGTGTCGGTCACAAGTGGCTCTCCTTCAGGCGTTTCAGAGAAGTATCCACACTCCTTAACCCAGAGATCAAGATCAGGCAATTGTGTAAGATCAAAATGTCGTGTTTCGTCAGGAGAAACAAATGCCGTTTGATTGCCTGATTCAAACAAGAATCCAGAGATCACGTTCGCACCATCTTCGAACTCGGGAGCAACGATGTGTGTGACATCTAGGTTCCCAAGCGAAATAGTCTCATTTTCGTCAAGTAATTCGATGTCGGCCCACTGGTCAGTTAATAGCTCAAAAAATTCACTTGCTTTAATTGCTCGCTCATATGTTGCAGTACTCATATATAGCGTTGGGACATCCCCAACAAACGTGCTCATGGGTGGTTGTTCGCCACCGATCGACTGTAGTGCCCGGAGTCCGTGTGTATGATCCGCGTGGAAGTGTGTAATAAATATAGAATCAACCGTTGAGATGCTCTCACGGTTTAGCGAATACCAGATAAGCTCCGGGGTGTCAATGAGAATGTTTTCATCGTGAACAAACACTGAGTTTCCGCGTCTAGCATAGGGTTCTCCTTTTTCTCGCGCTTCCGTACAGATATGACAATCACATGTCGGCATTGGTATCGGACTATTCCCTCCAGATCCAAGAACTGTAAAGCGCATATTCTCCACTTGACGAATGAGTAATATATTAGTTTTTCATGAGATAATATTATAGATTAGGTAACGTATTTCTGAAACAGTGATGAGATAACGAGGAAGGATAAGATCAAGAGAGGAAGCTATCTTTGGATACATAGTCAATGTCTTTTTGGGTCCCTGTGTCAACAATCTTTGTGAGTGAACAATTTGATATATCTATCTGTTTGATGCTCGTCTCATAATTGTATCCCAATATTTTCCCAACAATCAGAGTGATCACCCCTCCATGAGTGACAATTAATATAGTTTTATCAGTATCGCTATGCCGCTCGCAGATATCCGTCCACACATGTTGTACCCGAGTGTCAAATGACGCGTAGCTTTCCCCGTTTTCTGGAACTTTTTCCGCAGCCAGATCCCCATTATCAAAGATCGAGTATTGAGGATAGCGCTCAAAAAACCCGTCACTGTTGAACCCTTGATAGACCCCGAAGTTTCGTTCTCTAAGGTCACTATGATATGTGACTGACGTGTTTCCAAGGGTCCCTTGCTCGGTGAGGATATTTGTAGTTTCTCTCGCTCTGGGGAGATCAGAGCTATATATCGTATCCGGAGTCGCAGATAGTTGTTGGAGATGTTTTCTCAGAGTGTGTGCCTGGTTCTGACCAGTGTTATTGATAGATGTATACGCCCATCCCTGGATTCGATTATCTCGATTCCAATCTGTTTGTCCGTGGCGGGTTAGATAAAATTGTGGCATGCGCTGTGAGAAGGATTCTGCTCGGATAAGTTGATTGCAAACTCGACATCAGGTAGTAGCGTATCTCGAAGGTATACAATATCACGGAAGTTCCGGTGACAGGTGTCGTCACCGGAACAAGGCTCTAGCCCCGTCCCCCTCTTTCGTCGTTTGTCGTCGTTTGCTAGAACATACGTACGACTAACCGTACTATACTAACATAACCGCACTAACATGATTTAGTTAGTTCCGTGAGAGATTAGCCCTTCTCAGGGGTAGATTTTGCCCCGGGGACATGTTCATCCGGTGACGACACTTGTCCCCGGACTAGATTGATCGGTATTTGTCGGGGATGATTCTCCGGGAATCTCTGCATCATCCGGGATAATGATGCGTCGCTCTTTATAGGTCAACCCGTCTGTTCGACGCGTCTTTTTCTTTACCTGAATCCGATTCCGCGTCAGCATATGCATCACGTCGATAATACGAGACACCAGTTTCTTCGCATATTCTTGGCTCACGTCTGAACGTTCTCGAATAATCCACATCTTCAAATCCGACGCGGAAACATATTCACGGACGTTTTTACACCCACGTTTCCACGGACTATGTCGATTACCTCGAGAAGCCCACAGTTCCGCTGCCAACTCCTCAGCATCTGAATTCGTGGTCCTGTTGAATGTATCCTCGTCCATCCGGTTGAGTTTTTGAATCGGTAACAGGTCTTCATATGGGAGTGCGTCAGGACCGTCTTCTTCGATAGCTTCTGGAAGGTCTTTTGCTTTGTAGAAGACTTCACCGTCTCGCTTGACTGTCTTTAATTGGTCAGGTCCGTCTGGCAGCAAATCCGGCATGACATGGTCTTTTCGGAGCTTGCTTCCCTTTTGCAGTTCTTTGCTGTGCAGTTCACAGAGCATGTCTCGGTATTGGTCGATCCACTCTGTGACCCAACCTTCCTGCTTGGATTCAAGGTCAATGATTGTCGAATTGAGCTCATCAACTTCTTCATTCGTTTCTTCAAGTTCATCGCGGAGCTCGTCGTTTTCTTCGCGTAATTCCTCGTTGGCTTCTTTGAGTTCTGCAATCTCGTCTTTCAGCGAGTTAATTTGAGCATCCTTGGCTTCAAGCTGATCAGATAGCTTGATCACTTGCGACTCAAGGGAGTCAACCCGTGAGACGAGATCACTCATCATAACCACCTCTGGTAGTAGCAAAAGCAGGCTGCTGTGCTGGGTTGATGGCGATGGTATATGCTAGCGATACACCTGTTCGTGCGAGACTTTGATAGTCTCGTAGTGTATTTCTCTGCATGGCTTCCGTAGCTGGGTTACGGGAGCCGTCGCAGGTCGGTGCGACCACACCGGCCTGCAACTTCTCACTAATTCTGATCCACTATCAGAAGTAAGTGTCTCCCGATAATTCCATATCACTTAGCCGAGACTATAAAACCACAGGAAAGCATATGGGTATAATATTTCATGCTGGTAATCAACACTAATTGATTTGTCCAAAATCAATAGGATAGTCACCTCTACAAAAATAAATTGACCTCCTATCACGGCTGAAACTGGGGCGTTCACCTTGCCACCGCTATAATTAGTGTATACAGAAGAAATAGACCGAGTGACTCGGGGCTTGACCCTGGGTACTTCACAAACTTCGAGTCGGTATCACAGTACTAGATAAAGACGCCCGTTGATTCATGCTGATAGAGCACAACTACAATGTGATGAATGCTAATTCCGCGCCTGTTGGATTTCGATCAGCTACACAGGAATACAAAAACGTCGAGCTACCGGTGGAAGGCAATATTCCGGATTGGCTTTCAGGTTCACTGATCAGAAATGGACCAGGCCTGTTTAAATACGGTGACACCCGTGTTAATCACTGGTTTGATGGATTAGCGATGCTTCGTCGGTATCACTTTGCAAGTGGAACGATCAAATATTCAAACCGATTTATTCAGTCAGAATCATACGCCACCAGAAAAGACGGGCCAAGCGGACAATTTGCCACAAATAACGCTGTCGCGGATGCAAAAGCATGGATTAAGTCACTAGGTCCGCCCGAACCGACAGACAACACAAATGTTCATGTGTTGCCAGTCGGGGATTACTACATTGCATTGACTGAAACGCCACGACAGTTAATTTTCGATCCCGTAACGCTTGAGACTAAAGGAGAACTTCGATGGGAGGATGACATTACTGAGCACATTGCAACAGCCCACCACACGATTGATCCAGCAACAGGTGAAGCAATCGGCTTTGGGATTGAGTTCGGAATGCAGTCAAAATATCACGTGTATCAAATTGTTCCAGAAACAGGTCATCGGCAGCGAATTGGAACAGTCCCAACACAGCGGCCATCCTACATCCATGATTGTGCTGTCACCAGTCAATATGTGATTCTTGTCGAGAGTCCACTCGTGATCCAGTTTCTTCGAGCATTATTACCATGGGGAGAAGGACTACTTGATGCTCTATCATACGATGAAGACGCTGATACCCGATTTTTAGTCATTGACCGGGATACTGGTGAATTGGTCGCTGACCCGATAGCAGATCAGTTTTTCACACTTCACCATATCAATGCTTACGACGACAATGAGCGCATCGTTATCGATCTAGTCGCCTTCGAGGATGCAGCAATTATCGATTCACTACAAATACCTAATCTGACTGATGATGGGTTTGATGGAGCGCCGACTGGCGAATTTCGACGGTATAAACTACCAATTAGCGGAGACAAGTCCATCAATTGGTCCCGGAAATTTGTAGGCGGACTGGAGTTACCAACTGTCCCTATGTCAGTTCGGACCCGTCCATATCGATACGCCTATGCGCAGGCAACTGATCGACGTAATGCGAACGGCATCGTGAAAATTGACGTAAAGACGGGGCGCTCAGTTGAGTGGTGGGAACCAGAAATATACATCGAGGAGCCACGCATGATTCAGCATCCAGATGGAAGTCACGAGGATGAAGGTGTTGTAATTGCTTCAGCGGTTGATACAGCAAATGAAGAGGGCTTATTGTTAGTGTTCGACGCAGAAACACTCACCATGTTAGCCAAGGCAAAAGTACCAGAGGTACCTCCATTTGGGTTCCATGGGCGATTTATCAGACAATAGAACACGCAAGACGATCTTAGTAGTCGAAGGCAGCGTGAGCAATCACCGGGTTATGTTGAGATGGGCAGTTGATTATCGGTCAATCAGTTTGTGCAGCAGACCTCCGGGAAGACCAGATCGTACAACACGATCAAACACTCGAGTTGGTAGTATTGTTTGAAGCCATGGCAACCAGCGGGCGCGGCGTCCTATACGGTATCGGGCTTTGGGTCGATCAGCTTCGATTGCTGCTATGATATAATCAACGACAGTGTCAACAGAAACAGAAGTGGGACTATAGGACCTGAAATGATAATAATCTTCAGCATAGGCGCTGCCCGACATGTTGTTGAGCGAACCAGTGGCACGTTCATTAAATCCCGTTCGAATGGGACCGGGTTCAATAAGCGAGACATCAACGCCTTTTGAAGCAACTTCCCTGCGTAACGTGTCAGTATATCCGGCTAGGCCTGCTTTTGATGCACTGTAGCCACCATGATACGGGAGCGAAACACGGCCAACAACCGAACCAAGGATAACAATATTACCACTATGCTTCCTGATTGTTGGTAACGTTGCATAAATCGGCGTATGAACCGCAGTGAGATTTGTAGCAAGGTGTTTTTCAAATGATGATGGTGAGCAGTCTTCAATCGCTGCAAGTTCATACCAGCCGACTGCCGAAATGAGTGTTTCTACTTGCTCCTCTGATAACTCTTCCTGAATAGTCTGTTCATCTGTAAGATCAACTGCACGAGTATCAACATCATCAGGAAGTTGATCTAGCGCATCACGATCACGGTCGACAACGATTAGGTCGCGTTTACCGCGAAGACGCCGTACGATTTGGGTCCCAATGCCACCGGCTGCGCCGGTAACAAGAGTTTTCATATAACAGGAAAGTACGCCAAACCCTATCAATGGTTGAGACACAGATTATTCATGAACAGGTTATCCTGCTATGCTCTCTACTTCCACTTAACCTACCAGAGATATTATGGATGACATATACCTGATTATCGACGATACTTATAGATTGGAAACAGTCTGTTTGCAGAGAGAAAGAGAGTTCTTCGGGGGTCGTTTGAAGACCTTCGTTTTTCGTGATCACGAGAATTGGAGATTCTCGAACGACTCGACAGCGAGGAAGAGTATCATAACAAATATGATGGAAGTTATACAGCCTAATCGACAACAAACAGATAATCACCAGAAACGAAGTATTCACGGTATAGACTTGAAGTCCTCAATTCCCTCGCTGGTCGTGTGGCGGTTTGTGAAGGTAACTCCTCTCAGCACCGTCCATTGGGCGTGTAATGGATATTTTCGGGCGAGGGTGGATCCACCGAGCCTCACGGACCCCCTTTTTGTGTCTCAGGTGTGAGCTCCAGTTGACCCCAACCTGAGAAGGCCAAATGAAATTGAATTTACCTACAGGTGCGGGCACAAGACGGGGAATTCTCGGGGATTGACCCCATGGCAGTTGACACTGACGCATACGGAGTGTCTCACCTATACTAATAGTACTCGCACGACAGGCAGTATTTTCAAACCATGAACACCTGCTGTGACCGGTAAGAGATGGGCTGAAACTTACGATATGGGGGATGTTGTGTTAACTATATTAACGACATATGCTGTATTATATGGAAAGCTTGGGCTTACTCGGTAGCGCAGTTGCTACAGAGTAATCCAGCATAAGTGAGAACGGCTTGAAACGTTCTGATCATACTTATTACAATATAAAGTGGGTTGGGGCGGATTTGAACCGCCGACCTCCTCCGTGTGAAGGAGACGTCATAACCAGCCTAGACCACCAACCCTATACAGCGATATTACAGGTCTCAACTTAAGATTGTTTCCTATTCCAGTGGTTCAATGAGTTCAACCGGATGGCCATCTGGATCCAGAATGAAGGCAGTGCGGGCTCCAGCAGCTGGCTGATCTCCGGGTTCCTTTTGTACTCCATGGTTATTGATTTCCTCAAACGCCTGATCAATGTTTTCGACATGAACTGCAAAATGATCAAATAGCTCACCCGACTGTTCTGGAGTTACACCGTCAGTTTCGGAAAGTTGTAGCTCAACACCATTCTCATCAGCAACATACACGTTTCTTGTGTCACCATCTTCAGTTGTAAACTCCCATGATCGTTCGAATCCCAGTTCTTCAGTGTACCACGTCGCAGCCTGCTCAGCATCGGCAACATTTAAGCAGAAATGCAAAATTGCCATACGTAAACGAGCATTCCATTACTAAAAATTATTATGGTGTCTGGTAAGAAAGGAGTACATTTGGCTTCGATAAAATACAGTGAAATACCTGCCGACGTTATGAACAACGTCTTGTCTGGGATAGCAGACTTCTGGCAGCCGAAGACTATCGTAAAGCAAAACCACGACCGGGCATAGTATTACATGATGGAACGTGGCGAAATTTCAGTGTCGGAGCTTTCTGGCGGGATTGATCTGACAACGACATTAGAAAGCGGTCAAACGTATCTTTGGCGTCGGTCTGACGGAGAGATGTATCAAGAACCACCGTCTGAGGGATGCTGGTATTCAACAGTACATGATGAAGAAGTTATTCGAATTCGACAGCAAGACGACATACTTGAGTGGCAGGGTACCGACGACGTAGTTCCACAAATTAAGGAGCTCTTACGACTGGAGGATGATCTCCCAGCAATCTTGCGGACAGCTCCCGAGGATTCATTAATCAACACCGCACTGGAGTATGCAACAGGATTACGGATCGTTAATGATGCGGCATTTGGGTCAACAATCTCGTTTATTTGTTCTGCACAGATGCGTGTATCACGTATTCATCGGATGGTATCAGCACTTGCCGAAACGTATGGGAGCGAATATACGCTAAATGGTGAGACATACTACGCATTTCCAACTCCGGAGCAGCTTGCATCGGCGTCAGTTAACGAACTTCGAGACCTCAAGCTGGGATACCGTGCACCATATGTAAAAGAAACTGCACAGATGGTAGCAGACGACGTTGCACATCCAGCGAAAGCCGAAACAATGTCGTATGAGTCCGCACGGTCATACCTGACCCAGTTTACGGGAGTTGGAGATAAGGTCGCAGATTGTGTGCTTTTGTTCTCCCTTGGATTTTTGGAAGCGGTGCCACTTGACACGTGGATTCGAACAGCAATCGAGGATCACTATCCAGCGTGTGCAACTGGCAGCTATGCATCGACATCACAGGCAATTCGAGAACAGTTTGGTGGAACCTATGCAGGATATATTCAGACGTACGTATTCCATTATCTCCGGAACAACGGATAGTAGTGCGTGTCCAACAGCACGTGCTACTTGAGAAAACGTCTGCTCTTCTGACGACTGTTTTTAAGTGAAGCGAATGATACTGTGCAAAGGAACTAGGAAACTTTTTGGATACGCTGTGTTCCGGGTATAGTATGAACAATGATGAAACACGAACCGAAGAGGACAGCTTAGGGAAGATGGATGTCCCAGCAGATGCATACTGGGGAGCACAGACCCAACGAGCGGTGGAAAATTTCCCTATTTCAGACCAAACGTTTGGTCGTCGATTTATTCGGGCACTCGGAGTTGTCAAAAAAGCAGCTGCACAGGCAAATCGCGATCTTGAATGTATTCCAGAGGATAAGGCGATGTGTATTATTGATGCAGCTGATGAGGTAATTGCTGGAAACCATGATGATCAGTTTCCGGTTGATATTTTTCAGACAGGATCAGGAACCTCATCGAACATGAACGCAAATGAGGTTATCGCAAATCGGGCAACCGAGCTGTATGGTGGTGACCTTGGGTCCCGTGAGATTCATCCGAATGATCATGTGAACTATGGACAATCATCAAATGATGTAATCCCCACAGCAATGCATGTTGCTACTATCGAGGCACTTGAAAAAGATCTACAGCCGGCACTAGAGACACTCACCGAAGCGCTTGAGCAAAAAGCAGATGAGTTTGATGCTGTCGTGAAAACAGGTCGAACACACCTACAGGACGCGACCCCTGTTCGGCTTGGGCAGGAATTCGCTGGGTATGCAACACAGGTTCAGAAGGGCAAAGAACGGGTCAACACTGCAAAAGAACAGGTATCTGAACTTGCACTCGGAGGAACTGCAACGGGAACAGGGTTAAATACCCACGAAGAATTCCCAGAGCGTGCAGCAGAGTATATCAGCAAGGAGATCGGTATCCCAGTGTACGAAGCGGAAAATCATTTTGAAGCACAGGCTGCACACGACGCGATGGGAGACGTCCACGGAACATTGCGAACAATTGCTGGTTCACTCAATAAGATTGCAAATGACCTTCGGCTGCTAGCGTCTGGGCCACGAAACGGGATCGGAGAAATTGATCAGCCGGAAAATCAGCCTGGTTCCTCAATTATGCCTGGAAAAATTAACCCGGTAGTTGCGGAGGCCGTTAATCAGGTCCACAAGCAGGTTGTTGGAAATGATGCTGCAGTATCTGCAGGTGCGGCTCGAGGAGAAATTGATCTGAACCTATACAAGCCAGTAATAGCACACAATACACTGAATTCAATTAATCTACTAACAAATTCGAGCATCGCGTTTGCTGAGAAGTTTATACAGAAACTTAAGGCAAACAGAGAGCAGTGTCAAAAACAAGTTGAGCAGTCGATGGCACTGGCAACAGCGCTAAATCCAGCCATTGGATACGATAAAGCCAGTGAAGTTGCTAAAACGGCCCTGAAAGAAGGGAAGACAGTTCGAGAGGTTGCAATTGAGAAAGGATATCTTACCGAGCAGGAAGCAGACGACGTGCTTGACCCAGCCGCGATGACAACGCCCGGAATCCTCGGTGATAACTGACGTTAGAGCAACTGATATCTGGAATGTTCTCTCCGATTGATTCGTTGATTGCTGGATGGAGGCAAGGTCAAGGACAGCGGTTATCTGGATCTGTCACCGGTGGTCATCAACATATATAGAAAATTAGCTGAGTACTTCGGGATTAACCCTCAAGGTACTTCGCACGGCAATTTCAGATATTGAAGTGATCTATCTCAGTAACGACTTTTGTACGATATCAAGTTCTTCTCTTCCCGATTTATGGAAAATACAAAACAGAGAGCGGATTATCGAGACGATAACACTAAACTGACTGACCGTTCAATTAACATAACACATGTGTAGATATAGAGAAGATATTGAGGAATTTCTACATCAGTCACAGCACTGCTTTAGAACTGGGTATAGAGAGGTAAAGTAAGTGGTGAGTAACGGGTATGAGTGACTTGCCTAATCGGATTGCGGACTTTATTACGGCACACAGTAAGATCCTCATTGTTGTATTACTGCTAACTACTGCTGGATTTGCTGTTGGGGTGCCGATGGTTGAGCAGGATTCGGAAGTTGAACAGTTCGAGTCCGAATCAGAAGCAACAGAAGCACAAGATTACATTAATGAGAATTTCGGGGTAGAGATGGACGATGATGAGGATGAATTCCAACAATCAGCTGTCCAAGCGGCGTATCGTGCTGATGAAGGGGAAAATGCTCTCTCACAAGATGCGCTGGTTGCAACGTTAGAATTCCAAAAAGAACTGCTTGAATCAGAATCGGTAGGTGAAACACTTGATCGCAGGTCGCCGTTCCAAAGTGTAGCCGGATTAATAGACGTTGAAGGAGAAGGGCAACTAAATCAGCCGCCTCAAACGATAGAGAACAAAACAAGCCAGATTGAAAATCGAATTGAATATATTGAGGAAGATCTTTCAGAAGAAGAGCTTGAGGAAAAATTACAAACGTTAAGTAACGATCGAGATCCTCGCTATCTTTCATTGCTACCAGAAGCATATGAGCCTGGTTCAGTAGAAGCAGAAGCGCAATTAGTCGTTATCGCGCAAAGCACTGGTAGCCCGTCGTTCGGTAATGTACAGGAATTTAGCACAGTGACAGATGCGCAGTTGGATATTCGTGACATTGCAAATGACCGTGAAGAGACATATGCATTATTCGGACCGGGTATTCTTGCCGACGAAATTGAACGATCATTAGGAGATAGCTTCATTATTGTCGGGCCGTTGGCGCTTTTATTTGTTGTTGTTGCATTATCAGTTGCCTACCGCGATATCGTTGATATCTTGCTTGGGATGTTTGGGGTTGTTGCTGTTTTGATCTGGATGTTCGGATTCATGGGATTTGCAGATATCCCATTCAATCAGTTGCTCATCTCAGTTCCAGTATTACTGATCGGGCTCTCAATTGATTATGCAATACACGTGTTTATGCGGCATCGTGAGAAACGGGGTGAGTCAGATGCTGATGTCCGCCGATCGATGACACTTGCGCTTGCCGGGGTTGGGGTCGCACTTGTGTGGGTAACCGTAACCGCTGCGATTGGATTCCTTGCAAATCTGGCCAGTCCAATTGGTCCACTGCAAGATTTCGGTATTGTTGCAACGTTTGGAGTCGTTTCAGCACTGTTGGTATTCGGTATACTCACGCCAGCACTTAAGATTGAGATTGATGGGCTACTGGAGCGATTTGGCTTCAACAGAGAGAAACGGGCATTCGGGACAGGTGGATCAATCTTCTCTGGCATGCTTTCGGTAGGGGCTCGCTTAGCCCGGCGAGTTCCATTTACTGTTGTCATTATTGCACTGTTAATTACTGCCGGAGGAGTATACGGAGCTACGCAAGTAGATACAAGCTTCCAAGAAGAGGACTTCTTAGCAGATAGTCCTCCAGAATGGACACAAAACCTCCCCGAGCCATTTGCTCCGGGTACATATCAGGCCAAAGCTGATCTTTCCTATATCCAAGAGACATTCCTAACCGAAGGAAGTGACATAGACTTTCTAATACAGGGTGAAACAACGGCAAATGAGACATTACAATGGATCTCTGAGGGACAGGAGTCCCTCAACGAACAAGAGACGGTAATTATTGAGCCAGCAACTGGAGAAGCAGATATTACCTCTCCTCTAACGGTTATGCAGCAGACTAGAGCCGATGGTGAGAATGAGGCGTTCAATGATCTATACAACGAGTCTACAGATAATGACATCCCAGTCAGGAATATCGAAGAACTGTATGGACTGTTGCTTGATGATCCGGAAACCGCAGCCTCTGGAGCTGATGTTATCTATCGCACAGAAGAAGGAGAATATGAAGCATTACGGATGACAGTTGAAGTAGAAGGCGATGCAGATATCGGCGAGGTAACTGAGGAGATGAGAGGAGTGGCAAGCGAACTCGAAGAGATTAGCGATGGGAACTTACAGATTCAAGCTACTGGCGAACCAATTATTTTCTCAGATGTTGAAGCAGATCTTCTAAGTACGGTCCTACAGGGACTAGTACTCACGCTTATTGCTGTGTTTGTATTCATGATTGTTGGGTACTACTTCGCTGGTAATACAGCATCACTTGGAGTTATCACATTACTCCCTGTAGTGCTGTCAGTAATGTGGATCCTCGGGTCAATGTGGGTTCTCGATATCCCATTTAACGTGCTAACAGGAACAATTACGTCACTCACAATTGGACTGGGAATCGCATACAGTATCCACATTAGTGCTCGCTATCAGCTTGAGCTAGAGCGCCAAGACACAGTCTGGGATGCATTATATACCACAGTTACCGGTACAGGGGGAGCACTGGTTGGAAGTGCTGCAACAACAGTAGGAGCATTTGGAACACTCTCATTCGCCATCTTCCCAGTGCTACGACAGTTTGGTATTATTACTGGGTTAACAATCATATACGCGTTCTTAGCAAGTGTGTTGGTTCTTCCGTCGCTGCTAGTACTGTGGACAAGATACATTGGATCACCTCCCGGAGGATCCCCATCAGAGGATGAGCCTCCAAGTAATGGTTCCTCTGCGAATGCACCGACACAGAAAGACAAGCAGAAGGCTCATCACCAGATAAGAAATAAAACGGCGCAAAAAGAACAACAGCAGAGAGACAGTTCCATAGTTGAGCCAGCAAACGACGGAATAAACAGCCAGCAAAAAACCTCGGAAGAATCTCCAGGAGAGAAGCTTCGTCAGCAACAGCAAGCTGATGTAGTTATTATTAAGGAACCTGATCCTAGTGATAAAGAAAGAAAATTAGAAACAATTGTTCCTCCCCCAGACAGTGATGATGAAACAGACGACATACATAATCCCGTATATCAGGATGTGACGATTGTTAAAGACAAAGATGAATAATAACGTTTAGACGCTATCGTCTTTGTTGTTCAATAAATCTAACATCGATGGCAACGCTCTCGCCAACGGTTTCGTTAATGCGATCTTTGATTTGATCAGCTAAAGGTGGCAGATCCGTGCCCCCTTCTCTTCCGACAGTTACCGTCACTTGATCAATTGAGCTTCGTAACGGATGGTCATTTGTCTCCACCTCAGTATCAATCAAAGTCAGATCAGAGTGATCATCAACGATATTATCCACCTCTGTTTGAATTGTCTGCTCATGTGCTGCTGCTTGGTTTGTCATAAATGTAACACCAACGAGGAAGACAGAAAGCACTAATATGCCGATAACGAGTGCTGCAACGCGGACGCGCATCATACTACGAGCATCAGACTGTTCAAACCAGTGTTCAGGTCGGTATCCCTGATACCATAGCACCATTAATGCAGACAAGTTGATTGAGAGGATATTAACACCCAGCAGGATTCCAGCTCCAGCAACAAGTGTGAATTCACTCCAAGCTAGTCCAATCCCAACAACTGCGGCTGGCGGGATTAATGCTGCCGCAATCATCACACCAACAAGTGCTGCCGAAACACCGGCGGATAAGCTCAACGCTCCTGCGATACCTGCCCCGATTGCAACAATCAATGCCAGAAAGTCAGGAGCAAATCGTCCCCGAACTTGTTCAAGACCGAGTATGTCAATTCCAGGAGGAACAACATTTAGAATTTGAATTGAAGCTGCAAAAACGGTGGCCGCCAACACGGCTCCAGCCGCCCCGTAGATCTGTCGAAGTACCCCCTGCGATCGCAGCTCATCGTTGTTTGTCACAACACCGGTACTTGCCGCCAAGGCAGGCCCGACTAGTGGCGCAATGACCATTGCCCCAATAACAATTGCTGGGGAGTTGAGCAAAAGTCCAGCAGTTGCTACAACAGTGCTAATGACAGTGAGGGTATAGTAATGTCCTCGCGATGAAAGGAGGTCTTGGGCCGTGGACTGCAGTTCTTCCCTTGCAATTCGCTCCTCACTTTTATTCTCAGCATATTTTTCCTGTAATTCGTTGAATTTGTTCGACTCAATTGTACTAGCTTCAACAATAACTGTAATCCCATCTTGGCTGATACCGGCGTTCCGTAACTCTTCTAGCAGTGGCTCAACGGCATTTTTCGGAAGTGGTACGTAGATTACGGCCGAGTAGTTTCGGTCACTTGTCTCATCCGTTTCGATATAGTCGGCATTGTAATTTTTGAGTACTCGGTGAACCGTGGTCTCTTCTTCAGATGAAACCGTGAGTTGAACAAGCCGCACAATGAAGGGATGTATGTCTGATGCCGTAATAAAACACGTTACTGTCTAAACGGAAGCCAACTACGTATCCTGAGATAAATCCAGGAAGTAGGCCTAGTTATTACCTTACTCCTGTGATATAGTATCATTTTGAGGCAATACGCTATATACCTCAGGTTTCTTTGATCGAAAATAAGAGGATAGGAACTTGTTACCTTGGTAAACGTTTAACATGCACCATATATTACAGAGGTGCACAGATGTCCTATTCTGGGGATGAAGATCAGTCGTTACCGTACGATCGTTTAGAAGAGTCCAGACCACAGTGCCCCTTCGGAACAGGGGGAGGGTGCTGCCGAATCTGCCACATGGGGCCATGCCGGGTAACTGATGAAAAGCAGGGGATGGACCGAGGTGTATGTGGTGCCGGGCCTGGAACGGTTGTCGCTCGAAATCTATACCGACAAGTTGCGGCCGGTGCTGCCAGCCATGCTGATCACGCTCGAGAGGTTGCAGAGGTGCTGAGAGAGGTTGTCAATAAAGATAACACTACATACAAAATTCGTGATGAGCAGAAGCTACGTACCATTGCTAAGGATTTAGGGATTAATGCAGAAGGAGACATTGATACAATTGGAAAGGCAGTTGCTGATGCCGCCCTCAATGATTTTGAAGAAGGCAATGAAGGAACGTTAAATTGGCTTCAACGAATGCCGAAAGAACAGCGCCAGTACCTTACGGAAAAAGATATTCAGCCGACTGCGAGCGCAGATATGGAAGTCGCCCGTGCAATGCATCGGACAACACAGGGGAACGATGCAGACTCAAGGCATCTCCTTCAGGGGACTCTTGAGGCGGGATTAGCTGATGGATATGCTGGATTGACGATGGGCACTGATCTACAAGACATACTCTTTGGCACTCCGATGCCAACAACAACCGAGGCTAACCTCGGTGTATTGAATCCAGATCAAGTGAATATTGCCGTACATGGTCACTCACCTGTTCTTAGTGAAATGGTGGTAAAGCACGCACAACAAATGGAACAAGAAGCAAAGAAAGTAGGGGCTGATGGAATCAACATTGTTGGAATTTGCTGTACAGGTAATGAACTTGCCCAGCGAGATGATATCCCACTTGCAGCACACAGCACACAAGCTGAGATGGCAGTTACAACGGGGTCAGTTGATGCAATGGTCGTTGATGTCCAATGTATTTGGCCCGGCTTAGATGACCTGATTGAGTGTCACCACACAAAGTTGATCACGACAACAGACTTCGTTCAGCTTCCAGAGGCTGAACACGTTAGCTTCAATCCAGAAACAGCTGATGCAGATGCACAGGAGATAATTAAGCGGGGGATCGACGCCTATCAGGACCGAGTTGAGAGACCGGGCTATACAACGGACGTACCAGATCAAACGCAGCAAGCTGTCGTAGGCGTTTCAGATAAATTTGTTTTTGAAACGCTAGCTAACGCAAACCCTGAGGACCCAACACAGCCATTAGTGGAAGCAATTAAATCCGGGCAGTTACGAGGGATTGTGGGGATTGTGGGGTGTCCCAATCCAAAGTTACGAACAGCTGACATGACTGAGAATTTGATCGATGAATTGCTTGCAGAAGACATTTTACCAGTCGTAACAGGATGCATTGGACATATCGCCGCACAAGAGGGATATCTTGACCCCAAAAATACGGATAAGATGGCCGGAGATGGCTTAGCAACAGTTCTTGACAATCTTGAGGAAGCGGCCGGAGCAGAGCTACCGCCAGTTTGGCATATGGGTTCATGTGTTGATAACTCAAGAATTGGAAATGTGCTGCGCACACTTTCTGAAGAAACAGGTACTCCGACGCGACAGTTACCGGTGGTTGCAAGTGCACCAGAACTGATCGCTGAAAAGGCCGTTAGTATCGGTACGTGGGCATTAGCTCTCGGATTACCACTGCACGTTGCTCCAGAATTACCTGTCAATCACAGTGATGAGGTGACTAAAATATTGACTGAGGAATTGAAGGAAATAACCGGTGGGTACCTTATACAGGAGTCAGACCCAGACGCAGCCGCAAATGAAATTATTAGCGCAATCGACCAGCGACGAGAAGTTCTGTTTGCTTCACCAGCAAGAGGTGACTGATTATGTGCGATCACTGTGGTAATCATCAAGAACCCACGCATGATCATAATCAAGACTATGATCATGAACACGGCCATACTCATGTCAACAAGGAAATTAACAATAAGCGTCCTACGAAACCTATAGCTAAGTTAAATGATCAGACGCTACGAGTTGCCGTTACCGGAAAAGGAGGCGTTGGAAAATCAACACTATCTGGAGCACTTGCCCGACGATTATCCACATATCAAGAAGTCATTGCTGTAGACGCCGATCCAGATAGAAATTTATCAACGACAATCGGTTGTGAGTCACCGATACCAATCACAGATCGTGAGACATTAATTCAACAACGTGCCGGTAGGAACGGGCTAGTGAGGATGAATCCGGAGATCGACGATGTATTCTCAGACTGTTCATCCTCATTTGGCGAGAACGGAAAACTGGTTACAATTGGAACTCCGGAAACAGCGAATACGGGATGCCTTTGTCCGGAGCAAAACTTCGTGCGTTCATTCGTCAGCTCAGCCCTTGAGTCCGATGTAGCTATCCTCGATATGGAAGCTGGTGTTGAACATCTGAGTAGAGGCACTGCCAAAAGTGTTGATTCAATAATAATTGTTGTCGGGCCGTCACAAACAGCCATCGAAACGGTCGAGACAATCAAGTTGATGGCTGACGATTTGGGTATAGATTCAGTGTACGTGGTTCTAAACAAAATACGGGATGGTCAGTACGAACAGATTGCAGGGCAGATCGACATTCCAGTCATTGAAACAATTCCGTACGAGGATGAGATTATGGATGCCGCACTCAACGGAAGACCACCAATACAGGCGAGCGTTCGTCTAGAAGAAGCTGCAGACCGTATTATCGATGTATTGACATCATCAGAAATTTAGACAGGAATCCTATCTTCGTAACAATCGTGACATCCTCCTCGGCGTAAACGGTGGGATTCTCTCCTCGAAGAAAGCTGGAATTTGTAACTCGGCAAGTAAATTGCACTTCTATGCGATAATTCTTAGACAAAATATCACTCAACGTCGAATTCATCAAACGGTGTTGATCTTCGGCGGCGGACAAGAACTTCATCAACAACGGTAAGACCCATATCAAGAAGTTCCTGTGCAACTGGAGTAATGTCGCTATCTGTCTCACCGACAGCAGTGACTAATATATTTTCCTCACCTGTGACGAGTTCTTGAACGGAAACAACAGCAGGGATATCAAGGATATCAGAAACGAGATCCCCTCGTTTTGGTATTGGAGCGGTGCAGTACAGAAGCATTCGAATAGGGTATCCTGATTCGTCGTAGTTGATATTTGCACTGTATCCTTGAATTATGCCTTCAGATTCAAGTCGCTTAATTCGCTTTCGAACGGTACTTCCCGCGACGCCGGCTCGCTCGGCAATTTCGTCGGATGTAATGTTCCGGGCGTCTTCTTGCAGCGCGTGGAGAATAGTGCGGTCAACATCATCGAGATCCGGATCTTTCATATCTGTATATGCGAGAGAGACGAAAAAAGGTTCTTTGGCTGTGTCTTGGAATTAGTCGGGGGTTGACTCTTCTTTAGTTTGACGAGCGATCGTCACCGAAACAGGGGAATTACGAACCACTTCTTCAGCAACGCTACCAAGCAACATCCGAGAGAGTCCTGATCTCCCATGGCTGCCCAATATAATATGATCAATATCATGCTCAGAGGCATAGCGGATGATAGCATCTGCCGGACGGCCATACTCAACCGCAGTTTCAATGTCGACATCGTACTCCGCAGCGATCTGTTCTGCACGTTCAAATAGATCGTCTGCCCCAGCCTGTTTTGCAGCATGCCATGCATCTGCTGCGCCTCCTTCGATTCCATAACTTGATTCTCCAGTATCAAGGATATGAAGAACAGTTAAGTCATCTGTGTTGAGCCATGCACAGGCCTCTCGGAGAGCCTCCCATGCTGGATCGGACTGGTCAATGGCAACCAAAACGTTCTCTTTCATGGTTGATACATAAACGCCGAGTGAATTAGACTTTGTCATAAACCGTCTGGTAAGTAGCACATGAGACTCCTTCTGCGAATTTGTTGACGGGAAACCAAGTCACGAACGTAACTTAGCTATCGATTACATATAGACTGACAGACAAAAGCAATCCAACAAGGGCCAAAAGCAAAAACAGGATGAAACCAAGCGCATACCCGGTTGGCCCATAGAGGTCAACAAATATTCCGAGCAATGGCGGGGCAACAAACCCTCCGAAGGCTCCAACTCCTCCCACAAGTCCTGATGCACCACCAACGGCATCAGGGACATACTGTGGGAGGAGTTGAAACACGGCTGCACTGGCCACGCCAATGCCCGCTGCAAGAACAACCATTCCAATAACTGCTGTTATCGTCCAGGGGGAGACACCGAGCAAAGAGGTGTCAAGTCCAATGGCTGCAAGGACTGATGTTTGACTGAGCATCAATATTAGCGAAGCAGTAGCAATAATACTGAAGCTAAGAATAGCGGTTCGTTCGCCTCCAATTCGATCGCTCAGTATACCGCCCGGAATACGGATTATCGCTCCAAGGACAATGAAGCCAATTGCAGTCAGAGCACCGGCAACACTGGAACTTATCCCGTGATATGATGTCCAGTATGTCGGGAACCAAACGGTCAACGCAAGGAATCCACCAAACGATGAGAAGTACATTGCCACAAGTGCCCACGATCTCGGAATTGTGGCAGCCTGCTTGACAGATTTAAATGTGTCTCCGCTTGGAAACAGTTCCTGGCCATGTTCACGGGCTTTGCGCTCCGCTCGGTCTGGATCGACACCGAGCTTTCGAAGTTGGAAATAGTACGGGTCTACAGCGTAGATAGCGTAGATGATTGTCCCAAGTATAAGTAGCACAAGCCAGAGAAGGTAGGTCTGTGTAAGTCCAATTGTTGCGATAACGACAGGAATAAGAATCGTAAACACACCTGGTGAGGTGTTTCCGATTCCAGCGTAGATGGCAAGTGCTGTTCCCTGCTTATCTGCTGGGTACCAGTATGATGTCTGCGCATTACCAACAGAGAAAGCACCAATTCCACAGCCGCTCAATGCGCCAAAGAGAAAGATCAGTGGATACAGCTCCATTGAAAGGCCACTGGGATAGAACAATACGAGGATAGCTGAGAGACCAGCCATACCGATGATCGATAGCCCGAAAAGGATCAGAAAAGGCTTTCTTGCTCCAACATCGTCGGTCCACGCCCCAAACGGAATCCGGATCAAAGAACCAACAAGATTCGGAGCGGCGACTAAAATTCCGAGTAAGATTCCAGACAGTCCCATCGCTTGCTCGAACTGATCAGCGGCCGGGCCATATACGACGATACCTGCAAAACCAATAAAGAACCCAAACGTTGCCGTGAGAAGTCCTTGGCGAGGGGTCCCGTTAAGTGTAGTATTCGATTGATCTGTTGTAGATGTCATCTCTTCATGCACCTCGCTCACCATCTGAGCTGTTCGACAGATTTGTGAACGAAACAGGAGGACGATTCCTCCTCAATCGTCTTTTTCTCCTAATAACACGAAGAACAATATGGTCAATAAAAGTTTTGAAACTATCATAATGTGATATTTGCCGCTGTAAAGGAACAATATAGTGGACGTGTGTAACGAATGAATATATACCATAACTTCCTTTTAACCCTTTGCAGGCTAAGTCCCCGTCCTCAAAGGGCGACCACCGGGAGCGAGTAGGGCGGGGATACAGCCGTCGCTTAATCAAATCAAAAACATTCAACTCAATTGCCAACAAATACTGAGTCGTGACGGGATTCACTCATGAGGCTGGCTTAGAGTGGGATCATAACCACGGTCAGACTCTATCATCGCCGTCACCATCGAGTAGGGTTGGAACAATCCAAAGCAACGCCTGCGGAGACTGGCACCGCTGCGAGCCTGTCCCAGCGTGAGACAGTGCTTGCAAGTGCCGTCGTGGAAACAGGAAATCCTGTCCGAGAGGCAGGAAGCCCCGCCCTCAACGAAGCGAGGGCACACCCCGAGCGGAGTAGGGCGGGGTAAGTTCACTAAAAAGCTCTGAGATTAGCCCAAGATACATGGACAGTCATCCCCCAAGATCTTATGGAAAAATGGATTGACAACTGTCAGACAAGCAAACCGGCATCAGTTTCATTTTGGACGGGACATATGGTACTAACAGTTCGGCAGCATGGACCAAAAGAAGATCACAGGACTCACTTTGAGGGAGATAACAAAGCGTGCCAAATCAGGTTCGATTGCACCAGAAGCAATTGTACAAACATATCTTGAGAAGATTGATCAGCAGGAGCCAGATATTAACGCGTTTATTACAGTAACTGGGGATCTTGCGAAAGAACAAGCCGTCAGGCTTGAGGCGTATTCTGAGGATCAGCGTTCACAGAATCCGCTCTACGCAGCTCCGATCGCAATTAAGGACCTACGACAGGGGAAGGAAGGTGTCCGACATACAATGGGGTCGAAGCTCATTGACGAGCTGGGATACACATCTCCAGAAACATCTCCGGTTGTACAACGACTTGAGGAGGCAGGAGCAGTTATCATCGGGAAAACAAACACACCAGAGTTTGGACACAAAGGAATGACTGATAACAATCTTATCGGACCAACTGCATCTCCAGTTGATCAGTCGTTGAATGCTGGAGGATCATCTGGTGGAAGTGCCGCTGCAGTTGGAGCGGGGATGGCAGCAGCTGCGATTGGAAGCGACGCTGGAGGCTCGATACGGATTCCAGCTACATTATGTGGAGTATTTGGCTTAAAGCCATCATATGGACTTGTGCCGGTTAAGTCACGACCAAATGCCTTCGGGAAGAAAATGCATCACTCAGTTACAGGACCAATCACAAGAACGGCTGAGGATGCTGCCTTAGTCATGGACGTAATTACAGGTATGCATCCGCGTGATCCTGCAAGTGTGCCTGTCGATATTTCGTTTCTCGATGCAATAGAAGCGGGGACATCTAAGTTACAAGTAGCATACAGTCCAAATCTAGATGTGTTTGAGGTCGACTCAGAGATTCAAGACGTTATAGAGAGCCAGATAGAACGACTTGAATCTGGAGAGACTCATGTCGATACCGTAGCGCTTGATCATGGGAGGGACATGCAGGAGCTCACCGCGGTCGTTGAAGAAACATTTAGTGTTAGCCTTGAGCGAGCGGCAGAGACGCTTCGACAGTCGTTTAATATTGACATTCGGGACTATCCAGACAAAGTTGATGACACTTTGGTTAGTTTCATAGAAAAAGCAGACTCTGTTACGACAAAAGACATTGCAACATCCGGAATTGTCCGGACAGAACTATTTGACGCAGTGGAAGATGTCTTCGTAGATTATGACATCCTCTTGACCCCGACATTGGGGAATGTTGATGCAGATATTAACCCAAGCGCTGCGACAGAGTGGGAAAGGGTACTTACGTGGCCATTTAACTGGACAGGGCATCCGGCTGCATCAGTTCCGGTTGGTACAACAGAAGACGGGCTTCCAGTGGGACTGCAGGTTATCGGCCCACGGTATCAGGACGATTTGGTATTAGTAGCCAGTAAGATAGTCGAAGAAAACAGAAGCCAGTAAGCCGCTCAGTTATATATCGTTACAGTATCTTGATGTAACGCCAATTACAGGAAACAGCAGCTTATACAACGATCACTCATCAGACTCTTGCTGTTGGTCTTTGAGTTCACGTAACGCATCAGCCTGTGCATCGACACTGTCACCGCTTGCAGTCTCAGACTCTCCTCCCTGCATGTTCTGTAGTTGCGATACAGCATCGTCAACGCTGGATGAGGTCGTCCGTTTCTCATTCGCTGTCTCAGTGATCTCTCGCTTAGCATCATCGAGAATCTCTGTATTAATTTTGAGTTTACGTGTGCTGGCTTCTTCAGTGCCGCCAATTTCCATATCTGCCTTCTCAAGCTCTCGTTTGATATCAGCACGCACTTGCTCATCAGTGATTGTCGTCTCATCTGAGTCTACGTGTTGGTCGTGATGACCCATCGATCCCAACAGCACACGAGAATCACGGCTGGAGTCATTCTCACCAACCTCTATCGCATAGAGAGTTCGAGCGCCACTTCCAAGGTATGCAACGCCACCGCTAATAAGTGGAGAAGTGATTTGTTCACTAATATCTAAGTGCCAGTCTCGAGTTCCCTCTGTTGCGTTGACTGCATATAATCTACCTTTTGAATTTCCGATATAGACGGTATCCCCAGCAACAGTTGGTGATGCTTCGATACGATCGCTGACGCGATGGCGCCACTGCTTTTCCCCCGTTTCAGCGTCAAGTGCATAGAGAGTGCCACCGTGACTCCCCACGTAGATAGTCTCGTCGGCAATTGTTGGAGATGAAGTTATTCGACCATCGGTTCGGAATTCCCAGAGGTGTTCTCCCGAAGTCGCATCAGCAGCGTACAATGTTCCGTCAGTAGATCCAAAGTAAACAACTCCGTCGACTACTGTCGGCGTTGACCGGATAGCCCCATTAGTTCTTAGCCGCCAGTATTCGTCGCCGGTTTCTTTATTTACTGCATGGAGAGACCCAGAGCTATCACCGAAGTATACGACATCACCAACGATCGTTGGTGCAGAGCTAACTGGATTTTGGCTAAATCCGCTCCCTACGCTGACCCGCCAGACTTCTTCACCATCAGTGACATCAATGGCGTAAAGATGCCCACCCTCAGTTCCGAGGTACAAGACTCCATCAGAGACAGTTGGTGAGTTGTTAATATCCCCAATAATTCCGACTGTCCATTGCGTTTCTCCGGTCTTTTGGTCAAGTGCGTACAGCGTACGATCATTGCTGCCGACACAGACTAATCCATCAGCAACGACAGGAGCTGAGTTAATTGGCCCGCCTGTCTCAAAACGCCATTCTTCGGTACCACTCTGGATTCCAATCGCGTAAAGATAGCCTGCACTATCTCCGACGTATACACTCTCACCGGCAATTGTTGGCAATGATACAGATTCACCTTCAGATGTAAAACGCCAAGCAATCGATCCTTGGGTATCTTCCATATATATGTTCGTAACGCTCAGGGTATTAAGATATGCGTTGTTTTACTTACAACAAATTACAAATTAGTGAGAGTAAAATCAAACTACGTCAAGAAATATAAGGGTGATACCACTATATCATCATATAGATAGTAATTGGCGTGTCGACGTGACACGTGTCAGAAACACATTCATAACACCATGCCATCACTTGATATCACGGAAGAACAACAAGATCGGATTGAGTCACTGCGCAAAGAACTTGAGGAGACACACGGTGGTCCATACGCTACCGTTGAAACATCAGCCGCTGTTGATTACTTACTTGATTTGGCAGAGACAGCTGACGACCCAGATCGGACAGCTGATATTAGCGCTCCGGCAGAGGATACAGGTGACACTGGAAAGACAACAGACAGGGAATCAAGCGATACAGACATCTTCTCGCCGGAGGAAATAAAAGAAAGTCTAAAAGAGAGAAATCGTCGGCACACAGACCAGAGTGAGGCCGAGAATATGGACCTATACACGATTGCGGCTAAATACGATGTTTCCGGCCGCAGTAGTATGACAAAGGCAGAGCTTATTGACGCGATTCTTGAGAAGATTGAGGAGGTTCACGAGGATCCACTGGCTATTGTTGATGTAGAGCTAGAATCAGAACCAGAAACAAAAACAGAGAATAAAGATGCATCTAGAGATGCAGACGCGACCACGACCTCAACGGGAACAGAGGCTGGCGAGCCAACGGACAGCGGACAAGTTGACCAACCAGATCACCCCGAGGAAACAGAGGAATCTGCCAGTCCGGTGGCTCCTGATTTGACAGATGCAGCGGAAGCAGTTACTTCCGATAGCGATGCTGAAGCAGTTTCTGAACCAGAAGAACCAGACACAGACACGACGTCAGGACAATCTGGAGGACGGCTCAATGCGATGTTAAATCTTCTTGAAGCACATAGTGACAAATGGGAAAAATCAGACAGCGATGCGCGATACCAAGTTGAATTACCTGATGGCAGTACAGAAACTGCGCGAACAAAGGACGATGTCCGAGCGCTCTTATTCCAACATTATAGATAGGATATACTAATTCTCTAGCAAAGTCAATTACTAAGTACTATCCAGTGTATAGATACCAATATGGACTGTCCACGCTGTGAATCCGATTTAGAATCATACCAGCTTGGAAACCAAACCGCACATCACTGTGAGGAGTGTGGATTCGTCGGGATTAATATTAACCGAGATCCCGACCAGCCCGAATCCGAGTCGTGGGAAGAAGCATTCGACCGGATTGCAGAGTCTAAAGGGGAGTCCGACATGCATCGGGCAGAAGGTGTAGTGACTCCACGTGATATGGAAGATGATTCTGAGTCTGCCGGTCCCAAGAGAGTGACAAAAAAATCTTGAAGTTTGCGTACCAAGCTATTAGTAAACTACTCCTGCCTATTCGCCACTTTCGGCGGCGCCTTGAGAACGGGGCTTAGCCTACAGAAGTTAAAATAGTTGTTTTATTTATACCAACAGTTATTATATTGGGATTATGCCAGCAACGCTGTGCAATAAACTACTTTTAGGGTGAGCATAAAGAGAATATATGGCCAAAGGTATTGACGTTGGCACGATGAACATTATATCGAGCCAACAGGAAGGCTCCGAAACGGTTTTTGTTCAACAGCGCAACTCGTTCGTCGAAATCGAATACAGCGACATGGCAGAACAGATGCTTTCTCGAAGTGAAGTTCTGCACATACGAAAAGGCGACACTGTTTATGTTGTCGGAGACGACGCCTTGAACTTTGCAAATATTTTCAACAAAGAGACACGCCGTCCGATGCAGGACGGTATTCTCTCTCGAGATGAGTCATCCGCAATTCCAATGATCCAGTTGATTACTGAACAAGTTGTTGGCGAGCCTCGATATGAGGACGAGCGGTTATTCTTCTCAAGCCCAGCTGATCCTGTGGATTCAGATTATTCAACGTTATATCACGAGAAAACGCTCGAATCAATGCTGAGTGATATGGGCTACGATCCGGAACCGATTAATGAAGGAATGGCTGTGATTTACTCTGAGCTCGCAGATCATAACTTCACTGGGCTAGGAATCAGCTTTGGGGCTGGAATGACCAACATCTGCTTAGCCTATTATGCCGTCCCAGTAATGAAGTTCTCAATTGCTCGAGGAGGAGACTGGATTGATGAGCAGACCGCTCAAGCAACAGGTACCCCAGTAGACAAAGTAACAAGCATCAAAGAGGAAGACTTCGCACTTGATTTCGAGACGGATGTCGGTGGCGTTGAAGGTGCCTTAGCGATTTACTATGAGAACCTCATCAATTACGTGATCGAGAACATTGAAGGAGAAGTTGATGAGGAAGACATTGAGGAAGGAATGGACGTTCCAGTTGTTGTTACTGGCGGAACTTCAATGCCGGACGGATTCGACGATCTCTTTGCAGAACATCTAAATGAGGCAGATCTACCATTCTCAATCAGTGGAGTACACTCAGTCGACGAACCAATGTACAGCGTTGCCAGTGGTGCATTAGTTGCTGCCCGCTCTGAAGAGGATCAACAAGAAACAACAGAAGAAACCAGTGAAGAACCAGCAGAAACAGAGTCTGAAGCGTAACGTTATCAGTTGTTGGTAATACGATTTCTTTATTCAGTCTGCGGCGTGCATTTTTTACGAGGGATTTCGGGGCATCTCTCGGATTTACTCAGCGAGTTAATTCACACTGTATTTCTATTTCTTGACAGTCTTTTCGATGGGTATCACTCGGAGTTCTCCGAAGCCGTAGCGCGAGTGTGAGCCGACCCGACGAATGGCGTTCTTCGCCGTCTCCACCGGGCGGTCACCCTCGTACTTCACGACCTAGCCGTGGTCGATGATCTGAAGCCGATACACCTCACGTTGCTCCAGCATAGTGACTGGCGAGAGGTTGTCCGGTACGACCACGATCAGGACGCACCTGGCGGCCACGACATCACCGAAGAGGGACTCCACATCGACATCTACCGCGATGGAGAGAAGTACCGAGTGGAGCAGGTGATCGGCCCGATCCCTGTGAACGAGGGGTTCAACGCCGCCGACTGAATAAAGAAACCGTGCTACCAACTACTGATATAATTAGTACGTGAGACTCACGTATACAGAATTAGCAAGAAGGACAGCTTCGAGGAAGTTGACGGGTTACTCGTCAGTTTCGTCGCGGATGTCGTCGAGCTTGTTTACGAGATCTTCAGTTGACTCCTCGGTGTCGAACGAGACATCTCCCTCATGATCGTTTTTGTGCACATTAATCCCCTCAGCATCATCGTCAGACTCCACGTCTTGATCATTTTGCTCAGATTCATCGTAGCTTCCAAAGCCCATGTTATAGTTAACGGACGATAGCAACTAAAAACACATGGTATGACATCTGTAATTTAATTTAAATATTGATGGGATAACTCATTTTAGTTTACTCTGTGAGATATAGAGACCGATTAGCCATCAAGTATCCAAAGAGAGCAAATCCACTAAATATCGCTAGAATTTGTTGTACAGAAATGTTTGATCCTGCAGAGATAACAGATCCCATCGTATAAATAAGGAAGGTAATGGCAATAAGTAACGATCCAGCCCAACCGATTGGCCGTTGTTGATACAGGGCAATACTAATAATAACGACAGTTCCACCGAAAAATAGTACAGCCCCAACAGATACCATCGATGAGACTGTCCCAGTAAAAAGAAACAGGAAGACAGTATAGATTGCAAGCCCAGCTAACAGCACAGAGATTACTCGTATACCCCGTGGAGTTGTAGTCGAGGTATTTGGCTCTATGAAGTTCATATTGTAGATATGGCTTGCCCTTAGAAATTTGCTTCTGATACAGTCAATAATATTTTCAGTATCGCAACGGTGGAAATATTTACACAAAAGGCAGGCAGTATATCCGCGGAAAGAGTTCCTCCTGCTAGACGTATCTTTACTATAGTATGGCCCCAGAGATTCTTGATACAGAAGGAGTTGACGCGGCACAGTGTCTGATCAATAATATCCAAGATGCCGTTGTTGGATTTGAGCTTGTTAATAATACACCGATGATTCGAGAGGCAAATGAACCATTTATTGAAACATTTGGTTATCCAAGAGAGAAAATTGTTGACGCTCCGCTCAATGAGTATATTGTTCCAGACTGGCTTAGAGAAGAAGCAACTATACTTGATAAGCGGACAGACGCTGGAAAAGTGAACTATCAGCATGTACGGCGAAAAACGAGCAGTGGGCTGCGAGAGTTCCTGTATCGTGGAATCCCGTACAATGGGGCAACTGTTGACGGATATGCAATCTACATTGATGTTACTGAAGTGGTTCAACAGGAGCAGCAGCTAAAAGTATTCAATCGGGTGCTTCGTCATAACCTCCGTACAGAAGCAACAGTTATTAGCGGAAATATTGAGCGACTGCTAACAACTGTCCAAAAGACACCTGAGAATAGGAAGGAGACTATAATGGCAATAAAGGAAGCGGCTGACAATCTTGAGTCGCTTTCTGAGGAGGCATCTCAGATTACTCAACTTCTCCGCGATTCTTCTCAAAGTAGTGGAGATGTCGAATCTCACTCGCTTCTACAAGAAAGTGTTGCCAAAGCACAGGAGAAATATCCGGACGCATGTATCACATCAGAGCTATCAGATCAAAGTTATATTCGTGCTAATGATCAGTTGAAACCAGCTATCAACGCACTGCTTGAAAATGCAGTAGTACACAATCCGTCAGAAACACCGCATGTAAGAATATCGACTGAGCACACTGATAAGGGAGCATGGACCGATATCATAGTTGATGACGATGGACCAATAATTCCAGAGACAGAACGGAAAATAATTACTGGAGATGCAGAGATAACACCGCACCAGCATGGGAATGGACTAGGACTCTGGTTAGTCAAGCTCACGGTTGATTGTCTTGGCGGCGACATCATATTCGAGGAAAGTCCAGTTGGCGGGAATCGTGTTCGTCTACGGGTTCAAACAGCAACAAAATCACTATAGTGAGTTATAACCGGTGTCGAGACAATCTCATTGGATGCAAAGTCAGTTGCCCGAAGCTATCAAGACTCGGATCAAGGTGCTTTTGAAAGGAGTTTTTGGCTTATTCTTCGGTCAGAGTGAGCAGTATAACATACTTACAGCGGTAGCAAGGCGAAAGCCCATTGGCTTTAGCCGTGGGATGAAGCCGATATGATATGCCACAAGCTACGTGACACAGACCAGTTGTAATCCCAACGTTTATTTTATCAGAGGGGTTATCATTCTGCGGACATGTGACATGCTGCTGCGGGGAACGCACTCATGCTCAAGATGGCCACGAGTGCGTCTCAACTCTTACACAACTTACACACCTTTGCAGCCCAACCAGCAGCGGTTGGCATGTCATCACAGGACTCCCGATCCGTGGCTGGAACGGAGAGTCAGGCCGATGGCCCGGCCTGCTGCTCACGGTGCTGGACGCCCGCGAGTGTCACTCCGTCATTGGAGGGCAACACCGAGTGGATACTCAAGACGCCACACCCTCTTGTGAGGGCCGAAGGTGCATCAGCGAACCCGCACGTTCACAGCCGGGGTAATCAACTGGTTGGATTACCCACGGAGGAATCCCACGGCTTCAGCCGTGTGGAGGAGGTCAAGATGGTAGCGAGGCAAACACCCACCGGCTTCAGCTGTGGGAGGAAGTCAAAGTTATCAAACAGTAAATAGCTATGAGATGAGAGTCCTGAAGCATTCGGGGTGTTCTGTTTGCGAAGGGTATCAAGACAAGCTCCAGGATACTCAGCGTGTTCCGTCCATAGAAGACCGGCTGTTTACTCGGATCGGTTACAATTATTTCGTGCAGCACGGAGAAATCCTTGGTTTCTGAGATTCGTATTCCAGCGTTTCAAAAATGCATCAATGTCGAGTCCAGTTTTATCATATTTGTGGACTAAGGGATGCTGTGTGTACTCAATGGGTATCCACTGGTCATCATCAATAGCAAAGACAACTTCAGGGTCACACATCAGATCACCACGTTGTACGTAGTGGTGGGCAACACTTACTTGACAATCTGCGATTCGCTCGATTGTGAGATCATCATATCCCTGTACAGTAATTGTGACTGGATCATTAATATCTAGTTCATCAATTGACTCGATGTTCATTGCGCGTAGTATTTCTCGTACTACATTCATGACAGGCTGCACTGCCTTCGGGTTGTGATTTGAATGTGTGGACTCAATGGATATCCTTCATTATCGAAACAATCATTTCCGGATATCTGTGATGTCGCAAGTAAACGATGCCATGGCACATCACATCTGATTTTGAGACATATGAAAAGGCCAGACAGGAGTTCACTTGGGACTTTCCGTCGGAATACCATCCAGCACGAGACCTAATCACAAAACATCCGAATGTGGAAAAACAAACAGCATTGATTGATGCAGCTGCCGGTCAAGAATACACATTTACCGAGATTAACCAAATGTCAAATAGGCTCGCGAATGCACTTTCTGAGATTGGAATAACGGCCGATGACCGCGTTGGTGTTGTTAGTCCGCAGCGAGTAGAAACACCGGTATCACATCTTGCAATCTGGAAGCTCGGAGCCATTACAGTCCCGATGACAACGATGTACGGTACCGACGCTATCGCATATCGACTCTCCGATTCAGATGCAAAAGCCGTTATTTTTGATCCATCTGTTGATCAAGCAGTTGCCAATGCTGCAGCAGAGTGTGATTCTTTGGAGCACGCGATAATACTTGATGAACACCAGTGGTATGACGGATCCAAGTCACAGAAATCATCAGACCTGACATATCCTGTTAAAACCAGTTATTACGAAAACAAAATTGAGAACCAATCAACTGAGTTTACTCCTCCATCTGGATCAGTCACAGATGGAAGTGCAGTTATGTACACGTCAGGATCAACTGGTAAGCCAAAAGGTGCGTTACACTCACACGCTCTCTGGCTCGGCCGAGCCGCTGCTGCGTTCAATTTCTTTGATGGGAACATGGACTCGGCTGCAATTAATTGGACGCCAGCTGATTGGGCATGGGGATCCGCACTTGGAGGGTTATTAATGGGATCGTGGCACTACGGCGTTACTGTCGTCGCAGCACCAATGCAGGGGTTCGATCCGGAATCAGTGTATACGCTTTTAGAAGAGCAAACTATCACGAATGCTCTGATCCCACCGACAGCACTGCGCATGCTCATGGAAGAATCGCCAGAGTCGTATGACTTGTCGCTAAAGACGATTGCCTCGGCTGGGGAACCCTTAACCCCTGAGATACTCACATGGGCAGATGAAACGTTTGAGTCATTGACAGTTAATGAATATTATGGACAAACAGAGCTAAATTTAGTTGTATCAAATGCATCTCGTTGGTTTGAGGTGCAGCCGGGAAGTATGGGCAAACCGCTCCCTGGGTATGACGTAAAGATTCTTGATCCAGAGACATATGATGAGTTACCACCCGGCGAAGTAGGTGAGATTGCAGTTAAACCAGAGAACGATGAAGTTTTCTTTGATCGGTATATCAACAGATCACAAGCAACAAAAGAAAAACAGCATGATAGGTGGTATTTAACCGGCGATCATGCATCAATGGACGAAAACGGATACATTTGGTTCAAATCACGTGCTGATGATGTTATTATTACATCAGGATATAGGGTTGGACCGTTAGAGGTCGAGCAGGTCCTATTGAAGCATCCAGCAGTAGAACAGGCAGGTGTTATTGGTATCCCAGATCAGACTAGAGGGGAAATCATCAAAGCATACGTTGAGTTAACAGCAGAGGCGGAGCCGAGCAGTCAGCTTCGAGAAGAACTACAAGAATTGGCAAAGGATCGTTTAGCAACTCATGAGTATCCTCGAGAAATTGAATTTGCTGACTCACTGCCAATGACAAGTAGTGGTAAAATACAACGAACAAAGCTGCGAGAAAATAACTAGTGATAGCTCCAAGACGACAATGACAACTAATGCGTCATTGGGAAGATAGCGTAACTGGTTTGAAGGATATTATACTACCAGTAGTTATACCGATTGTAGAGCATCTTCCTATGAAACACCTCCCTAAGCATTTACAACCGCGCTATCGATATCTTGCAGTGGAGTTTACGCTCGCGCATGAACGGTCAGTGACGCGTGAAGAATTTCAGAAAGCTTGTTGGGTCTCTGCCAGACAGTTGTTAGGAGATACAGGAAGTGCCAACTGTGGACTCCAGGTTGTTAAATTCACGTTCAACAACGAGCACGGAAAGGCAATTGTGCGGGTTCGGAGGAACACTGAGTCAAAGGCTCGAGCTGCAATAGCATGCATTGCTAAGATTTCTGACACCCCAGCATTTATATTTATCAGAGGAACGAGCGGGACGGTACGTTCCTGTGAAGAAAAGTATTTACACGGCCCGAGTTTATAAACAAACAGAGAATTGTCGTGTTCAAAATCGGACCGGAGGATCAATATGATATCTATAATTGATATCCAACTTCTGTCCGATTATAACACGACCCAATTCCAAATTAATCTTAAGTGATACTACTATGCAGGGACAAGCTCAACAGCAGGCCTATGATCGCGGAATAACGATCTTTTCACCAGATGGTCGACTTTATCAGGTCGAGTATGCTCGCGAGGCAGTAAAGCGTGGAACAGCAAGCATCGGTATTCGGACAGAAGACGGCGTTGTGTTCGCCGCTGACAAGCGGATTCGATCGCCATTGATGGAGAGAACAAGTGTCGAAAAGATTCACAAGGCAGATGATCATATTGGGATCGCTTCGGCTGGTCATGTTGCGGATGCGCGACAATTGATAGACTTCGCACGCCGACAAACGCAGGTTAACCAACTCCGATATGGCGAGCCAATTGGTGTTGAAACGCTTACAAAAGAGGTTACTGATCATATTCAGCAATATACGCAGGTTGGTGGGGCACGTCCGTTTGGTGTCGCACTTATTATCGGCGGTATCGAAGACGGTACACCTCGGTTATACGAGACGGATCCGTCTGGAACGCCGTATGAATGGCAAGCACTCGCTGTCGGGGCTGATCGAGGTGAACTTCAGGACTATCTTGAAGAAAATTATGAGGAAGGGATGGATCTTGAAGGAGGTATCAAGCTTGCACTGAACGCGCTTGCGTCGGTAAATGAAGAAGAACTTCGGCCAGAGGGAGTCGGCATGGCAACAATCGATGTTGAGTCAGAGCAGTTCATCACGCTAACAGACGAAGAAGTCGAAGAGTATCTTGCGACAGAAGAGATCCTTGAAGAGCCTGAGGAAGACGAAGAATAATCTTTGTTTGCTTTTTTAAGCAGACAATGAGATCCAGAACCAACAGGCAACACTAACCAATCTCACAGTTTCGTTGGATAAGTTCTTTTATTCGGGCACTCCTATCCGCTGATATGATATCTCTTGACGAGGCTGTCACAGCAAAGCTTGAATCACATGGAACGCGATTTGAAGTGCTCGTTGATCCAGATGCTGCCTTAGCAATCAAACGAGGGGAATTTGAAGGAGAGCTTGAGGATGTGATTGCTGCAGAGGATGTATTCGAGAACGCTTCTCGAGGTGACCGGCCAGCAGAATCAGATCTAGAGGAAGTATTCGGTACTACAGAGCCACTTGAGATTATCCCGGAAGTAATTAGACAAGGAGAGATTCAAATTACGGCCGAACAGCGGCGAGAAATGCAGGAGCAGAAACGGAGATCGTTGATAAATAAGATTGCTCGTAATGCGGTTAACCCACAGATGGACAACGCCCCCCACCCGCCAGAACGTATTGAAAGCGCTCTTGAAGAAACCGATTTTCGAGTTGACCCAATGGAAACGGTCGAGTCACAGATTGACGATGCACTTGATGCATTACGGCCAGTGATTCCGATTCGTTTTGATGAGGTGACAGTAGCTGTTCAGGTTTCGGCCGATTACGCCGGAAGTGCTCAAGCAAAAATTCGTGAGTTTGGTGAACTAGACCGTGAAGAGTGGCAACCAGATGGAGGATGGATCGGAGTACTCACGTTTCCGGCAGGTCTGCAGGACGAGTTTTACAATCTGGTCAATGAGGAGACGAGTGGAAACGCAGAAACACAAATCATTCGAGACGAAGACGATATCAAGACCCGTTGATCTCCCCTTCCACAAGGAGATTATACGACGCCTCGCACGCTTACAAGCAAGATAGAGAGACTCAAAAAGATAGGGGCTGAAAGATACGGCAGTTAGAGAGTCTGTCAATTAGAGGCACGGCAACGATGACAGGGGGCTTGGGCCGGGGCATTCTGTCGGAGCGTAATCTTCCATCGACGCTCCATTTTCTGCTATGTCTGGTTCAATAATAATGCTGGCTGTATATTAAATATCAATTTTAGCTTTGTCAGACACTATGCTAAATACTCAAAGTTAAGCACACTATTTGGAGGAGACACAAAGATATATGGTAAGAAGTTATACATGAAAATATTGTATTATGTGAGTCGAGTAATCTTGATTATTCACCGTCGGAATCTATTAGCTCACTATCTATCTCGCTGTGTTTTGTTAATTGCGTTTCTTCAAGTGTTTCCTCAACGCGTTCAGTGATTTCAGCTGTTTCAGCACTCACTAATGCCGGACGTCCACTTGTTACTAACGTTGGTCGCCGAATCAGCCCTGTTACATGTTGTTTTGACTCGACATCGACAAATCGGCTTGAACAATAGGGGCATTGAGGAGTCGTGAGTTGTGAAAGTTGAACTTTTGACCCACATTCAGCGCATCGAGCTTTAGTGATATTCTGGCGGTTAGCAGTTTTCATTATATCTGACAGTAAGTCTTGCTGAGCATATTTCTTAACAGCCGGATCCAGAAGTTCTCGTAATTCGAGTAATGATTCGCCAAGAACCTTCGACTTCTCAATGGAATTATCTGTTTGTTCCAAGAGTGTTATCAGCGTTTTTTCATATTTATTGAACCCATCATCCAAATTTGAGCGGACTTGTGTCATATCAGTAGCATGCCCATCGACACGTTCTTCGCCGTCCTCTATGTCTGATGTGATATCCTTGAGCTCGTGCTGATGGTGAGAGTGCTCGTGATGGTTTGGTGCTTTTTGCTCGGATTCCAACTTTACCTCGGTTATTCGGTCACGGAGATCATTGATCAATTCCTGCTGGGATGATCGAAGGTCTTGGATTGTCTGCTGAAACTGCTGGTCAGACACCGCTGTGGGTGAATTGCCCTCTTCGAGTAGTTGCTTGTGTGTCTGCAACAGAAGTTGAAGATATGCGTCAGAATCCATTTCCTGTTGACTTGCTTTTTCAGTCACCCACTGATCCAATTCTTCTGGAAGGGTGACTGTATTTGTCTTATTGACAGCAGAGGAAGCTTCTATAATATTATTACCTTGTTGTATCAGCTCAGTAAGTTCGTCTCGAAGTTCGATTAGTCGCTTGTGTTCTGTTGTAAGTAAGAACTCGCTTTGGCGCTCTCGGAGATCTATTATGGATTGTTTTGCCTGTCTTGCCCCTGATATTGCCTGTTCAAACTCATCGGCATCAATCGAGTCGCTATCTTGTTGATAGGTGCGTGCTAAATTCTGAAGTTGATCTCTTTTCTCGGCTGCGGTTTCCAGTTGTTTCTCATACTCTGAGGCAGCTGTGGACCGGTTAGATTTAATTTCGCTGGCATTTAGACTACCCCGAGTAATCGACATTGCAATGTTATCCGGAAGAACGCGGAACGGCAAACTCCGTTCTTGGGACGCTAGTCGCTGCTTAAGATCGTCATATGTTGGGACATCAATGTCATCAGACATGGAATATCAAACGGGAAGTGCCCTCAATAGCTATGCTAAGTAACGATAACATATCAGTTTCCGGTATCTATGTCAAGTAATAACTCATCAAGAAAAAAGACACTGATTATATACAAGACAGAGTAAGAACAAGAAATTCCCTTAGGTGACACATGTCCAAACGAGATAAGTCCCATGGAAAAGATGATGACTCCAAAGATCAGCAGGAAATAGACGATATTATTACAGACATACAGTTTTTGACAGCTCTTTTTATATTGGCTGGGATGGCGGTTGTTAGCTATCTATTCATCGGGGACTTACTTGGAGTGCGGATTTTGAGGACAGTAGATGGGATTACAGAAGGAAAGATACGTTCTGTTGCCGAAGTTGCATTGCAAACAGCGTTCTTTTTTCCACTGGTCATTGCTGCTTTCTTCGGGGCGATAACACAAGCGTGGTCAGGAGCAAAAGAAGAGATTGTAGTTGCTATAGCTGGAACTAGCGTAGGAATCGGTACTATAATATACGTACTTATTGTGGGATATGCTGTTGGAATCACTGCTGGTCCAGTATCCCCTTCATTAACTGGTCTAATATTGCATTCATTGCTTGTGGGGATTGTCGCGACTGCCACAGCCGCAATAAGCACAATTGCCGTCCGAATACTTCGGTGAATCACCTCCATTCTGCTCTCTCCGACAGCATCTCGATGACAGGAGTTGGCCCCTACAGGCAGATAGGACAATACCTGAATCATTATTCAAGTTATAAAAACGGCGGTATCCGCCGGGATGCGAAAATATAGCTTTCTTTCATAGATAGATAGTGTATGTCAGAAAGTGCAATTCTTATAACCGGAGCTAGTGGTGGATTAGGAACAGCAATTGCAGCAGAACTTGCGACAAGCTCTCGAGAATTTGTGTTGGCCGCGCGTTCGACAGGGGCACTTGAGGAAACAAAATCAATTGTAGAAGAAAATGGAGCGAAAGCAACGATTCACTCGATTGATGTTCAGAACGAAGACGAAATTACAGCAATGCTTGAAGAGGCATCTGTCGACACACTTGATCTTGTGATACCGGCTGCAGCGATTACCTCGCCGACAAGTGGAAATGTTCCCCTTCCAGATGAATCATACAACGACTTTCAGACAGTATGGAGGACCAATGTCTACGGGGTATTTGCAACAGTTAAGGAATCACTTCCGTATCTATCAGAGTCTTCTCGTGTGTTAGTTCCATCTGGAACAGTTGCCCGTAAACCAACCGAAGGCGTCGGTGCATACGGCGTCTCAAAAGCGGCAGCCGAAGGACTTGCTCGTAATTTTTCTGCTGATATCTCGGCAACTGTCGGAATCGTTGATCCAGGACTAGTCGCAACCGAGATTACGGGAGGAAAGGGCCGCGACCCAGAGGATGTCGCTGCAATGTTTGAGTGGGCAGCATTCGAGTGTGAAACTGAAACTCTCGATGGATCAATTGTCGGGCTGCGAGAATGGAAACAGGCGATTAGATGAAATACCTCAAAGTCGAAGCCCAAGACACTCAGCCTGGCTCTTCTGTAAGCCCAGTCATCACAAAGCAAGAAATCTATACCAGTTGCAATACCACTCATAGATAATGCTATCAGACGAAACGATAATCGTTACTGGGGCAAGTCAGGGACTTGGCGCGTCAATGGCAAAACGGTTCGCAACAGAAGGCGCAAATGTGGTATTAACCGCAAGAAACGAGGAAAAGCTACAAGACGTCGCATCTACAGCGGACGGAGAAACACTTGTAATTAGATCAGATGTTACCGACGAAAAAGCAGTTCAGCGTGTCGTATCAGAGACACAAGAGCAATACGGAACAATAACAGGATTAGTCAACAATGCAGCAATTGGCTTGTTGAGCTTATATGATGAGCAGCACCCACTGTATGAAGTCAATGTTGAAGATTTTCGCCGTATTCTTGAGGTAAACGTCACAGGGGCATTCCTCTATTCAAAACATGTCGTACCTGAAATGCTATCCCAAGGACGAGGGAATGTAATAAACATCTCATCTGGGCTGGGACGTCGAGCCTCGACTAACTGGGGCCCATACGTGACATCAAAGTGGGCACTGGAAGGAATGACACAAACGCAAGCATTGGAACTTGAGTCAACAGGAGTGAATGTAAACGGACTCGATCCCGGTGGACGCGTAGATACCGGGTTTTGGGATCATCTGCCGGAGACGGAGCGAGATAATATTCTTGATATTGATGTCATGAATGATGCTGCTGTACAACTTCTTGCACAGGGTCCAGACGGCATTACCGGGGAATCAATGCCAGCTCAAGATTGGGAACAAAAGTTTAGCTAAGTCTATCACTCTGAACCTTGCTGACTTCCTCTCACAGCTGAAGCCAGTTGGGGTTCGCTTCGCTACTGCTGTATATTCTGTCAGATTGACGTTGGTACCAGAATCAATCACTCGTCAGATCGATACTCTTTCCGAACGCCGGGTTCGATGAAGTCATCATCGTGTCGTACAGAGTTGCGATCAGCCCGTTTCTTCCATTGCTTGATTCCGGTCTCAAAGAACCCTGAGTCCTCAAACAGGTGTTCACATAGCGCATTCAGTTCGCGCCACCCACGTAATTCAAATGGGGAAGAAGCGCGCCCACTGACAACATATGGAGCATCAGCATCTTGCACCAATTCGTATAATTTTTGTAGGTTTTGGATATGCCGAACACGAGATCCTCCAGCAGTTTGTAAAACTGGCCGTAATCCAAACTCAATACAGACATTGTTTTCATTAGCAGCATGAGCATATACGTGATTGAAATCACCACCGTGTATCATCGGTTCAGATAGAACATCAATCAATTCATGCTCAACAGCAAAGCGATTGAGTGGACTTGAGGCACCCCGAAGAACCAACAGGTCGCACTCTGATCGGTATTGACCTATTAACCCACTTGCCTGCTCTTTGCTTTCCGGACGAAGTTCAATGGCATGAACTAGGTTAAAATCCTCGGAGATTTCAGCAAAGTCTTCTCGGTGAATATCTGTTCCTGGCGGGGTCCGTATGATTAATCCCTGATAGCCAATTTTTGAAGCAAATTCTATCCCTTGCTGAATCGTTTGTGGGTCTTCTGCCCGGATCGTTTCGTAACGCTGCATGTCTCAGTGGGAAGTCAATCAGTGTATTGGTCGATTAATTCACGCACATTTTCAAGCGCGTACTCGCGTTTGGCGGGATAAGCCTCAACTTTTGCTCGAAATGTGATTCCTTCGCCAACAGCGACTTCCCCGTTGAATGCCTTCTGTTTATCCAGACGAATAAACAGTTCCGTGTTGTCCGTTACACGGTCGTCAATCTCTGTGGAGATCGTATCAAGCACATCTCCCTCAGCAAGTTGTGATAGAACATGTCGAATTTCATCTGCATTTTCAACACGAGCAGAGAAAACTAATATTCGGTCACCGTAGTGACCTTCACTCTCGTGTTGTTCTATGTGGGTATCTTCGGGTAAGAAACGTCGAAGTGCCCGCTCAACCCCCTTGTCGTCTTCTGTTGCATAACAGAATGCTCGCAAGTCAACATAATGGAGCGGAACACTACCCATGTATGTGTTATTCTTCAACAGCTTCTATCTGATCAGCCGAAATACCTGCTTCTTGGCCTTCGTCAAAGCTAACTGTATAGTTTGCATCGCCAAACATTGTCTCCATTACCTGTGTGATTTTACCTTCTTGACCATCGTACTCGCTGTGTTCATCGTGGAGAATGACACGATCGCCTTCTTCGAAGCTCATATCCACAAATGAGCCTTGTTGATAAAAAAAGGAAGCGGTTCATACTACAGAAGGCAAAGAGAGACTTTTGAATATGACCCAAAATATCCTATCTCGATCAAATGTCATAACAGTCGTTGAAAGCACGCTTATTCTATTCAGTAGTGTTTCCAAGCTCTGGTCGGTATCAGAAAGACTCAAAGCAAGAGGAATACCGCCGTCCGTACACACATAAGAAGACAGTAAAGTTGGCCTTCAGATCAACTCGCTCGCCGTCGCATACCCGCCGTCTTTGCAGGTTGTGAAGTACCTCGACGACCGTCCGGTCGAGACCGCGAAGAACGGCCTCCAACGAATCGGGTCCCACTCCGGATACGGCTTCGGAAAACTGCGGCTGAAGCTCCTCGGCGAACAGTATCAGGAATCATAGACGTAACGATTAACTGGCCACCAATAGAACACTAGAATCAGGATGAATCGGGCGAGAAAAATACAGCGGTGCGGCTGAATAACGAAATCGTATTACCAACAACTGATAGCATGACCGATAGCTATCTGTTTATCCAACGCATATTGTAGGATACGATGAGAAACACCGAGCTCCGGTTTCGCTCGGAACAAGCGGATCAGGTCTCCGAGCAACTTTATTATGATCTCCGGGGCCAATACGACCCATATCGAGAGTACACGTTATCTCATAGTGTGAGCCGGTCACGCTACAGGACACTACTAACGCGAATTCTTGAATATCGAGTTCCATACGGAGTGCAGACACTCGCATATCGGTCTGATGGAGCAATCCTGCTTGTCCATCACGATGAGGTAAATCAATGGGTCCTCCCTGGTGGACAACCCACCTCGCGTCAAGAATCACTGAAAAAGACAGCCAAGCGTGAATTGCAGGAAGAAGCAGATATTACTGGAGAGTATGAAGGTCTCGCGCTGCTCTTTCAAGTACATATTTCACACGGGCAACATCAAACGCAGGGAATACTCCCAGTATTTCGTGCTGTCGCAGCATCTACTGACTGTCATGCAGATGACCCAGATGACGAGATTACCGCTGCCAAGTGGTTCCATTCACTCCCGGAGAACACCAGAGATCGAGAATACATACAAGCATATCAGCAGGGTCTACAGAAATAGCAGGCAGAGTGCCTCGGGGTCGTTTGGAAATCGAAGATTTTCATGATGACGAGACGCTTTGCGTCTCGAACCACTTGACTCCGAGGGTGAATGCCGTCGAAATATTATACAAATTTAATATGTTCGAGATATAATACACTGACAACGGCCAGAAACAAACTGTTCAACGTATGGAAATGAAGACCTCATTTCCTTCGCTGGCCGTTAGATTGGAACTGCGACTCCTCTTAACACCGTCCATTGGGCATGAGACAGGAGTTGTCGGGCGGTGGTGGAGCCGCCGACTCCCACGGACACAACGAGTGTCCGGGTGTGAATTCCAGCCGACTCCTCACGGAGAAAGTCGGGAGGAATTACATTTGCCTGCGGGTGCGGTGCGGTCCCAAGACGGCGAAGCCTCGGGGCTTGACACCGAGGTACTTCACTGGGGACATGAGCTCTCAAAGACTAAACCACATGATCTCAGCTCGTTTCACTAGTAGAGAGATCATCAGAAGGTGAGATTGTGGAGTACCGTTCCAATTTTCAGTAGTTTTTGGCACCAATCAGATGTAATTGGTACTGCGAGCGGCTGGGCCTCGCTCTCGACTTGACCACCATCTATTTTCGTGCCTCTCGGTCGGCTCACCGGGCGGCTCGTTGGCCCTTCAGATGACGTTCCCGGCACCAGCGGGGCGCATGGTTGGTCATCGAAGCACGCACACCTGCGGAACGGCGAGCAAGCGTGTGGGATGCTAGCTGCCACGATGACCGCCCAGAGCGTCCATGGAGGCCGATGGTCGCCGCCATCGTGCCAGCACATACTACAACCGCCACCAAGAAAATATTCGCCACCCATAGTGAACGTGGTTGTTGAGTCAGTACCAACTACTACGACATCTTACTGAATTTCGTAACAGTCACACAACCCCAGAGGGCCTCGGCTTGTTCTTTCTATAGAGAGCGAACTCTGGAACGTGGTTCTAAGATTGGTCTCTTCTCACGAATTTCGTCTTGTTTCGAAGGTAAGATGCAAGATTTGACAGTATGGATTACATTCTCACAGAACGCTTTTAGTTATGAGGATTCATAATATAGGTATGTCTGTCGTCAGTCCAGCACACCTTGGCGTCGCACGTCGACCACATTCTTCTTCCATTAGTGCGATGACAACATTTTCGATGTGCAAACTGGCGACAGGGTTTAAATGGGGGACACGAGGGCTCCAATTCAATCAACAATCTAGTCTTCGATTGTTGGATCGTCCACGTCTGCCCTCCCGCAGACGATATCTCCCGCCGGCCGTGGGTGATGGCCGTCCAAACTAGGGTATGAGTGTCTCCCAACATCCGATTGCATTACGTATAGAGCAAGCAGTAGGTGGACAAGCCGCGCTGCTAGCAACGGTAATGTTCCTACCGCTAATTGATGGAGTGTTTGCAGCACTAGTCCTCGCTGGCGCGTTGGATTCAATCGCGGGCGTTGTAATGGTTGGTTTACTCATCTTCGCAGGCAGTGCCACTGTTGCTGTAATTGTTGCTGAGTTTGATGGTTCACCGACTGAATGTGCTAAGATTGTCCTGCTTGTCGGTATTCCATTAATTATCCTGTCAGCGGCAGTAGCTGCGCTTGCTCCAACGATCGCCAGCGTGATCGACTTGGCGATCTTCGAGCGGTTTGCAGCATTGGTCATCCTCGCTATTGCAGCTCAAACTGCAAGCGCCAAGATCGGACAATACCTGCCAAAGCCAGCTGTCATTATTGGGTTAGGGCTAATAGCGAGTATCAATCCATCTGGTGCGGAGTTTGCTCTTGCTCCAGAAGTTGACTTAATCATAAAAGGAGCAGCAGCAGCAGGGATCGGCGTGGTATTCTCCCTGCTACTGGCACTAGGAGGTCCACAACTGCGTTCAAATGTCGACCTTGACCGATTCCGTTTCGGTAGTGCTGTTTCACTGGGACTGCTCCCACTTTCCATCCTTGGAGCGCCATTCGGAGAGTACGCTCCACTTGCGGTCTTGGTGATGTCAGCTGTGTTCGCATATAATCCGAGTGAAGATACGGTAGAGGCACCTGCCAAGGAGATAGAAGAAGGCTATGCCCAGCTTGAACACGAGGATGAGGCTGAACGGGCTCCGTGGTTGTGATCTCCACAAAATGGATTAGAAACATAGAGAGAACTATTGAGGTTCGTATGTTTTTAGTTGATTACAGGCGGTAAGCCACCTTCCTCAAGGAGCCGCCAACGGCGGCGAGTAGGCAGGGGTAGTTCACCAAGCTACGAACGGAACCATTTTGACCGTTCATAGCACATATCTTGGCTATGAGCGTATCAGTTGGTATTATCGGGGCAACTGGTGCTGTTGGACAACGATTAATCCAGCTGCTTACAGACCACCCCGACTTTGAGATTCAGGCATTGACCGCAAGCGAATCCAGTGCAGGAAGACCATATAAAGAAGCTGCAAAGTGGCAAGCAAAAGGCCCGATTCCTGAGTCAGTTGCCGATATTACGGTCGTCCCAACAGATCCTGATGAAGTATCGTCAGAAGTAGATTTGATCTTTTCTTCGCTACCATCAGGGGTAGCAGAAAAGGTGGAGCCTGAGTTCGCTAAAGCAGGGTATCTTATTTCATCGAACTCATCAAATGCCCGCCGCGATGACGATGTTCCACTCATCATTCCAGAGGTAAACGCAGACCACCTTGATTTATTGGAGGTACAACAAGATAATCGAGACTGGGACGGGGCAATGTTGAAAAATCCGAATTGTTCAACGATCACGATGGTCCCGCCACTGAGTGAGCTTGATCAATTCGGTCTCGAAGCAGTACATGTTGCAACCCTTCAGGCGGTCTCAGGCGCCGGGTACTCTGGGGTTACGTCAATGGAAATAATCGATAATGTATTGCCGCATATTGGAGGCGAGGAAGAAAAGATGGAAACAGAGACACGGAAATTACTTGGAGAGTTTAACGGAGCAGAGATTCAGTGGCATGATGTCGAAGTATCCGCTTCATGTAACCGTGTTGCAACTCTTGATGGACATCTCGAAAATGTCTGGACAGAGCTTGAGGACAACCCAGCGCCGTCGGCAGTCGAGGCTGCATTCCAAGATGCGGAAACAATCGACCTCCCTAGCGCTCCTAATGAACTAATTCGAGTATTTGAGGAGCCAGACAGACCGCAACCACGGCTTGACCGTAACATCGAAAATGGACAGGCAATTGCTGTCGGGCCTGTGCAAGAAACACCATGGGGTATTCAGTTTGACTGCCTTGCACACAATACTATCCGAGGGGCTGCTGGTGCAAGCGTTCTTAATGGAGAATTACTACTCGAATCGGGATACTTGTGAATTCTTTCAAGCGAGTATCTGTTAGATATAGATTATATTGACCAAGGTCAAAAAATTGATCTAATCCTTCGTAAGCTATGCGTTATCGCTTTCGTCCGATGCTATTGGAGACTGTGCAATGGTTGTATCTATCGGGGTATGTTCATCTGGCAAGTTGGTAATCTGTAGATCTTGTAGAATTTGATCTGTGGGACGACCATCGGAGCTCCACCCCCGCAGATGGTAATAAAGCTGTAGTAGAATCTCGAATTCGTCGTTGTTTACCGTACTTCCGTCTGCTGGTCCTCCCTGCAGGGGTTGAGTGAACTTGCGCGGTAGTTGATCATCCGTTCGGTCGAAGCCCTCGCGGATATTAAATAGCCGAGTTGTTGTCCATGTACGACGGCCTGCGTTCAGCAGATCCACTGGGTCGTATTGGTATCCAAGTTCATTGAGTAACGCTGCACCAAGGTCTGTAGAAATTGCTTCCCCGACAAATGAATCAGCAATTAAACTCCAAAGTACTGCATTAATTGTTTGCTCCTCAATAACTGATTTAACTCGATCCATCACAGTCCAGTTATCTCGATCAAACGCCTCGGTTTCAACGGGGAGTGCGCGTCGATGACATGCCCCCCGATCACTCGTTGCGTATGCTAAGGCCATTGAGATTGAACCGCGAGGATCATATGGAGGAGTGTCCATTGCTTTGATGGTAGGAACTAGAGTTTTGCCTCCATACTCAGCCGCAGCTCGATTTACCCCATCAGCAAGCACATCTCCAAGATTAGTTTCCCTTGTAGCAATGGTGGATAACAGCGATTGTAACGCATCGTGGTCACCAAAATCCAAATTACGGTCGATATGACCTTCGTTTGCAGCAAGGACTGCCCAAGCAATCACATTCCCAGCACTGATGACATCAATTCCAAGTCGATCGCACGCTTGTCCGAGTTCTTTTACTGCATCAAACTCATCAAGCCCGAGTTCAGCACCGAGAGACATCGCGGTTGCACCTCGTGGGACAAACGGTCCATCCTCAGTCTCAAGTCGATACCCTCCAGGAACAGGATCATTATGCTCGCGTTCGTCGGCCAGTTCTTGTATTGTCTGAACGCCAAGTTCCTCTGCATTTTCAAATGTTCCTTCTTGCCACCCCCGCGTTGATAATACACCAACCTCATCCGCAAAATCAATTGTTTCAACAGTCCCACTGGCTGACTGCCATTTCCCTATGTCACTTTCGAGATACTGTTCGCGATAATATGCTGTGAGTTCTGGGTGAGGATCAGGCTCGGGACCATCGGCAATGACAGCCTTGAGTCGTTTAGCACCCATGACGGCACCAGCTCCACCGCGACCAGCTTGATGCTCTCCATATTCGGATGCAATCGTTGCATATGAGACTTGGTGCTCTCCGGCAGGGCCAATACCAGCAATTGACGTATCTTCAAAGTGTTTGGACAGCTCAACTGTATTTAGGCCTTCCAGCTCAGGTGCAGAATAAATATTAGCTTCTCCATCCTGTAGTCTGAGTACAGACAGTTCTGATGCTTGTCCGGTGATGATTACCCCCATATAGTCACCAAGCGCGGTTGTAAGTCGTGATGCGAATGTCCCACCACTATACGAGTCAAGGAATCCACCAGTCAGTGGAGACTTTGTAATAGCAGCGTATCGAGTTTCTCCCGGCAACATACCCGAGAGCGGACCTCGCATAAATAGAAGACAGTTCTCAGGACCAAGAGGATCAACTTCTGCTGATAGTTCCTCATAGAGGTAGCGGACGCCCAGTCCCTTTCCACCGATATACTTCTGTTTCCACGTGTCTGGGATCCGTTCGCTGGTTACCTCCCCATCTGATAGATTAACATACAATATTTGGTCAGGATCCCTGATATTCATTATCGAACACGGGGAGTTACATCAACAAAAGGATTCGGGACTCAGATTATACGTGATAGACCAGAAATCGCAGAGAAGATTCTGCAAAAGTTAATCATACAGGAACCATGAAATACCGATATGGATAAACGTAGTGTATTTCTTGCTGGTCTTGTTGGGATTCTAGCAGTTATTGGATTCTTGGTTATCTCACCATTCCTGCAATACATCATGGGGGCAGCATTGCTTGCGTTTATTCTCTATCCAGTACATGTTCGTCTGGTTGAGGATATCAGGTACGTTGGTCCCCGGGTGTCAGCTGGGTTCTTAACAGCACTGACAATTGTTGTCGCTGTTGTACCGCTACTCATCTTCACGCTAATTATATTCGACACCGTTATTTCATATTTAGAGACATTCCAGGTGGAGGACATTCAAGCAGGGATTGATCAGCTACGAGAGCTAACTGTTGATTTGATAGGTGTAGAACCTGGCGTATTAGAGACCATCGAAACAAGGGTCGTAGAAGAACTACTGGAAGTTGCCGCGTCGATAGTAGACCGATTGTTAGATGAAGTATATGGGCTATTACAAGCAACGATCCGTACCTCTGTTGGATTGTTGTTGCTAATTTTCCTGTTATATTATTTCATAGTTGATGGAAAGACACTATTACACTGGCTTCGTGCTACTGCACCCGTTGAAGATGAGACAATTGACGAGTTGTATGACGAAGTCTCAAAGGTGACCTGGGCAGTTATTGGAAGTCATCTACTTGTTGCCATTGTCGAAGGTATTCTCGGAGGAATTGGACTATATATAGTCGGGTTCCCGAATGCAACGTTTTGGGCAGTCGTAATGATAATTGTCTCCATATTGCCAGTGATTGGCGTTTGGCTTGTTTGGGGACCAGCAGTGATATACCTGCTACTTGTTGGTGATATCTTTGCTGGTATTTTCTTACTGGCATACGGATTAGCAGTTCTTTCTGTTGTCGATAACTATCTTCGAGCTATATTTGTAGACCGAGGATCAGGACTTCATCCGGCGATTGTACTGACCGGAGTGCTTGGGGGGATATACGTGATAGGGATTCTTGGATTATTCTTAGGTCCAGTAATACTGGCCGTGTTAAAAGCGACTGTTGTTGTATTCGTTCGAGATCAAGATGGGCCTCAAGCGCAGTCAGGGACATGAGTCAATCAAATACACGAGGCCGAGCAGTGCTAGCATACAGAGAGTCACCTGTCAAAACAAGAGAACTAACCCGTGACCCAGTGTATTCGAAGGGATGGTTAGATCAGTTTGCTGAATATCTAAAATCAATTGGAGTAACTCCAGTAGAGCGACTACTATCACAGCGACAAGAGCATAAGAAATACAATATTGGCCCCGGGACAGTAAGTGAGATTAGAGAAAAGAGTACTGAAGCAGGTGCTGAGACGGTAGTGCTTGGAAACATACTACATCCGGGTCAGTACACCGATCTTTCCGAAGAGTTGTCCGAGCTGTCCGTGATAGATTACAAGGACGCGATCTATGAAGGGTTCAAAGCTACCTCGAACCCAATTGCCCAATATACTGCACAACGACGAGAATTGCGGAGAAAACGTTGTGCGATAAAACACAGTGAAGTGGTGGGTATATCCAAACAGGATAAATCAGAAAAGGTGATAGAAGATATTGACGCTAGACTGCAATCAGTAAATGAAGCAATCAAAAAAGAGCAGAAACAACGTCGTGACCGAATAAAAGAAACATTGTCTGTTCCACAGCCAAGCATTGCTGTAGCAAGTACTATTGGCCTAATAGAAAAGTGCAAGGCAAGCCAAGGCCAGAAAACCAGTAAAATAGGCCAACACGGTGAAGGTACAGTATCCACAGAAACGGTCAATGACCATGAAGTATACATAATAAGGACAGCACCAATAATCCCAGAAATGCCGGAGTGGTATCAGGAGACGGTCCCTCGATCAGCATATGCGTGGGATCAGGCTGACATTGTACTGCTGGTACGGAGCATAGAGTCTGTGCTTGATACGGGTACCGTCAAAGAGATGATCGGAGGAAGCCTGCTTGAGGTTGAGTACAGTGATTTACCAGCAACCGGCAGGCAACAGCAACCAGTAGTCACCCACTTGCAGGAGCAGATATTTGAAAATATACCAACAACGACAGCACAGATAACGCTCCCGATAAACGATGACGCAATGTCATTCGTGTCAACTGTCTATGGGAAGATATCTGTCAATTCAATTGAATATGGAGATCAGATCAAAATTGAAATTAACGGCATGAGATCTCAAATAGAGCAACTAAAAGAAGAAATAAATGACATAGAGGAAGGGAAAATCGAAGATGAGCAAGAAAACTGATGAGAATTAGGCTTTGGGACATATGTAATGTAATTAGTATTATGTATATTTCTGGAATATAGATAACAGGGACAAAGGTACAAATCAGCATTTGCTCTCAGCAAGGACATACGGATTTCCGACAGAGTGTGAACTTGTGGACTACCACTGTCTGCTCACTTCTCGCTGACGCAGGTCGTTTCTTGAGACAGAGGTTTCCTGATTCCGCGATGTACATTGTTGCGAATGATCGGTTGACACCGTCTGTTCATGCAGGAAACGCAGTCTCCACAGGCGTTAATTTAGTCATACTCTGACCATACGGTGGTGACGAGCGGATACAGTCTGGCCGTAGGTATGATCCCACTCGAAGGCAGACTCACGAAGAGAATCCGTCACGGTGAACGATTAATCTGTATACAAAGTAACTATGTTGTGTTGACCGAGCGCACGGCTGTATCCTCGCCCTACTCGCTCCCGCCGGTCGCTCCTTGAGAACAGAAACGTAGCCTGTAGCTGTTAATAATTCGTGCTGGTATTTAGATATATAATCAGTAATATAGAGATGGTTAGCGTTATTTGTGCGTGAATCATATTTACTAGGTGACAATGGCACCTGCCACTGACCCAAAAAAAGAAAGTGTCTCTCGGCGCGCATTGCTTGGATCAGTCATTGCTGGAGCAGGTGCTGGACTTTCCGGCTGTACAGACATAATTGATCGGTATTTTGACGATAGTGAAGAACAGGTGGAATTCACGTTAACCGCACAGATCGGAGAAGAAGGTGATCAAGGAGGGCTTAAAACAGCTAATGACCTCATAGAAAAGCTTGAGACAGTGGGTGTAGACACAGAACGTGATTTGCGGACAGATACTGAGCTGGTATCAAAGATTCTCTACGATCAAGATTTTGATGCGTTTCTATACCCATTACCGAAATTACGCTACCCAGAACAGCTTTACTTTCTTTTCCATTCAGAATATTTAACAGAAGCAGGGTGGGCAAATCCATACGGATATACGAACTCTTCTGTTGACACATACCTCAAGCAGTTTGTTGGACTGGAAAATCAGTTTCTTTTAAACGGAGGTCCAGAAGATCCAGAAGAGTCACTTCAACGATTCCTCTCTGTGTTTTATGACGAGTATCCAATGATCCCACTTTGTCGTGTGCCTGAGCAAAGATTAGTTCGGACAGACCGATATGATGAGTGGGATAGAGATTATATGGATCGTAAATGGGGTTACATGTCAGAGACCTCAGAGATGCTCGATGAGTTGGAGATGAGCACAACAGTTAGCACTCCATTAACAAACCTGAACCCATTCACATCGCGACAAGATGAGTGGCCGACAACCAACTTGATATACGATTCGCTAATGATTGAAACAGGTGAGGGAGTCGAACCTTGGCTCGCTGAGAATGTTACATGCTCAGGAAATAAGATATCAATCACACTCAGGGATGACGCATACTTCCACGCTGAAGAAGAAGGAGAGGAAAAAACACCAGTAACTGCTGAGGATATTAAATTTAGCTACCGGCTAATAAACGATCTCACGCGCGGAGAAGGTGGAACAGAATTTGCAAGCCCTCGACATAAATGGACATCTACCCTTGTAGACGAGATTTCAGGAGAGGATAGATCAGTAACAATTGAACTATCACAGGATGCAAATAGCCTATTTGACGAGGATGCTTGGAAGCGATGTTTATTACCCCCTATTGTTCCAAAATATCTATGGGAAGAAGAATTAGACGATGGCTCATTCATTGGGATTGATGCAGGAACGTCGTGGGAAGAGACATTGGATGATGACGTGCCGCTAATCGGGAGTGGCCCATATAAAGTTGAAGATGAAGGTAACGACGAGGTTGAGTTATCACTACACGAAGATCATTTCAGTATTGGTTCAGAGAGTGATATTTCTGTATCGCCAATTGCAGAAGAGATTGTTATTACATTAGATGCAAACCAAGCTACAGTTATCGATCTGATCGAAGATGGAACTATTGATGTCCTTATAGAGCCGCTTGTGACTGAAGAAATGGATAATGCAGGAGGCGTTGCAGAGGATGATGAAAATATAGATATTCTTGATTCGAATTATCACCGGCTGTATCAGTTAGGACTGAATGCCCGTAAAAAGCCAATGAGCGATATGAACTTTAGAAGGGTATTTGCAGGATTATTTGATGTTGACCAGTTAGTTGAGGAAGAGTTTGATGGGAAGGCTTCCGCTGCATATACTCCATTGCCGGAAAGCCCAGAGGACGCAATGTGGTGGCCGAACAATATTGATTATCCAGATGAGTCCAGCGACAAGTATCCAATTGTCGAGTATTACGGGGACCAGGGATCGGATACGTTCGAGGAGCAAGCTAGACAAGCGTTTATGGATATTGGCTACCGATACGATGATGATGGAAACTTAGTTGTGCTTGGATAATGCTTAGGGCACTTCTAGTTAATGTCTCAGCTGTCGTTGCAGTCATGCTTATCATAATGACTGCAATCTCAGTCAGTAAGGGACAGATTCTATCTCTGAGAAAGGATTGGAAACGACGAGTCAAGCAGACAGCACCAATTGCAATATTATTGGTTGGAATTTTGTTATTTAATAGCTTTGCGAGAGACAGGGTTTTTGCAGTATCTCGACGCATCGGTTGGCGACCAATAGGACCGATCAGTGACTATGAGGAAACAATAATATTGGCTATTCAGGATGTCGTCATCCATGAGCTGACAGTGTATTTTTCGTTCATATATGTGTACGGATACGCGTTTATGCTGATTTTCCCAGTTATCGCATATCTTGTGTTAACAGATACGATACACCTGAGAAAGTTACTGACCGCATATTCAGTCAATTATATGGTTGGAATCGTGTTTTATACGTTAGTACTGCTATATGGACCACGAAATACGTTCACCGATTTAGTGACACTCTATGAGTTCCAACCAGAAATGCAGTATATAACCCGAGAAGTAAATGACAACACAAACGTATTTCCATCATTACATACCTCACTTTCAGCAACAATAGCTATTTTCGCATATCGAACTCGGGATGCCTACCCAGTCTGGAATGTGGTCGCACTAATACTTGCGGCAAGTGTAGCCATTTCAACAGTATATCTAGCGATTCACTGGGTTGTTGATGTAATTGCTGGGCTGATACTTGCGTGGGTAAGTGTATTAGTAGCGGATATGACGGTTGATAGGTTCTCAGTGACGAGGATAGTATATAATATTTTTGACAAAATTCGTAGCACTGGTAGTCATCTCCGTGGTAAGATATATTCAGTCTGGGATACCCTCCGCAGCAAAGCACAGAAGGTCCGTAGCAAGGTTGAAACACAAAAAGAGTAGCAAGCAGACACCTGACAAGTATCAGACTACTATTCGTTCAGTCTGATCCCTGTGCAGCTGAGTTGCTATCTTTGTACAGGCAGTCAAGGCGACTGCCCCCGGGGCTTGACCCCGGGGTGAGTTCACGAAGAAGCTGTGCTGGTTCTCGGTTGAAGATTCAATCCGCGATCAGATCATCAGCAAACTTTCCGTGCTGGTCAATGTGTCTAACTAGCCCACCATCATTGAGAAGTCGGCGCATTAGCGGCGGCAGTGGATCAAATTCGATTGTTTCGCCAGTAGTCTCATTATTAATGACACCAGCATCTAAGTCAACAGACAATTCATCACCTTCACTAATGCGCGAAGTGTCACAGGTTATAACCGGCAGACCGACGTTGATAGCATTTCGGTAGAAGATACGGGCAAAGGATTCGGCAATCACAGCAGACACACCAACTCGTTCGATGATAGCAGCAGCGTGTTCTCTAGAGGAGCCCTGTCCAAAGTTTTCACCAGCGACAACGAAGTCACCTGGCTCAAAAACCTGCATGAACTCTTCGTCAGTTGTCTGTAACTGAGCATCTTCAAGAGTGTGCTCAGCAAGTCGGTCAAGGTCAGATCGCAGGTCGAAGTAACGGCCAGGGGCAATTAAATCGGTAGAAACGCCATCTCCAACGTACCATGACTGGCCGCTGAGATTCGATACATCCCGTTCAAGCTCTTTGCCTTCCTGAACGATGTTAGCTGGATCGCTCATGGCATCACCTCGCGTGGATCTGTGATTTCGCCTGTGATTGCACTTGCAATGACGGTTGCTGGACTACCCAAATAAACCTCAGATTCAGGGTTACCAAATCGGCCACGGAAGTTTCGGTTATTCGATCCAATAGCAACTTCATCGTCAGCAAGCGCTCCCTGATGACCTCCATAGCAGATACCACAGCCTGGCGTATTAACTGCCGCACCGGCACGATTGAGAGTTTTGAGAATACCCTCATCCATTGCTTGTTCGTATACTTCACGAGAAGCAGGGTTAACAATTAGTCTGACCCCGGAATCAGTGTCACAATCGTTGGCCTCCAGAATGTCAGCAGCGATCCGGAGATCTTCAATCCGGCCATTTGTACAAGATCCAAGGAAGGCCTGATCAATTTCAACGTCTTGAACACTCTCATCTTCAATGGATACAACGTTATCGACCTGATGAGGACGGGCAACAACAGGAGACAGCCCGGACAGATCGTACGTAAATTCGCGATCATACTCGGCGTTGGGACTTGGAAACACAGGCATCCAGTCATCTCCTCGGCCACGTTCTTCTAAGAACGATTTGGTTCGTTCATCAGACGGGAAAATTCCGCACTTAGCTCCAGCCTCAACAACCATGTTTGAAACGGTTATTCGCTCGTCAATACGCATCTTGTCAACTGCTGGGCCAACAAACTCCATTGCTCGATAGGTCTCACCATCAGCACCGACATCGCCGATAATCTGCAATATCAGATCTTTTGCATAGACGCCTTCAGGAAGGTCGCCCTCAAGATAGAACTTATCTGCTTCAGGGACACGGAACCACGTCTCACCAAGTGCAAACGCAACACCAACATCAGTACTTCCCATACCAGTTGCCATCGCACCAAGAGCTCCACCACTAACAGAGTGTGAGTCAGCACCAACGAGAATGTCACCAGGAGCCGTATAATCGTATGTCATGACCTGATGACAAATTCCGTCGCCTACTTCACTCAGCTGACAGCCAACCTCAGTGGCAAATTCACGTAGCAGATCATGCTCATTAGCCATCTCAGCGTTCATTGGTGGTGCCTGATGATCAAGGAAAACAACAGTTCCTTCCGGTATTTGACATTGGACTAAGTCAAGATCACGAAGTTGTCGAACCGTTAAAGGGCCTGTTCCGTCCTGTAGAAGTGCTTTATCTACTTCAGCCAACACGACATCACCGGCGTCAACAGATTGACCTGCTGCGTCACCGATAATCCGCTCAGCCATCGTCCCAGTAGCATCCGGTCCTGGATCCGTCTGGTCCGACGCTGTTGTCTGTGTTTCTGACATGTGAATTTTAATTACCAGACCTATTTTATAATTATTATTCTTTATCTTAATAATGGTATGACATGTCTATCCACACAAAGAACAGATTATGTTAAGTTGATGATTTCGTGTATAGCTCAGTAAATCTCGCAAACTACAAGATAAGACCCAAAACGTTGAGCTGTGCGTTATATAAACTAAGATATCACAGTCCGTTATTCATACCGAAGAGCTTCGATAGGATCAACTCGGGTTGCACGCCACGCCGGGTACAATCCTGCAATGATTCCGGTCGCAATTCCCATTCCAACGGCAATCGCTATCCAATCGAATGGGATAACGAACCCGACATCTGCGTAAGATGACGCAATATAGCCCGTCCCAAGCCCAATTGGAATTCCAACCAGAGCTCCAAGAACTCCTAGCATAATTGATTCAGAAAGGAACAGGCCCATAATATCACGATTTCGAGCACCGATTGCTTTCATGATACCAATCTCTTTTGTGCGCTCAGTAACGCTAACAAGCATAATATTAGCAATCCCAAAGGCTCCAACAATTAATGCGAGGATGCCGATGCCGATAACAAACTGTGTAACGTCGGTAAGAACTGACTCTACGCCTTCAATAATATCTAAACTTGATGTAACAGAAATATTGTCACTTTGAGTTGCTGCATCAGAATCATCAAATATGTATGCCTCAACATTATCCTGTACCTCACGAACGTTATCAGGAGATGCTGTCACTGTCAATTGCTCGTAAGCGGTTTCCTCTATTAGTCCGTCGGTCTCAAGAGAACCATCGTACAGGTCACTATTGGTAGATATATAATATCCATCGCCGAAGTCTGGAAGTAGTGTTGTATCAGTTTCTTCGATAATGCCAACAATGGCAAGGGTTTGCTCATCCTCTGCTGTCGGATCAACGGTAATGGTACCCCCAACAGAGATATTCTCTTCAGGGACGTTTTGCTGAAGACTCTCACGAGTAGATTCAGTGATGACTATTCCATTACCGTCGTCTTCATATACTTCTCCACTGATGAAATCGTCATCAGCAAACTGGTTACTACTGATAGCAGTTATCGTAGGATCTAACGAAAGGTTGGAGTCATTATATGCTGAGATACCACCAGATACAGAGCCCTGTCTAACAACATCAGTTACGCCCTCAATTCCCTCAAGTTCAGTCGCATCGGTTTCAGTAAAAATCGGGCCTGATCCAAAATCATCGAGGTCAGGCGGCGAGCCTGGACTATCAAAGTCAAAATCAGGCTGTTCAGCGACAACAATTTCGTTAGCTGACGTTTCTTCGAACTCATCAAGCACATTACCCTGAACGCTGAACCCAAAGCTTGCGAAGGCGACGACAGCACCAATTCCAATTACAATTCCGACGACAGTTAGCGTAGATCGTAGTCGGTGTCCATACAGTGACCGACCAGCAATTTGAAGTGTATCTTTTAGGTCCATTGTTAGTTAAGCTGTTCAATCTCGATTAGCTCCCCGTCCTTGAAATGTACAATTTGATCAGCGTGCTCCGCGATACGACGGGAATGTGTAACAAGCAGGATGGTATTCCCATTATTATTGGCATCTTGTAGAAGCTGCATAATTTCTTTACCAGTCTCTGTATCTACGTTACCGGTTGGCTCATCAGCAAGAATGAGTTCTGGATCAGAAATCAGTGCCCGGGCTATGGCAACACGCTGACGTTGACCTCCGCTTAACTCAGGCGGCAAGTGATCTGTTCGGTCGCCAAGCCCCACCTGTTCAAGTAGATGGACAGCCCGATCAAGTCGTTGCTCACGGGAAACGCCAGCAAACGAAAGAGGTAGTGCAACGTTTTCCACTGCTGTTAATCTGGGCATCAGGTTAAACGTCTGGAAAATAAACCCAATCGTGGTTCCACGAAGAGAAGCACGCTCGGACTCAGATAATGTAGCAACGTTCTGGTCATCGACAACGACATTGCCGCTGGTAGGAGTATCTAATGCGCCGATTAGGTTCAGGAGGGTACTCTTGCCTGAACCGCTTGGACCCATAACCGCCGTATAAGACCCTTCTGAGAGTTCTAGTGAAATATCATCAAGTGCAACAACAGTTCCGCCAAGATCGTACTCTTTGCGGACTGAGTCAAGTTTTACAACTGACTCATGTTGTGACGATTGGACTGCATTCATACCTATATCAATACGGGCTCAACCATGCTGAATGTTCTGCCGTCTGCGAGGCTGTTGACTTGTCTCTGACAATTGATGACCCCCACAGCTAAAGCCGGTGAGCGTTCGCCTCGCTACCGCTATAAATGAGAAACTACCTTGATCTGCTCGAGAAGTATGAAAAACATCCGTGTGCTACCGGAGGCGGAGAGTATTTTACGCGTCATCACCTAATAATATTAGATATATGGGTGTCGATAATCGCGGGATAGGACGGGTCACTCTAATTGTTGCTGTTGCACTTCTTGGCGTGTCAGGTGCGGCAGCAATTGGGGTGACCATTGGATCAGAAGATCCAACTGGTGAAGAGGTTCTTGAGGAGGCATATAACCAGTATGACGAAGCAGAAACAGTTTCAATCGACGCAACCGTCACAGTGTCAAATGAAACTACAGAGATAGGCACGTATGAGGTACAGACGGTTGTAACAGATGATAATCAATCTATAGTGACTGCATCGTATGATAATCAGTCAGTGACTGGAGCGACGACAGCAGAGTATAGTTGGATCCACCCAGAAGACGGCGAGTATTACCTACAGATAGAACAAGAGAGGGCTGCTGTGTACACACTCACAGGAGCGGAAGTGGCGAGTTTTGAGTACGGGAATATAACAGACGAATTCACTGGGAACTTATCAGAAGAAAAAGACTGGGAAAATATTACTAAAGAGAACGTAAGCCAAGAGACAATTGAAGAAGCACTTGACGAAATAGACCAAGAGTTTGATCTTAACGAATCATTCGGAGAAATAGATGGCGATCTTTTGCTCAATGACTCTAAACATCCGCTATTTGGGAACAACGGAGAAGAGAGTAACATAACCGGTGGCGATGCTTTAGAGATGTTCTCAGCAAATGCGTCAATGTACAATCTAACTGAGAAGGTCGAAGCCATCCAGGAGCATGAAATGGTAGAGAAGGATCTTGAATCGGTCATAGAAAATATTTCTGAAGAAGCCGAGCAAGAAGCAACAGCATTCGAAGAAGGCATTGTCATAGAACGGACTGAAACAACTGAATATAATGGAGAAGATGTTCATGTTGTATCGGTCACTCACGAAGACGAGTCAATAGATGGGGAATTGACATACTGGGTTACGACGGATGAGTACCACATTGTAAAACAAGAGTTAACGACAGCTACCGGAAGCATTACTGCTGAGTTCGATACTGAAATAGACAGGGACATTGCAGACAGTACGTTTGAGCCACCAGAGCAGGAACAGGAGGTAATTAACTCTTACATCGAACTACAGGACCAGACACAGTTTGAATTTGTACCCGAGGTAGTCAACCTACAATCAGAACCAGCGCAGTACGAATTTGATTCTGGGACGGTAGTAACTATTCCAGAGATTGGTGGACAGGTCGCCAGTGCTGTATACCAAAATGAAACAGCGTCGGTGGCCGTTATCCAAAGCAGTATTATGCTAGATGAGTGGGTCGAAGGAACAGAGACGACAATCAACAATGAGTCGGTAACAGTGGTTAATGCATCTGAGCTTACTGAGATAGCCCCTGATATAGACAGTTTAGGAGAGATAACGGATGGATCGGCGGCAATTTGGACAGATGATGAGATAATGACGGTTGTTGTTGGAGATAAGTCTGAGCAGGAGATAGAAGAGATTGCCGCGGATCTAATTGAGTAAGCGGTCAGCATTTCTAGTAGTTCGATTTCTGCCCTTTATTGGTGACAATAACTTGATTCCAATGACTATCAAAGAGTTGCCTCAAAAGTATATGAAATGTTTACAGGCGAATCAAGGGAGTGCTTCAGGACTTAATCACAAGGCTGACACGGTAACAAAGTGAGCAGAATAGATCAGATTACAATTAGTGGTCAGGCATGAAAGTTGCGAAGGATTTCGAGGCCCTGTTGTGTTTGAATAAATTCTGCAACTGGGCGTTCTACATCACAGTGTGTACAAACGAACGTCCCATCAGGATGTGGTAAATCACTGGGAGACTCCTGCCATCGCTCGTTGCAATCAGGACACTGGATAGGGATCCATGATTCCTGCATGTATAGTGCATGAACACGGTAGCGTTATAATGATTGTGTCAATTTAACACCAGCACAATTGAACATCGGGGGAACGACAACCAACACATCCACAGGTTGAAATACGAATTCAGAACCAACTGTGCATGCATGGCAGTATTGTCAAACCTACCGCAAACGGAAACAGGACACATTCGGAAGAATGATGCAATGCGATGGCTGTCCTCACTTGATGAACCATCAGCAAAAGAGCTTGCCGAGTCTGTTGTCCCAAAGCCGCCAGAATTTACGGGCAGTAAGTATGCGACTGAAGTGTCTAGCGTTCGAATTACAGGAGAAGCAGAGTTTGTAGAGGCTGCCGCACGGTTTTTTAGCACATTCGAGAAATTTGAGAATGACGAGACGCGAGTTGAGGTTAATCTGCAACAAACAGAAGACCGAGAGAGTGAAGAATTAACTGACAACTACGCGCTCTATCTATCAATAGCAGAGCGGAAGTAGCTGGTCGTGAGAAGCAGATCGGTAATTTCAGGACAAAATCCTAAGTACAGTCTCAACCATTGAGTCCAATTCATACCTCTTTTTCTAACGCTGCTCTGTAATAATACGAGTCACGGGGTCGGCGGATTTCTCTGACTGTCCAATCAGTGCCGATTGTCGCTTCTCGTAGTCGTTCTGGACTAAATAGCAATGTTAGCACAATTTCTGACTGTACATTTTCGTACTGATAGTATACAGTCCGATACCCAATTCCTGGTGTGGGATCATCTCGGTATCCAAGCATCTCTGTCGCTCCTTCGTAGTCCGGATCATAGGCATCAATCACTGCGGTACCTGTGTCAGTCGTGATGTATGCAAAATCATTTAATAACTGTCGGAGTCCTAGCATTGATGTTGCCTGTCCAAGTTGTGTCCCAGATATCAGGATTGACTGAAACCGATCTTCAGGGAACTGGTCACGAACTTCAAACATATCTCCGAAGCGGGCGTCTTGAGCTCCACGCTCATTTAGTAACGTAACAAGTTGCTCGCTGATTTCAATTGCAATTGTTTCAAAATGTGTCTGAAAGTATAGAGTATCACGTCCTGCTCCCGCCCCTATATCCAGTAACGGGCCACGAAGTTGGTTTTCGATCCAGCCTGATTCTGGCAACGAGAAATAAGAATTAAAATAAAATTCATCAACTCGATGCTTGTGTTGGTTTGGTCCATCGCACTGCAACAGAGGGCTCTCCCGGCATTCACGATAGTGATCTAGCAGTGCTTGTCCAAATGGATCATCCATGTGAACATGTTGATGTTCGGCTGCAAGAATCCCATTGTTTCAACTTGTCAACTGCTCCGGGGTCACGATAGAACTCAGAACCAGTGTAGGGGATACTCAGAGCGAGTTTGGCCGAAAACAGACATGAGCCGTTGTTCACCAACGCCCTGCTCAAGTAATCGAAGAATCTGGTGTTTAATACGATCACCTCGCGTTGAGTCCTGTAGCCAATCGATATACTTCTTTGGATGGTTATGATACTCGACAGCAGCGTATGCTGATGCGATGGCTCGTCCAAGCCCGAATCGACTGGCCCAGTTTACAACGCCAGCAGCATCGCCAACTAACCGAACCTCTGTCCCATCTTGATGGAATGCACACTGACGATACGGACGGCTTCCCATTACTGGCTCGGTACCGTACACGACTTCACGTTCACTTGGAACAGGGAGACCAGCCTCCTCACATAGCGATTTGAAACGCTGGAGTTTGTTATCTGGTGCTTTTGTTCGATCCCAGCCCACTCCGTAGGTTGCCCGGATCTGGGATTTCGTCGTTACGTACATTTTTGCAGCGCCGAAGATAACCGCTACTGGGATAGGGTAGTACTGACGGAATTTCCCCGACTGCTGTGTGCTAACTGTCTCAATCGTCTTGGAATGTGAAGAGATATGCTCAAACGCATTCTGAGAAACTGGTTGTGGACCCGAAGCATCAATAATGAGATCGGCTGTTCCACACCAGTCTTGAAGTTGCTCTGGAGTTACAGGATGGTCTTCATAAACTGTTATTTGATTGTTCAGCTCAGTTGCCCACATCGTTTCATATACGTCTCGATCGATAATTACGCCGTCCTGAAGATTGAGTTTAAATTCTGTTATTTGCCGGCTTGTAGAATGTTCTACAGTCCGAAGTTCAATTTGATCGATGTTTCGAACGACACCGTCGACCTGCTTTGAAAATGGAAATTGTTGGTAATTAGGGACAAGTTCTCCCCAAGCACCCTCTCGAGAATCCGCATATGTGCCCTCATCATAGAGTTCTACATCATCAAAAGTTTGCGCCGCTTTCTGAGCGGCTGCAAGCCCGGCCATGCCGCCACCGATGATTTTTGCTGTTGTCATTCTCTCTCTTTGATCAGTATAAATGATCTGTTTAGATATCTCCTTATTTTTCCATTCACACCTTAATTCTAACGAGAAACACCAGCCTCATCAAAAGTTGGCATGTCACAGAGAACGCGACAGGCACTTCGATACATTCCAATTGCAATTGCAGCACCTGTTCCTTCGCCAAGACGCATTTCGAGATCGAATAATGGTGTTAAGTCTAATGCGTCAAGTTGTACTTTCTGCCCAGGCTCAGTTGACTGGTGAGATGGAAGCAAGTAATTGGTAACAGAGTTATCAATTGCCATTGCGATAAGTACTCCGGCAGCCACATTGAATCCATCAATGACAACCGGGATTCGCTGTTCTGCTGCTTCAAGCGCGGCTCCGGCGATTGCTCCAAGTTCAAACCCACCCACACTTCGAAGAACATCTATGCCCTCATTAGCGTCTGGACAGTGGTGGTTCAAAGCATCATCAATCACGTCGACTTTGGACTGAAGAGTCTGTTCGTCAATGCCAGTTCCAGGACCGGTAACCAGCTCTGGTGATGTATTTGTGATCGCTGCCGTAACAGCAGCACTGGCAGTCGTATTGCCAATGCCCATGTCACCAAGACCAATGATATCTGCAGAATCAGCGTGTTCAATGACAGTTGAGCGACCTACTTCAATGGCACTCGTTGCCTCTGGCTGAGTCATCGCCGGCTGCGTGCGAAAATTGTTGGTTCCATGTGACACTTTTTTTGAGATGATGTCTTGATTCTGATGTGTATCTCCGATAATACCAGCGTCGATGACGGTAGTTTCAACTCCGTTCACAGCTGCAAGAGCGTTTACAGCCGCATTGTCATTCGCAAGGTTTTGTACCATCTGTTGAGTTACCTCCTGTGGAAATGCACTTACGCCTTCATTTGCGATGCCGTGGTCGCCAGCAAATGTGAGAATATGTGCATCAGATAGCTCAGGTTGTGCGGTTCCTTTCATTCCAGCAATACGAACTGAAAGATCCTCAAGTCTCCCTAAGCTTCCGGGTGGCTTGATAAGATTCTTTTGTCGTTTACTAGCAGAGTCTGCTGCCTTGACATCCATTTCAGGGATATCCACGTCCATTTCATCCCCTAGTCAAGCAAATAGTTATTTAGCTGCTATGATACATTTTGAGAGAAAGAATATTGAGGACTCTCAGAAATACAAATCGAGAGAGTTCACTATATTTCACTGCCATAGTCAAGTATTAGATGAACCGATAAGGGATTCACCGGATGGTAAGTGAAGTACCCCAGGCGCGGTGGCCCGTGGCTTCGCCGTGGTCTCTGGCGCGAAGCCAGTGTAACGCCCGGTGACGAATTTAATTCCGCCCGCGCTCGTCTCTGGGGAAACTCACATGGAACCAGTAACACCCGAACACACCGAGAGTGCCACCGCAATAGAGGTCGTCTGTTGCTGCCGTGGCGGGTGTGTCCGTGGGCGTTCCAAACTGTTGTAGGGCGTCCTGATACTTAAAAATCGGGACGCAGCTGAGCGAACGCGCTTCACCCCCGCCCACGGTGGGGCGGGGAACTCGCGCTGCTTTTCGTTTAGACAGCAAGAAAGCATGTGACTAAGAAATAGAGTAATCAGTACTTACTCGTCTGACTTTCGAGCAACTTCGTGACGGCCAAATCCGTATCGTAATCGATTAGCAAGGCGGCGTCCGAACCGTTCTTCTCGGCTATTAAACCGTTCAGCAAGTGCTTGATAAATAAGTGGTACTGGGACTTCTTGTTCGAGTGCTTCCTGAACGGTCCAAGTTCCAGTCGAGCCGCCGGCAACATAGTCATCGACAGTTCCAAGATCAGATCCTTCCTCTCGGAACGCTTCTTCACACAACTCCAGCAACCAAGACCGAATAACTGATCCATTATTCCACGTTCGTGCGACGGCTTCGAGATCTAAGTCAAATTGTCCACGATGTAGTAACTCAAATCCTTCTCCGTACGCCTGCATCAACGCGTATTCCACTCCGTTGTGCACCATTTTTACATAATGGCCTGCGCCGGATGGACCCATATGATCATGGCCTTCTGCTCCGGTGGCAACGGAATCAAATGCCTCCGTCATTGTATCGTATGCCCATTCTGGGCCGCCAACCATCAACGAAAATCCAAGTTCGGCACCGGCAGGTCCCCCGGATGTGCCACAGTCTAGATATGCTGCATCGACAGACTTTGCTCGACGTTGTGATGCCTCAAAGTGAGAATTGCCGCCATCAATGACGATATCATCTTCACTCAGTTGCGGGCGTAGTTCATCAAGCGTTAAGTCCACCGCTTCACCAGCAGGAACCATCATCCAAATACGCTTCTCTGAACCAAGATGATCAAGAAAATCAGTCATTGATTCAGCAGGCGTTGCGCCGGTTTCTGCTGTTTCAGAGACTGCATCCGGATCAATATCGTATGCAACAACAGAGTGGCCGCCCTCTAACAGTCGATCAACAACAATCTGCCCCATACGGCCGAGGCCAATTACGCCAATTTGCATATTCTATGGTCCTACAGTGAGACAGGTATGAATTCCGGTTCCACTCCTATGCTGAAAAATATCTACCCAGTGGTTTTCGAAATATCGTATAGAAAAGCGATGCAATCACGCCAGTTAGTATAAGTCCTCTCGCGATGGCCGTATCAAAGACCAGAAAGCTTGGAATAGCCAGTAAAATCCCTAAAATAAAATCTTCGGGGGCTCCATCATATCGGATTCTTCCCCGAGGTGGAAGCCATGTTCCATGGATATGAGAGTATACAGCTCGTCGAGATCGTGTAGCCCATGGACGCATGCTTGCCCCACCTCCGAAAATATCAGATACAGAATGAAGGGCTGCCGCGAGTGTCCCGATACCTATCGTCACTGTCATCGGATGTGGATACCAGACTGCTATGGCACCCGTAATAAGCGCAATAACAGTGTAATAAAATGGATAGTGAAGAGTTCGACGGTGACGTGCAATGATATCAACGTCAGGAAACAACCCACCAATCAGTCCACCTATAAATGCGGGGACTGCAAACTCAGGGGCTACAGTGGCGACAATAGCTGCAAGGAATACACCAGCGAACCCATGCGTTGTCGCCATCATCGTTTTACTATAGGGTATCAGTGATCAAACGTCTTTTTCTCAACGCAGCAGTGGACGTGCTGTGTCAGGAATAGGGGCAAGTAGCGAACCGGGCGCAAGGTTGATTCATATACCAATTATAGATGGAGGTGTTATGACAGACAACGAGGACTACGGATTCTATACGAAGAGTCTTCATGCAGGGCAGGAACCTGATCCAACAACAAACTCACGTGCACCGCCGATCTATCAGACTACTTCATATGTATTTGATGACGCTGACCACGCAGCTTCGCTGTTCGGTTTAGAAGAACCTGGAAATATATATAGCCGGTTGATGAACCCAACGAGTGCAATCTTAGAGGAACGGTTAGCTGCGCTTGAAAATGGAACGGGGGCAGTTGTAACCTCAAGTGGCATGGCCGCACTCGATTTAGCGACATTTGCACTTGCTGAGCCAGGAGACAATATCGTAACGTCTGCAGCATTATATGGAGGAACATACACATATCTGACACACACCGTCGAACGACGTGGTATCGAGACGAAATTCGTTGATACACTAGATTATGAAGGCTATGAAGAAGCAATTAATGAGAATACGGCATATGTGCATATTGAGACAATTGGAAACCCAGCACTTGTAACGCCAGATATTGAACGAATTGCTGATATTGCTCATAGGCACGACGTGCCGTTGTTCGTAGATAACACATTTGCGACACCATACCTATGCAATCCAATTGATCATGGGGCAGACCTCGTCTGGGAGTCAACCACGAAGTGGATTCATGGATCCGGTTCAACGGTCGGTGGTGTCCTAATCGATGGAGGGTCGTTTGACTGGTCGCCAGAGGATTATCCAGAGATAGCTGACGATAATCCTGCGTATCACGGAATGAACTTCAAGGAAACGTTTGGTGATCAAGCATTAGCGTATACCGCTCGAGCTCGGGGGCTTCGTGACCTTGGGAATCAACAGTCACCATTTGACTCATGGGTAACACTACAGAAACTCGAGACGCTTCCATTGCGAATGGAACGACACTGTGAGAATGCAATGAAGGTCGCTGAATATCTGAATGACCATCCAGAAGTGGAATGGGTGACCTATCCTGGTCTTTCAGATCATGAGACACACGACACAGCATCTGAGTACTTGGATGGTGGTTACGGTGGCATGATTACATTTGGGCTATCTGGCGGGAAAGAGGCTGGACAGACATTTGTAGAGTCAACTGAGCTAGCAAGTCTATTAGCTAATGTTGGAGACGCAAAGACGCTTGTAATCCATCCAGCCTCGACGACTCATCAGCAGTTAACCGAAGAGGAGCTACTGAAAAGCGGTACGACTCCTGACCTGATCCGTCTATCAGTTGGACTGGAGGACGTAGAGGATATTATCGCTGATATCGATCAGGCAATAGAAAAAACAGTTAATTAGGTCATCAGTTGGATTGTTTTTGATTTGGCATCGAGAGGTCTCGATTTGCAACAGCTTCCAAAATGTCTGCAAGGGCGTCAGCAGCCCGGTTGGCGATGTCCTTGCCATCTTCGGCTGTTGTCGTGCTTGGGTCACCTACAACACCATTTTCAGTAAACTCCGCACTATCATATGCAAGGTTAACACCATGAATCCACTCGCCCCAGTGGTCACTTCCCTGTTCTCGGGCATTGGAAACCTGCTCTTCCCGTACTAAATCAGGATCAAAGTGCCGGATAAGAGCGGTTTCTGCTGGACCTCCATGTCCCATATTTACGTCAACAGACTCAAACCACGTGAAAGGAACAGCATACGCTGGTTCACGTCGGCTAATGGAACCTGCAAGCTCTCGTAATGCATCGATATTACCCCCGTGCCCATTGACAAAGATGACTCGGTTGAAGCCTTGTTTTGCAAGGCTCATTGTCGATTCATAGAGATAATCCCGAAATGTATCTTCAGTGACCCACATTGTACCAGGAAAATGTCGGTGCTCTTCCGCAATCCCGACGTTAAGCGGTGGTGCAATGACTGCTTCACCATCATACTGTTCGACACCCAGCTCAGCAATCTGAGTTCCTGTAATTACATCCGTACCAAGTGGGGCATGCGGCCCGTGTTGTTCTGTGCTACCAACAGGAAGAACTGCCAGTTCTGTATCAAGGTCCGCAACTTCTGTCCACGTGGCTTCTGATAATCGCATACGTGAAGTTACATAGTGGAGGGCATAAATTGAGGAGGTCTAATATTTTAGAGTTATCTCAAGGTAGTTCGGCTGAATGCGCTGGTCGCCTCAGACTTACCAGCTTTTTGGAGTGGAGACGACAACACTTTTTCACGGAGACGTGAGTATACGATATGGAACAAAAGCGGGAGTTAACAAGCGTTGACCTTCGAGCGTTGGCTGGAGAACTTAGTACATATTCCGGCGCGAAGGTCGATAAAGCGTACCTGTATGGAGATGATCTTCTGAGGTTGAAGATGCGTGATTTTGATCAGGGGCGCGTAGAACTGATGATTGAGGTTGGTGAATCAAAGCGAATACATACTGCCGATCCGGATCGAGTCCCTGATGCACCAGAACGGCCACCTAATTTTGCCAAGATGCTTCGAAGCCGACTTTCTGGGGCAGATTTTGTCGGAGCAAAACAGTATGGATTCGATCGTATTCTGACACTTGAATTTGATAGAGATGATGAATCAACGAAAATCGTTGCAGAATTCTTCGGAGACGGTAACATAGCTGTTCTTGATCCCTCGAACAAAGTTATTGATTGCTTGGAGACAGTGCGATTGAAGTCACGAACCGTCGCTTCAGGATCACAGTATGAATTTCCCGAAGAGCGAGTGAACCCGCTTGAAATCGATTTTAATACCTTCTGTCACTACATGGACGAATCAAGTGCAGATATTGTCAGAACGCTTGCTACCCAACTTGATCTCGGCGGGGAGTGGGCTGAAGAAATCTGTACTCGGGCAGGAGTAACAAAAACGAAGCCAATCGAAGAAGCGACTGAGCAAGAATATGAGGCTCTATACTGGGAACTGGATGCACTTGGGAATCGGCTATCAGATCTAACACTGGATCCACAGGTGTATTATGAAGATGAAAAACCAGTGAATGTAACACCAGTCCCAATGGAAGAGTACGCATCAGTACGGAAAGAACAGCATCCTACGTTCAATGCGGCCTTGGATGAGTACTTCACCGGATTAGAAACCGCAGACGAAGAGCCGGAAACACGACAGCGCCCTGACTTTGAAAGTGAAATCGAGAAACAAAAGCGGATCATACAGCAGCAAGAGCAGGCAATTGAGGATTTTGAACAACAGGCAGAAACAGAACGGGAACGAGCTGAAGCGTTATACGCAGACTATGGCCTAGTTGATGAGATTATTTCAACAATTCAAAACGCCAGAGAGCAGGAGATGAGCTGGGACGAAATAGAAGCATTACTGGACGAAGGAGCAGACAAAGGGATCGAAGCGGCGGATTCGATAACAAATCTCGATCCCGAAGATAACCGAGTGCAAATCTCACTTGATTCAGTAGAGGTCTGGGTAGACATCACGACTGGTGTCGAGCACAATGCTGATCAGCATTATCAAGAGGCAAAACGGATTGAAGAGAAAAAAGAGGGCGCAAAGAAAGCAATCGAGAATACAAGAAAAGAGCTTGAAGAAGTCAAGCAGCGGAAACAACAGTGGAAACAAAATGACCAAGAGAAAGACACAGCAGAAAAAGCAAAGAAAGAAGATAAAGACTGGTTATCAGATCCTTCGATTCCGGTACGGAAACAAGATCAGTGGTATGAGCGGTTCCGATGGTACCGAACTCGAGATGGGTTCTTAGTCATTGGAGGTCGAAATGCTGACCAGAACGAGGAGCTCGTAAAGAAGTATCTAGAACCAGGAGACCGGTTCTTACACACGCAGGTTCGGGGGGGACCAGTAACAATTATCAAAGCCGCTGACCCAAGCGAATCAGGAAAAAATGTAACGATCCCAGAGCAAGCAGAACAAGAGGCAGCGAAGTTTGCTGCCTCATATTCAACAATCTGGAAAGAAGGTCGGTTTGAAGGAGATGTATACGCTGTTGATCATGATCAAGTCTCCAAAACGCCTGAAAGTGGAGAATATCTTGAAAAGGGAGGATTTGCAATTCGAGGAGATCGAACATATTATCGAGATACCAATGTTGATGTTGCTGTTGGCATCACATGTGAGCCGGAAACGCGAGTCATTGGCGGACCTTCCGATGGAATCAAAGAGGAAACAGTCACCCACATTGAGGTTGAGCCGGGCCGATATGCTCAGGGAGACGTTGCTAAGCGTATCTACCGAGAGTTCCAAGAGAGATTTAAAGACACCTCCTTCGTACGATCAATTGCTAGCCCAGATCTTATTCAGCACTTCCTACCTCCTGGAACGAGTCGAATAAAAGATCAATAACGGCTTTCAGAAGTTCAAACTCTATCATCTCGAACGGATGTTACTCAACTAGTTGTATACCTATGTGCAAATTGATCCCCTCCAGCGGCTTTATCTGGAGATTCTCGCCACAAAACTGCTGCAATCCACACTGTGTGCTAAGATCAGAATCGACAGTTAGAGTCCCAATGGAAAGATGAGAGTTCGTAGTATAAACACAGCCAGTTGATGAGAGTAAGGAAAGGCTAGCCATTGGACTTATGAGATTTCCCCAATAACGCTAAATATGGTCCTATCAACCATCATATCGTTCGTGGTGAGTCTCCTTGTCGGCGCGTTAGCAATCTATGTAGGTGCAGCAATAATCGTTGACACAAAGGATTACGAGCATGCGATATTCACCGCACTGATTGGTGCAATTGTGTGGGGAATTACCGCCTTCTTCTTAGGCGGTATTCCATTGTTCGGGCCCCTAATTGTTTTGGGTGCCTACCTCTGGGTCATCAACGCACGGTATCCCGGAGGATGGAAAGAAGCTGCTATGATTGCAGTGAGTGCCTGGCTGGTCGGTGCAATCGTATTAACACTGCTTGCCAGTGTAGCAGTGATTGACTCTGCAATCGGGGTACCATTTATATAGATTGGAAATACTTTGTCTGTGTCTTTTTCCCTATTGTTTGTCTGAATATTGGATATCTACAGTTGTATGATATAAATCAAGAGCCGTCAGCGGTATAAATCCCTCAAGGGCAATCTGGGATACCTAGCCTATATTTTGGATCAAAAGCAGTAATCTAATTATGGAATATTTCTTTTGAACATAAAGCGGTAGCAAGCAATACATAACTTCTGTTACTATGCGTCCCTGAGTTACATATATGCGAATTAAAGAACGGGAGCAGCTGGATGGAGAGGAGGAGCGAGTCACGGTTGTTCCCGACAACGTAGACGATTTATGGCATCTTCAGTATGTTGTTGAGCCAGAGGATATTGTCTCAGGGGATACAACACGACGCATACGTCGCGACGACGAAGACCTTCGTGATACCGGCGGAGAACGAGAGCACCTATGGGTTGCAATTGAAGTTGAAGAAGTTGAATTTCACCGATTTGCCAATCGACTTCGAATAAGTGGAGTAATTAGCGACTGTTCACGAGAAGATCAGATTGGACACCACCATACGCTCAATGTTGAGGTCCACGATGAGGTAACAATAGAGAAAGTATTCAAGCCTGATCAGCGTGAGCGATTGGAAGACGCTGAAGAAGCAGCAGACACACCAGACGTGGTAATTGCAACCGTTGAAGAAGGAGAGGCGTACGTGTACACGGTTGAACAATATGGAACAGAAGAACGAGGGCGATTTACAGGAACGACCGGAAAGGGTGAATATGCGCGAAGTCGAGCAGAGTTATTTGCAGAATTGACGGATGCACTCCGTCGAATGGATCCAGATGCTATTGTACTTGCCGGGCCTGGGTTTACAAAACAAGATGCGATGGATTACATCGAAGAAAACACTGCGGACTTGGCATCACGAGTCACAACAGTAGACACTAGTGCTGGTGGCGATCGAGGTGTCCACGAAGCACTCAAACGAGGTGTGATCGAAGAAATACAAGAAGAGACTCGAATTGCACGGGAAGCAGAGCTGTTGGATAAGTTAAGAGAACGTATTGCTGAAGGGACAAAAGTTGCGTATGGGCCAATGGAAGTCGAAAAGGCAGCTGAATACGGGGCTGTAGAGACGCTGTTGGTAGTTGACGACCGGCTTCGAAAGGAACGAGAAGCAGAGGGTGACTGGAACATCGACGTGAACTCAGTCGTAACAGCGGTGGAGCAACAGGGAGGAGAAGTAGTTGTCTTTTCGGGAGAGTTTAATCCGGGACAGCAGTTATCAAACCTTGGAGGGGTTGCTGCGTTGCTTCGGTATCGACTGGAATGATCTGATTTGATCTAAAGGAACGTAGTGAGGTCCGGTCATAGCAGCACGTTATCGGACGGTATAGCTTCGTGAGTACACCAGCTTAAGAGATAAATTGCAACAAAACAGCAATTGACAGGCCTGATACGGACTAACAAGTGAGTGTCGAAGACACGCATTCAGTGAAAGAACTATAGGACTTAATCAAGTAGTACATAGTACAATGCACAAAGATGAGCTTCTAACCCTTCACGAACAGATGGTAATGATCATGGAGCACTTCGAGCAACGGGAGAATATTGATCCTGAGATATTTGAATCATACAAAGAACTCGGAGTTGATCCATCACACGTTCATAAGTCGAAAAACGAGCACAAACATGCAGTGTTTGTTCTTGGGAATGCGCTCGCAAAGGCAATGAGTGAAGACGAGTTCTCCTCAGCAGGACGGATCGGAAAACGAATGAAAGAGCTTGCTGAAGACGCTGAGCGGAAAGTCTAAACTGGAAGTCAAGACAAGAGGGATTCCCGTTGTGACGTTGTCACAGACCGAGAGACATTGCTGAGAAAGGAAACACAAAAAAGAGCATCACAATTGTGATTTGACCTCCTTTCGCGGCTAAAGCTGGAGGCTTTCGCCTCGAACTGTTGTATTGCATCTATTATTCTAAGATTACACCTGTAGCTGTTGGAGAGAAATATAGGATAGATGGTGGTATTATATTATCCTTCTACTTCAGACGCTTCATCTAGTTTCATTGACTGAAGAGTGTCGATGGTTTCCTCGATTTTCTCGTCGAGTTCACTAATAAACTCTTCAGTTCGCTCGGTTGTGATGGCACCTTGGCTTGATGGTTCGATCAGGTTCTCTTCTTCTAGAACACGAAGTGAGTACCGAACCTTATGGTGTGGATATCCGGTTTCGTTCGACATTTTAACGATACCAATCGGCTCACTCTCAATGACCATTCGGAGAACCTTGAGGTGCCGTTCGAGCATATCGACTTCCTTCTCAAGTCTGTCTATCATGGCATTTGTTAACTCGTCCTTCCGGGGTTTTAAAGGTTGTCGTCGCGGCGACGGGCGAACGAGAAAATAGCGTATTATTGCATGGTACATTGACGGGTAAATTAACTGTTTTGATCAGCCAGTCAATAACGTGGATCGAAATCCCTTTTTCCGCTGGGTGAAGTGCTCAAACTAATGACTGTCACGATCGTCGGCGCGCAACTCGGAGATGAAGGAAAAGGCGGCGTTGTAGATGTGTTTAGTGATGCTGCGGACATTATTGTTCGATATCAAGGCGGCGACAACGCTGGACACACTGTTGTAGAGGACGATGAGGAATACAAACTATCTTTAGTTCCAAGTGGAGCAATTCGAGGAAAAATCGGGGTACTCGGAAACGGATGTGTCGTTAACCCTCGGACACTGTTTACGGAGATCGATAAGCTCCAAGATCGAGGACTTAGCCCTGACGTGCGCGTTGCCAGACGGGCACATGTAATTCTACCATATCACCGCGTTATTGACGGGATTGAAGAAGATACCAAAGAGGATGATGACTTAGCTGCTGGAACAACTGGTCGAGGGATCGGACCGACCTACGAAGATAAAGCAGGACGGCGTGGGATTCGGATTGGAGATCTTCTTGATCCAGAAGTTCTGCGTGCGCGCTTGGAGTACGTGGTGCCCCAGAAACGGGAGTTGCTATCCTCAGTGTATGGCGTTGACCCAGATGAGATTGAAGATCCAGAGAATGCCTTCGATATTGACGCACTCTACGAAGAGTACAAGTCATACGGTGAGCGCCTGAAAGAAGAGGGTATGACTGTCAACTCAGGTGCATTTCTCACACAAGCAATTGAGGATGGAAATAAGGTAATGCTGGAGGGTGCACAGGGAACCTCCTTAGATATTGATCATGGAGTGTATCCGTATGTTACATCCTCAAATCCATCGGCAGGTGCGGCATCAGTCGGAACTGGTCTTGGTGTGACAACAGTTGGGCAAGGCGAGGTTATCGGTGTCATTAAAGCGTACTTGTCCAGAGTCGGGACAGGGCCATTGCCGACTGAATTAGGAGACATTGATGAACAAACAGCTGGATCAGGCACCACAGCCGAAGACGAGATTGCATCATATATTCGTGATCGAGGTGGCGAATATGGAACAGTGACAGGTCGCCCACGGCGTGTAGGATGGATCGATATGCCGATGCTCCGTCATGCAACGCGAACAAACGGGTTCACAGGAATTGCCGTTAATCATATAGACGTACTCGCCGGGTTAGAGACCGTCAAGGTCGGACACTCATACACACTTGATGGAGAAGAGCAACTAACAATGCCAACAACAACGGAAGAGTGGGGTCAGTGTGAGCCTAATTATCGTGAGTTTGATGGTTGGGATGATGTTGACTGGAAACAGGTCTCAGAGCAAGGATACGAAGCTCTTCCAGAAAATGCACAGGAATATTTAGACTACATCTCTTCAGAACTATCAGTTCCGGTCTATGCAGTTGGAGTCGGTGCAGAGAGAGATGAAACGATCATCCGTAAACACCCCTTCTAGAAGAAACAGATAGCTGAGAGACTGAATTTGCTGCGAGAAGGGAAAGACAAACGTCCGACCCGACCGCAAGGACAATCCACGAAGAAGACTCCAAGCAATGTTCATCTTGGAGCAGTTGTTTGGTGTCGATAGGTCATCACGTCGGGCTGATATTCTCAAGCGAATGAAGAAAATCTCACTTTGAGTTTTTGTATAACATATAAGTTAAGCCCCCACAGTTACTATACTCGATAGAGATGAAAGAATCCACACTTGATATTCTCCGATGTCCGCTGGACAAGGGAGAACTTGAATTGGAGATCGACAAGAAAGATGGCGACGAAATTCTTGAAGGAACGCTTGTGTGCAAAGAATGTGGAGAAAGGTATCCAATTGAAGACGGGATTGCTAACTTGCTTCCCCCAGATATGCGGGAAGAGGCACCGGCATAATATTCACAGTGTATATCAAAGCGGATGCCGCCGGGCTTGCCCCCGAGCTGGTTGACACTTCGAGCATTCAGTCTTTTTGATGTAACGCTCATATAGCTGTGCCAATGTAGCGACGAGCTGTGCGACTATTTTGATGTCCATCAGAAAATGGAAATGTTGATACTTAATAGATATCTGTCAGTTTAGCCAAAGCTTTTTCGAGGAGTGGAGACATATTACACGATGTGGATAGGCTCGTCGTCAACATTAACCAAGCCGAACTTCATGAGATCCATGCAGAAACAGAGAGATTTGAGACTGCAAATGAGTTTGCAATCATAGTCAAAAATCACGGAGAGCCAAGTCATATTCATCTTTCGCTCAACGACGAGTTATCTGAGGCAATATCATTACCTGAAACAAATCATTTCCTAAAGCCAGGTGATGAGATTTCTGTAGCCGCAAAAGCGATTCCCGCTAAGATACCGGCAACCGGTGAATTAGAGATTTCACTTGCTTACGGGGCAGAGCAAACAACAATTCCGGTGGAAGTCGATCCCGAGTATGCCCAGAAAACGACAGTTGCAACATCACAGTCAACGGGATCAACAGACAGTGGAACAGGACAGCGTGAGAAGAAGAAAGCACAACCAGCGAGCAGTGGCGGAAGCCAGAGTGGAAAGCAGATAATAGCCGTACTTGGAGCAGGAATGATTGCCCTTGGGATAGCTGTACTTGGACTGGTTCAATCAGGAATTAGCCCGGTTGTGTTGCTTGGAACACTCGTTGTCTTCGGAACTGTCGGAGGCGGAATATTCTATCTATTTCAGTAATCAGAAACAATTTGTTGAAGAAAAATGGTAAAGGCGATGCACCGATACAGATAACCATGGACATTCTGCTAGGCATAGGCGGAGGAGAAGACTCGGAGATCGCACTACAGCAGACGTTACAGCGGACAAAAGAGGCAAGTGATAATTTGACAATTGCAATCTTTGAGTCAAACGACAGATCGATCAGTGCGATACGCCAAGAAGTCGAAGAAGAGTTAACGAAAGCAGAGATAGAAGCAGAGATCCGAGAAATAGCTGACCAGCCTGCAAGTCAGCTTGTTGAAATGGCAGAAAAAGAGAGATTTGATCAGTTGGTGATTGGTGGAGGGCAACGGAGTCCGATGGGAAAAATATCTCTAGGATCAATTACAGAGTTCGTTCTGCTAAACGCACAGGTGACTGTTCGACTTGAGCGATGACGAATAACCACTCATCTACCAATTCAGCGTCGTTTTCCGCCCCGCCAGTGTCGTATACAGACAGGTCCGACAGAGCGATTTCAATTCGAGAGTATAACGAAGATTATGAAGAACTCGTTGCGATGTACGAAGCATTTGACTCGGCAGATCGAGCTCAAGGAATACCGCCAGCGCAAGAACGGCAGATTCGACGATGGCTTGATTCGATTACCGAATCGGGGCCGGATGTAGTTGCATTACACGATGGTCAAATCATCGGCCATGCAACGCTGGTGCCGGACCCTGAGTCAGAGGCACACGAATTAGCTATCTTTGTTCTGTCAGAGTATCAAGGAGCAGGGATCGGGACAAAACTGCTGGAGACACTGTTGGGTACTGGTAACGAAAATGACATCGCCAAAGTATGGCTGAGTGTTGAGCGTTGGAACTCCCCAGCAATTGCAATCTACGAAAAAGCAGGGTTTGAGCGAATTGAGGGAGACAGCCTCGAGTTGAAGATGGAACTTGAGTTAGACGGATAGCACAGGTTGACTTGCATACGATAAAACATACTCAGCCACTTCCGATAGAACGCCATGTTCGGGTTCACGAGGAACAATAATAAAGTCGCTCCCGATTTGGTCCGCACCATCGAGGATGATACTACCTGGATGATGCATTTTCCGTTGTGTTGAAAATCCATAGACAGTCATGGTACTCACGGTAATATCAGTATCTTCCGTGCGGTCAAAGACACGCTGGAAAAATGCGTGGGTATCTTCTGCAACATCGTCGCTGTTTTCCTCATCATTTTGGATGGTTTGCTGGGTTTCCTCGTCAAATACATACATCACAGACAGTGTTGCATCGTATTTTTCGGCGATAGCAATAGCATATTCGACGGCCTCAATTGATCTATCGGTGCCGTCTACGGGTGTGAGTACACGATTGACCGCAACACGATCATCCATAATATATACTCAATACTACCATCGTATAAAGTCTCACGTCATTGTTTCGCGATTAACTTTTGCAGGCCAAGTCCCCGTCCTCAACGAAGTAATGGCACAGCCCGAGCGGAGTAGGGCGGGGTAAGTTCACGCGTTTGACCTCCTCCCACGACTGAAGTCGTGGGATTCCTCCGTGGGTAATCCAACCAGATTGATTACCCCGGCTGTGAACGTGCGGGTTCGCTGATGCATCTTCGGCCCACACAAGGTGGGTGTGGCGTGTTGGGTATCCGCTCGATGTTGCCCTCCAATGACGGAGTGACACTCACAGGCGTCCAGCGCAGTGAGCAGCAGGCCGGGCCATCGGCCTGACTCTCCGTTCCAGCCACCGTGGGAGAGTCGTCCTGTGACATGCCAACCGCTGCTGGTTGGACTCCGAAGGTGTGTGTGTGTAAGACGCACTCGTGGTCATCTTGAGCATGAGCACGTTCCCCGCAGCAGCATGTCGCAGGTCTATCGATTTGTCGTACATCTGGAAAAAATAAACATTTGGATTACAGACAGTCTGTGTCGAGTGGGTTGTGCATATCATGTCGGCTTCATTCCACGGCTTGAATACAAGGGCTTTCGCCTTGCTACCGCTGTAATATGGATACTCTCAAGATTTTCCGTAGATATTTTGGGATAGCACACATCATTTCAGACAATGATTGATACTGTTGTTGTCGCGACTGATGGATCAGAGAGTGTTCGCCGCTGTGTTGACATGTCATTAGACCTTGCAGATCGTTTTGATGCTGACTTGCATGCTGTATACGTTACCGGAGACGAGTCAGAAGACACAGACACAGTGTTTTCGGAGGTCTATGATCAGTCTCAGCAGTCCATAGAGACTGAGATTCGGTATGGAGAACCAGCAGATGAGATTACCACCTTTGCGACAGAGATAGATGCCGATATCGTCGCAATGGGAACAAGGGGTAGACACGGAGAACATCGTTTCTTGTTGGGAAGCGTGGCAGAACAAGTTGTCCGAACATGTCCGGTACCTGTACTGACAGTCCGGCAGTTGCGCTCATACGTTGAAGACGAGGGGTAGTAGCGAACTTACCCGACCTACTGCGCTTCTCGCTTCGCCACTATGCCCCCTGGGATGGAGTCCTGATCTGTAACAGTTATACAGGTCGTTTTTGCTTACAATATAACACTCTCTGCAGATTCAATCAGATATCAAATAACGCGTCTACAGAGATAGTAGGCAGAGTGCTTCAGGGATTGATCCTAAGGTATCTCAATTCTTTATCGCCCCAGTGCCTGGATATTCATGCTCAGCTAGTTGAATATGACCGCGGTCGATTGGAATTCCATCATACAAATCATCTTCCAAAAGTAATGAGCCATCAAGATCAGCGTAATCAAGTAATGGAGTAAGATGACAAGCAGCAGCAATTGAAGCATTTGACTCGATCATACATCCGAGCATGACCTCCAATCCATGTGCTCGAGCAGTATGGATCATGCGAATAGCTTCTCTCAGACCACCACACTTCATGAGCTTAAGATTAGCAATATCACAGGCATCGGCTATCTGAGGGATATCAGAGAGTGTACGACACGATTCATCAGCTGCAATCGGGATCGAAACATGCTCATAAACTGTTTGAAGCGCTTGGGGGTGGTCTGATGGAACAGGCTGCTCAAGAAATTCAATGTCATGCTGAGTGAGGAATCTGCTCATATTGATAGCTTCCGTAGGCGTCCATCCCTCGTTGGCATCTACACGAATCCGTACATCTGGGGCAACGTCTCTAATTGCTCGGATAATTTCTTTATCTTGGTCGGTCCCCAGCTTAACCTTTAGAATGGGAAAACCCTTCTTTACAGCCTCTGCGGCCTGTTCAGCCATTGCAGATGGACTGTCAATGCCGATTGTGTATGAAGTTGGGACAGCCTGTTCGGGGCTTAATCCCCAGTATCTGTAAAGAGGCACATCAAGTTGTTTGCAGACAAGGTCATGTGCAGCGATGCTAATTGCAGCTTTGGCTGCTGGGTTATTCCGGACGGCTGCGTTGAGCGTTTGTTCAACTTCTTCAAGACGATGAATGTCGTCAATCTCATCGACACAATCTAGAAGTTTTGGAAGTAAGCTTTGAACAGTTTCAGATGTCTCCCCATAGTATGAATCAGGAGCCGCTCCGCCAATTCCCGTGTGTGTTCCATCGGAGATGCGCACGGTAGTAACAGATGTTGATTCTAGCGTTCCTCGAGAAATTTGAAATGGACGATCAAGTTGTAATTCGTGCTGTGTAAAGTCGGTGTTAAGAACCATTGCTATAGCCTTACAGGTAGTTATCAGGAGTGGAAGTTAACTGTTACAAAAAACAAAGCAACCAGACTACAATATGGTTGATATGAGACCTACACCAGTTTGAGACGAAGGCCAACGGCTTCAGCCGGGGGAGGAGGTCAATGGATTAGCGCCTCAACGATCTCTTCAGCGCTAAACCGAACAGGGTCCGTTGCTGGGACACCAATCGTATCACTGTATGCGTCAACGGCCTGTCGTGCTTGGTCATCAGATTCCATCCCATGAGTGTTTAACATGCCTGCAACGACATCTGCTGAGTTGACTTGCTCAGCAAGTGACTCATATAGGTCAACATAGGTTTCCAGCTCAGGGAGCGAAAACTGATCATATCCGTGGATAGTTTCACGATCAGCATCGTGACAGAGAACAAGCGAGTCTGGCATTGCTCCATGCAAGATTCCACATGTTACTGCCGAGTATGCAGGGTGTACAATGGTACCTTGGCCTTCAACAACCAACACATCATGTTCATCAGCTTTCTGCTTGATCATCCGTTCAACGGCACCGTTGGTGAAGTCGCTAATAACTCGGTCGACCGAGATACCCCACCCTTCGATCATGATACCGGTTTGTCCGGTCGGAATAACACCAACATCGTGGCCGTTTGAATCAAGAGCCTCAGCGATTTCCATGGTTGATGTCATCTTCCCCACGGAGCAATCGGTACCTACAGTAAGAATCGTGTGAACATCAAAATCACCGGCAATGCCCTCAGCAACGGTCAGATCTTCTGGAGGCTGTCGAACGTCACGGAGTTCGCAGCCGTACTCTGAAGCCAGGTCCGAGAACTGATCATCTTCAGACAAAAAGTAGTGTAAACCGGAGACAATATCGCACCCATTTCGAAGCGCAGTGGTAACATCTGATCGCCAGCTTGGATCAAATCCACCACCAATCGGAGCAATGCCAATGATCAAGGCATCGACATCAGGGGCTTCAGCCATATTTTCAACAATTGGTGCATCCTGCACATCTGGCACAAAGTCATGAACACGGTTACCAGCCTGCTCTCGGTCAAGAACAGCTCGAACATCGTATGAGCTGTAACGAAGAACACCAAGTGCAGTCTTGGCGCGATCCGGGAACTGTTCATGAGCTAAGATCGCGACACGCATGACTCTACAATTGACACAAACACAAATAAGCATGAAGATATCAACTGCTGCATCACTTCGGCAGAAATAACAACACGACTGAACATAACGTTGAGCTACCTGAGCTACATCTGATTTTTATAAATCAAAGGACATATTCACTAAATATATTAGTTAGACGCGTCTAAATGGCAGTATTAGACAATGGCACAGTACAGAAGCTGGTGCAACGAGAGGAAAATCAAGTTGGAAGAGCCTATAATTTCTACAGAAGGATACAGAAATGCCGAATATTTTTCCCTTGTATAAGATATGAATGAAGAAAGTGTCCTGCACGATCGACTTCCAGACTGGTTGTTACTTCTTGGCCCATTTCTAGTGTTAGGTGCGCTGTTAGCTGGTGTGTACCTTACTTCCCCATTCGGAGACATCGAAGAAATGGCAGATGCGGGTATGTTGACAATTCTTTGGATGCTGACATACATCGGGGCCATTGCGGGGATAGTGCCTGTACTAATCGGGATGCTCTGGTATCCGTATCTCCGTCGGTTGGGTGATGTTTGGATCCACGCAGTTCTGGCACTATCAGTAGGAGTACTTACATTTGCTGGGGTTGAGATGACAGAGGGAATACTAGATAACGCAGCAGAAGCAGCAAATCCATTTGGAGAAGCACTTGGTATTGCAGGAGTTCCGATTACGGGTCTGATAGTTGGAATACTCGGCACAGGAGTAGCATTTGGAGTACTAATGTATGTAAGTCGGTGGAGGTACAACAAGATCAGCGCAGACGGAAATATAAGTGGAATACACGTCGCGTACTTGGTGGCGATTGGGCTTGGGCTTCATAGCATCGGGGAAGGATTAGCAATCGGCACTGCATTCATCCAAGGAGAGGAACGACTGGTAATGCTATTAGTGATTGCATTTCTACTTGACAACATTACTGAAGGACCGACGATCGTAGCAGCAGTAGCAAGTGATACAGAACAGCCCCCGCTGTCAAAATTTCTGCTTATGGGCGCAATAGCTGGCGGACCAGTAATTATTGGCGGTTGGATTGGTGGTTTTGCTGAATCCGCTCTGCTGGCCGCACTGTTCTTTGGGCTTGGGCTCGGAGCAATCATACAAGTAATCTACGAGGTGCTCAAATTTATTGGCGTGCAGAAAGGGTCATCAGTCCGAGCAGCCATCACACAGATGAACATTATTGCATTTGTTGTAGGATTTCTCATAATGGTCGTTATTGATGAAATTATCATCGATATGTTCTTGCTTTGAATCCCCGATTCCAGCTAGAAGCCCTGCTGGCCACAGCGTTAGGTGATATATATACAGTGCAGAAACGACAAAACGCACGTTTTTAACTATCGATGTCATAACTAATGCTATGATTTTTGAGGACCTCCCGCCAACACCAACTGGCGACGAGCTTATCGACAAGGCGTTTTCACGCGCAGCACGGGCAGGGAGGGCAAAATCGGGAGCAGAGGCGCAACTATCGATGTTGCAGACGGCAGCGAACATAATCTCAGATAACCTGGGGAATGTGGTTGATGGATGGCCTGATTTCAACCGTATGGATCCCTTTTACTATGAGTTAGCAGACGCGCTTGTTGACGTTGATGAGTTGCGACAGAATTTGAGTGATTTATCTTGGGCGTCGAGGAAAGCAGCGGAAATTCGTGATTCATATCAAAGCAAAGTCCACGGAGAATTAGAGATTGCTAAAAAACATCGAAAACAGGCGTTTGCCCGACTTGCAGATGTTGTTGAATCAGTCGATGATGCGTTACAAGCAGTACAAAGTGCTGCCACAACGCTAAAAGACCTCCCAGAAATCGATCCCGATGACCCGACTATCGTTGTTGCTGGATATCCAAATGTTGGGAAATCCTCGTTTGTGAATTCAGTTACGCGTGCACAGAACGAAACAGCAACATATCCATTTACAACAACACGGATTAATATTGGACACTTTACACAAGATCGGATTCGATACCAGCTGGTTGACACACCAGGTGTGCTTGATCGCCCTCCAGAAGATCGCAATGAAATTGAGTCACAGGCGATGAGCGCACTTGAGCACGTTGCAGATTGTGTGTTAGTACTGATCGATCCAAGCGAACAATGTGGATATCCATTAGAAAAACAACTATCACTTCGAGACGAAATCAAAGGCCAATTCGATGTGCCTGTGTTAACGATTGGGAATAAGAAAGACGTTGCCACTAATGATGAATCGGATTACGAGATGAGTGTGACAGAAGGTGATGGTGTCGATGACGTGCTGAATGCAGCGATCGAGGTAATTAATTATCAGCCAACGCTGCCATACGAGTCGTAGCTATCAGGTGTGTAAAGGACCGAAATACGAGTAGACTGATTATACATGTTTGAATCACGTCCAAACCGATCCCATGAAGTTGTTCTTGCAGGCCGATCGAACGTTGGCAAATCAACATTGATGCGAGAGATTACGGGACACGATGTAACGACGGGACGCCGACCAGGAGTAACTCAATCTCCATCGCACTATGATTGGGCAGGAGATGATTTTATGATTACAGATTTACCTGGGTTTGGCTTTATGGAAGGCGTTCCGGAGGAGCGACAAGAGAAAATCAAGACAAATATTGTCCAATACATTGAGGAATACGCTGATCAAATTCTTGTTGGAGTAATTGTACTAGATGGAAACAGTGCCGTGGAGATTATTGATCGACATACTGAAAGAGGGGATATTCCACATGATGTTGAGTTATTTGGGTTTTTCAGAGATGTAGGAGTGCCAACGGTTGTAGCGGTGAACAAAATGGATAAGGTCGATGACAAAGATGCGGAGCTAAATGCAATTGCTGAACGACTGGGATTACATCCACCGTGGAAACAATGGCAAGACGTTATCGCTCCGATCACGGCCAAACGCGGGTCAATTGAACCATTGAACGAAGCAATCCGGCAGCATCTCAAACAACAGAAGCGTGACGATTTGCTCAAACACTTTTAGCGGCTATAGCTCGTGGGTACGGTGTTCAGATCCATCTTCTGGCGTTGATTCAGTTTCATCGGCAGCCGCAGTAGAGTAATGGACTATCTCATTAGCAGGGCAAATCCACACATCGTCAGCGAACCACGCAAAGAGTCGAGAAACTTCTTCGTGAGCTTCATCCGCTGTCTGTGCAGTAACCTGTCCGACGTGTTCGACAGGATCATCCTCAGTGTCACGAATAAATACTTCCCAACTTGGGACATCACCAGATCCTGGGTCGTCAGAGATACGACCACGACGAGCTTTCTTGACCATATTCAGTATAGCAGTTGTTGAAAATACAAAAATTTACTCAATGTTCAATACGTAATCAGCTTTGGAGCGGGCTTGTCACATGTTTCGAACTGAATAACAAGATCGTATCACCAACAACTGGAGAGCAAGTCAGCTACCAACGGCTGAAGCCGGTGAGCTTCCGCGCTGTATCCGCTGTGAGTTGAGAGACTTCGTCTCTCGTCATCACGGGAGATGGCGTCTTCTGAACGACCCAAGGTACTCTGCCTGCTATTTTCGATAGAGGAATTTATACCGATATACTTGTTATTAATTAGTAATACAATGGTCGACAATCTTGCGCAGGGGGTTACTTCATTTACCAGCAATGTCTTTTTCGTGCCAGGAGAAGAGCCAGCTCTTGTTGACGTTGGAGCAAATTTTGATATAGTAAAGCAACTTCAGGAGCGATCCGTCCCGGAAAAGATTGTCATAACACATACACATCCGGATCACGTCAGAAACCTGTCTGATGTTCAGTCTGAGTTTGATATCGACACGTACGGTTTCGACGGGTCGTATAACGGGATTAACCACGAAATTAAAGATGGACAGACGATTACGCTTGGTGACCACACATACGAAGTAGCCCATACACCAGGGCACAAGAATGACCACGTATGTTTGTATGCGTCACAGCCAGGAATCCTATTCGGCGGCGACTTAGTGTTCCAGAATGGAAGTTTCGGGCGTACAGATTTAGAGGAGGGAGACCGAAGTCTGCTTATTGAGTCAATCAACAGAATAGCAAAGCTTGTAGAGGGGAGTTTATCGGAATTACATCCCGGTCACGGGCCAAGTATCTCAAACGAACCATATGATCACATCACGCTAGCCGGACAGATGGCACAACAGCGATAAAAAAGCAAGGCACTGAGTTAATCGTCAGTTTTGAGTCCGTAGTATCCTGGCTCTTCGTCACCACGTGGCTCAGCAATTACCAACTTTTCAGAGTGAAATACGATCCACGGAATCGCCCAATCCAGTAGGACGTCCTCAGTATCTGGTTCAAGCGCTTCATCAGGACCTAATCCTTGCAGGAGCCGAGCAATCTCGTAAACGGTGTACATCTGATCTGGCTCGAGAAGTTCTTCTGGCGTGTAGAAGTTGCAGGGATAAATCGAGTCAAACTCATCTTTGGGAGTAGGCATATTGTAGACTGTAAACGAGAATATATTAAGAGTTATCGGATAGTGGAAGAGAAAATCCCCCGAATATTAGAGTTCAACACCACTCGGGATAAGACTGTGTTCGCGAAGAAGTTCACCTTCCTCATTATATACAAGCAGAGTCTGTTTTTGGAATGTTGCTACGTGCTCCCCGTCGGTCTGAAGTTCAATTGCGTACTGACATTCGTTGTCCGTAGAGAGTTCTTCATACTTGCGAGCGGCGCGGATGAATTTAAACACGTTCTCTACGCTCTCATTTAGTTCAAAGATGAAGTCACCAGTAAGCCGATGAGTTACACCAACAACTCCCCGTGCATCGCTGAAATCGACTGGATCCTGCAGTCGATATGCAACATCAACCTCATCGGCATCAAGTAGCTCATCTTCGGAATCGGTCAATCTGTCGTAAAGCGGATCAGTTGGGCCTTCGAAGTCAATGATGAGAGTCGGACGCTTTGGATCACCCTCATTGTCTGCCCACGCAACGTTTCTCACTTGGAGACTGAAATAATCTCGCCTCATCACTCACTTGTATGTATGAGTTAGAATACCATGAACGTAACGCCCCTCTCAATTGCATCCGATTGACTCTGTTTTCTCAGAACACAGTACTACAGCGGTAGCGAGGCGAAAGCCCACCCCTTCAGGGCTGTCTCTTACCCACAACTCACGTCGCTGTCGAGATCGATGCACTCGGTTGAAAATACCGATATCTATGGATGTAACACCCTCATAGAACGATTTTGCCGATCTTGTTTATCCGCATTCAGTCATCCCCTACCGCCGATATTACTGCCCTCAATCGCTTCTCATCTCAATCTCTCAAGCACGGATCGGGGTTGACAGCGTCTGAAACGTCCGTTTGAGTCTCGTGAACTTATGGGTAAAAGACAGCCCTGAATGGGTGGGAGGAGGTCAAAGCCGTTCTGTATCAGCCTGCAAGAGTTAAGAAGCCACGGAGTCTATATTTCATGTACGTAGCATTATTCATGGCCAGTGATCGTTCCGAGGATATTGACGCGATTGATCCAGGGATTGAACGAGATGAGATTGTTGAGAAGAGCGATCAGAATGGCTTTGCAGCTCGATTTGCGGTCCTACGAGAACAGGTTCAACGTGCATCTAAAATTCTGCGTGGTTCGTCGATTTCAGCTGACAACTACAGTCCAAAAGAACATCGGCCGATTGTTTCATTTGATGGGATTGAGGGATTAGAAGAGGTAGAACGGTACTGGGTTAACGCTCCGTTCGCCTTTGTTGTAATCTTGTACGATCCGGAAAGCAACGAACACAGATATGAAGTAGTCGAGCCGTCACTGACGGATGACCAGTTTCAACTATTAGAGGCAGTCTTCGAGGATATTCGTGATCCACTGGTGTACCGTACAGATCTCGACGAAAGTGATCCAGTTGAGATATTGCGAACAGAACTTCGAGAGCAATTACAGCGATATGGAGCGGCCCTCGATGTCCCTGCTTTCTACAAGCTATTCTACTATGTGTATCGTGCATTCCGTGGTTATGGGAAAATTGATGCCGTAATGCATGATCCACACGTTGAGGATATCTCCTGTGATGGATACGAGTTACCGCTGTTCGTGTATCACGATGGATACACAGATCTTGAGACAAATATTAGCTTCAAGCAGGACGAACTGGACAAGTTTGTTGTCCGGCTAGCACAGCGGTCAGGAAAGCACATATCTGTCGGTGACCCGATAGTTGGAACAACCCTGCCAGACGGGTCACGAGCCGAGTTGACTCTGGGCAAAGAAGTAACCCCTCGAGGTTCGGCATTTACACTTCGAAAGTACTCTACCGAGCCGTTCACGCCAGTTGACTTGATAAAATACAACACGTTTAGTGTCGGGCAGATGGCGTATCTATGGCTTGCAATCGAAAACAATCGGTCGCTGATTTTTGCAGGTGGAACGGCATCAGGGAAAACGACATCAATGAATGCAATTTCGATGTTCATCCCACCACGCTCAAAGGTGATCTCAATTGAGGACACCCCCGAGCTGGCACTTCATCACGACAACTGGCTTTCAAATGTCACCAGAGAACGTCTTCATGAGGACACAGATATCACGATGTACGATTTGCTCCGGTCTGCTCTTCGACACCGACCAGAATATATTATTGTCGGAGAGGTCCGGGGACAAGAAGCAATGACGCTATTTCAGGCGATGAATACGGGTCATACGACATATTCAACGATGCACGCCGATTCTGTACAAACCGTGATCAACCGGTTGGAAAATGATCCGATTAATGTCCCGCGTCCAATGGTCGCGTCACTGGATATTCTCTGTGTCCAAACATTGACGCGATTTGATGGAGAGCGAGTTCGACGAAATAAGACGATCGCAGAGATTCGGGGGATCAGTCAACGGACAGGAGAACTAGACTATTCACCGTCGTTCTCTTGGAAGAGTGAAGATGATACATTTCAGAGTCGGGGGAGCTCCGTCCTGAGCGATATAGCAGAAAATGAAGGTTGGTCCCAGCGTGAATTATTAACGGAGATCCGTAATCGGCAGAAGGTCTTACAGTACCTAACCAACAAGGACGTGACAGACTACCGGCGGTTTACGGCGATTATCAACGAATATTACGCAGACAAAGAAGCCGTACTTGATCGAATCGACTCGGATATCGAACCAGAAACAGAAGGTGAAATGCTCATAGATCCAGGATGACGGGGTCAGGAGCAGTATCGCTGGCCGCGGATATGACCACTTATGCCTTACTAGGGATAGCACTGTTCTTAGGGGTGCTATTAGTATTAACGCCGCTCATAAAGCGTTTTAACCGAGGATTTACCCGAATTGCGGTTGCTGTGTTTGGAATGTATGTAGCTAAAGCTGGACGGAAAAAAGAAAGACGAGAGCGACTGCTGCGTGCTGCACACTTTCCAACGACATACCGGATGTACGCATCAAAGACGATTTTATATGCTGTTCTTTCAGCGCTTATTGGTGGGATTGTTGGGATGTATATCGTCTGGGGAGTGCTCAGGGTATTTGCATTACAGCCATCGGAACTCCGTGAGTCACTTCCAGAAGCTTTCGAATTTCTTGTCGACTTCGCTGGAATTGAGACATTACCCCCATCACAGCTAGCCGTTCTTTTCATAGTCAGCTCGTTGACCCTTGGAGCAATCGCTGGACTTGTCGTTTACACGCTTCGGTGGTGGTATGTGAAGTCGTATGCGAGTGCCAGAGAGCGACAAATCGAAGCCACATTGCCACAGGTTATTGCGTTCATGTACGCCCTATCTCGAAGTGGAATGGAGTTTCCACAGGTAATGCGGATCCTTTCAGAGCACCAACGAGTCTACGGGGCAGCAGCAGAGGAGGTGCAGGTAGCAGTACGCCACATGGATGTGTTTGGACAGGACACGATCTCCGCTGTCAGGACAATGAGTGGCCGGACCTCAAGTGAGATGTTCAATGAATTTGCTGAAAACCTTGCTAGCGTACTGCAAAGCGGACGAAATCTTGAGGAGTTTCTCGAGCGCCAGTATGAAGAATTTCAAGAAGAAGCTGAAAATCAACAGGATCAGTTACTGACACAATTGGCTACGCTTGCAGAAGTGTACGTGACGGTGTTTGTGGCTGGTGTGCTGTTTACTATTACAATTCTGATCATTATTGGTATCGCAGGGGCAGAGACGCTTATTCCAACGCAGGTGCTTGTATATCTTGGTATACCACTTGGAAACCTTGCATTCCTGCTTTACTTAGATTCAATTATGCAAGGATTCGGACAGGCACGAGAAGTAAAGAAACCAGAGGAAGTTGTGTCTGGACTGCGAGATGTTGAACGAACCGCCGCTGACTCCCGAATCCCTGACGGAGGCGTAACAACTGAGTCAAGTGATCCACAGGAAAATGCGAAGCGTCTTATGCTATACAAGCGCCTGCAGCGGGTCAAGGAAATACTCGGCAATCCTAAAGAGGTACTGATCGAGTCACCTGAAAAAATTCTCTATGCAACAGTACCGCTGGCTGTGTTAGTCACAGGAGTGAGGATTTACACAGCAGGTACGCTTAATCCTGCAGTTATTGACGATTATCTTGTACAGGCAGCGCTGTTTGTGATCGGTACGTTTGCTGTAGTATACGAAATCCACCGGAGGCGGATTGAAGCTATTGAAGCGGTAATCCCAGACTTCCTCGCACGGCTAGCAAATGTGAACCAAGCTGGAATGTCAATAATCGATAGTATTGACCGAACCCGACGAAGTGATCTTGGGGCATTGAATCCAGAGATTGACAGACTTTGGGCAGATATCAAATGGGGATCAACTATTGAGACTGGCCTACAACGATTGGAATATCGAGTACACACGCAAACCGTCTCAAGAGTTGTAGCATTGATCACAAACGCAATGAACGCAAGTGGCAACATCTCGCGGGTGCTCTCGATTGCAGCAAAGCAAGCGCGGGAAGACCGACTTCTCAAACGGGAACGGAAACAAGAGATGCTCACGTATCTGGTCGTTATCTACATTGCATTTGGAGTGTTTCTGATGATCATCCTCGCGTTCGAACAGGTGCTTCTACCAAGCCTGCCGGAAGAAGGGCTAGTTCCAGATACGGAGGATGGACAAGCTCCTATTCCGGCAACCGGAATCGTTGGACAAGTCGGGGCAGCGGACATAGATGCATTTTCACTGGTATTCGTACACGCAGCATTGATTCAGGCGATTGCAAATGGATTTATCGCCGGACAGATGAGTCGAGGAGACCTTCGGTCTGGGGCGTTGCACGCGACGATCCTGCTTGCATTAGCATATATTACTCTATGGGCAGTTGATAATCTGGGAGTAATGCAGGGAATAATAGGATAGGAACAAAAACACATGGGTAGATCAACAGACAACAGTATGAATCGATCAAAAGATGAGACACGAGATGTCTACAACACAATTGCTGACCATTTCTCAGAGACGCGTGCGAATCCATGGCCTGAGGTGATGGACTTTATCGATGGGATAGATGCGGTACAAACAGGGATTGATATTGGATGTGGAAACGGTCGACATTTGAATCCACTGGCAAATAAAGTCCAAGTCCCGATTGGGATTGATGTAAGTGAGCAACTGCTTAAAATTGCACAGAAGCGAGTAGACGAAGCAACGCTTCTGGTTGGTGACGCCACAAGGCTACCACTGGCTGCTGGGTCCGTTGATGCCGCAATATACGTAGCAACAATCCATCATCTACCGACAGCAGCGGATCGACTTCAAAGTCTCAACGAAATTGCGCGGATACTCCAGTCAGATGGGACTGCGCTCGTTAGTGCATGGAGCACGGAGCATAGTCGGTTTGATAAAACGGAGAGTTTCGATACGACGCTTGAGTGGACCTTACCTGATGGTGAAATAAAGACCCGATTCTTCCACATTTACTCTCCCGCTGATTTCAAACGCACAATAGAAGAGAGTGCACTGGAGCTAAAAGAAATGGAAGTCTCAAGCGGTAATTGCTATGCCACAGTGGGAACGACGGAATGACAAAACCATTATGATGAATCCCCCCGTATTGTAGGTAAGACAGGGCGGAGATATAGTGTATAGTATTAATGTTGCTGTTCCGGGACAAGTTCGACAGTTGGCAAACAAATTATATCCAGAACTAACGTCATTCGCGTCAATTCGGAGTGATCATTCAGTTCTTGTTAAGCGACTTGGTGAGCCAGATGTCTACCCACATTTAGCACAGCAAACAAGAGAAGCACTGGCTGGAACAACTCCAATAACTGTGACGGTAACTGGGATCGATTATTTTGCTGACCCTCCTCGTGGTCCAGGCCCGGTCGTGTATCTTACACTTGACAGCCCCGGGCTTGATAATTTGCATAGAGATTTAGTTGAGGAGATGGGCGCGATGCCAGAGCTGGAAGGACAGAACTATACGATGCATATCACACTGGCAAGAGATGGGAGCATTGAAGATGCCCAACGTCTGGCTGAAAAGCAAGTAGAGGAGATCACATGGACGGTTAATGAGTTACTTCTCTGGAATGCAAAGGAAGCAAAAGCTGCTGAACGAATATCACTGCCAGTAGGATAGCGATAATGGCCGAGCTATGGGCGAGGTGGATTCCCATCGTAGGCGTTGTGTCCCTGATAGAAGTTCAGCAAGGCGTATCTGAGTTTGTCAGGATCAACATCGATCAGTTCGTCACAGAGGTGTTTCGGCAGCGTCTCATGGACGCTGTAATCTCCGAGTTCGTACACACCGTCTGATGTATAGCGATTATCTAAGAGAATGCGTGTTCCAATATCAGATGGTGAGCGAATAACGCGACCAAGTGCCTGTCGTGTTTTTCGAATTGTTGGAATCTCAACAGCATATCGCCATCCGGGGTTATCTACAGCCCGGTCAGCAAATGTGCTATCATACGCATCCTGTACTGCCTGTGCCCGGTCATCGAGGTGAGGATATGGAACACCAACAACGATGACAGCAACAGCGTCGTCACCATCAAAGCTAACGCCTTCTGTTAGTGTACCCCACAAGGATGTGAACAGCACACCGTTAGAGGCATCTGTAAACTCATCACGAATCGTCGTTGCATTCATTCCGGGTTCATCAAGATACAGCGATGCATCTGTGTCCCCAGATAGCATCTCATAGTATCGATTAGCCTCGGTATAGTTAGGGAAAAAGACCAAGATATTCCCAGGAATGAATGTTATTGCATCTGAAAGCGCACTGTAAATTGCATTTTGAACAGAGTCATCGTCGCGTTGGTTCGAAAACAACGGCGGAGTACTGACGGCAAAGGTTTCACGATTATCTCTTGGAAACGGTAGCTCATATACCATCGCAACTGGAGAATCAAGCCCCAGAACATCTTCCGTGACATCAAACGGCTGGAGTGTTGCACTCATAAGCACCGTTGAATACGTTTCGGAGAAGAGATCCCCAGTAACATCACTTGGGATGCACGTATAGATCTCAGCGCGACCATAAATTTCTTCACTCCCTGCATCTCGACGAAGTGATAACACTGGATATTTCCCAGTATCCGTTGTCGTGTTCATCCATTGCTGGACAAATTGTGCGCCGTTTAACGTTGGACACTCCTGTCGAGTGTTTGCATCACCTTCTCGGTAAGCGGTTTCATATGTCTGGTCTAACTGTTCTCCGAGTTCTAAAGCCTCACTGAGATCGGATTGAATACCAGAGCCAGTGTACTCGTTAAAGAATGCAAGGGTCAAGTCATCACGTTTGTCTTCGTTGGTAATCGTGATATCCTTCCATGCGTCTCCAATTGTTCCCCGCTCGCCAAATCCAAGACGCTGATCATACGTGGATCGAAGAGCCTCAAGAAAAGCTGAGAAGATATTTCTTGCTGACTCCACCCGCGAGTCATCAACAGTATCGAGTTCATCAATTGCACGTTCAAGAGTGCGTTCTGAGAGTGTGACCCGGGCGTGATCACGAGCAGTGTCAGCAATGTTGTGTGCCTCATCAAAAATTACAATGACATCATTCGGATCGACATCAAGCCAGCGGAAAAACTGCTCTCGAATTGTGGAGTCAAGCAGATGATGATAATTACAGACAACTAGATCAACATTCTCAAGCCCGTCTTTAAGCAGTTCATAGCCACAGATATCAGCCTCTTCGGCGTATTGATAGATTTCTTCTGGGGAGCGAACGCCATCGAATAGCCACTGGTAAAATTCATCATTATGCTCTCGGAGATTCTGATAGTAGTAGTCACATGTCGCTCTGTTTTCGAGTTCCTCAATTTGCTCGTTAAGTTCGTTTAGCTCTTCAAGAACAGCAGACTGTGCTTTGTCTGCCTGACTATTGGTCTGTTGCGTCTGAGACTGTAGATGTTCATGTTGCTGCTGTAACTCATGTTTAGACTGTTCAGCATCAACGAGCTCGTATGTATTATCCCGAAGAACCTGGCACTCTTCGTAATCAACATCGATATGACACATCGATCCTTTACCTCGGAACACAACAGCCTGTATTGGTTCCTGCTGCGAGATAGCCGCTGCCTCTCTTCGGAACTGCCGTGCTTGCTGGTTGACGTTTGTAGTAATGATTACTGTTTTGTCATTCTCGCGTGCAAAGCTAAGTGATGGAGCAAGTGAAGCCAACGTCTTTCCAGTTCCACATGCGCCTTCAAATAACACATCTTGGCCCCGGACCAGTGCATTGTAAATCCGGTCCATCGCCTCTGCTTGATTCTCGAAGGGGTCTTCATATGGAAAAAACCGGGTAAAGTCGTCGATATCAGCCACTATGTGTATATATTCGATAGCAGAGTAAAAAGTACCGGGCTCAGTATCCGCGGTTAATTAGATAGTCTGCAATGTCGTTCAATGCCGCCCTGGATTCATTCTCTGGCAGCACCTCGAGGTGTCGCTGTCCTTCAGCAATCAGCTCCTGCGCCTGCTCTCTGGCAAAGGAGATGCTACCAGTGCTTCGCAGTGTTTCGAGTGCGTCATCGATTTCTTCCTCTGTAACAGCTGCAACAGAGTTCGATTCAACAAGATCGTCGACATCGACACCTTGTTGTTCAGCATGAAGCGTGACAATGGTGCGTTTATTTTCGATGAGATCAGAGCCACGTTGTTTACCAAGAACATCACTTGGGACGGTTAGGTCAAGAAGGTCGTCCTGAATCTGGAACCCTTGCCCAACTTTAAGTCCATAATGATAGAGCGACTCAACGGTGTCATCATCGGCACCAAGAAGAACAGCTGGGATACAGGCAGATGCACCATATAGCACAGCTGTCTTTTGCCGAACCATTTTCATGTAGTCCTCAACAGAGACATCTGAGCTACGTTCGAAGGCGACATCAAGAGCTTGACCCTCACAAATCTCAGTACAGGTTCGAGCAAGGACATCTAATGCCCGTGCCATGCGCTCTGAAGTAGCACCAGTCTCAAGCATGAGCTCAAAGGCTTTTGCGTAGAGCGTGTCTCCTGCTAGAATTGCAGTTTCAAGGTCGTATTCTCGGTGAACCGCTGGGACGCCTCTTCGAAGGTCATCGTCATCCATAATATCATCGTGGATGAGTGTAAACGATTGAATGATTTCTACAGAGACAGCAGCCGCCATAACATCGATGTTTGGAGGACTATCAGTAGACCGACTGATAGCTGCATCAACGATGGAATCAGATTGAGTGGTACCGACAGTTGATGCTACGTCAGTCTGTTGAAGAGGATCAACAGATTGGTAATCAAGTGTATCTGGCTGCTCAGCTAATGCCTCAGCTACAAGCAACAACATCGTTGGGCGAAGTCGCTTGCCCCCAGCTTCAAGCAAGTAACGGGAAGCCTCATACAGATTTTCCGGAGGTTTGATCGGCAGGTACTCCGGGATAGCCTCGTTGACGAGCTCCCGTCGATGCTTAATCTCAGCAATGACGTCCGGTTCCTGAGCCTCGATATCGGTCATCTCAAACTAGTTGAATAGTATTTCCGTTTCGGGTCACATGAAGGTCGCGACCGGCTCGGTACCCCTCATCCTCTGCCAGATCAACATATGGAGCCATACCTCCCATGTCTTGGTGTGCTGGGATAATATTCTGTGGCTGAAGGGCGTCGATCATCTGATAGTGGCCCTCTTGGTTAAGGTGTCCGGAGACGTGAATATCGTCATAGATACGAGCACCCTGCATACCAAGGAGCTTTTCAGCCTGATATCGCTGTCCCTCATTTGTTGGCTCAGGAATCACACGGGCAGAGAAGATGACCTTGTCACCATTATCAAGCTGATATGGTGTTTCTCCTCGGGCCATACGCGTGAGCATCGCTCGAGGCTCACCCTGATGGCCGGTCACAATTGGGAGGAAGTCTTCTTTGCCCTCATTCATGATCCGCTTGAATGTACGGTCCACAGACTTCCGATGTCCAAACATGCCAAGATCGTCTGGGAAGTCAACGAAGTCTAGTCGCTCCGCAGTTCCAGAGTACTTTTCCATGGATCGGCCGAGGAGAACTGGCTGACGACCAATATCCTTAGCAAACTCGACAAGTGAAGTGACACGGGCAATATGGCTTGAGAATGTCGTCGCGACAACACCACCGTCATAATCCTCAATGCTGTACATCACGTCTTTGAGATGGCGTCGAGCAACTGACTCACTTGGAGTACGGCCCTTTTTGCCAGCGTTGGTACAATCTTCAATGTAACAGAGAACGCCTTCACGTCCAATCTCGCGGAATCGCTTCATATCGATTGGATCGCCGATCACTGGCGTGTGGTCAAGTCGTTTGTCAAGCCCATAGACGATTGCCCCTTCAGGTGTATGAAGCACTGGGTTGATCGCGTCGATGATTGAGTGAGTAACGTTGACAAATTCAAGTTCGACGCCTTCATCACCAATAACCATCGAGTCGCCCGCATCCATTTTCACCAGATCATTCTCAACGCCGAACTTCTGTTCACCTTCGATTTGCTGTTTTACAAGCTCGATAGTGAACGGCGTTGCAATGATTGGTGCGTCATATCGGTGTGCAAGTTTTGAGATCGCACCGATGTGGTCAAGGTGTCCGTGTGTCGGAACGATTGCCTTGACATCGCCTTCAATATCCGACATAACTCGGTCATCAGGGATTGCTCCCATGTCAATTAAGTCAAGACTATGCATCCGCTCGGTTTCGACGTTGTCGTGGATCAGGACCTGGGACAAGTTCAGTCCCATGTCAAAGATGACAACATCGTCACCAGCCCGCACCGCCGTCATCTGCCGACCAACTTCTTCATAACCGCCAATTGTAGCAATTTCGATTTCCATAGTTCCTCATCCGAGACGGCGTCCACAGAGGGCAGAGAGCCGGTCTGTACATAGGGCTGATAGTCCACTAACGGATAGCCATGTGACGATTGCCGTCAGTGTAAGCGGCCAGCGTTGGCCGATTGCACGTCGATCGGCAATGCGCCGGTCATCTGCCCAATTGGACGACCGTGTACTCGGTTATGTAAGATGTAGTTCATGCATACCTAAAAAGGGAATGGATACGAAGATCAGAGACTATTTGAAGTTTTCTGAAACAATTCTTGTACCGGGATGTCCAGCAGAAAAAAACTGGTCAATTGATGAAGGGTCGAAGATATATGATTCATGGCCAAGAGAGAGCAACTCTTTGACCTTCGCTGCCATGCCGCCGCTTACATCAGTGGCACTGCTGTCACCGAGGACAGAGCTTACTGATTCATACGCTGTGATTTGATCGATTACGACATCCTCCTCATCAAGCACACCGGGGACAGTTGAGCAGAGTCCGATTCGATCTGGTTCAAGCGCACGTCCAAAATGAGCGATGATTTCATCGCCGCTGAGTATGGTAACTCCTTGATTTTCATGTGCGACCACATCGCCATGAGTCACTGGGACAAAGCCCTCATCGAGTAATCTCTGGATGTGTGTCACCGGATAGTCAAGTGATCCGTCTGCAGATCGAGAAGCAACAGAGAACGGATGGACAGGGACAGCGGGAATCGACTGGTCATGAAGTCGGTCTAGAACAAATGTGTTGAGCGTCTTCATAGCGCCGTGTATATCCATAGCGGCACGATAGTCCGACGACCCGCTCGTTGTTGTAACACCATGGTTATCAGCGTGATGGTGGCCGAAGCTACCTCCACCGTGGACAATGATGAGATCGTCTGAAGAAGAATAATGTGTCCCTATTGCTTCGGTAACTGATCGAAGCGTTGGGCCGTCAAGTGTTTCCGTGCGATCTTTCTCCGTGATGACGCTTCCACCGAGCTTAAGCAGTATTTGATCGCTCATACTTGGGTCACCCCGGTTTCTGTGAGCTCAGCGCGAAATGCGCGTTCACATCCTGGCGTATATTGCAGTGCAGTTTCTGTTTCGTCGGTTGGATCCAAGGCAACGATACAGCCACCGCCACCAGCACCAGTAAGTTTCGCACCGTGCGCACCAGCATCACGGGCCGCCCAAACCATGTTAGCCAGCGAGCGTGAGGAAACACCCAGAGCAGAGAGTAACCCGTGGTTAATATTCATCAGTTCGCCAATTCGTTCAGTATCGCCCTCGGCCAGTGCAGTTTCACCGCGGCGCACAAGATCGCCAATTGTAGAGATTGTGTCTGACGCGAAGGTGTATTCATTGCGAAGATCACGGACTCCGGCAACGAGTTTCCCGGTATCGCCACTACCGCCATCGTAGCCGATCACGATTGGGAGGTCTGATGGAGCGTTAATGCAGCCACAGGAGTCACCTTCGACACGAACGGCACCTCCCATAGCAGAACAGAACGTATCAGCCCGAGAAGCTTCACCATTTTGCACGGTATTCTCGACGTGATATGCACGATCCGCAATCTCTTCTGCAGAAAGAACAGTTCCTAATTCACGGGTGGCAGCATCAATCGTAGCAACGACAACGGCGGCAGAGGAGCCAAGGCCAGCGCCAAGTGGAATATCGCTTTCAATTGAGATTTCGAATCCAGCATCTTCAACATCTGCTGCGTCAAGCGCCTGATTAATTGCATCCTGCACATAACTCATTGCAGCTTCGACCAGTGCTTGCGGAACATCAACATCTGGAACACCAGTTGCGGCACCATCATACTCGACGGTGAACCCGTCAAGCGTGAGATCATCAGCAGAGACACGGAGAGCGGTATCTGAACGTTGTTCAACAGTTACCCTAGCTCGTTGCTCAATTGCACAGGGCACAGCTGGTTCGCCATATACTACAGCGTGTTCTCCAAAGAGGTATATTTTCCCGGGTGCACTAGAAGTGGTCATGCCAACGGCTACGGGGAGATATGGTTAATCCGTTACGACACGGAACAAGAAATTGCGTTTCGTTTATATACCGCCTTCGAACTCCTCGAGAGATCGGTTCGGATCGGCACCGCGTCGGTCGAGGGTTTCGTTTGCAAGTAGCCAGTAAACAACCGCCAGTGCTTTTCGACCCTTGTTGTTTGTTGGAACAACAAGATCGACGTTGCTGGTCGTATTATTGGAGTCACACATTGCAATAACCGGAATACCAACGGTGACAGCCTCCTTGACTGCCTGTGAGTCACCAATTGGGTCAGTAACTACAAGGATATCCGGCTCAATGTATTCCTCATACTGTGGGTTCGTTAGTGTCCCAGGAATAAACCGGCCTGTCCGGGCACGGGCACCAACTGCTTCAGCGAACTTCTCAGCTGGGAAACGCCCGTACTGTCGGGAAGAAGTGACCAAGATCTGTCCTGGATCGTAGTTTGACAGCAGATCAGCGGCAGTACGAATGCGCTTGTCTGTCTGGGAGATATCGAGTACGTACAGACCGTCAGTTCGTACCCGATGGATGTACCGCTCCATGTCGTTTGTCTTCTGCTGGGTACCAATATGGACACCAGCACCAAGATATTCCTCGACTGGAATGAGAAGATCGGCTTCCTCATCGCCAAGGACATCGTCGTCTAATTGTGGTTCGTCGTCGGATGCTTCTTGCTCCGACGCGTCCTGTGCTTCGGCTTCTGCTGCTGCTTCGGCTTCAGTTTCTTCAACGGCTTCGACATCGGCGTCTGCTTCAGCAGCGTCAAGACCCTCTTGTTCGGATTCGTTTTCACTCATATTGCATCGTCCTCGATACGGATTAGCTCATTTAGCTTGGCAGTTCGCTCGCCAGCAACAGCGCCAGTTTTGATGAACTCAGCATCTGTTGCAACAGCGAGGTGTGCAATCGTCGTATCCTCCGTTTCTCCAGATCGATGAGAGATAACCGACGTGTATTCATTTCGGTGGGCTTGTTCAACAGCATCAACTGCATCCGTAAGTGTGCCAATCTGGTTTGGCTTGATTAGGATACTGTTGGCCGCCCCCATGTCAATTCCCTGCTGCAATCGGTCAGTGTTCGTGACGAAGAGATCGTCACCGCAAATAAGTGTCCGGTCGCCAACTCGATCAGTAAGTTCAGCAAACCCATCAAAGTCATTCTCATCAAGCGGATCCTCTACGTACACGAGATCGTATTCTTCAACTAACGTTGAGATGTAGTCGATCTGCTCGGATCGACTGCGGTCCTCATCGCTATATTGATATGACTCTGTGTCGGCGTCATAGAGCTCAGATCCGGCAACATCGAGTCCAAGCTGAATATCGAAGCCAACCTCAGAAGCAACATCATCAATCGCCTGAGCTGAGATTTCAAGCGCTTCAGCATCATCAATGGATGGAGCCCAAGCGCCTTCATCGCCTTTGCCACAGGCTACGCCGCGTTCCTCGAGCAGTTCAGCGACTCTGGCGTGGACCGCAGCATTAGCGAAGACAGCATCCGAGACACTTGGCGCACCAACAGGAGCAGAAAGGAATTCCTGAATGTCAGTTGCATCAGCAGCGTGCTCACCACCGCCAAGTACATTCCCAAGTGGAATCGGGAAGTTGTCACCGCGGAAAGCTCCACCAAGGTGTTGATACAGTGGAATTCCAATTGTATCGGCTGCTGCCTTAGCCGTTGCCATTGAAATCGCAACAGCGGCGTTAGCGCCAATGTCTGAGAAGTTATTTGTCCCGTCGGCAGCGTGTAGCATCTGATCGACCGAGCGCTGATCTCCGACGTGTACCTCTCCAAGTAAGCGAGGGATGACCTGCTCACGAGCAGCGGCAATCGCTTCACGGGGAGGAAGTTCAACTGCTTCATGCTCACCCACTGAGGCACCTGATGGTGCGGCAGCTCGACCAAAGCCACCAGATTCAGTCAGGACATCAGCCTCAACGGTTGGATTACCGCGAGAGTCAAGCACACGTCGAAGTCGAATATCCCCGATTACGACCATTAATCTCCACCTCGATCAACAGTAAACGGAAGGACACCAGCATCGTATTCCTCGGCAGCAATAAGGATCGGTTCAGTCTGATCAGTATCAATCAGTACCGGCGCTCCATGGGACACCTGCAGTGACCGTGCGCCCAGAATGCGTGACCGTTCGTACCGAGTGTGTCGTTCGTTCATCATTGATATGGGGAAACGATATCGACGAGGTCTTTATGTGAGACGAGCATCCGTCGGCAGCAGTGCCGTTCAACACCAAGGTCATCAAGCACCTTCTCTGGATCCTCGCCGCCCTCTTCTGTCCGTTGCTTAAATTCTTCCCAGTGTTCACCAACAACGTTCCCGCAGGTGAAACACCGGACTGGTACCATCATGGTTATCGATATGATTTTTGATAGCGTGCTCGTGCGCCCGGTCCGCCCCATTTCTTTGCTTCAGACTGCCGGACGTCGTTAACCAACAGGGAACGATCGAACTCCATGTATGCATCACGGAGTTCAGCATCGCCAGTATGCTGGACGATGCCACGGGCAATAGCTGTTCGGACGGCGTCTGCCTGACCCATCACACCGCCACCTTCAACATCGACTTCAATATCGATGTCATCACGAAGGTCCTCAACAATTCGGAACGGCTCAAGCATCTTCAGTTGGGCCGACTCAGGCTCGACAAGTTCAACTGGTTGCGAATTGATTCGCACACGACCAGAACCGTCTCGTACCGTCGCTCGCGCAATCGCTGTTTTCTTTTTTCCGCTGGTGTTCGTTACCATGTTACGTTAGCACCGAGTTGTTCGCTGATATCGCCCAATTGGACGAATTTGATGTTTGACAAGCGATCCAATGATGTACCATCAAGAACGACTGGGTCAGCATCATCAAACGGATCTCCAACGTAGACACGGACACGTTCAAACGCGTCTCGTCCACGCTGCTTTTTATGCGGAAGCATTCCACGAATAGATCGTTTGAAGATTCGATCCGGTCGCTTTGGATAGTACGGTCCTCGATCAGAACCAAGGTCACGTCGCTTTCGGAACTTCTCCATGACCTGCTCTTCGCGACCAGTGATTACAGCGCGCTCTGCATTAACAACGGCAACTCGCTCGCCGTCAAGAGCTCGCTGTGCGACCTGGCTAGCAACACGCCCGAGAATACAATCTCGAGCATCAATGACTACATCAGCGTCAAATTTTGCTTGGTTCATTGAATCACCCTAACGCTGGTTCCTTCTGGGTTCTGTTTGATTGCCTGTTCTAATGTTAGCGTCTCGCCGACCTGGTTGATCTTCGTTTCAGCAGTCGAGGAAAAATCAACTGCTGCGACTGTGACTGACTTCTGGAGTGAGCCGCTTCCTAGGACCTTTCCTGGGACAACAACGGTCTCATCCTCCCGAGCGTAGCGTTCGATCCGACCGAGGTTGACCTCAGCATGGGATCGACGAGGCTTCTCAAGCTGGGAGGCGATAGTACTCCAGACATCAGCGTCGCTTTCACGAGCAACCGACTTCAGTTCGGCAATGAGACTGGTAAGTCGTGGATTTGTTTTACTCATAAATTCCCTCCAAGAGATGAAAAAGCGGGATGCAGGGAGCAGGATTTGAACCTGCGGACCCCTACGGGACAGCGCCCTGAACGCTGCGCCGTTGGCCAGACTTGGCTATCCCTGCGTGCACCCGCATGTAACGTGTACTCCTTCAAACCCCTTTCGATACTAACGGGTAGCCGTCGAGTTCGCGGGCAAGATCGGCCGTCAGTTGAAAGGGGTTTCAGAGACATATTATAGTTGTACTGCCTGTTCTAGTTCTGCTGCGCGTTCGTCAAGCGTCTTTGCTGCTTCCTTGACAAGCGTCTCTACCGAGAATGATCCATCCGTTTCAACGTGGAAGACAAATGCATTCTCTACGTCGTGTACTTCGACATTGTAACCGGGATACCGGTTTGAAAGATCATTGTCGAATTCTTCGGTAAGGACCAACTCACCCATCTTAGTGTCAGCATCAGCATACTCTGGTTCACGCTCTTCGATGACACCGCGGAGGATGTTCGTTTCATCCTCTTCGAATTCACCGCGCTCACCAGTGACCTCAACATACTGGAGATGGCGGTAACCAACTGAGACTCCGCCTTGGTGCTTGGCGTGTTCAGTGCCACTGTCAAGCACCGCGTCAGCTTCCAGCTCAAGTCGCTGGCCGTCTTTCAGGTCAATAATTGGGATGTTATCATCAGCTGGCTCGACCATCGAATCCGATGAAATAAGGTCACCTGAGTATGCCGTGTTAGGTCCTTCAACATCGAGTGAAAGTGTAACGGTGTCACCCTCTTCAAACTCGTCGACCGGCGTTGTTAGTGGAACAAGGCCAAGTCGAAGTGCGAGTTGCTCATCAAACATGACCGAGGAATTCTCGACCATGCGGACAGTGTCAATCGACAGTGTCGGAACGTCAGTAATCATCGCACGCCGAAGACCATTTGCAAATGCCGGTGTCACGTTTCGAATAACGAAACGAGCGGACCGATCACCGTATTCAATGAACTCGACTTCGTAATCTTCCATATTAGTATCCACTCTTGCCTTTTGGCGGACGTGAACCGTCGTGTGGAATTGGCGTCACGTCTTCAATGCGGCCGATTTCGAGTCCAGCGCGAGCCAGTGCTCGAATCGTCGCCTGTGCGCCTGGACCGGGGCTTTTCTGGAGATTGCCACCTGGTCCACGAACGCGGACGTGAACGCCTTCAATTCCTTCTTCCATAACTTCTTCAGCAACCTTCTCTGCCATCTGCATTGCTGCGTATGGCGACGCTTCATCTCGGTTCTGTTTGACTACAGCACCACCCGAAGACTTCGCAATCGTCTCAGCGCCCGACAAGTCAGTAATCGTAAGGATGGTGTTGTTAAACGATGCGTGCACGTGGGCAATGCCCCAGCGATCTTCTGCCATAGTTATTGTCCCTCCGCTCGTTCTGGATGTAGGTCATCAGCCAGTGGGCTCGTCTCTTCAAACTCAATGAAGTCTTCCTCATCAACTTCAACAGTGTATGAAGGGCGACGAACTCGCTGGTCGTTAATCGTGATATGACCGTGAGAAACAAACTGACGTGCTTGATCTGGTGTGTTAGCCAGGCCTTGGCGGTAGACGATAGTCTGAAGTCGACGTTCGAGGACGTCGTTTACTTCAAGTGCCAAGACAGCCTCAAGCGAATCTTCTGGGTCAAGGTACCCATAGCGTTTGAGTCGCGTGAGGAACTCGTCACCTTCAGACTCAACGTCATCCTCAGTGCTTACTTGACCAAGGATTTCCCGAGCCTCACGACGCATTCGACGGAGTTCCGACTGTGCACGCCAAAGTTCTTCTTTGTTTTTCAGACCGTACCGATTGATAAGATCGTGTTCAGAAGCGATCCGTTCACCCTGGAATGGGTGGTTTGGTGTTTCGTATCGCTTTGTCGATGATCCAAGCGGCATAGTTATTCACCACTCTCCTCTTTGATCTCTTCAACATTCACACCGATCGTACCTTCTGTTCGGCCAGTGGACTTCGTACGCTGTCCGCGTACCTTCTGTCCACGCTTGTGCCGAACACCTTTGTACGAATCGATCATCTTCATCCGGTTGATATCCTGCTGTCGTGTCATCTCAAGCTCATTACCGGTCTCGTGTGTTGTCTCACCGGTATAGAAGTCGTTTCGGCGGTTTGCCAGCCACTCCGGCACTTGATCTGCATAGTTCTCGACTGCATCGATGATGGCATCGATGGTATCATCGTCGAGTGCACCGAGTGTTTTTCGTCGATCAACACCGGCTTTATCGGCAATAAGACGGGCCGTCCGCCGACCAATACCTTTCATCTCGATCAATGACCGTTCGATTGACTTCGTTCCGTCAAGATCGGTTGTACCGATCCGAACGAAGTATCGAAGATCATCATCGGATTGATCTTGTTCTTCTTGACTCATGTGTCGTTATTGTTGTTTGATTGATACGTGAAACGGATGGAACCACCCAATCATCGTTGGGGGATTCACAAAGCGTCGTGGCGGGGATTTGAACCCCGGAGGCTTGCGCCACAGAGTTAGCAACCCTGCGCCTTGACCAGGCTAGGCTACCACGACGCACATAACATTTCGCCCTTGTGGACTCGGGAGTCACCTCCCTACACGTATCGTACACGTAAATTCTTCATGACCTTACTTAAGCACACCGAATGCAATGCTAGGTATGATAGAACACATCACAAAAGATGAATAGCAAGCAAGCATACGAATTGAGTTCAATGTGTCAGTGGGAGATGATGGTTCGGATTAAGTGGATCTATTGAATCGCCATAATATGCCGGATTTCATGGTTTGATGTAGCGCTTGATGTTATAGACAAGACACATCAGGACAACTTCACGGAATTCACGGTACCATGCACGCGCTCGTACGTCGGAACCGTACGAGCGCTTGACTAAGGAGTTAGCTGTCTCTGTCATTGATTTGATTGTAGAGATCGTCGTCAATCCGAACGTTGTGTGCGTGGTCATAAGGTAGGTGATTCTGGGTGTTGTGGGTGTTAGCTATTTAACTCTGTGGGTACAATGTATGTACAAGAGGGTTGTATCCAATGGGAACCACACGAGTCAACTTCAGACTGCCAGAAGATCTCATCCAGAAAACCGACGTAGCAGCTGAAATCACGCACAAAAACCGGACAGAAATACTCATAGAAGCACTCCAAGAATACCTGGATGACGTCGAAGACGACGAGAAATTCAAAGAAGCAGTCGTCGAACTCTACCTCAACGACCAAATCGAATTCTACGTCCTCAAAAAATTCATCGGACGACAAGACGCAGAAGCAGTCAAAGCCTCCAAAACCCTTCTCGACCAAGGCGATGAACTCGTAGACGAGCTTGCAGATCTCTAAAAATCCGGTGTACAAGATTTGGGAATGATTGTAGTTGATACCAGCGCCCTCATCACAATATCCTCAATCAACCTCCTCGACCACGTTCTAACCGAATACGATATCTACACAACAGAAACAGTAATCGAGGAACTCAAGGAGACAGCGGAATACAACGATGTTCACGGACAAGCCGCACAAACCGTATTAGACCAATTAGACCGAATCGAGGTCGACAAAACCACTGAACCACGTTTCCAGTCATCAAGAATAGACGACGGCGAAGGATCAACAGTCACACTTGCGAGCGAAAAACAGGCCGATTTTCTGATTACAGACGATCTAAGGGCGCTTCCCGAACTACAAACGGTTACTGACTCCAAAGTTGTGATTTCCCCGATCTTGCTCAAAGCACTGGTCAAGCGAGAAATCCTCGAAGAAGAAGAAGCCGTGGCAAAATTGGAAGAGGCCGCAAAAAACCGAGACTGCCTTGAATCACCGATCTACAGAAAAGCCAAGAACCTCTTCGAATAGACTACTCTCTGCTTCTTTGCCGGGACTATATCAAGTCGTATTGCCCAATTTGTAGGTGGATGATCTCGGTTGACCTCCTCCCACGACTGAAGTCGTGGGATTCCTCCGTGGGTAATCCACCCAGATTGATTACCCCGGCTGTGAACGTGCGGGTTCGCTGATGCACCTTTGGCCCCCAAACGGGGGTGTGGCGTGTTGGGTATCCACTCGGTGTTGCCCTCCCAAGAAGGGAGTGACACTCACGGGCGTCCAGCACCGTGAGCAGCGGGCCGGGCCATCGGCCCCACTCCCCGTTACAGCCACACGTGGGGAGCGCTTGGGTGACATGCCAACCGCTGCTGGTTGGGCTGCGAAGGTGTGTGAGTGTAAGAGTTGAGACGCACTCGTGGCCAGCTTGAGCGTGAGCACGTTCCCCGCAGCAGCATGTCGCATGCCTACCAACTCATAGTATTTCGCATAGAATAAACGTTGGGATTACAACCGGTCTATGTCACGTTGTTTGTGACATATCATGTCGGCTTCATCCACACCCCTGAAGGGGTGGGCTTTCGCCTCGCTACCGCTGTAAGATTGAAACATTCAGTAGTTGATATGTTTCAGCGGCCGTGCTGAATACAGGGTGCGTATGCAGCATGATTAGAGCGCCGACCTGACCGATTTGTATTGATGCCGATGAGTTCACGGTAGCCTTAGAGAAGTGTGCAGCATACCGATTTGCGATAAATTCGAATGTACCATCTCTCCCGTTATAAAAAGACTTTACTGAGATCGGGCGCACTCATTATTGACAGACAAACGACGGGGAAGCGATCATCTAGAATCCGTCTCGGCGCTGTTATAACTGAAACCGTTTGCTCATCACGATTAACCTATCTCAGGTTTGAATCCGATTAATCGCCTCTCTTGCTGCTTTCTTCTCCTGATCGGAGACTCCTGTTTCCTTCTCTAAGATCTCTTCAAGTGATGGAACTGCCTCTGAATCACCAATGTAGCCCAACAGCTTGATTGATGGAAGCGTCGCGGCTCCGGTTCCCGCTGAATTATCTGCCACTAATTCACGGAGATAAGCCTGATCAATGTTAATTTCGTCAGCAGTAATTACGTTCTCCTCGACAAGATAGACAAAAGCCTGGAGGGAAGCATCACGAGCATTATCAAATTCATCCCTACAAGATAGTTGTATCTCAGAACTCACGTCTTCCAGAGCTTCCGGATTGGCTGCAGCTATCTCTCTAAACATTGTAGCGATATGCCAACGAAGAGAGTGGTGATGGTGGTCAAGTAGTTCAGCAAAACTACTAATCTGGTCATGGAACGTTTCTGGATACTGGTCAGCATATGACGCTAACACCCTTGTCCCTGCCTCTCTTACCCTTTTATGCTCATCAGACGTCAGGACAAGATTTTTTATTTCTTGAATGTGCGGACGGACATCGTCAGGATGTTGTTCAGTATATTCAGCGATAGCCTCCAAGGAGTAGCGGCGTACCTTAGAGTTTTCTTCCTGATTCTGGGAGATGTGGAATAGGGTGGTCAATTCCGTACTAACTTTCCCGGGATGTTCTTCTGCGATCTTCTTCAAAACGAATGCACTTTCTTCCCTATTCGTGGCAGATGGGTCCTCTAACCGTTCAATCAGCGACTCTACTAATTCGATCCGCTCTGTCACCAAATAGGGCAGAGCGTTGGCGGCAGAGGATTTATACGGCTCGTTGTGGGTATGATATTCGAATAGGAAATCATACGAGATACTGGCAGATTCGGGATTGTTTTGGACAACGTTCCAGATGGATTTAATCAGATCATCAATCTTGTCCCAGTCATCCTCAGGGTCTAAGTCTCTCGCTATTTTCTCAAGCGCTTACACGTATCCCTCCACACTCTTCGTAGTGACTTGGGAGATGTCGTGGAGAAGATCAATGGCTGCCTTTGCGGTCTCATCATTATCGCTTCCAGCAAGTTCCACAAGTTTGTCAATGTGTTCCTCGGAGAGTTCTTCCCCCGCCATGATATCCACACTGTCTCACTTTTCTTCAATATCTCTGACATTCTTCAGCTTATCAACCATGGCGGCTGTTTCTCTTCTGGTTTAATAAAAATTTTGCGGGCAGGTATCTAAACTCACTGTTAGTTCCCTCCTGCGTATTATATTGGTGGTTTCAGAGCGTCACTTGAATATCGTGTTTGAGAGCGTCTTAGCTCGGTTTTATATATAAATTCGGTTGAAGTCAGAACGCTCCGAGAAACTGTACCTGATTAGCGGCGAAAGAAACGAAACCCCGTGCTGACTTCATCCTCTATATTCAGCACGGCATTCGTGTCAAGGAAACTATTAGACGGGACCAGTTTTCATTGCTTTCAAGATGTGGTACTTATACACCGTCAGAGTTCGAGTCCAAGGGAAGCTATTTTTGACGGTAAACAACGTCTCTGGGAGCATCTGGTTGTGGCCACGGTGGACATAGGCCCCGATCAGATTCGCATCGGACGAGCAGACACGGATTTATGAACGTTGCAGAGTAACGATACTGTATGGCAGCCAAAATTTCTAATCGAGTACGCAAAATCGCTGAGGCTCGCGGTCTTCAAGAGTCCGAAGTGTTCGAACGGGCACTCGAACGCGGTCTCGAAGACCTGTGGGAGGACCTCGTACTCGCACAGTATCTCGACGGCGAACTCGACCGCGAGGAGGCTATCGAGCGCGTCGGTCGGACGAAGGTCGAGCGAGCGGACCGAGAGCGCGAGGTCGTCGAGAAAGATGTCGATTGGGGTTTGAACACGTGACGCTCGCGGCTGTCTCGGACGCTGGACCACTCATTCACCTCGCAGAAATCGACTCGCTCGAACTGTTATCGACGTTCGACACATTACTCGTTCCAGAGGCAGTTTATAACGAAGTCGAGGCCGGTGGTGTTCCGGACAGATTGGTCGACCTCTCGTACGAACTTGTCGAGGCCGACGAAAGCCGAGTCGGAACTGAAGAACTGGACGCCGGAGAACGCGCCGCGATTGCAGTCGCTGAAGAGCGGGGAGTTGTTCTCCTAACCGACGACCTTGCCGCCCGGGAGGCAACATCCGGCGCAGGCGTCGAAGTACGCGGTTCTATCGGCGTCATTGCTCTCGGTTACAGCCGCGGATTACTCGATAGAGGCGAAGCAGCGTCACTCATGTGGGAGCTCCAGCGTGAGACGAGTCTCTTCGTGACCGAGGCGGTCGTGGAGCGCGGCATCCGGATGTTAGACGAGCAATAACGAGACGAGAAAGGCGTATAGATGCGCCAAGCACATTCACCATGGATAGATTATGGGTCGTGAGTGCTAAAGCCGGATTTCTACCCACAGACGTGCGATGAGGGGTGAAATATTATTAGAATTGTATATTTTACCCCCAGAGAGTGGACATTCGTCATGTGTGGTCGGGTGTCCACTCTGAGGCGTCACACAGGCCATATGAAGACTCACGTAATTGACCTCCTCCCACCCATGAACGGGGTGGGGTTTCGTATCGATACCGCTGTATATGATATCTATTAGGCTTGTTCTAGCATTTGAGGACTGATATGGAGACAAATTGATTAGTTTTCCAAGTATGGCTGATAACTCCAGAAAACTGTTATTGTGATACAGGCAGAATGCTGTAATATGGGTATTCGTAGCCTGAACGGACTCCAATTTCTTCTGATCGGCGGGCTACTTGTTGTTGTGCTGATCATCTCACGCGGCGTTCTGGGAGGCATATACCAGTTCGCGTCCGAGATAAACTGGGCGGTTGGGGTCGCGTTCCTCATACTTGTCAGCATACTCGTCACCTGGGTCGGGCTGCGATTTGCTAGTTCATATGGTGAGGATCAAAATTCCGTTGTAAAGTGAATTATAAGGATACTGCCGAATAGACAGATCATAATTCGTTGAGAAAGAAGGGAACCACATTACTGGTTACAGTTGGGAAGGAGGGATTTCTTCTTTGTTGTACTCAGGATTTTGTACCCACTCTCCATCCTCCGTTTCGATGAGGTATTCGCCGTAGTATGGAACACGATTCTGGACAGTTTTCTTGAACGTCTCTTTGATCTCGTCTCGGGTCATGTCGTCAAGCGAGCGGATGTCATCACTTCGGTTTAGACAGCCCTTCATAGAGCCGTCAGGTGTAATCCGAACACGATGGCAGTTCGCACAGAACTCAGGGCTTTCAACCGGGTCAACAATTTCAACAAGGCTATCGCCGATAATATACTGTTGACGATGGTGCATTTCCCGGGTTGCTGTTGTATCCGCTATTGAGGCAAGCTGTTGATGAACATCATCAATATCGACCGCCCAGTCAGGGTTGCCTGCAATTTCAGGCATATACTCAATGAGCTGTAAACGAATTCCATCGTACTGTTCTACGTAGTCGATCAGGTCTGGAATCTGCTCGACGGTTTTATCGAAAACGACCATGTCCAGTTTGATTGGCGTGAGATCTGCAGCAAGTGCTGCTTCAACACCATCAAGGACACGGGAAAACGCACCAGATTTGGTAACTTCCGCGAAGGTCTCTGGATCAATAGCGTCCTGAGAAATATTGACCCGTTCGAGGCCTGCATCAGCCAGATCCTGTGCACGGTCTGAGAGAAGCGATCCATTTGTCGTGACAGACGGTTCCATTGAATCAGGAGTTGCAGCAACAATTTGCTCAAGATCCTGTCGAAGCAGTGGTTCACCTCCCGTGAACTTCACCGCTTCAATGTCAAACTCAGATAAGACATCAAGAATCCGGATGACTTCATCAGTGGACATCTCGTCGTCTGTTGGATCCATCGGTCCACGTGTGTCTCCAAGCCCTTCATTGTGGCAATAAACACAATCGAAATTGCATCGATCAGTGAGGGAAATCCGAATATCGGTCACTTCACGCCCAAAATCGTCCGTCAGCATCCTGACTGTGATATGGAAAGGAGCCACATAAAAATATGGGCATTTGATGACGTATGTAATGAGATTCAGTTACAGGAGCTGTAATACTGTAGTGAGTTCTGATATCTACGGACGGCACCGATAACAGTATCAGAAAATCCGACCGCTATAGCCGAAGCCTTATCAGACCCAACGTTAACTGAGAACTATGGACATCGCGGATGTACGTGATCGGCTACGAGAGGTGACTGATCCGGATCTCAGAACAGATCTAGTTTCGGCTGGCCTGGTAAATGAAATCAGTATTGACGAAGATACAATCTTTATTTCACTTGCACTTGGGGCACCATATTCGCCGACCGAGTCTGAGATCGGTGATAAGATTCGAGACGTGTTTTCGGATGTTGACCGAGAGCTAAAGTTGGCTGCAAGTGTTGGAGATAAAGATGAATCAGATGTGCTCCCACAGGTAAAGAATATTATTGCCGTTGCATCCGGTAAAGGTGGCGTTGGAAAAAGTACCGTTGCAACGAATCTTGCTGCTGGACTGGCACAGTTGGGTGCCACAGTCGGATTGTTTGATGCTGATGTGTATGGACCAAACGTGCCGCGGATGCTCGGAGCAGAACAGCGACCAGAGGTGACCGCAGATGAGACACTCATCCCACCGAAAGCATACGGTATCGAACTGATGAGTATTGATTTCCTTACCGGTCCGGATGACCCTGTGATCTGGCGAGGACCAATGGTGCATAACCTCATCACACAGTTGCTGGAAGACGTCGAGTGGGGCAATTTAGATTACATGGTAATTGATCTCCCGCCCGGAACAGGCGATACACAACTAACAATCCTCCAGACAATGCCAGTAACAGGGGCGGTAATCGTGACGACCCCGCAAGAGGTCGCACTTGATGATGCAAAGAAAGGACTTGAAATGTTCAGCAACCACGGTACGCCAGTGCTGGGCATTGTAGAGAACATGAGTGGCTTCGTGTGCCCTGACTGTGGAAGTGAACACGATATCTTCGAGACAGGAGGCGGTGAAACGCTCGCAAAGAAGTACGATCTACCGATGCTCGGACAGATTCCATTAGATCCAGCAATCAGAGAAGGCGGAGACACAGGTGGCCCCGTTATTCTTGATGATGAACAGGAGAATGTACAACGAGCATTCCGACAGGTAACAGAACAAGTTGCAGATTCGGTTGGTGTGTTGCGACGAAAGCAACAGAGCTCACTCGAAGAGTAGTCTTTGTTGAATAATCTTGATTAGCAGTGCCACGACGTTGTGATCTATATTGTACAACTTGGTGTAATCCACAAACGAAACGACTTTTTACCATCCAACGTGAACTGTAGAACGCGGTGGGGTGGCAGAGCGGACTATTGCGCCTGCCTTGAGAGCAGGTGGCCGAGAGGCCTCCTGGGTTCAAATCCCAGCCCCACCGCGTTTCCTTATTATTTCATTCGTCGACGAGTCCAATCTATCAGTAAAGAACATTGTAATTCGACAGTTCTTTTGTACTCTACGCGAACGTGCAGATATGAGCTGGCCGCATGATCCAGATGGCGAGCAGGGTAGCGAAGGACAACGAAAATATGGAATGGCCATTATTGCAAAGAAGGTAGATGAGCAGGATGATTTTCCGTTGAACAAGGACGAATTCCTTGACGCACACGGCGAAGATCCAATTCGACTGAACCACCAAGAGGTCGTGAGCGTAGGCGATATTTTTGAGTATGTCGAAGAAGAGCAATTCGAAGAGATCACAGATCTTCATGAAGCAGTTGGCGATGCAATGCGACGAAGCGACTTCTGGGAGTACACACCAGAAAACTCACCGAATCGTGCCGAAGAAGCGTAGTGGCCAAATAAACTGTTGTATGAGTACTATGCCATAGAAACATTCACAGCCGGTTTATCACAGTCAAACCGATTCATATAGCCATATTCATATATTATCTGAGAAACAAACACCGCCGGTTTTGGTTCATTTAGAATGAGCATGAAGGCTCCTATAGTGATCAATCATGTTTATGACTGATCGATCCGATTTCTTGCAACATTCGCACGTCGTGTTTGGCATGGCAGTCGACAACAATAGTACACATTCCAATCCGGATACAAAGTCAAATAGAGTGTCACGTTTCGTATAACTTCTTCAGCTATTACGATACTTATTTGGCAACAATACGTGTATTATCGGCTAATGATTGAAGCCCTTCTAGCAATTGGGATTATCGCGTCTATCTTTGTCGGGTTTAACATTGGTGGTTCGTCAACCGGAATCGCATGGGGGCCACCCGTCGGAGCGGGCGTCATCAAAAAGACAACTGCGGCGGGACTCATGACGTTTTTCGTCTTCCTCGGTGGATGGACTGTCGGCCGAAACGTCATGGACACACTGAGCGGAGGGATCATCACGATCGAGCTCACACTCTCGGCTGGCGTCGCCATTCTCTTTTTCATCGGACTAGGTATCCTCGCCGCCAATATATTCGGGGTTCCCGTGCCAACGTCGATGACAACTGTTGGCGCGATCGCCGGACTCGGATTAGCGACTGACACGCTCAACTACCCGGTGGTCGCAGAAATCATTTCGTGGTGGATAGTTACGCCGATTATCGGGTTTTGGATCGGCGGCATTATCGGACGCTACATCTACCCCGAGGTCAACCGTCGAGTGCAGATCAAAAAGTCAGACGGTCCGCTGTTGACGCTTGATCAGGGCGAAGGTTTTCCAAAGCCTACGTTGGGGCCGAACACGACACGGTCAGAACTTGTTAGCACGGCCGTCGTGCTCATTATCGGGTGTTATATGGCGTTCAGTGCCGGGGCGAGTAACGTTCCGAACGCTGCAGCCCCACTGGTCGGGGGCGCCGGCGGACTCGCCGACAATACCGCAATCATCATCGCCACGCTTGCGATTGGGCTCGGCGGATTCACCATCGCCCGTCGGACGATGGAATCAGTCGGCGGCGAATTGAGTGATATTCCACTGCTTGCAGCCCTCTTCGTGATGGTTACCGCGTCGACGATTACAACATTCCTCTCGTGGCTTGGCATTCCGATCAGTCTCGTGATGGCGACCGTCATGACGATCGTCGGAATTGGGTGGGGCCGCGCAACCCGTCCGGTCACTGTACGTGAGGCCGTTACGCGGGATGTAGAAGACAAGGAGATCATGCCCGGTGCGATCACTGCTGAGGAGATGGAAGGGAAGCTATCTGCACCAATTGGTGAGGCAGAACCTGAAGAAGTGCTTAATGCGGGGGATCTTTTCAATCCCCGAGCGATTATCAAATATATCTCGATGTGGATTATCGGTCCATCTATCTCGACGGTTTTGGCCTACGGATTCTTTCTGCTCGTCCCGGGGGTCGCCTAAGGAAGGGACTTAGGTAGGTAGATGACCTCGTTTGGAATATGGCCTCACAAATTCTCGTTCCGATGGATGATTCCGAACACGCTGGGCAGGCGCTCGAATACGCGCTTGACAACTTTCCAGACGCCGACGTTTCCGTCTTACACGTCGTTGGCGTTCCATCGCCGATGATGGGTGAAGCGATGGGGCTTGCCCTCGCCGACAATCTTGAGGAAGCCGCTGCCGAGCGAGCCGATCCTGTCTTCGAACGAGCCCGCGAGATAGCAACGGATCGCGATCGAGAGATCAACACAATGGTCGGCATCGGCCACCCCGCCCGAAATATCATTGACCGTGCTGAGAACTACGACACGATTGTGCTCGGTGCGCATGGCGCAGATCGGAGTCGCGCGATGCACCGATTTCTTGTCGGGAATGTGGCCGGGACTGTCTCGAAACGTGCCCCGATTCCGGTGGTAATCGTTCGCTGATCGCAACTCGTCAGCGACTATGATTTAGCGTAGCATCTGCTGCTGGGACATATTTTGATAGTGTGATTGCAACTGGCGAGCGGTAGGAGGCCATAGCTTTTAGGGGCATCAAGTGGTAGTCAATAACATGCAAGAAGAAGCGACTCTCCGAGACGTGATGTCACGGGAATTTCTCGGCGTAACGGAAGGTGATACTGTGTTAGAGGTAGCCGAGTTGATGATTGCAGAAGATCGATGTAGTGCGCTTGTATTGCGAGGAGACTCACCGGTCGGAGCAGTCGCGAGTACAGATATCCTTGCTGCAATGAAAGCAGGTGATGAAGAGATGAGTGTCGGAGAGATTATGCAATCTGCCCCTGATCCGGTTGCTGCAGACGAGCAGTTATCGACAGTCCTTGGAGAGCTATCTGCACAAGATATTGAGCTAATCCCGGTCACAAATCCCGGACAAGATGTGGTTGGTGTAATTACTGAGTCAGATGCACTGACCGCTGCTGCATCACAGATTTCGGTATCAAATGCAACAAATGCAGATGCACCAACTGCAAATCAGACGACCGGCACACAGGAAATGCAACAGCCATCGGCACAGCCGGAAGAACAGCCAATGTCGAACCAGGGCGTCTGTGAAGCCTGCGGCACAATGACCGGAGAGCTTGTTGAAGTCGATGGCCAGATGCTATGTCCAAACTGCCGGACTGTTTGATCCCACGATGTGAGTACAAAGACAAATCGGACGTGAGCAGGTATGAGGAGCGTATGCTAGCTGGGGTAATCTGATGGTAGAGTAAAGTTCGTTATTGATCAACAATGACGAGTCGAAGTCGAAAGCAATAGAAAGGACCACCCACAAATGTACTATGCGCGCCAGGGGAGCTTGGGTGGTCCAAGCACCCGACTTGTAATCGGGAGTACGTGGGTTCAAATCCCACCCCTGGCTTCCCGGCTTAAGATTTTCATTCAGCGTTTGTATACCTTTGATTTGGTCTTCATACTTCCTGATCAGAAAGTGATGTCCAATGACCTTGAAGTCTCAACGCTGCAGGGCACAGCTCACCGAGCAATACACTCGCGTTTTTGCTAGTGAAGAGGTCAACTGGCTGCTTATTCGTGGGCCATGCGGGATGGTACAAGAGGCAGGTACAATACATAAATCGTCAAAAACGATACAGATCTCTGAAAAAGCTCATACTTGACAGACAAATCAATCGTAGTGCAGAACATCAATCAATCGCACCTGAAGACCCCCCGTGAAAAATAAGACTCGTGTACAAACAATGTGTGCTGCCAGTTATGCGAAATCATCCATGGTGTTCGGTGATCTCGGGTCCGCGGACTACATCCGGCTTTCTGCCATCAATCCACGATCGATCTCCGTCTTTCGGAATCACAAGTTCGCTGTTTTGTAGCGCCCAGTGTTAGGACTGGCCGCCCGATAGGTGACAAACTGCTCGTATTCCTCACAGATTTCAACTGGATCTAACCCGTTTGGCGGGAAATATGCACAGGCAAAGGTATCGTGAACTGCTCCGGGGTCAAGCCCCGAGGCACTCTGCCTGCTTTCTCTGTAGAGGGCATCTTTGACTCACGATCGTCGTTACAGGCCGAGAGATATATGTAGACTCCACTTGTAGTACTACTGTGAGTTGTTGTTTGTGGACACAACTGGCGACCGCTGGGTTGTTGTTGCGGCATTGTGTCCACAAGATGACTTTGGATAGTGTAACTAGATTACACGATTAATATACAATGATACGAAATACAAACGATTCTGAAGATTCAACATCTGAGCGCTCACGGGCTGTGTCGCCTGTTATTGGCGTTATTTTGATGGTTGCAATTACTATTATTCTTGCTGCCGTGATTGGAGCGTTCGTGCTTGGATTTGGTACAGATACTGAAAGCCCACCAAACACCGCGTGGGATTCAAATCAAGAGCCAGCTGCTGTAGATGCTGCTGATAATACTCCGCTAGAAGAGGTTACCTTCACTCTAGAAACAACTGATCGAACAATCGACGGGAATAATTTAGATCTCGCGTTCCCAGATTCAGATGTTGATCGGGTCGAAGGGCTAGATGATGAATACAGTGCTGGTGATGCGATTGAGGTTAGTCAAGAACTAGAAGAAGAAGAAGATATTGAAGATATTGAGGCCGGTGAACGTGTCCGTGTTGTCTGGGTGGGAGATGATTCCTCATCCGTTCTGGCAACACACACGGTTAACTAACGACGAGATAACCGAATAATACACTAATTCTTTTTTGCTTTCAGCGTAGTTAGCTCCTGAGAGCCGTTCATTCGTGATTTTCTTACAGATATCAATAATGGAAAGAAACATACGTAGTCGATTGTCGTCATCGACAAAAGAGTACATGGTAGACCACACAGCTAAAAGAGATGCATCATGGGACAGGGTATGGATGTAGCAGAACTAGAACCTCAACCCCACAAGGATTCGTCTGAAACAAGAACAACACACCCCGAGAGATGAATACGCTACGAAGCCGACTTCAACCCCACAAGGGTCCTTCTGAAACTATGATATGTCTATCAATGAGATCGGTCTCGTTGCACTTCAACCCCACAAGGGTCCATCTGAAACTCGCATCGATCTCCGAAGGCATCTGGTGTTTTCTCACTTCAACCCCACAAGGGTCCATCTGAAACACGCTGGAGGAGTGTTTATTCTCGGAGCCACACAGACAGACTTCAACCCCACAAGGGTCCATCTGAAACCATGCCCAAATCACGGGCTATAGCCATTCTATCTCCCGGTTGGAATAAAGTCTTTTTGTCGACCCCCAATAGATCTCCAAACCCTCAGGAGTCGATGAATCAACTTACATCCCCGCTAATTGGCAGGTGGGTCGACAATTGTAGCAGACATTCACTTGGTTGCAGTCTCTGTTCGACTGCAATCCCCTCAATCGACTGCCATGAGTGGGTGGATTCGTTTCATTCTCCTATCAGTTGCCGAGTGAGCGCTTCAATTACAGCAAGCCAGTCCAGTACGATTTAGTCAACGATTTGTTTTTGATCCGCCACGATAGAGCAGATTAACGATGATTTGAGATGTAAATCTGCGCTATGGCAACAAGCCAAGAAACAGTACTACCATGTAGGAGATAGTCTCCTTAGCTATGGGAAAGAGCCGTACAATAAATGCCTGTGCACAAAAATCAATACACAGGGTCTATCCGATGAGAAGCTGGAAAATAGATTTTAAACAACCGCAGAATTCACGACGATTGTACCCTGCTGCAATTGCTACCGCCCCGTTTCTATTAACAAATGCAAACTGACAAGGATGGCGAAGAGCGCGAAGCGGCGAATGTCATCGTCGCTGAAACTGATGTTCAGGAAGGAAGCACGGTCGATGTCAAACTTGACCCGATCATCGATGCCGAGATTGATGAAGAACAGAGCACAACGAATACCACCGCTAATGACAACGTTGAGGTCACGACCGACCTTGAGAACGTCGGCTTCGCTGACGCTGAGTAGACCTTCGATGTAACGTTCCTTGGTGGTGAGCGCGCCATTCAGGACTTTAAACTTGCAGAGAGTGACAGTGACACCAGCACGTTGAGCTTCGAGGTTGACGGTGAGAACGGTAAAAGACAGGTCGAGGTCAGTACGGCATACGCCACGAATACGATCGAATTCACAGTCGGCGAAAACGACGAACAGCTCATTCTTTCTTGATTTTGTTATTGTTGATCAGTGTTCCGTGTCCCCGTCAGCACCTGTAGCCTAGACTCTCCAAGCCTATCTTATTAATATTTATTTCTAAAATAATAAAATTAGTAAATGATAATGTAAATTACTAATAAATTCAGAGAATTCGCGGATAGAACGGACACCGCAGACGACAACTGACGTTTGGTTGTCTCCATATCCGAATCTGCCTCTGTATTGTTATTAATTTTGTAACTTAATTAGCAACAGACTCCAATTGAGACAGTTCCATCATCGCTTTGGCAACCGGATTTCCAGTGTACTTTCCTTGGTTAGTGTTGCCGATTCGCTGTCAGGATCGATTGTGATGTCTTTGGATAGTCGGATTGTCAACTCGGCCGTCTGTGGACGCATCCGAAGCACTTCGGGTAACGATGCTGTCCGATTGCCGGTCTGTGTCTACCACTGGCTCATTCGATTACTGATCTGTCTTGTCTTCAGAAACAAGGATTATTGCTGACTCAGTCTTCTCAGGTTATTCAGCAAACCTGATATCGACAACTAATTTCTTATTTTCTTTGAGAGCGCTGATTTCCTTTGCTACCTATACGGAGACAACTGGTGCAACAGACAGCAAGATCATGCCTGAAAATCAAAGCAGACAAAGACAGTTGGTTTGTTGAGTTTGCTCGTTATATTCGATATTTTGATAAACAATCTAACCTTTGTAACTTATTGCTACTGTCTACCGAGACTGGTTACGTCAGGTCATACTCAATCACAAATACCGGGATGTGGACCCCGACAATTCGGTCAGGTAGGTAGTTTCAATTCCTTACTGGATTTTCTACTTGTTGCAACTTTCTAATCTGGCGCTTCACTGTGTCGGAAACGGTCAGTTTCAATTCCTTACTGGATTTTCTACTTGTTGCAACTACGGATATGGGAACCTCACGATAACGGCTATGGAGTTTCAATTCCTTACTGGATTTTCTACTTGTTGCAACAGTAGCCACGAGTCAACAAAGTCAAACAGATCTGCGTTGTTTCAATTCCTTACTGGATTTTCTACTTGTTGCAACTGCGGATCATCTGGTTCAAGAATCTCGACTCCGTTCGTTTCAATTCCTTACTGGATTTTCTACTTGTTGCAACATAACCAACGCCGACAGGAGCGAGGGGTTTCGACAGTCTGTTTCAATTCCTTACTGGATTTTCTACTTGTTGCAACGGTCGTCTGTGAGCCTCAGAAAAGACTCTGGTGGCCGTTTCAATTCCTTACTGGATTTTCTACTTGTTGCAACATCCTCGCGGAATGCGATATGTCATTGCGGACAGCCAGTTTCAATTCCTTACTGGATTTTCTACTTGTTGCAACTCACATCCGAAACTCGAAGTGCAGTTTGTGCCGGATCAGTTTCAATTCCTTACTGGATTTTCTACTTGTTGCAACCTCGTCGGACAACCGCCAAAGTGGTGGAGTGACACGGTTTCAATTCCTTACTGGATTTTCTACTTGTTGCAACGGACCGCCAAACGATTACGTGATTGCGATCACTGCTGTTTCAATTCCTTACTGGATTTTCTACTTGTTGCAACGCATCATCTTCCTCGGCTTGGCGTGCGCCAGCATAAGTTTCAATTCCTTACTGGATTTTCTACTTGTTGCAACACGGCAGGGATATCAAGCCCGATCGTCGTTGTTTGTTTCAATTCCTTACTGGATTTTCTACTTGTTGCAACGACAGAACGCCAGCGTGATTGTCTCTCGATGCCCCGGGTTTCAATTCCTTACTGGATTTTCTACTTGTTGCAACGGTACTCTCCGACGATGTAGTCATTAACGTCGTCCAGTTTCAATTCCTTACTGGATTTTCTACTTGTTGCAACTGTGTACGTTGAGGGTGAAGATAACGAGGATGAAATGTTTCAATTCCTTACTGGATTTTCTACTTGTTGCAACTGTTTTGTGACAATGTGCATATGCCGACTTTCAGTTTCAATTCCTTACTGGATTTTCTACTTGTTGCAACTTGTGAACAGCTCAAAGGTCGGACGACAATCGCTGAAGTTTCAATTCCTTACTGGATTTTCTACTTGTTGCAACATTAGTTGGTTAGTCGCGCATCGCCATGATGAAAAAGTTTCAATTCCTTACTGGATTTTCTACTTGTTGCAACCACACTTTTTCAGGTAGGTTTATTGAAATTTGTTAATGTTTCAATTCCTTACTGGATTTTCTACTTGTTGCAACCCATCAACACCTTCCCTCTCCCCTGCATAGAAGTCAATGTTTCAATTCCTTACTGGATTTTCTACTTGTTGCAACAGTTTCTGCCAGATAAGCGGGGAGAAAGAAAGGGGGTTTCAATTCCTTACTGGATTTTCTACTTGTTGCAACTTGAGTAACTCTACCCTCAGGATGTATTGTGTTCCTTGTTTCAATTCCTTACTGGATTTTCTACTTGTTGCAACCGTTCGCTTATCATGGATCATTTGTTTGCGAAAATCGGTTTCAATTCCTTACTGGATTTTCTACTTGTTGCAACTACCCCCAATGGGCTTCCATTCCGGGGAAACCGACAAGTTTCAATTCCTTACTGGATTTTCTACTTGTTGCAACTCTTCTGTTCGCATTGCCTCAGCAACTGCCATAGGATTGTTTCAATTCCTTACTGGATTTTCTACTTGTTGCAACAGTTTCTGTCAGATAAGCGGTAAGAAAGGGAGGGGGTTTCAATTCCTTACTGGATTTTCTACTTGTTGCAACTCACCAGCGTCCAGCTCAACCTCTTCCGTGTCGACCGGTTTCAATTCCTTACTGGATTTTCTACTTGTTGCAACAGCATGCCAGAAACGGAGTCGGCGTAGTCCACTGGTTTCAATTCCTTACTGGATTTTCTACTTGTTGCAACCTGAATGCATCCCATAATCCAAGCATAATTAATCATGTTTCAATTCCTTACTGGATTTTCTACTTGTTGCAACAAGTACACAAACCCGCTCCAACCAACAATCGCGGCATAGTTTCAATTCCTTACTGGATTTTCTACTTGTTGCAACTCCACTCCTGAATCGCTATCAAATCCCCACCAACAATCGTTTCAATTCCTTACTGGATTTTCTACTTGTTGCAACGTTGTTGCTGTTCTGATTCAGGCGTTAGTCCGTCATCGTTTCAATTCCTTACTGGATTTTCTACTTGTTGCAACCGTCTGATAGCGTGGCGGTGAAGTATGGGCCTTTGTGTTTCAATTCCTTACTGGATTTTCTACTTGTTGCAACTCAAATATTGGTGTTACCTTCCCGCTTGACTTTACCAGTTGTTTCAATTCCTTACTGGATTTTCTACTTGTTGCAACAAGGTGTGGCCTCCGGGCTGATGAAGTGAATTACCCCAGTTTCAATTCCTTACTGGATTTTCTACTTGTTGCAACAGTTAATCAATCGCTCTGCTTCTTTCTCTGTCAATAGTTTCAATTCCTTACTGGATTTTCTACTTGTTGCAACCACCATTGTCCCTACGTCTGATTTGGTCATTCGATGTGTTTCAATTCCTTACTGGATTTTCTACTTGTTGCAACCCACTCGGTCACGGTCACATCCGAATCCACATGCTCGCGTTTCAATTCCTTACTGGATTTTCTACTTGTTGCAACGACATCGGGCGTGACGCCCGCGTGATACGCGAAGTCGTTTCAATTCCTTACTGGATTTTCTACTTGTTGCAACTTCACGCCGTCGCGCCCGGCGCGGGTGAACGTGAGCGTTTCAATTCCTTACTGGATTTTCTACTTGTTGCAACGGATCGTCAAACTTCCGTTCCGCGTTTACTGTATCGTGTTTCAATTCCTTACTGGATTTTCTACTTGTTGCAACGGTCCACCACTTCCAGATAGTGTTATCGAGCCACGTTTCAATTCCTTACTGGATTTTCTACTTGTTGCAACATCACAGACGACCGGGTTTCGTCCGAGTCGACAACGTTGTTTCAATTCCTTACTGGATTTTCTACTTGTTGCAACGGTCTCGTACCATGCATACACGGCTACACGGCCGATAGTTTCAATTCCTTACTGGATTTTCTACTTGTTGCAACGAGATATGGCTTGCGTCGGACCGTCCTACGGGGGTTGTTTCAATTCCTTACTGGATTTTCTACTTGTTGCAACAAAACCAGAGGCCCAGCGATACTTTACTCACGGTCATGTTTCAATTCCTTACTGGATTTTCTACTTGTTGCAACTCTTTCTCGGGGTCCTTCTCCTCAACGACCGAATTTGTTTCAATTCCTTACTGGATTTTCTACTTGTTGCAACATTTCCATCTGAGTCGTATTCCCGCACGTCAAACCGGTTTCAATTCCTTACTGGATTTTCTACTTGTTGCAACACTTCGGTATGGAGGTGGCGGCGAAGGGCGGGACCGTTTCAATTCCTTACTGGATTTTCTACTTGTTGCAACTCTCAACGTCAGCGCGGGATTGTTCGGGGGCATACCCCGTTTCAATTCCTTACTGGATTTTCTACTTGTTGCAACAGTCGGGATCGTTGTTGGGTCCTCCGTGTCGTCATCCGTTTCAATTCCTTACTGGATTTTCTACTTGTTGCAACTGAGTGTCCGGGAAGTATTGGGAAGTCGGTCAATATGTTTCAATTCCTTACTGGATTTTCTACTTGTTGCAACGAAAGTTGTAGCAAAAACATGTGAACTAACAGACCAGTTTCAATTCCTTACTGGATTTTCTACTTGTTGCAACGGGTCTGACGCCAGTGTATCTCGTAACTCAATTTTGTTTCAATTCCTTACTGGATTTTCTACTTGTTGCAACCACATCGTGTTTGATGTCGCGTTGAACTCAACAGGTTTCAATTCCTTACTGGATTTTCTACTTGTTGCAACGATTGCGCTGGCTGGCGTGTATAACTTTATCAGCCACGTTTCAATTCCTTACTGGATTTTCTACTTGTTGCAACATGTCCATGGCGAGCTCAATGAGGCCGCGTCCTCCACGTTTCAATTCCTTACTGGATTTTCTACTTGTTGCAACTCTCGGGCTACTTGCAACTGACAGCCCATCTTGTGGATGTTTCAATTCCTTACTGGATTTTCTACTTGTTGCAACGGAGTGTCTTTTTGCCGACGAACTCGATCTCATCAGAGTTTCAATTCCTTACTGGATTTTCTACTTGTTGCAACAAAATGGTCCCAACAGAGATACACGCCTTCAGTGCGGTTTCAATTCCTTACTGGATTTTCTACTTGTTGCAACCATCCAGCAGATGGAAACCCTCGTCGAGAACAGCCAGGTTTCAATTCCTTACTGGATTTTCTACTTGTTGCAACTGGGGCTGGAGGACTTCGCCGACGAACACCCCGACCAGTTTCAATTCCTTACTGGATTTTCTACTTGTTGCAACAGCGCGCATTCACTGGCGACAGGTCCCCGACTGAGAGTTTCAATTCCTTACTGGATTTTCTACTTGTTGCAACCGTTATCATCGTCCCAAGTCCACTGTTACAGTAGGTAGAAAATCCGAGAAGGAATTGAAACTGGCTGAGTGTTGAGGAACTCCAGACACTCGTCGAATGTTACAGTAGGTAGAAAATCCGAGAAGGAATTGAAACAAAGCATGAGTCTGAAAGTACCCCCCAAATATCAAGACGGTTACAGTAGGTAGAAAATCCGAGAAGGAATTGAAACCTGTTGCCGGGATTGTCATCGTCGCGTTGATTATTGTTACAGTAGGTAGAAAATCCGAGAAGGAATTGAAACAACGTGAGCCACCAGAACCCGTTAGGCGTGAGCCCGTTACAGTAGGTAGAAAATCCGAGAAGGAATTGAAACAATTAGAAAAACCACCAGAACCCCCACATTGGCACTGTTACAGTAGGTAGAAAATCCGAGAAGGAATTGAAACGATTGTTCAGTCCGGTTGCAATAGACGGACACTACACGTTACAGTAGGTAGAAAATCCGAGAAGGAATTGAAACATCTTGTATGAAGGACACGACCGCACAGATAGCAGATGTTACAGTAGGTAGAAAATCCGAGAAGGAATTGAAACTCGAGGAGGGGAGCGTTGCCGGGATCAGCGTGTATGACGTTACAGTAGGTAGAAAATCCGAGAAGGAATTGAAACACACCGTGAAACCCGTCGGGGACCGCGAAGATATGGGGTTACAGTAGGTAGAAAATCCGAGAAGGAATTGAAACTCGAGGAGGGGAGCGTTGCCGGGATCAGCGTGTATGACGTTACAGTAGGTAGAAAATCCGAGAAGGAATTGAAACACACCGTGAAACCCGTCGGGGACCGCGAAGATATGGGGTTACAGTAGGTAGAAAATCCGAGAAGGAATTGAAACGGGATTGCGGTTTGTGCCATGCTACTGGTGGGGTTGACGTTACAGTAGGTAGAAAATCCGAGAAGGAATTGAAACTCCCTGTTTCTGGTAGAAACTTGTCATGTTGAAGTTACAGTAGGTAGAAAATCCGAGAAGGAATTGAAACTCCCTGTTTCTGGTAGAAACTTGTCATGTTGAAGTTACAGTAGGTAGAAAATCCGAGAAGGAATTGAAACTCCGTCCGGTTTATATGCATATGTCATAGTTCCTCGTTACAGTAGGTAGAAAATCCGAGAAGGAATTGAAACTTCACGCCGTTTGTGATTTCCTTCGTGTTGCATGGTGTTACAGTAGGTAGAAAATCCGAGAAGGAATTGAAACTGAGCCGCTCGTCAGCGCCTTCTGCGGCTTGATACATGTTACAGTAGGTAGAAAATCCGAGAAGGAATTGAAACAGTTAACAATAGATTCACCAGACCGCCCGACGACAAGTTACAGTAGGTAGAAAATCCGAGAAGGAATTGAAACAAGCAAGATGCTGCATACGCGGCAAAAACCGGCCGGGTTACAGTAGGTAGAAAATCCGAGAAGGAATTGAAACAGATAACATTTTCAGTTGATGAGGCTGGAGAATACGTTACAGTAGGTAGAAAATCCGAGAAGGAATTGAAACTCATTGAGATCGACCAGGATACTATCGAGACACACGGTTACAGTAGGTAGAAAATCCGAGAAGGAATTGAAACGAGGATGTCTATCTTCGTTGGCATCCTCAAGAGCGATCGTTACAGTAGGTAGAAAATCCGAGAAGGAATTGAAACGGCCGACGTAGGTCAGCGGCCGTTTCCTCGCATGGTGTTACAGTAGGTAGAAAATCCGAGAAGGAATTGAAACGTTAACAGTTGTTTGCCATTCTGGAACTTGTCTTACAAGGTTACAGTAGGTAGAAAATCCGAGAAGGAATTGAAACGATACCATCGGAGCTGTTGAGGCCACGAACGGCTGTTACAGTAGGTAGAAAATCCGAGAAGGAATTGAAACACTGTCTCTGTGGTCGCCTGTTGATTTTGATCTAAACGTTACAGTAGGTAGAAAATCCGAGAAGGAATTGAAACTTATTCTGGATAAATTGTCGGAAGCAGACCTACCGATGTTACAGTAGGTAGAAAATCCGAGAAGGAATTGAAACTCGAATGCTCCACTCCTCGGGGCCGACGAGCTGGCGTTACAGTAGGTAGAAAATCCGAGAAGGAATTGAAACAGTCAATTGAACGTGGCATGATCCATCACCGACCGGTTACAGTAGGTAGAAAATCCGAGAAGGAATTGAAACTCCACGATCTCACACCATATCTCTTCACGTCACTGTTGTTACAGTAGGTAGAAAATCCGAGAAGGAATTGAAACGATTTGGACTACCTAAACAACGAGATGTATCAACAAGTTACAGTAGGTAGAAAATCCGAGAAGGAATTGAAACTATTCAAAAGACGATAGCGACGAAACAACCATTGACGTTACAGTAGGTAGAAAATCCGAGAAGGAATTGAAACCGCAAGAACGACCGACAAGACAATCACGATAAAGACGTTACAGTAGGTAGAAAATCCGAGAAGGAATTGAAACACATCGAGATCAGTAAGTCGGCACAACCGGCAGTTACAGTAGGTAGAAAATCCGAGAAGGAATTGAAACATAATAATGACTGATAGAACAGACCAAACGGACAATGTTACAGTAGGTAGAAAATCCGAGAAGGAATTGAAACGTTAATCGATGAACGGTACTGAGCAAAATCCCGACGGCGGGTTACAGTAGGTAGAAAATCCGAGAAGGAATTGAAACCGGGCGATGAACGGCGAAAGCCGTGGTTGTCAGGTCGTTACAGTAGGTAGAAAATCCGAGAAGGAATTGAAACTTGCCGGAGCTGTGGGAACTGTGAGGTTCGGGTAATGGTTACAGTAGGTAGAAAATCCGAGAAGGAATTGAAACCCGGCATGGATCGTCGCCGTCATTGTCGCGACGGAGGGGTTACAGTAGGTAGAAAATCCGAGAAGGAATTGAAACTTGAGCGGAGAAGACCGTGGTTGTCAGGTCTGCGGCCGTTACAGTAGGTAGAAAATCCGAGAAGGAATTGAAACTGCTGAAATAGGATATGCTGGCAGCGTCGAACTGTCAGGTTACAGTAGGTAGAAAATCCGAGAAGGAATTGAAACTCTCTGACCCATGCGAGCATACCAGAAACGGAGTCGGGTTACAGTAGGTAGAAAATCCGAGAAGGAATTGAAACGGCGCACCGATTACGACTGCGAAAGCCGTATCACAAGGTTACAGTAGGTAGAAAATCCGAGAAGGAATTGAAACGGCGCACCGATTACGACTGCGAAAGCCGTATCACAAGGTTACAGTAGGTAGAAAATCCGAGAAGGAATTGAAACGGCGCACCGATTACGACTGCGAAAGCCGTATCACAAGGTTACAGTAGGTAGAAAATCCGAGAAGGAATTGAAACTCTACATCTCGAATATTGCCCCGATTGAATCTGAAGTTACAGTAGGTAGAAAATCCGAGAAGGAATTGAAACGTTTATTGGACTGAGGTCGACGACGGCAACACAACTGTTACAGTAGGTAGAAAATCCGAGAAGGAATTGAAACTATCAGGAATCGGAAACAAAATTCCGCCGTTCATGCGGTTACAGTAGGTAGAAAATCCGAGAAGGAATTGAAACTTCTCGACACGCTCGACCTGATAGAGCAGGGCGGCGGTTACAGTAGGTAGAAAATCCGAGAAGGAATTGAAACAGTTCGAGTTCGGTGCCGGGTTCGAGTTCGCTTAGGGTTACAGTAGGTAGAAAATCCGAGAAGGAATTGAAACAAAACGGATTCTGTTGACAGCTCTGAGCGAAAGGGTGTTACAGTAGGTAGAAAATCCGAGAAGGAATTGAAACACACCCCGATTAGATGTCCTGGATGACGTACAGGTTGTTACAGTAGGTAGAAAATCCGAGAAGGAATTGAAACCTCTTGGTCAAAGGTGTAATCAATCCGAGGGCCAGTAGCTATAATATTTAGATAACCTGTAGCAATTCGGTCGGTCGGGCTGCTCTTCAAATGAGTCAAACACCAGACACGAGATAAATAGCAAGAACAGCAAAAAGAATACCAAGTCCCTTCCGTGCAGTGAAATCCTCTCCAAGTACGAAAAACCCAATAACTGAGGAAAACACAAGGAACATTGCGAAGATAGGAGTGACAACACTGACAGGTCCAAGTGCCAGCGAATGATACAAGGCAAGAATTCCAACACCCAAGAAGAAGCCTGCTGCGAGTACATATACCATATTTGGCGACATTAGATGTTCGGAAAATTGCTGATTTGTATACCACACCACGCCAAGTGCCATCACGATGAGCAGGCCATTTGAAATGACAACAGCAACGTCACTTGGGATCGCATTTGATCCAGTCGTAGCAATGCGCATGAGTGGTGGAACAAGTGCGTATGCTCCCATCGCAAGAAGCGCATAAAAGAGGTAAGCAGAATCCATACAGACAAATGACGAGAGGTGAACAAGTGAGTGTTGACTTGGGAGTCACCGATTGCGATCGGAAAGAACCTACATACCTTCAGTGATGTACGCCCTTTCTACAGTAGTCTCATGGAGTACATGTCATAGGTAAAATGCAGCGTAGCAGTGCTGTGGCAACCACTAGTTGACTACAGAGGGTACCACATCGAAAAAGGTCGCCAGATGTTGCTTCTGCGGTTAACAGATCGTGCTACAGGGTCCGGAAAACACGGATGGTATCTCGGTTTGTCGGCTCACGAAGCAGTTGTGCCATTCCAAGGTCGCTAAAAATACCTTTCCAGTCGCGGTAAAACAGCGGGAACTCATCTTGGACAAAGGTGTAGTCAGTCCGACCACGGTTGGGACCATTGCCTTCGTTCTCTGCTGTAATCAGCAAATCACGGGTAATCCGGGGGAGTTCTTCAAAGCAGTCAGTTTCTTCTGGTGGGATATGCTGAAGCGTTTCAACAGAATAGACCACATCAAACGCATCGTCTTCAATCGTTGGCAACAATTGCTCGACAGCTCCGGACTCAAACTCTCCTGAATCAAAGAGGTTTGGATAGTACTGGGCCATAACGTCAAAGGCCTCCTCGTTGATATCGATTCCAGCAAGGTTACGAAACCCTTGTCGGCGAAGGTGTTCGAGGTGGCGACCTGATCCACAGCCGATCTCGAGGATCGCCGCATTCTGGTCGACATAGTGGTCCAAAATATCTGCGAGTGTCCGGCTCACCTCATTCGGGCCAATATCAGCGTAATATTCCGGGGAATACTTTCCCTCACGGGTAGCCCAGTGTTGTCGGACCTCGTCGGACTCCATACCGATACATCGTGACTTGGGCATTTATACAGCGTGGATTAGGATAATATGATGTAACGAGAGAAAAAGTCGGTTATAAATAATCGGCTCTGCTGAAATCCTCAGTTAGTGATATATTCTTGGAGACGGGCTGGATATAGGGCGCATATCTTGCACGTGACTGAATTAGTAGAGCAACCGAACACCTATACCTATTTAACCTTGTCTAGACAGTGTTTCGTATATGTCGGATCCACCACTGAATATCAGTTATTGGGCCTCCTTGTACTCTGTCTATACGGACTACGCCGAGGAGTACGACGAAGCAATGGAACAATCCCGTTTAGTTGATAGAGCGGAACGTCTCTGGGACTGGAAGGGCCTAAACCGAACTATCAAGTTTGAGAAAGTTTCTTCAGTACTCAAAGACCTTGATCAAGGAGCCTATATCGATCAAGACCCCGAAGAAGCAATTGAATCGCTATCTGATAATTTGAGAGATGAAGGAGTTGTTGACTCAAAAAGCCTCGTCACGTCCGCATTCCTTTTGCATCTGATGGCAAGTGATGCAGATCGGTACTCTGTGAGGTTTCCAATCTACGATCGACGAGTCTGGAATGCATATGTTTACCTCTGGAGAATTCGAGGAGATGGAGAACAGTTGTACAGACAAGCAAGTCAGAGTGTATCTCAATACGGAGCATTCTGTCGCAAATTTAGTGAGACCTGTCCGGACGGAGAGGCCCGTGACTTCGAACGAGCGCTATTCATGTTCGGAGGGTTCATCATGGATCTGCCCCCTAAGGATGCTCCAACACCCATTCAAAGAATCGATGAGATATTAGAGGCTCAAGAGAAATCAGTCACCAATATGTACGACGAGTCTGGATACGCGATGGTCAACATCAGCGAGATACAAGAATCTGAGTAAAACTGGAGATTAAAGCGCTGAACTCAATTTTATATTCAACACGCCGACCCTATCAGGTCTTTTGGATTTCAACAGAGCCAAGAAATCTTATTCGAGTGTTTCCGGACTGATGTTGCCCTGCATAAAGTCCTTTCCAGTATCGGTGATCCGGTATCGTCCATCTTCAATTTTCTCGACAAGGCCATGTTCGCTAAGCTCTTTTAGTTTACGCGAAACAGTTGCCTGTCGGTAATCAAGATTATACGCTATCACAGAAGGTGATTGAACCTCCAAAGTGTCGACTTCTGCTAGCGCTTCCAAAATATGATATGCACTTCTTGTCATCCAACTGGGTCGCTGTCTAATTGACACGCTTGGTACAGACTACAGCACAGAGTATTATTACTCTCAGGGACAGGTCATATTCAATTCATCCCAGATAATAGTACTATGATTAAATTTATACGCCAGAGTGTAAAATGAATACGTATGATCACCTACGCAAGGCTCACATTCGAGTGAGTCAGTAAAATTCCGGAACCTTGCTGGTGGCGCAGCAGGTCCGGACTGGTGATCTAATAGAGCAGGACCACCATGTTAAGACACGATGTCTCGGGACAAAAAAGTCCCGACACGACAGTTGCATCGCTTGACTATCGAGTACTCTATTTTGCTTGCTGGTCTATCGCTGTAGGTCGACATCCACGAGTTACCGATGTCAACGATGATTACCAATTCCTGCTGACGAAAGCGAGCAGTTGGTTAAGAACCGATCACGTCCATGCGACGCAGACGGAGGGTCAAGGATGACGCCTTCGGCAGCCAACCAGTGCGCATTGTGTGAGCGGGAAGCTGTCGAATACGAGATAAACGTAGCACTCTGTGAGAAACATCTTGCGCGTCTGGAGACGACAAATGCTCAACCAGAGTCAGACCGTCCCACAAAATCCACTAATAGCGGAACTGGCAACACCAACGGGGATCATTGCACAGACCAGACCGATCACACAGTTGACTCGTGGCATGAACTAACCTTCTCAGCGACGCAGGAAGATACGTATCCACCAACATTACTCGAACGAGAACAGTGGATGGGACAACGCAAAGACGAAAAGTTACCGTTTGCTCCATGGGGCGATAAGGACCACCCGGATGCCGATGCCGATGAGGATGCTCGATACAAGTGGGGATTAGCAGCAAATTATCTGGATGGAGATGACATCAGCATGGCGGAAGTGGATCCTCGTCTTAGCGGTCGGACATTCATTCAGCAGGCAGATGATCCCTTTGCATTCGTTGATGGCGATAACGTTCGCTGTCCAGAGACCGGGAAGGTTCATCCAGCGTTTCTTGACATCCTCGATCAGCTGGGGATGACTTATGCTGATATCTCAACATCGGGACGAGGAATTCATGCCCAGTATATCGGAGACCTACCGGAGGATCAAGGGCAGGCCGTCTTTACGATCGACACAGAGCCGTGGGGAGAAAACGACACTGCACCAACGGTTGAGATTTATTCAAATAAGCATGTCTGTGTCGCCTCTGGAGAGAAAATCAGCGGAACAGCAGATGATGTTAGCAAGTGGGACACGGGAGCAATCGAAGCGGTTCTTGATGAATACGATGCACGAAAACACACAGAATCCGTCAGTCATGATACAAACCAATCTCACGTGGATTTGAGTAACTACCAACCGTCCACAACGGATCCAACCGAGACGGTAGATGATATCAGAGCCATATTCGCGGCAATTGCTCGACTTGATCCACAGGGTATCCCGCTTCAGTCACAACAGACCGGCGTCGACGCGACAGGGTGGGAAACGTACGATCCAGCATACCGGCCAAGTGAGAGTGGAGAAAGTCTCCATCACAACGGGAAGGGCGTTTTTTATGACCACAAACATGACGAAGAATTTGGACTGCTTGCACTCTTTGCAGCAGAACAAGGAATCATATCAAATCCGTGGGATCGGCTTGTTGGGGCAGACTGGTGGGAGACAGTAGAAACTGCCCGTGAAGCTGGTGTGGCAATTCCTGAGTACAGTGGTGGGGATCAAAACAAGCCCCAGCATACCGCGGTGTTACCGCCTGCTGTTCGGGATTTATCGAGAGCAACGACCGGCTGGGATTGGACACAGACTTCCAATCGTGGATCACTCACGATCGACGAAGCCAGAGAGCGAACTGTTGAAGCGATCGTCGAGGCATACGAATCCGGCGAACAAGTGTTGATTGAGGCCCTCATGTCAATGGGCAAATCGTACGGCGCGATTCTTGCTGCCAAGCGAACCGGCCAGCCAATTACGTTTCTCACGCGTCGAGGGCACAAGGAGCAATACGACCAGATCAAAGACTGGTGTCAAGAGCATGGACTCGAGTACTACCAATTGCCGAGTTTCAAGTATGATTGTGATACTGCAAACGGAGAGCATGGAGAGGCATGGGCCGAGCGTGTCCGAGATCTGTATCGACGAGGAGTAACACCAAAAGAGATTCATGCCAAAGCAGAACATCATCTCGGAGAGCCACTTCCCTGTCAACGACACGATGGATGTAATTGCGCATACACAAGCAAATGGAAGTTTGACCCTGACGAGTATGACGTACTAATCGGCCACTACAGCCATGCGTATCAGCAGACCGTCACTGCCGGACGAACGGTTGTGATCGATGAGTTCCCGAGTGCGTACGAGAGTGAACTCCCGCAGGTTCAGGGGCCAGTCTCTCACTGGTTAGACATCACAGACGGTGTGCCATTCGATAGCTGGACAGACCTCATTGCAAACCGGGATGATGAACAGCGGCGATCTGATGCGATTCTCTGGTTTGAAGAACATGGCGTTACACCTGACGAATCACATGTTTTTGAAAGCCCGCAAGCACATGCTGACGCACCACTTGTTGTCTTCAGCCTGCTGGCTGGCAACGATCTTGGCAACGGGCTTGAGGTCGCTGACATCCCCGATATTGGAAGGTCCGTGTATAGTCAGGCAACCGAGCAGATCCATACCCTCCGGCCGCCTTCGATGGACTATGCGAACGGGATTGTTTGCCTCGATGGGACGCCAACAAAAGAGATGTGGACAGCAGCTGTCGGTACGCGGCTTGACCATCGAAGTGTTCTCACATCCGACGAGCGGATCGAGTATGTTCAGAATACGCTAAATCTCAATGTTGTTCGAGCAAGCGAGCACGTAAAATCATATAATTCACGAGAGTACGTTCATACGGCAAATGACGGAGCACTACTTGAGGAGATTGCTGAGGAGTATGGCAAAAAGCCGGGGGTTGTGACGACGAAGACAGCGCTTCGGGAGTATGTTGATCGTGGAATCCTCTCCGCTGATCTTGAAACGGGTGTCGTGACCGACGGTCCAGCAGACCGTGTACAGTGGTACGGAGACGTGCTTGGTAGTAATGCATTCAAAGAAAAGCGACTTGGAGTGGTGATCGGAAGCAACCACTATGGAGATCAATATATCAAGCGATGGGGAGCATATCTTGGCGAAGCAGTGACGCGAAAGAGTTGGGCAGATGTTGCTGCGGCTGAGGATACCGATATATCACATGCCGACATGAATCCAGACAACCGGGATGCTCCAGCCAAGGGATCGCACTTAGCGTATACTGGTGTTGGAAATGACATCCTCACGCATATGCGAGAGCATGAGACGCTACAGGCAGCCATGCGATTTGGACGAGATGGAAACGGAGCTGTAGTATATATCCTAACGGATACCCTTCCGGACTGGGTCCCGGTAGCAGGTGAAGCTCGGGTCATACAAACATGGAGTGATGGGATGCAGCAAGTGATTGAAGTCGCAGGGAGAGCAGAAACGTTCAGGACAGCAGAAATTGCTGACCATCCTGCTGTCGACGTTGGAAATCGTCAGGTATTGAATATACTACAGAAGCTGAAGAGTACAGGATACCTTACGGTTGAAGTGGTTGGGAGAGGATACACGTGGCAGGATGATGGGCTCCATCGAATCAATGAGCATGGAGATGTAGAGCTTGAGCCGATCAATGTTGCATCGCTCACCAGTGAGGAAGTTGACGAAATCTTCCGTAATAGCATACATACGTGGAATTTCGTGAGTGCAGAAATCAAATCCAAGAGGCAGTACTCAAGCACAGAAGATACTGCACAATCACGCACAATCCGTGGAGTAGTAGGCGGGGATCCACCACCTGACGGGTAGGGAATTGTCCATAGACAAGTAGTATACACAGCAGACGTCAGTAGGATGGGAGATGCATCATCCGAAAATCGGGTTGAGCAACGTATCTCCCAGCAGGTTCGTAGGCTCACGTGTACGCTGAATGTCGGTAAGATTAGGTAATTGTAGTAGACGCTGGTTGACGTTTTCAAAGCCTATCGCTGCTACGATACGCTCTGCTCTCGAGTCATACGTCTTAGATCCGAGTAACTGATCATACACTCTGGTGAGGTCACGTAACTGGAGAGTGCGTACAGCACAGACGGGGCCAATCACAATTAGGTAGTGTCGTTTATGTATCCGGATTCACGGCCTGTCTGGCGATGTTGCTCTCGCACTGGTAATCTACGAACAGTAGGGGCGAAAGTACTAACAAATTTCAATGGCATCATTTAGTAATGCCTCAACAGCTGTTTTTTCTATTGAGTATAATGTATCCTGTCTTTGAATTGATCTGGGTTGTTGCTGCGACGTTTCTGTTTACGTTTGGCCTCGCTGCAGTTGTCGTGAGTCCAGTTATTATGTATTATGGATGGACGCGGTACCGGTCTCGGTACATCCGTGTCCGTGATGCTGCTGACCCAGACTCACAGTCAAGTGAGACTCGCGATGGGGCCGTCCTTGTCAATGGGACTGCGACAAAAGAAGAACATACGGTTACACCACTGCTCGGTTCTGATGATGCACTCTGCACGATCTCAAATGCGTACGGGTTTCACCCGTTCCCAGCATCTGTTAATTTTATTGGATGGCATACCATCGCGTACCGGATCAGAAGTGCTCGTTTTGGGATCCAGACAGAGACCAGTAAGTTCTTGTTTCCGTCGGTGAGAGAGCAACGCTCGTCTGCTGGATCGGTCGGATTTGCTGGAATCTGGTATCACATCAGACGTGGATTGTCCGTGGGGAGTGGGCTCCAGCTGGACACGATACGGTCACAACTACCGGAAGTCCCGTGGCGATTTGATACTGATGGATTTGATGAGGTGATCACCGTTCGACATCGAGATCGCGACACAATGCCAACGGCAGCAACGAAAATGGAGCAACATTTTGACCTGCCCCGGCAGAGAAGCCTTTTATTCCTGGTATTAGGATTCCGGGTCCCATTGGAGGGATTGGCACACGCCGCTTTGGCGAACTTACGATAGAAGAAGGCGATGAGATCACGATTGTCGGAAATGTGGAGACTCGAAGTGGTAATTCGGCCCCTGTGTTAACGAATCCGGAAGGCAAGCGCCTTTTGATCTCGACGCTCACACCGGACGAGCTCCGACGGCGATATCGGCGACTTTGGTGGTTGTTCGTTTCGTTTCCGTTTGTGATCGTCCCTGTCGTAGTGGTGTCGTACCTGACGTGGTTCCCATGGTGACTATGTTGACTACACTATGACGATTCGTATCAACAGACGTTCTTGGAAAGACCATTTTTCATTTCAGAGCGCAGTACTGGTGGCTTGATTGAGTGGTTGGTGGCAAGTTCTCTCTACAGTTGCGACAATGCAATCAGTATAGAACATGTGATTATGCAATTTTTGGCTAATACCTTGGCATTGATGACACCGATCGGCGAGCAGCGGAGCCACACCTTGGCTACCAGTTCTCGGTCAATTCAGTTCACTATGGATGGATCGGCAAAGTGTCTGTACAGGATACGCGCGTTCTATCTTTGCACGGCCGCAATGTTTTGTCTGGTTTTCAGTATAGCCGTTACATCGCTTCATAGAATCAATCTCACCCGGTTGTAGAATCATGAACAGATCTACAGAAAACTACCGGATAGAGTGATATTCGTACTGGGATATAACGCGCGAGCCGGTTGCTCACGCGAAGAGTTTATTCCGGATGATAGGGATTTGTTGCAGTGTTGAGGCGATACACATCTGATGCGGCATCGAAGTCATCGTCGAACGCATAGAGGTATTCGAACCCTTCGCTTTGCAATATAGGCGACGATGCAGGCATCAACGAACGAGAACCGCTCATACTGGCGGAAGAGTGCTTTTGCTGTGGCGAAAGCGTCCGCAGTCAGCGCTTCAATGTGGAATCGCGCGTTCTCTTCGACACGGGAAAGAAAGTCAACAGCGGCGTCATGACCGGCATGTGTGGTTAGGCCGTTTAATGCCTCCGCGAGCACATGGTCGAGAATCACTACTTCTGGCAGAGCGGCAGTATCGATACCAGAAAGGATGGGAAGAGCTTCGTCGTGTGCACTGTCCTGCCGGTACGTCGCGGCGAAGAGAACAGTCGTGTCGATGAGTGCGCGTTGCATCTAGTTGTCGCCAACGCCCCACGCGTCGTGGTCCTCTGTAACCACTGTCTCTTCGTCACCGTCGTAGCCGTCGAAGTCACTGAATGTACCGGTCCGTTGCTGAACGACATGGACCCAGAGCGTGTCGTCGTCCTCAATGTGCCAGCGCAGTTTGTCGCCGTCGTCGATATCGAGCTCCCGGCGGATATAGGCGGGAATGTTCGCCTGGTTCCCTGACACCTTGCTCTCGGAGTCAACGCTCCCACTACTCATGCATGAAACTACGATTTCATCGTTGATAAGCTATAGTGTGTGCCCACACTAAACGCGTCCGAGTGCTGAATAGAACCTCTAGATCGACACAAATTATAACCACATTCAAGCACAGCGAGCGTAGGAGCTTGGAAAGAATGACACATAGCTCATTCCAACAGCATATAAAATTCTGGTAATCGGTTGCGTCGGGGTTGGAACCAAAAGGAACGATAACAGCAGTGATGAATTACTTCTTTAGCAGTAGTTGGCAATATGACCAAGGTTTATATTCGAATTTGCACAAATCGGGGATGGAACGACAAATTACACGTTCCAACTTGAATAAAGTAAATCACATTGCCAACAGTTGTTAGGTTAGGCCTGTACAGCAAGATTGTGAATAGGCAAATCCGGTTCAGGCCTCTTCAGTACCTTCTGAGCGGTCGATAGTTCCGGCAGGATGGGATAACGATGCTTCATAGAGTTGAGAATTATACTCAACAAGCCAGTCTCCACCAGTGTCTGTGGCTGTCTCAATCGGACGATGATTGTGGAACACTGTTGCGATGTCTACGTATGCTTCTTCCTCGTCGGAGCTTTCGTACTTCCCGTTTATCGCCTGTTCAATAACCTCTTGTTGGTCATCAGTTAAATCAGATAGTGTGAATATCAATTCAGATTGGATCCAGTCAACCAGTTCCTCTTCTGAACTGCCAATCACCTCACCTGTGTATTCATATACATGCAGTTGTCGCTCAGAAGTTGTGCTCATGACAGTCCAGTGTTGACCTTCATAGGTGATGACTGTCTCCTGTTCGCTGCCGCTATTTGCTAGTCCTTCGGCGATCACGCTACTATCAAGTTCATCTTCTGTATACACCGCGGGCTGGCTTGATCCTCCCGACTGAATGACATACTCAACAACTGTCTGGTCTTGGGTGGGTAACTGTGCAAAGTCAATATCTTCATCAGGATTCTCGACTTTCGTGGCGTCCACAGAAAGACTAACATAATCTGAGGCCTGCTCACGCTGGTTATAGCTCAGGTCATAATATGTCTCATCACCGTAAACAACACCTCCGTCGACGGGTTTTGTGATATCGACCAGAGTAATCGGGACTTCGTCAGATTGAGTGTCGGATGAGATATCCACCCGTGTATGCTCAGGAAGGGCGGTAACAATGATATTCGGCAATTCATCGGGATCTTGTTCCTGCAAACCAAGTCGATACCGCCCGGGGCTCGTGCATCCAGCAAGGGCAGCGAATGTTGCGGTCGCCGATAACGTTAGCACCGTTCGCCGGTTCATTCCACGAAGACATATATAATAGTGGATGGTTTATTGATATTGGTGTAGGCATTTTTCTAGCCTGTCTCATTGGTTGACAGTTGTACCAAGCTCTGCGCATAACCGTCTTCGTGGGGGTTCAATCTTCTCTGCGGAGAAAGCAGGCAGAGTGTCTTGAGGTCGTTCGAAACCGTTTGGTTTTCGTGATCACAAGAATCGGAGATTTCCAAACAACCCCGAGGCACTCTGCCTGCTATTTCTGTAGAACTCGGTACTTGCGTCAATAACCGGTTCTGTTTGGAATGATAAGAACCTCTCGCTCACAAAATCGCAGTTGGATTCGCCGGGTATTCGCTTCTACAGATGAGCGATTCTTTTAATAACTGAGCGGAATATCCATGAAGCTTAGCACTATCTGATTTTTACTTATACAGATGTACATATCCACCAGACAATCTAACTTAGATAATATGCATTCATTTACTTGGGGTATTATCGGTATCTCAATACCCTGCATGTCCGTCACAACCGCATGTTGTTGGTCAAGATCTAACTCCCCCGGCCGATGCAACTTCGGCCGTTTTCCGCTTTGCTCGGTCATATTTAACACCAGACGATAGGATCTGACCATCTCGTATACATTGACACCTGGGTAGTACAGGGTGTCATAAAACGGTTAGCATACCCAGCCAATCGGTCAATACAGAGACCTCACATACCAGCGAGGGCGACGATCTGACCGAAATCTGTCAAGAACGGCGTCAAGATACAGAGGATCTATGCAACAGCCGGCCCTCATCGGGTTCACACTAAGTTAGATGGATCAATTGGTCAGTAGTCTTGCCCGTTGACCGAATCAGGAAACTACAGCGGAATTATATTCTACTGTTGTCCATTTCATAAGGATTAACGGATGTCAACGCTAATGTTGACATATCCATGGGAACTGCAGATGAGCAAATCCGGGTAAGCACCCGAGTGAAGCGACAGCTTGAACAGCGGCAGCGTGAGGACGAATCGTACAACGATGTGCTCGAACGAGTACTTGAAGAGGATACTGAGAGCGATTTCTACGACGGCTTCGGGATACTCTCTGATGAGGATGCTGCTCGGATCAGAGAACAGCAAAAAGAATCCAAAAAGGGGCGAAAGGAGCGAATGCGACAGTTGGACAAGGACATATGAGGATACTTGATGCGAATTTTCTCATCGACTACTTGAACGGTCACCCTGCCGCAGAAACGTACTACGAATCGAATCAGGGTGACACGAATCTGTGGATAATGCCGGCACCTGCCTACGCAGAAGTTATCGTTGGTATAGGAAATCTCCCATCCAGCGATGTTGAAGAGGCAATTGACGCGCTATCATGGGGTGAGGTTTACGAAGTCAATCGAGATCTGTCAGTAGAAGCCGGGCGGATTGCTGACGAGATCGGACCCCAAGGACCGTATCTTGATGGCGTTGACGCACTCGTTGCTGCAGTCGGCCGAAAATTCAACGCACCAGTTGTATCGGCAGACAGCGATCTCACGCATGAGAAAACTAAACAGTGTATCGAAGTCGAAGAATATCGTTAACCGAACTGACTTCTCCCATGATAGTAGGGGTCCCGCCATTCATCGGTGACAATTTCGTCAAGTTTGGTTGCAATACGGTCACGAGCATAGTCATCAAGGCTATCAAAGTCTCGTCGAGTCATATCGTTGACTTCCTCCACACGGCTGTAGTAACTCAGGAAAGCTATTGAGGAAATTCAGCAATCGAAGGGATAAGTGCCGTCACGTCCGGTGAATTTTGACCGTTCATTTCTCAGTTCCTCAAAAACTTCTACGGAGTACTACAGCCGTGTGGAGGAAGTCAAGTTCGAGTGATCGACTGGTTAGCCATTAAAATCTGTCTTCGCTCGTCGAACTGTGCGTTCAGCGGGCTACGACACTGGTATCGCCAAATGGAGGGCCTCGGCATTCACGACTCACAATCTATCCACAGTTCAGTACGACTCGACCTGAGCCCCGAGCCGACCGAAGTGCTCGATATTCGCTGTGAGGACAGGTTCGTCGCACAGAATGAATAGAAGAGGTTAACCTCAGAGATTTGGGATTAACCAGTTAGAGAGAATTCCCAATCAATAGAAGCCATTACGAATGTCAAACGAGGCATACAGGGATTAACCTGAAATTGAGCTACAGCGCCGAGTTATCAAGTTGCTCTAAATACTCATTTGCTTGTGACTGAATCTCTGTAATTTCCTCATCCGACTTCCGATCAAGGTGGCTATAGACAAGCCCCATGCGGTGATTTGAACGCAGTCGGTCTTCGTGTTCAGCTAAGAAATTCCAGTACAGCGTGTTAAACGGACAGGCATTGATGCCAGTTGTCGCGTCTTTGTCGTACTTACAATCAGAGCAGTAATCGCTCATCTTGTTAACGTAATTGGCACTGGATACGTACGGCTTCGTAGACATGACACCAGATCCGTACGTTCCCATACCCACAACATTTGGCGTCGACGCCCAGTGAAACCCATCAACAAAGCCGGCTTCAAACCAGCGATTCAATGCAGCTGGATTGATGCCTGCCAGCGTCGCAAAATTCGCAACGATCATCAGCCGCTCAATGTGATGGGCATAGCCACGTTTTCGAACGCCCTCAACGACATCAGCAAGACATTCCATATCCGTTTCACCAGTCCAGAAGCTATCGGGTAGCGGTCGGGTTGCCTGAAGCTGGTTCTCGGTGACAAGCTCAGGCATTGTCCGTCGATAGATATGTCGGACAAACTCTCGCCAGCCAATGATTTGCCGAATAAAGCCCTCAACGCTGTTTAGTGGGACATCGTCGTCGTTATGATAAGCATTAATTGCCCGCTCTGTTACTTCCTCAGGTTGCAATAACCCAAGGTGGAGCAACGGTGATAACAGCGAGTGATTCATTAATGGCTCGTCTTGAACCATGGCATCCTGATATGGACCAAAGTCCGAAAGACGGGTTTCAATGAAGGTATCAAGCGCATCAAGGGCTTGTTCGCGGGTAACCGGCCAATGGAACGGCTCTGGATCTGCCCAGTTACCACCGTACGGTGGCGCTTCGTAACTGCCATCAAACTCTGCATCAATCATTTCCAGAACGTCATTGGTAATTTCGTCTGGTTCGTATGTGGGTGGTTTCGACGGCTGATATCCCTTTGGTGGCGTCTTCTGATTTTCATCATCATAATTCCACTCACCACCAACCGGATTGCCATCGTCCATCAGATAGCCGGTATGCTCTCGTACCTTCCGATAAAACGTTTCGTGACGGTACGGAGGGTCGTCCATCCACTCGTCAAACAGCGAGGGAGAGATGATAAACTGCTCGTTGGTAACAAAAGAAAGTTCACCACCAGCAGCGTCGGCAGCATCAGCAAGTTCTGCTTTATCACCGTGCTTCGGAGGGGACATCGTCACAAGTGAATCGACATCCGTTGTCGTGAATACCTTCGATAGACCCGCTTTCATGGTATCGGCTTTGATATAGTGGACATCATAGCCACGCGACACTAACCGCTCTCTGAAGTGTCGCATCGCACTGTAGACAAGCGCCAGTCGATGCGGATGATATGGAACGCGCCGACCAGCCGCTTTTGATTCAACCATTACAACTGGAACATCAGCATCACGATCAGCAAGTGGTCCTACTTGCGTTGTTAGCTGATTTCCAAGAACCAAGACTCCATCAGCATCACCTGCTTGAGTCATACCATAATATCGGGTATGTAGGAGGGTAAATGACTCGCTCCAGGAGAAGTGCACAGATCTCACTATAGGATTGGGCGTGCACGCATCGACGAAGTACTGTTATTCGTCGGTAGGTACCGGCGGGTTGCGGAACAAGCCCTCAATCATCAGCAACGCACCGGCAACGGAAGCAGCGAGGAGTGCAATCTCGCCTGGAACCTGACTCAGGGCAGCTGTGCCAATCGCGACCCCAAAGAGGATGGGGAATGACCAAAGCAGAAGATCGTAGCGACTGAGCCGGTTCAAAAGGGTTGGTTTGTGGTCGGTACGAGGAACGTGTTTCTCACTGTTGGACATCCTACTATTCACCTCCACATAAGTATATATTGATTTACAGAATATAAATCCTATCCCAGTTTACTCGCCAAATTTGTCGGATAGTATTTTGATAGTATTTTAAAATAATCCAAATTTATTCACATATTATTTTCAAATAGTATGCAAATATGGCTTCTGAAAGTCGCCATATTAGTCCAACAAAGACTCCACTAAAAAGCATACTATAAATATAATATTTATTATACTATCGAGCCCGAGCTATCATTTCCATGCCACTGGATATCATGCGCAGAGACACGGTGAAACAAGTCATTTTCAGAGGCTAAGCTATGTAGTTATGATGTCAAAATAGGGATAACGCGTTTAGTCTCTAATTCTTATTCGTCTCGGATTTCGTTGAGACGTTGACGGCCGGGTTCAATTAGTTCATCGAGATATGTTGCAAGCGTTGATTTGGCATCTGCTGGATGCAGTTCTCCAGACTCAAGTGCCTCTGCCAGTGCCTCATAGGATTCGTAGGTCACATTGCCACCATACTGGTCCGGTCGCTCAACGGTAACCGAATCAAACCGTGGGAAGATATGATACTGGAAGAGTTGGAGTACAGGATTCTCCCGTTCGTTCCCATCATCATCTGGTTCTGGGTCCCGCGTTGGTGGACAATATGCACTGTTGACGATCTCTTCAATATCTTCGGTTGTTTCTTCCATCGAGATTGTAACGCCATCCGAGGAGGACATCTTGCCAACGCCCGTCTCCAAGTCAGCAAGAATTGGAGTATGCAGACATGGTGGTGATTCATAGCCGACTGACGGCAGTTCTTCTCTGGCGAGCATATGGACCTTTCGCTGGTCAAGGCCGCCAACGGCTAGATCGACATCCAGATACTCGATATCCAGTGCCTGCATAAGCGGGTACATTACGTGAGAGACCTTTGCAGTTTCATCGCTCTGAAGCTCGGCCATCGCTCGCTGTGCGCGATTAAGCGATGTTGAAACTGCCATCTCATGGAGATCAAGCATGTACCCTTCAGAGAGTTGGAATGATGATCCATAGACAAATTCGACGTTGTCTTCATCCAGTCCGTATGCCAAAAACTGTTCGCGCATTTGCTTGGCAATAGCATCAATTTCCTCAAGCGTTCCTTTGCCATTCAGGTATGCATGAACATCAGCAAGTAAAACGACAATGTCCATTCCGGCCTCTTGCAATTCGATCAGCTTGTTTGCAGTCAGCAGGTGGCCAATATGCAGAACTCCTGAGGGCTCGTACCCGACATACGCCTTTTTCCCATCTGGATCCTCAGCTATTTCCTGAACCTCCTCCTCCGTGATCGCTTCAACGGCATTCCGAGTAATCAGCTCATACGTGCCCATGTTCTGATGGAAGACAGGCAATGATTTAGTGGTTTTGTCGTACGTTCAACGGCAAATACTCAAGGCAATTCCAGTACAATATCTCGACATGACTGATACCCGGAAGGAAATTCTTCTTGCACTGGCAACAGAGGCCCAAACGGGACCGGCATTAGCTGAGCAACTGGATATCTCTCGAGCCGCCGTTTGGAAGCATATCGAAGCACTGCGGGAACAAGGATTTACGATTGATTCAGCGCCTTCTGGATACACACTTGCGGGTACCCCAGAGTTTGGCGGACTGGTTGTCGAGTATCAACTTGACGCACCATTTACTGTTGTATATGAAGATTCGGTAACCAGCACTAACAACCGAGCTCGGGAGTTGGCAGCTGAGGGAAAAGAGCAGATGGTTGTACTTGCTGATGAGCAGACAACTGGAAAGGGACGGCTTGATAGAGGGTGGTCATCTCCATCTGGAGGAATCTGGATGTCAATATTACTTCGGCCAGATCTTCCGCCAGTACATACGCCTCGACTGACACTGGCTGCTGCAGTTGCAGTTACAGAGGCAGCACGTGAACGCGGGGTTGATGCGGGGATTAAGTGGCCGAATGATGTGTTGGTCGGAGACAGTGAAGAAAAATTGAGTGGTATCCTTACCGAGATGGAAGGAGAGGCTGATCGAGTGTCATGGGTTGCAATTGGTATCGGTATCAATGCAAACATCGGAGCTGAGGATCTTCCTGAGGGGGCAACAAGCCTGCAAGAGCAGATTGGGACAGTTGATAGAGCCGCGTTTACCCGGGATGTGCTTGATCGATTCTATGAACTGTATCAACATCCTGACCAGATCACCGCACGGTGGCGCGAGTATGCAGTGACGCTTGATCGGCCAGTTCGCATACAGCAGCCAGGAACAGAAGTTACGGGGCGGGCAGTCGATATCGAAGAAAATGGAGCACTGCTGATCGAAACAGAAGATGAGACAATATCGGTGAGCGCCGGAGACTGTGAACACTTACGACAGCAGTAGTTACTGTCGGAAATCATCTAATGTTGCAGGATAGCCACGAATGTCATTGATGAGCGTCTCGATATCGATACCGAGTACGTCTGCTGCTTTCCGGCCGATGCGTTCACGTACATCAGCCGGTGCGTACACCCCAAGACGCCACTGAGATGTCTGGACTTCTCGTAGTGCTTCGACCAGCGGTGATTCTCGTTCAAGTGGCCGTATTTCACCGTTGACAATCACCTGTGAGCCACTTTCTTTGATGCTTGGTCGGTCAGGGATATCAATAATCACATCCGTTTCCGCGACGCCCGCTCGATCAGCAATTTGTTGTTCCCACTGTTGCTGCTGTGCGTGGTCAGCCTCGCGCACATCAGTTGGGACATCAGAGAGTTCTGCCCACAGTGCACGCTTGAAGAGGGTTCGTGTATCAAGCCGGTTGGCATACGCTTCCGTCGGTGCATGATTACGAAGGGCTGTTCGCAGAGCAGGGTCGTCCATCCGGCGAACTTCGTCAGCAGTAATATCAGTTGTCTCTATTAGTTGGTCAGTAGCTTGACGGAGGATCGATTTACTGATCCTGGCAACGTGATGATTGTACACAGTCGGGTTCATCAACGCCCGGGCAATAAGTAGGCTTTCTGCGGTCTGTACGTTGCCTTCTGAGAGAACCAGTGACCCATTTTCAAAAGTCAAGGCTCGGACCAGCCGCTCATGGTCAATTGTGCCATATGGAACACCGGTGTGATGGGCGTCACGGACCAAATAGTCCATCCGATCAACATCCAGTTCTCCAGAGATCAGATCGCTGAATTGGCCATCTCCAACGATTAGGTTAATGACTTCAGTCGGTGAGATATCGTGTTCTTTGAGTATCCGTTCGATGTCCGTTCCGTTGATGATGTCTGCCACTTCATCGTGGGATTTGCCGATATGTCGTTCAAGAACATCTTCGATATTATGACTAAATGGTGCATGACCGATATCATGCAGTAGCCCAGCAGCGCGTAATGTTTCGGCACGTTGGTCATGGATTGGCAGATGTGACAGCGATCGGTCAACAAGATGATACACGCCGATACTATGCTCAAAGCGTGTATGATTTGCGGATGGATATACCAGTGAAACAGTCCCAAGCTGTCGAATACGCCGCAGTCGCTGTACTGCTGACGAATCCAGCAGGTCCCGTGCAACACCCTGAACATCAATGTGCCCATGTACGCTATCCTTGATCGTTTTCACGGTATTAACATGTAAAAGTTAGATAGACATCAGCAAGTGTCTTTGGGCAAAAAGGCATCACAGACAGAGGAGTGTCGCCACTGCCTACGATCACAAGAGCGTGTCATAGAAAAGTTCGCACGGTCTGTCTATCCGAATCTTATTACTAGCTACCTGCAAGACTTAGCACTTGTAGTCAGCACGAAACTATGGCCAGAGCGGGTCAGTGTTTCCGGTCGTCAGCCCAAGTTATCTACTCATCAAGATCAGCGTACAACCGGCTTAACCCACACTCAGAGCAGACGAATGCGTTTGCATCAAATTGCTGTTTCATTCCCAGCGAACCAAGAATTCCATCTTTTCCCTCATCTGAGACGAATCGTAGTTGATGCCCTCCTGCATGGAGTTTCATTTCCTCCATTTTAACACCGCAATCCGGACAACAAGGAGTGCTTTCATTCATCGACTACAGATTCTATCTGTCGGAAGATTAGTATTGTTGTGCACCACTCATACGCGCCTTCTATCCTGCATACCAGTACGAATACCACTCTCGTCACGTTGTGCTTCTGTTGATCAGTTCATGATTCTACAGACCGACTGAGATTGATTCTCTGACACGCTGAGTACGATCTAAAGAGTCAATTAATCCTCGTCAGAACTCTCGACATTTTCAGTTTCGTCGTCGGTTTCATTTTCAGCATCTTCGACTGCATCCTCAGTTTCATTCTCGATATCTTCGGCAGCACCGTCGTCTGAATCTTCTTCAATTTCTGTTTCAACCTCTACCTCAATTTCGAGGCCGTTGGTTTCGAGCTCAGCTGTTGCTTCTTTTTTCTTGCCGACTTCAATCTCCAGTTCGTCTGGCTCAACCTCAACTTCAACCTCGACATCGACGTTGATGTTGTCAGACATACTTAGAAATATGTCGCTGGTATTTCTAATAATTTTGATTTTTTGCTAAAACCGGACAGTCATTCACAGACCAAGTCAGCTTTTGTGCAATATTCGCTTTTTATGTCCAAGAGGCAGATTCCAAAGAAGTTTGTCAGAACGGCCACCTGTAGCTCAGTGGTGATTACTCGCCAAAAGGAAAAGAGGTCAACCTACAGCAGACGTTTCTGCTGAGCCGTAACGTTATACGACGTCGCTGTATTCTTCGTGTCCGTGAATCTCGACGCCTTCTTCGGTGATCTCAGCAAGGTAGACACCGTTTCCAGATCCAGTGTCTCGTTCTGCTGCGCTTTGAATACCGCGAGCAGCAACAGTTTTTGCTTCTTCGTTTGACATGCCTTCTTCGTATTGCTGCTCAAGTGTTCCGTGTGCAAGCTGCATGCCTGATCCAGTTACGGTGTAGTCATCTTCCATTACACCGCCAGCTGGGTCAATACTGTAAACGTGAGCACCCTCATCATCGACACCACCAAGGATTGGGTTGATCATGAAGAATGGCCCGCCGCGTGCGAAGTTACCTGCAAGTGTTGAGAGCGCTTCCATGCTCATGTGCTCGCCACGTCGCGTTTCATACAGATTCGCTTCAGCGCGGAGTGTCGAAATAAAGGATTGTGCTCCACCGACAGAACCAACAAGTGTGAGGGCAGCAGTTGGATGAATTTGTTCAACCTTCTGAACGTTTTTGTTCGAGACAAATCGTCCAGCAAGACTGGCTCGCTGGTCCGTTGCAATGATAACGCCGTCTTCAGTCGTAATACCAATTGTAGTAGTTCCCGTTTTGTTCACATTCTGGAGATCTTCCATCGTGTAGTCATTCTTTGGCCGGGATCCAATTTCCGGAGAAAAAGGATCAGTCATGGAATCGTCCGGCTGTTGTCCGCCCATGCGCTGAGAGATTTGTGAGTCAAATCGTGGTTGTCGCATTACCCATGGTTAGTATTCCCGAACATAAAAAGGCCCCCGTTCAGTGATGTACTGCTCCTTTCAGAACAACGCTTCCTGAAGGTGAATATTGAGCTAAATATCGCTCCTTGAGGTGTGTAACAGGTAAATAAACGCAAGCAGCACTAATATACGGTGTATATCAGTCATACTGTCAACAAACAATAAGTATTACAATAAGTCTGTTACCGGCAAGGGGTGCAAGTCTGGAATGATCTAGCTGTTGGCTGGAAGTTCGAACGTTGTTGTTGTCTTGGTCGAAACTTCTTCGGGAGGGATTGTCCGGCCATCAACTTCAACAGATTGTCCGCTCGCTAATTTGCCAAACGCTGGGCCTTCAGGAACGCCGAATGTTTGGGCTTTCTGTGGGTCAAATTCTGACGATTCTACCTGAATGCGTGTTTGTTCTACAGTAACCGTGTCGTATTTCTCGACGAGTACGTCTTCAATGTCAGAGATTAATGCGGCCGGCACCACAGTGTCACCATGTCGAGGTTCAGTTGTGTTAATTGCAATATCGGAGCGGGCGCGGTTCCCATTCTCGGCTGTTGTATATCCAACACAGTGTGTGTCGAGTAGCCCAAGAGTCCTCTCACGATCAATGCCTTGTATTGTGTCGATAAGATCGGTTGGCAAGGATAGATACTCAATATCGTCGGGGCGGACCTTCGCAGCTTGTGTTCCAAATCGAGTGCCAGAATCAGTGCTACCTAATGTTGATTCGACCTCCGCCACTACTGACAATGGCACGTCAGTTGTTTCTCTGATCCACGTTTCACTGAGCGGAGTATACCCACGATCCTCAAGTCGGGAACGGAGATTTGGGTGCTCACCATCAAACACAACATACTCAGTGTCACTCTGGTCGAAGATTTTGCTGAGCGTGTCAGTACCGCCTTTGAGATCGTCTAGCGACCAGTTTGCAGCAATATGCCCCACAGCCCAGTCAGTTTCCTTGACGATCCGTGTGAATCGGGGCGCATAGTGACCGCCGCCGATACCGACCACTTGTCGTTCTGACTGTGGTGAAACACCCTCCAGTTGCAGAATTGCCTTCGCTACTGCTTTTGCCGCTGCCGGATCTTCCCATTGCGATGTGTCACTGCCAACTTCAACAAACAGAGATGGTGCTCCAACCGTTGTCGGTCCATGGTGTGTACACTCCATGCCAACATCGTAGCCTTCTGGAGCCACCGACTCCAGTTCGTGCAGTATTTGTTTGGTTGCATGTGGTGCAGCTTTGGCAAAGGACTGTGGCATGCCACCGTACTCTGCTGGTCCAAAGTTTCCGGTGTGATGTGCTGTAAGTAGCTTTCCTGTTTCTCCAGAATGCCGGGACGGAAAGACAATGAGATCTGGATCATCAAATCGTTCTGCGACATTCTCAAGCTCAAGGTGCCACTCATCAAACATCCGCATCTCGAATGAATCAGTATAGTAAACCGTCCCCCCGCCCTCTGCCTCCGGCTGTGTCTGATCACGCCGAGTGTCCCAGTCACATATCTCGCGAAGTTGTTCGCCGATGTGAGCTGATGCAGTGTCGGCCTGGCTGACGACAATCCCAATCACAAGGTATCACTGATATTGCTATACGTGAGTTTACACCTTCACAGCTTTGATTGTCGACCGCCAGTGCTTTTTGCTCGGTAACAAATCCCCGTATATGGACGTATATGGTCTGATTGGGAATCCAGTTGGGCACTCATTGTCTCCACCGATGCACGAAGCTGCGTACGAGGAGTTAGGGATGAATGCACGGTATGTAACATTTGAGCCAGAACCGGAGGCGATTGAATCTGTGATTACTGGAGCACAGGCACTTGGTATCCAAGGCCTGAACGTGACCATTCCGTTCAAGCAAGATGTACTTGAACAGGTCACGTGTGATCCAACAGCAGAACGGATAGGGGCTGTAAATACGATTGACTTCAGCACTGACCCCCCGACAGGATATAATACAGATATTACAGGAGTAATTCGAACATTCAAGCACCACGATATCACGCTTGAAGACAGGACAGCCGTCATTATTGGAGCAGGTGGAGCTGCTAGAGCAGTTGCATTTGCACTCGCTGATGCAGGTGCAGAGTTCCATATTGTAAACCGAACTGAATCAAAGGCAGAATCACTTGCAGCTGAATTAGAAGGCGCAACTGCAGGTGGGCTTAGCGAACTTCCTTCGGTCCTACCAGATGCTGATATTCTAATTAATGCAACCAGCGTAGGAATGGAAGAAGACCAGTCACCAGTCTCAGCAGAGTTACTACATGCTGACCTAACAGTCTTTGATGCGGTGTATCGCCCATTGCAAACGAAGTTGCTTCGTGATGCACAGGCTGTTGGGGCAAAAACCATTGACGGTGCGTGGATGCTTCTATATCAAGGGGTTGCTGCGTTTGAGATATGGACAGACAAAGAGGCTCCTGTCTCAGCGATGAACCAGGCGCTTCGTAACCGTTTGGAGTAGCCACGTTACAGCGGTAGCAAGGCGAAAGCCCATCGGCTTTAGCCGTGGGATGAAGCCGACATGATATGCCACAAGCTACGCGACACAGACCAGTTGTAATCCCAACGTTTATTTTATCAGAGGGGTTATCATTCTGCGGACATGTGACATGCTGCTGCGGGGAACGTGCTCATGCTCAAGCTGGCCACGAGTGCGTCTTAACTCTTGCACTCACACACCTTCGCAGCCCAACCAGCAGCAGTTGGCATGTCATCACAGGACTCCCGATCCGTGGCTGGAACGGAGAGTCAGGCCGATGGCCCGGCCTGCTGCTCACGGTGCTGGACGCCCGTGAGTGTCACTCCGTCGTTGGAGGGCAACACTGAGCGGATACTCAAGACGCCACACCCACACCGTGTGGGCCGAAGGTGCATCAGCGAACCCGCAAGTTCACAGCCGGGGTAATCGATCTGGTTGGATTACCCACGGAGGAATTCCACGGCTTTAGCCGTGTGGAGGAGGTCAATCGTTACTGAGCAGTTCTTCGGCCTGATTGATCCAGTTGTCAATTCGACTTGCTGAAATGCCAGTTTGCTCTGCAATTGCTGCTGAGTCGGCTTCAACCAGGTCAGCAACGGAGGTAATGCCAGCGTCATTAAGCGTATCCCTTCGCGATGGGCCAATTCCGTTTATCTCGGTCAGTTCGTTCGTATCGGTAGTTGCATCAGATGAGTCCTGCTCAGGCTCGTGTTCTACGGTTATCTGCACACTCTCTTTCTGTGCTGGTGGTGAACGGAGGCCAAGTGCAAAACGTAGCCGCCGGATATATCCTTGCATATATGATATATTGTTGGCATCCCATACAGGTATTTCGGCTGGCTGTGTACATACTGATTACTCAGTGATATGGAACCTCTGATGTCACAACTATAGTATGAAGCCGTTCCAGTAGTCCACTGGAGTTGCCAGATTCTCCGAGACCACAAAATGATTATTACTGGCCAATAACTAGGCAGTACATGGTTGACCCGACGGTTGTGACGGGAAAAGAGGAATTTATTCAGACAGCGGCGTCAGTGGAAGAAAAGACTCGGGTCCCAGTCGAGCTTCGGACTACTGTTGCTGATCCGTTTAGTGCATATCAGCGTCTGCGATATCGAGAAGGCGGCGCGTTCTTAGAAACAACAGGTGGCCAGTCTGGCTGGGGGTACTTCGGGGTCGATCCGATGTACTGGCTGACGGTCTATCCAGATGGAACGGTCGTTGATGACGAAACAAGCAGTGGAGGTATCGCTGGCTTCGACGGAGCAACGGATTCACATACACTTACTGCACTGCAATCATCGCTAGAAGAGGAACAGCTTGCACGGGGATCATGCACTGTTCCGTATCCATGTGGTGCGATCGGTTGGCTTTCGTATGATGTAATCCGGGAGATAGAGGATTTGCCTGACAAAACAACTGATGACAGGCAGCTCCCACATGCACAGCTTGCATTCTATGATACGTTGGTCGCGTGGGAGGAACCACAGTCAGGTCCAGTTACGTTGCATGTTACTGTATGTCCAGAAATTACGGACACAGGATCACTAGAACAAATATATTCACAAGCAGTCGATCGGGGAGCACATCTAATCGAGCAGATGCATTCCGAGACGATGAATGTACCTGTGGGACAACCAGCCGTTGAAAACACAAGCCAGATCACATTCCAGAGTAATTGTGGCAAAACGGCCTTCGCTGAGCGGGTGCATGATGCTCAGCAATACATTCGTGACGGAGATACCTTCCAAGCAAATATCTCGCAACGATTACAAGCGCCAGCAGCTGTACCCCCGGTTTCTGTGTACGATGCCCTTCGACAAGTGAATCCAGCACCGTATTCTGCATTACTTGAATTCCCAGCTGCCGACTTGGTCAGTGCATCGCCCGAGTTACTACTTGAATATGATCAGCCACAGATCAGAACCGAACCAATTGCAGGGACGCGCCCACGTGGCGATACACAAACAGAGGATGAGCACTTGGAAGAAGACCTCCTGACAGATGAAAAAGAGCGAGCAGAGCACGCAATGCTTGTTGATCTTGAGCGTAATGACCTTGGAAAGGTATCTAAGTATGGGAGTGTGAACGTAACCGAGTACGGTCGGATTGATCGGTATTCAGAGGTAATGCATCTCGTATCGCTTGTGGAAGGCGAATTACAATCAGATGCAACTCTTGCTGATGCAATCGCAGCGATGTTCCCGGGTGGGACGATTACTGGAGCACCGAAGCCGAGGACAATGGAAGTAATTGATGAACTAGAGACTACACGGCGTGGGCCCTACACCGGATCAGTAGGAATCTTTGGATTCGACAATCGAGCGATACTCAACATCATAATCCGGACACTGGTTCGACGTGCAGATGCGTATCATCTTCGGGTCGGAGCTGGTATTGTTCATGATTCAGTGCCAGATCAAGAATTCGATGAGACGCTCGACAAGGCTCGCGCATTGATTAACGCTGTTGATGAGGCGCTTGGAGATCAGCTGCAAATGACTGTCGAGGAGGAATCTGACCATGTCTGAGCATCAAACGTATGACATCCGAATTCTCGTAATTGACAACTATGACTCGTTTGTGTATAATCTTGTCCAGTATGTTGGCACCTTTGCTGATGAGGTAATCGTCCGCCGCAATGACGCAATCACAATCCCTGAGATCAAGAAGTTAGATCCTGACGGAATTATTGTCTCTCCCGGACCGGGAACGCCATCAGATGCAGGAGTTACAATGGACGTTTTTGATGCGCTTTCTCGTCCAATTCTTGGTGTCTGTCTTGGACATCAGGGGCTTTGTGCAACACATGGCGTTCCAGTTCGACATGCTCCGGAAGTTGTTCATGGAAAGCCATCAGTTATCGAGCACGATGGTGCTGGACTCTTTAAAGGGCTCCCAGAACGAATCCAAGTTGGCCGATACCACTCACTTGCTGTTGATCGAGACGAACTTCCAGATGAGTTGATTGAAACTGCACGGACGGTTGATCGTTCCCAAGAAATCCAGATGGGCGTGCGTCATCGAGAACACCCACACTTTGGAGTACAGTTTCACCCGGAGAGCATTCTGACGGGCAAGACAAATGGGACCGATGAGACATCATTATCAATTGGCCACCATTTTGTGAAGCGTCTGTGTCAATACGCGATTGACCATGAGTAAGCAATACCACCTCAATGGGAAGCTTGTTTCTCCAGACGATGCAGTCATCCCTGTCCGTGATCGAGGGTTCATGTATGGTGATGCGGTCTTCGAGACAATGCGGGGGTACGGAGGTGAGGTTTTCAAATTGGATGCGCATCTGGATCGGCTAGAACGATCCTGTTCGATGTTATCACTAAATCATGGAATTGATCGATCAGAACTAATCTCACGAGTTAACGAAACTATCGAGGCAAATCCGTTTACTGACGCCTACGTAAAACTCTCCATCTCACGGGGAGAACAACCTGGGAAGCTGACGCCAAAAGAAACGGTAGACCCCACTGTTGCAATCGTTATCGCTGAGCTTCCTTGTGGTGGGATCGACGGAGAGCCAGTCTGGGATACACCGGCAACCACAGAGATTGTCACGACTCGAGGAGTTCCAGACAATGCAGTTCCGTCAGGCGCCAAAACCCATAATTATCTCAATCAGATTTTAGCTCGAATTGAGCTATCCGAAACGGCAGATGAGGCATTATTATTAGATCAATCCGAGAGGTTACTGGAAGGAGCAACGAGCAATTGTTTTTTCGTACAGGATAAGACACTCCACACTCCGACTGATTCATTAAGCTTGCTTCCTGGCATTACCCGGAAAGTGGTGATAGAACTGGCCAACAAACATGAGATTCCAGTAAAAACTGGATCATACGGTACAGACGCACTGAAAACGGCCGATGAAGTCTTTTTAACAAACTCAACATGGGAAGTTCGCCCTGTAACCCAAATTGATGACACAGAATTTTCCATTGGCCCGATCACAGAAGCATTGCAGACAGCATACAGCGAGATGATTCAGTCAGCATATTACTAACTATCAAGTAAGATAATCAAGTACAGTAACAGAGATCTACAGGGAAAGCAGGCAGCGTGTCTCGGAGCTTGACCCCGGGTGCTTCACACCGACTCGATTTTAAACACAGGGTCTTCAATGGTCTCACTTTTGCACTGTGGACATCGAGATGGGATATTAATACGATCATCAAACCGATCAAATCCACAGTCTACGCATTGTGGCGGTTTAACAAGCATTTGCTGGTCTGTTGTATCGATGCTCTTTGCAATGTGTTCGAGATGTCGCAACACATTCGATGATGTTGTGTCACACTGCTCAGCTAACTGTTGTGGAGTTTGACTTTCCTGTAGGAGCAGTTGTTTGAGCTGCTGTCGTGTGGTCTGTGTATCATCACTCATAATCGACTTGTGTACAGTTCACTGTACAGAATTGTAAACGATAGCGTTATCCGAAAGCAATCGTGCCAACAACTGCAGCAATCGCGATCACGACAACGAGAATGAGTGCCCCGATGAGATAGGTTCGCTGTCGTCCGACTTGGCTATTTAGTCGTTCATTCTTTGTTTTGGTTTCCTCATAGTCTTCTCGAAGATCCTGGAACTCTTCGTAAACTGTTCGTAGAAGCTGTATAATGAACGCGCGCTGTCGTTCAATATAGCGATCGATCTGATCACCTTTCTGACGGTATTCTGTTAGCTCTTGGTGCATCGATTCCTGAACACTGTTCTGTGCAGTTTCAACATCGATCAGATCGTATTCTTGGTGGCGTTCTTTGAACATCCTCCAAGCACCTGGGTCTTCGATCAGCTCAACACGGAGTTGACGGATAAACGCATCAACAATCTCCTCGGCATCAGTCTCACGACTAGTGTCAAACACATCCTTAAGGGCGTCTGTTAGCACCTCATCGAATCTGTCAATCTCTCGTCGGTCAATTCGGTCACTAATAAAGGCGTCTCTGTGAGTAACTTTTGGTAGATCATCCCCGGGAGTTTCATCCTGCGAGATCGGCTCGTTCAGCTCTGCTTCTTCATCTGGAGTGGGAACTGCCTCGGAGAGATATGTCTGAACATCCTCCGATTTCAGAATCGTAAGAAGCAATCCATCGGTGATTGCTTCGTAGTTCTGAGCCGTTTTGGCAGCTGCGATATTAACCTTCCCCATAAGCTGGCTGGCTTCCTCTTGCGAGAAGCGCCCGGTGGATGGACTAAGCAGATCAGCGAGATAAGGGACGAGAAGTCGCTCTGTCATACATCTAGAACAACGTAGTTATCATTGTTTAAGTTACTGGGTGAAGTGTCTACCATGTTACTGTTTCTGAGAGATTAACAATCAGTCTAACACCACAAGACTACAGCACTATTAGGGAAATCAGAGAACTGAAGGCTTGAATTCTAGTCGACACGCAGAAGCATAGTTCTAGTATAAACCTGAAACACAACGGGAATTAGACACAAACGGCGATTGCGCAACGAAATCCAGAACTTGTGCCGAGCTTAGCCAGATTTGTTTCCGTGTTCGGATTGACATTCCCCACGGGGACAGTCGTTGGATTCCCGTGGTACCGTACCGCTTGGGTTGGAGGTTCAGATTCCTTGAGCGGCTAAACCGCCTCAGGACAGTCATGCCTGCGTCTCAAGGGCAACACTCCAAATTCAAGCTCTCATGTTGATTAGTTTCCAGTTGTTGGCTTCGTCCACACCGCTAAAGGAGTGGGCTGTTGCCTCGCACTTTCTATAATTTGAATCCATGTTACTGGGAGCGTCGTGTATAGAGGAAATTCTTGCGGGAAGTAATAGGTCGGGTTCAATGATCTGTTGCAGTATACTGGGTGCTATAGCCGTTTACAGACAAAATCACGTTTGGCCATCCAAAGCCATCATATATACTCAAAAATTAACGGCAATTATTACTGATGTCTGGTAGTATCCCTCTATATTACGGGGAATGACATTGATTTATTTATATAGTGTTATATCCGTATGTGAACGAAAGCAACACTGAGTTTATATCGAATGAATCATCTCGACGTACATTTCTTGGCGGTGTAGGAGCAGCGGGAATTGCAGGTATCGCTGGTTGTAGTAGTCTCTTTGGAGAAGATGCTGATATTCGGATTTCTGGGGGCGTAGGACCGCTTCCAATGGTCCAAGTCTGGGCAGAAAAGTATGAGGAAGAGACAGGAACTGTGATCGATATTGCTGGTGGTGGGACAGGTGTTGGAATTTCAGATTTGACAGGCGACCAAGTTGATGTAGCAATGATGGGCAGAGAGCCATTTGACGATGAGGTGGATCAAGGCGTGTATGAAGTTGCAATCCTACGTGATACAGTTGTTGGGACAATAAACAAGGATAACCCGGTCAGGGATGAAATTGAAGAGCAAGGTCTCTCCCGGTCAGACCTGGAAGATATCTTTACCGATGAAGTAGACACTTGGGACGAGGTAGTTGACACAGATGTTGAGGGAGAAGAAATTATTGTCTACGGACGATCAGATGCATCAGCCGCCTATAAGAAGTGGGGTGCGTTTCTTGGAGAAGGCGATGAAGAATATACCCAAAGCGAATTAAATGACGCATCAGATGGGAATTTTGATGGCGATCAGCAGGTTGCAGAAGCTGTTGATGGTGAAGAGAATGCCATTGCGATGAATAATGTCAATTATATTTGGGACTTTGAGACGGGAGAGCTCGACAGCGATGTTCGTCCTGTGCCAATAGATCTCGACGGAGACGGAACGTTAGGTGAAGATGAAGACTTCTATGATGATCGAAGTACATTTTTAGATGCAGTTGATGAAGGAACTTATCCATCACCGCCGGCGCGTGATATGTTTTTGGCTACAATAAACGAATTTGAAGGAGAGGTCTATGATTTTGTTGAGTGGGTACTAAGCGATGAGCAACAGGATATGGTTCGAGAGAATGGATATGTACCGATTAGCGAAGAGAAATTAGAAGCACAACGGCAACGCTTGGACGAATCGGTTGATCAATGACAGAAGAGAGTAATGTAAAGCAAACACGGTTACGGCGGCGGTTGATAGTCGAACGGATCAGTAGCGGGTGGCTTCACATAGCGGGGTATTTTGCAACGGCCCTGCTGTTGGGGATTTTTGCATTACTAATCTGGGAGTCATTAGATCTGCTTGCTGAATATTCGCTTGTTCAGTTGATGACCTCAGCTAACTGGGATCCAGCGCAGGAAGAGTTTGGCTTCCTTCCAGCTCTTGTCGGGACATTGTACGTAACAGCGATTGCGATGATAATTGGAACGCCGATTGCGATTTTTGCTGCAACATATATCGCTGAGTTTGCAGAAGGGAGGTCAAAAGCAGTTGTTTCATCTTTTATTGATGTCCTTGCGGCTGTCCCTGGGGTTGTGTTTGGACTGGTTGGAATCATTGTGGTTGTGCCATTAGTGGGAGATTATATTGCACCAATATTTGGGGCACAGAGTACTGGATTGAGCATTCTTACTGCCGGGCTTGTCATGTCGATTGTTATTACGCCATATATGATATCAATGGCAGTTGAAGCATTGGAGTCGCTGCCAGACGAACTGCGAGAATCAGCACTAGCGCTGGGAGCAACACGATGGGAGATGATCAAGCATATCCTATACCGCGGAGCCGGTCCAGCACTAATCTCAGCAACACTTCTCGGATTTGGCCGCGTATTTGGGGCCACGATAGTTCCGACAATGCTCATCGGCGGCCAGACACAAATTCCAGAAAGTCCATTTAGCACCGGTCAGACACTGACTTCAACAATCGTCAATGACTTTGGCGAACTTATGACTCTTCCACTCACACAGTCCGCACTGATCTTTGTTGGTGTAATTCTTCTTACCGTGGTATTAGTGTTTAATCTAATTGCTACGGTCATCCGACGGCGGTTAGAACGGAGGTGGCAATACTGATGGATAGGTATCGAGAGCAGCGGTTCTTCGAAGCGGTTATCAAGGGCAGTGCAGCAGTGGTATTGAGTGTCCTAATACTCGTAATTGGTGTGACGGTATATCGAGGAGGCAGTGTTCTTATTTCTGATCCAACAATCATGATTACGCCTCCTGGAGGATCCTACATGCTTGACGCAGAGGGCGGATTTCTCCATGCTGTGATGGGAAGTATCCTAATTGTTGTTCCAGCGACGATAATCTCGACAGTGATTGCGATTTCTACAGCAGTGTATCTACAGAGTGACTATTCAAGCGAACGGTTTACAGACTACACAAATACGCTATTAAACTCACTGTGGGGAACACCTCCAATTATCTATGGTGTATTCGTGCTCACACTGATGATTGCAGCCGGAGCACGAGCTAGTCTTGTGGCTGGTATTATTGCCATTGGGATTTTCCAGTATCCAATTATTACCAGATACGTAGACGAAGCCTTGCAATCTGCACCAGAGCAAGTTCGTGAAGCAACGTATGGGCTTGGAGCAACGCGTATTGAAGCGTCAAAAATGATGATCAAGTCGGCACTGCCTGGCATTGTTGCAGGCGTTATCATGGGATTCGCCAGAGGAATTGGGGATGCTGCTACCGTACTGTTTACCGCAGGGGGAAGTACAAGAATGCCTGCTGGCCCATTTGAACCAGCAACGACACTACCAATTCTGATCTTTGAGCAGGCAGCGTCATTTAACGCTGAGTTACGAGCACACGCATATGCAGCATCGTTCTTATTAATTACTGCAGTCTTGCTGTTGATACTAATTTCAAAGCTACTGACAAGACGAATGTCACGCTTTACGATTGGAGGTAATCCACCATGAGTTCGGTACTTTACACTGAAGATCTTCGAGTAACGTATACCGGTAATCAAGAAGTAGAGGCGCTCAAAGGAGTTTCTGTTCAGTTCCCAAAGAACCAGACGACAGCCATTGTCGGTCCATCGGGCTGTGGAAAATCAACGTTGCTCAAATCATTAGATCGGCTTCATGATATACAAGGCAATGTTGAGATTTCAGGCGATGCGTATTTGGAAGACGAGCCAATTTACAATACGGACCGTCCTGTGCCGGAAATTCGCCGTGACGTTGGATATGTCCCACAGGAACCAACTCCACTGCCGTTGTCAATCTACGATAACGTTGCATACGGCCCTCGTCTTCATAGCTCACCTTCAAGCGAAGAGCTTGATAACATTGTGAGACAGCGACTTAAAGAGGTGGACCTCTGGGACGAAGTTAAAGACCGGTTAGATACGCCTGCTGCTGAATTATCAAGAGGACAGATTCAGCGGTTATGTCTGGCCCGTTCACTGGCTGTTGAGCCGAAAGTTCTGCTGTGTGATGAAGTCACCTCCGCACTTGATCCTGTTTCTGCTCAAAATGTCGAAGAAACTCTAGAGCGGCTAAAGAAGGAATATACAATAGTTATGGTGACACACAGTATGAAGCAGGCACAAAGGCTAGCTGATGAAGTTATTTTCTTGTATCTCGGTGAAGTTGTCGAACATTCCAGTGCAGAGACGTTCTTCAATAACCCTAAAGAGGAGCGGACACAGCGATTTGTCGAAGGAGAGGTAGTAGCACCCGATAAATCATAAAAAGCGGGTTCGTGCGATTAGCGTTGATATATTGAATTGCGCTCATCACCAAGTTGATTACTGTGTGAGTACTTTTCGGAGATAACACTTCGGTCAGTAACTTAAAGAACATATATGACTGAACATACGCCAAAAGCAGTCGTCTTGCTCTCCGGGGGTATTGACTCAGCTGTTTGTCTGCAGCAAGCACTCGACGAATACGAGAAAGTCGAGGCTATTCATATTGACTATGGACAACAGACAGAATCGATTGAGCGAAGCAATGCAGAAGCACAAGCAACAGCACATAATATTGATCTGCATACGGTAGATTATCGAACAGTATTTGCAGAATTTGCAGAAGGAACAATAGAAGACAAAGAGTATGATAGCAATCACATGGCTGAAGAAGGTCACAGTGTTGGATATGTTCCACAGCGAAATCTCCACTTTCTGACATCCGCAGCTGCCGTTGCTGAGCACCACACTGATCCTGGTGTTGAACTTGTTCTATTCCATGGTGCACAGTACAATGATAGCACAGATTACCCGGACTGTCGCCCCGCGTTCATTGAAGCAGCACAAAAAGCAATCAATAGATCAACTGATCAACATACAGTTACAATTGAGACACCATTAATTGATCTCGATAAGCCAGAGGTGCTAACATTGGGAGAGAAGTTGGGTGTTGATTGGTCGCTTACATTCAGTTGTTATAATGACCAGTCTGGAACTCCATGTGGGGAGTGCCCCGCCTGCGTCGAGCGAAAGGAAGCGTTCGAAAAAGCGGATATCGAAGACCCAGTTGTCGCACAGTGACCGAATTGACCTCCTCCCACCCCTGAAGGGGTGAGTTTTCGCCTCGCAATTTCTATAAAAGACTCAAGTACCCGGTTTGTCGTCCCAGAGATTAACGTGGAGTCGTGGAGTGTATCGATACCCGTGTTCCTGAGCCAAAGCAGCTACCTGATTGCGTTGTTGATCTAGTTCTTCACTGGTTGTTCCTTCTGGCATCAGTAGCACGTCCGTACCGTTGATAGCTGTTTCACTGTGTTGCTGAATATCGTCAACGAGCGTCTTGATTTCCTGTACATCATCACTGTCTGTAACGACAAATTTCAGTTGGTATGGATAGCTATCGATGAAATCAGCAAAACGATCAACATTAATTCGTCGCTTCTCATGCTGTTCCATCCATTCTCCATTGCCTGTCGGGTCTTTGTCTGTTGTTGGCGTCGAATTAGATAGCTTTGGGCTAATACTGGCTAGATCGATGGGTGCGTCTCGGTAAATTGTACCATTTGTCTCGACCGTTGTATGATACCCGCAGTCAGATAGTCGTTCCAACAATATCGTTGACTCTTCATGCATTAGTGGCTCGCCGCCTGTTAGCACGACGTGGTCTGCAGAATCAAACTCGTTTACTGCGTCAACAATGTCTTCGATACGCATCCACGAACCTGTTGGTTCCCAAGAGGTATGATAGGAATCACAGTACCAGCACCGCAGATTACATCCCGATGTTCGGATAAAGACCGAAGGGATGCCAGCGAGTTTCCCTTCGCCCTGTAAAGAGTAGAACAATTCGTTAATTGGGAGACTCGCTGCTTCTGGCGGCGACTCTGACCCCAGCTGTGAGAGATCTGTTGTGACTGGCATTAGAATGCTGCATTGAGTTCTGCAGTTTCTCGTACGGCAACAGAGACAGTGGTGATATTATCCGGCAGCCGATCTTTGAGTTTTTCCTCAAGTTTCACTGCCATTGCTTCCGCCGTGGGAGGACAGTCGAGCACGACAAGCGCATTTCGATCATCGGATCGTTCGAATGCTTCGATCAATGGGTCACCCTGTTCTACGAGAAATTTATGATCCCATTCGTCAATGATATCTTCTACATCTCCCTTATCGACGACCCAACCTTCTGCTGCAGTCAGTGTACCCGAGATCTCAACGCTGATTCGGTAGTTATGTCCATGTGGTCTAGAGCATTTTCCCTCATGGTGGAGCAAGCGGTGGCCAGAGCTGATCCGGATTGGGTTTTCTTCACCAATATACAATGTCCGTTCCTGTTCGGAGAGTGCGGCAGAGTTATCAACATCTTCAGATATTCTTTCAGGCATATCTGGATAGTATCGTAACCATGAATAAAAGACTACCGTCCCAAACGAGTTTCACAGGATCGGTACAACGTCAGCCGATTATGCACAGATAGACATAGATCAAAAGTGCTGAGATGGTACTCAAGTTGCAATCCTTATACACGCTTATACCGTTGGAAAATTAGATACGCAAGCGTGCCGAGAACGAATGCAGCACCGAGATTAATGAGGACTCCGATAGCTCCAATCCCAATGACCAACGGATAATTTTGTGCTTTCTGGATGCTCGTCTTGCCCAGCTGTGCTGCAATTAGCACCAAAATAACGCCAAGCATCGCAAGTGGATACGCCGCGACAAGGCCAGCACCAAGCAATGCAACGAGCACATATCCGATCCCCAGAAAGATATTTGCACCGGCAGTCCGGGCACCGAATGCATATTTTCCAGCGATGCCGCCGCTTCCGTGACACATAGGAAGTGCACCAAATGGAATTGCAGTCAAATTCATCACACCCATGCTATGTGATAAATCGTCAGCAGAGATATTTCGATCAAAATAATCATACAAGAGCACTGATGCAGCAAGTGCTGCATTACCCACAGTCATTGCTAATTGAATAGCCGTCGCCTCAAGTGTTGAGAAGTTAAGACTGGCTCCACTAACAAGAAAGAGTCCGCTGAAATCAGGACTTGTTGGCATCGAGAATCCTACCTGATAGCCTGCAACAATTCCTCCAAAGAGTAACACAATAATAGCCGTCAAGTTCCAATAGCCAAGAGCGATAATTCCTACAGCAACTCCTGCTGCAATAACTGCTAACTGAACGTCACCAGCACTAAGTTGTAGCCCGGTTTCTAAAAGCACAAGCCCAACACCGAGTTGAATTCCGCGCACGACCGGATTTCCGATATACTCTCCAACACGAGCAAGCGTTCCAGTTTTACCCATGACTATGAGTATCCCACCAAGGAGCAACCCGGCAAGAAGAAACTCTTCAGTTGTGATCGTTCCTGCCAGAATAAGTGCTGCTAACGCCTTCATGGGTTCGACAGAGATTGGGACGCCATAGTAGAGTCCCCAGACGATTTGGAAGATACCAAACCATAGAAGCATCATCGTGAGCGATAAGTCAGTCAATATAGCAACTGCAACGACAAGTGGGAGAACCGTAACCGAATCTCCTATCGCTCCGGTAATTTCGTTTTGTGTAAAACGAAGATCAATATTACCATCAATAAGCGGCATCTTACCCATCAAGCTCCGATTTTGTTCCCACACATAAGTGTGTTTTTTGTAACTGATAATAGTTTCATCAATACAAAATGTAGGCACTTTTGACTAACAGTTAAAATCAGAGAACACTGGTATAACAGTGCAAGCGACGGGCAGAGCAACGGGCTCTAATTGCTGTCGATTGAGCGCATTTTATCAGATTTCTCATTGGGTGCCGGAGTGCGAAAGACACGGATAATGAAGATACCTGCAAGACCTACGAGGAGAGCTAGTAGAGTCCAACTTGCCCAGTATCCAACAGTATCAGCAGCAAGGCCAAACAGCGGCGGAACAAACAGTCCACCAGATGTAATTGCCAATTGCCCACCTCCAGTCGCGCCTCCTACCTCATCAGAGGAGACTAGCGAGCCGAGGCAGGAATAGTAGACGCCTGTATTACCAAGAACAAAGAAGCCCAACACAGCAAAGCTAATTGCTGCAAGTAGTTCAGATCCAGCAAGCATGACAGCGATAAATGTCACAGTACCAGCCGTGGTTTGTGCAAGTAGTACACCAGCTGTCCGTCGGCGCTGAGATCCAGGGAGCCGGTCACAGATCCACCCAGAGATAACACGTCCAAGGCTACCAGTCACTTGGACAAGGGCAAGCACAGCGCCACCAATTGCAACGGAAGTGCCTATTGACTCTTCCATATACAAGACGGTATATGCTGTCGTCGTGAAGATCGCTGCGCCAAGAAAGAACCCAGCAATAACAAGCGATCGGTATGGACGATTCTGAGAGAGTCTACGAAAGTCCGGATAAGTTGCCTCTGATGTGCCTTCAACGGGAGGATACAGGACGAAAAAGAGGATAGCTATCGCAACTGCAAATCCAGCAGCAAGGTAAAATCCAGCCTCCCAGAACAAGATACCAGCAATCCACGTCACGAGCACTGCGCTGATACCACTTCCAGCGGTAACGCCAACTTGCTTCACTCCCATCGCGAAGTTAAGCCGATTGCTTGGAACTTTATTGAAGATCGCTTTATTTGTTCCTGGCATCGCCGTTCCATACAGTGCTCCGACAAAGAACACTGCAACAAGAAGTGTGATATAAGACCACGAAACAGCAACGCCGACGGCTGCGACTGAAATACCGAGTAAACCCCAGGTAAGGATACGCCGTTCTCCAAATTTATCGGTCAATGCACCAATTGGTAGAAGTGAGATTGCATATCCAAGTGTAACTGCAGTAATGACAACACCAACGAGAAATCGAGAGACTTCTAACTCAGCACGGAAGAATGGCGTAGCAGCAAAAACGGCATAGTAAATAAGGCTTGCCGCAACCTGCCATCCCGTAACAAGTGTGACAATTTTCCACGTCTTCACTTCCACCACCGGAGCGCTACATTAGCAGACATAGTAGACAATTTTTAGTATCGATTGGCAGTAACTTACGCTCATTGATTGCAATTTGTGTCTCAAAAGTTGTATAAATGAATAGCAATAGCGAGAGCAAAAAAGTCTATGATAAATCTGTTATTAGAATAAAATATCTGGCGTATTAGGACTCTCTTACTGGCTGATAGCTAACTTGGTATCTATCATCGGTGTCATCGATATCTGCAACGGTATAAAACTGAATAGGTTGTTCTTGCTTTGTGGTAACTGGAAAGTTGTAGTGTTCTGCTTCATACTTGAGGTCGTCACCAGAACGATGTTTTTCCTGAACAAATTCTCGGTGGTTCTCAAGGCGGGTTTCAACGACGTTTTTTGAAAAGGCTGGAATTTTTTCTATTCGGTCTGCAAATACTTGGATAAATTCGTTCTCAATCTCAAAGCCGACCGAGTTTCTTCCAGCAATGATCGCAGCAAGCGAAGTCGTTCCAGTTCCCCAGAACGGATCCAGCACTGTATCACCATAGACGCTGTACATATTTATTAGGCGATATGGAATCTCAAATGGATACGCTGCAGATCGGTTTCGTAGCTCATCATGCTCTAACTGTTGTATTTCTCCTTTGATATCCGTCCATACATCTGAAAACCAGTTATTACGCTCCTCCCAGAAATATGCAGAATTGTATCGGCGCTCTGATTCAGATTGAAACGTTCGTCGTTGCTTGCCGTTTCTAAAGATCAAGATATACTCATGCTCGAGTGTAACATAGGCATTTGGCGGGATCATTCCACTGCCCATGAACTTTGCTCCGGAGTTGACGGGTTTTCGCCACAAAATTTCGGGAAGTGGCTCGAATCCATACGCTTCGAACGCATCAATTATTCGGGAGTGATTTTGGTAGACCCGAAAGCTGTTATCGACCTTTCGTGTGGCATCGCCGATGTTGATACATGCAATTCCTCCGTCAACCAGTACGCGGCTTAATTCTTCCCAGACCTTGTCCAATTCGGTATGCATTGCTTCAAATGCAGCCTGTCCTTGAGAGTTCTCTAAATGTGATTCAATATCGGAGTTGAGGCTGCCAAAGAGATCGTCCCACATCTCGATCATTGGGTACGGAGGAGAGGTAACAACGAGTTCAACAGAGTCATCCTCAAGTTGATCTAAGCTTCTCGAATCGGCGGCAAAGACATGATGATATGTTTCCATTGTTAGCTGTTCTCGGCTTTTCTCTCATAGACGCTTCGTATTTATTGCACACTTAGTCTCTGAGAAAGAGCTGTAGCAGCCGGCTCTTAATACACGTATAATCGGTATAGGCTTTTCCAAAGTATTATATAAGCTACTGTTTTTAGGCATACCTAAAGTGAGCGCAGTTCAAAAGACAGTTGCGAAGTTGGAGAAATCATGCACCGAACTTCCAGCGGTATTTTCAGTCTACATGCATTCGTATCGGCCGGTTGTTTCACAAGAGGTATCGCTTGGAGCGCTCGATGAAGCAGATAATATTCTGAACGTGGGGTGTGGGGCAATGCCGTTTACTGCTGGATTGCTTGCAAAATACACTGATGCAACTATTCATGCAATTGATAAGGATTCAGCAGTCCTTACAGAGGCGCAGCAGAATTTAAATCGGGTCGGAGTTGGCGATAACGTTAAACTATACGAAGGGGACGGTACAAAAGTCGTAGGAGACGGATCAATTGTTTCTGAGGTTTGTGATGTTGCCGTACTAGCGCTCCAAGCCCGACCAAAGGATCAAATTGTTTCAGCGTACCAATCAACATCAGACGCTCCAAGTAAAGTCATTGTGAGGCAACCCCGATCAATATTTGAGGAAACATATGATTCCATTTCTACGACTGAGGCGACAGTCGATTCTGTTACACACCTGATGCCGACGTTTGATCAATCCCTGATGCTGCAAGTATGAGGCAAAAAGCAGTTCTGTGGGTTGTTGGTGCGGCGATTTTGGTTGGAGGAATACTCATTGCTGGATGGGCAGAGATCGTGGAAACTGCGCAAATGTTAGCCTGGTATGAGCTACTTATTCTGTTAGGACTACAGATTATAACTATCGCCGGGCTTGCTTACCAGTGGGGGTATTTGTTCAAGCGATCGGGGAAAAGTATTCGATACAGAGACATAGCGATTGTAAATCTCGCCAGTGGGTTCGTTGAAAGCGTTACACCATCCTCAAAACTGGGCGGGGAGGCGGCGAAAGTATATCTATTCCATCAAATAACAAATACAGCATATCATCGTCTTTCAGCGTTATTACTGGTGCAGAAGTTTGTCTCTCTGGGGCCGCTTTTTGTCATCTGTGTCGTTTCAACGCTGTTCTTCGTCAACTATGCCGATGTGACGGTCCAGTTAGAAACCAATGTGGTCCTTGGACCTATATTAGCGACGATAATTGTACTCTTGATTGGCTACTTGCTGATTCGATTTCGAGATCGACTGTTAGTTGACAAAGAATATTCCATCCCGCATATAGATGAGGCACAGAGATTTCTGCAAAGTTCCATACGGAATGCGAGGTCGTTGCTAACATATTCTGAACAGGCATGGATGCTATCCGTCTCAACTGGTGTCTGGGCATTGTATCCGTTCAAAGTGTATCTTGCTGCACAGTTTTTATCCCTTGAGCTAAGTTTATTTATCGCAGTTGTTGGAACGTTTCTTGCATACGGAGTCAGTTTACTTCCCGTTTCACCAGGAGGACTTGGAACGTTTGAGGCAACGTTAGCTTCGGTTTGTGTAATTGGAGGATTAACGTTTAGCGAAGGGATGGCAGTTGCGCTAGTTACTCGGGTTGCAACGTTTTGGTTTCCGCTTGCTCTTTCGGCCGGAGCAACAGTTTGGCTATTCGTTTCAGACGAACAAATATCACCTGAAGAGACTCGGGTTGACAGTTGGTTTCAGTAATTCTGCCGCCGAGCAGATAAATCCAAATCAGATATGCCTTCTGTATACTTGAGCATCTGTTAATCTATGTCATCGAGTTATCATAACACTTTTAGGCTTACCAAAAAGACAAACGCTTGAATACACTGTGTCAAGTAAATCCGACTATTCAGTTGAGGAAGATCACAAGACGGATGCGTTCTCACCCAGTGGGAAAAACGCAGTCTCGGCATCAGAGTCTCCACGTAAGACTGTTACAGCAAGTAACCGGATTTTACAGATAATTGAATCACTAGATCAATACTCAACTGTTTTCGGAGACGTGTATCAGCGAGTAGCATACAAGCGGCTTGTACAGCGTGAATTAGAACTGCTTGACCCCAATACAGACGCACAAATTCTACACGTGGGATGTGGACCACTGCCGATGACGGCGATGGTCTTAGCCAAGGAAGGTTATTCAGTTACAGCTATTGATCACGATCCAGCTGCCGTTGAAGCAGCCCAAGCGGCAGTTGACAGTCGTAACTTGGATAAGAAGATTGAGATCTGCCATGCAAACGGAGAAGGTGTTGAACCGAGTGATTTTGATGTGGTTTGGCTTTCGTTCCATGTGTACCCAAAAGCAAAGATTGTCCAGCAACTCGTAACTGATCTGCAGGCACACCAATCCCTGGTTTACCGTCGACCACGTGGATGGAGTGAACATCTATACCCGACAGAGTCTGTTCCAGACCATATTCATCAGGACTCGGTTTCGCATCGTTTCGGTAAGGAAAGTGTCATTGTGTGTTCCGAGCCACAGGCATGTGAATCATGTGTGGATGTTCCGGACTGCCCCGCACGGGGAGCAGATGTCACCGAAAGAAACAGTATCCATCAAGATACGAGAACTCTTGCATCATTTGCGGAAGGAGAACAGGTCGTAATTAGATCGGCCCCTGATAATGACCAGTTGCCAGCGTTAGGAATTCGCTCTGGTAAAGAGGTCGAAATACAGAATCACCAGCCGTTTGATGGACCAGTCGTTGTCAGTACTGGAGGTCGCACAGTTGCAATTGACCGTGATATTGCGCAGGAGATTCATGTTCAGCAGTTAGCGACCGTTCGTCGGGCGGGCGAAGTATGAGTAACGGAGAGAAGACAGAACTCTCATGTGAGAACCGTCCAACGGTTGCCCTGATTGGGCCTCCAAACGTCGGCAAGAGCTCACTGTTCAGTGCGCTCACTGGCATGGATGTAGAGATCGCCAACTACTCAGGGACAACAGTCGAGTATAAGCGCGGCCGGGCAACGTTCGACAATCATGAAGTTACGGTCGTTGACATTCCCGGAACATATTCGCTCTCAGCAAGCAATGAGGCCGAGCAACTTGCTATTGATGCATTAGAAGAAGGTTGTGATGTTGCCATTTGTGTGTTAGATGCGGTTAATCTTGAGTCAAGTTTGCACCTATTGTTCGAGGTTCAGGAGTATGATATCCCAGTTGTTGCGGCAGTAAATCGAGTTGATTTGCTTGCAAACAATGGTCAGACACTTGAAACAGGATATTTGCGGCGTGAGCTATCGAGTCCAGTTGTTGAAACTATTGCAACAGAGCAGCAGGGAATTGATAAATTGTCAGAACTGGTTACTGCACAACTCACGGATCCGTTTGTGCATGATGATCCTCCATCGAAAAAGTGGGAGCGAGCAGAAAAGCTTGCTACAGACGCGATTCGAGAACCAAAGACGAGTAATACTGGGTCATCTAAGCTAGATCGTCTCAGTCAGCAACTTGTCCAGCCATGGCCAGGAATACCTGTTGCGTTCCTTGTACTCGTCGGAACATTTGCTATCGTCGTAGGCGTCGGTATGGGAATTCGACAGTACGTTTTATTACCGGTGTTTGAAGCAATTCTCTTTCCGGTGATAGAGCAGACAGTTCAATCAGCTACTTCATCAGAAACGATTCAGAATATTCTCATCGGCGAATATGGTTTCCTCATCAAGAGTATTGAATGGCCCTTTGGACTCGTGTTACCGTACGTGCTGTCGTTTTATATCGCATTAAGCTTACTTGAAGACAGTGGATATCTTCCTCGCCTTGCAGTCCTGCTTGATGGTGTGATGGATCGAATTGGGCTCACAGGAACTAGTACGATTCCATTGATGCTCGGGTATGGTTGTGCAATACCTGGTATAACTGCAACTCGATCTGCAGAGACACAGAAACGACGGATTATGATGACACTGATGATCGTGCTTGCGGTTCCATGTGTTGCACAAACAGGCGCATTTATCGCACTTCTGGGTGAAGCCTCTTTGCTGCTTGTTCCGACAATTTTTTTCATGTCTTTACTGGGAATGGTTGTTTCAGGACTGATTCTGGACCGGGTGCTTGATGGACCATCTCCCCCAACAATTACGGATGTTCCACCGCTGCTTGTCCCAAATATGAAAGTGACAGCAACCCGGGTATGGATGCGTATCAAACACTTTGTGCTGGGCGGCGCAGTACATATGATATACGCAATCGGAGCCGCGTCAGTGTTATATGAACTTGGAGCATTGCAGCAGGTTGGAAAATACATGCGACCGATTGTCGTTGAGTGGTTGCATTTGCCTGAGGAGGCCGCGATACCACTTATTTTAGGTATCGTTCGTCGAGAGTTAACTGTACTACCGCTAATTGAGATGGATCTTACGACAAGTCAATTGTTTGTCAGCTCAGTTGTTGCACTGTTTTACGTTCCCTGTGTTGCTGTGTTTGCAACTGTCGTGCAGGAGTATAGCTCCAAAATGGCAATCTTTATTCTCTTTTTGACTGTATTGACTTCATTCCTGATTGGAGGGATATTTGCTCAAGCACTTGCATTAGCGTGAATTCAAATATACTTCGTAAAGAGCGAGAGGGACAGCAAACTCGAATACGATAACACGGATATTTATTTGATAATTTTACCGGGTTGGGTGACAATGTGGCTTACAGCGGTATCGAGGCGAACACCCACCGGCTTTAGCCGTGTGGAGGAGGTCAATCATCAGGTTGGTGTTTCTCAAGGAGATCAAGCGTCGTGTAATGTTCATCAATGAGATGGCCGAGAACAGATTCCTCTATTGCATCAACATCCGGAAGGTCAGTTTCATCTACAAACGCATCAGCAATACCAATGCGCTCAACTTCTCCATAGATAACCTGTGTCTCTGCAATCTCATGCGTATCGTATGTTGTGCACTCAAGCCATGCCGGGGCTGTATCAATACGTGGAACTTCGACAGAGGTACACGATGTCGTTTCAACGTCTATGAGGTCGAACTCAGAATGGTCAACATCTCGGGCTGTTTCATTCATCTGGTGCAAAAATTCGTCTGTGAGTAGGTGATACACAAATTCATCAGTATCAAGAACATTTTGTGCAGTGTCTTTCATACTTCCGTCAGGATGAGGCGCAACTGATAGTCCAATTACTGGTGGATCCACACTGAGCGGGGAAACAAAGCTATATGGAGCGATATTGGGTTCCCCAGAGGAGTCGACTGTGCTAATCCACCCAACTGGGCGTGGTGTAACAAGTCGTCCAAGTGTGAGAAACTGCTCATAGCCATTAAAATCATCTGGCGTATATTCCATATTGAAACACCATTGTTAGAGAGTTATCACTGTGTGGAATCACGAAAACTGGGGAGACTGCTCCGGGGATAAGCTTAATCACTCGGCTTGCTACCGCGGTAGACAGACCGGCAAAATAACCACCGAGAAAATTCAATTAAGATAGTGAGTAAGCGATCCGTTCGCCAACATCAAGCCCGTTTCGAAGAGCAGCATGTACCCGGGCTTCGCCAGCAACCCAGTCACCGACACAATATAATCCAACATCCTGGGCACTCTGAACAGGACCAGTGTTAACCCCGCGGTCTGGAAGAGCATATCGCCAAAATTGATGATCTGTCCAATCAGGATCGGAAAGTCTCTCATCGTTCATAATTTCTGCAGTCATCGCCGCTAGTCGGGTGTTGTTCTTTTCAGGCGATCGATTTTCATTTCGCTCTGACCACCCTGGACTAGCCTGAACGATGAGAACAGATTCATCTGCGGGGACATGTCCGGATTTACACTCTTCTCGAGAAATCCACCCAATATCGTGCTCCTTGTCAGTATTAACTAGTGCATAGTACGGTTTTTCAATCCGGTATGGGTAGTGCAAGACGGCCGACCAGAGCGACCGGTACGGAACAGCATCGATGGCATCAACAAGTTCATCTCGAAGAGGAGAGTCCCAGTCTGCTTCAGAGAGTAGCTCAGATGTCTGTGGAGCAGGCGGATTAAACACCACATAGTCGAACGGGCCCCACTCATTTGATTGAGTGTCAACAAGCGTCCATGTGTCATCACGATAACGTGGATATGCGACGCGGGTATTTTGATGTACTTGAACATCGGTCTGTCCAAACAACTGTTTTGCACAGCGTGTAAGTCCAGTCTCATACGACCATCGGGATGCGTCATTTGATCGCCCCTCAGAAACCTCTTCGTCTTGTTCAAAAACGTAAATTGGCTCCTCAATGTTGACTAAGCCACCAGCATCCAGTGTCTCTGTCAACAGTTCATTCACACGCTTGTCATCAGATTTGATGTAATTTGCTCCATAGTCATACGTTATTGCGCTACGACGCCGTGTGGCTGCTCGTCCACAAACGCCGCCAGACTTTTCAAGAACAGTAATCTCAACATCAGGAACAGTACTATCAAGAAGATAGCAGAGGGCCGCTGAACCAGCTCCGGCCCCAACAACGCCGACATGAGTCATATTATTAGATACACATCAATGCGGCCTAAAACTGGCGGAGGAGGGGAATATTTCGACATGCGGGCAAGCTCATAGTTGTCATCCTTACTAGACAGCATAGGACAGTGGACTTACCCCGGACGGTCGCCTTATACCGCCTATACAGTGGCTGCAATGTTCAGTTATACGGCCAAAATAGAAAAGTTAGCAATTATCAGGGGCTGTGCGACCAGATTTAACTAACCGTGATAACATCCGGGTTACGCCATTGCTTCCATCGGCGATGGAGCATGTAGCCGCCAAGGAGAACAGCGGCCACCGGGATGAGTGTTAGTGCAAGTACAATACCACCAGAGAGTGCGAGAAGCGCAAAAGGCAGCGTGATCGCTGTCCAGAGGAACAACGCCGCAGCTGTAAGCGCTCCTCGGCTTACCGGCCGTGAAGCACCGGTGGCAGACATACCACGATAAACTGCGTAACCACCGACTGCCGCAACGGCGGTCGCACCAGCGATTGTCAATGTTGCCAGCATCATAATATAATACGTTATCATATAGTAAAGCGATTTCGGTCGATCAAATGCTGATTGTACCATACAAGGTAACGGTAGAAGTCATATTATCTCCAGAAGACCTCACTTCAATCTCACTGTAACATGGCAGCAGGCTGGATGAACACAAAGTATGCGAATAGACATTAATATCAAACTCCAAGACAGTCGCATTATACTTCCTGTGCATTGACGCTTATCTGAAATATCTATCACATACTCCCGTAAAATATAACTAAGTTATATGAGTATATATCAAAATGCTTATTATCCAAGTAGAGTCATATTATATATGCACGATTTAACAGGCTTTCAACGCGACCTGCTGTACGCAATTGCTGGAAATGACGAACCTCATGGTCTAGCACTGAAAAAAGAACTAGAGGAATATTACGGGAGTGAGATCAACCACGGACGTCTATATCCAAACCTTGACACACTCGTAGAGAAGGGCCTTGTTGAAAAAGGGAAAGTTGACGATCGGACAAATAGCTACGCACTGACACAGCGAGGAGAGCGAGAAATCGAGGCCCGACGCAGTTGGGAAGGAGAGTTCGTTAACGTTTCGGCTTAATCAGAACTGTCATTTATTTTTTAGTTAATTTATAACTGACTTATACTTAAACAATACTGTGGATTTTATGTGGAATACAATTTCAGAACGTTGGTTGTGAGTCAACCGCTTCGCTACTTGGCACCATTGATTCTTTGCGAACGAAGCTTAGCGTTCTTATCCCACCGTTAAGGAGACTGAATAAAGGAAGGGAGCCCTTCTATGTTTCTTCGGTTAATTCGATAGAGAGCGTTTTTTCAATATCTTCAATCACCGACCCGCCAACACCAGCACGAGCGGCACGGCCCTGTTCAACAGCAAGAATATCATCTTCTGTCGCACCAATTTTTTCTGCTAATTCTGTCTGGGTAAGTCCATTTTCCTGTCGTGCACGTGTAACAACATCGGCATATCCAGATATAAGGTATGGAAGTGGATCGTCGTCGTAGTCAGTGCCTTCTTTCTCCCAATGGCTAGAATCACCATCCCACAACTCACTGGTTTGTGGGGCATCGGAACTATGAGACGTTGGAGTTGATTCTTGCTGCTGCTCGTCAGATGAAGATGATTTCTTTGAAGAGTCATCGTGTGGTGCACACTGCTGACAGACAAGAAGCGTTGCCCCAGCAACCTCTGCTTCACGCAGTGAATCGCTTTGCTTTCCACAGAGTTCACATGCAGATCCATCAGACTCAGACCCGGAGTCACCCGTTGAATATTTTGCCATACATTATATTAGGTCGTCACCGGTATTAACTTTGACACAGACGATTACTGATTTGAGTGTATCCGCTCGAAACGAGTATAGCGGACACCCATTTTATTTACAGGAAGATTCTAACACAGATTCAGGATCACGGGGTGAAATCGTTGGAGACCGATAGCGCGTTTCGCGTCTAGGTATTGTAGCTGCTTCGAATAGGTCAGTTATTTAGTTACGATTGGATTGAAAGCCCCGTAGAGACAGTACTGCTGTCCAGATTCCGCCAAGTGCAAATGGGAACCAGTACGCAGCCAAACGAAACAGAAGAGCCCCGGCTGTCGCCGCTGCGACACCGATACCAGCTGTTAAGACCAAAACAGCTGCCAGGGTAGCTTCGACCCCACCGAGCCCGCCAGGAGCAGGCACAAGGAATCCGAGTTTACTCAATGCAACAGCGAGCATTGCAAGAGGAAACGCGATAGGTGAGCCGATTGCATATAAAGTAACGTATAGCGCAACAGCCAACATAATCCATCCAAGGTGTCCAAAAAAGAGGGCCAGCAAGATTGATCTTCGATCTGTTGCCAGTAAATCAAGTGTGCTGTAGAATCCCTGAAGTCGATCCTGAAGATTCTCCTTGCTGAGTGCCTCTGCAACACGAGGGGAGACTCGAGCGACAACACGTCGGCTCCAGTCAGCAACCGATAGCAAAGCTCGCTCTACGGTCTCGCGACGGTACCAGATAAACAGAAAGCCTGCGAGAATTGCAAGGAAGATCAGCGGAACAAGATAGAATCTAGCTGTAACATCAAATGTCCAGGCCGTACCAAAAATCAGGTACAAAAGTCCAAAAGTTCCCAGCGTATAGTATGGAACGTAGTTGATAAAGTCGCCACTGACGACAGCCGCAAAGTCACCTTCAAATTCTCCACCTGTGTTTTGTGACAAAACGTACGCAATTGCGGGGGTTGCAGCAACTTGTCCATACGGTGTTGCGTATTTCATGAAGGTTGCAGAGGTGAAGATACCGAACAGTTGTCGACGAGGGACAGCCCTTTCAACGGACTGGAGGACTTGATGCCATGAGAGCGTTCTGAATGCCAATGTCCCAATAACGGCTAAGAAAGCGAGTGAAAAGATCGTCCGATCAGCATCTCGCATAGCATCAAGTACATCTTGCCAGCCGACACTCACAACGAGTATTGTAAGTGCAACAGCAGCAACCGCGAGTCCTAATGCAAGGCGACGCTTCACTGTTATACAATTACTAGAGATTCCTAAAACATCTATGGATTTATACTTCTCTGATATTCGTGTCAACAACCTCGGGGCATCCGGCTTGAATTTCTGTGAAATACTCAAAGACAATCTGGAGTTAGAGAATAGTTAACGAAGAAGGTAGAGAAAAGAAAGGTCTTTTAACCACCAGCGGGCTACTCTATATTGCACACAGTGCGTGGGTAGCCAAGCCAGGCCAACGGCGCAGCGTTGAGGGCGCTGTCCCGTAGGGGTCCGCCGGTTCAAATCCGGTCCCACGCATTATTTTTTGCGGTGAACTTCACTGTTCAGAGATGCGTATGCTTTGCAAAGAAAGTGTTGGCAATACGGTTAAGCGGCCAATCTAAGAGAATCAAACACAGCTTCACCAGAAATCAGTCACAAGGGAACCAAGAAAGAGGATGATCTGCGGTTAATTCAATTGTAACCGGATCACCGAGAGAGACAGAGTTAGAGTGGTTGTGCATGCACTCAATGGTAGTTCCATCTAATAGCTCAACCCGATACTGAATCATGGATCCCAAGTATTTACGATAGGTGACACGGCCATCCATTGAGGCTTCTGTTGCTGGTAACGCAATAACGTCGTCTGGTCGAACAAGAACATCAACATCCGTCTGACTATATGCGTCTGAAAGACCTCGAATCTGTGAAACAGGAATATCCGCAATTGGAGTCTCAACAGTACCTTTCTCAACAGTGCCACTGAGGAAGCCAGCATCGCCAAGGAATTCAGCAACAAACCGTGAGTTAGGATGTTGGAAGACTTCTTCGGGACAACCGACCTGTTCGATGGTTCCATTATGTACAACTGCTATCCGGTCAGAGATTGAGAGTGCTTCTTCTTGATCATGTGTGACAAAGATGGCAGTCACACCAGTCTGCTTGAGTATTTGTCGGACCTCCTCACGCATCGTCACCCGGAGATCGCGGTCAAGATTCGAGAAAGGCTCATCGAGAAGTAACACCTCGGGTTCAGGAGCTAAAGCACGGGCTAGGGCAATCCGCTGTTTCTGGCCACCAGATAGTTCTTCTGGATAGCTTTCTTTTTGCTCCGGGAGGCCGACGAGCTCAAGTAACATATCAATTCGCTGCTGGCGTCGGGACGACTCCCAGTGGTCGATTCCAAAAGCAATGTTCTCTGCAGCGGTCATGTGCGGGAAAAGCGCGTAGTCCTGAAACACAATTCCAATATCGCGTTTCTCAGGAGGAACGAATGTATCCGGACCAGAAACAGTGCTTCCGTCCAATCGAATACGACCAGTGGTCGGGCGCTCAAGGCCAGCAATCGTACGAAGTGTTGTTGTTTTTCCACAGCCAGAGGGGCCAAGCAGTGTCATGATCTCTCCTTCATCGATAGTGAGATCGAACTCTGACACAGCTTGTTCAGACGCGAACTTCTTTGAGAGGTTGTCAAGCTGTAAGATGGAATCTGCATCCGCTTTATCCTGATCTATGGATTTATGAATCTGTTCAGATACCGGATGCTGGTGTGTATACTTTGATGAATGGGATGCCGTCATCGATACCACCTTCTCAAATGCTGAGCGGATTTGTAGGTGTAGTTTGAGCGAATAGAAGGTTGATAGCGGCGGCATTTCATATTCAGTGTATTATCTCACTAACGTTTAGGACTCCCTAAAAACATTATGATATAAGAATATGTGACAGAAAATCGAATGTATTATATGTTTAGGTTAGCCTAAAAACCTTTCATGGAAGACAGCAACCATCTAAGTTGCGCGAAATCGACAGATAGACGGCGTTTTCTTGCCGCTACAAGTGCTGCTGGTGTAGCCGGAATTGCAGGATGTACTGACTTTCTTGGATTTGGATCTAGGGATGATCCATACGAAACGTATGGTCCACAGGAAACAGGGATTAACGAAGAACAGGTAACATGGGACGACTTAGGGGAGTTAACTGGAACGCTGAAGGTTACGACTGGAAGGACGCAAGACCAAATTGATCCAGTGTTCGAGGCACTTGAAGAAGAATATCCGGATTTCACGGTTGAAAGAGACTACAGTGACGAGGATGCAGGTGCGCGAAATCAAATAATAGAAGCAGGCGAAGAGGCTGAGGCGGACGTTTTCTACACACAGTCGTCTGGATCACTTTCAATGATCAAGGAAGAAGGATTAGCACAAGAGTTACCAGAAGATGTAGAGCAGGCTGTCGAAGAGCAATATCGGGACGATGACGGTGAGTGGTGTGGTGTTTCAGGTCGCGTGCGAGCGATACAATATAACACAACAGAGTGGGACGAAGAGGAACTGCCCGACGATATTTGGGAGTATGCTGAAGACGATCGATTTGCAGAGGAAATATCGACCCGACCGAATTCAGGGACGTTCCGGTCATTTATTATTGCAATGTTAGAACGAAAGGGCGAGGAGGAGACTAAAGATTGGATAAATAAGATGATGGAAGATCAAAATGTCCATTTACACTCTAGCGGGTCACAACAAGCAGAGAGTGTTGATAATGACAATGAGAATACCCTCGCACTAGGAAACCAGTACTACGCACAGCGTCGGATACAGCAGTACGGAGATGATTCAGATATTGATGTCACATTTACGTCTGGTGATGCAGGTTCATTGTTTATGGTCTCCGGTGTTGTTATCCTTGAAGGAGCTGAGACCCCGAACTTGGCCGCAGAATTTATTCGACATCTCTTGGCAGTTGACGGCCAAGAGAAGTTTGTGGAAGCTAACGGCGAGTATCCTGTTGTTACTGAATTTGACGACTATCCAGAAGGTTTACCAGCACCAGAGGAACTTGATCCGCCAGAATTTGACTTGAATAAGCTATCTGATCTGCAAAGAGCAATTGACGTGTTGGAAGACGAAGACATGACGGTATAACGCGTCGCAGAGTGACAGTTACCGAGCCAGAGTAAAGATTTGCAAACGCACTTATTCAAGCAAGTATACTTGTGAATCGATTACGGTTGCCCCAAAGCATACGTGCGGACAAAGATCGCTCGTTGTTGTTGACAATACTTAGTGGGACAATTGCGGTCTTAGTTGCATCTCCATTGTTCTGGTTATCGTTACGGGTATTGGAGGTTAATCCAGCCGAAGCAGTTGAGATGGTTACCGCACAGCGAAATATCGATATTCTGCTTAACAGCATCGGATTGATGGCCGCTGTGACAGCGTTTTCGATGCTGCTTGGCATACCGCTTGCGGTGTTAGTAACACGTACTGATCTTCCGTTTAAACGACCGCTGACGATTATCGCGGCACTTCCACTAGTGATTCCAAGTTACATTGGGGCATTTGCATTTGTCTCAACGTTTGGACCCCATGGAGAGATTAGTTCTATTGCCGGGATACCGATTCCAGAAATTAGTGGTTATGCTGGAGCAATTCTAATTATCACACTATATACATATCCGTATGTGTTCTTAACAGCGCGAGCCGCACTACTGTCAATGGATGAATCAATGATTGATGCTGCACGGACGCTCAATGCAACACGATTGGGGGCTTTTCGACGAGTTACACTTCCACAAATCAAGCCGGCCGTCGCAGCTGGATCACTGCTCGTTGCGTTATATGCAATCTCAGACTTTGGTACACCAGCATTCATGGGTATTGAGGTATTTACAAGTGCAATCTATCGACAATGGGATGTTGGAAGTATTGAGTATGCCGCGTTACTCTCGTTACAGTTAATTGGTGTTGTAGCAGTTGTGCTGCTGCTTGAGAGCAAGATTGGCGGGGATGAAAAAACCGGACAGAGTCAAACAAAAGGATCAAAAATCCAGCTTGGACGATGGAGGTATATAGCTGTAGGGTTGTTTGGTCTGATAGGCATCGTAGCAATTGCATTGCCGGTCATTATCTTTGGAAGTTGGTTGCTCCAGGACCCAGCACAGGAAGTACCATCGCTTGAGTTCCAGTTAGAGTTTGCGTTTAATTCGGTATATCTAGCAGGGATCACAGCACTTCTCGCTGCAATACTCTCGATTCCAGTCGGATATCTTTCGGCACGATCAGACAGGTCGCTAGACCAGTTATTCGAACGAATAACGTATGTTGGTTTTGCTGTTCCAGGAGTGATTATCGGACTGGCACTTGTTTTCTTTAGTGCGAACTATGTTTCGTGGTTGTATCGAACTGTACCTGTCTTAGTTTTCGCATACGTTGTTCGGTTCTTGCCACAGGCAGTGGGCACCACTCGATCAGCTTCATTACAGGTTGACCAACAGCTAACAGAAGCAGCTCAAACGCTGAATGCTGGAAGATGGAGGACATTCCGAGAGGTAACTCTTCCGTTAATTATGCCCGGAGTAGTGGCGGGAGCAGCGTTGGTATTTTTGACCACAATGAAAGAACTACCAGCAACGTTAATGCTTCAGCCATTTGGAATGGAAACGCTTGTGACGATTATCTGGGCTGCAGAACAGACACTGCATTATCAGTATGCAGCCATTCCTGCACTCGCATTGATCATTATATCAGGTATATCGATGGTTGTCATGCTTCGGGGAGAAAATACAGGACTAATCTGAAGAAAGGAACCGTCGGAACAGAGAATCTTATTTTTCAAGCTGATTTTCAAATTCTGTTGTCGGATTCTGCATGATCGCAGATCCGAGGGCTCCAATTCCGCTAGCATTACTGGATAGCCAAGTTACACTTCCATCGTCCTCAAGAAATCCATATTGATCAGACTCTTCGTCGATTACCAGCACACCACCAAATAGCCCACCATCACTTTCTGCGATTGCGAGCTCATATCCTTCTGCTTCAAGTCGTTCGCGGTATTGTTCCATTCGTTGCTCGAGTTCTTTACGATCTGTGTAGCTCAGTTGGTTGAAGTACTTACCAAGATGTGTGTTATCAGTCATATCTATTCACCTTCTTGTTGTTTGTGATGAGATAGTCGTCTGTTCGCAGTCTCGATCCACCGCATTATTTGTCTTCTAGCCACAGTGTGGCCTTCTGATGCAAAAATATCAGCAATTGTTTCCTCGTTAACTGATGCCAGATCGACAACCGTCTGGAAACCGTTGTCTCGTAGTAGATTTGCTTGCTGTCGAGAAAGGCCATTAATAGTCTCAATCGGAGGTGCAGCAGGCGAATCAGAATCAGCACGTCCCAACGTACGCATCTCTCTGATTGAATCCTTGAGTTCGTTAATCTCAGGTAACTTTTCTTCGTCGTCAATAGCTCTGTTCAGCCGATTAGTATCTGCCCAGAGCAAATCACCAAGTGTCGTGACACCTGTACCTTTTAAGTTCTCGATAGTTTCTGCCTCTAGGTCATCAATGGTGTCAATAGGCTGATCAAGTATTGAGTTGCCCCCCTTGCTCGAATCAGACATCCCGGCCCTTCTTTGTATCAGTGAATCAATCTGCTGATGAGTTGACTCAATCGCCGCCTTACGACGGGGAAAATCATCTCCTTTACCATCGACCTCAATATCCCCATCAGTCAAGATGTCGAGAACATCAAACGAAAAAGATATTGAAGAACCGTCGGATGATGATTGCTCAAGATGAACTTGATAGCCCTGTTTTGTTTGCTGGAGTGTTATCCCAGTATCGAGTTCCATTTCTAAGTCAGCAGCATGATATACAGGTACTGCGACATCAGAGTGTCCAGATCTGACGAGCTGTCGCATTCGTTGTTTTCCATACAGCATTGCCTCGACCTCTGCTCGGGATAGTGATTCATACAGTGTAACAAGGAACGTCCGGAGATCACGAGTTTCTGGTTGACGCTTACTCATTGTTGTCTCGATTGTCTAGTTGTTCGGTTCGCTGACGAAGAATATCCTCGACACTAATCCGTTCTGGTCGCTGCTTCTGATCTCTCGATTCTTGAGTGTCTTCAGTCTGCTCTTCAATAGCAGTATTGGCGACACGTTCAATCACTTCTTCACCGATGGTTTCGTTTCTCACTTCTGCGACCATATTGACTTCTAAGTCAAAGGCAGACTCTACACGACGGTTGTACGCTGTTGATTTACTTGCTGGCTTGACTTGTAGCCGGCGGGGCGTAGCAATTCGTTCCGGTGCAGGAGAGTGTTCGACATCGTCAACCTGGGTAATCTCCGCGGAAAAGCTTTGTTCAATTCGATCTACCTGTAAGTTAGGTAGCGACAAGAACAGCACAAGTGGGATATCTATGCGCTTTGTTACGCGCTGGTTCTCCTCATTTTGAATAGTTGGGGCCTGATACTGAAATGAAACGGTAACAAGGTTACCACGTTCATCGTATGCTGTCTCCAGCAGTAGATCAACAACTTCAGTTTGCGCTTGAATACTGGCATCAACGGCTGCAATAAGAGGACCAGAGAACAAATTCGATAAATCAAGATTCTCAAGAGAACTAATTGCTGGCATATATACTCATTATGAGATCAATTGAATCATTCTTCAGCCTCATCAAGAGGCTTTTCAGTAATTGTCTGCTCTAGCACGTCCATCACTCTGCTCGTCCCTTCTGGGGGTTCAATGGATCCGGCCTCGATGTGCACTTTCTGGTGATATTTTCGTTCAATCTCCTGTTGTCTCTTTTCTTGTTTCTTTGAACTGCCACTGACCGTAAAATAGGGTAAATACCCAGCTCTTCCGCCAAATTTGCGCTCTTGTGATTCGGCTTTTTTCTCTACAGAATTCAACTTAACATTGAAGTCAATCTCAACAGTGTCAACTTCGAAGTATGGTACGTGTAGCAACAATAAGAGCGGCACTTGTAGTTCAAATTCTTCTTCTGTTGATTCACCTTGTTCGTTAACGGTTCCTTTCCGGTATGAAAACTCAACATATACCGGTTTACGTGTCGCATCAAATGCGAAATCATCGGGCTCTTCAAATGCAACATCAAGAATAAAATTTGCTGCAGTTTCTGAGGCAGCTGCGTTTGCCTCAACAGCAGCGTTGAGTGGAGCTCCAAGTATTTCGTCATACGGAATGTTACCTAGTTCAGAGGGAAAGTCCGGATTTGCCATGTCGATCCATTCTTGATTAGACTAAGAGGTAAGTTAGGTATACACCGATTATATTCGCCTTAACTGCCGATTAATACGGGGTACAATTATTATGGTGACAAGAAATAGTATTGGATGAGCGGGAATAGTACCTGCGAGAATCCCCATGACCTAACGCCAGTTCCCCTTACACTACTGTGCTTCTTGTCTACTTACCTAAACTGCGATGCTAATTGAGGACAGGGGATCCGCCTGAAGAAATTGTACTCACTGAAGATTGGTCTAAGATCGTACTTATCGCAACCGCTCAGTTTTCTCGACTAATGGATGCCGCGCATAATCTACTACTTCAACATCCTCAAGTGAGCTAAGATCATCCTCTGCCGCAGTTTGTTTCATCCCAAGATCGATTGGCGTATCTACAACAATAACGAAAGCCTCCATCTCAGTGATTCCAAGGTCGTTTGCTGCCATAATGCGGTGATGGCCATCAGCAAGGTACAAGTCACCAGCATTATCAACTACCATCAACGGCTCAGCAAGTCCTCGCTCCAATTCATATTTACGGCCCTCAAGCTCGTCAGCATAAACCCGGTTTTGAGTAGGTGTAATTTCATCGAGTTGAACAACGCGTCGCTCACGTCGAAGAGTAACACCATGGATATTTTCAAGTGTTTGTTGAAGCTTCTCTGCCTTTTCAGGAGTTGCTCGTTCAATTTGGCTACGTATAACGTCAGTATTCGAGATAATACCAACAAGGTTGCCGGTGTCATCAACAACAGGCAATCGACGAAAGCCTGATCGAAGGATCACACGAGCCGCATCGGTGAGTTTCATCTCAGGGTGAGCAACCAGTATATCCGTTTCCATCACAGTGAAAATTGGACTATCTGGATCAGCGAGTAAAAGATCATCAGCACTAACAAAACCTTCAACGCGTCGGCGTTCAACTACTGGATATCCGGAGTGACCGTCACTGCTGACAATTCGTTCCGCGACATCACGAACGGTTGCCTCCGGAGAAACCGTGCTGACATCTTCAGTCATGTAGTCCTGGACCTGAATATCTCGGTCCGATTCTTTAACCGCCATATAAGGACAATACAGAGCAGTAACGAAAAGGCTTCCCAGACTATCGTTCCACCCGATGATTACTCAATAGGTGAAGTACCTCGGTGTCAAGCCCCGAGGCTTCGCCGTCTTGGGACCGCACCGCACTGCACCGGCAACGGAATTTAATTCCTCCCGACCTTCTCTGTGAGGAGTCGGCTGGAATTCACACCCGAACACGCCGATGTGTCCGTGGGAGTCGGCAGCTCCACCACCGCCCGACAACTCCCGTCTCACGCCCAATGGACGGTGTTGAGAGGAGTCGCATTTCCAAACTATCCAACGACCAGCAAAGGAAATGAGGGCTTCATTTCCATACGTTGAGTGGTTTGTTTCTGGTCGTTACCGGTGTATTGTCGCTCGAACATCTTACATTTGTATAATATTTTGACGGCATTCACCCTCGGGGGCAAGTGGTTCGAGACGCAAAGCGTCTCGTCATCATGGAAATCTTCGATTTCCAAACGACCCCGAGGCACTCTGCCTGTTCTTCTGTAGAATACACTAATCGTAGTTAGTTATCTGAGTGGTCAGAAGACGAGTTGTTAGAATCCAGATACGATCTAGCTGAGAAAGTGCGTAGCGATGTGATGTCTTCTGACGATTGGTATCGAACAGGGACAGTAGAAGCGATAACATCAATTGTTTCTAAAAATCGTGTCTTTACAAACGAACGAATAATATCATCTGGATTACTATCGTCTTCGTCTACAATCATATCAATCGGAATTTGACCACCGGCCATCTCCTCATGACCGCCAGCACTACCGATGTAGTCAAGAGATCGGCGGAATAGTTCACCGATGTCAATATTGTCATTTTGTGAACGACCAGAACAGTAGACAGTATCATCCTGATAGCCATAGACAAGGGTCACGTCAATATCCTCCAACTGAAGCAAGAAGTCAGCAGCTTGGGCAATTGTATCGCGGTCACTAAGTTCACCCATGAACGAAATAACGGTCGATTCATGTCGTTCTCGACCTCGAATCGCTGCTGCAATCGCGCCGTATGTGCTAGAACTAACAGCTGGTGAGGAGATGCTGTCAAGTCGTGAAAAGTCAACGTGGGGTGCCAAGATTGCAGACGCCTCAAAGTCGGCTTGCGATGTTTGACGAGTGAATACGTCGGTATCTGTCGTGATGCCAAAGAATAATGCGGTCGCTACTGGAGAGGTAAACTGAAATCCAAACTGAGAGATATAGTCCACTAGAAGAGTGCTTGTTGATCCGACATTTTCCCGGATATCAACGAAGGTTCCTTGAACTGGACCTTTCTGGGGGTGATGATCAATAACGATGTCAATCGAAGCCTCCTCTGGTAGCTGATTGTTAACGCCCGCTCGAGAGTGATCTACCAGCGCAATACCGTCATATGAGTCTATTATTTCTGAAGCTGAGGACTGTGATAAATCAAGATCAAGTGCATTGACAAGTGCTCTGTTTTGTTGATGGTTGATCTCTCCGGCATAGCAAGCTGTAGCATCTACTCCAAGCTTATTAGCGATATATGTAAGAGTAGTAGCACTGGCGATTGCATCTGGGTCCGGATTGTCGTGTGCAACGACAGCCAGTTTACCATCAATACCGGTAACTGCGCGGCGGAGTTCTAAAGCTCGGGCGGCACTCTCTGTGAATATTTTTCCCAAGATCTGGTCAGCTAAGACGGTATTACACTCAATAACATCATCAACCATCGATGAGAGTTGTTCTTGTCGTTGGGGTGATGTATCGGAATTAATATACGCAACAGTTGGAGTTGCAGGATACATTGCACTTGCCGTTTCAGCGTATGCTATCGTTCGATCAAAAGCAGGATCAGCAATAAAAATTCCAGAAGGATTAATATCAAGACTGTTAAGAACAGAAGAATCAGCTGGATCAGCCTGGTGAACAGGGGCAGCAGGAAGCTCTTCTTGAGAGATATTTGGAGCGATAATGAAGACATCTGAACTTTCGCGCTCCACAATGTTGCGAGCTACAGACCCCCAACCCAAGATCAACCGGGTCATTCTATTTTATATTCAGGCATGTATCGGTTAAAACGCTACGGAGAATCAAGCTCAGATTTGTGCAGATATGGTCAAGTACGACTATTCTTCGGGGAGGAGATCGTTAGCGGCGTCAACGAATAGATCGTGGAAGAGATCAAATTCAACTGCGTCAACGCCGGAAATGATCCAGACAACTAGAAGCGCAATCGAGACGGTTGCAGCAGTGAGGACGCTAACATAGATGCCAGTTGGCCGACCACTGATTCCATGCGGTTGATCTGGCTCATCAATCCACATGACCTTGACAAGACGGGTGTAGTAATACAGCGAGACTGCACTCGTCAAGGCACCAACAGCGGCGAGCCACCAGAATTCAGTCTGAATAGCACCAGTGAAAAGTAGGTACTTGCTCCAGAAGCCGCCGCCGATTGGGAGCCCTGCCAGATTGAAAAGTAAGATAGTCATTGCCACACAGAGTATCGGTGCTTCTTTGGCCAGACCAGCAAAGTCGCTGAATTTCTCCCCGAGGTTCCAATATTCACCGACACTGGCAAAGAGGAACGCACCAGTGTTCATAAATGCATATACAGTAAGATGTAAGATACCCGCGGCGATTAGGAACTGATTCTCTGCTCCGGAGAAGTCGCCTGTCGCTAAGGCTCCAAGGACAATCAGTACATATCCTGCATGGCCGATTGAGGAGTACGCAAGCATGCGTTTGACATTTGACTGAACAAGAGCGGCATAATTCCCAAGAAGCATCGTAAGCACAGCAAGTGCGCCAAAAATGAGGATCCAGTCAATCTCGGCTGCAGGAAGTTCGCTCATTGGGAATGCTTCAAAGAAGATACGGAACGTGATAACAAACCCAGCAGCTTTTGATGCAGACGAAAGGAACGCTCCCACTGGAGCGGGTGCAGCATCGTAGGCTTCAGGAGCCCAGAAATGGAACGGGACAGCGGCAACTTTGAATCCGAGCCCTACGATCATCATCAAAACGCCAATCCCGAAAAGACCCATCTTATCTGCTCCTTCTGAAGGAAGCGCACTCAAGATATCTGAGAATACAAGGGCCCCGGTAGAGGCATAGACAAGGCTGATACCATACAGGAGAACTGCAGACGAGATAGCACCGATAACAAAGTACTTAAATCCTGCTTCAGCGCTGCCTTGTCGATCCTTGTGGTAGGCAACAAGGACATATGATGGAAGGCTTGCCAGTTCAAAAGCAATGAATGCGGTTGGAAGGCTGTTTGCATAGGCGAGAGTAGCCATTCCGGTTGCTGCTAGCAGGACGAGTGAGTAGAACTCGCTTTTTCTGGGAACCTGCTTCAGATAATCATATCCACCGAGAACAACCAACAGAGTCACAACAGAGACGATAGCAGCAAAGATAAGACTGATATCGTCGACAACGAGCTGATTGGCAAGGATTCCATCACTCGGATCGCTTCCATCGACTGAAGGAATTCCATCATACAGATACCAAAGAGAGGTTGCTAAGGCACCAATTGCGCCAATAGCAGAGATACCAGCTAGAAGCCCGCTAGTATTCCTGTCTGGCAAAATCGCATCAACAGCAAAAACTGCTAGTGCTGTCACTGCCAGTAAAACAACTGGAAGCAATGCAATCGTTGAATCAACAAGTTCAGACATTAGCTATCACCTCCATTTTCGATAGGTTCAATTGCTGGTTCAATCATATCGAAGATCAGGTCAGGATTAACACCAAGAGCGATAATCAGGCCGAGTAGGATAAACAGTGGAAGGACATCTTGGGCAGACGCCCGGCTAAGTTCATAGTCAGTGGCAAGATCGAATGGACCGAACAGTGTCCGCTGCATCGCATAAAGCAGATATCCTGCCACAATTACAATTCCAAACATTGCAACGCCAGTGAATACAGGTGAATATGGGAGTGCTGAGTCGAAAGACCCGAAGAAGACAAAGAACTCAGCCGCGAATCCAGACATGCCTGGGAGTCCCATGTAAGCGAATGCACCAGCAACGAAGATTCCGACAGCTACTGGCATGCGGTCTGCCAACCCGGACATATCTTCAACCATTCGCGTATGAGTAGCACTGTAAATAACGCCGACAGTCATGAACAGAAGCCCGGAGATCAGGCCGTGAGAGACCATATGGAAGGTGGCTCCACCGATTCCATAAACCGTGTAGGCAACCAAGCCAAGGATAACATATCCCATTGAAGCAACGGATGAATATGCAACAATCCGCTTGAGGTCTTGCTGTGCTAATGCCAGTAGCGCGCCATAAATAACACTGATAACAGCAATTGCTCCAAGGAGCAGTGCAACCCAAGTTTCGGTTGCAACATCTGGCAGCATCGTGAAGTTGTATCGAAGCAGAGCGTAAGTACCCATCTTGAGTAGCACTCCCGCTAAGATAACTGAGACAGGAGACGGTGCTTCAACGTGTGCATCAGGCAACCACGTATGGAATGGAACAACGGGGACCTTCACTGCAAATCCAAAGAACATCGCGAAGAACGCGATGGTCGTGAGGGTGGTGCTGCTAAGTCCTAAGTATGTATCATCTAAGAACGCGTCGTTGTTCAGTGCCGTGGTGATCTCAAATAGATCAAAGGATTCAACGGTTAATCCGAAAACCATTGCGAGGAATCCAATGAACATCACCAATGAGGCGACATTTGTGTAAATGAAGAACTTGATAGCTGCATACTTGCGACGTGGGCCGCCCCAGACGCCAATCAGGAAGTACATCGGAATAAGAACTGCTTCCCAGAAAATGAACCACACAAAGAAGTCAAGTGTGGCAAATACGCCAATCAGCGCAGCCTCCAAGAATAACACTAAACCATAGAATTGTGACTGACGTTCGTCAATCGGAGTCCAAGCACTGAGGATTGCAAGCGTGGTAAGGATTGTTGATAGGACTAATAGTGGGAGACTAATACCATCGAGAGCGGCTATCCACTGGATATCATATGTTCCGAGGTTGAGGATTGTTGTCCCAGAGAGGTCAGACTCAAATGCCCGATTAGTGCTTTCGAACAACACATTTCCGTACTCGCTGGCATCTCCATAGAACTCCCAAAACATCAGGAGAGATCCAGCAAGCGGTAGTAGGCTAAGAAGGAATGCTATTCGCCCGGCAAAGCGGTCAGGCGAAAGGAACGTTGCAACTGCGCCAACCAGACAGATAACAATTAGAATCTCAATGATCATGTCAGGTGTCATAGCCACCACCCCCAGTTAACTCCGAGTACAGCTGTTAACACGAACAATGAAAGGAGTATCAGTAAGATGTAGTTATTAAGGAATCCACTCTGGATCCGACGGACACGATCACCACCAGCAAGGCTGATACCACCGGCTCCGTTAACAATTCCATCGATTACGCCTTGGTCGAACGTGTTAGCACTACGAGCAACGCCAAGACCAAGATTCTGTGCGATCCAAACCTGAATCTCATCTTGGTAGTAGTTGTGTTTTACAACTTGAGCAACAGGACCTGGGTCTTCGAACCGCTGTGCTGGCGACGGCACGTTGTAGAACAGATGTGCAAAGTAAATGCCAGCAAGAGCGAGCGCAAGAGCGATTCCAGCCGGAATAAATGGTGCCAACTCAGCGGCACCAAACTGGTAGACATCGGTGTATTCGGTATAGGCCAGCGTTTCAAATCCAAAGTCATCCAGCCAGCTTTCAAGATATAGAATGTCAGGACTGACTAACTCGTCAACTGGTTTCATATTAACAAGACCAGCAACAACGGCGAGAATACCGAGGATACCGAGTGGGAATTTGATATCCCAGCCAAGCGGTTCAGGATCTTTTGCATATTCAGACCGGGGCTCTCCATGGAAGGTGAGGAAATACATCCGGAACGTATAGAACCCGGTGAGGAAGACTGAAAGGAGCGCCATTCCGTATGCGGCCAAGAACAGAGGTTCTTCAAGTCCAACAAGGAGAGCGTCATAAAGGATCTCATCTTTTGACCAGAATCCAGATAGTGGGATAACACCAGCAAGTGCGAGTGCCCCAGCTAAGAACGTGTAATGTACAATTGGCATTTTGTCTTTGAGCCCACCAAGTTTCCACATGTCTTGGTGATGGTGCGTTGCAACGATGATGGCGCCAGCACCAAGGAACAGAAGCGCCTTGAAGTACGCGTGATTCATAAGGTGGAATGTCGCCGCAACATATCCCCCGACGCCAAGTCCGAGCATCATGTAGCCATACTGGGAAATTGTCGAGTATGCAAGCACCTGCTTGAGATCATCTTTGACAACGCCCATGGTTGCTGCGAAGAGTGCTGTGAATCCTCCAATGAATGCAATTACGATCAGAGCAACCTCAAGGACCGCATAGAAGCCGAACATCCGAGCCACAAGATAAACGCCAGCAGCGACCATTGTCGCCGCGTGAATGAGGGCTGAAACAGGTGTTGGGCCTTCCATTGCGTCAGGCAACCATGTATGAAGCGGGAACTGTGCGGACTTACCAATTACACCCCCGAGGACTAGTAGACCTAAGATAGTGAACCACGTTTCTGCGTCAAGATCGCCTGGGATCCAGTTGACAACATCGGCAGCATTATCCCCGCCATCGATGATGCTTTGTGTCATCTCAGGGAACCCATCATAGAATGCTCCAGTACCGAAGGTAGCTAACACTCCGACGACGCCAATCAGGAAGAAGTAATCACCAAACCGAGTAACTAGGAATGCCTTCTTTGCGGCACTCGGTGGTGCTCGATCACTTTGCCAGAATCCAATCAGGAGATACGAACACAGGCCAACAAGCTCGAAGAAAATAAACGCCATCAGTAGATTTGATGAAAAGACAAATGCGAGCATACTGGCCGTGAAGAGTCCAAGGCTGGCATAGTATCGTGGAAGCCCCCCTCGTTCACGATGGCCTGGGTCATGGTTCATGTATCCAAGCGAGAAGATATGAACGAGCGTGGCAATCAAAGAGACAATAATGAGCATCAAGGCTGATAGTGGATCAATTAGAATTCCAAACGTCAATTCGATCGCGTCAGCACCGACCCACGTATACAGCTCATTTTCATAGACCTCATTGCCATTGTACACTTGGAAGAACGCCCAGATGGAAATGGCTAATGAGGCCGCTGTTGCCAAGATACCAGGGATAGCCCCTTTCTTTGGAAGATATTTACCAGTAACCAGTGCAATGACGAACGATAGGAATGGAAGGACCGCAATGATCCAAGCAGATTCGATTAGTTCCGACATGATTACCACCTCCTCGTTGTAGCGAGTGTAACGTCGAGTGAGTCAAACTTACGATACAGTACTAATATGATTCCGATACCAATCGCCACCTCAGCAGCAGCAAGTCCAACAACAAACAGCGCGAATATCTGCCCAGAAAGGTCACCATAGTGGAGTGCAAACGCAACAAGATTGAGGTTCGCAGCGTTAAGCATGAGCTCAACAGAGATTAGAAACATCAGTGCATTCCTCCGGGTAAGAACACCGAACAATCCGATGCTAAACACTGCTGCTGAGATGAGTAAATAATATTCAACTCCAATGTTCATTCTTGCTCACCTCCATCTCTTCTGGCAAGGTACACGGCTCCGTCAAGGGCTGCATCAAGCAGAAGTGCAATTAAAATCAACGGAACAAGGTATCCGTCAGCTTCAGATGCAGCGTTGACAAGGGATAGTCCGATCTCTTCGATGATATTCGGTTCAAATGTGCCGACAGAATCAGTAAACTCAATGCTAAGTGTGGTAGCAGCTATTAGGATAAAAATCCCAATAGCGACGATACCAGGAAGTAGATGGCGTCCAAGGTGTAATCGAGGACGGGCCATTAGCTACTCACCTCCGGTTCATCTGATTCAGTTAACATGACAGCGAATGCAATCAAGACCAGCACCCCTCCGACATAAACAAGGATCTGTATGGCAGCAAGGAGCTCGGCACTGAGCGTGACATACAATGCTGCCACCGACACCAAGGCGACACCGAGGAGAAGGGCGCTGTGCCAGACTTCTCGCATGAGAACGGCACCGAGACTACTCCCAACCAGAAGAATGGAAAACAGCGCAAATGCGACTGTGCCGAATTGTGACATTGAGAATTAGATGTGTGGGGGGCTTTTTCAAGATTACTAAATAGAATCGTATTGGCTAAAACTTGCGGCAAAATACGACGGAACAGCACCAGCAAATGAACATATATTGATACTTCGAAGATGTATTAGTATTATGAATCATGAAGAATGAGAAGGAAATACAATAACAAAGCAATTCGATTTAAAAATGTGGGCAAAACTAACTACTGGTAGTCGAGTTCGTCATCCCCTTCACCGACCCACGCGCTTCGATCCGGTTCTCTGGCAGCAAGCGGATCAGAGTCTTTATACCAAGGGACAGCGCGAAGTTGATCCTTGTTATACACAAGATCATCTTTAGTATCACCAGTAAACTCAAAGTTTTGTGTTAACAGGATCGCATCAGTCGGGCAGACTTCCTCACAAAGTCGGCAGTAAATACACTGCCCGACGTGGAGATTATACCGTTCCCCATTACGTTTATCGTCCATCACAATCTGAATCGTGTCATTTGGACAGACGTTCTCACACTGTCGACACCAGATACAGCGTTCTTGGCTGTATTTATGAATACCGCGGAATCGAGCACTAACGTCCGGGGTTTCCTCCGGGTAACGGACAGTAAACGTTTCACCACCTAACGCATGTTTCATCGTTGTCGCCATGGACTTGAGCACACCAATCATACTATCACCCCAACGATAACTGCTGTGAGTATTAGATTGGCGAAACTTAAAACTAACAGTCCTTTCCAGCCAATAGCAATGAGTTGGTCAATGCGGAAGCGTGGTAATGCAGCACGAGCCCACTGAGTGAGCAAGAAGATGATCCAGAGTTTGATGATAAACCAGACTAAGCCCGGAAGAACTGGCCCTGATCCACCTCCAAGGAAAAGAACGGTAATAATACCTGCACTGAGGAAGATATGGAGGAACTCACCAAGGTAGAAGAGGACGAAGTATACTGAAGAGTATTCTGTTTGGTACCCAGCGACAATTTCAGTAGGCGCTTCTGGGATATCAAACGGATTACGCCCAACCTCGGCAAGGCTGGCAACTAGGAAAAGGATAAATGCAAATGGATTAAGGAAAATGAACCAAGCAGGGATTGAGAGGCCTGCTACGGACACCAGTTCCTGCTGTTGAGCTTCAACAATTGTAGAGAGTGCTAACGCATTACTTTCTCCGAGCCCTCCAACAAGCAGAACAACAGAGATTGCAATGACTACCAGTGGAATCTCATATGCAACACTCTGTGCAACTGATCGCAGTGAGCCGAGTGTCGAATACTTATTTGCTGATGCATAGCCGCCGACAACAAGGCCAATCGTAGCTAGCGATGAGAATGCAAAGAGCAAGACAAGTCCTGAGTCAGGGTCAGCCAGTTGGAACTCAACGCCTGCAATCGACCCCATTGGGATAATAGCAAATCCGAGTAGTGCTGACAGAACAATTATAATCGGGGCAATGTCGTATGCAGGCCGGTCGGCGTTCTCAGGTATAATAAGTTCCTTGGAGAGTAATCGAATCGAGTCGGCAACGATGAAGAATAAGCCGAACGGTCCAAGTCGACTAACAGCAATTCGATCAGTGAATGCAGCCGTAATCTTTCGTTTAGCCCACGGTCCAGCGACAGCTGACATCGCAAGGAGCAAGCTCACGATAACAAGAGCTCCAACAATTCCACCAACAAACGATCCCATGCTGCCATCGAGGCCAGCTAGATCAGCAATCCATTCCGGCAGTGGTGTAGTTGATAATGTCGTCATTATCGATCCACCTCCCCAAGAACAATATCAAGACTTCCAAGGGCAGCAACAAGGTCTGGAACGTATTCACCTTCGGCCATCTCTGGTAATGCCTGCAGGTTTGAGAAGCACGGACTTCGGATCTTAAACCGGGCAGGCTTATCAGTCCCATCTGTGCGTACGTAAATTCCAAGTTCACCTTTAGCACCCTCAACGGCGCGGTAGATTTCTTGGCCAGCGTCAGGAGCCACTTTTCGTGGTACATTCGATTGAACATCTCGTTCATCTTCTGGCCAGTCTTCGAGTAGATCAATACACTGATCGATGATCCGAGCAGACTGTTCGACCTCGCGCATACGGACAAGCACACGGGAGTAGTTGTCTTTCCCGTCTTCAGTGACAACGTCCCAGTCAAGTTCATCATAGTATCCGTATGGGTCATCTCTTCGCAAGTCATAGTCAACTCCGGACCCTCGAAGTACCGGACCAGTGCAACCGTAGTCCCTGGCAACATCAGGCTCAAGAATACCAGTGCCAATTGTCCGAGCCTGATAGATTTCGTTGTTCGTCAGTAGATTATGGAACTCCTGTACAGCCTCTGGAAGATCATTCAGGAAGCTACGTGTATTTTCAAAGAATTGCTCTCGAGGCTCTGGGATATCCCACGCGAGACCACCAAGCCGGAAGTAATTAAACATCAACCGCTGGCCGGTGAGTTCTTCAAGTAAGTCCTCGACTTTTTCACGTTCGCGGATCGCATACATGAACCCAGCTGTAAAGTCACCGTTAACGTCGAGGGCGAACGTTGCTAGGGCCAGCATGTGAGATGCAATTCGACACATCTCTGCTCCCATTGTACGAATAACTTGGGCATATTCTGGAACATCAATGTCAGCGAGATCCTCTGCCACCCGAGCATATGCCCACTCATTGAGGAGACCTGAGGAAATGTAGTCCCACCGATCAGGATATGGCATAATCTGATGCCGGTAGGTGCTTTGCTGACAGATTTGCTCTTCACAGCGGTGAAGGTACCCAATGTCAGATTCAACATCAACGACCTGCTCACCGTCAAGAACGGTTTTTAGATGAAGCACGCCGTGTGTTGCTGGGTGATGAGGACCGATGTTAATAAACATCGTATCCCCGTCTCCATCTACATTTTTCTCAATTGGGTTTTCGTGCGCACGGAATGGGACAATCTGTGGACGATCTTGGTCATAGTCTTCTCGAAGAGGATGTCCCTGCCACGTTTCAGGAAGGAGAATTCGACGGTGATCTGGATGTTCATCATACTGGATGCCAAGCAGATCGTAGGCTTCTCGTTCATGCCAGTCAGCAGTGCGGAATACTGGTTCAGCACTTTGGCTTATTGGAGCATCCCGTGGAACAGGTACGACAACACTCAGCTCGTCAGTGGGATCATCAAATTTCTTGAGGTGGTAAATGGACTCGAAACGATCCTGGTATTCCTGTGCAGTAACACAGGAGAGATGATCAAATCCAGCGTCCTGACGAAGCGTTTGCAGAACTGTCTGCGTGTCATCTGGTCGAATAACAATTGCTGGTGCATTGATGTGCGTCTCTGTTTCAATGATATATTCACCAACAAGCGACTGAATATCAGCGATGGAGGATTGTTCTTCCTCCGAGATGACTTCTTCTGGCGTGCTCATGGTGAATCAGCCCAGTTATATCGCATGATTAGATCTTCCTCATCAATCTGTGCAGCGAGTTTATCGACCACCTCATCGCGTTCTAGATCAGAGAACTGCTCAAGTTCATACGGCTTAACTACAACAGGCGACGATTCACCTTCCGAAATTCGTTCCTGTAGCTTTGCAACACCGTAAATCAGTGCCTCTGGACGAGGAGGACATCCAGGGACGTGAATGTCAACCGGAATGACCTCTTCGGCTCCTTTAACGACATTGTATCCTTCCTGGAACGGCCCTCCAGAAATTGCACATGATCCCATATTAATGACGAACTTCGGCTCAGGCATTTGATCATAGACGCGCTTCATTCGAGGAGCAAACTTCGAAACAATAGTTCCAGGGATGATAATCACATCCGCCTGTCGTGGTGAAGCTCGAGGAACACCAGCCCCGAATCGGTCAAGGTCGTGCTTGACCGAATAGGTGTGCATCATCTCAATACTACAACAGGCAATTCCAAACTGCAACATAAACATCGATGATCCTCGTGCCCAGTTCATGAACTTATCAAACTTGGTAAGAATGAACGGGGCAGATCCGAACGCAGACCGAAGCTTAGAATTAAAACGATTGTCCAACCCTTCTCCAGTTCTTGCCTCTCGTGTTGCTGTTTGTGGATCTGCACTACCTTCGAGTTTCTCAATCGGTTCATTACTCATTGTTCTACCCTCCGTAAGACTGATTTCTGGGAGTCGCTACGTATCCATCGGATAGCACCGGTTCTCCATGCCCAGACCAGGCCAAGCAGTAAGATTCCAATAAATACAAGCATTGGGATCAGTGCCTGTCCTGTTCCAACCTTGTCAATTGCTTCTGGGTAGGCCATTGCCCATGGGAAGATCAGCACCGTTTCCACGTCGAAGACGAGGAACAATAGTGCAACCATGTAGTACTGGATGTTGAACCGACTTCTCGTCGTCCCAGTAGGCACTTCCCCACTTTCGTAGGTTGTGCGTTTGCCTTTTTCGGGAACGCTGGGACGCAACAGCCATGACGCAAACATCATGACTAACGGAATAGCTATTGCGACAAGTGCCAGCGCACCGATAGCGATCCATTGGCTCATGTTCTCACAGTTGTGCCCCTGTAGTGAAGCCACCCATATAAGCGTTCAGAAGTTTAGAGGAATTCTCCGGATTTTATTTAGTTTAACAGTTCGACGATCCTGCTAATTTGTGTCATAGCCGACGGCAGATCCTTTGTCTGCTTGTGTCCTCGACAGCCTCCTCTGTTTGACTCGTCTCGCTACCGCTGTAATACTTGCTCTGTTAGACGTGGTCGTGTAATCACTGACGTTGATTCCGGAACGTCGGAGTTCCAAGCTGATGTAACGCTTGTGAAGTTTCTCCGACATCTGATCGAAGCTGGTCATGATATGCGATTAGTCTATCTCGAAGTTCAGGATGCTTTCGAGAGAGGACTTGCACAGCAGAGAGTGCAGCATTAAATGATTTCCCGGCGTCAACTGCAGTAATTGGCGCTCCAGTTGGCATCCCAATAACAGAATCGACTGACTTCTCCTGAACCGGCACGCCAATTACCGGAAGCGGGTACGCAATAGATGCAGTCATGTTAGGAAGATCGGCAGATTTTCCACCTGCACCGGCAATAATGACTTCAATTCCTCGGTCTGCTGCTGTTTCCGCGTATGCCGTCATAAGGTCCGGGGTCCGATGAGCCGAAACCACATACGTTTCAAACGTAAAACGTTCTGCCGGTGGGTTGTCATAATCAGTTACTTCTGCAAACCCAAGTTTCTCGACAAGCGCATGGTATGCACCAGAGTCATCATCAGTGCCCATCATGACATCAAGATCAGAATCTGACCCCATAATAATACCAATATCAGGGGTTGATTCAAGTGGTCGTTCCGTACTCGCTTCTTCATGAAGCGCATTAATTATCGCTGAAACTTCATCTGCCATACACCAATATATGTAATCATCTCACAAAGAAGGGACGGATTTAGTCTTACTCGATGAATGTAGTTTTGTCTCGTAGTTCTTTTCCACGAGATAGTAATTGATTGACTTCATCGAGGTCCGACCCATCAGCGGTTAACGTTATGTGACCTAACTTGCGAAGAGGTCGCGCTTCTCTTTTACCATACCAATGTAAAGACACACCAGGGCTATCAAGAAGAGTCTCAACACCAGCAAGCTTCGCAGGAACATTCTTATCAACATCTCCAAGCAGGTTTAGCATAGCAGTTGGACAGCGTTGTGCCGTCGAAGCAAGCGGCCAGCCAAGAACAGCACGAATATGCTGCTCAAACTGAGATGAGACAGCTCCCTCAATAGTCCAGTGACCAGAGTTATGTGGACGAGGAGCAATTTCATTAACTAGAATTGCATCATCTGTGGTTTGGAATAACTCGATACCAAACACCCCGCGTCCATCCATTAGCTCAAGAACATCAAGCGCAACAGAACGTGCTTCCTCCAGAACATTCTCCGGTGCACGTGCTGGGACAACGGTTTCACGAAGGATTTCGTCACGGTGGATGTTTTCACCGACCGGAAAGGCCCTGGAGTCGTCTGCTCCTTTAATACCGATTACCGAAAGTTCGCGTTTGAAATCTAGGAACTCCTCAGCCATAGCCCCTTGATCAACAACTGAAAGTGCCGATTCAATTTCTTCAAGTGATTCGACGGGGACGTTTCCTCGGCCGTCATAGCCACCCTCTTTTGCTTTGACCATTACAGAACCCAGCTCATCCAGTGCGGTTTCTAGATCTCCCTGAGATGTAACTTCGGTAAATGTGGGGACAGGAATATCAGCATCAGCGAGCCGCTGCTTTTGGACGTATTTATCCTGTATCATGCGCAATGTATCAGGATCAGGGTGGACCGGAACACCAATCTCGTTGTGAACTTTTTCAAGCAAGTCAGGGGAAGCCAACTCGATTTCGAATGTTAATACATCGACTTTCTTTCCAAGCTCCATGATAGCATCAGGGTCATCAAAATCAGCAACAATCTGATTTTCAGCGACAGACGATGCAGGACAATTCGGGGTTGGATCAAGTACTATCAACTCTACTCCAAGAGGAGATGCCGCTTCAGCGAGCATACGACCGAGTTGTCCACCACCAACAACCCCGACTGTCGGACCAGGAGTTGTGAGATGTTGCATATACGTATCGATTTTGCTAGCTTTCATATACGAGTGGCGTTTTCGTCGCTATCTGTCGTTAACCTCTTCAACTGCTGAGGCCAAAGAATTTGGATTAACAAACAGTTACAGAATTATATCGGCCAGCGGCCAACGCGTGTCTCTTCCCCATCATCCTCATCCTCAACATGCAGTTCGATTGATGCTTCACTAAGATCGAGGAGATCATTGATGTCGAGACTATCCCTTGTGATTTCAATGCTGTTTTCATAGACGTATTCATTATCCGTGAAATTTGCCCAGTACAATGTTTTATCATCGAGCCGAGGATCAGCACCCTCAATATCAATGCGAACGGCATCACTGGGTATCCGGTCACCAGAAGTATGGTCAATTATCATCGTATCAGTCGCCGAGTCATCATGCTCGAACGTGAATTCAGCTGACGGGTTTGTCGTCGTTGGCTCAGGAACATAGAGAATGACCCCAAAGACTGCTGTAGCTCCGATGATCGCTAATGAAATAAATAATAGGACGACAATCCCAAGAATGTCAGCGGATCCACGGGAATGATATAAACTACGTAATGCCATTACTTACACAAATGCTTTTCAAGTAAGGATACGTTTGCAGCTGGTTTGAGGGTTTCGTCAGTTATCAGCACTGATATTATCAAAGATATTGTTAGTCACAGGGGTTCAAGAGGTCTGTACTTCCCCACAATTCAACGGTCAATAACTGTGTGGCAAATCTGTGGTATTTGTCTTGATTCCTATATGCTCACGCTTTATTCCACAGTCGAGCCCCTGATGATCGTCTTGAATTATTTATACGGCAACTTACAGTTCAAAACTCTCTTGGAGAATTGACTCATTTGGTTCGCCAAATGAGTATGTTGGCCCACCAACAACATCGATTGTAATATCAGCCGGCGCAAAAACATCGTCATCGATGGCATAGAAGTCCCAGTCGGCTTCCTCAAGGATTTGCTCAAATGGACGGCCGTATTCGTTAGTTGCAGAAGATGGAACTTCGGAGAACTGGTCAAAATCCTCACGGACGACAAGATGGGCTTTACCGCCATATGCAAGAGCATCATTCGCACGTGCAATGGCAATATCCTCATCAGCAGGTATAGGCGGCAACGGAGCAGTACCGCTTGCGGTTATTACGTCTGAAGGATCATATCCGAGTTCAAAGAGTCGGAATAAAGCAAGTTCGGGTGCACGTGCTGCAAGTGAAACGCCACCAGCAACACTAGCTGTTGGGAATGTCGGGAGAAAAACACCTGAAGTATCAACATCAGCCAAGTTTGCAACATGCTCAGCAACAGAATCCGAAGGAAGCGTATCGCTCTCAAGCGCAAGAACAGTAAGATCAAAAATGTCCACGTAGTCGAGTTCCTGAAACTCAGTCTCTTGGGCAACAAGGGCACGAGCAGGCCCGCTTCCTAAGGCTTCGTATCCATCAACAGAGATTTCCCAGCCAGCCTTCTGTGAGCAAAGCAATGCAAGGGCAGGATGATCAGTGCTCAGTTCGATGTGAGGAAGCGTTACGCCCGCAACAGAGTCAATACGTGATTGAACTGTTGCCAAGCCAGCAGTTTGAATCTCGGTCAATAGTAAACCTGCTTCGATCCCTCCGTCAAAATCAACGCCAAAATCGAGTACTGTTGCACCATTATCTAGTTCGTATGCACCAATGTCGAGTTCCTCAGCAAAATCAAGAGCTTCATCGACGAGTTCGATTGACATTCGGTTGAGACTTTCCATGTATGTATTCACACTATCCACATACAATAGTGCAGCGTTGACAGAGTGTGTGACAAATATACTCTCTGTCGCAGAGGCTTCCCCACTGAGTATCCGTGCTACAGCTCAGGTTTGACTGTTTTATTTATCCAGGAAAAGGCAGATGTGAGATTAAAGGACTAAACATTATTCATCCGCCGGGATGATGTATGGCCACACTGTTGACACTCGGTTACACGATAGGGAGTTCGAGAATGGCCAACATTATCGCTACTACCAGCTTCAGTGCGGATTTCAAGCGTTACTGAGTGTGGTGTTTCACCATCACAGTGGGGGCAGTACTCTTGGAGGTAATCAAAGTTTGACTCTTGTTGGGACACGTCTTCTACGTTATATGTGAGGAAATATAAACTTCTGTGCGACAGGCGTATGACGTCAAAGAGTTATTGAGATGGAGCGGTTGACTCTTGCTTAGAGGACTCAAGTTTCTTATAATCTTTGTAGCCAGACGTACCCCGGAGTTCTTCAAGAAGTCCAATGCCAGCACGCGTCCCTTCTCCGACTGATGTATTGATTTGCTGTTGGCCACCAGTGACATCGCCCGCTGCGTAGATTCGCGGGACATTTGTAGACGCATCTTCGTCTGTTTTGATATATTGACCCTCTGTTGCGATACCGATCATTTCTGCAAGGTCAGTTCCACCTGCAGCTCCAAGAGCAACGAATAATCCATCCATCTCAATCGTTTCACCATCGTCTGTGACAACACCTTCAAGAGTACTCTCTCCAATTAGCTCATCTAGGTTGTCAGTTCGGATTGAAATATCAGCAGCGGAAAGTTGATCCTGAAGTTCTGGATCTGCGTCGAGTTCTTTCCCGTTAGTTAGAAGAGTGACTTCATCAGTGTAATCAAGTAACATGAGTGCCTCTTTTGCTGCGTAGTTTTCTGCCCCAATGACACCAACCGGTTTATCTCGATAGAAATAAGCGTCACATTCAACACAGTAAGAGACACCCTTCCCCTCAAACTCGTCGACGTTTTTGATTGCGGGAGGTTCGTATGCAGCACCAGTTGCAATTATAATTCCTCTCGCAATATACGTGTTTGTGGTTGTTTCTATCTCATAACTCTCTTCATCATTACGACCAATTCGAACAACCTCTTCGTTGACAAATGTCGCACCGAACTTTTCTGCGTGTTCACGACCAAGTTCCATTATCTCTGGGCCAGTCACACCGTCTGGAAATCCAAATACATTTTCCATCAGTCCGACATCTCTTGTTGTCCCTCCACCGTCATCAAATACATACGTCTCTTGATCAGCGCGAGCGGTGTAGACCGCAGCGCTAGTCCCCGCTGGACCAGCACCGATAACCGCTACATCAATCTGTGTAAAATTGTTCTCTGTAGTCATGGTATTTTGTAGGTAGTGTATAATTATGCAGACTTGTACTTATTTATGACCTGCATTAACTGCGGTTTTTGTTGCATACCAACAAGACGTTCAGTGGCATCTCCATTATTGAATAAAATCAGCGTTGGAACACCCTGAACCCCATATTGAGCGGCTAGCTGTTGGTGATCATCAATATCGACTTTGGCAACAGTAACCCCTGTCTCAGCCGCGATCTCGGTTACGATTGGGTCAATCATCTGGCATGGGCCACACCAGTCAGCGTAGAAATCAGTTAAAACCAAGTTATGGGAATTGACAACCTCAGAGAGGTGACTTGACCCGTCAATATAGATTGGTTCGGACGGGGTAGAGGACGCAGAGCTATCAACTGATTCGCCACCGGTCTTTGATTGAAGTTCTTCCAGTTTTTGTTTGCGAATATCCTCAATGGATTGTTCGTCAGTCATATCTATATATAGACAGTCGACCGTCTTATTTGTTTGGATAGTAATCCCTATTTTCCACAATACTGTGACCAGTCGCACTGTTTCGATAATTACAGGGGTAGAATGGTGGCGAGACAGGCAGGAACAGAGTGTTTGTAAAATGATACTCAGAGAGGATATTTTGTGCTCTGCTCTTTCCAATCTATAATAGGTTAATCAGCAAAGGGGAATCAGTATTCGTTCGAAGAGGTCGACGTCTGTTGTTGAGAGTATTTATTTTGGAATTCCTGAATAAGTTGACCCATTTTGGCATACCAGTCATTGAGAATACGTCGCATGTCTTCAGCGACCTGATCTGGATCGGCCGGGCGATATACATGATAGTACCCACCGTCTTCGTAGTTAACCTGTTCTTTTTGGATAAATCCGGCATTCAGAAGCCGTTGAACAGCACGATAGGCGGTTGAACGTTCACGTTCGACTTCGGATGCGATCTCGTCAACCGTAAGTGGATTCTTAGCGTCGACGAGTGTTTTATACACCTCTTTATCAAGTTCACGAAGGCCGTGTAGACACTGAAGCAGACCTTCGCACTGCATATCTTGATTAAGATGGTCAGCCATTGAGCTAGACATCGTACTATGTATGTTGCCGGTCGTGGGATATAATGTTTTTGCACATCTTCCACAATATTAGGCAGATGCGGATAATCTGCACCAGAGTGGACCCGATTAGATCAAAATTAAACAAACGTATACGAATATTAGAACTCTAAAGAAGTTATTCAATCCGATGAACTACCGTGAGAATTAGCCCAAACCGGCGGACTGCTTTCTCTGTAGAAAAGATCAAAAGTGATTTAGTACATGTGAAATCAGAAGAGCCATTTAAACGTTTGAGAACGAACGCCGGTCTATCGATTTATAATGTATCAGTATCCTATTCACGATAACGATGGATGCAACACAGATTGAACATAAGCTTGCAGAACATACACTGACAAATCTTCGCGATCGAGAAACAGGACAGGTCGCGTTCCGAAAGGGACTCGTTAAACTTGGACGGGTAGCTGGGTATGAAATTATCGATCAGTGGATGGAGATGGAGGAAACAACGGTGCAAACGCCAATTACGCAGACCTCCTGCAAACAGCTAGAGGGGCTTGACGATATTGTAATTATTAATATTCTACGGGCAGCGACACCTTTCGTTGAGGGTTTATTAAAAGCATTTCCCACGGCCAGACAAGGCGTGATATCCGCCTCTCGAGGCGAGGAACAGCAGAATGAGGATGGATCATTTCCAATCTCCGTGGACTATGCTAAGCTTCCTGAGATAAGTTCGGAAGATACAGTTATTGTTGCGGATCCAATGTTGGCAACGGGAAGCACAATGTGTGCGGTACTAGAACATATTGATAATTCCACATCAGAGGACCCTGCTGTATTTGTTCTATCCGCAGTAAGCGCGCCAGAAGGGATCACTCGCGTAAACGAAAGTCATCCACAGGCGGAGATACTGACCGTAGCAGTTGATGATCATCTCAATGAGAAAGGATACATCGTTCCAGGGCTAGGTGACGCTGGTGATCGTGCATTCAAGACAGACTGAGAGCTAATGCAGGAAGGAAAGACCCATATCAGAGGTTCGAACAATTGTAACACATGGATGCGATTGTGTTAGCGGGTGGGTATGCGACGCGTCTATGGCCGATTACACGTCATCGGCCGAAGATGTTCCTTCCAATAGGAGAGTCTACGGTCATTGATCGGATATTTGAGGAACTTGAGTCTGATGAGCGGGTTGAGACCGTGTACGTAAGTACAAACAAGCGGTTTGCTGAGGACTTCGAAGAATATCTTGAATCCAGTTCATACGAGAAACCGGTACTGAGTATTGAAGAGACCGTTAAAGAAGATGAAAAGTTCGGGGTAATTGGAGCTCTTGCTCAACTGGTTGATCGAGAGGGGTTGAGTTCCGATACAATCGTCGTTGCCGGTGATAACCTCATTAGCTTCTCGCTGACAGACTTCATTGATACGTTTCAAGGGAATGATGAGCCAACGCTTGCAGCGTATGATGTTGGGGCAACTGAACGAGCAACTGAATATGGAGTTGTAAGTGTAGAAGAAAACGTCGTAACGGAGTTTCAAGAGAAACCAGACAGTCCAGAAAGTACACTTGTTTCAATCGCGTGCTATGGATTTCCAAGTAGAACGCTCACGCTACTTGAGGAGTATTTGTCAGGAGATAATAACCCCGATGAGCCAGGATGGTTCATTCAATGGCTAGTTGATCGGGAAACTGTACACGCATTTGCATTTGAGGGTGCATGGTTTGACATTGGAACACCACAATCATATTTAGATGCAGTTGCTTGGCACTTAGATGGGAAATCACTGGTTCACGACGACGCAACAGTTGAAAATTCAACGATCGGAGAGAATGTTCACATTATGGAAGGAGCAACAATTATCGATTCACACATAGAGAATTCTGTTATCTTCCCAAACGTGAAAGTAAAATCAAGTGAAGTTCGGTCTTCGATCATAGACGAATACGCAGTTGTCGAAAATCTGAATCTGGCGGGAGCACAAATCGGTGCAGATACACGATTGCCGGATAACGGCTAACGCTCAGTAAGAGTCGCATCTGTGATTACCAGTTCGCCTCGCATATTTTCCCATTTCTTTTCGTATTCTAACTCGATTCGTTTGGACATATGGGGACCGTCGACCACAATTGTTTCAAACTCACCTCCTTCACCAAGCGGATGAACACCATATTTTTCGTTAAGTGCTTTGAGGTCTTGTAGTGTATCTTGGTCAAGTTGTCTGCCAAGCCACGATTGGTCAAGTCCGGCAGCAGCAACTTGAACGATACGAATATCGAATCCAGCATCAATCATGTCAGTTGCAAGAGCATACGGATCTCGTTGCCACAGTGGAGAAAACAGTTCAAAATTCAATCGGTTACACATCGATTCAATTCGATTTGCCTGGAACTCACTTTCGACAGCGCCAGCAATAACACCCTTGATATCTGGTGATTCAGTAGTCAGTTCTCTGAGCGCAGTTTCAAGAGGTTGAATCTCTGTGTCGCCCTGAACAGTTGAGTCACCACTAAGAGACAGATCAGTAGTGTCAATAGGTTGATACTCAATGCCGATACTTTCTGCAGCGAGTTCTGCCAAATCAATTGCTGGAACATGATACATGTATGACTCCTCTGTTGGAAGAATAGTAAGAATTCGTTCAACATTGAGGTCGTGTTGCAACGCTAAATAAAGGGCATACGATGAATCTTTACCGCCAGAAAAGAGGCTAACCCAGTTGTGTCCAGAAGAGAACTCATCCATATGAATAGTTTGGACGGAAGTGACAAACAAGCTACGGTCGGCTCAGTTATTATCAATTTCAAGAGTAGCACGAGAGAGTCCAGATTGACTAATGCGCGTAGCTATTTGGACGCCAACCAGACTAATAAGAATACCAGCAGCAACGAAGATTGCAAGTCGTTCTCCGGGGGCAAGGGTAAGTTGGCTTACCGAAACGGGGCCAATGGACATCGAAGAAACAACAACTGAATCAATAATTTCTGACCGTTCAAGGAAGTAAGCAGAAAAGCCTCGCACGACAAGCCCGACAGAAACTACAAGGAAAGGCAAATTGAGATACGGCTGCTTGATGTCGCTACTTCTGTCAAGGTATTTATCAAGCAATCGACCAATAGTTGCAGTTAAGGCTGCGGCGGTCAGCCATGGAACGCTTCCGTACGCAAACTGCATTGCTGGAAGAAAGATACCCTCTGAGAGGTCAAATTCGGAGATATCAAGCAGTCCAAAGAAGACTCCAATAAGTGCCAACCCAATCCCTATAACGTATGTGACTACAGAAACCTGCCCGGAGTATAGCGCATTTTGTGCTTGGGCAACAAACCCATCGATATACTCCTGTGCGCCAAGTCCTTTATATACAAGAAACGCGCCAATGACGGCTGTTATCGTTGCACTTGCGAATGCAATTGACCCAAAGTAGGCTAAAGCAGGGAACACAATGAGAACGACACCGAGCGGGACAAGTGTGGTTTGGCGAAGTTCCTCATCTGCAAGGAATTGTTTGAGAAGGTAATACGTCGATTCTAAGTCGCGTGCCTGTCGAACGACAACTCGATTAACTGAGTCAACGGGGATTCGGCTTTCAACGATTGGGACAAGCCGTTCATCCTCAGCACTATCAAGAACTACAATAGCTGATTCAGGATCATATTTAGCAACTAACTCATCAATTTGCTGTGCAACAGCACGATCTGCAGTAACCACGGAATCGGAGCTACCTGATACAATAGCAATATCAGCGGATTCCCCATTGTCCCGAAGTTCTTGTGTAATACGAAGACCTTCAAGAATGGTATTAACACTGGAATCTTCCGGGTCAGATAGGCCAACATCGGCAACTAATGAGAGAACAGTCTCCCAGCCGGAGATCGGCGTATTGATATCAGTCTGGGTGCCGATATCATCGGTTCGGTCAAGGCACACAACCAATGTAGTCACGACACTCTAGTATGAGTAACAAATCAAATAAAAGTCTCATGGTCGGCTCAGGCTAATTACCGGAATCGGAAGCGGGTGCCGTCAGACAGAACGTTAGCAACACCGGCTCCAAAAGCGTATGCCACTTTTGCTGTGCTCTGTTGCAACTGGAAGACGAACCCGCGTTCTGGCTCAAATTGTTCAATGACAATCTCATCAGCGTCAAGTTGCGTTTGCAACTGTTCGCGGATATCGTCGGTCGTCCCAATGTGGTCAACGAGATCAAGCTTGTGGGCTTCTTCACCAAGGTACACCTTCGCTTCAGTATCGCGGACAAATGATTCCTCAAGGTCGCGACCCTCTGCTACACGTTCGATGAACTGGTCATAGAATTCATCAACACGCTGTTGTAGATAGTCGCGTTCCTCGTCAGACATCTCTCGGAATGGGCTTCCAGCATCTTTGAAATCACCAGCAACAAATCGTTCATACGACACCCCAAGTCGATCAGCCAAATCTGCAATATTATATCGAGATCCAATTACTCCAATGCTACCAACGATACTACCCTTTCGGGCCCACAGCTCATCACATCCGGATGCGATCCAATATCCACCACTTGCACAAAGATCCGTTGTATAAGCAATTGATGGGCCGTCAAAGTCTTCTATCGCTCTTCTGATGTCGTCGCTTGGAACAACTTCTCCACCCGGTGTATTTAACTTCACAAGAAGAGCATCTACATGTTCTTCGGCATCCGCTCGCTCAATTTGCTCAACGATTTCGTCAGCTCCTGGGTCCATCGGCGATGATGGAAGAGGTCGAGAATTACTGTCACGGGAAATAGGGCCATTCACAGCAACCTCAGCAACATTGTACGATGGAAAGAGGCTGTCAGAAACAGAGTAAGCCATTCGGACTCCTGCAATAGCAACCAGTACAGTAAGAAGGATTCCAACCAGCTCTGTCATGTCTGCTGGGAGGCCAACAAAAAGAGCGGCCCCAATTACAGCAGCAACAGCACCTCCAAGAACAGTAATAATGATTCGAAGCAGTGTTCGAGCCATATACCAGAATGTATGGGCTCTGTAAACTGTTTTGTGTTCCGGTTCAAAACAAACGCCGGATCGTTACATCAGATATATTATACTAATATGCCTCCCCTACAGTCAAGAACAGATCTTACAGCATACCCGTTTTCTGAAGTTTCATCAGATCCTCGGTATCGAGGGTCTCGCCTTCCTTGAACTTCTGATAGATTTCTTCGGCTTCTTCTTTTGCTTCTTCCTTCTTTTGCTCTCGTTCGCTCTTGCGCTCTTCTTCTTCCTGCTTGTCCAGTTCACGAAGGCGCTTCTGAACACGAACAAAGTCCTCGTGGTGTTGGTCGGCCGCTTCCTGTGCTTCCACGAACATTTCGTGCATTTCGTCAGCTTTATCACGTATTTCGTCAGCTTCGCGATAAGCCTCAATCATTTCGTTGTGATGTTCCTGAGCCTTATCAGCAAGCTCAGTGACTTTCTGATGGTGTTTTGAAGCCTCGGATCGGACTTTTTCAGCTTTGTCCTTGAGATCTTCAAGATCATCAGTCTGTTCAAGTTTCTCTTTGAGCTCGCGATATTCTTCGCGTTTGGCTTCGATTTTCTCGATCAGTTCGCGTTCCTCCTCAGTCGAGAGAACCTCTGTCTGCTGTTTGAATTCAAGATCTTCAATTTCTTCTTCGAGTTTTTCCAGATCTTTTCCGTCGTCGACTTCAAGATCAGATTTCCGATCTTCAACCCGGTCAAACAGTTCGTTTGCCTTCTCGTTTAGCTCGTTTCGCTTTTCTTTGTGCGACTGAACAAGCTCATTCAATGTGTCTCGTTTATGCCGATGTTCCTGAGCGGCGTCAACTTTCTCTCGAGTCTTCGCATTAAGTTCATCACGCTCACTCGCGCGTTCAGAAGCCATCTGATTCAGCTCATTCCGACGGTCACGAAGTTGACCAGCACGTTTGATCAGTTCGCCTTTAGAACTTGTTTCGAGCTCCTCTTCACTAATTTCAATGTTATTCGATTCGTCAAGTGGTTGTACGTCTAGCTGCATGGTTGAACCTCTATTCCATTACCGCACTGGCTGGTGATACCACTGGTGGATGTGCGAACAGCCATAAGGAAATATTGACAGTTTGCAAGCGGTACCACCAAATGCCAGTGTCGTTCTGGTATCTAAGTGTACCGTGTGCTGATGTTTAAAAGTACCGGTGAAGACGCCAAAAATCCGGCATACAGGCCGTAAGAAACCCGTTACCAGTTACCACATTCTGACAGAATTATTCAGTTGATATTTACTTTCAGTTTCACCGAGGTAGGATGAGTTTAAGGGAGATAAAGAAACGATCAATAGATGTGATAAAACAAACTGACGCCTGCTCATGCGAGCAGTGTGACCGTAAGTTAACGGGGGAAGAATGGAGGCTGACCATGGAGCAGGATGGGTGTCTCCGGCATGTATATGAATGTGAGTGTGGGGCAATCACAATCACGGTATCACAGACACAGAAATGATAGCCGACGGTAGAAAGCGCAAAAGCCACGTGTTCAGTTACAATAGTAGCGGGTATGAAACAAAAGATTGCAGCTACTGGCCACGAGAATGTACGAGCAAAGCACACATCAACGGCGGAGATCACGTCAGATGACTACTTAACACCAGCTGGCGACTGTATTGTCGGTATTAATGCTGATCAGACACCAGCAGAATTCGATAGCAGATTCATAGAAGCATGCAAAGACCACTCGGCCCAGATCACAGTTACGTTCACTGTTGACGAGAAAACAGCTACAATCAACGGACAAGGACATCCTGATTTGTCCTTCGAGAACGATCGAAGTATGGTATGTAGAACAAGCGATTATGTTGATGATCGAACGATAATGGTCAACGCAGATAAGGCGGCAGCCGACTTACCCCGGGAGATGATTGATCGCTTGTCGGAAGGTGGGGAGTTATCCGTTGAGATAGAAGTTGAATAATCCTGTTGTCATATATTTCGGTAAACCGCTGAGACTTGACCTCGAATCACTCGACCTGCCCCACCTAGAGATACTTCTTGTTTGGTAAGTATCCAGTTCGTTTGTTCTGTCACATTGGGAGTTATTCAGAGAGAAGATATTGAGGGATCTGAACCGGATTGACAAAATTACAGTACGAATTTGATTGGCCGTCTGAAATAGTATGGCAATTATAGCGAATTATAGGAACCTAAATGTCTCAAGGTTCTTAGGTGCAAAGGTTCGCATATCGAATTTATGATAGAGGGCAGAGGAAAGGTCCTGAGTTGACTGTTCGTCACCGTGGACGCATAGAACTTTTTCCGGACGCGGATTCATTGTTTTGACGAAGTTAATGAGACCTTGACGATCAGCGTGTCCTGAGAACCCGTCAACTGTTTCAACATCCATGTTAAGTTGAAGTGTTTGAGTCTTGTTCGCTCCATTCTGCTGGGTTTGAATTGGGATTTCATCCCAGCCACTCTGAATGCGTCGGCCCAATGTTCCTTGTGCCTGATAGCCAACAAAGACAAGAGAGGAGTCTTCTTCTCCCCCGAGATGTCGAATCCAAGACATAATTGGTCCACCTTCAACCATACCTGAGGTCGATAGAACGATGCATGGTCCACTGTCAGCTACTTCTTGTCGTTCTTCCTCTCCGCCATCGATGTGGTTGAATTCCTCTGCTAGGAATGGGTTTTCTTCTTCATGGAAGATTCGATTCTGGAGCTCATCGCGAAGATATTCTGGATATGTGGTATGAATCGCTGTAGCTTCCCAGATCATACCATCAAGATGGACCGGGATGCGAGGAATTTCATCATTCCGCATAGCTTCCTCAATAACCAGCATGATCTCTTGGGATCGGCCAACAGCGAAAGCAGGGATGAGTACTTTGCCTCCGCGCTCTGCAGTTTCTCGAATAATCTTTTTCAGTCGCTTTTCAGAATCTTCCTGATCGGTTTGGTAATCATCACGACCGCCATATGTTGATTCGAGGATAAGCGTTTCAACACGAGGGAAATCGTTTACGGCTCCATTGAATAATCGGGTATCCTCATAGTGAATGTCACCAGAGAATGCAACATTGTACAACCCATCACCAACATGGAAGTGCGAAATCGCAGATCCAAGGATGTGACCCGCATTATGAAATGTTAATTTGACATCTGGGGCGATATCTGTCACATCACCGTATTCAATTGGTATGGTGTGTTTGATTGCTTCTCGAACCATCTCTGACTCGTATGGGGGTGCTCTCCCCTCCTTAGCGGCGACATCGAGATAGTCAAGTGTGAGAAGACCCATTAGATCGCGGGTGGGCTCAGTACAGTAAATCGGGCCATCATATCCATACTTAAACAGAAGCGGGATGAACGCCGAGTGGTCGAGATGTGCGTGTGTCAAGACAACCGCGTCAAGATTACTTGCACCAGCACCAAGGGCCTCTGGCACCTGTAGATACGGAACCTCATCTTCTGCGCCGGGTTTATCGCCACAATCAATAAGGATTCGCGTTTCGGGTGTTGACAGAATAAACGCTGCACGACCGACTTCTCGACAACACCCAAGCGTAGAGACACGAACGTAGTCATCATCAGAAAGCTCTTCGCGATGAATTTGTCGACCAACCCGCTCCAGAATATCACGGCGGTCTCCACGCTCCTGCTTCAGGAAGCTTCGGACGTTTTTAACGGTTGATGACTCGATTGGAGGCGTTCGAACCACCTCTGGAGTCCAACCAACCTCTTTTGTTATTTCTCGAAGCGTTGCGCCGTGACGTCCAATAACCATCCCAGGTTTTTCTGCTTCAATAACGACTTCACCGGTATCTGCATGGAAATCAAGATCGGTTACTCCGGCTTCATCAGGGATGACATCTTGGACGCGCTTACGTGCTTCCGCTGGAGGCAACAACACACTCGGATCGGGACGAACAGTAATTCGCTTGCGAAGTTTCGAGGCAAGTTGACGAATTAAATCGCCCTGGTCGGCGAACTCTTTGGGATCATGGGTATAAACTACCAGCTCAGGACCCTCAAATGAGACCTCCGAAACGGAAATACGCGGCGGCAACTCACTTTCAATCTCTGCTTTAATATCCTCAAGTTGCTTATCAACTGAACTCATGGGTTAGATATGGTCACCACGGTCAATCGGTACACAGAACATGACAGTCCACAGGACATCCATAAAGGATACCGTACGCCATGTTCAGGTACGATTGGACTGCGGCGAAAACTTACGTATCAGTGAATCAATCTGTGACATATAAAAATCTTCGCAAAACATAGAGAGAGCAAAAATAAACACACTGGTTCGTGGTGTTTATTATCTGGCTAACGCAATGAACGGGCAATGAGTAACGAGCAGGAACTGGGAATTACAGAGAGTAAGGAGTATGCGACCGGAGAGTGGTACGCCGAGGTCGTTCAAAAAGCAAAGCTTGCTGACTATGCCCCGATGGGAGGGTTTATTGTAACGCGACCTCGTGGGTGGGCACTCTGGGAGGCTGTACAAAATCATCTTGATCAGTGGTTCAAAGATACAGGGGTAACAAACGCGTACTTCCCAGTATTTATTCCAGAGTCATATCTTGAGCGGGAGAAAAACGTTGTTGAGGGGTTTGATCCAGAGGTCGCATGGGTCACTCATGGGGGAAATGAAGAACTCGAGGAACGGCTTGCAGTTCGGCCAACAAGCGAATCGATCATTGCTCCGTTTATGGCCAAGTGGACGCGGAGTCATCGAGACCTCCCAATGCGACTCAATCAGTGGTGTAGCGTTGTTCGATGGGAGGCTACAGAGACAAAGCCATTTTTCCGGACAAAAGAGTTTCAGTGGCAGGAAGGACACACGGCACATGAAACGCGCGAAGAGGCATTCGAGGAAACAATGCTTCGGCTGGACCAATATGAGCGCTTATATGAAGAAATCTTTGCAATACCAGTCCTCAAGGGCCGAAAACCAGAACACGATAAATTCCCAGGAGCTCACACGACTACAACTGTTGAAGCATTGATGCCTGACGGAAAAAGTGTTCAAGGAGGGACAAGTCACTACCTTGGAACAAACTTTGCAGAAGCATTCGACATTACCTACGTTGATGAAGATGAATCAGAGCAAGTCGCACACACGACATCGTGGGGAGTATCGTGGAGATCACTCGGAGCGCTTATTATGACGCACAGTGATGAACAGGGTCTGGTATTGCCACCAAAGATGGCATCAACCGAAGTTGTCATTGTTCCAATCTGGACGGATGAAACAAAAGATCGAGTTATTGGCTATGCAGAAGAAATCGAGGATGCACTAATAGAAGCTGGGCTTGATGTGAACCTAGATGACCGCGATGACCGGAACCCTGGGTTCAAGTTTAATGAGCATGAACTGCACGGGATTCCACTTCGAATCGAAGTGGGACCAAACGAGGTAGATGACGAAACAGCAACATTGGTGCACAGGCCTGATGGAGAACAGCAAGAGGTCAAACAACAGGAAGTTGTCGAAGGCGTAGAGCAGGGTCTCGAAGAAATTCAAGAAAAATTGTACGAAACAGCCGAGGAGAACCTAAACGAGAATGTCCGAGAAGCGTACAGTCCCGAAGAGATACTTGGAACCATTGGTAAGCACGGGGGATACGTGAAAGCACCGTGGTGTGGAGATGAGGCATGTGAGACGGTTATCAAAGACGAAATTGCTGCAGAAATCGTTATGGTACCAATGGACGAGTCAGAAGAACCGATCGGAGACGAGTGCGCAATCTGTGGTGATGAAGCAGTTGAAACAGCATACTTTGCAAAAACGTATTGAACTAAGTACCTAATCGACTTATGATAGATTCTTTCGGATGGCCTTCGCTGCTAGTCGGATGTTACAAGGAGAGGTAACAGCCGAGATCTCGATTAGTTTGTTGATCAGCAAAACAATGGAGGAACCATTTTGCCAGTGGGCATAGTAGTTATAGGTATGTTTGACAAGTCGACGTGGATCCGGCTTCCAAGGAATGTTGTCGTAGGTCACGGTGTCCTCAGCCAGGCGGCAAGTGCGATCGCGGAATTACATCTTCGAGGACAGCCACTTATCGTTACAAGTTCAACGCCGAGGAAGGTTGCGGCTGATCGTATTGCTGAGGATTTTAAAACAGAATCAATATCGCCAGTTATCGTTGAGGTGAACGATGCATCTGCAAAAGCAATTGAGCAAGTTATAGAACGAGCAAGAGAGGTCGATCCAGGCTATCTGATTGGTGTCGGAGGTGGAAAGCCCATCGATATTGCAAAGTTGGCAGCAGAGGAGCTTGGCCGAGGGTTTGTTTCAATTCCGACAGCAGCAAGTCATGATGGAATTGTTAGCGGTCGAGCATCAGTTCCAGACGGAGATGTCAGACACAGCGTAGCTGCTGAGCCACCTCATGCTGTAATTGCTGATACAACGATCCTTGCTGAAGCACCATGGGAGTTAACAACTGCTGGCTGTGCTGATATCATCAGTAATTACACAGCGGTCGCCGACTGGCGGCTAGCCCGTCGACTAAAAAATGTCCCATATTCAGAGTACGCAGCAGCACTATCCGAGATGACCGCCGAAATACTGGTTGGAAACGCTGAATCAATTAGACCTGGGTTGGAAGAGTCTGCTTGGATTGTCGTCAAAGCATTAGTCTCCTCGGGGGTTGCAATGTCAATTGCCGGATCATCAAGGCCAGCAAGCGGTGCTGAGCATCTATTTTCACATCGACTTGATCAAATAGCTCCCGACCGAGCATTGCACGGGCACCAAGTTGGCGTAGGAGCAATTATGACAGCATATCTACACGGCGGTGATCGAGGGATGTGGCGAGATATCCGACGTGCATTAGAGAGTATTGATGCTCCAACAACTGCAGAAGAGCTGGGCTTCACAAGAGAAGAGATTATTGAAGCATTGACAACAGCACATAGAGTACGAGATAGATACACAATATTGGGTGACGGAATTGATAGAACAGCCGCAGAGGAACTTGCGCACACAACAGGTGTCATTGAGTAGCTGAAGAAGATAATCCACGGAAATGTCCAACCAGTTCTGAGGCCTATGTCGTTATAAGTCAGATACTCCTGTCAATTCCGGACTTGTTTACATTACTCACAATGGCAAGGAGCGGCGCGGAACCTTGATAGTTGCCGACGACCATATATACAATTGTGACTAAAAGCACAGAGTATGACTTCTGGCTGTTTGACTTAGATGGAACGCTAGTCGATGTTGAATGGTCATACATCCGCTCTGTGTTTGACCGACTAGAACAATCGCTAGATGCTACATTCAGTGATGAACAAGCGCGAATATTATGGCGTGGATTAACTGGATCCAGAAACCAGTATATTAGTGAACTTGGAGTTGATGTTGAGCAATTCTGGGATGCACTTCATCAAGCAGAGGATCCACAAGAGCGGGCAGAGGCAACGTATCTACACCCCGATGCAAGAGTTGTCACAGAAATTAAAGAGCCAGTTGGAATTGTTACACACTGTCAGCCATACCTAACCGAGCCAGTACTTGAGCATCTGGATATTAGGGACTGGTTTGACGCTGTAGTTTGCTGTAGTGACTCACTTGGATGGAAACCAGATCCAGCACCAGTTGAATATACAATGGATCAGTTAGGAGTCAACAGTCAGAATGGAATACTTATTGGAGATTCTGCATGTGATATTGGTGCTGCATGGAATGCTGGAATCGAAGCGGGACACATTGAGCGGCTAAACTCTGATTTCCGCGGAGGTAGAGTCGTTGCTGATTATCAAATGAGACAGCTATCAACGCTTCGAGAGCAAAGTCGAATAACAGCAGACTAGAAAATAGAGTTCGAGAGTACTGAAAGAAGTTGCTGAACACCGGGCTTCTCAGTGCGGGTTGGGTTAGAAACAAAACGAACAGGAAGTTCACCTAGAGATATAAACGGAAGGTTCAGAGATTCAGCGGTTTGTTTAATTCCAATTCCAGCGTCAGCATCACCACGCTGGACAATTCGTGCCGGACTTTCATGACCCTGAACAGTGTGATTCCATCCATCAATCCGGGTAGTGATGTCTCTTGTAGTCATATCACGATCAGCGGCCAAGTCAGAAACAGCTGTATCAAGGGCAGATCTGAGTCCTGAGTCTGAAGTGCGGTTGACGAATGTGGTGTCTTCTCTAGTCAGCGAGTAGAGGCTATCAATGCGGCCCTGAGCGTTCGGGCTTGCAATAAGTCCCCATTCGTGGGTCCATGACATCTGAATCTCGCCAGAAGGATCATTTGTAAGTGGACCAGTAAGAATAGCAAAGTCAGGGATCCCACGACGCAGTTGTCGATTACCCACACGAGAACCAGCAGAGAGGTACCGAGAGGATCTAAGTTGGTCAAGCGCATCCATGAGAATCGGGTCATCCTCTCCAATACCGAATACGGTCGGAGGGTGAAGATCTGAAGAGAACAGACTGACACGTACTGTCTCATCTTCTGAAACATATGCAGTGTCAGCAGGAACAGAAACAATGCCATCTGCCTCAGTCAGACTTGTCGTTGCTCCTGATCCTTTATCAACAGGATAGACGAGTAGGTCATTATTTTCATCTTCAACAATGCCAACGGGAAGAAGGCGACGTCTTCCTTCTTGAAACCGCTCTTCGACACACATGGTTCCGGTAACGGTCGTTGATTCATTGTCCAGACCGCTGGCTTCTCGGAGAACAGGTGAAACAAATGTTTTGAACGTCATGAGTGCTGAGACAGGATAGCCCGGGAGTCCAACATATGGTGTTCCATTGATAACACCGGCGAGCAGCGGTTTACCTGGCTTAACAGCAACACCGTGTAGATGTTGCTGCCCCTCCTGTTCAAGTACATCATAGATCACATCAACAGTGCTAGCACTGGTAGATCCAGATGTGAGTACGAAATCACATTCCTCCGCCGCATTGATAAGTGAACTCCGGAGTTGTTCGACATCATCATTGGCGTGTGGATAGATCTGCGGCGATCCACCGGCATCACGAATAGCAGCAGCAAGGGAGTATGTATTGACATCATGAATCTCACCACGACTATGGTCAAGAGGGTCTTCAGGACGTGTCAATTCATCACCAGTTGAGATCAGGCCAACAGTCGGTTGGCACTTAACGGTCACTCGTGATTTTCCAATTGCAGATAAAACCCCGATTTCACGGGCAGAAAGTTGTTGATTAGGACCCACTGCTCGTTCGCCGGCGGCAATGTCTGCTCCAGCAAACATTACGTTCTCTCCGGGGGCTACGGAGGTGAAAACTGCAACTTCATTATCATGCTCTTCGACTCGTTCGATCGGAATCATAGCATCTGCTTTATCCGGCATAACTGCTCCAGTCGAAATTTCAACTGCTTCACCTGAATCTGGTGCAACTGTTGGCTTCTCACCAGCATGTACCGAACCAGCAATAGAAAGATGGACAGGATTTGCTTCGTCAGCGGAAAATGTATCTCTTGCACGGACAGCATACCCATCAAGAGTTGCTCGATCAAATCCTGGGACATCGATAGTAGCATCAACGCGTTCCGCAGTTATTCGACCGGGAGCTTCTGTGAGTGAGACTTTCTCAGTCCCTACAGAAAGTGGTAACTCAGCAATGACCTGAGTAGCCTTATCCGGATCTGTTAATTCACGAAATTCTTTCCGTTCTGTCATGGTAACCACTCCCATAAACCAACTGTTACAGACTCACCAGCGGTGACACCTTCCTTTGCCTCTGGGACTTCGACCCAGCCGTCAGCAAGAGCTACAGAAGAGAGGACACCAGCTCCGCTAGACCGTGTAGGAATTGCCGTTTGTTTGTCTCCACTGTCTGAAAGTTCAACACGAGCAAAAGTACGGGTTCCGGGCTCACTAGAGATTTTACGATCCAAGGTTGCGGTGACAGTAGGATGGTCAGGAGGAGAAACACGTACTAACCGTTTCAGTGCTGGACGCAGAAACTGGACAGCATTAACGATACAGGAGACGGGATACCCAGGAAGGATAATGATAGGAGTCGATTCAACGACTCCAAGAGCGACCGGATGTCCTGGTTTGATTGAAACGCCATGCACGAGGATCTCACCAAGCTCATCAACTACCTCTGGAAGGAGGTCTCGCTCCCCGACGGAAGACCCACCTGTCGTGACAATCAAATCTTTAGTCAGGTCACGCTGAATGGCTGCGCGAAGCGCGTCTTTATCATCCGAAACAGGATCACGATAAGTGGAAATTCCTCCCCATCGATCAACAAGTCGTGAGACAGTAAGACCATTTGTCTCGATAATCTCTCCTTTCTGCGGATCCTGTTGTACGAGTTCATCACCTGTAGGGATAACGCCAACTGTTGGTGTATCATAGACAGAAACACGCGTTAAACCAATAGATTGCAATAAGCCAAGGTCAGACGGTCGAAGTTGGTGACCAGCGTCGAATAGTTGCTGGCCTGCAGTCACATCTTCGCCGACCGGAGCAACGTTTTCACTTTCTGCAACGGGAGTGTTAACCTCGATTGTGTTTCCTATGACATTCACTTCCTCAATTTTCACGACGGCATTTGCCTCATCGGGAACAGGGCTTCCAGTATGGACGCGGACAGCAGTTCCAGTCCCCATCTCTTCATCTTCAGAGAGTACAGCTGGTGATCGCGAGGTAGCACCAAAGGTGTCAGATGCTTGAACAGCATATCCGTCCATTGCTGCACGTCTGTAGTGTGGCACATCCCGATTAGCGACAATTGGCTCTGCTAGTATACGCCCATCAGCAGCCGCAAGCGAAACATGTTCGGTTCGATCAATCGGCCTAATGTTATCGAAGAGACGTTCCTGAGCATCTGCTAAGGAAGTCTGTTCTTTGAACCCCGAGGTGTGTCTCGAGGAGGGGTCCGAAGGCATGCATGCACGCTGGGCGTCGATAAATAAAAACGTATCAGTTATTGCTAATATACACTACTCCATTTGATTAATCTGCTTCCCATAGAGGAAAGCAGACCGATTACCTCGGGATTTGGCCTCCAAGGTGCCTCGCGGAAAGCCACTGTGGAAGAAAATACCAACCTGTCTTAATATTCTATGTGGTTTTAGAGGCAACAATACAATAAAATCATATATAAGCCAAACTTGCTTGTGTGATGGTGAACTCACCCCGGGGGTCAAGCCCCGGGGCAGTCGCCTTGTACCGCCTGTACATTCTATAGTCTATGAAAGAGATATCTCAGTTACGTAAGCATACGGAATCCCCGAGATCTGCAAAAGGATATTGGAAAGAAGGGAAGGATACATTTCAAAAGCAAAATACGGGAGTATCAATTATTAGATTTCACAACAGGGATTACTAAATGGCTATACTTCGGTCTTATCGGCGGTTTGTTGTTGTGGCTCGATACTTTCTGCCGCTACTGATCGCATACCTTCGAGACCGCAACAGGTTTATCATATTTGGGAGTTCACGCTCGCCAGATTCAGAGACAAGGGAGAGACGGGCAGAGCATCTGGTAGATTCACTTGTAACACTCGGACCGACGTTCATTAAGCTTGGACAGTTACTATCGACAAGACCAGATGTATTACCACCAGAGTATGTCAGCGTCCTCTCACAGCTTCAGGACGATGTACCCCCAGAGCCTTGGCCAGAGACAAAGAAAGTAATTGAAGAAGAACTGGGACCACTGAATGAACAGTTCGATGATTTTAATACGGAAGCAATCAGCGGTGCAAGCCTTGGACAGGTATACAAGGCTCATGTTGATGGAGAACCAGTCGCCGTTAAGGTCCGTCGCCCAGGAGTACAGTCACTTGTCGAAGCCGATCTACGCGTGATAAAATGGTCCATACCAATCCTTGTTCGGTTTTTAGATGAGTCGCGTGCCTATTCAATTCGGAACCTCGCTGATGAGTTTGATAAGACAATCCGCGAAGAGATGGACTATGAGCGGGAGCGAAAAGTGCTGGAAGAAGTACGGTCAAACTTCGAAGATTCATCAGAGATTGTTGTTCCAAGGTCATACGAGCAGCATTCAGGGAAGCGGGTCTTGACGATGGAATATATTGATGGGATTAAAATTGATAACTACCAAGAGCTTGAAAGGAAGGGCATCAATCAGTCGGAGTTAGCAGAGCGTTTACAGCGTGCTTACATGCAGATGGTTGTAATTGATGGGACATTTCACGCCGACCCGCATCCAGGCAATCTCGCCGTCCAAGATGATGGAACACTCGTGTTTTACGACTTTGGGATGTCCGGGCGGGTAGACCAGCGAACAAGAGAGCAAATTATCGATTTCTATATTGCTGTTGCAAATCAAGATATTGACAAAATATTAGACACGTGGATAGAGCTTGGAGCATTATCACCAAATGCCGATCGAGAATTAATGTCTGACATCATCGAGATAGCTATACAGAATGCTCGAGGGGGGGATATTGAGCAGTATCGAGTGCAAGAGATTGTAGATCAAATGGAAGATACGCTGTACGAGTTTCCTTTTAGAATTCCTCGCGACCTCGCACTGGTGTTACGTGTCGCAACGGTTGTCGAAGGGGTATGTGTCAGGTTGGACCGAAACTTCGATTTTATCGATGTGGCAACCGATTATCTCTCCGATCAGGGATATCGAGAACAGACAGCGCGGCGGTTGGCAACAGAATTTAGATCACAGATAACAGACGTTGGTAGGTCGGCATTTCAGACATTACCAAAGTTTGAGCGGACGTTAGACAGGATAGAGCGTGAAAATTTGAGAGTCCAAGCTGAACTAGAAGATCCACAGAGTCTACTGGACACACTGGCAAAGCGGCTCATATACGGAATGCTTGCGGTAACAGGAATTCTTTCAGGAGTGTTTTTATATACCTTTCAATCAACAGAAGCTGCTTTGATTGCATTTGGGGGTGCAGTTATCACGCTGTTCCTTCTGCGACGGTCATTAAAATCAGATGATACTATCGCCATGCAAACTGAGTTTGCAGAGCAAAGTTTTGAGTATCGACAAGGCGCTAGCGACCTCGGGATTGGTGGAGATGTCCAGATACCAGATGAAGAACAACCAGACGAGGATAATGAAGGTAAAAATAAAGAAGAATGATAGTTGCAAGAGCCCTCCATTCGCTTTTTCTGCAAGAGCGTACTGAATAAGATTGGCCATAACAGCAGTCATCACAGTGAAAAACCACCGCGACGGTGTTCCAAACCGTTTATGAATATCCACCAGATACTATTCAGGTATGGCAAAAGAACAGAAAGAGGTTCGAGATTTGCAGGAAGGGAACTACGTAATCATTGACGACACAGCATGTAAGATTCGGTCGTATAGTACGGCTGCACCAGGAAAGCACGGAAGTGCAAAAGCGCGGATTGAAGCAGAAGGTGTCTTTGACGGGCGAAAACGATCGATGAACCAGCCGGTCGATCAAAAGGTCTGGGTCCCGATCATCAATCGAAAGCAAGGTCAGGTAGTTAGTCTTGAAAGTGCCGACGTTGCACAGGTAATGGATCTTGAAACATACGAAACGATCACTATGAGTGTACCTGAGGAATACGATCTTGAGCCGGACGACGAAATTGAATACCTTGAAATGGAAGAGCAGCGAAAAATTGTACAGGCGTGAATTTTCCAGGAGCAATCGCTAATCGAGAATCCGCTAAGTACGCTATTATCGGAGCACCGCTCGATAAGTCAACAACATTTCAGCCGGGAACCCGATTTGGGCCAGAGCAAATTAGATCATTCTCTCACTCTTTTGAAGACTATGATCACCACACTGGATTACGATTTACTGAGCTAGATGTCTACGATCATGGTGATATTCGACCTAGCGATGATGTCGAAGAATACCTTGAGTACCTTTCTGGAATAACAAGCGATCTTGTAAATGAAGGGAAGTTTCCAGTGCTACTTGGGGGTGAGCACACTATATCACTGGCCGGATTTCGAGCTGTCAACCCCGACGTGATAATCAGTATCGACGCGCATTTAGATCTGCGGGACACGTTTGATGGGAACAAGTACAATCATGCCTGTATCATGGCAAGAGGAAAAGAAGTTGCTGATAAGATAACAGTCATCGGAGCTCGGGCAGGTTCTGAGGCAGAGTGGGTACAGACTAAAAACGAGGATATCACAGTTGTTCCTGTGGAAGAGGTCCCAAACTGGGAGTTCGATATGACCGATAAGTCAGTATATCTAACAGTTGATATCGATGGAGCAGATCCAGCATTTGCACCGGGAACAGGAACAAAAGAGCCATTTGGTCTAACATCGCGTCAGATGCAAACAATTGTTCGTTCAATTGCTCCACACGCGGATGGAATGGACATTGTTGAAGTAAATGATCGAGACAATGGAGAAGCAGCAACGCTAGCGGGAAAGCTGGCGCGTGAGAGTATATTCGGGCACGCAACAAAGGAACAAGAGTAAGTGAACACAATAGTCTTGCCTCCAGATAAGGAAATGTTCAGTATGGATATTCAGTCGATAGCAGAGAAGTTCAACACACTGCTGGAGCCAGAAACATACGCCGATGTTGATCCAAGCACAAACGGGATACAGGTTGAATCACAGGCTCAGGAGATTAATCACGTTGCATTCGCTGTCGACGGAGCAACAGCGACTATTGAAGCAGCAGCTTCAGCGAATGCGGACATGCTTGTAGTCCACCACGGGATAATCTGGAATGGAGTCGATCGAATCAGTGGGCGATCATATGATCATATCCAGAAATTGATTAAAAACGACATCGCACTCTATGCAAGTCATCTGCCACTTGATGGTAACCCAGAAGTTGGAAATGCAGCACAATTAGCAGCAGGACTTGGCATCGAAGATCACGAGCCATTTGGTGAGATGGGCCCTGTAACGGTCGGACGGAAAGGGGAACTTACAACACCACGATCACCGGAAACATTGGTTAGTGATATTGAAGCAACACTCAATGATGCAGGACAGGAAGTACAGTCGCTCGATTTCGGTCCAGAAGAAATTGAGTCAGTCGCTATCGTTACGGGCAGTGGAACAGATTTCCTAGAGTCAGCTGCAGAACAGGCAGACGTGTTGATAACTGGTGAAGGCAAGCAAGCAGCATATCACGAAGCAAAGGAGCGTGGAATTAATCTCATCCTTGCTGGCCATTATGCAACAGAGACATTTGGTGTACAAGCATTGCAATCAATGCTTGACGATGAGGGGTTAGAAACAACATACGTATCACATCCGACCGGTTTCTAGCAGAGTAATCAAGATCTGTCAGGGCATAAATCAATTAGACAGGTATATGGAGATTCACTTTGATACCTCCTGTTGCTATAATTATAGGTGGTGACGAAGTTCGCATACACAAAACCGGATAGTTGAAAGTCAGCCATTAATGAACTATATACATGTCTGATGAGGAGACTCCACGTGAGGAGTTTGACCCGGACCCAATTAAGCATGCAGAAGTTCAAGCCGGGATGACCGTGCAGGAACTTGTTGAGGGCTATGGAAATGCTGGCATCGGAGCTTCGTCGCTCAGTGATGCTGTTGATATATACGCCGAGATGTTAGCAGATGATGAAGCGCTGTCGTTTCTTTCACTTGCTGGAGCAATGGTTCCCGGAGGAATGCGATCAATTGTTGCAGACCTAATTCGGGATGGCCATGTTGACGTACTGGTAACAACAGGCGCTAATCTTACACATGACGCTATCGAAGCCATCGGAGGAAAACATCACCATGGACGGGAGTCTGCACCTGATCAAGATCAACGAGACCACGACGAACAACTTCGAGAGGAAGGTGTTGATCGAATTTACAATGTCTATCTTCCACAAGAGCACTTCGCAGAGTTTGAAGAGCACATGCGAAATAATGTGTTACCACCACTTGCTGAAAAAGAGAAAGTTAGCATACAAGAGTTGACTGCAAAACTTGGTGAAGAAAATGCTCGGGTTAATAAGGAGAAAAACATTGACGAAGACTCGGGGATTGCCGCTGCAGCATACGAGAATGGTGTGCCAATTTACTGTCCGGCAGTACAAGACTCAATTCTTGGACTCCAAGCATGGATGCATTCGCAAATTTCTAATCTTACAGTGGATGCGTTGGGCGATATGTCTGATCTCAACGACATGGCATTCGAAGCAGAGCGTGCCGGAGCACTGCTTGTAGGAGGAGGTGTACCGAAGAACTATACATTACAGACAATGTTGGTTGTTCCAGGAGCCTACGATTATGGTGTACAACTAACGATGGACTCCAAGCAAACAGGAGGACTCTCAGGAGCGAGTCTTGAGGAGGCCCGCTCATGGGGGAAGATTGAGAAGGATGCGAAAAATGCAACAGTGTATGCAGACGCAACGATCACATTTCCACTTGTTGTCGCGGCTGCTCGAGAAAAGCTCAATAATCAGTAAAAGAACGATGGCTGAATACAAGTGTTACACCTAAGCGTCAAGCACCGAAACAGTCACTTGTTCCGCCGGTAATACTGGTGATACTCACGGCTCGTATGCAACATGGGTTTCGGTGTCAATAACACCCATCACTGAGTGAATGTCTTCGGTTACAACTGATGCAATATCTTCCTTGCTTTCAACCTCAAGCTGAACGGTAATGTCATGTTCACCAGTCACAAGATGAACTGCTGAGACGGAATCGCGTCCAGCAATGGCATTCGCTGCTTGTTGTATTGCAGACGGTTCAGCAACAACGTGAACATATGCATCGGTCATAGTCTTCATATTTAGTTTGGTATGAAAATACATACCATTATTGGTTGCATTGATATTTCTACAGAGAAGGCAGCGTGCTTCGGGGCTTGACACCGAAGTACTTCAGGAGAGACATGAAGAAAAACAGATATGCGGGACTCACATACATACAGATGGCCGATGATGAATATACCAGTCAGACCTGGCGTCGGCAACCAGGAAAGACGATCCCTATGAGTACTGAGGCCGATTTTCTCCTACTCAATACTCTTATTAAGATCACACACTGAAGCAGATTTTATCTTGAAATCCTCATTTGAAGAGAACTACATGTGTCTGGGTCAACTGGTCTGCCCCGGTGGAGAGAAGACCTACCTTGATTATCGTTTGAAAAGAGAACACTGTCAGTATAGATTTGTGAAATCCGATTATTTGACGGAGCTAATGCCAATATTCAAATTTAGACAGGGTCTAAAAAGGATGTGTCAGGTCTCTCAGACCAGCAGCGTTTTAACCGAGCTTCGATCGCGAACATAATCGGAAATGCAGTTAAGATCATTGTTGAAGGGGCAGTCGGACTGCTATTCGGTAGTATTGCGCTGCTGGCAGATGCAGCACATTCAATCGCAGACTTAGTTGCGAGCTTTGTAGTCTACATCTGGGGAGAGAGTCGCTTCAAGGATCCAGACGAAACACATCCACATGGACATGCCCGAATTGAGCCACTTACGGCTCTATTTGTCGGGGCAGTGATCGTATTACTTGGCGTAAATTTCCTGTATGAGTCAGTAACAGGACTGGCATATGGGGTAGATGTGACATTCCACCCACTGCTGGTAGTTGGGATTCTCATCGCGATGTTGGATATGTACTTCATCTACTGGTATACTTCACGAATGAATGAAGAGGTAGGTGCTCCGGCACTGAAAGCACTCGCTGTTGATTGTTTGAACGACCTATACACATCAGTTGCAGCACTGCTTGGTGTACTCGGGGTTGCATTAGGATATCCGATTTTTGATGCTGCTGCTGGAGCACTTGTAAGTGTCTTAGTCATCTATCAAGGTGTTAAGATAGCAAAAGAAAATATCGAGTATCTATCCGGGAAAGCGGCCTCAACAGAACAGCAACAGATGATAAAAGAGACATTACAGAATAATCCAGAGGTCTACGACGTGCATGATCTTGTTGTATTTTACGAAGGACCAAGCTTAGAGGTTGAAGCACATGTTGAAGTTCCACATAATCTTTCCTTCCAGCAGGCACACGACCTTGAGACAAAACTGCGAAATCAGACCATAGATTTGGATGATGTATCTGATGCGCATATTCACCTTGATCCGATTGATATGAAAGACGACAGCGAAGAGGTGCAGAGAGCTATTGACGACTAGACACTACGCAGGTCACTACACCTCTGGAATTGAAAACGTTTGGTCAAGAAGTTCTTCGCTACGTTCCCAGAGCGCAACCGCAGTTTGCTCATTCGTTGCAGCTGAAGCAGGAGACTGGCGTTGACAGTCTGAAAAGTAGGCTCCACCAATCCCGCTAGTTTCAGGAGAAACAGCGGCATACATTACAGTTGCTGCACCGTCAGCAGGCGTATCTGCAATACGATCTTCGACACGGTCTGGAAGTGCTTGCACAAGTTTAGGAATCAGTGAAAACGGAAACGGTGCGTGTCTTCCAAATCCGCTACCCGGAATAGCTCCAGGGTGTATGCTATTTGCTCGAACAGAACTGCCGGTATTAACTGACCGACGATTGAGTTCATTTGCAAAGAGGATGTTGGCTAACTTCGATTGAGCATATACTTGAAATCCAAGCCGTCCATCAGGGGAAGTTATTGCATCAAGATCAAGTGAAGCACCACGATGTGCAGCCGATGATGTAACAACAATACGCCCGTCAGCAGCATTGACAAGCGACCAAAGCTCTGCAGTTAACGCAAATGGTGCCAAGTGATTTACACAGAAAGTATAACTGAATCCATCGGAAGTTGTGCCAGCGTTCGGGAAATATCCACCAGCATTGTTTATTAATACGTCAAGTGAATTAGTTCTGTTAGCGATATCCGCAGCCATTGTTCGAACTGCGTGAAGATCAGAGAAATCGGCAGCGAAAAATTCAGAATCAGATGCACCAATTTGATCAAGCTTAGAGACGACATCTCTTCCAGCCTTACGATCACGACCGTGTACAAATACAGTTGCACCAAGCCTTCCCATTGCTAGTGCAGTCTGTTTTCCGACACCACGGGTCGAACCAGTAACAAGAACAGTATGATCAGATAGGTCTAAGTCAGCAACTCCAGCCTTGATTTCAGGACGAGACACAGCCATGATAGCTATTAGGGAGTACAAGAACAAGTCGGTTGTTATCATGCATACTAAACCGAAACGGGCATAGGAACAAGTCAGAAACGTCTGTTATGCAACTGGCACGAGTCAAAACAGAGGACGGAGTTATCACGGGCGAGCATCGAGATGGCCACATATATACCGATAATAAAAAATATGAACTGGGTAGAGAGGCAGAACTACTTGCCCCTTGCGAACCGTCAACGTTGTTTTGTGTCGGACGAAATTATGCTGAAACGCTCGAGCAGATGGAATACGAGCGACCAGAAGAGCCAGACTGGTTTTTAAAACACCACGGAGCCGTTATTGCAACAGAAGACCCAATTCAATACCCAGAGTGGACAGAGGAACTAACATACGCAGGAGAGTTAGCAGCAGTGATTGATACAAAATGTACAGACATACAGCCAGACGAAGTCAGCGAAGTAGTGCGAGGATATACGATTATGAACGACGTTGACGCACTTGATCAACCAGGAAGAACAGCACGAAAAGCGTTTGATGGATCAGCACCGCTCGGACCATGGATTGAAACTGACATTGATCCGGTAGGAATAGAAATGACAACCCACATCAACGGCGAAATGAGACAGTCAGCCAATACAAAGCAAATGTTATTCAAACCGGCTGAACTTATTTCCCACCTCTCGAACCGATACACGTTTCAGCCAGGGGATGTAGTTGCATTCGGAAGTCCAGCAAACCCTGGTCTAATTGAACCTGGTGACGAAGTCAAAATCTGGTATGAGGGTGTTGGAACATTAGAGAACACAGTAGCAAGCAATGAGTAGTGTATAGGACTATGACCGTCGCATTACTCGGGATTGGGGCAGACTCAACAAATGTTTCACCAGTTCCACCAATCTACCCCGATAATTCATTTGAGTATCTTCCAATACCGGAGTCCGACCCGACAGTTGAATCAAAAACATATGGGTCGATTGAGCTACGGCATCAGGAACGATCAGCTGCAGAATTTTTCGATAAGATTGACCCGTCTGGGAATGGGGAACATACGGTGAGCGGAGATCAAATGGAAGAATGGCCAGTTCACCATGACCCAAATTTTGATGCTTTGACTTACGGCGAAACTGGAAGCAGACCAGCATACACAAAGTTACTACGGTCGCTTGAGCAAGGAGATATAATCGCGTTTTATACGGGCTTGAAAAACGAGCAAAGTCACTCATACACGCATCGGTATCTGATTGGATATATGACTGTAAATTCAGTTTGTGATATTCAAGGAATAAGTGACCAGATCGGAACAAAAGGGGGAGCCGCAGACATAAAAGATACATTTCGGGAAAATGCACACATCAAGCGGTTCAACGCAAGCGGGAAGATAGACAAAGAAGCAGTACTTGTTGATGGAAAGACCCCGGGAGGCAGGCTTGAAAAAGCAATTCGAATCAGCAAGCATCAAGGAAGAGGGCATCATTACATGACAGACAAGGCACAGCAACTGTTACAGCCAGTCCCAGGGGGAAACCAAGATCGAAACGCCTACCTTGGTGGTATAAAGAAAGCGCATAAATTACAAATCGAATCACAGTCATTCGCAAGTTGGATTGAAACGCATACAACAACTGTTCCAGATGGTTATTGGCTACGAACCTGACTAGGTTTATAATAGATTCCGAGGGAAGCAATCCTGTGCCACAGAACTGTCTATACTGCGGGAAACAACTTGGATCACGTAGTTCACTATGTTACTCCTGTGCATCCACCGGAATCTCAGCGGATGAAGTTGAAGGATATGATGAGAAGATTCGAGAAAAGGTCGAAGAGTATTTTATTGTCGCAGCACTTCGCTGTGCAGATTGTGGGTCGCTTCATGGGACTGTCGAGGTTGGCGGGGAGATATATACAAAGGAAACACTCAACATCAGCACGACAGCAGAGTGGAATCAAGAGATGGAAAAAAGAGAGCGATGGATTGAGCAAAACGAAGCAAAAGTAAAGGCGATCTTACCAGTGCTCGCTGTTGAATGGCCAAATTCAGTCGCCGCTTTGTATGGAAGATTGTCTTGATCCTAGAGGGATGCAAACTTGGTTTATTGCGGGGAGTGAAAACTTAATCACCACAGTCGAATGATGCTACGGTGAATGGTACAACTTCCACTTGGGACAGAGTCAATATCCGTCAATTTGCCCAACGTCAAAATAGCACAACCAACAGGAAACGAGGCTGTTGAAATACAGGCGGCGTTAGTAGATGCCATATCAAATCCACATGGAGAGAAGTTACAAAAACAAGTTTCAGAAGACGATACAATTGCCATTGTTACCACAGATAGAACTCGGTCGACGCCGACAGAGACACTAGTATCGGCACTGATAGAGCGGCTAAACCAAGCTGGAGTTGCAAAAAGTCAAATAACAATTGTAGTTGGAACCGGATTACACGCGGAATTAAGCAGCCAAGAATTAAATGAACTATTAGGATCACACGCAGAGTTAGCGGTAAATCACGATGTTAGTGATGTTGTTACAGTTGGACAAGTAGACGGTGTACCCGTGGAGGTCAATCCTGTTATATACGAAGCCGACACTGTAATCACAACCGGAATCGTTGAGCCGCATCAATATGCAGGATTCTCTGGCGGAGCAAAAACGGTGGTTATTGGAGCTGGAGGTGAGGAGCTTATCAGGTATACACACGGTCCTAAGATGCTAGACCGAGATGGTATACGGCTTGGGAGGATTATGGGGAACCCATTTCGAGAGGCAATCAACAAAGCCGGAGATCTGATTGGGATTGATTTTTGCGTTAATATCACGCGTTGTTCAGGTAATATAACTGGTGTAAGTGCTGGAGATCACACAGCTGTCTTAGAAGAGTTAGCATCAACAGCACAGGAGGCGCTGGCTGTTCCGATCAAGAAGACATACGATACTGTTATCGCCGGCATTGATGGCCCAAAAGATAAGAACCTGTACCAAGCAAGTCGAGCGGCAACATACATTGCGCTTGGAGCAGTAAACCCACTCAAAGAGAACGGAACGATCATCGTTCCGGCGAGACTTGAAAACGGGGCTGGACATGGTGCGGGAGAACAGCGATTTTACAGGGAGCTTATTAAATCGGAGTCACCTGAGGCGCTGTACAATAAAATGAAGGATGGATACGACCCGGGAGCGCAGCGAGCGTTTGTCTTATCCCAGGTCTTGCAACAGCATACAGTGACGATTACGAATAGCGAACACCCACAAGTAGTCACAGAATGTCACATGGAAGTAGAAGAAAGTATCAACACAGCAATTGACACAGCAGCAGATATACTAATTGTTCCAGACGCAATCAACACCCTACTAATACCAAAGAAATAGTGTTGAGACCTACGATGATTCTTGACTACTTGTTGCCGAAGCATTTTCATCGCCATCACCAATTTCAGATAACACCCGCTGATGGAACTCTTGTAAAACTGCACTTTCATCTTCAGCGAGTACGACATCGCTGGCTGCGAGTGTTGCTAATCCAAAGGCTCGAGGAGTAGGAGTATCAACGGTCATGCTGTGGACAGAAAGGTCCCCAGCTTGAATGCGCTGGCAGAGCCATTCTATGGCATTTATATCAAGCTTGTCTTCTAGGATTTCCCGATAAGTTTCTTCAATGACGGCAAAGTCATCAAGATCTTGGGCGTAAGAAAGCATCATTTCACTTGAAACTTGTTGCTGGCTAGCTGACTTCTCGGTCCCCTTGTAACGCTTGAGGATCATAAGTGATCGAGTTGCATTGATTCGGAAATAACGCTTAAGCAAATCTGTTTCATCTAAACTCGCTCGTAATTGTTGTCGTACGGAAGTTGGATCAAGGTTTTCTATGATTTCGACGAGGTCTACTTTACGGTTAAGCGGCATTGAAACGGTAAATCCGTTATCGGCAACAGCAACAGAAATATTTGCTGTTGTCTCCTGTGCACATCGGTACGCGAGTAGCCGAGAAAGTCCGTCATTAAATTTTCGTCCGTAAATAGTACGGATATGATAGTGTCGGCGATATTCGTCTCGGTCTAGTTCTTCCTCAATGACGAACCGACGATCAGTACTGATGCTTTCTTCTCCTGCAAACTGAACCTGGTGGACGTACATTTGGGTGAGTGCTCGAACAGAATGTTCGTCCAGCGGAAGATCAGCAAGCCATGATCTAACCGCATCTTTCCCGTCATGCCTCAATATGGAGAGTAAATCACGCTGAAACTGGAGAATTTCACGTCCAAGATCAAATGAGAGAGGCAGTCGTTCGCTATACCAAGAAGGAACAGTTGGACGTGCCGATGTCCGGTCGACATATACCTTTGATCCACGTCGATATCGATACTCAAAGTGTTCTCCACCAAGAACAAACACATCTCCTGTTTCTAATGTATCAAGGTACTCTTCATCGAGTTGTCCTACCCATTCGTTGCCGGCACGCGTAAATACATCCACGGAGAAGCTGTCTGGGATCGTACCGATGTTTGTCATGTATATCATCTGGGCAAGACGACCTCGCTTGCCAATCAGTTGTTCACCGACCTCGTATTCATCGTAGTGATGTTCTCCAGATGGTGGATCGTTGGTATCACGCCAAACTTTAGCGTAGATATTCCGGTCCTCCATACCACTGTATTCTGCTGTCAAATACCGTAGAAGCTGATCAAATTCGTCGTCAGTATAATCCTGGTATGGATAAGCACGTTGGAGGATACCCTTAATTTCGTGTTCCGGTCGGATCGCGTTGATTGCCATACCATAGACATGCTGTGCGGCCACGTCCTGAGCCCGTTCAGGAATATCAACTGAATCAACAAAACCCTCTTCAGCTTTTTTCACCATGACAGCGCATTCAACAAGTTCATCTCGGTCAAGAGCGATTACTCTCCCTGTAACAGTCTGTCCGACGCGGTGGCCTGCCCGACCAACACGTTGTAAAAGTTCAGCAACTGACTTTGGAGATCCAACTTGGACAACCAAATCGACATGCGGCATGTCAATTCCAAGCGCCAGACTGGTCGAGGATGTTACAACATCGAAATTACCATTTTTCAGCCCTTCCTCGATGTGCTCTCGCTGGCTCTTCGATAAGCTTCCGTGGTGGCATCCGGAATTAGCCTCATCATAATTGAAGTACTCACGAAGGTTATGGAGGATTCGTTCGGCACCAGATCGAGTATTTGCGAAGACAATTGTATTTGTATGCGACTCAATTAGATCGTGCAGTTGCTCATAGAACTTCTCAGTTACTGTTTCAGGAGCTGTACCGATCAAATCGTCCACTGGGGTGAGTAGTTCTAAATCAAAGTCACGAGCAAAACGAGCATCAACAATTTCAAACTCACGAAATGAACCATTGGCTTCTGATTTACCAACCAGAAATTTTCCAACCTCATCAAGTGGCTCAATTGTGGCAGAGCATCCAATTCGCGTTGGTGATGTATCAGTAAGTTCCTCTAATCGCTCAAGACTAACAGAAAGATGTGTTCCTCTTTTATTATCAGCGATCGAGTGAATCTCATCAACAATGATATATTCAACAGTCTCAAGCTTTTGTTTGAACTTTGGAGAGTTAAGCAAAATCGCTAGCGTCTCAGGTGTAGTATTGAGGATGTGTGGCGTCTGGTCAAGCATAGCTTGCCGGGCCTGTTGATCGGTATCCCCATGCCGAATCGCATGCCGAATGTTAATCGATTCTTCTCCACGTTGTGTTGCGATTTCATCAATATCAGAAAGTGGTTCAGTTAGATTACGATAAATGTCATTAGCAAGAGATTTTAATGGAGAGATATAGAGACAGTACACAGAATTTTCAAGCTCGTCTCGGCGTTCACGGCGAATAAGTTCATCAACAATGGCGGCGTGGCTGGCAAGAGTTTTGCCACTCCCAGTTGGCGCACAGATGAGCACGTTTGTATCATCTGCAATCAAAGGAATTGCTTCCTTCTGTGGTGGGGTAAAAAGACCGTTATTCTCCGGAACATATTCACCAAACGATTCGACCCACCATTTCTGGAGAACGGGCGTAAACTCTTCAATGATTTCACTATCAGCGACATCCGCTGGATCAAGTTCGGCAGGAAGGTGCTGCCGCCAAGTCATCGAGATATATTGAACACTGAGCCGGTAAGTGTATTCTCATCTTCAGTAGCTATTGCCTGTTCTTAAACCTCATAACGGTTAATTCCATCTGCAATGATGTCAGTCTTCTCGAAATCAGGTTATGCATCACTTCCTCACATCGCTTGTAAGGTCCTATTTGCATACAGGACACAAAAGACCAACAATCGTATGAAAGCAAAAACGTAATTATACGTCATGCGAGTTACGTTTCTTGGGACGGGCAGTGCAATGCCGGCTGGTAAACGTATGCAGACCGGGATTGCTGTTCAACAGGACGAACAGTCGATATTAATTGACTGTGGGTCAGGGGTATTACATCGACTAGAGGAATATGGACCAGGATATGAAGAAATCTCTACAGTGTTATTAACGCATCATCATCTCGATCATATTGCTGATTTGATGCCACTATGTAAAGCTCGCTGGTTATCAGGGGAAGAAGATCTAACAATTATCGGTGGAGAGGGGACAAAGACACTCGTAGATAACCTGTTTGAAGCTCACGAATATATGCAGGATCGGCTAGATATTGAAGTAAGAGAAATTGAAGCGGGATCTCATGAAATTGCTGGGTTCAATATCCAAGCCCGAGAGACAAAGCATTCGCTTCCCTGTTTTGCGTATCGCATCGGTGATTTTTTTGCGTTCAGTGGCGATTCCGAACCCTTTGAAGAGCTGGGAACATTTTTTGACGAGGTAGCCGTTGTTGCCCATGATTGTTCTTTTCCTGATGAAGTCGAAGTTTCAAATCATCCAACGCCTGAAACGCTCGGAAAGATGCTGTCAAAGTCAAACCCGGAGATTGGAAGACTATACTTAACACATCTATACCCGCACACAGAAGGAAAACACGAAGAAATGCTAGATTCATTGCAGGGATATATCGACACAGATGTACGAATTGCTGAAGATGGACTATCAATTCAGATTAACAAGGATCCATAAAGTGTTGAGCCTATACTGGCACACAACCATCAGGTACAAGTTATTGAGAGAGCTTCCTGCAGAAAAGCAAGTTAGTTGTCGTTAGTCAAGAAGGTCTAAGTCTTCAGCTACGAGATCGGCAATATACTCTTTGATTTCCGGGGTGACAGTGGCAACAGTATCACCACCGTGATGCTCCTCATTGTGGTCAGCAAGTGTTGATTCAACATCGGAAAGAGGGACAGTAGTCTCGGTGTCGCATTCGGGACACATAACGGGGACATCAGGTTCTTCATCGGCCATAGTTAGTTATGAAAAATCATGGAGATATAATCTTCTTTTCGGTGACAATCCGGTTGACGAGTTCAATTGGGGTCGCATCGTATGATGGGTTTTCAATAGAGAATCCTTCGGCGGGCTCCCGGAGCACTTCACTTGCATCACGGTAGTCATTTTCAAATACGAAACCAGATTCAATCACTTTCGTGCTAGCGCCAGTTACATAAAACGGTGTATCTACTTGTGCGGCAGCGGCAGCAATTGGGAACGTGCCAACTCGATTATACAACTGATCATCGACAACACATGTCATTCCAGTAAGAACATAATCACATTCATCAACGTATGAGCCTGCAGCAGAATCGACTATAAGCGTAGCGTCAACAGAGTCAATCTTGCCAAGCTCTCTGGCTGTCTTTCGACCAAGATTTCGGGGACGAGCTTCTGTCACATATATCTGAAGAGAGATATTCTGCTCTGCCGCCTCCCGGATAGCTGCCATGACTGTTGTAGAAAAGTCATGAGTAAGAATGGTATCCCCATCGGAGAATAATGATACAGCATTCAATGCAGCATCCTGTTTGGCTGTCTGGATACGCTCAGTTACGGTATCAATTGTTTCTGCAAGTGCATCGACTGCACCTGTAACCGACGTGTGATCGGTATCAAGAACTGCATCCTCAATTTCACGGAGGGCAGTTTCAAGGGTAGCATGTGACGGATTGGCTCTTCGTAACACTCCGATATTGTGTTCGAGGTCGCGCTTGAACTCAGAAACCGTGGATCGGTCACGAGTGGTCAACGTGTGGAGTGCCTCAGCAGCCTTGATGGCCACCTCAGAGGAGCTATGGGTACGCATTGCCTCGATTTCAGCGGCAGTCTCATCTATCATGGCTATGTCACAATGACGTACCCCAGAGCAAAAGGCCTTATCGGAAAGTCTTGTACAAGCAACGGGGAATGAGGGGAACCGATATTGCACAGCAGACCATAGTATACCTGAACAATATAGAGATGACAACAAGGATCGAGCAGACATACACGTGCCCATATTGTGACACTATCCATGTTCTAAAACGGCCAGCAATTCTTAATGATCAATCAGTGACCGCAACGCCGATTGAAAAGTACGAGTATAGTTCATTAACAGATGAGAATAGAGAAGAAAAGGATGGTATTGCGCTGGTCTGTGGTGTAGATGACCGAATAGGAACAGAACGGGAACACCCAGACGGATGTGGACGGCAATTTTACCTTAATTTTATCACATATAAAGACGGCAGTCGTGTCAAAAGCGGACCGTGGCTTGAAGATGAGCCTCGGTTTGATTTCCAAAGATAGTTGAAAAACACGATGAGGACTCATCAAATTCTGTTACAACAGATACCGGGAGACTCGTTGTGCTTTCTCGGTTATCCTTTGATGTTACAAACCGGATATGTACGAGCAACTTTGTCGCCAATTCCGAGTTCATCGGACACACGAACGACTTCGTCTACGTCTTTGTACACACCGGGAGCCTCCTCAGCAACAGTAGCACCACTCTGTGCTCGAACATAGATTTGCTGCTGGTCTTCCAGTGCATCACGAACATCTTCCCCCCAATATTCTTTTTTAGCTTGAGTGCGGCTCATTAGCCGACCTGCCCCATGCGCGGTCGATCCAAATGAGATATCAAGTGATTTGTCGCCACCGCGGAGAATATAGCTACCAGCACCCATACTACCAGGGATAATAATTGGTTGCCCAACATCTTTATACACTGAAGGAAGCTCTGGATGGCCACGCGGGAACGCTCGAGTTGCGCCTTTTCGATGGACATAGAGTTCGCGTTCTTTACCCTCAACAGTGTGTGTCTCTTTTTTTGCAATGTTATGTGCGACATCGTAGAGAAGCTCCATATCAAGCTGCTCCCATGGTCGGTCAAACACTTGTTGGAACACTTGTCGAGTACGATGAGTGATAAGCTGACGATTTACCCATGCAAAGTTGATCGCTGCACACATAGCCTGATAATAATCTTCAGCTAACTGAGAACCGGCAGGAGCGGCTGCCAGCTCTTTGTCTGGAAGCTTGTTAAGCAGGCCTTGGTGCGCTTTCTCAATCTCTCGTAGGTAATCATTACATGTCTGGTGGCCAAGCCCGCGGGAACCGCAGTGGATGAGGATGACAATTTGGTCTTCTTCGAGACCAAACTGTTCAGCAACCTCATCACGATAGATATCAGTGACACGCTGTACCTCAAGGAAATGGTTACCACTTCCAAGGCTCCCGACTTGATTTTTACCTCTGTCTTTGGCATCCTGAGTGATTTTATCAGCGTTTGCCTCTGGCCGATACCCTTCATCCTCACAATGTGCAAGATCAGATTCAACACCGTAGCCAGCGTCAACCGCCCACTTAACTCCGCGTTCAAGAATCTCATCAAGCGTTGATCGGTCTACCTCAACAATCCCACCTCCACCAAGTCCGGACGGGATGTTTTCAAAGAGAGTATCGACAAGTTCCCGTTCTTTACCGCGAATATCAGCATACGTAAGATTAGTTTTTATCATCCGGACGCCACAATTGATATCGTATCCAACTGCACCTGGAGAGATACATCCGTTTTCAGCGTCAATTGCGCCGACCCCACCGACTGGAAATCCGTATCCTTGGTGGCCATCCGGCATACAGATAGCTGGTTCGACAATGCCAGGGAGATGAGTAGTGTTTTTCAACTGCTGAAGTGTTTTGTCTTGGGCAATCTCTTCAAGCAACGGTTCACTTGCGTAAACTCTAGCTTTGACGCGCATATCGCCTTCACGAGGGATTTCCCATACATGCTCACGAACTTTCTCTATTGTGATATCATCGGCCTCGAAAGTAGTCATATATTTTTCTATGCATAGAACGCCGGTAACGGTTACGGAGAAAATCAGACAGATATCAGAGCAGTATTTGAGGAATGAACTATCCGTATACCTGCTTGTCTCCCTTGGTCGTTCCTTGATAACGGGGACATAGCCTGTAAAAGTTAAAATACGTCACGTATCTTCTGAGCAGCCTGCTCAGGGGATCCAACTGCAGGCAATATGTGCGTTTCATCCCCAGATTTAACAACAAGGTCGCCTGCTGAGACAACCCGACTTAGCAGATCCTGTTGAACAGTGACAGATCCGCTATTGAGCGGGATTCGAGTAATTCCACCAAGGGGTCCTCGCCGATATTTATATACAGCATGGTTGGTCACAGCATAGTGTGTCCAAATCCGACGAAGACCAGCAAGAAGTGCAACCAGTAGTCCGATATTGATCGGCGGTAAGCCAAGAATAAGACCGAGAAGCAGCGAACCACCGGTAAGACCGGACCAAAGAATTATACCCCCAGTGGCTGCAAGTGTCACTCCAAGAAGGAAGAGTCCAAATGCAAGTACATAATGTGACCGGCCGGTCCAGAGCACAGTTTCCTCGTTAGTAATTGAATTCCAGTCAACCGGTGACATTAGTATAAATATATACGATACACTTGGATAAGTATCGTTATTTCAACTGAGACACTCAAACATCGAATACAACATAGAGAGACCAGCTATCATCGGTCTTTGCGACATTCATCTCAGAATAGGTTACAGCCTTAATCTCACGGGCAGTAACCTCAGAAAGTGGTACGCCCCGAGTCGACGCTTCTACAATCCAATTGCCGTTTACTTCAGTAACCTTGGCGGTATTATCAACTGGTAAGATATGTTGGACATCCCGCTGTAGAATAAGCTCATCGAGATACTCAAATAGTGCTGCTTCCTTTGATTCGCCCTCAGCTTCGATGCTAATGCGGTCTCCAGTATCTGGAATCTCATCGCAGATTGCAGCAGCCATGCCATCCGCGGCTGCCGCAAAAGCATTACCAAGTGTTTCGCCAGTCGCCTCAACAGCGATATCAGCGGTATGATCGACGAGTTTGTAGGTCATATCTATATGTTTATGATATAATTGTAGTCTACTGCAAAAGTTATTCTTATTCTGAAATAATTGTGTGTGTGTGTAGTTCAAATAAACTTCCGCATTATCAGTAGGTTACGAGACATTTGAGACAAAGGTTTTGCTCTCCAGAGCAGAAAAAGCATGATCAAGACATATTGAGTGCCCCATATTTGCAAAGTCAACTACCTCGGATTCGAGTTCTGGAATATACAATCTGCTTTCTCAATATATAAACGGCAATTGATCCATTCCCACGGCTAAAGCTGAATCCTTGCTACCTCAAAAACTGTAAGGCTAAAAATCAATTGAGCCGTCAATAACTGTTATATAATCCAGTCTGCTAGAGTATTGCAGTGAGCGTCAATCTACGAGCCGTCGTGATTGAACCCGGGGAAGACGACTACCTCGAAGAAGCGTGGGAGCTCAAAGAGCGGATTCGGAGATCAGAGGGTATTCTAAAACAGCGGAAGGGCTTTTTTGCGGATTCATACCGACGGGCGAAAGTTCATGCAATTATTATCGACGGGGAACTGGGGGGGTTTACTGCCGTGCGGCCAGATGGGTATATTCTTTTTCTCGCAATTGATGCCAGATATCGAGGAAAAGGACTCGGCCGACAGTTGATTGAACGTGTTGCAAAGAATCACGAGACAGTTACGTGTCACGCACGAGCAACGAATGAGCAAGCACTAAAATTCTACCAATCAGTCGGGTTCGAAGCAGAGCGTCATATCGAAGGCTATTACGAGGATGGAGGAGACGCATATTATCTTCGTCTTGGAGGAGAGGGTGGGATTACGGATCGAATCTCTGAAATTCTCCGCTAGTTCGGCATTATTTTAGCCCCATCATGCATATGCTTCATTGATGGAAGACCGGACCCGAGCGTATCTACGCGGTCGTTTTCGAGACTACTACCGACGAGCCAATGTATTATCGCCTCCAGATGCTGGACAACGCGAATGGGGATATATTCCATTTTCGCCTGACGGAACAACGATGGTACGGCATCAGTCGTTGGTTGACATCGGGTCTGTAAGTGAGTTTCTTGCTGACCGACGTCCACGGCACGTATATTTTTCTGCAGGATATTACGAAACGCCAGGAGCACAAACAATGGAAGAAAAGAACTGGCAAGGTTCAGATCTGGTGTTTGATCTAGATGCGGATCACCTGCCAGGAATCAACCCCGATGAAACAACGTACAAAGCGATGCTCACAGCGTGTAAGGATGCGTTAATGAGGTTGCTCTCTTTTATTGAGGAAGATTTCAATTTTACTGATCTTACAGTTGTCTTTTCAGGAAGTCGAGGGTATCATGTACATGTTCGGGATGAGAGTGTAAAGAAATTAGATCGAGAGGATCGACGGGAGATTGTTGAGTACATACGAGGTGTTGACGTGGGAGTCGACCAGATTATTGACACAGAGGCTGTTCAAGGAACAGCTGGTCGAAAAAGTCCAGCAGAGAAACGAACGCTTCGAACAAATGGTGGCTGGGGACGACGAGTCCACGAGCAGTTGGTTGAGTTAGTTTCGGAACTACAGACGATTGATGAAAAGCAAGCTACAATGCGTTTACAGTCGTTTGAGGGTATTGGCACAGAGAGTACGACAGCAATTTTACGAGCAATACAAGAAAATCCTGATGCAATCAAGCAAGGAAATATTGACTTGCACTCAGCCTTTTTAAAAATAGTTCGTAAGTTAACTGAAGAAACAATCAAGAACGAACGAGCTCCGATTGACGAGCCGGTAACGACAGATACTCATCGTCTAATCCGGTTACCTGGAAGCCTACACGGTGGAAGTGGGCTAAAAGTACAGCGGATTGACCGGGATGAAATCTCAGACTTTGATCCATTAGTCGATGCCGTCCCAGAAGCATTCACAAAACACGACATTACAATTGAGATAACTGATTTATCTGAGTACCCCCCATATGATGAAGACTCATGGGGTAAGATTGAATTAGGTGGGGATAGTTTTGAACTAACAGAGGGCCTCGATTCGTATCCAGAATACTTGGGTGTCTTCCTAATGACCAGAGGCCACGCTGAAAAGGAAAAAGAATGAATCTAGATGAACTGCGCTCGGTTCAGTCCCGAGAACGGCAAATGGACGACCTCCAAGCGTTAGAAGATAATTTCTATGCCAAAGTTGGGAGATACATCAGTGAACTCGAATCCGAGCGTGAAGATCTCGCCGAAGAGGTTGATGATCCATTTAGTTCAACAGAGATTCGGCGGTTAACAGATGAAATTGAAACAGCGAAAGACGTCACAAAGTCAATATACGAACGTCGGATGGGAAAAATCGTTAAAAACGCATCCTTGGACGCTGCCGGATACAAAACAGAACGAGAAGGCCTGACAACAGAAGAAGAACAATTACTCAAAGATCTTGTTGCTCGCATCGAGCAAAACAAATCGAACGTACTGGACATCCTTAGCGGAGAATCACCATCAGACAGAGAGAACAATGAAGAGAATGTAGATACACAATCCGATTCAAACGCTACGACACGGCACACAACAGACACTGAACACTATACCTCGGATGAATATTCTGAGCCTTCGGAGTTTCCGGATCCTCCAAGCCCACAGGAAGAACAGGATAAATCAGAGTCTCTTGATAGAACAGAATCTGAGTCTGTCAGTGCTGCTGACATGATGCAGTCCGATCAAGACCAGACAGACAAAACAACAAAAGATACTGTTGAGGCTTCGACAGACGGAGGAAAAGAGCATTTGACAGCAGAGGCAGATCAGCTAAGTAGAACAACGGTTCAAATTCTGGATGATATTGGATCAATTGTCGGGATTGATGAATGCGAATACGATCTTGCAGTTAACGACGTTGTATCATTACCGGAGAAAAATGCGGAGCCACTGATTGATGGTGAGGTCGCAGAACCGATCGATTAAGAACGGTGAATACAGGACAGGTCAGCAGAGTCTATCTACTGGAACGTTCTGCCAAGCTGACCAGTTGTTTCCGGTTCCGTTCGCTCGAACTTTTGCTCAATTTCTTTGTACTGTTCTCGGACATCAGGGGTCACGCTTGGGCTGACCTCATCGAGTGCCGCTTCGAAGTGTTCTTTGCTAATAAGGACGTTTCCGACGCTTTCAGCGATTTCATCTGGACTAACAGTATTGATCAGTTCACGGCTGGCAGCCATGGAAGCTTCACGACAGAGGGCTTCTATATCTGCACCAACAAAGCCTTCTGTTTCTTCAGCAAGCCAGTCAAGATCAATATTGTCTGCAAGCGGTTTATTTCGGGTATGCACCTCAAGGATCTTTCGTCGGGCTTCCTCATCTGGAACAGGTACATGGATATGTCGGTCAAGACGGCCCGGTCGAAGAAGCGCATTATCGATCAGATCAGGACGGTTTGTCGTTGCAATCACAACAACATCTTCCATTTCCTCAAGACCATCTAACTCTGTGAGGAGTTGTGAAACGACTCGCTCGGTTACGTTTGAGTCGCTACCGCTACCACGTTCGCCGGCGATTGCATCAATCTCATCAAAGAACACAACTGTTGGTGCATTTTCTCGGGCTTTCGAGAAGATTTCGCGAACACCCTTCTCAGATTCACCTACGTATTTATTCAGCAACTCAGGACCTTTGACGGAGATGAAATTCGATTGGCTCTCGTTGGCAATTGCTCTAGCGAGCAATGTTTTTCCGGTTCCTGGTGGACCATAGAGCAATACCCCCTTCGCCGACTCCATGTCCATTTGTTCATACACTTCAGGGTACTCAAGCGGCCATTGTATTGTTTCCTTAAGTCGCTCCTTGGTATCTTCGAGGCCACCAACATTTTCCCATGTCGTATCTGGAACCTCAACAAAGACCTCTCGTAGAGCAGACGGCTCAATACCTTTGAGTGCTTCCCGGAGGTCGGATTCGGTAACTTGTAGTGCATCAAGTGTTTCTGCGTCGATTTCATCACTTTCAAGATCGATTTCTGGGCGAATTCGTCGCAGAGCATTCATTGCGGCTTCTTTTGTGAGACTCTCAATATCTGCCCCAACAAAACCATGGGTGTTTTCCGCATATTCTTCAAGATTAATCTTATCGGAAAGCGGCATTCCACGAGTGTGGACTTGAAGTATTTCATGTCGACCTTCCTTGTCGGGGACACCAACCTCAATTTCCCGATCAAATCGGCCGCCACGTCGAAGAGCCGGATCAATATCGTCGATACGGTTGGTTGCTGCAATAACCGTTACCTGCCCAAGTTCCTCGAGTCCATCCATCAACGAGAGTAGCTGTGCAACAACCCGTCGTTCAACATCGCCCTGCGTTTCACCGCGTTTGGATGCAATTGAATCAATTTCATCAATAAAGATAATAGCTGGTTCGTTTTCTTCAGCTTCTTCGAAAACTTCCCGTAGTTGCTCTTCACTCTCACCGTAATATTTGGACATAATCTCTGGGCCAGAGATAGTCTGGAAGTGAGCGTCAATCTCGTTTGCAACTGCTTTAGCCATGAGGGTCTTACCAGTGCCAGGCGGGCCGTGGAGGAGAACTCCTTTTGGAGGTTCAATACCAAGTTGGCGGAATAACTCTGGGTGCCGCATCGGCAATTCAATCATCTCCCGAACCTGTTCAAGTTCGTTTTCGAGACCTCCAATGTCTTCGTAAGTAACATCTGGGACACCCTCTGGAGCAGATTTGTCTGATGTTATCTGCTCGGCAGGTGTCTCACTGATTTCAATTTCAGTGGAATCGGTTATGACGACGGTGCCAGATGGCTCACTTGAGGCAATCTTGAGTGGGACCGATTTCCCAGAGCCTGATAGTGGGCCGAAGGAAAGCGGGAACGGAACCGTTTGACCTTCTGTCACTGCACGTCCGCTAAGCTTATCTCGGACAAGAGGACTGATATTACCGCGAATACGCAGGTTCTGCGGAAGAGCAACAGTCACCGATGTAGCAGGTTGCACATCAGCAGGTTCGACAGTCACTTGATCATCAACGCTGACACCAACTTCCTGTCGGAGTCGTCCGTCGATACGAACAATGCTCTTGCCACGATCTTCAGGATAACTTGGCCAGACTCGAGCTACGCCGCGGCCATCGTCCGGACCCTGGAGTAAAACGTAGTCTCCGTTCTCGACTTCGAGTTCTTCCATCGACGCACGATCAATAGCAGCAAGTCCGCGTCCAGCGTCTTTCTGTTTGAGTGGTTTAACAGTAAGCTCCATAGTTTATGCCTCCTGTTTGATTGTTAGGACTCCATTTTTCATAAACACTTGTTTCGGAGTAGTGTCAAGATCAATCTCGTGTTGATCATCATCAGTAACAATGATAACCGTCTCCTCAACAACATCAACAGATGCATCAGTTGATGGACCGAGATCAACGACAATTTCAAATTCATCAGACCAAGATACCGTGCGAACACGGTGATCTAAACGGTCTTGTAGCTGATTAGGGTTCATAGTAACATTAGGTAAGTGCTTATATTATATAAATGTTACGCGCATCCGTACAAAGTAGTCAAAATTGGGGTAATTACTAAACGGAAGAAGCCAACTACCGTTCTGATTTTCAGTAGTATTTGGGAGCATTTAGCCATATTCGGTCGTAGTGGCGAGGATGTACTGTGTGACACTCCCGCTGGGCGACTGCTGCCCGGTGTTACGACCGTAATTTTGCTGCAGTTCACCCGGGTCTGTCTCTCGTCGGTCCTCCCTGGGGACGGGAACTGTGTGTCCTCACCGTACCGCTAATTATCTGGATAGGCGAAATAATACAATATAAATTTTAGGCTAAAGGTACTATCCTAAGTGGCGGCAATGACGAGTATTTTGCCCCCGCACTGAGCCCCTTGTGATGACGGGTTCAACTGAGCCGCCACATTATGAGATTATATGCGATTCGTACGACAGTATAGAATAAAATCACACCTTAGACGCAAGACCGCGTGAACTCACCCGGGTTCAAGACCCAGATAGTCGCTTTTACCGTCTATACAGGAGCAGAAGAGCAACACAGATATCGACATCGAGGGGACTGTTTTTGGTTCTGTCAATACAAGATAATATATGGAAACCATTACTCAGTATGAACGAGAGATAGCATACCGTTTCCACGAAGGAAATGGTGCGGGCCTTACGGTTCTTTTTGTCCATGGGAGCGGGGGAACTCATACAGTGTGGAAACAACAGTTTCAGTTACGAGCAGACTGGTCAGTTGCTGCTATTGACCTAAGTGGGCACGGTTGTTCAGAAGATATAACGGCAGATCCAGGGTTTGAGACACTTTCAGCGTATGCTGATGACATAACTGCAGTAGCAAAAGAGGTTAATGCAAATGTGCTTGTGGGATGTTCGCTTGGAGGTGCAGTGATACTACATCTACTTGCAGAACGGGATACAGACATAACGGCGGCAGTTATCTCCGGAACCGGTCCAAGAATGCCAGTACTGAATAGCGTGCGCGAATGGCTAGAGACAGACTTCGATCGAGCAATTGAATTTCTTGATCAGCCTGGTGGGCTATTCTCCAAAGCAGGCACAAAGCGGGCAGAACAGGCAAAACAACTAATGAAGCAAACTGGACAGGAAGTAACATGGCGGGATTTTGAGACATGTCATCAGTTCGATATTCGCGATCGTGTTGATCAAATCCAAATACCAATCCAACTAGTCGCTGGAGAGAATGATAAGCTAACGCCACCAGCAGAGCATGAGAAGCTGCAGAAATTATTACCAGAAGCAGAGTTAGACATAATACCAGATGCTGGACATCTAGTGATGCTTGAGCAACCAGAAGCAGTGAATAGTAGTATCAGTGCGTTTTTACAGAAGATTGCGTCTGAATGAGATTCATAGCTTATTCCTCCTCAGAATTGGGAAATGAACCTGATCGAACCGAATCGGCATACTCCTCAACAGCAGACAGGATTTCTCCTCGGACATCACCAAATTGTTTAGCAAATGAAGGAGCCCATTCGTTAAGTCCCACAACATCGTTGAAAACCAGTACCTGACCGTTGCAGTCGTTGCCAGCACCAATGCCAATCGTTGGAATGGAAAGTTCCTCAGTTATCTCGGCTGCAAGTTTTGCTGGGATATGCTCAAGCACAAGGGCAAATGCACCGGCCGATTCATGTTGTCGGGCAAGATCAAGGATTCGTTGAGCCTCCTGTGGTGAATCACCTTGCTGAGCATATCCTCCAAGTTCCTTAACGCGTTGTGGGGTAAGCCCAAGATGTGCCATAACTGGGATCCCGAGCTCTACCAAATCTTGGGTAAGGTCTACGGTATGTGATCCACACTCAATTTTTACCGCATCGGCTCCCGTTTCTTTAAGAACGGTTCCACAGTTTTCGATGCTCGTTTGTCGATCGGTGCCGACACTTAAGAATGGCATATCAGCGACTATGAGAGTATCATCAGTGCCACGAACAACAGCAGCGGTACGGCTAAGAATTTCTTCCATCGTTACCGGAATTGTCGTATCATATCCCAAAACGGCATTGCCCATGCTGTCGCCGACAAGAATTATATCAATACCTGCCTCTTCGACAAGACTGGCTGTAGGAGCATCATAAGCAGTGAGCATTGTCAACGGTGGGCTATCAGAATATGTTCGTATATCCTGAACTGTGAAAGACATAGATGATGGTTAGATAAGAACATGAATAAATGCACAGAATTTGGCCACTGTGAAGTGCCTTGGGGTCAAGCCCCGTGGCATTCGTCTTGCAATTCTGTAAATTGGCTTTAATTCTGGTAGGCTAAATCACCATTCTCAGGGAGCGACCAACGGTAGCGAGTATGTAAGAGTAGTTCACTTTACTACCATTATAGGCAAGATACGATAGCCTTTAGGGGGTGACGAATGAAATCTACAAATATGGCAATTAAACCGGGATACGTCAAAAAGACAGGCGAGCTCATTATGGAGCGATATCCTGAAGCAGTATCGACTAACTTCGAACATAACAAAGAAGCAGTAGAGACACTGACAAACATTCGATCAAAAGGCGTTCGAAACCGAATTGCAGGCTACATTGCTCGAAAGGAACGCGCTAAACAGTATCAATCCTAATTGGTCAAGTTACCGCACTGCAAGAGCATCCACCAACAGCAAGTGCTGATTAGATTTTATTATATAGACGTACTTTGATAATGCATTGGCTTATTCACAAGTACAGTACTAACTATCAGATGTAGTATCATGGGAGGTCACTATGTCTATGTTGTTCAATGCACAGATGGCACATTTTACACTGGATATACAACCAACGTCAGACGACGGATTAAGGAGCATAATAATGGGGATGGAGCAAAATACACACAAGGGAGAAATCCGGTCTCACTTGTTCATACAGAAGAATTTGAGACGCAAAGTAAAGCGATGCAACGGGAGTATGAGATAAAGCAACTTAGTAAATCGGCAAAGCAAAAACTTGCTGAGGGCGAGAAAGATAATCGTGGATAGTACTGGGATTTTTTAATAATGCATGTTGAATCGGAAATATGGATGTTGCATTTGGGACCGATGGCTGGCGAGCTACTCGTCAAGAGATTACACCAAATCGGTTACATGCCATCGCTGAAGCAATCAGCAAGTACCTGCATGAAGTAGGGAAAGACGAAAAACCGGTGGCTGTAGGGTACGACGCTCGAAGGCATGCTGAATCGGATGCACAGGAACTTGCTCGAGTACTGGCAGCAGAAGGGCATGAAGTTCTATTTGCAGATCGGGATTGTCCGACACCATCGTTAGCCCATGGAATTGTCGAGCGAGGGCTCGCTGGGGGGATCATGGTTACTGCATCGCATAATCCTCCAGAATACGGTGGGGTAAAGTTCATACCAGAAGACGGGGCACCAGCATTGCCGGCAGTTACTGACACAATTGAATCATATATTGATAAGCCAGAATATACGTTAGATGATCCAGCAACCATCCGTAAGGTCGACTTTCTGACACCACATATAAGAGCAGTACAAGATAGAATAAATGCAGATCTAAATGGACTAACTGTTGCGTATGATGGGTTATACGGAAGCGGACGAGGAGTTACGGATCAAGTACTCGAGAATGCTGGAGCCGAAGTACTGCAGTTTCGGTGTGACCGAGATCCGGAATTTGGAGGAGAAGCCCCTAACCCGACAGCTGATCGACTAGAGCAAATAATAGATGCAGTCAATTCGGGAGAAGCGGATATCGGGATTGCTAATGATGGTGACGCAGATCGAATCGCCGTTGTTACTTCGAATGGGTATGTTGATGCAAACAAACTTTTTGGCATTTACTATACATACTTACTTCAATCAGAGTCGGGACCAGCAGTGAGAACAGTTTCCACGACGTTTTTAATTGACCGCATTGCACAGGCACACGCCGAAGACGTTGTTGAAACGCCAGTTGGTTTCAAATGGGTTGCTAAAGCGATGGATGAGAATGATGCGTTAATCGGTGGAGAAGAAAGCGGCGGCTTTACAATCAGAGATCACGTGCGAAACAAAGACGGGGTTCTTGCTGGATTGCTCGCATGTGCCGCTGCTGTAGAACAACCGATTGAAGAATGGATCGACGAATTACTTGAACAACACGGAGAGATTCACCAAGATCGAATAAGTATTGATTGCCCAGATCATCTGAAAGCAGAAACAATGGGCAAAATCAGCGATAATCGTCCGGAATCAATCGCTGGAGAGTCAGTTACGAATGTGAATACAGCAGACGGAGTAAAAATGCTACTCGCAGATGGAGCTTGGATACTAGTTCGGCCGAGTGGGACTGAACCGAAGCTTCGCATCTACGCAGAAGCGGATACTGAAATCCGTGTTGAGGAGTTGCTTGAAACAGGGCAGGAGTTTGTCGTCGCACAAAAAACAGCAGTTCAGGAAGATTCATAGTGAGCATACACACGTTGATCTGTGCTCCATAGAGGTCGAAAGCCAAGCGATGCCCAAAATGGCCAGGTATCTGACTGACAGCTCATCGTGAGAACTCCGTATCTGTCAATAGCGGTCTTTACTAGCTCAGTTCCAATCCCGGAATTACGACGTCGCTTGCGAACAACAATAGCCTCGATATGTGCACCATACGTAGTCTCACGAAGTACGATTGCACCGAGAACTGTGTTGTTGCTTCGTTTGACATATACAGAGCTATCCGCGATCCGAGCGGGGAGGTCATTGACAATAAGGTGAACACTATCGATTAAACGGCGGAGCGCAAGACGATCATCAGGAGTTGCTTTTTCAATCATCCGCCAGCAACAAGTCGGAGAACGGTCAGTTCGGTTTCGGTAACGTGGCCATCACCTGGGACAGGTTGACCATCGGAGAGAACAGTTGCCTCCTGCGGTGAGAAACCAAGTTGTAGAAGAATATCGTCGTATGTTGCACCGTTCTCAACAGTAACGACATGTGTATCATCTCCTTTCACGTCAACGGTTACTTGCATGGAAGTAGTTTGAACGTGTAGTAAAAAGAGTATATCGCACCGTTACTCTGGCTTCTCAAGAATATGGATATATCTAGTAAGCGATCCGTGAACATACCGCTGGAGGACCGCAGGTACAGACCATCCTACCGATTCTGCCGCAGGTTTCCATGATTGATCTGCGACGACAACCGCTCGATTGGTTACACGGTATACTTCTGCCAGAGTATCATTGACAAGTGAAGAGAGTGTCTCCCCTTCAATTACTGATTGACGTCCGTATGGGACATCAAAGGCAACAGCATCAACCGCCATATTACAGAGCGGGAGCTTAGTTGCATCAGCACGGAAGACATCAGTCTGTCGTTTAGAAAGATATTGGGTGAGATTTTCCCGTGTCCCGTTGACCATCTTTAACTGTATATCACATCCAATGCACTCCGCACCGATTAAGCCAGATTCGATAAGAGTTCCACCGGTTCCACACATTGGATCTAAGAACCTATCACCAGATGTTACACCAGCAAGTGTGACTAGCGTACGAGCAATCTGTGGGTCCATACTTCCTGGTTGAAAGAAAGGTCGATCAGTTGGCATACGGGTGTGAAAATCCCGAGAAGTCCGATGGTCAGACCATCCAATTACACAAATTGAATCAGATTCAACACCACTCAAGTAGCCAGTTCGCATTGGATCGTGACAGTGGACTGGATCAGCAGCAGGATCGCGACTAATGTTCCCATCAGCAAATAACACGCGAAGAACGTGATCTGGGTTGTCGAGATCGACACTAAAACCGTGATCAACAAGGACAGATCCAAGCTTACGCTCAGCACGCTGGGTGTCGATGTTAGCTTGTGCCCGAACATCGCGGGCACGAACCGCAACAGTTCCTGACCGATTAAGCGAAGCAGATTTCAGAGATTGGCAGGCATCGTCAACAGAAGCATTAGTACGGCTAACTAGTGGACCAGCGGTTCGTGTGAGTGCTAGTGATTGAAGTCGATCTGGATCGAGATCAGTTGCGATTCCAACCCCAGGTCCCACAATGGCGATATCATCAGTAGCATATGTCGCTTCAAGTGCCGCAAGGACATCATCTTCGCCGGCGAATTCAAGCCAATACACATCGAAACAGAGCCAGTATAACAAAAAGAACATGACGGTTTTTCCCGCGGGCTTTTGCCAATTGGAGTAATAGAAGACATATGGACGACCATCCAGTAGATATTGAACAATTTCAATCGCGGCGATCAACAGTATACGGACAACAAGGCGTCGTCGCAACCAGTCAGCCATTAGCAGCACAAGCTGGAATCTCTATTCTTCAGGATGGGGGAAATGCGTTTGATGCAGCTGTTGGAACAGCTGCGGCATTGAACGTAGTTGAGCCGACATCAACAGGGATTGGCGGAGATGTCTTTGCAATGTATCGGACTGCTGATGGGGAAATTGGAGCTATGCGATCATGCGGTGGGGCACCACAAGATGCAACAATTGAAACGATTCGGGATCGGATGGATGGCGATAACCCGTCAATGCCCGAAACAGGACCACACACGGTAACAGTGCCGGGCACAGCACGAGGGTGGGAACAGACAATCGAAGAGTTTGGCATTCTGTCGATGTCTGATGTTCTTGAACCAGCTATTCAGTATGCAATTGACGGATATCCCGTGAGTGAAGTCATTTCTGAACAGTGGAAACCAGCAGAGAAATTATTTCAGACAAGCCATGCAAAAGAAGCATACTTGATTGACGGACGGTCTCCTCAGGTTGGAGAAGAAATACGATTACCACGACTGGGCAAGTCACTTGCGAAGATTGCTGACGAAGGAGCAGATGTTGTGTACGAGGGTGAAATTGCAGAAGCAATTGTTAATGAAGTCCAAGAACATGGAGGCGTTCTTTCGATGAACGACATGGCATCATTTGAACCAGAGTTCATCGACCCGATCAGTACAACGTACAACGGTGCAACAGTATATGAGCTCCCACCAAACAATCAGGGACCAATCGCTCTTGAGGCACTGAATATCGCCGAGGAGCTGGACGTTGGTGATTATGAAAATGAGACAGAACGTATACACTACCTAATTGAGGCAATGAAACACGCATTCCATGACGGTCATTACTATATCACTGATCCAGAGTACAAAGAGGTTCCAGCACTTGAATCAAAAAGATGGGCACAGAAACGTGCTGACCGAATTGAATCAACAGCGTCTGATCCGACCCCTCAAATGATTGATTCACCAGCGGAGGATGCGGACACAGTGTTACTCACTGTTGCAGATGACGAAGGCAACGTAGTTTCGTATATAAACTCTCGATTCATGGGATTTGGATCTGGGCTGGTTGCTGGAAATACCGGGATTGCATTACAAAATCGAGGAGCCTCATTCACACTTGATCCAAACCATCCGAATTGTTTAGAGCCTGGAAAGCGGCCATTCCATACGCTAATTCCAGGACTAGTACAATTCGATGAGAATGACTGGGCAGCATTCGGAGTGATGGGTGGGTACATGCAGCCACAAGGGCATCTGCAGGTCCTAACAAACCTAATTGATCAAAGACAACCACTACAGCAGGCACTAGATTCCCCTCGATGGCGGTATCGTTCAGAGGGAGTTATCTCGGTTGAGCCAGAATTCCCGGATGAAATCTCTATTGGGCTCTCACGGAAAGGACACAACGTCCGTGTTGACTCAACGACTGCATTTGGCGGAGCACAAATCAGTCGTTACAATGATGCCACACTATCAGCAGCAACGGAACCACGAAAGGATGGGAATGCACAAGCGTACTAAACAAAGGGATATTTGAACACAGTTGGGATATATAGTTATCATGCGTCAGTTCATTATTTTCGGCCACGAAACGCCAACAGACCCGTCCTTTTCGCTTGATGACTTAGCTGGTGGAGCCGGACGGCTGGATGTACTTTGCCGTTGCGTAAACAGTGCAGTGTTTCTTTCACATGGAATGCGAGAAGATACAAAAATTCAACTGGTGCTTTCAGATACATACCGAGTTGAGTTTGATGGAAAGCAGTTACAGTATCTACATCCAGATGAGCGAACAATTGCATCCCGGATCAAGAATGCATTAGAGAATGCTGATATGGCAATTGGTCATCAGCCAGCAGAGCCATCGCCTGGTGTGAAACTATACCGAATGGACACGAGATCGACGGTAGAAGCAGTTGCGGAACAAAGCGCAGTAATACAGTTACATGAATCAGGCACGCCAATTACAGATGTTGATATGCCACAGTCATCCGCATTTGTGCTCTCTGATCATCAGCGATTCACTACAGAAGAGCAGGAAATTCTCGATGAGGTTGTTGAGGAAAAGATCAGTGTGGGACCAAAAGCCATCCATGCAAACCACGCTATTACAGTTGTCCACAATTATCTTGATACAGAAAGATACCGTCAATACGAATGACACGAGACAGAACGGCAATAACTCCAGAGGAAACCAATAATCAAAAAGAAATTCCGTTAGCTGGCATCAGGATGGACGAACAAACTCGCTGTGAGCATTATAACAGCGAGGTGGATATTGTCTCGATCCGGTTCCCATGCTGTGATACATTTTATCCATGTTACAAATGTCATCGATCACTCACAGATCATAAAGCAGAACAATGGGAGTGTAGCGAGTTTGATACAGAAGCTATATACTGTGGCAATTGCGGATCTGTATTTACTATTACAGAGTACATAAACGGAGGTACACAATGTCCCAAGTGCCATTCAGAGTTCAATGCAGAATGTGAACATCATTATGAACGATATTTTGTAGTTGACGAGAAGTGAGTAACATACGTGAGTTGGCGTAAAGTACTTCGGGAGAGGCTCAGGGCACTCGGTCTTCTCCATCTGTGGATAACAGTTGTTGATAATACGATTTCTTTATTCAGTGGTGATCCGGTAACAAACCGTGATACACCATTATCACATGACTCGTGTTGAATAATAAAACTGTGTTTTCAACTACTGATAAGGACATCAGTTGCAATTACAGTGAGTGCAGTAGAGTAGGAATACAGCCATCGCTCAGTCTACTCTGAAACAGTTACGTTACGTGATATTAAATTATCGACTGTGATAGATTCTGCTCATGATGCTGACTTCGAACGGGATCATACCCGCGGGCAGCCTCATTTGCCCGTCACCAGCAAGCGGGGTTGAGACAATCCAAATCAACGCCTGCGGAGACTGCGACCGCTGTAGACACTGCGGTTGTGTCTGCAAGGCACATCGCTGAACCAGAAAGCTCCTATCCGCAAGGAACCGCCAACGGCGGGGGTAGGTAGGGGAGGTTCACGCGGTCTACAGAGGAACCTCAAATTGACCTCTTCTCCGCCCTGAAGGGCGAGGCTTTCGCCTCGAATCTTCCGTAAGTCACGTGATATCGAATCCAAAATTAGGTAAGAAAAACATGTCGAGGCCTGTCTACAAGTACCTCACGACCCCACTCAACGGCGTCAGTGAAATCATCTGAACGGAAGAATTCCATCGCATTTTGCTTTGAATCCCATCTGCTGGCGATAAACATATCATTATTTTGACCAACATTTTCGAGCAAAGAGGTTCTTCGATGCCCCTCCATCTCAACGAGTAGTTCCTCAACATCTCCAAACTTTTTAACGAAATCGTCACGGTAGGCAGGCTTAACAGTGTAAAACATGCCCATAGTTTCAAAGCCATCACCTTCGTTTGCCCAACCGACAATCCCGGGAAGATCAGAAAGGTATTCACTGGCAGTGCTTGCGGCGTCCGCTGTTTTCCAGTGGCTGACTACAGCTGCAACGTCTCCATCCGTATCGTTGTAAACATTTGTTCCATTGTGTGTGTCATATCGGTCAAATCCACTATTTAAGTCTTCAACGGCATCAATAAGATTGTCTAATTCCGCATCAGAATACAGCACAAGGGCATACATATCTTCGCCATGAGGTGTACCAGCATAGATGTCGAGTTCAGATAATTCACTTCTGATGTCCTCAACATCGTCTTCAGTCGCAGCTGGTTCCTTGACATTGGTGTCATTATCCGTCTGTTGAGAGTGGCTATCTTCAACGCCCGCAATATCAAGTAAAAAACTCTTAGCAATATTGGCTGCACGCTCAGTTTCCCAGAGGCTGGCTACAGCCACCTGTTCATTCTCTTCAGTTACAACTGTCTTAATATGGGTATCGTAGTGATCGAAATTTCCACGGAGACCATCAACATCTGTCCGAACGTCTTGGAGATTAGCTTTGGAGTATATGATAAGACCATAAATATCATCTCCATAATTCGTCTCCTCATTGAGTCCAATGTCGCTGAGACGTGACACAAGATGATCCGAATTTACAATTACACCATCTTCATCAGGATTAACTGTTGATTTATCAGGGCTGTTCGCATGGTCTTTCATAGCATCAGAGCTACCTTCAGTGCCGGTTGCATCCTCCGGATGGATTGGAGATTCCATCTCTTGTGCCGTTAGGTCATTCTTATCAGTTGGGACAGGATCACCTGCCATGAATGAAGGTAAATCCGAAGGAGCAATCCTTCGGCCAATGTAAAATGAGCCGAACTCAGCAAACTTCGAAGTAGAAGGATCAAAACGCATCTCATAAAGTAAATCCTTCATATCAACCAAATCATCACCCCATAATGTCACTCCCCACTCCCAGTCGTCGAGCGCTATTGCTCCTGTGATCATTTGAACAACACGTCCGCCATAATCACGGCCGATGTCACCGTGTGCTTCCATATGTTCTGCGCGTGTCTCAAAGTCAAGGTCATACCAATTCTGGCCGGGCTGGCGGCGCTTGTTCATTGGATAAAAGCAGACATGTGTTGTGTCTGGGATGTCCGGTTTCAACCGTGTCTGCATGTAGTTTGCAAGTCCCGAGTTTTCATCGATTGTGCCGTCAAAATACTTGCGAGCACGCTCTGAATAGCCAGAGGCCTCTGTTACGGAGACAAAAGAAGTTGCTCGTTTAGTATACTTCGCAAATTTGGTACGCTCAAATTGGCGCTCAATTGCTCCGATACGTGCAGTTGTGGGACGGAGGTGAAGTATAAGCAGATCTGCTTTGTGTCCAAGAATTGAGTATATCGCAGAAGCCCCATCTCCATTCTTACCTACACCAGTTTGAGATACGAGATGATCAATTATCTCCGAAAGTGCACGCTTTCGTTCACGTTCAGGAGCCTTCCGCCAAGCATCCCAATCTATTGTCCGAAAATCATGCAGTGCAAACCACCCTTCGTCTGTTGGAGGGGCAGTGTTATGTTGTGACATGGACCGCGATAAGGAATGGATAAATAGGAACCTTCCGGTCAATTGTCCTGAGGTTAGTTTGAGAATCTGCAGTTTTCAAATTAGAAGTCTATAAAAGTTAAGCAGATAGCCACAAACGGTATAACAATGACAGACACAGCAGATCTGGCTGGTAGTTCAGTTCTTGTTACCGGTGGTGCTGGATTTATCGGGAGCCATCTGGTAGAGCGGCTTGCTACTGATCTAAATTGCTATGTGTTCGTTATTGATGATCTTTCGAACGGATCAGCAGAGCACATTCAGCTTGATCATGGAAACATTGAGTTTGTTCAAGGAGATGCGGCCAGTCAACCGCTACTGAACTCGCTTGCGGAGCAAGTTGAGGTGATCTTCCATCAGGCAGCACTGGTCAGTGTCGAAGCGTCAGTGAAAAACCCGGTAGAAAGCCATCAGAGAAATGCCGAAGCGACGCTGACGGTTCTTGAGGCGGCCCGAATGACAGATACACGGGTTGTAGTTGCATCCTCAGCAGCAATATACGGGCACCCAGAGACAGTACCAATCAGCGAGAATCATTCAAAGCATCCGACATCGCCGTATGGGCTTGATAAGCTTACAATTGATCAGCGGACGCAGTTATATGGTGAGTTGTATGATCTAAACGCGGTTGCTCTACGGTACTTCAACGTATATGGGCCAAGACAAACCGGTGACTATGCGGGAGTGATTTCTGTTTTCTGTGAGCAGGCCGAACAGGGAACTGAAATCACTATTGAAGGGGATGGTGAGCAGACCCGTGATTTTGTACACGTGGATGATATTGTGCAGGCAAACCTGCTAGCTGCAGCAACAGAAAAAACAGGCGCATATAATATTGGAACTGGCACAGAAATCTCTATCAACAAACTCGCTGATATAATCAAATACCTAACAGATAGTAGTGCTGAGGTCACACATATTGATCCGCGAGAGGGTGACATTCGTCGGAGTTGCGCAGACATCTCTCGAGCGAAGGAAGAACTTGGGTATGAGCCAACGATAGAGTTAGAGGAAGGACTAAAAACGCTGATCGATGCCAAGTGAGCTAGCCCTGCCTACTCGCCGTCGTTGGCGGTTCCTTGAGAGCGGGACATAGCCTGTAGAAGCTAAAAGAGCTAATTTACAGTGGTAGCAAGGCGAACGCCCACCCCGCTTTAGCCGGGGAAGAGGTCAAAGGATAGAAGGCGAATACAAGAAATCATCCTAAACCAACTTGAGATCAGTTGGATCTGTAGTCTCCAAACGTTTGTCACTATCAAATAAATTCCTCAGACGCTAACCCAAGCCGTCGAGACCAGTGATTTGATCTCCGAATGACTGAAGTTCGTCAATACCCTGCGGAGAGTCAATCCGCTGTGGAACGAGCATTGCTGGAACATCAAATTGATCAGCAATATTGTTGAGATACGAATACTGTTGTTTTCGACGTCGCTGGAAAAAGGCATTGTCACTATGTGAATATGGCAAGAGATAATTCACCGCAATAGCTGCCGGTTCAATATCAACTTGCTCGCGAAGGTCATCTGCAGCTCGTCGGGCTTCAATGATTGGGGTATGTTCAGGATACATCACAAAAATAACCGATGTCTTCTGTGGATTTTGCATAGCATCGACGACATCATCATATTTTGTCGCATCAGAAGCAGATGTTTTGGTTAATGATCCCAAGTTCAGAAATCCGCTCCAATCAGAGGGGAGTTCAAGCAATCGAAGTGTATGTCCAGTTGGAGCAGTATCAAATACGACAATATCGAAATCTTTGTTGAAGTACTCAATGAACTTCTCAAGCGAAGCCATTTCTTTAGCACATGGTGAATTGAGTTCTTCTTCGACTTGTGCGAGTACCTCATCAAGATCGATTGAATCGTTGTTACCCCGCTGAACTCGCTTACGCACCTGCTCACGTATTTGGATACGGTACTCCTCGTAAGCTTTCTGCTGGTCAATGCGAGCTGCGTATAAGTTCGGTTGGCTCAAGGATGTTGGCTCCGTTGTAACCCTTTCACCGAAGATCTCGCTAAGGTGTGACGCCGGATCAGTTGTGACAACAAGTGTCTCATATTCTGCATTGGCTAAGGCAGTTGCTGTTGTTGCTGCAACAGTGCTTTTACCGACACCGCCTTTGCCAGCAAAAAAGAGATATCGGGTATCAGTGTCAGGGGTGATCTCCTCAATGATACCTCCTGTATCAATTTGTGTTGATGCTGGTGGGATATCGTCTGGTTGTTCCGTTTTTACATTTACTGAGGGGGAGTTATCTTCGTACAGCGTTTCTGCAACATCGACAAGCAGCGTATTGTCAGTAATTTCCGTAGGTTGTAACGGATATGTTTCCACAGGAATATCAGGAAAGTCGTCTTTGAGTTGTGTAATGAGAGACTGCTCAGTCGTATACTGCTGTCTGAGAAACTGGTTGTCACAGACCTCTTCTGGGAGGTATCCATTGAGAACAATCAAATCGGTTTTAATTCCAAGATCAGATAACTCGCTGGAGGATGTACGGACTTCCTCAATAGCAGTGTCACGAGGACGACTGACAAATACAAATGACGAATGCTGGTCGGACTGCAGTGTATCGACAGCATCTTCATATCGTTCCTTTGTATCTTCAAGTGCAGCAGCAGGACCAATACATGTGTTACCCCCGTGATCAAGTTCCTCACTCCAGTCACTTGGTAGCTCCATCAGACGAATTGTATGCCCCGTTGGAGCCGTATCAAAGACCACGACATCATATGTATCCGAGCTCATAAATTCAGTAAATTTGTCAAATGCAGCTACTTCATCAACACACGGGCTATCAAGTTGATCCCTGATCGTTTGAAGTTCCTCGTCATCAACCGAATCAGCGATCGGCTCCAAAACCTGCGTACGGTATTCCTCAGCAGCTGTATCAGGATCAATCTCAATTGCAGAAAGGTTCTCATATCCGGAGACAGGAGTGACTTCGTGACCTACATTTTGTCCAAAGATATCACCAACATTTGGAGCAGGGTCAGTAGTAACAATTAGTGTCTCAAAGCCGCGTTGAGCAAGCCATGCAGCGGTGGAACAACTAACAGTGCTTTTTCCAACGCCGCCCTTCCCGCTGAAAAAGACAAACTGTGTCTCTGTACTTTGCTGTGGTGTAACGATGTCGACAACGGAATGTCTCATTGACATAGATACGGTGATAAACAACTGTTCTTACAGTCATTTGAGCAGACAATAAAATAAGCCTGTTGCAGTTGTTATCTGCCATTTACGACATAAAACAAGATAATTGCTACGTTCAAATTTCTTAATTATATAAATATTTTTTGCAAGGTTCCAATTTCTGCAGTCGCTGTGGTCTAATTTAGTATATGTGTGATTGTTCAACCAATGAGCGTGGCATAACATGACAATTGAATGGAATACAATGAGAAAAAAGGAGGATGCTAAAATATGAGTTCGGCAGATGATGAGACGGGGATTTCACGGAGGTCAGCATTGAAGGCTCTTGGAGCAGCCGGAGGAATTAGCAGCCTTGGCGGATACGGATATTTTAGCCAGATTGCAAGTGGACAGACAGAACCGGTTGAGTATGATGAAGTTGCAACAGCTTGCTGGATTGGAAAGCAGGACTGTGGGATGCGTGCTCGAGTTGTAAATGATCGAGTTGTGCATCTTGCACCTGACCCTGCAGACGAATGTGTTGACGGGCTTTGTCCAAAGGGAGTGTCACAAATTGCAGATTTGTATGATCCATATCGGATTAAACAGCCGCTCAAACGCGTAGGGGATTCAGAGAAAGGTACAGAAGGTGATTTTGAACCAATCTCATGGGACGAGGCAATCGAAGAGATTGCTGCTGATCTCGCTCCAAAATTAGAATCAGACCCACGCAGAGTGCATTTTCAAATTGGGCGGGTAAAGGGCGCAGAATGGCACATGGATGGTTGGGTAAATGCGGTTGAGCAAGCATACGGTGTAAATGGTGATGATGCCGGTCTAAACGTGAGAGGCCACGGAAATGTATGTGCATCAGGAAATAAATTTGCAGGGTCACGGGTCGGGGCTGCATTCACTTCACCCGAACCCGACTTTGATAATACTGAGTTATTCTTGAGTTGGGGATGGAATGCGACAAATGCTGGCGGACCGCACCTCTGTAACACGACTTACTCCCGGGAAATAGCGGAAGCATACGAAGATGGAACAGAGATGGTCGTCCTCGACCCACAACGTCGTGGAGCAGGACAGTGGTGTGATCAATGGCTCCCCATTGAACCAGGAACAGATTTGGCATTTTTCCTAGCAATTAATCACGTGTTGATTGAAGAAGGATACATCGACCAATGGTTTTTAAAGAATATGTCAAATTCGCCTTGTCTAGTCTATGCTGAAGGTGAACGTGAAGGAGAGGTGGTGAGAGCGGATGATCTTTCAACAGATGTCGTTGAAGGATATAATAGTCAAGAGGATGTCGAATCTCCGATTGAATCCCCACTGTGGACAGAAGGTGAAGTGGTATACGACGGAGAATCGCTTCGGACACATGAGAGTGCACTACCCGACGATCCAACTGTTCCAAATGATCACGCGACAGCAGTACTAGAGACAGAAGATGAGCTACGGATTGAGGTAGATGGTGAAGAGGTACTTGTTGAGACGGCTTTTGAGCGTTTCGCTGATCATATTACCGAATACAGTCCCGAATGGGCTGCAGAGATCACTGATATCGATGCCGAAACAATCAGATCAGTTGCAATAAACTGGGGAGAAACAGCGCAGATTGGTGCAACGCGGACAGTAGAGGTGGATGGTAACACGAGAGAAGTGCCATATCGGCCCGTCTCAATGTCGCTATATCACGTTAGTCAACAGGAACTGGGTCCCCCGGCAGCGCAGGCAGGAATACTAATGATGGTGCTTGTAGGAGCCGCCGAAGTTATTGGAGCGAGCAGAACAGGATATGCTAATGTTCCGGATGGCGGGCCACGGAGGCAGATGCGAGAAGCCGCATTCAATGATACCCTCACATGGGAACCAGATGGACCTGATCTTGAAGGAACGTATTATCATCCTGATGCGAACGGTGCATACGCCAAAGTTCCGCATGTGATGAATAATTATGATCGGTATGGTCTTGATGAGACAGTAGGAGAACCCGATGATATGGCATGTATTGTCCAGTTTGCAAATCCTGTCGGAAGTGGTCCAAATCGTAGACGAACGATTAACGGGTATGCACAATACGATACAGTTGTAGCTGTCGATCCCCACATGAGTGACACAGCCGCTCTTGTCGCGGATTATATTCTTCCAACAACGACCGTTGACAAGAATGAGAACTCAAAAGGCGGAATGAGTAACACGCACTATACAACAACAACTCGAACGGCACCAATTCCACAGTTGTTTGACTGCCGAGATGAAGGCGATATATACAAGGAATTAGCAGCTGAGCTCGGTGCAGCAGAAGAGTATCTTGAGAATATCAACACGGCATTCGACTTGGATGGCGCAGATGCATTTGATTCAGTCGATGAGTTGACCGTATCCGAATGTTTAGACCGAGCATTCAGTGAAGACTTGAAAAGTCAAGCACAAAGCAGACAGAGACCATTGTACGAGCGGTATTGGTACCTACTTGAAGAACGGTACAACAGCCAAGGAACGACGCCAAATCAAGATATAAAAGTAGAGCACAGTCCGTTTGGATTCAAGTGGCAATTGTATGTCGAATCGTTTGAGCGTGTTGGAGAGATTGTACGTAACGAATTTGAAGAGCATGAAGAACATAATTCGGTAGACTTTCCTTATATCGATGATATCAATGGTTTTCCTACGTGGCGAGAGCCAACAATGTGGGACTCACCCGATGAATACCAGTATACTCTATTTGATCACAAAAAGATCGAACATAAGCAATCGCGAAGTAACCAGAATCCGCTGTTAAACGAGCTTGATCCTCAGTCATACGTTCGAATGCATCCAAGCACCGCAGAAGAGGTTGGTGTCGAAGAGGGGGACCGTGTCACTGTAACAAGTCACAATGCAGTCGAGGACGAAACGCACGAGATTGAAGGTGAGGTGATGACACTTGAGGGGATCAAGCCGGAGACAATATGTATCCCTCCACATCACACTGACACGCTGAAGCCAAATGCTCAAGCCCTCGACGAAGGAGCAAACGTCAATGTCTTGTTTGACTCAACAGAGGGATACTGCTCATGGGGCGCTGATCAATCATTCCACATTCGTGTCGCTGTCGAACCAGCGGGTGATGACGCATGACTCAAATGGGAATGGTAATCGACTTAGAGCGTTGCCAAGGATGCAGATCATGTCAAATTGCGTGTAAGACAGAGAACAATACACCAAGGGGTGCATTTTGGATGAACGTGCTTCGATACGAGCAGGGAGAGTTTCCTGACGTGGATCAAGGTTTCGTACCTAATCCATGTCATCATTGTACTGATTCTCCCTGTACAGATGTGTGCCCTACAACTGCCCGATATAAGCGTGATGAGGATGGTATCGTGCTGACAGATTATGATCAATGTATTGGCTGTCGGTACTGTGAGATTGCCTGCCCGTATGGTGTAAACTACTTCCAGTGGCGCGACTCCTCAGAAGGACAGTATGGATTTGAGGCACACCTCGAAGAGTACAGTGATGAGTTAGATGGGTCACCCTGGGAAGAAACACCATATGTAGGCAGCCACGAGGAAGGAGGAGGAACACAAGCAAGCGGAAAAATAGGAAAATGTACATTCTGTGTCCACCGACAGGACTCAGACGACGAGCAATTGGAGGGAACAACAGCCTGTCAAGAAGCTTGTCCAATGAACGTGATCCACTTTGGAGATATGGAAGACCCAGAAAGCAAACCGCGACAGTACCTAAACGAAAAGTCGAGTAAGCAACAATGGACGATGTTAGAAAGTGCTGGCACCGGATCTAACATCACATATCTAGGACCTCAACCTAACAGCGACGCCAGAGGAATCGAAGACCAGTACAAAGATCCAGAAGACGCAATTGAAGCCGAAGCTGATCGGGACGAGTATTTGCTCACAGGGGGTGAATCAGCATGAGCACAATCGAAGGCCCTCTGCGAAAGCAGCTAATTCGGCCCTTGACTGAAAGTGGCACAAAGTTCTATGTTGCATTCAGTGCCGCCGCAGTACTGTCGATTGTCGGGATTGGAGCCTGGATATATCAATTAAATTCTGGCATGCATATTACAGGACTTGGTGACTGGGGCACCATGGCAGGTGCACCGTGGGGCCTCTACATTGGAACCTTTATTTGGTGGGTTGGGATTGCACACGGAGGTATTGCAATCTCAGCTGCGGTGCGACTTTTCAGTCTGGAGAAGTACCTGCCGATTGCCAGAATTGCCGAAGTGCTGACATTGATCGCATTACCGATGGCTGCACTGAACATCATCTATGACCTCGGACGGCCAAGCATGATGTATGAGATTTTTCTTAACTATCCAAGTGCAGTACAATCTTCACCATTAGCCTGGGATGTTACTGCCGTATTCCTTTATTTGACATTAAGTGCAACGTATCTATGGCTGACGGTCCGGGAGGATGTGTATGAACTTCGCAAGGAAGGCGCTTTACCATCATACTTAAGTCCTGTGTATAGTCTCATTCTAATTGGCTATCGCCCAGGTGAGGAAGAGAAGACGCGTCAAATGAACTGGTGGCTAGCGGTAGCTATCTTGTTGCTAGTTCCACTTCTATCCGGTGGCGTTGTCCCGTGGCTCTATGCGACTATGGGAATGCACCCTGGGTGGTGGGGAGCAGCACAAGGACCAGCAATGCTTGCAGAGTCATTAACATCTGCTATCGCAGTGGTAATCGTTGTATCCGCAACGTTTCGGTATGCGTATGATTGGGAAGAGATCATCACAAAGGATATTTTCAGAGGCCTCAATAAGGTGATGATTGGTCTAATCGTTGTTACATTGTGGTTTGTTCTGCAGGATTTAGTGACAGGGCTGGGACCTGCAGCACCAGTTGATGAGGCAGCAGTAACAGAGGCGCTGATTTCCGGATCGTTGTCACCCTTATTCTGGGGATCTGTTGGCGGATTAGGCATCGGGCTTATTTACACAACAGCGGTAACACTTCGCCCACAGTGGTTTAGTGTTGGTGGGACAGTTGCAGCCGCAGCGATTGTGTCAGTTTCAATTCTCGCAAAGAAATTCTTGTTTGTTATTGAAGGGCTCGTACATCCATCCCGTTCACCGATTTCAGATTTGTTCCCAGATGGATCCTATACACCAACACTTGTTGAGTTTGCAGTGGCGTCTGGAACAATCGGTATGGCGGCACTTGGGTTTATGATTATTTCAAAGATTATTCCAATTGTTGAGGTTGAACGGCTGTGGGGGGTGAAAAACGAATGAGTTTTAGCATCATCCTTGTGTTTGGAATCTTACTGCTACCGCTGTATCTCGTGATTGCTGGATGGATACTTGGAAAACCAAGAGATTACAGAACAGCAGGACTAGGAGTCGTCTTTATGATTAGTATCGTTGCAGTATTGATCGCTGGAACATTTGTCGTCAGTCTCACTGAATTTATCTTGCCCTCATGATCTGATCAAATATGTCAAAAAATCATATTAGCGCGCAGATGCCGATTAGCCAGTCAGAGCTTGCAAACGTGTATAAGCTCCTCAGTGAGGCGTATATTCGGCCACCGACAGAAGAACTGTGTAATGGATTTAGACGGTGGTACAATGAAGTTAATAAGCAACAGACAGCTCTGTGGGAGGCGCTTGAGAACGTTGCTAATGGGAATGCTAGCAAACTTGCCTCAGAATACACTCGCTTGATTCAGGGATATCATCAGAGCTGTTCACCTCATCCCCCGCACGAATCTGTATATCGTGATGGACGGTTACAGGGTCCTGCATCAGTTGCAGTAGAACAACTATATGCAGATGCTGGATTATCGTATGACGGGCCGCCAGAGCAGATTGATCACCTCGGGACGGAATTACTATTTATGAGCCAACTCTGTGAACTGGAAAAGAAGAATGCTCAAAAGCAGTTCCTTGAAAATCATCTCACTGAGTGGATAAGTGACTACTATACAGAAGCAAAGTCATATGATCCACCAAAGTTCTACGTAGGTGTATTTGATCTCACACAGGAGACAGTTAAGATACATAAAGAGAATCTAGACGCTGGTTCAGTGGGATAAGTGACCCACAGAACTGATCACCAAACCTAAGCTATTCAACTGTCCAGCGCACGACGGCTCCGGCCCTATCAATAAAATCGAATCCTGACCTAAATGGATGACTGGTGTATCCGTTGAAAAGAGTCACAGCCAGAGTAGGATTAAGTTATTACGTATCAGCATACTATACCTTCCTGATGGACGGTGAGGATCAATTTAATCGATTATTCATTGACAGTCGCGTAAATGCGATACTCAGCTGGATCCTTGTCGGGATTTTTGGTTTGGTAATAATTGAAAGCGCAATCACCGATGATCTGCGTTGGGTTATATTTACAACAGCACTGTTTGCAATCGTAATTATACCACCAGTACATGCTCGATCGGCAAACGTGATGTTACCGTGGGAACTGTTGCTACTAGCTTCGATACCGGTCACGGTTCGGGCGCTGGAGGTTTCTGCGTTAGCAAATCTGTTTACCACATATTTGTCGATCAGTGCTGTTGCACTAATTATTATTTCACAATTACATGTATTATCATCTGTTCGGGTGACCCACTGGTTCGCAATTCTAACAGTCGTGCTGGCAACCTTAGCTGCGGCTGGAGCATGGGCAATAATCCGCTGGAATTTGGATCAGTACACCGGAACAGAATTCCTGACAGACAACACAGCACTAATGGTTGAGTTTGGGTGGGCAGTAGTCGCTGGGTTGTTTGCAGGGGTCCTTTTTGAGTTATACTTCCGGCCACGAGCACAACGGCTTCGGCGTCAGCTTCGGGGGGTGCTACCACGATGAGTTGGAAAACAATTCCAACTCGGGCACTTCCGCCGCGAAGACAGCGTACTGCTACACGGATCATGCAGGCAATCTTACTTGGGCTACTTGTCCATGGACTATACACCGGAGCACCAAAGACAATCACTAATGCAGGAATCGGATTGGTGATTACATTTCTCCCAGCAATTATTCGGCGAAACTACCGATTCGTTCTAAGTCCATTTCTAACACTCTGGATTACCGCAGCAGTGTTTTTCCATTCGCTGGGATCAGCCGGATTATACGCGCAAATTGAGTGGTGGGATCACCTGACTCACACACTTTCAGCTTCGGTTGTCGCTGCAATTGGATATGTAACAGTCCGAATTATTGATTTACATCATGATGAGATCCATCTTCCAAGGCGGTTCATATTTGCATACATAATCATCTTTGTAATGGCGTTTGGCGTTATCTGGGAATTATTCGAGTTTGGGCTCGATGTGTTTGCTGACCAAACAGGTTTGACAATGCCACTTGCACAACTCGGATTAGAAGATACCGTTGTTGATATGATGTATAATACGTTGGGAGCGATTATTGTTGCTACACTTGGGCAAGCATACCTATCAGGTGTTTCAAAAGAAGTCAGAACGCAGCTATTCGGTACACCAGAAAATCCTGAAGATGGAGTCCGATAAGACAAGAACTCGTATAACCAGATCTTCTCTTAGTTTGTATTCTCAAAGTATCGATCCGGAAGATATGAATGTAGCTCTTTTGGAAGTTGTGGGAAAAGCCACCCAGCCGCCTTGGCAAGGGGCTTGCGGAGTGTTGCATAGATGACCCCAACAACAAGTAACCCTAGGACGAGTAGACTAATCGGACCATCAAACAGCAAAAGTGGTCCACTTGCCAGCCCGCCGGCAAGAGCTGCGTCTTCAGGAGCTCCATCATACCGGATAAGACGTTTGGGTTCGAGCCATTTGTCATGGTAGTGATCATATACAGCTCGATCAGAATTACCCTCCCAAGGCTCTAACTCAAGACCAGCCCCAATGACATCCGAGACAGCATGCAGTGCTGCTCCAATGAGAAACATTGCAATTGCTACAGTTACAGTTGTTGTCCAAGCAGCAGCAACAGCAGCAGCAAGAATAGCCACTGCAGATCCATATACAGGATAGTGCAGTAGCTTGCGGTGCCCGGTGTATAGATCGAGATCAGGGAATAATCCCCCAATCAGTCCGGCAAGGGCACCAACAACGGCAAATTCTGGAGCGAGCACGAGTAATGGAACTGCGGCGGCAGCTCCAGCAATCGCGTGCGTAATTGCCATCATAGTACTATAGATAGGGCTGGAGAGCGAATAAGTTTATTGGTATGACATATAATAACATTCATACGTTGTCCATAGAAGGTCAGAATCACCACTGATAAGAGAGGGTAGACAGAATATGTGCAAGTAATGATTACAGAACGACTACCTTATCCAAGGGCGAATGGAGTCTTACTGGTCATTGCTGGAATCGTACATATACTGGCGCCACGTCTTTTACTTAAAATGGCTGAGAAAGGATATAAAATGGCACTCGCCGTTGACTTTACGCCAAATAGCCGATCAACACGGCGCGTTCGGGCCGTTGGAATAGGGATGGTACTTGCTGGCCTGCATTTGCTTTATCACGGCAGCAACTGACTATTTGACGATTGATCAACAACGGTCGCACCGTAGGCAATGAGCGCACCGAGGATGATAAGGCCAAGACCAATTGAGCCCACAAGGCTAATTCCATAGAAAACAAGGATTGGGATTCCCCCAGCGATGAACGCAAGTCCACCATAGAATGCACGTTTATCACTCATAAGTAAATCTCACGTATCGACTGGTATAACGGTTTGTGTTCAATATTGAGTTCTGTTTAGCAGGCATCCAGACGGAGGGATAGTCTCTGTGCTACCAGTGCAATGGTTATACACATTGGCCTCATAAATGTAACATGAACAAAACAGAAACACCAACAGGCCCCGTTCAATTGAGCGATGCAGATGAGCTAAATGAGTTTATCGAAGAGCACGATCGAGTGATGGTCGAGTTCTATACAGAGGGGTGTGGGATTTGCGCGAGTATGGAACCAGTAATCGGGTTAATTGCACAAACTACGTCAGTTGCCGTCGGAACGGTTAATCCGCGGGACGATCCGAGTCTAATCGATAACTATACTATCAAAAGCGTTCCAAAGTTCATATTGTTTGAGGAAGGCAAAATAATTGATGAACGCGCAGATGGACATATCGAGGCAGACAATCTGAGAGAATGGATCGACGAATCATTTACCAGCACAAATGAAGACACGATATGACTCAACATACCGCGATATCCGAGCCAGAAGTAGTGATAATCGAAGACGAACAAAGTTTAGCAGATTTGTTTGCACAAACACTTGAAGATCAGTATACAGTAAAAGTCGCATACAACGGGGAAGAAGGCCTTGAGCAAATTGATCACACAACGGATCTCGTATTACTAGATCGGCGGATGCCTAATATGAATGGAAAGACGGTGTTGCGGAAGGCCCGGCAAGCAGGATATGACTGTCGAGTAGTTATGGTAACTGCAGTTGACCCAGAGTTTGATATCGTGGATATGGAATTCGAAGGATATCTTATCAAACCAGTAAGCCAAGAAGAACTTACGGCAACAGTTAACGAGCAGCTTATGTATGCGGCATATGATCAGAAAATCAAACAGTACACGCGTGTTCGGTCTAAAATTAACGTATTACAAGAATCAAAGTCAAGTATCGCCCTTGATGAGGATGAGCGATTTGAGCAATTACAGGCGAAAGCAGATGCAATCAAAGAAGAGATTGAGCGATTGCTTGCAGATCATAGCGAAGCAGTGACACCACATCAATAACAGTTACACACCTCCGAGAGATTTGGATTCAAGAGGAATAATGATGTTCGTCGCTCAATACCGGCATTCATTAGCAACATAGGACAGTTTGACCTCCTCCCACGACTGAAGTCGTGGGATTCCTCCGTGGGTAATCCACCCAGATTGATTACCCCGGCTGTGAACGTGCGGGTTCGCTGATGCACCTTTGGCCCCCAAACGGGGGTGTGGCGTGTTGGGTATCCACTCGGTGTTGCCCTCCCAAGAAGGGAGTGACACTCACGGGCGTCCAGCACCGTGAGCAGCGGGCCGGGCCATCGGCCCCACTCCCCGTTACAGCCACACGTGGGGAGCGCTTGGGTGACATGCCAACCGCTGCTGGTTGGGCTGCGAAGGTGTGTGAATGTAAGAGTTGAGACGCACTCGTGGCCAGCTTGAGCGTGAGCACGTTCCCCGCAGCAGCATGTCGCATGCCTACCAACTCATAATATTTCGCATAGAATAAACGTTGGGATTACAACCGGTCTATGTCACGTTGTTTGTGACATATCATGTCGGCTTCATCCACACCCCTGAAGGGGTGGGCTTTCGCCTCGCTACCGCTGTAATAAGAGAGTCATTCTGCAATCCAACCAATTAGGAACTGCGGGAGATAAATAGAGGTATGAATAGAGAGGAAGCTGCATGGAAGACAATTAAAGAAAAGAGTGCATACCAATGTCCAGGGTTTGAAATAATCAATAAAGTCATCGAGCTCCCGAACGGGACACAAACAGACTTTGATTATCTTTCCGAACCACCTGCGGTTGTTATTCTTCCGTTTATCGATGAAGAAAAAGTGATTACGATTAAGGAGTGGCGAGAACCAGTACAGCGTGTTAACTGGGGCATACCAGTTGGAACAATGGAGCCAGACGAAGCACCGGATGTTGCTGCAAAGCGGGAACTACAAGAAGAAACAGGATATGAAGCAGAATCAATGGAGCACATGATTACACTTGAGCCAGTAAATGGGGTTGCAGATACTGTACACCACTATTTCATCGCTCACAATTGTGCTCCGACAGCACAGCAGAAACTCGATGAAGATGAACAGATTGAGGTTGATATTGTTAATGTTGATAAAGTTGCCACTGCTGCATTGACTGGGAAATTGAGGGATGGACGAGCAGTAACAGCCATGTATCGATACCTACTCAAAGACAAAGTGAACTAGTACATATCAAAGGTTTCTGTGAATCCAAAACGTCGCAGAAACACCATCGAGATGACTGATATCCATGGATCCATGTTTTGAAATAAATAGTACGGATGCTGCCGGGCGTATCGGAACACTGACAGTCCCACGTAATGGACAGGAAGTAACGACACCAGCACTGCTACCAGTAATTAATCCGGGAATTAAGACAATTCCTCCAAGTGAGATGGAGTCTGAGTTTGGTGCTGAAATCCTCATTACAAATTCTTATATTATTCATTCAAACGAGGAACTGCGAGAGGAGGCACTGGAACATGGTCTACACGACTGGCTTGATTTCACAGGGGCAATTATGACTGACTCAGGGTCATTTCAACTCTCAGAGTATGGGTCTATTTCAGTCACAACTGAGGAAATCCTACAGTTTCAGCATGATATTGGAACAGATATTGCAACGCCCATAGATATTCCAACTCCACCGGATGTTGATCGCTCCCGGGCAGAATCGGAGCTACAAACAACACTCGATCGTCTAGAGATAGCAGAGTCGTTCGATACAGGAGAGATGCTCGTTACTGGACCGGTTCAAGGGTCGACATATCCAGATTTACGTACAAAAGCGGGAAAAAGAGCTAAGAGATTCGACTTAGATGTCTACCCGATTGGAGCAGTTGTTCCACTACTTGAGGAATATCGATTTGCCGATATTATCGACCTTGTAGTGGCATCAAAGAAAGGCCTACAGCCAGATGCACCGGTCCACTTGTTTGGGGCAGGCCATCCGATGATGTTTGCACTAACTGCGGCTGCTGGATGCGATCTATTTGATTCAGCTGCCTATGCACTATATGCCCGGGACGGACGGTATTTGACCGTACGCGGTACAAAACATCTCGAAGATTTACGATGGCTTCCATGTTCGTGTCCAGTATGCACGGAGTACAGTGCTAAGGAACTTCAAGAAACAACTGAGAAACGCCAAGAAGAGTTGTTAGCACGACATAATTTATATGTGAGCTTTGAGGAGATAGATCGGGTAAAGCAGGCAATCCATCAAGGTAATCTTCTAGAGCTTGTCGAAAAACGAGCACGAGCACATCCTGCAATTCTTGATGGATATCGAAGGTTGCTTGACCACGCTGGATGGCTTGAGCGGTCAGATCCAGCAACAAAAGAGACGTTTTTCTACCTCTCTTCAGACAGCGCTCAGCGGCCGGAGATCTATCGACACCAAGAGCGGCTGGATCGAATATCAATCACTGGGACAGATGTACTGCTAACAGAGGGAGAGGAACATGAGAGATACGACCAATGTCTTCAGATAAAACCACCATTCGGGCCTGTCCCGAAGACGCTGGCACAGATGTATCCATTTACAGCTGAGGTTCCAGACCAGCTCGATCAACAAGGATATGACCAGACAGCACAGGCAGTGCGAGAATTAGCAGAACAACATTCAGATGTCTCATTCACTGTTGCACACGACAACTGGCCAGAAAGCGCATTAGGTATTCTACCAGACAGTATTGATACATATAACCTGACAGGAAGTGTAGGCAGTGATAGATAATAGACCTCTCTCCACAACTTCTGAATCCATTGTCTTAATGTTCCGGAAACGTCGGTCCAGCGCACAATACAGAGTGTGCATTTTGGGCTTGTTCTTACGAGATCCTAACGACAGAAGGCAGTAGGGCTGTCTCAAGGCCATATATCAACCCACCACAGTCTACAGAGAAAGCAGGCAGATCGGGGCTTAGCCCCGGAACAGTTCACTTTATGCCAAGGTATTGGATGGTGTATCGATATTCTCATTCCGCTTGGTGCCTGCAAACAAAGTATGACCGATTATTTTGAGGTTCACAGCCGGGACGGGGCAGCCAGAATTGGCGAATTACGACTTGAATCGTCCCGAATGACTCCAGCACTTATTGACGACCTGATCGAAGATGGAGGAAGTCTCTGGAGCAGTGATCGTGAAGTTCCAGTAGGAGATCCGTCGAAGATTACGGTGTTACCACATAGAGGCATGCCATCTGGAACGCCAACAGAGATTCAGCAGGCGTTTCAGCCTGAAGTTCCAGATATTGACAATCCAAGTGCTGCTGTTGTCTCTGAGGTAGTTCCTGATGAGCAAGTAACAGACGTATACATACTTTCAGCACCACAGACATTAGTCGGGCATGCACCATCGTTTGTGGATGCTGTTATTTCACTACGAGATCAGATTCCGGCAGACACCGCATTATATTTTCCAAGCGTTGCAACGCCTAAGAATATTGGAATTCTTTGCTATGCTGGGGTTGACTTATTCGACACGGACCGAGTAGAGCTACAAGGGCTACAGGGGGAGTACCTAACTGTTGATGAGACTATCGAACTCAGTGAGCTTGAAGAGCTGCCCTGTGCGTGTTCTGCATGTCAACAGCCTGTTGAGGAGTTTGGACGGAGGGATTGTGCAGAACACAATAAGAATTTGCTTACAAGCCAGCTAAAACGAATTCGACGATATATCAAACGAGGACAACTACGAGATTATTTGGAAGGACAGACAAGGTACGAACAGTGGCACACAGAAACACTTCGGCGCTTTGATCAACAGTGGGATTACCTCGAACAGAGGATGCCAGTTATTCGAGATGCAGAAATAACAGCTGCGACTGATGATACATTGAATCGGGTCGAGATTCAGCGCTTCGCGAGTCGCGTAATTAATCGATATCAGGCTAGATTAGATGACCATCCACTAGTATTAGTGCCATGCTCGGCTAAGAAACCATATAGTACCTCAAATAGCCATCGGCAGTTCCACGATGCAATCAGTTATCGGGGCCACATTGTTACGCTTACCAGCCCACTAGGAATTATTCCGAATGAGTTAGAATTGACTTACCCTGCACAACATTACGACACCGTAGTGACTGGTGACTGGAGTGAAACAGAGATTAACTTCGTAACAGAATTATTGACAGCATATCTTGAGAACACAGATTATCCAGAGATTATCGCACATGCACCAGAAGACGGATACAAGCCGATTATTGACCAAGCTGTATCAACAGATAACGTCACATACACTGTTGACGGGCACCCAACAGACGAACAGTCATTAGCAAACCTGTCGGCAGCCCTTGATGGGATAGAAAGTTATCGACGGGAACGACGACGAAAGGCAACAATCCAAGCGATTGCGGACTATATGTTTGGCCCGGGAGCGGGGGATGTCTTGTTTGACCAGATTGAAGTACAGGGTCGATATCCAGAGTTGCGAGCGATAAATGAGGATGGAACGCAACTGGCTACAATTGTTGCTAAGTATGGAATCCTATCACTGACACTGGAAGGAGCTAAACAGTGGACCAACTCATCAGTTCCAACAAAGTACGTAGAGATTGATGACTTTGTGCCACATGGAAGTGTACTTGCCCCGGGTGTGGTCGATGCCACGGACACTATTCGCCCAGGAGATGAAGTTATTATTGAGGGAGAAAGCGCCTTCGGAGTCGGACGAGCAGAGATGTCTGGGAAAGAAATGGTGGAGAGTACCCGAGGAGTTGCATCAAAAGTAAGGCATATAGAAGAACAATAGATTTTTTCTGGTTGAGACGGTTTGACAACCGATTAGAGAATAAACGCGAAGGATATACGGGCTGAGCAATTACCACGGTATAATGAGCAGCCTAGAGACATATACGAGAGGATATGGGATGGCAGCCCATAATGAAGTGATGACGCGGATGCGGGAAGAGAAAGATCCGGATATAACCGCGGATGAGCCAACACGGGTGTGGACGGATCAGGATCTTACACCTGATGGTGTATATGAAAGTTTAACAATTGTGCTCAATACAGGCGGTTGTCGGTGGGCAGCTCAAGGGGGCTGCACAATGTGCGGATATGTTGCTGAAACAATAGAAGAAATCAGCGACGACAATCTCCGCTCCCAGATCGAAGCAGCATTAGAATATGAAAGCCAACAGTTAGACGAGAAAGCAAAGCAGGTGAAAGTCTACAGTTCAGGCTCTGTCCTTGATAATCAAGAGGTTTCACCGACAATTCGTGAGGAACTCGCAGAGACGTTCGCTGATCGAGAGCGAATTGTTGTAGAATCGATGCCGAGCTACATCAAAGAGTCACGAGTTGAACCATTCATTCAACAAGGATTAGCAGTTGATGTTGCAATTGGACTGGAGACAAGCTCTGATCGTATCCGCCGTGACACTATCAACAAGGCATTTGATTTTGAGCATTTCAAAGCAGCATGTCAGAGTGCAAGGTCTGCAGGAGCAGGAGTCAAGGCGTACCTGCTCATGAAGCCGCCGTTCCTTACGGAGTCTGAAGCCATTGAAGATATGATCCAATCAATTCAAGATTGTGCAGAGATTGATGGTTGTCACACCGTCTCGATGAATCCAACAAACGTTCAACGATACACGCTTGTCGATGAGTTGTACTATCGACGAGGATATCGACCACCGTGGCTGTGGTCGGTAGCACGCGTGCTAAAAAAGACTGCTGAGGAAGACATTACCGTCGTTTCAGATCCAGTTGGTGCTGGGTCGGACAGGGGACCACACAACTGTGGTGAATGCGACACAAAGGTGAAGCGATCAATCAAAGATTTTTCACTTCGTCAAGATCCGTCAGTGTTTGAACAGGTGGATTGTGGGTGTAAACAAGTGTGGACTGAGGTCCATAAGCGAGAGACTGGATATAACCAGCCATTAGTTCAGTGATTACTGAATCAATCCTTTGAGAATACCCTGCCCGTCTGTATTTCCAAGTTCAGGGAGAGATGCGCGTTCAGGATGGGGCATCAGGACGGCTGTTGTTGCATTTGCTCCAGTAATACCCGCGATGTTCTCTTTAGATCCGTTCGGATTAGCGGCATCAGAGATGGTTCCATCAGGTTCACAGTACCGGAACAAAACTCGATCTTCTTCGTTGAGCATAGCAATTGTTTCATCGTCGGCCTCAAATCGTCCTTCACCGTGGGCAATTGGGAGCGTCAGAACGTCGCCTTCTTCATATGCCGATGTAAATGGTGTATCAGTAGTTTCAACTCGGACATTGATACGGTCACATCGGAACCGAGCGTGATCATTCACAGTAAATGCTCCAGGGACAAGACCGGCTTCAGCTCCGATCTGTGCGCCATTACAAACACCAAGAACAGGGATTCCATTTTCTGCAGCCTCAATAACCTCATTCATAACAGGTGCCCGAGCGGCCATAGCGCCAGCTCTAAGATAGTCACCATATGAGAATCCTCCAGGAAGGATTACTCCGGTTGTGTTCTCTGGAAGCCCGTCATCGTGCCAAACAATCTCTGCATTAACACCGAGGTGTTCGAACGCACGATGCGCATCTCGATCGCAGTTCGATCCGCCAAAACGGATAATTGCAACGGTCATAACTCGGTAATCTCAATATCGTAGTCGTGAATTGTCGGGTTTGCTAGTAGCCGTTCTGTCATCTCAGTAACGCGCTCATGTGCAGCTTCTTCTGTTTCGGCTTCAAGATCAATTTCGTACTGATCCGAAAAGCGTAGATCATCCAACTCGAAATCAAGCCGTTCCAGTGCTCGTTGAGTAGTCTTTGCTTCCGGATCAAGGACGCCGTTTTTCAACCGCACATGCACCGTTGCGGTAAACTGACTCATTATACGTAGGTCATCTGGCAGTATGCAAAACTCTTGTGTATCCGCCATCAGGAAGCTACCAGAAATAGTGTAGGAACTCACAGCAGAACGTCGAGTTACTTATTAAGATAGCGATCAGGAGATGAAGAGGCAACTGCTGCCAATTGATTACCTCCTGCCACAATGGATTCTCGAGTTAGTGAATAGAGAATTCCGTCTGTGTCAGTACAGACAGTTTCCAGCACTTCATAGGTTGTTGGGTCAACAATTTTGCCAAGTTCAATATTTGCTTCAACGTGTTCACCGACTTGGACATCACCGGTAAGAACAAAGAGTCCAGGATGATCAGCATAGACTCGACCATCAACGTTAGCGCGAATGGTTTGTTCGGTTGGAACAGCGGGATCATCTGAAAGTAGATCTAGGTGTCGAAGAATGTTGGTCACACCAGAAACACCAAGTTCAACAGTCGCATTCACAAGTTGACGGCTCACGCCTAGTTCAGGCGTGATTGCTGGGATACCAGCATCGAGGGCAGCAATACGGAGTTTTCGATCAAAACCTCGGTACTTCCATTCATCGTCGCCATCATCTGGGACTGGTTCAGCAAGTAATAAGTCAGTTCCAAATGCTTTGGCAAGTTCTTTACTTTGCGAATCGCCAGCTGTATAGACAACATGTGGAGCAGTTGACGGAGAACCTGTATGTAAATCAACGACGGCATCAGCTGATTCAATATGATCCCAGAGCGCTGCCGCCATTCGCTGGTGAATCCCACCGCGTTCGTCACCAGGCCAGACACGATTCATGTTTGGGTTAATCCGATCAAGCGGTTCTGGGACAATGTACGACTGGTGGTCGAAAGTGAGTGGGTTTGCAAGTGGTACAGCGACAACAGTTCCACGAAGAGACTTGGATGTAAGCTGATGGTGGAGACGCCGAAGAACATCCACACCATTAATCTCACGTCCATGCTGACCAGCCTGTACATACACCGTAGGGCCAGTGGTGTCTCCTATATATGTATGAATGGTAGTCGTTACATCAACCCCTGAAGGAAGAGTCGCCAACGTAACCTGCTTGGCTTCATGGCTAGTCATCGTTTCATATAATCAACACCAAGACATATTGTCTTTCGGCTTGCGTCAAAGTATGCTACTCACTGATAAATAGAACACACATCGCTGTGTGTCAACTGCCTCGGCGTCAAGCCCCGAGGCTTGTTAGTGGACTCCCGTTCTAACCAAAGATGACTCGGTAGGTATGGTCTGACCATTCACGTTCAACGTCCCTAACTTCGAGGGATGGTCGACAGACAGCCCGTAACTCACAACGCTTCTGGCTGTGAGTCACTATTGTTAGTTACGTTTTCAAACCATTTAGATAGATTGTATTTGATCATGTGTCGGCTTCCTACACGGGGGCAAGTCGTTCGAGAATCTCCGATTCTCGTGATCACGGAAATCAAACATCTCCGGACGACCCCGTGGCATCCGCCTTGATTCTTCTGTGAAATTTCTGGAGTCAACGGGACTATCAGTCAGAAAGACGGCATCGTTCTGAATATGTTGCCTCATCAACGGACGTAATCGTTGGGGTATCTGAACAGACAGGACATTCGGGATTCTGCTTGATTTCAATCGGGTCGAAGCTCATCTCCTCGGCGTCATAATAGATCATACGACCGTTGAGAGAGTTCCCATGATCAAGAAGGAGCTTAATTACCTCAGTCGCTTGGATGCAGCCAATAGTTCCGGGGACGATCCCAAGGACACCAGCAGTTGCACAGTCGGGGACAGCACCCTCTGGTGGTGCCTCTGGGAAAAGACATCGATAGCAAGGACCGTCACTGGTAAACGTTGCTGCCTGTCCTTCAAACTGGTACACTGCCCCGTGAACATACGGGATGCCAGCAAGCATGCATGCATCGTTAATCAAGTACCGTGTTGTGAAGTTATCCGAGGCATCTACGACCACATCGTGACCGTGAGTTAGATCAGTTACATTCTCTTGGTTGAGTCGGGTTTGTCGAGTCGTAACCGTGACATCTGGATTTAACTCTGCCAGATATTCGGCAGCACTCTCAACTTTTGCACGACCAATATCAGAAACACCATGAATGATCTGTCGTTGAAGATTGGATCGTTCGACAGTGTCATCGTCAACAATTGTTATATCGCCGACACCTGCAGCTCCAAGATACTGTAAAATCGGGGATCCCAGTCCACCGGCTCCAACGACAAGAACAGAACTATGTAAAAGGGTCTGTTGACCTTCTGGTCCGACTTCGTCCATAATAATGTGACGTGAATACCGATCTAGTTGATCAGTCGAAAGATTAAGTTCGGTCATGCTGTTTGCATAGCGCTCCGGTAACAAACAGTTGTTGCTGAGTTACTCGGAACTGCAAGATATGTTGTACGCATCGCGTGCCTCTTTTTGAGCGAGGCGAACCCATTGAGCGCTTGTATCTGCAAACTCCGCGCCAGATACCGGAATAAAATCATCATCATGTTTCTCAAATGTTGCAGAATGGGTACCATCAGACACCTCAACTAATGTTTCTGGGCCGGAGAAGTCAACCGGACGGACAGAAAATGAAAGGAGATGGTCTGAACCATCTGATGGTGGAGAAACTTCGGGAAGTGTCTCAAGCGCAGGATAGACAAGGTCAGTCCACCATACATCTGGATAAGTATATTGAGCATGCGTATTTGGGAATACCTCCTCGTGAACCGCCTCGGGGTCAAGCCCAGAGGCTTCTTCCCGTGGATTAGTCGGACACGCCTCGGATACCATTGGTCTGGTCGCCTCGAACGGTATCAAAGGCCACGGTCGGGCCGTCCACAGGCCCCGATGCCTGCCGTCGCAACTCCCATTTCCGCACCTGCGGGAGTGTGTTGAGAGCAGGCACATTTCTGTCCTCTTGCTTTTTCAACCACTTCTGTGCGACACTTACGCCAGCGCCACGGTCGGCGTGGTCTTGATGATCGCACTCACAGCACTTGAACCGCTTCTTGTGGCGGTTCGCCCGTTCTGTGTGTCCACACAGCGGGCATTGCTGGCTGGTGTACTCCGGGTCAACGTCATCTGAAGGAATGCCACGCCATGCGGCTTTGTACGTGATAAAGTCCCGAAGTTTGGCGAACGGTAGCGAGTGCAGACGGCGGTTCATACGAGTCCCGTACTCGATGTCATCTCTCATGTCTTTGAGGTCTTCAAAGACAATTACAGGACTGTCGAACCGGTGAATCCACTTGACCACCCGCCGTGACACCGTGTGTAACTGGTCGTGAACGAACCGTTGTTCCTTGTCACGGAACACGTCATTGAATGCGGTCTGTCCGGCTTCTTGCATCCGTTTCCGCATCGTGAAGTACCGGTGACGTTCTTCCTTGATTTCTGGGTAGTCAATAACGACCGAATCCTCGATTCCGCTTTCAGTCAGTGCCGCTAGCGCAACACAGTCTTCGTTAATATCGACGCCAATGACCGTTTCTGCCGCTTCTTTTGCACCAACTTCGGCGGTTTCGTTCGTCACGGTAACGTGCAATTCTTCGCGTCCGTTTCGGCAGAGTGCTTCAGCAGTGCCAACGTGCCAGTCATCATTTTCGATTGCCTTTGTGAGCAGGTCGAACTGGTCTTGCGTACCACGAAGCTCGCCTTTGACGTGGTTGTACGGTTTCGCTGAAATACGGAACCGTACTATTTCATCTTCGAGAAAGAGGTTGTAGCCTTCGCCGTAGTTCATCCGCAACGGGAACGGCTCGTGTTTGTACCACGGTCGTCCCCAGTCGTCGTTATCGTAGTAGTTGTTGAGTGCGTCGAAGGCTTTGTCGATGATTCGCTGTGCGGTGTTTTGCACGAGGTCGGCGTTCTGCTCAACAACATCTTCAATCTCGTCCCAGTCCCACCCGTCATAGTTGAGTCTAATACTTCGTTGAACACGCGGCGGCACTCCAAGCGAGCGTCATCGAGTAGGCTCTCGTTGCCACTCTGCACGTCCAGCGGGAACACGAGTGTCTTTGTGAGAGCCGGTGTCTGCGTCATTCGTCGTTATTTTCGGTGGGTTCTGAGATACGAACAACTTTCACGTCAGCCCCACGCCAGCGTTTTGGAACGGTAACGTGGGCACTATTCCCGAACTCCTTGACTTCAGCATCAAGGACTTCTTCGCCGTCGATTTCAAATCGATTTCCCATGCAAAAGTATATATTTTGGATATACTTGAAAATAGCGGGGTTGAGTCACTGGAGCGTACGGCCTTCACCTTCGGGGTCAAGCCCCGAGGCACTCGGCCTGCTCCACCTGTAGAGATCTTTAGTCGTTGCATCAGGATTGTTCTCAAGATATTCAGTTGACCGTGAGACCGCTTTTTGCTCTTTTGGTGTGAGAGTCATACCGTTGGGGAGATCAATATGCAGTGAGTTTGGAGCTACGAGACGTTTTGATCGGGGCCGATCCCACTCTTCAGGAGTTTTCTGTGGATATACAGAGTTCTGGGTTTGATATTGATCTGTAGAATCTGGTTGGCTACTAAGAGCATACCATGTCAGACCAAAGACTCCAAACAGTAAGGTAATGAGGACACATTTGATAGTACGACGGTTGCTTACTTCAGTGTGAGCACCGACTCCAGCAGCGAGAAGAGTGTGAGCAAGAGCGGTAATTCCAATGTACAGTTCAAGCATGAGGGAAGGCAACTACTCTTCTACAATTTCTATACCGCGGTTTTTGATTGCGTCAGGGTTGAGCCCAATTTCTTCCAAGAATTGTGAGTATTCTCGTTCGCATTGCTCAGCCGATTGCTGTTTCTCAGAGGCGCGATCACAGAGAGCGGTGAGGTTTTCGGGAACATCATTCGTATAGACAATCCAGTGGTTAATCAAGTCACTTAACCGGCGGATTGGACTGGTAAAGTGCCCATAGATTTCAAAGTTCAGTGCATGATGTCCAGAGAAGGGATCACTCATATATTTTGCACGGGGCATCACTTTCATCACAGCCCATTGGATTTTATTGAGTTGCCGATCTGGTGCCTGTTCAAGCGTCGCATTAACAGCTTTTCGTGGCTCGTCCCATTTGTCACCAGGGACAGAAACACCATCCAAGTCCTGAATCTCTCGCAACGCTTCACTCCATTCATCGGGAGACGGTTGGGGATGAACTCTGTACATTGCCTCAACACCACGGTCCCACATTAGTTCGTGAGTCACCGCTTTGTTAGCTTTAAGCATGCACTCTTCAATGATCGTATGTGCACGATCACGTCGCGGATTGAGAACAAGTGAACCGTCCTCTTTACGCTGCTCGTGCATCTGATCAGCAAGCTCCCAGACAAGGTGGTTCTTTTTGGCAAGACGTGAGCTGTCCTCAACAAACTCGTCTGCTGCAGAAGCGTCATCCAGTATGTTCTCACAGTCAGTGTATGTCAGTCGCGCATCACTGCGGATGACAGATTTATAGATATCGATTGTCTCATACGAGAGCGTTTCTTTGTCAAGATGCATTTCAACAGTATGAGCCAAGCGATCTTCGTTCGGCACAAGTGAGCAGACGGTCTCTGCCAACACTGGCGGAAGCATGTGTATAGTGTATCCTGGGAGATAGGCCGTGTTTGCACGTTCGACAGCATTGTCCCACATTGCTGTGTCTGGATTCACGTAATGAGATACATCAGCAATGTGAACCCAGAGTACATACTCATCATCATGCTCTTCGATTGATATTGCATCATCGAAGTCTTGGGCATCAATTGGATCAGTTGTCCAAGTCAGCAAATCACGCAAGTCACGGCGCTCGTCGACCTCAGAAGCGATTTCCTCTTCAAGATCTTCAGTGCGAGCGTTAGCTTCCTCAATTACTTCAGGAGGGAATTGGTCTGGAATATCAAACTTGTCGAGCAGTTCATCACGCTTATTCTCGATGTGACGAGCCATTTCTTCGTCAATCTCAACTGGCCCTTGGGACTCTGCGGTCCCAGCATCAGCCTGCGCATCGGTCATATACGTACATATGAGAGACACCTTAATCAGTTCTCGGTAATACAAAAACTAATAGCCAAAAAATACGGTCAACACGTTTTTCTCTTGTGCGTGCGTTATATTAAGTATGAATCGCGATGACCCATTTGATGATATCTTCGATGAGATTGAGCGCCTCATGGACGAGATGATGAACGACACCGGTCAAATTGAGCCAGAGGAGTCTGGATTTGGAATGGATATTCACGTTAATGTTCACGAGACTGATGAAGAGATCCGTGTCGTTGCAGATGTACCCGGAATTGAGCAAGACGATCTAAGCTTAATGTGTGATGGAGAGGTACTGACTATCGAGGTAAAAACACCGGATCGGGAGACAGAAGAACGAATCAGCCTACCAGGAAAAGTCGATGAGCACTCCGCAGCAGCAACGTTTAATAACGGGATCTTGGAAGTGAGTTTTGACCGAATTGATGACTCGGCAAATATCAGTTTCGAGTGACTAAATCAAGGTCGTCGTTGTCGACATATCAATCTACTTGACGTTTAATCGATTCGGCTAATTGATCATAGAAGCCATCAACATATTTATCAGCTGTATCAATAGTTGGACGGGCGTTTGTCTCTGTTATGTATGTATCATTCTGAGTGACGAGCATATCAATACCAACAAATGGTATCGATAGTTCCGTTGCTACATTCTCGGCGATCCGCTGTAGTTCTGATTCAAGATCAATTGTCTGAGCAGTTGCTCCTCGATGGACGTTTCGAACAAACCGCTCATTATCTGTATCAGAGAAAGTTCGTTCAACAGCACCGACATATTCACCATCGAGCACCATGACACGAATATCTCGAGCGTTAGGGATATACTCCTGAATGAGGTATGATCGATCATCTGTAGCTGGAAACTCATGAATCAGGTCGAGATAATCAGTCACACCGTACAACTCATCAACTGAATTTATCCGGGTTATACCGACACCCCGGGTAGTTGAATTTGGCTTGATAAGTGCCGGAGACCCGAGTTGCTCGAACGCTGACTTAACGGTCGATTTATCGATAGGATTTGACAACATAATCGTTGATGGTACCGAGAATCCAGCACGGTCAAGTCGGACAAGTACCTCTGCCTTATTCCGAGACCGAAGAATCGCTGATCGGTCATTAAGCCATGGAATAGACAAGTGGGCATCAACAGCACCACCTTCCATTAATCGGCCAGGGAAGACAAATCCCACATCAAATGAATCAAAAACAGTATCATCAGTTAGTGGAAGCGCGCGCTGGGATGTGTCAATATATGTGGCCTCAATCCCGCGGTCAGCAAGAGGCTGGGACATCCGGCGGAATGTCTCCGTCTTTGTTGTGACCGCAAGTCGGAGCATTCACGAAATGAGCTTCTCCTCACCGCGCTCAACGACAACGCGACACGGTGGAGAGATTTTGTTATAGGCGCGACGGAAGGCTTCCTTCACAACTGGTGCTTGATCGACATCACAGTATGCGGTGAAGATTCGTTCACCAGCGTCGATTCGAGCGGCAGTTCCAACAATTTTACCAAATGCCTGACGCATTCCGTCAGAAACACGATCTGCTCCAGCACCGGTTGCCTGCTTGTTCTCACGGATAACGTGGTGTGGGAACTTCCGCAGGATCATCTTGTAGTTGCCTTCGCCAAGCTCTTGGATTAGATACCGGTTGGCGGACAAGCGGGATGCTTCCATAGAGTCATGGCGAAGCTGTACTTCCTCCTCGGTAACAAGGCTAATCTGAACCGGATAATCTTCCGCGTCAGATTGATTGTCACCCATATGATGCTGTGCGATTTTTGAGCCCGGGATGCCACTAATGTACTCCCGCCGAGTATATGGCGGCTTGCTAATTTCCCGGTACATTGAGGCGGGTTTATCTACCATAGTTAGTACTGTAACATCACGTTGAGTATTCCTTTAACACCTTCGAAGCACGGTCAATCATCGGCCGATGCAACCTGTAATCCTTCGATTTGAGTCCCATTGTCCCTACACTGCTCAAGAGCATGCTTTGCATCCATTCCTGCATCTGTTGCCTGGGTGCCCATTCCGACTCCAACTTGGAAAGGAATGTCGTGCTGTTCTAAAACGTGGTCAAGAGCATCTTGATAATCTTGCTGTGATAAGGAAGGGGGACAAATTGCAATGACATTATCCCCACCGACGAAGTACGCAAGTGCGTCTTTTTGCTGGTAGAGGAATGAAGAAAGCGATAAAGCGGCTGTGCCAACTTGAAGCATTGCGCCATGTGCATCTATCTGGTCGGTCATCGTAGAGGTTACGTCAACAATGTCAAAGTGTGCAATCTGCATCTCGTCAGGAGAGTCGAGTGTATTTCCAACTAACTCAGCAGTTCGGTCCGGATCCTGTGCACTGCCAGTGGATTGTAGTTGTTGTGTTGCATCTGTAAGCGCAGCAGTTGGTGTCTGTCCGGTTCCAATACCTGCACTAACGGTAACAGGATATGAATCAGCAATGCGCTGTTGAATTGCACGGTGGGCAGTACGATCTATCCCGTGGGTCAGTGCTACAATGTTGTCAAACCGACCGAAGAAAGTGTACCCATCGTATTCACCGATTGCCTCTACAAGGTCAGCATAAAGCCGAGACTGAAGTGCTTGAAGAACAGGCTCCGGTTGTGGGTGAGGCGTTGTTGTCCAGGGACCGTAATTATCCAACTGGAACAGCGAAATCTGAAACGACGTCACGCATTAATGTTGAAGATGGGAGATTATTATTTTTGTTATCTATGTCGGTGTTGAGAAAGCTCGGATGGGAAAAACCAACGGAAAATCAGTCATCAAGGTTATAACACATAAACAAATATTAATTGCCTCGAAGGGAATCCCGATGCACTCTGTCTGTTTTTTCTGTAGGATTATTCGACAAATCGATATTTTCGTTCGCCCATACGACCCCAACCATCGAATACAAACTCACCACTGGGCGCAGTAAATGGATCTACTTCGGCATCCACATCGTGATTGTGGGCGTCGTGAACCAGTTCATACTCTTCAAAAGTAAGGTCATATCGATCATCCAGTTGTTCCTCAATGTTGAGCTGTGAGATTTCGTCTTTCCACCCCTCACGAATACGTTCTGAGTGAATTTCAGCTTGAGCGCCACTACCGTATGATCCAACAAGCATTGTTTCTCCGACAGGGTCGATACCGCGGTCTACAGCGTTGAGAAGTGCACTTGTTCGGGCGATGTGGACTGATCCAGTGTACCAGTTACCTACCTGACGAGAGATACGAAGGGTTGGGCTGATCTGGTCATCATACCAGTTCTGGTATTGTTCTGTCTCGGAAAGTGCATCAGTGTATGCTCGGATTGCTTCTTGATACTCATCATTATCATCAAAATTGTCAGGATGTGGTTGTGGGCCAATCTCGTCTGTGATTTCTTCTTCGATATCTGTCCCACGAATTGTGTTTCGGTATGCAAGGACTGCTGCTTTCCGAACCATACCGGGATACGGAGTATGGAAAGGACCATATATAAAGTCATCTGGATGGATGTCACCAGCAGCCTTTTTGTAGTCTTCAAGAGCTTCTCGCATACGAGCAAGATAAACCTGAACAGAACGCTTTCCGTCAACACTTGGGAACTGCTGGTTTGGCTTCAAGAAGTCAGTTTCGTCAGCACTACCAATGCCGTATTCGGCAGACAATTCAACAAGGTTTGGCTCTTCACTAATGAGCATCGCTACAGCTCCTGCTCCCTGTGTTGCCTCTCCAGCGTCTCCACGAGCGTACAGTGCTGTATCTGTCGCGATCACAAGCGCACTGCGTCCTCGGTGTCGATCAGCGGCAATCCAATTGTATGCATCGTTAAGTGCTTGAGTACCAGCAAGACAAGCAAACTTTCGTTCTCCTTTATCAGCATGGTGAAGATCTCCTTCAAACACATCCTCTAAACAGCCAGCAACATAGGTCGAGACAGGCTTCGAGTTATCAAATGCTGACTCAGTAGCAACATCAATACGGCCAATGTCTTCAAGATCAATGTTTTTCCGATCAAGAAGCCGGTAGGCAGCATTGGCTCCCATCGTAACAATATCTTCGTATGTATCCGGCAGGGAACTTGATGTAAGGCCAAGTCCCTTGGTGTACTTTTCTGGGTCATCACCCTTGACTGGAGCAAATGTTTCTGGGAGGTCAAGTTTGAGATTCCCAGACCAGAGTTCAACGGCGTCGATTCCAACAGCTGTCATGTCTAATAACAACAACAACTACGTATATGGGTCTGTCGATACCTAATTCGTCATTCGTCGATAACGGTATCTAAAGTATCTCATAACCGGTAATTCACGTATGCTAATTAATGCTTACCATTATTTATTGTTAGCTCAAATGTAGATACAAGTAATATACCGGGGCTTTCAGGTGGTATTTCACCAGACGAGCTAGGTGTAAAGATTAGTTACTCAACATAATTCCACAATAATGACAGATCCTGAGCAAGAATATCAGCAAAAAGATGTAGAAAATGCGTTGAGCGTCGACTCAGTACCCGAGAGGCGATCATCTCCCGTTGGGAAGCCAGTTATTCGAGGAAACAAAGAGATTGTTGGCGAAGATGCTGAAGACGCAATTGCATTTGATCCAGATGACCCAGAAGCAGTTGAACAAGCAGTCGTAACAATTCAGAGATTTACTAGTGGAGAAAACGATCAACACAATCCATTGGATGTGCTTCGGTGTGCAGCGGCCTGTGCAACGCTGGTACGGAGTGCAGGGTCATACAAAGCAGCAGCGGAAAAAGCAGGTAAGGAGGTAACAGTCCCGTTTATTCGGAAGTGGTCACGAGTACACGACTTGCCCCGAGCAATTCGGATACAAGTGGCAAAAGGAAACTTAGCACCAACAGCAGCAAAGCATATTGCACGTGTAAATGGTGAACTTCGATATGACCTGACTTGGGCAGCACTAGAAAACAACCTCTCTGTTCGAGAGATTCGAAAGATTGCAAGTAAATTAAATGAATCAGGGGAAACAGAAACCGTATTCAAAGAACACGGAATTGATCTCGGGAAAATTAATCTTGATTTGCCTCGAGATCTGTATCGGGAGATACGACGGGAAGCTGTATACAAAGAAACATCTATTGATCAGATTGTTATCAAAAAACTGCGAGAAACGACGGCGAATCAGAGGTAGTCTTCTTGAACGCTGATGGTATTTGGAAAGTGTTTAGTGGCGGCCAGTCCTACCAAAATTTAGGAAGTCAGGGCCGGTAGCTCAGTTAGGCAGAGCGTCTGGCTTTTAACCAGATGGACGGGGGTTCAAATCCCTCCCGGCCCGCTTTTTACACATCAAGTTCTTCTGGAATGTCGAGTTCCGCATGATGGGCATCACAAACACGTTTAGCAACCCACTTACCGTTGAACTCGAGTTCAATTTCATATACTGCCGAATGAGAACATGTTGGCCAGTCACAATCTGTAACCAGTTCAGGCTGACAGACCTTTAGAATGGACCCCTCGCTCCATTCAGGACGTGAATCTGAATCACTCATATCTATTCAATAACACGCAGCCGCATTTGTTTATTGTCGTTTGGTATTTGGATTGAGTATCAAAAAGAGCTAACACTTTGATATCCAGAGGCTAAGGCTTATCACTTGCCTACTGGAATCTAGTATAAATGACTGAGCGTGAGTCCCTTGTTCCGACTGGTGTTGAGGTGTTGGATCAACTTCTCCGTGGGGGCTTGCCGGAGCAGCGTAGCACCCTTGTCACTGGTGCTCCAGGAACCGGCAAGTCGACACTTGGGATGCAATTTCTGCAGACAGGAGTAGAGCATGGTGAGTCCGGACTATATATTTCAACAGAACAAACGATAGAAGAATTACAAGATTCGTTTGATTCCTTTGAGTTTGATCTGGAGCACTCGGATTTGTATATTACATCGATCCATGCGACACCAGGTCAGACAATCGAATCGGATGAGGCGCTAACGCTACAGACACTCGACGAAGAAGAGGGAGATTCTCCTTTAGGCGAATATGGAATTCCATTTACGCCCGAGTATATCAAACGTCACTTACGTGAGTTTGCTCCAGTTGATCGGGTTGTGTTTGACAGTACATCTGGGTTAGAGATTATTGCTGATGATCGTAATCATTATCGTCGGGTGTTGCTTGATTTGATTCGATTTTTCTCAGATGAATTGGAAGCGACAACAGTATTTACAGCAGAACGAACATCAGGCGAGGAATCTGGGTCAAACGTCCTTGAGTTCACGACACATGGCGTAATTAAGCTATCATATGGTCAAGTGAACAAAGATCGGCATCGCTTCCTTGAGATAACAAAAATGCGGGGTGTGAGTCACGATCAACGTCGGGTTGAGCTTGAATTTTGCAAAGACGGTATACAGTTAGCACCAAAGCGGCGATCGCAACCACCACAGCTCAAAAATCATAGACACCAACCAATTGGAATTGAAGGGCTCGACAGTTTAACAGGCGGTGGACTAGTCACTGGAGCAGGCGTGTTACTTCAACATGACGGGCAGAAAAACCTGAGTGCGATGTTAATGCAATTGCTGTCACATGCGATGGAGAATGGTCGGCAGGTTATGCTTGTTCCAACGATTGGGTTGCGAGAAAAGTATCTTCGTACAGTATTCCAACGAGACCTTGACTGGGAACTGGATACATTACTTGACTCAAATCGATTAGCGGTTGTTGATATTATCGGGAGTTGGGATCAAAATCAAGAGAACGTATATGGATCGCCAAGAGACATCGATGAATATACAGGATTACTGGAACAGGCAAAGGATCCAGACAGAGATGCACTGGGAATTATCAACGCCGATGCTATCGTACACACATACGGGGCTGCTGATGCGCGGAAAGCTCGGTATTCCACAGAAACAACACTGACAGAAGATGACGACTTGTTTGTTCACATCCAGAATCCTGGTGTGGTAACAGATGAAGTAGCTGCCTTCTACCACGATGCGGCAGAGCAAGTGCTGAAAACGTGGGTTGAAGATGACGGATTACAGTATGTAACATTAAAGAAGTCACCATGTGGGTTTGTCGGAACAACATCACTAATGGAGTATACACAAAGGTCTCCGTATCTTCGTGTGCAAAGTCCTCCCCGTCCCAGTGAAGGCGAATGAGAGGTAAAAATCGAAGAGATGATAAGAACGTCGTAGGAGTGTAATCGATTACTTATGGCAGAAAAGATATCATATCATATTCTCTATGCTGGTCCCGATTCATCGGTGGTAACACAAATCTTATCGCCACCGTATCGAGTGTCAAATGTCGATACGCTTTCAGAAGCAGTAACAGCGATTGATCATAACATCGATAACTTGGTGCTGAGTGACAAAGCATATGATCAAGATACTATCGATGAAATTTTAGCTGAGTGGCCAACGCTTCCGATTGTATTATACACGGATCATGTGACAGAGCAGTTGATACAAGAAGCATTGCACGGAGGTTGTCAGGATGTTGTATTCAAGAACGAACAAATAGGAGAAGATAAGGACCCGCTTCGAAAATCGATTGATCGCCTATATCGCCAGTCAATTAGCGATGTTGCTGACACCGTGCTTGATGCTTCTCGATCATTGACTATGGCAACACCAGAAGAGCTTGGTGGGAAAATAGAGTGGAGCCTTCAGTCAATTGGAACACGGATCGATGCAGACCACTGTGTAGTCTATGATTATGTTGGAACAGACTTATTACCGACACATCACTGGCAGCGAGCAAACCAAGCACCGGTAGAAACGGTGAGTGAGGAAAATTTACCAGGATTTAAGACGGTAGTACAGCGGTTCAAGGCTGTCGTGGTTGACGGACCAGTGACTAATCAATCAATGGGAATTAGTTTACTGCGCAATGAGACAGAAGCCATTACTGCTGATCAGCAAACACAGGAATACCTCGATACGTATAACCTCAATTCAATGTTAGCTGTTCCAATTGTTGTTGATTGGAAACTTGAGGGAGTTCTCGTTGTTGGGCGTTCTGATACGTGGCATTGGCCCGCTAAGGTTCGGAGACAACTACGAGTGTTTGGAGAGTTAATTGGATACGCACAGCAAAAGGCAGAGCAAAGAAAAGAATTAGAAGCCAAAAACAACCGGCTTGAGCGGTTTTCGTCAGTGATTGCACACGATTTGCGTAACCCACTAAATGTGATTGAGGGCTACGCTGATCTAATAGAAGAAACCAGGAATGTCGATCACATCAAGGATATTAACGAGGCAACCAATCGGATGGAGGTAATGCTTAATGAATTGCTTGAGCTAGCTCGGGGGGGCGAGGAAATAACAGATACAGAAGTAGTACAAATCGAAGAAGTTGCTACAGACGCTTGGGAAAGTGTAGATACAAAACAAGCAGTATTAGAGACAGAAGACATTGGAACTGTAAGAGCTGATCGCACCCGACTGCAGCAAGTCTTTGAAAATCTCTATCGGAACGCAATCGAGCATGTAGGGGCAGACGTCACAATTCAGGTGGAAAAGACCAATTCTGGCTTTGCTATTGAAGATAATGGACCTGGGATCGCAGAAGAGAAACAAGAGACAGTGTTTGATGAAGGGTATACTGGTGCAGGAGGAACAGGACTTGGATTAGCAATTGTAAAGACCGTTATTGAAGCACACGGATGGACTATTGAGGTCACAGACGGGGCAAATCTCGGCGGTGCACGTTTCGTGATTGAAACTGAACAGCTAAACTAATGCTCGTCAAAAGCGCTAAATTTGCTGATTTCATTATATAACTTTTGTATATAAGTCTCATCGCTAAGGAGCGGACTATTGCTGTATCGGGCAAGAAGGTGCGGTAGCCAACAAGATATATAATTAACATTCTAAGCAACAGTACCACGGTATGACCTCTTACACCATAATGAACATCTATGAACGTTCATTATGATCCGTTAACTTTATACATTAACCAAGTAATCTATAATGTACGATGCGAGAAACACGGCCCGAGCCGGTTGTTCCAGATATCACAACTGACTGCACACCGACTCCGACTGAAATAGCGGTACGCTCAGATGGGGGACAGGCACGCACAATTCCGTCGAAGCTCTCGGACGCACCTCTCGTACCAGATTATTCATAAACTCAGCTTAGCGGTCTGATTCTTTTCTAGGTAGAACATTAGAACAATACAAGAGTCAGATGTAAATTTGTGATAGAGTCTATCCTACAGTTGGAACACATCAGCGTTACCAGTGGTAATAACGCCGTACTCAGCTTCAGCAACAGAATCAGGGGCTTCTGCTGAACGGGAGTCAAGGGATGCTTTAATTGCATCACGAACGCAGATACGTGTCGCTTGTCCGACACTCGTGCTACTTCCAGCAAATGGTTCTTTGCTACCACGTTGATCAGTACCAACAATAATAGCGTCAGTTGTTGTACCGGGAAACCCGGTTAAGTGTAGCAATGTAGTAGCTTTTGCTTCAGCAATGACAGACAATAATGTTGTCATTCCGGCATCCGTTAGCGGCTGGTCCGAACAGACAATAATGTTTACTGTTCCTTGATGAGATGGCTGCGATGAAACGGATGTACCTTCTGATGTAGTCATTGATAACGCAGCTGGATTCGACATGCCAGCGGTAACAAATACCGTAATTGGATCAGAGCGTGCACCCCGGAGATGTGAAAGGTTAACTCCAGTAAGCAGTGCTGGGCCAGCGGTTGAAAAGCTATGCGCATGCTGTTGCTCGGAGATATACGAATCAAGATCAGTTCGATCCCACCCTTCTGGAACGGAGATATTGTACGCTGCGCCCGCATCAGAGAATCCTCCATTCCATCCCGTTGAAAGCCATCTCGCATTGGAGTTGGAAACCTGAAAAACTGAGCCACGGCGAGTCCACTCAAACATTACTACCGATGAGTACGATAGGAAGAGCCAAGAACAGTACTATTTCGATATTATAATCGCGTTGAGTCGCTATGATTCAACGTTCTCAATTGTTGTTTCGAGATCATCTAATTGAACGAGTCCATTAAATTGCTCTACGGGAGTCTCATCGTCAAGAACAACGACAGTTGGCAACGCTTGAATTTGGTATCGGCGCTTTAGATCAGTATTGCCTGGTTCCTCAACATCAATATCTCGGACGTTGACATCATCTCGCTTAGTGGACAATTCGTCAAGGATCTGATCTTGTTGTTTGCAGGGATCACACCATTCAGCACCGAATTTAATGATTTCGACCATATGCAGAATACATTAGATAGGTATGTGCGCGATGGTTATAGTGTTGGTCTAAGAAGAGGCCGGGGTGAACCGAATGGCTCCTGCTGACGATATTATTGAAGTTGATCAGGCTATGCCGCTGTAAGAACACAGATTTCATTGTTGAGGGCTTATTGGCGAACATCGACAGCACTCTCAATTATGCAGTGATCTGCGTTGAGAACTGTGGTTGGATAATCAGATACTGAGTGAACTCATCCCCGGGGCAATCGCCTTGGCCGCCTGTACACGAATTTTACGATTGAAGAACATGGACAAAGAAATTTATCAGGAGATCACACCGAAGATACAGCTGAACCAAAGAAACAGACGGAATTCCCACAAACTATATGCGCGTCAGATTGAACATTGATGCATGATGCTCATTCTAGCAGTAACCCTCTCTGCGGTGGTATTTGCTATGTTGGCTGCACTTGGGGTCGCTGCTCATGCTCGTCGTAACGACAAAGAGAACGCAGATGCGATTACACGAAAAGCACTCGTCTTCGCTGGGACGATGACTGGGATATTTGTCTTTTCGATGCTCGGGTTCGGTGTGTATGAAACATCCACAAATCTTCCCCACGACGAATATTCATTCTTTGTTATTACCGTCTTCATAGTGTTATTGTTCAGTGCTGCTCTGTACGTTCTATTTACCCGAAGAGATCAGGTAGTCAACTCCCTGAACGATTAGACGAGTACAAGCTAACAGGTCAACTTCTTTCTAGCTAAGGCGCGGGTTGACAATCCCTGAGATGGGCGTTTATTTATGGAAAGTCAAACCAAGGTGAATAGAACACAACCATTGTCACTGCTACAGACACGACAGAAATCTCTCACAGTAACAGATACACGATCAGTTTCGTGAAGAGATAGTAATATGTTACCACTGTAATTATCACGATTGATAACACCCGTCACTATGAATATAGATAGCACAGAGATACACATATGATCGATTTATCAATCTTCGGGAGTATTCCGGGGGACACCGACGCTAATGTTCAAGGAACAAATCAAACGAAGACCTCAGTATCAGAGACAGCGTCACCAGAAGATGATCAGTCTATATCAGGAGGTGTCTGGCAGGCTGCCTTGGAAGAGATGATCAGTCCAGTTATCATAATCGATGAAAACGCAGAGATAATTTTGTTCAATGATGCAATGGAGGATCTTATTGGAATATCAGAAAAAGAGGCAAAGCAGATGGAATTATGGGAGATGGTACGAACAGATGAGACACATGATTCGAAAACAACAGCACTTGAGAAGGTCTTGGAAACAGAGGAGCCTATCCGAGGCTTAGAAACAAAATTGCTAACACATAGAGACGAGCTTTTGCAGGTCATTGTCTCAAATGCACCCATATATGATAGAAATGACAAGTTGCGCGGGGCTGTTGCCGCGTTTCAAGATGTGACAGAACTCCGGGAAAAAGAGCAGCAACTTGAGCAAACACAACAAGCAGTCGCAAACCGAATTGGCGAGTTAGCAACGCAGCAAGAAACAACAGCACAGGCAGTAACCAAGACAATGGACGATCTTCGGGAAACCGCTGCTGAACAGGAAGCACGAGCCAAGGAACTTGAAGATGAACTGCAAGAGTTCAGTGCAAACATGGAACAGGTAGCAGCCAGTGCAGAGGAAGTAGCAACATTAGCCCAACAGGCAGAATCAACAATTACAGCAGGAGTTGAGTCAGGAAAAACGGCCCAGGAGACAATGGAAGAGACAGTCGCTTTGACAGAAAACCTCAGTGCCCAGACAAAGGACCTAAAAACGGAAATGCAGGCAATAAGTGAGGTCGTCGAGGTAATTGAAGATATTGCAGATCAAACCAATCTTCTATCATTGAACGCAAACATCGAAGCAGCAAGAGCTGGGGCAGATGGAAGCGGATTCGAAGTTGTTGCCAACGAAATCAAAGAACTAGCCGATGAGACTAAAGAATACACAGGAAAAATCGATGAGAATATCTCAGCATTGCAGACGCAGATTGATGAAACGGTCAACGCTGCTGAACAGACAACGGCAGAAGTGGAAGTAACTGAAGACGAAGTAACACAAGCACTCGATGCACTCAAAGAGATTGCAGAGACAATTGACGAAGCAGCAACTGGGATTACAGAAATTGCGGAGGCAAACGATGAACAGACAATGGCGGTTGAGGAGATTGGAGCAATGGCAGACGAGTTTGTTGAACACTCAGCGAGTGTTCGATCAGCAGCAGAAGAAACGAGCGACGCAATGGAGGAAATGTTTGACCTTGTGCAAAAACTGGAACAAGAGGTCAACGAATTAGCAAGTAACAAATCCAACGAGTAGACGGGAGACGAATGTTGAGAGATAGAGATAGCTGTAAAATGTATTACAATCAACTTGCGAAGATATTCATCCTCTGTTTGGCGATTTAGCGGGCTACAACAAGATATGATGGAAATACCGCAACAATATGACTTTTGCAGTTGTAGCACATATACAATATACTCAAATGACACTTGTTAGCAATGCATTTGGTACCCAGCAGGTTGTAGAATACGAGAATCGAGATGAATGGGCAGATGCTCTTGATATCTCAGTAGCAGAGCTTCGAGAGGTAATGGATCAAGAGTTAGAACAAACAATCTTGGATCGATTGCGGGATACAATTCCCGACGAGAAGCCCTCTCCAGTGTCATCAATTGACCAGCTAAGCGATGAATACCTACTGGCAGAGTTGGACACGTTAGATACAAAAGAAGGGATGATTCTGAAGGTACTGAACAACCGGGAAGAAGTCTATGTCCACAGCATGACGCATGGCGTGATCCTCGAAGTTACAACCTCGGCCGCCAATGCAGAGTTACAGTCTGACCTACAGGAGTTACGGCAAGCCATTGGGGACACACACCAAACATTACAACAGACCGAAGAAGACGCTGAGATCGAAACAGCACTTCAGAGTATTGAGCGCGCAGATGACTACGCACATCAAATTGAAAGTAAGTTGGGATTAGAAGTACTGACACAATCAGTTACTAAACAACCGCCACAGAGTGAGGAAAACCTCTCAGGAAAGCAAATTGTTATCGAGGGTAACGACGCAGAAAGCCAAGCCGAAGAGAGCGATGGTAAAGTCAACGTTGAGAAGCCATCAGAGCAGGATTGACAAATAAAAACCCAAGTTTGTGATAGAACGCAAGAGAAGTGCACGATAAAGTGGTTGAGAAACACTTCGTTCAATCACAAACATTGACGTATCTCAGTCACAAACTGTCATATAACTATGGAGGACCAGCCACAATCAGGTGAGCTTTTTGGCATTCCGTACAACTTCGAACGACCGAGCCTTCGCCGTATGCTTTCCTCATACTGGCAGCCAGATGAGGGCATGCTGGTAGAGAAGCCATTCGGAATTGGATACACACTAAATCTTGCTAATTGGCGGTCCTGGATTGTGCTAGCAGTCGCAGCAGCACTAATCTGGCACGACCAGACCAAACGGGATGGACAGGCAGACTCCGAGGAGCCAGTTGAAGTTGTAGTTGGCGAAGACGACGAACAGGCGGCATGATCACATTCGTAACTGGAAACGAAGGAAAAGTTGAGGAGGCGGAAGCATACCTTGATGAGCCAGTCAAGCAGGTCGCGTTTGATTACACGGAGATACAGGCAGATACAATTGAGAGTGTCGCAGTGCACGGGGCTCGTGAAGCTGCGCAGGAAATCGGAACACCATTGATGGTCGATGACTCCGGCTTGTATATCAACGCATTCGATGGGTTCCCAGGTCCGTATTCAGCATACGTTGAGAATAAACTCGGTATCGAACGAGTACATCAATTGACCAAAGACGAATCGTCAGCTAAAGCTTCGTTTAGAAGCGTTATCGCGTACGCAACAGATAATTCGGCAGGGTCGGTCAAACGGTACGACGGTACAGTACATGATGATGACGATCCAACAGTAGTTACATTCACTGGTAGAGTTGATGGAAGAATTGTTCCACCACGAGGTGATGGTGGCTTTGGCTACGACCCAATTTTTGAACATGGCGAGAAAACATTCGCCGAGTTGACAGCAGAAGAGAAAAACGCTATTTCACACCGTGGCCGTGCATTAGGAAAACTCGCTGACTGGCTTGAAGAGACTCAATAGTCGGCGGGCTACATTGATGTGTGGTCCAGTGTTGTGAGTATGTATATTGTCTCAGAATCAAAAATTTGTGAATGTAGGACTGACTGCGATAATATTTGAGATAAACTGTCATTGATATTCACATCAATTCGGGAACCGGATGGCGATTTCTTGCGTGTGTCTGACGGGGCTTTATACCATCGAAAGCAACATATGGCAAATGGGCGCGTACCGGATGACAACACGCGCCTCGCACCGCTATCTCCCGCAACCCCCCTTATTTTAATCTCTCCCCTTCCGTTTTTGTGACCTGTTGTAGACAGGATTATGTGTATGCTGGAAGTCCCACTGGCAATCCAATAACCTATTATCTAGGACAAATACAATCAAGATATGCGATCACGCGAGGAAATCGAACAACGGATCAACGAACTTGAAAAACGCTACGATGAAAATGACCCGCCGTCATCTCCGGTAGCCGATGAACTGGAAATTGAACTACTTAGAGCAATGGCAGAGTTGGAGTGGGTCATCGAAGAGCGGGAAGCACCTGAGGAGCTCCCATCAGAATAGTAATAGACAGGCTGAACTGTGAGCATCGAATCTAAAAGGCTCCAAGGAATTGACTTATTTGCTGAGGGATCACTTCCGTTGACCATTAGATAAAAAACCAGCAGTCTAGAAGAATCATCTGAGAAACGGAAGGACCGTGTGATGGTAATTGTATACTCTTTGAGCTCCACGGCTTCAGCCGTGGGGCTTCGCCTCGGACTTTCTATAATCAACTGAGCTACCTCAAGAATGTGATCAGCACTGGAATTTATACCAATCCAAAGATAAGAATGTGAATAGTTTTCAATAACCATGCAAAGTACCGTTCTACAGAAATTGCTGACAGAGTCAGCGTTGTTTGATTTGCTTGCAGTTGTCGATGATATGGTATATTTGATCAGAAACAAACATGGTTGATAGGTCATCCAAAAAGCAAGATGTGCAATCAGCGGACACAGCGAAGCAACAAAAACGCACCGACGAAGATTGTCCCTGTTGCCGTGTCTGTGAGTGCTATCGTGACGAGAAGAAAGATGATGAAGAGACATCCACTGGTGAAGGATCTAAGCACGAGCATGAACATGGGACAATGGTTGATCACTCCGGACATGAGGAGATGTTTCGACGTCGATTCTTTGTCTGTCTCATCCTCTCAATTCCAGTACTGTACTATAGCCCAATGCTACAGAGCTGGTTTGGATACACTGCAATTGCGTTTCCTGGTAGTGAGTTTATTGGTGCAATTCTTGGCGTGATCGTATTTGCGTATGGAGGGGTTCCATTCCTTCGGATGGGGGCGGTTGAAGCGCGGAACCGTGAGCCTGGGATGATGCTGTTGATATCACTGGCAATTACTGTTGCATTTGTTTACAGTGGGGCTGCGGTCGTATTCGACATTGGTGAGCCGTTTTTCTGGGAACTGGTGACACTGATTGTAATCTTTCTTTTAGGACACTGGATCGAAATGCGCAGTGTTCGACGAGCATCGGGTGCACTGGACGAATTAGCTGAGTTAATGCCTGATACTGCTGAACGCATTATCGAAGGTGGTGAGACAGAAACAGTACCAGTGTCAGATTTGACCAATGATGATCTTGTACTTGTGCGACCAGGGACAAATATCCCTGCAGATGGGATTGTCGAGGAAGGAGACTCCAGTGTCAACGAATCGATGATCACGGGCGAGTCTCGTCCAGTGGATAAAGAACCGGGCGATGAGGTTATTGGAGGTACCACAAATGGGGACGGGAGTCTACGGATTCGCGTGACTGCAACTGGTGATGAAACAACGCTTTCTAGTATTATGCGGTTGGTGGATGAAGCACAGCAGAGCAAATCCCGTACGCAGGTACTCGCTGATAGAGCTGCTGGGTGGTTATTTTACGCGGCCATTGGAGTTGCTGTGATTACTGCCATCGCTTGGACAATTGCAGTTGGATTTGGGTTGTCCGTCGTTGAACGGGTTGTTACGGTTCTTGTCATCGCGTGTCCACATGCACTTGGCCTTGCAGTTCCGCTGGTTGTTGCGATCAACACAACGTTGGCTGCCAACAATGGCATGCTTATTCGGGATCGGATTGCCATGGAAGAAGCTCGGCACCTTGATACAATTGTGTTTGATAAAACGGGGACACTCACAAAAGGCGAACAAGGCGTTGTCGAAATAAAACCAACAGCAGATCGGGATAAAGATGAGATCATTTCACTAATGGCAGCCGTGGAAGGCGATTCGGAGCATATGATCGCAGAAGCGATTCAAAATGCTGCCGAAGAAAGAGACTTGATTGTCCCCGATGCTCATGATTTTGAAGCGCTAAAAGGACGTGGTGTTCGTGCAAACGTGGAGTTAGGATCTAAATCTGATGTCAACGGTGGACAGAGCCAAACTACAGTGCATGTCGGAGGGCCGAACTTACTCCGACATCTCGAAATTGATCTGACTGAAGAGCTGATAACGTTCAGCGAAAGTGCCGGAGAGCGGGGACAAAGCGTTGTCTACCTGATTCAAGATGAAAAGCCGATAGGAGCAGTGGCATTAGCAGATGTTATTCGTGAGGAAAGTTATGAAGCGATCAGCGCACTGCAAGAGATGGGAATCGAAGTTGCGATGCTGACCGGGGACAGCAAAGATGTTGCACAGGCCGTAGCGGAAGAGCTTGGAATAGATCAGTACTTCGCAGAGGTACTACCTGATGACAAAGACAAAAAGATCATCGAGTTACAAGAGCAAGGGAAGCTCGTTGCAATGGTTGGTGATGGTGTTAATGACGCACCAGCACTGACACGGTCTGATGTTGGAATTGCTATTGGTTCTGGGACGGATGTTGCGGTTGAATCTGCTGATGTAGTACTTGTTGAAAACAATCCCCAAGATGTGGCGAAGCTCCTTCGATTGAGCAAGCGGAGTTATCGAAAAATGCAGGAGAACCTCGCATGGGCGGCTGGATATAATATATTTGCACTCCCACTTGCAGCGGGGGTTCTCGCTCCGGTCGGGTTTTTACTTTCACCAGCAATCGGAGCAATTCTGATGTCTGCGAGCACTGTTATCGTCGCGATCAACGCACAGTTGTTGCGACGGGCTGAAATCGCGACTTAGCACTAGCCTGTGAAGCCAAAAAGACATAAAGCTCTATTTTTCCGTAGAAGAGATGCCTGCTCGCTCGTTGATGTCGGCTGCCGTTTCTGATGCTATCTTAAGTAGCGCATCACGATCAGTGCGGAGTGTCTGTAAATTGCCATCGTCCATAATAAGATGTCCATCACAGATCACCGTGGTAACATCTCGGCCCGTCGCAGCATGGACAAGGGTGTGGATTGGATCTGGTGACGGAGTCAGGCCAAGTTGATCTATATCTATAAGGATGATATCTGCTCGTTTCCCCTCGACAATGGATCCGAGGTCATGGCTTCTGTCAATGGCGGCGGCAGCATCGCATGTGATCATATCTAAGGCTTCCTGTGCAGATAGTGCACCGGGATCTCTGTGGTATCCTCGATGTCCTGCAACAAGTGCACCAATATCTTTGAGCAAATCAATTGTATCGTTGAGAATTGAATTATCCGTGCCGACGCTAACCGTAACGTCTTGGCGAAACATTGTAGCCGTAGGTGCAAAGCCTGTCGCAAGTCGCATGTTTGCCTGGTAGTTGTGCGCAACTGCTGTCTGGGTTTCTGCAAGAATTCGGATATCCTTTTGATCGGTTTGAACACAATGGCCTAAGAGCGCTCTAGGACCAAGATATCCGACATTCCGAAGATACTCAATGCTTGATAAGGTCGAATCTGGATGTGGTGGAGCGGTTGCTTCCGCAACATGGGCTGTAGTCATAACATCGTATTGTTCGGCTAGCTCATACGCACCACGTAGTGCATCTGGAGTGACTGTCGCCAAGGTAACCGGTGCTGGCCAGATTGATTGTAGGTGTGTGGGATCGTGATGATCCTGGATGAGTTGCTCAGTTTTCTCAAGAACGGAATTGGTGTCAACCTGTAGTGCGTCTGGACCGGGATGGATAGAATCTGGTGGCCGCTGACGAATTTCATCAAATGTTGCCCGGTCAACAGCAGCATCGCGGATTCCTGCACCATATATTGTCCGGATGCCCATGTCAGCGTACACATCGAGTTTTTCTTTAGTACATTGAAGATGGTCCCAATCCAGAGCGGTATCGTTTTCAACAAACGTTGTGATTCCTCCGCTGATTGCTTCAGCACAATACAATTCTGCCGCCAGCCCGTGTTCATCGGGCGTCATCGCTAGTACGCCCGGTTGTTTGATATTAAATAACCAATCTAAGAGACTTCGGTCAGTGTTCACACTGTTTCTGAGTAAGATATCTGAAACGTGAACATGAGCATTGATCAGGCCAGGTAAAACGATCTGACCGTCGGCATTGATTGTTCGTTCTGGATCGGTCTCTTTCACTAACGTTGAGGTTGAACCAACTCCCGTAATGGTCCCGTTATTGATCGAGACAGCTCCGTCGTGAATTATATCACGAGTTTCATTTTGGGTAATTACCGTCCCACTGTGAACGAGGATGTCAGTCATGAGTTATTCCGCAGGTACAAAGTACGGCAACGAATATAATTCCTCCCCTACTCAACCCACGGTATATAAAACACGGAAAGAGAAGTATATGCTTCCGGTGACAGGTGTCGTCACCGGAACAAGGCTCTAGCCCCGTCCCCCTCTTTCGTCGTTTGTCGTCGTTTGCTAGAACATACATACAACTAACCGTACGACACTAACATAACCGCACTAACATGATCTAGTTACTTCCGTGAGAGATTAACCCTTCTCAGGGGTGGAATTTGCCCCGGGGACATGTTCATCCGGTGACGACACTTGTCCCCGGACTGGATTGGTTGTCTGTTGGGGATGATTCTCCGGGAATCTCTGCATCATCCGGGATAATGATGCGTCGCTCTTTGTAGGTCAATCCGTCTGTTCGACGCGTCTTTTTCTTAACCTGAATCCGATTCCGAGTCAGCATATGCATCACGTCGATAATACGCGAGACCAGTTTCTTCGCGTATTCTTGACTCACGTCTGAACGTTCTCGAATAATCCACATCTTCAAATCCGACGCGGAAACATATTCACGGACGTTTTTACACCCCTGTTTCCACGGACTATGCCGATTACCCCGAGAAGCCCACAGTTCCGCTGCCAATTCTTCAGCATCTGAATTTGTCGTTCGGTTAAATGTGTCCTCATCCATCCGGTTTAATTTCTGAATCGGTAGTAGATCCTCGTATGGAAGGGCATCAGGGCCGTTTGCTTCGATATCATCTGGGAGGTCTTTGGCTTTGTAGAAGACTTCACCGTCTCGCTTGACTGTCTTTAATTGGTCAGGCCCGTCTGGCAGCAAATCCGGCATGACATGGTCTTTTCGGAGCTTGCTTCCCTTTTGCAGTTCTTTGCTGTGCAGTTCACAGAGCATGTCTCGGTATTGGTCGATCCACTCTGTGACCCAACCTTCTTGCTTGGATTCAAGGTCAATGATTGTCGAATTGAGCTCATCAACTTCTCCATTCGTTTCTTCAAGTTCATCGCGGAGCTCGTCGTTTTCTTCGCGTAATTCCTCGTTTGCTTCTTTCAGCTCAGCAATCTCGTCTTTCAGCGAGTCAATCTGTGCGTCTTTGGCCTGAAGTTGATCAGATAGCTTGATCACTTGTGACTCAAGGGAGTCAACTCGTGAGACGAGATCACTCATCACAACCACCTCGAATTCCCGAAAAATTTGGCTGCTGTGCTGGGTTGATGGCGATGGTATATGCTAGCGATACACCTGTTCGTGCGAGACATTGATAATCTCGTAGCGAATTGCTTTGCATGGCTTCCGTACCAGGTCTACGGGAGCCGTCGCAGGTCGGTGCGACGACACCGGCCTGCAACTTTTCACTAATTCTGACCCGCTGTCAGAAACAAGTGTCTCCCGATAATCCCATATCACTTAGCCGAGACTATAAAACCACAGGAAAGCGTCTTGTTTTTCTCTCTGATTCAAATAGGTCTGAGATTGTGTATACCGATGCTAAGACAGAGAAGCCGTCGAAATTAACTTCTACAGGCTACGTCTCCTGTCCTCAAGGAGCGACTAGGGCGGTGAGTAGACAGGGCTAGTTCACTAGCTAATCCAGCTGGTGTAACTGGAACTATTACATTTCTGTTGGCCGTAATTGCTATTGGTTTCTCCGGAATTCCAAGACGTGATAGAGAGTTTGCAGTCGAATAGACAACCGGAACCATCCCGGACAGGTATTAATAGTGCAGTCAGTAAATCCACAGGATTCGCCTAGTATCAATTTAGTCTGTCGAATCTTACAGTACGTGCATTATTGTATTCATAGCTTGTTCAAAGCACTTAGTGGTTTATAACCAGCAGTATTAATACCAGAAATTTGTATAACTCAGAGTAAGAGATAAGTTTTCTCAGTCCAACCAGCGGTCATGCAACACGATACTGATCGGATCCTTTCGACACATGTTGGTAGTCTTCCCCGCACTGAAGAACTTCTACCATTCTTTGAAGCACGCGAAGCTGGCAGAAAGATTGACCAAGCGGCATTTGATGAGGCTGTCCAAAGTGCAACAGAATCTGTCGTTCGTCGGCAGCATGAGGTGGGGATTGATGTGGCAAGCCATGGTGAGCAACAGCGGACATCGTTTGTGACATACGCTGTTGATCGGCTCAGTGGCTTTAACGGAGAGGTGCCTGCGGTACAATGGGCAGATCTCGAAGATTATCCTGAGTATGCAACACAGGTTCCAACGTTCAGCAAATGGTCTGATCCGAATGCGACGATTCCAGCAGCAACTGATTCGATTGAGTATCGGGGAGAAGAAAAGACTCAGCAGGAGCTTACACGATTTACAAAGGCAATTGAAACGACAAGCGCAGAATTTGAGGGCAGATTTGTCACCGCAGCATCTCCCGGAGCTATTGCCTCTTACATTGGTAATAAATATTATGATAGTCACAAAGAATATGTCGCCGCTGTTGCAGATGCAATGCAGATTGAATATGAACTGATTGCTGAATCAGGAGCAATTCTACAAATTGATTCCCCAGACCTACTCGGCGGTCGCCATCTAAAATTCAAGAACTATTCCGATGCTGAATTCCTTGAAATTGCTCGTTTGCATATTGATGCGCTTAATGATGCGCTCACAAACGTTCCATCTGAGCAGGTTCGGATGCATACCTGTTGGGGGAATTACGAAGGTCCGCATCATCATGATATTGCACTGGAGCAAGTGCTTCCCGAGCTTTATGAAGCCGATATTGGCGGATTACTAATCGAGCAGGCAAACCCATGCCATCAAGCTGATTATACTCTGTTTGAGGAACATGGACTTCCAGATGGCTGGGTGCTTGTTCCTGGTGTGATCGATGTCAATGTCAACCATATCGAGCCACCAGCGGTTATCGCGGATCGAGTTGAGAGAATTGCCAATGCACTTGGTGACCCCGGGCCAGTTCATGCTGGAGCAGACTGTGGACTCGGGACCTTTGCTGGATTTGGGGCCGTGCATCCAGAGATTGCTTGGGAAAAGCTCAGAGCACTAGCAGAGGGCGCAACTCTTGCCACAGAACGATTGTACTAACCATTAGCTTTTCCGCACGGCCAATCACCGGTCGTGACTTTCCAGATGAAAGACCAGTCGCTAATCCAGATGCTAATCGGACACAAATGATTGCGTTTCTCTCAGGCATGACGTCACTCTGTGAAATTTCAGCAAGAAAGGCTCGCTCGCGACCACTTACACAGGCAAAGTTCTTGTCGAATCATCTCTCTCAGATACGTACGTCATATTGGAAGATTATGCAGTGAAAACTGTGTCAGAGTGATAATCATGCTGCATAAATAGCATAATTAAGGATAGCCGCAAACGATACCCAGAGCAGATATGGAATTAGCAGAATACTTGCTGTTTGTTGCACGCGTGCAAATGCAGCAATTGATCCAACAATAGCAATCCACAGTACACCAATGACAACAAGTCCCAGTCCGGGCCGTTGAAGACCAAAGAAGGCAGGCGTCCAAAGCAAATTAAGAAGAAACTGGACTGCAAAAATTGTAACAGCAGTTGTTCGTTGTCTACTGGACGAGGTGTCCCAAACAAGAAATAAGGCAACGCCCATTAAGCTAAAAAGTACTGTCCAAGCGACTGGAAAGAGCCATTCTGGTGGGAAGAACCACGGTTGATCAATCCAACCTGTATCCGTTCCGAAGAATACGGCTGGTAATGCACCGAGAATGTTTATTCCAAGAACAAAACCACCTAACTGAAGCCACTTTTGCCTTGATATTTTCATAGTATCTCTAAATATGAGTAGAGGGGTTCATTGAACGCTGTTGGATTGTCGTGGTTCGCAAGATGGCCTGCGTCAGGTATCGTTTTATACCTGCTGTTGGGATGGGCTCTGTTCCACATTCGCCAGACGATCTACTAATGACCTATTTTGGGCAAATAAAAGACAAGCCAGAAGAGTTTGATTTCTTCATTAGAACAGTTGTTTCGGGTCCAATTGTAAGTGCCAATTCAGCATGTATGATTGACACAAGTGCTATCGATGTTGACTTCGATCAAGATGAAGACTAAAGAACGGTTTGTGGGAGTTGGAATGAATGATCCCGTAATGAATAACGTCACAGTGACCGTTAACGGGATTAAACCGACTGGGGGTGATGCCTACGGCGAAGCTTTTGCTGAACTTGCCGGAACTTGTGTCGGGTTGGTAGCGATCGACCTGGACACTTAGACCGCCTAATAGGTGGCATATTGGTAGTGAATTTATTAATTCGAATGACTATTTTCCAATATGGATATCATCGGTATGGCGGGGAAGATATTTGGAAGCCTAATCGGTGCCCTATTGTTGGTCGTGATTCTATCGTATCTTTTCCCTTTGATCCCTGAAGACGGGCCTTTTGCAATCCGGTCTTTGATTGTCGACATTGCCCCATTTGTAATCGGAAGTGTGGTCGTTGGAGTCGGTGCCGTGGGCTTATGGCTACTGAATGATTCGGGGGAATTCTAATATGCGCGTGGTCGGTGCTGTGATTGCTATACTGGTTGTGGCTATTATCGCATTAGTGGGGATCCAAATCATAGGTGCCATTCCACCCGTCGATGGCCCCCTTTCCGATACCGCCGAACAACTACGGGTCAACACTGCTTCGGCATTAGTGCTGGCTGTCGGCGGTGTTGGGATTGCAGCTTTAATTATCGGCGTCTTGCGGGGAATGGGTTAACCACATTCACTATTCACGCCCACAATATCGTTCGATGATGGCGGCGGTCGATCGTCCCCTGTATAACCCGTTAGAAACGCCCCACGCGTTCGCACATACCCCGGAAGGTCGTTGTATCGGGCAACTACCCACGAACCGATAGCAGGGGACGCGCGGAAGCGTGTCGCCGTCTTTGTCGCCGTCAGGATCGTCGGTCGTTAGTTCCGGCGACCCATCGAAAAACGCCTTTCCTGTCGCCCAATACAAGGCGGGTTTCCATAGGTCGGCGTCATCGTTGACGTCACCTGACCGCCGGGTCGACGACGCTTCGTCGACGTCACCCGGTGACGTATCGGTGACCGCCGACAGGGTGCGAAGGGACTTCGCAAGGTACGACCGGGCGGTTCGCTTCCCGTCAGCGTCGGGATCGTCAGGAAGGTCGTCGGTGCGAATTACGAAGTCCCCGCCCCGCTTCAACAGCCGTCGGACGTCAACCACCCGCCCCTGTTCCCGACGTTCCCAATAGTCGGCTAACGCCGCTTGCGTCGTCACCCATGACACCCCGAAATAGACGACGTGCAAGTGCGGTAAACCCGAATCCGTGAATTCCAACACGTACAGATTCGTCGGACGAAACCCGGGGCGGGACGGCCCCGATGCCGGGTCGTATTCCAACCACGACGACAGCCGATTCTTGTTTTCAATCAGGGCTTCCGTCGCGTCGGCGATACTGTCGTGCATAGCCGGGTCGGTCGTCAGGGTGACTAACACCGCGTCGTCGTACCGACGGCTTGCACGCCGCCACGCACGCCGCCAAGACGCCCGCAAGTCCCCGACCCGACCGGGCGAATTGAACCGATTCCGAAACGGCACGCATAGGTATTCCGGGCCGTCGCCGCGTACCCGTTCGAACACGTTCCAAACGTCGGCGACCGATTCCCGTTCAATGGCCAATTCAGACAGCACACCGGTTCCGAAGCCCATATTTATTTTAATCACCGTTTAGTTTACCAGACTATGGACGCTGAGGATCTTTACATTCAAGATCTATTCACAGGAAAAGACCAGTATATCGTCCCCGTATTCCAGCGACGATATTCGTGGAAAGAAAAACACTGGGAACAGTTGTGGGATGACATTACTCTCCTACTAGATAGCCCATTAGGTGAAGAGGAGCATTTTATCGGTGCTTTCGTAACGATGTCAGGAGAAAATAGACCAGGCTCCCGACCCAAATATCTAGTAATCGACGGACAACAGCGGCTGATTACGTTTTGTCTCATCTTGTGCGCTATACGTGATAATGCGGACGAAATAACGGGAGAGATGTTATCTGAGCTTTCCGAAAAAGAATCAGATAGTTTAGAAGATCTACCTAATAAAATACAGGATGAGAACTTGGTTGACCCTTATGAAGATGGTCAAGATAAATATAGAGTGATTTCACGAACAGAAGATCGTGATGCGCTTTTCACCCTGTTTGATCGAAAAGAGCTGAATGCCGAGCTACAGGAAACATCTATTGGACAAGCTTATTCTTTCTTTTCCGATAATATTCAAGAATTAATCGAAGATAGATCTATCTTTGATCTTCATAAACTGAGACAAATTATTATAGAACAATTGCCTTTAGCTATGATCACCGCCGAAGAAGACGAAAATCCCTATACTATTTTTGAAACCTTAAACGAACGTGGGCTAGATTTACAGGAGTCAGATCTTATTCGGAATTTTGTATTTATGCAGTTAGATCTAGACAAGCAAGATGAATTCAACCAAGACTACTGGTTACCCTTCGAACAGAAATTTGAGGAAACAGAGAACCATGACAAAGAAAGTTTGACCCGTTTCTATCGTATATATTTGATGCGAAACGGAAACTATGTTAAACAAAATGGTGTTTACGATGCATTCAAAGAACGGACAGATTTAGAGCCCCATGCCTTAGCAGAACGGTTGGATTATTATAGTGATCTGTATCTGTCTATCAGACGTCCGGAGACTGAAGATGTAGATTGGCTCCAAGATGCACTTGACCGTAAGCAGTATTTGGATATTGGTACGGCTGATCCGCTGGTTTTGAACTTGCTTGATAAATGGGAGTCAGGTGAGATAACTGATGATGATTTCCGACGGGCATTCGGTGGTCTAGAGAGCTTCGCAATCCGTCGATCAATCTGTGATAGATCCACCCGGGGGTATTACCAAATATTCCCTAGTTCAATAAATTCGATCAGCGATGAAAACGTGATAGACTCTGTATTTGAGTACTTGGCTGGCAGAGGTTGGCCAGATGATGAAGAGTTTAGATCGTCTTTTGTTACCTTCGATCTGTATTCAAGGGAACCAGACAAATGTAGACTCATTTTTGAGACTTTTCAGCGTGACTATGATCACAAAGAACCGGTCAAGCTTGATGACTTACAAATTGAACATGTGATGCCCCAAACTATTGGGGATGGCAAACACGGTGAGGCATGGAAATCAATGCTGGGTGAGGAGTGGGAAGAAATCCATGATGAATGGAAACATACTCCTGGTAATCTGACGCTCACAGGCTATAATCCGGAACTCTCTAACAGAAAGTTCGATAAAAAACAGGAGTTATTCGAAGATAGCCATATAGATCTAAACGATCACTTTACCGAAGTTAATCGCTGGACAGAAATAGAAATCCGGGATCGGGGAGAAGAGCTTGCGCAGCGTTGCGCTCAGCTATGGCCAAGACCTGATGTGATATCAACGGAAGACGTACCAACAGATTTAGTTCAAGTTACCATTCTTGATGACGGAGTCCCTGTACAGGAATTTGAAAGCAAGGTTCAGAATACGGTAATGCAAAACACAGTAGAATATCTGATTGACGAATATGATTTATTAGATCGAATCTCAATACCATACATTCCAGGAACCGGTGAAGGAGATAGAGCGTTACTCAACTGGGAACCAGAACACATTGACGGTTCGGGGATGGGGGGAGAAACAGAAATAACGGAGGGACTGCACTTGTTTACTAAACTTAATTCTGAAGAGAGGAAGAGATATATGCGTGAGTTAGCAAGAAAGTGTAACGTTGTCTGTCGATTTCACGGTCAGTGGTAGACTGATTTGCCGCTGTGTAAAAGAATAGTGCCGCTATTAGTTAATTCAATATCCCGATCGGTGTTGATGTAGATCCCGGCGGCGGTGGTCCCGCTGTGCTAGTTCGTTCGATAATCTGAGCGTTCCGGCGAACATATCCCGGCATATGATCGAACCGGGCGACACCTACAAACCGATAGCGCGGGACGGGTGGAAGCGTGTCGCCGTCTTCCTTATCGGAATCATCGTGTGTTAGGGACGGTGACCCCGTGAATAGCCGGCGTTCTAGCGCCCAATAGAGAGCCACTTTCCATAGATCATCGGGCGCGTCAACTGGGTCGCCCTCCCACGGTAGGGGACTTGCGGTGTCCCCCGGACCAGCGATTTGACACGCGCCTGGCGTCACCCCGACCACTCCTTTTTACGTCGGCCATTTCCAAACCTACCAACCGACGAATACGACGGTCCCCGTGAAAACCCGCAAACGGGGGGTTATAACTGAATGTCTTTGTAGGAGATGAAGGAAAAGTTACAAGCCTGAGGCGGGAATTGAACCCGCGGTCTCGTCCTTACCAAGGACGCGCTTTACCGCTAAGCTACCCAGGCACCGTCCATTTCCAAGTAGACAGGCAACCGTCTTTATTCGTTTCGATTCATCGGTGCGAATCAATCATCCGATAGGTCTTCTGCTGGCGTTCCCATGCTGCCAGCAATTGGCCGTTCATGGAAGGCCGTGATCAGTTGCTCGGCAGGGGGAAACTGTGCGCCAAAGCGGTTACTAAGGCTTGTAGCACGATCAAGGAACTTTGAGTCGGCGCCATCCGTATCCGCCGTTCCAGCGATCACTGCCAGTTCAAGAACGTCTGCCTCGAGGTCACCATCCGGATGCTTTGGTGGTGTCCCTCGGGGCTGAGTACGGCCAAAGTGTTGAATGGTTTCAACAGCCTTGTCTGCAGCAGGTGTGTGTGAAAGCAATGCAAATCCACGAGATACCATGACATCAGCTGCCAGAATTTCAAGGTCGCCTTCTTTCCGAGATTCGGGATTTTCCCATGGTTGCCGTCGAGCAAGATCACGAGTCAGTCGAAGGCCTTCATAAATTAGCTGAACACCCGCAGCACGCGTTTCACTTGTTGATTGTAATTGGTAATCCTCCTCAGATGGTGCACAAGAGAGCGTAAGCGCCCCGGGAGCCATTAACCCATTCTCAAGTAGGTCAATAATGTGCTGACGAAGACGTGAGGGTTCAACGTCATCCACGGCATCTAAGGCAGCGTGCCGCGTTTTAGCGGCTTCATTCATCAATAATTAATATAGGACTGTAGTAGCAAAGACCTTTGGAAACGGCATGGACTTCCTCAAAATTACTATGTACGTGTCAATATAGTAATGCAGATTACGGTTTCGGTGGCATCAACCGCTTGTGCTGGCTTGATAGATACAGCGAATGGACGTGATCAACCGTCTCCTGACTGACTGAGAGCTCCCGAGCAGTGCCAGCAGCTGAAAGGGGTCCGTCAATATGGAGCGCAAGAATACTATCAAGCGTCTCATAATCAAGTCCAAGCTCATCTTCATCGGTTTGGTTATCCCATAGCTCAGCACTCGGAGGTTTTTCAACAATTTGTTCGGGAACACCAACGTCTGAGGCAAGCTGCCAGACCTGTGTCTTATACAGATTACCGATTGGATGGCAATCAACTGCCCCATCGCCGTATTTAGTATAATACCCAGTCAAAGACTCACTCTTGTTCCCAGTACCCAGTACAACATTGTTTTCATCGTTTGCCAGCAGGTAATTATACGCTGCGCGAATTCGAGCACGAGCATTACCTAAGGCACGGTCATCCGGTGATCCCGGGTAGCTTGAAACAAGAGCATCGAGAACTGGCTCAATGTCAATCGTGTGTGTAGCAATATTCAGCCGATCTGCAACGATCTCTGCATCGCGCACACTTGCATCGCTGCTTGGTGCTGCCGGGAGAATGAGTCCAGTAACGGAATCCGTTCCAAGTGCTTCAACAGCAAGGTATGCAACAAGTGAGCTATCAACACCACCGGAGAGACCAATAACGGCACCATCGGCACCAGCAGCAGTAACCTGCTCATCAATGAATGCTACAATTCGTTCACGACGGTCAGCAAGTTCTGAGTCCGATAATCGAAGATCAACCATACAGACAATTACTCATGGAGATATAATAGTGATATCCCCCGAACAATTACCACCATCTCATAACGAAATCCATCAAAAGCAGAGTAGCAAGCTAGCGAAAAGGTACGTTATTGAGTCTAAGTATGTCAGAAGCTGTTTATCCGGTCAGTGCCCACCGTTGGTTATCACGCGTAACGAGTTCCTGATCTGCAAGCGTCATTAAGATATCTTCAACAATTGGTGGGGGAAGATCAGTCTCTTCTGCCAATTCAGGAACTGATTTGGGACCATCTGCCAGTGCAACCATCAGCTCAGCGCGTAGTCGGCGATCATCCTCATCTTGTCCACCAACTTTGTCAGCGAGTTTCTCATGTGCTTCAGCAATTCGTCCTTGAACCCACCGTTGTAACATCGAAAGTTCGTTCTCAAGCTCCTCAAGTCGGTGAAGTTCTTGAGAGAGACGCTGGGGATTGTTCTGTTCGGAGATATTTAGATCAACACTGAGATAGCTAAACGAGGCAATATCGAGGTTGCGGCTAGCTGGATAGGCACTCTTGGTTCCAAATCCATACGGGGAGACATTAATTTCCAGACGGATATTCCGTGCAATGTGGAAGTATTTTCGTTGGCGATCGTCAACCCGACTTTCTACGACCCCTGCTTCCTCAAGTTTGCGCAGATGATCGATTACAGCTTTTGGACTCACACCTAGATATTCGCTAATCTCGGTAACATAGCATGGCCGACGAGCAAGTAGTCGGAGAATCCGTCGTCGGTTCTCATTTCCGAGTAGATCCAACAATGCGGCAGAGTCCATCTAATGATAATTTGCGTGTCGGAACTCAAAAGCATGTCTGTAGCCGGTGAGCATTATTTGCATTCAGATAATAAAGACATCGACAGGAATGATCCAACATACAACGATAACGATTGAAGTCATGAGGAACCAACGCGGAGAAATTCGAAGACACGACCGAAGAGTAGTACAATAAGAAATCCACTCGCAAACCCGATTGGAACCCATTGCTCTGGATTGTTGAATAGAATCCAAACTGCAGTACCCAAAATGACGCCAAAAATAATCCCTGCTAAAAGAAACTGGAATCCGCCATCTGCTGTTTGTTGCTTGTTGTCACTGCGATCCGGCAACGCCTGAATATCGGTGGACGTTGGGTTTTCTGGGAGTTCCTCAAGGCATTCAAAACAAAGAAAATACTCTTCCCCGTCTTCAAGTTCAATTGTCATTCCGCCGGTATTGTTTCCCTCAAGCGTCCAGAGGTTCTCCCCACCACCACCTATACGTACATCTCGCTGACAACCGTCACACGTCTCTGATGCCATGTATAATAATACATTAGCGACTAAGAAGACTCTTGCTCTCAATTAACTACCACGACAGAAGTATGAGACCGCTCACTGCGATTTGATCTCTTCGAATGTGTTCAGAAGATCCTCAGTCGAACTCCCTGTATCATATTCTACCTCCCCGTGGTAGTCTTCCCGGTCGCTTGCAAACGATGTATCAACTGCAGTTGCCTTCTGTTCGCGACGCTCGTGTTCGTCTTCGTCATAGTCACCCATTGGCATGGTATACAACAACTGGGTAGAACAGTATATGTTATTAATCTATTGGTACCAGTAAAGAGAACAACAAGAAGAGAAGGAAAAACGAGCAGCGCTGGAGAAATCCTAAAATGAAACTGGTTCAGTTGGAGGTGTTACGCCGGGTGGGGTCGGATCCCGGTCACAATATCCTTTTCGGCCAACGGCATCTTCGGACATTGCAGCATAGATGGTGAAGATTAGATCTGTTGAGGACTCATATGTTTCAGGGTCGCATCGACCAAGTACGTCACCGAGACGCTCTGATCCATTTTGATGCTCAATTTCAACTGTACCGTATTTTTCAATTACCTCTGCTGTTGTCAGTGGATACTGCTCGCTTTTGAGCTGTTCCCCAGTACCGTTCAGTTGCATTTCTATTCAGAACTTATGTGGAAGATAATTATAAATATTTCCCATTAAAGACATTGGTAAGTTAACGCATGTCAGTATTGATGCTAAACCTTCGTCAGAACATCCATTGCTGAGCAGCTAATACTGGTCACATGGTCATTGCTGACCTGCACGTGCATACAACGAACTCAGATGGTCAACTCTCATTTGCTGATCTACCAGCAGCAGCAAAGGAGGCTGGTCTGGAGGTCATCGCAGTTACAGATCATGATCGTATACATCCACAGATCGATGCACCAGTAATTGTCCGCGACGGGGTAACAATTATTCACGGCATCGAGCTTCGGGTGCAGGCAGATGATCTTCGAGTCGATTTGCTTGGGCTCGGGGTCTCCCCAACAGCTGAGCTGCAGGCTGAATGTGATCGGCTTGGAGCGGACCGGATACAGCGAGCGCAATCGATAATCGCGTGTATTGAACAGCGTCTGAACGTCAAACTGAATATTGAGTTATCCGAGAAGGTTGGTCGTCCACATATTGCACGTGCAGTTGTAGAGCACGCAGAGACTGTCTATGAGACAGAGCAGGCTGTATTCGACGAATTAATCGGACGGGATTGTCCATGCTACCGATCCCGGTCGGTCCCCACGTTTGAACAGGGAGTAGCACTGCTAAAAGATGCGTGTGCAATCGTTGGACTAGCACATCCATTTCGGTACAGCGATCCACAGGCCGCGCTGAAACTTGCTGTGGAACTTGATGGTGTTGAGCGGGAGTATCCATACGATAGCTCAGTGGATGTATCTGAGGTTGATAAGATAATCAATGATTATGAATTGCTGGCACTTGGAGGATCCGATGCACACGGAAAGAGACTCGGGAAAACAGGTCTGACCGCAAAGCAGTACGCCACCGTTGCAGAACGTCTTCCAGACAGTAACTGATTCCAACCTGTAGCTGAAATTTAACTTTTGCAGCTACGTTCCCGTCCTCAAAGAGCGAGTAGGGCGGGGATACATCCGTCACATAGCCACAGCAAAAACAGCCAAGTCAACTGCTAGCAGACACTAAATTGTGACGGACTTTACTCATGAGGCTGGCTTCGAGTGGGGTTATACCCACGGTCAGACTCCATCTCCCCGTCACCAGCAAGTAGGGTTGGGACAATCCGAATCAACGCCTGTGGGGACTGGCACCGCTGTGAGCCTGTCCCAGCGCGGGACAGGGCTTGCAAGTGCCGTCGTGGAACCACGCGAACTACAATGCCGCGAAAAATATCGGACTACGATATCTCCGTCGCAACCAAACTGGGGGCGACGGAGACGCATCCTTGGGCGTACGCTTGAACAGCGGGACGTTGAACGTAAACGGAGGCTATTCTCCTGCCGATGAATCGGCCAGAACGGGAGTCCACGCTGAATCCAACCGCTTTAGCGGTGGGTAGCTCAAGTACCTTTGTAGGTCGCAGAGAATCATGACCTGTATGAGAATAGGTATCATATACGATGCAAGCCGTAGCGTTGAATGTGACCCATGTTGAATAAATAGATATGCAGTGTCACTACTGTGATGATGACGCCGTATATGCTGCAGAGTCCGATGGGATCAAGGTTGGGCTCTGTGAGCAACATTTTCAGGAACGGCTCGAAGAACTAGCTGAATCAGACGCATTCAAGCGGATTAAAGACCAAGTAGACGTAAACCGTCGCGAGTAGTCTGCATGGGCATTTTCGGAGCAATGTTCGTTGAGAGTGTAGTCTGGATCCGGACAATATAACGCATATGCGGAGTATCACAAATAGAACGAATATTTAATCTTCTGATAGAAGCTGAGTTAGTGTTGTTATTCGAGCTCTCTTGTGGTGTGTTCCTCAAGATGGCCGGCGATAAGGTCATTAACTGTTGAAGCACGCTCGACCATTGGAAGGTGACCACTCGATTTAATATCAGTCCGCATGCCTCGTGGTAAATTGTCAGTCAAGTCTACTGTTTCTGATCTGCCCACAATTGGATCGTTTGTTCCTCGTAGCACTTGCGTTGGGAGAGTCATTTCATATAGTGGCCAGTCTCGGCTGTAATCATCAAGGACAGCACTAATATCAGCCCATCCAGATGGTTCTGGGTCTTCCTGCATACGCCATTCAACAAGTTGGTCAAAAGACTGCGGAGATTGTTGCTTGAAAGATATAGAGGTAAGCTCAGTCGTTACCGCTGCAGTTTGATCTCGATTGTTAGCTGTCACGGCATATGTGCGCATCGCATCAAAGTATTCCTCAAGCGGCGAATTGGGTGTGCTGATCAAAAGAAGAGACTGCGCTCGGTTGTATCGCTTAGCATACTCAAGAGCAACGAGGCTACCAAGTCCAAATCCGAGAAGTTGGACATGCCGAACATTTTCTTCTTTGAGGAGGCGTTCAATATGATATGTTGTTTGTTGAATTGATCGCAGTTCGCTATCCGAGTCTCTGGTTCCAGAAGGAAGGTATGTAACAGCCCTATATGGTCCAGCAATTTCCTGAAATTGCCAGGCCCATTGCCATCCACCGAATCCAGGAGACGGTACAAACAGTACTACAGGTCCTTCGCCAGCAATCTGATACTGAACTTCAGAGCCATCAACGGAAGGGCGGTTGATATCAGTCATTATATCTCATCGTTTAACGGCCCATACAGAAATTCGTACAGGGCTGGCGTGACATACACTTCAATAGCGGCGGCAATTGCAAGAGCAATCCATGCAATAGCAATGACTGCTGCCAACCCATGAAGTTCTGAGCGTGTTATGAGTTGCTCACGGACTCCTCTAATCCGGTTAACAATGATATGACCAGCACGAAGCCCGACAGCAGCAGCAATAAAGATTGCTGGCAATTCAAGAATTCCGTGTGGAACAAGTAACACGAGAGTTTCGCCTAATCCCTGTTCAGCAACGGCAGGTCCGGCTACGAATCCAATAACAATACCATTAATCAAGATGGCAAGGAGAGCAAACACACCCAGGGTAATGGCACCGAGGGCAATCATTGCTAAGAAGGCAATCGTATTGTTAACCAAGATCGCCTGTAACGTTAGTTCGTCTGGGAATGCATCTTCAATTCCTTCTCCAGTGAGCGCAGAGAAGATATCAAACCCGATAGCGACTAGTCCAGCTCCGAGAACGATACTAACGACAAACAGCCCAATGACACCAGCAACATAGGGACGAAGATGCTGCCACTGTGTCTGGACCGTATTGGCCAAGTAGTTTGGGTTCACACTGGAATTAAGACTGGTTGCATTTTATCAGTTTTCACAGAATATCGAAGTGAGTATCACGGGAGGGTGCTGCGACAATGGAAATAACTCGGGGGGCAGCATTCTGCTGTTTTTGGATATCAGTCATTGGTAGTACGGTTATGTTGTTCAGCCCAGAACGCACAACAGGCCCATTCCATATGCAATTACAGAATTTCAAGGCGAAAGCCCACCGGCTTTATCCCTTGGATGAAGCCGGCATGACATGTCACAAACCACGTAACGTAGACTGGTTGTAATCTCATCGTTTATTTTATTTGAGACGTTATAAGCAGATAGACATGCGACATGCTGCTGCGGAGAACGTGCTCATGCTCAAGATGGCCACGAGTGCGTCTCAACTCTTACACAACTCACACACCTTCGCAGCCCAACCAGCAGCGGTTGGCATGTCACGAAACGACTCTCCACTTGTGGCCGGAACGGAGAGTCAGGCCGATGGCCCGGCCCGCTGCTCACGGTGCTGGACGCTCGTGAGTGTCACTCCCTTCTTGGGAGGGCAACACCGAGTGGATACCCAACACGCCACACCTTCGTTGGGGGCCAAAGGTGCAATCAGCGAACCCGCACGTTCACAGCCGGGGTAATCAATCTGGTTGAATTACCCACGGAGGAATCCCACGACTTCAGTCGTTGGAGAAGGTCAAGTATCAAATAGAGCCTAGCAAAGAAATGTTTCCAAGAATTCTCTGGCAGTCAGTATAGGAGTGCACAGACCGCAATGAGTAGACATCTATAAGTGGGATATCAGCAAACGGGGGGACATGCAGAGAGTGAGTGTAGCAGACCGATTCTGTTCGTTCTGCCCGGTATGCGATGAATCACCTGTGAGATTGAGCCTACAATTTGGAGCAAGGTCTGGTTCCTAAGAATCATTCTGATATTCTATCTCTGATCTCTGCGAGGAGTCCCAAGAGAATTCCAAACCCGATTATGAATACTAGAAACTCTGTTGTGTCGATTTCCCCTCTGATTCCGAATCCAGCACCGATGTAGGCGGCTGTAGCGGTTACAACGGCGAGAAGCCAGAATCCCATATCGTATCTTGTATCCTCTACTGTGTCTCTTCCAACGGTGAGGAAGAATACAGCACTTATCAGGAGGCTGAGACCTGCAATGACTGCGATTATCATAGGCTCCCATGGCCGGGTCACCAGAACTCCGAGCGCTATCACGAGGAATAATAGGCCTGCTCCGAGCCTCTGCTTTACGCTCATATCCGAAAATGGAGCCATATATTCAGTGAGATCTAGCCACTACGAATAGATTGGGTGTCAAAGATCTCCTGTGCCGACTGATCTGACCTCCAATCTATCGAAGCACCACGTTCGCGCATTCCATCTTGCATATCAGGGTGAATACTATTTTCATTCGATAGTGTCTCGATCGGTCAGTTCTGGTATATAGCCGGACAGTTGTCTTATCGAAGAGTAGTTACTTATCGGGTTGCAATGGTGAACTATCATGGATGCTGCGCTGGTGATTTTGGACGGTTGGGGAATTGGTGACCATGATCGGCGCAATGCGGTTGCAACTGCATCGACACCTACCTTTGACCGAATTGTTAGTACCAGTATTTCTGGGCAACTATCTGCTTCTGGACGAGATGTCGGATTACCAGATGGACAAATGGGAAACAGTGAGGTCGGTCACCTGAATATTGGAGCTGGTCGTGTCGTGACTCAGCCATTTACGCGAATTGAAGATGCTATTGAAGACGGATCATTCTTTGAGAACGAGGTACTTGTCGAAGCAGTCAAGTCTGCCGCTAGAGCAAACAACTGCGTTCATTTCATGGGGCTCATGAGTCCGGGAGGAGTGCACTCACATCAACGTCATCTCAAGGCACTGCTAAAGTTAGCTTCCAAATATAATGCAGAGTCAACCACCCATGCATTTCTGGATGGGAGAGACACCCCACCGAAGTCAGCAACGTCAGATATTGAGACGATTCAGCAGGCGGTTGCGGAATATGAAACAGGAAGCATCAGCACAATAATGGGGCGATATTATGCGATGGATCGGGATGAAAATTGGAGTCGGACGAAGCAAGCCTACGATGCAATTGTCAACAGAGAGGCACAGTATCAAGCGGAAACACCTATTGAAGCATTAAATGACGCATACGAGCGAGAGGAAACAGACGAGTTTGTTATCCCCACAACTATTTCTGATGGAATAGCACTTTCTGAAGGAGACACTGTCGTGTTCTTTAATTTTAGACCGGATCGGGCAAGACAGCTTGTCAGGACGCTGACTGACACCGATCCAGAATGGGAATATACCACAACGCCACCAGAGATTAAGCTTGTGACGATGACGGAGTATGATGAAGAGTATGAGTTCCCGGTCGCATATCCACCGGATGAACCAGAAGCAACATTGGGGACAGTACTCGCAGATCAGGGGCTAACACAGCTTCGAATCGCCGAATCAGAAAAGTATCCACACGTAACGTACTTTATCAATGGTGGACGTGAAGGTGCGTTCGAGGGCGAAATACGAGAGATTGTCTCGAGTCCAGACGTTCCAACCTATGATGAACAGCCTGAGATGAGTGCAGCGGAGGTCACAAATCAGGCAATTAGTATTATTAACGAATCGGATCCAAATGTTCTGGTCCTGAATTATGCAAATCCAGATATGGTTGGACACACGGGTGATTTTGAGGCTGCGGTTACTGCTGTCGAGACAGTTGATCACGAGTTAGGACGACTCTTGGGATCACTCGACTGTCCGGTAATTATCATTGCTGACCACGGAAACGCTGATGACATGGGAACACCTGAAAACCCGCATACGGCACATACAACAAATCCAGTTCCATTCATTTATGTTCCTAAAAACCGATCTAAGCCGGTGGATATCACAGTCCGCAGTGACGGTCGGCTTGCAGATGTTGTACCAACTCTGTTGTCACTACTTGGGATTCAAAAACCGACATCAATGACTGGCGAGTCATTACTCATCGAGAACCCGGAGTAATTGATCAATGTACAACCCACGTCACGGCAAACGTTTTTGATAGCTCTCCAGTATTATGGTGGTATGAGCGAAGTCCAGTTTGATGTCCCGTCATCAATTCTTGACTCTCTTCCTAGTGAAGATGATGGTGCAGTTGCTGATATGGAGCAGGCAGTCGCTGGATGGGAACAACGAATCAACCAGGGAATTGAAGCCGCTGATTCAACACAAGAGATAGGAGAAGTGCTGGTCGATTCAATCGATATAATGGAGTCCAGACTTGAGCGATACGACGCGTTTGTACCAGAACTTCGAGCATGGGGCCAATCACCAATTCATGCAATTGCATGGCGGAACTTGTATGCTCATTTGATCCAGCAAATTGCTGACAATGATCAGTATGCAGATCTGATTGATCGAGAGCGTAACGCTCGGCTGGTAGAGGACGGAATTCGATGGGAAAACATCGAGTAACAAATCCAGATGATAGAACCTTACTGGGGATTATTGTATCACGAGTACGTATACCATGCAAATGGGAACAGATGTTAATATTACGTGCCGGTTTTTTGCCACCTTTCGGAAAGCAGTAGGTGGGAAAACCCAAGAATATTCGTTTACATCTGAGATAACGGTGTTTGATTTATTGTCATTTCTTGAAGAGGAATATCCAGGTCTGGAAGGGGAGTTACTCGATAACAGGGAGTTGCGGGGAAACATCAATGTTCTTCAGAATGGTCGCAATGTTACACACAGAGATGGGACGGATACAAGCTTGTCCGATGGTGACACAATAAGTATTTTCCCACCGGTCGCTGGTGGAACACAAACAGAGATTACACAAACATTTCGTGGTGTTCCAGAGTGGAAAATTATCGACTATCTTGAGTCGGTTGGTGGAAAGCAAACCAACAAAACGACCGTAAATGCAGAACGTTGGCAAGCATCAACGAAATCTACAACGGTCTCGATCGGTCCTTCAATGACGTTAACTGAGGTAACAGTAAAACTTCGAGGAGAGAAAGAGGCGCTCGAAGAGATTCTACCGAAACTAAAACAAAAAGCCATGCGTGCGGGAGGTTAACTAATTCGTTGATTGGGAAAGCTACTTATCAGAGTCAGAGAACCCGGCGACTGTCTGGCTCTCACAGACTGTAGGTTAGTCAGTCGTCACCGACGGCGGTTGCACCAGATGAGGTATCGGTTCCGGGGCCAATGTCAATCCCTAATTCATCAAGCCGAGTATCTGGCACCACACCATCCTCCCAATTGCGGACGTCATAGTATTCTTCTTTCATCTGTTCAAGCTCACAGATTTCACCTTCGCTTGCACCTTGGCCTTCGATTGTCCGGTCTGTATCTGGCAAGAACCGGTCTGGAAGTGTATCATCTGCGCCATCAAATCCAACGAGATTATTGTAGTATCGCTCAAGGGTATAGATCCGCTTACCACATTCGATCATCTCCTCTTCACTGTAATCGAGTCCAGTCATACCGTTGAATTGGAGTACATACTCTTCGATTCCTTCGGCGAATGCGTTGAATTTACAGATATCAAATGAATCAGAGATGGCGTGGAGATCTTGGAAGGTGGCACACAATTCACCCTTACCTTCCCACTCATATGGGTCGACCTCTTCTGGGATGCCCAAGATTTCAGCAGCCGGCGTGTAGCCGCGGAGATGACAGGCACCACGGTTTGACGTTGCATATCCAATGCCCATACCTTTCATACAGCGAGGGTCGTATGCTGGGATTGCCATTCCCTTAACCGACATAGCCAGTTGCCGGTCGCCAAGAATATCGGCTGCTCGTTGAGCCCCCTCAGCAAGGGTATCAGCGATTTCCCCTTCACGATGACCAATCTGTTCAATCATGTCAATCATTTCATCAGCATCACCCCAGTCAATACCTTCATCAATCAATCCTTCTTCTGATGCATCCATTGCCATTGACAGAGCATTTCCTGCCTCAATTGTGTCAATCCCGAGGTCGTTACAACGATCGATCATGACCGCGATTTTGTCTCGGTCATCGTTCATCGCGTGTGGGCCAAGGGCCCATGCTGATTCATACTCGTAGGATTCCATGCGAACCTCTTTTTCTTCACCATGGTGGTCGGTTGATACTTCAACTTCTTTCTTACATGCAACCGGGCAGGAATGACAGGTTGGCTCATTAACAAGGATATTCTCTCGGACACTTTCTCCAGAAACATTTTCTGCATCAATATTTGGTTCTGAGGGTGACCCGGACCGTTCAGTCCGTGTTGAAACGTACTGGCTATTCTTTGTCGGAAGTCCATCCATTTCCTCTGTTAGATTCATCAGTACGTTGGTTCCATAAACCGACAATCCACCCTCATTTGGAGCCGTAACATCAGAATCTTGGATTAACCCCATCGCCTGCTGAACACCCTCTTGGAATGTTTCTTTGTCTGCTGGTTTTGGGAGATCAGTGGTGGCTTTGACAACAACAGCTTTCAAATTCTTGTTGCCCATAACGCAGCCAGTGCCACCTCGACCCGAGGCTCGATCATCTTCATTGATGATTGCTGCATAGCGAACTTCGTTTTCGCCACCCGGACCAATACCCATGAAGCTCAGATTTGATCCATACTTGCCATCAAGTTCTGATTCAATCTTATCTTTGGTCTCATGGACACCCAATCCCCAGAAGTTTTCTGCATCCCGAAGTTCAACCTCCCCATCCTCAATATAGGCGTAAACTGGGCTATCTGCCTGTCCGTCGAAGAGGAGCCCGTCGAGTCCAGCCCATTTTAATCGGGCACCAGACCAACCACCTTGATGTGAATCAACGACCGTTTCAGTCAATGGCGATTTTGTGCAGACCGCCAGTCTACCACTCATTGTAACCTGTGATCCGGTCAACGGGCCGGTCATGAAGGCTAAGAGATTATCTTCGCTAAGTGGTTCAACACCTGGACCCTGTTCAAAAACGTATTTGACACCAAGTCCGCGTCCGCCGATATACTTTTGTGCGTCTTCTGTGTCAATCCCTTCGTACTCAACTGACCCATCGGTGAGATTTACCCGCGCAATTCGGTCATGATAACCGCCGAGATCGGTCATATAATCACCAATAGTTACATAAGGCCTACATTTTGTTAACAGTTATCGTGATAAACGTAACCACTGATAGTTACACAAGGATGTACAGATACCGAAAATATCCGTATACAAGGAGGATCAGGAAGGTAACTTTCAGAGTGAAAGACGAGCGTTATATATCGCGGGTCAGCCCGTCGCGGAAGTCACGGCCGAAGTACATACCGAGCGCCCCAAGTGCACCACCAGCGAGTGCTCCCACTGCAACGACAATGATTGCAATGTCCAATGCAAAAATTAGTGGAACATAGCCAGCAGCTGCGCCAGCAATACCAAGAGCAGCACCGACGCCAGCAGCATCGGTATACCGTTTGGTACCAAGAAGGCCGAGGGCAAATGCGCCGGCCAAGAGTCCAACCGGACCACCAACGAGAGGGATGAGCTGACTTCCAATTGCTGCTGGAATACCTAACGCAGCAAGTGAGGTTACCAGCCGTCGGGGGGATATCGCACCTTTGATTCGGGATCGAAGTGACGAACTAGTCTCACCAGATTCCTCAGACGTGTCAAGGTTACTAAAGTCTGAGTCGGTGAGTTCGTCAACGCGCTCAAGCGGGTCTTCGTCCTGTGACTGCTCTTCCATACGCTCAACCATATATTCTAATATGGCTCCAGATAGGTAAGGGCTTTTCCTGCGTGTCAGATGTTGTAGCAAGATAATTGAGACGAATAAAACCGTAAGAGTCTCTCAAAATAGGTCGAAGAGCAACGGTTGGCAACTACTGAGATGCGATATTCGTGCCAAGCTCGTCGCCAAATAAGTCATTATCAATAGATAATTCGTTAAATACGGAGGCAGTTCCGTCGAGGTATGCAATCTGTCCATTAACGAGTGTCAAGACTGGGAAAATAGCTTCATGATCTTCAAAAGGAGTCCATGAACATCGACCATGTAGATGATCGCTGGAAATCGATGTAATGTCGTCTGGATCAAAGACAAACAAGTCAGCATCCATGCCAGGTTCAATGCTTCCTTTGCTCTCAAGGCCAAAGATCTCCGCTGGATTCCGGGCAACAAGATCACGGATACGAGAGTATGACAGTGTCCCATCCTCAGCCAATTTCAAGAACAGTGGGACCATCGTTTCAACGCCCGGGACTCCACTTGGTGCATCAACAATTGATGTGTTCTTTTCTGACTGCGTATGTGGTGCGTGGTCTGTTGCAATGATATCAACTTTCCCGTCAATAATTCGCTCAAGAACCGCCTGCTGTCGGTCTTGAGAACGAAGTGGTGGATTCATCCGCCCGTATGTTCCAAGATCCGAAAGGTCATCTCGAGAAAGCAGTGCATGGTGAGGAGTGACTTCACAGGTTGCAATGTGCTTGTCAACAAGATCAATCGCCTCCGGCGTTGAGGTGTGGGCAACATGGATGTCAGCATCAAAACGCTCACCTGATGCAAGGGCATCCTCAACGGCCGTAATTTCTGCCTCAGCAGCTCGATACTGACTCCATAGGTCCGCAGTTGCATCGCGTCCGGTCCCTTTGGAATCTGAGAGGACATCATCCAAGAATAGCGATGCGTCCTCAGCATGTACTGTGACCGGCAAATTGGCGTCAGATGCATATCCAAGTGCTGTCTCAAAGAGTTCAGTATCAATGCCCATATCTCCAGTTGAATCAGCCAAGAACACTTCTCCAAGCGCAGTAATTGGACTTGTAAAAAGTGAATCTGGATCCCACTGTTTGGTCACTCCTCCGTTTACGCCGTAGTTCACGAGTGATGTACGTGCAAGCGTGAGCTTTTCCTCAACAGCACGTCCGGTTACGGTTGGTGGCTCTGTATTTGGTTGGTCAATCACGGTTGTCACACCGCCAGCGGCTGCTGCTTTGCTCCCTGTTGCCCATGTCTCTTTGTGCGTAAATCCAGGTTCACGAAAATGAACATGTGCATCAATTGCTCCGGGGAATACACGAGTTCCAGACAACTCAAAAACCCGTTCGTCATCGTTTGGCGAAAGAGAAGGAGAAACAGCGTCAATTGTTGAGCCGGAAATACGAATGTCAGCCGTTTGTCCGTCCGGAAGGACGGCATTCGTGAGCAGCATGTATCGGTGATAAGTCAGGGAGACATTAATAGTTTCAGAAACAGCATATCAAGTCTTTCCTGTGGTTCTCCAAGAAGAGATACGCAACAGGTATGCAGAAAGTGAGAATCAAAAGAATAATCGAGGATGGACTACACACGTTCGTACGCGCACCGCTTAGATAAGAGATAATCAAGATTGAGGCACATACCATACCACTGTCATGATAGTCAAATGAACCATGGAAAGCATATGATTACGATTCCAGCAGACGTGATTAAACAGTACGAGTTATTCACATTAGTTAATTCGCCATATACAGCACACGACGAAGGACGGGCAATTGACTTGTATCCACCTGAAGGGACAGCACCATCACCGGTCAGTGGAGAAGTAATCGACATTAAGACAGTACAGGCTCCCTCCCAACCCTATGCTGTTGAACAGGATCACTTGATAATTATTGATACGGACGTAGGACAAAGAACATACTATACGGCCGGTGGGGAACCTGCAGTTGCTCGTGTTATGCACGTCGAGCCGACAGTTTCAGTCGGAGACATAGTCGAGGGGGGAGAATCATTAGGGAACCTTGTTCGAGCAGGATTCTTTGCTCCGTGGGTGAAAAATCATCTGCACGTGGGGTTTCGTGCACCAGAGGCTAATTATACACGTGCATCCGGGTCATTACCGCTGTCTGCTGATATCGACGTAGAGCCGCTTCGATGGGATGGTACAGGGACAATCAAAGAAGCTGGGAAAACGTATGCAATGCTTGATCTCCCGGAGCATCCAAGTCCGGGAGATACTTTCGTTGGAATTGCAGATGACAGTGGAAAAGTAGCAATCGACGGGGGATTGCCACACTTTGATCGTGGAGGTGTGTTCGGGGATTACACTGGAAATCTCAAACTACTCGAAACAACGATCGGGGAAGTACAAGACGGCATGGTTGAATGGAGTCCTGTACAGGTCTACGCAAATACGACACCGATTATGGGGCTATCGTTATTCGCAGCACGAACAAATGATTTTGGAGCACGGTTGGTGTGCCCAGAACATTCGTTTTCTGTTGGGACAGAGGTATCGGTTGAAATTCAGGCCGCTGGTGAAGAGTGATCGCCTCTTGTGCAAGCCCAGCAGTTATGTGTCCTGAGCGAAGGTGTACTCACATTCAAGTAAGAAAACGCGGCGCATCTTGAATATGCATCGCCGACATCTTATTTCGGGAATTGGAACAGCCTTCGCAGCAGGTCTCGCCGGATGTGGTGGTTTCCTCGGAAATAGCGGACCACAGGCAACTGTCGAAGATTATGCCAAGGCAGTTAATGAGAATGATGAAGACGGTATAGATGAGTTAATCCATCCTGAGTCACCGCGACAGAATGACCCGTTTGGCATGATGATGCTGGACGAAATTGAAATCGAACTTCACGAATTGGAAACAACGAAGCAAGAAGAAAAAGAGGCAGTCGTGAAGGCAGATATGACTGTTACGGGGATGGGTCTCGAAGACCGAGAGCAGGAGACATTCGAACTACAAAAGTCGGAGGGAGAATGGAAAATTTGGTAATAGCGAAGGGTAAAATGCAGTAAAAGCGTCCTGACGGAGATTTGAACTCCGGTCCCGGGCTCCGCAAGCCCGGAGGATAGTCCACTACCCTATCAGGACTCATCTCTATCTTTCGTGTACCCGACTAAAGGGATTACGGTGTGGCCTCGTCAGAATATATACCATATGAGAATCATATGTCGCTTGACAGTCAGAACAGACAACGACAACGATTATAGAATGGACTAACAATGAAGAGCAAAGAATGGGCGCGATCGAAGAGACATATGAGGAGGAGATTGATGCAGATATTTCATTAGAGGAGTATCGAACTGCCGTACAGGATCGGATCGAGCAGATGGGAGGACTTGCAGATGAAGAAACAGCTGCAATGCTTGTTGCCCATGAACTCGAAGAAGATGGTGGAGAAGTGGGGAACATTGCCGAAATTAAGCCAAAGATGGATGAGGTGAAATTTGTCGGAAAGGTAATATCAGTCGGTGAACTCCGAGCATTCGAGAGGGATGAAGAAACAGATGAGGAGGACGACGAAGCCAAAGGACACGTCGTAAATCTTGAACTCGCTGACGAGTCCGGGCAGATTCGGGTTGCACTCTGGGATGGATTAGCAGTTGATGCAAGTGAGACTCTAGAAGAAGGGCAAGTACTTCGAGTCAAAGGCCGCCCAAAAGAGGGCTATTCAGGCGTTGAGGTGAATGCTGAAAAAGCTGAGCCTGACACGGAAACGGAGATCAATGTAAGTGTAGCCGATACATATCAGATTTCAGACCTCTCACTGGGACTTTCAGATGTCAATCTGAAGGGTAAAGTGCTCGACACGGAGCCTGTCAGAACATTTGACCGTGATGATGGATCAGAAGGGAAAGTCGCCAACCTTGTACTGGGCGATGAAACCGGCCGAATTCGTGTTACGCTCTGGGATGAAAAAGCACCACAGACAGAGGAGCTTGCAGAAGGTCAATCAGTTGAAGTTATTGATGGCTATGTACGAGAGCGAGATGGTTCACTGGAGCTACATGCCGGAAATAGAGGCGCAATCGAAAAACTTGATGAAGAGATTGAATATGAACCAACCGGGACACCAATCGGTGAAGTTGAGATGGGAGATACGGTCGATTTAGTTGGGGTTATCCGATCATCAGATCCAAAGCGAACATTTGATCGAGATGACGGATCAGAAGGACAGGTAAGGAATATCCGTATTCAAGATGACACAGACGATATTCGGGTTGCATTGTGGGGAGATCTTGCCGATAAAGAGATTGGCCCCGGTGAACGAATCGCAGTCACAGATGTTGAAATTGAGGACGGCTGGCAAGATGATCTCGAAGGATCAGCAAACTGGCAGTCCTCTATCACGGTATTGGATACTGATCCAGCGCCACAGCAAGAATCTACAGCGGATAGTGGAGTAAATCTCTCTTCGTTTGAAGACACAGAGCAATCAACGGACGTAGGGAAGATAGAATCATCAACAGAAGTAGAATCAACTGAACAACAGCAGTCAGGTTCAGGAGACAGCATTGAGTTTACTGGAACTGTTGTACAGAGTCGAAATCCTGTTATCTTGGATAATGGTGAAGAGACAATTTCAATCGAAACAGATAAACAGGTGAATTTAGGAGAAGAGATCACGGTTCGAGGAGAAAAGCGGGAAAATGGGAGAATTGTTGCAGCCGAGATCATATAACTTGAAAAGACTGGCGACTGATAGAGAAAGACGGAAAGGATTAAGGCATATACTTGCACGAAAAATGGTATGAGCGTTGAGTTACCGTTCGCCCCCGTCGATGAGATCATTCGTCGAAATGCTGAGGACTATCGAGTGAGCGCAGAGGCAGCTGAGGTCCTCGCACTACAAATTCAGGATTACGGGGCAAGACTCGCAGAAGCTGCTGCCGACAAAGCAACGGAAGACGGACGAAAAACGTTAATGGCATCGGACTTTGATGTTCAGCAAGTCGTTAAAAAGGACGATCTAACATTGCCAATCGCCCCTGTTGATCGAATCGCACGGATGAATATCAACGATACATATCGTGTGTCAATGGATGCCCGCATCGCACTTGCGGATATTCTAGAAGAGTTCGCTGACAACGTCGCAGGGAAAGCCGCTATCTTGGCAGATCACGCGGGGCGAAAAACGATAAAGGCTGCAGATATCGAAACATATTTCGAATTATTCGAGTCGAATTGAGATGAACTACGGGTATAATTCGGCGTGTCTCGCCCACGAAACCGGTTCGCGGCATCCAGAGAGTCCCGACCGTCTTCGAGCAATCAAAGAAGGGCTCAAACGGAAACACGGCGTCAATTACGTAACCCCTGATACAGCGGACAAATCAAGCTTAAAAGCAGTACACGACGACGAGTATATTGAAGAACTAGAAACGTTCTGTGCAGATGGCGGAGGAAAGTGGGATCCAGACACAACCGCAGTTGAAGAGACATGGGATGCAATCTTAGCATCAGTTGGAATGGCACAGTGGGCTACGAGAGAAGCACTTGAGGGGAAAACAGGGCGAGAAACGGCATTTTCACTTGGTCGCCCGCCAGGTCATCACGCCGTTGAGGATGATGCAATGGGGTTTTGCTTTGCAAATAATATCGCACTTGCAGCGCAGACAGCACTAAATGAAGGTGCATCTCGTGTAAGTATTGTAGATTTTGATGTACATCACGGAAACGGGACACAAGATATATTCTATGATCGTGATGATGTCTTTTTTACGTCAGTTCATGAAGAGAATATCTATCCTGGTAGCGGAGAAATCTCTGAAACAGGTAAAGGAGATGGAGAAGGGAATACACTCAATGTTCCTCTACCATCCGGATCAGGAGATGTGGCATACCGGACAGTATTTAACGAAATCCTCGAGCCGGCTCTGAAGCAGTATGATCCCGACGTCTTGCTCGTCAGTTCTGGGTTTGATGCACACAGGCATGATCCAATCTCAAGGATGACACTAACAACAGAGGGGTACGGAATGCTGGCCAAGCAGCTCCAAGATATTGCAGAAGACCTAGATATCGGACTGGCATTCGTGCTTGAAGGGGGATACGCATTAGAAGTGCTTGCAGAATCGGTTAGAAAGGTCCATGAGGTATTTGATGGGTATGATCCAGTCATCCCAGATGGAGAGCCATCAGAGAAACTTATCTCCCGTATCGACCGTGTCCAAGAAGCGAATTCGATGATTGAATAGCATAGACCGATCCGAAGAAAGCTATGAGTCATCAAGGTAGTCGTTCTGTACCGAAACCACTTCTGTAGAGGTAGAACAATTCATGTAGCGTTGAAGTGGTTCTTTGTTATATTCCAGAAACGTTTCTCCCCACGAAAACGGTGAGAGGATTTCACGTGCCTGTTCCCATTCCCCAAGAATAGCCAAGGCGCCAGCAAGTGCTTCAACTGTCGTGAGTTGGAATGCAGTGCCATAGTTGACAGGATTTACAGCAACAAGGAAGGGAAGGGCCCGACGCTGTCCGCTAAGCTCATATCGTTCTTCTGTAGCAGTTTCCCAAGAGCAGTCAAGTGCAATAAGACGGTCAGAGCCATCTTTATCATTCGGAGAAAGTGCAGTATCAGCGTGAGGATCTAAAATGATACCATATGGAGTCTCTCCAGCAGAAGAATGAAGTTCTGCATATCCTAAACGACTAAGCTTTCGAGCAGTACACTTTTCTGGGTCATCATCACCCTCATAACGAATGTGTAGCTCCACATGCACAGTAAGTAGCAACTGCGCAAATATGTCCCGATTGATAAAGCAGGAACAACATCGCAACACCCAACTAGACGGATATAACTAGCTACACGGAGCGACAATAGATTATGTCATCGGGAGGGCAAGCAAATCGACGACGCTGGGCGCAGACGATAGACGACCCTGCCACAGGGGTCCCGGAGAAAATGGAACAACGATCAGACGAGCTTACACCAATGCTCTCACAGTATTATGAGTTAGCCTCTGAGTATAGCGATTGTCTGTTGTTGTTCCAAGTTGGAGATTTCTACGAGGCATTCTGTGAGGCTGCTGAGACAGCCTCTCGGTTGCTGGAGATTACACTCACGCAGCGAGAGGATAGTACGGGTACATACGCGATGGCAGGGATTCCAATCGACAATGCAGAGTCTTATATTGATTCATTGCTGGATGCAGGATATCGGGTTGCAATAGCTGACCAAGTCCAAGATCCAGATGAAACAACAGGTGTTGTCGATCGAGCGGTTACACGAATTATTACTCCTGGAACGTTAACAGAAGAGGAACTGCTAGCAGATGAGTCAAACAACTTTGTTGGAAGTGTAGCAGCAATAGACGGGGCATATGGACTGGCATTACTGGATGTTTCAACAGGCGATTTCTTTGCAACGACAAGCGAGAGAGCATCACGTATCAAAGACGAGATAGACCGATTCGCCCCAGCAGAAGTCATCACAGACTTAGAGCAGCCTCCGATACCTGAAAAAACACTAATATCACCACACAGGGACAGAGCATTTGATTTCGAAACAGCGAAAGGTCGGTTTGATGCGTACTTTGGGGCAACCAGCCCGGGACTTATAACCGACGCTGAGATTAAAGCATGTGGAGCATTGTTGTCGTATGCAGAGTATACCCGGGGAGCAGAGGTAGCCACGGTGACAGAGGAGAACACCAATTTATCTACACAGAGACTTGAATATATCAATCAGATCAGGCGGTATGATCCTCGGGAATACATGTTGCTGGATGCAGCCGCCTTGCAGAGTCTTGAGATATTTTCGTCCCGAAGCGTTCGGGGAGTGGATGATGCGACACTCATCGAGATGCTTGATGAAACACAGACAGCAATGGGAAGCCGAAAGCTCGAAGAGTGGCTCCGGCAACCGTTAGTCGATACACAAGAGATTCTGAGCCGACAAGGTATAGTTGCAGCATTAGTCTCTGATGTCACAACAAGAGAGGAACTTCGAAGATTATTACAAGAAGTATATGATATTGAGCGGCTGGTTTCTAGAAGTGCACGAAATAGAGCAAATGCTCGCGACTTACGATCACTACATGACACGCTTGAGGTCGTTCCAAAGATACAGTCTGTGCTTGCAGAGACGGACTCTGAAGCTGTAACGGCATTTGCAGAAAGAATCGATCCTGTGAAAGAAATAACAGAGTTGATTGATGAATCGATCCGTGGAGATCCACCGGCAGAGATAACCGAAGGAGGAATTATTGCAGAAGGATACGATGAGACGCTCGATGAACTGCGAGCAACAAAAGAAGCCGGGAAACAATGGATCGATGAGCTAGAAGAAAAAGAGCGAGAAAGGACTGGAATTGATTCACTCAAAGTTGGGTACAACAGCGTTCACGGATATTACATCGAAGTCACAGATGCAAATCTTGATTCGGTTCCAGACCACTACGATCGACGACAAACACTGAAAAACGCAGAGCGGTATATCACTCCAAAATTAAAGGAACGTGAAACAGAGATCGTACAAGCAGAGGGTAAAGCGGATGATCTCGAGTATGAGTTATTCTGTAAGATTCGGCGAAAAGTAGCAGAAAGGGCCCGGCAGCTACAACAACTGGCCGAGGAATTGGCGAGAATCGATGTTCTCGCTAACCTAGCAGAAGTCGCAGCGGTGAACGATTATACCCGACCTGTAATCGATGACGGGAGTCAGATCGAGATACAGGGTGGTAGGCATCCAATTGTTGAGCAACGTCAGCAGTCATTTGTGCCAAATGATACGACACTAACCCCAGATGAACGGTTTATGATCATTACGGGGCCAAATATGAGCGGGAAATCAACGTACATGCGGCAAGTTGCACTAATCATATTAATGGCACAAATCGGAAGTTTTGTTCCAGCGGATCAAGCCCAAATTCGTCCGATTAATCGGGTTTTCACCAGAGTTGGAGCAAGCGATGACATCGCAGGAGGTCGGTCGACGTTTATGATTGAAATGCTGGAAGTTGCTGAGATCCTTCGACATGCAGACGAAAACTCACTTGTGTTACTCGACGAGGTGGGGCGAGGCACAAGTACAGCTGATGGATTAGCAATAGCGAAAGCAATTGTATCACATCTGCATGATAAAACAAAATCTTTGACGCTATTTGCAACGCATCATCACGAACTCACCAAGACGGCCTCCCAACGATCAGCGGCCAAAAATGTCCACTTCGAAGCAGAGCATACGGACACGGGAATTGAATTTTCACATGAATTACGCACAGGGGCAGCCACCGGATCGTACGGAATCGATGTTGCACAAAAAGCAGGCGTTCCCGAGGCAGTGGTCGAGGATGCAAGACAACTGCTTGAACGAAAAGAGAACGAGCAAGAGTCTACAGCAGACAATCAAGGCATGCCAGCAGATGCTTGCACCCAGCAGATTATTACTGAAATTGAAGAGCTTGAAATTGCAACAATGACGCCAGTTGATGCACTGACCAGGCTAGCATCACTACAAGAAACAATTAACAATCAGGAGTAGCAGCGACAAACTCAAGACCTTGTTCTGAAAGGAGCTGGCGTGCCCTACCAGTGACCGAAGGAGCAACAAGGATTCCGCGGATATATGCGTCGTCATGTAAGTCTCGATTGAGAGCATCAATATATCGCTTGAGTTGTCCAACGGCGTCGGGGCCGACACGTCGTCGTTTTAATTCTAGCACAACGATATTACCATCAGCATCTTCGCCAAAGATGTCAACTGCTCCCGCAGACGTTTTCCGCTCGGTAGCTTTGGGAGTGAACCCGACCTCAATCATTTCAGGTTGCTTAAGGATCTGGCGCTTGAGATCAGCCTCGGTTCCTACTAAATCAAGATCGTGTGTATCCTGAAGTGTTACAGCAGCGACAAACTGAATCGATTGAAAGCTGACTTCAAGCCGTTCGTCTGGAGAGGTGCGTACGCTCTCGATGATTAACTCCTGGTCATCAACTCTAACTGACTGGTCGCTTCCGGGAGGCTGCCAATTGACAGGCTTTTGGCCTTCATCAGTATGTACAAGTGTAGTGCCATCCGGTTTGAGCATGACGTGACGTTCGCCTAGGTCAAGGGTGCTTGAAGCTCGACCGTTATAGTCAACCGAACAGCGTCCAAGAACGGTAGTCAGAGCGGCATTTGATAGACCAGTTTCAATCTTAGATTTTGCAGAATCAAGAGCTGGTTGCGTTAGAACGTCGTACACAGTATTCAAAATGCACGGGAATTATTTGAGCTAAACGTTGTGAATTCGGGTCATGAATCTGGTTTACTGATAACTGTAGATTGGCTCCAAGAAGACAGCAATTCAACGGTTGCCTTCTGAAGGGTTGATGGATCAGTTACTTCACGATCTGTAAGCAACCTACAGAAAGCACGAAGTGAGTCAATACGGGCCCGTAAACGATCTCCCGTAGGATCAGACGATGGAGGCTGGACGAGGATACCCGGCCCATCTGCTGTGTTCTTTCCAGGTATTGCTGAGTCAATTGTCAATGGAACAGGGAAGAATCGGTCAATTTGTGCAGACTGAGTAATGATGTATAGGACCTCGTCAAGTAACCAGTCAATATGGTCGCAAAGCTCACCATACGGGATAAGATCAACAACAAGTTGCGGATCAAAAAATGGATGGTCAAAGAACTGGTACAACTGCTGCTTTGAGAGTAGTTGTTGTCCGCCCCACGAGCAACGATACAAATCAAAGGTATCCGGTGCTACTTCGATAGCGATGAGTACTCGATGTGACATAGATGAGTGATCAAACATGATACTGCTACGCTTCCGATACGCAGTGAGTTGGTCATGTAATCGGATTTAAACTTAAGCGAAGAGGCTTATCCCTCAAGTTCCTAGCACAGACAAGCATGAATATGTTAGTTAACGGAGAATGGCGCACAGATGCATATCAAACTACAGACAAAACGGGATCATTTAATCGACAACAAACAACATTCAGAAATTGGATTGTCGGATCCGACCCAGCAGACAAATCTGATGCAACAATAGACAACCGGTTTGAAGCAGAATCAGGTCGGTATCATCTTTATGTGTCGTATGCCTGTCCATGGGCACATCGAACGTTGGTTGCACGGAAGTTACTCGGTCTTGAAGACACAATTTCGGTGTCAGTGGTTGATCCGTATCGTGGCGAAGATGGTTGGCAATTTACGCCAGAAAAAGAGGGTTGTACAGAAGATCACATCCATGGGGCCGATTATCTGCGAGAGATATATGTTAAAGCAGACCCAGAAGCAACCTGTCGAGTAACTGTTCCAGTACTCTGGGACAAAAAGGAGGAAACCATTGTCAACAACGAGTCAAGAGAAATACTGCGAATGTTAACAACTGCATTTGAACCATACCACACGAGGGATATTGATTTGCTCCCAGATGAACAGAAGGATCGCGTTGACGAAGTTATCACAGAGATCTATGAGCCAATCAATAATGGAGTGTATAAGGCAGGTTTTGCTAGACGACAAAAGCCGTATGACAAGGCTGTAACAAAGCTCTTTGATGAACTTGACCGATGGGATGAACATCTTGGTGACCAACGGTTTTTGGTTGGAGATTCACCAACGGAGGCCGATATCTGTATGTTTACGACACTGATTAGATTTGATCATGTATATCACACGCATTTCATGTGTAACAAACAGTATATACATCAATACGATAGCTTGTGGCCGTATCTAAGAGATGTCTATCAGCTGCCTGGAGTTGCATCAACAGTACAAATGGATCATATAAAAGAACACTACTATACAACGCATCCAGATGTAACTCCACACGGAATCATCGCGCATGGACCGGATATTGATTTTGAAGCGGATCATCAGCGGGACAAGCTTTCAGATTGGGATTTAGCAATTGCTGAACAGTAGTTCAGCACCTGACAAGCTGATATCGAGAGCTACCAAGAAGCATAAGTTAATGGGTCCTCATTAGCAGCGAGCTCCAACCAGTCAATGCGAACAACATGTTGTACTGCCTGTTCGGAGGTAAGATTACGACCAAGCAGTCGAGGAGCACCAGTGACATCAGAGACCGGTATAAGCCCAAGGTAGGCATTCATAGCATCATGAATTGAAACAGGAGCTGTATAATCATCTCCCCCCTCAACAAGAAGATGAGTAGCTGTGTCAGGGATTTCAGCCTCAATGATGAGGTCTGCAACAGAAATAGACCGCCACGTTTCAACAGAAGTACCGGACGAAGCACACTGAATAGTAAACGTTCGCTCGTCAACGGGAAAAGCCTCCATGAGCTTCTGAAGGCTATATTCGACAGGTTGGTTCCCCACGACGGTGACCATATAGGTCAACACACCATCCAAATACAAATGAATTGGCGTCTAGCGGCAATCAATGCGAAATCAAGCATCGAAGTAGATTGCAAACAACAAGCCGATGAGCATAACTCCGAGGATACTGGTTAAAATCCCAAACGCAACACCCCATGAAAACAGATCGACAAATATGCCAGTAACAACACTACCGCTGGCCCCAAGTAGCATGTAGGTGCTACGGAGAAGTCCAAATCCGACGCCCTGTTCGTTGTCAGGGAGGTGATCAAGGAATTTTGGTAGCAATGCAGCCCCCCAGCACATACCGATACCAACAAACACCGTTGCGCTCGCAAGTGCGATGATAGAGTCAACTGAGATTAAGAGTCCATACCCAAGGATACCACAGCAAACGCTACCAGCGGCGGCAAAATTTCGACCAAAGCGGTCTGAGAGCGATCCAACCACCGGTTGACCAATTCCTTGGACAATAAAATACCAAGAGAAGACCACACTGGCGACGATCTCAGAGTATCCGTGATAATTTACAATAAACGCCGGGAAGAATGACGCTGTTGCTTGCCAGACAAACGCGCCACCAACAGCCAAACCGAGAGTGATGGTAATCGGAGTATGTGTAAGTACTCGCGAATATAATTGTAGATCAACTTGATCAGACAAAGATGCATTCGGATTGGATGGTTCAGTTGGACGGACGGTTAGCCAGAAGAATATAGCAACGGGGGCCGCAGTAAGTAATCCAAGCGCAACAGCATAACGCCAACCAAAAATACTTCCAAGTGCTCCTGCAGCAACTGGTGCAATCAGACCGGCAATTGGTGCGCCAGCACTGTGAATGCCAATCGCTGCACCAGTCTGTCGGAATGTCTTTGCAAGTAGGGTTGTCGCAACACTATAATGCAATCCGGCAAATGCACCCAAGAGGAGAACAGCAATAAAGAACATCCAATATGATGGAGAAATTACAATAAGAAAGCTCGTCGCTGCTGTCCCAACAACCGCGATAAGAATGACTATCCGTTCCCCGACCTTGTCCCCGAGAAGACCACTTGGGAACTGTGAAGCAGCGTAGGTAAACCACATAGCAGAGAGTGCGAATCCAATAACGCCGGTGGAAATGTCAAATTCACTGCTAATTTCGGGTACGACCGGGCTGATTGAAAGACGGGCGACCATCGTCGCGAAGAATGCTAAAGTACATGCGACGAGGACTGTTCGCTTGTACGACCACAACTGCACAAAAAAAGACGGGTCGCGAGAAAGGAAAATTGCTACGAAAAGAGACTGTAATTAACTACGGAATAAACCAAATGCCCTGTCGATCAATGAATCCACCAACAACGACGTGGGGGAGAGCAATAATGCTCACAAAGATGGTGTAGAACACAACACCTCCGGCAAGTAACGCAGTTGTGTCACTGGCATAGTCCGCTGCCGCGACTTCCATGATAGGCTCCGGAGCGAAGTACCAGAGGGCAGCAAGAAGCAGCCCAGTAAACACACCGCCAACGATAAACATACTCCAGTTCAGAAGAGATGCTACATGCTCACTACGATATTCTTCTGACATCCATGCACCCTCCTCAACTGGTCGTTCATCATCAACAGCGGCCGATCGAGCAACTTGACGGGCAGAGTACCAGAGTGGGAAGTACAGTCCGACAGCTAAGACAACAGGTACAACCGAGAAGTAAACGACTAAAAGGATCGTTTCGATTGCATCTGCTAACCATGTTCTGGTTCCAGGATCACGCGCATACCCTAGGCCGATGTGTGCAATTACGCCGAGAAGAATTGCAGCTGGGACAGCGTAATTGTACGTGATCGGATGAAATGCCCATGTCGCTGCTGCAAGGGCACCTGGGTCGAAGACATCAACCATGTATGCGGTGTACTGTTCAAACGTTTCAGTGAATGCGACATATGGCACAAGCATCACAGCACCGCCACGGACGCCTGCGCCAAGCCATCGCTGGAAGCGTGACTGAATATGATCAGTACCAGTCACTGCATCAAGGACGGCGAGGCCACCAAAGCCTCCCTTAACACAAGCAACTGCGATCATTAACGCGACACCAATAACAGCATTCCAAAGCAACAGCCCGATAAATCCAGCAACCATCGCGACAAAAACAACCGCGTATATTGCTTGGAATCTAGCCGACCTGGTGCGAAGGTTCTGCAGATTTTCAAACCCTCCGTGCGGGAGATTAATTGCAACAAGCCCGATCAGATACGCCAGTAACTGGATGGACATCGGGATCGAAATGCCCGCAAGCCGAAGGCCCCCGACGAGCACAGTTACCACTGCGAAAGAGATCCAAGCGGGCAAGAGCAACTGCCACTCCCGCGGGACGGAAAATAGGGATTGACTATCTGCGTAACCAAACTTGCTACTCATAATTTTGTCCCTATATGAGAATGATACAACGCATCCTATATAGGACATTCGGTAAGTATATGGACAGGATACTGGTTGAATCAATGTTCATGTATGGTTTAAAGGTGAATAAATGAACAGATGTGTACGCATTGTCCAAATAAGTTTAACGATATCATAATGTAGAGGTAAACAGCATGATAAAAGTGTTGTAACCGGAGGACCTTCATATAGGGGGTTATTAGATAATTATATGAGTGGATTACGCGTGGAACTTGAGATTGGATCTCCAAAGGGATGTCCAATCGCTGAAACAACGGCTAATGCAGGCGAATCGGTAACAGAAATCACGTGGACACACAGTGGAGATGACGTTACAGAGCAGTTTACAACTCGTTCAAAAGAAAATACGATCCCAGATATCGTTGATCCAGTGTTTGAATACAACCACGACGGCGTGTATGAATTTAATCGGGAGACAGAGGGATGTCCCTGTAGCACAATTGAAGAACAAGGATACCCGATTTCTGACGCACGATCAGAGAACGGAAATCTCTATGTTACGCTACACCTTGCAGATAGATCAGCGTTGAGTTCACTACTGAAGGGACTAAAGCAGCAGTACGATGATGTCTCCATTCAAACAATTTCACAAGCTGACGCAGATGACCAACATGGAGGCGAGTTTGTCCCGATTAACCGCGGTGAATTAACACAGCGGCAACGCGAAGTGATTGAAACGGCGTATGAAATGGGATATTTCAAGTATCCACGACAAGCAAACGCTACGGAGGTTGCCGAAGAACTGGACATATGTCCATCGACATTAGCGGAACATATGGCAGCAGCACAATCGAAGATATACGGCGATCTGTTTGGGATATCTGAAATAAGAGCAGAATGAGCGCCACCACCAGGGCTCGAACCTGGGACAACCACGTTAACAGCGTGGTGCTCTACCAGCTGAGCTATGGCGGCTTTTCGCATCAAAACATAGGGTGATTACTTTGATTAGGCTTTCGTTTTTCGGTGAGACGTCTGCTGGTTCTTCACAATGAGAACCGATATCCTTTCACCACCGCCGATAAAACTATAACGCAATGACTGAGGATGTTGCGGCTGTTCTTGATCAGGCTCGAGAGATTGTTGATCCAGAGCCAGAGGAGTGGGAGGCTCTTGAGGAAGGTGCTGAAGAACTGATACAGCGGGCACAGGCTGCAGTGTCTAATCTTCAGGTTGATGCGGAGGTAATTCGAGTCGGATCAACTGCACGAGGTACGTGGTTGTCCGGTGATCGGGATATTGATCTATTCATTAAGTTTTCTCCGGAACTGGATAGAAGTGAGCTTGCACAGTACGGATTACAAGTTGGCCATGAAGTTCTCCCATCAGGACAAGAGAAATATGCCGAACACCCATATGTGACAGGGCAGTGGAGTGGGTTTGATGTTGATATTGTCCCCTGTTATGCAGTCGACTCAGCTAAAGATATCCAGTCTGCAGTAGACCGAACTCCATTCCACAACGAGTATGTTAAGGAGAATATAAACCCGACGCTAGCATCCGAAGTGCGGTTACTCAAAGGATTCTGTGCTGGACAGGAACTATATGGGAGCAATCTTCGTACCAGAGGATTCAGTGGATACATATTAGAACTGCTAATTTTAGAATATAGGACAGCTGAAAAATTACTTTCAGCTGCAGCAGAGTGGAAACCACAGGTTCATATTGATCCTGTAGGGCATGCACAAGAGACATTTGATGATCCACTTGTTGTTATAGATCCAACAGACCCAGAACGAAATGTTGCGGCCGTCCTGTCAGAGAACAATTTTGCCCGATTCCAGCATTATGCGCGCGAATTCCTTCGAAGCCCGGAGATCGGATTCTTCGAATCATCAGCAAAACAGTCAATCAGTAAGACGGAGCTAAATGAGGAACTTGCCAATCGAGACACAACGTTGCTCGCGCTTGTATTTGAGACGCCGGACCTTATTGAGGACGATCTGTACCCGCAGTTACGAACATCCAAGCAGGGAATTACTGAAGGCCTCACCCGAAATGGATTTGACGTGCTTCGGTCAGATATTGCAGTTAGTGAGGATCAGACGCTGATTCTTGTTGAAGTCGATGTCGAAAAGCGCGCCGCAATTCAGCGACATGATGGCCCTCCGGTCCATATCAAGGAACATGCGGAGGACTTCTATAATAAATACCGGGACGATGGCACGGTTTATGGACCGTTCATTGAAGACGGACGATACGTAATCGAAAGACAGCGATCAATCCAGACGGCAAAAGAGTGGTGCGATTCACAGCAGTTGCTCAACGTTCATCATGGAACAAGAATCAAAGACATACTGGAGCAGAACTATGAAATTAAAATAAATAACGAGATACAGTCACTGCTTCCAGAGTTCGAGGCGGCACTGGCGGAGTATTTTTCGCCGTCCCCATAACAGTTGTTGCAAATACGGTTTTCTTTATTCAGTAGTGATCCACACCAAGGAGTTCCCGACTTGGCGGCTTTCAGCACATCCCCTTTCTTCAAGGGATTTGAGGCGCGTGTATGCCGTTCGCCGGGTGCAACCAACCTCATCAGCGATCTCGGACGTACCAGCCATTCCATCTAGAGATCTAATTGCGTTCAGAAAATCGGAATCTGTGTAACTAGCTGTGTACTTGCCAGATTTCTCATCACGTTCTTTTCCCGGCACATCATCTTCCTTGGTGATCATCGCCTATGTAAGTGATGGGTTTCTATCCACTTAACCATTTCCTTTATAGGTGATGGAAAGGCTTTTACCATTACAAAGTATAGGAGATGGTGAGGAAGTCCGCCCCCTCGGGGTGTGGCCTGATATAGGAAACACCCGCCTGCTGGAACAGGCGGGCCGGGCTTCTGGGCAGCAGAAACCCATGAAGAAATCAGACCGCGACGGACTTGAACGCTCCGTCACGAGAGAGGAATCGAACGGCTCAACCACGACGCAAGCACTCACTGATGGGGGATTTTCGCGGCGCAAGTTCCTCGGTGCTGCTGCGGCACTTGCGGGACTCACTGGGGCAGCGAACGGTGCTGCAGCAACCCAGCTCGAACCAGACATCTCACGAGGGATGGATTGCGTCCGTGCGGATTGTGGGAGTGTCACCACTCCTAGCCCTGTTGCTGAGATGTTCGCCATTCCCGAGGAGGGTGGAGTTCGGATCGAGGGCTACAGAGCCGAAGATACCGACGAGCATAGCGTCCAAATGGACATCTACACCGGCAGTAGCGAGCCACGACTCTCGCTGAAACAGATTCTCTCACCAGAAGATGCTCGAGACAATGCGCGCCGGCTCAACGCAGCAGCGGACGTGGCAGCTGGTGAAACGGAGGAACAGCAATAGCGGGTGAATGATGACAGTAGAAAATATCAACTGCGACGTGTTCGTGCGAATCCAGACGGACCTGCTGGTCATCGGCGATTCGATCATGACGGACAGACACCATGCCTCGAATGGAAACTACGAGGACAACGACCCGCAGAATCAGATTGGCGGCATCATCCCGGCCTTCAGCCTCTCCGGGTGGCTCCGTCACGGGATGGAAAAGGTCGTCCAGGAACGCGGCGGGACTGCCTGTCACCCTGGAGAGGCCAACGCGAACTTCCGCAAGGACGGCGTCTACAACCGTGACCTTGACGCTGGCTACCACGAGAAGGGCGCGTGTCTCGACGATGATGACGACAACGGCTGCGTGATTCTGGACCTCTTCGGTGGGTTCGGGAACCGGCCCGGGAAGGTGATGCGTCGCCCGATCCAGTTCTCGCCTGTCCGCTCCAGCGTGGACTACACGCGCGGACAGGCGGAAGGTCACTACCGGCGAATCAACCGAAACGTCGTCTCCCGGAATGAGGAAGACAACCGAGAACCACTCAGAAACGCCGAACTGGACGCCGTCGGCAACCTCGACGGCTGCTGGCACCTCTCCTTTCGGGAGACCAAGCCCGAGTTCGTCGCGCTGCTCGCCGAAGCTATCGACTTCCTCGATGCCCACAAGACCGACTTCATGCACCAACTCGGTGGTGCCCGGAACTTCGGTGGTGGTATCGTGGACTGCGACCTCGTGAATCCGCTCTACGAGGAACACGAACTCCGCCGTGTGTTCGACCGAGGCAAAGACGACACACAGAAGATGGACGAGAAGGACGACCAGTGGGAAGCGGAGTACCTACCGGAGTTCCAGACTGCGCTCGCCGAGCGTGTGGAGGATGTATGAGTGACGTGATGCTCACCGCCTTCCGGCACGATGCCCACAAGTTCACCGGCGAGAGTCACGAGGACGCCCGCGACGAGTTCGCTGGCGTTCTAGTGAACCAGTCGGTACCCGAGGGTGCAGACGGCGATGCAGCTGCACTCTCTCGACCACAACAGACGCAAGAGCAGACGATCCCGACGCACGATGATCACTACCGACTCTCGCTACTGACCGGCGAGACAGCCTACGATCCTGGCGAGTTCTCACGGGCGACCATCGAGAGCGAGGTGGCGGATTTGATCGGCATCGAGGACGCACAGGCGACACACGAACAGTGGCTCACGAGCGACGTGGCCGCCGCATTCAACGAATCGGTGTATCATCCGTACACGAGTCTAAAGTACCACACACTGCTCGTGGCGGCGCTGCTGGACAACTACAACCGAGGCAACGACTTCGAGGAGTTGCGGTTGATCGTCGATCCGGCGGGTGAGGCTGTCCCGTTCCGGACTGTCTTCGACGGCGACCGCTTCACGCTTCGGATCGACATCGAGGCCGGCGATCGTCCATCAGCACGCCTCGGGAGTCGCCCGTGGCGGTCGTGGGCGTCGGCCTGGAACCGACTCACTGCACACCCACTGGACACTGATAGCGACAAGTACGACATGACCCTCGATGCGAACCTGCGGCGGATTCAGTCTTGGAGTAACGCCCTTCAGTACATCGAGGATTTTACCGAGTGGAGGCCAGACAGATGACGCAGATTCAGCAAGTCCTGTGGGAACTGCGGATGGACTACATCGGCCACCCGTACTACGTGTCGGGGAACGCTATCCTGCACGCCCTCGGCCAGCATCTGGAGCCAGAGACACACGCAGCAGTGTCCGCTAGTCACGGTGTGTTCGTGCCGGGACAGTTCGGGACGTTCCCCGAAGAACACTCGCAGAGTGGTATCCGACCGTACCTCGGAAGTGGGCTGCCTGATGTGGAGAGTTACGATGATCTGTTCCTCCAGCGGGAGGCAATGCATCCGTGGCTGCTGGATACCCGCGCTCGTGACGCACTGAATACGCACGATCTCCGTATCCACGGCGGCCACCCGACGATCGCTCACGAGACGATCATGGGCCGCCGGGAGGATCAACGGAAGCAACAACAGACGACGAAGTGGTACGTTCACGCCTACCTACACACCGATGACCCGGCGATTCTCCCGCTCGGCGAGGGTGTGCTTGATGGACTCCAGTTCGGCGGCAAGCGCAACTACGGCTACGGCGAGGTCCATCTGAAGGACACGCAGATGGTGGACCTCGACGAACTGGAGTACTCGCGGCTTGACGGTGCGGACACGTACCTGATCGAACTCGTAACACCATTCGTGCTGAAATCGGAGTATCCAGAAGCCAACGATCAGCCCGTTCCGTGGTGGTGGGCCGAGAACCGCGATGATCTCCGGTTCCGCGAAGAGAAGATCCTCGAACAGCGTGAGGTGTTCCGACTGGAGACGGTGGACCACAGACAGGTCGTGAAGTACCTCGGTGATCGTCCAATCGAGACTGCGAAGAACGGCCTCACTCGGGTCGGCTCACACTCCCGATATGGCTTCGGTGAATTGCGAGTGAAACCGCTTCACAACCAGTGTCAAGAAATGGATAGAAACGGGTAGATTGACCAATGCACAGATCCTCAAATACCGCTGAATTTGCCGAGATTATTCCAGCGGGAATTCTGAATAAAGAAATCGTATTTGCAACAACTGATAAAGCGGGATGAGAATACGAGCTGGGGATTTGCTACGAGGACTTTTTCAGAGTTCAGATAGAAAGGTTAGGTATGGTACTTGATCCGGTTCATATGGAGGGGATTACAAAGCACGCTCGCCGGATCAAATCAGAGGTAGATGAAAGCGAGCATCGAAACATCGCCGGTACGGTATGGAATGACTTTCTAAATCCGTTGTATAACCAAGAGGGAGAAAAAATTCTATCTCCGCTGGAAGGACAGTACCTACGGGAGGTTAAAATTGAGGAGGCTGCGCTACAAGAGACGATCTTTGAGCGTAGCTATGGACTGGATTCAGGAACAATCAATCCAACATCATTTAAGAACGGAATTGTGCTTGATGTTGCACAAGCAGCAATGGCGGCCGTTCCAACAGAACTTGATTTGCATCGAAAACGTACGATAACAACGACAGTTCATTCAACTACTCCTGTGGGTATTAGTGAGAAAACAGAGAAGCTCGATGAGGGAAACACGCAAAACATCTTGTTACCAGCACCTTCAGTAGAGCGGTTTGAGGAAAGCGTTGTACACGATATCGCACTGCATCTCTCTGAAAGCAAGCATGCATTGTCACACATCAATCAGATAGATGGATTACTTGTTCTCGATGGTCCGATCTATCCAAAAGGTATTCTAAACTGGGCAGACCATCCGGAACTCCGTGAGCTACTGTACGATGAAGGAGATACACGAGATGTAAAAGGGAATCCACGTGATATAATCAAGAACTACATCGGGCTTGTCAATCATTTTGTGTCCAACGAGATTCCATTGCTGGGGTTTGTAAAAAATCCATCAACGCAGGCATTGACAAGGACATTGGAGAGACAAGAGAGTACGCCCCAAACGCCCTGGGTAAACGATACAGCATTTTTCAAGAAAATATTGGAGAAAGTAGGTTATGAGTACAACAGAGATGAAAATGGCGATGTGCAGAGAAAGCGAGTCAGAGATGAGGAACATCTTACATATACGAACTGGTTCCGATCCAGAGGCGGTGCAGACAGGTATGTGTCCGCGGACGCGTCATTGTTCGATCTTGAACGGACGCTTGACCCAGAGGACTATGAAGTAACGTTCTTTGTGTTGTACGAGCCAAGAAGCGACCTTCTATATCGGATTGAATCGCCATATGGTATTACAAAGGACCCGGAGCGACGAGAGCAACTGACCAAATGGATTCTTAAAGAAGTCGCAACACAACAAGGGCCGCCGGAGGCAGTTGCTAAGGCTGATGAACTCGCCAGAATCAGCAAAGACGAGACAGCTGCCTTGCAGTCAGAGTTTGAAATTAAGTTCAACACAGAGCAGCACAAGGACTATGACAGCCACCGGTGGAACGAGCTGTACTAGATATTCGGTGTCGACTCCGCTTCTTGTGGATCGCGAGTTGAGATGTCAACGTCTGAACGATCCACCCCGACACGCGCAAATTGGGTACGGAGGTGCTCTTCGGCAGCCGTAATTGCTGCCTCCTCTGTTTCAAATCCTTTTGGCTGTGGTGGGTCAAATGCAACTTGAATGGATTCACCAGCGATTTGTTGTGTCTGACCGCCACTACTGACCTGATAAAATGAGTCACAGACCCATACATACGGGCTTCCAGTATCTGGGGATCCAGGGTATTGTGGGGGAGATTCACCTGGTTCAAAGATGGTACCTGTCAATGTGGTATCATCGACAGTACCTTGAACAAGTATCATACATATAATAGGAGCCCACCACACAAGAACACGTCGGCATCGGTGCAAGCAAGTTTTGATGAGCGACGTACAAGAGATAAACATGAGTAGTGAAGAGGGCTGGTACGTAGGGTCCAATCCAGACAAGATTACCATAGCAGTACAGGGAATTCTGGCAGGGTCCGCCTCGGAGCCAGCAGAATGGCCGGAGAAAGCCATAGAGGAAACAGAAGTAACATCCAAATCAGAATATTATGAATGGCTGCAGAAGGCTACGATTGAAGCAGCAAGAAAAACAATCAAAGAACAAGAGCAATCGAGTGATCAACAACTGATTCATGCAGTTCGAGCGATGGACGACTGCTTGTCACAAGGAAATGAAATTATAGAGCGAGTATCAGAATGGGCTGGAAGTCTGTATGAGGAAACAGGAACCAGTGAGGAGTACTTACGAACAGTAGCGAAACGAGAACCAGAAAATGAAACAGAGACACAGGTAATCAGTTTAGCAAACAGAGGAGTTGACTTACTTGATCAAGCAGATCAACTACAGGATTATATCAACCAGCAAGCACCAACAGTTGCACCGAATTTATCAGCACTGTCAGACCCAGTGCTTGCAGCAAGGCTGATTGCGCTGGCTGGGGGCCTTGAAGATTTGGCAAAGATGCCATCAAGTACTGTGCAGGTTCTCGGGGCAGAGGATGCTCTGTTCGCGCATCTTCGTGGTAACGCTCCATCTCCAAAGCATGGAGTTATATTTACACATGAGTATGTGAGAGAGACTCCACAGCAGGAGCGAGGATCAGCAGCACGCGCGTTTGCCGGAAAGTTATCGATTGCAGCGCGAGTTGACCACTATTCCGGAGAATATCGACCAGAATTAGAAGCTGAGTTACTGGATCGAATTCAGACAATTCAGAATCGGGGTGATCACTGATGACACTACCAGAAGGCGTTCAGTACCGTGATTTTGGAGGCGAAATGGCATTATCAACACAAGGATCGGCTGTATATGGTGAACCAGTTATCGATGGATGGAGACAGTGGAATCCACATAGATCAAAGCTTGGAGCAATGTTTGAGAAAGGAGTTGATACGGGGATAGCAGGCGATGATACTGTGCTATATCTGGGCGCAGCTAATGGAACAACGGTAAGCCATGTTGCTGATTTCGCTGGACCGGTGTACGCTATCGAGTTTTCCCCACGGCCAGCGAAGGATCTTGTAGATGTCGCAGAAACGCGATCAAACGTCTTTCCATTGCTTAAAGATGCACGAAAGCCGGACACATACTCTCATATTGTTGAGGCAAACCTCGATACAATCATACAGGATGTCGCAACCCGCGGGCAGGCACAGGTTGCTAATGAAAATCGGAAATTCCTCAAAAACAACGGACAACTAATCCTTGCTGTTAAGGCCCGAAGTGAGGATGTGACCGGTGATCCAGAGACAGTATTTGCATCTGTTAAGCGAGAATTAGAAGAAGAATACGAAATTTTGTCAACACAGCGACTTGAGCCGTATCATAGCGATCATTTAGCGGTCATTGCAACGCCAAAATAAGGTGGAGCAAAAGCACAATGAGGAGGTTTTTCACTACAGGAGCACCTACAGAGCAGTCATGACTGACCCGGGACAGCAGTCACTTGGGGACTTTGACACTAATGGTTCTTCAGCGTCTGACACGGATCAAATCAAAGCCGAGGCAAAGGCGGTCGCAGATGAGGATAATGTTGAACAGGTAATTGATCCGGAGCGCTATTCACTACCAGCAGCAGATGGGACAATTGCCATATCGATCACGCAGGTAGATTATACAATCGAAGGAACGGGAGAAAATGAACGGCCAATCATTCACGTATTTGGACGAACGGGTGACGGGACAGCCGAGCACATTCAAATACGCGGATTTCAGCCATACTTTTACGCTCCAGCGGATAGCGTTGACAAGTCAGATCTGTTGAACTACGATGCAATCGTAGACTGGGAAGAAACTGATGAAGATGAGGAGCCTTATCAGAGCATTCGTGAGAACGAGCTCGTGCGTATTTATACGCGAACCCCACGTGATGTCGGCAGAATTCGAGATGACTTTGAACACTATGAAGCAGATATACTATTTCCAGATCGTTTTCTTATTGATAAGGGACTCAACGATGGAATTGCTGTTCCTAAACGGCGAGACGACGATAGTACAATCATAGTTCACCACAGTGAAGTAGCAGCAACGACAGTCAACGTTGATCCCCGGGTTTGCTTTTTAGATATAGAGGTAGATGATCGGCACGGATTCCCTGAGGACGGTGAAGAACCGATTATATGTTTGACAACTCATGATTCATACGATGATGAATACATTGGGTGGCTGTACAAGCCAGACACAGAAATAGAAGAAGTTGGAAACACACTCTCTGACTATCAACCACTACAGGACGACACGGAAATCAAGATCAAGTCGTATGAGACGGAAGAGGAGATGCTTGATGAAGTTATTCAATATATTGAGCAAAAAGATGTGGATATACTGAGTGGCTGGAACTTTACTGATTTTGACGCACCGTATCTGCTTGACAGACTGGAAGAATTGAACGACAGAACCAACTATGATTTAGATATTGATCGACTATCTCGGGTAAATGAAGTCTGGCGTTCGGATTGGGGCGGTCCAGATGTCAAAGGACGCGTTGTATTTGATCTTCTGTATGCATACCAGCGAACGAAGTTTACTGAGCTCGATTCTTACCGGCTAGATGACGTTGGTGAACGTGAGCTGGGCGTCGGTAAAGAACGGTACCAAGGAGACCTTGGGGACCTTTGGGAAGAAAATCCGGAGCGACTGCTGGAATATAATCTTCGTGACGTTGAGCTCTGTGTAGAATTAAATCGAACCCAAGATATCATCCCATTCTGGAATGAAGTCAAGTCCTTCGTTGGCTGTCGGTTGGAAGACGCGACAACGCCGGGTGACGCCGTTGATATTTACGTTCTACAGAAGGTACACGGGGATTTTGCACTACCGTCAAAAGGACAACATAGCGGAGAAGACTACGAGGGGGGAGCAGTATTTGATCCGATTACTGGAGTTAGAGAAAATGTTAGTGTGCTGGACTTAAAATCGCTGTACCCGATGTGCATGGTAACAATTAACGCATCGCCAGAAACAAAGGTGAATCCTGAGGAATATGGCGAGGATACATACATCGCACCAAATGATACTCATTTCAGAAAAGAACCTGACGGGATCATCCGAGAGATGGTCGACGAACTGTTGAACGAACGAGAGGCAAAAAAAGAACAACGAAACGAATTCGACCCTGAGACAGAGGACTACGAGCGGTTTGACCGACAGCAGGCAGCTGTAAAGGTGATTATGAACTGCTTCACGCCAGATACGGAGGTACTAACTCCAAATGGTATACAAAATATTCGTGATCTTAAGGTAGGAGAAGAGGTATACTCACTTGATCCAGATACAAAAACACTGGAAACAAAGCCCGTCATTAAGACGCATGCATATCCAGAATATCGCGGAAAATTACTTGATATCCAGACGGACACAATTGATTTCCGGGTGACGTCAAATCACCGAATGCTTATACAGGAGCCGAACGCAGAGACTGCAAATCCAGATATAACATTTACAAAAGCAGGGAATCTCGATGACCAGCAGGTATACGAGATACCAACAGATTGGCAGATTGAACATGAAGATCAGCTTCCTGACCAGATTCAAGATACAGATCTATCACAGTTGAATAACGGTATCAAAAAAGAGGTTACAGACGGAGGAGTCGTTACTACATCATATCCACAGGAAGCCGCAACTGGTCAAATTACTACAAATGACTGGTTGAATGTATTGGCTCAATATCTCATTTATGGGAGAACAAAGACAAATGAAGATAAGAAGGATCACATAGTCATTGAGATGTCGTCGCCTGCATCTCTCACTGGGTCGGTGCAAGCGGTGACTGCTGAGTATAAAATCGAAGAAGGAGAGATACACATTACGGACCCCAGAGTCAGTCGGAATATCAGAAGTCACTGTCACAGAGAGAATGAAAGGCGAATCCCAGAGTATGTATACAGCGGATCAGAGACACAAAAACAACAATTTATTGATACAATATTCACTACGGAAAAAGACCAAACAGAGCAACGTGTAACCATCGAAAGCAAACAACTCCGAGATGACATACTACGGCTATGTGCACATGTTGGGGATGTCGTTTCATATGATTCAGCCGACAATCACTGGATAGTCAGACGACATACAGATTGTGAAGCAACATTTGATGCAGATTCTGATGTAACAGAGAGTACAGCAGATAACGGGGTTTATTGTGTTACTGTTGAGGACAACCACACACTGTTAGCAGGTCGAAACGGTCAATTCCAACCGATAGGGCAGTCACTGTATGGTGTACTGGGTTGGGACCGTTTCCGCCTGTATGACAAAGAGATGGGTGCTGCGGTGACGGCAACTGGACGAGAGGTGATCAACCATACTGAAGCGGTTGCCAATGAAGAAGGGTATGAAGTTGTGTATGGAGATAGTGTCACCGAGGACCGCCCAGTTGTCGTTCGGGATCCAGATCAACGTGTGCGTATCATCCAGATCGGTCAGCTGTACGACATCGCAACACAGACTTCAGAAAGAAAAGCAGTCCTGTCAGCAGATGGAGGTAAGACAAAGCATGCTGGAAAAGAACGATCGACACTTGACGGCTGGGAGGCACTGTCACTAACAACTGATGGAGCTGCAGAGTGGCAACCGATTCAACGGGTCATCAAGCATGAGACCGATAAGCCGATTGTCGAGTTAAGAGATGAATATGGAGGTTCGGTCACGACACCTGACCACTCGTATATCGTTGAAGACAGAGATAAATACACACAGACTGCTCCAAGTGATGTTGATGCTCCCGTCCGAATTCCGTCACCAGGCGGTGACAACAGTCAAGCAGAGGTTGATGTGAAAAGATTACTCAAAGACAAAGACGATCAAATAGGGAATTCTGGAAACGAGATAGGTGACAGAAATCCACAGGATAAGAAGATACTAAAGACGATCAACTGGGACACAGAAGCAGGTTCAGCGCTGTCGCGTGTGTCAGCACTGTATATCAGATGTGGTTCAGTTGCTAATACGACGACAGTAACGTTTGAAGACGTGCCAACAGAGGTACGGTCACAACTACACCAAGACTGTGAGCTGCTCTTTGGAAAACAGAACACGCAGAAGGTCGAGAACGATATTGTTATCGACGACAGAGATGCCAAAATACTATGTGCGAAACTATTTGAAGATGAGACAGAAAAACAAGTACCGTCGTTCATACTTAACGCACCAGTAAAACAGCAAAAACGATTTCTTAAGCTAGTAACAGATACAGCAAACAAGGCTACAGAATCGAAGTCGTCACTTACGGGACGAGTGTTTGAGACTACAAGTCAAGTCTGCGCAGCCGGAGTATCATACCTACTCATTGCTAACAATATTGATCACACGTACGATCAAGATACTGAATCCGACCGTTACCGGATTGTCATCGGAAGGTCACGAATAAAGGAAGCAACACCGACGCTAGAAACGCGAGAAACGACAGAGCTAACAGAAGTGTATGATCTGGAGGTGAAGAAAAATAATAATTTCGTCGATGGTGTCGGAGGGATTGTACTGCACAACACAGATAGTGTGATGCTAGAGCTTGGTGAGAACGTAGAGAAAGAAAAAGCAATTGAGAGATCGTTTGATATTGAAAAGCACATCAACAAGTCATACGATATATTTGCAAAAGAGGAGCTTAACGCACACGCACATCGGTTCCAAATAGAGTTTGAAAAGCTATATCGGCGCTTCTTCCAAGCAGGCAAAAAGAAACGGTATGCCGGACATATCATTTGGAAAGAAGGAAAGGATGTTGATGATATCGATATCACCGGCTTCGAGTACCAGCGGTCAGACATCGCATCAATCACAAAAGAAGTTCAGCTCGAAGTCATTGATATGATTGTTAAAGGCGAAGATATTGACGAAGTAAAGTCATACGTACACTCGGTAATCGATGACTTCCAAGGAGGAAAGGTCGATCCTGAAGAAATTGCAATTCCAGGTGGTATCGGAAAGCGGTTAGATAGCTACGATACAGATACGGCACAAGTGCGAGGAGCTCGGTACGCAAACGAGTTACTCGGAACGAACTTTGGACGAGGGAGCAAGCCAAAACGAATATACTTAGAGGGCGTTCACGCTGAGTTCTTCCAGCGAATGGAACAAGAACATGGTTTTGATCCACAAGAAAATGAGATATACAGAGAATTCAAGCAGAATCCAGATGTAATCTGCTTTGAGTATGCTGATCAACTTCCCGAAGAGTTCGAAATTGACTGGGAAAAAATGCTGGACAAAACCTTAAAAGGGCCAATTGAACGTATTCTTGAAGCACTTGAGATATCATGGCAGGAAGTCAAGAGTGGCCAAGAGCAGACAGGGCTTGGACAGTTTATGTGAGTTGATGGCTTAGCATAAAATTTCTGACCGCCCAACCGGTGAGTCATGAGTTCGATAAAGCAACTAAATCTCCTCAGTGCTGATATTTTAGTGTGCGGAAGATCAAGGTATTAAATAAACATATGCGAGACAATGGCAGACCGATCACTAAGCTATAAACGGCAATAGTCTGTTAGTATAAAGATTTTATAAAGAATATATAATTATATCCCATCTAAATCGCATATATTTTTTATCGATCACGAAAACGATTTTTCAACAACGAAGATAGATTTTTAGATAATACGAAAGTCATATGTGGGGTAAGTCCTATTTACCAACAACAGCATGGCACAACTTGAGATATCAAATCTTCACGCTAACGTTGCAGAAGAAAACGAGAAGATCCTACGAGGGGTTGACCTGACAGTCAGCTCAGGAGAGATTCACGCGCTTATGGGGCCAAATGGAAGTGGAAAATCCACACTAGCAAAGGTAATTGCTGGCCATCCAGGTTATGAAGTGACAGAAGGATCAATTGAACTACATCTTGAGGGTGATGAGTTTGAGGGGATTCCAGAAGACAAGCGTGACTGGAACCTACTCGAACTTGAGCCAAACGAACGAGCTGCCCTTGGTATCTTCCTTGGATTTCAGTATCCAGTTGAAATTGAAGGAGTTACGATGATGAATTTCCTTCGAACCGCGTTGAATGCAAAATTAGAAGAGCGAGAAGAGCTCTTCGAGGACGAAGAAGCTGAGGAAGAAGCATCAGCAGAGGAAGAAAAAGAGGAAGATGCAGGATATGACACCTCCCCAATGGAAGGGCCAGCAGACGAAGGTGAGGTCAGCGTTACAGAATTCCAGCAGCTGCTCGAAGAAAAAATGGAGCAACTAGACATGGATGAGTCGTTTGCTCGACGGTATCTCAATGCCGGGTTCTCTGGTGGTGAGAAGAAGCAAAATGAAGTACTCCAAGCGGCCATCCTCAATCCGGAAATTGCGGTACTAGATGAAATCGACTCTGGACTTGACATTGATCGACTCCAGGATGTCGCTAACGGAATTAACGCACTTCGAGACGAACAGAACACAGGAATCTTACAGATTACCCACTACCAGCGAATTCTTGACTATGTTGAGCCGGATCACGTGCATGTGATCCTTGATGGAGAAGTTGCAATGAGTGGTGACTCCAGTCTGGCAAAAGAACTTGAGGACAAGGGTTACGACTGGGTTCGCGAGCAAGTTTACAACACTGCATAATATTAGAGGAAAACTATGAGTTCAGAAGAACATCTACAAGAGACAGACACGGAGAAACGATTTGAGTTCAAAAAACAAGAGCGCTCAGCAGTCAAATCAGAAAAGGGACTGACTGAGGATATCGTGCGGATGATCAGCGAGGATAAGGATGAGCCAGAGTGGATGCTTGAGCGACGGCTTAAGGCGTTCCGCCAATATGAGGCAATGCCAATGCCGCAGGGATGGCCGGCGATGCCCGATTTGTCGGAGCTTGATGTCGAAGAGATTGTGCCGTATATCCGTCCTGATGTCGACGAGCGGGCAGGAGCAGACGACTGGGATGAACTGCCAGATGATATTCAGGATACGTTTGATAAACTGGGTATTCCAGAAGCTGAAAAGAAGGCACTCTCCGGGGTAGGAGCACAGTACGAGTCGGAGATTGTCTATCAAAATATGAAAGAGGAGTGGGAAGAGAAAGGCGTCATCTTTTGTAACATGGACGAAGCGGTACAGGAGCATGAAGAGATTGTCAAAGAGTATTTCATGACAAAGTGTGTTCCTCCATCAGATAACAAATTTGCTGCACTTCACGGTGCAGTGTGGTCTGGTGGGTCATTCGTGTATGTTCCGGAAGGAGTTACGGTGGAAATGCCAGTTCAGGCATACTTCCGGATGAACTCGGAAGGGATGGGACAATTCGAACACACACTGATTGTCGCAGAAGAAGGTGCAGAAGTACACTACATCGAAGGCTGTTCTGCTCCAAAGTATGGGGCACATAATCTCCACGCTGGTGGAGTCGAGGTGTTTGTAAAAGAGAATGCCCACGTGCAGTATTCAACTGTACAGAACTGGTCTAAGAACACCTTCAATCTCAACACAAAGCGAGCACTCGTTGAAGAAAACGGCCGGATGGAATGGATCTCTGGGTCCATGGGATCAAAGGCAACGATGCTATACCCATCCTCGGTACTTCAGGGCCGAGGCGCAAGCGATAATCACATTACAATCGCATTTGCAGGAGAAGGCCAGGACATCGACACCGGAGCAAAGGTATATCATAATGCTCCAAAGACAAAGTCAACGATCGAGTCAAAATCAATCAGTAAGGACGGAGGACGGACCAATTACCGAGGCCTTGTACACATCAGTGAAGGAGCAGAGAACTCCTCAACAGCAGTAGAGTGTGATGCACTGATGTTTGACAACGAATCAACCTCGGACACCATGCCGTATATGGAAATTAACGAGTCATCAGTTGATGTAGCTCACGAAGCAACGGTCGGAAAGATTGGTGATGAAGACGTGTTCTACCTACAGTCACGAGGGTTAGACGATGACGATGCAAAGCAGATGATTGTCTCAGGATTTATTGAGCCGATCACTGAAGAGCTTCCAATTGAGTATGCCGTTGAACTGAACCGTCTCGTTGAGCTTGAAATGGAGGGATCACTAGGATAATGTCTGTACAGCGACCATCGACGCTGTCGGAAACGACAGTTCGGGAGCTTTCAGAGGCTCGCGATGAGCCAGACTGGCTATTAGAAATGCGGCTTAATGGATTAAGTGCCCTTGATGAGGCCGACTTACCGGATGTTATTGAAACTCCAGGACGTCGGTGGACAAACCTTTCTGAGCTGGACTTTGAGAAGTTTATCGATGCCCAGTCACAGTCAGAAGAAACAGTTCGGGAAGGACCAGAAGGAGTGGAAGTCAAGTCATTCCAAAATGCCCTAGAAGAACACGAAGAGCTTCTCAAGGAACACCTCGGGAGTGTTATTGATCCGGCTGAGAATTACTTTACTGCTCTGTCAGCTGCATTGTTCACGACGGGAACATTCGTATACGTTCCAGAAGGAACGACGGCAGATGAAATAACGATCAGAGGAGAAATGGAGTCTCCTTCGCTGTTTAGTCAGACGCTGGTTGTTGCGGAAGAATCAGCATCAGCAACGATTCTTGAGAGTATCACAGCTGCGGGCGATTCCGACAGTCAATACTTTAGTAATATCGTTGAAGTTGTCGGAAAGCAGAACAGCTATGTTCAGTACGGATCATTGCAGACACTGCCAGAAGACACGTATAATTACACACTAAAACGAGGAACTGTTCAGCGCGATGCAATGGTCAACTGGATTGAAGCTAATATTGGCTCCCGTCTGACGCGGTCAGATGTGGAAACAAAGCTCGTCGGAGACGGAAGCGAGACAAAGATCGTTGGAACCTTCTTCGGCCGCGAGGATCAGCATCTTGATGTTAATGCTCGTGTCTGGCATGAAGCTGCACACACAACTGCCGATTTGGTCACACGCGGAGTGTTAGATGACAAAGCGAGATCAGTGTATGAAGGTGTCCAAGATGTCGGAAGAGACGCATGGGACACAAGTTCATATCAGCGTGAAAATACGCTGATGCTTTCAGATGATGCAGAGGCAGATGCATCTCCTAAGCTCATCATTCACAATCACGATACAGAGGCCAGTCACTCTGCCACAGTTGGGCAAGTAGACGAAGAAGAATTACTATATCTAACATCACGTGGAATCGAAAAACAGCAAGCAATTGATATGCTAGTTGAAGGCTTCTTTGTGCCAGTGCTCGAAGAGATTGATATTGACGAATTTAGGGCCGACATCGAATCAGAGATAATGGCACGTCTCCACTCCTGAATTCTCTCACTATTTTGGACCGGCTATATTAAGTTCTGGGCCTATTACTGTATACGTATGAGTTTACAGCAGCGTGTCTCGTCGGATCACCAACTCGCGCGGCTATTGCAGATCGGGGCCGTGCTTGAGGAGGTAATCGAGGCACGAACACGACGACACCTAGACACAATGGAGGTGACTGACGAGGTTCACACCTTACTTGAAGAGAGTGCAGGAGAATCAACAGAGCACCGCCAACGTGTAGAAGAGCTCATTGACGAACTTGATACAGAAACAGTTCCATATGAGTCAATCGAAAAGTTAGTTGATGAACAGTATGCAAACACGCAGCCAGAGGATTTTGACGGCGTATTATATGATCAACTCTGTAACGAAGAAACCGCATACAAGTTCTATGACGATTTAATAGAGGCAATCGAGCAAAGTGAGGCAGAATTTTCAATTGATCGAGATCGAGTTTTGTCGGTGCTTAGAGATATCCGGGCGGAGGAAGAAGCGGGCGTTGAAGATGTTCTTTCAGTGATGGAGCAACAATCATGAATACAACTAACCAGTATCTAAAGGCAATCTATCTCGCACAGGAACTTGATGACGGAGCCGCGTCAACCGGGACATTGGCCGATCTACTTGAGGTTAGCCCAGCAAGCGCAACAGAAATGATCGGTAAACTCGAATCAGAGGGGTTAGTTAGACATGAAAAATACAAGGGCGCACAATTAACGGAGGAAGGGGAAGAACGGGCACAAACGGCTCTTGAAACATACTGTATTATTCAACGATTTCTACGAAACGTACTCGAAGTTGAAGACTACAAAGGAGAGGCCAGGGCACTGGAAAGCGTTATAGATGAAACGGTTGCTGATCGACTTGACACAATTATCAATCGTCCTGATGAGTGCCCAGACTGTTTCGATGCACAATACGATGCGTGTGAGTGCCTCAAGGTGAATTGAAACGATAAAGCACTTGTATTACCCCGTACCTACATGGTAGTGCAGCCCCGTGGTGTAGTGGCCAATCATAGGGGCCTTTGGAGCCCCTGACAGCGGTTCGAATCCGCTCGGGGCTATGTTGGTTCTTTAGATTTTATCGAATCCACATAGCTTCTAACGTGAAACTCAAATGATGAATGGTACGTAAGCCTAAAGAGTCAAACAGCCGTTATTAACAGTAGCTATGAACAACAGTTTAGTCATTGTCGAGGTGGTTCCGTGGGCGTCGAAATAAAGGAGGATCGGGTCTCAGAAGAGGAATTTAACGCGATGCAGGATTTCGTCTATGAATATTTACTTGCAAGTGTAGAGCGTGAAATGGATGGCGGGCGAATGCGTTGGTACCCTTGGCACTCAGCAGAATATCGATATAATCATATTCTTAATGTCGTTGAGCTTTCCGAAGAGATTGCCAGAAAAGAAGGAGCCGATGTCGATATTACCCGAGTTTCCGCAATATTCCACGATGTGGCAAAGTTAGAAGCCGACCAAGAAACCCATCCAGAAGAAGGTGCTAGAGTGACACGAGAGTACTTAAATTCTCAGGGAGACTACCCAGAGTCGTTTATTGATTCTGTCTGTCGATCAGTTCGACGGCATTCGTATCAGGGAGATTTGTCGGACCTATCACTTGAGACTCGATCACTGGTCGAAGCAGATCTGCTTGATAAAATTGGTACTAATGGGGTCACGCTCATGATGCTCCGAATGGGATATGAGTCACGAGTCCATGTAGATGCCGCTGAAATGGTTGATCGCGTAATCGATCGCGGTGTAGACGTGATCGACCGGATCGAGAGCGACACAGCGAGGAGTATCGCACACCAGCGAATGAAGCGAGTTCGATGGATTAGAGAGTGGTTAACGGATGAAGTAGCAGTAATCGATCCAATGGAGACAGCGAAATCAGAAGATCAGTGATACTACTGTTTTCTTGATTAAACAATTGTAGTGAGTGCATCCAATAAGAAAGTGACACCAAAACCAGCAAGTACAAGACCGGACAGTGCAGCAATGGCTGGGGTCGCAGAATCAATGCGGTCATCGGCTAAAGCAACGATTGCAGGGAATGAAATCACCCATAGGAATATTCCGGCGAAAACACCAAAGAGAAGAGCTACAGATCCTGTCTGAACGATAAGCATCTGCTCTGGAAGGTAGGTATCGATGACAGGAACGTACTCAGACATATTAAATTGGCCTTCCTGTAGCAGTCCGACACCAATAGTTAACCAGAAGATAATCTGATACGGATTGGTCAATGAAAGTGCAAATGCTTTACTAAATCCTCGACTTTCCTGCTCCGCTGGCTCATCAATGAATGAACTACGAACACCTTTGAATGCATCATAGGCAAAATAACACATCAATATTCCACCAATGGCGATCATGGTAGTCTGGATCGCTGGAACCCGCTCAATAATTGTAACAGCCCCAACTAAAGCCAAGAACATGAACAGAAGATCGGCTGTCATAGCCCCGATGCCAGCATGAAAGCCTGCTTTCCAGCCCCGAAGTGCGCTCTCCTCAGCAATAACTGCGTTCATTGGCCCTGGAGGAGCAGTAAGAGCAACCCCGAAGGCTGCACCTGCAAGGAAAGACGTGAGTGTCATGACTCGCTAACAGGTGTAGGCATACGGTCCCATTCGGTGCTCATCAGATGACTGCGGATAAGATCGGCATCTCGAATTGCAGATCCGGTATTTAATACGACCACCTGCTCTGCGTCGTTGATCTGCGCAGTTGAACTAGCATTGAAAAGGCTCTGGAGGCCAACAGCACCACCAAGGCGAAGTTCAACTCCATCATTTGCGGCCAGCCAGCAAGCTGTTCCGAGACTTGGTTTGTCTCCCGCCGTTGCTCCAATGCCGTTGGTGGCATGTACAGCATCAGTAACGATTTCACCCTCGTCAGGATCTGAAACTTCAAGTTCACCACAGATGGTGTCTGGGTGCGTCCACTGAGTTACTGGCTCATCAGACTGAATAGCCTCAGCAAGAGGAGCACAATCAGTGGGTTGGGCTAAGAGCAGAGCTGGAGGTTCATCAATGAGCCCAAGCTGCTGCATATCAACGATACCTCGATATATTGCGTATGTAAGCAGACCAGATCCTTCGGGAAGAACAACTACATCAGGAGCTGACCAGTCTAGGTCGTCAAGGATTTCGAAGATAATCGTCTTTACACCCGCAATTCTGTATGGCGTTGCAAAAGGGGCTAATGGATGCCAACCAGCAGTGGTAGCTGTGTCTGAATATGTTTTTACTGCATCTTGATATCGGCCCTTAACGACATTAAGATCGGCATCATGCACGTTTGTCATTGCTTGGCTAATGAAGTCAGCACGGCTGGGTTGGAATACGTGTGCATCGAGATCAGCACGAGCAGCGTACGCTGCCGCTGATTGTCCAGCGGCCCCAGTTGACGGAAGGGCAACATCTGTGATATCAGTCGACGCAAGTGCGCTAACTGTAACAGCAAACCCTCGATCTTGGAAGGTACCGGTAGGTAACTGAGCTTCGTCTTTGATATATAATTCCTCAACACCAAGTTCAGTTGCTGCATCAGGGCACTCAATCATCGGAGTATTCCCTTCGCTCATACTAACTGCCGCGCCTGCAGTGGCTGGAAGCAATTGATCAAATCCCCACATTGTTGCAGGAGAGAAATTGGTTATCTCCTCAACATTAATATCATCGTAGTTATACGAGACAATAAGAGCACCATCGCATGACGGACATCGTGTTGCGGTAGCGGAAAGAGAATGTGAAGTGCCACAATTAGTACACAAAAGACCAGCAGCAGCGTCGGAAGATTCCATACTGTAGGGTTTATCTGAGGGCATTAATTCTTGTCTATCCAAGAAACAAAAACCTACATATCAGGCCCGTGTATGGGATTAATCGAAAGATGACATTGGAAGTTGCGATCATTGGAGCCGGCATTGCTGGATTAACAGCAGCTCGTCATCTTGCGAGCACTGGGGCAGATGTGACAATATACGAAGAGCAATCAGAAGTTGGTGGCCGGGTTAGATCACGGGACATAGACGGCTATACACTTGACAGAGGATTCCAAGTACTTTTTACCGAATATCCAACAGTAAAACAGGAACTTGATCTTAACTCCCTTGATCTTCGGTACTTCACGCCAGGAGCAGTGTTAGCACGATCTGGTAAACGGTCAGTGTTGTCTGATCCACTACGAGATCCTATGGCGATTCTTGAATCAGCAACCAATCGGGAGGTAACATTTTTTGATAAATTGCGTGTCATGCGACTCCGGTGGAAGTTACGAAATAAGGATCATGAGACTATATTCAAAGGAGATGACACAACAATCGAGAATTATCTAGCCAAAGAAGGATTCTCTAAGAAGTTCATTAATAACTTTATCGCTCCATTCTATGGTGGCATCACGTTAGACCGGTCACTGCAAACATCAAAACGAGTTTTCGAATACACGTTTCGTACCCTTGGACAAGGAAAAATTGCAGTGCCAGCAAATGGGATGGGAGAGATATCAAAACAGCTCAAAAAGAATGCAAAAACAGCAGGAGTCAACATTGAGACAAAAACAAGGATTACAGGGATTGATAGTACAGAAGAGAACGTAACAGTCCACATAGAGGATGATACAAGATCGGCTGACATTGCAGTGATTAGCACAGATGCAAAGATAGCGAAGTGTCTATCTGGTGTGGAGGCGGTTCCAACAGCTGGAAAAGGAGTGATTACGCAATACTATGCAGTTAATTCGTCGGCTGCACCGGAAGGAAAGCGACTGTTATTGAATATTGAAGGATCCTCTCCAAGTCACATTGTGCCGATCTCCTCTGTGGCACCAGAGTACTCTTCGGGATCTAAGGAATTAATCGCCGCTGTATATCTAGGAGAAAAAGTAAAGACTGAATTGAACAACGAAGAGTTAGCAGACCAAACGAAACAGGCCCTAGCCAATTGGTATCCAAGTAGAAACTTCTCAGACATGGAAACAATTGCAACAGACCGAATCACATTTGCTCAATTCCAGCAGCCACCAAATATTCACGAATCACTGCCAGACGTTGATACACCTGACGGAAACTGCTATTTTGCAGGAGAGTTCACAGAGTGGTCATCTATCGAAGGTGCAATGCGAAGCGGTGTGAAGGCGGCTAGCGTAATTCAGGACAACCATCTAAAAGAAAAATAGAGAGAAAGAACTGATCGCAGACAAAGTCGAATCAGACAGTCAGAAGTCTCATAGCATTCTCCGAAGTTCAGACATCGGCGGAAACCAGAAGGACTGCTCAGTCTGTGTATCCCAGATACCAGGATGGTAACGATCAATGTTCTGTATGAGTGGAGATGGTAACTCGTCCTTGATAACGCCGTTAATTTTCATCCCGGGAGCAATATCAGTAAAACTGGGTAGAACGGTCACTCTGGGTTCAGCATCTCGTATTGGAGTATGTAGATAACAAGGGTGGCGTTGTCCTTCGATGTTGATCGCTGGATGTACATGACCGCAGATGTACCAAGTGGCGTCAGAGACTGGATGCTTGTGACCGTGACAGATAACAATGTCATCCGTAATGCGGTATGCATCTCGAACAGGACCATCGTGCAATGTTGAAAGGAAACTATCGTGATTGCCTTCGATAAAAATAGGTTTGGCATCTATGGATTCGATGGCTTCTATCAAAGAAACAAACGTCTCCTCAACACCGGAAGGGATGTGGTCAAACGCATGTAAAACGTCACCTGCAAGTACCACTTCATCTGGGGTAAACCGGTCTAGCAATTGTGTAAGTCTAGAAAGAATACGGTCAGGGGCACCAAGTGGAAATTCTGTATTGGCTGTTATATCTCGACCAAGATGAAGATCAGCACAGACCAAGATATCGTGCTCGGAGAGATAGGCCCCCCGGTCAGCAATCTCAATCTCCGCCGTCGGTTCGAATTGGTTGTCCAAATGCATCTTCAAGATCGTACTCGTTGCCTGTTAGAACATAGAGAGCCTCTTCTAATGGTTCTAGCGTTTCTGGAACCAGTCGAACAGTAAAGAGCGTGATTAGCAGAAGGACACCAACGGAGAGTGATTGAGAAATAAGATGGTGCGAGATGAAATACGATGTTCGTACTCCCTCCGCAAAGATTCCAGTAATTGTGTGAAAAATCGAATAATCGAACCATCCAAGGGGTGACGCGAGACCAATGAAGATGTTGCGAAGTAAGTTCAGTGCCCAAATAACAGTAGTGACAACAGCGATTCCCACAACTTTCCGCTTAAGCGGGGCAGAAACTGATGCAATCAGTCCGGCAAACACAGAGATGCTTCCAATGCCAGTACAAGCAAGAACTATATAAGTCGTATATCCATCAAAGTCAAATCGGCTCATGTATCCGTTTGGACCTTCAGTTATGCCAGGGCTGTAACCAAGCAACTCCATTCCAAAGTGTGTTTTAACTGCGACTGTCTCAATAAGAAGGATTCTAAGTGGATCAACAGCAGTCGCAGTAAGGTAGATGAGACCCATGATACTGATAGCTCGAGATACGCTTAGCAATGTCGTTCGCCCAGAAGCAAGCACATATCCAGTATACCAAGCGATGGGAACTCCAGCAAAACTCAAGACAGCCTGTAATGGACTTTGGACATCATAATAGTAGTATGGAAACATCGAGAGCCAGAAAAGACCAAAGATCACCCAACCAACCCCTGCAATAGGAACAGCGATTGAGACACGATCAGTAAGCTCTAGAATAGCAGCAAGAAGAAATGCGCCAACAGTGAGAATTGCTAAATAGAGATACAAGTCGGAAACACCCTGAAGAAATTCAGAAATAGTGAAAAAGACAGTTGAACCCATTATCAGTGATACATACTGAGTACCCAATCAGCATGAAATTGACGGGACAAATGTGATCTGTAGGGAGATAGCTTGAGTGAGATAGATGGCAAAGTAAAGTATTCCAAAGAAGAACAGGGAGATTGTCTGGGCCCGAAACATCACCGACCCTCGAAGGGGACGGTACCGATATGAACGTCCAAGACAAGGGGAACAACTCTACGGCCACGCAACCGAAGTGATAGAGCAGCATTGTATCTGACAGCGAATCCATCTAAGCCGATAATAAAAACGTAAGAAAATAGTTTAGTATGACACAGATTACCGAACAGTTCCAAATCGGAAATGTCGAAAGTAGTTTACCATCGGTTTATTATATGCAGGTGAACTACATTGCAGTATGGCTGATGTGCTGGAAGATAAGCGGGCTGCAACACGGTTTCGAATTCTCGTAGAGATTGTAGAGAACCAGCCCGCTGTAAGCCAAGGGGAAGTTGCAGACGCTGTTGGAATCACCAGCCAAGCAGTGAGCGAGTATATGCGGTCATTAGTAGAAGACGGGTTGGTCAGAAAAGAAGGCCGATCACGATATCGGGTAACAACGGAAGGCGTCGACTGGATACTATCAGAAGCAACAGAGGCGCAGGAGTACATCGAACACGTCACAGATGACATATTAGGTGGGATGAAAGAGGACGCCGCTATTGCCATTGAAGCTATCGAAGAAGGAGATTCGGTAACGCTGAGTGTAGAAGATGGATTACTTCATGCAAGTCCAGGAAAAGAAGGAGCAGCAACAGGTATTGCAACGACGGATGCGTCCAAAGGCGAAGAAGTCGGCGTGACTGATTTTGATGGGATCATCGATTTAGAGCCAGGAAATGTCACAATCCTCCAAATGCCAACAATTCAGTCAGGTGGAAGCCGAAATATCAATCAACGGACTACAAAAGCACGATGCAATGATGCAGACCTTGTCGCTGCTGCTGGCGTTGAACCAATCGTTGCACTACGAAAGGTAGATGTTGAGGCCGATGTGATCTTCGGAGTTGGTGAAGTCGTTGCTGATGCAGCAAGGCGGGGCATCAACGGAGTCATCATTGCAACCGCTGATACGATCGGACGAGTGACTGATCCCCTCCGCAACGCCGGGATTACCTACGAAGTTGAAGATATCTCTGTAGAGAATGAAGCTGGCAAAGAATAGGAGGAATCTATCAAAAGCTGTTAGAAGCTAATAACAATATCCGAAAAGAGACTATTCTACCGCTCTTCGCTGTCAAGAACGCGGATCTGGTCTCCTCGGACCGTCACCGGAATTGGAACCGTTGCCTCGTACAATTCAACAGTGACCTGATCTTTGCCTTCGTCAATGCGCTGAACCTGCGCTTTTTCACCCTTAAATGGACCAGCGATCAATTCCACAATATCTCCTTCCGCAATACCCTCAACATCTGGTGTTGGTGAGAGGAAATGCTCTACTTCAGAGATATCAGATTCGCCCTCGACAACACCACGGGCATGAGGGATTTCGTCTAAGATACGCTCAAACACAGAGGCATCATCTGCCTCGACCATCACATACGACGTAAGTGAATCTGGCGCTAGTGCGGCATGGATTGACGGCTCTTCACGGTTGATGATCATATCAGCGACGGTCTGTTCTTGACTAGCTGTCGTCTTTACGGCATACATCGGCATGATATCACCCTGGTAGGAAACTCATTAAAACAAAGATTGTGAAGCCGATAAATCCGATAAGCAGGATTCCAATAGCAGCGACTTTTGCAACCTGCGAAAACTCTTGCCACGACGGGGTGCTTGCCATACGCAAGACCCTGACATATGAGGTAAGATCAGTTGGAACGTTCATCTCTTGGTTTGATATAGGCTAGTCGACACCCTTCTATCTGTTGGTGCAGCGTCGTTATTCAATGAAGTCAATCCCTTGGTCGCTTGGCTCACTTGGACTTGAACTTGAATTGGATTCGGAAGAGGAGGATCCACCGATTTCGGGCTGCGTGCCTCCGCCATAGATTTGTGGGGATTCAACACCGGTAACAACAACCATCGTACGCATGGTTCCTTCGAGTGATTCGTCAATGGAGGTTCCCCAGATGATACGAGCATCTGGATCAATTCGGTCATAGATTTCTTCAACAACACCTTCAGCTTCCTCAATTGCCATATCTTGGCCGCCGGTAACATTGACAAGTGCGGAATTAGCACCGGAGATGTCAACATCAAGGAGGGGAGACCGGAGAGCGCTCTTGACTGAGTCCTCAGCCTTGGCTTCTGAGTCGGACTCACCAAGACCAATCATTGCAACGCCACCTCGTTCCATGACAGTCCGAACGTCAGCAAAGTCGAGATTCACAAGGCCTGATTTGGTAATCAGTTCAGTGATCCCTTTGACAGACCGCATCAGTACCTCATCGGAGACCTTAAACGCCTGTTGAACAGGCAGTTTACCGACTGAATCAAGAAGTCGGTCATTTGGGACAACGATAACAGTATCCGATACATCTCGAAGTCGTTCGAGACCGGCCTCAGCGTTTGTACGACGGACTTCACCCTCAGCAGTAAAGGGCGTCGTGACAACAGAAATAGTCAGGGCTCCAGATTCACGAGCAGCCTTTGCAACGACAGGAGCCGCCCCAGTGCCAGTTCCTCCACCAAGCCCGGCAGTAACAAACACCATGTCAGAGCCGTCAATTGCGTTTAGAATCTCGTCTTGGCTTTCCAGAGCAGCTTCTTCTCCAACCTGTGGAAGAGATCCAGCACCACGGCCGCCCGTTTTTTGTTCACCAATGAGGATTTTCTCATCGGCTTCAATTTCGACGAGATGTTGGACATCAGTATTTGCAGCGATCAGTCGAGCACCATGGATTCCCTCTTCATGCATTCTGTTAATTGTGTTGCTGCCTGCTCCACCACAGCCAACAACAGTGATGTCCGTTTGGAGGTCTTCAAGGACATCGTACAACTCTTCATCAGTCATGCTACCTGATCGGGACTGAGATTCAGTGCCGGTATTTTCGTCAGTGAACTCAGCGGAGCCGTCGCGTTCCTCCGCTTCTTCAATAGCTTCGTCAATAATTGAATCCATTTGACCATCTGTTGTATCTGGAGCGTAATTATGTTTCCCCTATGCATGACAGGCGTCATACGGCATCGAAATTCACAAAATCGTGGCAAAGAAAGTATAAATTGTGACGGAAGTCGTATTGCTCGGGGCAGATGATATTAGCATCCGAGCAGAACTATTGTCCCGTGAAACATCTAGAGAAGCATTAGCCGCGTATGATATTACACAACCATATGAAAACTCAATCCATATTGAGACACTGAGTATTGGGACAGCAGTAGCGTTGCTTAATGACATAAACTGGCATATCACTAGGTTTGTTAAGCAATCACTTGTAAGGGACACATCAATCGGTAAAGATGAGTGGCTCTCACGGTCACTTGCCGAAAAAGTTCGTGCTGGAGAACAAGATCCAGATGAGACAGGTGAATATCTGATGATATACGGAGTAAAGGAAGACTCTCCAGTAGATCAAAAAAGGCTGGTAGAACCATTGTACGTGCGGCGGTCAGAGGAAGAAACACCAGAATATGACCTCCAAGACGTCGATGATACGGTGATTGTACGGATTACAGAAGACGAGTTTACCGGCTGAAGTGAACTACCCCTGCCTACTCGCCGCCTTCGGCGGCTCCTTGAGGCAGGGGCTTCCTGGTTCAACGACGCGCTTTGGAGAGACATTACTGACTTCCGTCTCAGTCTTCCCAGGGAGCACAGTCTCCACAGGCGTTGATTCGGCCATGCCCTGACCTACTGTCATCGTCTGTGCTTCCACTCCAAGTTGCTCCAGCCCCAGACGCTTGATTTCTAAGGCCGCATTGTAGTCCCTGTCAGCTTCGAACCCACACGCCGGGCAGGAATGCTCACGTACCCATAACGGTTTGTCTGTCTCACACCCACATTGTGAACAGCGTTTCGTCGTGCCTTCTGGCGGCACTTCAATCACGTGACACCCGTTTTTCTTCCCGTGACGTTTGAACGCTTGAATCGTTTCCCGCCACGACATCGATGCAATGTTCCGACTGTTCCCACCATTTTCTGTCATCGCTTTCACGTCCATGTCTTCGAGAAACACTGCGTCGTACCGAGTGGTGTATTCATTGGCGAGTTTCTCCCGGTAGTCTTCACGACGGTTCTGCAACCGGTCGTATGCCTGAGCGAGTTTCCGCCGAGCTGTCTTCCAGTTGTTCGAGTCGTATGTTTTTCGGGAGAGATTGCGGTGTCGGCGTTCGATGCGATCGCGGTCACGCTGTTCGTCAAGTGATTTGAACGACCGACCGTCTGAGTCGTGAATGAACTTCGTGATACCGAGGTCAATCCCGACTGTATCTACCGGGTCAATATCCTCGACAGGCGGTTTCTCCGGGTAGTCCGGGTCGTACTCAACGACGATGCTGACAGACCAGTCACCGGTTTTCTCTTTTTTCAGGATGATTTGTGTAATCTCGCCGTCGTCGGGGAGTGGGCGGTGGTAGGTGAGATGGAAGTCACCGATTTTGGAGAAGTTCACGATTGCGTGGTCAGTCCGGTCCGTGTTATGATCCACGTCGAAACCGGATTGGTTGTACACGATGCTGCGGAACTCTCGCGGTGGTTTCCATTTCAACCGTCCAACGTCGTACCCTCGGTCTTGGAGTGATTCAAGCACTGTTTCGCTTTGTTTGATGCGCCGGATAGCCATTTGCAGGCACTTGGAATACACGTTCTTCCATTCCGGCCAGCGTTTCTTCCACCCGGTTGGGCCGGTGAGTTTGTTCTGCATCTCCCGGTACGATGGTTTGTTGTAGTCTGGACGTGGCCGATATTCTTGTGTGAGCGCGTGATTGTATACTTCCCGACACGTTTGAATATCGGCCCATGCAGCAGTCGCTGTCTCGGCGTCTTCCGGCGTTGCAGCGTACTTGAACGTCTCCTCAACCACTACTGACTTATTGGGTTGCCTGTCACTTGAACATTCGGGAAAAGGAGCGAACGGCTGTATCCCCGCCCTACTCGCTCCCTTCGGTCGCTCCTTGAGGACGGGGACGTAGCCTGTAAACGTTAAAAAATTACTCGTCAAATAATCCTGTAGAGAGATATCGTTCACCTGAGTCCCAAAATACAGTAACAACAAGTGATCCTTCTGGAAGCTGGCGAGCAACTGATTTGGCAGTAATCGACATGGCACCACTTGACTGGCCAACAAGGATTCCTTGTTGTTTCGCTAAGCGGCGGCACTCTTGTTCTGCATCTTCAAGAGCAACAGTTTTGATTTCGTCAATAATGGATTGGTCGAGATTTTCGCTTATAAATCCAGGACCCATGCCTTGGAAGTTATCATCTCCAGAAACCCCTGTAGATAAAACTGCATTTCGTTCCGGCTCAACGGCCACAATCTGTATATCAGGAAATATTTCTCGAAGACGTTTCCCGGTTCCAGAGATTGTCCCACCGGTTCCAACACCGGCAACAAACGCATCAATGGATCGGTCACCTACTTGATTGAGAATTTCTCTACCAGTGCCGCGGTAGTGAGACTGAGGATTTGCCGGATTAGAGAACTGGTTAAGATATGCAGCGCCATTATCTGCAATCTCTTTTGCACGTTCACGGGCTGTATCAATTTCACCTTCAACTAGCTCGATGTCGGCTCCATACGCACGCATGAGCTGTCTTCGTTCAGAAGACTTTGAGGCCGGCATGACAACCGTCAATTCATAATCAAGTGCAGCACATGCCATTGCAAGCCCAATACCAGTATTACCGCTCGTTGGCTCTACAATTCGGTCTCCAGGCGAGATTTTTCCATCCTGTTCTGCTTGCCGAATCATAGCAATGGCAGGTCGGGCCTTCGCAGATCCGCTGGGATTGAATGATTCAATTTTCGCAGCAACTGTTCGTCCATCAAGGTCAGCAATACGCACGAGAGGCGTACCCAGAGTTTCAACAATCGAATCGCGCATTGTCGTACATATATGTGTCAATTGCCTTAATCGCTACTTGTAGCGCTAATATATGTGGAGGTTATGTCAGCAACCGCAGGGGAAATTTCCATGGTGATTTGTTTTGATTCTTCTGTGGAAATCACAGGTGATATCTGAGCTGTTCAAGAGATATGTCAAAGTGAAATCCAACGACTATTAAGCACCGAAAAGATCAAACTAAACAGAGGCATCACGACATGGACCGGTTGCACGCCCGGTATCCGTTCTTCGAAAGCGCACGAACTGCTGTTGAGAATGCGGGAATCGACCTGTTGGATGTGGTTGAAAATGAGACTGCAGTTGTTCGTCGAAGCAAAGCGCGGATTAAATCGGGACTGTCAGAAGGACACATTGGCGATCCGCGCAGGAATCGCGTTGAGTTACTCTCATATCCAGTGGCTCGAGTACTTATTTCGCTGATTGATGACCCAATGGCAACTGACACATACGCTAGAGCAGAAGCAGCGACTGCTCGACAGCGATTTGAGGCAGATATTGGAACAAAAGACACAGGGCGTTCCATACAGAGGCCACAGTTGACAATCAGCCGTCTGCTTGATGAGTTTAATCTCAGCCATCAGATTACACAGAATCGAGATGGATCGTTTCAGATGGACGTATCCACATATCTGCAACTCTCAAGAAATCTTGAAGATCAGAAATGGCGACTGGTGGAGCGGGCTGTCACAGCTGGAGAAGTTCCAGTCACCGAAGAAGAATTGTTGATGTTGCTTGAGGAGGCAGTTGTAAATCGAGTCACAGAGGGATTACCACTGCAAGTGCCCGATTCGATTGCGGATACACTAGCCGAAGAGAAAGAAGAACTCTCTGAGCTGCTCGCAGGACATGAGTTTTCGCTGTCGTACGAAACAATAGACGAGCCTGCATTTCCTCCATGCATGACTGCACTACTTCGTCAAATTCGGTCGGGAGATTCGGTTGAATTACCCGGGCAATTTGCAGTAGTTGCATTTTTGGCAGGGATGGAGATGGATAAAGACGAGGTATATGAGTTCATAGATCAGGAGATAAGTAAAGAAGAAATCGCATACCAGTTAGCGCATCTACGAGATAAAAGGGGTGGCGAGTATGCACCCCCAAGTTGTACGACAATGGTTGAGTATGATCTGTGTGTGAACAAGGATGAGCTATGCAAGGAGATCAACCATCCTATTGAATATTACGAGCGAAAGATCGACCAATGAGCGACTTGTGCAAGTCTGATTCTTTCTCAGTACAGCAAAGGTAGCTGTACGAGAGCAGTCGCGAAGCCGTTACGTTAACCGATTTTTCAGGCAAAATGGAGATGCAAGGATTGTAATAAGGTATAGCAAAGAAGTAGACAGAAAGCCTATTTATGTTGCATTACCGTCTTCTTCACGAAGCGGGATGATATTCATGGCAATCAGCAGACCAACAGCGGCCATAAACAAGATGAAGCCAATGAGGGCATAAACGAGGATTTCGCCTCCTTGCTCGGCCTCATATATCGGATCAAACTCGTATGAAAGGCCGATATAATAAAGCGCCCCAATCACTGCAATAACGGATCCAGCAGCAACGGCCGTTTCGAGAACCCACCGAGGGATACTGTCATCATCGCTCATACTCATAACAACCAAACCCGGTAAAAAAAGCGCTTCGAAGCGAGCTTAGTTACGCAAAGTAATTGTTAGATAGTTACGCGTCCAAAATTGCCTCGGCTTCTTCAATAGAGATTGATCCAGACTCAACAGCTTCAAGAATATCACGGACCGGAGATTCCTCATCCTCATCGTCTACAAGTCGGGTCTGTTTGGAATGGCCAGCGAGCTCGTTAAAATCGGTCCCCTCAGCGATAGCAGTTGATCGTTTAACGCGGTAGTTACCACCATCAGTGACATATAGTTCAGAAGGATGGAAGAAATACCAGTCTTCACGGTCAAATCGAACACCAATACGAGGTTTTGCGCCAAAGTTTTGTGCAAAGTAAACCAAAGCTTCTACTTCCTCACCACCGATATAGATGGAATCGCTCGCACTCGACTTGGCTTCAATTGCGTAAAACCGTTCAGTGTTTCCGGCCAAAACATCGGGAAGTTCGCGTTCTGTGGCACTCCCACTGGCTGGTGCGCGCATAACAGCAAATCCAGCATCGTCAAGGAGATTTACTAGTTCACGTTCACGCCGATCGCCCTTCGAATTCGACATATAAATACAAAACAGAACCTGGGGTATTTATTCCATTCTGAAATTAACTAGTGTGAGATAGCTAGCCAATCGGGAAGCTGCTTCATGATCGATACCCGAAGTACTCAGTATATCCCGTCTATGGGGGTTATGTTCCGTGGTCCCAAGAGTCGAGATACTCCTGTTGTGTATCAGTAAGTGTGTCAATATCAACGCCCTCTGCGTCGAGTTTGATTTCAGCGATTTCTTGGTCTAAACGGTCTGGAACATCATGGACTCCGGGTTCATACTTGTCACCATGCTCGATAAGTTCACGAACACAGACAGCTTGAATAGCAAAGCTCTGGTCCATCACTTCTGCTGGATGGCCAAGAGAAACCGGGCTGGCTAAGTTAACAAGCCGACCTTCAGCGAGAACATTGATCCGACGTCCATCCGGCATTTCATAAGCCTCTACTCCTTCACGAGCAGTGTATTGGTCAGCTGCCATGTCAGAAAGAGTGTCAAGGTCTATTTCTACGTCAAAGTGACCTGCATTAGCAAGAACAGCACCGTCACGCAGCTGCTCAAAGTCATCTTCAGTAATAACATCCCGATTACCAGTTGTTGTGATAAAGATATCCCCTTTGGCTGCTGCTTCGTTCATCGGCATGACTTCATATCCTTCCATATGAGCTTCGAGTGCGCGTCGGGGCTCAACCTCAGTGACAATGACGTGTGCATTCTGCCCTGCTGCTTTCTTTGCGACCCCTTTTCCACAGTATCCATAGCCGCCGACAACTACGGTTTTACCTGCGAATGATAGGTTTGTAGTCATCGCAATATTAGCTAATGAAGATTCACCGGTGCCATGAATATTATCGAAGAGTCTTTTCATGGGCGTATCATTGACAGCAAATACTGGGTAGTTTAGTTCACCATCTTCATCCATAGCTCGCAATCGATGTACGCCGGTTGTGGTCTCCTCTGCACCACCGATGATGGTATCAATAAGTTCTGGATGATCTTCATGGACGGCAGCGACCATATCCATTCCATCATCAATAGTGATTTCAGGGCTGTGAGAGAGAACAGCATCAATTGCTGCATAGTAGTCTTCATCTTCAGCGCCGTGTCGAGCATAACTGGTGATAGAAGGGTGTGAATCAAGTGCTACAGAAACATCATCGTGCGTCGAGAGAGGGTTACAGCCGGTGATTGCTACCTCCGCACCTCCTTCGGCAAGGAGTTCAACTAGAACAGCCGTTTTAGCCTCAACATGCATCGCCATGCCTATCGTGTACCCTTCAAAGGGCTGGTTTGAGCGATAATCTTCACGAAGGTGCTCGATTATTGGCATGTGCTGGCGGGCCCAAGACATTTTCTGCTGACCTTCTTCTCGAAGTGCATCAATGTCTTCAACCTGATTACTAATCGAAGGATACTCTGACATACAATAACTGAAGGGCGGGCAACTCAAAACAATACCGAACTATCTGTCCACTATGTGGTTGCTCGGACGATTAGTTGTTCTGCACGGTTGTTAGCTCGACGACGGACTGCTTGCTCATCAAGAGTTAGGACAGTGCGATCACGCATTAGGATTTGGCCATCACAGATTGTGTGCCTGACGTCACCGCCGTTGGCAGCATAAACAACATGGCTTACTGGGTCATGGACAGGGTTAAGATGCGGACGGTTAAGATCAATAACTGCCAAGTCAGCTGGCTCACCTTCTTTAATAATCCCACTTCCAATGTCAATTGCATTCGCGCCACCGGCTGTCGCCATGTGAAGAACCGACTCGGCTGGAACTGCACTAGCATCGCCCGTACCAACTTTTCCGAGTAGTGCTGCATCCCTCATTTCATCAATCATATCCAGAGTATTATTTGAGGCGGCACCGTCAGTTCCAAGTCCGACTGAAACATTCGCATCAAGCAGCTTCTGTACAGGTGCAACACCACTCGCTAGTTTCATGTTTGAAGCTGGACAGTGAATAACACTGCTCCCACGGTCAGTAAGTAGTGATATTTCAGAATCATCAAGATGTACTCCATGTGCGAGGAAGTCACTTGGTTCAAGCAGTCCCATATCTGCAGCGTATCTGAGAGGCCGCTTGTTATGTTCCTCGACAATCGGGGTTACTTCGTCCTGTGTTTCGTTCGCATGAATATGAATTGGGATTTCGTGGTCACGGGCCTTTGGTATGTATTCACGGTAGTACTCTTCACCAACTGTTGTGAGGCTATGTGGCATAAATGCAGTGCGGATTCGTCCATCGGCAGATCCATCGTATTCAACAGCAAACTCAAGGCTGGTCTTCATTTCTTCGTGAGCGTCGGTATCATCCTTGCCAACAGTAATAGCACCATATCCGAGACGAGCACGGATTCCGGCCTGCTGTACTGCGTCTACCACCTCATCCATGGAGAAGTACATGTCCGCAATTGCTGTTGTGCCAGATTTGATAAGCTCAATCAGTCCAAGCTCAGCCCCTGCCCGAACATCGGCCGCTGTGAGTTCTGCTTCAACAGGCCAAATGTCTTCCTGTAGCCAAGCATCAAGTTGTTTATCGTCAGAGTACCCCCGAAGCAAGGTCATTGCGACATGGGTATGTGCATTTATCAATCCCGGTATAACAATACTCCCCGTGGCATCGAGGATACGGTCGCCGTCCTCAATATCGCCAATTGATTGAATTATTCCATCTTCAACAAGAACGTCTGCTCTTTCCGTTGAAAAATCAGGACGGAGGACCTGACCTCCTTCGATAAGTAGCGACATACCTGTGATTGAACAGTCAAGAGTATAAGTTCACAGGGATTTGGTTGCTTTCCGGATTTCAGTTACAGTTGCCGGAGTCTTAAACGCAGTTCCCGAATAGTGTGCTCGAGAGGCCTGGTAGCCAGCATCGCGTATGGCATCAAGAAAGTCATCCATTGCGGAGGCTGGACGACTCCATCGTTGACAAAGTTTGTGTTGGTCGTAGTGTGTCGGTGTCGTAATCTCATCATCAACCGATTCTATGAGGGTAGAAACATTGTCAGGATCTTCGAGAGATTCATCAATCCGTTGCTGTACACGTGTTGTAAATTCAGAATCAGTGGTCTCGGCAAGCCATAGTGGACCCCCGATGACAGTCTGCTCACTTTCACAGTTAGGACACTCATCAGAGAATGATGGAAAGCGTGTATATTGGGTCTCTCTGTAAAGACATTCTGGACAGTACAGAAGATATCCAAGGTTCTCAAGAGCGGAGTCAGCTACTTGTGCTCCGTCTTCAAAGGCAAGGTAGACGCGATGGTAGTGACGAGTCGAATGTGATAGCAATGGTTGAATAGCACGGTCATATCGTGCTGCAGTTCGGGCAAGAGTCGAAATGAGAGTCCGTAACCCTACTTCTGGATGAAATTCAGTATTTCTGGGAACAGAATCATAGCGCCGAATTCCGGCGTTGAAATGTGCACCACAGAGCGGTGCGGTGTCGGTTGCAGTAATACAGACAAGGTCATGTGCATTTGATAAGGCGGCGTCGGCAAACGGAATGGGAGAACCAAATGGGTCAATATCAATAACATCGTAGGAATGCTGGTGAATGTGTGCATTGGCATCTTTATGCACAACTGTCCCTTCAAGGTCATTGTGGGCTAAATTCTGCTTACACAGTGACACTGCTTCAGGGTTGGTATCACAAAGTGTAGCGTCCCATCCTTCAGCAGCAGCGCGAATTCCTCGAATTCCAGAAGCAGCCATCGCATCAAGATACGTTGATGCATTAGAATTTACATCGCGATAAGCGCGAAGGACGGCGATCGTTAGATCGCGATTGAGCACTTGGTTTGGATTGTAAAACACATCTTCTTCAATTTCCTCCTGTGATGTCCCCGGAATATCAATTTCAACAGACCCCTCAGTGACGCGCATGATACAAATCAGTCTGCGTCAGTCAAAATAGTAGTGGTCCGAACCAGTTTAGTCATGCCTCCCCAAATAATACATAAGACGTGTCATCAGAGTCCCCAGACAAAGAAATAGATTGGAAGAGAAAGCTAGAGGAGTCTGGAGAGCTAAACTCAGACATTACAGAGGATATCCTTCAAGAGCATGGGGACCGAGGACGTCGAGCAATTGAAGCAGTCAGTGAAAAAAGAGTCAAAGAGTACAGGGATTTTACGGTCGTCGTGGGAGAAACGGAAGAATACGTCATTGAGAACAACTCGTGCAACTGTGATGATACGAAGTATAACCTCGATCAAAACGATCCAACTGATCTCTGCTGGCACGTGATTGCCGCCACAATAGCCCGATATGTCGGCGAGTTAGACCACCATGATATGTGGTATACAGAGGTCAGAGACTTTCTGTGAAGCGATTATCTGAGAGTGTTGAATAAGCACCTGTTATCGAAGGGCAACTCCAGTTTTTAGGATCCTCAGGTGAGTTAGTCTTCGGTCGTGGTTTTCGTTTGATTTTTTTCTCCAAGATAAATGTCATAGCCATCTTGCAGAACTTTTTCTGCTAATACTGCACATTTGACGCGCATTGGTGATATTTCAACACCAAGTAAGTCGATTATGTCATCTCGATCCATCTCTTGAAGCGTTTCAATATTTTCTCCCTGTAACTCTTCGGAGAGCAAAGAAGCTGCTGCAAGGCTAATTGCACAACCATCTCCTTGAAACGCGATATTTTCAATAGTGCCATTAGTTTCATCAATCTGTACATCAACCTGAATTTCATCTCCACACATTGGGTTTTCGCCAATATGAGAATATGTTGGGTCTTCAAGTTCACCGTAGTTGCGAGGATTCTTGTAATGATCAAGAATCTGCTGACGATAGATATCGGATCCAAGACTCATTTGAATATTTGTATGTGCACAAAGGGAAAAAGTATTCCGCACGCGACAATCGTAACAGACTCAGAAGGCAATTATTATCGGGGAAAAGCCTACTACTTACAAAGTATGTCCTCAGAAAGGGGGTTTGCAAAACGTCTATATGATGGAATTGTGGGAATGGATCGAGTTTATCAGATGTTGCTGGTAATCGGCGTTGTGACGATCATCTCGCTTGTAGGGATACAACTATACGAAGGCTATAATCCAATCCAGACCGGACTCGGAGTTATTTGGGGCCTGCTCCTTCTACTGCTAGCATACGTTGTATGGAAATACGACAACTAAATATCTGAGATTACGCGGGGGGGTATCTCAAGCGTTTTTGTCTTACTATCGCTATAGCAACGTGACTTCGTAAGGTTCAGAGATAATAAAAAAGCGGCATCCCGTCAAGAGACTACGACTCAGCGCGACAAGTGAGATCTACTAAATCGTAGACCGATTACAGATCTCGAGGCTGGACTGTTTTGCGGTCGTTTGCTTCCGCTCGTTCTGCAGCATCCTGAAGCAGTTCCTCGACTTCTTCGTCAAGAGCTGCATAGAAATCAGATGCTACGTTTTTGTCCTCAAGCGCTTCTTTAACTGCTGCTTTGACTATAAGATCTGCCATACAATGAGAAGATTTCTGAGGATTCCTTATAAGGTTTCCTGTATTCGCCCGGTAGAAACTCCGATACAGGCAGCATACTCAATAGAATGTGTGTCACATTAACTAGACTATGAGAGTTGTTGTCTGAAATCAATATCATAAAAGAACCCACAATTAAGATCACGAAAAGAGGCGTTTCCGAGTGCTGATTATGTATGATGTCTAAAACAGACTATGCGCGAATTATTGGAAGCAGTAGCCGCTGGAGAGATTTCCCCTGCAGAAGCGGAATCACGGTTGGCAGGATACGCAACATCAGAAGCTGGTCGTTTTGATGCAACGCGAGAGCAGCGAAGCGGAATTCCCGAAGCAATATTTGGGGAAGGTAAAACAACGTCAGAAATTATCGATTTAGCAGAAACAGCTATAGAGACAACAGGACGAGCAATTGTTACACGGTTGGAATCAAACAGACAAGAATCAGTTGCTGAGAGGCTACAGCAGTTATCAGCAAGCGATACAGTAGAAGTCCATTCTCGAGCAAAAATAATCGTTGCAAAAGCAAATAGCTATAACAGACCGAATGAGGGTGGAGAGGTCGCTGTGGTGACTGGAGGAACTGTTGACATAGCTGCTGCACGTGAAGCAGCTATAATCGCTCGCGAGATGGGAGCAACAGTCCACGAGATTACAGATGTAGGGGTTGCTGGAATTGCAAGGCTGATCGATCAATTAGATGTTATCCGTCAATCCGATGTTGTTGTTGTAGCTGCTGGACGAGAAGGTGCCTTGCCAACGGTTGTTGCCGGATTGGTTGATGTTCCAGTAGTTGGTGTTCCGGTTTCCAGTGGGTATGGGAAAGGAGGAGCTGGTGAAGCAGCGCTACTTGGAATGTTACAGTCTTGTACCGTACTCTCAGTGGTAAATATCGACGCTGGATTTGTTGCTGGTGCACAGGCTGGATTGATCGCTAAGACAGCTTCCAAATAAAGCCTAACCCAAAATATTAGGGTTTTATATCCGGCAAGTGTCGCAGGCAAGTGAAAAGATATTATATGTGGGTACATATCAAGTGGTACCGGTTATCAAGGCCGGTGAATACTATGGCAACATGCGATCATTGTGGATCCCACGTATCAGAACAGTTCGTCCGCGTCTTTGCGGATGAAAACGGACAAATTAGAGCGTGTCCATCATGCTCGGCTAATGCCGGCATTGCAGAGGCAGCACGGCAACGAACAGTACAGCGAACATGAAGTGGCCACCGCCTGACGTGTCCGATAAGCAATCAGTTGATTGAGAATAGACACACACTGTGCCGATGGCGATTGTGTTTTAGGTGCCGATGCAGAAGCAGCATGCATGGGTGACAAGCAGTCGCGCGAACTATACGATCGAGCTCTTTCTGTACTTCCCGGTGGTGTAAACTCAGCAGTCAGAGCGGCACCAGAACCGTATCCACGCTTCATCCGAAGAGGTGACGGTGGACACGTCATTGATGCAGATGGAAACCGATACGTCGACTGGGTAATGGGTCTTGGGCCATTGCTATATGGGCATCAGTTGCCTGATCCGGTAGCTGCTCGGATACAATCGGAAGCAAGTGCTGGACCAATGTATGGTATGCCGACAGAAATCGAAGTCGAACATGCAGAGTTTGTCGTTCGACACGTCCCCAGCGTAGAGATGATACGGTTCGTCAATTCAGGCACCGAAGCAACAGTGTCTGCAATTCGGTTGGCTAGGGCATATACAAATCGCGAGAAAGTCGTTGTTATGAAGGGTGGATACCACGGAGCACAGGAATCAACACTTGTAGAAGGAGATTCAGAGCATACACATCCTTCAAGTCCCGGAATACCGTCTGATTTTGCAAAACATACGATTCCTATACCCTTCAATGATATTGAGAAGGCAAAGCAAGTATTTGAAGCGCATGGGGATGAAATTGCAGCAGTTATTACAGAACCGATTCTTGCCAATGTCGGAATCATTCCCCCAGTCGATGGATTCCATGAAACACTTCGGGACCTCTGTACGGAACATAGTTCACTGTTGATCTGGGATGAAGTGATTACAGGGTTTAGAGTTGGGGGCCTGAGTTGTGCACAGGGGAAATACGGGATTGACCCAGACATCACAACATTTGGGAAATTAATCGGAGGAGGATTCCCGGTCGGTGCAATTGGTGGGAAAGCAGAGATTATCAAGGAGTTCACTCCGTCAGGAGATGTGTTTCAGGCTGGAACGTTCTCTGGCCATCCAGTAACAATGGCTGCTGGGCTTGAATCGCTCCGATACGCAGCAGAAAATGATGTACACGATCATATCCACAAACTAGGAGAGCAACTTCGTTCCGGTCTAGCAGAGATCATTGAGAGTCAAGCGCCTGAGTATACCGTGGCTGGGACAGATGGCATGTTCAAAGTACTCTTTACCCGAGAAGGTCCAGCCTCATTCAATAACCATTGTGAAACAGGTTGCACACAGCGATCAGGCTGCTCCCGACATGAATACTGCCCAAAGTCAGGCAAGGATGTCAAGCAGGGTGAAACCGAGCGGTGGAAGCGCATCTTTAGACCAGCAATGCTTGAGCAAGATATTCTGCTCAGCCAGAATCAATTTGAAGCACAGTTCATCACGTACGCCCACACCGAAGAAGATGTCAATGAAACATTAGAGGCGTACAAAGAAGCACTGTAGTGAGTTCACCTCAGGAGCAAGCTCCGAGATTTCTTACTGCGACGGTATACTTTACATCTATAACCGGTCGCCGAGATGTGCAGATCAGTTGGCAGTTATTCGATTAGGATAGTGAGTATATTCTTTCGAATAAAGCGCTATTTACGGAAAAAGAAGGTCTAATGTCTCGAAGTTGTACGGAAGACCGCTTCCGTGATGACGAGACACGAAATCTCTCGAACCACTTTACAGCGGAGCAAGGCGAACGCCCATCGGCTTTAGCCGTGGGATGAAGCCAACAACGGGGCATCTCTCCACGAGATTGAGCTATTCCGGAGTTTTATGTGTGATCAAGATATGGATATGACCGCACTGAGGCGGCCTTGTCGACCGAATAAACGGATAATATCGGGATTGGGGCCACACCACTCTGAATGAATCCCCTTCGGGCCGCTGGTTGTGAATTCCGATCAGCACGGTAACGCTGAATCCCATGCCGGGATCGGAGACTGCGGCTTGGTGGTTCGAGAATCGAAGATTCTCGTCATCACGAAAATCAAAGAGTTTCAAATGACCCTGCCAGTAGTCTGGTCATGCCGATTGGACTGCAACCCTGTAACTCCCAACCCAGCGGTGCGGTACCGTGGGAGTCCCGCCCCGTTCACGAGTGGGAGGAGGTCAATCCGGAACAGTTGACTGGATTAGAGACAAATGTCCATGGTTTTTATCCCATGGTGCCAAATATTTCTTAATATATGTTCAAAGCGATTGTGAGCGCGGAGACGCTCCAAGAAACTCTTGACTCCGTGAGCGTGCTGGTTGAGGAATGTAAGATTCGCTTGGAAGAGGAAGGTCTAGAGATTCGAGCAGTTGATCCGGCAAACGTTGGGATGGTCGATCTCACCCTTAATGCAGATGCATTTGAATCATATGAAGCAGACGGCGGTATTATCGGTGTCAATCTGTCTCGATTAGAGGACATTGCTGGAATGGCTAATCGAGGACAATTAATCGAGCTTGAGCTTGATGAAAAGACAAGAAAACTTGAGATTCGTATTGACGGGCTTGAGTATACACTTGCACTGATTGATCCAGATTCAATTCGCCAAGAACCAGATATTCCAGACCTAGATTTGGCGGCTGAAATCATTTTGTCTGGAGAAGATGTAGACCGGGCCGTAACGGCTGCAGACATGGTCTCGGACCATATCGCACTTGGTGTCGATGAGCAACAAGGATTCTTCTATGTGGATGCAGAGGGAGACACAGACGATGTACACTTTGAGTTACACGAAGAGGATTTGATCGATCTAGAATTAGGACCAGCACACTCACTTTTCAGTCTTGATTATCTATCAGACATGAACAAGGCAATTCCAAAAGATGCAGAGGTAACAGCAGAGCTGGGTGAAGAATTCCCAGTGAAACTGCACTTTGATATTGCAGAAGGAAAGGGACAAGTAACCTATATGCTTGCACCACGGATACAGAGCGACTAAGGGCAGAAAAAACGTTTGACGGAGTAGTTTATTTTAACCGACGGTCAATAACACGTTTGGCCGCAGTTGCTTTTTCTTTCCATCCGTAGCCAGTTTCGTAGACATGTCGCTTTTTGTCAACTAACTCCTCCGGAGATGCTTCTTCGAATCCACCTCTGTCCCAAGCACCGCTTTCTCGAAGCCAATCAATAACCTTGTCACGAGTTTCTTCCCAAGAGAATCCAACCATCTCGTAGTATGAAATTAGGGCAAATACACTGTTATCATGACATCCAGGGACGCTACCGTGTTCGTAGATAGTTCGGAGAGGCTCTTGTGTGGGAACACTTACGCGATCGGTTCGTTCTTCAGGGGTAAGCATCTCAAGCATCCCATCGTTTTCCTCAACACGATGTTCTTGTCGGAGTTTCTGTAGTGCCGCATCATGGAGTTCAGACCACTCATCAGAGCGACGACGGAGCGTTGTAGTTCCACTTGGACCTGTTGAAAGAACAGCTAAAATGTCGGTATACGCTTTTTCGATTTCAGTTCGTGACATCCCCCCAAATGCACAATCTGGATCATGCAGGTCGGTCGTAGACCGACAGTCCGGACAAGGATACTTGAAATGGGACACACATTATGTTGGCTGGCTCACTTTAATAGCAATAACGGTTAGCGTTACGCACCAGCGGTATTCAAACGCTGACCTAACAAACATATAGACAGCCCACTTCACGATGATTAGCTGACCTATGCGCCAACAGCCTCGAGAGCAAATCATGTGGCATCCGCTTTGATTTTCTGTGAACAGAGAAGCCCAATTGTCACTAAGGAAAGCGAGAATAATACCGACTCTTTCTTACCAGATAAGACATTAGGAAAATACGATGGAAACACCACTGTGGACAACAGCATATGCGCCCAATATTGAGGATATTCCACAAGAAATAGCACAAAAACAGCTTCGGGGCGCTGTTGACAATCCGGTAAACTTGCTTGTTCATGGACCACCAGGTGCTGGGAAGACAGCCGGTGTACGGGCACTTGTAAGGGAGGCCCATGAGGACCCGGATAATGACTTTATTGAGATTAACGTAGCAGATTTTTTTAACCGCAATAAAACAGATATCAAGAACGATCCGCGATTTGCGTCGTTTCTGACAGGCAAAAGTGGTCTCTCGAAGCGAGATATGATCAACCATGTTCTCAAGGAATCAGCCAGTTATTCACCAGTGACAGGAAGTTACAAAACGTTACTGCTTGATAACGCAGAAGGGATCCGTGAAGACTTTCAGCAAGCACTTCGCCGGGTGATGGAACAGTATCACCAAAACACACAGTTTGTCATTGCGACCCGGCAGCCTACAAAACTAATTCCAGCACTTCGGTCTCGGTGCGTTCCTGTGCCTATGGCGGCACCGTCAGCAGAAGCGATTGCAGAGATTCTTCAGAACATTGTGGAAGAGGAAAAGATAGAGTACACAGAGGATGGAATTGAGTTTATCGCTAACTATGCGGATGGAAACATACGGAAGGCAATTCTAGGTGCACAGGCAACTGCGTACGCTGAGGATAAAATCGATATGAATGCAGCATATCAGGCACTTGATGAGATTGGACCAAGCGAGGCAATTGAAGCAATGCTTGACGCAGCTGAGTCGGGAGAGTTCAAAGATGCCCGTTCTGAGTTAGATGATCTGCTGATTAAAGAAGGATTATCTGGCAACGAAATACTATCGCAAATTCTTGCTACAGGCCGATCACGATACGATAGTAGCCAGCTCGCCAGATTATATCAACTCGCTGGAGAAATTGATATGAATCTCGCAGAAGGGACAAATGAGCGGGTGCAGATAGGACGGTTACTTGCTGAGATGGGCCGAAAGCGACAGGTACAGACCGAAGAACAGTACTAGCCGAATGCTTTTGCTACAAGTATTGACGTCGGCTAAGGCTCAGTGCGCTCGTATGTGACAAACGAAAGTTCGTCATGATCAGATCGGTCAGCAACAGTCCATGTTTTCTCATCAGGTGGCCACATCGGGAACTGGGTATCACCTTCATAGCGGCTATGGATAATCGTCACGATCATACGGTCAACGTCTGGAAGGAATTCCTCATATATTGCTGCGCCACCGATAACAAACGCTTCGCTTCCATGTTCTGCAGCTTTTTGTTTCGCTTCCTGGATTGAAGAAGCAAGGATAACATCTTCTGGTAACTCAGGGTCAGACCGGGAAAGCACGATATTAGTTCGACCTGGTAGAGGAGACCCAATGCGGTCGTAAATACTTTCAAATGTTTTGCGGCCAACAATTACCGGACAGCCCATAGTTGTTTCCTTAAAGTGTTCAAGATCTTTTGGATAGTGCCACGGCATTTGACCATCACGACCGATGATACCGTTCTGTGCAACAGCGACAACAATAGTGAAATTAGCAGGCATTGTTATTCAGCGACAGCAAATTTAATTCCTGGATGACACTCGTAGTCAGAAAGCTCAATATCATCATACGTTAGATCGTCAATTGGGCGATCTGCGACTTCAATCTGAGGACGGCTATATGGCTCTCTGGAAACCTGTTCTAGTAATCCTGGCACGTGATCGTAGTTTTGCTTATCCTCGGGTTCTGAGGGTGCATTTTCTTCAATCCAGTTTTTGAGATCACGATAGCCGTTGTTTGAATCTACTGAATCGAGCTTTGACTGAAGACGACTGAGATTATCGTCATACCATTGGCCACGGTCGCCAGTCCCGCAGTAGATGTGTGCATCAACAATCGTGTGTGCAAATCGTCCAACCTCAAACCCGGTTTGCTGTGCAATCGCAATCAGTAGTAATGAATATGAAGCGATATTGAACGGTATACCCAACGCAATATCACCGGATCGCTGAGTTAAGTGTAGGTTGAGAGAATCACCCTGGACGTTAAAAACAAAGGTATAATGACACGGAGGGAGTGTCGAGTCAGCAGCATTGGCAGGATGCCAAGCTGAAACAACGAGCCGCCGGGAATGTGGTTGCTCCTGTAATGTGTCGATTACGTACTGAAGTTGATCAAACACTCTCCGATTGTTTTCTTCTACAGTGATCCATCGATCTTTATCTTCAGGCCAATGTTCGCCTGAGAGGCGACCCTCGTTTTCGGGAACAGGATATCGTCTCCAGAAGCGCCCATATGCTGTATCTAAGTGTCCTTCTTCATTTGCCCACGCATCCCATATTCCAGTTTTCTCGCGAAGATTTCGGATATGCTCTTCACCAGAAAGATACCACAAAAGTTCATGGATCATGGAGTCCCAGCGGAAGTTATCCATTCGCTTTGTGGTCAGTAGTGGATACCCATCAGAAACATCAATAGAGTAGTGCTGGCTGAATGAGGATATCGTATCAACACCCGTCCGGTTTGGTTTATATGATCCCTCAGCAAGAACATCCTTGACGAGAGTAAGATATTGCTCCATGCAGGTAGAAAGGGATAGACCCCCTTTAGTCGTGGGAATCCAACTTCTGTGATGATTTAGAAGGCATTTTATAGAGAGATTCATGGACTATAGAAGTAGTCAACTACCTCTGTCTACTCGCCGTCGTTGACGGCTCGGTGAGAAAGGGGGCCTTAGCTCCTACAATCAGCTAACGAACGCGTAACGTTTTTGAACCGTCGTTTCGAGAATTCGAGTATGGCAACCGAGCCCTATTCCCGACGCACAACAAATCAATCAGGTTCATTCTTAGGGTTCGGTTTTTTGTCTCTTGTTTGATGATGAAACGGTCATTTGAGTCGGGGACGGCTAGCGTTGGATTCTGTCAGGGAATCAACCATTCAACTGAAATAATAGGATCAAAATATGAAGTTACCAAAACCACAAGTTTCGGTGCTTGAAACAGCAAGTGCGACAGAAGAACAGACAATTGAACAGATTGCAGCAAAAACAGAACAGAAGCAAGAAACAGTTGCTGGGGCTGCTTTTGCGCTAGAAGAGGAGGGGTACGTCAATATTGCGAGTAAAACTGAAGAAGAAATTGAACTTACAGATGAAGGAGAAACCTATCTCAAGGAAGGGCTGCCTGAAGTTCGGCTGTATGAGGCTGCAAGAAAAGCAGACAGCGAGAGAATCAATATCGGGGATGCAATTAGTGCAGCAGGATTATCCAACCAGCAGGTGGAAATCGCACTTGCTAATTTTGCTCGAAAAGAGTATGGAACAGTTGACGGAGGGGAAGTAACGCCAAACCCGGAAGCAGATCCAGAGGCAGATGTTGAAGTGGAGGCTTTAGAGAAGATTGATGTAGGAGAGGATAGTCTACAGTCAGAGGTAGTTGATCGATTAGACTCACGAGGGCTTATAACTCGAATAGAACAAACAGTCCGGGCGGTAACACTCACAGATGAAGGGGTAACCGTGTTGATGGAAGGTATCGAAGCAGCAGAGTCAGTTGGACAAATCACACCTGAGTTGCTTGCTAGTGACAGATGGAAAGATGTCGAGTTTGCAGAATATAATGTTGAGGCAGCTGCTGACCAAGCACCACTGGGGAGAAAGCACATTCTTCGTGCGATTGCAGACCGAGTTAAGGAAGTCTTAGTTGGGATGGGATTCAAAGAGATGGACGGTCCACATGTTGATGCCGACTTCTGGATTAACGATTGTCTCTTTATGCCGCAGGATCATCCAGCAAGGACACACTGGGACCGATTTGCAATGGAAAAACCACGACAAATTAATTCGCTACCAGATGATCTTGTTGGCCGGGTAGAAAGTGCACACAGAAACGGCGTCGGAGAAGATGGAGAAGGATATCATTCTCCGTGGAGTAAGGAATTTGCAAGTGCTCTCGCACTTCGAGGGCATACGACGTCTCTCTCTGCTCGGCATCTGGCTGGAGAGCAAATTGGCAAGATTGAGCCACCAGCGCGTTTCTTCAGTGTTGAAAAGGCTTATCGAAATGATACGCTTGATGCAACGCATCTACTTGAGTTCTTCCAGATTGAAGGATGGGTTCTTGCTGAGGATTTATCTGCGAGAGATCTAATGGGTACATTCGAAGAATTTTATGCACAGTTCGGGATTCATGACATCCAGTTTAAACCACATTATAATCCATACACGGAGCCGAGCTTTGAGTTGTTCGGAGAGCACCCGGAAACAGGAGAAATGATCGAGATTGGTAACTCAGGTATTTTCCGACCAGAAATGTTAGAACCACTTGGTGTTGAAGAAGACGTAATGGCATGGGGTCTTGCGTTAGAACGGTTGGCAATGTTATTGACAGGAGCAGAAGATATTCGCGATTTGCACGGAACACTCACAGACATTGAGTTCCTGCGAAATGCGGAGGTGATTTACTAATGCCTGTAGTTGAGGTTGATCCGGACGAACTTCGAAATCTTACGGGTGTTGATAAGTCAGACCAAGATCTAATTGATGATCTATTTGCACTGGGACTAGAGCTTGAAGGACGAACAGAGGAAGGAGCCCTTGAGCTTGAGTTTGCGCCAGACAGACTTGATCGATTGTCTGTAGAAGGAATCGCACGTTCACTGCGGTATCAATATGGGATGGATCGAGGTGTAGATGTCCCAAATACAAACGAACCAGACTGGACAATTGAAGTAGACGAAAATGTACCTGAGCAACGTCCATACGTCACAGGCGCAATTGCCAGAAATGTTGATTTAGATGAAAATACACTGACCTCACTCATTCAGTTGCAAGAGAAGCTTCATGCAACGATGGGCCGGCAACGAAAGAAAGGTGCAATTGGTATTCACGACCTGACGATGTTGAAAGGCGAAAGCCTCACAGAAGCAACAAGCGAGGAACCAGCAAAACGAATTAAGTATACCGGTATTGCGCCAGATGAAGACAAATTTGTCCCGTTGGAATCAAGCGCTGAAATGACTCCAGAAACGGTCATCAGAGAGCATCCGACTGGTCAAGAATATGGTTCCATCGTAGAGAACTATGATCGGATGCCAGCGATTTATGACGATATTGGACTATTTTCGTTCCCACCAGTCATTAATGGTCGACGGACGGAGGTGACGACGAAATCTCGGGATTTATTCATTGAGATGACGGGAACAGATCAGTGGACGATAGATCGAATGCTTTCAATCGTTTGCTACGCTCTTGCTGCTCGAGGAGCAACAATTGAAGAAGTAAACGTTGAGTACGACTCAGAGACAACTGGCGAATATGCTGGATCCGAATTAGCTAGGCCTGATCTTTCTACACGAGAAAAAACAGTAACACATGACCGAATTGAAACGATTGTCGGTGTCGATTTTGATCCAGAGGAGGTTATTGATCTATTCGAGAGATCGGGACTATCTGCAGTGCGCGAAGAGACGGATGAGACTGTTGAATACACGGTAGAGATTCCATCGTATAGAACTGATGTACTACATCCAGTTGATTTGATTGATGACGTTGGACGGGCATACGGATTCAACAAATTAGATCCAAAATATCCGGATGTCTCAACCGTTGGAGAGCGACATGAGCGATCACGACATGAAGAAGCAGTCCGTCGGTCGCTTGTCGGGTTAGGGTTTGAAGACATGCTAAACTTCCATATGATAAATGAGGAAGAAAATTTTAGACGCATGAGCCTCCCTATCCCAGATTCGGTTTCGATTGCCGAAGGAGAGATAGCAATCGAAGAATACCGAGAGAACGAAGACCAAAATGTAGAGGGTATCACAGCTGATATGATCGGAATCGATGTTCCGCCAACAATCAAAGAGCCATACAGTGAAGAATATACAACCCTTCGAACATGGGTGCTGCCATCACTACTGATGGTATTGGAACGGAATACACACCGAGAGTATCCACAAAACCTCGCAGAGATAGGCTTTACAGCAGGTGTCGATCCAAGAGAAAATACAGGTGTTTCGGAGCAAAAGAGAGTAGGCGGGGTATTAGCAAGTAATGAAGCAACGTACGAAAAGGCCCGAGGGCGGTTACAGGCACTTGCCAACTTGTATGATCTTGAGCTTAGAACCCCAGCGACAGCGCACCCGACGTTTATCGAAGGACGGGTGGCAGATATCGTATTGGATGGAAACACCGTCGGCGTAATCGGAGAGATCCATCCATCTGTGCTAACAGAACATAACTTAGAGGTTCCCGTTGCAGCGTTTGAATTTGAGTTGGAGGCACTCAAATAGCAGTTGATGCTTCTCGTTGTCCAATAACTAGAGCAGATCAAGCCAGCAGCTTCGAAGGCAAGCTCTGCGGTATCCGTCTCGATTTGCTGCGAACTGCGTCAAAGATCAGTTCACAAATGCTTGGCTTGCGTTCTCTGTAGAAAGACAACTTACTCTAAGTCTACACCGATAACATCTTCTACAGAATCATATCCATCCCGATCAAGATATTCAAGTAATCCGCGGTTGATCTGTCTGGCAACAGTTGGGCCCTCATAGACAAACCCGGTGTATAATTGCACTATATCAGCACCAGCACGGAGTTTTTGATATGCATCTTCAGCGGATGCAATTCCACCCACCCCGATAACTGGAACATCTACGCGTTCTGCAACATACTGAATACGTTCTGTCGCTCGTGTATTGAGTGGTGCGCCAGACAATCCACCGGATTCGACTTGGTTAGGGTGCTGTAGTCGATTAGGGCGTTCAGTAGTTGTATTTACGGCAACAACCCCGTCAAGGCCCAGCTCGTTTACAACATCAAGTGCGTCATCAGTTGCTTCTTTAGTCAGATCAGGTGAGAGTTTTACGAGCAGCGGATCAGCCCCCTCATCCTGTAATCGAGAGAGAATGTCAACAAGCGGTCCGCGATCTTGAAGAGAACGAAGTCCAGGTGTATTTGGACTTGAAACATTGACAACAAAAAAGTCACCGGCATCAGCCACACGATTGAATGAATACGCATAATCGTCCGGGGCCTCGGAAAGAGGGGTCGTCTTTGATTTACCTAAGTTTACACCTAATGGAATATCGGGGAGTGAAAGCGTATCAAGTCGATCACCGATTTCATCAGCACCGGCATTATTAAATCCCATCCGGTTGATCAGGGCTTCGTCTTCTGGGAGGCGGAAGAGTCGAGGTTTGGGGTTACCAGGCTGAGATTCTGCTGTAACGGCACCGAGTTCGATATGTCCAAATCCAAGAGCCGAAAGCGAGCCTGGAGCCGTCGCATTTTTATCGAACCCAGCAGCTAACCCGACAGGATTCGGAAACGTTTGATCAAGTGTAGAAACAGTAAGGCGGGAGTCATCAACGCAAAACCGAGACCGCAGCACAGATTCGATCGGGGTGTCCTGTATCGTTTTGAGGCCAGTAAGTGCTGTTTCGTGAGCGGTTTCTGGGGGTAGGCGGAATAATATAGGCTTGAGTATGTCGTATACTCCCATCTACCCATGCTGATGACTCCGTCATGTAAAAGCCCCCCGGAACCGGTTTGATCAAATCAAAAATCGTGTTCTACATCATCTGTGTCCGCTTTCTGAATAATGATCTTATCCTCACGAACCCGAACAAACACTTCATCCCCAATATCCATGCCAGCAACTTCAAGTTCGTCTCGGTGGAGGTTAAGATGAACATTGTTATACTCACCATCCTCGCCTTTCGCACCACTCGGGCTAAGCTTCTTTTTCCGAACCATCGCCTTTTCTACACCGATTTTCACCGGAGTACATACTTAAGTGTTTTCTAGCTTTCCTACAAAAATGTCCAGGTCAATTCTGTGAACTACTCCGGGATCAATCCCTGATGTACTCTGCCTGCTTTCCCTGTAGAGAAATAGACCAATAATCTCAACATTCAGCCCTTGTCCACTCATTGGTGACAAGAGTCTTTTTGAGGCAGGGGTCTCTTGGTTCCGCGATGCACTTTGTTACAAGTTCTCAGTTGATGTTGCCCATCCGCATAGGAAGTGCAGGCTCCGCAGGCGTTGATTAGTCATGGCCTACCGTTCCAATTTTCAGTAGGATTCGGTAGTGGTCGGTCACAATCAGTAGCATTGGCGAGGACGGATTGTGTCACACTACCTCTGGGCCACCGCTGCCCCGTGTTACTACCGTGATGTTGCTGCAGTCCACCCATATCTCCCTCCCCCGATTTCGCAGTGAGTGACCGAGGACGGTGCTGAGCGAGGCGGGTCTGACGACCGCTCGCCTGATCCTGTTTGTCGGTCGCGGACTGAACGCCAGCAGAACGGGCACTCTCTGAAGGTGATGGAAAACTGGCGTGATTCTCTGCCGCCATGTAGGCAGCAGAGTTCGCCTCCTCCATCTTGCTGTCAGAGAGGTGTTTCCGCCCGACGTTCACCGCTCCAACCACGTCACGGTCACATTCATACCCACACGTCGGACAGTGGAAATGCCCGCCGTGACGACACTTCGTGTGGTCGTTCGGCGCGTTCACCGTCTCTCCACGCTCACCACACCGGACAGAACCGCGACGTTCCCCACGGCTTCACTGTGGTGAACTCGATCCCGAGCAACCCCGCCTTGTACTCGACGTAAGCAAGCAGTTCACCCCGTGCCCACGAACTGATCGACCACGCGACCGAGCCGCTTGCAGCTGGCGACTCCATCTGCCCGAGAGACTCGAACACGATGGTTTCACAACCGTGTTCAGCAGCTATCCAGACGAGTTGGTTGGCTATATCGTGTTGGATTTGCTCGCGCAGGCGGCGTTCTTTCCGCCGCGTCTGGCGGTACTCACAGAGCAAGTGGTCGAACCGTTCCGTGTGGGATTTTCCCTGTCGCCGGAGTTCTGCCAGCCGGTCGTTGATGCCTTCGGCGTCGGCTTTCACTCGGAATAGTTTGTCCTTGGCTGGATGGTCAAGAAACTGTGGCGGCGTCACCTGCTCGTGTGTCTTGTCACCGCCGTCGAGACCGACCGCCGTGGCTTGTTTTTTGACACCGAGGTCAACCGCTAACACACGGTCGGACACTGTCTCCGTTTCCTGTTCTGGTATCGATACGGGCACGTCAAGCGTGTAGCCATGCTCGGAGAAATGGAGTGTCGGTGCTTGCAGATCGCCCGTGTCGAGCATCTCGTGACATCGGGAATGGATCGGGAAGCGAAGTTCGTGTCGCGTCCAGTCGTGATAGCTGTCGGGCGAGAGCGAGTCTGGCGCGTTCAACACGAAGCGAAGGTCGCCGTTTTCGACCGTGAGTTCGTGGATGTGGTAATCGCCTTTATCAGGTGCATACGGCAGTGTGCCGTTGGGTTCGGGCGTTTTGACCAGTTCCGTGTACGTCTCGGGGAAGCGTCCGTGCTGATCGTAGTGGGTGTTGAGTTGCTCGACAACGGATTCCAGTACGCGTCAGTTGATGTATGGTGAGTCCGCATCGACCAACCGTTGGCGGAGTCTCTGCCAGCCGATGCGTCGAATCTTGCGTTCTGCAACTGTGTCGGTGACGAACTGAAACGCCTGAAACTCATCACTGTGAGCATCAAGAACGTGCGTAACGCGGTGGTAGACACATCGTTTGAAGCGGTCGTAGACGTATTCGGTCACGTTTTTCTCAATCGATGGGCCTTAGTTATTCCCGTTTGTGCATGTATTCAAATGACGCAAAAAGTTTCTTCCATTGATGAGCTCATTGGTGGCACACCATTGCTTTATCTCGATTCGTTTGGTGATCGACTGTATGCCAAGGTCGAAGCAGCAAATCCATACTCAGTAAAGGATCGAATTGCTCGTGAGATGATTAATGCAGCTGAGGAGTCTGGTGAGCTCACTTCAGATGGGCTTGTCGTTGAGTCGACAAGTGGGAACACCGGTATCGGCCTTGCTTCAGTATGTGCCGCTCGTGGGTATGATTGTGTCCTTACCATGCCGGAATCTATGTCTGAAGAACGGCGGGCAATGCTTCGGGCACTTGGGGCTGATCTGGAACTGACACCGGCTGACGATGGGATGTCTGGTGCCAATCAGCGGGCTGAAGAGATTGTTTCAAACCATGATAATGCCATTATGGCTCGACAGTTTGAGAACCATGCCAATCCTGCTGCGCACGAACAAACTACTGGCCCGGAGATCTGGGAGGCGACAGAAGGAGAAGTTGATGCTATCGTTGCTGGGGTTGGAACAGGGGGAACAATCACGGGAGTTAGTAAGTACATAAAAAGTACCCAAGAAAAACAATCGCTGACCTCTGTCGCCGTCGAGCCGATGGCATCACCAACAATCACAGAGCAGTGTTCTGATGGTCATGATATTCAGGGACTCGGGCCTGGATTCCTACCGGACACGTATGATGATGATGTCGTTGATACTGTCTATGATGTCTCTGCTGAAGAGGCAAAATCAGCAGCACGTCGTATCGGCAGTGAGGAGGGTTTACTAATCGGAATTTCTGGGGGAGCGGCACTACATGCAGCCGCAGAATATAGTAGTCAGCATCCGAGTGAACTCACCGTTGTGATTCTTCCTGATCCAGGGGAGCGATATCTTTCAACCGATCTATTTCAGTAGTGGTCTACTTCTTCAAACGATTTAATTGTTACAGGCTATCCCCCGTTCTCAACGAATCGAGGACAGAGTTCGAGCGGAGTAGATCGAAGTAATTTCATGGGGGAGCCGTGCTGAACATCACCACAGCAATTGTTGTTGCTAACACCATCCCAATAATCATTACTTGCTGAACATCAACTTCATCAAGAACTTGCTCAACAATCCGCACATTCGTTTGATGGATTGCCCAGAGGAGCGATAGAGATAGATAGTGAATCTGTAATAGCTGCCCTGTAATCCCAGAGGTTGAAGCTGGTTCGTTTGGTTTCCAGTCAACTGCCGAAGGAGCTGATGAATTATTTTTCTCAACTGGTTGCTGAATTGTTTGATCTGACGAGTCCATCAGGTCTGATGCATCTGCTTTATCAAAAAAGGTACTTGCGCAATATGCACACATCGGATGTGAAGACTCATTTCCGACTTCGAGATGAACAATTTCTGACTCCGAGATAGATTGATCACACATTTCACATGTGGTCGTGTTCTTGTGGTCTGGTGAATTGCCTGTTCGATTGTGATGTGTTTGATCAGTTATCTTGTTCTCAAATTCCTCTTCGGTTGTCATCAGTACCACTCCCCATACATTCAATTTATCGTGATAATTTATTGACGAGTGTCCGACTTATGTATGTCGTAACACGAAGATATATCTCCTGTCAGCAGTGATTGGATTGCTACTGTTGAGCCTGAGTGAACTACCGTTCAGATTATCAGTAGCATTTGGTAGTGTTCAGTCGGATTCAATAGCACTGGCAAGAACGTGCGTTGTGACACTACCGCTGGGCAACTGCCTGCCCGTGTTGCTACCATGATTTTGATGCAGTCCACCCATGTCTGACTCACCACTCCGCACAGTGGGACAGTATTGAGTCAGCCGGGGCTGACAGCCGCTTGCCGTATCCTGTTCCTGTGTGGCTGTGGACTGAACGCCAGTTGAACGGGCACCTGTCTCTCCGTTGTCAGCAGGTGATGGAAAACTGGCGTGAACAGCATTTCCTGTCTCCATATAGGCGACAGGTTTCACCGCTTCCATCCTGCTGTCTGAGAGATATTTCCGTCCAACATTGATCGCACCAACTACGTCACGGTCGCACTCGTAGCCACAGTGCGGGCAGTGGAAGTGACCGCCGTGGCGACACTCGGTGTGATCGTCCGGAGCGGTGACTGTCTCACCGCGTTCACCACACCGAGGACAGTATCGGCTTGTCATCCACGGATTCACCGTCGCTGTCTCGATTCCAACCAACTCGGCTTTGTAGTCGGCTCGATCTAATAGATTGCCACGCGCCCACGTCGAAATCGAACGGGCCAGCGAACCAGTTACATCCGGCGATTCCATCTGTCCGAGCGACTCAAAGACGATTGTTTCGCACTGGTATTGTAGCGCGGTCCACACCAGCTGATTGGCTACGTCGTGCTGGATTTGCTCGCGGAGTCGGCATTCTTTGCGTCTGACCTGTTCGTATTCACTCTGTAGATGGGCAAACCGATCAGTGTGAGCTTTCCCCTGTCGCCGGAGTTCTGCTAACCTGTCATTGATGCTTTCCGCCTCAGTGTTCAGTCGGAACAGTTTGTCTTTTGCCGAGTGGTCGACAATCTCCGGTGGGCTGATTTGTCCCTCACCGTCTTCGATCACGACCGCCGTAGCTTGCTTTTTCACACCAAGATCGACCGACAGCACGCGGTCGGAAACAGTGTTGGTGTCCTGTTCAGGAACCGAAACCGGAAGATCCAGCGTGTATCCGTGATCGGATTCGTGGAGCGTTGGTGCGCCCACCTCACCAGCTGAAATCATCTGCTGGAACTGCGTATGGACTGGGAAGTTGATTTCGTGGTCGGTCCAATCGTGGTACGACTCCGGCGAGAGTGAATCAGGGGCGTTCAACGTAATACTGAGTCGACCATCCCGAACAGTCACCTCGTGAATGTGGTAGTCGCCTGTGTCAGGTGCATATGGGAGTGTTCCGTTTGGTTCAGGACACCCGACCATATCAGTATAGTCGTCGGGGAACCGACCATGACGGTCGTAGTAGTTGTTCAATTGTTCGACAACTGATTCCAACACGGCCCACTGGATGTATGGCGAGTCGTCGCTGAACAATCGGTCGCGTAGCCGCCGCCACCCGATTTGTTTTATTTTCCGTTCAGTGACCGTTTCAACAACGAACTCAAACGCTCGTAGTTCATCGGCGTGAGCCTCAAGCGTGCTGGTGACACGGTGGTAGACACATCGCTTAAACCGGCTGTAGAGGTATTCATCAACGCCCTCAAACGGGTCTGTATCGCCGTCTCGGATGTAGGTATAGGACTGTCCGACGTGGTTGTCGACAGCTTTGATATGGCAATCCGTCCAGTATTTCTCTCTGAGAAACCGCTGAGTGTGACGCTCGACGAACGTGGTGAGTCGGTCACAAGCGTTGTGGTATTCTCTCGGAATATGGAACTGTTCGGTCAGTTGCATCGTCATTCGTCGGTGGGGGTGGTGTATTGCTGATTTTTCCAGTCTTTGAATGGTGTTCCGGCTTTTAACAGACCTTCCCATGTCAACCCCATCTCGTCTTTATATTGTCTCAGGAACTCGAAGTCCTCCTGTGGAAGTTCGATGTTCACGTTAGTCGAGTCGTTGTCAGCCATCACTTAGTAATAAGTCAGCTATATATAAGTATTTTACGTTCAAATAAGACTCCTGAATATATCCGAATACTACCAAATACTACTAAATTTGGAAGCAGTTACGAACCCCTGCCTACTCGCCCCCGTTGGTCGCTCCTTAAGAACGGGGACTCAGCCTGAAAAGTTAAAGACTGGCTCGTATCCGGTATCTCCAGTGACTGCCCAAGGACAAAGCGGGTCGCTTTCTGTTGGGTCTCCAGTTGCTGCATATGCCCGTGATCGTGATCCACCACACTGCTCTGTTATTGGACAATTACCGCACGGTCCAGAGAAAGACTGTCTGTCCCGTAATTGCTCCATCAACTCTGCTGACTGATACAGATCAGGAAGCGATTTCTCACGTACAGACCCAACGCTTCTGGGGAGAAATCCAGATGGATAAACTTCGCCTGTGTGATCTATAAAAACAAATCCATTTCCTGCACCGGTCGACCCAACAGGTTTTGGCGGGTGTCCTTCCTCTCGTTGTATTCTCTGTGCAACTCGACGATAAAATGGCGCCTCGACAGTGATAACTCGGAATGATTTATCTCTGCTCGCCCTGTAGAGCCATTCCATCGTTTCGTATGCTTGCTGTGGTGAAAGTTGATTTAGCTCTGTTCCTCTCCCGATTGGAACAAGGAAAAACACCTCCCACATCGCAGCATTGTATGAGTCGACAAGTTTGATGATCTCTGGTAACTCATCAACAGTCTGCGCTGTGACTGTTGTATTAATCTGAATTGGCACGCCAATCTCATTTGCGTATTCGGCTGCCTGAATCGTTGTTTCGAATGTACCGGGCTCCCCCCTGAACGAATCGTGCGTTTCAGCTGTGGCACCGTCAAGGCTGAGTGCCATTCGTCCAATACCAATCTCTTTGAACCGCTTGATTGCTGACTTTGTGAGCTTACCAGTCGTTGCTGGCGTAATTGATGGTGATAGACCCATGTCAACAGCTGCTTCGAGTAATTCAAATAGGTCTGGTCGCTCCAGTGGATCTCCACCTGATAATACTAGTATCGGCTCCGGCGAGAATTCTTTTACTGATCGGAAGAGTTCTTTTGCCTCTTCGGTAGAGAGTTCGTTTGGATGCCGATTTGGTTCCGCTTCTGCTCGGCAGTGGTCGCATGACAGTGCACATGCCTGTGTTGTTTCCCAAGTAACGATCAGTGGAGCTTCAGAATAATCTCTGCTGCCTGGATGACCTCCTGAGTGTGGAGACTGGCTGGATCCTCCTGAGTGTGGCGACGAATCCATTTTATATGACATGCATTAACGACTCGATGGCAATAAATTACCCATCGATTCTTTTTGACATGAACAATCACGTGTATTCGTTATCGATACTACCATCCCAATTTTGCCTACCAAGCACGTAACGGTTATGCGACGGATAGAAGCATATCTCGACAAGTACCCGGTTGTTGACTTCGACGATGACATTTACGTGTGTTGATGGCTGTAGCTGGTGCTTTGGTATCCTCCCCACCCTGAAGGGCAAGGCTTTCGTCTCGAATTTTCTGTAACAGCAGTTGATTCGGGGAGCGAAACAACTTAGCAGGTGGCTGTCCAGCAAAAGGTTATGACAAGTCTTCTCGCGGAAAAGGAATGGCGTGTAATTCCAGAAGAGGAAACGCGATCCGGCCCAATGCAAATGGCATTGGAAGAGGTTGCTGCAGAAACAGCGCGTAACGGAGGGCCAAGGACGGTTCGTGTGTACCGGTGGAAGCCAAGCACGCTATCACTCGGGTATCGGCAGGCAGCTGAGACAGTTGATTGGGAATTTTGTGATCAACAGTCGATTGATGTAACTCGACGACCGACCGGAGGAGGAGGAATTTATCACGATACAATTGGCGATATCTCCTACAGTATCATTGCCCCAAGTAAAGAACTACCTCAGGATGTAATGGAAAGTTATCACCTGCTTTGTCAGCCAGTGTTAGAGGCATTTAACAAGATGAACATTGCTGCTGATTTTGCCGAGAGGGAGTATCCTGCTATACACGAGCCAGCATGTTATCTCCGGGGGGTTAACCCGGCGCATGACATCGTAGTAGACGGGCAGAAGATTAGTGGGAACGCACAGAATAGGCAGCAGGAAACAGTAATCCAACACGGATCAATATCATACAAGCTCACACCAGAAACACAACTGGGTTGTTTTGCAAATCCAGAGACAAACGCAAAAACATACAGGGATCGGGTTACCTCGATTAACGAGCAGGTAGGACTGACCCGAAAAAATGCTGTAAGAACGCTCAAAGAAACACTTACAGCATGGACAGACGCATCACAGGGCGAATGGAGCAATGAAGAAATTGCAAAAGCAAAGGAATTAGCCGAGGCGAAGTATCGTTCTGATGCATGGGTGAAAGATCGCTCAGATCCGACTGAAACAAGCTGATCTTGTCATTGACCTCCTCAAGCGGCTAAAACCAGAAAGAATTTGATCTCGAAATACGGTGAGAGTTAAGAAAGGCCGTGTCAATTCAAAAACGCTTTTCACTCTACCATCTAAGTTAGTGGTATGGCTGGATTCGATAAAGCAGAAGAACGGATGCTCGAAAAACAAATTTGTATGCGCTGCAACGCCCGGAATCCACAGCGGGCGGACCAATGTCGAAAATGTGGACATAAGAATCTGCGACCAAAAGCAAAGGAATCGCGAGCAGCTTAATTATCTGAATATTTCGGTTCTTTTCTCCGTGCTCGTCGAAGGGCACGTTCAATAACAGATCTTACGTCCCCCTCATAGGAATCTCCGTGTCCTGGATGCATGTGTCTAACTGTATCTGGAAGCCGATCAAGGATTGTCTCCAAAGAATGAATGAGTTGATCCCGTGATTGGCCTGGAAGATCAGTTCGACCAAAGCTTCCGTCGCCAAACGCGCTGTCATTATAAACAACGACGTCGCCAGAAAAAATTCTATTTGGCCCAATGAGTGCAACATGATCATCTGCGTGTCCAGGCGAGTGAACGACCTCATATGTATCGTCACCTAGTTGGACATGATCTCCATCATCTAGCGTCTTTGTCTGATGTTCATGGTCCTCAAATGTAGCAACAGTCGGGGCGAATCTTTCAATAATGTTATCAAGTTGATCGATATGATCACTATGCTGATGAGTTATATAGACAGCGTCTACCACATCTACATAATCAGAGATTACAGATGTAACATCATCCATTGCTCCAGTATCGACAAGCGCGGTTGTCTCTCCTGGTACGAGGAATACATTACTGGTGAACGTCTCTGCTTCTGCAGTTACGTTATAGACTTCCATATGAAATAGTTGGCACGGAACAGCTAATGCTATGCGGTATCATGAGAATGACCACCGAGATATTTTAGTGGATCAAAGCCGTTATAATAATGTGTATGGGGTTTGGGAGTTACGACGAGTCCGAACAGGAAAATCAGGAAATTGATGCTGATTTTAATGAAGATGATGTGGAAACAGAAGAAGCCGAGCACAATGGATCCGTGGAGTACGAAATTGGAGCCAGCAATGATGAACTCATCAGCCGGCTACAGGATATCAAAAACAACGCAAGCTAGTTTTAGATGAAAAGCGGGAGACGAGCACTCGGTGTCGCAGAATCATTCACTGACTCTGATGAGAAGAGCACATTGGCCGGTGCCGTTGTTCAAGCAAATCGAGCAGTAGATGGGTTCGAGTTTGGTGACTGCACAATTGGAGGCATGGACAGTGCTGAGGCAATAATCGGATTGTACGAGAGCCTTGACCGTGAAGACATCCGATATATATTTATCAATGGGATTGCTCCTGCGTGGTACAATATAATCGACATGGACCAGATCGCTGAGGAAGTCGACCGACCAGTGATTGCGTTATCATACGAAGAAAGTGAAGGTCTGGAGCAACCACTTAGAAAGGCATTCTCTGGTCGTGAATTCAGGCAACGTTATAGACGGTATCAGGGTCTGCCAGAAAGAAAGCAGACAGTAACAGATGGACACGTGATTTTTTATCGAAGTGCTGGACTCAGCCAAGATGAAACAGCAGCAGTAATACAAGCATATACAGGAGAGAATAGACGGCCCGAGCCAGTTCGAGTTGCCAAGCTCGCAGCAAGCGCAGTACGACGCTTTCGCAGGTGACCTCCTCCCCGTCGTGAACGACGGGGCTTCCCGAACCGCACCGCAAGCGTTGGGATATTTGCCGGTCTACGGTCATACCTGTTCTTGTGGGGCGACTCTCCCCGTCGATTTGTCGAACAGGCGGACCGATGGCTGGGCCAGACAGCCGTTACTCCTATCCTGTGACGGACTCGGAGTTACCGTCGCTCGCATGTTTTCAGCCGCATTACAGTCGCTATTCGCAACCAACCCACACACCTCACAGACGTACAAACCACGTTCAACACGGTTTGAATCGGCTTTCATCCCACACTCACAGCACGTGATCGACGTAGCCAACTCGTACTCGTCAACCCGCTCAACCCCAATCCCGCGTTCTTCGGCTTTGTACTCAATGTGACTGAGCAGTGTTTCAAACGCCCAGTCGTGCAGGCGTTTGTTCCCGTGTCGGCCCCAGTCTTCATCAGCGCGAATGTTTTCCGGGTGACCGACTGCTATCGTCCCAACACCACGGGCAGCACACTGCTCAACAATGTCTGTCGAGATCGCATGCAAGAAATGCTCTTGTCGCCGGGATTTCTTCTGCCTTGCCCACTCAGCATGGGTGCTGGGGCCGTTCTTGCCTTCTGTGTCGTATTCTTCCTGCCGGAAGTAATGTGCGTCTTCTTTCAGGGCGTTGCCCGGATACAACAGCGTTTCATCACCGACAGAGACAGCCGCCGTGTTACAGATGCCGAGGTCAACACCTGCGGTTTTCTCACCTGCTGAGTCCTCTGCATCAATGCTAACCTTACAGACGAAGTGTAGTTCCCAGCGGTTACCGTTCCAGACAATTCGGACCTGCTGTACGGTTTCTACATCAGACAGATCTACGTCTGGACCGGGTTCGTATTCGCAGAGAACGAAATCACTCCATCCGTCTTTCAGGTTCTTCCCTTTCGACAACCGGACTTGCTGGTGTTTCGTGTCGAGTTTGAAGCCGTCTTCTTTGAACGTAACAGTTGAACGTGGGCGCTCATCTCCATCTTTGCGATACCCCGGTGGGTTGGCGTCTGGGTCGTCCTGTTCAAACCACGACTGGAAAGCGCCAGCCAATTCTTCAACGATTGCCTGACTTGACTGCGAGTTCAAATCTTTCCAACACGCTTGGGTTTTCATGTAGGACTTGAGCGGTCCTTCATCCGGAATGGTTCCGGTGTGGTCCCAGATGCGGCTGATGGTCCACCGAGCGACGTTCCAGATTTTACTACCGGAACGAGCCAGTGAATCAAGGTCACGCACAACACCCTCACGGTCATTGGTGAGTGACGCAGTGAAGGTGCGTGTTGTGACCAGATTCACTATACATAGCCTATGACAGTATAATGATTAAACGGTTTCGGCTCACTATTGAATATCCGGTCAGCAGGAACAGTGCCGGTGTCTACCCGGAGTGTACGCGATTCACGCCCGGCGTGAACGCCGAGATTCTCTCGCTGTATCAAGATAGCATCTGACAGACAAGCCAGAAGCACATTCGACACCGATGACAAAGAGGTATTTATGAAGCAGAGCAATATTACCCTATATGGATGACCATGTCGTTACAGACTGTCGACGCTGCTCAGATCTGGTCGCATCGCGAAGCCAGATTGTTAATGGAACCGGTGATCCAAACGCAGAATTACTATTAGTTGGAGAAGCACCGGGAGAAAAAGAGGACAAACACGGCGAACCGTTTGTCGGAAGAAGTGGAGATGTGCTAACACAAAGTCTGAATCAACACGGAATCGAACGGGAAGATATCCGCATCACAAACTGTGTTCGCTGTCGGCCAGAAGGAAACCGAAATCCGAAGACATCTGAGCTTGAAAATTGCTTTCACCATCTTCTTACAGAAATCGAAGTAGTTAGTCCAGATGTTATCATGACATTAGGAAAAGTTCCAACGGAGCAACTATTAGATCGGTCTATTTCTGTTACCTCAGCTGCTGGGACAGTACGCGATACGAGGTTAAACGGAGAGATGTATCGGATATTGATTAATATTCATCCAGCAGCAACATTGTACGATCCAAGTCAGCAAGAAACATTTAATCAAACAATAAAGAAGGCCTCAGAACTCGTTAGCAGTGGTGAGGGTCAAACACGGCTTGGTGAATACTAACCTTAGTAATTTGGCTGTTGTTATTCAGGCGGACACCTCAGCTATCTTGGAGGCAAGCTCCGTGGCATTCGCTCAATTTTCTGTAAACTCAACTCCGTGGATACCAGGGTGGGTACCGAAGCAGCCAAGGCACATTTAGGCCGTGCTACCATCTTTCTGATGTTCTTATGATCTGTGTCACACTCCTGGTTTCCCTCCTACTTCGAACCCGGCTTAATTCGAAGTTCCCCGAAGTTGTATTTCAAGTGGTTGTCGATCCAGCTGATCTCTTTTTCGCAGTCTCGGCCGGACGGTCGCTCTTATCCCCGACGACCACACCACGACAATTCTAAATAACCTGTCAACATGAACCAGACACCAAAGAGCAGATATAAGATATTAATCTGATTTTGTAAAATAAAAAAGGGCATTTCCCAATTTTGCCAAAGTCAGGTAAACTCACCCCGCCCTACTCGCTCCCGTTGGTCGCTCTTTGAGGACGGAAACGTAGCCTGTAAGAGTTAAACCCTACAGGCGTCTTGACAGTTGATACGTAACAGCAGGCAAGATATCAGTTGAGCAGCGCCAGAAGAGTTTCTAAGTTTGCTTTGAGAGGTTGTGGATTCTCTGTCAATAACCAGCAAAGTGGCTCGGAATACATTCCCCCACGGTCAACAACGACATTAGGAGAGGTCGAGTCATCAAATGTTTCATCAACCAGATGTTGTATCCGCTGTTGATGATCGTCTGTCTCAACAGGAGAGGCTTCGGCAATTGACCAGCTAGTATCAGTGAGAGCGGTCATAACATCGGAGCCATAGCGGGCATTTAGTGCAAAGCGGAGGTTAGGATTGTACTCCCTGGCAGAAAGGAGAAACCGTGAAGCATGAGATGAAGCACCAAATCGAACACCACTATCGGTAGAAATTCCGCTGACTGTGCGATTGATACGACCATCAACACCTGCGATATCTTCGACAGACTCAGCATATGGAGTTGCCCCAACGACAGTCATTCCGACTTCAGGGATGAGTTTTCGAGGAGATATTTCAGCAATTTCGTTGACCAGAGAACTAACTGTAGACTGTGTCTTGGTCTTGGTAGCACGATTTCGGAGATCAACTAAATGATTAACTGCGCCAGACCCTTCTCCAATGTCATAGTGATATCGAATAGCTCGGCCAAGAAAACTAGTTGCTTCATCTACAGCACTATGTATGTCTTGTCCGTGGGAGAGCCGTCCAGCAATGGAAGCAGCAAGAGCGCATCCGGATCCATGCGAAGCAGATGTATTAACCCGAGGATGAGTGAAGACCGTTACATCGGTATCAGTGATCAGGATGTCTTCAACAGGATCAGTAGCAATGTGTCCACCTTTGAGCAAGACGGCACCAGTTCCAGACTCTAAAAGCTCACGTCCCGCCTCAATAGCTGAATCGTTGTCATTGATATGGGTTTTAGCGAGCGTTTCTGCTTCATCGGCATTAGGAGTAATTATATCAGCATGTTCAAAGAGTGTATAATAGGAATCTTCTGCATCTTCAGATAGCAGTCGATCACCAGTTGCTGCGATCATAACAGGATCAACAACCATTGGAATATCATAGTCAGCGACAACATCAGCCACGGCATCAATGACTTCCGCAGTCGCAAGCATTCCTGTTTTGATTGCATCAACATCAAAATCATCAAGTACAGCGGTGATTTGCGCCTGCACCTGTTCAGGAGGCAGAACGTGCGTGTCTTCAACGCCCTGTGTATTTTGTGCAGTTACAGCAGTAATAGCACTGGTTCCAAATGCCCCGGTTGCTGCAATTGCCTGTAAATCGGCCTGAATGCCAGCCCCACCTCCTGAGTCACTGCCTGCGATGGTTAGAGTGACTGGTTGGGACTGTGGAAGAGAATTTCGCATAAGGAATACTATTTGCTGATAGTACAAATCGGTAATGAAAAGCGAGGTTGCGAAACGACTAACTAGTTACGGCTCGGTCGAACGTTTTCAGCACCTTTACCCCGGGTACGAAGTCCGCGGTTTGACCGGCCAGCATTTGTCTTACCTCGGAAAGCCCGACCCTGCTGGGAGTCATCACAGATCCAACTGAGATCATCATCATTCTCGATTGCTGGATGGTTTGGATCTACAAGAATGATCTCAAACCATTTCTGCGAACCGTCTTCTCCGACTGGGTAGCTATTGAGGACTCGTAGATTTGGGAACTTTCGAGTAGATCGCTCTTCTGCTATCCGCTGAATATTTTTTCGACGAGTGATCCGATTAACTCCCTGGCGTTTGGATCGGCGACCGGCACGGAATCGACTCTTTCGAGCAGTACCCTTCCGGACACTTGCTCGAACGACAATCACGCCTTGCTTTGCTTTATAACCCAGTTCACGAGCTTTGTCAAGTCGTGTTGGGCGATCAATTCGCTTGATTGCTGGTTCATCACGCCATGTTTGTTTTCGTTGCCACTGCAGCTCGGCAAGCTTTCCATCGTCTGGATCTTGCCATGCGTCCTTGATATGTGAGTAGAAGCTTCGCGCCATAGTTTATCACCACGGGCGTCAAGTGGTTCAACTCCGTGTGAAGTCACATCCCGACCTGTCAGAGACAGGTGCCCGCTGGTGCCCGTCTTCCAGCGAGATACTATAATTTACCCATGAGATTCGCTTAAGCACTTCGATACAGGGATACTCTATTGTCATCTGTCATAGTTCTATATAGCGAAATAAGATTTATTACATATGTGAGTTCCGGATACACCGGACTTGCTGGAACTGTGCTCAGACAAATAGAAGAGCGTGGATTCTAAAACTAACTGTCAGTTCTCAAAATAGCCAGAATTGTGTCAGCTGGTCTGTGTGAGTGGTCCCTAGCGAAAGGCTCTATACAGACTTTATGTGGATCCTGAAGAAGTTATATAATTAAACAATTTGAGTTAGTGACTAGCACTTAGTGTTGCTAGACTCCAATAATCCAAACCAGAGTGAGGCATTAGATGGACGTTCGGCTCTGTAAGCATCAAATAGTCTTAAGCTATCCGTTAGCAGGAAGAGCGATCTCGGACTCTAAGGAACTATACAGATTGACATCCACTTTGACACGCCTCAACAGTAGTAAACTCGTCATCGATAACTGCCTGCTTTACTTCTTTGACATCAATATTTTCGACATTGTTTGGGTATTTACGGCTGAAGTATCCGATGATGTTCTCAAGATCCCTTTCCAGTAGTTCAGGAGCATTTGCGTGGTCAGCACTAACTGACTGTGGCCAGTCAAAGATAGTAATCCCGTCCTCAGAGATAAAGATATTGTACTCGCTAATATCAGCATGTACACGGTTTTGTTGATAGGCTGCAGCCAGCTCTTCAATAATGAGACTCAGTACAGGAAGCACTTGATCATCATCTAGTTGTGTCTGAGAGAGTTCTACACCAGTCATTTTCTCCATGACAATGGCGTGTCGATTATGGTCTATTGGCCGTGGGACAGATACCTCTGGGTAGAGATCTTGAAGGGCAGCATACTCTTGTTCTGCCGCTTTGCGAGCGGTATACATCCATGAGACATGCTCATGATCAGCAGTATAATTTCGCTCCCGATTGACCTCCCGAAATTCCGTTATCCCTTCACGATGATACTTCAGTGCAAGTGGTCGGTATGATCTGGCTTCGTAGACATCGCTTTCTTTCCCCACACCAAGAGAAGTTCCGACACCGTCGATTGTTTCGCGTTCTGCAAATGTGTGAAGTGCTAAAGCGTCATAGCCCTCAAACTTGAGTCGGTACCCCTCGTATTGAATGGTCTTTCTTTCTATCAGTTCTCGGTCTAAGCACCGGTCAATTCGGTAGTCCACTTCTTCGGGAGTAAGGCCGGCAAACTCTGGTAGTTTACTTTTTTGCACCCACTCCGAGAAGCGCATCCCCTGTTCCAGCCCAGAAAGAAGATAGATATCTTCAGACTCAAGCTCAGCAATAATCCCGGCGACGTTCTGAACCATACAGTAGATTGGGGTTAGAACAGCAAAAAGACGACGCCATAGCCATCGTGTAAATCATATATCGCTATATTAAATCACTCATTGTATATATGGACAGCGGCATAAGATTGGATTCGGCTAAGGACGATAAGACCCCAGACTGCCCCCGATAGTGTCAAATATAGGGTGTATTTCCAGAGATTTAGCAGAAGACAGTAGTGTTGAATGACGACAGCAAAAGCGACGCCGCTACAGGCTGTCTGTTCAATACGAACTACAGCACATAGTCCGGTATCCTCTTGTCCGTCGGTATATTATATATGATAAATGGCAGTTGATGCAACGAGTGCTGGGGCAATTCTTTTTCGAGATACCCGGGGACAACGTGAGTATTTACTTTTGAAAAGTCGGCCGGGTGACTGGGAATTTCCCAAAGGAGGCGTTGAAAATGATGAGGAACTACAGCAAACCGCTATCAGAGAAGTAAAAGAAGAGACTGGGATTGAACAGTTCCGGCTCTTGGATGGATTTAGAGAGGACTACAGCTATGTGTTTCAAGCAGGTGGAAAGACAATTCACAAAACGGTACATCTGTTTATTGCTGAGTCGTTTGAGGCGTCCGCGGAGTTATCGAAAGAACATCGAGATCACCAGTGGAGAGATTACGAACAAGCAGTAAACACGATTACACAAGATGGTCCCAAGGAGATTTTCAAGAAGGCCCATCGGTTTATTGACAAAGAACATCGGTGATGAGAGACAACCCAACAAAAGAGCGGAGAAGTAGCCGTATTGATTGGAACCAGGAGTTCTCGTTTGAACTTGCTATTTGTCTTTGGGCAGAACAAAACTGGCCACCAAGCCGTGACGGTTCTGAGAAATTTCTCGTTGGAAGACAGATTGGAACAAAGAGACGCCGCTGGGACACTGTGCTTGTCAAGACAACCAGCGAACAGTTACAGCAACGAAACAAGTTTGGATCACAAGAGTTTGACCAACAACAGCTGCATATACTAAAGAATGCACCTCAAACATGGGCATGGTATCGAGAAGCACTTCCGGAGCCAGAGTATCCGTGGCGATATATTCGTGAAGAGATTCATCGGCTAGCAAACTGGGGTACTATAGAGACACGAAAGCAAAGCAACAAAATAGAGATTCGGAGAAAGTGGGAGTATCCGTCGTGGATCGACCGGATTGTTGCAATTGAAAATAAACCGGATTTAGATGCAAGTGCTGCTAAGAATCTAACAGCCCAATTGAAACACGATATCGCATTAGGACTAGCTGATGAAGCATGGGTAGCAACACGAGTAACTGAGGATGAGACTGAACCAGTACTGTTTGCAGACCTCCCTGTTGAAGCAGGTGCAATGACATTTAATCCATCACAAATGACAGCTGAAGTACACTGGTACCCTCGTCAATTAGCCGTAGATCAAGTAGGAACGCGGATCAAGCATCTGTCAGACGACCAAAATAAACCCACATGTGAGTTCTCGTATGCTTCTTTCGAATGGAAAGAGCAACAGAGAGCCGAAATTGCAGAAAGAGTATATGCCCGAGGATGGCGGTCATATATTGATATAATGCAACCTGACTGCAAACATTTTGAGTTACAAGAATACTCCGGCGGGATGTTACCAGATTGTAAGTACTATGGACCTTGTCAGCGGTCACGGAAATGCAAACAAAGCTGTAAGGAATTTGAGCCGGAACCTCCACAGTGGAGGACACAAGGTTGGCCAATATCGGGAGGACCAGGGATAAGGTTCCAGGAAATATTGGAGCAGCGGCGACAGCGTAGTCGTGAGCATCATTCGAACGATGAATAGTAGTTATTTCGAAATAAGCAAATTAAAATTCGATAAGTTCTACGTGTAAGTATGGAATTCTGCGACGAATGTGGATCAATGATGAAAGCCGAAGACGAGTTGTGGATCTGTAGTAGCTGTGGCAACAAGCAGCCAAAAGATCCTGACGCTGATTACGTTATAACAGATGATCAAGAAGTGAGTGAAGTGATCGAGACCGGAGAGACAGATAGTGGATTGCCTACGACAGAGACTGAGTGTCCAGAGTGTGGGAATAACCGAGCACACTGGTATATGCAACAGATTCGTGCGGCTGACGAATCTGAGACCCGATTTTTCGTCTGTACAGAGTGCGAGCACAAGTGGCGGGAAGACGACCACTAACAGGCTAGTTTCAATATCGTCCAGACGTGTTATTGGATAACAAATGGATAAGCCGAGGGTACCTTCAGAGCAACTTGAAGGATGGCAGAAAACGGACGAAGGAAAGGAACGACTATTCGACCTTGAAATTGCCCACGTTGATGGATATACACTTGTGTATGAAGATGAAAGACTACGAAGTCAAATCAAAAGACAGTCAGGTGATAATCTCTCACGTGTGTTCTTTGCGACAAAATTGAGCTTTTTTCCAAGACTTCCACCAGGTGCGGGGAGAATTATCAAGTCAAAGATTGTATCAGAAGTGAAGAAGTCCGTTGCTGAACGATTTCAGCAACAGGGCTTCGAGCAAATTGATACAGGAAAGTCCAAGAAAATGAGTGTTAACACCGGATCAAAAGCGACTCTCATTCCTTATACAGGGAGATACAACAGTGACACGGTGTTAGTACCAGCAGAAGGATACACGGGCGTTTGGAAAGATGAACGGTTTATTATTGCGGGAGGAGCATATCCAACAGACTTGGAGCTAGTTGGACTCGACGAAAATACAAAGCAGTATAGAGACGAATTACTGGAGTTGATTAGGTACACAGCCTAAAGGGAGACCAGTTGATTGTAGTTACAAAGAACTAGTGGCGGGCGAAGGTAATATATCCTGTATGACCAACGCCTCGGGTCGAAGGACGAGAGCCTCGATCGTCAAAGTCCATCTCGCGTTGGATTGTTTCTACAGTTTCAATATTTCGTAGCCCGACATCATTAGCAGTTTCAGCGACATTTCTAGCATCTTCAACAAATGGTGTATAAACAGCAATTGCTCCGCCTTCAGCAACTACGTCTGGAGCATGCTTTATTACCTCGGGGGCATCTGCAGTATCAAGCGTGAGTACATCATACTGGTCAGTAATTGCAGAGACTGCATCAACAATATCACCTGTCCGAACATCAACGCGATCAGAGACTCCACCAAGCTCCATATTCTCGCGCGCAACGTCAGCAAACTCTTGGTCAATTTCGTAAGTGGTCACGTATGCGCCAGAACGCGCGCAATATGCAGCAAGCACCCCAGTCCCAGTACCAGCATCAAGGACTCTGTCGCCTGTAGATACTCCAGTTTCTCCAAGGATAAGCCCAATATCTCGCGGGATCATTGGGGCACCGGTGCGTTCGAAATGCTCAAACAGATCAGGACCCCGAAGTTGTTGAGCAATGAATTCTTTACCCAGATGTGTCTCAACAGTATCTCCCGGGGAGATATCCTCAGGAAGTTCAAGGATTCCTAGATCCGTTTCTAGGGTATCCCCAGGATTAAGGAGGTATTCACGGTTCTCACGAACGAGTAATACGGTCACACTACTCCAATTCAGCGACGGCAGCAGCTAAGTCGCCGTCATTTTGTTTAAGCGCCTCGCGAGCTGTTTCCTCATCAACATCGGCTCGCATAGCAACCATTTCAACATCTTCATCAGGAATGTCGACTGTTTCGGTTTGGGTATCTGTGTCGGTACGGTCTCGTTCTTCGGGAGAACCAACAACCTGGTATGTATTTTGTCCTCGAGCGTCCATCTTCGTAACTTGTGGGGAGTCGAAAACAAGTTCCGTATCCTCATCAACACGAATAATTACTTCTGTTGCATCAACAGAATCAACATCGATTCCCATCTGTTTCATCATTTGTTCCATCTTGCGCGGATCTAGTCCGCCACCGCCGCCTCCGAACATATATAGTTGGAGGAGGCCCTCGGGCATATACCTAACGCAAAAGAGTAGCAAAAATGCAGAGGCAGTGCTATCCGGATCCTTCTCGGATTTTAACCGCCATCCCCGTCTTGAATGCCCGCATTGCATCAGCAGACAGTTCTGCACGGCCAACTCCAAGAAGTTCGTCATCATTAACGACAAGTACCTCGTCGCCATCTCGAACCTCGTCATTGACATCCGTTACGAACTTTGCAAACGCATTTTTCCCATCTTTGACATAGGGGACGCTTTCATTGCCTACGGTAACACAGTTGTTTAGCGGGGCCTGAGCGGCAAGAAGACGACGACCAGCAGCGACAGAAAGTGTAAACCGGCCATCGGTTCGCTGTGTAACAAGTCGGGTTTCTTCAGTGTGAACTTGTGAAATGCGATCAGATCGGGTTCGTCGGACACGTAATTCCGTCCGGTCCGGAAAAAGGGATTGACCAGCACCGCTGCCAAATTGATAGTCTGCAGTTGTTCGTATATGCTGGAACTCAGATTGTGTGAGGGATGTATCAGTCATAAAGTGCGTCCACTATTATTTATACATCAATTTGACATGGAGTGAGTAAAAGCGGTATGATTCGGGAAAGAGAAATCAAAAAAGACGGGTTGCCTTATTGCATCATTCGGATATTGAGCATCTTCCGAAGGATTTGAGAGAGGCTAATAGAGCAGACGATGTACCAGACAATCCAGCTCCGTAGGGGACCGATAATGCCGTCATTCCAATCTTCGATAGTACCAGCAATTGGGTACACAGCATCGAATTGTTCTTGCCCGATGGTTCCCTGTCCGGCCATCCACCAGATCCAAAGGAAAATTGGGATGACGAGAAGCATAATCCACGCCATTGGTCGAAACTGAGCTTTGAACATTTCGATCTGGTCGGTCATCATATCCATCTGCTTATCTTCAAAGTAATCGATTGCCTCCTCATCACCCGCTTCCTGTGCTTTTTGTTTTTTGTCCTGAATGGCATTCATACGGGTCCGGAATGCATCCATAATCTCTTCATCTACAAGGTGTGAATACAGTAGCGTTGAAAACAGCGCCGTGATCAGCGCTGCAATAAAGATCACCATGAAAAATGGGAGCGTATTAGCGAACGGTCCGAGGAAAATATCGACAGTACCGCCGATAAGGTTCTGTAAAGGATCAAAGTAGTATCCAATAATCATCACACCAGCGGTAGCCGCAGCTGCCTTGTCCCACTTGGTCCACCCAGTATCACCGAATTTGAGATCCGGCAGGTCAAGGTCGATTGCAGATTCAATGTCATCGGCACCAAGGATATCATCGACTTCATCCGGGTATCGAAATCGAAAACCATTCTCCGTGCTTTCGAGAATGCCAACTTCAATGATACGACCCCACTGACCGCTATCAATCTCTTCATTAACGTCTTCCCACGCAACTTCTCCATCATTTTCATCCGCAGCCTGCTTCACTGTGCGAAGAGCCTCTTCCATCTCTTCGCCATCTTCAAGCAAGTTGCGTACTTTCTCAGCTGTTCGTGGCATTATTTGACGGTAGACAACGTCGCTATTGAAGCCTTTTGCTTTCCTTACGAAAAAATCTGATTGCGGTCTACATGACAGGTCAAAGACCGCAAAGGTGCTCCTCTGGCGATCAGATAGCGATTAGAACTGTGCCTCTACAGCATCACAAAGGTCGGCCCATACTTCATCAGGAGCCTGTTCACCGTCAACAGTTACAAACGAGTCAGTATCCTCAAAGTACTCAACAACAGGCATTGTGTTTTCTTCAAAGACACGAAGACGTTCCTTTGCTGTCTCCTCTGTGTCATCATCACGCTGTATGAGATCGCTACCACACTCATCACAGATTCCCTCTTCTTCTGGCGGGTTGTATTCGACATGATAATTTGTACCGCAGTTATCACAGACACGGCGTCCAGTAAGTCGAGTTAGGAGTTCATCTTCACTTACCTCAAAGTAGACAACCGCATCAAGGTCAGTGATCGATTCCAAGTGCTCTGCCTGAGAAAGATTTCGAGGGTATCCATCAAGTACGAATCCGTCAGCATCAGCGAGCGCAGCTTCAACGATTTCGTCAACAACAGGATCAGGCACAAGTTCACCAGCCTCCATATACTCACGCGGAGTCCCGTACTCTGTTTCCATGTCTTTGTTATTACGGAGTGCGTCACCCGTTGTAATGTGATCAATATCGTACTCCTCAACGAGATTTGAACTCTGTGTTCCTTTACCTGCACCCGGTGCACCAAGCAATGTGAGCTTCGGTTTGCTCATATACTGAGTGATAGATACTACCTTATAGTTTTGTACGAATCGGCGGAGACTTGTATCAACAATAACAACCGAAAAAATATGTCACAGTTTGCCGGAAGCTCATCATCAGAACGACAGAGTTTGATTGTTGAGGCTATCGATGCGCATCGAGTTCGTGAAAGTCAGTATTGCACATTTGAAGCCGAACAAACAGAAGAAAAGACACTGGCATGGGTACAGTACCGAGCGGTTGATGGGTTGCTGAATCTTGATTGTACTCCAGAGGAGCGAGAGCAATTAACAGACGTGCTAGAGACGTATCCTGAACTCTCTATTACAGAGCAAACGCAACCAGAAGATGCAGAGGGAATCAATATCCGAATTCAAGGATACACAGATGACCAGCGTCTTGCAGAGTTTATCGATATAATTTTCCAACGTGTGTACGAGCAGGATGAGGACTATCGTCTTTGGGTAGCAGAAATCTAGCTAAAGCTATCAAACAAAAAGAATGGTTAGAAAGAAATAGTATAGGGTTGGAAGTTGTTATTCGTTGCCGAACATCTGGCGCATCATCGGATGCATCTCCATCATCTGCTCTTCGGCAATTTCCTCATAGAGTTTGTATGTAATTGAGACAGTCAGGAGTAGTCCCTCACCGGAGACGTTCCCAATGGTGCCAAGCATGTTTGCCAAGACAGCAAGGAATCCAACCAGAGCACCACCAAGAACGGTTACTTGTGGGATGTATCGCTCCATGACTTTCTCAACGACGCCGGTGTCCTGACGGAAGCCAGGAATTTGCATACCAGAGCGCTGGATTTGTTTTGCAGTTGATTCTGGTCCCATGTTCGTCGTTTCAACCCAGAAGATGGCAAATATTGCACCACCAACAATCATGAAGGTGAAGTCAAACCCTAAGCGGACAAGTGCCTGCCACCACTGGACATCCGCAGCAAGTTGTCCTGTCCACCACATCCAGTCTTCCGGCTGATAAACTGGAGACAAATAATAGAACAACCCACCATCAATCTGGCCTTCCGCTGTGTAGGAAGCAATCCACCCGGGTTGCGCTCCATCAAAGACTCGGTCGATGATCTGGCCAAGGAACTGAATGTTTGCTTGTACAGCACGGACCAGAATGACCGGCAGGACGCTTGCGTAGATGAGCTTCACTGGGAAGCGACCGCGCGCGCCCTTGACACGGGCATGGCTAAGTGGGATCTCCACCCGGACAGATTCAGAGTAGACGACAATCACGAAGACTAGAACTGTCGTGAGTAGCGGAACAATCTGTCCAGTGGTAAAGAGTAGTGTCCAGATACCTTCACTTGTTGTAAGCTGGACCTCAGTCTGTCCAGTAAGGATGCTGAACCAGTCAGCAAAGAATCCTTCTTCAAGACTGAGGAATCCACCGATGAGTCGTTGGCTGACACCAGCGACAATAAACAGACCGACACCGCTACCGACACCCCACTTTGAGATTACTTCATCCATGTACAGGATCATGGCCCCCCCAACAAAGATCTGGAGGACTAGCAGGAGCTCAACCATCCAGACAGGGAATCCAGCGACTGAGCCAGCCTGAAGGAATCCAGCATAGACCATCGGAATAGCGGTCAATAGCGTTACAACTAGCACTAAGACCTTCTGGAGCCCCTGATAAAGGACTTGGTCACGGGGGTCTGTAGTGTCAAGACCCAAGAGATTTGCCCCACTAAGTAACTGGAGTACGATGCTTGCAGTGACAATTGGGGCAATACCAACCTGCATCAGCGATCCTTGTTCACCGGCAAGGACAGTTCGGAATTCACCGAATAAGTCGACTTGGTCAGCCAGCCCCCATAGCCCGACGTTTGTCAGGAAGAAGTATAGGAGTAGTACGCCAGCCGTCCATCCCAGCTTTCGCCGGAATGGAACGTGGCTTTTAGGCTGGCGAACGACGGGCATTCGCGAAAGCGCCGGTTCAGCTGCCTCTTTCCATCCCATTGGTTAGTCCTGTTTTTCGTTTTCAGATACGTCTTCCGATTTTTCTTCAGCCCGATCAGAAAGGACTGCTTCTCCACCGGCGGACTCGATAAGTTCACGAGCACTGGCAGAGAAGGCATCAGCAATAACGGTGAGTTCTGATCGAACTTGGCCATTACCGAGAACCTTTACCGCGTCAGCTTCATATCCATCGTCCACAACATCTCGAGCATCAACTCGGTATCCGCTGTCGGTTTCCTCTGCAATATCTTCGGCAGCCAGAAGCGCAGCGTCTTCGTCCAGTGTCTGAACATCAACGGTTAAAACTTCATCTTGTGCTGCTTCTGGACGAGTAAAGCCATGCTTACCAAGAGGCTCGTAATTCTGCTTTTCGTGTTTGTCACGACCTGCTTTGCCACGGCCACCACGGTGGCCAGCGCCACGTCGATTCTTGTGTGAGCCACCACCGTGTGTTCGAGATCCGCGTTGACGTTTTTTCTTACTAGTCATTGTTATCGCATTGCCTCCAAGAGTTCGTCAATTTCCTCAGTGCTATGCTCTCCAATCTGTCCACCATCAGAGACCGGGTTCTTGACGCCATCGTGTCCACCACGAGGCGGGTGAAGCCGGAATACAGGAGAGATCCCCTGTTCCTGTGGTGTGGTTTCTTCAGCATGAAGTGCCTCTGCAAGGTCCGCTACGGAGTCATAGTCTGTATTCTCGTCTACCCACTCATCGTTAATATCTGCGTCGCCCTGATCGGGCTCACCACGACGGGTAAGCAGCATTTCAACTGCATCAACACTTGGTTCTCCGTATGCGATGTGATTATGTACCTTCGTAATCATACCACGGTAGCTCTCGGTTTCAGGTACCAGTGTGCAGTGATTCTGCTTATGAAGGTTGAGCATACGGAGCGTGTCGACCATCTCTTCACTGAGATCAATCTCGCCACGAAGTTGAATAACTGCTTGCATTATTCATTCACCTCTCTTTGTCGTGCTGGTGGTGTTCGTGACCGCGAAACGTTTTCAAGAGCGTTGAACGTTGCTTTAGCGAAGTTCACAGTTGTTCTAGTGCTGCCGTGACTCTTCGTCCAAGCATCTTCAATGCCCGCAAGTTCTAGAACTTTCTGTGCGGTCTCCGCCGCTGCAAGGCCAAGTCCTTGAGGAGCTGGGAATAGCTCGACAGTGACACTACCGGCAGTGCCAGTCGCCTTGCGTGCAAGCGAGTGGGTTCCACCAGGTCGATCTTCCCAGGACCCACTTCCCCGCTCAACGGAAATGATATTCTGCTTTGCAATACCTATCGCCTTCTGGATAGCAGCCCCGACCTGATCGTCGCGGCCTTCAGCATAGCCAACGTAGCCATCGCGATTGCCAATAACAACGACACAGCGGAACTTGACTCGTCGGCCAGAGTCAGTCATCCGCTGTACCATGTTGATATCAAGCACTTCATCCTCAAGATCAGGAAGAAGCTGATCAGCAATCTCAGGTTCCTTTATTGGAAGGCCTGAGTTGAGGGCCTCTTCCATGGTCTCAATTTCGCCTTCTTTGACTTTCCGGCCGAGCCGAGTTGTTGGCTGCCATCCGTCGTTCTGTTGTGCCGTGCTCATAGTTCAAGTAGCTTATCTCGGATTTCGTCAAAATGTTCTGGAAGTTCGGTCGCGTCAAACTCTCCACCGTACAACGCTTCATCAAGCTGTTCGGCGTACTCAGCGATGTGCTCACCGCGGTTTCGTCGCCACTCAGGCAACACGTCATCATTATGTGGAATCTCCAGTCCTGCATCAATTGCACCTTCTTGAACAGCGAACACCTTACTTCCTGGTGTAGCGCTGTTCAGTCCAATGTCAAGGACTGCTTCTTCGTATCCAGCCTCAAGTGCACGTTTGCCGGCAAGAAGGCCGGTTAGATATGCACTTGGAAGATTACCTGTCGGCGCTTCCCAACCATGCTCTGCAAGATCTTCGGACGATGCACTCACGACGGTGTTGTCGCTGTCCTGACCGAGAGTGATCAGCTGCGCCCTGACGTGCTTGTTAGAAACACGCGCCACAAGACGTGGCTTACCGGATTTCAACAGGCGCAACCTCTGATGGTAGTCGGTCCGGACCTCACGTCGCCGTCGCATCGGAACGTTATATCGTGGTCCTGTCGCCATTATGCGTCACCTCGAATAGATTGTCGATCAAGTTCAATGTCATACGTTTCTTCAATGTAATTCAGCAGTCGACGGACATCTGGGAACTCTCCACCGCGGGACTTTCGGTACAGTTCGCGATACTGAGACGGATTAATTATCCCATCGTCGCGGAGGTTCCGGAGTGTCTGTCGCTGCGCACGAGCTTTTCGTCGCCACTGATCCTTGGAGTCTTGACGAGCACCAGCTTTACCTTTGCGGGATCCAGGCCCCTTCTTGTGGCCGTATGCGCGCTTATCAGCTCGCTCTCGTGCTCGGCCTCGGGAGTTCCCGGATGCTGATTTTGCTTTGATGGTACCATCATCGACCAACTCTTGGATGTCTTCGCGTGTAATTGCATCAGCAAGCTCATCTTGTGCATCTGGATCAAGCCAGACACGGTTTTTACCGACGCCAAGGACGTCAGCCGCAAGACGTTTCTGTGCGCTCAGATCAGTCATGTTTCAGTCACCTCGACTTCTTCGTAAGTTGGATTGAGAACGCGGATTTCCATCTCCTCTGCTCGTTCTTCAATGCGTTCTCGCTTTCGACCACCAACAGATGATCCAATCCGGACAGCTTCTTTGTCTGGATTAATATCATCAAGCTCAGATGGTGTGTGAATCAGCACTTCTTCAAATCCGCTTGGATGTTTGCCGCGCACCGCCTTTGGGGTTCGGAACCCAGGCTTGACGGTGTCACCTTTGCCTTTGATGGATCGTCGCTGCTTCGAAAGATCACCACGAGGACGCCGCCAAGATGTCGGAACTCGCTTTTTCTTGTGGTGGTCTTGACGGTTGAATTTTGGCTGACTTGTCGAAGCACGTTCATTTAGGAGTCGCTCTTCTTCATCAGACAATTCAGGAGTTTTGTCGACAAGTCCCCGTGGCTGAAGTTCCGTTTCGACATCTTCTGGAACTTCTTCCTCTTCTTCTACATCTTCTTCAGTATCCTCAATTTCGGCTTCCGTCTCTTCGGAGACTTCGATATCTCCGATATCAGCCTTAATACGAGCAGCAAGTGCCGTTCCGACACCATCAACTTCAGCAAGTTCATCCTGAGACGCTGCTTTGAGATCTTCAATTGTCTCGTAGCCAGCCTCTCGAAGCGACTCTGCTTTCGCGTCGCCAACACCGCTAATCTGTGTGAGATCTTCGTCGGGCATTTATGCACCACCTTTTCCTGGTTTTTTCGTAATGTAAATTCCGTCCTGGAAAACACGGACGTCTTTGTCATTGACTCTCGTCATCTGTTCAATGTCAGCTGCTGTCTGACCAACGGCTTCCTTATCTGGACCGCGTACATGCAACATCTCATCATCTACCTCGACTTCGGTGTGTTCACCGTGAATGTCGATGTGCCGAGGCGACTTTTCACCAAGGAAATTCTCAATAACTACCTGGTCGCCTTCAACAGAAACCTGCATTGGGAAGTGGTTATAGTACACTTCCATCTCGTACTCCCATCCGTTAGTCACACCTTCAAACATATTTCGGATGTGACTCTCGAAGGTACCTACAGTTGCCTGTGACTCGGCGTCATCGCTCTCAGCCTCGATGACAATTGCACTGTCATCGACGGACACCGAAACATCTGGGTACCAGAGTCGTCGAGTGACTTCGCCGTTTGGCCCAGATACAGTCAGATCAAGGTGATCGACCTCTGCGCTGACTTCATCCGGAATTTGTAGTTCTGTTCGAATCATTGTTTTAGTATACGTATGCAATCACTTGGCCTCCGATGCCTTGTTCACGAGCCTCGTAGTGACTCATGATTCCATGGCTTGTCGTTATGATGAGCGCACCATAGTCTCGAGCAGGGAGATAGCGCTTCTCCCATTTTTCGAATTCATCGGAACCAACAGAGTATCGGGGCTTAACGGGCCCACACTCGTTGATTGCGCCTTTTAGTTCGACCTCGAACTGACCGGACTTACCGTCATCGATATACTCGAATCCAGCAATGTACCCTCGGTCGTAGAGGACCTCAAGTACGCTGCCGATCTCGTTCGAGGCGGGCGATACTGTATACGTCAAGTGACCAACGCTCTCAGCGTTATCCAACCCAGAGAGAGCGTTGCTGAGTGGTGTGTCTGATGTCATGATTACCTGTACTTCTTGAATCCCATATCTCGGGCGACTTCGCGGAAGCACTGCCGACAGAGCCAAATATCATATTTTCCAACCAATCCCTGCTTACGACCACATCGTTTGCAGGTCCGTAGCTGCTCGGTGCGCTTCGCGGCTTTTTCGCCTGTTTCTGTGCTTTCAGTCATCGGTTACCTCCACGTCGAACTCTTGTTCGAGGAAAACAACTGCATCTTCGGAATTCAGACGGTGATCCGACGGAATCGATCGCGTTTTCTGATCTCGTTGTGAGACACGATACCCCGGCCGGACCAGGTTGACAGTCACATCGAGACCAAAAATCCCGATGTTTGGATCATATTCCTGACCCGGGAAGTCGGTGTGTTCTTCAATTCCGAAGCTCACGTTTCCGGTCTCATCGAACTGTGAAGATGACAGATCAGCAATTGGAAGAGCCGTCTCAAGGAATTCGTGAGCTTGGTCACCACGAAGGGTTACCTTTGCACCGATCGGATCTCCCCGGCGGATGTCAAAGTCTGGTTCAGATATCTTCGCCTGAGTTCGGACAGGCGTTTGTCCAGTAACATCTTCAAGGATTTCCTCAGCATTGTTTAGCTCGCGACCTCCTTCACCAACACCCATGTGAACGACTACTTTCTCAACGTTTGGTGTACGCATTTCGTGGAATTCGGACTCACTCATGCGTCGTCACCTCCTTCGATGAAGTTTTCGTCAATGACAACAACGTATTCTTCAATTGTCTCAAAGCGTTCACCGTCAAGATCCTCGACCACGACAATGTTGTCAGCGCTACCAGAAGTTACTTCAATATTGATTATCTCACCAATTCGACCGGCGTGCGCTCCTTCAACGGATGTCACGAGTGCACCTTCCTCGTATGGGAAGTGCGCTACAATCTCGTTATTATCATTCTGAAGGACAAGAGAGTCCTTCGGACTGTACCCCTCGGAGTCAACGAGAAGCGTTTGCCCGTCATGAAGGGTCAACTGGGTGTTTCCACCAGGAACGTGTCGCTTACCAACAATCCGGCCGAGTTTGCTTGCTGCAGCATCGGCGTCAATTGGTGTAAGCGAAAGTCGTCCGCCCTCGTCTGGGAAAATACGGTAATATTCGTCGCGCTCCTCGAATTGGAGGATGTCGAACATTCCAACTGGACGGCCTTCATCCTGAATTTCATCGCCGTTGACCTTGACATTGCCTTCACTAATAGCGTATCTGGCCTCCTTCGTAGAGTCGACATATCCGAGCACATCCCGTAGTACAATGACTAACGGAACGCCGGATTCGCCGTGGGGACCAGCATCTGCTTTGACAGTGAAAGTATCCGTCTTACGGTCGACGGGCCACGCTTTTGGAACCGAAAGTCGTTTTTGATGGTTAGTCATTCATTCTCACCTTCTTCACTGCTAATGCGCGCTTCACGTTCTGGATCCCGGTCAAGTTCGAGATCAGTGACACGGAGATTTGATGCGTCAACAGGTCGAGGAACCTGCTCTCCGTCTGCTGTCTCGACAGTTACTTCTTCAACATGAACGACGGCATCCTTCAGATCGACATTAACAACTTCACCCTCATGGCCAGCGTGGTCACCACGCATGACTTCAACCGTGTCGCCTACATTGACTCGGACGCTTCGTGTGTCATACTCATCGCGAAGCTCCTGCGAAAGCGTTGCGCGGAGCTGCTTATGCCGCTTGTGAAGCGGTGCGCTTTCTACCTCTTTTCGCTGTTTGTGTGGTTGCTTGCTCATACTATCATCGTAGCTGTGCTTGCGATAGTTCCGAATCGTTCCGCTACTTCTCGGGCAACTGGGCCTTTAATCTCGGTACCGCGTGGTTCTTCATTGTCGTCAATAATGACAGCTGCATTGTCTTCGAATTTGACGCGGCGTCCATCTGGCCGACGAATCGGCTTACGCTGACGAATAATTACGGCTTCAAGAACTTGGCGTCGCATTTCCGGCGTACCCTTCGTTACAGAGACCGTGATTTTGTCGCCAAGCCCGGCTTTCGGGTGTCGGTTAAGTGTCCCCGAGTAACCGTGTGTACTAACGACTTTAAGCTCACGGGCTCCAGTATTGTCAGCGCAATTCAACAACGAACCCTTCTCAAGTCCCTGTGTTACATCTGCGTTAATTGCTTCCATTATTGTTCACCTCCACTGTCGTCGTCTGAGGACTGTACCTCAACAACGACATGCGATTTTGTCTTTGAGAGCGGGCGACATTCAGCTATCTTCACTTCATCACCAACAGACAGTCCCGAAAGTACGCCCGGCACGTGTGCCGGAATTCGAGACCGTCGTTTCATGTACCGGTCGTATTTCGGTACATAGACATCATACTCTCGCTCTACAACGACTGTCTTCTCCATGTCCGTTGAGACGACTTCTCCTTCTAGGGTTTGACCCCGAACAGAGAGCTCGCCATAAAACGGACACTTCTCATAATCGTATTCCTCCGTGTTTTCTGGTTCCGGAGGGGTTGTTACATCTAATCCGATTCCCATAATGTATCACCTTGTGTTTCCGTTCGTTGTGCGGGTCGTGAGAGCAATCGCTCGCCATCCACCGTAACGTAGGCCACATCCTCGCCGTTCAGTTTGGATGTGGTCCTCGAGTCCTCTCGGAACTCGACGGATTCATCTGGGAGCGTGAATTTGAACGTAACGGATTGTTTTGGCACCTGACAAACCTGAGACGCATCCTCAATGGATAGAGTCTGTTTTGTCTCATTGACCACTTCTCCTTGAATTCCGATGTAAGATTTATCGGCAGCATCGACTACCTCAACCTGCAAGCCAATGAGTTCATGTCGCGGAAGCGTCTCAGGAGTCAGGGGCATTATTCTAGATCACCCTCCTCTCGTTGGATGGTCTTAATCCGTGCGATCGCTCGTCGAATCTCTTTGATCCGACCTGGATCCTCCGGAGCACCACCAGCGGCCTGAACGGCCTTCGAGTTGAGCAACTCAGTCTCAAGTTCCTCAAGTTCCGCTTCTCGTTCTGCTGGCGTCATGTCCCGGATTTCAGATGGATGCAGGATTGTCATTGTGCATCACCTGGCTCATCATCCATGTCACTCATAAGATCCTCTGCCTCTTCTTCGATATCTTCATCGAGTTCTTCCAATTCTTCTTCGATATCCTCTTCTCCGGATGGAAGATCCGGATCAGAGAACTCTTCTTCAGACGCAACTTCTTCTTCAAGTACCTCTTCAGCTGGAGGCTCTTCTTCTGGTTCGGCTTCCTGTGCAGCCGTTTCGAGTTCTTCAACTTCTTCTTCATCGACGTCATCGACAAGTAGGTCTTCAACACCTTCTGCTTCAGCGTCTTCCGGCTCTAGGTCACTCGTATCAGCGTCTTCAGCGACTTGGAAGTCGTCTGGCAACTGAGCATTCGGTGGAATAATCTTGACATTAACACCGATGGTTCCGAGCTTTAGGACAGCAACAGACTGTCCAAAGTCGACAATCTCCTCTGCTGGCTCACCATTATGTTTGATGTATCCGGCAGAGAACTTTTCGACACGAGCTCGAGCACCAGTTACCTTTCCGGATAGGACGATCTCGGCACCAAGCGCGCCAGCGTCCATAATTCGCTCAAGTGTCGTGTGGCCAGCCTTTCGGAAGTACCAACCACGTTCTAGTGCGTTTGCAAGCCGGTCAGCGACAATTCGAGCATTGAGATCAGGTTCTTCTACCTCTTGAACATCTACTTGTGGATCTTCAAGTCCGAATTGTTCTTCAAGCTCGGTGGTGATTTTTCGGATATTCTCGCCACCCTTTCCGATGACCATCCCTGGCTTTTCAGCCTTGAGGACGATTTGAGTTCCCATCGGCGTCTTGGCAACATCCATTCCGCCGTATCCAGCTCGACCAAGTTCTTCATCGAAGAATTCGTCAATCTGAGATCGTTGCAGTCCGTCGTGGATAAATTGTTGTTCATCCGCCATTATTCTTCACCTCCTTCTTCGGAGTCATCTTCTTGCTCTTCAAGGACGAGCTCAACGTCGACCTCTGGCGTATTCCAATCCGATGCCCGACCCATTGCTCGGGGCTTTCGGCCTTGGATTTCGCCTACCTTATGTGCAGCAACGTGAGAGACGATCATCGATTCACCGTCAAATCCTCGATGGTCAGCATTTGCAATGCCGTTCTTGAGAAGATCAAGGAAAGCCTCACTTGCTTTTTCAGGATATCGACCAGCGTCCCAGCCATCGATATCAGATCGATGACCGACACCGCTGTTGTGCTCTTTGAATGGTACCGACTGCTCGCCTGCAATGACATCTTCAAGATACTCGTATGCCTCTCCGGCAGTCATGCCCTTGATAGCACGAGCAATTGCCTTGCTGTGCTTTGGACTGATATGCCGTTCCCGGAGCATCGCTTTGGCGTTGACCTCCGGATCTGTTTCAACACTGTAATTAATTCCCATATCCGATCACCTCACTTCAGTGGTACAAACTTCGACGATCGAGTCGCACCAATTCCTGCCTGACCGTGTTCAACTGTCTGTCGGGTGAGCTGGAACTCACCGAGATAGTGGCCAATCATTTCCGGCTCAACCTTAACGCGGTTGAATTCCTGCCCATCATGGACAGCGAATGTCAAGCCAACAAACTCCGGCAGGATCGGCATGTTCCGGAGATGAGTCCGGACCGGATCTTGTGCCGATTCTTCTTCTGTGGTGGACCGAGCCTCATCGAGGAGCTTTTGTCGCTCACCATCGAGGCCTCGTTTGATAGTTCGCCGCTGTCGAGCGGGAAGCAGTTCCGCGACTTCTTCTAGATTCATATCCTGCAACTCATCAAGCGTGTAACCACGGTAAGTGAATTCCTCATCACCGCGGCCGGTTCGGTACTCCGTGCTCATTCGTTACCCCCTCGGCCAGTTCGCCGAGAGCTAATATCCCCGACTTTGCGCCCTGGAGGCGCGTTGCGGGAAACGCTTTTTGGACGACCAGGATGCTGACGGCCACCACCACCAAATGGGTGGTCAACGGCATTCATCGCAACACCACGAACGCGTGGCCAGACAGTCGCTCGAGACTGTACCTTGTGGTGTTTCTTACCAGCTTTGACAACTGGTTTATCAGTTCGGCCACCACCAGCGACAACACCGATTGTTGCCCGACAATCTGGGTTCAGGCGTTTGACATCGTCACTTGGGAGCTGCACAACAGCTGCATCTCGATCATGAGTGACCAGCCGAGCACTAACACCACTTGCTCTGGCGAACTTGCCACCGTCACCTGGTTTTGATTCTACGTTACAGACCGGAACACCTTCTGGAATCTCACGAAGTGGGAGCGTGTTACCGGGCTCAATTGATGCAGAGATACCAACCTCAAGCGTGTCACCAACACCAACACTCTCCGGTGCGATGACCAATCGCTGGTCTCCGTCTTCAAACTCAACGGCCGCAACTGGTGCAGCACGCGTTGGATCGTGCTCAATGTCAACAACCTCGCCGGCAACGAGATCTGCATCTTCAGCGTTTTTATGGTTCTTTTCAGAGCGATACCGATGGGAAGGAGCGCGGAATGTTGAACCGCCCCGTCCACGTCGTTGTCCTCGGATACGTCGTCCCATAATTAGAACACCCCAATTCTGGATGCTACTTCAGCAGCGTCATCTTCTTCGGAGAGTTCAACAATTGCTTTCTTATAGCCGTCCATTGTGAAATGCGCGTTGACACCGACTACTTCAACGTCAAACCGCTCAGATACGGCGTCTGCAATTTCAGGTTTGGACGCGTTCTCGTGAACAGCAAATTGCAACTTGTTCTCAAAGTCCATGTCATTCATCGCTTTCTCTGTTACAAGTGGATGGATGATGACGCTATCAGTCATCGTTCGTTCACCTCTTCGATGGCACTTTCAGTATAGACAGTCAGTCGACCCGGATGCGTTCCCGGCGCCAGATCTTCGGCGTTAACTTCAGCAGCGGTCGCAACATCTGCACCAGCAAGGTTTCGTGCTGCTCGTGATGGTCCCGCATCGTTTGAAGTTACGAAGAGGATTGACGCTGGGGTCTTCTGCTTTCGGCCGCGAGTCTTACCGCGTCCGGACCGAACGGTTCGACCTTCGTCAGCCCGAGTAACATCTGCGTGAATTCCAACTTCTTCGAGGAATTCAACAACTTCTCGGGTCTTGTGTAGTTCTTCAAACTCATCTCCAACAACTATCGGTGTTTCGACATCATCATCAAATTCATGGCCACGTTCTCGAACAACTTCGGTGTCCGCTGTTGCTGCAATAGCTGAGCGGACTGCCTGTTTTCGCTCTTTGTCATTTACAGACAGTGAGCGATCTTTCTCAGCTTTTGGTGGGTGTGCTTTTCGTCCACCAACTGCCTGTGGAACACGGGCAGCTTCGCCGTTGATTCGTGGAACGTGGGCCATGCCGCGTCCACTTCCCGGTGATTCAGCCGGGGTTCGAAGGCCTGCATACTCGTCAGCACCGTAGTCTTGTTTTCGGTTTGCCTGGGCAGCAAGGACAGCGCGTTGGATCAAATCCGGCCGTACTGTCGTTTCAAATACTTCCGGCAGTTCAACAGTCCCCGCGTCCTCGCCGTCCAGATCATATAATTTTGCCTGCATAATTTATCCCTGATTTGATGCTGTAGAGACATACCGCACCTCTGGATCGAGGCGGGGTTGGTCACTTGGCCGGATAGCCGGACGGAAGCGAACAAGTCGCTTCTCCGGTCCCGGCAGCGATCCTTTAACCAGCGCATAAGATCCATCGACTTCTCCGTAGTTCACGAACCCTCCATCAGGAGTTACCTCATCATCGCCGTTTCCAATCTGGAGAAGTCGCTTGTTTAGCTCAGTACGCTGGTGGTATCCGGTCTGTCCCTGCTGTGGGACTGTCGACCGAACACGGGATGGGTTCCACGGACCAAGGTTACCGATCCGACGACGCCATCCTTGGCGTTTGTGCTTGCCTTTTCGTTTCTGAACGCCCCATCGCTTGACGGGACCTTGGGTACCTTTACCCTGTGTTACACCAGAAACGTCCATATACTCACCAGCACGGAACACATCGTTCATCGAGTGTTCACCACCGTCTTCAACCAACTGTAGTCCGTAGTCGACTCGGTCGGAAATAGATCCACCACCAACTCGAGTCTCCATGATATGTGGACGTTTCTGTGGGACACCGTCAACTACCTTCGGCTTCGTGTGCGTAATCATTCGCACTTCATCAACATTTCCAGCATCAACGGCTGATTGAATCTCGCCAACACCGGCGTCAAAGTCGGCGTCCTCTGGGATGCTGACTGCATCCCGTAGTTCCTCATTTACTTCGGGACTCCACACTTCTGTCAGTGGTCGGAGTCCGTAAGCTGTATCCTCGTACGCCCGCAGGGCGGCCGCATGCATCGGCGGCGTTTCCACGATGGTAACCGGCACAGTTTCTTCCATTCCCTCATTTGGGGAATTCGACCGATCGTTGATCATTACCACGTGGCTCATGCCTGCCTTATATCCGGCGAAGCCCTGTAGCGTCGGCTGTCCATCTGATTCCGGCCACGAATTAAACCGCGGTACTTGTGACTCCGCGCGTTTTCGTGGGCCGAAACCCATCGAGCCTTTTCGTGGTCTGTTTGGTTCTGGCATTGTTTCACTCCGTAAGTGTTAGAGAAGCAAGCGATGCGAAGATTGCTTCTTCTGTTCGCACCGTTCTGCTTCCCTGATTTGGGATCGTATTTACCCATCGGTCGAACCCCTGGGCGGGGTCGCCATCGGCCACATCGTCGATATCAATCCCGAAGATGTCCGGAAGTCCCCGCTGTGGAGCGCCAAACGCGATTGTGAGACCTCGTTGGCTGATCTCCGACGTTAACTCGTCGAGAGTATCAACGGTCAAATCCTGGCCATACCGAGACGCTGCAATGCAGAGTCCCGTATCGGACCAGCTGAGAGCTTCCGGGAGGTCCGCACGATAAACTTGAAAGCCCGAAACGGGCTCGTCAGCAAGTTTCGCGCGGACGGGTCGTCGCGAAGAGACCCTGACGGTTACGCGCTCTCCCTCCTGTACCGACATTTTTGACGGCACGGGGAGCGAGATCGGGTGTTGCAGGCCGCAATTGACCCGAACGCGCCCATCAGGTCCGACCTCGGTCACGATTCCCTGTCTTAACGACCCCGGATCACTTGATCCAGAGCCGGTCTGCGACAAGGCGTGAAGCGGCGGCAAAACGCCCGCATACTCCAGTTCGTCCCGCGTACCCCATACCTCCTTTCGGAGGTCTGGAGGCGTCGCGGCATACCGCAAGACAGTTTCAACGAACCCACCGCCCCAATATTTCTCGCCTTCCCGATCTGGGAAGATGATTACTTGATCAACGCGAAATATTGTTGCTGCCCGCGCGATTGTACCGAGTTTGCGAGTTGCCTCGCGCTTGTCTTCGGTTTCGCGGACAAGGGACGATGGAATGAGTATACTGACTGTCACGCCGTTGCACTTTCACGCCTCGCCACTAGACTGTATCGATATGATTCCAGACGTGATCATAAAAACATAGCGGTAATATCGTAGAGTGTGAGCGGTTAACAGACATGATTTTACCGGATACAGAGGATAAACATTGATTGGACAGGCAAGCAGTTATCATATATGGCAGGATTTTCAGATCGCGTCGAGCAAGTTTCAATCAGCGGAATCCGAGAAGTATTCGAGGCAGCGAGCGACGATGCAATTAATCTGGGACTTGGACAACCGGATTTTCCTACACCAGAACACGCTAGAGAAGCAGCCTTACAGGCAATAAAAGAGAAGAAAGTAGACGGATATACCTCAAATAAAGGAACACAATCACTTCGGAAAGCAATCGCCGGACGGTATCAAGAAGATCGGAATCTAACGATTGATCCAGAGCAAATTATTGCTACATCCGGTGGCAGCGAAGCACTACATCTTGCTCTTGAAGCACACGTGAGCGCTGGAGAAGAAGTGTTGATCCCTGACCCAGGGTTTGTATCATACAGTGCACTAACGAAACTTGCTGGCGGTAATCCTGTTCCGGTAGAATTACAGGATGACCTCACGCTTGATCCATCCACGGTTGAGGAGCGAATTACGGAGGACACAGCTGCGTTCATTGTTAATAGTCCGGCTAATCCAACTGGGGCCGTGCAGACAAAGGAAGACATGAAAGAATTCGCCCGAATCGCAGACGAGTATGACGTTCTCTGCCTTTCAGATGAAGTATATGAATATATTGTTTTCGAAGGAGAACACTGCTCACCACTGAAGTTTTCGGAATCAGACAATGTCGTAGTAGTTTCAGCGTGTTCAAAAACATACTCAATGACAGGTTGGCGTCTTGGATGGGTGCTTGGATCAGAACGTCGGATTGAGCGTATGCTTCGAGTACACCAATACGCACAGGCATGTGCAAGTGCCCCAGCGCAGTATGCGGCTGAAGGAGCACTATCAGGCCCGCAAGACCCGGTTGATGAAATGGTTGAGGCGTTCGAGCAACGGAGAAACGTTTTGCTTGATGGACTCGAAGATATGGGGCTTGAAACGCCAACACCAAAAGGAGCTTTCTATGCAATGCCTAATGTCCCAGAAGGATGGGTTGATGCAGTACTGGAAAGCGGCGTTATTGTAGTTCCAGGTGACGCATTCGGAGAAAATGGAACTGGCTCGGCCCGAATTTCATATGCAACTGGAATAGAGGATCTAAAATCAGCAATTGAAACTATGCGGTCAGTAACAAACGACTTTCAGTAGAACTCCGCCCATATAGTACTAAATCTCAAGGTTTGATCCAAGCTTGACTTTCCATCCCGCACTGAGTAGGATATCATTAACCGTGAGAGTTCTTTTCTGATGAAGTCTCACTTCAAACTAGATAGCGAGGCGGATTCCCGCCCCACCGTGCGCGGGGCAATTGACTGTAGCTACACAATTGTCATAAAGACAGTAAGATACCGACAATTACCTCTATTTTGAGTATGAGTACTCACAAAGTGTCGATAGATGCAACGGTAGGGGGAATGGCAACAGTTAACAAAGTGGAACACATATAGAAGTATGACTGCAAACAAATACAGTCTGTCTGAAGAATATGACCGGAAACGCTGATCACGATACTAATGCAGGAGAAACGCCTCCGACTACTTCACTTGATGAGGACCGATACGCATCGGTCGCTGTAGATCATGAGGAAACAATTATATATGACCGAGAAGTCGAAGAGGCTTGGATTCAAGCGGATGTAGCTAAGTCGTTGCACGAATTGCAATAATCACGCGGTACTAACAATTTGTATTACATCGCCTTCTGATAGCTCGTATTCATCACTGATGTCTCGATTTTCTCGAGCATCAACCGCATGCAAGTATCCATCTCCAATGTCACTGTGAATAGCATAAGCCAAGTCTCGGGGCGTTGACCCAGACCGGAGCAAGTGAGCGTCAGGTAAGACATTTCCTTGTCCGTCAGTCCACCGTGATGCGTTTTCAACAGGATATACGGTTACTTGATCAAGAATATCGTACACAGCCGCGTTGAGCGCACGCTGAACACCGGTTCCGTTATGCTTATCGATGAGTTCAGACAAATCGTCTAGCGCTTTTTGTTGTTGTTGGTTAATTTCAGAGGAAATAGTAAATGCTGAATCACCGGGATCATACGAAATGATGTTGTTCTCGCGCGCGCGCCTGAGGGCAAGCTCACCTTCAGCAGTTGTTGGGACAACTTGACGGTCAAGATCAAGTAGACGTTCAATATAGTCTTGTGGGGCAATATCGATTTTATTTGCAGCAATGAGAATAGGCTTAGTTCGTTTCTGAACCTCTGCTCCGAGTGCATGAAGCGTTTCTCGATCCCATTCACGAGGGTCATCCGGATACGCAATCGCACGTAAACAACGAGCAACATCCGCTTCTGTTGCGCCTAGTCCGGTAAGGAGTTCAGTGATTGCATCATCAATAGAGAAATCGGGAGAGCGAGATTGTCGTTCGACAGTTTCCCAGTTCCGGTCAAGGATGTCAGTCATCCATTCGACAAGTTCTGTTTGGATGAAGTCGATTTCATCAATTGGATCATAACTGCCAATTTCATCTGGTTCTCCAGATGCGTTTGTTGCGCCAGCAGCATCGATAACATTGATGATCACATCTGCATTCGTTAGTTCATCAAGAAACTGATTGCCAAGCCCTTTCCCTTCATGTGCCCCCGGGACTAATCCGGCAACGTCAATCAACTCAATTGGGACATAGCGTTTACCATTAATACACTGGTCGCTATTGCAGCGTTCAGAAAGATCAGTACATGGACACTCAGTCCGGACGTGAGCAACTCCACGATTGGCATCAATTGTTGTAAATGGGTAATTGGCTACATCAACATCATCCCGAGTGACAGCCTCGAAGAAGGTTGATTTCCCAGCACTGGGTTTACCAGCAAGAGCAACAGTAATCATTGCTCAAGAATCTGTAGAGTGAGGCAAACTGCCTTTCGGTATTGGTTGGTAATCAGATTGTTTTTGATTACTGATATCCAAATAATAAGCATGACATCATTATCATTCGATGAAGAAGGGGTAGATGTTGTCTACGAAGGAATTGACTTTCGGCTAGAAAAAGAGCTTATCGAGGAGGCAACACAAAAATCATACACAGAAGTTACAGATCACGAAGTGCTAAAAATGATCGAAGAGAATCCTCATCTATCCGGCGAGCCACGGCGTGTAGGTGACATACTAAATAGATAGTCATCTCTGTGAACAGAGAGAAAGAGCATCAAGAGTGGAAAATTTGAGCATCAGTTATCCGATCACTATTCTTGTTGCCGACGTTTTGCGGCAGTCTCAAATGACAACTCCTCAGATTCTTGATCCAACCGGTCATCTCGAAGAGCAAGCGCCTCAGAAGCAGGATCAGCATCGTCAGCGAGAGATTTGCCCGACTGGTGGATTTTAGCATGACACCAGCGACAGACAGCAACAGTTACTTCGTGACCTGATTCTTGTGGATAGAGCAGATGATGTTCTTCGATAATTGGATGGTCACCATGATAGCCGTCTCTTCGTTCAGATATTCCACAGCGAACACATTCCTGTGAGGAGGTAGTCGACTGAAGATTAGGGCAGTCTTTCCATGTCCAAGAGGAAGAAGGATCAACAGCTGGACACCGATACCCATCATCTCGGAGGCGTTTAGCAAACGTTGGATCCGATTCAAACTCCTCAAACGCAAAACGGCACTTACCATCGTCGGTGACATGGTCACATCGCTCCACGTACGTATACGGTGAATCAGTCCCCACAGACCGTTCAGCCATTGTGTCCTCTATACACTGTTAGCCTGTTAGGCTTTTTCGGGTGTAGTCAACTGTCGGGACGCATGGTGGCGCGCGCTCGTTTCTGTCGCAGGATACAACCCGTGCTTGAAGATGGGTGTGGAATCAGCGTTGAAGAAGCATCAGAAGCAGGCACGTCCAGTCAGTGCCCACGGTGCGCTGAAAAGAGACACGTCTCGCGCAACGGCGATGTGTTCCAGTGCGACTCGTGTAGCTGTTGAAGATCATAGCGATGTGGTTTGAAGTAAAAATCTCCTACAAAGCGAGAGGATGGCAATGTTGAGACTGGAGCACGGCCGATGGTGCGGCCTGTGGACTCGGGTCAGAACGGCCCTGATAAGGGACACTGCAAGGTGCCTCACCTTGAGTGGGACGACCACTGCTGGCGATAGCGTGATCATGCAACCAAAGAGGAGCCCACGAACCGGAGTACCACGCGTGAGCGTGGGAACCTTGCCTCAGATTCGAGACTGGCTGGGTCACCCACCGAGGAATCCCACGGCTGAAGGCCGTGGGAGGAGGTCAAAATGCAATACTGAGGTGAACAAAACGCTAAGAATCCTGCACGAAAACATACAAGTTGTGAAATTACAACACAAATCGAAAGAAGGTGAGAAAATATCACTTGCCACTGATGTGGAGATAGCAAATACATTTTTGAAAAAAGCAATCGGACTAATGGGAAAGAAAGATCTGCCAGAAGGCTACGCGCTCATGTTTCGGTTTAACAAGACAAAGCCTCGAACAATACACATGATCGGAGTGCGGACAGCACTTGATGTTCTTTGGGTTGAAGATGGCACAGTAAATGCGGTAAAGACACTGCCACCATGGACCGGGATTGGGAGAGAAGCTGCAGACATGGTCATTGAGTTACCTCCGCAGACAGCCACAGCTGTTATGCCAGGGGATCAGATTACTGTAGAAGAATAATTTCCAAGTCTGTATCAGACCTGAATCGAGACGATTACACACATTTGTACTCTGGGTGTCACCAATAGTTAATGGATATTGGGATATTTTGAGTTACAACCGTGAGATTTATCATGTTCCTTATCAACAATCATTATACCTATGAGAGGAACGAATTCCTCGGAGGATAGAGGAAGTCGCCGCAAGGCGGCTGGCCGTGAAATTCACGGGTAAAAGCCCAGAACATCACGACTTTTCCTTCGAATCATTAGTCGAATCGAGCGACGAAGTCACATACAACGTTCTTGATACAACGCTGCGGGACGGTGAACAAGCCCCAGGTGTATCATTATCACCAGATGAAAAGGCTGAGATTGCGCGAAAGCTGGATGAAACAGGCGTTGATATTATTGAAGCTGGGTCTGCATGTACTGGTGAAGGGGAACGGCGAGCAATTCGTCGCGTGACTGAGTTGAACTTAGATGCCCGAGTAACAAGTTTTGCTCGGGGAATTAAATCAGATATTGATCTGGCACTTGACGCAGGAGTTGATGGTGTAGAACTTGTTGTCCCAGCAAGTGACCGACATATAGAGAAAAAAATCAGGTCAAGCCGCGAAGAAACAGTCGCCAAAACTGAGGAGCTAGTCGACTATGCGAAAGATCATGGATTGTGGGTTGAAGTCATAGGGGAAGATGGATCTAGATCAGACTTCTCGTTTTTAGAGGAGTTGATGGGCGCCGCGTACAGTGCTGGGGCTGACCAAATTTGCTTCGCTGACACGGTTGGGCATGCTGGCCCAGAAGAAACATACAGGGCAGTGTCACGGCTGGCTGAGATTGGGCCAACAAGCACACATACACACGATGACCTTGGCCTTGCGATGACGAACGCCTTGGCGTCATTAGCCGCCGGGGCAGACACAGTACATGCAACAGTCAATGGAATTGGCGAACGCGCAGGAAATGTGGCACTGGAAGAGATGGCAATAACGCTTGATCACGTGTATGACACGCAGGTAGTTGAAACCGAGATGTTGTATGAACTGGGACGAACAGTCAGTCAAGCGACTGGCATCGGATTGGCTCCGAACAAGGCTGTCCTCGGTGAGAACGCCTTTACACATGAGTCAGGCATCCACACTGATGGAACACTCAAAGACGAAGCGATGTACGAACCTTATCCACCTGAAAAGGTTGGACGAGAACGCCGTATGGTCGCTGGTAAACACACAGGACGGGCTGGAGCTCGAGCGGCACTGGAGGAACATGGGTGGAATGTCACCGATGAAGAACTTGATGAGATTGTAAGCCAAGTCAAAGAGTTAGGTGACCGAGGTAAGCGCGTAACCGATGTCGACTTACTTCAGATTGCAGAAGAGGTCACTGCCGAAAAACACGAACGCCGTGTTGAGTTGCTTGATATCACGGCTGCCAGTGGCGGCGGTACACCAACGGCAAGTGTTCGGCTTTCGGTTAATGGTGAAGAGCTTGTTGCGTCTGGTACAGGAACTGGTCCAGTCGATGCAGCGGTTTCAGCAGCCAGGCAAGCACTTGGAGAAGGAACTGCAACGCTTGAGTCATATCATGTCGATGCTATTACAGGAGGGACAGATGCAGTCGTCACTGTAGAAGTAGAGATGTCACGTGGAGATCAGTCAGTGACCGTGGCAAAAAGCGATACAGATATTACAGTCGCTAGTGTGGAAGCAATGGTTCGGGCACTTGATCGATTATTAGCCACTGCCGATGATCCGACATTGACAGTAGCTGACGACTGAATATAAAAGACAATTCAAGTATTTGTGTTCCTTTATAAGTACAGAGATCTGGAACTAGCCGAGGAACCGACGAATACGGGCCGCTTCAACAATATCGTTCTCAATTTTATGATCGCTGCTTGCGGTTAGTCCATCGATAACAGCATCGGTGGCACTCTGATGTTCAGGATCAGGATCATAATCAACGAGATCAAGCGCAGCTTCGACATCTTCCTCTGGGATGTCGACCACTTCAAGCGAACGTGGATTGTAATATTGCAGAGCACGTTCTAAGTTCGGGAAGAACTGTGGGAACACTTCTTCGACAAAATCAAGATCATCGTCAGAGAGTCCAGAAAGACCCATGATAGATGGCGGAAAACCAACACTATATAATGTTGCAGTGAACGTGATCGCGCGAGGAAGTGAACTTTCCCCAACTTCTCGGGAGTATCCAAACAAACCAACGTGAAGCTTTCGGGATCGTCGGCTTGGAATATTTTCAGCAAGACGATTGACAAGCGGCTCAATGGATTTTACTTGTCGTGAGTAATGCTCGGCCGTATCATCAATAACATCAAGTGCCCGGTCCTCATCGATTCGAGGAGGGCGTCGACCAAGGTCTGCAGAGTGAAGAGCTTCAATCCCTTCTCGTGTTTCAGAGATAGGATAATCGTACTTAAATGCAGACTGGATGGTGAACGTCTCAACCTCTGGATACGCCGCCGCGATGTCATGTGCAGTATGTGGAGAGAGGTTACCGCGGAATGGGACAGAGCCAGCACCAAATATTGGGTGAATTTCAGTGTCTGTCGTCATAGCCATCTGATAGAGGCGCTGAAGCGAGACCTTATTGATAAGATCAGCTGCCAGTGAGCCATAGTTCATCGCTGGGTCTGAACGGGCAAGGAATACACGTTGGTGATCGACATCACGGCCTTCGATATACTGTTCAACAATTTCATGAGCTGATAGCATACTCTCTCGATCTTCAATCAGAGGTATCACAGAGATTTCCTCAGGCATAAACTCGCCCACCCAATCAGAGACAGTCCGGCCATCAGCCAATGTGTGGTCTGCCTGTCCAACAACTTGCTCCTGATAATAGTCGTGGACCAAGTCAAGTTGCGTAGCGTTTGTGACCATTGGAATGATAACCTCAAAGATTGGAGGCGTCGGATCAATCCCAGCATCCTCATAGAACAGTTTAGCCGCATCGTATGAACGAGGGATACTATCCAAAATCTCGAGTAAAATCTTCGCCTCGGATATTTCAACATCGGGATTTGGTCCCCGGATCGTCAACCGGTGATCTTTACCGAGAATATTTGACTCAAAATAGTCATCATATCGGGACAGGAGCTTTTTGACCGCATAAGCGTCTCCCTCTTTCCCTTCAAAATCCCACATCTGTTCGTCACATCCCAAATGTGAGTAGATATAGTAAGCTTCCTGAATTTCATCTTCCCCTTCAGTGACAGGCCCCTCAGCAAAAAATGGCGGAGTTGCGTTGTCAGGATGTTGGGTACTCATAGTCCGTGGTATTTGTACCATGTTATCACTCTACCGAACACTGTTACAAATCCCACTCCCTTATATTATTCGCTATAATTTCTAAAGAGTAGAAAAGATAGTTAGGAAAGTCACTCAGGATGAATACTGTACAGAATAAACAGCATACCTGCTGTCATTGGGAGAAACTGCACGGAAAGAGCCGTTTGCGGTCGGTCAAGGCCCTGAAATGTGCCTACCGTTGCGACAAACGCCCCGAAAACGATGAGGCCAAATCCAGCAGATATATAGAGCATTTCTTGTCGAGAAGTACGGAAGTATGCTCGTAAGGCGATTCCAGCAACATAGATGCCAATCGTGATAAGAATTCCAGTAAGCAGCAGATAGCCAGCGTCTATCATTTATTCACATTCTAAACTCGCAAAATCAAGTACATAAGATTGGGGTACCGATTATCAGAGCAGATAATATTGAGATCCTACGTGTTGCATCGTTATTTTCTCCGCGATAACCCTCGTGGCACCTGTATACCGATTGTCGATTACTATTCTTGTGTCAGCAGACTACCGAATTTCGGGGACAGAATAGCATCTAATAACTTCCGAGAAGTATAGGATAAGTGTTGCAGCACTCTGGGTTTTTATGATGTTATGTTTACATAGCTACTGGAAATTAGGACGGGGAGCAGTGCTACAAACTTAGAATTGTCAGTAAAGTGAGCGCCGAGGGGGAGATTTGAACTCCCGAGTCCTCTCGGACACCTGCTCTCGAGGCAGGCGCCTTGGCCAGGCTAGGCTACCTCGGCTTAATAGTAACTGGGGTGCTGGACAGTTTATAGCTTTCACTTTCGGTCTCTTGTTTTATTAACCCAATTACCATTATTAATACATGTCTCTGACCCAATTCCATAGATACGGAGATGGGTATTGAGGTCATTCGACGCGCAGTTAGATCGTACTAGCATCATCGTGATTGTTTGTGGTTTGTATCGCATTCCTAGTTTCTTCCTCCTTCGAAACCAGTTTAATTGATCATGTGTGATACGTTGGCTCGTGAAAAGAAACGTTTATACTCCAGAGTGTTGTCACAGGGATGTGTTTGAAAGGCAGAGGTAGTTGAGTTACTCTTTTATCTGAATCACGCCGGGAGTTCAACTAATTACGAGGCGGAGTCCCCTTCCTCAATCAACAACGGACTCTAACCATGTTATAAGCGTCAAATAGCGAATATTTAGCCGAGACCAACGGGCCGACAGAACAGGAGATCAAGAAAACGGTTACACCGAAATAAAAAGACTCTCAGTTAATTTCAGTTGAATTAAGTCAGAAAATAATCACCGTTCAATTATGCAGTTGCCGGTGACAGTTCCCCCGCCGGAGCCCCCAGAAAGCCGTAAGGCATGGTACGCACCTAATATTTTGGAACAGTACGAATTAGTCTCAGGAACCGTTGTTACGATTAGACAGGATAATGAAGGGATTCAGTACAATGTTCGTGAGCCGTTACTAACCAACGAAGAAAGAGAGTGGGTCAACAGTTTAGAATCAGGTACTGAGGATTCTCTTCGAGGTCGGCCACTAACCAAAGAAGGAATTGAGCAGCGGATGACAGAGACGGAACTAAACGAAGCAACCAAACAACGAATTCGTAACTATGAACCAGCAGCCCAGCGTCGCTTACGATATTTTGCCCTTCGAGATAGATATGCAGTAGGTGAAGTCACTCCATTAGCAATCGATCAGAACATCAAGATGGCGGATGTCGATGATAAGACACTGTTTGTGCAGACAGAACGATATGCACCAGTTGAGACTGAGTTTAGCTCAACGGACACATATATTAGCCGGTGTTTTAGTAGGCAACTAGCAAGTTACACAGTTGATTTTTGTGACTACGAAATTCCGGTTGTCATTTATAAAGAGCAAATAATTGGAAGAGACACGTTCACGATCAAATACGCAGTCAGAGAGCCAACGTTACAAGAGCGAGAAAAAAGGTTGATCGAAGAATGCAAAGACCGAATTTGGAAGACAAGCGTCGATGGTATAATCGAGGATCGAACAGAATACATCAAAACAAAAGCACGTGATATTTTCAGACAGTTAAATAAAAGCCAAAGTACAACAGACGGAATTCGAAGACGGATTCAATCGTTGATTGCTGCTTCTGGACCTAAATCCGACGCGGAGGATCCAGAATTGTCAGAACAAAGGATCAGTGCATTGGTCTATTACATCCTCCGAGATTTTATTGGGGAGGGAAAGCTGACAATTCCAATTCGAGATCCACAATTGGAAGATATTGAAGCGAATAAAGTTGGAGAACGTATCAAGGTAGTTCCCCGAACGACAGTCGCTGAAGGTAAGCGAATTCCAACAAACCTGCAGTTTGATGATGAGCAGGAGTTTACAAACATTGTAACTCAGATTGCTGCATCAGACGGAGCAGAATTGACCGCATCAAATCCCAGTGCCAAGGTCAACCTAGAGCCTGCAGAAGTAGAGGATGATGTCACAATTCGTTGTGCAGTTGGTCTTCCAGTGATCAGTGAAGGAGGGCCTCACGTTTCAATACGAAAGCAGGCATTCAGATCCCTGACACCGATTGACTTAATTCAGCAAGATACCATGCCACAGGAGCTTGTCGCACTTCTGTGGATGCTACATGAGCATCGTGGAGTAATATTATACTCTGGATCGACAGGAGTCGGAAAGACGACCCTGATGAACGCTCATATGCCGTTTATTCGGTTTGACGATCGAGCAATAGCAATTGATGGAGGTTCTCGAGAAGTACGGCTGCCACATGAAACAGGAGTTGAACTATCAACCAAAGAGTATGGTCCGGATCAAGAAGATATTACGATGGCGTCACTAATGACGGAGTGTAACTATCTAAATCCGGATGTCGAGATAATTGCAGAAATTAATACACCAGAAAGTTTCAGAACATATGCTGAATCTATCAATACTGGCCATGGATTGATTGGAACAGTTCACGCGGATGATCCAGAAACACTGGTGAATAGGATGGTTGAACAAGGGATTTCCCCACACTTACTACAAGAGATTGATCTTGTGGTATTCCCCCGTCATATCGATGGTGAACGGTATGTAGGAGAGGTAATTGAATTCTTGAACCCGAACGAGTTCGAAGCTGTTGACGGACCCGGAGGAGAGATTGTCAAAGGAGAGACCAGAGTATGCTGGAATCGGATATGTATTCGTGACGAAGAAGGTGCATTCCGATTTGCCTATTCACATCCTCAACTAGGTGATCAGAAGCCGGTCCAAACCTCAACAAAAGAACCTGAGCCTCGATTACGCCATTCCGCATTTGAACCAGCAGATAAAGTGGAACACGCTGGAGCAAACACGGATGAGCCAAGTTGTGACATGCGGATATTTCATCAGATTGCAGACCAAACTGATCGATCAGTGCAGGCTGTCGAAGCAGAGTTTCACAAGAAACTCCGCTACACCAACTACCTCACGAGAAGTAATATTAGCGATTTCAAGACACTGTTTGAATTTCTTGCGGATTTACAGACAGATGAAACAGCAACAGTAGAGCGATTACAGCGGATGAATTCGGGGGAGAAAGCGTGAGCGACGAATTTAGACAGAACGCTAAGAACCGAAGTGAACAAAAGGTTCGTAAATTATTCGCAAGACACGCAGCACAACCACGACATACTCGGTATCAGGATTTATTTCGAAGGGCGAAGCTTGATTGTAGTTTTGAAGCATATATCTCTTGGGTGTATGCCGTTTCATGGGTAATTTTCTTGGTAATCACTGGATCAACAGCGGTGATCAGTGGTCTGCAGTTAACACAACTTGTGGTCGGTGTAGGGCTTGGTATCATTGGTAAATATGGGACAGTCAAATTAGGTCACCAATACCTTCGGTGGCGTGAAACAGCACGGCGAGTGGATATCGACCGTACATTGCCAGGTGCTGCACGATATCTTAGCGTACTCGCAACAGGAGATCTTGAGCTGGAAGACATGCTTCAAAACGTTGCAAAAAACGATCAAGTGTACGGAGAGACAGCAACTGAGGTTCAAACGGTTCTCAATAGAGCTTCGTTGACCGGAAACTTGGATAAAGCAATTCGGTCCGTCGCGCGAGATACACCGTCAGATGCTCTTGGACCGTTCCTGATTAAGTTACATGACCATGCCAAGCAAGGCGACGAGGAGTTACAGTCATATCTGCAGACGGAGGCACAAATGCTCAGTCACCGGCGATCCCAAAACCGGAAGCGACGACATGGCTTGCTTGAATTGGTTGCTGAGTTATTCGTGATACTACTCGTACTACCTGCATTATTTGTGATTGTTATCTCTGTATTGAGTGTGCTCACAGCCGGATTAAACCAGTTAGTAATGACACCAGTTGGAGAAATACCATTACAGACATTCCTCATATACGGTGGGGCAGCTAGTATCATTTTCATTGGTGTAGTGATAATATTAACAGTTGAGACACTCAAACCGCCGGAACAGTTACGGTCATTTGATCGACCAGAAGGAACCTGGGATATTATTAATGATAGTTCAGAGAATCCAGCCAGTGCCTTGGTTGTTTGGACCCCAGTAGCGGTCATACTTGGGAGCTGTCTATGGATGGTTGGTGGGATTTCGGGTACAACAGCTACATTAGTATACAGTATATGGGCACTTCCAATTGGAGCAGTAGCAATACGACGAAAGCGAATTGATGACGCTAAAGATAGGGAACTTAAAGAATTTATCCACGCTGTTGCTGGACACATTAATCTTGGTAGGCCATTTCCAAAGGCGGTTGAATATGAGGCAAGAGAAATTGGACAACCGCCAATCAAAACGGAGATTTCAGACCTAGCGTTTAACACGCAGTTAACCACGCACAAAGGAAGCGTCCAGCACGGAGCATTGGATCGTTTTGGAAATCAAATTGGAACAGCGCTTGCACGGCAGACAGTTGACCTTCTATCTGGGGCATTAGCAGCTGGAAGTAATTTCGAAGAGATTTTTGATGCACTTGAAACAGAGGTTGGGCGCCTCTATCAAGAAAAGCGATCACTCCAAGAATCGATGCAGGTATACATTGCTATTGGATGGGCCACAGCTCTGTTAATTATCGTCGTTGTTGTAGCAGTGAATCAATACATTATTGAAGGATTTACGCAGGTAACAGCAGTGGCGGAAGCTGACCCAACGATTGCTGTCGGTCAAAGAGGCATTGATCAGGATGGGATGAAACAACAATTCTATATTCTTACTCAAGCGACAATGATCACTTGTGGTTGGTTTGCTGGGGTTGCAAGTCAAGATCGATATGTTGCTCTATTGCACTCCGGGTTGCTTGTGCTTGTGTGCTATACTGTTTTTGCGGGGGTTGGTGTAATATGAGTGATGTACCACTACGGTCGTTTGGGCTCGTGGTATTACTTGTGTTGACGGTAATTGGTCTTAGTGGGTTAATTGTCGGGATTAGTGTGATAATTCATACGGGAGCGACAACAGCAGATTCAGAACGCATCGCTGATGAGATAAGTCAAGTACTGTCCCCAGACCAGACAGGCCCGCAGCATCATACGATAAACATAGGTGATGGTGAGATTGAATCAGAACCTCGAACTATTCGGGTACTTGATGGGACTAAAGATGACAGTGATGATCGAACAGCAAATGTACTTTACAGACACGATGGAGAAGCACTACAGTATCAGTTAGACAACCACGGGGTAACAGCGAGCACGGGAGCAGTCATACTTGAGACACGGTCGGGGGCTTCAATGTATCAACCCCCACAAATTACGCCAGATTTTGGTACACACGAATTAATCACGCTAACGGATCTATCAGCTGTAGAGACCTCTGATAATACGAATTCTCTGTTAGAACTTCAGGTGAGTAATGATTATGAGCGCTATAATCTCAGTACGAGAGATCGAAAAGTAGCCATTGAGACACGATATCCAGATCTATGGAGTGAATACTTGGCTACACGAGGATTTGACTCAGTCACAGAGTTACGGTTTGGAGATGATGAATATCCAAGCGTTGTTGCACAGTTAGATCAAGAAAGACCATCTGAGGTTCTGATCCATGAGATAACACTGGAGGAACAACAATGAGGAGAGATATCCAGGCGAAAGCAGTTGTTGGACGAATGACGGAGATGGCTGTTATTATATTATATCTTGCCGTCGTAATCCCTGTACTGTTCGGAACTGTCGTTCCGGAGTTTCAAGATGAAGCAGGATCAGCAACTGCTGAGCGGGTAACAGCAGAGGTGTCCGGAGAGATTGAGTCTATAACGGCCGAAAACACAACAGCGATTATTCATGTAGACATTCCAAAAACAATCCAGAATGAACCATACAAAATACAGGTCAATCAAGGAAAAGTACACTTAATTCAACACTCTGAAGTTGGGAGTATAACGCATCCGCTTACACGCCCAGAACATCAGATCAACGCTACAGGGACCTGGAATAGTACAGAACAGACAATCATTAAGATCAGAACACATGGAGAAGAGTATCGCATACAACTTCTAAATTGCTCGGAGGTGAAAGACGGTGATCGGTGAGGGGACAAATATTCTGACACTGACAACCGCACTGATTGTATTAACACTGCTGCTTGGCGGCACGATTACAGTTGCGGATGTTGCCTTCTCTACAGCAGACAGAGATGCATCTGAACAGCAGCTTGCTGAAGCGTACAGTGATCAAATAGTGGCGTCCCCTGAAGGTAGTACTCCGTATCTCAACACTAGCCAGATTGATGTGTACAGTGAGCAAGCAGTCGAACCTCTTCGTTCCGAGGTAAGTGGTGTAGAAGTTCAAGTTGATGGTAAGAAACAGTACGCATTTGGGACGGTGACAGAAGGAACGACAGTAAACCGAATAGTTGTCGATCAAGAGAAAAAGACGAAAACAGGATCAGAATTATCAATTCCACAGGGGGTACAGACATGTATAATTAATGTCAACGGGGCAGAGAAAGTATTGGTGGATAACAGGACTGCGTTACAAAATAAGACCGGACTTACCGGCAATTATACAGTTCCATTATCGGCAGCATCAGCATCAACAGTTACGGCAACAGAAGGTAATCTAACTGTTAGCTATCAGACGACGAAGACAGAGCGAATACTAAGTGTGACTGTGGAGGTAGACAAATGAATAACCGAGGTCGGCTATCAATTCCAATGCTAGAAGTCGGGATTGGAATATTGCTCATTTTTAGTATTTTAACACTTATCACAATAAACTTCCTGGGAACAGGGACAGAAGGTCCGCAGCTAGAGATATATGCAGATGACACTGCAACAGTGATAGCAGCGACGGGAGGAGAAAACACAACCGCGATTGGTCACATAGATTCTCAAGATACGTTCGAACAGCAGCGAGAAGACATTGATAAACGGATCTCATCAATGCTCCCAGAGCAAGTGAAATATTATGTGAAGACACCATACGGAACGGTTGGAGATATACCCCCGCCAAGAGCGGACGTCGGGACGGCAACACAAGTCACGCCTCATGGCGAAATAGAGGTGAATATTTACTATGTATAGTCACAGCAATCGGTCCCGAGGACAGCTCGTACTACTTACCTCCGGCGTTGTTGCCGTGGCATTGGTCTTGATATTTATGGCATACATCCAACTCGGATATGCCGGTGATCAGCAAGTTAACCAAAAGCAACCAGGATCTGACGCACTGGAAGCAGTGGAGATGGCAGCCCATCAAGCGAAAGTGAACGTAACACACAGCAACCAGCAAAATACTACAGAACAGTTTATCAAAGATTTTGATCAGAAAGTAGATACAATTGAGCAAAGTAAGCAAGATAGCTCAGTGATATATCGAATAACGAGAAATAACACGGCTGCAACGACTGCAGTCGAGAAATATAATACAGAAAAATCGCCTGATATCTCGACATCTAACGGGGTTATCACTCGGGAAGCAAAACAAGATCAAATCATTGGCATCGGAGTCGATATACACGTTACAACATCGACATCAACAAGCAAGACTACCACCATTATCGAAACCAAAGGCTAGTGAGTACGAGATAAGTACAGGTTACAATGCGGCAGAGAAAATCACTTCCAGATATGGCGGGAGCATCACCGCGGGCGAATGTCTGGCGGTAGATGGGCCAACGGTCGTCTGGCCCTCAAGTCAGAGACAGTGGACGTGAGTGGTGACTTCACGCCTGCCGAGTTATTCGGAGATAACGGAAGTCCAGTATCAAGTCTCGGAACTTGGTCCCGAGGCAGTTGACCTCAGGGCTTGGTAAACTAGACATCTCAAAGTGTTATAATACCATACCAAGGCTACTTTGTGAACTACCCCACCCTGCTTAGCCTGACGGCCTCGCTGAGGGTGTGGCTTCCTCGTTCCGCGACACACTTTTTCACGGATGGTCGGTTTGCGCCGACAGTCCGCGCAGGGAGCGCAGTCTCCAGAGGCGTGGATTCGGAGTGTCCCACTCCTACTCGGTGGTGATGGCGAGATTCATCTCGACCGCCTTTCTTGTCGGGCTCTAAGCCGAGACGATGAGTAACTACCATCACACTTCCAGTCTTCGACTGGCAGTATGATACATACCCGGTACAGAGTGGAAGTGAATCGAAGACGGCGCTATATCCCCTCCCTCCTGCGCTCCTTGTCCGCTGATGCGGACTGCGGTGCTCGTTGAGGAAGGGGGCTTAGCGCCTGCAATCAGCTAAAAAAGGAAATAGGAACATACAACTGATTAGGCTATCGAGTGACGGTAAATGGAACTACTACACCCGTTGGTGGTTTTTGTTGCAGCAGTTTTCGGTCTGATTGCAACTACGATTATGGACTTTGCGATGGATCGACTGCCAGAGGGTCGAATGCCGCCAGCAATTGCCGCTGCTGCAGTGAGTGGAAACAAGCCAGAAGACGTTGAGCGAGGACCTGTTGTACTTGCTCACTATGGTTCTGGAACGGTAGCTGGTGTTGTGTATTTGGGAGTCTTTGCACTACTGAGTATGATTGTTCCAGACAGTACAACGATGAGTCTATTAGCACTAGCCGGAGCAGGGACGATCATGTTCGGACTGATGATTGGCGTGTTCTTTCTTGGACCGCTGTCTCACGTAGGGGGACTCACTGCACAACGTGTTGGCGATATCAAACGAAGCTGGATGATTTCGGCTGGCGTGTATGTTATTACCGTTGGAATCTGTATGTTGCTTTTTGTTCAAGCATGACAGTAGATGACCTGAAAGCCTTCGTACGAGAGAATCTTGATCGATACGAACAAACACAAGGTGTATTGCCAGAACAGCTACAAGACTTTGGAGACAAATATCGAAAGCAAGGATATCTAAGCCGTAATCAGTTGTATGACATCGCATATGAGTCATCAACGCGAAGTGCGTATCACGTTGAAAAGAATCCTGCAGATCGATGTATCGAGGTTACCAAAAATGTCCGAAACGTCAATGGTGATTTTTCGAAGATTCATCTACTAACAGGTCTACAGGGGTTCAAAGCGCCGACAGCGTCATGTGTTCTGACGGCATTGAATCCAGAAAAGCATGCAGTTGTCGACACTCGTGTCTGGGCATCACTGGACCGATTAGACTTCTTAGACGGGCGAAAAGAACATTTCGACGCCGGAGATTATGTTACGATGATAAAGCCAATACGGGATATAGCAACTAATACCGGATACTCAACCGCAGAGGTAGGATACGCATTGTTTGCGTATGATGACCACGTAAGAGAAGGAACATTACATTGATACTCAGCATGCAATTTATACATCCTCAATAGCGTGGTGTTTTTCCGTATTCCAATCCAAACCTCGATAACAAATAGATGCAGTGTGATCGGTGCGAAGCAGAGGCTGTAATACATACCGCATATTCAGGTGCTCACCTCTGCGAGCAACATTTTATTCAGTCAGTCGAACGTCGAGTCAAAAGTAGAATTCGTGAAGACAATATGGTCGATCAAAGGGCAACGCCAGAGAATCAACAGCACTGGCTTATTGGGCTCTCAGGAGGAAAGGACAGTGTTGTATTAACCAAAATTCTTCATGAAACGTTCGCTGAGGATCCACGGATTAAGCTAATTGCACTAACAATTCATGAAGGAATTGAGGGCTATCGTGACAAAAGCGTCTCTGCCTGTGAAGAGTTGACCGAAGATATTGATATCGAGCATGTACTTGTGTCATACAACGATGAGTATGGGGTGAAAATGGATGAAGTCGCAGCGGATGATCCAGAAAACATGGCGCCTTGTGCATATTGTGGTGTCTTACGTCGTGACGTACTGACACGATATGCTGATGAACTCGATGCAGACTTACTACTTACAGGACACAATCTTGACGATGAAGCAGAGACGGCGCTGATGAATATTTTTGAAGGAGATGTTAATCAAATTGCCAAACATTTCTCTGCATCACTGGGTGCAGTTGGTGAAAGACCTAGAGATGATTTGTTTATTCCGCGGGTAAAGCCACTACGGGATATTCCAGAACAGGAAGTTGCGTTATACGCTCATCTTCAGGGGTTACCTGCACACATTACTGAGTGCCCGCATGCAGAGGAATCATTTCGAGCAGAAGTTCAAGAACTTCTATATCAGCTCGAAGAAGATCATCCGGGCACTAGACACTCAATTATGGCAGGATATGAGAAACTTGCCCAGCTGGCGGCCAAGGAAGAAATGTCAGACAACTCAGAGGAATCCACAACAGAATGTAGGCGTTGTGGAAATCCAACAGAGCGAGAGGTTTGTAGAACGTGTTCGCTCCTCGATGCAATTAATGGGAATCGAAAAACGGTAGTTGAAAGCGATCAATAAGCGCTACCGGATAACGTCAACGCCATTGTGCTTCTCGACTTCGCTACGACCACCATCGCTTTGTGCTTTGCCACGAAGACCGGAGCCGTTATTAGCGCCGCTATTTGTCTGTTCAAGTTCGCGTCGAGATCGATCTGCCTGACGCTGGGTTGAGGGACCAAGAACCTGAGCAGACTGAACACCAGTCATAATTGCCATAACACGGACTTTACCTTTGTACTCTTCCTGAATACGAGCTCCCCAAATAACGTTCGCACTTGCATCCAGTCGCTCAGTAATGTTATCAGCGATTCCCTCTGCTTCCTTGAGGGTAAGGTCAGGTCCACCAGTAATATGGACTAGACCACCGGAAGCACCGCGATAATCAACATCAAGGAGCGGATGGTTCATTGCATCATTGACAACTTCCTCTGTCTTGTTGGTGTCTTGAGTTTCACCAACAAGCATGACAGCTACACCTCCCTGATTCATGATCGTCGTCATATCGGCATAGTCAAGATTGATCAGGCTTGGCTGGGTAATTGTCTCAGAAATGCCTTTGACAGTTTCAGCAATAATCTGATCCATCACGGAGAACGCCTTTCCAATTGGAAGGTTTGGCACGTAGTCAAGCAGTCTGTTGTTATCCAGAACAATAATGGAGTCAGCTTCGTCTCGGAGACGTTCAAGCCCCTCTTCCGCTTTGACGGTTCGGGCACGCTCAACGTTAAATGGGGTAGAAACCATTCCAACAACTATTGCGCCCTGTTCTTTTGCAATCTTAGAGACAACAGGGGCAGCACCAGTTCCTGTTCCGCCACCCATACCAGCAGTGACAAACACAAGATCTGCTTCACCGAGGACATCCTTAATTGTCCCCTGCGCCATCTCCGCAGCACGCTCGCCCATCGATGGATCACCACCGGCACCGAGACCTTCGGTCAGTGATTTGCCAATCAAGATCTTCGTGTCTGCCTCGATCATCTGAAGGTGCTGCTTATCAGTATTAATAGCAACAGACTCAGCACCATCGACACCGATATTGTAGAGACGATTAACCGTGTTGTTACCGGCACCACCACAACCGACGATTACAATGCGCGGATCTCCAAATTCATCACTATCTACGTCAACGTCACGGTCTTCCTGTTCAGCATTTTTGAGTGCATTTTGGACGATGTCTTGCATTGTTTACGCCCTCACAAATGAATGGTCTCGGTTACCATCTTGCGCACGGTCTGCTTCTTCCTCAATCATATCACGGACGGCAGCTCGAATTGCTTCGCTTCTGTTTGGATATTGGCCGGTTTCAACCATCTGTTCAACCTGTTCAATTTGCTGTTTCGGGATTCGAAGTGTCACACGTTCCATAGTTAATCTCCCCTTTTGTTGCGCACCGCGTTAGACACGGGACCGCATGACGGCACGGCGACATTTGGAGGGCACCGCACCGTGTAAGACGGTCGTCTTACGCAGTTTGATACTGTGTGCCACCGCTATTAAATCTTACGGGTATTGTATGACAAAAGTGCAAACAATGTCAGTCAAATTGGTCAGATGGGTCAAGAACATCGGCAGCTGGCGTACGTCGTCCACAACTTGGGCAAAATCCCCAGTCAGAACGAAGTTCATCCCCACACTCGCAGAAAACACGCTGTGAGACTTTTTCTCCACAATTTGGGCAGTATACGTGATCATCGTCGACCAATTCACCGCACTGGTCACAAGTCGATGATTTGTCAGACGGAGTTTGAGAAGAAACTTGCTCTGTCTTACGCGAAGCGTCTACAGATGTAACACGTTCTGATTCGGCATCTAACGAAATATTAATGTTGACATCCTGTGGTGACGTTGTTGGCTGTCCAAGGCGCTCTTTAATTAATTCGTCAACCCTGGTTGCGATCATACCATCAATAGTATCATCTTTAATCTGAGAATCGTCGTAAGTGGATGGATCTGATTGCGGATGTGAGTCCAAGTAAGCTCGTAAGGCTCGACGCATAATCTCACTCTTTGACGCGTCAAACCGTTCAAGCTCGTCGATAAGTTCTTGATCGGCTCGGAACGTAATTTTGCTCATGAATAACCACTGTGAGGGATTGGATGATAAGTATCTATTTGTCGTTTAATTGTGGAAGCATCTACTTAGTATTCCCGGCTGTGTCTGACGTGTGTGTGACAGAGCGAAAAAGTAACGTTTAATCCATGCAAGCATCTACATCAAATCGACCGCCCTTAGCTCAGACTGGTAGAGCAGTCGACTGTAGATCGACTTGTCCCCCGTTCAAATCGGGGAGGGCGGACTCATTTTACCTGAGGTCGTTTCGACAGACACTTCTTATTACTACATGTGACACGGTAGTTGCAAATCAGAGACAGTGTGTGTAGTAGTTTGATCATCCAGAAGCAACGGATGTAGGCAAAGGACTCGATGTAAAAACTTAGCCTGAAAATTCGAATAGGTACTGAAGTTATTCGTGAGGGTGGAAGCGCTTGACAGCTTTGTCAACCGCCTCAGTCTCTCCAATGAACGTTATATGATCGCCGCGTTCGATTGTTTGATCGCCAGTTGGAACATGTGAATTACCTTCCTTGTCAGTTACCAGCCCAACGATACAACCTTCCGGAACTCGTTTGTTGATCTCAGAAATCGGTTTGCCGATGAGTTCTTCTGATGTGACAGCAATCTCTTGAACATCTCCAGTGCGGCCAAGTTCATTCATCCATTGAGACAGTGCTGGGCGCTCAAGCACATTTTCAAGAGACCACGCTGTTGCCATTGAGACGTCCATTGTCCGCACACCCATTGACTCAAACGCTTCGACATTCCCAGGTTGGTTAACTCGAGAGGCAACCTTTGTCATATCGAACCGTGTTTTTGCCAGTTGGCAGGCAAGGAGGTTTACATCATCAGATGGGGTAGCGGCAACGAAGGTCTTCGCATTGCCAATTTCAGCTTTTTGGAGATCGTCCGCGTCGGTGCCGTCTCCTTCAATGACACGCAACCCGCGGTCACGGGCTTTCTCAGCTGCTTCTGGATCTTTCTCAAGCATAATTACATTCTCTCCGTCTCGTTCAAGCCGTTCGGCGAGGGCAGTTCCAACGCGCCCTGCGCCAACAATAATTGTATGCATAGGTATCACATTTAATCGTTCAGCGATATTTCGGGCCAATCCGCCTTGTAGAACGACGGTGACCGAGATAATTAAAAAGACTGTTCCAGCAAGTGCACCAGCAGTATCAAATTGTCCGACAGTTTCTAACTCAACCGCGAATAGTGTTGCAACAGCGGCCGGAATGATACCACGAGGGCCAACCGCACTAAGGAAGAGCTTTTCATTACTTGTAAAGCGCTCTCCTGTTGCTGAAATCGCAATGACCAGCGGTCGAAGAATAAAGACAACAGCAATAACAATTCCAAGCGCAGGAAGACCGAGTTCAATGATGTCATCAACATTGATCAGTGCAGCAAGGGCAACAAAAATAAATGAGAGTACAACTACTGACAGGTCATCAAGGAAATCAATAACTTCTTCGTGGTGAGGTAGATCAACGTTCCCAAGAACAAAACCAGCAGCGGCGGCAGCAGCGATACCAGTCTCTGCTAGAATTGTCTCTGCACCACCGTACGCAACAATAATAGCGGCAAGCACAATCAACCGTGCATGCAATGGAGCAGCATCAGGAACGAGTGAAACATTCTTTAGCAGATACCAAACGGAGGCAGCGATAGCAACGCCAATTCCAAGGCCAACAATCAACCGGAGAAGAAACTCCGGAACAAGAAGCCACAAGCTTCCGGCGCCGTCTGGGTGAACCAGCACTTCATATATAACAACTGCTAAGATAGCGGCGGTAATATCATTAATAATACCTTCACTTTCCAGAATTGATCCAACATGGTTTCGGACAGGGACAACCTGTAGAATCGGACCAATAACAGTCGGTCCCGTCGCGATAAGTAGTGCACCAATCAGTAGCCCAGTTTCATATCCAACATCCAAAAAGAGAGTAACTGCCAGAGCGGTTCCAAGCCACGTAATCAACGCACCAACGGTCACTAATTTGAAAGTCGCAGTTGGAGTTTCGCGGAGTTTACTGAGTTCAAGATGATATCCTCCCTCGAAGAGAATAATTGCGACTGCGACACCAACCATCGCGGAGAGTCCACCTTCAAAGGTCTCAAACGAGACTAGACCGAGAACTTCGGGGCCAATAACAACACCAGCGACAATAAGAAAAAGCACACTTGGGATTTGAAGCCGATCAGCTAAAATGCGAGACGCGACGCCAAGAGCAAGAATAAGTGCAACTGCAGCAAGTAAATCCATCGTCATATATGGAATATATACTATGTTATTTGATGGTGTCGATTCAATCACACCTGAGCGTTCAATAAAATAGATGCTAACATACAATTTCCATGAAGAATATTAAAATTATTACCCCAAGGCATGATTAATAATGATATAGTTAACCATATTCTGGTTCTTTTCTCATCGAAAGATATTCAAATAAACAATATGGACAATCATGTGGGATTAAATATATGGAAAAACCATTACTAACTGTTGACTTTTTGGATCGGGCGCGGAAGTACTATGAAGATGAGGTTGCAACAGTTGCAACCACTGGTGAAGAGTACACGTACAGCGAATTAGGTGATCGAGTTGACCGGTTATCAGCTGCATTGGAACAACGTGGGATTGAGAAAGGGGACCGGGTTGCAGTTCTTGACCCAAATACACATTATCATCTTGAAACAGCATATGCCTCAATGCAGCTTGGAGCAGTTCACACACCACTCAATTATCGATTAACTTCAGAAGATTACGAATACATTCTTTCTGATGCTGAAGTTGATGCAGTCTATGCGGATTATGATTATGCAGAAAAAATCGAAGCAATCCGAGATGAAGTCCCAACGGAGATATTCATCACAAATGACGAAGAAGCAGTCGATGGAGATTGGGAAAGTTTTGAGACAATAGTCAGAGAGACTGAACCGGAGTACAGCCGACCAGAAATGTCAGAAGATGAAGTAATAACAATCAATTATACTTCAGGAACTACCGGAGATCCGAAAGGTGTGATGCGAACGCATCGGACCGAGACACTACATGCGTATTTAATCGCTATTCACCATGAGCTCACCAGTGACGATGTCTATCTGTGGACACTGCCGATGTTCCACGTGAACGGTTGGGGTCATATCTATGCAGTTACAGGTATGGGTGCCAAACACGTCTGTACTCGAGGTGTTGACGCTGAATGGATTGTTGATACAATTCAAGAGCAGAATGTGTCATTCCTCTGTGCAGCACCAACAGTGCTTAATCAGTTAATTGAACATTATCAGGATAACAACGAGCCCGAAATGCAAGGCTCAAATGAAGTGCGCGTTACAACCGCAGGTTCTGCTCCACCAGAAGCAACAATTCGAAAAGTCGAACAAGACTTTGGTTGGGATCTAAAGCATCTGTACGGTGCGACAGAGACGGGACCACTTATTACGCTGTCCGACCCAAAACGTATCGGCAGCGAAGAAGAGAAACTCTCGCTAAAGAAACGACAGGGTATGGGCGTCCTTGGAACGGACGTGCGTGTTGTTGATGAAGATGGCAATGATGTTCCATGGGATGATGCGACCATTGGTGAAGTTGTTGTTCGAGGTAACCAAGTGATGGATGGATACTGGAACAAGCCAGAGGCGACGGAAAAAGCGTTTAACGACCGTGTTGAAGGATATTACCATATGGGAGACCTCGCAACGGTTGATGAAAATGGAATGATCGCTATCAAAGATCGAAAAAAGGATATTATTATTTCGGGGGGTGAAAACATCTCTTCGATCGAACTTGAGGATACGCTCTTTGAGCACGAAGCAGTTGCCGATGTTGCGGTGATCCCATCTCCAAGTGAAGAATGGGGAGAAACACCGAAGGCATTTGTTGTTCCACAGTCAGGGGATCCAGACGATCCGAATGTAGAAAAACAGGATCTGATAGACTTCACTAAAGATCGTCTTGCGAGCTTTAAGGCAGTTAGCCGGGTCGAATTTGTCGAAGAACTTCCAACGACTGCAACAGGTAAAATTCAGAAATATGAGCTCCGTGAACAAGAGTGGGATGAAGAAGATGCAATGGTTGGTCAAGGATAGCTAAATACCATATATTTATCATTTCTCGCCCGTCAGGTGTTTTACTCCCCCGATGCGTAGTTCTATACAAGGCGAGATTATGGCAGAACCTGACGCGCTATCAATACAGTACACGGATCATCCAAAAGTGACCGAGTTGATTGACGTTATCACATTCTGCACAGAGAGTATTAGTTTTGAGTTTAAACGCTGGGACGAACCCTACGTGCAAGGTCCAGGATTGTATTTTGTTATTGTTGCCGGGACATCAATAGAATCGTTTGCTGATCCAATGGGGGAAAATCAGTGGCCGATTGAGATTTGTCAATTGGTGACAGAAAGTGAAGATGCCTTTTTTGAGGCTGCTCAGGACGCTGCAATGGAAAGAGATGGGGCGGTTGTAGTTACAGTTGATGGATATATTCAAAAACAGATGGTTCGACTCAAGGACTTAGGTTCCGATGATATCAGCTCAGATATTAACTTAGAATCAATAGAATATGACGACTGGATGGGAGCACGGCATATGAGCGCGCTCGATACGTCCGCTCGTGAAGAGGTTGTTGCAACGGTCACACTGAGCGAGGAAAGCGGTCGAGTAACTGTTTTTCAGGACACAGAATATGAGTCCTACACAAGGGATACAATCGGCGGTGAATGGCGGTACAGCGAATAAGACAGTATAGCTCTTCTTTTTCAGTCAACCAGTGGATAATCGGGATGTTCAAGTAATTATAGGTGAATCCAACTATAGTGGCAATTTCGTTTGATCTATTTGGGACTCTTATTGAAGCCGACCGTCCAACAGAGCCGTCTACAGCTGTAAAGGATGGGCTAAAAAGCTCTGGTGTTTCTGTCCCGAGTGATTGGAAAGACGCCTACTGGGAGCATCATCTTTCTAAACCAGAAGGTGCTGAAATATCCCTAAAAGAACACGTTCAAGCTGCACTAGAGAGCAGAGGAGTACAGGCCGAAGAATCTCAGGTAGATCAGGCATTACAGGAAGCATTCGACCCCAAGGTGTACACACGTCCAAATGCACGAGATATAGTTCGCTGGGCTAACCGACAGGGTCCAGTCGCGGTTTGTTCGAACTGCACGATACCAGGACTAGTTGACCGAAGTATACGGCGATCAGATATCTCAATCGATGTGTTTGATGTTGTAATTTCCAGTTCAGAATTTGGGTGGAGGAAGCCCCATCCGAAGATATTCCACAAAGTCGCCGATGAACTAAGTGTTGAGCCATCAGAACTAATCCATGTCGGAGACACCCCAGATGCAGATGGTGGAATTGAAGATGTCGGTGGAACAGCAATACTGCTTACCGAATACAACATCAAAGAGGTTCCCGAAGTGCTGAATGATTGACCTTGCACCAATTGTTCTTGTTCTCATTATTGCAGCGACATTAGATTGGATATGGGCAGAGCCCCCAGAAGCAATCCATCCGATTGCATGGATTGGATCGGTTATCGCTTATCTTGATCGAGATTGGCAGCGACCACTGCTTGTTGGTGGGATTCTTTCCATCATAACGCCACTAGTGACAAGCGGGGTAGTATGGGCATTACTTACAGGATTATCAACGGTAAGTAGAAATCTCACAATAGTTCTGTGCGGAGGGCTGCTTTTTACGATGATTAGTCTTCGTCGATTAATTGACAGTGCAAACAGAATTATTGTCAAGAGTGATACTAATACAGAACAGGCACGGGAACAGTTGATTACGTTAGTTGGGAGAGAGAAATCAAGTCTTTCTCCAGCTGAGATACGAAGTGCAGCGGTTGAAAGTGCAGCTGAGAATTATGCAGATGGATTTATTGCACCCCTACTGGCGTTTATGATTATTGCTCCAGTATCGTTGTCGTTAGGTGGTGCTGCAGCGGTATGGGTAAAAACGATCAACACTATGGATTCTATGCTTGGGTACCAGCACAAAGAACTTGGAACAGCAGCAGCGCGGCTAGATGATCTTACGATGTGGCTACCAGCTAGATTAAGTGCAGGATTATTATCAGTGAGTGCTGGAACGCCGGATCCAGTTTTAACTGCACGGCGGTGGGCACAACATCCAGACTCACCGAATGCAGGCTGGCCGATGGGTACAATAGCGGGAGCTCTTCATGTGCAACTGTCAAAACCAGATGCATACACGTTAAATCCAACTGCGTCTCTCCCAACAACCGAGCAAGCACAGAAAGGAATACAGTTAGTACAGCGAGCTGGCATACTTGCATACGCTATTGGAATTATTTATGGAGTGATACTATGGATGTAAAACAGAGGTTACTGGCAGTTGCTGGTGGATTTGGTTATCTGACACACGCGCCAGTTGGGCGGTCTGAGGCCGCTTGGGATGCCTTTCGACGGGAGCCAGTTTCAATTGTTGTCGTTGGGTACGCAGTTGGTCTCATTCTTGCTGGAATCATCACGTTGCCGATTCCAGCAACAATGATGGGCTTTGTTTTTCCGCTTACGATTGTGGTATTGATTGGAATTAGCCATCTAGATGGCGTTGCTGATTGTGGTGACGCAGTAGTAGCACATGGGGAAACAGAAAAGAAACGCGATATTTTGAAGGATACAGCTACGGGAGTTGGGGGGATAGTAGCCGTTGGGCTCGTAATTCTCGGGCTAGGAACAGCGGGGGTTGCTCTGACTGAGATAAAGACACAGACGGCAATATGGATTGTATTGACAGCTGAAGTTGGAGCAAAACTGTCGATGGCAATACTGGCTTGTATTGGCTCATCTGCACATGAGGGACTGGGGTCTGCACTGACATCGATGTCCCGACCGGTTGAAAGTCTGTACCCGCTGCTTGGAACAGTTCCAGTGATACTGGTATCTGCAGTGCCGTACGTCAGTCTACTAATTATCGGAGTAATCGTGCTAACAACAGCAGTAATATACCGGTGGGCAAATCAGACGTTTGGAGGAATCAGCGGAGACATCTTTGGGGCAAGTAATGAAATTGCAAGAGTAACAGGGTTGCAGGTCGGGATACTGCTTGTTAGTGCCGGAGTATAGCATGAGTGACCGCAACTGGTGACACTGTTTCCCGTATAACGGCCGAAATAACATAAAGGGAGGAGAATGTAGTATAGTACATTAGCGATGAATGATTTGACCGCTTTGCTGATGTGTGGAGGGAAAGGAACCCGATTGGCGGTTAATCGAGAAAAACCACTTGTCACAATTGCGGATAAGCCAATGGTGTCACATGTGTTGTCAGCACTAGAAAATAGTGCAGTCAATTCTGTATACGGAGTGGTCACTTCACATACACCAGAAACAAAGTCCTACCTCGAACACCGGCATAGCGTCGAGACGATTGAGACAGCAGGAAGAGGATACGTTGCAGATGTACAGGAAGCACTTGAGGAAATATCTCCGCCTGTACTGACTGTTGTATCCGATATTCCGCTTGTCACAAGTAATGTCATTGATCGTCTTCAGAGGGACTGGGCCAGAAACCGTCAGACAGTAACTACAGTTGTTCCAGTGGAAATCAAGGATCTAATTGGTGCAAGCGTTGACGATCGGGTTATTAGTGAGGGTTACATTCCAGCCGGAATCAACGTAGTCGATGAGAAAATGTATGAAAGTCGGACATACACAAGCCACGATGTCAGACTAGCGGTCAATGTCAATCGGCCAACAGATATTACGCTCGCTGAGCGGTTACATCCAAATGGCACCGTTCCGAAGATTCAAGAGTAACTACCTCATGGATAGGTAACGAGTGTGTTATATCTACAGAGAAAGCAGGCAGAGTGCCTCGGGGATCGGACCCGGAGCAGTTCACATCATAATCCTCAAAGAAAACATAGCGGATGAGATGCAAATTTTTCAGTACTGTTTTAGCATGCAAGTAATTACACCAGCATAATGGTAGAGGTGTTTGCTGTTGCAAGTGGGAAGGGTGGAACTGGAAAAACAACAAGCACACTTGCACTTGGGATGGCCCTTGCTGAAGATTACGATGTAACAGTAGTTGATGCAGATACCGGAATGGCTAATCTACTATTTCATACTGGTCTGGCTGATGTTGATGTCACACTTCATGACCTGTTAATTGAGAAGTCCGATGTTGGACTTGAGGAGGCAATCTATGACAAGTTCGGGATGCATGTATTACCGTGTGGTACTAATCTGGATGGGTTTAAGGAAGCAAATCCGGAGTTACTACAATCGGTGATTGTTGAGCTGAGTGAGCAGACAGATGTGATCTTACTGGATGCACCAGCAACGCTTGGTTCAAAGAGTGCTGTACTGCCGATTGTGCTTGCCGATCGAACAATAACTGTGCTGCAACCAACAGTACCGTCGCTTAGTGATGGATTGAAGGTTCAAGAATACGCGTCTGCGTACGGTACCGGAAACGCAGGTGTATTGTTTAACCGAGTCACAGATCAAGAGTCCGTAACAGAAATTCAAGAGCAAACGGAGCGCTATTTTGATGGACCGATACTTGGGATGATTCCAGAAAGTGAAACTATTGCAGCAGCACGAGAGGCTGGAAAACCATTACTTGCATACGCCCCTGATGCACCGGTATCGAACCAGTATCGAAAGGCTGCAGAGAAAATTGAGATTCAGGATCGAGAGGCCGCAGCGGTTGCTGATCGGTTTCGAAGTGCAGTCATTCCTGAGCCACCATGAGACTACCGGAGGGTCAACTACTCCGATCACAGACGGTCAATTCACTTGAATCAATCTTTCAAGACTGTATTGAGGAAAGTAGAACAGGGTATATCGAGATTGAAGCTAGTGGAGCAGTTTTGGAAGAAACAACTGGTCGAAATATCATTGTGATAGAGCGAGGTATACCTCGAGCAGCGTATCAGACAGGAACAGGGCAGACCGGCAGAGAGGCACTTGAGGGAATCCCAGATATTGGACCATATCATATTATGCTCTATCAAGCAGATAAGACAGAAATTACGGGACTCACCGAAAAGGCGGAATTGTCGCTAACGCTGATCATAGAACAATTCATTCGAGACCAAAGTCTGGCTGAAGAACTTAGAGAAAGAAACAATATTGAATCAAGATCGGCAGCAAATAATGATAGATTAACAGCATCGACAACAGGTAATGACGGATTATCATCGTTTTTTGAGGATGAAAGTCGGATAGATAAGATTCAATCAGACGCACGGGAACAAGCACGAGAGCAGGCTTCGGAATTTGGTCTTGAGAATATGATTGAATCCACTGATTGATACGTTTTCATTTGTGATTATTGCTATTTTCATCGCTGAAAAAGCACAATGGAAAGCGATGGAGTCTTTGTGTTGGATATTATATAGAGCGGTATGGAGCCGGGCGAACTGCTGGAAGTACTCGGGAACAAATACAACCCAGAGATACTCCAGCGGACATATGAGCCCAAATCAGCTCAAGAATTAAGTGAAGAACTTGATATTCCTATTGCGACTAGCTATCGGCGAGTTGAGGAATTAGTAGAGATGGGCTTGCTTGAAGAAGAAGGCAAAGAATTCTCTGAAGAGGGACGGCAGCGAACGGTATATCGACGAAGTGTTGATGGGTTTTCAATGAAATTCAAGCAAGGCGAGGTTGTGCTTGAAGTTACAGAGCGGACAGAAGCAAAAAATAAACTAGTCGATGTTTGGAGCGATCTTAAACGTCCCGAGACAACGGAAGATAGAGTGTAATAACGGATATCAAGCATCAATTATACTGATTCATGTAGGAGTAATGATTAATTTTAGAATAACTGTTATACGCTGGTATCCCTCAATATAAACTATGAGTCCGCCGGGGAATCCAGACCCCGATGAAGAAGGTGTGCTCTCACCGGATGAGCTTCGGCTGTCTGAAAAGGAGGAAGTCGAAGAGATTGAAGAGGGAAGATATGTTGTCTCAACCGATGGAAGCAAGCCAGATGTGCCAGAAAAAGCTGTAAACAAAGATAAAAAATCAGAGCAACGTACACATATTAGCCGAGACAGTAAATCGAGTACAGCAAGCAAAATCGGGGAAGCTAACATCGAATCACAGGTAGAAGCAGAATTACGAGACATACCGACAGAATTTGGTTATCGAATTTCAGTAAAGTATGGAGACTCAGTCGACCATCACCGGCTATACGCAGATGACGTTACAACGACATTTAATAATCTCCTTGCGTGGTACGCAAAGAATCTCGATTCAGAGATGAGCCCAGGAGAAGTGCTTGGAATCTTGCTTTCAGAATCTGATGTTTCAGTCCAGTATCCAGTAAAAAGCTTTGAACAGTATCTTGTTGATAATGGACTTTCAACGGATGATACAATCGCTGATTTGTTGATCACGATGAGGGAAGATGGAGCATTCAATTTCCCACCACAGAAATAAAAAGAAGCATTTCTGGTTGAGGCCAGTTTTCAGATTCGATAATCAAGTACAGACTTATGCCGATATACCGCTTAATATAGCACAGAGAGTTGACTATCGGAGATTTCGCACATTAAATATAGTATGTTATCATTCAGCCCCTCAATTGATAAGGTTCGTGAGCAAGCGTCACTGTCGGAGCTAGCCACGCAGCTGCGCCAGCAGGGCGACAAGGAAGAAGACAATGATGGCTTAGAAGAGGGGCTGATTATTGGTGAATACAGTATTGATGAGTCAGATGAGGAGATGATGGAGGATAGTACAGAGCGGGGGAAACTACAGGATATCGACGAGACAGCTGATCTGTCACCTGAAGAGGCAGTTGATCGGTTGGTTAGTATTCGAAATGAACTCTGGACAGCGATAAAAAACAATGGCTCAATGACCGCTGAAGAGCTTGACATACGCTTACAGCGGTTGGATCTTGGGCTTAAACGAGCAGGCGTTGAAATGATTGAGCCAGAAGTTGGAGAGATGGTTGATGATAAAACTCATATGGTTCATGGAATCAAATCAAGCAAGCGTCCTAACGGTGAGATTCTCGAAATAAAACAACCAGGATACAAGATCGGTGACGTTGTTGGACAGCCAGCTCGGGTGGTTATTAGTGATGATCCAAGCAAAGAAGGGTCAATACCACAGCAGTCGACCAATATACTTGACACGGTAGAACAGAGAGTGGATGAAGAAAACGGGTATATTGGAACAACTGAGTCAAAAGAAAGGGACAAAGACAGCCAGTCGGTAGAAGTTGAAGATGAGACGCACGGCGCGTTTGAGTTTAAAAAACTAGTTCTTCCCAAGAGCAAGCATGGGCTGCCTGTGTACGCTGGTGATAGTGAGCCATATCTTCAGCAAATTGACGGAGGGTATGCTGTGGAACGGTACGTTATTGAGTGGCTTGGTTGGTTAACAAGTAACTGGGGAAGAGCCGGAACAGCTGCCACATTAACGCTATATGCGAAAACCGGTTGGATTTCTCCCGCTGTTCGAGATCAATTACACGCGTATCTTGATGGCCTACCAGAGGCAGTATCTGGAACCGAAGTCAAGTTACAAAACCAATTATCGGTTACAGATCATGTACGCAGTCTCCGATATATTCGAACAATCAAAGAAACGCAATCCTCGGAGGTGAGTTCTAGTGGGATTTAGTGTTAGTGGAGCAACCGCGATTATATTTCTTGGACTGTTCATCGCATTTGGGTCAGCATTTACCGTTGCTGCAAACAGCTACGGAATGATCTCTGATGCAGAAGAGGAGCGAGCAGATCGATTACTTGAACAGCAGAGCACAGAGGTTGAGATTGAAAAGGTAGAACTCGATGAAGACACGGTAGAAGTAAAAAATGATGGAGATATTGGGCTAAAGCTTGATGAGACAACTGTCGTTGTTGATGAAGAGGTCGTTGATCCAACAAGCACAAGCGTAAACGGGAATGAAGAGACAAATCTCTGGCTTCCGGGAGAAACAGCCGTGTTTACAGTCGATCAGGATGGCGACCGGGTTACTATTGTAACCGAGACAGGAATTCTCGACAGAACGGAGGTGGATTAAATGTCGGGAGTGTCTGTTTCGCATGCGATTATGTTTATTGCAAGTATGGTTGTTGCAGCGGGAGTTGCAGGAGTTCTCGTTGCGGGCGTTGGCCAAGTAGGGGATTCAATTGCTGATCGGAGCGCAGATACAAGTGAGCAGATTGAGACAGACTTTGAGATAATCAGTGATCCGAATGCTGAAGAGGAGTTATATGAATTAAACGATGACGGTGATGAGGTAGAGCTATTACTGAAAAACATCGGATCGACAGAATTGGTTGCTGATGAACAAGAGATATCTATACTGGTAGATGGACGGTTGGCAGAGAATTTCGATGTCGAACCAACAGAAGGTGACGAGATAATTTGGGAGACAGGATCAGTTGCTATCATAACAATTGATGAGACAATTGACGATGATCTTAATCTCGAGACAGGGGAAGATGTCTCAGTACATGTGACAATTAACGGCCATGAAGAAAATATCCAATTTCGGGTGAGTGAATAATGAGTTCAACAACAGGAAGAGAATTGATTTCGCTTGGGCTTGATAATAGAGATCGGCTTAATTCAGAGCTCGGTGGAGGGATTCCACGAGGAAGTATTGTTTTAATCGAAGGAGAATATGGTGCTGGGAAAAGTGCACTTACCCAGCGATTTTCGTATGGAATGTGTGAAGAGGGAAATACAGTAACATTGCTTTCAACAGAGTTGACAACGCGTGGGTTTGTGGACCAAATGCACTCGCTCGATTACAACATGGAGGGACATCTTCTGGATGAAAATATTCTTTTCCTCCATGGAGATATTGACACATCAGATACACTCCGGGGCAGTGATGACGAGAGTGAGCGAATGCAGTTGTTTAAACGCTTGATGGAAGCTGAAGCGATGTGGGAAGCAGATGTGGTCATGATTGATACATTCGATGCGGTTCTTCGAAATGACCCAAACTTCGAAGAGCTCGTTCGGGAGGGCGAAGAACGGCAGGCAGCATTGGAAATTATTGACTTCTTCCGCGATATCATTGCAAAGGGTAAAATCGTGATCTTGACGGTTGACCCAACGACAGTTGATGATGATGTGATGGGTCCGTTTCGTTCAATCGCTGATGTTTATTTTCAGTTGCAGATGATCGAAGTTGGAAATGAGGTTCGACGTAATATCTCCGTCAAGCGATTTACCGGAATGGGCGAGCAAGTGGGAGACACCGTTGGCTATTCAGTTCGATCCGGTGTTGGGATTGTTATTGAAAATCGTAGTGTTGCATAAAAAGTGAAACCATGACAGAACACGGAACTCGAAGTATTTCGCCGGAACTTAAACGAGAAGCGGCACGTCGACCACATCTCGCTCAACATCTCAAGCAGTTCCGACGAATTACTGGTGAGTTTCCGAAGTATGTTGAGGAGCCTGAATCAGATCACGAAGTAGACCATCCAAATATCTTATATTCCGTTGATGGTCCGATATTCTCTCATATTCACGGAGACGTTGGACGTGATACACAGTACTATGCGATTGAGCCAACGTTAAATAGTGAAGGTAAAACGCTGTATGATAAAATCAGAGATCGATTGCTTGATTTATCGGCGAATAAGCCAGCACCATCGACGAATGATGAGTATGATGAGCGAATCAAAGAGCTATTAGAGGAAACAGTCCAGGTCAAGAGCAACGGTGATGGGCGGAGTCTGAATAGGCTGTTAGATGCACTTGGGATCGGTCGAACCACCGTTGAAGAGCAGACGTATGAGAATCTTCGGTATCAGTTAACACGTGATATTGCTGGATATGGTCCGCTTGAGCCCGTTATGCGAGACCCATCAAATGAAGATATTCATGTTGTTGGACCACAGCAGTGCTACGTTGACCATGATACATTTGGGCTGCTTGAGACGACCGTTGAGTGGGAAAGCGAAGAGAGATATGATAACTGGCTACGAAATATGGGTGAACGGATTGGAGATCCATTGAGCGATTCAGATCCAATTGTTGACTCAACATTGCCGGATGGTTCACGTATCAACATTATCTACAGTGATGATGTCTCCGTACAGGGATCAAGTCTGACAATCCGACAAGGTGATGAAGTTCCACTTTCTGTCTTGCAGATTACAAAGTGGGGAACTCTCTCCCCAGAGTTAGCAGCATACCTGTGGCTGGCATTAGAGAACGAACAGACAATCTTCGTTGTGGGAGAAACAGCGTCAGGAAAGACAACAACGCTGAATGCGATTATGTCGTTTATTCCTCGCGACTCAAAGATATACACAGCTGAGGATACACTCGAAGTGTTACCGCCTCATGATAATTGGCAGCAGCTCAAAACTCGTGAGGGAAGCGGCGATGACAGTGCTGACGTAGATATGTTCGATCTGGTTGAAGCAGCACTTAGATCGCGGCCAGAATACATTATTGTTGGGGAAGTGCGAGGAGAAGAAGGACGTATGGCGTTCCAGGCTGCACAAACCGGACACCCAGTAATGTTGACATTCCACGCCAGTGATATTGTATCGATGATTCAGCGGTTTACTGGTGATCCAATTAATGTACCAGAGACATTCATGGATAACGCGGATATCGCGCTCTTCCAGAACCGAGTGAAGCAGGGAGACGACGTTCTACGACGGGTCACGTCTGTACAGGAAATCGAAGGATATTCCGAAGAGATGGATGGTGTCGTAACTCGTCAGTCATTCTACTGGGACCCAGCTCGTGATGAGATCATCTTCCAAGGACGAAACAATTCATATGTTCTTGAAGAACAGATTGCAACGTTATTAGGTTACGAAGACACGCGCGAAATATACGATGAATTAGACTTCAGAGCAGAAGTCATCGAACGGATGGTCGAAGAGAATATTCTTGGATACCATGAGGTGAACGAAGCAATTGAAACCTTCCAGCGAGATGGAATCGAGGGGCTACCATTCGGAATTGCTCGTGAATACTAATGGCAACAACGACATCACAAGACGATTCAAAAGGAACACTCGCACTAAGCGTAGCTTCAGTTGCTGATGCGTATCGGACCATGGAGATACCAGTTCGACGGTATTTCCTCTTGTATGTATTGCCATCACTGGTATTCTTTATCGGAACGATTGGTGCGGCCATTGTTGCCCCACTTCCACTGCTAGCTCGTATCCCAATTCCAGCACTTGGACTACTGGCAGTATTCAGTGTCTTAGTCTATCCGAAATTGCTTGAGAACAAGCGGAAAGCAGAGATGGGAGATCGAATGCATTTGTTTGTGACTCACCTGACGATATTATCAACGACAAATATCGATCGTGTATCTGTTTTTCGAGCATTGAGCCAAGAAAAAGAATACAAGGCACTTGCAGACGAAATGAAGAAGATCGTCCAGTTGGTCGACGCCTGGAATCAGAGTTTAGATGACGCCTGCCGCCGCCGTGCCAAAGAGGTGCCAGATGAGGATCTGGCAGCATTTCTTGAGCGAATGGCTTACTCGTTAAATGCTGGACAGGAGCTAAATGACTTCTTAATGTCTGAACAGGATGCCCTAATCCGTAACTATGTAACTCACTACAAGAGCAGTCTTGAAAACCTGGAGGTGATGAAAGACCTCTACCTGTCGATGATTCTTTCGATGACGTTTGCACTGGTGTTTGCGACGGTTTTGCCGATTTTGACTGGCACGGACCCAGTTTTTGTCATTCTTAGTGTCTTGATTCTCTTCTTGCTAGTACAGGTTGGGTTTCTGTATACGGTGCGAGTAATAACACCAAACGATCCGCTCTGGTACACAAATGACAGTAAAAAACCATTTGAGCGAAAACTGGTTGCCGCAGTAATTGCTGGGGTGCTCGGAAGCATACTCACGATTGCGTTTGGAATTGTATCTGCACTTGAGGTTACGCCAATTGGCGAAGCAGTTCCACAGATACACACCGAGATTCCGGTTCCATTCTACATTGCTATTCCAGCGACGCCGCTGCTGATTCCAGCATTAATCGTTCGCCGGGAAGAGAAACGGATCCGAGAGCGAGATGACGAGTTCTCGACATTTATTCGAGCGCTTGGATCAACCGAGAGTGTCAAGCAGTCAACAACAGACAATGTGCTTGAAACACTACGTACGCGAGACTTTGGAGCACTTAATGAGAACATTGATTCACTGTATCGACGGTTAAAGATGCGAATTGATAGCGGCAAAGCGTGGAAGCACTTCATTCTGGAGTCACGCTCATATCTAATACAAAAATTCAGCGAGATGTATGCCGTAGGACGAGAGAAAGGTGGTGATCCAAAGGTGCTTGGTGAGCTGATTAGTCAGAATATGGGCGAGGTGCTACAACTTCGAGAGGAACGAAAACAGTCAACGGTCACGTTTATTGGGTTATTATATGGGGTAAGTGCGGCAGCAGCATTTGCGTTTTTCATTGGCGTTGAAGTTGTTGAGGTGCTTGCAACATTCTCAGCAAATCTTGAGCTACAAGATCTTGAAGTGGGGCAATTCATCTACCCTGGGGTGTACGATATTCCGCTTATTCGGTATATCATTCTGGTAATCATTGTGATCAATGCAACACTCTCATCTTTGATGATCCGGACAGTGGATGATGGACACAAAGTAAATACATTTCTGCACTTTGTGCTGCTCCTTTGGATTGGGGCGACAGTTGGATGGTTTACTAGCGAGATGGTTGAGATATTCCTGTCAGTCGGATAGTCCGTATCCGGATGTTTTGTACCAATTAAGCTCCTTCATCCAATCACTCCCGATAGACACTTCTTGAGTATAGACATAGTCTGTAGGAGTAGAGGCTCAGATTTGACAAAAGAGAGTTACTCGACGTTGCCAACAGCAACGTAAAACGGGACTGTTTCCGTCCGTCTGTAGTTACCTGTCTGCATTTGCTTGACAATTTTACGACCAACGCGACGCCATTCATCGCGCAACAGATCATATTCATTACGAGACAGATTTCCAGTAAGTAACGTTTGTTCATCTGCTGTAAGGATACGACCGGTTGCCTGTGTTTTGGCAGTCGTCAGATCATGTTCTGAATATGGGGGCGAAACGCTACGAGTATGTTTATACTGCGAGACCTGAATATCAGTAAGGCCACCAGAACCCAAAAGATTTTGAAGAGAACTCACGGTAACGGTCCCATCGACCGAAAGGCCAGAAAGAAATGCAGTTCTGGTTCGATTTGCAAGTTTGACCTCCTCGTCTACGGTGGAGTCAATCATGACGGCGCGATTGTTCGGTTCGATAACTGCGACAGTATCATTTGACACACGTGCAAACTCAGTAATAGCTTTTTTTGGATTGGGTAAATTGATCAGTAACGCTTGACAGACGACTAAATCAAACGTATTATCGGGAAATGGCAGTTGGGTACCATCTCCAGCAATTAGAGTTGTTGTGAACGCTCGAGCGTGTTGAAGGAGTTCTGTGTCAGCGTCAAGTCCGACAATCTTCGCTTTTGATTCTTCAGCGAGAACCTGTGTTAATTCACCGGTTCCACAACCGACGTCAAGTATGCACGAGCGCGAAGAGAGGCCTAGCGGCCCGAGTGCTTCTCGGGAGTCATCCCACATACCCCGGCGTGTCTCCTGTAAGTAGGAAGCCGAAAACTCCTGCACACAAACACCATTATCACTGATACAGTTAAACGTAGTTAATTGAGTTAAAAATTTAGTTAATAAAATAAACCTAAAATAGATATTTATGTATATTTTACACCCATATTCTGCATCCTCATTCATATGAATAGAATATAAGAAAAATAAGAATCATGCATACAAAAAATTATTAATAACTAACACGCTTCTAGAGTATAATTGGTACCATACACCATGACATCAGAACAAATCCACAACAGTCGGATCGGGCATTGCAAGCAATCAGGGAACGTGTCAGATAGAAGCCAATGAGTATTGAAACGCTTCCACGAAGCATTGAAGTCGAATATTGGGTCATAGACGATTCGGGACATTTGACCACTCCAGGCAGTCTTGTTGATGCGGCAGATACAGTTGAGCGAGAGTTTGTAAAGCCCCTGCTTGAGATCAAAACGCCGCCATGCGATACAATGGGAGAACTTCGTGATGCATTGCTCACTCGTTTGGAAGCAGTATTGACACAGGCAGAGAGGGAAGGCAAACACCTAGTGCCACTAGGCACGCCGCTGACTGATACCGAAATCAAGGCACTTGATAGTGAACGAACAAAGATCCAAAAACAGGCAGTTGGAAACAAATTTGATTATGTTTGCCATTGTGCTGGGACGCATATCCATGTAGAGCAAATTCCAGGTCACGAGGCAGATCAGATTAACCTACTGACAGCACTTGATCCAGCACTTGCATTACTCAACTCATCACCGGGATACCGACATGATCTGGGCGTCCCTGGTACTAGATCTAAACTGTATCGCTGGTTAGCGTATGATGAGATCAAGCAGCAAGGGCGCCTCTGGCCATATATAAGTAGTACCACCGAGTGGGACCAGCGTTTAGAAGAGGGGTATGAACACTTTCGGTCAGCAGCACTGCAAGCCGGAGTCGAAAGAGGAGTAGTATCAGAACACTTTAATCCAGACACTGCTGTGTGGGTGCCTGTAAAATTACGGTCAGAATTTCCAACAGTGGAATGGCGGTCACCAGATACTGCTTTACCGAGTGATGTCTTACAGATAGCGAGTACAATCAGTGATCTGATGGAGCGCCTTCCGCTTGTAGACGTAGAGATTGGAGGGGATAGTGGCGGAGTATCAGACGGGACAATCTCGCTACCGACGTTCGATGTCGTACAGGAATACACGCGGGATGCGATACAACAGGGATTAGAATCAGACCCGCTCCAAGCATATCTGTATCAGATGGGATTCGAACCAAGAAGGTACGACCCAATTGCACATGACATATCGATCCAGCAGGGGATATCTTCGACACAAGCTGAGCAAATAAGAAAAAAGTATGCCAAGAAACTCAAAAAAGATGTACAGCGTATCCAATCAAGAAACATAGCATGAAGGTCAAGGCTCAATAAATACCGTCTCACCAGTTTCTGGCGCAACAGCATCAAACCCATCAGACTGCAAGCCACTTGCAAAATCTGTTGCCCTGTCCCCGTGGTTGAGCAAGATTTTCTTCTCAGAGTAAGGCTGTAAAAACGAAAGCAAATCATTGCGGTCTGCATGAGCAGATAAGTCAAACTGACGGACACGAGCAGACACAGGAATGGTCTGTCTTTCCATTGGAAGGCGTCCGGATTCAAGCAACTCTCGACCGGGAGAGCCTTCAACCTGATAACCAGTAAGCGCGATAGCATTAGCTGGGTTAGAGGCGATCTCGGGGATATACGTCATTGCCGGTCCGCCCTGTAGCATTCCGGCAGTTGTGACAATAACCGTGTTCTGATTTGCAATTCGAGCTCGCTGTCCATCTTGTCCATTAACAAAACGTGCATGACGAGTTGCTGCTCGTAGTGACGAGGTATCAAGAAAGTCTGGATAATCGCAGAAAAGGCGCGAAATTCGCTGTCCCATGCCATCAAGATAACAACCGATATTAGCATCAGCAAGCAATGAGATGACTTCTTGAGTTCGACCGATAGCAAAAGCAGGAACAACAACCGTGCCACCAGCCCAGAGTCGTTGTTGTACAAACTCAATAAATTCAGATTCAATTGTTGTGCGTGATTTTCGTGTTGTATCAGCGTATGTTGACTCAGAGATAACGACATCAGCGTCGGGACGAGCTGTGGATCCGTCAACTAAACACTGGGATTCAACAGCAAAATCACCGGTATAGAACAGGCGTGTATCTCCATCATCGACAAGAATGTGGGCACTACCAGGGATATGCCCAGCGTCGTAAAATGTGATCTGATGGTCCGCTGCAGTGAAGGTCTCACCGTAAGAATGTCGGGTTAGAAGCTGTGTTACTCGCTTCACATCAACCTCAGTAAACGGACAGTTATACGTTCCACCGTGAAGTTTCAATGTATCCTGAGCTAGTTCAGTTGTTAGCCTCCCTGTAGGTGGTGTAAGGTGTATCGAAGGACGGTTGTCTCCTGAGCAGAGAGCTGGGACAGCGCCTGCATGATCAAGGTGGCCGTGTGAGACGACAACAGCGTCTGGTGAAACTTGATCAACAGGATATGAAAGAGGAGTATCGTTTTTAATTCCATAGTCAAGTAATAACCGGTTATTAACAAGGATTGCACTTCTACCGACCTCTCGAGCCCCACCAAGGAATGTGATTTTCATTGTTTGGCTCCCTCATCATCCCAATTAACGACTGAAAACTGATGGTACGTACCGTAAGCAAGGTCAAGTGACTGTATCCACCAATTCCATCGTTCAACAAGACCATATTCATCTGGAGCATCAGCAAGTTCATCAATGAGATGGTCGATGGTCAATGCCGTTTCAGCATCATCCCGATACATCCCAGAATCAGCGAGATCACCAGCCGCGCGAGCGACAGGCCGTGATTTTGAGATAGGAGCATCAAATTCATCCTGTAAGACAGATTCTAGCTGGCGGCGGTTCACGCTAGACAGTTAGAGAGGAAGCCTTCTCAGGGTGTCGGATTCAAATTCTGGTTCGATGTCCTTTTGAGGCGTCACCGAGTGGTTTTCGGTATGGCAACCTTTCAGGTCGTAGTATCAGACCCTAACTCAGGACGCACAGCACAGCTTGAAGTTGATGGACAAGATGCCAATCGATTCGTTGGCCGTGAACTTGGCGACGAAGTCGAGGGACGCGCTGTCGGTTTAGACGGGGCTACCCTCGAGCTGACAGGTGGATCAGACGATGCTGGCCGGCCACTTCGTGAGGATGTTGCTGGTCCAAATCTCGAAGAAGTTCTGTTGACAGGCGGCGTAGGGTATAATCCGACACGAGATGGTGAGCGAAAACGTGTAACAGTTCGAGGACGAGAGATTAGCGATGCTGTTGCACAAATAAACGTCAAGGTCACTGACGCAGAGAACGCTGATCTGGATGCATTCTTCGGCGACGAAGAAGGCGAAGAATAACGCTTCCTGCCAGTTCTTAGAACAATTTTACAGAGAAAACAGGCCAAGAGTCTCGGGGCCTGCTCCCGAAGTACTCCATGGATGGACAATGGCCTGTCTTTCTGCGATTAAGGGGTAAATCTATCTCTTTGTCGCTAGAAAGATACTACACATCTAATAGTACACTACTCAAAGTCAGTTCAAATAAGAGTTATTTGATAGAGGAAAGTTCATTTTTAGCCCGAAAATCGATATAAAGGCGATAAATTTATTTAATTATGGTGTGGTTACGTAATAAACATGTTTGAGCTACCAATAGGGACAATACTCGGGCTATTACTAATGGTAGTTGGTCCAGTGTTAATGTTCCTCCTGTACTGGATTGACAAACAGACGAACGACGGATATATTTCAGTATTTGGGGCTCGATAAGAATGGTCTCAGGACTCGAACTTACGTTTGGGGCATATCTTCTCGTTCTCCTTGTCATCGGTATGTACTTCTTTTTCACGAGTGAGACGAAGCAGTTATCAGAATACCTGCTTGCGGACAGAGATATTGGAACTTGGCCGATGGCAATCTCGGATGTAGCATCCGTTGCAAGTGGTTGGACGTTCTTTGCGTGGGTCGGAGTCGGATTCACAACAGGGCTAAACGGACTGTGGTTCTCGATCACAATGCTGTTTGTAGTAATTTTCATGTATCGCTATGTTGGCTCAAGGTTTCGCCGGCAATCTGAATCACTTGGCAGTATCACAATTGCCGACCATCTATCCTTAGCCGTGCGTGATGACCGGATTAGCTTCTGGATTCGGATAACAACAACAGTTGCAATTCTCGTATTCATGGGTGCATACATTGGAGCACAGATTATCGCTGTAGGAGAAGCAATGGACACAGGAGTTGGCATTGAATATGTAGTTGCAGTCTTACTTGGCGGCGTGATCGTTGGGTCATACACTGTTCTCGGTGGATTTAACGCGTCTGTCTGGACAGATGTTGTGCAGGGGACATTGATTTTTGCCGCGCTGCTGATTCTTCCGGTGTTGATGATTATGGAGATTGGTGGATGGTCAGTGTTTGTCAGCGAGGCTGCGGCAGTTGAAGATGCCGCATTGCTTGACGTAGACGGTGGACTAGCCGGGCAGGCACTACTGATTGGGGTTCTTGCATGGGTGACTTTTGCATTCGGGGCAGCCGGACAACCCCACTCGCTGATGCGATTTCAGGCAATTCGTTCAGAACAGTTAATCAGTGGTGCTGGTGTGATTGCTGTTACACTGCAGGCGTTACGATTAACGATTCCACTCTTCATCGGGGCTGCTGGGAAGGTCCTGTACGAATCAGTTGCAGATCCAGAAAGCGTTGCGATGATGGCAATCGCTGATTTTTTCCCACCTATCATCGCCGGGCTTCTCCTTGCAGCAGTCATCTCTGCGATTCTCTCAACATCGGATTCGATGCTGATTGTCGCATCATCTGATCTAACACGGCTCTATGAAGAAGTTATAAATCCTAATGCGAGCCAGCAAACACTAGTTCTTGTCGGGCGAGGAATTGTTGCTGTACTTGCTGCGACTGGGATTGTTCTCGCCTATTTGCGTCCAGGGACAATCTTTGAGATCATTGAGTTCGCGTTTGTCGGGCTTGGAGCGACATTTGGTCTTCCGTTGATATTCATGCTCTTTTGGAATCGAATGACAGGCGAAGCAGTCCTTGCCGGGGTTTTTACGGGACTTATGTCCTCAATTGGGAATTTATACCTACTACCTGAATATTTCCCAATCTTGGTTTGGCCGATAAGTATCCTTGTGATTGTAGTTGTAGCAGTGATAACAGACAAGCAAGGGTCGCAAATTGCGACTGTCCCCGAACCGCAATCCCGAGCACAAGCAGACGACTAATCAGGTTGGAGGTTCGGTAGCTGACAACAGATTTCGTGCAGTTTCAGTAGGCTTTGTCTGAAAAAATTAAGCTATAAGCTCATCTGCGACCACGGAGGGGGCAAGGAGATCAGGATCAATTGCAAGGTCAGTTTGTGCGGTTGCAAATTCAGGTAGTGATGTGCGATCATACGCGACTACCTGGATATCAGGATTGAGGTCCTTAACGATTGGAATAGTGGTTGCTTGTTCGAGATCAGTTAGGATGTATATATCGGCATCGACAATACCAGCTTCTTCAAGGTCTGGACGTGTTGCCATGTCACTCACGGTGGTTACATCTGCTCCTTTAGCTTGTAAAGCACTCATCAGATTATCTGAATCGGGGCCAACAATGATTACCTTCGATGAAGTCATTACTCGTATTCAATAGTAGCGGGAGGTTTATGAGTGACATCATACACGACGCGAGAGACAGACTCCATCTCGCCAGTAATACGGGATTGAATACGCTGAAGGGTTTCCCAGTCAATTTGCTGTGCACGTGCTGTCATACCGTCTCGGCTTTCAACTGACCGCACGGCAACGACCCATCCATGAACGCGGTTATCTCCCTTTACACCGGTTGCTTTGCCGATGACAGCAGCCAGCGCCTGCCATGGGTCGTATTCTTCAAGCTCCTCTTCAACAACGTAATTTGCCTCTCGAGCAACGGCGAGTTTTTCTTCAGTTACCTCACCGAGGATTCGAACTGCAAGACCAGGTCCCGGGAAGGGCATGCGTTCAGATATAATCTCCTCAAGCTCAAGTTTCCGGGCAACTTCTCGGACTTCATCTTTGTATAAATCCCGCATTGGTTCAACGATTCCGTCAAAGTCGATGACATCCGGAAGTCCTCCTACATTATGATGTGACTTAATGGTGCCCTCAGACTCAATACGATCCGGATAGATCGTCCCCTGTACCAGATGTGAAGCATCAACCTCCTCAGCTACAGCCTCAAACTCACGGATAAACTGTTCACCAATGACATGACGCTTTTTCTCTGGATCAACGACGCCTTCGAGTTCGGATAAAAATCGGCCTCGGGCATCTACAATCCGTAACGAGTCCATATACGAGAACGTCTCTTCAATCTGCTCTGTTTCGCCCTTTCGCATTAAACCAGTGTCAACATAGACCGGCGTCAGCTGGTCACCGACCGCTTCGTATGCAAGGGCGGCAGCAGTTGAGGAGTCAACACCACCAGAAAGGGCGATGATAGCATTGTCGTCGCCAATTTTCGTAGAAATTTCTTCGATTTTTTCGTCAATGAACGAATCAGGATCTACCATTACGTATAATTGAGTGGACGATACCCAAATTCATGATGGTTTCACCTTCTACAAAGTAGTTGGATTGGGTATGAATAGATGAATCTATAATTGAATTTATCTCCGAGATGTTGCTGTGAACTACTCCACCCTGCTCGCGCTGACGCGCTCGCTGAGGATGGGGCTTCCTGGTTCCGCGACGCGCTTTTTCACGGATGCTCGGCTGAGGCCGCCCATCCGCGCAGGAAGCGCAGTCTCCGCAGGCGTGGATTCGGAGTGACCCACTCCTACTCAGCGGTGGTGGCATGATTCATCTCGACCGCCTTTCTTGTCGGGCTCTAAGCCGAGACGATGAGTAACTGCCATCACACTTCCAGCCTTCGCCTAGCAGTGTTGTAAATCCCCGGCACAGAATGAAACTGAACCGAAGACGGCGCTGTATCCTTCCTACTGCGCTCCTTGTCCGCTGGCGCGGACTGCGGTGCTCGTTGAGGAAGGGGCTTAGCGCCTGCAATCAGCTAAGAGTGTAACCGCAAAATTGGTACCTACTCTGGAGTGTGAACTGGCTCAGGATCTGATGAAGTGGTGTGAACCGCTTCAATAAGGCCAACGAAAGGTGGGGATGCACTTCCAGGTCGAGAGCGGAATTCAGGATGGAACTGTGTTCCAATAAAGAATGGATGTTCGGGGAGCTCAACGACTTCCATGCGATTATTTGAGACACCAGAAAATACAAGACCAGCTTCTTCAAGTCGGTCGATGTATTCTGGGTTCACCTCATACCGATGGCGATGGCGTTCAATACACTCGTCTGATTCGTACAGTTCATGAGCCAAGGTGTCTGGCTTAATTTCTGTGGAATGATCACCGAGGCGCATAGTACCACCGAGATCTTCCACATCGTACTGTTCTGGGAGAATATCAATCACAGGGTCAGGCGTTTCTTCTTCAATTTCGGTAGAATGGGCCTCAGGAAGTCCAAGTACATTACGAGCATATTCAATGACAGCCATCTGGAAGCCAAGGCAGAGACCGAGATACGGCACACCATTTTCACGAGCGTATCGGACGGCCTCAATTTTGCCCTCAGTCCCACGAGTTCCGAACCCGCCAGGGACAACAATACCATCAACATCGGCTAATTGACCATCATGGCCATCAGCAAGTGTCTCACTGTGAATCCATTTTGTATTGACTCTAGTTCCTGTTTCAAGCCCAGCATGTTTGAGTGCTTCATAAATTGATAGATATGCATCCTCTAGTTCATATTTTCCAACGAGGGCTATTTCGCATTCTTTGGCTCGCTCTTGAGTGACAGTCTGTCGCCATTCATTTTGGCGCTCATCAGGATCAAGTGCTCGGTCGGCAATGTTGAGCGACTCCATCACATACTCGTCAAGGCCTTCTTCTTCAACCATCAGCGGCACGTGGTAGATATCATCAACATCTGGGTTCGAGAATACAGCATCTATTGGAACATCACAGAAAAGTGCAATTTTTTCTCGCGTTTTGGCATCAAGACGGTCTTCACACCTTCCAACAATAACGTCGGGCTGTAATCCAATTGATCGCAGTTCTTTGACACTATGCTGTGTTGGTTTGGTTTTTTGTTCGCCGTTTTTCGAGTACGGGACAAGTGTTACATGGGTAAATAGAATATCATCATCGTCCTGTTCATGAGCAAATTGGCGAAGTGCCTCAAGATATTGCATGCCTTCAATATCACCTACCGTTCCACCGACTTCGACGATACAAACATCAGTACCGTGAGCAGCTTCACGGATTCGGCGTTTGATGTCGTCGGTTATGTGCGGAATAATCTGAACGGTTTTACCGAGATAATCACCTGCTCGCTCTGCCTCAATAACTTGTTTGTATACTTTTCCTGTAGTGATGTTGTGGTCTGAGGTCATATCCTCGTCCAAGAACCGCTCGTAGTTACCAAGGTCAAGATCAACTTCTCCACCATCTTTGAGGACAAAGACCTCTCCATGCTGGAATGGGTTCATCGTTCCAGCATCAACATTAAGATAAGGATCAATCTTGACCGCGGTGACGTCAAATCCAGCGTTTTTTAATAGTCGGCCGACACTCGCTGCAGTAATACCTTTACCGAGGCCAGACATTACACCACCAGTAACGAAGATAAACTTGTTCCCCAGAGTGGGATCGTAATCGGGGTCGGTCGGCATAGTGACAATGCGATAGCAGAGATGAAAACAATTTCGGAGCGTACCACATTCGTTACTGGATATCACAGCATGTGATGCCTGTTCTCATATCTGCCCAAAACATAATAGATTATATAATAAAGTAAAATACAACATAATTAATATCTAAATATAGACTATGCAGAGGTTCAGACCTGACTTTTCGGATTGTGAGTAAATGTCTAATACACCAATATTTCGCAATGGATTTTAAGCGTCAGTACCTATAAATCGTAGTGTCGGTCCCGAATCCGTTGCGACTTTTATTGTTATGGATTGGGAATTTACTGGCTGCTGGTGGCCTTGCTGACCGCAATCGCATGGAGCGGACAGTAACGCTGTCGTGGCCACGGATAGTGACTGGTATTGCCAGAATGTCGAAGTCTGCAGCTGATGTTGCCATGGTAGGGGTTGCAGTCGGGTCGGCAGCAATTGCAGGAGTTGGGTTTGCAACACCATTCTGGGCGTTAGTCTTTTCAATTGGTGCAGGGGTTGCTGGAGGTACAATTGGGATGGTATCCCAACGTTATGGAGCGGGGCAGTCAGAAGAGCTACGACGGGTTGTACTAGTGAGTGTGTATATTGTGCTGATAGTAACCATACCTCTCAGTGTAATATACCACTTTTACGCACCAGAGCTAATTGGGCTACTCAGTGCAGAGCCGGAAGCGCACGCACTTGGAGCAGAATATCTACAGGTCATTGCATTAGGGGTGCCATTTGCTGCACTGAATCTCGTTGGGAGTCGTGTACTGATCGGGGCAGATGATTCTTATATTCCGATGGTACTTCGAGTTGGCGGCGCAATAACAAACCTTGTGCTAAATGTAGTACTGATATTTATCATTGGACTCGGAGTCACTGGAGCAGCACTGGGAACTATTATTGGTAACGTGTTGATTACGGTTGGATTTACAGTTGGGTTTCTTCGGGGAGGATTGCCATTTGTTGGTGAGTTTCCGGTCACAATCGATCAATTCCGACCACTGCTTGACAAAGAGTTAGCACGAGATCTTGTTGAGATCAGTACTCCACTTGCATTTTCGAACATGGCTGGGACCGGAGCACAGTTTCCGATGTTATATATTGTCGGTCTCTTTGGAACTGAAATTGTCGCAGCATTTGTGATAGCACTCCGCGTTCGAGACCTTCTTAATACGCCGGGCTGGGGATTTAGTCTGGCATCAAGTAGTCTCGTAGGACAAGAGCTAGGGACAGGAGCAGAGCAACAAGCAAGAGCATACAGTCGGGAAATCATTCGATTCGCCGGGTCGGTTTACATGATCGGTGCAACGTTTGCGTTTATATTTGCAGAACCTATTGCTCGAATGTTCGTTGATGACCCAGCTACACTTCCACTCGCTGTGCCGTTTGTGCAGGTAGCTGCAGTGAGCGTGATTTTCTGGGGTATCAGTGGGGCATCGATTGGTCCTCTGCAAGCCAGCGGAGATACTCGATGGCCATTGTATGCTCAGTTGCTTGGGCGATACGGCGTTGCAATTCCTCTGGCATTACTTGGTGCTGTGACACCACTCGGATTAATTGGACTATATTTAGCGCTACTGGCAGAAACGGTTGTACCAGCGGCAGTAAACTACTATCGCGTGCAAACAGAACGATGGGTTTGCGTCAGCCGAGATTATAGACCAGAAACATCACCAAATGACTAAAAGAAACAACTAAATCAGAAAACCCGGAGAAAGAAATCAGCGATTGTGGCAGCAGCGGAGTGATGATGTCCGGTGAAAAGATGATCCGCAGGGAACCCAGTAGTCTGGACATTAGAGTTAAGTTGTTGATTTACCAACGGTTGCCAGTCAACGGTGGTATCATATTCTCCATAGCAGATTAATACCGGACATGTGATTGACTGTAGTGCGGCATTGATATTATCACCGCTAGCAAGCGAAGTTGGAGGAGCAAGTGCTGCTGCTCCGTTCAAATTGTTCTGTGCAGCAACAAGCAAAGTAAGCGCCGCACCAAAACTGTATCCAAATAATCCTACTGTCTGATAGTTATTATTAGCCCACTTTACTGCGTTTTTCGTGTCTGTCTGTTCGCCGATCCCTTGATCCCAAGAGCCGTAATCGATTCGGAGACAATCAATTCCACGATTGTTCAGTGCATCTGCGACAGATTGTAGTCGAGGATCAGAGCGCGTTCCTCCTTGTTGTGGATGCGGAGGGCAAGCAATAACGACAGCAGGCCCACCGGATCCATCCAGAGCTGCACGAACCGATCGGACACCAGGAATTGAGACGGGAGCTGTCATATTTTGCGTATTCGTTGGTGATGCTTTTTACGCTGGGACCGTATTATAACAATATGGGAATTTTGTCACGGGCCTCCTATATCATACGGTCCAAAGTCAGCTCATTGCTTGATAGAGCTGAAGATCCAACGGAAACACTCGACTACTCATACGAGCAAATGCGAGACGAGCTACAAGATGTCAAGCAGGGAATCGCCGATCTAACGACGCAAAAAAAGCGATTAGAGATGCAAAAGCAGCGACTCGAAGAAAACGTCGAAAAGCATAACGAGCAGGCTCGACGGGCGGTTGAGCAGGATCGTGAAGACCTCGCAAGAAAGGCCTTAGAGAAGAAGAAGGCGAAGATGAATCAAATAGAAGAACTTGAAACTCAAATTGCTGACCTTGAGAACACACAGGACCAATTGGTTGAGCAAAAAGAAACATTACAGCAGCGAATCGAAGAGTTTCGAACCAAAAAAGAGACAATCAAAGCACGTCACGAAGCTGCAGAGGCGAGCACAAAGGTTTCAGAAGCAGTAACAGGAGCTGGCGAAGAGTTTGAGGATGTGAACCGAGCGATTGAGCGAGCAGAAGAAAATACTGAGGAGATGGAAGCCCGATCTGCGGCACTTGATGAGTTACAGGACGAAGGTGTACTTGAAGATCAGATCTCGGACAAAAGTGATTTAGAACGCGAACTAGAGGAGGTTGCTACGGAAGATAGTATCGACTCAGAGCTTGAAACACTGAAGTCAGATGTAGAAGAAGGAGGGACATCCGAGGAACCACAGTCAGACATTGAGATGGACGATGAAATTGAACAGGAGTTAGCAGAAATTGACAACGAAGATTCTAATTAATTGAACCAGAGTAACTGGTTGTGTATTACCTTTGACATCCTCCTCCGCCTGAAGGCGGGAGGAATCCCACGGCACCGCACCGCTAGGTTGGGAGTTTCAGATTTACAGTCCAACCGAGCATCACCCCGGTAGGAATCCGGCGAGATGCTCATGTTCTGACGCGGATTGGACTGCGGGCAGTTCTAAGCTGCCGTTACGTGTATCCTCGGCCATGTTTGGAGCGTTGTTTTCGCCGGAGAGACGCCAGCAGGCGTCAGCAGAGTCCATGTTAGCGGAAGTACTGCAAGCGCAGTCACCACGGCGTGGATGGTTCAAGCATCCAGTGTTAATGACCGCGTTCCAGATATTGTCTGATTGCTGTGGGCGGACAGGATGTCGTCTGATAGACGAGTCTCTCGTGATCACGAAAATCTCCGATTTTCGAACGACCCCTGTAGGACGGGACGGAGTCCGCTCCGTTCTGACTGATTCCTATCTGGTGACAGATTGACCTGTCATTTAAACGTTACATTGGGGAAATCAGTAATGGTGTAGTCGGTGGACTGTTTCATGGAGTGACGGCGCGTATCCACACCGTAAACGACGTGGTATTGCGCCTGTTCCACCTATAATATGCATTAAGTCACTAAACCGGCGGGTTCTTGGCTGATGACCCGGAGATATTAGTATGGACAAGAATCTAATTGACACACAATCGTTATCTTCGGAGCGAAAGTCATTGCTGCCGGGTGAAGGATTTTTTATTTTGGACGAAGTTCGGCAGCAGCAACAGGAGGCCGAAATTGAAAGAGCAATATCTGATGCGAAAACAATTGTTATTGCTGATCCGGATGCTGATGGGCTTGCATCAGTCGCACTAATCCGTGCAGCAGCCGATGGGGCAGCACTTGTGCCGGTAGGACCACATGAGATATCTGATGGCCTTGAATATGTAGCCGAGTACGGATCAGAGGCAGAAGAACTATTCATTTGTGATCTATGTCCGGATAAGCTTGCATATGTAACACCGCTGGAAGAAATTGGCAGGAGTATTGATAATGTAATGTGGTTTGACCATCATCAGTGGGAATCAGAAGTTGAAACTGGAGTACGCGAGTATGGTGTTGAACTTGTAGTTGGTGAATCAGATCGGGAGTGTACAGCAGATGTAGCGCTACGATCGCTTGAATATGAATTTCCAGACCATCTCGTCGAACTTGCAGAAGTGACGCGCGATCATGATTTGTGGATAAAAGAGGACCCGCGGAGTGACGATTTAGCTGACTATGCAAGGTGGGTTGGTGATGAGCAAGAGTACATTAAAACAGTTCAAGAGCACGGGGCAGACCTGCCAGAAGAGGTACAGGTGCTGCTTAACGAACGGCGGGTCGAAAAAGAGGATTTAATCGAACGAGCAGTCCGACGGGCTGAGTACCATGACATTGGGCCTTGGACAGTTGGATTTACGTACGGTCGATGCTCACAGAATGAGGTTGCTGAGGCGATGCGATCAGAGGGTGCTGACGCATCAACAATTATCAAGCCATCAGGAGCAATCTCACTGCGTGGCACAGACGAGTTTGAGCGTTGTCACGAGGTTGCTGGGCTACTGAATGGAGGAGGTCACCCGAAGGCAGCCGGGTGCAAGCCAGATATTTATGATGATATGCTTGATTACGCTCAACACTGGACTACACAGGGGGCAGCAGCAAAACATCAAGTAATTTCCGCATTTAGGGAGATTGCTGCACAAGAAAGATCAGAGTAGTATTTGACCGATTACAGGGTCCATTTGTCGGAATAGCGAGCCCCGCAGTCACATTGGGCGTACGCATGGATGACATCACCTTCGGCGTATATTCCGCCAACAGCTTCGTTTTGCTCTTCGGCAAAGGCAAGGAGGAGTTGAATAGTATTTTTCCCGCATTCGGGACACACCCCGCCGGTTAGATCATTGGCAATTTCGCCTTCAGTATCCATAGCAGATTTCGCAAACCCGAGGGCGTCCATTCCTGTTGCAGATTTGAATATCTTCCGTCCAGTTTCGCCGTCGAGGACAAGGACAGTTCCTTGATCGGTAACGTGCCCGTGGTCAGATAGAGCATCAGGATCATCAACTAACTGGTCTGCAATATACACTGCAATGTCACCAGGACGATCGCCTGTGAGAAATGCTTCGCGTTTATTAGTGCTCATAAGTGGCATTATACGAGCAAAGGAAAAAGCATCGTGGATACGGGGACAATGAAGCTCAAGTGATCAGATGTTGTCTGAAAATTGTTCTGCAATAGACTGGAGACTACTGTCCGGAGGATCAGGATCGGTGTAGACGACTTGTTCTCCAGGTGGTCTGAGGCCATACTTGTATTCAGGTTCGATAATATCAACGTGTACTGATCGTCCAGCGGTTAGTCCTTCATCGGTAAGCCACGATGAAAGATGATCATCTCCTTCCGCTGGGTCACGAGCGACGTCTGGAGTCTGATATACACCAAGAAGACGAAGACCATCTGCAAAGGAATCGAATCGTCCGTGATACAAATTGCCAGACATTGAGATCTGGAAGACTTCTCCAGCGGGAATCGATACATCAGACGGAAGTTCAATAGCTATCTTCCGTCGAGTTCCATGTGAGACAACAGTCGCTCGAACAGAATCAATCGTATCGTGGTCGGACGATATACGGGTCATACAGTCACTAGTATCCTCAAGAATTTGAATATTCCACACTGAAAAATGGAGGTATGTATTAATCATCAAATCTGCAATAAATCATAAATACTAAGACCTCGTTAACCAATTCTATTACTATGGTTGACGGGATAATTGCTGAGCCAGGAAATGAAACGGTACAGCAACGACACGTCAAGAGGTGCAAAGACCACAGAGTTAGATACGAACAACATACAAACGTTGACAACTTAGCACAATGACTGATATCAACTTTGCTGTGCTTGGAACTGGAGGAATCGGACGTCGAGCTCTTGAGATCAGTCAGTATAAGGATGGAGTTACGCCCGTTGCAGCCTGTGACCGTAACGGAATTGCTGTTGACTACGAGGGACTTGATGTCAAGGAGTTACTTGACGCAACCGAGGGGAACATAGCAGGTGACGGGAGTGGAGAGAGCGAGGAATTGGGCAAAGCAGCAAATAATGGTGGAAGCAAGATTGGGATGAAAACTGGAGTCAAACAAACGGGTGAAAGTGCTGGCATAGTCGCATCAGCTCAGGGCAAGTCAACTGAAACGCCGATCGACGATATTATTGTAAATTCAGACATGTTTGATGCTGTTCTTATTGCTCTACCTAATCTTGAACATGATTTTATTCCGCGGATTTCTGATCGGTTTGCTGAAGCGGAGTATTCAGGAGTCCTTGTAGATGTGCTCAAACGTTCTCGTGTTATTGAGATGCTCGATGAGCGTGAAAATGCTTTCAAAAAAGCTGGTATTACGTTTATTTGTGGGGCTGGAGCAACGCCTGGATTTCTGACTGGAGCAGCTGCCATAGCTGCACAATCATTTGTCAAAGTAGAAGAAGTCGAGATTTGGTGGGGTGTCGGTCTCAAGTCCGGTTATACAGACAATCGAGGAACTGTTCGCGAGGATATTGCTCATCTCGATGGATACGATATCAAGACTGCCCGTGGACTTTCCACGGAAGAGATTGAAGAGATTATTGATGAACACGATGGTGTTCTGGAGTTTCATGACATGGAACACGCCGACGATATTTTGTTAGAACGGTCAGGCATCTGCGATGCTGATAATGTTTCCGTTGGGGGAGTACTTGATGTGCGCTCTGATGAAAAACCAACAACGACGACAGTCAGAGTAACAGGAACTACCTTCGATGGGAAGAAGGCTACAAACATGTTCCAGCTCGATGATAATACATCTATGGCAGCCAACGTAAACGGGCCTGCACTGGGATATATGAAAGCTGGTGTTATGCGCAATCGTGTCGGGGATTATGGTGTCTATGGACCAGCAGATCTAATGCCTAGGTTCTAGTTCGGTTATTCAACGATTCGGACAATAGGCGATTTTAATCAGGTCAAGAATATGACTACAGGAAACTTCGATTTAGAGCATAGGCTTAACGAACATAGATCAGCAAACCTCATGCGAAATCTTGAGCCAGCAGAGTCGATTGGGGCAAGGTCTCGGTTTCTAACAAGACGTACCGATGAAGGTGCTAAGTTTGGATCTGAAGAGAAAATATTTGCATCAAATAACTATCTCGGATTGATCAGTGACAAGCGAGTTCGGCAAGCTGCTGAGGAAGCAATCCGTAATGTAGGATCAGGAACTGGGGCAAGTAGGTTGCTGACGGGCGACACTGATCTTCACCACACCTTAGAGCAGGAGATTGCTGAGTGCAAAGAAACTGAAAAAGTATTGGTTTTCTCCTCGGGGTATGCCGCTAATGTAGGTACTATTGCTGCACTTGAACCCGATTTAGTTTTTTCAGATGAATTGAATCATGCCAGTATCATCGACGGATGTCGTCTCGCTGACGCAGAAACAGTTGTCTATGATCACTGTAACACCGGCGATTTAGCTACAAAAATGTCTGACGCCACCACGAATCGAGAACCAAATGAGCGTTGGCTTGTCATAACGGATACAGTGTTTAGCATGGATGGAGATATAGCCCCATTGAAACAACTCTGCGATGTTGCGGAGAGATATAATGCGTGGATTATGGCAGATGAGGCGCATGCTACCGGACTGTTCGGCAATGGAGGTGGGATCATCCAACGCGAAGGGCTTGAAGACCGTATCGACGTTCAAGTGGGTACTCTTTCAAAAGCACTAGCGAGCCAGGGAGGATATGTCGCTGGCAATAAAACCTTGATCAAATATCTAATAAATAACGCGAGATCATTTATGTTCTCTACTGGACTTGCCCCACCTGCTGTGGGTGCTGCGTATAAGGCGTTGAAAATTGCGCGTAACGGTAATCGTACAGAGCAACTTTGGGAGAATGTTGAGCACCTTCGAAGTGGACTTACATCAGCAGGATACGAAGTGCTAGGGAACTCACATATACTTCCAGTAATGATCGGTGATCGAAAGAAGGCCTTAGAGATAGGAAGGAAGGTCAGAAAACAAGGAATCGTTGCTCCTCCAATTCGTCCCCCAACCGTACCTGAAGGGACTAGTAGGATTCGTATTACACCAATGGCAACACATGATAAGTCGGATATTGAAACATGCATCAAAGCATTTCGAAAGGCGGGAGAAGATACGGAGGTTATTTCTGCATGAGAAAATCCGATACAATTAGTGGTGTATTTGTCGCTGGTACGGGTACCAGCGTCGGTAAAACGTTTGTTACTGCAGGATTAACGGGCTGGCTGCGTGAAGTCTATATTGATGCTCACGCTATCAAGCCCGCCCAGACAGGGGCCCCACAAGATGATGATGCTGGGAGGGTAGCTGAAGTTTGTGAGAGCATAAAAGCATCCAGTTGCCTTCATCAATTCGAACCAGCACTTGCTCCCCGTGTTGCGGCTACAAAAGAAGGCAGGGATATTTGCTATGAAGCAGTGTTAGAAGATACCAGATCAATAGCAGCAGAACATGAATTTGCTATTATCGAAGGAATCGGGGGTCTTCGGGTTCCAATTACCGAGGATTACGAAGTCATTGATCTTATAGCGGATCTTAAACTGCCAGTAATAGTCGTTGCCCGGTCAGGATTAGGAACGTTAAATCATACTAGCCTAACTGTCGAAGCATTAGAAGACCGGAACTTGTCTGTTGAAGGGATTATTCTCAATGAATTCGAGGGGCAGACTGCGGCCGAACAAACAAATCCTGATGAACTAGAGCGGATGACCGGGCATAAAGTCGCATGTTTACCTCCACTTGAAACAAAAAGCCCGAAAGATGTTGTTAGGCATATTCGAGAGAATATGCCGACATCAATGCTACCTAGATCAATTATTGAGCGGATCAATTAATCGCTTTCAAACAGCGTAGAGGCAGGTTATCTGACATAGCAACATAGATAAAATATAATACAACTGGTAGGTAGTAGTTAAGTTCGTATTACTGAAAATGTAAATCGTGGGAAGTCGAAACGACCGCTGCGATATTTTCTTCTACTAGTTCAGAATATAAACGTATGAATACAGAATCTTATTTACGTCCAGCAGTATTTAGCACTCAGACCATCCGCAACTCTCACACGTCTTACAGCCCTCTGAGTAGTACAGGGACATAGAGCCACATTCTGGACATTCTGGGCTTTCGCCAGAATCAATTAGATCTTGAGAGGCGTTTTCCTGAGTAACTGCGCCGCCATCTGTTTCCTGCGACAGTTCTTTGTTTCTGTCCCGGTTGTCATTATCTTCGATTTCAGTCAAATTTTTTTGCTGTGGGTATCCTTTGTCGATTTCACCGTCAAGATAACGGCGCATCGCAGTACCAATTGCATCTGGGATCGACTGAATCTGTTCACCCTTATCCCAAGCAACCTTTGGTGAGCGAATACCCTGAAGTTCGTCAGCAATTTCCTGTGGATCTACACCGGATCGGAGTGCGGTTGAGATGGTCTTTGCAAGTGACTCAGTGAAAGACGCAGTAAACCCACCAGAGTTACCAATGTTTGCGAATAGTTCAAATGGACGACCGTCTTCATCTTCGTTGATGTTCACATACAGCTTGCCGTACCCGGTATCAATTCGCTGTGTAATACCGTGGAGGACGTCCGGTCGTGGACGTTTCTCTGCGTAGACATCAGCATCACTGTCAGGCTGTTCACCATCGGCAACAGCAAGTAAGTTCTCAACTTGGCGGTCAATCTCAGCTTTGACATCGTCATGTTCAAGGAAGGTATCGATATCTCCGAAGATATCTTGAATTTGCTCAACGATAGCCTCAGCGGCTTCTGCATCGTCGGCAAATTCGGTGTTCTGGGCTCGAGTTGTCAGAACCTGCTTTGATCGGGTTCCATCACGGTAGTATGTGACGCCTTTACCACCGTGCTCGTAGATGAACTCAAACACTTCTTTGGCATCTTCGACCGTGGAATCGTTTGGTGCATTGACCGTTTTTGAGATTGCCGCATCAACACCATCCTGCAGGGCACACTGGATTGCAGCATGTTCTTTTGGAGAGAGATCGTTAGTTGTAACGAAGAGTTCACCGATTGCATCTGGAACCGTTGAGAGGCCCTCAACACCATCAAATTCATTATTGGCCATCTGCTGTTGGGCTTCTTCCTTGACGGCCTCAACATCGATGTTGTTTGCCTCAAGCGTTCGCAGGAAGTAGTCATCGAATTCAACTAGCATTTCGTCGCCTTGGACATCGTCAGAGACGTTCTTATAGTATGCAACGTTGAAAATCGGCTCACATCCACCGGTCGTGTTACCAACCATACTGGTTGTTCCGGTCGGGGCAATTGTCGTCGTATTGTGGTTTCTGATTGGGAAGCCGTCTTCCCAGTTATCTGCGTCAAGACCAGTAAAGTGTTCAAACCACTCTGCGTATTCAGTTGGGTTTGCATACTTTGAATCATCCCACTCGGCAAAGACACCACGTTCTTTAGCTAACTCATGGGAGACCCACTTTGATTGGTGATTGATATGTGCCATTAACTGGCGAGCAACTTCATTTGAAGCCTCACTGCCGTATTTCATGCCCAACTGCACATAGAGTTGAGCGAGACCCATGATTCCAAGACCAATTTTTCGCATGCGACCGACTGTGTCCTCGATTTTGTCGATTGGGAAGTCGGACATAGTCACAACATTTTCGAGGAATCGGGTTCCCATCTCGATTCGGCGGTTAAATTCATCCCAGTCAATTGATTCTTTGAGGAATGCACTGAGAGCATCCTCTTGAGTTGCATAGTCGGCAGCGTTCTGATCTGCCCAAACACGCCAATCAGGCGCATCTTTTGCTGCAAGAGTAGAGAAATTAATATGGCCAAGATTACAGGCCTCATATTCCTCAAGCGGTTGTTCACCGCATGGATTTGTCGCTAATATTTCATGCTCTGGATGTTCTTCAACATCAAACGAGTGTCGCTCGTTGACTCGGTCAAGGTAAACAATGCCAGGTTCGCCGTTTTCATGTGCACCTTCGATGATGTGCTCCCAAATTTCTTCGGCTGGGATAGAAAGCTCTTCACCGACTTCAACGTACTCATCAAGGCCAAACATTTCGTAAACTTCCTTTGTTTCTGGAGTTACAATGTGTGGCTCGTCAGTTCGGGGGTTTACAAAGGTGAATTCCGCATCATTCTGGAGTGCCTCCATAAACTCACTGGTGACACCAACGGAGATATTGAAATTCGAGAGATGTCCTTCAACAGCATTCCGAAGATGTTCTGGAACACGCCCCTCCTCGTCAATTAGCTCACGGGCTTCCTCAAGGGCATCAGCAAAGCTATTATGTGTAAAGTCATCTGGATCATTGAGACGAAGCGTACGAGCAAGCGAGACATCCTTGTTCTTGGCATGAATGAACTGGATAACATCAGGATGAGCAATGCTCATTACAGCCATTTGAGCTCCACGGCGTGCACCACCCTGCGCGATTGTTTCACACATCTGATCATATGTGCGCATGAAAGTGATTGGACCAGAAGCAATTCCACCTGTACTTCCGACGGGATCACCATATGGGCGTAGATCCGAGAAAGAGTAGCCCATTCCACCGCCAGATTGGAACACTTTCGCGGCCTCAGTTGCTGTTTCGTGGATGTTAGTAATGTCGTCGCCAGGAGAGTTCACGAAACAAGCGGAGAGTTGTTGAAGCTCGTCGCCGGCGTTCATTAGCGTCGGCGAGTTAGGCATGAAAGAGAGGTTCTCCATGAGTTCCTGAAACTCCTCGGCTGTCTCCTCGACATGTGTGCGGAGGTCATCAGGAAGATCAGGGACAACGGTATCATAGGCAAACTTATTAATATTTGATTCAGTGAGAACAACCTCATCATCAAGGAGATATTCTTGAGCTGCATCAAGATCATCTGGAACCTGATCGATACTGTCAGCTTTTCGGTTGTCGTATCCGAAGACCTCAGCAGCAAGTTCTCCACGTCGGGGATGACCTGGTTTTAATTGATCAGGCGTTGCTGTAACCTCGGTGTCCTGCTTTTCGGACTCGAAGACAACTTCTGCAAGAGCAATATTCTTTCCAACACGCTCAAAAAGGTCTTCTTGCTCTTCAATGAGATTGCCATCGGCGTCCTTTCGAAGGTAACGGGCCGGAAGGATATTATGATAAGCGTTTGCAGTCAAGCGTTCTTCGATTGTGTCACCTTCAGTGCGCTTGATTGGCAGTGTTAGTTCGTCTGCAGAGAGATCGCTCTTACTCATAACGAATCCCCTCCTTAGACGATTGATACGTTCCATCGAAATATTGTACTAATCCTGTCATGATTATAGGTAGTTTAGTGAATGTCCGATACAGTTCGGATACTCATAAACGATGCGTTACGGGTTTTAGTTGGGGACCATTCCCGTGGTACAACGCAACCCCCCCAGAGGTTAGCGGAGACCATCGGGATGGTGTGTCCACTTCTTGAGTATGGATGTGGGAGACATTAAACCAACTAAACCAGAGTGAAAGTGGAATGTTCTCAAATTAGTTCAATAAAGTTCTCAATGAGGTCATGCCCAACACCAGTAAGCACACTCTCGGGGTGAAACTGAACGCACTCGATTGGGTAATCACAATGTCGGATGCCCATTACTAACTCAGTTCCGTCATGTTCGGTTGTTGCCGTTATCTCAAAGCAGTCTGGAATATCAGTTGCGATTAACGAATGGTACCGGCCAGCCTGAAACCCTTGTTCGATGTCACGATAAATTCCTTTACCGTCGTGGTTGACTGTGTAAGCTTTTCCATGGACCGGCTCAGGGGCTCGACCAACGTTACCCCCATATGCATACACAGCCGCTTCTAACCCAAGACAGACGCCTAATGTGGGAACCGTGTGGCTGATATTAGTAAGAACATCCAGAGTTACGCCGACATCCCGTTTGTTTTTTGGGTGTCCTGGACCAGGAGAAATGATGATCGCATCCGGATCAACTGCCTGAACCTCAGCAATTGACGCAGTGTTTCGTAGTACTGCTGTATTAACATGCTGGCTGACGTATTCAACAAGATTGTACGTAAATGAGTCAAAGTTATCGATAAATAGAACTGTAGGCTCAGGTTTCTCTGGGTTTGCAGAATCGACAGTATGCGCTGATGTCATTGAATCACCTCTTCAGTAGAATGTTCAATCTTTTCAATAGCAGCAAGGACACCATCCATTTTCTTTTCTGTCTCATCGTATTCAGCTTCTGGATCACTATCGGCAACTATACCGGCCCCAGCACGGACAGCGACTCGCTGTTTATCACCGAGATCATCAATTGCTGCCGTCCGAATGACAATAGCAGAGTCAGCGTCACCAGTCCAAGAGAAGTACCCGACTCCACCGCCATATACGCCACGTGGAGTCTCTTCTAAGTCACTGATTATCTCCATTGCGCGGATTTTTGGGGCACCAGAAAGAGTCCCAGCTGGGAACGTAGCACGCATTGCATCAAAAGCATCGCAGTCAGAGCGGAGGGTGCCTGTAACTGTTGACTCAATATGCTGCACGTGGCTATATTTTAACACACTCATGAACTCCTCTACACGAACAGACCCAGGTTCGGCAACTCGTCGAACATCGTTTCGTGCTAGGTCAACGAGCATTGTGTGTTCTGCTCGTTCCTTCCCATCTGCGAGCATTTCACCGGCAAGGCGGCGATCTTCAACTGGACTCGATCCTCGTGGACATGTGCCGGCAATTGGGTTCACCATCACCTCCTCATTTCGGACCGAGACCAAGGTTTCAGGGCTTGCTCCAACGATTTGGCGATCCTCGTAATTTAGAAGGTACATATACGGAGAAGGGTTAATATCGCGGAGTGCGAGATACAGACCAAGTGGATCTATCTCGCCATATAATTCTCTGGTTCTGGAAATAACGCCCTGATATATATCACCACTAAGAATGTGTTCCTTTGTTTCTTCAACCGCCTGTTCGTACTGGTCTTTTGATCCTGCTGACTCCCCCGTGCGATAAAATCCGTTAGGATCAGGAGAAGCTGCGTCAGACAATAGCTGATTAACTCGTTGGGCCTCGTTAAGGAGTTGGTCATAAATCTCGGCCGGGTCGTCTTCAGGTCGAAGTACGGGGGTAAAGACCAGTTCAACGGTATCGTTGAGCTCGTCGAAAGCCAATGTCTTTGTCATCAGAAGATATTGGGCATCAGGAACTGGTGATTCAGGCCGATCGATACCGACTTCATCTAAATGAAGATTATACACAGCGTCGTATGCCAGAAACCCGACGAGTCCACCGTCGAGTCGCTGTCGATCAGCACCGTTAAATCCGACCAATTCAGCATCCGGCAACGCTGAGCGAAGTGTATCAACCACATCTCCTCCATTGGTTGATACAAGCGATTGGTACCGATCATCGCCCGTGATTTGGACATCGGCCGCATCCTCAGTAACAGAGATGGTAGCCACCGGATCATATCCCACAAAGGAATATCTAGCGTGTCGATCCGTAGCTTCGGATGAGGGACGAAATGCTCCATCAGGATCACTGGATGCAGTTTTCTCAGCACTTTCAAGGATATATGCGTGATCGCATTGATCCGCATCAACAGTCCGGCCGGTCAAAGCCGCGTATGCGGCAATCGGCGTAACGTCAGGATCGATCTGAGTAGTAACACGAATGACCGTGGCTGAGTCATCAGCAACACGCTCACAAAATTCTGATCGATTCATTGACAGGATAGTCATACGGGAACCCTCCGTTGATAGGCAGCTGAGATGAAATCTGTAACGTTCTGCTTGTCTTTAATACCTCCACGAGACTCGACACCACTTGCAACATCAACACCGTATGGCTGCGCTGTTTGAATAGCGTCTGCTACATTTTCTGGAGTTAATCCCCCAGCAAGGATAACAGGGGTCAAAATATCCTGGATGATCTCCCGGGTTTGAGACCAGTCATGGGTTCGTCCGGTGCCACCACCACCAGAGTCACTAGTCGAATCAACCAGTACCAGATCAGAAACAGGAGCGACAGACTTGATCATATCCACATCCTCAGCATCAACAGCAACCATAATCGATGAATCAACACTGTCAGACAGTTTAGCAATATCGGAAGGGGACAGGCTCGTATGGATCTGGAGGATATCTGGATCAGTTTGATCTGCGATGTTTTGTGCTTGTTCGACTGACTCAGGCATTGTAACACAAACGCTCGTTACCATTGGTGGGACACACTCAATCAACTGTGTCGCTTGATCTATTGAGACTTCGCGAGGAGTGTCGACAGGAACATCAGTAATGATACCGATTGCATCAGCACCGGCATGGGCGCTGGTATAGATATCCTGAGAACGGGTGTGGCCACATATTTTCACACGAGGGACTTGTGAGTCGGTCATACTGCCTCCCGGAGTGCATTGAGTTTCATTTCAGCTGCTCCTGAGTCGATTGCGGTTGCCGCTTCTTTAACACCATCTTCAAGGCTTTCAACGGCATCAGCAACATAGAGAGCAGCTCCGGCGTTCGCTAAGATAATATCACGCTTTGCACCGCGGATATCGCCGGTAACAATTCCTTCTAAATCTGCCGCATTTTCTTCTGGAGACCCGCCAGCAATATCCTCAATGGAGTGCTGTGCAAGACCTAAGTCAGCCGGTGTAATTGTATACTCTGAAATATCTTCACCAGAGACTTCAGCGACAGTTGTATGATCATGAACAGCAATTTCATCAAGGCCAGATCCATGGACAACTAATGCCCGTTCAACATCCATTCGGGCGAGTGCTCGGGCGATCAATGGGACCAGTTCTGCATCGTATACCCCAACAATTTGTGCATCAGCCCCAGCAGGATTGGTAAGAGGACCTAGGATATTAAATATAGTACGCATTCCAAGCTCTTTGCGGGGACCAATGACAGCTTTCATTGCCGGATGAAATACCGGGGCAAGCATGAATCCGATTCCATTAGACTCAATTGATTTTTGAACCGCTGGTGGTTCAGCATCAACGGTAACTCCTACCTCCTCAAGTACGTCTGCGCTCCCAGAGGAGGAGGAAACAGAGTAATTTCCGTGTTTAGCAACTGGCACACCAGCCGCCGATGCAACAATCGCACTTGTTGTTGATACGTTAATTGTATCATAATCGTCCCCACCTGTTCCGCATGTATCAACGAGGATATTTTGATTAGGAGCGATTGTGCGGGCCGCTTCGCGCATACCCTCTGCAAATCCTGCAATTTCAGCTTCAGTTTCACCTTTAGCGCGGAGAGCAGACAGCAGAGCACCAATCTGTGCATCAGTGGCCTCTTCAAAAATATTTGCAACCACTTGCCTGGCTTGTTCCTGTGATAAGTCGTTACCTTCAGTTACGTGTTTAATATAATCCTGCATGTTAGGACACCAGTGTACTATCTCGTGTTATAATGTACAAATCTGCACATAGTAATAAACATATCGGAGAAACACAGTGAAGTGAACCAGACAAGAAGATTTCTGCAGAAGAGGCACTAAGATTCTGCTTCTGACAAAGGGAACTCACAGGAACACATACGCAGCACTACGGGGCTTATGATACAAGGCTACAGGAATACTATTGAGCAAGAGGAGTTCGCTCAACAATTGTTTGATCTATGGTCGGGTATTGTTCGATTACTTCTCCAGATGCAATATCGCCATTCTCTATCATTTCTTCAAGCAACCACCATGCCAGCTCAATGTGGTCAGATTTAATAGAATAGTATTCATCAGGAACGCCAAGATCATCAAATTGGTCCGGATCAACGGAGGTCACTCCATACACTAGAGTTCCATCATCGGTAATTTCATCGAACGGACGGCGGACATTTTCAGCTGTGCGCTTGAGGCGCTCACGATGTTGTGCGGCGTCTTTGAACTGAGCTGTGCAAAAGTAAACCTTCTCGTGTGATCCCATCTCTTCAAGGATTTTTTCTGTTGGACTGTTGACAGCACTAATGTGATCAAGATCACGTTCAAATCCAGCTGAGCGCATTCGCTCATGATTTCCTTCAGTCATCTCGAACTCATTGATATTACAGAAATCGGCCGCCCCCTCCTCAATAAACTCAATAAACTCTTGTTCGGGTCTGATACCAGGGATTTCAAATGCGGGATCAAGGCCAGCATCACGAGCATCATATAGCCGCTGCTCCCACTCTGTTCCATGTAGATTCCCCCACATGGCATACGGTGGATGAAAGCGAATCTCATCGAGACCTGCACTAGAAAGTCGCTTGAAAGTGTCTTTATCGCCTGGAACCGCAGTATATAGATGGATATGATGGTCCCCACCAAACTCTGTTTTTAGTAGGTCAATATAATGACAGGTACGGTCGAGGACCTCAAGTGGTTCACCACCAGTAATCGAGCTACCAAGAGCATCCATTTTTTCTGCCTCTTCGATGACATCAGCATCGTGTGAAACAGGCCGCTCGTTTGCATATACAGTATCAGTATCTTTCCGGGTTTCACTAAGCGGACAGTAAAAACAGTCCCGTCGCTCACAGGTCCCTGAAACAAACAGAACCAGTTTTCCACCTTTTGCACACTGCCGGCAGCCCTCAGAAATCATCTACAAAAGCAATAAAAACTCACACAGCAAAAATTACAGGTTTTAGTCTTCTCCGCGGACTACTCTAGGATTAAGTTTCGGAGCAATTCGTCTTTGTGAAGTACTCAGGAGTCAACCACAAGGCTTCACCGTCTTAGGGCTGCACCGCGTCCGCAGGTGGACTTAACTTCTACAGGCTACGTACCCGTCCTCAAGGAGCGAGTAGGACATAGCCGAATCAACGCCTGCTGAGACTGGCACCGCTGCGAGGACACTCTCTAGGTCTCTAAAGATGTGATTCCTGCAAGTACCGTCTTTGACACAGGAAGCCCCACCCGCGAGGAACGAGCGGCGGGAGCCGCGAGTGAGTAGTGGGGTATTTCACTCTCCATGAGGAGTTAACTGGAATTCACACCCGAACGAAGGATCCATGAGAGACTGACGCCCCACCACGACACGATAACTCCCACCCCACGCCTAATGGACGGTGTTGAGAAGAGTCGCGGTTCCAAACTAACGACCAGCGAACGAAATAGGGTCTTCATTCCAAACTTTGGACATTTTCTCTTGGCTGTTGTCTTTGTATTATGGATCAAATACATAGATCTATGTAATATCATGTCAACATTCATCTTCGGCGGCAAGTCGGAAGAGAAATCTTCGATTTTTTCAGACGACTCCAAGCACTCGGCCTGCTTTCTCTGTAGACAAACTACAAAGACTGTTGGATAAAAGTATTATACAAATATATTCTCAGCGCAGCCAACTTGTCCTTTTCAGTATACTGTTACTTTGCTCGTAACTTGCTAAATTACGACTATATGGTTAATTTTAGGCATACAGAGAGATTAGAATTTGTATGGTGCAGAGACGAACGGTCCTTGGCGCAGCTGGTGTAGGAATTACTGGTGGACTCGCCGGATGTTCAGAGCTAAGTGACTTCATTATGGATGGCGAAGCAGAATTTGATGCCCATCCTGCCTATGTGCCGAAGAACTCGCTTCCAAATGAGTTCAGGATTGTCAATCTTGAGAAATACGAAATCGAGGAGGATGTCCTTGATCGAGATATCAGGATCAATGCATGGATGACAGAACACGCAAAAAAAGTAGAAGTAGAGATTGGAGAAGAATCATTCGAGGGCGACTTAGTTCAGTTTCTGTCACTTTCATTACCAGAAGCGGATATTGGAGTGGATGATGCATTGCCTATCGCAGACTCATCTCCGGAGGAAATTCTCAACGAGCTAGAAGAACGATACGAAGATGCAAGCAAGTACGGATACGACTATGAAAAGGTGGATGAAGATAAAAAAGAAGTCTTGGGCCAAACGGTTACTGTCGGAAGATTTCGTCTTGATCCGGATTGGGACGATGTCATTGATGAAGATCCAGAAGATGTCTTTGGTGTTGAAGACCCTGATGTAGTTCTCCTACTAAGTGAGACGGTGAACAACGAAGGAGATCATGTCTTGGGTGCTGGGGCGTATCCGTCGGTTGATGAGGAAGAACACAGAGAGATTTACGAAGAATTGAACGTTGCAAACTTAGAAAGTGAAATAGAGAGTATGTTTGAAAAAGTTGAGCATCCTGTGAATCAAGAGGAAATTGAGAATGAAATTGAAGGATAAAGTTCAGAAAGATTGTAAATGAGGAAATCATAAGTATATATAATGCTGCTGGTCCTGTGCGTCGATCTGGACGATGATCTCGGGCGAAAAACCGGGATTGAAACACCAGTCATTGGGAGAGAAGCTGTCGAATCAGCAGCCGTAGCGCTTGCTACAGCAGATCCAGAAGATTCGGATGTGAATGTGCTATTTAAAGGACTTAATGTTGCTGACTCAATAGAGGATGAATCGGTGGTTGTTGCGGCAGTCGCCGGTGAAGACTCATCAGATGTGGCAGCAAATCGGCAGGTTGGCGAAGAGGTTGATAAGATTCTTGCCAGCCTCGATACGGCAGAAGAGGTTCGAGCATTGGTTGTTACAGATGGAGCGCAGGATGAAAGCGTGTTACCAGTAATCCGATCTCGGGTTCAAGTTGATGGGGTTCGGCGAGTTGTCGTTCGACAGGTGCAAAATCTTGAATCGATGTATTATACAATTAAGCAGGTTCTAAACGATCCGGAAACACGAGGAACGATTCTAATTCCCCTTGGAATTCTATTACTTGTTTATCCACTTGCGACATTAGCTAGTTACTTTGATCTCCCAGGAGTGGTATTTGGAGTAACTTCTGGACTACTTGGGCTGTACCTAATTGGACGAGGATTGGGATTAGAAGACACAGTCGATCAATCTGTGGATCAAGTACGGTCAGCACTGTACACCGGCCGCGTCACGCTGATCACGTATTTAGTTGCAATTGCACTGCTGATTATCGGGGGGGTAAGCGGAATCGAAGAGTTAGAGGCAATGCAGGCGGCAGAAGGATCGCTGGGGATTGCTGAAACGATCGCCGCATTAGTACATGGGGCAGTAGTCTGGTTCGCAGCGGCAGGAATTACAACTAGTCTCGGACAAATAACGGACGCATATCTGCATCAGAGCCTCAAATGGCGGTATCTAAATGCACCAGTGTATGTCATCGCAATTGCAATCGTTTTGTATGCTGTTAGTGGATTCTTTATTGGAGCAGTATCACTTTCACACCTCGCTGCGGCACTGACAGGCGGATTTATCCTTGGAGTTGCAAGCACATTGGTTATTGCCGTTATTGAATCTCGAGTTCCAAAAGATCCGGCCTCCGCATCTTGAAAATTAAATCTCTATGTGTAGTAACAAAATATACTGACCGAAGAGCGGAACCACTAATAGGAGTAATATAAAAGTCCCAAATAACACGGTATACCGATGACGCAATCTGCAGACTATCGAACTTCGACAGTTGAACAATACCTATCGACAGTGATCTTTAGGCCAGCATGGGTTGGGTTTGGGCTAATTTCAATAGCGTTTATTCTTGGAGCAGAAATACCTCTTGAGTATCAGTGGATACCGCTTGCTGCAAGCATTGTTCTTCTTGGATTACCGCATGGAGCGGTTGACCATTTAGCCTTGCCACGGATTTATAACTCAACGCTGAACCTACGATGGATATTTATTGTTGTTGGACTGTATGCGCTTTTTGGAGGGTTATACCTGCTGTTGTGGTTTGTTATGCCGGTTGTCGCATTTGCAGTGTTCATTGGAATAACATGGTTACATTGGGGACAAGGTGAATTGTACCCATTGCTCCGGATAGCACACGTTGAACATCTTTCTGGACCAGTAATGCGAGGGTTAACAACACTTGTTCGAGGGGCTTTACCGATGCTTGTGCCACTAATAGCATTTCCTGATCAGTACCAGCTAGTTGCTGAGGAACTGGTTGGGCTTTACAGTGTCTCAGCGGCTGCAACGATAGAAAGCGTATTTACGACTGAACTTCAGGTAGGGGTTGCTATATTCGTCGGAATATTGATTATGATTACGCTGGCTGCTGGTGGATTCACTGCTATACAACAGGGCAGCCTGAAAGGGTGGGCACTTGATGCTGGCGAGACAGGACTACTGGTTGTATTTTTTCTTTCAGTTCCTCCAATATTAGCGATTGGGATATACTTTTGCTTCTGGCATGCACTTCGGCATATTGCCCGATTAATTGCAGTTGATCAGCGGGCAAGTGTTGCACTTGACACGGGAAACTGGAGAGAAACAGTATGGCGATTTATCCGTGATGCTGCACCACTAACATTTGTATCAATCTTGCTACTGGGCATACTATACGTGATTTCGCCTGGAACTCCAAGCACGGTTGCAGAGTATATCGCACTGTACTTAGTGTTAATTGCTGTGTTAACTCTTCCACATGTTGTTGTTGTCAGCTGGATGGACTACAGACAGCAAATATTCACTAGAATCTGAGGATCAATAACGGGTCGAAAACCCGAATGGTTTTATTGCTATCCTATTTAGCCACAAGAAGGGACTGACGTTCCGTCAGGGTCTAATAAAAACACAATAGGACTATGCCAAGTGATGAATACGTCCGGCAATGTAAGCAGATTCACCGGGAAACGGGCCGCACGTTCTATTTTGCGACACAGTTGCTACCAGAGCGAGTACGACGACCAACCTATGTCTTGTACGCATTTTTCAGAATTGCAGACGAGGTAGTCGATAGTGAAAAAGCAGAGACAATACCAGGTGATGAGCAGCGTCGTCGTCTGGAAGTGTTGCGAGAACAGGCACTCGGGGAAAAAGAGCCAACACGCCCAGAGCTGAAGGCGTTTCTTGAGGTAAAAGAAGAGTATGATATCCCCGATGAAGAGATCAATGTTTTTATCGACGCGATGAAGACAGATATTGATAAAAGTCGGTACGAGACATTTGGGGAACTTCGAGACTATATGAGGGGATCAGCCTCAGCTGTTGGAGTGATGATGACTGCAATCATGGAGCCGGAAAACCGGGATAAAGCACTACCTCACGCGAAAGCACTTGGGGAAGCATACCAAATGTCAAATTTTCTCCGTGACGTGCGAGAAGACATTATTCAGCGAAATCGGATCTATCTGCCACTGGAGACATTAGACCGGCATGGAGTAACTGAAGACCAAATCGAGGATCTGGAATATAGTCCCGGGTTTGGTGAGGCAATTCGTGACGAGCTACTGAGAACAGAGCAACTATATCATGAAGGTGTCGCCGGGATTCGACTACTACCCAAAGACTGTCAGTTTGCTGTTTTACTTGCATCGGTCATGTACTCTGATTATCACACCCAGATTCGAGAGTATGACTATGATGTATTGAATAACGAGCCAAGCCTCTCGATGCCGAGAAAGCTATCACTTTTCGCTCGGACGCGCGTGCGATGGCAACTGTCAAAAGATCCAGATCGTGTGTTTAGGAAGGTAAGCCCACTTGTTTTACCAGAAAGCCCATCCGACCCTCAAGACGTCACTGATAGAGTTTTAACATATAACGATTGATACTCTACAGATATTAGCTAGGTTATGATTAACGTTCTCCAACGGCTTCAGCCGTTGGATTCTCACGGTACCTCACCGCTTGTGGGAGATTCAGGGTTACAGTCCGGTCGACATGACCAGACTTCTATCGGGGCCAAGCTGCCATCTCTAATCTAGACAGAAGAATTCAGCAGTACTGTGTTTGCCGGAATCCACAGCAGCCATCTGACGGAGATTCTTCAGACATAGCGTGGGCCGCATCCCGATATCATCCGTTTGCTCAGGCGACGGAACCGCCTCAGGACAGTTATAGCTACCTCTCCGATAAGGATAACAACTTCAGGGTGACACTCTCATGTTGATTGACTCTCAGTTGTCGGCTTCATCCACACCTTAGATGGACGTTCCCGTGGTACCACTGTAAAGCAGAATCTATATTCTGAATTCTTGGCTAAAAGCTCGCGATGGGAAAAAGTGTCAGCAATGATCTAGCTTGGCTGCAGCTATTTCCTTCCCAGCAGAATCAAGGCGGATACTATGGGGTTTGACCCCGAGGCGATTGACACAAACAGTATTTATTGTTCTTCTTGATAGATATATAATAAGACAATACTATCGGCTTACGGATTGATTGGAAGTCCCAATACCTGCGAAATCAAACCAGTCAGCTCGGTACAATACGGTTAGAATAACAAGAGTAAGGGCAAATGCCGCCCAGTTACCGAAGTAGAGATTAACAAGACCCCAGAAAATTGCGAAGTTAATAAGATCATCTAAGAAGAACTCACATTCAGATAGTCTTGTTTTGATTTTTTCGTGATCAAATGAAAAGTGAATCAATCCAACGGCAATTGATCCAGAAACAACCCAGCCTAGATAGTTCATGACTGGAACACCATAGTAGATTCCAGGATCATCCCAGCCCAGTAATTCAGTTGGATGATTCCACTCCCAGAAATTAAGTGAGACAGCACCTGGGTCAAGGATAAGATCAAGCATTATGACAAGTGCCACGACAACAGGATAGCGGATATATAGTGAGTCCGAACGGTCACCAAGCATTAAAACTGCCAGTAAATAGCCATTCAACAGAATCGGGAAGTAAAATATAGGAAGTGCCCATGGGATTTCACCTGAGAAGAAAGGTGCGAGATCTCCGGGTAACATTGGACCAAGGTCTCGCTGATAGGAGAACTCTCCATATGGAATGTGGTATGTAACGCCAGTCAATTCAATTGCCCATGTAAACAGTACCAGTAGAAACAGCCCAAAAGCAGCCTTTCGATCAATAATTGGGGCAATTCCCGCGATCAATGGGAGTGCCATGACCGTAACAGCAAAAACCAGCAAGTATGGATTAAATGCAAGCCATTCGGGTATCAATCCCTCACGACCACTAACCAGCAAAAAGACACCAATAAGCGGGAACGAAATTGCAATTGTAAATCGGTTGTTTCGTACCAACTTTTCAAGCCGTGCTGTGATCTGACGACGATCCATCAATATAGTCTGAAACAGACAGGTACATCAAATATCCGATTACAGATGAGTGGAGTCTAAACAGGTCGAGTATATTTGTAGCAGAATATTGTCGAATTAGCGCGATAAAACTTCAACCCCGAGCCAATTTAGTAATGTAGGAGGTTTCGGTCGATTGCCAGCGAAATCAGATCAATGTCGATGGTGGGATAAGATTGAGTAGAGCCCAAAGCGTGAGAACGGCTCCAACAACGGTATTAATGTACGGGTACCACCAGTATGCTCGATCAATCGGCACCGAAGAGATCATAATACCGGCTGCAAGCGCAGCATAAACTCCAATTACAACTCCAGAGTACAGGCTGTAAAAACTGAATGCAAGTGCTGAGATGAGCCAGACACCGATACAATAAACATACGTATTTTGCTTACCAAGTGCAGTGGCAGTTGTATCAATTCCTGCCCGTCGATCTGGCTCGATATCGGGGATTGCAGAGAAGGTATGCATTGCCATTGCCCAAAGCCAAGCACCGACAACAACTTCAGCCGGAGGATGCGTACCAGAGACAGCGACATATGCTGCTACACCCGGAAGAACGTACAATCCGTTTGATATAGAATCAAGATACGGCGACGTTTTGAATCGGAAAGGAGGGGCACTGTACTCTGTAGCTAAGATTATATACAGTACCAACCATGGCCATGCTGCAGTGTCAATAAATGGGAACAGGAGAAACATTGCAGCCCCGCTTCCCAGAACAATGTACGGGACATAGCCTTGACCTCGATATCTCACCTCTTTCTCTTCTTTTTTTGGGTTCTCTTGATCGATATCAGCATCAAATAAATCGTTAATACCGTACAGGTAGATGTTTGCTGGGGCAAGGAAGTACAAGAACATCCCGACAGTCGTGAACGTGATTAACTCGCTTGGATCAGATGCTGCATACGCTACTGCGACAATAATCGGACCAGCAAGATAGAACCAGAATCGTGGACGTGAGAGTTTGATAAGATACGATGCACGTTCCATTGGTTTACGCTATGTCGCTTATGATTTTATCAGCAGTGATTTCTCCGCTAATAAGACACATCGGTACACCGGCGCCAGGATTAGTGTTGCCCCCGGTTGCATACAATCCGCTAACACCAGGATATCGATGATTTGGTCGGAACATTGCTGTTTGCATTTTTGTGTGGGCAATACCTAGCGCAGACCCTTGATTACTGTTATATCGACCGACAAAATCGGAGATACAAAATGATTCTTCTACGACAATTCGATCCTGGATATCTGTATTAGCATGCTCTGCCAAGGCATCGATCAGTTGATCACGGAACCCTTCACGAATAGTTGAATTATCTTCAATTCCGGGTGCGATTGGGACCAGAGCAACGATATTATGATGTCCATCAGGAGCGACTGAGTCATCGGTTTTGGATGGAACACATATGTAGTAGGAAGGGTTGTCCGGCCACGACGGATCATCAAAGATTGACTCGAAGTGCTCAGACCAGTCAACTGGCATAATCAGGGAGTGATGACTAAGTTCAGGCAAATCGCCCTCGACACCGAGGTACATGACAAATGCAGCCGGAGAATATGTTCGTGAATCCCAATAATCTTCACCATACGCGCTTTTTTCTGGTGGTAAAAGTTCTTGTTCAGCGTGTGTAAGGTCTGTGTTGAGAACAACAAGGTCAGACATTACCTCAGCAGAACCACTCTCATGATTACTAGTAGATTCCGGTGGGCCATCGTTTGGAACGGCGATTGCAGTTGGGGGATTATCAGAAACCTCAGAAAGTGGTGATTCTCCATTTTGATTTGTCTGTTCAACATCAACGATGAATGCTCCGCGGCGGCCACGAATATTTTTCACCTCAGCGTTGACATAATAATCAACTCCGAGATTATCACCTATTTCAACCAGTGCATCAACAACAGATCCAAGGCCGCCATCTGGATACCAGACCCCGAGATTGAAGTCAAGATGGCTCATCAAGCTATAGAGGGCCGGCGTGGTTTTCGGAGAACCACCAAGGAACAGGAGAGAATACTGTATAATTTGCTGGAGTTTAGGATGATCAAAGTACTGATCGACGTGGTGTTGCATATTGTTTCGAACATCAAGCCCACGTGCTTTCCAGAGGATCGAAGGATCAAGCCAATCCCGGAGTCGAGATCGATCGGTGTAAACGAAATGTTCCATTCCAATCTCGTAAGTGTGCTTAGATTCAGTCAGATAATCATGAAATTGCTCTCCAGCCCCGTCTTCGTAGTACTCAAAAAGGCCAGCTAGTTTGTCAATATCACCTGAAATTTCAACATAGTCACCATCCGTAAAGTGAATACTGTAGTGAGGGTCTAAGTGAGTAAGGTCATAGAAGTCATCTGTCGTATGATTAAAATGGTCGAAAAATCGGTCAAAGGCATCGGGCATCAGATACCAAGATGGCCCCATATCAAACGTAAATCCATCGCGATAAAGCCGGCTAACTCGACCACCAGGTTGCTCATTTTTCTCAAGTACTGTTACATCAGCACCAGCTTTTGCTAAGTAACAAGCATTTGCCAGCCCACCAATCCCGCTCCCAACGATCGTAATGGAGGTTCCATCTAGTTTGTTCATGTGTAACTATATGCACCCATGCTTGTTAAATACTCAGGTTTAGGATAATTTCAATCCAGCATACAAGACTCACAAATTATACAATAACCCAAGAAATATAACAACAATATTAGCGTTCTCGCTGGACCACAAACTCCGCCAAGTCACGAAGATACTGTTCTGCTTGTTCGTTCTGTAAATTTGCTCGGGTTAGTGCTTCAACAGCTTTGCGCGATTCTTGCTGAGCATAGGCATCTGCTTCGTTGGCACTGAGTTCAGTAACATGTACGATAGAAGGCCGATCCATATCAGCATCAATTCCGGTTGGCTTCCCAAGCTTTTCCGTCTCAGCTATTGAGTCAAGCACATCATCGCGGATCTGAAATGCAATTCCAACACGTTCAGCATATTCCCCGAGCGCATCAATTGTCTTGGGGCTAGCATCCGCTGCGACACCGCCAAGTTCAGCAGCAGCACGGAACAAGGCTCCAGTTTTCCGACGAGCTAGATCACGGTATTCAGATTTGTTTACGGGGCGGTCTGCCAGCTCCATAGCTTCTCCCTCACCCAAATCAACCATTGCTTCAGCAACTATTCGAGTAGCTCGTGGATCCGATTGGAACAAAGCAAATGCTTCGCCAAGTAGACCGTCGCTTGCGATGATGGCTGGACCATACCCGAATTCTATCCAAGCGCTGTCTACGCCGCGGCGAATTTCAGATTCATCAATAATGTCGTCGATGACAAGGGAAGCAGTATGAACAAGTTCAATACCTACTGCAAAGTCAATTGCTTTCTCGGGATCACCACCAGCAGCCTCACAACAAAAGAGTGTAAGCATCGGTCGAACACGCTTACCACCGGAAAGGGTAACATGGCGCATCTCCGTCGCGAGCTCTTCGTGTTCGATCTCGTCGATAACTTCCTCAAGACGAGATTCAACAAGATTCCGGCGGTAATCAAGCAACTCCATAATTTATGTAATGTACATTGCCTGCGAGACGCAAGTAGAAAACTGACAAGAATGAAATTCGATCATATTTGGTTGTGATCTGAGATCAAAGGGTCTAAACTGAGTGGCGTTACGACGTTTCAAAGTCCGGGGCCTGAGCAGTGGTAACGATTGCGACTTCTGGTTTGTACTCTGGACCCATCAGCGTATGATCAATATGGGTAAAGCCAGCTTCAGTAAACATTCGATCAGCCTCAGCCTTCCCGTAGAAGAGCATAATTGCATCTGCAAGTTTTTCCATTACTGTTGTTTCGGGGTTATTTGGTCCAACAACAAGAACCTCTCCTCCGGGTTTGAGAACGCGGTTAAACTCACGGAGTGCAAGCACTGGGTTAGGCCAATATTCAATTGAACCAGATGACCAGACAACATCAAATGTATCTGAGGCAAAAGGAAGTCGTTCTGCATCACCGAAGGTGAAGGTTACTGGGTCGTGTTTACCTAATTTCTTCCATGCATTTTCAAGCTGGTGTGCGCTCTGGTCGAGACCATATACGTTATCCGAGCGCTCAATGAGTGCTTCAGTTGCAAATCCAGTCCCGCAACCAACATCAAGCACCATATCATCTTGCTGAATATCTATCATCGACATTGCCGTATCGCGCATTTCTTCATTCCAGATGTATGGGTTAATCTCGTCATACACCTGAGAGAGATATTTATAGAAGAATCGAGCACGACGTTTGTTCTCAAGGACTCCCATTATAGACACATACGAGTCCGATCCTCATAACGATATGTATCACGGAATTCCTGTATCCGGACAAATACCGATTGTTCTAGTGTTGGTCTATACTGAGGAGTTAGTATGGCAGGGATTACTCGAAATAAGTTGGTATGTTACTCGGATAAATCCGCAACGCCCATATATGTGGTATGATGAGTTTTCCACGATATCGAGTATGCCGAGGCCAGAGGTTTTGCAGCGGGTCAAAGAGGCCGAGCAGGAAGCTGATGAAATAATTGCGCAGGCGAAAGAGATAAGAAAGAACGCCTCACAGAAGCCCGTGATCGTGCTAAGAAAATCCGCCAGGAGGCCGAGGCGGAGGCTCGTGGGCATAAGCAAAAGCGGTTAGAAGATAGCTCGCGAGAAAATTGAACAGGAACGCAAACAAATCGTTGAAGAGGGTGCTGAAGAACGTGAGGCAATCGAATCTGCTGCCTCACAGCGAATGGATGATGTCGTCAACCACGTAATCGAATTGATCGAGGAGGAGGTACATGCTCAGACCTAAGCGAATGAGTAAGGTCTCGATTACCGGGGCAAAATCAGTAATGCCACCGGTGATCGAGGCAATGTATGGCCTTAGTCTGGTGCATATAAGTGACTACGACGGATCGTGGGAAGGATTTGAGAATGGTAAGCCGCTTGAAGGATCGGAAGAAACCTCAGAGAAGTTGGTGACTGTCAGATCACTTGAAAGTATTCTCGGGATTGAGGATGCGGTAATAGATGATTTACCCGAGCTGGATCAGGACGAGATCAATGCTCAGCTTGAAGAGGTGAAAGCAGAAGTTAACGAGTTAGATGATCGACGAAATGAATTACGGATCGGCGACGAGAGATTTCAGAGAGAATTGAAGCACTAAAGCCATTTGCAGAGCTGGGAATTGATCTGGATTTGCTACACGGCTATGACTCAATTGATGTTGTTGTCGGTGAAGGTAGCCAACAAGCAATTGAGCCAGTCATAGCAGATGTAGATGAAATTGACGCATACGAAGTGTTTACTGGTGGGGATATCGTCGCGATTGCTGCAGCTGGTGAAAACGCCGAAGAACTGATCAGTGACGCATTGGTTGGAACGCAGTTCGCACGGATTGAAGTCCCTGATGAAGAAGGAGAACCTTCGAAGCGACTGGATGAGTTGCAAAATGAGCGGGCATCTTTAGAGAACGAAATAAAGCAGATTGATGAAGAACTTGAAGGGATTCGTGAAGAAGTTGAAGAATTCGTTCTTGCTGCTGAGCAGTACCTATCAGCCCGAGTGCATCAAAAGGACATTCCACTGCAGTTTGCAACAACAAAGCGAACGTTCATCGCAGAAGGGTGGGTCCCAACTCGACAAGTTGAAGAGCTAAAACAGACACTACAAGATGCTGTCGGTGACCACGTCGAAGTCGAAGAGATTGAACGGGCAAACTACAACGCCGTAGAGCACGGAGAGCACGAAGAAGAGGATGACAATAATAAGGCTAGTGGTCAAGCAGCGAGCCAGTCTACAGAGAAGGCTGTAACAGATGGAGGCCAAACTGTTACAATGGATGAAACGCCTCCAACAAAAATGAACAATCCAGGACCAGCGAAACCGTTCGAAAAGCTGGTCCAAGTAGTCAACCATCCAAAATACTCTGAACTTGATCCTACGTTTATTGTCTTTCTGACGTTCCCATTCGCATTCGGGTTTATGATTGCCGATATCGCGTACGGGTTCCTGTACATGGGAATCGGATACGCACTTTGGCAGTTCCGTTCTGAGATGCTGAATGCACTTGGATGGGTTGCCGTCTGGTGCGGTGCGTTTACCGCCATCTTCGGATACTTTTATGATGATTTCCTTGGATTGCCGACTGGACTTGAAACACCAGGCGTAGGACTCTTATACAAAGGATATGAGCCGTACGCAGCAGACATCGAGTCCGGTGTGTTCGGCCTAGGTGCTGTTGAATGGGCACAATTGTGGATTCTAGTGGCCATTGTGTTCGGTGTCATCCACATGTCAGTTGGATGGACGATGAACTTCATTAACGAGCGGGAACATAGCCTGTCACACGCCGTCTTTGGATCATTTACCTGGATTGCAGCGGCAGTTGGGCTCTACATGTTCTTGTTCAGCGAAGTAGCAGCCGGACTCGAAGCAATTCCGGCGTTCATTGCTGGAGAAGAGGCAGTCTGGTCGTTTGTGCCGGTACTCGAAGGATCACTGCCTGAAGTCGCTGGCTGGATTGGTATCGGCCTGTTCGTGATTGGGGTGATCGAATTGGATACGGTGAAGGAATCATCGGGGTTATCGAGATTCCATCCCAGATTCTTGGACAAACACTGTCCTACCTCCGTATTCCAGCAGTTCTTCTTGCAAAGGGTGGAATGGCACTCGTTGTGCTGATCCTAACCGAGCAAATTCTTGGTGTGGAAAACATATTAACTGCTGAGCCAGGTGACACCCCATCATCGGTCCTTGGTGAGCCAGGTGAACTTGCAGGGATGTTTACCGGGTTAGGACTTGAAGGGCTCCTGTTGATACCCCTAGCAATACTTATATTCGTTATCGGACATATTCTTGTCCTGGTACTCGGTATTACCGCAGCAGGAATCCAGATGTTGCGTCTAGAGTACGTTGAGTTCTTTCAGAAGTTTTATGAAGGCGGTGGTGAGAAGTATAAACCGTTCGGACGTAACAATAGCAACATTACTGAGGACTGAGTAAATCTATGGTACTTGAACTAACGACAGACACGACACAGGTTCTACTGAACAGTGGACTAACCGAAGGAGCAGCAGAAGTGCTCGCAGAAGCAGACGACCCATACGGATATGCGCTCGCCGCCGGTGCGCTTGGTGTCGGACTATCAGCACTCGGAGCAGGTATCGCAGAAGCCCGGATTGGATCAGCAGCAGTTGGCGCAGTTGCTGAAGATCGAGACATGTTCGGTACGGGTATTATCTTCACAGTCCTGCCGGAGACGCTGGTCATTTTCGCCATTGTCGTCTTCATTCTGCTGCTTTAACGCCACCTTTTCTTTCAAACAATGAGCCTTGATACAGTAGTTGAGGACATACGAGAGGAAGCACAAGAACGCGCTGAAGAGATTCGCCAAGAGGGTGAAGAAGCAGCAGAAGAAATCATCGCAGAAGCCGAATCAGATGCGGAAGAGATTCGTGAATCTGCCGAGGAAGAAGTCGAGCAGAAAATCACCCGGGAGCGTGAGCAGGCAAAATCGAGTGCAAAACTCGAAGCAAAGCAGGATCGGATCGGAGCCGTCGCGAGTTGCTAGAAGAAGCATACGCAGCCGTAGAGACAGAACTTGCTGAGCAGAGGAAGATCGTCGGAGATCGTTGACTGAAGCACTGCTTAAAGCTGCTGGCAAGGAGTTTAACAACGGCGAACTCGAAGTATATGGACGAGCAGACGACAAAGAACTACTCCAAGATATTTGCGAAGAGTCTGATGGATATACCTATGGTGGCGAATACAGTTGTCTTGGCGGGGTTGTCGTTGAAAGTGCTTCCTCAAATGTTCGGGTCAATAATACGTTTGACTCGATCCTCGAGGACGTATGGGAGGATAACTTGCAAAACATCAGCAACACACTATTTGAACAATGACACCAGGGCGCCTGCCAAGAGAGATAACCGGGTCAGCAAATCCGGAATATGTGAATTCACGTGTCCGGACACGGCGGAAAAAGCTGTTCGATGACGATGACTATCGAAAGTTGATCCGGATGGGAACGAGTGGGATCGCTCGCTTTTTAGAAGAAAGCGAGTACGAAGACGAAATTAACACGCTTGGCGCTCGATACAGCGGTGTTGATCTAATAGAGTATGCGTTAAACCGCAATATTGCTTCACATTTTAGAGACTTACTCCGCTGGTCCGATGGACGGGTTCACGATCAAATTGCAAAGTATCTCCGGAAGTACGATGTGTGGAACATCAAAACAGTTCTACGTGGGATATACACAGATTCAGACCCAGAGGAAATTAAGACGGATTTCATTCGCGCCGGTGAATTAAGCGATCGAGTGCTTGATCAGATGGCAGAGTCTGAGTCAATTGACAATGCAGTAAATCTGTTGGATGGAACAGTATATCATAATCCACTTGTCGAAGCAATGTCGGAATATCAGGACACAAATGCATTGGTTCCATTGGAAAATGCACTTGATCGGGAGTTTTACACATTGATGATGGAAGGAATGTCAGCGATTGGTGGAGATGACGGAGCGACTCGACAATACGTAGAGTTCCTGCAAGCCGAAATTGACTTCCGGAATACTCGAAACGCGTTGCGTCTTGCTCGAAGTGGTGCAGACATGGACCCAGCGGAGTACTTCATTGATGGTGGGCGTCTGTTTACCCCAGAGCAACTTCGACAACTTGTTAACAACACCGACGAGTTGGTTGGTCATATTCGAGAGAGTAGGTATGGAGAAGAGCTCTCAGACGCTCTAAACCAATTAGAGCAGGCGGAAAGCCTGATTCAGTTCGAGCATGCGTTGGATGCAGCATTGCTGAAATACTCTGACCGTCTCGCGAGCGTATACCCAATGTCGATCACGACAATTATGAGTTACATCCTCGCGAAAGAACGTGAGGTGGAGAATATTCGTGCAATTGCACGAGGACGCGAAGTCGGTCTGAGTGAAGAAGAAATAGAAGAAGAACTGGTGATCCTATGAGTGGAAGCCAGGAAATAGCCGTCGTTGGCAGTCCGGAATTCACAACGGGTTTCCGACTTGCCGGTGTACGGCGATTTGAGAACGTATCGGATGATCAAAAAGAGGCTGAGTTGGACGAGGCCATTAACAATGTACTAAATGATGAGAAGGTTGGAATCGTTGTTATGCATGATGACGATCTTAAACACCTCTCTCGAGGTGTCAAAGAAGAGGTTGAAACAAGTGTTGAGCCAGTTGTGGTGACACTTGGTGGCGGAGCCGGTAGTGGTGGCCTCAGAGAGCAGATCAAGCGGGCAATTGGAATTGACCTGATGGATGAAGATCAATAAACTATGAGTCAAGCAACAGACGTAAGCACAGACGAAGACGGCGTTATCAAAAGCGTCAGTGGTCCAGTTGTTACAGCAGCTGGCCTCAATGCCCGGATGAACGATGTTGTCTACGTTGGTGAAGAAGGATTGATGGGAGAGGTTATTGAAATTGAAGGCGACATCACAACGATTCAGGTGTATGAGGAAACCTCTGGCGTCGGACCTGGTGAACCGGTTAAAAATACAGGTGAACCACTGAGTGTTGACCTAGGACCAGGCGTACTGGACACAATTTATGACGGTACTCAGCGCCCACTTGATGTTCTTGAACATAAGATGGGCGCATTCCTTGACCGAGGAGTTGACGCACCAGGGATTGACCTCGATTCAACGTGGGACTTCGAACCAGCAGTCAGCGAAGGAGACACTGTTGAACCGGGCGATGTAGTTGGGACTGTTCCAGAGACAGAGAGTATCGAGCACAAAGTACTGGTACCACCAGATTACGAAGGAGGCGAAGTCGTTGAGGCGAAGAGTGGAACCTACTCTGTCACTGAAACTGTTGTCGAGCTGGACAACGGTGAAGAAGTGACAATGCATCAAGAGTGGCCAGTTCGACAGCCACGGCCAACGGTTGATAAGTCCACTCCACGAGAGCCACTTGTCAGTGGTCAGCGTATCCTTGATGGGCTGTTCCCGATTGCTAAAGGAGGAACAGCAGCAATTCCTGGACCATTCGGGTCAGGAAAGACAGTGACACAGCAGCAGCTGGCTAAGTGGGCGGACGCAGATATTGTTGTTTACATTGGCTGTGGTGAGCGAGGTAATGAGATGACGGAGGTCATCGAGGATTTCCCAGAGCTCGAAGATCCAAAGTCAGGAAATCCACTGATGGCCCGTACATGTTTGATCGCTAATACGTCAAACATGCCGGTCGCAGCCAGAGAGTCCTGTATTTACACTGGGATTACTATTGCAGAGTACTACCGTGACATGGGCTATGATGTCGCATTGATGGCAGATTCGACATCACGGTGGGCAGAAGCAATGCGAGAGATTTCGTCCCGGCTTGAGGAAATGCCAGGAGAAGAGGGTTATCCGGCATATCTGGCCGCTCGTCTCGCCGAGTTTTATGAGCGGGCTGGGAAATTCGAGAATCTCAACGGGTCTGAGGGCTCAATTTCAGTAATTGGAGCTGTTTCACCGCCAGGTGGAGACTTCTCAGAGCCAGTAACTCAGAATACTCTTCGAATTGTAAAGACATTCTGGGCATTGGATGCTGACCTTGCTGAACGGCGACACTTCCCAGCGATTAATTGGAATGAATCGTACTCACTGTATCGACAGCAGCTTGACCCGTGGTTTGAGGACGAAGTAGACGAAGACTGGCCAGAAATTCGGCAGTGGATTGTCGATACGCTGGACGAAGAGGATGAGCTTCAAGAGATTGTTCAGCTGGTTGGTAAGGACGCACTTCCGGAAGATCAGCAGCTAACGCTTGAAGTTGCCCGACATATTCGGGAATCGTTCCTACAGCAGAACGCACTGCATGATGTAGATACATATTGCCCACCGGAGAAGACCTACCTCATCATGCAGGCAATCAAGACGTTGAATGACGAGGCATTCGAGGCACTTGATGCCGGTGTGCCAGTCGAAGAGATTACATCGATTGACGCTACTGCACGGCTTGGTCGGATCGGGACAACGCCAGATGACGAAGCAGAAGCGTTCGTCAATGAAGTCCAAGAAGAGATTACTGAACAACTACGGGACCTCTACTGACAATGAAAGAATACCAAACAATTAACGAGATCAGTGGACCGCTGGTTTTCGCCGAGGTCGATGAGCCAATCGGATACGACGAAATTGTTGAGATTGAGACGCCACGCGGAGAGACACGACGAGGGCAGATTCTCGAAACGAGTGATGATTTGGTTGCAATCCAAGTTTTCGAAGGAACCGAAGGAATTGGACTCGACGCGTCAGTGCGGTTCCTCGGTGAAACCATGAAGATGCCAGTTACAGAGGACCTGCTTGGTCGCGTCCTTGACGGGTCTGGTAATCCAATTGATGGAGGACCAGACATTGTTCCAGACGACCGAGTCGATATCGTTGGAGAAGCAATCAATCCTTATGCTCGAGAATACCCTGAGGAATTTATTCAGACCGGTGTATCCGCAATTGATGGGATGAACACACTGGTTCGTGGACAGAAGCTACCGCTGTTTTCAGCCTCAGGACTACCTCACAATGAGCTGGCGCTACAGATTGCGCGGCAAGCAACAGTGCCAGAAGAAGAGGAAGACGGCGGTGAGGGCAGCGAGTTCGCAGTCGTATTCGCTGCAATGGGTATTACTGCCGAAGAAGCAAACGAATTCATGGATGACTTCGAACGAACGGGCGCACTGGAACGCGCTGTCGTGTTCATGAACCTGGCAGACGACCCAGCAGTTGAGCGAACGGTTACACCTCGACTGGCGTTGACCACCGCAGAGTATCTTGCTTTCGAGAAGGACTATCACGTACTCGTTATCCTCACAGACATGACAAACTACTGTGAGGCACTGCGAGAGATTGGTGCAGCTCGTGAGGAGGTTCCGGGTCGTCGTGGTTATCCAGGATACATGTATACTGACCTGGCAGAATTGTATGAACGCGCCGGTCGGATTGACGGCTCGGATGGATCGGTCACACAGATTCCGATCCTCACGATGCCAGGTGACGACGATACCCACCCTATTCCTGACCTAACAGGATACATTACAGAAGGTCAGATTTACATTGATCGTGACTTAGAATCTCAGGGAGTTGAACCCCCAATTTATGTCCTTCCGTCACTCTCACGACTGATGGATGACGGAATTGGTGAAGGCCTCACCCGTGAGGATCACGGAGATGTAGCTGATCAACTGTACGCGGCATACGCAGAAGGTGAAGACCTTCGTGATCTGGTGAATATTGTCGGTCGAGAAGCACTATCTGAACGAGACAACAAGTATCTCGATTTCGCAGACCAGTTCGAAGAAGAGTTTGTCGAGCAAGGATTTAACACAGATCGGGATATTGACGAGACACTCGAGCTCGGATGGGATCTACTTTCAATTCTACCAAAGGATGAGCTTATCCGAATTGATGAGGAGCTGATTGAGGAACACTACCGCGAAGAAGGAGCGGCACACATTTCCGCAGACTAACCAGAGAGCGTATATTCTTTCTTTGTGTATTCTTTGACGTGAGTGATAACACGGTTATACAGCGGGCAGGATTACTATTAATTCTGCTACTAGCTGTGTTTGCAATTGCAACACTTTTCGGTGTTTCATGGGCAGGAGAAGGAGCAATTGCTCTGATAATGCTTGGGGCTGGAATTCTCGGAATTGATGAATTAATAGCTCGAAATTCCGCGATAGAGATTTTTGCTGGAGTACTACTGCTGGGAAGTGGAATAGCAGGGGCAGTATGGACAGTGTTAGGGCAGAACCCATTTGCAGAATGGACAATCATTGGTCCGATGGCGATTGGAATTGCCATCAACTTCTTTACGAATGAAGATGGTTTAATCGGAGTTGAAAAAGACACAGGAAGATGAGTCAGGGTTAGTATAAAATACATGAAACCTACGGGAGAAAACATAGAACAAGAAGAATTCGGCCCTTCTCGACAGTATTAACACGCTCGGATTGATATACATCGACAATGGCTGAAGACGTCAAACCAACCCGTAAGAACTTGATGGAGATCGAAGATCGGATCGAGTTCTCAGAGCGGGGTCACGACACACTTGAAAAGAAGCGGGATGGACTGATCATGGAGTTTATGGATATTCTTGACGAGTCAAAGGAAATTCGGTCTGATCTACAACAAAATTACGAAGAAGCGCAGCGGAAAATCAATATGGCCCGGTCAATGGAAGGCGACATGGCTGTACGAGGGGCTGCCGCAGCACTTGAAAATCATCCGGAGATCACTACACAGTCAAAGAATATCATGGGGGTTGTTGTTCCAGAGATTGAGTCGACGAGGGTTAAAAAGGACCTCGATGAGCGAGGATACGGAGTAATGGGGACAAGTGCTCGGATTGATGAAGCAGCCGAAGCATATGAAGAATTACTTGAAACGATTATCTTGGCTGCAGAGGTGGAAACGGCAATGAAAAAGATGCTTGAAGAAATTGAGAAGACTAAACGACGAGTAAATGCATTAGAATTTAAGCTACTTCCTGAACTACGAGAAAACAAGGAGTACATCGAGCAGAAACTTGAAGAAAGAGAGCGAGAAGAAACATTCACGCTCAAAAAAGTCAAAGAGAAAAAGGAAGCATCAGAGTAGCGACAGAGACGGTTGTCTGTTTGAGATTTCTGGAGATATATTTAACTTTTGCAGGCTACGTCCCCGTCTTCAAGGAGCGACCAACGGGAGCGAGTAGGACCGGGATACAGCCGTCACTTAGCCACAGCGAAAACAGTCAACTCAATTGCTAGCAAACACTAAATTGTGATGGACTTTATTCATGAGGCTGGCTTCGAGTGGGATCATACCCATGGTCAGACTCCATCGCCCCGTCACCAGCAAGTAGGGTTGGGACAATCCGAATCAACGCCTGCGGGGACTGGCACCGCTGTGAGCCTGTCCCAGCACGGGACAGAGCTTGCAAGTGCCGTCGTGGAACCAGAGCACATGTCCGAAAGGCAGGAAGCACCGCCCTCAACGAAGGAAGGGCACAGCCCGAGCGGAGTAGGGCGGGGCAAGTTCACGAAGCATGTTCTCATTGCGAGGTCTTATCTGACTGTCGACCATTGTATATATATGGCAATTGAAAATGGAGACACGGTCGAGATAGAGTATGTAGGAGAGCTTCAAGACGGAGAAGTATTTGATACATCGCGGAAAGAGGTTGCCGAAGAAGCAGGGATCGCTCAAGCAGATAGGGAATATGAGCCGCTGACTGTTAATGTCGGAGAAGGTCAATTGATCGAAGGATTTGAAAATGCCCTGTACGATCTTGAGCCAGGTGTAACTGAGACAGTCACAATTCCACCAGAGAAAGCATATGGAGAATGGTCAGAAGAGAATGTGCGGGAATACGGTCGTGATGATTTTGAGCAGATGATTGGAAGTAAAACGCCGGAGGAGGGTGCATACCTCCGAACACAGAATGGAGGACGGGCACAGATAGCGTCTGTCGAAGAAGATGTTGTTCATGTTGATTTCAATCACGAGTTAGCCGGCGAAACCCTGATGTTTGAAATTGAAGTGCTCTCTGTTGAATAACTGTTTTGGTAATACGATTTTGATATTCAGTTCAGAACGCGCAACAAGTCCTCTCAATGTGTAACTACATATTGGTAGTGAATAACATGCTTGCATTTCCAATACCTGATAAGTCAAGCAACCTCCAAAGACAAGCCATCGTTACCGATTTGATTGTTCTGTGAATAAATCAAGGTTAATACTGTTTAATTAGAATTTTCGTATCTTGAGTCATCTGAAGTGATAGTCTTTTCATCACCGTCGGGACTAATGAGGTCGATCGAGTGATAAGTGTGTCGCGCATGCGTGACTGCCCACCGTTTTGCTGGTCGCTTCGATAGAAATTGTTCACCGGCGGGACAGTTTTCACAGTCAGCAATCCACGGCGAGATGTCATCGGGTAAGTGTCCAGTGTGTCGTTCATGATCAAGTGCAAATTGCTCGACAGCACGGTTTCCAGCCTGTAATTCATCTAACTCATACGTAAGTTCCCACTCTCGACCACAACGAGTACATGAAACGACCGGAACATTTTCAAAATCATCTGATTGTTTATTGTCACCAGACATGTCTGTCATAACAGGTGCGATATACTTGAACTATAGGTAGAACGCTTCAGGATTCAAAAACAGATACAGATTCAATAAAAGAGAAGCAACAGAATAGTTGTTATGCGCTAGTTTTCTGATGTGCGATGATATATAGTTGTAATTGTGGATCCGGAAAGGGCGTTACATCATGCCGCCCATACCGCCTCCCATGCCTCCGCCCATGCCGCCCATGCCAGCACCGCCTGGGCCGCCTGGACCACCAGGCATCTCATCGTCATCGTCGTCGCCGGTTTGGCCACCAGCGAGCTCACCAGCAGCAATCACATCATCAATGCGGAGGATCATAACAGCTGCTTCGGTAGCTGATTCGATTGCTTGTGTCTTGACACGAAGTGGCTCAACAACGCCGTCATCAGCCATATTGATAACCTCACCAGAGTACGCATCAAGACCAGCGGCACTCTCACCAGCATCGTGCTGGCTTCGGAGCTCAACAATAGAGTCGATTGGGTCGTGACCTGCATTCTCAGCAAGAGTTCGTGGGATTACGTCGAGTGCCTCAGCGAAGGTTTCGACAGCAATCTGTTCACGACCGCCAACAGAGTCTGCGAAGTTGGCAAGTTCTTGGGCAACCTCAATTTCTGGAGCACCGCCACCGGGCAGAACTTTGCCATCTTCGAGTGTGACACGAACAACGCCCATTGCGTCTTCAATTGCACGTTCGACCTCATCAACAACGTGCTCGGTTCCTCCACGAAGGATAAGGGTGACAGACTTTGCTTTGTCAACATCTTCGACGAAAAGACGCTGGTCGCCAGCAATGTCTTTCTGAGTAACAGATCCAGCGTATCCAAGGTCGTCTTCGGTGACGTCATCTACGTTAGACACAACACGGGCGCCGGTTGCGCGAGCAATACGATCCGCGTCGCTTGATTTGACACGGCGAGCGGCGAGGATGCCTTCCTGAGCTAGGAAGTGCTGTGCCATGTCATCGATTCCATCTTGAGCAAAGACGACATCAGCACCGATATCGACAAGATGATCAACCATTTCGCGAAGTTGCTCTTCTTCTCGGTCAAGGAATTCCTGAAGTTGATCTGGATCAGTAACGTTGACCTCAGCGTCGATTTCAGTTTCAGGGACTTCAATACCGTCGTCGAGAACAGCAACGTTAGCATCTTCAGCGAAGTAAGGCATGTCATCGTGGACACGTTCTTTATCTACGATGACTCCCTCAACAAGTTCAGACTCTTGGATAGAACCGCCAACAACGTTCTCAACTTTGACGTTGTCAGTGTCGATGCCTTCTTCATCCGCAACGCTCTGAACAGCACGGACAACAAGTTCGGAAAGGGTGTCACGAGCACTTTCAGCACCCTTGCCAGTCATCGCGGTTGCTGCAATTGAACTAAGAAGTTCATCATCGTCTTGATCTACATCAATTGCAATGTCCTCAAGCGCTTCTTTTGCTCGCGCGGCAGCACGCCGATAACCTTGCGCAAGCGTTGTTGCGTGAATGTCCTGATCAAGTTGATCTTCAGCTTTCTTGAGGAGTTCACCGGCGATAACAACAGAGGTTGTCGTCCCATCACCTACTTCGGTTTCTTGTGTTTCGGCGACCTCGACGATCATATTTGCTGCTGGATGCTCAATCTCCATTTCCTGAAGAATTGTAACACCATCGTTGGTAACAACGACATTGCCTGTCGAATCGACAAGCATTTTGTCCATTCCTTTTGGACCAAGTGTCGTTCGTACTGACTCACTTACGGCTTCTCCAGCCGAAATATTCATTGAGTGTGCATCATCACCGGAGGTACGCTGGCTATCATCAGAAAGAACAATAAGAGGTTGATTACCCATCTGCTGTGACATAGTCGATATGATAATTGTTTGTCCTTCTATAAAAGGATTTTGTTCATGGAGGCAGATTCGGTAGAAGGCACTCAAAAGCTAAAAAGATAACAGGTGTACAGTTAGGGTTTATTAGCCAGAATATACCGAGTAGCAATGAAAACTAGTATTCCATTCCAAAGCGTTTGTGGCGAAGTTGTGGGGTAACTTGGATACGATCAATTGGCTGTCCAGTACGATACCACACAAATGCAGCCCGGGTAAATAATTCTCGACATTCAATACGGACTTCACGGGGAACGCCTTCAGTCTCTTCGTGAATATCTTTGATAGCGGCTTTAGTGAAAAGCTGCTGGGATTGCCCCTCATATGACTCGCCACGGAAATACGCAAGTGATCTGGCGACATATTCATCGACATCAGTAGGAGAAAATGGCTCAATACCCTCATAGTAGCGGAGACGAGAATTAAGCGTGTTGCGGAGGTCGCCAACTCGCTCTTTTCCTTCGAGCGTTCCCATCAAAAAAAGTCGGATTCCCGAATCTCCGGCAACCTGAATGGGAGACAAAAGCTCTTCAGGAAGAACCTCGATTTCATCAATAAGCAGGTACAGGAGTGCATCATCTTCAAGGACTTTCTCCGCGATTTCTTCGACAGCTCGCCGGGCTTCCTCAGTTGCCCATGGGATTCCATCTCGGGTTTGCCAGTAGTCATCGGTGTTAAGTTCGTATCCGGCGTCGAAGGCAGCACGAAGTATTGTCTGATATAATTGACGCGGGGTAGTTTCACTTGCGTTTCGGACAGCAGTGATTATAAAGTCATCATGTGTACTCAGATCGCGTAGTACAATCTCCCGAAAAGAGCTTTTACCTGTGCCATATGGACTAACAAGACCGATATGTTGTCCTTGTAGAAGCCAACTTGTGATCTGATTTAACATCTCTTGGTCGTGGCGAACATACAGCGGCTCTGGCATCTTGTCTTTAGTTGCTTCTTCAGTAAATGGGAGATCAGTAACATCAGAGACATCACCACCAAGAGCATTTCCAAACTCAATGAGACGCTTCTCAACCTCCTCGATTTGATCGACAAGGATACCCTCCTCTGTGTCAACCGTTCTGTCTTCTGCGTCCGACCGAACCTCCTCAAGCCGCTCAACGATGTCGTTGATTTTCATTTCGTCTTGGCCGGAAGGGTGATCTGTATCGTTCGCCACGGGACTTATTTACAATCAAGTAGGCATTAGCATTAGCTTTTATGACCGAACGCCGACATTGACGGGATCAAATAGGAGAGAGTGGCGAAGATCAGGAACTACCAGGAAATCGATGATAGTCGAGTTCGTTTCGCTTAATTTCGTTATGTCGCTCCTCAAGGAACGAATACACGGCACCATGAGGTGCGCCGTCAAGAAGCATCTCAGCAGCATCACGAACAGCTTGTACCTGCTCTGGCTGTCCAATCATACCGAGCGTTGAGCCATAGATGACTACACTTGCGCCAGTAAGTTCTTCCATGAGTTCTCTTGTCCGACCGTCTTCACCGATAAGGCGCCCTTTCTTCCGTCGAAGATCGTTTTTGTTCCGGGCTACGGCATCAATATCAAGTAGATCAAACATCATCATCTCGTCATCAAGAAGTGAGAGCGCTTCTTCTGGCGCAAAGCCACGGCCGATGGCGCGAACAATATCAGGGCCTTTGAGTGTTCGGACAGGATCGGCATCAGCTTGTTCGTCGATACTGACTGCCCCATTCTCAGAATCAACATTGAGCCGAATTCCAGCTTGCTCTTCAATCTCTCGGAGGGTTTCTCCACCCTCTCCAATCAGCACACCGATACGATCCTGCGGAATCTTCACGTGTTGCATATATACGTATTAATCGGCCAAATCGTATAACTCTTACAGAAAACAAAAGCAAATAATTACCACAGTAGATCAAGACCGGTGCATGAAATTACCAAGATTGTTTATAAAGTTGGAAGTATTCTTGAATACGCTTCTGCGAAGGAGGGTCAGTCATAAAGCAAACAAGAATAGTTACAACTGCTTGTGAGACGAACAACGGAATAAACGGCATGAACCCGAACGTCAGCCACTGTGGAAGGATGCCAACCTCAAACAGTAACAATCCAATAAATCCCCAAGTGAGCCCAACCCAAGCCGCAATACTTGTTGCTCGTCTCCAGTAGAGACTCACAACGAGAGGAAAGAAAAGAAGTGCGTATCCTGAAAAGGCAAACTCAGCAATACCTACGATAGTATTTGGTTGAATGAGAGCAAGGATATACGTAATACCAAGAATAAGAGCTATTGAAACACGGGTTGCCCAAACTTCACGTTGATCAGAAATAGAAGTATATTCACGAAATACGTCTTGAGATAGCATCGTGCTAATGGACAGAGTCTGAGCGTCGAGACTTGACATAATTGCTGCCAGAATACCAGCAAGTGCAAGCCCAATTAAGATAGGTGGTGTAAACTCAAGCACGAGAAGGGGTAGTATGTTATCGATTTCTGGGCCGGTAAGTCCTTCAATTTGTCCAGCACCCCAGAATCCAATCAGGACAGCAGGAGTCCATGTCAAAAGCAATCCTATTGGATACAAAACAAGTAGACGCCGGATCGTTGCCTCATTGAGTGCAACCATCAACCGACGGAACATATGCGGGTACATTATCGCATTAATTGAGATCATCAGAGCAAAGCTGAACCACATTCGTGCTGAAAACTGAGGCGGACCATCACGTGTGAGATGCTCTGGAGCAGCAGAAGCAGTTGCTTCTGTTGCAGCTCGAAATCCGCCAAGCTGGGTTCCAAGAATAACCAATAACCCCCAGAGAAAGACAATAAATATGAGTCCCTGAAACACATTTGTCCATCCAGTAGCGCGCATACCACCAACAAGGAGATAAACAAATACAACAGCAAGTGGGAGGAAAGCTCCGAACCAATATGGGACAGTTCCGTCAGTAAGGACATCAAACGCAATACCACTGCCAATGGCTGCTAACAATAGATATGGAATTGTCCAAAACGTCATCAGTGACATAATAAAAACACCAAGAGGCCGTGAGTCAAGCCGATGAGCAAATAGTTGGCCGGGGGTTAGGTGGCCAAATTTCTGTCCAGCAAGCCAGAATCGATATCCAACAGTAGCAAGCAAAAGGGGCAAGATCAGCGTCGATAGGCCAATAATATATCCATATGCACCAATACCAGCCTCATATGCTAACCCAGGGGCACCGAGGAGGACAAAAGAGGTCATATTCGTTGCCAGTAGTGCAAAAAGCAGTACAATTGTTCCAAACGATCGGGATGCCATGAGAAAATCCTCGCGTGTTCCTGTTGTTTTGCGTCTGGCATACTCGCCAATCCCAATGACAAATGCGAGATAAAGTACTGTCGTGACAAGAACAATTATCGTCGTTTGATCAAGATTCATCATCTTTTGTCACCGTATTTGCGGCAGATATCTGCTGGTCAGATTCACGGTTAAATACTGGCCACTGGTGATACAGCAAGAGAAGAAACAGGACGTGGAGTAAGCTTATAATAAAATGGTATCCGAAATTGACTGGGAGCCATCCAAATATCAGAGAGGCAGATGAGTGCAAGCCGAATATTTCGTCCATGTGTAATATGACAAGCAGAATAGTAACCAAGAGCAGAGCTCCCTGAAAATCAAGTGAAGGTACCCAAAAGGCACTAGTATCCCAACCTGTGAGCCCGTTATCCGTGTCCGAAGAGGGGTCGCCTGACATCGAAATCACAACTTGTTTACTAGAAATAAATAAGCTGGCATAGAGAAGTGTTAAGCTTCTGTCGGTGGATTTTGGTATGGTAGTGATTCATATGAACATTGCTATTGGATGATTCCGGTGATCAGGGATATGGATCGGCATGTTCCCGAAGGTATGAAACAAGCTCATTCCCAGTAACAGAATATCCTTGTCGAGAGAAGAAAGAGGCAATGTTCTCACAATCGCGTTTTAGAAATTCTTCAGCATTCGGATGGTGAATTGTAACGGCTTGACCTACATCAATTACGACGATTTGTCCACGGTGAAAAAGAAGATTATACTCCGACAAGTCACCATGGACAAGGCCAGCATCATAGAGGCGACGGATATACTCCCGAACGACTTCATATGCTGTTTGGGGATTCTCAACATTTACTTCGTCCAGTCGTTTAGCCCGAGAGGTGCCTTTTCCAATAAATTCCATCGCAAGGACATTCCGTTCAACTGCAAGCGGTTGCGGAACTCGGACACCTGCTTTGCGTGCACGCTTAAGATTTGCAAATTCTTTGCGTGTCCAAGCAAGCACAATACGTTTTTTATCGCCAAGCTCCTCAAATCGAGGATCACCAACAAGATAATCACGCATGTCAGTAAAGTCAGATGCTGAAATCCGGTAGATCTTCACAGCGATTTCTGTATCATCTGTCTCAAGTTCTTCTTGTGCGTGCTTACCGGCACGAGCAGTGTAAACATTTGCTTCCTTCCCTGTTGAGACTGGACCGCCAAAAGCATCGATAATGCCACCTTGGACAAGTCGATAGAGCGCAGCAAAGGTTGCTTCATCAAAAACAGACTCAGCTACCTTAAACTGATCAGCATCCTTGATACGCTTACGGAATTCGTTAAATTCACGATCCCGTTTTCGTGCAATCTGATCAGCTTCGGTATCCGAAACATCAATTTCTTCCCACTCGTCACCAGGTTCTTCTGCCTGTGACTGGTCTAAAAGTCCGTAGCCATCTTCCATCTAATATACACTGTGCGTCGGGTCCGGAAAAGTACCATGGTCTGATACCTCTTGACGGACATCTTAGCAGTTCATAGTTTCCTCATGTGAACACTGTCAAAACAGCGGATAGTCCCGGGAAGATTCGAACTTCCGTCGCGAGCCCCAGAAGCTCGCAGGATTGGCCACTACCCCACGGGACTGCATTTCATCATAAAGCTATACAAATATATATGCGTGTCGTAATCCGACGCACGCAGTACCATATGATTCTTTGATTTTTTAAACTACCTGGTCGGTCGGTAATTCTATGGCATACAAGTTACAGAGGCATTGGAATGGTAGTTGAGTCAATGAAAGAGTAATCAGCATATATTTCCGGCCGCCTGTTACATGTCTATATATGTACATTGGTCGTTTCATCATCGTTGGTCCAGACACAGCTGCATACCGAGTGTCTTCCCGTTCATTTCCAAACCGTAAAATCGTGAAGCGCGATGAAACGCTCACTGTCGTGCCAACCGAAGACGCATCTGAAACAGACAATCCATATATAGAGTACAACTGTGTACGGCATAGTGAAGATTCATCAGCAATTGTTCTGGGCAATGGATCCCACGTTGATCCAATCGTTGAGAAGATTGATCTTGGATATCCTGCGCGAGATGCACTTGCTGAGGCTCTCCTTGCTCTCGATTATGAGAAGGATTCGTACAACACGCCTCGGATTGCTGGCGTGTTACATGGATCTGGAGCAATGATTGGCATCGTTCGGGACGATGCATTAATTGTTGAGCCAGTCAAAGAGCCGATGCTTGTCGCAACGTACGAACGGGATAAGCCAGCGTCATTTGATTTTGATGCTAACTCCGCTTCTGAAGCAGCAACAGAGGCCTATGAACTATCATTTGAGCATGCTGTCTGTGCCGCTGGAATTGAACGTACAGATAGTGGATTTACTACGGCCGTGTGTAATAATCCGTAAAGGACCAGTTGAGCGGATTAGAATTTGAATAGCAGGATTAAGTCTGTGAAATGAGTAATTGATCAACACGTGAAGAGAGATTAGATGCTGCAGAGGCCCCTCCAAGAATCGCTCCAGTGAATCCACCTCCTGGATTGGTCCAAGCAGACCCAAATTCTAACCCATCAACAGGAGAGTCAAATTCTCGGGAAAATGTAGACTGGTCTGGATACTGCGCAAACCCATACGTAGTCCCACTTGGATTGCGAGTATAATTTTCGATTGTCAATGGAGTTGCCAGCTCACTGTATAGAATAGCATCATCAATCTCAGGGATGACTTCTGTAAGACGACGGATAAGGATATCAGTCACATGATCTTTCTTACGCTGATATTCAGTATCAGAAAGCCCTGTCCAGTTGTGGTATGAATCGATAAAGGCAACAGATCCAACAGAGCGGTTATCAGGAGCAAGGTTAGCATCAACTTGGCTGTAGTCTGTAAAATTAAGTGGACGATCAGCGTAGCTTCCAGTCATCAAATCTGCAAACTGGCCGTAAGAAGAGATATTGCTGGTTATTTTTGTTGAATACTGTGAATGACCAAGCACATCAAGAGCAGGCTCAAATATGAGATATAGCGTCGAAAGACTAGGGGCAAGGTCAAATCCAGCAATTTGGCTTGACAATTTCGATGCATATGGGTCAGAAAGTAAGTTGGAAGCAACATTTGGAATGGCAGTATTGGCGATGACGGCATCAGTGTCTGTAGTCATTGGATTTTTGTGTTGAGTTGAATTAATATGCCTAACAGCAGATACTGATCCTGCATCTACAAGGATATCAACGGCTCGTCGGTTGTACTCAATAGACCCAGCTGTCGACTGAATAACATCAACAAGATGGTCAGACAATGATTGTGATCCTCCGCGAATGTAGTAGCTACCACCCTGAATAAAACTCCCCTGTGCCGCCGCAAAGAACGGAAACGATAGCTCATATGGATCGTCATGATAATACCCAAGATTCGCAGTAAGCGCGAGTTTACATGCGTCACTATCAATAAATTTGTCAAGTACCTCACCAACAGTTGACCGATAATATCGAAGAACTGTCCGAAGGCGAACGGGGCTGAGAATATAGTCAGATAAGGCGGGGGACACAACGAGTGGCCACTGTGTCATTTGCTGTCGAGCAGTGAGTACAGTATTTACGAATTTTCGAATGCCATGGGCTTCATCTGGGAAAGTATCGGTAAGCGCTTTGACGTACCTTTCCTTACCATGAGGAAGGACAATATCGATATCGCGTGTAGAGTCAACAAAGCGGTAAAAAGAGTCCGTTTGAAGAAAATCTATATTTCGAAAGACATCGAGTGCTTGGAAGATTTTCTTTTTTGGATCATGAGGATCTAGCCCGTCAATTTCATGAAGAGTTGCTTCAATTGTAACACCGTGGCGCATAAATGTTGAAGCACAACCCCCAGGACGGTCGTGGGCCTCAAGAACGTGTACTTGATGTCCTGCCTTAGATAAGAGTGCGCCAGCAGTAAGACCGCCAAGTCCAGCTCCAATAACAGTACAGTGCACAAATAGAGGCAGGCCAGCCATCAATAAAAAGGCTAAACTGAAACGTGACGAACAGAAAGGGAAGTCTTCAATAGACTACAGTGTATTGTTATCTTATGGCACGAATTGAAGGGATAATTAAAGAGCAGTATACTGATCAGGAAATTACAGAGAATATTAACTCCTTACAGGAAGCGGAGATTATCGAATCCGCCGACACAGATGATCTCGTGACGGTAGCCAAGGCGTTCTATCTTAGGGGTCTAGTCCATGGGCATGCAGAGGAGACAAAAGTTAGGAAGGTGCGTGAAGACTTTGGGTATACAGATTAGCAACACAGACTACGCTGGTGCTCAAAAAGAATAATAACGGACAGTCAAGAGGTCGCTCAGAAAAGTTGAATTCGAAACTTTCAATTATAGTCACAGAGTATCTTACCATGTACGCAGGAGGCTGGGTTCGTGGTCTAGGTCGGTTATGACACCTCCTTGACATGGAGGAGGCCGGCGGTTCAAATCCGCCCGAACCCACTACTTCTTTGGTTTTTATGTTGGTAGATAGGTACTTGTCAGGGGACTGCAGCATAGTTTGCGTGGGTTATACTAAGAGACACAGCTACCAAGCCAAAGATTTCAACCTATAAAAAGAATACTGTAGTTATCAGATAAGATCAGATATTCTGAAGGCAGGTGTGGACCACCGCCAGAATAGGTATTAAATCACTCGGTTTATGCTGATTATACATGAATTAGAAATAGCCGAAATACAGCCGTATAAGGGTCAAAATAGCAGATTAAACTTATAGAATGGTTTAGAAAGGCCCATAACGGTACACAGATTAGCCGAGAACATGGTAAAACGGAGATCAGTGCTCATTGGTGCCGGTGCGGTTGCTGGAAGTGCATCACTAGCAGGTTGTGGTTTCTTGGATGATGTAGAGATCGAAGAGTTTGGATTTGTGAAAGAAGATGGGGAATTGCCAGACGGAACACCTGATTATACAGTTGACGCAGAGAGCCAGATGTATGCTTATGTTCAGATTAGCGGACACTCTGGTGGAGTTCCTGTATTCATGATAATAGACGCAGTGAGAGAAGGTGAAAATGAAGATGAAGAGGAATTCGAAGAAGAATGGCAAATGATTAGACGACCATTTACTACGCCTGACGATGGGGGCACACTGGACAGTATTACAGGACTGCCTGATCTAGAACTTTGGGAGCCAATCCGACCACGTCCTGGGTTTTCAGAGGGAGAATATACGTCATTTTTAGGGATTGATCACGATGTGGACTTTGAAGGAGAACCAGACATCATTAACGAAGAAGCCCAATTCAATATTGTCGAGAATAATTTCGATGAAGAGTTACAGATTCTAGATACAAGGGTTGCTGAAGAAATAGTCTTGCCCGAGTTCCGCGAACACGGAGACGATGACGTACCGACGTTCGGATCTGGGGACGAAGTAGAAGTACAGTTTGCGTACACTTTCTTCGAAATAGACGAAGATGAGGATAAAGACGTAGACTTTGAGATTACAATTGAAGACAACGATGGAAATACTGTCTTATCAGACGAAGAGATAGACAGTGAAGAGTCCTCGGTTGAAGAGTTTAGTAGTAATCCGTCGGGAGAGTTAGTTGACGTGCTATCAGATGTAGACCTTGGTAAATTTGACGGGGAAGCAGGGGAGTATACAGTACAAGTTGAGTTGCAAGATAACATTGCGGACGAGGAAGTGTCTACAGAGATTCCATTTGAAATTGAATAAAGCGAAAACGTACCTGTTACTGATGGAATATTTCTAGCTAGAGTGGAGGGATGTAACTGTCCCAACACCTTTTGACTGCCCTTCCCTGAACACAAATCTTTGGCCCTCCTCAACCACATATGGTCTAAATTTAAATCGGAGAGTTGCAGTACCAGTATCTCCCGGGAGAAGATGTCCATCATCGGGATAAATCGCACTAGCTTCACTAATCGTTTCAAGATGTACGACGGGTTCGTATCCAGAGTCAATCTTAGTCGGATGGTTTAGTACCATAACATCAGCTTCGAATTCACGAACAGGTTGCGGATCAGCATCGCGAGGAAGAAGAACCATGCCACGTTCGATTTCTTCCTCTCTAATTCCTTTGAGAGCAATCCCTACAATCCGACCTGCTTTAGCGCGATCAACGCGGTGGTAGTGCATCTCGATTGATCGAACTTCGACCTCTTTAAACGATCCGTCCGAAAAGGGACCGACAAGTAATTTATCGCCTGCCTCAACTTCACCCCGTTTGATAGTTCCTGAGGCAACTGCGCCAACGCCGGTGACAGAATATGTACGATCAATATACATCCGAAACTCGCCTGTTTCATCGGTAGTTTTTGGGAGTTGGCGGAAGAGTGAATCGAGGGTATCAATTCCATCCATTGTAACTGCACTTGTTCGGACAATTGGGACAACAGACGAGTCAATTTCATTGATAGCTGCTTGGATGCCATGTCGCCTAATTAACAGCGGAGTGCGATCCGCGTCTCGAAGTAGCCGTTCGATAGAGCGTTCTACCTCTGCTAACCGAGATTCATCGACAAGGTCAGTTTTCGTGATAGCAACGATGGTTGGTAGTTCAGTAGCAAGCAGTACGCCAAGGTGTTCACGCGTTGTTCGAGTTGGCCCATCATCGGCAGCAACCGTTAGGAGGCCGTAATCAAGCTTTTGACCGACAAGACCTCGGATTGTCGTTCGAAGCCATGGTTCATGTCCGACTGTATCAACAAACGACACAAGTCGGTCTGCAGCCTCAACGACCTGTGCCCGATCGCTTTTTCGAGTTGGATCGTTCATACGAATTGGACCATCGTCATCAAATCCATATACGCCGTAGGATAAATCTGCAGATAGCCCCCGTTCAACTTCGTGCGGCCGAACATCAAGGTACGAGCGAGTTCCACCTTCTCCATCGTCCGGTTGGCCTGTAACAAGTGAGCCAACTAATGTCGATTTACCATGATCAACATGGCCAGCGGTGCCAACGACGATATGTTTGTCATCGCCGTCAAACACAGATCCCTCTTTTAGCTGAGCTACACCTACAATGCCGTCTTCTACACCCCATGTTTGAACATCGTCAATATAAACATCAGCTTCGTCTGCCAAAAGAGAGAGAACATCCATTGTTTCTGAGAACGTCTCCGGGGACACGCCTGCAATTCCTCCATCATCAGTTACACCGAGAACATATGTCGCCTGTCCATCACCAGAAAGGACACGGTGGCGTAGCTGTGCAGCAAGACTGGCGCGTCGCCCATCTTGGAGGTGGGTATCCCGCGTTAGTCGCTCTTTAAACTCGACATTGCCACCTTCTTCTTCCCCACGATCAATTGCATCTTCGAGTACGGCCCTATTCGGGCTCATCAGTACGACAGTTATTCTCCCACATGCATAACGGTCCCGATTTGTGCCTACTTTTGCCGTCGATAAGACCCCAATTTGCCGTTACTTTCAACACGCTGGCACGGTCATCATAGATTGTGAGTATCACGGGTCTCTGTGAAATCTGTCAGTCCGCAACAGCGACAGATCGGTGCCAGCGCTGTGGGAGTATTGTTTGCAGAGACCACTATGATCAAAAAACAGGTTACTGTATGGAGTGCGCACGTGACTTAGGACAGGGCGAAAACCAGTCGGATATACATCGATTTTAGTTTGGCGCCTGTGCAGACTGATCGGCTTCGGATCCGGCAACTGCATCATCAAGACCATTTTCTTCTGCGACAGAAGCAACATCTTCTGCCATCTTAAGATCATCTGCTTCAACTGGGTCTCGGGATGGTTCTTCTTCTCGCTCAGTTACCGTCTCTTCCGTTCCAGTGACATCAACAAAGAGGTCACCAAGGTCATTCTTATCGGTCATATCTGTGTTGAAGTTTTCTATAAACAAAAAGTTTTCTTTGTTTTTCAAAACAATACGTTGTAAACAAGTTACCATGGTATATGTTATTATTAGTTGTAACTACTCCTGATACGACAACATAAGAAAGGAAAAGACAGGCTGTTATGGGGGAAAATCAGAAAGTATCTCAGGACAAGAGATTCGTTTTACCGATATTGATTAAGATTCTGTTTTAATGACCGGGCAGCACTGGCTACAGCATCAGGAAACGCTTGTTCTCCATATTCCTCCCACGCAAAAATTATTCCACGAGTCGAATTAACCAGTCCAACTTCATGTGCAGGGCCATAGGTAGCGGCCGCTTTCATGTCGCCGCCTTGTGCCCCAACTCCCGGAACAAGAAATGGAAGATCAGGCACACGTTCTCGAATCATTTCCAATTCATCTGGAGCGGTTGCGCCAACAACGAGTCCAACGTTGTCATTATTATTCCACGATGCAGCGAGATCCGCAGTAAGTTCGAATACCCGGCGACCATCGGTTAGCTCTTGTTCTTGGATATCTGCACCCCCAGAGTTTGACGTTCGACAGAGAATAAAAACGCCAGAGTTGCGATTTGAGAGGAATGGCTGAAGGGAATCTCTTCCCATATACGGATTGACTGTGATTGCGTCTGCGTCTTCAAGCAGATTCGCGTATTGGCGAGCAGTGTTTCCGATATCAGCACGCTTAGCGTCAACAATCACAGGAACATTTTTTCCTTGAGCATATGCGATAGTCTCTTTAAGTGCTTTCCACCCGTCAGAATCTTCGTAAAATGCCGCATTCGGCTTATATGCTGCTGCATACTCATGCGTCGCGTCAATGACTTGTCGGTTAAAAGCCCACCGAGGGAGATCATGATCAAGCACTGAATTAGGGAGGCGAGATTGATCAGGGTCTAAACCAATACAAACAATGCTGTTAGTCGCTTCAATACGACGTTCAAGCCGATCAAAGAAGTTCATATTACGTGTGGACTCTTTCAAAATATAAATTCCGTTCTTTGATTCAGCGGACTAAAATCATGGTATACACTCCATACTTTTCGGCTTCTTCCCGGAGCTTTAGCTAGAGGCCTTCGTTCCAAGTCCTACAAGATTGTATTGAAGTATCTCCGTCTACTTTCTCCGTCAACGACCTCGGGGTCAATCTCCGAGGCACTCTGCCTGTTTTCTCTGTAGATCATAGCCCTTAGAGAATGAAATTAAGCAAAGACAGAGACATTGAGAGTTTGTTCCCGAGGAGATTATTCAGGTGAGGAATCCGATGACGAACCACCTGACAGAACATCAGTATCAGGAAGTGTGAGCACGTTTTCTCGGCCGACTCGGACAGTTTCAATTTCTCCTTGGTCTCGGAGATTCCCAACAACCTTACTTGTCTTTGCATCTGTCCAGTCAAATTCTTCAATTATTTTTTGTTGTTTCATTCTGCCGTCGTGTTGCTCTAAAAGCTGTATTACTTTTTCCTCGTTGCTGAGGAGCGACCAGTCAGGTTCATCATCTTGTTCCGTGGACTCAGTAGTGGATACAGGGGTAGACTCTGTAGAGGAACTAGCTTCAGATAACTCTTCTCGGCGGTATAATATCCAACCGACGATTGCCAAGATGACAATCAGAATCGGAATGAGTAGAGCAGTGGACAGAAGGCTATCTTCGCTAAGAACAACTTGTGGTTGATTTTCTTCGGCAATGAACTCAGTCTCATCTCCGTACCAGACAATGCCATTCTCAAGTTCTTCATCAGCGTCGGGATTAATTAATTCAAGACTATATTGCTCCGGCCACTGTACTAGCATTCGCATCTCGTCATCTAAGATGAATCCGGTAATTGCATCGCCTGCTCTAATTTCACCATTATCCGCTGCTGCAAACCCGTTCCATTGGTATGTATACTCAACGACACCAATATCGCGAAGCACATCATCTTCGACGCTAGTCGAAATCGCAAATTGTGTTGCGCTCATATCGCGATTGGTTTCTTCGCTGGCAAGAGCAACGGTATTATTTATTCTGTCTTGGAATGGATTCAAATAGTCATTAGGATTTTCTTCGATGTCGGCTGACAAGTTGTCAAACGCGTCTTGGTCTACATCATCATCCAGCTCATATCGGTATGCGATTGTCCATGTAGCAGACCCATCCTCGTGTAAATCAATGTTGACATGAATAGAGTCGGCATCATCTATCTCTTCTTCTGCTGCCTGTACAGAAAATGATGATAACTCATTAGCTGTTACAGACGGAGGGAAGAACAGCAATCCAGCAAAAAGCACAATAAACAGGCATAGAATGAGAGAGGTGCGTGCATTCATGGGTAGAGATTTACGTCGGGTAAGAACTATGCGTAGTATTACTGAATCCAAGTACATAAGCCCATAGAAAATATTTGACACCCTTCCACGGCTAAAGACCGTTGAATTCCTCGGTGGGTGATTCAGGCCGGGGCCGAATCTGAGGCAAGGTTCTCACGCTCACGCGTGGTACTCCGGTTCGTGGGCTCCTCTTTGATTGCATGACCACGCTGTCGCCAGCAGTGGTCGTCCCACTCAAGGTGAGACACCTTGTGGTATCCCCTCTCAGGCCCGTTCTGACCCGAGTCCAGCAACTCGATGAGGCACACCTTCTTCCACTCCGCTTTCGGAGCGAGTGCAAAGGTGTTCGTTCGTGTTCGCTCTGCTTTGGTTATGGCCGCCATCGTCGTGTTTAGTTACTCGTGTTTCAAAAGTATAACTCCTGTGGGATACTGTTGTTTTTGTTCGAGGAATGGATACGATAGCGTATGGCAAAAGACGGGATCGGACGACCGAGGGAGGTAACGTGTGAGGACGTGTTGACAGCGTTTGCCGATGTTGATAAACCAATAGCGACTGGGAAACTGTTGGCTGAAATGCTGGAGGTATCGAAACAGTCTGTACTCCGGCGGTTACAGGAACTGGAAGAACAAGGACGTGTTGAACGGTGGAAAGTTGGTAGTCGGGCTGTCGTCTGGTGGCCGACAGAAGAATCGTAACGTGGGAATCACGGCCAGAGTGTCGGACGGTGGATTGTGTCTCTCTGTCTCCCGCTCAGACCCTCCCCTGAAGGGGATGGTCTTCCGCTCCAACCGTGTCATACGGAGGAGAAGAAAAGGTCCGAAGACCGCGATGCTTTTCTGGATTGATAGAGACATTCGAAATAATGGATGTCTACCTCCAAGATGGCACAGTGATCGCAACAGGGAATGCTAGACAGCAGTTCTATGACGCTCGAGGATACGGACATCCGGTTGAAGGGAACGCTATTGAGTTAACGCCGGTAGAGGCAGCACATTTGCTACTCCGAGGAGATATCTCAGCGATTCACGACGAAGGGACCGCACACGACTTAGCATCATTTATCAAAATGGTCGAAAACGCAAAGTTTGCTGCTCGTTTAGCGGTGTACATAGATCTCCGCTCCAGAGGATTTTACCTCTCGCCGGCCCGTGACAAGTGGGTTGAAGAATTCCATTCAAAAGCAGACTTTGTTGTGTACAAGCGAGGAAAAGGCCCAGAAGACAGAGATGCTGTTGCGTATCAACTTCGGGTTCTTGGAGAACGAGAAACGATAGACATTGCCGAGTTAGGGGAGTATGAACTGGCAGTTGCGGACGAGGAAGGCGAAATAACGTATTTCAAAACAGATATTCCAGAGATTACGGGAACAGTAACAACAGATTTCGATGGGACAGCTACTGGACAGCTTTTGTCTGACAGAGTTATTTGCTGGGAGTATCCGAAGTCACTATATGATCCTGCATTTTACGGGCAGCCATTGATAGATCGTGGTGAAACAACCGCTGGATTGCAATTGTCGATAATTGAGGCAGCACAGCTTGTGGCACAAGGAATCCTATCACTTCCCGGGGGATATGAGCAAATTGTCGATCGAGGGCGGTCAGTAGAAGGTGAACGATTTGACCGACGACTACAGATATACGCAAGCCTGAGAGAACAGGGAGTAGCGCCAAAAACTGGGTTTAAATTTGGAGCTGATTTTCGGACATACAGTCAAGTAGAATCGGTTAATGACTTGGGACATTCTGAGCGACTAATTCGAGTCGTGCCAACCGATTATGCGATACTGCCTCGTGATTTGTCGTTGGATGTACGAATGGCTCACGGAGTTCGAAAAGACATGGTCTACGCTTGGGTTGAGAATGATAGCGTATCCTTTCGGGTGCTGAAGCGACTAACTCCCTGAGACATAGTTCAATCAAACGAATAGAACCTCGCAGACGTTATAAGCGCAGATAGGTGAGTACGACACAGATAGATATGACGTTGCGCGTGACTTTTTTAGGCACTAGTGGTGCGGTTCCGACGGTTGATCGAAATCCAAGTGGGATACTGATCAACAGAGAGGGAGACCGTCTTCTCTTCGATTGTGGAGAGGGTACCCAGCAGCAGATGATGCGGTTTGGAACAGGATTTGATATCTCACACGTGTTTATTACACATGTTCATGGGGACCATATTTATGGACTTCCCGGATTGCTTGAGACGCTCGACTTTAATGACCGGGAGGCGTCGCTGACCATATGCGTACCTGCTGGAAAGAGGTCGTATCTGGAGAGTTTTCTTGAACGAACTGTCAAGAACATTGGATTCCAAGTGGAAATAATAGGAGTTCGGCCAGATGAAGTAGTATACGAGACAGAAGAATATGAAATTAGAACATTCGACGTCGATCACCGATCTGAAGCAGTCGGGTATATATTAACTGAGTACGACCGAAAAGGGAAGTTTAATCGGGAACGAGCCGAAGAGTTGGGAGTCCCAGTTGGTCCTAAGTTCTCAGAGCTACACAATGGAAATCCAGTTGAGCTTGAAGATGGACGAATCATCAAACCAGAGCAAGTCGTAGGGTCACCTCGCCCAGGGCGAAAACTTGTATATACTGGGGACACTCGACCAGCAAAAATGACGAAAGAAGTTGCTACTGGAGCCGAGTTACTAGTACATGACGGTACATTTCAAGATGAGCATGCAGATCGTGCTGCAGCGACCGGACATTCGACAGCCCGTGAAGCCGGTCGAATAGCGGCCGACGCATCGGTCAAGCAACTTGCTCTTGTACACATCTCCTCGCGGTATGGCGAAAGAGTACATGATCATAAGAAACAAGCACAGGAGCCATTTGATGGCGAAGTAGTTGTTCCAGATGATGGGACAACAATTGAGATACCGTATCCTAATAGCGACAGATAGGCATAAAACCTAGTCACAAGTGAGGATAGGCAATATGACGAAATTCGCCATGGATTTTTACCCACGCAAAGCTAATTAATAGACAGTGAGTTCGCGAACACGGGCACTTGATTCAGTTGTTTTTGGTGTCGACGTACAAAGTGGAGATATTCGGGGGGATGCCCCATCATTCGCACTTGTAGTCCTCTCTGAAGAATCGATAGAGCGGAGTGTTGTTACATATCGAAAGTTACGTCGAAAGATCAACGCTGAAGCCCCTGCGATTGTTGCGACAGATAATATCTACGAGTTAGCAACAGACTCAGATGACTTAGTTAGGTTTCTTCGGGAAATACCAGATCAAACGCGATTGGTTCAGGTCACTGGAGATGAGCAACCAGAACCACTCTCTCGAGTTGCATCTAGACATGATGTTCCATATGAAAAAGAGCCGATGAGAGAAGCTGAAGCGGCTGCTAGACTTGCTGCTAAGAATGTCGGGTATGTTGTGTCTGCATTCAAAGATACTACACAAGTCAAAGTTTCACGAGGCCGATCAACTGGCTCTGGAGGTTGGAGTGAAGACAGATATACTCGGCGGATACATGGTGCTGTTAAGCGGAAATCAAAGGAGGTTAAAAAGAAGCTTGACGGAGCTGGATTAGACTATGAGCAATCAGTCACAGAGAAATACGGCGGCTATTCACAGGCAAAGTTCAAGGTGAAGGCAGCACCAGAAGAAATTCCAGTATCACAGGAAAGGTCAGGGGACACTCGAATAGAAATTGAGCAAGAACGTCGTGACGGAATTGAATTTAAACCAATTGCGCAACGTCGGGACTATGTGCTGGTTGGCATTGATCCGGGAACAACAACAGCAGTTGGAATAATTGATTTGGATGGAGAGATATTAGATGTTTATTCGACGCGAACAGCGGATACAGCCGCAATTATAGAATGGATTGTAGAACGAGGGCGACCAATACTGGTTGCCGCAGATGTAACTCCGATGCCAGAAACGGTTGAACAATATCGGAGAAGCTTCGACGCAGCTGGCTGGAACCCAGAAAAAGACCTGCCAGTTGATACTAAAAAACATCGAGTGCCAGATCACGCGTATGAAAACGATCATGAGCGGGATGCTGTGGCTGCTGCATTATTCGCGTACGATAATCATGAAAACCAATTTGACCGCATTGCGCGAAAAGTACCACCCGAATATGACCGAGGTGAGATCACGGGACGAGTGCTCAGTGAAGAGACATCAGTCGAGGCAGTGTTAGCAGACTTAGAGGAAGAAGAAAAGGAGCAATCAGAGTCAACAACGCACGATCCGAGAGAGTTATCAGAAGAAGAAAAGCGAATTCGAGATCTTGAGCAGCAGGTCGATCGGCTCAAGTCGTATATCGACGAATTAGAGGACACAATTGAAGAAAAAGACGATAAGATCGACCAGTTAGAATCAAAACTAAGCGAATCCAAGCGGAAGGAACGACAGAAAGCTCGGTCTCGACGAGAAGTAACGCGAATTCGCCGCCGTGCAGATGCATTGGAACGCGACCTTGAGCACGAACGAGAACGAAACGAAGAGCTTGAGGAGAAGCTTGAGCGGCTCAAAGCACTATGGCGACTTGATCATTCAAATTTCAGCGACGTTGCTGAGGAGAAAAAAGGACTTGTACCGGTCAAACCAATTGATAAGTTTACAAAGTCAGCAATTCGTGATGCAGATCGTGAATATGGGCTAGCGAAAGATGACATTATATACCTTCGAGATGCATCTGGTGCAGGAAGATCAACAGCAGAGATGCTTGTTGACATTGAGCCACGAGTAGTTTTACGAGATGGTGGTGAACTATCAGACATTGCAGACCAAATTCTCTTTGAGCGAGAGATTCCAGTTGGACCAGCAGATGATGTGACGATACAGGAGGTCGATCAGTTAGCGGTTGCCCGGGAGTCAGAAGTTGAGTCTGTAATTGAGAAGTGGAAAGAACGAGCAAAAGAGCGCGAGCGTGAACAAAAGGCAGAGATGGTAGATCAGCTTATAAGCGAGTACCGAGCCGACGAACGGGAATAATCAGTATTTGCTAAAACATCCCGCCCATGCCCATTGCACTAACGACGGCACTTACCAGGGATTTGACGAGCAATGCAGTTCCGATAATGACGAGCGCTAATCCGACAGCGATGATCCAATTCTCCCACGCAATAACGCCCACACCAGCAAAGACCACGAGAATACCGACGATACCGGTTGCGCCTAGCTTGTCAAGCATATACTAGTGTCTGGAGGTGACAATGAAAAAGGCCGACGATTTGCCTTTGCTTGTCGGCGAGTTTATACCATTCCCGAACCAACATACAACCATGAGCGATAATCAGGAAGCTACAGATGTGTCTGACCTTCGGATGCCAGATGATGATGAGGTGTTTGCAGAGGTAGTAACAATGCTTGGCGCAAACCGAGTTAAAGTCCGATGCGCGGACGGAAAGGAACGAACAGCTCGAATTCCAGGAAAAATGCAAAAGCGAATCTGGATTCGAGAAGATGATATCGTGCTCGTCGAGCCTTGGGACTGGCAGGACGAGAAGGCAGATATCACGTGGAGGTATGAAAAAGCAGAGGCTGAAACCCTTCGAGAAGAAGGCTATATGGCCTAAGCACAAAAACCGAAGGACAAAATATCATACAGTATCTTTCCAGGAGGCTAACCATCTTATGAACTGCCTCGGGGTCAAGCTCCGTGGCATTCGCCTCGATTTTATGTAAATAGTTGAATTAGTTTCTTTACTGGGTTATCAGTTGTTGGCAAGGTGATTTATTTTATTCAAAGCTGGAACGTGCAAGTTGTCGTTCCAGTTCCGATTAGTGCGAATTCGAAGATAAACCTTGGTCATATTGCCAACTACTGTTATGCCCAAGTATCGACTTCTTCCCAGGGCAAGTCTCGGAGTATCCGCCTCTACAGAAGAACAGGCAGAGTGCCTCGGGGTCGTTTGGAAATCGGAGATTTCCATGATGACGAGACGCTTTGCGTCTCGAACCACTTGACCCCGAGGGTGAATGCCGTCGAAATATTATACAAATTTAAGATTTTCAAGCTATAATACACTGACAACGACCAGAAACAAACTGCTCAACGTATGGAAATGAAGACCTCATTTCCGTTGCTGGTCGTTGGAGTAGTTTGGAACTGCGACTCCTCTCAACACCGTCCATTGGGCGTGAGACGGGAGTTGTCGGGCGGTGGTGGAGCCGCCGACTCCCACGGACACAACGAGTGTTCGGGTGTGAATTCCAGCCGACTCCTCACAGAGAAGGTCGGGCGGAATTAAATTCCGTTGCCGGTGCAGTGCGGTGCAGACCCAAACACGGAAGCCTCGGGGCTTGACCCCGAGGTACTTCACCACCTAATCCGGAGATGTGAGCTACGCAAAGAGTTCTTCTGCGCTGTCAATAGCAGAGAGGAGTTGATCTACTTCGGCTGTTGTATTGTAAATATAGAATGAAGCTCGGGCAGACGCTGGAGCTCCAAGTTTATCGTGTAGAGGTTGTGTGCAGTGGTCACCGGCGCGAATTGCAACAGCGTAGTCATTCATAATTGCAGCTAAGTCATGAGCGTGGACAGCTTCGTGATTAAACGAAACTAATCCAGCTCGGCGATCATCTTCTGCTGGTGGGCCATATATTTCAACGCCGTCAACGGTACTAAGCTGCTCGTATGCATATCTAGCGAGATACTCTTCGTGTTTTCTAACATTCTCCATTCCGATATCTTCAAGATAGTCTATGGCCGCAGTAAGCCCGACACCCTGAGCAATTGGAGGAGTTCCGGCTTCAAATTTCCACGGTAATTCTCCCCAACGACTGTCCTCAAATGTAACCTTCTCAATCATACCTCCTCCGTAAAGGTATGGCTGGAGAGATTCCAGTAGTTCCTGTTTTCCATACAGTACGCCGATACCAGTTGGTCCAAGCATTTTGTGTCCAGAAAAGGCATAGAAATCAGTTCCAATTTCTTGGACATCGACTGGACGGTTCGGGACCGCCTGTGCTCCATCGATGAACGCATAGGCATCATGCTCATGCGCTAAAGTAGCGAGTTCAGAAACAGGATTGACTGAGCCAAGAGTGTTGGAAACATGAGTCGCTGATACTATTGCTGTCTCTGGACCAATCAGATCTTTTGCATGTTCCATATCCAGTTCGCCGGTGTCGGTGATCCGAATATACCGAACATTCGCTCCAGTTCGTTTAGCGATCTGTTGCCAAGTGACCAGCGACGCATGGTGTTCCATCTCAGTCAGTACAACAGTATCTTCTGGACCGAGATTCTCAAGTCCCCACGAATACGCAATGAGATTTTCGGCTTCAGTGGTGTTCTTTGTGAATATGATCTCTTTGCGACCGTCTGCCCCGATAAATTCAGCTACACGATCATGTGCTTCTTCATACGCAATTGAAGCCTCTTGACTGAGATGATGAATACCTCGGTGGACGTTTGCATTGTATGATCGATAATATTCACCGATCGCGTCAACTACCGGATCAGGGGTGTAACTTGTCGCAGCGTTATCGAGATAAATGACCTGTTTATCGCCGTCAACTCGCCGGTTGATGATCGGAAAGTCTTCTCGAATACTGTCGACATCAAGCGGCGCAGCGTCTTGAACTCCCATTATTGTATAGATGGGGCTGGAGAACAAACACTTCTTCGGTCACCGATGTATCTGTCAGTATATTTCTGGCAATCAGAGTAAAATACCACTGTTCAGAAGAGATGTCCGCGTCAATCACTATCTTACAGCGGCTGTGAGATGAAATTCCACAGGGATAGCCGTGGAAAGAAGATCAGCGCATTCGGAGTAATTGTGCGTGAAGGGTCTCATCAATCTCAAGAACATTTGTCTCTTCGATGATATCATTCTCAATGGCTAGATTCACTGATTTGGTACCGACGATATTCGCAACAGTTGCCCGCTGTAGGCTGTTAATGACTGCTTCTTCGCTCTTTTTTTCACCGCCATAGAACTCTTCTGTGACAGTAATCGAAACATCTCCGTCAACAAATGTCTCGCCAAGGATATCCTGGTCACACACCGACACTAAGAGTCCTTCCGGAGTTTCTCGTTCCTGAACAATCATTCCCCTACAATTTCTTCCTCAATTTCTGCTCGTAGTTCTTCGGCCTCATCGACCATTTCTTCGGCTTCATCATACCGCCCAAGTTCCTCAAGTGCCGTTGCCTTTTCTTCAAGCAACTCAGGTGTTCGCATACCCAAGCGGATAGCATTATCAAAACAATCGAGCGCATCTTCCGCAATCCCACGTTCTAAGCGGAAGAATCCACGGTTATACCAACCGCGAGCAAAGCGTGGATCAATTTCGACAGCTCGTTCCGCATGGTCAAGTGCCTGAGCAGTACGCCCAGACTCCCATAGTGCGTGGGCAAGATTTGTTTCCGCGGTCGCTGCATGTTCAGACTCATCATCAATATCAAGAGCTTCTTGGTACGCACCGATAGCCTGATCCCATTCCTCTAGTTCACCGTGGGCAACTCCCTTGTTGATCCATGCTTCTTGCTCAACATTAGCGTCATCAGCAAATTGAGCGGCACGTTCAAGTGCGTCTGTAGCTTGTTCGTACCGATTGATACGAATATACTCAAGGCCAACATCGACAAGTGATTCTGCGTCGACTTGGTCACTCGGAATATGTTCGCGATCAAGAGTATCAGAGATAACGCGGGAGTCAACTGGATCGACTTTATCAGGATCAACAGCCATCTCAGGCGGGTCAATGTCAAAACCCTCATACGGGTCTTCAAATCCTTGCCCTTCTGAAAAACGATGATCGTCTGGATCTTCCATACTAGTATACTGCTGTTGTAAAGAGGTAAGCATTGTGTGTTTGGCTTTTACAGTCTAAGTTCAAGCTCCGGAGCAAAGCCGTGTTCCGAGCGGAGTACGACGGGAAGGTTCACAATCAGACTGTCACGAGAGGCTTCACGGATCTGAGTTCCACGTCGGATTCTATGTATCAGGCAGTTTAACTCTTACAGGCTACGTTTCCGTCCTCAAGGAGCGATCAACGGGAGCGAGTAGAGCGGGGTAAGCTCACGATACTAAGAGGTGTATCGACCGGAATGTTTTTTCCGAATGGATATACACTACTATGTTATGAGTCGCTCGCGGAAGCCAGAATGGCTACGTACACAGGCTCCTAGTGGGCAGGAATACGTTGAGATCAAGCAGACACTCAAAGAACACGACTTACACACTGTTTGTGAAGAAGCAAACTGTCCAAACCTTGGCGAGTGCTGGTCTGAGGACGGAACAACAGAAGATGGAGGGACAGCGACGTTCATGATCATGGGCGATAATTGTTCCCGAAGTTGTGGCTTTTGCGACGTTCAGACCGGTGATTTAGAGCCACTTGACCCAAAAGAACCAGAGAAGGTTGGCAGTGCAGTTGCAGAAATCGGACTTGACTATGTGGTATTAACATCAGTTGATCGAGACGACCTGGATGATCAGGGGGCAGGCCACTTTGCAGATACAATTCGAGCAATCAAACGAAGAGAGCCAGACACACTGGTAGAAGTACTTATTCCTGATTTTCAGGGCGAAAAACGATTACTCGATAAGATAATTGACGCCAATCCAGACGTAATTGCACACAACGTCGAAACAGTTGAGCGATTACAAGAGTGGGTTCGTGATCCGCGAGCGGGCTACTGGCAATCAATCAATGTACTCGAATATGTCGATCAAGTTTCTGATATCCATACCAAAACGTCAATTATGCTTGGGTTGGGAGAGTATGATCACGAAGTCTACCAGGCACTGACCGATTTACGTGAAGCAAATGTAGATATTGTTACCTTTGGACAGTACTTGCGCCCAAGTGCACCGAATTTGCCGGTCGAAGAGTACGTCCACCCACATGTATTCGAAACGTGGCGACAGGTTGCAGAAGAAGAACTTGGATTCCTCTACTGTGCATCTGGTCCTATGGTTCGCTCTTCATATAAAGCAGGAGAATTATTTGTTGAGGCGTTGTTAAGAGAAGGACGAGATATAGAAGACGCACGAGCTACCGCTAGAGGCGACTAAGTTACCGATTTTGATCTCCTCCACGCGACTGAAGTCGTTGGATTATTTCGTGGAAATCCAGCCAGTTGGTTCCCTTGGCTGTGAACTTACTGGACATCCGATCACCTTCAGCCCTCACGCTGAGGGTGTGGTAGGTTGAAGATCCACTCGGTGGTGTCTTCCAAACCGAGAATAACGCTCACGATCGTCCAGGACCGTGAGCGGCCGTCAGGGGCCATCGCCCAACTAGAAAATTTAAGACGTACTCGGCTCCATCTTGAGCGCAAGCGCGTTTCCCGCAGCAGTATGTCGCATGCCGCTATTTTATAACCGATCAGATAGAATAAATATTAGAATTATAGATCCTCTGTGTTGAGTGGTTCGTGGCACATCATGTTGCTTCATCCCACGACACGGCTAAAGCCGGAGGGAATTCCCCTCACTACCGCTGTAAAAGATATTAAGATATTATGTTAGAATACGTTCTCGAAGGAGGGCAGTTACGGTTTGATTGTTATTAGCAATGTCCTGCCTGTAGTGCATATAGACAGCACCAAGCGGAGGTTGTAGGACATACGCAATAGCAATAGGCAGTACAGCTTCTGCTCCAATTGTATCGGATGCAATTACAATGGCGAGGGCAACTGAAAGATTTCGCATACTGGTTGCATAAATAAGCGTTACTGACTGTTCAGTACTAAGAAGAAGACGTCCGACCCCAAGTCCTGTCAGAAACACAAGCGCGTAAAATATGACGAGGGGGACAACAGTAATGGCAGAGGTAACTGGATCGGCGAGAATATCGCTTGACCGCATTGTCATTGCAATAAAGACAATTAGCATAACGCCAATAGTGCTGATTCCTCCAAACATCGGCTTAAGACGGTTAAATCCATCAGCATCGTACCGTCGAATAAGATATCGTCGAGTAAGCATTCCAGCAATCATTGGGAGGACAACAACAATAAGCAACTGCTCGTATAATGCCATGGGAGCAAACGTGACAGAGTTCCCTGCAAGAACAGATAGGTATAGAGGAAGAATAACAACAGCAGCTAACAGGTTAACGGCCATGGCAACGAGAGCAGCTTCTAGGTCACCACCAGCAAGGCCAGTCCATGCGGCGGTCATACCAGAAGTTGGAATTAGAGCAATGAGGTATAAACCGACCGCGTATGTCGGAGAGCCGTTGAAAAACAGCCACGCAAGACTGACAGCGATGACCGGAGCAAATACAAAATTAACCAACAGGGTCAGAGTAACAGGCCGAAGATGCCGTTTGACGTGAAGAACCTTCTGAATATTAAGGTTGATCATCATCGGATAAATCATCACGAACAGAGCAGGGACAACAGCAAGTTCGAGATAAGTATTAATCTGATCGCCAGTAAACTGGCCGGCGATAATACCAGACGCTAAGGCAAGAATTACAATGTATATCAGTCGGTCCTTGAGCCCGATTAAAACGTTTTGTATCATGCCAAACACCTCGAAGGTAAACAGGATGTGACCATAGTATTACATGATAATGTGATTACTATACAAAACTACTTCGGATACAAAGCATTTGAGGATAGAGGCTGAAATATAAATTCTTGCTCCGTGAATATACACTCTGAAATGTTCAACCAGATTCTCATTCCAATTGATGGGAGCGACCCTTCCTATGAGGCCGCTGAGTTTGGGCTTGAACTAGCCAAAAACCATGGTGCAACAATCCATGGACTATATGTGATCAAACCAGTCCGATTGGGAGGCTTTTCAGCGGGGATGGAGCCAGCAAGCGCTCATCACGATGTTGTAGATGAACAACGAAAAACTGCGGAGAAGGCACTGGACCAGCTCGGTACAAAAGCAGAGAAATACAACGTTGAATTAATTACAGACACGAGGGTTGGACAACCACATGAAGAAATTATCGCGTACGCTAAGGAAAATGATATTGACGGGATTGTAATTGGAACACACGGACGATCGGGGACAGATCGTATTCTGCTTGGAAGTGTAGCAGAAAAAGTTGTCAGAAAAAGCCCGGTTCCAGTTACGACAGTTGGAACGAAAGAAAACTAAAGATATGATATATTTAGGATAAACAGTAGTATGATAGAATATTTCAGCTACTATTTATAATAGTATAATATATTTTTAACTAATAATCGAATTAATAAAGATGAACATAAAGTTAACTTTATTAAGATCATAAGAATATCCTTTGTCGTAACGTATGGACCATATTATATGGCTAGTGTTGATTGGTGTAGTGGTTTTCACGTCCGCATACTTGGTCTACGGGCGTTATATGGGACGATATCTTGAGTTGGATGATAGTCGAGAAACACCAGCACACAAGTATCAGGATGGGCAAGAGTACGTACCGGCAAAGAAACCAGTCTTACTTGGGCATCACTTTTCGAGCATTGCTGGAGGGGCACCCATAATTGGACCAATTACTGCAACGCTTATTTGGGGTTGGTTACCGGCATTACTTTGGATTATCATTGGTAACCCATTGATTGGTGCTGTTCATGATATTACGTCACTAACAAGCAGCGTACGGCATAAGGGTAAGTCGATTGGCTATGTGATTGGTGAGTACGTCGGCACGCGTGGAAAACACATGCTTCTCTGGTTCGCATTCTTAACGCTAATTCTAGTTGTAGCTGCGTTTGCACTGGTAACCGCAGTCGTATTCAATGCGTATCCAGAAACAGCGACTGCCAGCATTCTATACATCGGGTTAGCACTGGTGTTTGGTGTTTGGTTATATCAGTTGAATCTCCCATTCTCAGTCGGGACAGTCATTTTTGTTGGAGGTGTATTCGCTTCGGTCTGGCTTGGGATTGAATACCCAATCGCGATGGTAGAAACAGAGGGAATTTCAAATGGAGTATACACACTGTTTGCTGAGGCACCCGGATTTGTTCCAGAACTACTGGGGGATCCTAATATAGGGGCATGGGTCCTCGTATTACTGGTGTATTCGGCCATCGCAAGCGTGCTTCCCGTGTGGACACTTCTACAGCCGCGAGATTACCTCTCATCATTCCTTCTGTATGCAGGGGTTGGGGGTGCAGTACTAGCCGTCATTGTTGGTACGTTCATTACAGGGATGGACACCGGGGAAGGCATCACGTACTCATTTGAAGCCGATGCATGGTATGGGTTCTTTGGTGGAGACAGCCCATACGATGAACTGCCGCTGATGCCTCTCTTCCCGCTGCTCTTTGTGACAATATCGTGTGGAGCTATCAGTGGATTCCACTCTCTTGTTTCGTCCGGAACAACCGCAAAGCAGCTAAACAAGGAAAGTGACGCAAGATTGATTGGATACGGAACGATGCTACTGGAGGGGATGCTCTCCATCGTCGCGATTAGTGCGGTGGTTATCGTTGCAATTCCAGCGGATCCGGGCGGAGGCATTGCAAATGCGCTGCCGAACTTTGCTGAGGGCGGAGGTGCCATCCTAACAGCCTTAGGGATTGGGTTTACTGAAGCGCAAGCAATTATGGCACTCGTGCTCGTTGCATTCCTTCTAACAAGTTTGGATACAGCAACCCGGCTTAGCCGGTATATGGTCGAAGAGATTGTAGAAACACCTGAGACAACCGTTCAAGAATATAGTGTCAACCGGTTCATCAATACGCCAATTATTGTTGTACTCGCATTCTTCCTCCTTGGAACGGGACGCTGGGAGGACCTCTGGACACTGTTCGGAAGTGCAAATCAGTTACTCGCTGCGCTTGCGTTCTTGGCTGTCACAGTTTGGATTACAAACTGGGACAAAACAAAACAAACGTACTCGATGACAATTCCAATGGTCATTATGTTGTTCATTACTATAGCGAGCTTGATCTGGACAGCAGGATACACAATCCTTGGAGGACGACTACTTGGAATTACAGCTGACGCTGAAACGGAAATAGTAGAACAACTTGCAGCTGTTGTCCAGATCGGTGTGGCGCTAACACTGATTACATTGGCACTAAGCCTTGTGTGGATCGGTTACAACCACATTAAGGATATTAGACAAGAGTCAGGAACGACAGTCACGGATGGCGGAGCAGACGACGACTAACGACGTTTGAGTATTTTACTTATTTCTGGGTGTGCAAAGCGGGACGCTATCGAAGTTGATCAAGAAGCGATGAAAATATCCCAGTTGACCGTGACTGAGTATCCCATTCAATAAATGCTGCCTGAATTTCAGCACGGTCAGTCGCAACAATAGATTGTTCTTCTGGGGCAACAACAATGATGTGAATATCATAGTGACCATCAAATCCATACCGAAGCATCGTCCGTTCGTCTATACGAGAAACGTATTGTCGTATATCATCAGGGATTGAGGGTACGATGAGCCCAAAAGAGAATTCTGTCGCATAGTGATCATCATCTGCATCAATCCAATCATCAGCTAGTTCGTGTCCAAGATCAATTAGCTGATCAACAGTTTCGATTGTGACAGTGTCATATTCGTTAACGAACAGATATTCGTATAGGTTGTGTTCTGCATATGAAATAGCGGGGTGAAATAGCTGCTTGTGCCGCTGAGCTTCGAATGATGCATACAATGTAAAATCGAATCCACGAATGTGTTTGTTTTTCTCAAGATCATAGCTGTGAACAATTCTCCCAGCTAATCGGTTAAGATAGTCTCGTCCCCACTCAGGGAATTCAGATTCAGACGGATCATCCATTGTTGAATTTAAGAAGCCTTGTAACCTAAATAGCGTGGTATTGGTCGGTAGTTAACTAAGTACTTATACGGATACATGCCAAAGTTAAGAATGAGATGGAGTCAAAAGGTGATCCACGGGTTCACTTCATTATCAACGTGATTGGATCAGCCATCATTGGGTATATTGCACTTTGGGGGATGGACTTTATTGATATGCTTGAGTTTACCCTGACCCGATACGTACTAGTCGTCATTATTTTGGTGGCATTAACAAGTGTAATTGTCCGCTAATCACGAATATAGAGATGCTCTTATATACCGGTCACAGACAGAGTTTGATCTCTTTCCATAGTTAACCTGAGAATTTTGTCTGCGACCGCTGTAATTCAGCACGCACAGCTAGGAAGAGAGGAACGTTCGAACTTCATTTGTTCTCCACAAGAAGGACAAAATGGGCTCTCATCGTCAGGCACATCACTTGCTGGGATACGACAGTCACAGTCGTGACACCAGTAGCCGCCAGACTCTGAAGATGAAGTATTGACCGACTTCAAAGAGAAGGCAGCGAGTACTTTACTAACAATACTCATAAGATTGATTACATTCTTGAGAATAATAATTCTTTTGTTCATTTGATAATTAGCGGAGGGATTCATTTCTATACTAACTCATGCAAAATTCTATGAGGGCTTCTGCTTGCCTTAGCGGAATTTGTTGCTGTAAAATATATCATGTGTTTGCCATTCGGGGAAACTATTTTACATTATTATCTCAAATCCGGTTGTTATGGCTGACGTGACAATAGAAGACATACGAGCTGCTCGGTCTCGGATTGATGACGAGTCAGTTGTTACTCGGACACCAATTGAGATCAGTCGTTCTTTAAGTTCGATGTGTGATGGGACAGTTCGACTAAAAATGGAACATTTGCAGCGGACTGGCTCGTTCAAGACACGAGGTGCATACAACAAAATGCAGCGGGTAGTCGAAGAAGGAGGGCCAACTCATGCAGTTGCGGCCAGTGCTGGCAATCATGCACAGGGTGTGGCACTTGCCGCAACAAAATCAGGACTCGACTCGACAATCGTAATGCCAAACGACGCGCCACAAGCGAAGGTGGATGCGACAAGTGAATACGGAGCAGAAGTCATTTTACACGGACGAAATTTCCAGGCGGCGATGGATCACGCACAAGAAATGGCTGACGAAGACTCGGTATTTGTGCATGCATACGATGATGAAGATATTGTTGCTGGACAGGGGACACTTGGTCTTGAGATCTATGAGCAGGTGCCAGAGGTTGATACTGTAATCGTTCCTATTGGAGGTGGTGGACTGATCGGGGGAATTTCAACTGCACTGAAAGCGGTCGCTCCAGATATACGAGTTGTTGGAGTACAAGCAGAAGATGCAGCAACTGTCCCCCAAAGCCTTGACAAAGGGATTCCAGTTGATCATGAAAACCCAGACACAATTGCTGATGGGATTGCAACAGGTGGAATCTCAGAACTAACACTCAGTTTGATAGAAGAAAATGTTGATAAAGTAGTTACCGTAGGCGATGATGAGATTGCTGAAGCGATTTTGGTACTACTGCAACGTGCCAAGCAGTTGGTCGAAGGAGCGGGAGCTGCTTCCGTTGCTGGGATGTTATCCGATGACCTCAACGTAACAGATGAGACAGTTGTGCCGCTGTTATGTGGAGGCAATATCGATATGTCAATGTTAGAGACAGTACTACAGCATGCAATGGCTGATATGTATCAGTTGCTACAGCTCAAGATTCACATTGATGACAGACCAGGAAAAATGGCAGAAATCTCGGAAATTATGGCCGAGCAAGATGCAAATATCAGGACAGTTCGTCACGAGCGAGCTGTGGAAGATCTCGGCGTTGGAGAGGCATATCTGATCTTCCGTGTAGTTGCAAGTGGTGAATCACACGCAGAGCAGATAATTTCAGCAATTCAAGATGCGGGATACGATGTTGCCCGTGAAAATTAAAAAATTCCGATTCATCCGATTTTAAGTAGTAGGATTACAACCAACAGTGCATGGTTGAGACGAACTCAACAGAGGTGCTCGTCATCGGTGCTGGCCCAGGCGGTTATGTTGCGGCTATTCGGGCGGGACAGCTAGGTCTTGATACTACAGTTGTAGAGATGGAAGACGTCGGAGGAACGTGTCTAAATAGAGGATGTATCCCATCAAAGGCACTAATTAAAGCAACAACAATGGCCCATCGAGTTGGCAATGCTGAGCATATGGGAATCCACGCAGATCCAGAGTTTGATTATGCGAAACTTTCGCGATGGAAAGATCGCGTTGTTCGACGTCTTACAGGCGGTATTGGGAAATTATTCAAGGCAAACGGTGTCCGGGAAGTAAACGGACGGGCAGAATTTATCGACGACAGTTCAGTAGAAATTTTTGACGAAGACGGAAACGTAACAGAACGAATTGAGTTTGATGATGCAATCATTGCGACAGGATCAGTTCCTACTGAGATCCCGGGCTTCTCATTTGATGCTGATCCAATTCTTGATTCTCGTGATGTGCTCAACAAAACCGAACTGCCAGATTCGATGATTATTATCGGTGGAGGATACATCAGCCTGGAAACCGCAGACGTGCTTGCAAAGGTTGGATGTGATGTAACACTGATCGGTCGTCCACCAACAGCGTTGCGAGGCTATGAAGATGATCTTGTGAAGCCGGTAATGCGGCGGGGAGAAAAGATTGGTATTGACTTCCACTTCGGTATGGAAGCGCGAGAATGGTGGGAAAATGACGATGGAACCGTGACCGTCGCTGCAATGCCAGTTGAAGACGAAGACGATAACGAATTCCGTGAATACACCGGCGAAGAAATTATGGTTGCCATTGGCCGGTCACCCCGCACAGATACTGCAAATCTCGAAGCAGCGGGGGTCGAAACAGATGACTGGGGACGCATCAATGTAGATGACCAGCTGCGGACAGAGGTTGATGGAATTTATGCGATTGGGGATGTGCTTGGAGAGCCAATGCTAGCGCATCGTGCCTCCCATCAGGGAGTTGTCGCAGCAGAAGTGATTGCAGGGATGGATTCAGAGCTAGATCATAAAACAGTTCCAGCAGCATGCTTCACGGACCCTGAAATTGCTGTTACCGGGATGACTGAAGATGAAGCAAAGGAAGCTGGTATCGATCCGATTGTCGGGAAATTCCCATTCCGGGCTTCAGGTCGGGCAATGGCGCAGGATGAAACAGACGGATTTGTCCGTGTAGTAGCCGACGAAAACGAACGTGTGATCGGCGGCCAGGTCGTTGGGCCAGAAGCTTCAGAATTAATCGCTGAGCTCACGCTCGCCGTTGAGATGGAAGCGACACTGGACGAGGTAGCAGAGACGATCCATACCCATCCAACTCTTGCAGAGTCAGTAATGGAAGCCTGTGAAAAGGCATTGGGCCGACCGATTCACGTAATAGACCGGTAGACAGCGCAGCAACAATAGCACAGCTCCAGAGATTAGCACTATTATCGACAACTGGTGTGAGTTGTTTTGACTGCGTTGTGGCGATTCTACTAGTGATAAATATTGTATATTTTACACTTGTATGACAGACGCAATCCAAGGCTACAAGAGTTAAGGAAAGACACCACTAAAAGAAGGATATGAGTGAAGGCAAATCCTCCGGGTCGGCAACATGGAAGTTTGGTGCACATAACTGGGGAGAATCTTCTCCAACGGTCGTTGATGGGACGGTTTATATCGGTAGTGGATCCGGGCTCTATGCTATTGATGCGGAGACAGGCGAGCAAAAGTGGCGAACACAGATTGCTGGAGGTGTAGAAACATCTCCAGCAGTACTTAATCAGGTAGCATACATTGGGAGTGAGAATGGGACAGTGTATGCCATTGATGTTAAGGATGGAGAAGAACTCTGGAGCAATTCGGTCAGTGATCAAATTCGAAGTTCACCTTCAGTTCTTGATGAAACGGTCTATATTGGCGACTCTGATGGTTATTTGCGAGCATTAGACATCGATAGCGGTGGAGAACAATGGGCAGTAAAAACGGGCCGTGATGTGAAATCTTCACCAGTAATTGTGGATAATATGTTGTATGTTGGGAGTAACGATGGCGGATTATATGCGATCAATATTGACGAAGGGCGAAAACAGTGGAAATTTGAGACAGGGAGGAGTGTTACATCTTCACCGACAGTGAGTAATGGATTGTTGTTCGTCGGGAGTTGGGACAGTAATTTGTACGCAGTAAATGCGAAGACAGGAAGCGAAGAATGGTCAGCGAAGCTAGCGGGACCAAGCCACAGTTCCCCAACTGTTGTTGATAGGACAGTCTTCGCGTCGGGGTACAATAAGCTAAGTGCGTATGATGTGAACTCAGGTGCAGAAAAGTGGACACACAAAGCGTCAGGACAGATTCGAAGCTCCCCAACGGTAGCTGGAGACACACTGTATGTTGGGAGCTCAGATAGTCAGATATATGCAATTGATACTGGGACGGGGAACACAGACTGGAGATATCGTGTCACAGGAAAAGTTCTAACATCTCCGATAGTAGTGAATGGAACACTGTATGTCGCATCAGAGTCGAAGGACCTACATGCATTAGACACTGGTCACTCCAAGTCAAGTCGAGATACACGAGTATTACTGGCTGCACTTGGTCATCACAGCGTTCGCACAGCAACAGATCCAGCTAAAGTGTATCGGACGATTAAGCGGCATCTAGAAGCGATTGGAACGGATCAGGACCTTAGTGAGAGCAAAGAGAACGAGGAGATCGAGGAAGATGAAGTGATGACAGACGCAGAAATCATGAATTGTCCGAATTGTTCTACAGATCTAAGTTCATTTGACAGTCCAAAATACTGTCCAAAGTGTGCACACCAGTTGCCTGATTACGGGGACTGACAAATGAACAGAGTATGCAACCGCTGATCGGATAGTTATTTATAGTATACTTGATGGGAATAAATAACCAGAAAGCAAAAGGATCTCTCAAGCATATATAGAGTGATATGGAATCAACGGCCTCAGTAAAACCACCAGAAGGCAAACTATTGGAAGTTGCAGTGAAATATGATGAAGAAATCAAAGACGTGAGGATCACTGGAGACTTCTTTTTGGAGCCACCAGAAGCTAGAGAGCAACTTGAATCAGTACTCAGTGGATATCGGACAGATGTTGAAAGGGATATACTGATTAGGCAAATAAACAGCGTAGATGCCGATTTGATTGGATTCGATGCAGCTGACCTGGCTGATGCGATCGAAGAGGCAACAGCATGACTTGGAATATTATCAACACCAGAGAGAGGCGGCCGGAAGCAGTACACCACGCTCTCGACCAAACATTACTTGACAATATGGATCAAGGTGATGGGGAACCGACACTTCGGTTCTGGTATCGAAAAACGCCAGCAGTCCCCCTAGGACGGTTTCAGGCATACAAAGACGAAGTAGCCACAGACTACGTTGAGCAAAATGATATTCCAGTGATACGGAGGGTAACTGGTGGTGGTGCAATGTTTGTTGAGCCGGGGGCCGTCATCACGTTCTCAATGTATTTACCTCGGGAAGAAGTACCGGAGGATGTCCGAGAGAACTATCGGATGCTAAATCAGTGGGTAATTGATGCACTGGACAATGTTGGATTAGATGCACATCATGAACCACTAAATGATGTTTCACATGCAGATGGAAAAATCGGAGGTGCAGCACAACTCCGTAAAAAGAACGCAGTATTACATCACGCTACATTGAGTTACAGTCTAAATATCGAAGAAATGCTCCGTGCATTGCGAATTGGAGAAAAGAAAGTATCAGATAAAGCCGTTAAATCAGCAGAAAAGCGTGTTGTTATTATGCAAGATTACATTGATCATGACCGAGCAACAGTAATCGATGAAATGATAGCCAAATTCAAGGAAAAGTATGGTGGAGATACGGCTGCGGTCGACAAAGAGACTGTTGATAGGGCAGAGGAGCTAGCTGAGGAGAAGTTCCGAACCGATCAGTGGAACAAAAAACTATAGCAGTAGTTAGCAGGGGAGGCACCAACCTGAGAGAGTTATAGAATACTATAATCCAGCTAAGCGCAAAACTGTATTATCGAAGAATAACTACTCATGGCCAGAGACCGGGACGGGCTCATACGGTTCTTCTAAGTATTCTTGTTCGCTGCTTGTAAGATCGATATCAAGTGCTTCTACTGCCTGTTCAAGATGCTCAACACTTGTGACGCCAATAATTGGAGCGTCAACTACATCTTGGTGCAACAGCCATGAGAGTGCAATCTGTGCCATTGAGACGCCTTTCTCAGCAGCAAGCTCTTCGACACGCTCGTTGATAGTGTCACCACCTCCCTCTCTGTAAGGATGTTCGTAAAGATATTCTTCTGCTTCCCCACGAGATGTAGCGTCGATTTGTTCATACGGACGTGTCAAATATCCTCGGGCAAGTGGGCTCCACGGTAGCACACCAATGCCTTCCTCCTCACACAGTGGCAGCATTTCACGTTCTTCCTCACGATAGACGAGGTTATAGTGATTCTGCATGGAGACAAACGGCTGAACATCAACTGAGTCTGCTTTGGAGAGAGACTGGGCAAACTGATAAGCCCACATTGAGGATGCTCCAGGATATCGAATATCACCACGTTGAACCGCATCATCAAGAGTCTTCAGTGTTTCTTCAATTGGTGTGTTGTAATCCCATCGGTGGGTTTGATATAGGTCAATCGTATCAACCCCAAGGCGTTCCTTGCTGGCAGCTAGTTCCTGCTCAATTGCCTTTCGGGAGAGACCCTGAGAATTAGGATTTGATTCATCCATTTCAAAGTAGCACTTACTGGCAATGACAGCTCGATCACGGTATCCCTCAAGTGCCTTGCCTAAGATACGCTCGCTTTCACCTAGCGAGTACATATTGGCTGTGTCAAAGAAGTTAATGCCAAGGTCAATTGCTCGGTTGATGATTTCGTGGCTCTCTTCTTCCTCAAGGACCCAGTCACGCCAAGATTGATCGCCAAAGCTCATACACCCAAGACAAATACGGCTGACACTCATCCCAGTTGAGCCAAGAGTTGTATACTCCATGAATGACTATCATACACACAGAGATAATCAAAGCTATTGTTTGGCTCATCAATTGCTTCGAGAAATAGTAAGCATATTACGAACAATCAGAACATAAACTGAGACATTACATAGCAGGTTGAATAAAGTAGGCCGAAAAATAAGTAACAGATATGCCAAAAATTAGCGTTGAGATTCCAGAGGAATTGCTTGAGGATTTAGACAACCACGTTGGAAATGATGCAAAGTATGTCAATCGAAGTGAGGCAATCCGGGCATCCATCCGCAAGAATCTCGATTTGTTGGACGAAATTGATCAGAGGCACGGACGGATGGATAAGGAAACAGACAGTTGACGCACAATTAACCACCTCCCACGGCTGAAGTCATAGAGTTTCGCCTCACTGTCACTGTGATTCAAGAAAAGATAACCACACAAATTTTCCTCACATACACACATATATAGTTCGGCACCTCGTCCAAGCGGTGGTCTCTTTACCTGCGTGGAATAATATGAAGGTATGGAGGATTCACAACAAGAGTTCCTGTATGACCTGCTTGAAACACCGAGTCCATCTGGATATGAAACTCAAGCACAGCGGCGGTGGATTGACTATGTTGAGACGTTTGCCGATGAAGTTCGGACAGACGAGTATGGAAATGCAGTAGGTGTGCTAAACGGTGAAGGACCAGCAATTGCAATTGGCGGGCATACAGACGAGATTGGATATATTGTTCGGAAGATCGATGATGAGGGATACATCCATCTCGGTCGAATTGGAGGGTCAGATAAAACGGTCTCACGTGGTCAACACGTCAAGATACATAACGGGGACAACTCAATACACGGCGTAATTGGTCAGACAGCGATTCATCTCCGAGACAAGGACGACGAAACCTACGACTCAATCGCAGAGCAGCAAGTCGATATTGGCGCTGCAGATGAAGAAGAAGCAAAAGAGCTTGTCGAAGTCGGGGACCCTGTAACAATAGCAACAACAGTCAACAAATTGCAATCAACACGAATCGCAGCAAGAGGTCTTGACAACAGAGTTGGGACATGGGTTGCTGCAGAGACACTTCGCCGCGCTGCAGAGCGTGATGTTGACGCAACAGTATACGCTGTTTCAACAGTACAAGAAGAGGTAGGCCTGAAAGGTGCACAGATGATTGGCGAAGAACTCGCACCGGATGCTGCAGTCGCAGTTGATGTTACCCACGCGACTGACTATCCATCCGCACCGGGTGACAAAGCAAGTGATGTTGCATTAGGAGAAGGACCGGTTGTCGGACGGGGAAGTGCAAACCATCCAAAAGTCGTTGATACCGTACGCACTGCCGCAGACGAAACTGAAATTGACATTCAGCTTTCGGCTGCCGGGATTCGAACGGGAACAGATGCAGATGCATTTTTCACACAGGCTGGAGGTATTCCCTCACTAAACTTGGGGATCCCAAACCGATACATGCACACCCCAGTCGAAGTTATCGATACGGAAGATCTGGATGCTGCCGTAGAGGTGCTTGTCGAAGCAGTTGCAAGTACAGATAGTGACACGTCGTTTAGTGTTGACCTTTGACCCCCTTATCGCCCTGAAGCGAGGCTTTTGTCTCGAATCTTCCGTAATGACACTTACGCAGTCAGTATAATATGTGACCTTCCCGGCGGCTTCAGGTAGTTTTATACTGTCGGAAAATAGAAATTAAGCTATCGGGAGACACTTGCTTCTGATAGTAGATCAGAATCAGTGAGAAGTTGCAGGCCGGTGTCGTCGCACCGACCTGCGGCGGCTCCCGTAGGCAAGTACGGAAGCCATGCAGAGAAATACACTACGAGACTATCAAAGTCTCGCACGAACAGGTGTATCGCTAGCATATACCATCGCCATCAACCCAGCACAGCAGCCAAATTTTTCGGGAATTCGAGGTGGTTGTGATGAGTGATCTTGTTTCACGAGTTGATTCCCTTGAATCGCAAGTGATCAAGCTATCTGATCAACTTGAAGCCAAAGACGCTCAAATTGACTCGCTGAAAGACGAGATTGCAGAACTCAAAGAGGCCAACGAGGAATTACGCGAAGAAAACGACGAGTTACGCGATGAACTTGAGGAAACGAATGAAGAAGTTGATGAGCTCAATTCGACAATCATTGATCTTGAATCCAAGCAAGAAGGTTGGGTCACAGATTGGATCGACCAATACCGAGACATGCTCTGTGAACTGCACAGTAAAGAACTCCAGAAGGGCAGTAAACTCCGGAAAGACCACGTTATGCCGGATCTGCTGCCAGATGGACCTGACCAATTAAAAACAATCAAGCGAGACGGTGAAGTCTTCTATAAAGCCAAAGACCTTCCAGATGATATCGAAGCGAATGGCCCTGATGCCCTTCCATACGAGGATCTACTACCAATTCAGAAATTAAATCGAATGGACGAGGATACGTTTAATCGCACGACAAACTCGGACGCTGAAGAACTGGCAGCGGAACTGTGGGCTTCCCGTGGAGAGCGACATAGTCCGTGGAAACGTGGGTGTAAAAACGTTCGTGAGTATGTGTCTGCATCTGATCTCAAGATGTGGATCATCCGGGAGCGATCAGATGTATCGCAGGAATACGCGAAGAAGTTAGTGTCACGGATTATTGACGTGATGCACATGCTGACCCGAAATCGAATTCAGGTGAAGAAAAAGACGCGTCGAACGGATGGGTTGACCTACAAAGAGCGACGGATCATTATCCCGGATGATGCAGAGATTCCCGGTGAATCATCTCCGACAGACAATCAGTCTGGCCCGGGGACAAGTGTCGTCACCGGATAGAGATGTCCCCGGGGCAAATTCCACCCCTGAGAAGGGTTAATCTCTCACGGAAGTAACTAGATCATGTTAGTGCGGTTATGCTAGTGTAGTACGGTTAGTTGTAAGTATGTTCTAGCAAACGACAAGCAACGACGAAAACCAGGGACGGGGCTAGAGGTCTCTTCCGGTGACGACACTTGTCACCGGACGATTCGAGTAAATCAGTGTCCTACGGATTGATACCAGCCAAACTTGCGAGACAGACCATACAGTTTATCTGGTATTCCTCGAGTTTGCTGTGAGTCGTAGAACAACTGACAACTATACACACAATTCGAGTGCAGAGTGAATAAGACAAACGAGCTGTAATTTTCCATATTTATACGAGTACGCCAACAATCAGCCACGCCAAGGCAAGGGCGATAAGACACAGAATCAGGTTGCTGCCAGCGTGAATAATCGCCCCTTGCTTGTTATCATTAGACCAGAGGTAAACAGTCTGGAACGAAAATGATGAAAATGTCGTGAATGCTCCACAGAATCCAACAGAAACGAACAACAGAATAGAGTCACGCGGGCTGACAAAAAGAAGAAGACCAGCAATAAAACTCCCGAGGAGATTCACAACCAAAATTGAGAGTGGAAATCTCTCTCGTTGAATGATTTCTCCCACGCTATATCGGGCCAATGCCCCAACAGCTCCACCAGCACCGACAAGAAGTGTGTTTTCGAAGTTCATGTTTGAACTAAAAGCTGGTCGATAATTGTCTTGCTAACGATTACTGCAGTAAATCCAAGTACATAGCTCGCGATAAGATAACCAAGTGCTGAAAGCGGAGAAACGACGACTAAGTCGGTAATAAACGTACTAAATGTTGTAAACGAGGACAGAAAACCAGTGGCAGCAGCAAGGCGGACGTATTCTGGTGTGTGACCGATGTTAAGAGACTCATACAATAGCAATCCAAGCGCAAAGCTTCCAAGGACATTTGTAAAAAGTGTAGACATCAGCGTGGATCCAAATAACAGATCAACAGCGTACCGGGTGCTAGCACCGAGGAATCCGCCACCTGCAACAAGAAGCACTGCATAAAGTCGAGATAGTTTTGACATAGAGATTGAAGAGAGTCAATCGAGATAACCAGCTAATCAGATAAAGTGTTAACGGGTTTGCGATATCCACCTACCGTTTATCGGTAGGTAACAATTGCAAAATGGCCGGGAAAACCCGGGGTTTGACCGGCCTTTAAATACTCATCCAGCACCAAGTTCCAAATGTGATGGCGACAACACAGAAACAAACTGGATGTCCAGAATGTAACGGCTCATTAGCACAGGAAGGAAATGAAACTATTTGCTCAAAGTGCGGTCTTGTCGTTTCTGAAGACCGGATTGACCGTGGGCCAGAATGGCGATCATTTGAAGATGACGAAGTAAACCGTGAACGAACAGGTGCGCCACTAACTCGGTCCCGACACGACAGAGGGCTTTCTACAGAGATTGGTAGTGACCGTAATGTTCGAATGACCGGTCGAAAACGCCGTCAGTTTGCACGGATGCGCAGAGAACACAATCGAGCACAAATTAGTTCAAAGGCCGAGCGTAACCAGGTGTACGGATTTACCGAGATCCGGCGAATCATCAGCACACTTGATTTACCTCGAGATATTCGAGAGTCAGCCTGTACGCTCTTTGATTCAGCACAGTCAGAGGATTTGCTGCGCGGTCGCTCACTGGAAGGATTTGCTGCGGCATGTGTGTATGCATCCTGCCGTGTTCGATCCATCTCTCGAACAATTGATGAAATTGTCGAACATGCTCGTGCAAGTCAAAATGAACTGGAGGCTGCATACAGTGCGCTCAACAGCGAGCTGGGACTTCCAGTTGGGCCAATTGCACCACAGGAATATATTCCGCGATTCATATCCGAACTATCGGTTTCAGATGCCATTGAGGCAAAGGCACTACAGCTTGCGAAAGAGGCAGAAGAAGAGCAAATTTCAATTGGACGGGACCCAACAGGAGTTGCCGCCGGGTGCATATATACGACTGCAAAAAAGGAGGGACATACAATCACACAGGAGGAAGTTGCAGATGTTGCTGATGTCTCACCCGTAACACTGCGGAAGACATATTATGATCTCAAATAGCGATTGGATCGAAGTATCAAATTGAAAGTTCTGTTTTGAGTTGTTTAAGCTGGTTTGCCGCAGAACACCCAGGAGCTGAATCTGTTATAGGCGTCTCGGATTGTTGTGCAGTCTTGAGTTTCTCACTGTGGTCGATAGTTGTCACAGGGACACCGGTTTGTCGGCGAGCATCGCCAGGCGTGCTATCGCCAGAGATGTTGTTTACAGCTACACGGTCAATACCAACGTTGAGTGATCGCACGAGCTCTCGGATTCGAAGAGTTTGGCTAAGGGCTCGGTCAGTTCCAGTTGTAACAATCAGACATCGATCAGCAGCCTGTAATACGAGTCCAGTAACAGCAGAGATACCTGCTGGACAATCAACAATCACTGTTTCATGCGCTGCTTCCAATTGATCAAGAACATCTGGAAGTTGTGTAATGTCACAGGCCCGAGCTCCGTGTAACGATCGGCCACAAGGTAATAGTCTTACAGACGACCGTCTGATAACGGCATCAGAAACAGAGGTTCTATCACCCAACACATCATGTATCGTCGGTCCAGTTCCATACGGTAGATCAGGTGCACCAATATCGGCATCAACGACGACACCATTAACAAGAGCTCCAAGGTTGTAGGCGATAGTTGATTTGCCGACACCTCCCTTACCACTGACAATTGCGAGAATCATTGTATTGTTGAAGAATCAAGGATTGCTTGCTTCGATTTGTTCAAGAAGCGTTTTAGAACGCTGTCGAACCGCATTGACTTGTATTTCATCAGCTACTTGCTGCGCTTGAGGGCCATCCCCGGCACGAGATTCAATATCAGTAGCCCATTGTTGGAGTTCTCTGGGAACTTTCTGTACGTCACAGGCGCTAGGATCACCATCGGCATGATTAAACTGGCATTCTACAGCTAGAAGAGATGAATCGTCAACAGCATCTCTAGTCGGACGAGGATCGGCAAGCCGGTGAATAAGCTCTGATCTGGTGGGTGAAGTATCATCAAAATCATCAGATTCCGGAGCAACGGAAGTTACAGAGAGCGTTGGAGACGGATCCGCTCCAGTTCCAACAATGCCAACGCCAGTACGTTCGTTCACTGGGATACGGACTTGAAACGTGTCCTGTTCGTGATCCCACTGTTGAATTGAACCAGATTGTGGGCGGTGGAGTTTGCCACTAAAATCAACAGAGATCGTGGCAAGGTGTGCTTCAACACCAGAGATCTGTCGCCGGTTATCTAAGATGGCTGTAATGAAGGTAGCATCGTCCTGAACTGTTGTACGCCAATTAAGTGAAACCATGGCGGGAATAGCTCCGTATTCGCCCTTGAATATTAGGGAGAGCATCGGATAACCGGGGCATCAAGAGCAGCAGTTGCGGCAGTCAAATTAGGAAACCGGGAGCTGGCCAGAACGACAGGCGCAGAAGATCGGGAAAGCCGATAGATTGCTAATGCAGCCGTTGTTTCACCAGTTTCGACGGTACCGGGGGTATCAGACAGCTCATATTCTCCCGGGATAGAGTCAAGTGAACGGATGAACTGAGGCCGTATTTTTCTTGTAAGGATCCTTCGAGATTTCCTACGAAGATTTTGCTGTTTATCCTGCAGCTTGAGTCTTTTTTCGCGCTTATCACGCATATCGCGGAGTTGTTTTTGTTTTTGCTCTAATGCCTGTTTTGCTGCAGTATATTCGGTCTGCTTGGCGGATAATTCCCCGGCTTGCTGTTGTAATTGCTGGATTTTTCCTTCAGGATCCTTGTTTTGCTGTCGAAGTTCCTGAATCCGGCCACGGAGGGCAGATATTTCCTCTTGAAGTTGTTCGATGTTATCCTTCTGAGCTAGTCGCTGGTGTTCATGGTCAAATGTCACTTCTGGGAGATCTATAGAGGATAATCGTTCTTGAACGCGCTCAAGTTGTGAATCATACGCAGTTGTATATCCACGTTGACGAGCAACAGCCGCTAAAGCACTGCGAATTTGATACGACTTCTCCTCGTGTACACAACCCAGTCGGTTATGAACAGGTCCGGGGGGAGTGGTCGATATACTAATCTCGGGAGAATTGGTATGCAAAGCTGTAAGAACGTCATTTGGCGTTATATTATAGGCCGTGAGATCAATTGTTGGCCCATAAAACGTTGTGTCTTCTATGATAATAGAGACCATCTATATCTCTTTATCTTGAAGTTCATCGAGGGACGGATATTCAGTTCCCGCTACAAACTGATGATACGGAGTATTTGCATGTGCCTGGTTTTCGTAGGCAGTTGCTGCCTTACGTACGCGTTCTGGAGTATCCCTGTATTTGTTGAAAGGCTCAGTTCGTTCAATTTGAACATCTGCTCCGTGTTTTTCAGTTAGTCGTAAGCCAAGAAGTGCGCCCCGTTGTGTACTTTCAAGCAGTGCCGCACGTCCAAAACGGCGAACGATGGCGTCTTCATGTGCGTTACAGATATTTCGAAGTGTCTGTCGCGCCTCCTGTGAGTAGGTGACGACCAATAGCACAATGTGTATAGTTAGATATTATTTCGCCAATAAACGCTACGAAAAATAACGTACGGCGTATGTATTGTCATTAGTTATCAGACAAGCGGTGAACAGATGCACTCTCTGGGTTAATGTCAGCTATTTCAGCAGCCTGATCTCTTGCTGCGCTCGGGGACTCAGCAACCACAATTACAGAGTCAACCTGATATACGGCTTGTAGTTCATCTTCAAAATCAGTCGCAAATGTCTGTAATATTGTTGAAACTCGCTGAGTTAACTCCTCAAAGGAGATATTACCGTTTTCAAATTCGGTAAGAGCGTCTTCGATGTTACGAAGTGTAGAGATCCGGTCCATTTGTTATGAGCTTATTGATGATTTAGTTTCCGTCTTCTAAAATGATTTGAGAGCAGTTTAGCTGTCAATATCAGATACAATGCTTGTGTATCTGTCTATTATTCGGGGGCTGACAAAAGCGATGTCTCCTCAAAAGTCGGGCAAAACTAAGGAACACGGATATGCCCATTTTGAGGCTCGTAGAGGCTGCCGTTACGTTTGAGCTTCTCAATCTCGCTCTCTGCCTTTGACCGTTCCAGCCCGACTTCTTCAGCTCGGTCAAGGATTGCCTCAACCGGTGCGCCGTTCTCGTATTCCTCCTGCATGTCTTCAATGATGTCGGTGATGTTCTTCTTCCGGTCTCGCTGGCTCTTTGAATGGCCAGTTTCAACGACATCAGCGTCAAATTCTCCAGTCTCGGGATCAACGCTGATATCCTGCAATGATGTTCGAACAATATTAATTACTTTCTGAGCGTCTTCTTTTGTTGCCTTATCAGACAGTCGGACACGAGCACTTGCCTCCGTGAGTCGAACGAGTGCCTCGAGTTTTCTGGCGGTAACTGGGACAGGAGCATCTTCACTTGCACCCTTTGATCGCAGGTCAACATAGAAGTCTTCAATCTCTTTTTTGGCGTCGTCGGTTAATCTAGGATAACAGCTTTGCTGTGCATACGCAACGTATTTCCGTAGTAATTCAGCATCAATTTCTGGCTCAACAGTCTCTTGGACATTTTCCACATCAGCCTTTGATATATCAGGTGCTGGTAGCTCCTGTCGTTGAGTGTTAAGCTGACCAGCATAGTTAGCATCGAGGATGTGTTCTGCGAGTTCTCTGTCTTCGTCTGGATCTGGCTGATCAGTCACAGTAAATATCAGATCAAATCGGGAGACAAGCGCTGGTTCAAGATCAATCTGCTCCCCAATTGGTTCATACTGATCGAATCGACCATACTTCGGATTAGCAGCCCCGAGCAAAGAACATCGACTCTTCAACGTGGCATTAATACCCGCTTTTGAGACACTGATCGATTGCTGTTCGAGGGCTTCGTGCATTGCAGATCGGTCTTCTGAATTATGCACAACCATCCCATTCGCAACGAAGTTGTGTGTCTGTTCAACAGTGAGATCATAGACCTTTGATCGTTCTGATTGCCGTATCTGGCCGATGAGATCCTTGATTTGTTGCTGTGTAGAGCGGATATGTGATGTTATAGATTCACGAGCACGTTCAAATCGCTTAGATTGTGCATTCTCCGATACCCACTGTTGGAGGACTGGTTCTGTGACCTCAAGGTCGTCTGCGATTTCCCAGACAGAAATATTATATCTATCAAGTTCAGCACGAAAGTCTCTCCACGATTCGATCTTGATCTCACGCGTAAGTAGACGATAACAGTAATCAACCACGTTGTCACCGTCATAATCAACGAGATCTGCAAGCTCACGTCGAAGAGTACCAGATCGGTTGGTGGCACCAGATTGAGTAACAGCTTCAACGGTACGAACACGACGCCAAGTAACATCCCCATGGACCAGCGAATAGAATGCAGAAAGATCGGTCTCAGCAACAGAAGAGATAATATCAGCTACCTGATTTCGTACTGTCTGGCGGAACATTTCATCTGTATCCCACAGCGTTGACAATTGGTCAGTTGAGATCTGGCTCTCGTCAATGACGTCAGACCACGCGATATCGTATTTTTCAATGTATGCATTGATTTGATCCCAAGTGCACTCATTCTGTATGCTGGTAAGGTCAGCGGCTGCTTCTTGTGTCCGCTGTTTGAATGCATTTAGTATTTGTCTGGCGTCATAGAGAGAGATTGCTATGTCATCGCATTCAGCTTCTTGATAGACTGATTCTGGGACACCACATTCATTACTTCGTAGGCGCAGTGACTGTCGATACTCAGAGAGTAGGTCACCGATGTCAGGAATTAGCTCAGTATTGGTGTGAGAATCAGTCTCGTTACAAGCTACATCAAGGGCAGACTGCTTCTGTGGGCAGCTAAATCCAATCTGCTGTCGGTATTGATGGATTTCTGTAGAAGGAATATAGAGTGTATACGAATCAGAATTGTTGAATGAAGAGCGAAGTTGGCTCGTTATATCAAAATCAAGTAGCACCGATTTAATACCCTGCAGAAGATCGCGGCTCTCAGAAGAAATATTAACAGACGGAGTGGACGTATTGACATAGCCGTTGACATCAGCAAGCGCACGAACAAATGCTGCTTGTGTGTCGCGAGACAGGCTGGTAATGTCCGGTGGGAGCAACTCAATTGAATTAGCGTTCAGCGTCAATACCGTGTCAAACACAGTATCAACATATTGTGACGCAGGAACGCGAACGATTAATTCATTTGCCTGTGAACTTTCAATCTGAGAGATACCAAATACATCCTGACTGGCTTGCCTGAAGGCATCAGAAAGTTCCGTCTTGCTACCAGAGAATGTGAGTGTATACTCGTCTAATTGGCCATTATATGATACATTGCCACCCGCCAGAAGGTAGCCAAGGAGTTTCCCATGTGAGACCGATGTATCAAATTCATCGGATTGTGAGGCAGGGCTACAAGTAGCTACACCACCATCGGTGACGTGGGTTGGAATATTCTGTGGGACTAATGCCCACTCACCTGATTGTAGTTCTGAGGCAGGACAAGTAGTACGTTTCCCGGAGTCAATCACAAAGAATGGGTGATCATCTGTTGTAACAACAGTTTCTCCAGATTCTAAAGTCACTTGAGTAAGTTCTTGAGGTGCATCATACTCGTGGATGGCCGTAACAGGGCGTTTTACAAGAGACCCATTGTCAGTCAACGTCCAGACAGTAAGGTCAACGTCTCTGATGGTACGCCCATTCGGGAGCGCCTCAATTTGGCCGTGTTGTGCCGCGTCAAGCGATAAATCTCGAATCCGAGACAAACTATTATCGCCGAGTCGGACTAAGGAATCTCCAGTCACACAGCGCATCTTATCAAGCTCATCGACTGCCGCAACACCCTGATCGGCGAGAACAAGGGCACCGGCCTCAAGCGTCCACTGCTGGCCCTCACCAAAGTCGTCGCGAACTGCAGCAGCGGTAAGGCCAGCAGATGAGCTACCTTTACCAGAGGTGTATACTGATCTCGGAGCAATGTTCCGAATATACTGGAGTAACTGTGACTTTCCAGTCCCGGGGTCTCCAATCAAGAGAATATGTAGGTCACCGCGAATACGAGATTCGTCAGGTAGATGTTTTGTAACACCGGAGAATAATTGAAGCGTCATCGCTAATTTTTCCGTTCGATATCCATGGATAGAGGGAGCAATGGAGTCAACCATCTTCTCGTAAATATCAGGATCATTTGATAACTCGACAATAGCCTGCTTGTCTTCATCGGTAATATCCATATCTTCAAACTCTTCTTCTTCAATTTCGACAGTCCGGCCCTCTATGTAGACATCAAAAATCGGAGAATCATTCCCTCCGTCCTGATCGAGACGAAGGATACCAGTCACACGGACACGATCACCAGGCGATACTTGTCCAGTGATGTCGTCTTCAATATCAACATCAATACTCTGCGGTGTCTCACCGCCGCGGAGACCTTCAGGACTTTCCTGAACTCGGAGTTGTTGTGAGTCAACAAATTCAGATTGGTCTTCATTTAGAATAAATGGGCCCTGGCGTTCACAGGCACGACACTCGTGTGGCTCCTGAAATGATCCACCACTCTGATCAACATGGGTAAGGGTCTCACATCGCTGGCATTTGAACGCAGCTTTCTGTATCTTTGGTCGAACATCAGTCGCCTTGCGGACGATGCCTTGTACAGAAACTAGTCGATTAACATCAGTCGCCCGTATATCGCGAATGTCAGTCGCTTCTCGTATGTTCCGAATGCGAACATGGGCTCCGCCTAGTTTCACGTCGACAGGGAGATCATACAATCGGAGAGCCTCTTCAGCATATTGTCGATATTGTTCCGGCTTGCTAAGATAATTGTCAGCAAGTTCTGGATCAAACTGATAGAGGTCACTCCAGTTAAGATACAACGATTTCTTGTCGTTGGGATACTTCCGGGCAAGTTGACCGATTTCTTTATGATAATAATCTCGGTAGAATGATTCAAACGAGTCAATTAGTTCGGTGTCCTCTCCGGCCATTATCAGTGATTATGTGTATTGGAATACGGGATGGTTGTTTTTGTCGGAATGGAATTCGTCGCTATGACCCCCAAAAGTCTTCGCGACTACCAAGCCGAGGATTGCGACTATCAGTCTCATCGGCAGTATCATCGTCGTCGTCAGATGTATCTTCACTTGTATCATCGTCCATTGGGAGCCGTTCCAGTTCTTCACCTCTTGCGTGGTTCGAGTGTACGTTTGTTACTCTAACGCGGGAACGAGCATCGGGAAGTACTCCATCAACGAGAATGACAAATCCCTCCTCAGTGCGGCCAACACCGGCACCACTCTCGTGGATGTCAACAATATCAACTACAATTTCCTCGTCTGGTTTTACAGGCTGTGTTTTGAGGTCATCAATCGGCTGGTTATAGTGGTTACACCACTCTTTCCCACCGCGGTCGCCATAGTGTTGGCATCCCATCCCCTCAATACGCTCTGAAAAGCTTGGGCAGTCATCCGAAAGAGGACAATCAGCCATGGCAATTTCTATACTGCCAGCGCGTTAAACGTTTGCGATCCTTTATTTCGGAACAAGACTATCCAATTTCTGAGACATATCATCGGTATATACTTGTGCGATCAGGCCAACATGGATCAAGAAGCAAGGGATAGAAAATTGATAAAGGCTTGAAGCAAGTATATAGTTAGCATGACACCGTCGCCAATGGAAGTTGAAGCAGCATCAACGACATGCTCGGAGGTACTTGAAACGATTGAACGAGCAGTCATCGCCGATCGGGATTTTTTAGAAACGGTTCTGACAGGATCACTTGCAAAAGGTCACGTGCTACTTGAAGATGTACCGGGAACCGGGAAGACACTGACTGCGCGGTCATTAGCCAGAGCACTTGGATTGGAGTTTAATAGAATCCAGTTTACACCTGATCTACTACCATCGGACATCACTGGGTCGCATGTATTTAATGAACAGACAGGAGAATTTGAATTCAACCCAGGTCCGATTTTTGCACATGTGGTACTTGCAGACGAGATAAACAGAGCACCTCCAAAGACACAGGCAGCATTACTTGAAGCCATGGGAGAGAAACAGGTCAGTATCGGAGGAGAAACAAAGTCGCTTCCAGAGCCGTTTTTTGTGATTGCGACACAGAATCCGGTTGAACAGGAAGGCACATTTGAGCTTCCAGAAGCACAGCGTGATCGGTTTATTATCAAAACATCAATTGGATACCCGGATGCAGCAGGAGAAAGAGAGTTATTGGATCGTCGGACAAGCAGGAGTACAGCAACTCCGGAGGCAACACAGGTCGTTGACAGTGAGACATTCAATGAGCTACAAGAGGTGCCAGAGTATGTTCAGGTGGATGATAAGCTCAAGGATTATATTGTTGATCTTGGACGAAGGACAAGAGAGCATCAAGCGGTCAAGGCAGGCGTATCCCCACGAGGGATACAACGGTTACTAGAAGCTTCACGGGCGCGAGCTGTCATTTCTGGACGCAATTATGTAGTTCCAGATGACATAAAGTCAATAGCACCGCCAGTGATTACACATCGGCTAGTATTGACAGCAGATGCTACCGTTGAAGGGATAAGCAAACGAGACGTAACCAAATCAGTGCTTAATTCTGTCAATGTCCCTGCGATGGATGCTGTATAGCAGTCAACTGACAAACAAGTCGTAACCATTGACATCCTCTTCGCATTGAAGCGCGAGGCGTTCGCCTCGAATCTTCCGTAAGTCACTATCCTCGTAGAAAGATTGTGAGGACAATAGCTGCGAAAACCGTGACAAGGATTGCGTACGTGGAAAACTCAGGGACAGGTTCAACAGAGAGCAAATAATCTTCTGTGAGAAGCACTCCAATAAAAAGGGCACCACCGATGAATATACTTCCAGTTGCATGGATTAACTCTCCGTGACGAGACTGAGCATTTTTGCCGAGTGTCTCGCCGATGCCGAGACCATATTCGAGTAAATCCCAGACTACAACCAGACCAAAAATGCCCAAAAATAGGTACGGGCTAGCTACGTCATCAAAAGCAGCAACGATAACAGCGATAAGAAGGCTATACAGTAAGAGTCGAGCACTCGCGGTTCGGGTCCGAAGAAATCCGGTCATTGCCAGAAGATACACAATAGCAAAAACAATGGCAGTAACAGCAAGTAGTACGGTTACAATTGAAAGTGCTGTAGGAGTGACACCGATATTCGTTATAATATTTTCAAATCCAGATTCCAGTCCTACTGGAAGACGGTCATAGATTTCATCGATCAAGAACCTATCAGCAGCTGCAATAGTTAGTCCAAATATGGTTGCACTGACGATTGTGACCATTCCACGAACGTGATCAGTAGACAGATATAGTGCAGCAAGGTATGATCCAATCCAAAATAGAAGTGCGAGGATAAATCCAATCGTACCGACCCATAGGAAAATTCGATGGAAGGTACCAGCTGTGACTATGGTTGTTACAAGTGATTCGAAGGTTCCAATATTTGGATATTCGGTTTGCGCGTAGAAATATCCGACAGAGACTACAAAAGCAATTCCACTAAGCAGCGATACAGCAAGGAGTTTCGCACTGCGGACATAGCGATTGTAGTATTCTTGTTTAGATTGAGGAGCAAGCTCAAGAATTGGAAGGACGATAATAAGAAGATACGACCCTGCTGTCGCGTAAGCCCCAAGGAGAACGAGAGTAATTGCAGATAGTTGACTACCATCTAAGACTGTGCCTGTATTTTGTGGTGGAGAGATCGCATACAATATACTCTCTGAGATAACCGCAGTATAATCAGTGTCTAAAAGCAGACCTACGCCGTCTTGTCGTACTACCAATATACCAGCAACGATTCCTAAGATGATAACAGCGCCGGAGACACGCAATAAAGTGGTTTGAAGGGCAGTACGACTGAATGTATCAAGTCGTAGTCGCAGGATACCAAAGCCAGCAAGAGTGCCTGCAAGAACCAGTAACCCAAACACGATATCCTCAAGTACAGTATTGTAGACTACGTAACTGAGAGCAAGCGGAGCAGCAAACAAGAACATAAGCAGTCCAACAACAGAGAGTACACGTGAAGTACTGCCGGACAGGGCAAGAGAAAAGGCAATGATTCCTCCCAATGCAAGGCCGATGTACACCGAAGGAGCAGTTCCTGTCAGCAATGTATATACTGACAGGATACTGATCGCAATGACAACTCCAAAGATACCACTATACGTTGAGACAGGTTTCTCGTCGGCCGTGATTTTACAAAGAAGCTGAGAAATTATTCTACGGGTCATTTCATCACCCGCTCAAGTTCAGCACGCAGTGAATTATTTGGATTCCAATTGACAACCGTATTTGCTAGTTCTCGCGCTTGGGTTAATCGTAATGCCCGGTCACTTCGAGCGACTGTCTTTCCGGGGGAGTCGGTGGTAGTAACATCGGGGCTAAAGACGTTAACTGAATGTCCAGCAACCCGAAGTTCGCGGATAATGGAAAGAGGAAAGTCATCAAGAAGAGGAGTTATGATTAACACCTGTGTTTGTGAATCAAGGGATCGACGAATGGATTTGATGTCTTGCTGAGACCCCTTTGAAAGGGTATAATCAGCAGTAGGTGTGGTACATTCGGCGATATGTTCAAGCGCATGGTGGAGACGAGGAAGGACATCAGTTCCGTGACTTGGAGAGATAATATATGGATGATCCGCCGATGAAGGGTCGTCAACACCAATCGTAGCTAGTCCAACGCCCTGTTTGGCGGCATAGATTCCGTGAACAGCCTCTGCAGCTGTATACACCGTTAGCTCACTTCCAGTAGCGGAGTCATTGGATGCAGCCACATCATTGGGAGGTCGGAGGTCTAAAAGAACAAGCACCTCAACGGATTCGTTCTTCCGATAGTTTATGGTGGTTAGTTCGCCCTCTTTTGCGTATCGTCTCCAATCAATACGATTAACTGGGTCTCCGGGACGATACTGGCGAGTTGTATGAAACTCAATACCCTCCCCACCAGAGTCGCTTGGTTGCATTCCAGTGAATGCAACTGTTTGTTCTTGTCGAGGCCACTTTGAAGCAACGATGGATGTTTCAATTGTCTGATCGCCTTCTGCGTCAAGGGTAGAGGAATACAAACTAGCCCCACTCATGCTTCGTGTTTGAACATTTATACCATCAAATGGATATGTACCATACCGTGCTCGAACGGAGTATGATATTGTTGTTGATCCTCCACCTCGGAGACCAAACGCTGCTTTTGGAGTGCCATTGGTAACGGGAAGTTCTGGAGGAACACAGTCGGTTACCCGGAGATCAACAATTGGTCGAGAGCTAGTATTTGTAATCTGTAAAGTTACTTCTACTTCGCGGCCAGGGGGTGCCGGTTTTGGGGAGATTGTGCGAGTTATGTCAAGATCGGATTCGACAGGACGAGCGCTTGTGATAGCACTGAACGTAATGTATCCAATCGGGATGATAGCACCGATAACTAATTCGGGGGTTGAAAGCATGACACCAGCACCAGCAAGAACTAGCGCGCTGCCCAGTACAGCCCTCCATCGAGGGATTCGTTCAAACATTATTGATCACCAGCATCATAATCAGGAGCATATTCAGCAACTGTACGATAGACTTCTGAGGAGGTTTGCTCGAATTCACGCTGTCGGGCTAGGTCAGGTTGAAGCCACCGGAGGATCCGATGAGAGAGTGGAAAATCCTGATGTGTGCTCATTGCTGCTGCCGCGACTTGATTTGAGGTCCACTCACCCTGCTCAATGATTTCATCGACATTATTTGGGTCATGAGTTTGTCGTAATACGTTTTCAAGTGTTTCTTGGAGTGAATCCGCTGGATTAACAGATGGTCGGTATTGGTTAAACGACGTCTGCTGAGGATCGTTCGCTGACTGGTGTGTATCCCAATGTTCTGGTATATGAGTTTGCTGGAAACGTGAGTACTCCGATTCATTTCCTGTATGCGTCTCCCGCTGTTCTGGTATGTAAGGATGCAGATGCTCCATCTCGACAGCCTGATCAAATGCATCTCCAATTTCGGGGGAGGGTTGATGCACCTGTGTTGGATCTGTGGAATACAGCTGGTGGTTATATTCTGATCCAGCGGTCTGAGTTCGAAGATATAGAAGAGCTGCAAGGGCAATTAATCCACCAACGACGTAGGAGATCGGGATGGTTTCAATCCAAGAGGAATATAGTAGAACTTGCTGCCAGATATCTGAAGGAACTATTTCGGGGGCGAGCGCAAGAATTCCACCAACAGCGACAAGAGATCCACCAGCGATTATACCAAATACCGTTCTCCACCTCATTATTATTTATCAGTAGTACTAGGATCGTCTTCTTGTGATTGTTGAATCGAGTCAAAGGCTTGGTTTGCTTCAGTGACGTGTTGTTCAGCGGGCCCACCACCGTATTCTGATTGACGGAATACTGATGTCAGCTTTTGAACCGGGGTCTTTGGAAACCCAATGCTGACAGCTTTACGTGCGACTTCACCTGGGGATTTAGTATGATAGCGACGAGGAAGGACCATCCGGACAAAAGCACCCCAAGTCTCACGAATATCTAGCATTGATTGATCAACTGGCTCTGAGTTGGATTTCGCGAAGGAAGATGAGTCCGAAGAGACAGACGACCGACAAAAGAGATTTCGGAAGAGCAGCCCCACGGCAATAATGCGAATCCAGATGGCATGTGGAATTGAATCCGGTCTCCATTGACGCCACCGCTGGTACAGCTCGTTGGGAAGTGCAAGAATCGATTGAATACCTCCTGTCAAGTGCTCTCCGATTACTCGAAGCAAGCCAGCAATGTGAGCGGTAACAGAAATCATCTGATTAATCGCGTGGAATACGCCGGACCGAAGCGTAGAGTAGATAGAAGCTACACTGAGGTTAGATCGTCGATATAAAACTCCACTTGCGAGGAGTCCAGTAAGAGCAACCCCAAGGAATATCGCTGAGTCGCGGAGAATGTTGACCTCATGTGTGATTTGGTTTGGGCCGTAAGCAACAGTATAGCTTACACTGCTTGAGAAAGGCAGGGTCGTTGCTATTGTTCCATTGCTATCAGGGGTTAGTAGGTTTCCATCATGTTCTACAGGTACGTTCTCCAGTTGCGTATCATCCACATACAAATCCATTGTCACTCCTTGTCCAGGTAGCGCAAAGTAATATTCATACGATGTATCCACTTCAAGCTCGCCTGCATCAAACATTGATTCCGAAGATAAATTACCATATTTGGCTGTTATCTCTGCTGAATCAGAGACATCAGAGGGGATGTCGACAATGCCAATGCCTTCTGATGGTACCTCAAGATCCTGTGAGCTTCCCTCAACCATGACTGTGAAATTATATTCCTCTAATTGTTCTGTATCAAGTGGCTCATCATCGAGCGTAAATTCAAGACTTGCCTGTTCCCCGACAAGAAGAGGCTCGCGAAGTGCAGATATATTCAGCTGGGAATCAACTGGCTGTTCTCCAATAGAGGTCTCCGTAGAGGTTGACTGATCAGATTCAGTTGTGTATGTTTGCGCTGAAAATGTGTTGAATGATTCAGATTCTTCGGAGACAACAACCTGAATACTGTCAGTAGGAGGAACAGTATACTCAATCTGACCAGATTCATTGGTTTCATACCAGTCATCATCAACACCATCGACGATTTGCACATCAGTATTCGAAACAGGCTCATTATTCTGCTTTACTGTGATGATTATGTCTTCGCCAACGGATGGGTCTTCAGGGTCAAACATAACATCATACTTATTGCTTGTATCAGAGTCATCTTGTTCATTTCCTTCGTCAGATTCGTCTTGTTCATCCTGCTCATCACCGTCATCAGACTCATCCTGTTCATCACTGTCATCGGACTCATCTTGTTCGTCTCCTTCGTCAGATTCGTCCTGTTCATCACTGTCATCAGACTCATCCTGCTCGTCCTCTTCATCCTGGTCACTGTCTCCGTCTTGTTCATCCCGCTCGTCTTCATCATCAACTGATTCACCACCGCCGACAGCTTCAGGGGGAGTTGGTTCAAATGCAATCCAACCATGGTTAGGGAAGTACACTTCAACCCACGCATGCGCATGCTGATTGGTTACTTCATATCGATCATTGCCAACATAATCACCAGTCGCATATCCGGTTACGTACCGAGTCGGGATATCTTCTGCCTGCAAGACAAGAGCCATACTAGATGCAGCGTACTGGCAGTAGCCTTCATCCATTTCGTATAGGAATTGGTCAACTGGATCAGAACCACGTTCATGAGCAGCATCAAGTGAGTATTCCTTTTCAGTCTGAATCCATTGTTCTACGTTTTTGGCTGTTTCATACTGTGAGTCACCTTCTAAGCCTTCTCTGTCAATGAAATTCTCAACACGGTCAGGAACCGAGCTAGGGACATCAGTATATCGCTCTTCGATGTCAGTAGGTAAATCTGACGGGGCATCCTCAAGATCGTCCGTAGAGGCTGCCGGCGCAACACTGTCTATCTCATAGGAGAATCCGTCAGAAGGAGTTGAAGCAACGTGAATGCCACCCTCAGAACTGTACTCTAAGTCAGAGATAGATATCTCCGACGATTCGATTGAGCTTATATCTGCATGGTAAGCTGCCGGAAGAACAGTTGTTGGATATTCTAAGTTAATTTCTTGGGTAAAACGATCTTCTGAAGAAAGATGAGGTGGGTCGGCAGAGCCAGATTCACGAACCCAATCTCCGTCTTCATATGTATTATAAGCATCAGAACGCCAATATGGACCAACACTAGATTTGTATGGGTTAGGATCGCTTAATTCCGCGTAGAATGCAGTCCACTCATCATCACTACTTAGCCCCTCGAAAGGATTGTCTACGGCTCCAGCAGAAGTTTGCTGGTCAGCACCTAATACAGGGGATGTTCCAGAGCCGTCACTAAACGGCAGTTCGCTGTCACCCATCTGTGGACCGTCAAATGGATTCTCTGTATCCGGAAGACCAGGTCCGCCGATCGCCGGCAGTATACTGGCAATTAAAATGATTGCTCCCAAAAGAAGCAATGCGACAGCGAGTTGTGAAAACCGACGATCACTTGTTTTATCTTTGGTCATATGTATCAAAACCAGCGATTTGAGATGTTTCTTGAACCACATTATTGTATGAGCGTATAAATGCCTGACTTCACGTTCAGCAGACGCGAAAATACGAAGTCGTAAACGAAGAGGAAGACTAATTAATCCGGATAGCTGGTTTTCCGGGATTTGCTCGGGCTGAAAGATCAGAGTTCTTAGTTGCTTGATCAACAGAAATATCGACATCAAATTCGTCATCCAACAACCAAGCGGCCTGTGACAGAATTTTCTTTTCACGATCTGGTGGAAGAACGCGGTCTAATCCAGGATGTGATTGTTCTAGCTCTGAAGCATATTCAGCAAGGCGTTCTCTATCCGCTGTGATGGTGTCGGCATCAAGAATTGTGCCGACAATTGCTTCATCTCGACCTGAAGTTCGCGCCAATTCATGAGCTTCATACTTCCAGTCCTCTGCTACGGCAATGTCGATTGACTCAAGATCTGTGATATTAACAACATCAATGATTTCTCGGACATCAGCGAGAGTTGACTGAATCAATGATCGTTCTACATCGTATTGATCAATATTACGAACCGAAGTAGGCCAATCAGAGTTGACAACTAATCCGCCACCACGGAGGCGATTCCAGAGTTCTTCTCCCAAGTGTGGAGCAATGGGGGCAACAAGTTTTGCAATTGTTTGTAAACCACGTTCATATACATCCTTATTTGGAGTCATATAGTCACGATAACGTCTCAATAGTTGCGCAAGTTCACGTAGCTCAGTCGAAACTTGATGAAATCGGAACTGACCATAATTTCTGCTAACAGAGATAATAGCTCGGTCAAGAGCGCGGTCAAGATAATCGTCATGAGGCATCCGATTATCGCGAAATTCAGAACGTTCACTGAAGTTGACAACTAGATTATATAACATCTGCTGGAAGTCATATGCGTCTCCGATATCTTTTGCTGTCCACTCAAAATTCTGTTCCGGATGAGCAGCTGACAAAACAAACAAACGGGTCGTCTCAGGTCCATACTCATGTGGAGCTATAACGTTCCCCTGAGTTTCTGACATTTTCTCACCATTGTATAGTACGGTTCCAACGCTGATCAGCTTCTCAGTCGGTTCGCGAACAGAGAGAAGTCCCATATCAGCAAGAGCTTTTGTAATAAATCGGATATACAATAAGTGCAATACCGCGTGCTCTTCGCCGCCAACATACACATCGATAGGCATCCAATCAGAGGCGCGGTCTGAGTCGAACGGACCATCCTCATATTCTGGAGAAAGGAAACGAAGATAGTACCACGACGAATCGACAAACGTATCCATCGTATCCGTCTCTCGGGTAGCTTGTTGTCCACATTCAGGACATGTCGTTTCAACAAATGAATCATTTTCCTCAAGAGGATTCCCAGTCGTTTGGATAAATTCAGGAAGCTCAACAGGCAGATCCTCGTCAGGGATTGGCACATGGCCACAATCTGGGCAATGAACAATTGGTATCGGTGTCCCCCAGTACCGCTGACGAGAAATCAACCAATCTCGGAGGCGATATGTTGTTGTTGGTTCGACTTCGTCGTGATAGTCGAGAATCCGATTTCTCGCCGCTTCACTTGCAAGTCCAGTATAATCTTCACTATTGGTAACCATCCCGTCTTTCGTGTATGGTTCCTGTGGTAAGTTTGTCTCACTACCATCGACTGGCTCAATTACTTGCTTGATCGGAAGGTCTTGTGCCAAAGCAAAACGATGGTCGCGTTCATTGTGTGCTGGGACGCCCATAACAGCACCAGTACCGACATCTTCCAGGACGTATGAAGCAATATAGACAGGGAGTTCCTCACCGGTTAGAGGATGTCGAGCATAGTATGAAGTTTCAATGGCATCAACATCATCAGTTCTGCTTGAGGTCTGCATTTGTTCAAGCTGTTCCGAGATAGTATCTGACTCGGCTGCGACTTTATCGGCGAGATCGTGCATTGGAGAAACAGCAACAAATGTGGCACCATAGATCGTATCAACGCGTGTTGAGAAAACCTCGATAGAACCAAAGTTAGGGACATCAAAAGTGATAGCGGTTCCCTCTTGTCTCCCAATCCAGTTACGTTGACTTTCCCTAACACCTTCCTGCCAGCCATCAAGATCGTCCAAACCTTCAGCTAATTCATCGGCATACTCGGTGATCTTAAAGAACCATTGGTCAAGTTCACGCTGAGTAACCGGAGTTCCACAACGCCAGCAGACGTTGGTATCGGCGTCCGTGTCTACTTGCGCGTCAGCAAGCGTTGTTTCACAGTCCGGACACCAGTTTACGTTTGCAGCTCGATACTCAACTAAATCGTTTTCATACAGTCGTTTGAACAGCCACTGGTTCCATCGATAATATTCTGGCTCGCAGGTAGTGATTTCTTTATTCCAATCATAACCAAGTCCCATCGATTCCATTTCATCACGCATCCGGTCGATACACGTTCGGGTCCATGACTCTGGATCAGTCATGCGCTCAAATGCTGCGTTCTCAGCTGGAAGACCAAACGCATCCCAACCCATTGGATGAAGCACGTCGTCTCCTTGCATTCGACGATATCGAGCGTATGCATCAGTGATAGCGTAATTTCGAACATGCCCCATGTGTAACGCACCAGAAGTGTATGGAAACATGCCCAAGACATATGTTGGATCAGTGGCATCCTCATCAAGTTCGTAGACATTCTCACGTTCCCAAGCGTACTGCCAATACTCGCGAACGCGTCCGTGGTCATATCCGTGTGCCATCGTCTGATATGTTATTAAGGATAATGTATATCATTTGCTGTCAATGTGGACAAGACCCGGAGCAAATACAGGAGAAACGGTAACAGATCAAGTAGCAGGAAGGATGTGAGTTGAATTTAGGATCATATCGAAAAGATTCGAATTAAAAGATCTATCGAAGAAGGTCTAAGAATATATTTATGCGTAATATGTCTTATCTATTGTCACCCTTGGAAAGATTCAAGTATATTCATATCGAGATTTATCGATGTATATGGCATCAGATTCATTTATCGGCCGGATTGTTGATAAGGTTACAGGCGAAGACAAAGAAGAATCAGAGGGCTGCTGTTGTGAAATGTCCATAGAAGAAGTTGATGAATCCGATACCGATGACTGAGTCATCACAATCAGAGTCAGCCAGCAAAACCTTACGCCGAGTTAACGGGGACTGTTGTGAAGAGACATCGCTGCTTACAGAGCGAAAACCTGACGACAGCATCGTAGAGGAACAATTATCTGTGTTTAAGGCACTATCCAATAGTCATCGGCTTCGAATAGTGGAGGCATTAAGGGAAGGGGAATTATGCGCCTGTGAGCTACAGACGATACTCGACGCACCGCAGTCAACAGTCTCCTCGCACCTCTCAGAACTACGAGATGCAGGGATCGTAAGGACCCGGCAAGAGGGAAAGTGGACATATTATCGAATTGCTGATACAGCTAGCATACAATTACTTGACCTTGCCGCTGTGCTCGGAAAAGAAAAGTAATGATTGCTGAAAGACACTGGAATATAATAGCAGAGTCTGGCAGCTATTTCATTGACCTTGCTATCGTACTCGTTCCGTTATTTATCGGTGCTTCGTTTCTTGTTGGATTAGCAAAAGAGTACCTTCCTCCAGAGCGGGTAGAATCCATCCTGCGTGCACATGATGGAGGGGTAGGAAATGCTGCAGCCGCTGGGCTTGGAGCGGTAACACCGTTCTGCTCATGCTCGACGGTCCCAATTTTAGCAGGCTTACTAGGTGCCGGAGCACCGCTCGGACTGTCATTTTCTTTTTTGCTTGCCTCTCCAATTGTAAATTGGATTGCTATCTTGCTACTACTGGGGCTGTTTGGAGCAAGTATAACAATTGCATACATTATGCTTGCATTAACGACGGCTGTCATTGGTGGCATAATTATTGGACGGCTGGACTTGGAAAAGTACGTGAAAGATGTGAAGATAACTACGCAAGATAGAGAGATCACGACAGACGGAGGAACAAATAACTCAACAATAGAGACGAATAGCAGCAAGACACATAAAACACGGATCACAAAGGCTGGGAAAGGAGCACTCTCTTTTTTCTGGGACACCCTTCCATATCTGATTGTCGGAATGGGAATCGGAGCGCTCATACATGGGGCGGTTCCGCAGGACATCTTACAGCAGGTCGCCGGACCGGATAATCCACTTGCAACACCAATTGCAGCGGTTGTTGGGGCACCGGTATACATTGGAATGAGCGGGATGTTACCGATTGCTTCTTCACTGTTCGATCAAGGCATTCCAATTGGAACAGTGATGGCGTTTGTGATTGGAGGAGCTGGCGTCAGTATTCCAAACTTAATTCTCCTGAACAAACTGTTTGACCGTCGGTTACTTGCGATATACGCAGGGATAGTACTGACAATTGGTATTACGATCGGTGTGACGTTCAATACTGTATTCCATTGATTAGCTGTTGCACTCGATTAAATCGCCTATTCTAAGACGGTTCGCATATAATGATTGCGTATGCACACTCGAATACTTGATAGTGATGCTGTTGCTGAAGCAGCCGATATAGCAGAAATCACCAGTGCTGTTGAAGATGCATTCGGGGCATATCAGCGCAATGATGTGCTCATGCCTGCCAAAAGTTACATCGATTTGCCACAGTACAACGGGGATTTTCGATCAATGCCGGCATACGTTGAGGCCGAGTCATGGGATGCAGCGTCGATTAAGTGGGTAAATGTCCATCCCGATAATCCAGAAAAATTTGATCTTCCAACTGTGATGGGAACGGTCATATATTCTGATCCTGAAACAGCATTCCCTCTTGCGCTCATGGATGGAACAGAGTTGACATTGATGCGTACTGGTGCTGCCGCTGGTGTCGCAACAGACTATCTTGCAGTTGAGGATGCTCGGACGTTAGGTATAATCGGAGCTGGAGTGCAGGCATACTCACAACTTGCAGCGATTGCCTCGGTTCGCCCAATTGAAGAAGTAGTCATTGTTGATGTCGATGACGAACGGGTCAATGCATTTATTGAAGCACACCAAGACGAGTTTACCGTACGGGAAGGATCGCCAGCAGACGCAGCTAGCTGCGATGTCTTGTCTACGGTAACACCAGTAGAAGATCCAATTGTAAAACGAGAGATGGTTGGAGAACATACACACATCAATGCCATGGGTGCAGATGCGGAAGGAAAACAGGAACACGAGGTTGCGACACTAAAAGACGCTAAGCTAGTAATAGACGACTACGAACAGTGTACACATTCTGGCGAGATTAATACTGGATGGCACACAGGAGAGTTGACAGATAGTGATATTGATGCTGAGATTGGAGAGATAGTCACAGGCGAAAAAACTGGACGAGAGGAGCACGACACAATCACGGTATTTGATTCAACGGGCTTGGCAATTCAAGATGTCGCAGCCGCACATGTTGTATATGAGGCAGCAGAAGAACAAGATACCGGAATGGAGTTTGAGTTGATTAATCCGGAGAGAACACAGGTATAAAAAACGTATTTTTTCTTTAACTTTTGTAGGCTACATCCCCGTCTTCAAGGAGCGACCAACGAGAGCGAGTGGGCGGGGTAAGTTCACTAGACCGGCAATATCCCAACGATTGCGGTGAACTTCTCCGGGGTCAAGCCCTGTAGCAGTCGCCTCGACCGCCTGGTACATACGTCAAGCCGCGTCCTTCAGTACGCGGAGAGGATAGCGTAGATCACTCGACGTACAGCGCTGGCCGACAAGGTACCGCTTGAGTTGCTTTATTTTCTGGATCAACTGGATCTTGATCCTCTTTGTGAATCTCAACGTCTGCATCGAACTCAGTCTGGAAGAACTCAACCGCTTGATCGTAGATGCTCGTTTCGTCGATCGCAGTGAGTGTGGTAAGTCGGCTGTCTTCTTGGCCACGAACAAAGTCAATAAGTTCATTGACTAGCTTATTGACTTCATTTCCGCGCTCTCGAAGTGATTCGTCCTGCATTACTTGACTCATCACTGCCCCCTGATCTGGACCAGTCTCAACAATCTGATCAAATACATCGTGTTTCCAGTCTGCAGCAGTGTAGATATGTATTGTATCGGGATCTTCTCCAGTTACGTCGAGGATATCGGAGATGTCATCAACAAGTCGCTCAATAAGCCACTCGCCAGTAATAATTTCTGGTTCAGCATCATACTGAATTGATGGCCACATGGCATCTTCTGCAGGAGTACCAGTGAGACGCTCATGTAGCTCATTTACCATATAAGGGATAAATGGCACTAACAGACGGAGCCGAGTTTCAAGCACTTTCTTCAGTGTATATCGAGCGCCAGAACGATCGGTATTTGTACGGCGGCGATACCATCGAAGATATTCTTCAAACCGATAGAACGCTTCCTGACTTGCTGTTCGAGTCTCGAAAGACTCGAGAGCGTCAGATGTTGCTTGTACAGTTTCATTGAGTTTTGTCAGTAACCATCGATCAATATCCTGTAAATCGTCTTCACTGCCATCTGGGAGTTCAATAATCTCAACTGCGCGGTTCCAGAATCGATCAAGTTGCTGTCGGGTTGATGAGACAGCATCATGTCGCCAGTCAAAGTCCTGCCACGGCTCGGAACTATTCAAAAGGAAGAATCGGACAGTGTCTGCTCCATAGCGATTAATTGCCTCACCAGGTAGCACAACATGACCACTTGAGGAAGACATTGCTTTACCCTCAAGTAATCCCATACCCATTATGGTAATCCCATTCGGCCATTTTGACTCATCAAAGAGTTCTGCGTGATGATACAAGAAGAATGTCAGGTGGTTACTAATCAGATCTTCACCAGAACATCGATAGTCGACTGGGTACCAGTGTTCCCATTCATCGCGGAGTTCAAGCGCATCTTGGTGTGGATCATCTACTGCATCCGCACCATAGAATAAGGTGTCAAAGAAATCACGATCCAGTTCTTCAACAGGGATGTCCTGTAGTCGATGAGCAATTGTGTAATAGGACATGTAGATTGTCGAGTCGCTCAACGGTTCAATGATGAAGTCTGAATCCCACGGGAGCGGGGTTCCAAGGCCATAGTTTCGAATGCACGGCCACTGTTCAAGCCAATCAACAGTATGGTAATACTGGTCGCGGGTGTTTTCAGGAAGAGTGTCAAGTTGGTCAATTACTCTCCGGACTTTGCGTTCCCATGCTTCATCATTGTACCGGAGGAACCATGTTTCTTGTTTAGCAACTTCAACTTCACCTCCGCATCGGCAGATAACTTCCTCAGCAAAATCGTATAGGGAGTCAAATTCCCCACGTGATTGGTAGTGTGCTTTAATATTGTCTCGAACATCCTCAATAATCTCGCCACCAAATTCGCCATATTCTTCGTTAAGCACTCCCTTGTGGAATTCACGGTTATACAGTTCCTTTGTCGCTTCTTCTAACGCTGGATCATCTTGTGTTTCAACGCCGTGCTCTTCGACGGCATCACGAGCCGGAATCTCACTGTATCCTTCGATTGTGAGGATTGGGATCGGTTCAATGGCCCGCACTTCTTCTGGATCAATACCGTACTGAGAAAGCGAATCAGCTCGGTCTTTTGCATCCTGAAGTGCCATGTAGTCGTCCGGGGAGTGAGCTGGAACTGACATGACAACACCAGTTCCGTCATCAACGTCAACGAAATTTGCTGGAAGAATAAGTAACGAGTCCCCGGTTACAGGGTTTGTCACTTCCCGACCGACCAGGTCTTTGCCTCCAATCTGCTCTTGAACCTCAACGTTCCGTTCCTGTAGTTTTAGCTTTTTAGCGGCTGGTTCAGCAACAATCCATGTCTCTCCATCAACTGTTGCGCGTACGTATGTTGCGTCAGGATCAACGTATGCATTAGTTACTCCGCGGACTGTTTCTGGTCGGAGCGTCGCCATCGGATAAACCTCGTCTTCATCACTGAATTTAATGAGTGTGTATTCCTGAAACTCAGCATTTTCACCCTCTAACAGGTCATGGGTTGTGACTGGTTGTTCCTCATTCGTACAGTAATTAACCGGATGGAACCCCTTCTCAAGCAGCCCTCGATCTTTCAGCGTTTCATACTGCCACGTGATGAACTTTTCATATCGGTCATCCTCTGTTGTGAACTCCCGACGCCAGTCGACAGAGATGCCGAGTTGCTGCATGCCTGACTTGTAGTGATTCTCGATGAAATATCGAGCATATCCCATCGGAGTTTCAAGGTCTTTGATCTCGGATTCAGGCACATTGTACGTGTCACGAAGAACGGATAGTTGCTCTTCTTCTCCTTTTTTTAGCCGGTCGACAGCTCCAATGATTGGAGTGCCAGTAACGTGCCATCCCATTGGAAACAAAACGTTGTCTCCCTGTAATCGCCGGTATCGAGCGTATACATCAGGAACAGTATATGTTCTTGCATGTCCGATATGCATCCCCCCACTTGGATATGGATATGGAACAGTAATGAAGGTGGCATCGTCGCCGTCTTCCGGGTCAGCCTCATACTTACCATCTTCTGCCCATCGCTGTCTCCAGCGCTCTTCAATTTTTGCGGGCTCGTAGCTCATAGACATGTATTCATGCGGGAAGACTAAAAGAACTACCAACTACGATAGTGAGATGACAGGGAAAACTCCCGTGTCCTTTCTTCGAGGCTGCTTACTCAATTTCGATTTGTCGCTCTTCTTCCGCCTCTGTTCTCGGTAGCGTTACCGAAAGCACGCCTCGGGAGTGATTTGCTTCAATACCGTCTTCATCAATTTCACCCGGAACTGTTACAGTTCGGCTAGCCGATTGACGACGACGCTCTCGGCGTAGATATGTTCCATCGACTTCTTCAATGGATTCTTCATCTCGTTCGCCGGTGATAGTAAGTTGACCATCAGAGTATGTGATATCAATATCACTTGGGTCATAGCCGGGAAGGTCTGCCTTGACGACGTACTTATCACCTTGATCAAGCATATCGACGGAAAGTGTCTCTAAGGATGGGAAATCAAAGCCTTCTTCCAGCTGTTCTAGCAAGTTTTCGAGTTCATCGAACGGGTTCGTTGACATATGTATCAGCTCTTGTTCAAATATACATTGTCTTCCAACAAAAAGCCACTGGAGGTATAACTGATTACACTACGTGTTCAACATCATAGGACCCAAGTTGCTTGACCCAACCAGCACTGGCAATTTCCTCGATTTCTTCAATCGCTTGCTTTGTCCGCTCCTCGTATAATCCAGCTGCAATGTCTACATGGAAAATATAATCACCCAACCGCTCGCCGCTTGGTCGGGATTCTATGCGAGTCAGGTTGATATCTCGCGTCGCAAACGATTCTAGAAGCTCTAAGAGGAGTCCAGGATAGTCAGTATTCGGATAAATAATCAACGTTGACTTGCCACCTGCTCGCTCCCGATCAGCTGCAGGACCAAGAACAAAAAATCGAGTGGCATTTGAAGTCCGGTCCTGAATATCCTCAGCCAAAACAGACAAGTTTTCACCCGCATTCGCGGGATGGCCAATCGCTGCGATGGATGAGTCGCTTCGAGCGTCTTCTACTCCCCGTGCTGTTGAAGCAACTGCTTCCAACTGAACATCTGGATGATTTTCATCAAGATATGTTCGACACTGAGCAAGTGCCTGTGAGTGGCTCGCTACCATATCAAACTCCTCAGATTGAGCTAATAGTGCATGTCGAATAGGAGTAATAATCTCTCTTAGGACAGCGACGTCATGTTCTCCCATTGCATCAAGTGATTCTGTTACAGAGCCCTCAATGCTATTCTCGATTGGAACAACGCCACGAGGATAGGTTCCTTCACCAACTGCTTCAACGATTGATGTAACAGATTCACGGAACACAATATCATCTGAAACAGCACTAGCAGCACGATGAGAGTAAGTCCCCTCTGGACCAAGTGTAACGACTGTCATTATGATAGAATTATTGTTCACCAGTAAAGAACCTATAGACCCTAGAACGAGACATCAGTTTCCATGCCTTCTGTGGCATCATCGAGTCCATCCTCTGTTGCATGGCCGGTCAAGGAGCCAGAAATATCAGCATCGTCAAGGAGTGAGGCAAACTCATCTCGGTACCGATCGTTTGCCCGCCGGGACTCATCTTGTGCTTCGACAATTTGTCGATAATGGGAGACTTCGTCAGAGGTAAGATTAAATTCTATTGCTAATGCTTCATCTGAGACATCTTCCGCGGTTGCTCGACGCCGGAATTCTTCAACGTTAAACTCGGTCTCAGTATCTGACTCTCGAACGAGATGCAAATCAAGCCGGGCACGAAGGACTGTGTCAGCAGAGATGTCAAGCTCGTCTGCGACTTCGTCATCAGTATATCCATCGTACACGGCCTCAAGGAGGAAACACAACTCTTCATCAGTCAGCTCAGTATTGAATCCATATCGGTCGCGCATTTCCGAAATGAGTTCCTCAAGTCGCTCTTCGATTTCTGGCTCAGAGACTAATGAGCCACGAGATTCCTCCTGAGACTCAGTAACCGTGTCTGAGTCGGCAACATCAATGAAAATATCACGAAGTTCCTCTGTTTTTTTGTCCATAAGACTAGTAAACAAGTTCGATCACCCAACAAACATAAACTTACTGTCTTACTTCTGTATTTGCATCTCGTAAACCAAAGAATACAAATTAGTTAACAGTACAACGCAAATATATGAGTCACAGCAACGAGGAGGTTGCTCTTGTTTCTGATCAGGTTGTGAAGCGGTTCACGCTTGCAGCGGCATTAGCAGCATTGACTGGCGTGTTAGCACAAGTCTCGATTCCGATTCCGCTTTCCCCAGCACCAATATCGTTTCAGGTCATTCCTGTATACTTTGCAGGTATTTTGCTTGGGCCGGTCTGGGGAGCAGGATCGGTACTCCTCTATATTGTCGCAGGAGCGCTGGGAGCACCGATATTTTCAAATGCATCAGCAGGTCTTGGAGTTATTCTTGGACCAACTGGAGGTTACATCATCGCGTATTTCTTTGCGGCGATAGCGATCGGGCTTATTGTTCACAGAGGTACGGAGACACAACCACTTTCGTCGGTATCGGTTTGGACACAGGCAATCGCGCTTGTCATTGCGTTGGCGATCATATATGGAGTTGGAGTACCATGGCTAAAATTTGCTGCAGGGTTCGAGTGGACTGAGGCAATAATCACGGGGGCGGCAGTTTTCCTACCGGGAGACATCATCAAAATTATTGCCGTACTTGGCATTATCACCGGTAGTACTAGGTTACAAGTACGATAATGTATGATCGTCGTCGATGAATTAACCGCTAAGCGAGGGGAAAATATGGTTCTAGATACGGTGTCATTTAGTGTTGATACCGGGGAGTGGGTGCTGATCACTGGGCCAAATGGGAGTGGAAAAACTACACTGGTTGAGCACCTAAATGGGCTGCAAACGTCAGATTCTGGTACAGTAACCGTAAACGGAACATCAGTTGAAGAAGACCTCGTTGCTGTTCGGACAAGTATCGGTATGGTGTTTCAGAACCCAGCAGATATGTTTGTAGCTTCAACAGTGGGTGCTGATGTTGCCTTTGGCCCAGAAAATCTGGGGCTCCCAAGGGAAGAGATCAATCAGCGAGTTGACCAAGCACTTGATGCCGTGGGTATGTTAGATCAAAAGGAAAGTCGGGTAGAAGAACTCTCAGGTGGTGAAATGGCTCGTGTTGCAATCGCTGGTGCGCTTGCAATGAGACCAGATTATTTGGTCTTAGACGAACCATTCGTCGGGTTAGATCTTGCAGCCAAAGACTCTATTCTTTCCCGCTTGGACGAGCTCGTTGTATCTGGAACAGGAGTGATTATCGTAACACACGACCTACGCCATCTTGTCGATAGAGTAGACAGGGTAATCGGCTTAGCTAATGGAGAGATAGTTGCTGATGGCTCCCCAGACGAAGTGGCTGAAATAATTCAGGGAATAGATGTCTGGTTTCCACAATGATAAGCTACGAGCCATCAGATACGATTGTTCACCGACTTGATCCACGAGGGAAAATTATATTTCAAAGTGCATTTGCTCTGGCCGTATTTGTTCAATCAGAACCACGATGGCTGCTGCTGTTTGGAGCGATAGCCGTTGTCTGTCTATATCTTGCCCGCTGTTCAGTTCTAGCGACTCTCAGGGGTTTTTGGTTCCCGCTTCTTATTTTGTCACTTGCTCCGTTGTTCGCAATGATTTCTTTTCGACCACTGGCAATTGACCCACAATCAGCGCTTGAGCCTGCCAAAGCAGGTGTCCGCGTCATTTTTGTTTTGTTTGTAAGTGCAGCATATATCCGAACCACACCACTGCGTGAATCGCGAGCAGCCATACAGCGGTTAATTCCCGGCCGAATTGGTACATTCATCGGCGTCGGGTTTGGTCTTGTTGTTCGGCTCTTTCCAGCGATCCGACGGGATATACAGACACTGAGAAAAGCAGAGGCAGCACGTCTTGGAACTGAGCGTTCAATTATTAAGCGAGCACAGACACTTGGAGTGGGGGGATTGCAGGCCGCAATGGATCGTTCAGATCAGCTGTCACGGGCATTACAAGCCCGCTGTTTTGCTTGGAATCCAACACTACCAGAGTTGACATTCGCTTGTCGTGACTATGTGGTTATTGCCGCTTCCTTCTTGTTAGTACTCACAGTCATAGTCTAGCATAAAAGTAATTTACCGGCAAATTCAGTAACAGTTACGTAACCCCGGTTAATCCTCTGGCAGTCCCCTCAACCACCTGTACAGAACAACTTAGTCTGTACGTCACAGAGTGTAATGTAACGGTACCTATGTCAAAATTCACATATAAGAATACATTGATTACCCGGGAAGAAATTGATAGACTTAGCAATCGGGTGATAGCAAATTCAGAATATGAGCCTATTAGAGTTACCGCTCCAATGGCGATGGACACTATTGGAGAGATTCCAAAGTGTACACCTGAAGATGTAGAGACTGCAGTTCAGCAAGTTCGGAATGCGCAACAGGAATGGGAATCATACTCCGTGGAAGATCGAGCAACGGTCCTCCGCCGATTCGCTGATCTTCTTGAAGACAATCGTCACAAGTTACTTGATCTGGTGCAGCTTGAGACCGGAAAATCTCGTATTCACGCTGCAGAAGAATTTGCAGATATCACACAATCATGCGAATACTACGCAGCTCGGGGACCTAAGTTGCTTGCCGATTCATCGCGAACGCCGATGGCTCCAGGCTTGTCAACAGCGACCGTTACCTATTCCCCATACGGAGTAGTCGGGGTGATTTCACCATGGAATTACCCGTTGATACTTTCGATAATCGATGCAATTCCAGCACTGCTGGCAGGAAATGGAATTCTATTGAAACCAGATGAAAAGACGCCATACTCAGCATTAAAGCTGGCAGAACTATTAGAACGGGCCGGAGTCCCGTCCGGATTGTGTATGGTAGTAACCGGACCTGGGGCGGAAATCGGATCAGCTGTGATTGACAAATCAGATTATCTTGTATTTACGGGAGGAACGGAGACTGGGAAAATTGTTGCGGAGCAGGCTGGTCGGCAGTTAACAGATTCATTACTTGAGCTTGGTGGAAAAAATCCATTTGTTGTGCTTGAAGACGCAGACATCAAAAAGACTGCAAGAGGGGCAGTTGCTGCTGCATTCTCAAATGCTGGGCAATTATGTCTCAGTGCAGAGCGATTTTATGTAGTAGAGTCACGCTTTGATGAGTTTGTTGATGAGTTTGTGAAACAAACGGAAAAGCTCACACTCGGGACAGGATACGATTATTCATATGACATTGGATCCCTGATTGGCCCCAGTCAGCTAACTCGGGTAGAGGATCATGTTGAAGATGCTCGGTCACACGGAGCAACTGTCCTTACAGGAGGAAAGCACCGGGATGATATCGGGCCGTTCATATATGAACCAACAATCCTCACGTCTGTTGATGAGAGTGCTGAGCTAATGAGCGAAGAAACATTTGGACCAGTAGTGTTTGTCGAGTCAGTAAGTGGAGAATCAGAGGCAATTGAGGCAGCTAACGAGTCAAAATATGGACTAATTGGAAGTGTTTGGACAACAGATACAGATCGTGGAGCAGAGGTAGCAAGGCAAATCGACTGTGGAACGGTCTGTATCAATGATGGGTACATCGTTGGCTGGGCCGCCACAGATGCACCGATGGGTGGATTTGGAGAGTCTGGCATGGGCTATCGACATGGTAAAGAAGGTCTCTACCAGTATACGCAGGCAAAAACAATTGCCAAATCAAACATTGGACCATTTGCCAAGCCCTCATGGGTCCCAAATGCAGTATACGGCGAAGGGCTTGGTATTGCGTCAAGATTGCGGCGAAAAATCTATTCGATTTTTCCGTAATTGACCTAAGAGATCAACTGGACGTTACCAGACTCATACTCCATGTGTTTGTAATAGCAACTGTATTGCGTTTTGACGATGTATATAGTGTATATGGATCTCCGCGATCGCCCGCGGCGGCTTCGAAAAGATGGAATTCGTCAGATGGTGCAGGAAACAACGTTGTCGGTAGATGATCTTATTGCACCAGTGTTTGTTGATGCAACATCGGATTCAAGAACATCGATTTCATCAATGCCGGGACATTCACGAGTACCAGTTAGTGAGGTTGTTGATCGAGTTAATGAGATTCTTGAAACAGGAATAGAAGCGATCATTTTGTTCGGGATTCCAGAGGAGAAAGATAGTCAGGGATCCCGTGCGTGGGATGAAAGTGGGGTTGTGCAGCGGGCAACGCGGGTTATAGATGAGCAGACGGACGCATACATCATCACGGATGTCTGCTTATGTGAATATACTACACATGGCCACTGTGGCGTGGTAAACTCAGATACTGATACAGAGATGACAGTTAAAAATGATCAAACTCTTGAACATTTGGGTGATATCGCAGTTTCCCACGCCGAAGCAGGAGCAGACATGGTTGCTCCGAGTGGCATGATGGACGGTATGGTGAAGGCAATTCGAGACAGGCTTGATACATCAGGTTATACGGATATACCAATCATGAGCTATGCAGCAAAGTATCACAGCAATTTCTACGGTCCATTCCGCGACGCAGCGGACGGAGCGCCAGCATTTGGCAACAGACGACATTACCAGATGGACCCAGCAAATCGGCAAGAAGCTATCAAGGAGGTAGAAGCTGATATCAAGCAAGGGGCAGACATTCTGATGGTCAAGCCAGCGTTGCCTTATTTAGATATTATTCGAGAGGTAAGAGAGAAAACAACCCATCCAGTCGCTGCATACAATGTTTCTGGCGAATATGCGATGTTGCACGCAGCAGCTGAAAAAGGGTGGCTCGATCTTGAAGCAGTAGCATATGAATCGCTATTGTCAATTAAGCGAGCAGGTGCAGATTTGATTTTGACGTATTTTGCAGAAGACATCGCAACAGAAATCTCAAATTCAGGACAACAGTAGCCAGTAAATATATTTCTTGCGTGAAGCACATACAACTATGGAGGATAGGTCAGAAAAGGACCAGCCTGATGTTGATGAAGTTCTCGACGAGTTAACCGATCTTCGTGACTCTGTTGAAGACGACCGTCAGCGTGAGCAAGTGGATAAGACTATTTCGTTAGTCACACAGTTGCCGAGAAGAGAAAGGATTCGTCGTCGGATTGGTAAGTATACAACACGAGACGCTGCTGAAACATTTGTGGGGGGAATAATATTTTCTCTCCCACTGCTCGTCGAAGACGGAGTGTTTGATATCGCTGAGCATTTCACAACAACTCAAGTGCTAAATGTCCCGGTATTTCTCATTGCAAATGTTTTATTTATCGTCCTCGTGACAGTTGGATTAGTATATTGGGCTGACTTCCGACGGGTTGATGTATCAAAGCCAATTCTTGGATTTATTCCCCGCCGATTGTTTGGGATATTATGTATATCGTTCATGGTCGCAACGGGCATGACACTCCTTTGGGGGAGAGCATTTGATGGAGATCCAACTAATATAGAGGTGATTGGGCGAATTACGATTATCTGGGCTGCTGCTGCCTTTGGCGGAGCAATCGGCGATATACTGCCAGGGGAAAGTCAAGGAAAAGATCTGGCACCGGAGAATTTCTAGTGATAGATATTTAAGAATTTTATTTAATTTTCAATATATAGGAGACAAAAAAACCGAAACAACTCGAAACTATTTAGTAACGAGCAGTAATATATAGGCACAAGATGCCGCAAAATGGCCATTATCCGGACTGCCACGCCGATAGCTACTTCTTCGGCCGACAGCGGCGACCGCGGCGGGCCGATTTCTAGGCCCAAATTAACTATAATCTTCCCGGTTTGCTGTACTGTTTCCCTGTGTTGTCTGTCGGTTAGCTGCTTTTATGTCAAAATCTTTTGTAATTAATATGGAAGGATTTATACTCTACGGCCGATGCTACACAATCAAGGATGTCACGCGTAGCATTAGCATTTTCAGGTGGTCTTGATACGACTGTCTGCGTACCACTGTTAGAGGAAGAATATGGATATGATGAAGTTATTGGAGTTACCGTTGACGTTGGTCAACCTGAGTCGGAATTTGAAGAAGCCGCTGAAACAGCTGAAGCATTGGATCTAGAGCACCATGTTGTAGACGCTAAAGACGAGTTTGCAGATCTATGTGCAGCGGCTGTTAAATCAAATGCAACATATCAAGGGTATCCACTTGGTACTGCTCTAGCCCGTCCTGTAATCGCAGAGGCGATCATGGATGTAGCCAAAGAGCGTAACTGTGATGGACTTGCACACGGTTGCACGGGCAAAGGAAATGATCAGCTCCGGTTTGAAGCAGTCTGGCGTGGATCGGACATGGAAGTCATTGCACCCGTCCGTGAACTTGGTTTAACGCGAGAATGGGAGATAGAGTATGCTGCAGAACGTGATCTTCCAGTAGAAGCAGGAGATGGGGGTGTTCTTTCAATTGACCAGAATCTTTGGTCACGTGCCATTGAAGGTGGAGATTTGGAACACCCAGATTACGTTCCGACAGAGGATATTTACGAGTGGACAGATGAGCCAAGTGGAGAAAAGGCTCTTATTGAGGTATCATTCGAAGATGGTGTCCCCGTTTCAGCTACAATTGACGATCAAGATACTTCTATCGAGGATGATAGTCTTGTTGAGCTCATCGAATCACTAAACGAAATTGCTGGACAGTACGGTGTTGGTCGCACGGACGTTATGGAAGACCGAATGCTCGGTCTAAAAGTTCGTGAGAACTACGAACATCCAGCAGCAACCGTATTGCTAACTGCACATCAAGCACTTGAAGACCTCGTTCTGACAAAAGAAGAGCGTTCATTTAAACGGTCAATTGAGCAGGAATGGGCAGAAAAAGCATATGAAGGAATTGTGTTTGCTCCAGTTGTTGACGCACTGGAGGCCTTCATCGATGAAACACAAGATGTTGTAACAGGAACAGCAACGGTTCGAGTTGGTGGAGGTAGCTGTAGAGCAGTCGCTCGAGATAGTGAGTATTCGGTATACTCAGAAGAGATGGCATCATTCAATACCGAAGATATTGATGGTATCGCACAAGAGGATGCCACTGGTGTCGCCAAATACCACGGATTCCAAGAACGATTTGCAAATTCTGTGAAAGGCAGCTCAGAAGGAATTACGGACTGGGAATAATATGACAGAAGAGGACTCCTTTACAAACGACGAAACGGGGGACGTTGTACGAAGAGAGCGATTTAGCAGCGGTCCTGCTCGGGAGTTCCTCTCATCACTCGATGCAGACGAGCGGATCTTTACAGCAGATATCGCTGTGGATCGTGCGCACGTAATTATGTTAGCGGAGCAGGAGATATTAGAAGTTGATACCGCTGGGGAAATTCTTTCTGCCCTCACTGATATTGAAACAGCAGGACATCAAAACCTTCCTGCAGGTGAAGATGTTCATGCTGCAATTGAAACAGCCGTAATCAACCGCGTTGGAGATGAAGGAGGGAGAATGCACACTGCTAGATCGCGAAACGATGAAGTCGCTACCTGTATTCGGTATCGACTCCGCGAGGATTTGCTGGCTGTGCTTCAATCGTTACTTGACGCACGGGAGGTGCTATTATCCGAAGCCGCTGAGCACGTGGAAACAATTATGCCAGGTTACACACATCTTCAGCCAGCACAGCCAGTTACGGTCGGCTTCTGGCTTGCTTCATATGAAAACGCGTTAGCTCGTGATACAGAGAGAATATTGGATGCGTACGATCGAGTAAATCAATCACCACTCGGAGCCGCTGCATTTGCTGGCACGACGTTTGATATCGATAGAGGCCGAACTGCGGAGCTGCTTGGATTTGAGGGAGTGATTGAAAATGCGATGGACGCATCGACGACTCGGGACATGCTCGTTGAGTCGGTAAATTCGGTTGCGACGCTTGGATTAACATGCTCTAGCGTTGCTGAAGATGGGATTATCTTCTCTAATCGTGGATTCATTGAGCTGAACGATGATTATGCATCGACATCATCGATTATGCCGCAGAAGAAGAATCCCGATACGCTTGAGCTTGTTCGAGCTGCCGCAGGTGAGGTAATCGGGTGTTACACAGGGTTAGCAACGACTCTCAAAGGATTGCCTCGTGCTTACAACCGGGACCTGCAGCGGGCAACCACGTATATGTGGGACGCAGTAGACGCCGCGCAGGACGCAGTTGATGTTACGGCTGGAGCAATTAGTACGGCAACGTGGAATACATCAAAATTACAGTCAGCTGCTGGTGAAGGATTTTCAACCGCAACCGGTGTTGCAGACCTACTTGCACAGAATGGTATTCCATTCCGGATTGCACATGAAATTGTTGCAACCGCTGCGGAACCGGTTGAAGAAGCAGATGAAACAGAAACAGCAGTTGAGTTGCTTGATGAGGCAGGAGAGGAAGTATTTGGAGAGGCCGTAACAAATCGTGTGGAGATACAGCAGCTGCTCAAGGCACTTGATCCAACAGCAAATGTAGCTGCTCGAGACTCACGAGGAGGGCCAGCACCGGAAGAGCTGACACGAGCAATAGCCGATGCAAAGAACCGACTTGATGAGGATCGCAATGCACTCGATAATCGTAAAACAGCCGTCAAGAAGGCATCTAAACAGCTCACAGCAGAGGTGGACAACTATGTATAAACAGATGATGTCTCAACCGAAGCCACCGCGACGACCGCGTCCCCATGTGGGGACATATTAATATCAAATATATTATATGGATTTAAGATACTGGTTTTGAAGGGCTTGATTACGCCGATAGCGGCATCTTTGGTCGTTGATTCTTTCTGATACTTTCGATAGTTTTAAGGGTGGTGGGAAATGATGTGTAGATACCATGGCTGAATGCGTAGAATGCGGGACTGATGTGTCCCTTCACGAATATCTGGAGGTCGGAGAGATCGTTGACTGTACTACCTGCGGTGCAGAACTCGAAGTCGTTGAGACGGAGCCTCCGGTCCTCGAGAAGGCACCAGAGCTGGAAGAGGACTGGGGTGAGTAACGGTGAAGGTCGGAATACTCTACTCCCGGATTCGCAAAGACGAAAAGCTCTTACTACAAGAGCTCCGCGACCGGGGGCATGATGTGGTTAAGATTGATGTTCGTGATGAGCGGTTTTCGATTCGCGAACCGCCAGAGGCGTTTGAAGATACAGACTTAATTCTAGATCGTTGCTTAGCGACAAGTCGATCTCTGTACGTAACACAGTTTTGTGAAGCATACGGAATTCCGGTAGTTAACAGTCCGTATACTGCAGAAGTTTGTGCCGATAAAGTGAAAAACAGCCTTGCACTCGAGCGGGAGGGTGTCCCGACACCAAACACAGAGGTTGCATTCACGAAAGATGCTGCACTCGAGATTATCGAAGACTTCGGATATCCGTGTGTGCTTAAGCCAGTGATCGGCTCTTGGGGCCGGTTGATGGCTAAAATTGATTCACGATCTGCAGCCGAAGCAATTCTTGAGCACAAAGCAACGCTTGGACATTATGAGCACAAAGTATTCTACGTACAGGAGTTCATCGACAAACCAGGACGTGATATTCGCGTGCTTGCTGCTGATGGTGAACCAATTGCAGGGATGGTCCGATCGTCCGATCACTGGTTGACAAACGCGGCACAAGGTGCCGAGACAAGAGAATTCTCGCTTGATAAGCGGGCTAGAGAGTTGGTTCAGAAGGCCAGTAATGCAGTTGGAGGAGGACTGCTTGGAGTTGACCTCATGGAGACTGACGGCAAAGGTTACACCGTACACGAAGTTAATCACACAGTCGAATTTAAGGCACTGAATGACACAGTCGATATAGATGTGCCGGCAGAGGTTGTCAATTGGCTCGAAAGCTTAGTAACAGAAGACGGAGAAATCGAAGTTAAACTATGAGCGAGACAATAACAGCTGGTGTTATTGGAGGTTCTGGGTTCACTGGAGGAGAACTATTGCGAATAATTGATTCACATCCGGTTTTGACCCTCGACCAAGCAACGAGTCGCTCGTATACCGGAAAGTCCATCGGATATGTACATCCAAACCTCCGTCATCGTGATGATCGCTTTATTGACCCGGATGATCTCTCGTCTGTAGATATATTGTTTACTGCAACACCACACGGAGTGTCAATGAAGCACATAGACGAGTATGTGGATGTTGCAGACACAGTGGTTGATTTGTCAGCTGACTTCCGTCTTTCAACAGAAGAACAATACAACGAGTGGTATGATGGCCACAGTGCGCCGGATCGACTTGATCAAGCGGTCTATGCCTTACCGGAAATTAATCGGGAGAATCTTCCACAGGCAGATTTAATTGCTGCTGGAGGTTGTAACGCAACAGCCACAATTATCGGGCTCTATCCACTCGTCAAATCAGACGTCATCACAGGCAGCGAGCAGATTGTCGTTGATGTCAAGGTTGGGTCGTCTGAAGGAGGTGCTGCGGAGAGTCAAGCGTCAAATCACGCAGAGCGCTCGGGAATAGTTCGCCCGTACGCACCAACAGGACATCGTCACGAAGCCGAAATCGAAGAGTATCTTGGAGTATCAGTCTCGTTTACAGCACATGCAGTTGATATGATTCGAGGTGCGTCGGCGACAGCACATATCTTTCCGGAACAGCCAGTGACGAACAGCGATCTATGGCGTGCATATCGTGACGTGTACGAAGATGAGCCATTCGTTCGCATGGCATCGGGAGGAGGCGGAGTCTATCGATACCCAGAGCCAAAGGTGGTAGCTGGATCAAATTATGCAGAGGTTGGATTTGAAGTTGATCCAGGGAACAAGCGTTTAGTCGTGTTTAGTGCGATTGATAACATGATGAAAGGGTCAGCGGGACAAGCAGTGCACGCTGCTAATATTGCGTTGGGGCTTGATGAAACAGCTGGGCTTGAATCAACTGGTTTTCATCCAATTGGGGCTCCATAGTATAGAGGTGATTTTAATGACAGTTGTACTCAAAATTGGCGGCGCACGCGCGGTTGATCCTGCGGGTGCTATCGGAGATGTTGCATCGCTTGTAGAAGACGGTGAAGAAGTGATTGTTGTTCATGGTGGATCCACAGCAGTTGATGATACACTTGAACAACTTGGGGAAGAGCCGACATATGTGGAGACACCAAGTGGGGTAGTTGGCAGGTTTACCGATGAAAAGACAATTGACGTCTTTAAAATGGTTCTTCCTGGTCGGTTAAATACTGATATTGTAGCCGCTTTGCAAAATAACGACGTTGATGCAGTTGGATTATCTGGTGTCGACGGAAAGGTGCTTAGCGGACCACGAAAGTCTGCTGTTCGAGTTGTTGAGGATGGAAAGCGAAAAATTAAACGAGGAGATCACTCCGGAATTATCAAGTCGGTAAATGATGATCTACTTACGACGCTTTTATCGGGAGGTTACACACCAGTTGTAACAGTTCCAATGTTGGGCAAAGACGATGATAGGTGGCTGCCTGTTAACGCGGATGCAGATCGGGCTGCAGCGGCTATTGCTGGGGCTGTAGATGGAGATCTTGTGCTTCTAACAGACGTCCCAGGAGTGCTTGAGGACCCAGACGATCCAGAGACGATTATTGAGCAGGCCAACACTCCTGAAGAGTTGGAGAAGATCGAATCGGCTGCTGAAGGATTCATGAAGCGAAAGATTATGGCAGCAAAAGAATCGATCGAGAGTGGTGCATCGCGGGTTATAATTGGAGATGCGAACACAGAGATGCCGGTACAGTCAGCATTGGACGGTGCTGGAACACATATCAAAAACACTGCGGTACCAGATCAAACGGAGGGATCTAAGGAATGAGCGGATTTGTCTACTCAGAGAAACCAATTCGTATCGAACGTGGAGAAGGACCGTATCTATATACCGAAGACGGAACAGAGTATCTTGATGTTGGAGCGAGCTATGCCTGTACACCAGTAGGACACTGTCACCCAGATGTGGTGGATGCTGTAACAGAAGAAGCAAAGGATTTGTTTTATGTACAGGCGTCATATCCGGTTGATTCCCGGGACAAACTGTATAATCGACTAGCAGCAATCGCTCCTGGGAGTATCGATAATGTCTGGCTTTGTAATTCTGGTACGGAAGCAAATGAAGCGGCACTAAAATTCGCTCGTGCTGCAACAGGACGAGAGAAAATTATTGCCACAAAACGAGGATTTCATGGTCGTACTATGGGTGCGTTGGCGACTACTTGGAAGAAGAAATACAAGCACTATTATGAGCCGCTCATGGACGGAGTAGAGTTTGTCGATTATGGAGATGTTGAACAATTAGAAGAAGCTGTCGACGAGGATACTGCAGCGATGATTGTTGAGCCAGTGCAGGGAGAAGGAGGGATCTATCCTGCTTCAGCAGAATACGTCAAAGCCGCTCGAGAAATAACCGAAGAAGCAGGAGCGGCACTAATTGCAGATGAAATTCAGACAGGGCTCGGTAGAACTGGAAAGATGTGGGCTTGTGAGCACGCAGGCATCGTTCCTGATATTCTAACGTCGGCTAAAGGGATTGCCAGCGGCCTGCCGATGGGGGCGACGCTTGTACAAGACTGGGTCGCCGAAAACCATGGAAATCATGGATCAACATTCTCAGGAGGACCTGTGATCAGTGCAGCAGCAGCAGCAACACTCGATGTGATTGTTGAAGAAGACTTGCCAAGCCACGCCGCTGAAATTGGTGAATATCTTGCAGAAGAGTTAGGCGCGAAGATTGAAGCGGATGAAATTGATGCACGGAGAGTACGGGGCAAGGGACTGATGCTCGGTATCGAGGTGAAACGTGGGTCAAATCGTCTTGTTAAGAACCTCGCACTCAAAGAGCAAGTGTTAGCACTCCCTGCTGGTCGGACTGTTCTTCGGCTACTGCCGCCTCTCACGATTGACAAAGGGCACGCAGACCAGCTTTTAAAATCGATTGACTCAGTCATGGGAGGCGCAGATCAATGACAGCAGTCTCAGAAACAACCGCAAGAGAACTCTTAATCGATCTTGTTGAGATACCATCACCAAGTGGTGAAGAAGAAAAAGCTGCGGAAAGACTAGTCGAGTTCTTCAAAAACCACGATCGAGAGGCGTGGATAGATGAAGTCGGAAATGTTCGTGCACCAGCAGATGATTCAGTCCTGTTAACCTCACATATTGATACAGTACCAGGAGATATTCCAGTTCATGTAGAGTCAGCAGAAAACGACAAAATACTATGGGGTCGAGGAAGTGTTGACGCAACGGGGCCTCTCGCTGCAATGGCAGCAGCAGCGGTTAATACAGGAGTCTCATTTGCTGGAGTAATACAGGAGGAGACAGACTCACTAGGTGCTAGACATTTAGCAGAGAATCGAGATGAACCTGGCGCAGTGATCAATGGTGAGCCAAGTGGATGGGACGGAATCACCCTTGGTTATCGGGGCATACTCTTTGGTACATATGTTGCCACCAGTGAGTCAGGGCATACATCACGACCAGAGCCGAATGCAATTGAGCAAGCTATGTCGTGGTGGGACGGAGTAGAGTCGGTTGTCGCCGAATTTGGTGGGGATGAATATGATCCAGTGTTTGAACAAGTGACAACCAAGCCAATATCAATTGATGGAGGCACAAGTGCTGATGGATTATCTGTTGAAGTGACTATGGATGTCCAACTTCGCATACCACCACAAACAGACGCAGACTCACTTCGAGAATTGGCAGACGGAGAACTTAACACAGGTACGGTTAACTGGGGTAAGCCAATTCCATCGGTAATGGAAAGCCCACGAACGCCAGTTGCCAGAGCACTACGAGCTGCAATTCGAAATGTTGGAGGAGATCCGCGTTTGCTCCGTAAGACCGGAACAAGTGATATGAACCTCTATGCTGATACATGGGACTGTCCAATGGCAACATACGGGCCTGGGGATTCGGACTTAGATCATACACCAGATGAGCATCTTTCACTCTCAGAGTATGATCGATCAGTTGCAGTCCTTGAAAAAACAGCAAGTCGTCTCACCAGAGGTGAAACAGCATGACAGTTCGTCATCTACTCGATATTGATGATCTTACGGCTACCGAGATAACAGATGTTTTAGACATTGCCTCAGACTACAAAGCAGAGCTCAAGGACGGAACACGACATACAGACCTTGAACAACATACACTTGGAATGCTTTTCCAGAAACCATCGACGCGAACACGTGTATCATTTGAAACGGGGATGACACAGCTCGGTGGGCATGCAGTGTTTCTCGGGGAAGACGATATTCAGCTTGGCCGGGGAGAGCCACTTAAAGATACATCAAGGGCTCTCTCTCGGTATGTTGACTTTTTGATGGCACGTGTATTCAAACACGCTAACGTCGAAGAATTAGCTCGGTATGCGGATGTACCAGTGATTAATGGATTGACCGACGACGCTCACCCATGCCAAACGTTGTCAGACTTACTGACAATAAAAGAAGTATGTGGATCATTTGACGATGTGACAGCAGCATGGGTTGGAGATGGAAATAATGTAGCTCAATCATTTGCACTTGGGTGTGCACTTACTGGAATCGACTTAACACTTGCAACCCCTGACGGATACCAAGTGGACGAAGATGTGATAGACCGCACTGAAAAGATTGGATCAGCACCAGTACAGACAACTGATCCGCAGTCCGCCGTTCAGGACGCTGATGTTGTGTATACAGACGTGTGGACTAGCATGGGGCACGAAGACGAGCGGGATGTCAGAATGCGAGACTTTAGTGGATTTCAGGTTGATGAGGACCTTCTTTCACTGACGGAAGATGCATTTGTCATGCACTGTCTGCCTGCTAATCGAGGAGAAGAAATCACTGAAACAGTTATTGAGTCAGATCAAGCAGTTGTATGGCAACAAGCAGAAAATAGACTACATGCACAGAAGGGACTGCTTCTCTGGCTTAATAGTCAATAACAGCTACCAGCAGAGCTGCAAAAACTAGCTCAGATTATTGAAGAAATTGCATTAATCCATACATATCTGTGAACTCATTCAAGGACAAGCCGCATTCTGCGTGCGTTCTCTGTGGAAGCATAACACCTTTCGGGAAGCTACAAGTAGCTATCGTACGAAGAAACTGGAACATGCCATCAGCCGACGATATCTTAGATCGGACCGGATTCAATCCGGACGAAAGTATCCTAACTCGAAGGCAGGCGGTTGTTCTTGCCCTGCGAAATGAGGGTCTTGCACAGGCCTCAATTGCCGACCGTCTCGGAACATCCAGAGCTAATGTATCAAGTATCGAAAATAGCGCCCGCGAGAATATTCAGAAAGCACGGGAGACAATTGCATTTGCAGAAGCATTAGAAGCACCAGTGCAGGTAACGATTGAATCAGGAACCGATCTATACGATGTTCCTGATCAGGTGTATTCTGCATGTGATGAGGAGGGTGTCAAGGTAACGCGTTCAGCACCAGAATTTATGAAGCTCATTAGTGACGCTGCGGGCGACGCCGTCACTGGACGCGAAGTTGTTACTGATATTCTAGTTGGAGTGACAAGTGACGGAGAAGTTCGAGTTCGTCGAGGATGATTCTTTGACCGATGAGTTAGAAGCGCTGTCTGGTAACATCATTAGTTGCGGTACTTCCATGTGCATGCAAGGGTTGACATAAGACATGGACCAATATTCAGTAAGAGAGCTAATCTCTATTTTTAAAGATACGACATATAGAGCTAATTTGTTACAAATCCCATTTCTGGCCGCAGCCGTTGCGTACTATGCGTTATTTTCTGTCGTCCCGATCCTTGCGATTGTCGTAGTTGTGGGGGTAATGATTGGTGGCGAACCATTTGTGATGCAGATGCTTGATCAAACAACGGGGATTCTTACACCAGAAACACAAGAGGTGCTGGCAGATGCGCTTGTTGGAGGTGTCGGCCGTGTAGGAGCAACAGCACTGGGATCAGTAGCACTAGTTTGGAGTGCGTTTCGAGTATTTCGTGCAATTGACCAAGCATTTTCCAGAATTCATCGGGCAGTTGGGGAAAAGCCATTTATTTCCGGGCTCAAAGACGGAATCTCGGTTATCGCTGTGATCATTGTTGGAGTAGTTGTCGTTGCCGCAGTCCACGTTCTTCTTCAGTATTTTCCATTAGGACCGCTCGCTGGATTAGCAAGTATGATACTCCTATTTTTAGCATTGATCGTCGTGTTGCTACCAATGTACTATATTTATCCACAGCGAGATACGACAATCCGAGGTGTTCTTCCAGGGGCAACTATTGCGGCATTAGGCTGGGTGCTTCTGAGTTCATTGTATAATATATACGTGACCATCGCTGGTGATGTAACACTATATGGGCCAATCGGTGGGGTGTTACTGTTGCTGGCACTGTTTTATGCAGCTTCACTTGTCATAATGTATGGAGCAGTTCTTAATGTCGTCATCGCGGACCGGCAGCTACAACAATCAGGGACATGAGAGTATAAAGCAAGTGGCATGACATCTGATGCTGATGAGTCTGAGTCTTCCTCGACAGTGTCCGAATCTAGCAACACAGTAAATTCAGTTGACGAATCTACTACCCAGTCCGATTCTAGTGCCGATCAGGAAAGTGTTGACGAGGTGCGAAAAGAACTCAAAGAACTAGAAGATCGGATTGACAGTCGCACACTTCACCGAGATGAGATAGAGCAATCATTAAAGAGATATGTTCGAAAGCAACAACGACGAGGACATGCTAGAGGTTGGGGTCCTTATCTGGTATTTTTGTACGGGACCGCAATGACAGTTGGAGCGTTTTACTTTCTCTCTGGTGGATGGGCAATTCTTGCAATGCTAGTGATCTGGCTTTCAACACTCGGTCTATATGTATTTATGGTAGTTGTTGGAATCGGACTATCTCTTCTTGAAACACCCGGGAAGCTCATCGACTGGATTGGTAGCCGGAAAGATTAAACTTACAGGCCTTCCGTGTATCGTGCATGAAGATGCTCAAGCATGTCTATCCAAATCGGCATCGAATGTCGGAAGACGACTATGCCGAAATAGATGCCCCAAATACGGAGCATCTAAACGGGCCGAATGGAATTGCGATCAATATTGCAGAAATTCGGACCCAACAAGATCTACTAGATGCAAAAGATGTACTGTACGGTGGGGATATTCTGGTCGTTTATCTTGAAGGGGAGAAAAGCGCACTTTCATCATCACATATCATGGACGAGCTTCGAAATACTGTTGAGGAAGTTGGTGGGGACATTGTACAAAAAGGCGAAGACCAGCTCATCGTTACGCCACAAACCGTGCAAATTAACCGAAATAAGATTGGAGGAGAGTAGGCCACTCGAAGCTTTTATTGAAAGTGTCTGTGCAAACTTGACCTCCTTCCACCCGTGAAGGGATGAGTTTTCGCCTCGCAATTTCTATAAGATACCAGCAGAATGGTCAGGATGGGATAGCCAAATTACAGCGGTAGCAAGGCGAACACCCACTGGCTTTAGCTGTGGGATGAAGCCGACGGAATATGCCACGAATCACGTGACATAGGCTCGTTGTAATCCCAACAGTTATTCTATGCGAGATACTGCGAAATGGTAGACATGCGGCATGCTGCTGCGGGGAACGTGCTCATGCTCAAGATGGCCACGAGTGCGTCTCAACTCTTACACTCACACACCTTCGCAGCCCAACCAGCAGCGGTTGGCATGTCACCCAAGCGCTCCCCACGTGTGGCTGCAATGGGGAGCCCGCTGCTCACGGTGCTGGACGCCCGTGAGTGTCACTCCGTCATTGGAGGGCAACACCGAGCGGATATACAGATTCAACACGCCACGCCCCTCACTTGAGGGTCGAAGGTGCGTCAGCGAACCCGCACGTTCACAGCCGGGGTAATCGATCTGGTTGGATTACCCACGGAGGTATCTCACGGCTGAAGCCGTGAGAGGAGGTCAAACCGTGAAATAACTGATCAGACGACTTTTACTCGCTGAGTATTAACACTGGGCTATGGGCACGGGCGACGGTACAGGTCAGTTGACGAACCCTGAGTATCACAATGTCAATCACACGGCAGTACAGCCATGTGGCTGGACAAAAAACGCACTGAATAACGAAGGAACGTGCTATAAAAGCAAATTCTATGGTATTCACTCGCACCGTTGTATTCAGATGACACCTGTCGTCCGATGTAATGAACGATGTGTGTTTTGCTGGCGTGAGCATTCTGGTCACGCATACGAGCTTGATGGTGTCGAATGGGATGATCCCGAAGCAGTTGTTGATGCCTCGATTGAGTTACAAAAAAAGCTTCTCTCAGGGTTTGGAGGAAACGATGCTGTTGATGAAGCAACGTTTGAGGAGGCGATGGATCCAAAGCACGTGGCGATTTCACTTGATGGGGAACCAACACTGTACCCGTACCTGCCAGAGTTAATTCAGGAGTATCACGAGCGGGGGATAACGACGTTCCTTGTATCGAATGGAACGCGACCTGAGATAATCAAACGTTGTGACCCGACACAACTTTATTTATCAGTAGATGCTCCAACCAGAGAGGTCTATAATGATGTGGTAAAGCCAATGGACGACAATGCTTGGGACACTCTGATGGAATCACTTGATATAATGGGCAGGACAGACTCCCGAACAACAATTCGGACGACGCTTGTGGGGGGACACAACGACAAGAACTTTGACGAATATGCTGAACTGTATCGACGAGCTGATCCTGACTTTGTTGAATTGAAGGCATATATGCACGTAGGACACTCCCGCGATCGGCTTGACCGGTCAACGATGCCGGACCACGACGATGTGATTGAATTTGCGCAAGAAATGCAAAAACGTCTTCCAGAGTATGGTGTGCTCAAAGATTCACCACCATCTCGTGTTGTAATGATTTCAAAGGAGAAAAATACTCATTATAGTTTTGAAGAGGGGTGACCTCCTCCCCGTCGTGAAGACGGGGCTTCCCGAACCGCACCGCAAGCGTTGGGATATTTGCCGGTCTACGGTCGCACCTGTTCTTGTGGGGCTACTCTCCCCGTTTGCTTGTCGAACAGGCGAACCGATGGCTGGGCCAGACAGCCGTTACTCCTATCCTGTGCAGGACTCGGAGTTACCGTCGCTCGCATATTCTCAGCCGCATTACAGTCACTATTCGCCACCAACCCACACTCATCGCAGACGTACAACCCACGCTCAACACGGTTTGACTCGGCTTTCGTGCCACACTCACACCAGGTTATCGACGTGGCTAACTCGTACTCATCGACCCGCTCCACGTCGATACCGTGTTCTTCGGCTTTGTACTCGATGTGACTGAGAAGTGTCTCAAACGCCCAGTCGTGGAGGCATTTGTTCCCGTGCCGCCCCCAATCTTCATCCTCGCGGATATTCTTCGGATGGCCGACTGCTATCGTGCCAACATCGCGGTCAGCACATTGTTCAACGATGTCTTTTGACACTGTGTGCAGGAAATGCTCTTGTCGCCGGGATTTTTTCTGTCGAGTCCACTCTGCATGGCTACTGGGGCCGTTCTCACCTTCCGTGTCGTATTCAACTTGGCGGAAGTAGTGTGCGTCTTCTTTCAGCGTGTTGCCGGGATACAGCAGTGTTTCGTCACCGACAGAGACAGCCGCCGTGTTGCAGATGCCGAGATCAACACCTGCCGTCTTCTCACCAGAGGAGTCAGCGGCGTCAATGCTGACTTTACAGACGAAGTGCAGTTCCCAGCAGTCGCCGTTCCAGACGATGCGGACCTGTTGTACGTCTTCTACGTCGGTCAGGTCTTCGTCTGGGCCGGTGTCGTACTCGCAGAGAACGAAGTCGGCCCACCCGTCTTTGAGGTTCTTGCCTTTGGAGAGGCGGACCTGCTGGTGTTTTGTATCGAGTTTGAAGCCGTCTTCTTTGAACGTGACAGTTGAACGTGGTCGCTCATCGCCGTCTTTGCGGTAGCCCGGTGGATTCGCGTCTGGGTCATCTTGCTCGAACCATGACTGGAAAGCGCCAGACAATTCTTCAACAATTGCCTGACTTGACTGCGAGTTCAAATCTTTCCAGCACCGTTGATTTTTCATGTAGGATTTGAGCGGTCCTTCGTCCGTGATTTCTCCGGTATGGTCCCAGATACGACCGATGGTCCACCGGGCAACGTTCCAGATTTTACTCCCAGAACGACCGAGTGAATCCAGGTCACGGACAACACCCTCACGGTCGTTGGTGAGTGCCGCCGTAATGGTGCGTGTTGTGACCAGATTCACCATACACAGTCTATGTTAGTACAGTGACTTAATAGCTGGAACTCGGTGTGGAATATCCGGCCAGCAGAACCAGTATCGGTATTCCACCGGGGTTGACGCGATTCACCTATGGAAACGCTGCTACCTACACAAACCACCGTTTTCGATAAAATAGTTACGCCGTCTCGGAGGCTGCTGCTCTCCCAGTCGATATGCGGTCCCAATCGTGATGCGGTGCGGTCGCTGTCTGGCGATAGCAGTCGCTCACGAAGGGCCTCGACCAGCCACTGAGGGCCGCCCGACCGGCGGCCCTCAGATCCCTCGTCTACGCGCTTACACCAGGTGGGTCGTACACTTCGCCTCGGTCAAGCATGTGGTACATCGACACCAGCATCTTTCGAGCTGTTGCCACGATTGCTTTCTGTGAGTTCTTCCGACTAGCTAACCGCTCGTAGAACCGACTCAGATACTCGTCGTTACAGGTGTGGACAGCAGTATGAGCGGCCTGAACGAGCAGCCACCGGACTCTCCCTGAACCACGTTTCGAGAGTTCACCTTCGATCCGCGAGTCGCCGGACTCGCGGATCACCGGGTTCAACCCGACGTAGCTGATGACTTCTTTGTCACCGTCAAACCGATCAATCTCGCCTAATTCAGCGTAGATCGTCAACGCCGTATAGTAACTCACACCAGGAATCGTCATCACCACCCGGCTCTCCTCCAGAGACCCACGCGTTCTTCGATTGTCTCTTCGAGATTCTGTATCTCATCAGTGAGCGTCTCAATCACTTCGAGGTATGACTCCAACACCGATTTCCATGGCGTCGGGAGCGAGAGTTCCCGCAGGAACTCTCGTCCCTCTTGGGTCAACGGCTTCACATCTTCGCTGATGCCGTGATCAGAGAGGAGGCCGTGAACCTTGTTGGCATACTCTGTCCTGTGTTCGACTAACGACTGTCGCCCGCGCACGAGGGGGCGGGGTTTCCTTATTTCGTCGGTCGGAACATAACTCTCAGGCACGGAGTTCAACCGAACCATCCGCGCGAGTTCTTTGGCGTCAACACGATCAGTTTTCTTATCAGTATCAGCGATCTGGTTCAGTTCCTTCGGGTGAGCAACAGTCACATCCAAATGCTCCGACAGCGTATCGTGGATGTGGTAGTAATTGCTGGTCGCCTCTATCGCGGCTTGTGCGCCAGCGTACCGCTGTGCAAGGTCATCGAGGTTCGCGTTCTCGACGCGAACCTCTTCGACGATTTCTCCAGACTCATCCATTACTGCCACCTGTGCGTACCGTTTGTGGACGTCGATTCCGAGGTACATGGTTTGTTCACCTGGGACGCCAGTGCGTGAAGCAGAGATTCACCTATTCGGGCTTTCCCGGATGCCGCGCCGCGCGGCATCCGGGCTGTAACGCCCATGACTCGGCTTCTTTCGCACACGGACCAGTCACTCCCACGTGCTCTGAGGCACGGAATCGCGTTCGGTCTCTTGCGCCCCACATCTTGTTTCACGCTCTCGGGGAGTAGCAGCGTTTCCATCGAGTCACTCCCGCCCTGTTCGGTCCTCGGTTCCGACAGGTCGGAACACTCGTCGCTCACGAGAAGGGCGGGATTCTCTCGCTGTATGAAGATAGAATCCGATTAGGTGTTCGAGGTTCCGTATGTTTGCTCTAAGTACTCAACAATATCGTCGCTTTCCGGCATTCCCTCAATTCCGTTTGATTTATCAACCAAGACAGGTACGCCAGTTTGACCGCTGATTTCTTTGACAGTATCACGATCAGCATGGTCCCGAGGGACTTTCCGTGACTCATAATCGAGCCCCAGCTCGGACAACTTACTACGCACTTTCTGGCAGTACGGACAGGCGGACAACTCGTAAAGAATCAGGTTATGATCTGACATACATACAGTTAGTACTCAATTAGTATGAATTCGATGGTGATTACGGAAAATCGGGAAGAAATCCTCGCGCCTCAGTCTCAGGAAGACCTCAAGGGGGTCAGTGGAAGAGCAAAATAGTCGTCATTGATTCCAACAGCCCACTTGTGGTGACGTAGTAATAGATAATAAACAGGAATGCAAGGATCCATTGGCCAGGCCGGGTTTCATCTATTTGACCCATTGCTGTTTTAATAATCGGGTATGCAATGATACCAGCAGCAATACCGTCTGCAATAGATGTCGTCATTGGCATGACAAGGATGGTTAGACCACCAGAAATAGCCCAAGCTGGGTCCTGCCAGTCGATATCGACAACACCCTGGAGCATAATTACACCAACAACAACTAACGCAAGGTAGGAAGCATATGCCGGGATTGCCGAAATAAGCGGTACAGCAAGCAGCGATAAGAGGAAGAACCCACTTACAGCGAGAGCGGTGAATCCTGTTCGACCACCTTCTTCAAGACCGGTTGAAGATTCGATAAATGTTGTAATTGTTGATGTACCTAAGATTGAACCAGCAGTTGTTCCGACAGCATCCGCCATCAGCGGCTTTTCCATTTCTGGGAGATTACCATCTGAATCAAGGAATCCACCAATCTGTGAAACACCGATTAGCGTACCAGCAGTGTCGAAAAAGTCAACGAAGAAGAAGGTAAATACAACTAACGCAAATACTACGGGATCAATATCTTGTAATCCTTCATAGAAGGCGCCAAATAAAGGAGAAAAGTCATATTCCGCCCCCAGTAGACCAGTAAGACCATCTGACTCAATAGCGTCTTGCTGAGCCTCCGGTGCAAGCCGAGAGCTAACACCAGAGAGGGCAAGCGCCCAACCAGCCAAAGCAGTTGTTAAAATTCCGATGACGATTGATCCACGGATGTCTCTGGCCCATAAAATGAAGGTAAGGAAGAGTCCGACCACTGCGACAATAGCAACTGGATCGCTAGCAATATTACCCATTTGAACAAGGGTTCCATCTGGATACGAGACAACAACATTCATTTCCTGCAACCCAAGGAAGAGTAAGAATGCACCGATACCAGCTCCAACACCACGCTTGACTGGTTCTGGGAATAATTCAATGAGGTATCGGCGTGCCCCAACAGCAGTAAGCAGAATAAAAATAATACCTTCCACAAACACGGCAGCCAATGCTGTCTGCCATGGAATTCCAAGACCAACCACAACGGTATAGGTGAAAAAGGCATTAAGTCCCATCCCCGGAGCCAAGCCAAATGGCCGCTTAGCGTAGAAAGCCATTACAACCGTCGCAATAACTGAAGCGAGGATGGTGACGACGGCGAGCATCTCAACAATTTGTGTGCGTGAATACGCATCAGCCATCGCCTCGTCTGCCAAAATTGCATCAGCTAAGATTTGTGGATTAACTGCGATGATGTACGACATCGCAAGAAACGTAGTCAGACCTGCGATAAGTTCGGTACGGTAAGTCGTTTCATACTCCTCGAAATCGAAGTACTCTGCCACTCGCTCCGATATTGACATCTATACTGACTATCAATGATGTCCTGCGTTTAATTACTGTTCATTTGTCCCGAAATATGTGAGAGTCAAGAACATACATATGGACATGAGATATTTGTCATCAAAAAATCAAACTAATTGTATGACACATGTGTTTAGAGATCAGTTGCGAAGAAGTGTTTGATGTGAGGGGCAAAACCGTCGGAAATAGTGCATATGTTATTGTTTCTAACCGCGGATATGACGCGAAACTAGTGCAATATGGTTTGACTCTGAGGATTAATGCGACAAATGACTTGCAATGGCCTAAACATACCAGTCCACGAGATCCAATCTATGGGTTCACTAACCGATTAGGTTAAGTGATTATCAAAGTTGTCAAGGCACGCCGTTTAGCAGCAACGTTAACACTCGAAGAGTGACGCATTTTTCCAAGCCGGCGTCACTGTCAGCACGCTTTTTACTGCTGAATGGTCACTACTAAACATGAATGGAATTCTTGATCACGTAATGGTCCGGGTTAATGACCTAGAGGAATCTCTCGACTGGTACCAGACGCACCTGGATTATGAAGAAAAAGACCGATATGAAGGAGACGGCTTCACAATTGTTTACCTTGGCCCAGAAAACATGCATGAGGATGGCGCGATGCTTGAGTTAACACACAACGAAGGTGAGACGACAGAGATGGGTGATGCATGGGGTCATATTGCGGTTCGTGTTCCGGAAGGAGAACTAGAAGCAGCATATCAACAACTCATGGAGGAGGGCGTTGAAGATTACCGAGACCCAGAATCCTGTGGTGGCCGATACGCATTTATTCGGGATCCGGACGGACACGAAATTGAGTTGGTTCAACGCGATCAAGGAGAGATGTGGAGTATTGACCACACAATGATCCGGGTTGAGGATGCTGATCAAGCGATTGGATACTGGACACGAAAATTTGAGTATGAAGAAACCGGACGTTGGGAAGCCGATACCTTTGCCAACTACTTCCTAGAGCCGGAAGGTGCACCGGCTGAGGCAATGTCTCTGGAGTTGACGTATAATTATGACGGAAGGACCTATGACTTTGGCAATGCATGGGGGCACCTTTGCGTTAGAATTGATGAGCTTGCATCCGACTGGGACCTACTGATGAAACGAGAGGCTCCAGAATATCGGCCACCGGAAGACTGCGATAATCTCTATGCGTTTACCAAGGATCCAAGCGGCCATGAAATAGAGCTGCTCAAGCGAGATCCAGAAGCTGAGTCACTGTTCCCATTCTGATGAACGGGACAAGCTAGTATGCAGGCAACATTGTCTGAATATGTTACAGTGTAGTAGAGATTGAAACTCTCCCAAGCTTCATTCTATCGTCAAGAAAATCCGTAAATGAGGTAATGAAAAACACACAGATGCATCCACAGCTACAGGCGTATCTGGATGCGGTAGGGATACAAGAAAAATGAAGACAGTTACTGAATTGTATGTGTCGTCAGGATTGAGGAGGTATCTTCACCTTCCCAAACGAGCCGAACACGATCGCCCTCTAATTCCTCATCAACATCATCAGCAATCGTCACGATTACTGAATCGCCTGCACCAAGGGAATCAGTGCTGGCAGCAGCAACATCACCGTCAACCGAAACACCGGCTCTTTCCGAGTCATTGTCTGGGAATGCAACAGCTAGACTGGTTGCATCGATCGACCGGTCAGTAGTCTCTAGGCTGAAGTTGACATCCTCCCCGCGCTGAAGCGCGAGGATTCCCACGTTGGGATATTACGGTTTACGGGACAACCTGTTCTTGTGGGCGTACTCTGCCCGTGGATTTGTCGAACAGGCGTACCGATGGCTGTGCCAAGCAGCCGTTACTCCTATCCTCTTCAGGATTCGGAGTTACCGTCGCTCGCATATTCTCTGCCGCGTTCAAGTCGCTATTTGCCACCAGTTCGCAGTTCTCACAGACGTACAGGCCACGCTCAACCCGGTTTGAATCGGCTTTCGTGCCACACTCACAGCACGTTATCGACGTGGCCAACTCGTACTCATCTACTCGCTCAACCTCGATGCCACGCTCTTGAGCTTTGTACTCGATGTGGCTGAGCAGTGCTTCAAATGCCCAGTCGTGCAGGCGTTTATTCCCGTGTCTCCCCCAGTCTCCATCGTCACGGATGTTCTTCGGGTGGCCGACTGCTATCTTTCCAACACCTCGGTCAGCACATTGCTCAACAATATCTCTCGACACTGCGTGCAGGAAATGCTCTTGTCGCCGGGATTTCTTCTGTCTCGCCCAGTCTGCGTGCTCGCTCGGGCCATTCTCACCTTCTGTCTCGTATTCCTGTTGTCGGAAGTAGTGAGCATCTTCTTTCAGGGCATTCCCCGGATACAACAGTGTCTCGTCACCGACAGAGACAGCCGCCGTGTTACAGATGCCAAGGTCAACGCCTGCTGTCTCTTCACCGGGAGCATCGGCTGTCTCAATCCGCATCTTGCAGACAAAGTGGAGTTCCCACGTCTCACCAGTCCAGACAGCACGCACCGTCTGGACACTCTCAATAGCGTCGAGCGTCTTGTCGGCTGTCTGGAGCGTGTACTCACAGAGGATGTAGTCGGCGGCGTAGCGCGACTCTTTCATGTTCGTGCCTTTCGAGAGACGCACACGGTTGTACTCCGTATCGAGTTTGAAGCCCTGATTTTTCCATGTCACTGTCGAGCGCGGGTGGTCGTCGCCGTGTTTGCGGTAGCCCGGTGCGTTCGCATCTGGGTCGTCCTGTTCGTACCATGAGACGAACGCCTCACCGAGTTCTTGAAGAACTCGCTGACTAGATTGGCTGTGTAGGTCTGCATAGCGTTCGTGCGTTTTGAGGTATGAACAGAGTTCATCGGCATCAGGTATGTGGCCGATAGCGTCCCAGACACGCGAAATTGTCCATCGCCCGACGTTCCACAATTTCGACGCGGCAAAGCCATGCGAATCGAGGTCGTCACTGACTTGCGAGTGGTTACTGATACTCGCTTTGAGTGTCCGAGTGACCACCTGATTCGACATATGTAAGCATAGTATTTTCACTTACATAATTCTTCGGTATCTTGACCTAGAATATCCAGTCGGAGCTACGAGCGTGGTTTGACTCCGAGTTGTCGGCTTCATCCCCGCCGTGAACGGCGAGGCTTTCGCCTCGAAGCTTCCGTAAAGCGCATATATACACCGCGAAATAAACCTGACAGAGCATCTGAATAGACAAATAAACAATAATCGATTGGTTACGTAACCAATACGGAATTATTTTGAAGTTAACTGCCGAACGTCTGCCGTTCTGACGGAACAAGCTGAGGTGTCGACAATTAATTCTGAGATGGATCACACGACAGATCCTGATCGATATATTAAGGCAAGTATTGCGCCATCACAATACCTTAATCATCTTTCATAGCAATATTCTAGGAAACATAGTGGAAGATCATGATAGAAAGAAAACTCACAGAGCCAGATAAGATAACCGACGAATGGACAGAAGAGCTCTCGTTATGGATTTTCTTGACGTTTGGTCTATTTTGGCTCGCGCTGACGGCCACTGTCATTGCTATCTAAGGCTCAGGTCAAGTTGTTCAAGACGTTGGTATTCTACAGGGAAAACAGATCGGATACATATCATCACCTCCAAATCAGTTTACAATCTTTAACTGCTTTTTCTCAGCACCGATACACTGTCCCCGTATTATTCCGGCTGAGATTGTACTGTTAGATATTGTCCAAGCCCGTCAGCTTGAAACGCATGTCTCATTGGCGTGAATATAGCTTCCGTAGGAATTTGCTGGAGAACGGAAGCCGTGCTTCGCGCTGGAAACCAGCTCACTGATAGAATTGGAGGGATATTAGGTTATTATGCCGGAGCACTTTTGTTTTGTGTTACTTCGATAGCAGTTGCTGTGTATCAATACAACGCTCTGTATGGACCGCGTTCGGTCGCAATCAACCAGTCATTCGTTGGGTAAAAGAATGCTGCGCCTTCGGGAGGCATGTCTTTTGCACTGTGTACAACCAGTGCGTCCTGTATTGCTACAGTGACCGGGACAACTTTGCGGCCATCACTAGAAGCTGTGCCCTATCAATTATTGAGAATACAAACATGTTATTCACTATTCGGTATGTAGTTGCACATGGAACGAGCTTGTTATGCGTTCTGAACTGAGTAGAGAAGTCATATTAACAACAACTGCTGTTGTGATCTAGTGAATCATCAACGAGGTGTCTCTAATTTTGGGTAGGATACTCAGCTGGGGTTTGCTGGTTGACATCCTTGCTGGCTGCCGATCCACTTTACATTTGATCCCTACGGTCATAGGCTAAGCAACGATGGGCGGCATTGTTCTCGTCGCCAGAGACACGTGGATATTGCTCAGTAACCTGTGCCCCACATTGTTGAAATCGTAATGTCATTGATCATCTCCCCTGCTCGGGAAATAAGATCGAGTAGCGAGTACATAGGAGTAGGTATAATTAACAAGAAAAGATATCCAGATGAAACTGTGGGGTAAATATGTAGTATACCCAGCTCTGCAGTTTAAGTTGAGACGATATAGAGGGTAGTGACGGTTGATGCTGCCGATAACAGACTTTCTTCGTGTACTGACATGCTGGATGAGTTCAACTCGCTGTCGTATTACCAGACTCATCACGTCAAAGCGTACGTGGCAGGGCTTTCTGCGGCCAGCAGCAAGATTGTGACCAGGAATTACACAAGAAGTCCTTCCCGCCTAAGGTGAGCGGGCACTCAAAAGGTTTCTCACTGAGTACGACTGAGAAAGACCAGCTCAACCACGATCAGGTAGAGGAACTGCAAAAACAGGGGAAATGGTACCTCAGGATGGCTTCATCAATTATTGACGGTTCAGTGTTCCAGCGACCTGGGAAGGGATTTCCCGGTGCTGGAGAGTCCTACGATCACACCAAAGGCGAACCCGGCTGAGGCAGGACCTCGTTTACTCGTTCTACACCGATGACAAAACATCCTACCCGCTCGTGTTTCGCCAGTGCGAGAAAACCGACGACGAAGACCAAGACGACAAGGACGAAACAAAGTATAATCTCTTTCAGGTAATGGTCACGGAACTCGAGGAAGAGGTGATAAGACTGCGGACACCTACCTCTTCGGTTCGCGGTTTGCCCACGACTCGGACTTGATCAAAGACATCGAATCCAAACGACAGTGTTCAATTTGCAGCCGACGTTCAGAACCCGGACGAGGCTGAAACGTCCAGCGCCCGACTGACGGCTGAGCGATCAAGAGAACCCCGGCAAAAATCTGGAGCCTGCAGAACCAGATATCAATGATTGTTGCGAAGAATAACAGTCCAGTTGTCGTAAGTTGTATCCACTAGATCCACAGAGGATCCATGCTAACCACTTCGCGTGCGACAATAAGTGGGAAACCGTGCCGGAAAAAACGATGCTCTAAGCGGCTCCGAGTAGCAACCGTCTGTTTGGATGATATTGGTTCGAGTGCGACATTTCGGTATTCCTCTGGGGGTTGCCAGTAGTCTATGATGATGTAGCTGTTCACTCCACCATAGATGTAGTCAGTACCCATTATCTGTCTCACATGGTGTCAAATGATATAATATCATTTCTAGACCGGGAGATCGTTCCAAGCTATAGAGTTAGAGAGTGATCCTCGGGGTTAGAGAACGGTCCTTCTCACCGTCTCAATTATACCGCTAACATGGTTGAATGTATGTGAAGAGAATATGGAAGGGGATGAATCAAAAACCATTGGCAATACGTCTGTCTCTGTTGGGAACCCCTGGATATTCTTCGGCGTGGCCTTCGCTATCACGTTGGGGTTCTGGGTACTAACCATTCTTCTGGGTCTCAGTGCAGACACTCCTGTCGGAATCCTATTGCTGTTCTTAGGACTTACTGGTCCTGGGATCGCCGGGATCGCATTCGTATATTTCGTCTACGATGATCCTGGCCAGAAAGATTTCTGGGATCGAATTACAAATGTTCGCCGTATCCCTGCACACTGGTTCTTGGTCATATTGTTGTTACCGTTGATTGTGATCCCCAGCGCAGCGATCATAGAGATCGCACTGGGCGGCACGAGCGCCTCGCTCGCGGATTGGGTGACCGGTGCCGACAACCTCTTGCTAGCGATTCTACCGACACTGTTCATGGCAACGCTTGTGCCGCTGCTCGAAGAGACTGGGTGGCGAGGGTATGCATTAGATCGGCTCCAGTTCAGACATTCTGCGCTGATCGCAAGCCTGATACTAGGCGTCGTCTGGTCTCTCTGGCACTTCCCAATGTTCTTTGTCGAAGGGTGGCATCACCACGAAAATATTGGATTCCTCACGCTAGAGTTCTGGATGTTCCATATTGGGATCGTGTGGTTGTCCGTGGTATTTACCTGGGTGTATAACAACACCCGCCGGAGTATTATCGGGGCCATCGTACTACATGCAGTGATCAACTTCACCGCTCAGACGTTCACCCTGACCGGTCGCGCAGAGGTGTTCCACATCACACTATGGTTCGTGGTTATCGTCCTGATCACGCTGATTTGGGGGGGCGAAAACCTTCAGAAAAGGCAACAAGATGCCACATCCACCCGTTGCGAAGCGAGAAGGCGTTATTTGATGAATTGCCATTGCTGGTGACAAAAGTTATTTGGACAATACTCTCATCGTCTATACGAGTGATATCGTCAAGGGCCGTGCCTAAGACATCCAAAGCCCTCTAGTATATAAAAATAAGACGTAGTTAGTCGAGAGCCAAGGGCCGGATTTGAACCGGCGATGATCCGCTCTGCAGGCGGACGCGTTAGGCCAGACTCTGCCACCTTGGCACATTACTATATACATGCATGTACGGCTTAAACGTAGCGGTCCATAATGAGAAAAACCCCCGCACGGAAACCGTACGGGGGTGAGATGTAATAATGAATAGTAGGCGGCGAACCGGTGTTCCCAGAGGCTCGCGCACTCGAGTACTTGCCGGAACGCTGGCGGGCTTAACTTCCGTGTTCGGGATGGGTACGGGTGTTTCCCCACCGCTGTGGCCGCCTTAATGCCGACTCGCGGAGTCGAACCGCGATACAACCACAATCGGTAATGAACACATATGAGTGCGATCCAGTTAGCGCCTGGGCCCGTTCAATCGGGAACGGACACGTATGACCATGCGGAAATGAATAAGGTGACTTTGACCTGTTAGTGCTCGCGGGCTGAACGCCTCGTTACCTTGGCGCGCACACCCCGAGTCTATCGAACCCGTCTTATACGGGTGGTCTTAGCGGTACCTCTTTTCCAGGAGGGTTTCAGGCTTAGATGCTTTCAGCCTTTACCCCATGCTGCGTAGCTGCCCGGCACTCGCCCTGTCGGACGACCGGTACACCAGTGGCAGCCGATCGTAGTTCCTCTCGTACTATACGATCGTTCCCGTCAGGTACCATGACACCCCCAGTAGATAGCAGCCGACCTGTCTCACGACGGTCTAAACCCAGCTCACGACCTCCTTTAATAGGCGAACAACCTCACCCTTGCCCGCTTCTGCACGGGCAGGATGGAGGGAACCGACATCGAGGTAGCAAGCCACCCGGTCGATATGAGCTCTTGCGGGTGACGACTCTGTTATCCCTAGGGTAGCTTTTCTGTCATCAATGGGCCCCATTGAGGAGCCTCATTGGTTCGCTAGACCACGCTTTCGCGTCAGCGTCCCTCGCTGTGTAGGACACTGTCAGACCACCTTTTGCTCTTGCACTCTTCGCCGGATCTCTGTCCCGGCTGAGGTGATCTTGGGGCGCGCTCGATATCTTTTCAAGCGCGTGCCGCCCCAGCCAAACTGCCCGGCTACCGGTGTCCTCCTCCCGGAGTTAGGGTCACAGTCACTAGCGGGTAGTATTTCAAGGTTGCCTCGGCGACGTGCTGGCGCACGCACCTGTGTAATGGCTCCTACCTATTCTGCACACTAGCGACCGTGTCCCAGCGACAGCCTGCAGTAAAGCTCCATAGGGTCTTCGCTTCCCCCTGGGGGTCTCCAGACTCCGCACTGGAACGTACAGTTCACCGGGCCCAACGTTGGGACAGTGACGCTCTCGTTAATCCATTCATGCAAGCCGCTACTGAAGCGGCAAGGTACTACGCTACCTTAAGAGGGTCATAGTTACCCCCGCCGTTAACGGGTCCTTCGCCCCATTGTAATGGGTGTTCAGATACCCGCACTGGGCAGGATTCAGTGGCCGTACAAGTCCTTGCGGATTTGCGACCACCTATGTTTTTATTAGACAGTCGGAGCGTCCTAGTCACTGCGACCTGCCCCGTTGCGGGGCAGGCATCCCTTATCGCGAACTTACGGGACCAACTTGCCGAATTCCCTAACGTTGGTTGCTCCCGACAGGCCTTGGCTTTCTCCGCCAGGGCACCTGTGTCGGTTCTGGGTACGGTCACCGTCCTCGCCTTTTCACGGGTCCTGGGTTGCGCCAAGTTGCCCGATCACGTCATTCGGTCGCTTCGTGCCATTACGGCTTCCACGACGTTGGACGCTTCGACCGGGCGATTGCCCGGCTTGGCATACCCCAGGACGTCGGCTTTGAGTGGACGGAGGCACAGGAATATTAACCTGTTTCCCATTGTCCCCCGCGAGTTACGAGAGGACTTAGGACCGGCTAACCCTCGGCTGATAAACATTGCCGAGGAACCCTTGCCCTTACGGCCGTCGAGATTTCAACCCGACTAACGCTGCTACTATGACCAGGATTTTCGTTTCCGGTCGGTCCACGCGAGCTCTCGCCCGAGCTTCCATCCGACCGGAGCGCCAGTCTACTCAATCGCCGTTTCACGGGCGCGGTTGGGTATCGGTGGCGAGCTTGAGCCCCGATCATTTTGGGCGCCCCGAACCTCGGCCGGTAAGCTGTTACGCTTTTCTTAGAGGGTAGCTGCTTCTAAGCTCACCTCCCGGCTGTCTAGGGCTCGGGACCACCTTTAAGATCACACTTAGCTCGCACTTTGGGACCTTAACCCAACTCTGGGTTGTCCCCCTCCTGGTGCACAGGCTTACCCCGCACACCGGATTCCCCGCGTCAACAGCGTCTGTGGGTTCGGAGTTTGACAAGCGGTCTGACTCCTCTCGGAGTCAGGGCCGCTAATCAGTAGCTCTACCCCACAGACTACCTCGACGGAGGTCATGCTTCGACATGTTTCGACTGGAACCAGCTGTTGCCGGACTCGATGGGCCTTTCACCCCTATGCGCGAGTCACGGGAGGGTATTGTAAGACACCAACCCTAGCGGGCCTCCACATAGCTTTCGCCATGCTTCACCCTGCCCACGCATAGATCGTCCGGATTCGGGTCGTGTCGACTTGACTCCCCGCGCTTGAGCACGGCGGCCCTCGCCATAAGGCTGCGGCCATGTCGGTTTCCCTATGCCTTCCCGGATAACCCGGTTAGACTCGCCAAGTCAACACACTCCCTGGTCCGTTTTTCAAAACGTACGACGGGACACCGGCTCTCCACAGATCCTACTGTGGGGTCGCCCCCAGATCGTTTTCCATGGAGCCTTTTGTGCCCCGACGCTCTATAACCGACCGATTTCAGGCCCTATTGCACCTCCCTTCTTGGGGTGCTTTTCAGCGTTCACTCACGTTACTTGTTCACTATCGGTCTCGGGTAGTATTTAGCCTTAGCAGTCGATGCCTGCTTTGTTCACAAGGGATATCCAACCCCTGCTACTCTGGTACTGGCGCACACCGTACTTGTCCATGATACGGGGCTTTCACCCTGTCTCGCGCCCTATTCCAAGGGACTTCACATGAACGTTCTGGTGATGAAAGCCAGCCCGAACACCACATTGCCCAGAAGGCTTCGGTTTGGGCTATGTCGATTTCACCCGCGGTTACTGACGACATCGCGATTGCTTTCTGTTCCTACCGGTACTAAGATGTTTCAGTTCCCGGCGTTCCCCATTGCGCACAGCAATTGCGATGGGGATTCCCATTAGGAAATCCTGAGTTCTTCCCCTCCGTGCGGGTCCCTCAGGCTTATCGCAGCTTGGCACGTCCTTCATCGGCTTCCGAGCCGAGCCATTCACCGGCCGGCGTAGTAGCCACGCAGTCGGTCATATGTGCCACGTAGACCCGGTTGAACGGGCCCAGTGGACGCCTGGATCGCACTCACATGCAGTCTCATCACACGTCCGTTGGTTGCGGAGCGTGTTCGACCCTTCCCACCCGCGCTTTCACGGGATGGTGCATCGGTCTTGCGTGAATCGGATTTGTCGTTTCCCCCACTTAAGGGGAACGAATCAGATCCGATTCAGACATGGACCCACTGGGATTTGAACCCAGGGCCTCCGCCTTGCAAAGGCGGCGCTCTCCCACTGAGCTATGGGCCCTCCCCTGCGGATATCAGCCTTGATAGTTCCTAAGTGTCCGGTCGGAAAACGAGATCGTCGAGCTCATGAAAAGTGGGCCAGACATTCCGTCTGGTCCCGGTCAATAGGAGGTGATCCAGCCGCAGATTCCCCTACGGCTACCTTGTTACGACTTAACCCCCCTTGCAGAGCCCAGATTTGACCCGGGAACCGGGCCTCATCCGGACCCCACTCGGGTGGTTTGACGGGCGGTGTGTGCAAGGAGCAGGGACGTATTCACCGCGCCCTACTGAGGCACGATTACTACCGAATCCAGCTTCATGAGGACGAATTTCAGTCCTCAATCCGAACTACGACCGAGTTTAGGAGATTAGCTTCCCCTCTCGGGGTCGCATCCCATTGTCTCGGCCATTGTAGCCCGCGTGTTGCCCGGCACATTCGGGGCATACTGACCTACCGTTGCCCGTTCCCTCCTCCGCCTTAGCGGCGGCAGTCTCCCTAATGTACCCAGCCACGCAGAACGTGCTGCTGGCAATTAGGGATGCGGATCTCGCTCGTTGCCTGACTTAACAGGACGCCTCACGGTACGAGCTGACGGCGGCCATGCACCTCCTCTCAGCAGCTCGAGTAAGGTCATCAACCTGACCGTCATTACTGCTGTCGGTGCCGGTGAGATGTCCGGCGTTGAGTCCAATTAAACCGCAGGCTCCTCCGGTTGTAGTGCTCCCCCGCCAATTCCTTTAAGTTTCATCCTTGCAGACGTACTTCCCAGGCGGCCCGCTTAGCGCCTTCGCTGTGGCACAGCGCAGGCTCGTAGCCTGCGCCACACCTAGCGGGCATCGTTTACGGCTAGGACTACCCGGGTATCTAATCCGGTTCGTGACCCTAGCTTTCGTCCCTCACCGTCGGGTCCGTCCTCCCAGGGCGCTTTCGCCACCGGCGGTCCGTCCGGGATTACAGGATTTCACTCCTACCCCGGACGTACCCCCTGGGTCTTCCGGCCCCAAGCCAGCTGGTTTCCGCCGGACGCCTGCACGTTGGGCGTGCAGATTTCCCGACGGACCTGTCTGGCAGGCTACGAACGCTTTAGGCCCAATAAAATCGGCCATCACTCGGGCTGCCGGTATTACCGCGGCGGCTGGCACCGGTCTTGCCCAGCCCTTATTCCTGAACCACCTTACGGTCCAGAAAAGCGAGGACTATATGCCCTCGCACTCGGGGTCCCCTTATCGCGCTGTCGCGCAGTGTAAAGGTTTCGCGCCTGCTGCGCCCCGTAGGGCCCGGTATCTTGTCTCAGATACCGTCTCCGGGCTCTTGCTCTCACAACCCGTACCGATTATTGGCACGGTGGGCCGTTACCCCACCGTCAACCTAATCGGCCGCAGCCACATCCTATGGCGCCGAAGCATTTCGGACTTGCTCTACTCCAAGATGCAAGCCCTATTCAGAATTAGCCTCAGTTTCCCGAGGTTGTTCTGATCCATAGGGTAGTTTGGCCACGTGTTACTGAGCTTTACGCCACGGGTCTAAACCCGTGCGACTAGCATGGCTAAATCGGACCCCGATAGCAATGGCCTCTGGCAGGATCAACCAGAATGTTGCCCCCAAGAAGGGGGCGGTTGGCGGAAATCACCAAAAGGTCCGAGCTCGGTGATCACCAGTCATCCGACCGGATTTCACCGAACTATCAAGGCTGACATCAGATTCCATCTATACGGCGGACCGCAGGGGTGGAATCCTCATTCTCTCTTCCGGACCTGAATATTGCCTTCGATGGGTCATAAACCCTTCGAAAGCTGTGCGGCCCGGGGTCGGAAGCCCGTGAGGGCTTCCGGGTGCACATTATGTTTGGAATGCCCTTATACACTTAAGGGCAACGAACCAAGGTCGTCCGGTCAAAGCAGACCGGGACTCACCTTGGCGGTGACGTGCACCACCTCGCTCACATTATATCACAATGGACGGTTGGTATATAAGGCCGTCGAACTGGAATCTCTACGAAACTCTGTACCATGTGGCGATTTTTCATGTTGACTGTCGACATGATTCATTAATAAATCATTGATATTCCTGAAGAATGTAGCTAACTTTGCATACTCGAACACAGAGAATGCCTCCACAGAACAACACCATCAAAAGAACAAGATAAGACGCGGAGGGAGACCGGCCTGTCATCCTTCGCGTGTACACGATGTCGGACCGAGTGGGAATCCGCGCACGCGTATGTACACGTCTATACTTGATTTTTGCTACGATGTTGGTGTGATGAAGTACCTCGGGGGAAATCTGAGATACTCTGCCTGCTATTGCTGTGGAGCTGCAGGTACACATGTGAAAGAGCACTGGTGACGGCAGGCTTGTTGACTTCCTCTCACGGTAGCTCATTGCTTGGGTGGGAGGTCCAGGGTTACAGTCTCATCAACATGGTCAAACATCTAGTGGGGTCCCGGCATGGGATTCAGCGGTACCGTGTTTGTCGGGGTTTACAGCCTACGGCCCAAAGAGGGGTCTCAGACATGGCGTGGCCCGATTCCTGACATGATCCGGTTAGACAAGGCACCCGAGCCACATCAGGACGGTCATATGAACGATCGACATTAGAATCATCATAACGTTTGTTAGCTAATCTTGCTCGGATAAGCTTCGATGTGCTGAGTTTTTGATTGTGAATGTCAGATGTGAGGAAGTTAGCGGATTTATGTTTAGCCAAGACAAGGGTGGCACCGGAAAACTAGAAGCGACAAAGAGAACGACAGTAAAGTTGTTAGAGAGCTACAAATGCCAATAAGTTACCTTATCGGTATGGAGATCATCCAAGCGTTCCTGTTCCGGCCCCGGTTGATGTGCTAGACGGTGTACGGTCAGTAGGAGGCAATATATCTTCTTCGTCGAGGCCATCCCAGTCAAATGCTGGAACAAGGATATCGAACTCGGGAGAAACAACAACCGACTGATTAGGGACGATCTTTGGCCCTTCTGGGTCAAACTGTCGAGAACTGGAGATTCGTAGTGCAGGCGGCGTTCGAACGCCAAGTATCTCGGGGGGCTGGTATTCGAGCTCCTCTTCATCAACGAGATAGATATTTGTTCGGCCGTAGTCTAGCACGACAATATTGTCTTCTGTATCGGCTGCGCTAACAGCCTGGTAAAGCGTATCTTGGGACCATTCGTGTATATCTCGAAGGTCACTGCGAGAAGTAACGTGAATATTATGCCGAGAGCGAGGATCAAGAAGGTCACGGTCGTGAATTGGATCAAGACTCATCGTGTATCAGGGGAACATCCCCAGCGTAGCATACAACAGTTATGTCATCAGATTCTAAAAGAATGGCGGTAAATAAGAGAGTTATTGAAGCGTCAGAGCAGAGAACGGTAGTCAAGGTAACTTACTCTCCCCAGATGCTGTAGAGGATAAACAGGAACCCAACCGTCATCACTGCATACTGGACAGTGAATAAAAACCGGGGGCTCTGGAACTCGCGTGTGATCCCAACAATTGTTGTTGCAAGAACCGACGCGACTACAACCGAAAATCCAATAGAGAGGTAGATCATTTCCTCTCGCTCAGTCTCAAAGTATGCTCGAACTGCGGCACCGACCATTGCAAGACCGGCTGCTGCGAGAAATCCAGCAGAGAGGATATATGCTATCCAGAGTGTGTCCATACAAATAAAGTACCGATACCGAACGTGTTAATTCTACTCATATATCTCCAGAATATAAAAATAAAACACAGAGATCACAGTACGCCGGAAAACCCAGAAACGGGAGGTGACCTTAATTGGTGGTCTGGTGGTCCGTAGTCGACAGAGAATAGACGTTTGACTACACATTTATGAACATTATTGTTAATACGAACATTTGGGGTGAAAATATGCCAACCATTTATATGCAATGGTTGATATTGACAGACATACATGGCACAGCCCACAACTACTGAAGTGTTGGATGTGATTGCTGATGAGTACGCACTCAATATACTGACTGAGACGGAACAAGAGGCAAAGTCTGCAAAAGATCTAACAGAAACGTGTGACGCCTCTGAGACGACCGTGTATCGTCGTATTGAACGGCTCAAGTCGCATGGGCTGATTAAAGAACGTCTTGAGATTGATCGGAACGGACATCATCGGAAACTCTACAAAGCGACACTCGAGGGACTGTCAATCAATGTGGAGGATGGATCGGTGACAGTAACAGTCGAGACACAGGACGATGTTGCTGATCGGTTTGGACAGATGTGGGGACAGATGCGAAACGATTGACCGGTAATCTCTTTGTCAAGCAATTGTATGGACTATGGAGAGGGCAATATATCATTGGACCAACGGGTACAAATAATTCCAACTATGAATGCCGAGTGTGCACCCTGAGCTGACAATAGCGAAGACTGTTGTGATGCTGCTGAGTGGGGTTATTGCCGTGCATGCATATCGGAGTTACCGCCGGATGGGGGGGACAGCAATGCTATACGTTGCTGTTGGATTTTCGCTTGTAAGTGTTGCAGCTCTTGTGGAAGGTATGCTCTATGAACTGGGGATATTTTCCTTACACCAAGCAAGTGCTATCCAGACGAGTATCACGGCGATAGGAATCGGATTTGTGCTTTATTCACTGTATGGTGGGTCGATGAGCGTAGATATACCGGCGCAACGGGATGACTAATCAACGGACAAGAAAGTTATTCTGAAACATCATCTGGGCTGATAACCAGTACTGGAACATCGGATTTTCGGATAACTCGCTCGGCAACACTTCCAACAAGCATGCGCTGTAATCCTGTCCGGCCATGTGTACCCATCACGATTAGATCAATATCGTGCGTGTCAATATAATCTGTAATCACTGCATGCGGAACGCCTGATTCAACATATGATTCAGTTGACACGGAATGAGCTTCAGCTTCTTTTTGGACTGCAGTAAGTGCCTGCTCCGCTGCTTCATCGGGATCATGGCGAATTTGATCGCGTTTGACGGCACCAGTAGATTCTTTCACAGTCAATGCATGGACGGTTGCATCGTAATCACGAGCAAGTTCTATCCCACGTTTAACGGCACTAGAGACACTATCACTGCCGTCAGTGGGAAGAAGAATATCCTGATACATTCCTGCTGATATCCAGTGGTAGCATGGTTAATAATTGTGACAATATCCACTGGATGAAACACGGCGAAAAGTTAATGTGGGCGTCGACCTGCTTCCGAGTCAGCATACCCACCGGCGTTACTCGTCAAGATGCTCGATGCCCTTCTTCGAGACGTTTGCTTCCGTGATCTCATCAGGCATCCAGTCCGGCTTGTCGTCTGGCGCTTCTTCTTCCCATGCCCAGCCGTCATAGATGTGGACTTTGTCAGTACCTTTTTCACGGAGACGAAGCTCTTCGGGATCAGCATCATCTTCTGACGGTGCCGGTTCAAGCCGACGAGCCGCTTTCAGAGCTGCCTGCCGAGGTGTATTCCCTGCGAAGACACTAGTTTCCTCACCATTCTCTTCCCGTAGTGCGAAGTTTCGCTTACCGTCTTCTCGTACCATAATTTCCCTCCATGTAAAAAGAACACACCAATCAGTATAAAGATAACCCCCAAATCAAAGGCAGAAACCCGATTTTATCGAAATATATCGGTTGAGATTCATGACTAGTTACTCGTATTTAATAAATTATCTTATACATGTCGTACAAACGTTGATATAATGGATTACCTAATACATACATAACAATGGTTAAGAGTACAATCCGATTCCCCGAGACGGTTGTCGACGAGATTGAGACTCTTGTCAATGAGGGACACTTCGAGAGCAAATCAGAATTCTACCGATTTGCTGCTGATTACATGCTTGAACGCATTGTTGATGGATACACACCTGAAACAATTGATTTTGAGGAGATTAAAGAAGAAGTGCTTGATGAACATGATCTTACGCAGCAAGAGAATGATGAAAAAATACCTTTTTTTGAGTCACTTGTAATTGTGCGACAGTATGCAATGCGAGGGAATTACGCTGACGCAGAGGATTTCATTGACCACCACTACTCCGCCGCGGATCGACACGCGCTTATTCTTGAAGAAGTGCTTCAGCAGTACCGAAAAGACGAAACACAACAGCAGGAACAGCTAACAAGCACGCCAGTGCAACCGCCGGAACATCGACGGTAACACCCAGTAACTATGTTCAATGAGAAAGGTCCACTGGATCGGACTGAATCATATGAACAACTGCCAGTGAAGACATGCTTTTGTGCATCTAATCGTAAAGGGAGAGTATCGCGTTACGTGCACGTCGTACATAATGACGCGCACGCGCGCACAGGTGAACAATGATTGGAATTGTTGATATGGAGGTTCAGCCAGACTCAATGTTTCACTCAACAGCGCTCGCTGAATCTTTCCCATCCGGCAAGCGATATAATATCATAGAAGACGGATTGCCTGCAATAGACGAGTTGCAGGGTATTGTGGTTACAGGAAGCTCAGTTGGGGTATATCAAAAAGACGAACATGGCTGGATTGAATCAGCAGAGGGATTCATTCGAAATCTCAGAGACAAAGGTATTCCAACACTTGGTGTGTGTTTTGGGCATCAACTGATCAATCAAGCACTTGGGGGGACAGTAGAAAAAGGAGAAGCAATGCACCAAATTGTTGAGTATGAATATAAAGAAGATCCACTATTTGACGGAGTCCCCCCAAAAATCGTCGCATTACACGGTGACTATGTAATCAAAGAAAGCCCTGAGGTTGATATAATTGCTACAGCGGACTACTGCCCAATTTTTGCAACACGTCATCAGACAGCACCAATCTGGACAATCCAAGGCCATCCAGAACTTCGAGAACAACATCTACCTGACATGAAACGCACAATGGGATGGACAAAGACGCAACATCAGTTTGCAGAGACCGGCGGTGAAGAGCTCATCAGGAACTTCATGTCATTAATGGAACCGTAATTGCTGTCTGTGTCAAGAATTGACTCTATGTTATACTGGTTCGAGGCGAACACCCACCCGTTCACAGGGGATGGATACAGCCGACAACTGTGAATTGATTCGCACTCGTAGCTCTGACTGGATATTCTGCAGAGAAAGCAGGCAGAGTGTCTCGGAGTGTCGGAAACCCTTCGGTTTGTGATCACGAGAATCTCCGATTCTCAAACAACCTCCCCCCGAAGGTGAATGCCGTAAGCTCCGCTAAACGTGTTCTGTTCGCCTAATATACTGTTCAATCGTCTGGCTTGATACTTCACCTGCCGTTCCGACGTAGTACGATTCGTCCCAGAAACCACCACCCCAGAAGTAATTTTCCAAGAACGATTCGTGTTGCTGCCACATCGCTCTGTCTGTGATACGTTTGATTTTTCGTGTAATTCCGCTCGGGGAGTGTTTCGGATGTGCTGAAATAAACAAGTGAACGTGGTCTGGTGAGATATGCAATGAGGGCATTTCATAATTGTACTCGCCGCAAACATCCCTGGACGATGTTTCTAACGACTGTTCTATCTCATCAAGCACTGAGTGACGGGACTTTGGACACCACACGAAATGGTAGTTAATGTTGTACGCTGTGTGCTTTAACCGTGGTCCACACATACTGGCTCAAATTATGTCAAAGAAATAAGTGTAATTGTGTATAAGCATATACTGTAAACATGACCAAACGCCTCACCGCAGACTTCGAGGACGATTTGTACAAGGAGTTCCGAAGAAATGCATCGACGCTGAACGTCCGAAATCAGAAGTCGCGTGTGAGATCATCCAAGACTGGTTAAACAATCAAGAATGACATAGACACAGGCTCTCACCAAGACGCACATCTTTCCGCTTGACGTACAGAGTGGCAACGAGAGCCTGCTTCACGACACCCGCTTGAAGTGTCGCCGCGTGTTCAACGAAGTATTAGACTCAATTATGACGGGTGGGATTGGGACAAGATTGAGGATGTTGTCGAACAGAACGCCGAACTCGTGCAAAATACTGCACAGTGCATCATCGGCAAAGCCTTCGACGCACTCGACAACTACTATGATAACGACGACTGGGGCAGACTGTGGTATAAACATGAGCCGTTCCCACTGCGGATGAACTACGGCGAAGGCTACAACCACTTTCTCGAAGACGAAACGGTACGGTTCCGTATTTCAGCGAAACCGTACAACCACGTCAAAGGCGATCTTCGCGGCACGCAAGACCAGTTCGACCTGCTCAAGCAAGCAATCGAAGCTGATGACTGGCACGTTGGCACTGCCGAAGCACTCGTCCAAAACGGACGCGAAGAATTGAACGTTACCATCACAAACGGGGCAGCCAAAGTTAGTACGAAGGCGGCGGCAGAAACGGTTATCGGTGTCGATGTCAACGAAGACTGTGTTGCCTTGGCAGCGCTGACTGAAAGCGGACCTGAGGATTCCGTCGTCATTGACTACCCGGATATCAAGGAAGAACGACACCGGTATTTCACGGTGGGGAAACGGATGTAAGAAGCCGGACAAACTGCGTTCAACAACGTGTGTCCGCGACAAGGAGCAACAGTTCGTTCACGACCAACTATACACGGTGTCACAGCGCGTGGAGTCACCGGTTTGACAGTCCTGTGATTGCCTTCGAAGACATGCGAGAGGACATTGAATACGGGACTCGAATGAACCGGCGTCTGCACTCGCTACCGTTCGCCAAACTTCGAGATTTCATCAGCTACAAAGCCACGTGACAAGGGATTCCCTCAGACGAGGTTGCCCCAGAGTACACCAGCCAGAATGCCCTATTTGTTGACACACAGAACGTGCGAACCGACGCAAGAAGCGGTTCAACTGCCGTGAGTGCGAGCATCACGACCACGCTGACCATGGGCTTCCGCTCGCTACGTGGCAATCAGGAGTCAGAGATAGTTTTGCTGAGAAGAACAACAGTTGATGGTAAATTATGTAACACTTATTATTGTCTATTGACAACAATGGGTATGATTAACGACTGGCAAGACATAAGCGGCTTAATAGCAATTGCATTGTTGATCATTGCTGGAATACTTACCGTGGCTGGCGTTGAAACGATTGCTGGATTTGATGTACTAGCATCTGGACAATCAGCTGCGGGATATTTAGCTGCTGGAAATTTTAGTATAGGAGTACTCTCTGCTGGGATGTTTTCCGTTGGTGTGTTTTCCGCCGGGATATTTTCTGTAGGGATTTTCGCAATTGGGATTTTCTCGATTGGAATCTTTTCGTTTGGACTCTATGCTGTTGGTTTGTATGTGGCCCACCAATATGTCCGTCATAGCTAACTACCGTGCCAATTGCAATGGTTCTCTTATAGAATACAGAGGCAATACTATCAGAAATAACATCATGAGAGAAGTTTGATGGCTGGGGAGTAAGCGGCCCCAGACATCCGGTCAATGGCCGGATATGGGCCAACGCGGATTTGAACCGCGAACCTCCCGGTTATCAGCCGAGCGCTCAACCTGATTGAGCTATTGGCCCAGGTGAGCGCATTAATGAGTAGGAGGCTTGGACGTTTTAAGAGTTTCTTTCTCGGGAAGGGTCATCGCTGTCTGTTGATTCATTAGGTGTCGAGTTGATTGTCACGGTATCAGAGTTATCCTGATCTGGAAATCCATACGTATAGACAGTTCCAGTAGCAAATCCGCCCGTTTTCTTGTCAAGTTTAGGGATGATAACCCAGCGCTTGAGAGCAGACCGAATAGGACGGCGTGTCAGTGGGATCGCAAACAGAAATCCAAGGAGATCAGTAACGAGCCCAGGAGTCACTAATAGTGCGCCAGCAGCGATCAAAAGTCCACCGTCAATGAGATTATTTGCCGGGGGGTCACCGCGAACAAGTTTCTGTTGAATTGATGTGATTGTCCGACGACCTTCAGCTCGAACCAGTAAGGACCCAACTAGAGCTGTTAGAACAACCAGCAATATCGTCAGGGCCCAACCGATTTGTGTGCCAACATAGACAAGAACAGCAGCATCAACAAGTGGAACCAGCAGGAATAGCGCAAAGAGCCACTTGAGCATATAGGCAGTTGCGTGTCAACAGTCAAAACGTTGGTTATTTACGGAGTTACGATGATTACTGCAATCCAGCATCTTGGAGGCTATCTTCTATGTCGTCACGGGGAGTTACACCGACAAATCGATCTACAATTTCACCATCTTGTTCAATGACCAGCGTTGGGAGCGATCGGACATGATATTCGTTTGCGACATCCTGTTGTTCGTCAACATCGATCTTCTCGATATCACACTGGTCGCCCCACTCCTCAGAGATTTCCTCAAGAATCGGATCTTGCGTTTCACACGGTCCACACCAGTCCGCATAGAAGTCTTTAATCGTTACAGACATCCACGACAAAAATATCCACTCGCATATTCAATAAGCGTTTCCAAGTAATTGTCTGAACAATGATGGTGAATATAATCCGAGGAACAAGACCAATTAAAAGGCTAGGAGACTTGAATTAAATGTGACAAGATTGATCTAGCCACGGATGAATCTGAAGATTTTCACCTTATCGTTTTTATAAACTCTTTATCTATGTTACTCTATGCGAAGGCAATTGCCAGTAGAATAGCTGTGACGGTCGTTCCGACCTTTGAATAGAGAAATCAAGTTCAGCTCATATATTATTTAGGAAAGCATTTAGTGATGAATCTCGTTAATACGTGTATGAGCAGTGGACAGAACTCTGGTGGCCTGATGTCAAGTGCCGGACTCGTCCGGTACTTTGATGCCGAAGATCAGAACGCAGTACAGGTGGATCCAAAGACAGTCGTTGCGTTCGGACTACTTCTGGGAATCTTCGTCCAGATGCTAGCAATTGTATACTGACGAAGTCAATTGAGTATGGAATTACAAGCTGGTGTTGTTGCCGTTCAGGGCAACGTAAGTGAACATGCCGAAGCGGTAAAACAAGCAGCTAAGCAAAACGGGCACACCATTACTGTCGAGACAATTCGTACGTCCGGAATAATCCCTGAGTGTGATCTGCTGCTTATTCCAGGTGGTGAATCGACCACAATTTCGCGGTTGATTCATCGGGAGGGACTAGCCGAAGAGATTAAACAACACGTTGCTGATGGAAAGCCAGTGCTTGCAACGTGTGCTGGACTCATTGTACTTGCAGCAGATCCAAATGATGAGCGAGTTGACTCGCTTGGGCTTGTTGATGTATCCGTCGAGAGGAATGCATTTGGTCGACAGAAAGACAGTTTTGAAGCGGCGTTAGATATTGACGGGCTGGATGAACCATTCCATGCCGTCTTTATTCGAGCTCCAGTCGTTGCAAATGTAGGAGACGGGATTGATGTCCTTGCCCAGGTTAACGATACGCCAGTTGCAGTTCAGGATGGACCGGTCATTGCAACTTCATTCCATCCGGAGCTGACAGACGACTCACGGATTCACAATTTGGCGTTCTTTGGCACAGATAAATAGACAAGAGGCTTTTCTTGTCTGATAGCCTGTATACGATATGGATGCAGACATTGATGCGGTTCGGGTTGCTGGAACGCCACAGGGGCCGGTACCGGTAGTTATTTTGAATGTCGAAGAACACAGAGATGTGCTTCCAATTTTTATTGGCTTTGATGAAGCCCGAAGCATTGCACACGGGATTGATGCACTTGATATCGGGCGACCAATGACGCACGATCTGTTTCTTGACACCATAGAGGAATTGGGCGGGCGGATGATCGGAGTCGAAATCTGTGATCTTACCGAAGATGGCACGTTCATAGCCAATCTGCGTATCAAGACACCACGAGGCAAGAAGACAATCGATGCCAGACCAAGCGATTCACTCGCACTTGCAGCACGAACCAATGCCGATATTACGATTGATAGAGCAGTGTTCGAAGAAAATAGACGAGACCCTGGAACATTCAGTAACCTACAGGATATCCGCGAGATTGATGATCTCGATATCTGATAGCATAGCCTTTTTGTATCATCTTGCAACGAAACGTTTTACATGCTGCCACGTGAATTCATGAGTACGGGATCGTGGGGTAGCTTGGTATCCTTCGGCGTTTGGGACGCCGTTACCCCGGTTCAAATCCGGGCGATCCCATATTATTCTGAACTTTTCATGTTTACTTATATATTCACAGATTGACGACATAATTTGAATGGTAACTATTAATCTAAGATCCTACGAACAGTGAACCCCTCCTGAGGCCATCGTCTTGTGTAGTACTTGTCTTTCTGATTTGCAATGAGAAGAACTGCTACATCCTTTGTGGATCTTACACTTCCGGAAGGCTACTACACAGGTTCTCTGCGTTCAGCGCACACCTGTGATGAGTGTCGTTCAATATTTAGCTGATTGCAGGCGCTAAGCCCCCTGCCTCAAGGAGTCGCCAACGGCAGCAAGTAGGCAGGGGTGGTTCACTCTAGGAAATCTGGCTTCGTACGGCGTTGTTGTATTTCTTTCTGTAGGTGTTGATAGAAATTATCAGGATCAACGTTATACTGCTGTCGTTCCTGTCGGTCACGAATTGATAGCTCACCCGCCTCTTTCTCGTTGTCGCCAACGATTACCTGATATGGAACCCGATCTTCATGGGCGCCGCGGATTTTTCGTTCAATTGTATCGTCGCGGTCATTGACTTCAACCCGAACGTCTTGATTTTCAAGTTCAGATGCGATCCGTTGAGCATAGTCGTTATTTGAGTCACTGATTGGGAGGACCCGAACCTGTTCTGGGGCCAACCACGTTGGGAACTTCCCTTCAAAATGCTCAATGAGCATCATAAAGAACCGTTCGTAGCTACCATAGAGTGCTCGATGGATCATCACAGGCTGGTGTTCTTCGTTGTCTTCACCAACATAACTAAGATTGAATCTATCTGGCATGTTGAAGTCGAGTTGAACCGTTGGCCCATCCCATTTACGGCCAATGGCGTCCTCAAATGCGAAATCAATTTTTGGTCCGTAGAACGCCCCATCCCCTTCCTCGACTTCAAAGTCAAGTTCTCTACGCTCCAGAACAGATTGAAGCTGTGTTTCGGCCCGCTCCCAGATTTCATCTGATCCCACCGATTTTTCTGGTCGGGTCGCCAGCGCAATTTCATAGTCCAAGCTAAATGTATTCAATACTGTATCAATCATTTCGATGATTTGCTCAACTTCACTTTCGATGTCCCCAGGCTTGACAAACAGATGTCCGTCATCAATCGTAAATGCCCAGACACGAGAGAGACCAGATAACTCACCACGCTGCTCTTTTCGGTATACCTTTCCGTCCTCTGCATATCGAATCGGAAGATCACGGTAGCTCCATGAATGATCTTGGAAGATAGCTGCGTGGCCTGGACAGTTCATTGGTTTAAGACCAAATTCATCACTGCCGACTTCGAACAGAAACATATCGTCCGCATAATTCTCGTAGTGGCCTGATTGCTTCCAGAGTTCTGTCTTAAACACGTGAGGAGTTTCAACGTATTCGTAGCCAGCATCTCGATTAATTTGTTCGACAAAGTCCTGAAGTTCTTTTAGAACAGTTTTACCAGGAGGATGATAAAGTGGAAGTCCAGGACCAGTCACATCCTGTATTGAGAATAGATTCATCTCCGATCCAATTCGGCGGTGGTCACGTTTCTCGGCTTCCCGGCGGCGCTCTTTGAATTCCTTAAGATCTTTTTCTGATGTAAAGGCAGTACCGTAAATACGGGTCTGCATTGGATTTTTTTCATCACCCTTCCAATATGCACCAGCGATCTCCAGAAGATCAAAGGCCTCGATATCGCCAGTAGAGTCAAGATGTGGTCCTTTGCATAGATCTTCCCAGTCTCCTTGTTTGTAGAACGAGACAGTCTCACCTTCTTGTGCCAGCTCTTCGAGCAACTCAAGCTTGTATGGTTGATCTGCCAGTCTTGCGCGTGCTTCTTCGATTGATACTTGCTCGTACTCGATAGTATAGTCCGCCTCGATGATCTTATGCATCTCGTCCATGATCTCGTCAAGATCATCTTCAGATATATCGAGATTATCAAAATCATAGTAGAAGCCATCATCAGTTGGTGGACCTATTGCAAGTTGAACGTCGTCATATAGGCGCTGAACTGCTTGAGCAAGACAGTGTGCGGCAGTATGCCGATGAACTTGAACGGCCTCATCGGCATCGGTAGTGATAATTTCTATTTCTGCTTTATCCTCATAGACGGGAACTTCTTTACCAACTAGCTCTCCGTTTATTCGCCCGCCGATTGTATCATTACCAAGCCCTGAACCGATTTCATAGGCAATATCTTCAACGCTAGCTCCAGCTGTAACTGAGAGTTCTGATCCGTCCGGCAATACGACTGCTATCTGTTCGTGTGACTCTGATTCTGACATGATTGGAACCACCGCTGGTTAAGTTGCCCCAGCGAGAAAAACCACAGGTGTCGGGTGTTGTTATTTGGCCGTAGACCGGCCTGTAAAGTAGACACCTGCCATAGTAGTGTTATATTCAATTGATTCGCTTAAAAGGATTGTGATTACTTTTATGTATAGGTGAATCAGACTATCAGTTTTGGTAATACAATTTTATTATTCAGTTCGGAACGCGTAACAATCCCGTTCTGTATGCAACTACGTATCGAGTAGTGAAGAACATGTCTGTATTTTCAATAACTGCTATTCGTCATGCTCAGCAAGAAGTTCATCTGCTGTGACGAGCGATTTCAGCTGAATATCGTGTTCAGCAAGATTTTCTGTGGCACCCTCCTGTCGGTCAACGACAACAAATACAGTATCGACAATCGCACCAGCGTCTCGAAGTGCCTGAACTGCGTCGATTGCACTTTGTCCTGTCGTCGCAATATCCTCAAGTACGACTACTTTTTCATCATCGTCAAGATTGCCTTCAATGAGGTTGCTTGTACCATACTCTTTCTGCTTTTTTCTGGCAATAACGTATTCACTCTGTGTCTTCAAACTAGTCGCTGCGACAAGCGGAACAGCACCAAGTGCAACACCTGCTAATTTTGTATCAGGGACACGGTCTGCAAATGCCGAAGAGATAAGATCTAAGCAATGTGGATCTGTCTCGAAGAGATATTTATCAATGTAATACTCACTTGTGCCTCCGTGCGATAGTTCAAATTCACCGAACTTGACCGCATCGGCTTCAATTAATGCTGCAATAAGATCATCTGTCATATACTACAGTACAGCCGAGTAACTCATAAAGAATATGGAAGCAATGTTACGTATCCGTTAGATTGACGTCGGTTTATCGGTCACCACGGTTCGTCTTTAAATCCAATCCAGTATGCAATAGCATTTGTCACTACGTGTAGAACGGGAGTGATAATAAATACGGCTAATAACTCTCCAAGCCCAAACACATCGAAGAACCAATCATGGATACCTAGAACCGCTGGAATAGCAACTAATAACAGGGCTCCAACGACAAAGTCCAGTTGATCAACGCCCGGGAAAGGCGCTCCACGTTCTCGCCCAGTCCGACGTTTGAGGAAGGACGCACCAATGTCACCGAGGATTGCGCCTGCTGGTAGCAAGAGAATCGCGAATATACTGAACTCTGGTAAAGAGACAGTAATAGCATTACTAACAGAATCAACAATACGATTTAGAAACACCGCCAAAACTGCGCCAGCAGCAATGCCAGCAACAGCACCACGCCAAGTCTTTCCGTCACCGAGAAGACGCGAACCACCAAGCGTTCGGCCACCGTCAATTGGCCGTCCACCCCCGAATATTACGGCCGCGTTATTCGGGATATATGCGGGAAGCATAGCCCAGAGTGCGATAGCAATCGTTTCTAGCACCATACTTAATGCAAATTCGACAGATGGTATAGTGCTATTGGTCGCTATCCGTGATAACCTGTACAGTCTAGAATTTCCCTAGGTACCGGTCATGCTCCCACGCGGTGACTTCCGCTGAGTATTCTTTGAATTCTTCTCTTTTTGCTTCAATGAATTTCTCAGCGACATGTGATCCGAGAGCATCTTTGATAACTGGATCGTCTTCCAGAGCATCGACAGCAGCACCGAGGTTAGCTGGAAGAGTTTCAATGCCATACTCATCACGTTTCTGCTCGTCAAATTCATAGATATTTTCACGAACTGGGGCGGGGCACTCAAGTTCGCGTTCAATTCCATCTAGTCCGGCTTTAATTAGCGCTGCAAGTGCGAGGTACGGGTTTGACGAGGGATCAGGGGACCGTACTTCAATACGGCTGGATTCTGGTGATCGAGTTGCCGGCTTGCGGATAAGTGCAGACCGATTGACATCTGACCACGCAATATACACTGGCGCTTCGTATCCAGGAACGAGCCGTTTGTATGAGTTTACAGTTGGATTACAGACAGCGGTAAGTGCAGGGGCATGTGCAAGTATTCCGGCAGTGAAGTGTTTTGCTGTTTCTGAGAGATTAAACTCATCATTCGCATCGTAGAATGCGTTTTCACCATTTTCAAACAGTGATAGATGCATATGCATGCCAGAGCCATTTACACCAGCGATTGGCTTAGGCATGAATGTCGCGTGAAGGTCGTTCATTGCTGCAGTAGCGCGGACAACTGCTCGAAACGTGGCAATGTTGTCTGCTGTCTGGATTCCATCAGCATATTTAAATGCAATTTCATGTTGACCCTCTGCTACCTCGTGGTGGGATGATTCCACCTCGAATCCCATCTTACTAAGATACCCAATAATCTCTCTACGGAGGTCATAATCCAAATCTTTGGGCCCTAAGTCAAAGTACCCCCCACTGTCGTGTGTCTTCGTTGTGGCATTCCCTTCCTCATCAGTCTGGAAAACAAAAAACTCAGGCTCAGGTCCCGCGTTTACTGTATATCCCATATCGTGCGCTTCTTCAAGCACAGATTTCAGGACCGTTCGAGGGTCTCCATCAAACGGCTGGCCGGTGTTTGTCTCATACACGTCACATAGAAGTCGGGCTGATTTACCGTTCTCAGTTTTGTCCCATGGTAGAATAGCAAAACTGTCCGGATCGGGGACTAGTCGCATATCAGATTCTTGGATTCTAACAAATCCTTCAATTGAAGATCCGTCAAAATAAATCCCCTCTGTAAATGCTTTTTCGGCCTGTTCAGCAGGGATTGACACGTTCTTTACAGTACCAAGAATATCTGTGAACTGAAGACGAAGGAAGTCAACATTTTTATCTTGGATTGTTTTTAGAACCTCACGTTCCTGGCTGTCAAGTTCGTCGGATGTCATTGTATTAGCTGTTTCTATTGGTCGATTTGAGGGCATTTAGGGGTGCTGATTCGTCGGAGTATATTACATTAGGCATGAAATTGGATGTTCGTAAACTTATAGTGGGGTGACAGCCTCGATAAATATGATGACATACGAAAATTTGGATGCAAAGTTGGTAAATGAACTCCTTAAGAATGGTCGCGCAAGTCTCCGTAGTCTAGCTGAAGAACTAGATGTATCGGTAACGACGGTCTCAAACCATTTGGGCGATCTTGAAGAGCAAGGGATAATTCAAGGATATACGCCAATTGTCAACTATGATCGAATCGGTTATGATGCAACTGCTATATTACAGCTTAAGGTAGAGGGTGAAGCTATCCCGGAAATTACAAAACGTCTTGAAGAGGAGGACCGGATGGTTAGCGTCTATGAAGTCACAGGCGACCACGACATTATAGCAATTGGAAAGTTCAAGGATACAGATGATATGAATGATCACATTAAGACAATCTTAACTGATCCAGATATTATTGAGTCAAATACAAGCGTGGTATTAAACACGGTTGCAGAGAACGATCAGTTCGAGCTTGAAGTCGAATAGTCAATAGCTACAACAAATCATTCAGCACAAACACATAACAAAGTCATATTAACTTCTACAGGCTACGTCCCCTGTCATCGAGGAGCGACCAAAGGGGGCGAATAGACAAGAGTAGTCCACCCAACCAGCTGTCTGAATCAGTTGTTCAGGACAGCTGGAAAACTTCTTTTGAATAACTCATATACAGTGCAATGTTTTACTTTCTCCCACGACTTTAGCCGTAGGCGTTTGCCTCGCACTACTAGTAAACGTGTTTTAACGACGATAGTAATCAGAAAGTGCGAAGTTAGCTGGGGGAAAAGAGCGCGATCTCCCACTCCACGGTTGGGTGGTGAATTTCACTCAGGATGACATCTAAAAATGATACGAGCTTTTTTGTGTAATAACAGAACCAAAGTCGGATGTGAGTACAAGCACATTTACGCTCGATGAATTTCAGACTGCTGCTTGCTGTGTAGAGCAGATTCGATCTGCTGGTGATAATCAAAGAGAAAGTAAATACTCTGTAAAAGAACGTCAGTCATTAGCATTCAGATATCCACAGCTGCTGTCCGCGGACAAGAGACTATTAGCTGAACTTCCGATTGGTGTGGCTCCCGAAACGTATAAACAACGCCTGCGCTGGTACGAATCCAACTGGGACCGGTGGGCTCAGTTTACCAGTCCAGCAGAGACGCATGCAGTTGTGGTCGGAGATTTTCTACAAGATGTGATATCGAAACGATTTGAGTCACCTCTTTCGTGTTCACTAATTGCTTCTGGTGCTCCACCAGAATCTGGAGTCTGGAATACACACGCCGTTATGGCGGTGGCTACGATGGATGCACTGTCAGAGCAGTATAACAAATCAGTAAACGCAGCATATATCGAGTATCCGGCATACGGAGTCATTAGACCAGTACACAGGACCAAGGCAAACGAAACATCATATCTTCGAACTCGGGATGCACTGATAAAATCAGATAGTAAACGGTCGATGCTTCAGAAAACACCAGGATGTGAAGAGTGCTCCCAGAGTTGCCACGAATACACATCAAGGACCAAGATTACTGCTGTAGGAGATTAGGATAAGTGTTCGTCGAGCCACTTTTCGATCTGTTCAACATTGTGTCCACGGCGATGGATAGTCTGGCTCTCAATATCCACAACCGTGCTGCCCATACCCGGTGTGGGTCCTGCGTCAAGAATTGTAGAAACGTGATCCCGGATCCGGTCACCAAGTTCAGGGATACTCGTGACACTCGCTTGGCCGCTTCGATTTGCACTGGTTGCTGTAATTGGTCCCGCTTGTTTTGCTAACTCTCTAGCAATATCATGATCAGGTACCCGAACACCGACTTTTTCTTTTCCGGCAGTTAGGATGTCGGGGACATTCTCTTTGCGTTTACATACGACGGTGATCGGACCAGGAAGAAATGTCTCCATAAATCTTCTTTCCAAAGAAGTGGGATTGATATAATCCTGAGCAGCGGCCGTGCTTTCAACTGCGAGAGATATTGGCTTTGACTTCGATCGACCTTTAGCCTCGTATACGCGTTCGATAGCGGAGGAAGACAAGGCGTCTGCGCCAAGTCCATATACAGTTTCAGTGGGGTACACTACTAAATTTCCTTTCTTAATATCTGAAACTGCTGTGTCTAGGTCAGACATCATTGTTACCCACACGCTGGCAGTACAAAAGAACAGTGTCAGGCGTCTGCGGTTCGTTCTAAGACCTCCACTAATCTCGAGAGTGCTGGGTTGAAGGAACAAGCTAACAGCAACCATCAATATTTTTGTCATATTTTCGAAGCGAAAGATATGATGATTCAGAAGATACAGCTTGATTATCGTTTAGATTCTGCAAAATGATTAATACCGCAGATGCAAACTATATGATGTAAAATGGACGAGAAGCTCGTGCCTGGAGAGGTGTGGGGCCTATATTTTGCGCTTGGGATTGATTTAATTATACTGTCTTCAGCGCTTTCTGTCGTTGGGCATGTTTCATGGTCAATAACACTTGGGATAGGGATTCTCGTTCATGGAATCGTCGTTGGATATGTTGGTTATCGGTGGTGGAATCGAAGGCGGCAGCGTCAGCAATCGTGCAAAAAACCCTCAGATCCTGTTGCCAAGGTAAAGGAGGAATACGCGACAGGGAAGATTACTGAGCAGGAGTTTGAAAGACGGCTTGATGAAGTGATGAATGAGCCTGAAGATGCAGATATTCAATCAAAAAGGACAAAAAAACGTGAAAAGACCAAGTGATAGATTTTTTACAGAGAAAGCAGGCCGAGTGCCTTGGTCTCGTCCAAAAACTGCAGAAGTTCGTGATCACGAGAATCGAAGATTCTCAACCGAGTTTTCTCTCAGCTGAACATCGATATAAATATTCATGAAATAACAGTTCCAGAGAGCGTCAGTCAGATAGTTCAACGTTCCAAGCATCCATTTCAATAGCAATTAGCTCAGAAATAAGCGTACCAACAGCCGAGTAAAAGGCATTTTCTGTCTCTTGTTGGATGTCTTCTCCAAGCGACGGTATCCACCAACCATGTTGGTTAAGAAACGTGGCAACATCACCGTCTTGTGTAAGCAGCAGAGATAATGCTGAAAGTTCAACAGCTGCGTGGTCAGCTTCCTTTGAGGTATCAGCAGCTGGCCAGATATCGAAGTCTCTGTACGTGGATTTAACATCAATTACTGGCTGGCCCAAAAAATCTCCAGCGTAGTATGATTCATGGATCTGAAGTTGGGGACGTGGGCCTGAGAATAATCGAGTAAATTCACGACGAAGTTCTTTTGCAGCGGAAGTTGGATCTTGGACGGATTGCTGCCACCTTTGTATTTGATCAGCTCCATCAAGATGTTCAACGAGAATATCTGTGATATCCCACTGTTGAAGCGACGTCACGGTTTCAGCATCTGGTGGGGAGTCAAGAGCTACAGCAAGGAATTCCCAGAGATGAGCTCGGTCCTGTTGTGAAAGAAAATTGTGTCCAGTCATGCTAATACCAGTGGTTCATGAACGCCAGCTAAAATCATCGTAATTCGAAGAGCTAGTCCTCCAACGACTACAAATCCAAAGAGGGTGATATATCCGTATCTGATATGAATCGAAGTGACCCGGTCAAAGATATTTCGTTTAGCAACGGCAACCAATCCGACGTATCCGAAGAGAGGGACCAGCAATCCGACCCCGAGAACCCCTCCAAAAAACAGGAGTTGGTAGTCAGTTGTTAAAAGCTCAATAGACTCTCTACCGCCCGGAACATCACTAATTCGCAACCAAAGCCATGTAATAACCCCTATTTGGGAGATGATTGCTATGCTGTTTAGCGCACCATACGCGTGAAGAGGAGTTTGATTAAGTTCAGTAACGGCAACAGTGAATGAAAGTACGATTCCGATACCAATTGAAATGCCACTGGCGACAAATAGAATTGGAATAAGTGTTCGGTCCCAAAGAGGCACAGTATCGATTGAGGCTATAGCCATACCAGTATAGCCCATTACTGCAAGAGCAAAGAGTGCACCAACGGCGCCAATAGCTAATTGGTATTTTCTACTTGGGCGTGTCGCAGTCGACACACGGTCAAGTAGGGATGTAAGCTTAAGCTGTGTCGTCATCCAGCGCACCTTCTTGCTTACCGAAGTCGAACTATAGTCCTGACCAAAGACATTCCAGATTAGTTGTATACTAATAAGCAAGCCAAAGAGACCAAAGACCCATGCTCCAATAGTTGTCCACGTGATATTAGAGAACGTGATCGGGAATAGGATGGCTCGAAGAGGAGCACCCAAATGAGAGATTATAAGCAAACCGCTGAGAAGCGTACCAATAAGACCGATGAGAAAGCCAAACTGTGTGGTAACACGGTGGAAATTATTCTGCTTGGGATCGTGTTCACTCCATACCTTCGAGATATATCCGGTTAGGTAGGCTCCACCAGCGAGTGCTCCCATGAACAGATAAGTAGCAATCGTTATCCCCCATTCCTCAGATGGTGATGAAAGTGGTATTTCAATTGCCATTGTATGCACCTCGAAGGTCACTGATCTCCACCGAAGATAATCGAAAGTTGATCATCAGAGAGCGCGTTTTCAACAGTGTCTTCGCGAAGTTTGGATGACAACTCAGTTGGCGTACCAAACAGGAGAGCATCAGTAGGACACTCACTTACACAGGCTGGTTCATCCCCATTTTCAAGTCGTGGTTCACAGAGAGTGCACTTATCAGCTAACCCAGCCTCTGGAGAGCCAAATCTATCGTCAGTTTCTTCCTGTGCATCATCGTCAGCAATCTGTGGAGCCCCGAATGGACAAGACATAACACAGTAAGCACAACCAATGCACTGATCTTTATCGATTCGAACCTGGCCGTTGTCACTCCGTGTCATCGCTCCCGTTGGACAAGCACTGATGCAGGGAGCTTCAGCACAGTGAAAACAACTCATCGGCACATGAGCTTCACCACCACCACGTGGGGGGCCATCTTCAGCCTCATTCGTTCGAACGACACGGATTCGTTCGCTTCCTGCAGGAAGTCCCCAAGTACGCTGACAGGCGACTTCACACGCTCCACAGTCAATACACGCTTCGATATTTGGGATTACACGTTGTGTTTCACTCATTCTAATCACCGTTCATTACGCGGATACCGGTATTCCTGATACTGTTGTTGCTCCTCTGGGAGATCTGGAACTTCGTCGTCATCAGCAACATCGACTGAACAGAGGGTGGCTTTTGTTGCCTGCATACACGTCTCTACGTCGTATCCAACTGAGGTGCCGATATTTGCAGAATCACCAACTACACGTGGTTGAGCGTCATCAGGATATCTATCAGTAATGTTTTTGCCTTCGAAGAGCCCACTCCAGTGAAATGGCATAAAGACAGTTCCTTCGCCAACCCGCTCTGTGACTTTCACCTGTACCAACATGCTTCCAGGATCGGTACGTACCCAGACCCAGTCACCAGTATCAACCCCAAGGTCGTTTGCAACAGTTGGATTAACCTCGGCATACATCATCGGAGCTCTGGATGCCGTTCCAAGTGTGGATCGAGTCGTTGCGCCGCCGCCTTGATGCTCAACTTGACGGCCAGTTGTTAAAGCCAACGGGTACGATTCGTCTATCTCTTCTTCAATGAATTGCTGCTGGTTCCCACGATTGTCAAGATCAAGTCGAAAGTGATCAGTGATCTCATCCTGACTTGGATACTCTTCGGCAAGATCAGGACGAGGTGTTTCGATGGGCTCACGGTAGACTGGGACTTCATCATGGAGGTTTGGCGTCGTTGCTCTGGCTCTGCCTCGGCCGGTCGGAGGATCAGGCTGTGAATGGTCATATTCCTCATACTCACCTGGATCAACGTCGTAGCCCTGTTCTGCCAACTCGACAGCCGTTTCATATGGTGAATGCTGTTCGCTCTCTGCGTATTCGATTGGGATTGTCTTTGCTGCTGGATTGTCACCGTCAGGAAGAACTGTATGCCAGTTTGGGTACTGCGGAACACCAAATATCTCCTCATTCCACCATGAAGGTTCATATGAATCACGTAGCAGAGTTGTTCCATCGCCATCTTCAACACCCCATCGAGCACGAAAGTCGAGACCACCATCTTTCGGATGCTTGCTATCATCATATAGAATTGGGGTTCCAGGATGGTCCTCATGCCAACACGGCCAGGGAAGCCCCCAGTATTCTCCAGCAAGTTCGTGATCATCAGGAACGTCAGCTTGCAGGTCCTCGGAACTGAAGACTTCACTTTGTTCTGCTTGTCTCTTGAGGCGTGCTGGAGTTTGACCAATCTGGCCAATTGTTCTCATTCCCAAGTTGTATTCTCGTGTAACATCCTCAATTTCTTCATAATCAAAGTGTTCTCCAAAGCCAAGTTCATCGGCCAGATCAACCATGATTTGCCAATCGTGTCGAGCATTATGAGCGGGTTCCGGAACCGTCTCAAAACGCCACTGAACTGAGCGATTAGTGTTCGTCACACTACCAGGGGTCTCCACTTGTGTTGAAGCAGGGAGCATTATGACTCCATCTTCACGCTCCCCAAGGACACCGGCCGAAGCAGGGAACGGGTCGACAACAACAACTAGCTCGACATTTTCAAGGGCTTGCTTTACTCGCTTGAGTTCACTAAGAGACTCCATTGAATGTCCCCACACAACAACAGCCCGAACCTGCTCTGGCTGGTGTAAATCACTTTTCCGAGTGTCATCATCCAAAGCGCCCTCATACCATCGGCTAACTGTCAGGCCTTCCTTATGCATGAATTCCTCATTGTAGAAGCGTTCGCGCATTTCAGAGTAGGTGATTGAACCACTAGTGCTGGGAGTTTCATTCCAGACATTGGTCCAATGACGCCATGCATCCTCATCAAGCCCATAATAGCCTGGTAATGAGTGTGACAGAATACATAGGTCGGTCGCACCTTGGACATTACTATGTCCCCGAAATGGATTGAGTCCGCCGCCAGATTGGGCACTGTGTCCCAATGCAAGATTAAGAATAGCATAGGAACGTATGTTTTGGGTGCCGTTACTATGTTGAGTGGACCCCATTGACCATTCAATTGTGCTTGTTTCAGCATCTGCAAGCGCTTCGGCAGTCGCTTCAAGATCCGAAACGGATGTTCCAGTTATGTCGCTGACAGTCTCAAGGTCGTAGTCTTCAATGTTCGATTTTGCTGTTTCCCAGTCATAGACGCGTTCTGAGAGAAATTCCTCGTCATGCGCATTAAGATTGAAAACGATGTGGTGAAGTAATCCATTTATAAATGCAATATCGGTCCCCGGACGAAAACGCACATACTCATCAGCGTGTGCAGCAGTCTTTGTTCGACGAGGTTCTGCAACGATTACTTCGCCACCGTTCTGACGAGTTTCTTGAATATATCGCATCGCCACAGGGTGAGACTCCGCTGGATTATGTCCGATAATAAGATTGGCGTCGGCATTTTTCACATCGGGCACGGTCTGTGTCTGGGCTCCGAATCCCCATGTATTCGCGAGGCCTGCGACGGTTGTTGAGTGACAAATACGAGCTTGATGGTCAACATTATTTGTTCCATAGAAAGCAGCAAGCTTTCGGAAAAGATAGGCCTCCTCGTTATTTACTTTTGCTGACCCCATCCACATAGTGCTGTCTGGGCCGTACTCATCACGGATTCGGTCAAGCTCCTGTGCAACTTCTGAAATAGCGTCTCCCCAGTCATCATATTGCATCCAGTTCCCATCTTCCAGATACAGTGGTTCTTTGAGTCGGTTAGGAGATTGCGCACTCTGTGCTGTTGCTGAGCCTTTCGCACAGAGCCCCCCCTCATTAATTGGGTGATTATCCCACGATTCTTGACCAACAATCTGTCCATCCGCTACTTCGACTTTTAGTCCACATCCAACCGCGCAGTGATTACAGATGGTTTTGACAAGTTCACCATTTTGCTCGCCAGTGTCTTCTGCCGAACGAGATTCGACGAGTGCCCTTCCGCCAATGACTCCAGCTAAACCAGTAACACCACTTATCTTGAGAGCATCACGACGGCTGAGCTTTGCCGTGCTACTTTGACGGTCAGTATCAGACATCTGGCCAGATGTAGATAAGAATATTACTTATGTCCTCCTCGGATTTTCAGCATCTGAAAAGTATAAAGATAAGATAATTTATCCATATTCCAAAATGAATTAAGTCTATCTCAGGTCATTTCTATAGGTTCATTACCTATTTAGCTACGTTATACAATAGATAAGCAAATATACATCTACTGTCTTGCTATGGAATCGGGGACTGACAGATCAATTGATCGTAGTTCCGCGAACAATCAAACCCAGTCCAGCAATAATTGTTCCGGCAGTCAGAATGATAGCGCCGGTATAACTTTCAAAACTCGCGATCATTGCTGTTCCAAGTGGAGGCATTGCCAATGCAGCGATGCCAGCAGGAATATTAAATATACCGACAATGGCGGTGTCGTTTTCGGGGTCATAGATGCTCATAAGCAGTGGAACATACAATGTTGCAGTTCCACCTAATCCAATACCCATTAAGATTACTGCAAGAGCAAACGAAAGAGGATGTGAAATAAGTAGCAACATAGCACCAGCAGCAGCACTAAGAAGTGAAAAAACAAACGCGCGACGAGACCCAATTCTGTCAGCGGCAACGCCACTTCCTAATCTGGAAACAATACTCACTCCTGCGATTGATCCAAACGCCAAAGATGCAGCCGATCTGGTAAGTCCTTCCGCCTCAAATAGGTCGACAGCATATCCGGCGAAGATTTGATACCATCCAAATGAAAGTCCGATCCCAATAAAGAGCAATTGGAAGGTACGAGTCCGCGCTACATTTTTAACCCATTGTATTGGAGAAATGCTTGTGATCGACTGTTCAGTCCATGACGGACGGCGGCACACAAGTCCAGCAAGGGCAAAGGTTGCTGCAGTGATAGAAATAAGGAGAAAGAATCCTTCAGCAACTCCGAAGGTGCTAAATGAGAATTGCCATATCCATGGTAGGATAGCCATTCCAGTGCCATTACCTACAAATATAATACCAATCGCCGTGCCAGAGTGGATGTCGAACCATCGTGGCACAATTGATACAAGAAGCACAAATACCGTGCCAAGCGTCCATCCAAGAAGTCCAAATACCAAAGCAATGCCAGCATATGAATCGATGAAAAACAATCCTGGAGCAAGGATAGCAGTCACAGCAGCAGCGGCTAATATTAATGGGCGGATTCGTACTCTTGTCGAGAGAATACCAACAATACCTGAACCAATAAAAAGTCCAAATAGCATCAGGGAAAATACAGCAGAGAGGTCTATTGCTGGGATGCCAAACTCTTGACTAAGTGGTTCACGGAAAACACCATACGAGAAGGGTGTGCCAAATGTAAAAACCATCGCAACTGCTCCTGTAGTTGCAACGAGCCAGCTCCGAGAACTATCCGGTTGTTCTGAAGCACGACTGAATCCCCAGAAGATGAAACCACCAGTAATTGCTAATAAGAACAAAAGGATAGCCCAGACATCAGCTATCGACATGGAGTGACTTAGGATAGACATTCAAACCCAACTAGTATGACCTACGTGGTATTTAGAAGACATATAAACAAAATACATCCGATATTTTACAGTCATTATGTCATAAAACTCCAGTAATAATATACTAAGTTCGCATTGGACTCGCCAAGATGACACGCAGTGCCGTCACGTTCTTGGGCGACCTTCTCCATTCCGTTGCGAAGCCAGCTAAAAAAAGGTGGAATAATAATCAGATTATTAATCTGCAACTGGAAGTTGGACGACAAAAACGGCCCCTTCTTGGCCACTATCTTCAACCCAGACGTGTCCATGTGAGTCTTCAATAATAGTATCAGCAAAGTAAAGTCCAATTCCAGTTCCGGAACTATCGAGTCCATGGGCCCCGTGACCGAATATCTCTTCTTTTCTTGAATCGGGGACTCCAGGACCATTATCGAGAATGCGAATTTCAACAACGTCATCGTCATATTTTCCCATGGTTACAGTGCCAGTAACAGTAACCTTAGGGGTGGATTTGTCATTATGTTGGACCGCATTTCTCAGAATATTACGAAAGACGGTATCAATCATCTCAGAGCCAATGACATCCTGACCAGGGATAGGATGCTCAATAGTTATTTCTGCATTTGGATACGTTGATGATACGGCATCACACTCCTGTTCGATGATAGTAGGTAAGGAAATAGTCTGTAACTCTGGATCAGACTCAAGCATCATCGCTGCCAAGTCACGTGCAGTGTTTGTAAGTGCGATGGAGTCGGAGGCAGCATCTGCAATAATACTACGGAACGTTTCTCCCTCCGGATCAACGTGATCGGTAAGTTCAGAAGTATATGCATCAATTAGCTGTAAATCATTTCGAATATCGTGCCGCATTACTTGATTAAGCAACTCAAGATTATTACGTTGCTCCTCTAATCGTTTAGCGTATGTTTCTTGTTTACTAATATCTCGGGCAATCGCAATGTATTGCACTTCACCCCCAATGTCAACAGAAGTGACCCAAACTTCGACAGGATACGTTGATTCGTCTGCACGTTTGTGTTCTCCGCGAAGAATCTGTCGGCCATCTACAGATTCATCCCAGATATTTAGTAATTCATCTTCAGAGAGATTAACCTCGATGTCTCGTACATTCATCGAGCAAAGTTGATCGTATGAGTATCCCAGTTGCTCAGTTGCTCGTTGGTTAACTTCAACAATATCTCCGTCAGGAGTATGAATGATAATCGGATCTGGAGCTCCCTGAAATACGGTTTTGAACCGGCCAATCGGCTGAGCGAGTTCAATGCTAATTCGTTCAGCGAGAGTTTCAACGATTGTCTGTTGTATCTGCACGATTAGCTCAGGGCGAGGAGTGGTATCTGCAAAACAAAAAGTGCCATAAACAGTGTCATCAACTGTAATCTTGGCGCCAACATAGCAATGCAAGTTATATCGCTCAAAAGCTGGATCATCATTCCACCCTTCGTTTGTGGCGTCTTTGATGACAAGGCCTTCATCCAATTTAATTGTCTCACGGCAATAGGCCCGGGTTAGCATATCTGTTTTTCCGGGCTGCAGTAACTCATGGTCACCCGCTGCCGAGATAATCTCTTGTTGATCATCCTCAATTCGTGAAACGAATGCAATCGGGTAGTCTAGTCGCTCGGCAGCGGTCTCAACGGCACGGTCAAGGCGTTCATTAGTCGTGAGATCACTATTGGCGAATATCGACTGAAGATCGTGGAAAAGCCTGATAGACTGAACCAGCTCCCGATTAAAATCCGAAATGATTGATGAGTCGGGATGTGCTTCAATTTGTAGGCTGATTTTTCGGGCAAGGAGATCAGGATTTGACTGTAGCTCAGACCAGTAAACATAGTCCGTTGCCCCAGCCTCAAGAGCATCAGCCGCAAATTGTTGCTGTGATTGGTCGATGCCAAGATAGACGGGAACGTTTAGATTTGCAGTTTGAATGAAGGAGAAAGCTTCGAGTGGCACTGAAGTATCTGGATTGACAGAACAGAGAACAGCACCATGCTTGTCCTCAAGAATTCCAGTCACAGATTCAGCATCGTCAACGCATTCAATGGATAAGTCGTATTCCGAAAAGGCGGCGACAGTAGCATCAGAAACATCACGGCCAATCACAACCACCGTTGAAGAGCCCATAATATGAATGAGGGAAGCATACAATAAAAGCCTACATCAAGCCAATTACGATACAGTCTCAAGGTCTCCTAAATTTAGTCTGGGTCGATCCAAGATCTATTCGATCCATTTCCATGTCTGTATCTTGACGGTCAATAGGCGATATTCAGCAGTATTTCACGGTAAGTCCTTTGAGAAGTTGATTTAGAGAAATTTTACGATAAATGTTCTGTCTCCATGGTATCATGACTCTCGGAAGTGTTATACATGTATGCACCATACATTTGTTTACAATGGCAAACGGAACGGTTGATTTCTTCAACGATTCTGGCGGCTATGGATTTATCGAAACTGACGAAGCAGACGAAGACGTATTCTTCCACATGGAAGATATCGGAGGTCCTGATCTTGAAGAGGGTCAGGAGCTGGAGTTCGAAATTGAACAGGCTGAGAAAGGCCCCCGAGCGACGAACGTCGTCCGGAAATAACTGTACATTCTCCACACTGTGGAGAATTTAGTTTTACATTTATTGTACGCTGAGCGATTGCCTTGAATAAATAGTAACAGAAGGCATATTTTACTGAAACTTGTGCGGATGCAGGGGAGATGGACATTTCTACAGAGAACCCACGTCGAATGCCTCGGGGCTTGACTCTGCGGTATCTCACGGGTTAACTCGTCTGTGGCTCATCGAATTAGGGCCTGTTGATCACAAGTGACGTCTCGAATAATAATATTTATTACATTATTTGATAATTATTTTGGAATTTCCCATAATCGCAGTGCAGAATTATGATTAAATAGCGTTAACTCAGCTTAAACCAAGCTAGCTATTTGGCATATATAAGGAAAATAAGGTCTAACGTGAAAGTACAATGGGATCGACACCTACAGAATCGTCAGACTGTTCAGAAGTTGAAGTAAGCTCACGAAGACGGCAGTTCTTAGCAGCGGGAACAGCAGCCGCAATAGGATCTGCCGGAGTTGCCGGATGTATTGAGATGGATAGTTCGGATAACGGGAATGGAGATGATGGAAATGAAGATGAAGAAACTGGATTACTAGCGACTAGCGTCACGGATCAACCAACCGATATTGGTGATTTTGAGTCACTGGAAATAGCGATAGATAGTATTTATCTTTCACCTCGGCGGTCAATAGAAGACATCGCAGAGTTAGTGATCACATCATTTAATGATGTGTTCGTGTCGGACACAGCAGAGAGTATAGAGGTTACAGTTACTATTGACAATTATACTACGAATACGATCGAAGATGCAGAGTTCACGCTCACAATATCTGATGAGGATATCGAAGCGGTAGAAACCAGAACAATTGACTCAAATACGCAAGAGGAAATCACATTCTCAATTGAAGCAGATGATATTTCCTCGGGGACTTACGAGATGGAGATAGACGCCAATGGAGATGCAACTGGGGAAGCAACATTAGAAGTATTAGATAGTGAAGAAGAGGATCGGGTGGTCATAACTCGGGTTGATGATGTGGAAATAGAAGAAGAAGATTATGCTGATATTGATGTAGGATTGATTGATTTGCGGGCTAATACAGATGAACAAGTAGATATCGAATTACAGATTGATTGGAATGGAGTCAGCGAAACGAAGTCAGAAGATAATATAAGCACTACGACAGAGGAAACAGTCACGTTCGAGAACGTGCCTACCGATGATGAGTACGAGGATGGATTCAGTGAAACCGGAGAGTACGAAATAACCGCAATGATTGAGGAAGTTGAGGAAACAGCAACACTTTCTGTTGTTGAGGAGCTTGAGGGCCCAGAAGAGGAAGAGGGGCGAACAAAGTATGAATTTGACGAGGAGCAAATTGTTGATTTAACGGAATTAGCTGGAGAAGGCGAAACACAACTTATAGATGATGATCGAGAAATTCCAGTTGGGCGATATAATTATCTCAAACTCAACGCAGAAGTAGAAAATGCAACATTAGCAGAAAACCGGGATACAGGGTCATCTCCAGAAAATCCGACCGGAACACAAGAATCTGACGATCCAGATGTCAGAATTCCAGGAAATGCCCCGGTTACGTTCAACAAACACTTCGAGATTCGGAGTTCATATCGAACGAGATTTACAGCTGACATGGCCCCAATACGGACAGGGCCGCCACGGACCACGAGGTATATAATTCGTCCGGTGGCCACTGGGATTGAAGTTACTTACGAAGAAATTGAAGAGAATGAAAATGATGAGGATGATGAAGATGATGATGATAACAATAGTGAGGAATAGTTGATACCTATAAGTAGATCCCCGTCAGTTGGGGAAGCCTACTAATTACTCAGTTGAAATATCTGAATCGGACTGGGTCAACCGGCGTAACTGGTCGGAGTACAGTCCAACACCAACTCCAAAAATAAACGACAACAGACTTGGGATAAACACCCACCAGAGATTTGGATGTTCGGTTCCTGCATGAAGGACAGTGTCAATCACCATTGTGAGTATTATTATTTACCAGGTTCGTAATAAGCATTCGTGTCGTGCTATTTTTGTGTACAATATATGCACACAGCAAGACTTGGATTTTACCATGCTCGATTTCTTCTGGGAGCAGATGTATAACAATAGGTTGTGTCTTGCCAGCATCCAAATAGACCGAGATCTCCGAATATAAAATACGGGTGATAAACAATCTCCAGATAATAGAATAGTGTTCACTGCTATTGATTTCCTTCACAGGACTGAAGTCGTGGGCGTTCGCCTTGCTACCGCTGTAAGCTGATTGTTCCGTTAGCGATTAGTAGTAGGATTGATATTCATGTCAGGCTCCATGCCAGAACGGCGGATAATTGTCGCATCTTTCTCAGGCGACTGGCCCTCAGTTGTGAGATAATCACCGGTGACCAGTCCATCTGCTCCTGCTTCAAACAGTTGATGTTGCTTATCATACGTGATATTAGCTTCACGGCCACCAGCAATACGTACATTAGCAGTCGGATGAAGAAGACGATATACGGCAATTGTCTTGAGTAGTTGTGATCGGGAGATCGCTGCTGTATCCTGCATCTGATCGCCTATTGGAGTTCCGGGGATTGGATTAAGAAGGTTAATTGGCAAAGATGAAACGCCTAAATTACGGAGGCTCAGAGCCGCATCAATGCGGTCAGCTGGGGATTCACCCATCCCCAGAATAACACCAGAGCATAGCTGCATACCAGCCTCTTTGGCGTTCTCAAGTGTATTCAGTCGGTCGTCAAATGTGTGAGTAGAAACAACCTCAGAGAAGTACCGTCGTGATGTCTCAAGGTTATGATTGTAGTGCTCAACCCCTTCATCAGCGAGTGTTTCGGCTTCGTCTTTGGTTAGTGTTCCAAGACTTGCATCAACGGCAAGATCAGTTTCACGGCGGACACGCCGGATGGCATCAATAATATGGGACCACTCTTCTGGGCGCTGTAGCTTATTTACTCCTCTACCAGCGATGACGATCCCAAACCGAGAGATACCATCGCGCTCTGCATTCTTTGCTGCCGTAAGAATGCGGTCAGGATCAAGCAGGTCATGGGTCTCAATATCCGTGTCAAAAGATGCAGACTGCGCACAAAACTGACAGTCTTCGGCGCATCCGCCGGATTTAGCATTGACAATACTACATGAGTTAACAGTATTATCTCCGTATCGTGACTGGACAATGTCCGCTGCTCTCATTAGTTTTTCAACCGGCTGTGAAATCAGTGATAACCCGTCAGCTCGATCTAGCTTGATCCCGGATAAGACACGCTCGACAGCGTCATCAATTGTCTGATTTCCAGTTTTGTCAACCATAATAGCCAAAATAGTTTACGGCATCAAAGTAGTTTTGATAAATGCGCCGTAACGACAGTATGGTGAACTGCCCCTGGCTACTCGCCGTCTTCGCCGACTCGTTGAGTCAGAAGCTTTCTGGTCGCATAAGCCACTCTGAAGACACCTCATCGGGGGGTTCCTCAGCTTCTTTGTGAAGTAGACCCCTTCAGGCACTAATTCAGTCAGTTCCTGACCTCCAATATAGTGACAGGATGATGTAGTCTAACCGCAGGGACGGTCCAGTATAAACTAGGCTCGTGAATAACATCTATTACAGCTTGGTGTCAACTGGCATGTAAATTAGCCGTGCTGATTAGGCTGAGCGGACGGCTGTATCTATACCTCCCTGCGATTCTCACCCCTGCAGTGCTCCTTGAAAATGGAGATGTAGCCTATAACGGTTAAAATAATACGCGAACAAATAGCTTCGCAAGTAGTTTTCCAATACCAGCCTCTGTCAATATTCTCTATAATATAATATTATCTACTATATAAATGTAATATTCTTATTAATTTTTTGCATATTTATTTTGTGTTTTTGTCGGTGAAAAGTTATTTTCCCCCATTTTCTGGATATTTTTTGATTAATCTACAACTTAAAAATTAATTTTTGTTTTATATTCATACTACCCCTGCGGTTATATCATATTTCCTATTATTTTTTAGTAGTATTATTAATTTTTTAAGACGGTAAAAGTACCGTCATAATTCGACCGAAACACTATGTTGTTTCCCTTGCAACATTCAGTATATGAATTCTTGTTGTAAAGTTGGTCGGGTGATTGAAGAATACAACTTACAGGATGCGGTGCAGGCAGACAGTGTTGATGAATATCTACTCAGACGATGGAACGGAACAGAAGATTACCCAGAGACAGGCCTACGACCACTTCGAGATTGGTTCAACAAAAAGATAATTGAAACGACCTATGAGGAACACGAGGTAAGCATTGTAGATTCTCGGCTTAAGTCAGATTACCAAACACTAGATAGCGGAGAAGAGCTTGAGCGACAAGGCTTACTCGATGAACTTGAAGCAAAGGGGATAGACAGCGAGGAACTAATAAGTAATCTAATATCAACATCAACATTATACCGACACCTAACGAATTGTTTGGAAGGAAATAAAGAGCGAGATGAGGCAAAAAGGTCAAACTGGCAAAAAGAGCGAGTAGAATATGTGGAGGATATCGTTGAAGAGAATATGCAAGAGATCATTTCATCGCTTGGTTCTGGGGATTCACTCTATAAAGCTGATGATATACCGATTAAGACGCAAATAATTGTAGAGTGTCCTGTATGCGGAACACAGTCTCGAATAGAAAAAGTCCTTCGTGATAAGGAGATCTGCTCAGAACATGCTATATTAACGGAAAGTAGCAAGAACAACCAGCAGTAATCAACGCAGACAGTAATATTATTTTGTGCGCGTGAGAAAATATTGGATATGTGGTTAGTTGACATTGAAAATATCGCTGGGATACAACAGGGTGTTGTGGAAATTTCTCCCGGAGTCAATGTTATTCAGGCGTCAAATTTCCAGGGAAAGTCTAGTTTATTGATGGCACTGCGAACAGTTACAGGTATTACGACGCTATCTGATGAATCACACCCGCTAACAGAAAGCAAGCAAGAGGGGAAAGTAACACTATCTACAGGAAGCAAAGAATATACGATTTCTCTTGGACGTGATGAAACAGAGACAGTGACGCTGTCGGGGCACCCTGTATTGTCCAGTGAACAAGATAAAATCTGCGCACAATTGTTTGGGTTCCTTGGTGAGAACAACCCGATTAGAAGCGCTGTTCGATCAAAGGACAATGATCGGTTGACAGAGCTATTGATTAAGCCACTGGATGTCGCCGATATTGATGAGAGGATTGAACAGCTACAGGATGAGCGGCAGGCAGTTGATACGAAAATTCGACGGCTAGAAGGATCCGTTGATGCAATTCCTGAGTTGCAAAAGGAGATCGCTGAGATTGAAAGTGATCTAAGTGAATTAACCAATAAAGAGCAGCAGCTTACACAACAGGTTGAGGAAGACCATGCACAGGAAGAGCTACGCGAAAAGATTACTAGCAAAGAATCAAGACTTGACTCGAAACAGCGACGCCTTAGTCGAATAAATAGAAAGATTTCAACATATACAGAGCAGATTAAGTCAAAACAACAGGAGTTGAATAAGATAGAGGTACCTACCGAAGAAGAAGTGAGTAAAGAACAGGTTCAAGAATATCAGGATCAGATTGACGAACTTGAACTACAGATATCACTTTTAGAGGAGTTATATCGATCAAACCGAGAGATCATTGATGAAGGGCAGGTCCACTTACTGTCGGAAATAGACCGGTCAATTACAGAAGATAGGTTTGAATGCTGGATCTGTGGGTCGGAAACAACAGAAAACAATGTAGATGGACGGTTAGAACAGATTCAGCAGAAGATAGATGAAATAAAGGCAAAGAAGGTTGAAGTTACAGAAGAAATTGAAGAGATTGAAAAAGCAAAGCAGCAGAGAGAACGTGTGATGAGAAAGCAGCAGCAACTTGAACAGGAAATAGAGGAATTAGAGTTTGAGCGGAGAGAACAACAGCAGCACAAAGACACCCTCCAGTCAGAAATTGAAAACCTCAAATTAGAGATAGAGGAATTAAAAGCGGAATATGAGAAAGAGCAGGATGAAATTCAGCAGGAATTAACACGTGTGCAACGAAAAATTGGTTCCCAAGAGCGAACTCTGACAGAGAAACAAGACCGGCTTGAGGGCCTAAGAAAACAAAAGAGGGAACTAGAAGAATTACAGAAAAAGCGAAGTAATATAGCCAGCCAGTTATCTGAATTACGGGGGAAAAAAGAGGCAAAAGAAACAGAATTGAAAGAACAGTTCGATAAAGCAATGGGAGAGATTATTGAACGGTTTGTTCCGGGATTTGATAACGCTCGGCTGAATCGAAAAGTAGACACACAAGGCAACACAAATCAATTTGAAATTATCGTTGCCCGTAACGGCCGGGAAACATCGTTAGATCGACTGAGTGAGGGAGAAGTAGAGCTAATTGGGATTGTGACTGCGCTGGCTGGTTACCGGACATTCAGTGTTAATGATCGAATTCCTATCATTGCACTTGATGGAATTGGGCAGCTTGCCGCAGAGCACATTAAACATCTTACAGAATATCTCACCACAGCAGCAGACGTAGTTATTACAACTGCATATCCTGAAGCCGGAGAATTCTCTGGAAACATTATTACTCCAGACAACTGGAAAACAGTCACTGCTTCCGCTGTCAAGTCCTCACAATAGATATTGTGAAACAGTATTACTACGTTTCAATTGGAGGTGACGGGATCAAAACTTGACTATTATTTGTTTGTGGTTTCAATATCTAGTTCAATAAGGTTGGCCGCATGCATGATCATTTCGGGGATTTCATCTCGATAATACTGACCACTAAATCGGCTTATGGGTGCAGAGAGACTGATTGCACCGACTGTATCCAAAGAGTCAGTGTCAATTGGAGCAGCAACAGCCCGTAGCCCATCAATTTCTTCTTCATCATTGAACGCGTATCCTCGTTCGCGGATTGTCTCAAGTTGATCGAGAAGTTCACTTTCAGAGGTGATTGTGTTTTCTGTTCGCTGAGGTAAGCCGCGTTCTGCAATTATCGATCGGATTCGTTCGGTAGGAAGTCGTGAGAGAATCGCCTTACCAGCTGCTGAATAATGTAAATAATCACGGCGCTGGAGATTTCGGATATGATAGGGTTCTCCAACTGCTTGATCTCCCTGTGATTTGAATAGATGAACTCCATATCCAAACTGTTCGGTCATCAAATGAGCAAACTCACCGGTATCTTCCGCGAGTCCGTTAACACGTTCTTTACCAGCAGTATAGAGGTCGCTTTGGTTTTTTACATATTCACCAAGTGTCACAAAGTGATAGCTCAGATGATAATCATCGCCACGTTTGACAACCAGCTGTTCGTCACGGAGGGTAGAAAGATGGCCGTGTACAGCTGCTTTTGATAGTTCCAAGTGATTGGCAAGTTCTGTGACACCAGCACCCTCCAAATCTCGTAGGGCCTCAAGAACATGAACAGCAGTTGAAACCGTGCTGAGCTTTCGACCAGTGTTATCTTTCATATGCGCAGCATGTTATGAGGGATTAAAGAAGTTTTGTCAGCTCAGGACTCTTTTGTTTACGCATATTAAACAGAATTTGTTTTATTCCTTACATTCAGTTTAGCCAGCTACTTTATACTCCCAAAAGCCTGACTGTCATGTAACAAAAAACGGTTATACCGTATTCATAATATCCACACACAGCAGCGAAATAAGGGAAGGTCAAGCATGTAAGAATACCAGTTTCAATTGTTACAACCGCCATCACAGAGGATATCATCACCAAGTTAGCCAGAATGATGTGTATTGTAGTCTAAAACATTGTAGTTGGTAGAGAGTCAAAGCCTGAAATAATCAGTTCGCTTCGCTTATAGAGACTAGGACAGTGATTGTAACATGTATTGGTGGTCCACTTAACGGAATACAGGGATCACTAAGCACACAGTTTTTTCAAGAGAATTTACGTCTGGTAAACGCAGTCAAATTCTTCGGCAGTACATGCCATGATACAGAACGTTGATATAATCATATGAATATGTATGCTATGCATGAAGATAGCAGTAATTGTTAGAGAGGTAAGTGTCGTTCCAGATAAATTCGAAATTACTGGAAATAAGATTGAAGAAAAGTATGTAGAGCACGAACTGAATGAATGGGACAACTACGCAGTCGAGGAAGCTGTGCAGATTAGTGAGCAGCAGGAAGGTACAGAAGTTGTGGTTATAACAATAGGCCCCGAGCGGACAGAGGAGATAATCCGAACGTGTCTTGCTAAAGGGGCGGACAGAGGTATACGAATTTGGGACGAGACGCTCGCAGAGATGGACTTCATTGATGTCGACGCCCGGACAAAGATACTTTCTGCAGGGCTGGCAGCAGAGGACCCCGACCTCATTCTAACAGGTGCACAAACAGGTGACGAAGAGTTGGGTGCAGTTGGGGTGCACTTAGCGACACGACTTAATTATGGATGGGCAGCGATTGTGAATCAAACACTGCTTGATGAAGATCAAATACGGGTACACCGAGAGTTAGAAGGTGGCATGATCGAAAAGACAGATATCGACTTACCGGCTGTGTTAACGATACAAACAGGCATAAACGAACCACGATACGCAAGCATTCGCGGGATTCGGGCAGCACAGCGAAAGACGCTTGACCTGAAGTCACTGGACGACCTCGGAATAAATGGTAAAGAACTTGGTTCGTGTATTGAGATTAAAGATGTATACATACCAGAAGTAGATGAGAAGGCAACACTTTGGAGTGGGGATCCAGAAGAGACTGCTGAACAGTTATCTGACTATCTCGTAGAAAATGAGGTTGTAAGCACATGAGTGACGTGTTGATCATCCCAGATCATCGTCAGGGGTCATTTCGTGAATCTTCACTCCGACTTGCTACTGCTGGACAACAACTAGCAGCAGAAACAGGAGGAGAGCTTCACGCAGCAGTTATCAATGGAGAGGCGGTGAAACTATCTAAAGAATTTCAGTGCGCAGGGATTGATACAATTTATGCAGTTACTGATGGTAGGCACTTCAATCACGATACATATGTGCATGCGATCCGTGAGATAGGAAAGCAATGTGACCCAAAGTATATTTTGACACCAAATTCGGTCAACGGGCTCGACTTTGCGCCGGCAGTTGCTAAAAAACTGAATATGCCGATATTGACGGACGTCATCAATTTTGCGTATGATGGAAAGCTAGCAGTAACTCGAGAGACACACGGGGCAAAAATCCAGACGAAGATGCGTATCAAAAGTGATCAAAGCGTCCTGACAATTCGGAGTTCTGAATGGGAAAAAGCAAGTAGAGGTGGTAATCCAACGGTGACATCAATGGACATCTCCCCTCCAGACGATGAAATATACAGTGCCGTGACAGGATTGAGATCCACGTCAAATGGGGACATAGACATCACTGATGCTGATTTTGTTGTTTCAGTTGGTCGTGGGATCGAAAGTAAAGAAAATATTGAGTTAATTAGAGAGTTTGCTGAATCAGCTGGTGCAACACTTGCAGCGTCTCGGCCGATTGTCGACAATGGATGGTTACCACCAAGTCGGCAGGTTGGTCAGTCAGGGAAAACTGTATCACCGAATGTTTATCTCGCTGTGGGAGTCTCAGGAGCAGTACAGCACGTCGCAGGGATACAAGATGCAAACACAATCATTGCGATAAATGAAGACCCTGAGGCGCCGATCTTTGATATTGCAGATTACGGCATCGTTGACGACCTTTTTGATGTCGTTCCTCAACTAACAAAGTCAGTCAAAGAGAACGTATAAGACACTAACCAGAGAGACGCACGGCTCTACAGGTGAAACGTATCAGAATCAACATCAGCGAAATTCGTTCTTTTTGATCTGTAGATAGGTGGTATCCTAAGTTTCCTATTGAGAAGTGGACATAAAAGATACAGCAAGATTTCAGTCAGTGAACTGCTCCGGGGTCAAGCCCCGAGGCACTCTGCCTGTTATCTCTGTAGATCACGGGGGGCTACGCTTTGATTTTTTATTTCTAAAGCAGATCACAGACCAGAGATCATGCGATAAATTACCTTGTAACAAAGATATATACATACAGAAATTAGACCAAAGATATATGCAGAAAGACCTACCAGACACAGTGGACACTGTAATTATTGGTGGAGGAATCGCCGGCACAAGCACCTGTTATTTCCACGCAACGGAAACAGATCAGTCAGTGCTGTTACTCGAAAAAGACAACATTGCAAGCGGAGCAACGGGGGATTCTTCTGCAATTATTAGACATCACTATGGAGCCTCGAAAATTTATGCAGAGATGGCAAAATGGAGTCATAAATTTTATCGTGAGTTTGAGGAGCGGACAGGACAGCCACTCGCATATAAGCCAAATCCTCTACTTCGACTCGGGATTGAGGGAGACGAATCTGGAGCATATGCAATGAATGGCCACAAAGTATTAGAAGAGTTGAATATTCCAGTATCAAGACTTGAACGCGAAGATTTTACAGAGGAATACCCAATGATATCAAGTCCAGAGACAGACTTTGTTGTAAATGATGAAACAGCAGCATACTCCAGTGGAACCGATGCATGTATTGGATTTGTAAATGCTGCCCGTGAAGCCGGGGCAATCGTTGATACGGGGACAAAAGTCACGGAGATTAAAACAGAAAGAGGGAAAGTAGTTGGGGTGAAGACACCAGAAAAAACTATTGAGACGGGAAACGTCGTTGTAACAGCCGGACCATGGACTACAGAGATCATGGAGACAATCGAAGTCGATGTGCCGATTGAATTATCACGTGAGCAAATTTTACTACTGGAATCAGAGGGATTCAGTAGAAAATATTCAGAAGGTCTACCAACTAGTGGGGCCCCTGGGGAAGAATGGTATGCTAGAGATGACTTTGTTGATGGGATACTTATCGCAACACATACACACGAGTCAGAAGGAAAAGTTGACCCTGATACGTATAAAGATAGTGTTGATGAGGACGTAAAGTTAGAACTAATAGATAACTTAGTCAGTTTCTGTCCGGATCTCGAAGACGCTGGGTTACAAGGAGAGTACTGTGGAATTTACTCAAACACACCAGATTTTGACTTTATTCTTGACGAGGTAGGCCCTGACGGCTGCGTTGTTGGGTGCGGGTTTTCCGGACATGGGTTTAAACAGGGGCCAGCAATCGGCAAGATACTATCAGATCTTGTGACCAAAGGTGATTCAAGTATCACTGACGTAGACTATTTCTCTCTAGATCGATTTGAGAAAAACAAGCAAGGACATGGAGTTGTTGATCCCCGACAGGAGACAGAATCAGATACTGCCTCGTAATTATGAACAGCGCCGAGGTGGGGTTTTCGAGATGAGCTCGTCTTGGGAGCAAGCTCGGAGAAATTGCCTTATCCCCCTTGTAAATAAACTGCTTCGCTTGTATAAAGACTTCAAGGAACCATTATTCCAAAAATACTTTAACTGGATATATATCCAGATTACAACTAATATATTAGATATTATAACGCTGATCCCTTATCAGGCGGTGGTAAAGTATAAGACTAATCCAATATATACATCAAAACCAAATTTTATGTATTGGTTTGTTTATTGTTACCAATAGGATGTCTACTGAAAGACAGCCACTGGAGATTATGTTTCTCCAGCAAGAGGAAGCAATAGAAGCAGGTTTAACAGACATGGAAGGTTGCGTCGAGAAGATGGAGTATGTGTTTGAATTGTATAACCAAGGTCGTGTAATTATGGGTGGAGGAACAACATCTGGTCAAACAATTCACGGGCATATGACAACGTTCCCGGATGAACCGGAGTATCCAGAAGTTCCCGAATCCGGCCCAGACCGTAGGTTTGGTGCAATGCCAGCATACGTCGGAGGAGACGTGCATAAGATGGGAGTGAAATGGTATGGGTCGAATGTGAATAATCCGACAGAGCGAGGAATTCCACGCTCTCTACATACGATCACACTTAACGATCCAGACAGCGGTGAACCGTTATTTTTGATGGATGGACAAGTTGAAAGCGCAATGCGAACAGGCGCAGTGTCGGGGGTAGGAGCAAAGTATATCCAAGGTGATCGGGCAGAAGTCGCAACAATAATTGGGCCAGGGGTGATCGGGCAAACATCTGCCCTCGCAATGGATGTTGCTCTTGACTCGTTAAAAGAAATTCAAATACACCATCCTGAACTGCGGAAGGCAGAGGCATTTAAAGAGTATATGGAAGACGATATCGACACTGAGATTGTGCCAAATGATTCCCCGGAAGACGCAATTAGTAAAGGCGATGTTGTATCGGTTGCAGCAGCTGGTTCACCGCCACCACGTATCAAAGAGTCATGGCTAAAAGACGACACAGTTGTTATTCCGCTTGGCGATCTGCGTGTTCCACTGGAGGCGTTTGAGGAAGAACTCGTGTTTTGTGATATTCCGAAGAATGATCTTGAGTTCGCAGAACATCTGGACTGGGACATTACGAATGCACTGGGAGCTGCTGTGGATTATAATAAAGGACTTAAGATTGACGAGGAAGACCTTCGAGCAATTCATGATATTATAACCGGAAAGGACAGTGAGCCAACTGACGGAAAGTCCATTTTCTATCCACTGGGGCTACCGATGGAGGATGTGACATGGACAAACGAGGTATACCAAAACGCTAAGAAGATGGGTCTCGGACAAACACTGACATTATTTGAGGAACCGTATTTCCAGAAGCCGTACTGATTTTTAGGAACAGTATAAACACCCTTTATGTCATATTTCTTCATATAATATATAAAAATAATAGAAAAATTTTAGTAATTTGTACTATATTTTTAATGCAATAATCATAACTTTTATGGGTAAATTTTTAATATATTTAATATTGTGTAGATATATTCCTTATTTATTTGATATACGCCCGATATTAGATCTCAACTCAAATTATATTTTTATTTTAATATACGTATTGGTGTATTTTTTCCTTTATTTTTAACAAATAGTATACTATATGCGTAGGTGATAATCCACATATTCACTGAATCAGAAAGATCTCTTCACTTACAGAGCTAGAACTATTTTTTCCAGATAATCCCGTTGATGTTACCGGTCAGCACTATATCATTTTCCGGATTACTGCATGTTATATCCATAGTCACGTCATATCGGTTATCCTTCTCGGTGACGCTCTCATAGAGGACATGGCACTCGATTTGTTCATTTGTGTATACTGGCTTGGAGAACTCAACTTCCATGGTGTGCGCTAATACGCGATCATCGCTTCCAACTTCAGTGGGAAGTGTTGCAGTAAGTAAACCTTGGACCATTAGCTCACCGTTTTCTCTTGGTTCGGTATGTCTAGGCTGATCGTCACCAGAAAACTCAGCGAACCGAGATACGTCGTCGGCTGTAAACGTCCGCGCAACGGTGCGGGTATCACCTTCTGATGGTACCATTGATAAAGACAACAAAGTATCATAGATAATAAAATATGTGCTAATGTCAACGACCGATACACGGTTGTGTGGGACTTATCAGTAAACTTGAGCGCTACTCCGACAGAGAAGTACCTCGGAATCAAGTCTGAGGCACTCGGCCTGCTATCTCTGTAGAGGATCCAGTGTGTCTGGCTACCTCAACACCCCCGCTCTTGGCTGCAGAGCGTATTAACTGACACCCCTCCAACTGGGCGGCTAATGATCCCGCCCACAGTAGAACTGAGAAGCCAACTCAGCAGATAGATCAAGCTGGAAACGCTGTTGGTTCAGAAATATCACTGTCTGGGTGTTTTTGAGCTATGGCAGTCATAATAGAGTCAATCAGAGGTTTAAGCCTTACAACGGTAGGGCTGGATCATCAGATTGGACCGTTTGGCTTAGTTGTCGAGCACTCTCACTGAAATTAAGAAGATCTTCTGCTCCTTTGATGGTTTTATTTGCATGTTCTAACAGTGTTGGGTCATCAATGGAATTAGCTAATATCTCAGCGTATCCTTTTGTGGCTGTTAACTCATTTCGTAAATTACGCCGTAATACACGCTGAAGCGTATCTAGGTGCTTTTCACGACACTTGATTTCGGTTATATTCCCACCTTCCAGGGACCAACAATTCAACAGATTTTGATCATCCAGTACTAACCGGATTGAAAAGTCTAGCATAGCTCTCCGATGTTGTCCTTGTGCTGGTATTCCCATACGAACGAACTCGCCACTTGCTGCTTTCTTGAGTCGTGTTGGCAAATCCTCCAGTTGAAATCAAGGGGTTTTCCATATTTTCTGTTAACACGACTTCGATCAAGTCCACTGAAATCTGTTGCAGTCCGATTTACCTCAATAAATGTTCCATCTGGTTCCATCAAACCAGTAAACTGGTATTTATTGGTGAACTACCCTTGGATGCTCGCTGCCGTTGGTGGCTCCTTACGGAGAGGGACGTAGCCTGTAAAAGTTAATTTGTCTGGAACAGACGATTGTCAACGTTCCATCACATTTCGCTGGGAGTAGCGCCCTTACATCGCCGAATAACAAATTTTCACCGTTGAAAAACAAGGAAAATGGCGTTAAATCAACGTAAGAATGTTCAGAAGTTATAGTTAAACAGGACATACACAGCATTAATGAAACATCGATCATTATTTGTCATCTTGATATTGGCTGCCGTAGGTATAATTACCCTTTCAGCTATAGGGTTAGCCACGGGAGAAGATACCCCGGTACCAGAAAAAGATGACCAGCAGGATCCCACTGGGCTACCAAACGCAACATCAAGTGAGCAATTAACCGGAGTGATTGGTGTTGGAGAAGCGGAGCTTGAAGCCAACATCGAGCAACGAGCATTTGGAATACAAATAGCTGCTGCAGCAAATGACAAGGAAAAAACCCAGATCATCGCAGAACAGGTAGATGAGATTGAAAACCAGACGAAAGACCTCAAAGATCGTAAGGCCCAACTCAGTGATGCACTCGATGAGGGGGAGATATCTCCAGGACAGTATCGAGTAGAGATTGCTAAGATAGCAGCTGAATCTGCCTCAGTGGAACAGGCTGCAAATCAGTCACAAAACGCTGCTACATCTGCTAATATATCACAAGAGGTACGTGAAGACCAGGGCATTAGCATTGATCATATCGAAGAGTTACGAAACAACGCAAGTAACTTGCGTGGTGGAGAAGTAGCCGAGATTGCACAAGGGATTGCTGGTCCGCAGATTGGGGGGCCGGGTGGTGGTCCTCCTGAGGAGATCCCCGGACCTCCAGATGGCCCGGGACAAGGTGGAGGTCCTGAACAAGGACATTCAGAACCGCCCGTAGAGCAGAATTAAGATTAGAAGCAGCTTCATCATTCTTGAGGCCATCATCACATGCGGAGGAAGCCAAACCAGTAAGTTATTTTCGAATAGGGAAAGTGTATGTTATCAGCCAAAGGAGCTACAGGTCACCTGGCGAATAACCAAGTAATCGAAGACCAATAAGAGCCACCAGAACGGTTGATCCCTCATGGCCGACAACAGCCAACGGTAGCGGAAGATCAACAGCTAAGATAGCAGCGATCATCAGCCCGATAGCGCCGAAAGCTATTGTAAAGTTGATCCACAGTGTTCGTTTAGTCTTTTTGCTCAAAGAAAGAATATACGGGAGCCTACTAAGGTCATCAGACATTAACACAACGTCTGCCGTCTCCAAGGCAACATCAGTTCCGGCACCGCCCATTCCAACACTAATATCGGCAGTTGCAAGTGCTGGTGCATCGTTGACGCCGTCTCCAACCATCGCGACGGCGTTATGGCGTTTCTGTAGTGCTTCAATCTGAGCGACTTTTTCTTCGGGAAGTAGTTCCGAATAGACGGTATCGATGTTGAGCTCATCGGCAATTGCTTGTGCCACTCGATCGTTATCGCCGGTAAGCATAATTATTTCGCGAATGCCACTTTCACGGAGTTGCTGAACTGTCTGAGCAGCTTCTGGGCGAATGGTATCGGTAAAAGCAAGCCATCCAAGAACAGTGAATTTATCTTCTGATTCTGCTGCAACAATGACACTGGTTTTTCCGTTTTTTTCTTGACGACGAATAGCCTCGATTCCCTGTTCTATATGCTCAACTTTGCTGTTAATTTCAGACTCAAAATATCGCTGATTGCCGATATGAATCGGCGTGCCATCAACTTGAGCATTAACACCTTTCCCAACTACTGCGTTGAAATTGGTGATATCAGGAGTTGAAATTGACTGATTGTTGGCTGCTTCAACAGTTGCTTCTCCAAGATGATGTTCAGAGCGACTCTGTACAGCAGCTGCAAGACGCAACAGTTGCTGATCGTTCACAGGCATACTGCCTAGTTTAGCACCATCTCTAGCAGTATATTCATTTAGGACAGTATTTCCTTCAGTTAACGTTCCGGTTTTATCAAAAGCAATGGCATCTACATTCGCAGCAATTTCAACATGGTCGCCGCCTTTGAACAGCACACCCTGTCGGGCACCGGCGGTGATTGCGGAGAGGACAGCTGCTGGAGTGGAAATGATCACTGCACACGGCGAGGCAGCAACCATGAGTGTCACTGCTCGGTAAATAGTACTATCAAGAGGATGACTAAGCAGCCAGTAAGGAATTACAACTGCAAGAATTGTCATCAGAAATACGCCAAGGACATATGGCTGCTCAAGCCGATCAACAAGCCGTTGGGTGGGGGCTTGCTTACGTTGAGCTTCCTGAACCATGTCGATGAGTCGTGAAAGAGTAGACTCAGCAGCTTCTCGAGTAACCCGGACTTCAAGACTGCCAGTTTTGTTAATCGTGCCGCTGTAGACTTCATCACCGGGTGTTTTGGTAACAGGCTCTGACTCACCGGTAATTGAAGACTCGTCAATGGAACTTTGTCCATCAATTACTTCACCATCAAGTGGTAATCGCTCGCCTGGCCGGACAATAATAACATCGTCAATCTCAACATTCTCAATCGGCTGTTGTTCCTCTTCACCATTTACAAAAACCTGTGCGGTGTCCGGACGCATCTCTGCAAGGGAGGAAATTGCCGCCTTTGACCGCCCAAAGGCATATTCTTCAAGAACATTCGAAAGCGAGAATAAAAACAATAGTAATGCGCCTTCGAATGGTGCTCCAATAACAAGCGCGGCAGCGGCGGCAATGATCATGAGAAGGTCAATCTCGATGGCTGGTTCTTGAAGGCTCTCAATGGCCTCTTTAACACCATACCAGCCACCTGAGATGTATGCAATAGCATAGCTGGTCCAATACAATGTCGTTGGGCCATCAAACCAGCCAATCAATAATCCAGCAAAAGTGCCAAGAAAGGTCAAGACAACAGAAATAACCTGCAATCGGAGATAGCCCTGAGAAAGAGAGCTATCAGACCCAATGTCCGATTCCGTCTGCATCGATGCGCTGGAGGCCTCAACCATATGCTTATTATTTGTGAGTATACGAATAAGAGTTTTCAATAAAAAAAGAAATATTTTGGCTTGCCTAAACATATTCAATCACCTAACACTATCAACTAGCCACATGCACAAAAAGAAACAATATTTCACACACTTCGATTAAAATCTATCTGTCAGGTTTTTCTGGAAGTTTATGTCGGAAGGCTCGAAGTGCGTTTTTTCCAGTGTCGGTCAAAGATATTTGTTTGGTCCGGCCGACTGACTCAACCTGAAGGTAGCCATTATCAACTAGTGGCTCGATTATTTGATTATTCAGCAGAGCAAATTTCGCTTTCTCATTTCCAGGTTGTCTTTTTCGGATAAAATTAAGTTCAGCATCTTCTGCAAACGTTATGAGATCACTCTTTTTTGGAGTGTATGTGGAGGTACTGCGTTCGTCAATAAAATTAAGCACACGAACTTGGTCTTCAGATGGTGTTTCAAGAGGATACGATGGGAGTTGCTCAGCAGCAACCATTCCCTCAGTACGAGGAGAAGAAGCAGCTGCATGGTTATGTGTCTCTGGATGTACATGGTATCCAGCAGCATCAGTCGCCATGCAAGCAAGAGCGACACCGACAGTGGCTAGTTTTGGACCACTAGACACATTTACACGAACTATATCCTCACGATGCTGGTCGGTAACAGTTGTTACTGTGCCAAGCACATCATAAATATCATGAAGATTAATATCTCTGGTTCGAATATCGATTCCCTCATTCAGGAGCTCTTGCTGTAATGCTTCGTGATATTCAGGAGTTGAAGTGTCTGTTCCATAAAGCAAATATAGGATATCTGCGTCATATTTGAGAACCGGCTCTAGAATCCGATCATATTCATACCCGAGAGGGGCAATATGCACTTCTGAAATTCGCTCAAGAGAGCGGGTAGTGGGCATATAATTAACGGACGACTGTCCTGACTTGTATATTTTGTATTGATAGTATTTATTGTATCAATACTATTTGTAGTATAGTTAGTATTGTAGCAGAACTGAATTACTGATAGCGCATACTATAGGTTGAGAAGAGATTGTCGGATCAAGAGAGGACCGGCTGTAAAACAAAAAGTGATCAAAAATGGCAACGCACAATCTAATCCCAAAACAAATTCATGAACCAACGGAAGATCCAATCGACACAGTTGATCTGCTAGACGACGCAGGGGTTATTGAAGCACTTGGATCAGAGACAGCACGACAAATCCTCTGCGTGCTTGCAAGCCAACCAACGACAGCAACAAAACTCACAGAACACACATCAAGCTCGCTACAAAATGTAATGTATCATCTGAGACGACTTGAAGAAGTGGAACTGGTAGAGGAGACTGGAGTGGCGTACTCTGAAAAGGGAAGAGAAATGACAGTATACCGGTCTACAACAGAGTCAATAACGGTCGAAGTAGAAGCTTCAATGGATACAGAAGATTAGCTGATGGTTGGGAAAGAGTATCTCAAGGCTTGGTCCTAACTTGGACCGACTTCCATCTGTATGGTTATGCTCCGCTGCTGAAGAAGTGAAGGTCCGTGTGTATTATGCCTGTGGAAACTCAATAACTACTTTCGTCCCAGATACAGGTGTTGAGCTGATGTTAAGCGTTCCCCCAAGATGTCTAGTTCCCCACTTGGTGAGCCAGAGACCAAGTCCACTTGTATGCGTGAGTTCAGTCTCCTCGCCTTCAATGACTGCCTGCAACTCGTTTTGTGGGATGCCAGACCCATCATCACTGATAATGACACGAACGTGTTCTGCTTCGTCCTGAACTGTGACTGTCAGTGTAAGGTCAGAAGACGAATTGTGCTTAATTGCATTTTCAAGCAGTTCATCAAAGATGACAGCGATGAGATCGCTATTGGCTCGGACATGTAGGCCTGGTTGGATATCAATGTGGAGATCGGTTTGATCCGCTTGCGGCTGAATATTCTTAATTCTTCGGTGAAGTACGGCAGACAAGTCAACATTTTCCATAACATTGGACTCACGGAGGAGTTGATCAAACTCACGAACAATCTCACCTTTTCGCATCAAGTCTCGAGTCTCGTCACGAAGTGTCAGTGCTAACTCAGAAACGTCGCCAGATGTTTTCTGTGCAAGTTCCTCAGCGTGTCCGTACAACACAGTTGCACTGTTACGGAGATTGTGACGGAGGACACGATTAAGAACACTCAGTCGTTGTTCTCGACGTTTTTTCTCAGTGATCTCACGGTTAATTGCAATGAACTTTACGGGAGCTCCATCGGCATCTGTGATTGGCGCAATTGTCTGATCGACAATATAACGTTCTCCATTTTTCCGTTCGTTGATTATTTCACTTTGCCAGACATCGCCAGAGAGTATCGTATTCCAAAGATCAGTATAAAAAGTATCATCGTGAACACCAGAATTGAACATTTTAGGAGTACGGCCCAACAATTCTTCTTCAGTATACTGGGTGATCTCCTCGGCAGCCCCATTGACATACTGAATGACACCGTTAGTATCAGTGATATATAGTGCATGACCTGCCTGTTCAACCGCTTTGCGAAAGAATTTGAGATTGTTTTGCGACTGGTCTAATTGGGAAAGATCACCCGAATAGTCATGCATCAGTAGAGTGATACCATCGGTAAAAGGAAGAACTTGAAGCTGGTACCAACGGTCATGTGAGGGAAAGTACTCATCAACAGTCAAAGGTTCTTGTTGGATGGTAGCTTCTTTGACTAGATCCTCCAGTGATGAGTTAGACATCTTCGGGAGCAATTCCCAGAGAGTTTTACCACTGGCTTGTGCTGTATCAGTAAATTGAGCTGCTTGCTTATTCAAATAGGTGCACTCGAAGTCAGTATTAAGTATAATTACAGCGGTAGGGAAATGGTCAAGAACTGTCTGTAAGTGGGGGCCAGCAGGGGCAGGGAGTGGGAACCGGGTCATGTTCAATTGTAGTTAGGAAAACACAGGAGATCGATGTGGAAGGACACTATCTTCTATCTATCGTCTGTGAGTGAATAACGGCAGAAGCGTACGAAAGAGTTTGGATTCTAGATAGTCCAGAGATTGTCATAGAAAGTGGCCGATCTTGACAGCGACAGCACACTCTTTGAATACACTCGATAAAATCAGGAACAACGAAATACACGGATTGAGCGAAAACAGACACTATGTAATTATGAGTACAAGAGAACAACAGGGCGTGCCCGATGGAATTGTGCTTGTTGGACATGGATCATCAGTTGAAGAGTCAAATGAGTTAGTACGCCGTGTTGGCAGGAGGCTAGAGTCCCGAATTGGGAAACCGGTACAGGTAGGATTTATTGAAAAATCTGACCCAGATGTGCAATCAGGAGTCAAGTCACTGATTGAGAACTGTCAAAGTATTACCATTTTACCGCTTTTATTGTTTGCAGCAACACACATTAAACAGGATATCCCAGAAGCAATACAACAAATAAAGCGAGATAATCCAAATATTACAATTAAACGAGGGAAGCATCTGGGATCACATCCAAAAATGGTTGAGATTGTTAGACAGCGCGTTGAGGATGCAAGATCAGAGTTACTCTCAGAGCAGGATTCATCCGAGACAACGGTTATTTTTTGTCCGAAAGGAACAAGCGACAAGGATGCGAATAAAACAGCTAAAGAAATTAGCAAGCAGTTACAGCAGAAGATAGATTGGGGCCAAGTCAAACCAGCATTTCTCACTATGGGAAGTCCATCGTTGGAGTCGGTATTAGACACGACAACAACAGACGAAACGCGTAGTACAATTGTTGTCCCGTATACAGTTGGTGACGGGATAATCGCTAACAGGATACGAAGCAAGGCAAGAGAGTTCAGAAAAGGGAATGATACGTGCCGAGTCATCACAACAGATGTGGTCGGGGCCAGAATTGATGATCAATTAATTGACGTCCTTGTTGACCGGGCAAAAAGATATGATGAAGAAAGCTAATATTAGTCCATTTTCGACAGATAGACGACAATTACCGGTGTATAGAGAAACAGAAGTGGGAAAAACAGCGAGAGAAACAGGATATGATTAAAGAGAAAGCAGATAAAGATAGCTCCCAGTCGGGAGCATCATCGGAAGAAACAAGCGAGGGAAAAGTTTCTCTCGTCGGGGCAGGACCAGGTGATCCAGACTTATTGACACGTCGGGCATGGAAGCGATTACAGACAGCAGATGTTGTTCTATATGACTCTCTGACAACAAACGATTTAATTGATGAAATTCCTGAGAACACGGAAAAAGTTGATGTCGGAAAGCGTCAGCCAGACCCGATGACACAAGAACAGATTAATGAACTGATGAAGAACAAAGCAGAAAAAGGAGAACATGTAGTTCGATTGAAGTCTGGAGACCCAACGGTGTTTGGCCGAGGGGGAGAAGAAACAGAACATCTTGCAGAACATGAGATTGAATTTGAGACAGTTGCAGGTATTTCCAGTGTCCTCGCAGCGGCAACAGAGAGTGGTATCCCGCTGACACACCGCGACTATTCATCAAACCTCATGATAGTAACTGGCCACCAAGCATCAGAAAAGCGTGGAAGCACAGTCGACTGGGAAGCAGTTGCTGATACAGTAATCGCCGGGGGAACAGTTATTATTTTAATGGGTGTTGCTAAATTGCCAGAGATTGTTCAAGCACTTCAGGATTATGGAGTTTCAAAGGAGACACCAGCAGGAATGGTTGAGAAGGCAACGTGGGACAGCGAACAAGTCATTACAGGTACACTCGAAACAATTGTTAGCAAAAGAGATAAACAAAACATTGAGCCACCGGCAGTCACAATCGTTGGTAGCGTTGTGAACATACGAGATTCTGTGTCTGACTATCTTATTAAGTGAAAAGAACACATAATGATCCCATTATTCCATGATTTTAAAGATAAGGAAGTTGTTATTATTGGAGGAGGCTCAGTTGCACTTCGGAAAGCTAAGCGGTTCGTACAGGAAGCATCGGTAACGGTGGTTGCCGAGTCTTTTGCAGAAGGATTTGATGAGGTTCCGTGTACATGCATCACGAAGAGAGTAACTGAATTAAATATTCACGAAATTATTACTGATGCATATCTTGTTATTGCTGCGACAGATAGCGAGGAGGTTAACGAAAACATTGTTACTGCAGCAAATCAACGAGATATACTTGTAAATCGAGTAGACCAACCAAACGATATAGTTGTTCCGAGCCATATCGATGGTGACCACGTATCAGTTGCAATCGCAACGGGAGGAGCGAGTCCGGCGACAACAAAGCATTTGCGACTGGAGTTGACGCCAGTAATAGAGGAGGCTGATGCTATGGCAGAAATTCAGATGGAGTTACGGGAGGCACTAAAGAAAGAAATCTCAGATCAGCAGCAGCGAAAACAGCTCCTGTGGAAGGTGATGGATTCTGAACGAGTCTGGGAGCAACTTCCGAATAACCAAGACAAAGGGCTCGAAATCGCACGAGAGATCATCGACATAAAATGAGCTGTTTTGAAGTTACAGCGGTAGCAAAGCGAATGGTTATCGGCTTTGGCCGGGGATGGAACGTTGGGCCGATGGCCCGGCCCGCTGCTCACGGTGCTGGACGCCCGTGAGTGCCACTCCCTCCAGAGAGGGCGACACCGAACAGATACTCAATACGCCGCACACTCATTTGAGGGCCGAAGGTGCATCAGTGAACCCGCAAGTTCACAGCTGAGAGAATCAGCTGGCTGGATCCCCTACAGAAGAGTCCCACGACTTCAGCCAGAGGAGGATTCAAGGCTTGAGAGACTTGACCTCTCCCTCTGGAGGATATGAATGAGGTCCCTCCTACATATATCCGAGATCGCGAAGCCGTTCCATGAGGTCTTCTTTGTCCTGCGCTCGACCAGCACGTTCAGTTGTAGATTCAAGATCCTGTAACCATGCCGGGTGAGTTGATGTTTTGTCTGTTGATATCTCACTCCCGAGTGATCGAAATCCTTCGAAGTATTTTGGAGAGATCGGTAAATCTTCTTTAGAAACTCCATCTGGAAGGTCAGCACTCGACTCAGGAGTGTATCCCTCTTCCGGGTACTCATCGACAACATCAGGGACAACATAGTGCCAAAAGGTATCCCAGACATCCCGTTCGGTAAATTGCAGGATCGGATGGACCCGGTCATGAGGAGGATACGTGTCAGGATCATGACGAGGGGAGAAAAATGTCTCACTTGCACGTGCTTCTTGTTCATCCCATCGAACTCCACTAATGACACTGTCAAAGTTGTATTCTTCGAGCGTATCATTAAGCGCAACAGTCTTCAATAGGTGGTTACCGACATAGGTGTCAAGAAGGAAAGGAAACGTCTCCTCCTCGTACTCGAGGATATTACGAATATGATGCTGGTTGTGTTCATCTAAAGCATCAACAGGAATTTCATCACCTGGTTCAAGGTCATGAGTATTGACGTATTCACCAACATTTTCATTGCGAGCGTATATGAGATCTACCCCCCATCGCTCAGCCCATGTTTCTACGAATGAGTGTATTTCATCAAAGTGCTGGAAGTGATCAATAAAAACTGCTGGAGGGGCATCCAAGTCATATCGTTCAACAACTTCAGCGATGAAATACAATGTCAATGTGGAATCTTTGCCACCAGTCCACATGACAGCTGGTCGTTGGTACTGAGTCAGTCCTTCATAAACAACATCAATTGCTTTCTCGATTTTGTTCTGGAGCCCGGGAATGTCATCTGGGCTCGTATCTGTGCCATCGTCATAATCGACGGAAACATATTCAGGAAATTGTCGAGACATGTGTTATTCTATCGAGATGAATTAGTTTGGAGCACAATACGACACGGCTATAGATCAGTCACACAGTGAGGAAGTATGAAGGCAGGGCAACTCATGAATCGTTGTTTCTTTTTTCGCTCATTTTCTCCCAGATTTCTGCACATCCTGCTCCATCCTGAACATCTTCTAAGTGTTCTTCATTTGTGTCATCGTCTGTCATGATGTTTAATCACAGGATGATCATGTTTATACAGATACATGAACCTATCGTAATTAATATAGGAAAAAATTGCTTGTATTTACATCGAAATCTGCTGTTCAGTCTGTTTACACACAAATAATATTCATGGGACTAAGGCATTATTACCGAATATTGATAATATTTTAACCATTACATTTAGTCATTTAGGCAGAGATTATTGCTGGTATCACGGAGTTAAAGCAGGTGTTGCATGCGACATAAATAGTTGGTTGATACAGTGTAAAGAGGAAGAATATGAGAGACACATCAGAGTTGAATTCCATCTGGCAGGTGATGTTATGATTAGTGGTTTTGTAGATATTGATTGGCTTGCAGAGCATCAAGAAGACGCGGTAATTATTGATGTTCGCGACACAGGTCCGTTTCGGCGAATTGGTCACATACCAACTGCGGTAAACATCCCATACGAAGAGGTCAGAAATCCTTCAGGATCACTAGCCGGACACTTACCGGACAAGGACACGTTTGAGACAATATTCAGTGAATCGGGAATTAGTCCTGACGATACGGTCGTCGCGTATGATGACGCACCGGGGGTATATGCTGCTCGAGTACTGTTAACTGCACAAGCATTCGGACACGACGGAGAGTTATATGTCTTAGATGGAGGGTTTGAGGCTTGGAGCGAAAAATACGATCTTGAGTCAGGCGAGCAGACAGCAGCAAGGAGTGATTATACCGCATCAGAACCTGGAGATCCAATTGTTGACCGGAATGCTGTCGAAAACGCAGTTGATGATGACGATCAGATACTTGTAGACACACGGTCACGCGCCGAATACGAATCAGCTTCAATCCCAGGAGCAGTGCAGGTAAGCTGGGAAGACTTTATCCAAGATGGACAATTATGTGAGAGATCAGAGATTTTTTCTCTGTTAGCTGACAGAGGCATAACAAAAGATAAAAAGATTACCCTGTATTGTAACACAGCCCGACGATTGAGTCATACATATAGTGTGTTAGCTGAGCTTGGATACACAGATATATCAGTATATGAGGGGAGTCTGACCGACTGGATTCGAGAACAGGATCGGGGGTGGAGTCCACTGGGACTTAAAGAGGAGGTACAGTCTCACCGTAGCTTTACCGGTTTTGTTGATGACCTAGGAGAAGATGCAATTGGGCGGTTGAAATTAGTTGGGATGTATCATCAGAAGCATCGGGGATACTTCATGTTCAGGACAAAAGTTCCGGGGGGAAAGCTGACCGCCGAACAGGCCAAGGTAATTGGTGAGGTCGCAGATAAGTATGCCCGGGCACCAGAAGAACACGGAGGTAAAGCCCAAAATCCAGAATTTGGTGACGGCTATCTTGATATCACAACACGTCAGGGTATTCAGATGCACTGGGTCCAGATGAAAGACGTGCCGGAGATCTGGGACCGGTATGACGATGTGGGACTAACAACACTACAATCGGGTGGAAACTCGGTTCGAAATGTTGTCACTTGTCCGGTGTCAGGACTCACATCAGAGGAGTCTGTTGACGTCCACCCAACCGCGACGGATATTTCAGATTACTTCCTTGGAGATGAGCGATATGCAAATTTGCCGCGAAAGCTCAAGGTCTCAATTACAGGATGTCATGAGAATTGTGCTAGAGGACAGATACACGATCTTACGTTCCTTCCTGCGGAGAAAGGTGCTAAGTTTGGTTTCAATGTACATATCGGAGGGCGATTATCTGATGGACCGATGAAAGCACGAAACCTTGATTTGTTCGTTCAGGAAGAACAGATCCGGGATGTCGTTGAGGCAACGGCAGATATGTTTATTGACCATGGAAGTTATCTTGACACGGCTGTCAACCGGCTCGGGGTTCTGGTTGACGAATGGGGAATCGACGAAGTACGAAGTGAAATTGTAGCAAGATGTGACTTTGAAATAAATTCATCTGGTGACGGATTAACAGAGCAATATCGGGGTGATCACGTTGGTATTCACGAGCAAGAGGATGGAAATCAGTATATTGGACTAAACGTGCCCGTCGGCAGAATGTCTGGCACTGACCTTACTGAGATTGCAGATATCGCTGCGAAATACGGAAATGGAGAAATTCGGTTATCACCGGCACAAAATCTGATAATTCCAGGCGTAGAACCAGAGAAGGTTGATGAAGTTCGCCAAGAGCCAGTGATCAAAAAGTATAGCCCAGATCCAGGACCATTTGAACGAGGGGTAATTGCTTGTACAGGAAAAGAATATTGTACATATGGAATAATTAACACAAAAAATAGGGCGGCAAGATGGGCTCGTGAGCTTGATGAGTGGTATGAAGAAGAATATGAAGGAGAAGTAAACCTAGACGCTGTTCGAGCGCACTTGAGTGGGTGTTCAGCGTCATGTGCACACCCGCAACTTGCTGACTTTGGAATGCGAGGAGAAGAAATCCCAACGGTCAATGGGTCCAAGCCAGCCGTCGACTTGGGATTGGGAGGTGATCTCGGCCGCAATCAGTTTGTAGACTGGGTCGCTGGAAGTGTACCAACAGCAGATGTTCCAGAGATAATCAAGCGAATGCTCACCGAATATGGGAAAGTGAGTACTGGCCAATCATTTTCAGAGTGGGTTGAAGAAACCTCATATCAGCAACTGCAGCAATTAGTGTCCGGAGACGATCAACCGGCCCCTACAATGGGAAAAACGAAAGGAGGTAATTAAGAGATGTCACAAAAGAATTCACATAACACCACGACAGACACGGACCGACAGCCACGAATCCCAACGATCGGAGATGATCCACGAGATGCAAAAGAGATAGCCGATCCACGCGGAAAAATTTGGTTTCGCGACCTCGATGAAGCAGTAATTGAGGCAGACCGATGTATTCAGTGTGGAACCTGTGAAGCGGCCTGTCCTTCCGGTTCGATTGGTGTTGACGAACTTGATGGACGACCAACACTGGTCAAAATGTGCACAGGATGTTCGCTTTGTTGGGACTTTTGCCCACGGAGTGGAATGCGATATGAACGGGCAAATGATATCATCCAAGATCGTTCAGGTGGTAGAGCTCAAGTGACATATGCTGCAAGAGCAGCAAATGAGATATTACAAACCCGTGGCCAGAATGGGGGTGCAGTTACAGGATTACTAGCAAGACTACTTGAGACGGGAGTAATAGACGGAGCAGTCGTTGCCCAAGAAGACCCGGATAAGCCATTGAAAGGGCAGTCTCGGTTAGTAACAACAAAAGAAGAGCTAGCAGAGACAGCTGGAAGCGTATTTACACAAATGATGCAGTTAGGTCGGGTCGAGGAGTTAGTTGCTAAGTCCGATCTTACTGACCCCGACATAGCACTGGTTGGAACACCCTGTGTTATCACGGGAGCAAGATCGTTACAAGAATTTGGGCGTGATTCACATCTACAGCATATCACGTTAACAATCGCATTAATGTGTACACAGAGCTTTGAATACGAACACCTCCGGTCAACACTAATTGACGCCGGTGTACGTCCATCAGAAGTTTCATCTCTATCGCTGGTGGGAGATGGACTGCGGATTCAAACAAAATCCAGTGAGACAATTACGATAGAGGTGTCGGGTAATGACGCTCCGACAATGCCTGGATGTGATGAGTGTGCAGACTTTGTCGGAAAAGCCGCGGATATCAGTGCTGGAACAATCGGAAGCCAGAGCGGTCACTCAACATTGATTGCGCGAAGTGATGTCGGAGGGGAAATACTCCGTGACTGTAAAAAACACTTAGAATTAACAGAGATTGACACTGAGACAGCAGTAAACCATCTTGAGTCATGGAACAAGAAACAGGCAGAAAGTGCTCTGAGCCGGGATTTTGATCCTGAAGGAGAGTTATTCATTGACTACGAAGAACACCGGGCAGCATATGATGATACCGAGCGAGAACCACAACCACATAATCCAGCACGATGTTATCAGTATGAGCGGTGGTGCTGATCGGTTATAAGCATTCAGAGCTGAGTCCATCCTGTTCAAAATTTGAAATTTTAGCTTCCGAGACAAAAAATGGGTTTTAAGAGTGAACCCGGATAGCAATTACTGTGAACTGCTCGGGGTCAAGCTCTGAGTCGCTCTGCCTGCTTTCTCTGTAGAAAAGTTTTATCTCCTCCAACGACTGAAGTTGGATGCATTCGCTTTACTACCGCTGGAAACAAAAGAGAATGCCCGGGGAGGGGTTCGAACCCTCGATCTCCGCATGTCCCAGGTACGAGGCTCGGCGGGCCTCGAAGTGAGAGACATGGACTGAAATGCCGCACCGAAGCTCGAAACCCTATGAGTGCGGCGCTATGTCCAGCTAAGCCACCCGGGCTCAGTATATACTTGGTTGGCGGGATTTTTTAATACTTCTCATCTCTATTCGTCACGCCCAGTGACTTTTCGAATACAGGAGGAGCCGAACGGTCCCAGTTTACCAGCATCTAGCTTGACAAAGTGTCCAGTTGAAATATCAGTTCCACAGCGTCGGCACGTAAACTTGCCTTCTTTCTGAACAACATCCTGCGTGAAATCAATGGGTATAGTACTGTGTGATTGAATCGTTGCATCTTTTCGTTCGATAATGCCGCGAGATTCCGCCTCTCGAAGAATATTGCGCGTAAGGGTCGGATCAGTTGTAATTGTCTCAATGCGATCTATTGCATCAGCTATTGAAAGTTCATTTTCATCAATAGCTGCTAGCAATTCCACTCCAAGTTCAACTGGGTCTCCATCCATGTCTAATCACAGGTATTTATGGGTCAACAATTGTGACTGCTGTGTCCAGGCCAGTTGAATTTGTCTCTGCCTGTTCGGAAAAAGCTTCATGCACCCATTCATAAGTATCCTCAAGTGCTTCAACAATAACTTTGGTGTCAGAGATTACCGGCATAAAGTTAGCATCACCTGTCCATCGCGGAACTACGTGGGTATGTAGATGGTCATCAATGGATCCACCAGCGGCTTTTCCTCCTAAGTTGACTCCTACATTAAACCCTGCTGGATTAACAGCAGTGTCTAGTGCTTCGATTGTTCGGGCTTTCATTCGAGCATGATCGAGTAATTCTACATCTGATAGCTCATCAAAGGTGGCCACGTGGGAATGAGGGATTACCATAAGATGCCCAGGGTTGTATGGGTAGTTGTTTAACAGAACAAATGTATGCTCACTACGTGCCACAATCAAATTGTCCCGATCATCATTCTGCTTAGGAAGTTCACAGAAAACACATCCATTAATTTCTTCATTTTCACTTCCTTGTTTGACCCATTTAATTCGCCACGGGGCAAAGATTTGATCCATACAGTGGACTATGCAATTGAGGATACAAATGTTACTCTCTAAGAGGATACACATCAGACAGGAGTTGACTCAAGTGACGGTTAGAAAGGAACGAAACGCATTTGACTGTTTCCCCGATATCTGAGATATGGCTGTGGACCTTGACGCTGAGCAGTATGAAAAACATCGAGAGGCAGGCGAGATTCTCACACAGGTGCGTTCGGAAACCGTAGACAGGATTGAGGTGGGAGCAAGCCATCTTGAAATTGCAGAATTTGCTGAAAACCGAATACGGGAACTCGGTGGTGAAGTTGCATTTCCACTAAACATCAGTATCGATGAGGAAGCGGCCCATCGGACACCAGCAGCAGACGAAAGAACAACATTTGGTGAAGATCTTGTAAACATAGATATTGGTGTACATATTGACGGCTGGATCGCTGACTCAGCAATTACTGTTGATTTGACCGGAGAGCATAGCGATCTTGTCAAGGCAAGTGAAGATGCATTAGACGCAGCAATTGAGACGATTGAGGATGGTGTGGATACTGGAACTGTTGGGGCAGCAATTGAACAAGCAATCGATGCCCGAGGATACAACCCAGTTGTCAATCTAACAGGCCATGGACTGGGTCGATATGATCAACATACTGAACCATCGATTCCGAACCGAGAGGTCTCACAGGGAGTAACGCTTGAGGCCGGGGATGTCGTTGCAGTTGAGCCGTTCGTAACTGACGGCACAGGAAAAGTAACAGAAGGAAGTAATGAAGAAATATTTATGCTTGAGCAAGAGGGGTCAGTTCGGAATCGCGATGCGAGACAAGCCCTTGAGCAGATTGCTGAAGAGTTTAAAACACTACCATTTGCTGCCCGATGGTTAGATGTTCGGCGACCAAAGATGGCACTGCGTCGGTTAAAAGCAAATGATATTGTTCATGGGTACCCTGTTCTTAAAGAGAAAGAAGGAAAATTTGTGAGCCAGAAAGAGCACACAGTAATCGTCACTGATGACGGTTGTGAAGTAGTAACACGATAGATATTTGAGGGATTAATATCTGTACCGAAGTTTCTCGGTTTATGTGGTCAATGACTATCAACCATCTTTAACCACAATTTGAACAGGGATGTAACTCTCACAGGCTACGCCTCCATCCTCAAGGGGCCGCCGAAGGCGGCGAGTAGGCGGGGATAATTCTACAGAGAAAGCAGGCAGAGTGCCTCGGGGCTTGACCCCGGAGCAGTTCACATTTCTAAGAGCAGATCGGCGCTATACTTTTGTAGTGATGTTTGTTGTCGAGATGAAAGCTCTAGTGATGTATCGTCCGAGACACGTGCTGTTAACCGAACACCACGAAGAGCATTATCTGAGAAAAGGTCAGCCATGGTGCGATAAACTTCACGACGTTGTTGATATATCTGTTCACCATGTAGATCAACAAACGGTTCTTGATTCTCCGTAAAAAGGGTATATCGATGTTGAGTCCAGTTTGTCCAAGCGTCTGTAAGATCACACGTTTTGATGTCAACAAAGCCGGCTTCGGAGCAGTACTCGACAAGTTCAGACTCAGTGAGTACATCTGATGCATCAATAGTCTGACGAAGAATATCTTGCTGTGTAGAAGATAAGCCGTTATTGGCAATAGCCTCAATGAGTATAGTTCCCTGCTGATGAAGTGCAGTTGTTAGTGACTCCAGTAAGGCCTGAGGATTGTCAATATGGATTAATACAAGCCACATAACAGCGTGATCGTACCTGTCTGTCGAAAACTCAATATTAGCGGCATCATCGTTGGTGAATGTAACATGATCATCAAGTCCAACACGGTCCGTAAGTTTACGTGACATTGCAACAAGGTCATCTTTCATCTCAACACCATGTACAGTACAGCCAGTTTTGTCGGCAAGGTAGCGAGCAGGACCGCCGATACCACTACCGATATCCAAAACACGACGATCAGAATTTAATCCAAGAACGTCAATCGCCTCATCACACGCCGCAGTGCCATAATAGTGATATTGGTCAAGATGACCGAGAGATGTAAGATCATCAACAGAGAGATCTCCGGTATCAAGGCCACGACTCTGCAGAGCGGATTTTACGCTTTTGATGCGCCATCCATACATTGAGTCGCTGTCAGAGGGATCATCGTTGCTGGAGCTCACAGCCAATTACACGGCCGGAATTAACCTAATTATTGGTGTCCCGGAGATTAGCGAGGGAAATTACTCGTTGACAGCCTCAATGTTGTCAACGACTGCTTCACCAAATTCACTTGTCGAGAGTTTTTCACCGCCCTCGATTTGTCGGTAGAGGTCAAAGGTAACCTGACCTTCTTCGATAGTTTTCTCCACTGCTTGATAAACGAGATCAGCAGCGTCATCCCAGCCCATATACTCAAGCATCAGCCGTCCAGAGAGAATAATTGCCGTGGGATTGACTTTATCTTGTCCGGCATATTTTGGTGCAGAACCATGTACTGGTTCGGCAATACAGCGATTATCTCCGAAGTTCGCACCCGGAGCAATGCCAAGGCCACCAATTTGTGCACCACTTGAATCGGAGAGATAATCTCCATTGAGGTTTGGCATTGCAAGAACGTCGTAATGTTCAGTATTGATAAGCAGTTGCTGGAGCATATTATCAGCAATCCGATCGTTAACAACAACCGCGTCTTCGGGAAGTTCACCGTCGCGTTCTTCCCAGAGAGTATCTTCGGTGATTACCTCATCACCATATTCTTCATTAGCAACTTCATAACCCCAGTCTCGGAAGGCCCCTTCAGTGTATTTCATAATATTGCCTTTATGAACGAGGGTCACAGTATCACGGTCTTTTTCAAGCGCATAGTCAATTGCTTCTCGAACTAATCGCTTAGACGCAAATTCAGACATTGGCTTAATGCCGATACCAATGTCGCCTTCATGGAGAATATCGTCGTAGCCCATCTCTTCTTCAATGAAGTCACGAACCTGTTCGGATCCTTCTGATCCAGGTTCCCATTCAATACCAGAGTAAACATCCTCAGTATTCTCCCGAAAGACAACCATGTCCATCTGTTCAGGACGCTTAACAGGAGAGGGCACACCATTAATATAGTATGTCGGACGCACGTTGGCGTACAAATCAAGAGACTGTCGGATGGCAACATTTAATGAACGGAATCCAGCCCCAACTGGGGTCGTGAGTGGGCCCTTTATTCCGATACGAAATTCACGAAACGCATCAAGGGTCTCATCCGGAAGGTTTGCATCGTAAATTTCTCGGGCAGACTCACCAGCATATACACGCATCCAGCGAATGTCACGACCAGTGGCCTCTGCAGCTTTGCCGATAACTGATTCTGCTACCGGTGCAACCTCTTTACCGATACCGTCTCCGTATAGGATGGGTACAATTGGATCTTCCGGAACCGATAGAGCACCATTTTCGACCTCTATTGGAGCCCCATCGGAAGGGACATCGATGTGATCGTAGCTCATAACATACACTCATAGAGACCAGCGTCAAAAACACTACCATCTTGGAAGAGATTTCTCTGCTAAGAGAAACAATTGACTGAGAATAAGACTAAAATAAACACTTAATAATTAAAGATAGATCAATTGTGTCTTTTCGCTCGGTATACAATTTGGAGCTATGCGGGTAATTGTACATGGGGGAGCCGGGTCGGAGCCGGAGAATCCCAAGTCGCGGCAAAAAGTTTTGGACGAAGCGGCACAGACCGGTGCTGCTGCTGAGAGTCCAATGACTGCTGTCGAGTCAGCTATTCGAATTCTTGAGGATAGTCCAATGTTTAACGCAGGTGTTGGAAGTTGTGTGCAAGCGGATGGAATACCCCGGACCGATGCTGGAATTATGACAAGTACATCGAAAGCTGGGGCAGCTTGTAACATGACAGGAGTAGCAGGTGCAATCCGAGTTGCAAGATACGTGCTTGAAAGCACACCACATGTGATGATTGCAGGGGATCACGCTGTTCGTCTAGCAGAACATGCTGGGATAGAGACGGCGGTAGATCTCTGGAGTGAAAAAACAACCCAACGATATCAACAAATGGAATACGATGGACGGTCGCTTGATGAACAACTCAAATATATACAGGACGAGTTTGGATCAACGTCACCATCAGCGGGATCTGACCATGACACTGTCGGGGCAGTTGCTGTCGATGTAGACGGAAAGATTGTTGCTGGAACGTCTACTGGCGGACGATGGGCAGCGTTAGCTGGACGAGTAGGGGATGTACCGCAGATTGGATCCGGGTTTTACTCAGCATCGGCTGGGGGGGCGAGTGCAACGGGCGCAGGAGAAGACATCGCCAAGACGACGCTTTCCAGAGAAGCGGTACGAAATCTCGAGGAAGGGATGACACCACGGGAAGCTGCAAAACAGGCGATTGGTAGATTTGAAAAAGACACCAAGTCATTTGCAGGGATAATTGTAGCAGACGAAACAGGAGAATGTGGGTTCGCGCACTGTGCAGACGCAATGCAGGTAGCAACTGCCAGCAGAAAATAGTATACTAAAGTATCGGAATATTATATATTTATAGAGAAAAACAGACTAGACGTATTGGGGCTTGAGCCCGCGAAGCAGTTCACTTTAGATCATCGTAAGAGCTGGGTTCAAAGCTCTCTGGATCATCAATTGCAGATGTGGCTTCATCAACTGACAGTTCGTCAAGTACGGTTTGAAGCTGGTCTTGATCAGGTATTGCGAAGATGTTGAGTCCAATGGCTTGCTCAGGAGTCTGTATCGTGGAGTCAAATAGGAAGAGGTAATCTTGTCGTTCTTCAAAATCACCGATTAGTGATCGCAAAGTCGTTGCACCGGGGCCGTTGACGACATCAGGCGGTACATGCTGGATTTTCCGATTAAGCGTGTTAGCCCATCCATCGATAAATCCACTGGTCATTATATTTCCGATTTCTTCAATCGCTGCTTGGTGTTGGTCAGTAAACTCGTTGCCCTCTGTTTCAATTGGAAGCAAGGCGTCGGCGATAACACGGGCAGATTCCATATCAAATAAAACGACGATATATCCACCTGGCGGAGCTTGGAGATTTGTTATTGCAATAATCCGTTCGTCGTCAGTGAGATACCCGTCAATGTCCTCAAATGGAACAAATGTAAATCGACTAATTTCAACGTCCGTCTCAATGTTAGTCATTTGCGTGACTTTTTCTGCGGCACGTCCAGCACCTGCTTTTGTCATCTCATTAAATACAGATAGTTTATCCATCGAGATAGGCAGACGATCCTGTGGAAATGTATCAGCAAGAAGTGATTGGAACGAGTCACGTTCTGGGAACAAGTAGATGTGGAAGTCAATAACCTCAGATTCAGTTGTAAGTTGACTTGTGAAAGTCATTGCAGTTTCCCGTTCATTCCAAAGCGGAACGTCTTCTGGCAGGATGCTTGGCCATTCACCAGCGACGTACTTTGGCGGGCTTAACGTGATTTTTGTTGAGAAGTGATCTGCCCAAGCATCAACAAAGCCTCCAATCATGATGTTTGCAACTTCACTGACTCCGCTTTTGTCCATATCAGAGCTGACATCACCCCAAGATTCAGGCATAATGGAGTCAAGAAGCAACATAGTGCTATCACGGTCAAAGACAAGTACAACCGTACCGGTGAGACTTCCACTCGTTTCAATTTCAACACCAACAAATTCTTCGCCGGTAAATTCCTCAGCCAAGTCAGGTAGCGGAACAAGGTCAACGCGCGTTACCTCGACATCAGTTTCAGTCCCAGTAAGTTGGATAAGGGAATTAGCAGCGGCTTGTGCACCATCGTGAGCAAGTTGATTGACTGTGCCGAGAGTCTGAATGTCAAGACGCATACTTAGACCGTGTCAGAGATTGCTTCGAGGACGTTAGGTTTCTGGAATGGTTTTGTAATATAGCCATCAGCACCAGCCTTGATCGCCTCTTTCATCATTTCTTCTTGCTCAACGGAGGTGCACATAATTATGTTAGACGCAGGGTCCAGATTTTTGATCTCTTCTGTTGCCTCAATTCCATCTTGAATTGGCATTGCAATGTCCATCATTACAATATCTGGATCATGTTCTTTGAATTTCTCAACTGCTTCAACTCCGTTTTCTGCTTCATCAAGGACATTATGCTTTTCTTCAAGAATTTCACGGAGGAGATTCCGCATGAAATCAGAATCGTCCACAATCAGGACATCAACCATACGAGACTGTTACATCGACTGATGAATAAATGCTTCTGCCTGCACAAGCGGTATAACGCGACTGTATCGGAGCTTGGCCCAAGGTACTTCACAGCGAAAAAGAGCGTCGGGCTGCGTGATTCAATTATCGATGAAGCCATCGTTTACGGCTTCTTTCACTCCACGAATCTAGTATCGTACCATCAAGCCGGGCAATATATTGTAGGCTCCGAGAGTGGTGATCCGTCGAAAGCGTTTCTGGCGCCGTATTTGCGTCAATAGATCCATCAACATCTGGATGACCATCGAGGAATGATCGAAGTTGATCAGCAGCTCGAGGTCCAATCCATCCGATACGTTCGTAGTACGTAAGAGCATTTTGTGCAGCCGCTGGACTACTCTCTTCGATTAAGAACTCAATCCATTCAAGCACAATCAGGTCCTCTGTATATCCAGCTGGAAGTTCATCAAGGTACGGCTTTTCTGCTTTGATGGTGGATTTTTGTGTGCTTTGGTTTTCAATCTGATCTGAAGGGGAAGCAGCCATTGAAGATGGTTGGTCTGATGTGTCCATCTCGGAGTCCAACTCCATCATTGCTTCACCGTCTGATGAAGTTGATTCAGTTAGTTGATGATCATCTGTTGGTTCAGAGTGTAAGTCAGACTCGTCAGTTTCATCAAGCTCTTCGAATTCCGGGTCATCAGACTCATATTCTTCTTTGAGATCGTCAAAGCTCTGTGCATCATCTGACTCGTTGCTGTCCATTGGATCTGCCGACTCGTCAAGAGCTTCAAACTCAACATCATCTTCAGGGGGATTCGAGTCATCAGATTCTATGTCAGAATCATCAACACCGTCTCCATCATCAAAGTCGCTCTCTTCAAAGTCATCAGCAAAGAATTCCTCTGCCTCAGCTTCCATTACGTCTTCATCTAGTTCTTCGGTCTCAGCATCGGTATCATCGTCGCCGAAGATACCAAGCGATTCATCATCGATTTCTGCGGATATACTGCCGCCCTGTTCGTCAACAAAGGGATTGACCCCCTTAGTGACCATCTTATAGATATCAAGCAATTTCCGAACATTTTCTTCGATTTCATCAACACTTTCACTTATCTGCTCGTTTTCAGTACGAACAGTCGATACAGTCGAGGAGAGGCTAGACAGTTCTTCCTCAAGTTGATCAACTCGAGCTTCCAGTTCAGATTCGCCCGCACCTTCCTCAAATTCTTGATCATCAAAGCCTTCGCCGTCAAACAAGTCATCATTAAGATCATCTTCTGTGTCATCAGGTGTCTCATCGAAGAGATCATCAGCGTCAGTTCCTTCGGTGTCAGATTCAGTGTCGCTGTTGAAAATGCCGTCAAGCACACCCAAGGCTACGAAAGACGGAATTGCAAGAAGGGGAGCCAGTTCCCAATTGTTGAGAACCACCTCAGCGGCAGCAAGTAGGAGGGCATCGTTGGGCACAGTACATGTAACTCCGCACGAGAAATACTTGAAGATTATGCCAATCTCATCGCTACGCCAGAACTGATTTGTAAATCGGCCGATTATTATCAGTCACGTAGATGTCCGAGTCTGTAATTGCTGACTTTCGTGCAGAAGCTATCTATGCCGATACATATCGGATGGATCCGGAGCCATGTCGGGTAATTCTGAGCCAGAAGCGACTAGTCGTCGTCTCGGACGAACAACGGCGGCAAATCCCGTTAGGTGACGTTTTTGAAGTTATTGTGAGTAAAATCCCACCAGATCTCTCTGAGTTTTTCAGTCAGACAGTATTGGTCGGTTATATCAGCAACCAAAACCGAAGGACAGTGCTGATAAAAGGTGATCATGAGCGAATCGATCAATTTGCAATGTTCCTGTACAAAGCAACATTACAGGGACGAACAGCAACAGTAAAACACCCGGCTCGCGTGGGAGGTCGGCTTACTGATGAACAGTATCGAGACGCTGAAATACAACTGTATGAGGATTCGGTTAGGTTCAGTGGACAAAATATAGACTTTACAATTAACCTATCTGCAATCGTCGATATCTCATATATTGACCGAGAAATCGAAGGAGATTCTCAGCCTGTCCTCTCTGTGCAGCATATGTCAGACAATCAATCAGTTACGACAGAAATATCACACACTTCGGTAAGAAAGCTAAATATCTTAGCTAGATATCTACGGCTACGCTATTTTCAGCTTGAAAATGAGCTTGAGCGGATTGATGTTGATAATCAAGAAACAGAAGTGCTGATAGCATTATATTCGGGTGGCAAACTTGATCAACTTCAAGAATTACTCGACATAAACGACCAACAAGTCGAAGAGTTGCTTGCTCAGATGGAAGAAAAAGGTCTACTTTCAGGCACAGATAATCCAAAGCTCACGTCATGGGGACAATTGATCGTTGCCGACAGAATTGACGATATTAACATTTAGGAGCACACAGGAGACGATAATGATCATTCTGACTCAATAGCACCAGAAGCGACCTTGCGGCCACGGGCCGTCAGCTTAACCTCACGTCGTTTGCGAATCTCCTCAAGCACACCCAACTCAATGAGACGTTCATATATCTCTTCCACTCTGTCAGCATCCATGTCAACAAACTCAGGTATTTCAAACGGGGAGACACCAGAATGTAAAGCCATGAGCACCTTCTGTTCTGAGTATTCTAAGTCTACGCCGATTTGACTTCGTTCATCCCCTTCCCGGAAGATAGAAGTAAGGAAAGAACACCTACGTTCGTCCCCAGATATATGGGTTTCAACAGAGGTACCATCTTGGTTTGTATGACTGACTTTGAGAACAGGTCGGGATTCATCTCGAACAGTTTGTTCTGTAGTGGAAAATTCAGAGATGTCGTCTAGATCAATTTCAATGAACGTTCCGTCCTTGAGAGCAATATTGACAGTATCTGGTTCTACTTTAAGATGGCCAACAACCCACTCAACACTCTGTACAACTCCCCCCTCAACAGCTGGGTGTTGTACGAGCATTTGCCGATGGTTGAGTAAAGCACTGTGTAGCGAAGTCTCTATATCAACTTCGTCGTCGGGGACATTGACTAACACAACCTGTTTACCCCGCTCACCGAACTTGATTGCTGTGTAATCAGAAACACGTGCAATAGTTTGGTTGACATCGTATCTACCGCCAATGTCAGAGATTGAGGAAAGTGGAATAGTACGCTTGCCTTCATTTGAGACAAGGACAATTCTCTGGGTAGAGATAAGGATTCTACCGGGAAGCCAAGCCGCCTGTTCGCGGCGACGGCCATTTTTGACCACCTGTAAAAATTTTCCCGAGGTGTCCAGCAGCTTCCGTTCCTCCCGGCTCATGCACTAGTAATTGTAATTAGATAGTGGGTAGATAAATGGATTGCGGGGAGATAGCACTGAAAAGAGGTAAGATGTTATCGGCGTTCTTCAAGTTCAGCACGTAAGTCGTCAAGCGTCATATCATGGTACGCTAATATAACAAGTAGATGGTAGACGATGTCGGCTGCTTCGTGCGCGATTTCATCTTCATCCTTGTCTTTGGCAGCAAGAATAAGCTCAGTTGTTTCTTCTCCCAGTTTTTCTAAAGCGGCGTTCTGGCCGCGATCATGTTCGAAAAGTGACGCTGTATATGAGTCCTCCGGAAGATTTTCCTTGCGATCCTCGATAATGGCGAATAGCTCGTCTATGACGTTATCAGACATAAATCAAACTGGGATAATAACGTGAATAACTGTTCCGAAACAGCAGGATCAGAGATTCTCGTCTTGAAGTTCAATATCAGCAACAATATCATATGGATGATTCTTGCTACGAATGCCTTCGAGCATAATGAACGCCTCTTTTGGTGAAAGGAAGTGTTCGGTAACAGCTCGGCCAAGTTTAGTAGTTTCCAGACCGTCGATAAAGTCATATTCAAGAAGTTTGCCAAGAGCGAATTTTGTCGGGATTTCACCCACCATCTGGTCATTGAGATACTTCGCTGCTGATCCGCCAACAGTGATATTAGCTAAGGTTTCTTCGATGGCAGCGTCATCGCTGTAAACCGGACGAACTGGATCCATCTCACCTTTGAGCAATTTGAATGCGACCTCATCCTCAGTCATGTCCATACTTGCGTGGTAGCGACAGTCCGGTTCAACAAGTACATAGACAGTTCCTTGATCATGGTAATCAGGACGGCCAGCTCGACCAAGCATTTGCTCAAACTCCTGAACAGATAACCATTCAATGCCCATGGCAAGCGTGTCAAAGATCACTTGCGAGGCTGGGAAGTCAACACCAGCCGCAAGGGCGGCAGTAGTGACAACAGCGGAAATATCTTGATCGGCAAACTGTTCTTCTACACGTTTCCGTCGCTTGTAATCAAGGCCAGCATGATACGGAGCAGAACTATATTCAAGCCGTCGGGAGATCTCATGGCAGCGTCGTCGGGAGTTTGTGAAAATAATCGTCTGCCCCCGATAGCCTTTTGATGACTCTGTATCAAATTCCCTTTTGACTAGTTTGTTCTCAATATCCACTTTTTCTGGACCGTCAGCAAAGGTAACATGGCGTTCAATTGGAACAGGGCGCTCCTCAAACTCAATCAGGTCAGCTTGGAGATCAGCAGCAAGCTCTTCAGGGTTACCGACAGTTGCTGAAAGATAAATCCACTGAGTGGAGTAATCATTAGAGTCATTATTCGTACAGTAGTATTTGAGTCGTGAGATTAGGCCATCAAGTCGATGGCCGCGTTCTTCCTCTTTAAGAGTGTGAACCTCATCAATAACGACTGTACCAATGTCACCAAGATCATGACCAACGCGAAGCGCGTGATCAATTCCTTCGTATGTTCCGACAATAACATCAGCGTCAGGGTCAAAGCTTACGCCGCCGTCCCGAATTCGACTTCCACCAACACGAAGTGTCACATCAACGATATCACCATAGTCTTCTTGGAAATCTTCGTATTTTTGATTTGCAAGCGCAACGAGAGGGACAAGAAAAAGCATTTTTCCCCCATTACGAAGGACATGATCAATACCGGCCAGCTCTCCGACCAGAGTTTTTCCAGTTGCTGTTGCACTAACAACCAGTTGGTCATTACCATCGAGGAGACCATTATTGACAGAGAGACTCTGAACAGGGAGCAATTCATCAAATCTGGTTGTAATAATATTAGATAGCTTCGGATGGAGGTCAAGATCAGGAACAGGAACTAGATCAATATCATCGACAGTTGCAGAAATCGTATCGAATTTTGTCAGTTCAGGATCGAGATGGCCTTTCAGTAGATCAGTAATACGATCAAGGTCTCGGACTTCAAAAAGCAGCTCTTCAAGACGGTCTCTTGCGTCGGCAGTAATTTCTCCTTGGTATGATAGTTCTCTATCAAGCTCTTTACGAGCGCATGAACGGCATATCTGGTCTTCACCAGATGTAATTGCAGTTTCTGAAGTGATTGGCGAATAACGACCAGCGTTAGAGCAGTATCGACATGTTCGGACAACTTTTGCATTGAGCTGGTACGCATCAAGAAGGTGTTTAATTTGCCGCCGCCCGCGCGCAGAGGTTTGTTCAGAAACGCGGATTCGATCAGCCATTCGCGCTATATCAACAAACTCCTGTGGATTACGCGGGGTTTCTTCAGACCCATCTTTAATTAAGAATTTTCCCGGGCGAGGTCCTGCGTTGGTCTCTTTTATTTCAAGGACTCCTCGGAAAAGACGAGTATCGTTGCGTCGGGGAACAACGGAGTATCCACGGTTTGTTTCGTGGAGAAAAAGCGTTTCAACATCAGGAACCTGCTTTGACACGACAATACATAAGAGGTTAGTCTACTTCAGTAATTCGACACGTTGTGTAGTTAGGTGCCTATTACCACACCAACGATGGCAGGATCACTCTTTTAGGAAAGTGCCTGTCCAAAGACCAAGTCATGGATGTGGTAGGAGAGAAAGTAAAGTAGTTTACTTCGATAACGAGGCAAACCCCCTCCGGATTCAGCCGAGAGAGGTTCAAGAATAGCATAGTCTGTATAATTCAACATGACCATATTAGCACTAAGACTATTCAGAGCGAGAGGAGTGGCCTGGATAATCACGTTCAAACCGATCTTCAATCTCTTTGGTTGGGACGCGTATAAGAGTCGGTCGCCCATGAGGACATTCGTAGGGGTTCTCACAACGATCAAGCTCGCTTAGTAGTGACCGAACAGATCCATCATGTAAAGAAGTATTAGCAGTGATAGCTGGAGAGCAGGCCATATCGGCAAGAATCTCGTCAACCATGGCCTGTAATGTCGCAGATTCATCAACCGCATCATCAAGGATAGCATCAAAGAGTTCACGGATAACATCAGGGGAAAGCGTATGATCCTGAATAGCCGGAACACTTCGAACTTGAATTGTTGTTCCATCTTGTTCCGTATGAAAACCAAGTTGAGCAAGAGCAGAAGAGACTGCATCGAAAATAGCAGCTTCATCGGGAGTCAAGGTGAGTTCAACTGGGGTAGCGAGAGACTGGGTTACGGTTTCATCCTTTGTTGCTTCACGCAATCGTTCGTAGTGAATACGTTCATCAGCAGCGTGCTGATCAATAAGGATGAGACCTTCTTGGTCCTCACAGACAATGTACGAATCATCGAATTGGCCAAGAACAGAAAGTGAAGGCAACCGAGAGAAGGTACTGTCAGTTACGTCATCTCCAGTGAGAGCTTGCTGAGTAGTTAAATCGAACCTGCTGGAAGACCCCGACGAATCAGTATCAGATAATGAATCAGACCCTTGGGAGGGCTCCTTATCTGAGGAGTGACTAGAGTCACTGGGTTCGGGTGAAGTTGTTGGGGTGTCCTGATTATTATCTTCACACTCGCTAGATGATGCTTCGATGTTCACTGAATGGGATGAGGATTGTTTCGGGTCCTCCGTAGAGGTTTGTTGATGAACTCGGGATTCTGGGGAAGAGAGATCAGATACCCCCTTTGTTTCCTCTGGAGATATATTTGATTCAGTTATATTTGCGGATGAAGTAAGGTCTGGATTGTCAGTAGCAATGCTGGTCTCATCAGGAGCAGAGGTTCCGCGGGGAGCAGAAGTTCGTATGTGCCCCTCAGAGAGAAGAGCGTCACGAACTACCCGCTTTACTGTGTCGCGTACTTCCGACTCATGCTCATATCGAACAGCTAATTTTCGAGGGTGGACATTGATGTCAACTTCATTAGAAGGGAGATCAACAAAGAGAATAGCAAAAGGGTAGCGGCTTGCAGCTAACTGTCCATTATATGCGTCAACAATTGCTGACTGAAGCGTATCGGATTCAACATAGCGGTCATTGATATATGTGGCAAGGTAGTCCCGAGTGGAACGTGTTGTCTCCGGATCGCTGACAAACCCATTGATATGGTTGATGGATCCAGAGGGGTCCGCACCAACTTCTATCATCGATTCGGCAACTTCGCGTCCGTATACAGACATAATTGCAGATTTGTGATCACCTTGTCCGGAGGTGGCAAAAACATCCGAGCCATCGTGACTAAGAGAAATCGCAACGTCGGGATTGGCAAGTGCATACCGACCAGTAACTCGTGAAATGTGAGAAAACTCGGTACGTTCTTTGGATAAATACTTACGACGGGCAGGTGTATTATAAAATAGATCACTCACTTCAACAGTAGTTCCAACAGGACGGCCAGCAGGTTCAACCGTGTTAATCTCTCCACCAGTATATTGAATACGAGTTCCGGTTTCTCCTTTTGCTTTAGTAGTTATCTCCATGCGGGACACAGCCCCGATTGTGTGTAATGCTTCGCCTCGAAATCCGAGTGTATCAACAGAATCAATCTCGTCAGCGGATTTAATCTTGCTCGTTGTGTGTTCTTTTACGGCGACTTTGGCCGCTGATTGGGTCATTCCGTGTCCATCATCACGAACAGCAATACGGTCGATTCCACCGTTGTCAACCTCAACATCTATCTGAGTCGCACCAGCATCAAGGCTATTTTCGATGAGTTCTTTGACAACTGACGCTGGACGTTCAACAACTTCTCCTGCTGCAATCTGGGCAACTGTTTGCTGATCAAGCTGGTGGATTTCGTCTGGGGATGACACGTTGAAGAGTTACTGAGTAAAAATAAAATACCTACCGGAAATCTCCAGTTGAAACGAAGGGGATGTTAAGAAATCTCAATCAAGCATTTCCTGCCATGATTGAATAATAGACATAAGTTCGACGGGCGACGTCTGAGCAATATCAAGATCAGATAATTCCGTAAGAACAGATTCAGCATCATCACCAAACTGTTCACTTAGTTGTCCGTTGTCTTCTGAGGAAGAGCCCTGTGTGCCCTTTAAGCTGCCAGTTTCAAGATCAAATACGACTTGTGTGGATGAGTCGGGGCTTCCTTTTGCTTGTATAGCTTTCTCATTTCGGAGGCGGTCAAGAACAGTTCGAGCGCGGCTAACAACGGGATCAGGAACGCCTGCTAGATCTGCGACGTGAATACCATATGAACGATTAGTTGGACCATCGCGGATTGTTCGCAGAAAAGTTACATCGCCGTTTGTCTCCTCTGCCGCTACATGGACGTTACTAACTCGGTCAAGGTGATCAGCAAGCGATGTTAACTCGTGATAATGAGTGGCAAAAAGAGTCTTTGCTTCGATTTGATTATGGAGGTATTCTGTGGTGCTCCATGCAATTGAAATACCATCATATGTTGCTGTCCCCCGTCCGACTTCATCAAGAATAATGAGTGAATCCTCGCTTGCTGAATGCAAGATATTTGATAGCTCCTGCATCTCGACCATGAATGTTGATCGTCCCTGTGCAAGCTCATCAAGCGCACCAACACGGGTATAAATACCATCGACAAGGCCAATACGAGCGTCATTTGCAGGAACAAAGCTACCAATCTGTGCAAGTAAAACAATAAGTGCTGTCTGACGCATGTAGGTAGACTTTCCGCTCATATTGGGGCCAGTAACAATCAAAAACTGGTTATCAGAATTAAGGCGAGTATCGTTTGGGACAAATTCAGTCGTTGTTTCTACTACAGGATGTCGCCCTTGGTCGATGTGAATCTCTTCGCCTGGAGGTTCAATCTCAGGCCTTGCCCACCGGTATTGGACAGCGTGGGTGGTGAGACTAGAGAGGGCATCAAGTCTTGCTAGTTTTTCTCCGATAGTCTGTAGAAGGTCAGCGTGATTTGCAATGGTCGTCTTAAGATTTTCAAACAATTCTCGTTCAATTTCTGATCGTTGTTCTTCAAGACGAAGAATTGATCGTTCACGCTCTTGTAGTTCTTCGGTGATAAATCGTTTGGAATTTTTAAGCGTTTTAATCTCATCAAAATGGTCTGGAGCTTCATCGGCTTCTGATTTTCCAATTTGAATATAATATCCGTCCGTCTTGTTTCGATCAACGGTTACATGAGTAAGTCCGTAGTTACGCTTGACCTGATCGTCGAGGTTCTCAATCCAGCGCTGGTGTGACTCGTATTCAGATAAGAGTGTATCGAGTTCTTCATGATAGCCACGGGCAATGATGCCACCATCAGAGATGGATTTGGGCGGATCATCAGTGAGTGCTGAGTCAAGCTTGTCATACAGGCTGTTAATCTGAGAGTCATCGATATCAATAAACAACGTAGAGACGGGTGACGTAGCTAATCTCTCAGTATCAGTAATAATCGAGATAATTGAAGGAAGCAGTGAAAGAGTCTCACGAATTCGAACGAGATCCGTAGGAGCTGCACTGCCGTGTGTCGCTTTACTCGATATCCGAGCTAGGTCATAACATGCGTCTAGCTCATCAGTTAACTGATCGCGGGCTAATGCAGCTTGGCTAAGAGCGGTGATGCTGTTCAGTCGACTATTCAACTCATCAACATTGCGAGTTGGGCGAACAAGCCACTCTCTGAGTTTACGACGGCCGGCACTGGTGACGGTGTGATCAATCGTATCAAGAAGTGACCCAGACTGGTCACCGCGGAGTGTCTCGGTAAGTTCAAGATTGCGCTGAGTTGTCGCGTCCAGAGCAACACTCTCTGAGTCACGAAGTCGCTGTAGTCGTGTAAAAGACGCAAGGACGCCAGGGCCAGTTTCATTGATATATTCAAGTGCAGCTCCAGCAGCCCTAACAGCTGGTGAAGACGCATCAACGTTCACACTTTCTAGTGCTCCGTCGCCAAAGTGGTTATGTACAGCGTGTGTGGCTGATCCAGAAGCGAATGCGGCAGTTTCATAGATATTAATGGTCGTATCTAATTCTTCACGAAACTTAGAAATCATTACATCATCGTTGCGGATTTCTGGACCTGGGAGAACCTCAACAGGAGAGAATCGGTAAAGTTCAGAGAGTAACTCAGAGCGATCGTCCTCAACGTGTGAGATGAAAAATTTCCCGGTTGTAACATCTGCAAGAGCAACGCCGTACTGTTCTTCTTCAACGACAGTTGCAAGATAGCGAGCAGAAGCATCAGTTGATTCGATAAGTGTACCCGGAGAAACAATACGAGAGATTTCACGGGTATGACCATCATCCGTTTCGTGCTGATCAGCGACAGCAACACGGTATCCACGCTCTACAAGTGCGGTAAGATGAGGTGTGAGATCGTCCACAGGAACACCAGCCATGAGATACGATTCACCACCAGACGATCGATGAGAAGTTTTTAAATCAAGTTCCTCACCAACAATTTCGGCATCGTCAGCAAAAAACTCATAGAAATCCCCCATCTGCATGGCCAATAAATCTGCATCAGCTTCTTCGCGTAGTTCGAAGTATTCACCAACAATACCGTCTGTCTGTGTCATATTAAACCTAAACAGGAGATAACGACTAAAATACCACGGACTATCTCTGGACAGGTACTCCGCTGCGATTAACAAAGTCAGAAGCGCTGTATGGCAGAGCCGCAGCTGCCTAAGCAGTCAGAGGTAAAAGTAGGTCCGGGCGTGAGCTTCACACCAAAGGTTTACATCTGTCTTTATAAAAAGTAGAATATGGGTAGTCGCAAACGCCAGAAGTTGGAACGGCTTCAGGAACGAATTGCCGAGTCTGAAGAATTGTCTGAAGCTGATCGGGATGCGCTGCAGACCTTCGATCAGGAACTTGCACTCCGTTCGAGTCAATACAGTACTCCCCGCCACATCAAATTGCTTCGACACTGTACGATTATGGCCGAGGAGGCCGGCGGCCTTGCCGAGGCCCTGTCCGACAAATCTGCCACAAAGAACATCGTCCACTGGATCAACAAAAACTACGACAACGAGGAAACCAACCGGGACTACCGGGTCGCACTCCGGGTCTTTGGTCGTCGGGCGACCGATGAGAATGGGAGTGATCCACCGGCGACAATTGACTGGGTGTCCTCGGGGACATCCAAATCCTACAAGCCCGAACCGGATCCAGCAAAGATGCTCAAGTGGGACGACGACATCCAGCCAATGATTGAGGCCTGCGACAACTCCCGGGACCGAGCGATGATCGCCGTCGCATGGGATCTCGGTGCTCGGTCTGGTGAGTTTCGGTCGATTCGCGTTGGTGACGTCAGCGACCACAAACACGGAACAAAGGTGACCGTCGACGGAAAGACTGGTCAGCGGTCTGTGCTGTTGATTCCCAGTACGCCGTACCTGACCCGCTGGCTCGAAGACCATCCACGGAGCGACGACAGTACTGCGCCGCTGTGGTGTTCGCTGTCCGATGGCTCCGAGATCTCCTACCAGATGTTCCGCAAAATCTTTCGTGGCAGTGCTCAGGACGCTGGCGTTAATAAGCCGGTGACGCTGACCAACTTCCGCAAGTCTTCGGCGTCCTATCTGGCCTCGCAGGGACTCAATCAAGCCCACATTGAGGACCATCACGGCTGGGTTCGAGGAAGTGACGTTGCCTCTCGATATGTCAAGGTCTTTGCCGAGGAAAGCGACCGGGAGCTGGCCAGAGCCCACGGTGTCGACGTGAGTGAGGACGAGCCGGACCCGATCGCCCCGATGACCTGCCCGCGATGTGGACAAGAAACGCCTCGTGAGAAAGACTTCTGTGTCTGGTGCTCGCAAGCACTTGATCAGGATGCTGTCAAAAAGATCAACCGAGAAAAGCAACAAGCCAGAGCCGAGTTGCTCAAACTCGCTCGTGAAGACCCGTCGATTCTGGAGGACCTCGAAAATGCTGAACGAGTCCTTAATCTCGTTGAGGAAGACCCGACTGTCCTCGACGAGGCTGATCGGTTCCTGGACGCTCTGAGCAGTGGCTGACATTAGCCAAGCACCTCCTCAGCATAATCCAGTTCTTTTTTGACCTGCTCGACAGCTGGCGTGTCGCCATATTTGACTAATACATTAATCGCGAGCGCGCGAACGAACTGGTCATCAGCGTGTTTGATAATACGGCGCAACGTATCTCGGTTTTCTCGAACCCATTTGTCTGGATTCTCGGTAATATCAATCGTGTTGTCAATCATTGTTCTAAAGAAGAAACTGAATCTTGGTTGTCTGCCGATGCAACTGCCTGCACAAACGGCAACCGAGCAACAGCGTCATGGAATAAATCAATATCATGCAGGTTGCCAGTCACTGGTCCCGATTGCACAGCCGTGGAGCCGATCATCTGATATCGGACGGTGCAGCCGGGCGTGGCCACTTCGATCATAGTGACCTCAGCGTTGCTGTTGCGATGAATGGAAAACGATGGCTCTACGCAGTGTCCGACAGCCGACTCACTCATGACTGTTCCCTCGCAGTGCTCGAATAGCAGTCTCAATTCTTTCTTCGCTTGCTCCGTCGGCTAAGTGCAATAGCTGCTGGACGAGCTGTCCTTTGTCGTCCTCGATTGGTGGCTCTGGACAGGGAGTTGTGTGCGTTTCTGTCCAGAGTTGATACATTGACTCTTTATCAAGCAGTAACTCGATTTGGCCATGTTCTCGGGTTGTAACCAAAAGCGCATACTCAGCCGACTCACTGGTGGATGGTCCGTAAGTAATCGAAGCAAACGGTCGATCAGAATACACAGTAAACCGCTCGCGCTTTCGGCCACCGTCAGGTAACAACAATGGATCTACAAGAGTGCTACTAACCCACATTCGGTCATGAAAGGTGGATACGTCAAGCTCCTCAACTGGTTCTCCACCAATAATTACCACTTCATCCACATGGTCATAGCCGTGAACAGTCACTTTCTGACCGTCAATTTCGGTTATTTCAGGATTATCGAGATCTCCGGTATTCCATTTGTCCGGAATTCGGACAGTTGCCGGGTATGGACATGTAGACTGGTGGGGAGCGTCATTCATCTTCTTTCCCCTCAATTAAGCAGTGGAATTCCAATTCCTGTGAAACACTCAGCTGTCTATCGTTGATTCCTATCTGGTGAGTATCTGCTTCGCCAGAACTGAGGGCGCAAACAAGCTCGTTAAGCTGTTGGGAAAGTAGTCTCGTGCCTTCAGTTGTCAACTCGTAGCAATTAGTTCGTCCGTCGATTGTGGACTTGCTGAGTAGCCCGAGATCGGTCAGTCTATGTATGTTCTTATACAAGCGACTGTGGTTGATTTCTTCACCGTAACGAGCTTCAAGATAGTCCTGAATGTTTGTACCGGAAGTATCAGTTGTTGAGTCTCTAGCTATGACCAGTGTCGTCAACAAGATATCACGCTGAAAACCACTGAGATCTGTGTATCCGGTGCCACCATCCGGAAGAATACTGCTGGAGGAGTTGGCTGTATGCTCGCGAGGTTTTGAATTATGTTTGTCTTGACCTTCTCCAGAGCTTCCATCGGTAAAGTGACACACCGAACAGTTATTAAGCGATACAACTTCCGTGTCGGGACTTTTTTGTCCCGATGAGTCGTTTCTTGACATGGCGTTCGTGCCTGATCCACGAGCGCCCATCCGGGCCCGCTGTGCCCGCAGCGGGGTCCGGGATTTCTCCAATGGACCCGCCGAATAGCAACGGGTCCGAAATGAACGCTCGTTACAGTAGTAAATATCGTCCATATTTATAAAGTTAATGTGATACCGTCTATTTATTACAAATAAAGTCCAAAAAGGAGTCATGTCGGTAGAATAATGATATGTTATAATGTATCTGAGTTCATGCGACCGCGGGTACCGTGGATGAATGAAACTGATGACGCCATTCTTGAGTTTTATCAAGAACTTGAGCAGGCAGGATTTAGGATTGCACTTCCGCCCACGGCCGTCTGGGTGAATATAACCCAAGAGCTCGGGATGCTTGATAAAGCAAGAAACACGGTCTCGCGTCGAATGAAGAAGCTCAACGAAATGGGACTGCTTGAGATTACTGACGAAAAAAGACGCTATTACCGAATTACCGACAAAGGAATTGCTTATCTTGAGGGAGAACTCGAATACGATGATCTCGTTCTTCCCGAAGATTCCTAATTGTACCATCGGGTATTGTCCGATTCCGTAAACTTGATTCGTGTGTCTTATTGACGTACACGTAGCTTCTGTTGTACATTTTTGAACAACAGGAGCCGTGCTCCGGTCCCCCTGTTTACACCCCCTACCCGTACCGGAGCACTTTACTTTTAATTCAAATTCGTTAGCTTGAAATTTATGTTCGATCAAGATAGTCATGGCTTCTGGGCATCCAGTCTGTGTTTGTGCTAATCAGGAGCCGTGCCCCGCGCTGGAATCCTGTTTACTGATCGTGTCGGAGGGCCATCAGATTTCTACGCTGGGGCACTTTTCCTTTGGCTTACTTCGATAGCAGTTGCTATGTGTCGATACTACGCCTTGTACGGATCGCGTTCGGCCGCAATCAGCCAATCTCCGCACTCCGTTATTTCGGTGATAGGATATTAAAACTCAGCATCAATTCCGAGAGAGCAGTTAGTTATACTGTCTTTTTCCTTACCCTCAGACTTATAATACAGTTTGCAGCTAATCTTGTGTGTAATGTCGGACCCAACGCAACCGATCGACTGGACCACACAGGATTGGCTCATTGTGAGCGCAGCGATCGGTCAATACGGGGGGCACAGCGGTTGATCCCGTGCAGGGAGAGGTGTTTAATCTGGTCCTTTGTCAATGCACATTTGCCCGGCGTCACAGCGGTCGAGGAACGTACAATATTTGCACTTCTCTGTCTCGGGATCGGGCTGATAATCGTTCATGGACTGGAACGTTGTCCAGTCCTCTCTATCAGTACGTATCTGGTTTTTAATAGAGTCGAGGTCAACTCGGTCTGGTCGTGTTCGGTCGAACTCTCCGTGTTTTGTGTGAACGAGTTGTACAAGAATGCGGTCTAAATCGGGCTCATACTCTCTGTGGGCCCACAAAGCATACGTCAAGACTTGAAGAGTTGGTTCGCTGAACCGATCAACTGCACCCGTTTTCCAGTCCGTGATAACGAGATCACCCTCTTGACTCCGGGTGCAGAAATCAGGACGTACCCAAACAGTATGTTCATCAACACTGAACGAACGAGTTATCTCATGTGTGATATATCGGTGTGAATTGAATTGAGGCCATATCACTTGGAAGAATGTTTTAATATGGCTTTGAGCAGTCTGTATCAGTGACTGGGCAAATTCATCCGGGTCAAACTCGTCTTCGTCCGTAAAGTGACTGTCTCTAATCTCGTCACTGTTCTCCGCTACGTACTGCTGAAGGCTCGCAGCTGCGGCTTCCTGACTATCCTGCAGCGTTCTCTTTGAACTGTTTCGCCAATGTTCTATTTTTTCGGCAATACAATCATGGACAACAGATCCAATTCGTGCACCTGGGGGCTGGACTGCTGTTGACGACTGGGTTTCATAGCCAGTGTCTTTTTCCTCCCGTTGGCGGTGTTGATAATAGAACTGGCGCGGACATTTGTGATATAGTCTCGCGGTGGAGTACGACCAGTCGACGTGAGAGGCTGGAGAGTTATTCACCATCTGTCATCTATCATTGGATCCGATTAACCACCGAATAGACAACATTCGGAAGACGCTTTGAAAGATCGTAATCCGAAAAGTCCTCATCTATTGTTGGTGACGTAGTTGATCGGTCTCGGCGCAGGCTCGAACGTATACCAAATGTAATCGACTCTCCATTCAAACTTGCAGACCAGACATCTGCCTCACTACCAGACTGGACAATATCAATGTTACTTTCTTTGAGACGCAATGACCGTTCGAATTGCTGAACAAGGCTTTCGATCTTGTCCGTAGACAGCGTTGGGGGATCCCCTGTTTCGGCGTAGTCCAACAGGGCCAACCCTTGATGCCGATCGAGCGAGTCGTGAAGATGTCTGTTTTCGTATCGCTGCAGACAGTTATGACATGCAGAATCGCAGCTACAGCCTTCCAAAATAGACCGTGTTTCAGCTAAGACCGTATTGAACTCGTCCCAGACTTTTGTAGAGAACCCAGCACCTCCCGAGGTAGTATCAAAGAGGAAAATCTCGATAACGCCACGCACATCATCTTGATCCACGTATTCGGCGGACCGACTTCGGAACCCGCCTTCCAGTTCCTCGTCTTCGATACCAAGCGCTCGCGATGCACCCATTACTAATGCCTCAGCGAGCGACTGGCCAGCCGTCTCAAACCATTCAGCGTTAGGGACGAACTCCATCTTTTCGTTAAGCGGGATCTGGAACACCGTGAGGTCGCTGTTGAATGTATGGCTGAAACTCGTTGTGACAGAAGATCCAGAACATTGGTCGTCCCATTCGTACTCTCCGAGGAATCGCGGATCTTTCGGGTACGGACGATTATGCGGATTTTCTAATTCACCGTCTCGGCTTACAGCGCCACACTTCACACACACTTCGAATCCCTCGTCGTCAGGACCAAAGTTCGCAATGAGAAGTTCCTCATCATTGAGCCGACCGACAGTAGACGGCCCGAATTGTTTCTGATTGGCCATCTCCGTTGCTCCTCTGGCATCCTGTGATGTTGGAGTCAGGGGGTACTTCGGTTGTGTAGCATAGACGCGGTCCTCAGTATAACGAGAGCCTTCCTCAGGGGTGTCAGTTCTGTGGTCCACTTCGGGAGCAAAGGCGGAAGGGGTGTGCATCTGAAGCGAGGTGATTTTAGCTTCGGCGCAGACTGGACAGGTAATCTCTTGTTCTTCCAGACTCACCTCTTGTTCATCGTAAACCGTCTCGCAGTTAGGACACCAATTGAGGTGATCTAGATCATCCCAGTCGACACCGTCAGCCCGGTTCACCGGGTTGTCTGCGAATTTGAAGTAGAGTCCATATGACTCGTAAGTCTTCTTGTCAATAACAATCTCTCTGCCGGGGACATAAGTTGAGAGCGCTTGTTTCAGGTCACGTGAGGTTTCGTATTTTGTCTTCGGTCTGTTTGCGCCGCGTTCGTTCGCACGGACTGTGAAGTCACAGACATCTGTTGGGAAAGAGAATGTCGGAAGTAAAGCTGCGTCAAGGAGTACTGAGAGGAGATCTTCGTCTGTGCCTGACTTTTCTTCCCAGTTAGCTCGTGATTGAAGCTCTCGCAACTCGTCGAGGAATTCCTGAGCTGTTTCACGAATAAACGGTTCCCGCCAGTTATCTGGGAAGTCTTCGCCTAATGCATCGGGCAGAAGACCACCGAGACGAGCGACCACCGGCGACGACTGCTGTAACACCTGGTCGCTTATCCAGTCTTCAAAGTCGTCTAACGTTTGATCTCCATCTCCCTCAAAGAATTCTTGGGTAGTGCTTAATGAACGGAATACGTCAGCACTGGTTTCGATGTTAGAGGGATCAAAATATCTAGCCAGGAGAGATGCGTTAATATGCCGCCGAGCGATTTTCTTGTTTCCTGCGTAGATAATTGGTTCGTTGCCTTCGCTTGTGATCATTTCCTCGGGGTTATTGAAGTAGTAAGATTCGTGTGGGGAGTTATCGGCAAATGTGATGATCGTGGATAATCCTGCTCCTCGGCGCCCTGCACGACCTGCACGCTGTTCATAGTTTTCCGGTCCAGGCGGTACTGTCCGCATGGCAACCCCAGTCAAGCTGCCGATGTCAATACCGACCTCCATTGTCGTTGTGCAACTCAGCACATCGATCGGTTGGTCAGCTTCTGAATCACCGACTAGGATATCTTGGAAAAGGAGTTCGTACTCTTCAGACCGAGAGAACGCCTCGGAATTATCTTTAGCGCTCAACTGTGCAGAGTGTTCTTCTGATCGGATCGTCAACGGATCCTTCTGACCGCGTTTGACTTGTTGCGGTGGGTTACGGAGAAGGCCCTTCCGTGCTTCGAGATGGATGTCGTCATCGCCGACTTCGGTCAGTGTGCCAGTACACCCCTCGTGAGGACACTCACCGTTCAGCGAGACGATAGAAAACCGGTAGCATCCCTGACAGCGATACCAGTTCTTATCAAGCCGGAGTTCGATACGAGTTGCCTCGGGATTGACGAAGTAGTTCCCATGAGCATCGATTTTAAATAGCGCCGGCTGGTTCGTCATCAGCGCTCGTTGTAGTTCGTTCCATTCGTCTTCTAAAACTTCGTCACCAACAGATTCGCGGACATACTTCGGAATAACTTCGTCAGCCCCTGCTTCGTCTGGTTCCATCCAGTTGTTGTATGTATATGACTTTGAGCGGCGGATCGTGTCAATATCAAGGTCGAATGCTCGTTGTTCACAGGCATTTCGCAGCGATTCAATCAAGATGCTCTGAAGCAGATCGGTATCGATGGTAGGAACTTGTTCATTGAGCTTTTCCATCAGAGACTCCGTGGGCGCAAGGTATCCAATCAAGGCAGCTGGAATGGAGTAGTATTCATCACCGAGTGATCGAAGGAGTGCCTCATCATACTGCCTTGGCCGATCAAGATCAGAGATCGCCTGACAAGCGTTCTCCCGTTTCGGGATGTCGTCGATCGACTCAAGGAAGAATTCGTCCGTAATCTCCTCGAGCCGTCGCTGGATCCGCTCAAAACGCGAACGGGATCCTTCATACTGCACACCCTCCTGATCTGTCCGCTCGTCGCTGTCATCGAAGAACACAATGTTGTTCTTGTGGCAATAGACAGCAAATTCAGCGAACAGACGATCCATAGTGATTTCCTCGTCTGTGTTTGCAATGATGTCGGTAATGACTTCCCTGAATGAGTCGAGTTCTACATTAGATTGTAGATCCCGGGCTAACCGGGCTGCCTTCTGACGACCGTCGGAGAAGCACAGTACTTTCCGCCCTTCGTTAGGGAAATCATCCTTGAACGGGTCTTTGGGCTGGATACCGAACATTGATCGGACAATGTTCGCAAACGGCTCTTCACCCTTTGTGACCAAATCTTCGATTTTTGTCTCGCCGTTCTGTCTTCGTTCTTCGATCCCGCAGGCAGGACACCGCGTCCAACTCCACGCTGCATCTTCATCTGGCGGCTCCTCAGTTGGAATGTATACCTCAATATGTGAGTCCTCATCGGCTTCATTGATGTCCTGCCAGTCCATCAAATGCCCGGAAGATATATCCAGAGGCTTTGATTGTGTCGTCTCTGCCAGAGAGCGGTTATGCTCGTGTTTCGGGTCAGGATCTGTCCGCGGCTCTTCGACAAGGAGGTGAAGTTCATCCAAGTTTGAGCTGTTCTTGGGGTTCGTCCATAGGAACGTGTGTTTCCCCGTGTCATCCGATCGACGATAAGCACGGAGATACGCTGCACCACAGGTCCGGTGACTGATCAATTCGAAGACCCTGCTTCCACATTCTGGGCAGGTCGTGTGAGGATTCTCATATATACGGCCCAAGAGATTCTCCCCTTCAGTCACACGACGACCAGAACATTCAGGATTGACACAGGCATACTGCGCTGGCAACCCTTTCAAGAACATATGAAGGCGGGTAGGAAGCAGGGCTTGTTCTGCACCTTCACGCGCTTCGGTACAAAGATACAGGAGATTGCCTGTTGCCTCACGCGCAAGGTCAGATTCTACGTCGGGAAACAGTTCTTCTGCCAAATCCGAGAGCGGCAGCGGATCCTCACGGAGATAGCTATGCGCTTCCCGGAATAAGGGGTCCGTTTCCAACTGTTCGGCTAAATATGCTCTTGTCTCTTCAATTGAGTCTACTGTCAGTTGATCCCAACCCCGTTCGCTTGCCAAGTTCCGGATTTTGGACCGGTCTTCAAGTTGGTATCCGATCCGTTTGAGTAGTTCAGCAACCCGGGCGTTACTTGTTGAACCACCATCGTATTCTCTCTGTGTTCCCTCGATCACCGCAAATTCCTCAGAGTGGCCAGCTGTGAGTTGAGCTGCGAACTCAGGCGCCGCCTCCTCTACGTTTTCCCCCATTGTCGCACTCGTTAATATAAATCGGATGCGGTCACGGGATACCTGGAGATTCTGCAGGAGCCGGTTCAGAAGGAGTGCCACCTCTGCACCTTGAGCTCCACGATAAAGGTGGGCTTCGTCGAGAACAATGTTTAGTTCGTTCTTATCGTCGGCCTGAAGCCACTCACGGGTGTCTTGAAAGAGCGGCTGCTCGATCGGCCGGAGCAGCATATATTCAAGCATCGAGTAGTTCGTGATTAGGATGTCCGGTGTGCCACCGTGTTCGTTCGGTGAATGCATCTCTTGGCGAGTGAATAACTCTCGATCACTAGGCTGGGTCCAGAATTTCTCACGCTTACTTGATGGATTGAAATTTCGGAACCCTTTGAGGTCTTTGGCGGGAATTCGTCCCTTACGTTTTAGCTCCTGATAGAGTTCGGGATTCTCCTCTTGGAGTTCCACGTACCGTTTGATCACTGGCTTGACCATCCGGTCATTTTTGTCCACGTTATATTCTCCGTGATACGGGGTCCGGCTGGTGTACATCCCGAACTGCACACGACGCCCCATGTAGTTCTCAATCGTATCTGCACCAGATTTGTCGCCGAACAGCAGTCGCATCCGGGACAACTGGTCTGCAACAAGTGCATTCATTGGATAGAGAATTAGGGTTCGAATGCCCCGTTGTTCCGAGGTAGTTCCGCGCTCCGCCTCCTGTGCCAATTGTCCCAAGATTGAATACAGGAAAATCTCGGTTTTCCCTGATCCAGTTCCTGTCGAGACAATTAGGTCGTCTTCGTCGTTGAAAAAAGACTGCAACGCGTCTGCCTGGTGCTTGTAAGGCGGATCGAAGATGTCAAGATCATCATCTTCAAGATCTTTCAGAATCTCAACAACAGAATCGGGGAGGCCAAGATTTCTGAGTTTTTTCCCAGAAATGTAAGAGGGTGTGGCTTCGACCCAAGGTTCGGTCGAGGTCGCCCCTTCGTTCATCAGTGCTCTTCGTTCTTTTAACAACCTGGGATGGCGAAGGTGATATGTTGATTCGATGTACCTTTGCAGATCGTCATCCAGTCTGTCGGATACTTCTTTGATAGATTGCATTAGTAATCAACCTTTGTTTTGTTGGTGATAGTAATGGGTAGAGATTCGAAGATGTCGACGACTGATTCAGTTTCCTCGTTCTGAATTCTCCACTGTAGTTGGTTCTTCGAGGTTTCTAACCATTCTGCGCCAATTGCATGGAGCCATCTCATTTGATGTCGGGGGGGCACAAAGTCACAACTCACTAATACTCCATCTTTGATTTTCTTGAATTCTACCCGTTGGGAGATACCGCTCACCGCGTCGATGATGAGCGATACGTGTTTTCGGTATCGGCTGGGAACAGCAACCATATCTGTTGATTCACTCGCCGAGCGCTGGAGTTTCAACCGATAGACGTCTCTTCCGTATTCGACCGGAACACGCCAGAAGCTCACGGTGGAATCATCATCTAACTTCACCTCTAAGGGATCACCATCTTGTTGGAAACCCCATTGTTGGCCTGTGTATGGTTCCCAGCTCTGTTCTGGCGTCCAATTCTCCTTCGGCTGATCCGTGATAAAGTTGATAAGATCGCTCTCTGTAAACAATCTTCCGCTATCCAAACCAACATATTCTGACCGAGATTGAACTGGAATATCGTTTGCCAAGAGTTCTCCCTCGCTAGTACCAGTGATGATCCGAGTTATCCCCCGGACTTGTATCTCAAGATCACGGTCTGAAAATGCCATTGTTGGTTGTCCGGAAATAAGCACTGCATTAGAGGAGTTCGTCATAACCGCGTGGGTCGGAGATGGTGCATAATAGCCCTCAGATAGATTAAGAATGTCACCGAGAAACGTAATTGTCGGTCCAGAGCGGTCTTTAAGAATCATGTTGAACCAGTCTTCGGAGTCTTCTTCTTTTGGATTCCCAAGAATAGCGGCGAGTTTATGCGTTACCCAGTGTTGGATTCCCGAGATATGTACACGAGGATACGCTCCATCTGATTCCTCCACCTTATCAGCAATTGCAAGTCGAATTGCCTCAGCGACAAGTGCATCGCGAAGACGATCAGTTGCATCTGGTAGATTTATTTGGTCGTGATGGATGAATTTCTGTGTAAAGTTATGCAGTGGGTCGTCAGCGAACCCACTTTGTCGCAACCATTGCATTCGTGCCCAGTGTGAAGAGTGTTCAATTCGTCCAGGTTCGTCATATGTATTGACTATCTCCCCAATAAAGTGATCGGCGTCACAGCCGGTGATTTGACCATCAACTTTCTGTGCTATTTCAGCGTCAGCATCCGGAAACCAGATAGGAATATCTCCGACATAGCCGACTAACGTATTGTTTTCAATATCTGAGATCGTTGTTGTAATCTTATCACCAATGGAGATGGGGAGTTCATCGAACTGTCCTGAGAGAATTTTAAATCGAACCTCATAGTTTTTTCCTTGAAGATAAGGCGTCAAAACTTTGGCATAGTTTTCCTCCGCTCCAACGATGCGAACTAGATCCCCAACATCACCTTCTACTGGCCCTAGTTGAATGCGTTTTCCGCCGAGGGTTGTCCTCCCAAGATTTCGATCTCTTATTTCATCGATCTCAGAATAAGTTACTTCACCTTGATCTGGAGGTTGATCCATGATCAGGTGGTCTATCATGTTGTGCACCCACTCATCGTAATTATCTGCAAGCATCTCCTCATTCAAACAAATAGCAAATCCGACATCGTTACCAAATTCTTCTTTCTCACCAAGGTATTTCAACCGGACTCGTTCTCCCTTCTCACACGAAACAGGGCCGATATTTACCGTTTTATTTCCACGCCGAACTGTAGCTTTTCCGTTCTGAGTGATTGTTGTGATTTTAGCAGTGAACTGCTCGTTTGGTTCTAAACTCATGATTACTCAATGGGTTCCGATTTGTTATCAGGCAAATCAAAGGCAGTAGTCAATGCTGGCTGAGAAAATGCTAATTCAACCGTTCCCAGACCACCAAGCTCGATCTGAATGGACTCGCAGCCCTTTGTTATCCAAGTGATTAGTTCTTCAGCCAAGTCTTCGATTTCGGTTGTAAAACGGGAGATTACAGGACCCAGTGTAGCGTCATCGATAAACGATCCGGTTACTTCGAGTTCCAATCCTTTCGGCCCAACATAGTCCAAGATTACTGGCAGCGTATGTGGATTGAATTCATGATCGAATTTGTGGGTCTGTTTTTCCTTGAATGGGGAAAGGAAAATGGCTTCGTCTCCAATATGGAGTTTGACGCCGATCACTCTCGAATCCCCCTCAATATCAGACGTCCGCTTATCGGAATCTGCAGGGTGAAGATGAACTAATCGATGTCGATCCGAGTTCCGCTGATGGATACTAACGCGTTGAGAACCATCTTGTGGAATGGTGGTTGGATAGTACCGCGGGTTCCCCGGACCGGTTTGTCTTATATTAACGACATCTCCAGTACGCTTGGGGATAGTCACAACTTCAAACATGGGATCTATCTCTTCAGGAGGCGTGATACCGATCAACACCTCTTCGTGAGGAGCACCGTAGACCGGGGCCTCTATCGTCGGGTGGGCATCCGCAGGCAAAATCACATCGACATCAAATCCATATGTGTCAGTCTTAAGCCCGTCACCGTACTCTTCAAGCAAATTTTTTGTTTCCTCTCTGGCAGGAAACGCCAGTGCATTGTACGAACCGATTTTGTAGGTCGTCACAAAATCTGATAAATGTGGAGACGTAATAGGGGTGAGAACGTAAACCCATTCTCCCTCCTTGATCTGACGATTACTTTTATGACGTCGCGCACGACGCTGATCACCGGCAAATAGATTGCCTGTAGAAAGTCCCTCAGCTGTCCACAGACCAATAATAGCATCAAGCTTCTCAGGTCCTGCGATGTCAACTTTGAATTCCTCCGCGTCTGGGTCAAGTGGAATCATCGCTTCCGGTTCACTCGGGTGAAAGTTCTTCGGTACTGGAGGATTTGTGACTCCTTTTGTGGAAATCTCAAGTTGGCTCAAAAGCCTATTCACGTCGACTCCATCCGGGACCTGCTCCCACTCTAATGAAGGAATAATCCCAAAACACGTAATCTCTCTCTCATAGTGTTCGCCTAAATACACACGAATTGAGCGCTGAGCTTCGTCTTTTTCTATATCTGAGGTTCTGAGTTCGTCAACCATCTCGTCCACATCAGCTTGGCTCGAAAGAGCGCACGACTTATCATCATCAATGACTCCCCGCTTGTGAGCAAAATACTGCCTCTTAGGTCCCTGACGAGGATCAACAAACTCTTTACACTGTGGACATCGGTAATAATCCAACTTGTCCATTGCTTCCTCGATTGGAACGTGATTCCCGTGAGGATCTAGCGCTGTAGGAATCGAGGGCTCACTCATAGAAAATGTCTACCTTACGAATTGCTGGGCGTTCACAGCGGTTTCTCTTCGGAACAAGATCCCGACCACAACGATCGGCAGATAGTTGTAGCCAGGAGGATTCTAAAGGACCTCTGTTCATGAACAAAAAATGTTATTCAATTATAATAAATTTAACCCCAGTTTCGATCAGCAATAAGATATTGTATCATAAAATAGAGGGTAATGCTGTAATCTGACAAAGTGACGAAGGGTTACAGAGTAATCCGTGTACCTAATTTATATCCTAACATCCATCTGCAACGCTACCACGAGTGCGTCACTAGACTCGCGGTTAATTTCTTCCACCGGGCCAAGCGTAAAACAGTTGATCGACTGGAATTCCCCGGCATAACCAAGAGACCGAGGTATTTGTCGGATATTGATACAGGAGTTCGGATACTTTCCTCCTCTCAACGATTATGTAATTTTGATTCTGATGGAACCTATTTAATACAGTAGGATAGACCGTCAAATTAAACGAAGCAAATAGCCGCCGACGCTTGATATCGAATATTTCCTGTTTCACCTGTACGATAATGACTCAGTGAATCGAACGTAGTCCAGCGATTTATCAAATCCAATTTACTTGAATTTATCCCGGCGCAATTGCAAGACACGGTCAGATTGTCAGGCTACAGTACATGATCTATTAACAAGTCCCGAAATAGGCTTGAGTCGGTAGTCTTTTGAGTTCCAGCAGAGAACTATTTTCTACGTCGACCAAATAAACATGGGTGGGACATCTGAACGAGAAATAGACTTTTCGCCTGACCTCTCCGAAGAGTACCAGAAGAGGTTTGACGCTTTGACAGATGAATTGATTGAATTTCAAGAGTCGCTTGATCGAGAGGTCGCTATAAAGGACGAGGTTCGAACTATCGAAGACAAAATGGATAAAGAGATTTCGGAAGACCGTGTCAAATACTTGGCTTCGTTAAACGTACTATTAGATCTGATAGAGATCAACTACGATATCCGCAAAGACACAGAGTTCTGCGTTGTCCGTCCTGATCCTGACCAATATAAGGACGATCCTAAGAAATTCAAAAAACAGGAAAGAGCCATTCTCCAAAAAGAGCGCCGGGCACAATTCAAAGAAGAAAGTGTTCGAGAGTTTGTCCGAGAGATGGAGAATGATACTCGTCGAAATGCAACCGGTGAGCGAAGCATTCTTGATTTAATCTCTGACGGAAAAGACCTTTATCAGGATCTAGTGCCGTTTCTGAACCAAGATCGCGAGGAAATTGCTGAAGATCTTGAGGACGTTGTCCACCCATATATCCAGAAAGTAGAAACAGGAAAAAAGTGTCCGCATACTGGATTGGATTTGATGGACATATGGAGATATTTCCGGTACACTTGGTTGACCCCGTACAATACAGTGCCTGGAAGAAATATCAATTTTCTTATTAGAAATAAAGCCAAGCCAAACCATCCTGTCATGGGGATTGCCTCTCTGGCAAGTCCGATGATGAACCTATCAGTAAGAGATGATTTCATTGGCTGGACAATCGACGCTGTCGAGCAAAATTTGCAACGGAAAAAGCGTGTACACGAATACAAGGAACAACTACCAAAGGAAAAGCGGACAGCAGATAAAAAGACTCGTACAGTAACTCAAACAGAGTGGTTAGAATCAGAGGAGGAATACCATAAAAGAGTCAGTGAATTTTGCTCTGACCTTCGTGCAGCTTTGGAAAAATCGATTGAGAACGCAATCTCGAATATTCGATACGACGACTTCATCGATGAATACTCCGAACTTTCAGAAGACCGGTTTAACAACCCAGATGATACACTGATTGAAATTCTTAAGGAGATTGAACAACAGGCTGAGAAAACAATTGAAAACGGAAACGGAGAAAATCCTGAGAAGAAAGACTCTTGGGAAAAAAGAAGCGAGACAGCCTTGTTCCGCAAGAAGCGATCAAGCGCTCTGCAAAAGTTACTCCGAGACAGGAAGTACTTCCACGAACACAGTGACAAAGACGATGAAAAATTCATCCGGGAAGGGTTGAGTAGTAGTTCAGGACGAAAAGCAATCAAAACAGCACTGAAAGAGACTAAGAAAGAACGTGTTGGAGCCAACATGATGAACATCATGGTTTGTGGCGCAATCCCACCGTATAATCATATTCTTGGAGGAAAGTTGGTGGCAATGGCCTTGACCGGTCCTGAAGTCATCAATATGTATCAAGACAAATATGGGGACTATCAGAGTAAGATCGCTAGCTCAATGAAGGGCGAACCCGTAACTAAGCCAAACGAGCTTGTTTTCTTAGACACTACTGGACTCTTCGAAGTTGGAAGTGCACAGTATGATCGCATCCGTGTTCCTACAGAAAATGGGCGCATTGAATACGAAGAAGTTGGTTACACGGAAGGATATGGGTCGGTACAGTTCGGTCCCGAGACACGAAAGCGACTTAGCCAAGTCACACAGATGGAAGAAGGTCGAAAAGTTGTCAAAGGTCGGTTTGGGGAGGGAATTTCTCCTCGTATCCGGAAGATTCGTCGAGGACTGAGAAACTGCGGATTAGAAACGGATGTACTGAAGCATGAGTCGAGGCGAATTGTCTACGGTATTGAGCTCGCAAGAAACACCCAAGAGTACCTTTTCGGAGTGGATGATAATCCGGAATACTACTGGGAGTTTGAGAACCCAAAAAAGGAACAAGAATCAATCTACCAGCACTGGATAGATCGTTGGGCGAGCATGAGGGTTCAAAAACAGGAGATTCTCGAAGAGATACGAGAGTTTGATAAACACGAGTTTAAATTGAGTAACGAGATTGATTTTGACAACCGACAATCCAGTCTCAGCGAATTTATTATAAGGAACAGTTAATATGTCAAATGTACTCGCAATCAACATCAGGTGAAACATGGGGATTGAATCATCAACTATCGATCTGCGATTTCTATCACAACTGGCACGAGGAGGATTTGCAGAACAACTTACTGATGAGCAACGTCGAGAGATTCACATTAAGACGCGATTAGACGGAGAGGGGTTTCTTCAAGAGGCCCTTGAAGATGGTAAGCAGGTCGTTTTAACTGGGAATCCAGGAGATGGAAAAACGCAGTACATCCTCCAGATGAAATCAAAATATCCGGAACCAGAATACTTCTATCTCTCTGACGCCTCTGAATATGACGACTATACTGTTCTACTCGATGAGTGGCAAGAAGCCTTGGAGGACGGCCGTCCGGGCATCCTTGCAATCAATGATGGTCCATTGTATGATATGACTAGAGAGTATTTTGATGAGTACTCCTTTTTGAACACGGTACACGACCAATTTCAGAATCAGATTATTTACAGCAGAGATCAAGCCGATGAAGTCGAGTTTGATTCTATCGTCGTTATTGATCTCAACAACAGAAATATTCTAACGCGTAAGGTGATAGGCCAAGCAATCGAAAACCTAGCTTCGAGTAAATTTTTGAAGAAGCCAGATGGTAGTGAAATTGATGGACATATTGCGTACAATATAGACAAAATGCGAAATAATCGAGTTAGAGACAATATTATTCGACTTCTTCAGTCTGTCGGCCAGCTTGATGCTCACGTCACTGTTCGCGATCTTCTGAACTTTCTCGCATACTGCATCACGGGAGCCAAAGAGGAGAGTGTCGTTGATTTTGGTGAGGAATTAAAATACTACAATCTGGCATTCAGCGGCAGTGGAACGATATTTAGTCTGCTCAACGAGCATTTCCATCCTCGAGACCTCACCCACCCATTCATTGATAGTAAACTGTGGGCAGATGCTGAGGAAGAGACTTCCAAGACCACCGACAAAGTAATCAGAGAAGAAGTTGATCAATTGTATATCCAGAAAAAACGCCAATTTTACTTTGAAGATACAACCATCGAGGACTATACCGCTCGCGACCTCTATCATGAGGTCAACTATTCCTTCCACAATCAACGAAGTAGAGACCGTCCAGATGAGAGTGTGAAAGAAGATATTATTGAGATGATTAACAGTTACTTTATGCCTGATTCCTCGAAAGGATCAGATCTCAAGATATGGCTCTCACATAATTACAGATCCAAGCCTTCGACAACCCTTATTTCCCGGACTGAAATTCCAAAACGTGAACTAAAGCGGCGTGTGCCGCAACTCCATCCAGCAATTAGCAACGCCATGGATTACAATCACGATCATCACGTCCTTGAATATGAAGGACGAGAATCTGATGTCAGGTTACGAATTGACTCAGAGTTATCTGAAACGTTAGGAGCACTTGAAGGAAACATACCGTATATTCTTCGAGACAGAGAAGAGGAGCAGCAGTTACTGGAATTCATGGAAGAAATTGAATATCGTGAGAGCCACGATCAGGATTATGGCACGGTTCATATTATGGATGTAGAGACTGGTGAGTTGGAGATACTCACTGTAAACGACGATCGATATCAGGTAGAACGGAGGTAAATTCCAATGCCAATGAAACTTAACGATATTAATTCAGAGGCGTCAGAAGCTGCGTTCGGATTCAAAGCAACGTCATCTTCGCTGAAGCCTGTACATCTAGCTCAGGTTGTCTTTAGCAATGTTCTTGAGTCTACATACGAAGCCGATGATTTGTTTAATTTCGTTGAGAAACCGGGTAATGCACCTTCTAGCGAACTTGCTGAAAAATACCACGACCTTTTTGAGTCTTCCCGTAATCTCAGCGACGAGCAAATGGATAACCTCAGACTCAAAATGCGAAAAGTACTCGACAATGATAATGCCCTGTACGCAAGTACCCCGACATATACCGCGATGACAGGGATGAGCGACTGGTTTATCCATAACCGCACTGTCGGAAGGACTCCCTCAAGATTCATACATACTGTTATCAAAAATTCAAGTAGCGACATCGGTCAAAAACTCACTGATCAGTTGCGAGACCACCATGATGCTGTCTCTCTGCTTTTCCGGCCTCTGGTTATTGATGGAGAACGAGATAATATAACTGTATCACCATGGAAAGAGCCTGCTCTCGGAGACGCATTTGAGGATCAGAAGATTACCAATGAGTTCGTAGATGGGTTCGGAACGCTGTCGAAACATCTGAAAGACTCGAATGGTGAGCATGACCTAAACTTTGCTCGGGATCTTCGTCGCACTATCAAATTTGCTGGATTTATGATTTATGTCTACATGGCGAACCGACATAATGAGATCAGGGAAGACAAAAGTAAGGACGAACCTGTCCCGCTGGTATTAAATTATACTGGCAATAGCGATAATCCAGTTGCTGACGTCAGTCTTGAATCATTTCGTATTGTTGGATCTGAAATTCAACTTGCTACAAGACTCGGTGTTAGACATGTTCTCGATAGAAAAGGATACAGAGACTACAGTAAAGACGAGATTCTCCGCGAAATAGAGAATAACAACTTCCTTGAGTTGAATCGACGGAGAACTGAGAAAATCAGACAGGATCATGAGAAGTTTGAACAGGTATTTCGGGCTTCACGTGACCCGGAAAAAGATAGTACGTTTCACCGACTGGTCGATGCTGTCAGCAATGTGATCCATGACTTTTCCAATAGATTCGATACGTACACACCTCAATCAACGGCACAGACTCTTGCTTGGCGTGCTGGCCTTCTTAAGCCACGTGGAAATCGCGCAAACAAGCGCAGATTTCGGCCGGATCCTGAGATGTTGGAGCCAATCATACTGTCGGTGGTCGGACCAGGCCAAGAGATCTCGCTACAAGAGCTTTCCAATGAATTGCGCGAGCGCTATGGTATCATTGTTGGGGGAACAGAGCAAGATCGGGCTCATTTGGCTCAATGGGATGTGCGACTCGGAGCTAGCGCAGCTGAGAGTGATCCGCTGAATAATCAGAACTACGACGGATTCAGGCGAACTGTATCCGACTTAGGGTACGCTGATGAATATGCAGATGGTGTAACAATTATTTCTACTCCCGAGGGGGAAGCATGAGTAAGACTAATAAAATACAACGCGACTCTTTCAAGAACAGTAAAGAGTTAATCGGAAGAGCAATCGGACAACAGACTGTTGACCGGTTAACTGAAGAAAATATTGGTGTTATCATCGAATCACCGCCGCGGTTTGACGCAGAGGCCTTTGTCGATACACTGTGCAGTAGTACAGAGTATGATGTTGGGTTAGCGATGGTTAGCATCAGTGAAGCTGATATAAATACCCTTCAGGCGCAGGCTAGGGACTCGTCTGTCCAGATTACCGACAGAGTGAGCGTAGCTGTTAATTGGAGGAACGGAACTGAAACAGAGTTCAAGTGGGATGGCCGTATAGAACCCGAAAAGCTAGTAATCCTAGTTCGAGGAGATCATGCTCGCCTGAACTCGATGAAAGATTTTGAGGGGATGATTGACCTTCCGCTGGCAGAAGTTACGAGAGAGATAACTAATCAAATGAAACACCAGGATCCGTTCGCGGGTAGTCCTCCAGCCGAGGCGGTCTGGGAAACAATAGGGTCAAATCTCTACGACCGGTTTGAAATTTCTGCGGTGGCCGATTACGCTACGGCTACCCTCCGGGATAGTAAGCAAGGTTCACTCGACGCTTTGGGAACCCAACTGTATAGGCTTCGCCTATTCGCTGATCCTGGACTTAATGACCCGGATGAAATTCCAAACCGGTTGGCAGATAATCTAGATCTCGTGCTTCGAGTTTCTCACATGTCCAGACGAGATCGCCGCCGCCTCACCAATAGTATTAATAAGGTTGATGACGGAGAGCGCGAAGAACGAGAACAAGCCGTTGCTAAGCTTCGTCGGTTCGAGCGGACTGGTGATGCGAAAATTCTGGGAGAATTGACATACAAAGAAGTAGACGATATTTTCTCAACGTCAACACAACCTTCTCGAAGGCGGTCCACAAACACCACTACCACCCGTCGGGATGTTGAATCAGTAGGTGTTGAGGCTGTCTTCGATGACGAGACGGATGAGTTGAAACGTATTTCGGAGGAATTCGATGACGAGTATCGAGAAGCTATTAATAAAGAAGAGAACAGCGTTGAGATAGACTTCACCCACGATGAACAATTAGCATTCAACGTAAATGACGATCTCCATTATTTTGTCAGTCATTTTGTTACGGAGGAGTCATTTGGTGGGATAATTCACAGTCCGGAGGATCAATCAAACGCCATTAAGAATTTCCAAGCCCTTCAAACGGTGAAATTCCAGCCATATGGCGGAGATAGTAGCTTCAAGAAGCTACGTCGAGCAGCCGAGAGTACCGGTAAGTTTGAGGACTTGGTTGAAGCGATTGACCGTTATGTCACAACTCGAAAAAAACTCGTCGACGCCTTACCGGGATTGCTTTCAGCACCTCTTATCCGGTTGCTGGGTGATGAGGAGTTACTTAGTGAGTCAGAAAACTATATTGAGGCATATCGAGAGGTCCAGAATAGATTAGACAAGAAATACCGAGAAATACAGAAAGTGAGCTCAGAAGGGGCGTCAAAACTTCTATCTGATTTCCTTTTGTTTGATACGATCATCTTCGAGTACGAAGATGAAAGGGAACTCATGTTATCTCCGCTCCATCCTCTTCATCTCTGGAAATATACCGAGTTGGCACGGAATATGAAAGAGGAAAAGGAATCTCTGTCACAAGAAGAACAGCGTTTCCTCATTGATAGTGTTGATGAACAGCCTCATGTTCTTCGGAGCATCCATGTCGGCGGGAATTACCGTCTATCGGAAAAAACATATCTCGTTCAGTCAACAGAAATTGATCGCCTTCCGGTTTACACACAGATTGAGAATGCTTCAGAAGGAACGAACTCTCAATTCTACGACTATATTATTAACAAGTTTGTCTCGGCATACCCACCATCTCAACGTCATATTAAAATTAGCGTAATTGATCCTCTTGAGCCAGAAAACCTACTTTCCGACATTACAGACCTTGCCGAGGAAGACCAAATTCAGGGAGCCACTGTAGAGTTCGCATTCATTAAAAACGAGGAGACGTCGATTTTCAGCAACTCGAACTCAGGTAACGTATCTGAGGACATAATCAATCTGTTTGGACCAGACAATGATTCTGGTAACTTTGAGATACTAACCAGAGAATATCCCAGTTACAGCAGTTACGCTGATAATCTAGACGAAAATCCAAAGCATTTTGTCTTACTCAACGATCAGAGTGATTTCAATATACAGACGTTCGAGCGAGACACTGACACTGCAATCCATCCGCTGTATGTTCCCAAAGAATTCGAATACGATCTTCTAGAAGATAAGATAAACATATCTCCGTCAAAGGAAGGTATGCTATTCTCCGAATACCAAGATCTAACCAATCAGCTTTACAACCAACGTCAATCAATCCACAACGCCGAAGTCAATGATCTAAACATTGAGAAAGAGACTGTAGAAAGGTTTCTCCAGTCTTCTCTCTGGGTATCTATTTCATCGCCTCCAATGAATAGGGATCCGTTCTGGAGGGATAATCTGATTTCCCGAGAACGACGCGGAGACCGTGACTTTGCCACATACTCTGCAGATATCGGTTATTTCAGACGAGTTCTTCGTCGGATCATTAATGACTACCGTTTGGCTCCAGATGACACCGATCTTGAAGAGATTGCAGAAAGGATAGCAGACATACAACAGTCAGGTCTCCTGCGCTTAGTTACTAAAGAGACACTTGGAGGTGGAAAATCGAAGAACAACAAAGGATTATTAGGATCGATTATCGCAGTACAGTGGCTCCAACAGACTCTCGCTGATCCAAAACTTATTTTCTCAATCGACAATCCTCGGACCAGGGAATGGCTGAACCTTGGGGACAGTCAAAGCCGAGCTGACATTCTCACAGTTCAGTTCGATGATGATGATGGGCTCATTCTGGATATCATTGAAATCAAAACGGTTGAAGAGGCCAGTAATGCTTACACGATTACAGACGACAATGGTGCCAAAATCATCGAAGGTAGTGCTGTTGATCAAGTGTTCAAAACAGCAGAGACAATCCGAGGGTTATTCAGTGGTGAGAGTAATCTCACGACGTCTCCTAGGAAAGAAGCGCTTCGAGAGCAATTGTACTACAAACTGATCTCAGCAGAAGAAATAGGTGATATGCAGGAATGGGCGGTTCGAATTAATGAGGTATTTAGTGGTGAAGCCCAGATCAAAATCAACCCAAGAATCATATCGGTTGAAGTCACAAGCGAAGCCACGTCTGATGAGCGAATCGACGGGGTAACTCCAAACGCACAATCAGTCCGTGTCGATAAACTCCCCAGAGAGTCAATAAAGCGGCTAATTATCAGTGGTATTGAAGATCGAAAAGGTCAGGACGAAAAGAAACAATTGACACCAGAGAAAGAGACAACGGATGAGAGTGCGGAAAACGAACGGAATGTGGCTGAAGAGACAAGCGAGGAGACTGGTGGTTCTAGCTTCACTTCCAACGACTTTGGGGATCCACAACTGCACGCCGATACGGTAGAAACATTGAAACGAGTTCTTAATGACTTCAGAATCGACATCCGAGAGATCGATCCGGATAATGTCGAAGTAGGGCCAAATGTAGTACGGTTTAAAATCCGACTCGCTCCTGGAGAAAAACAAAATTCACTAGAAAATCGAACTGAAGATATCGCCCGGGAGATGGCATTCGATAAGGAGCCAATGGTCCAACGTCTTCGCGGTACGGAGTACGTTGCCCTTGATGTTCCTCGAGAAGACAGCGTTGTGGTTCCCCTCCGAGAGTATAAAACACATTATAGAACGGCTGATGAAATTAGCACGGAATCGTTACCTTTCTTGGCGGGAGTTACTCCTGACGGTGAGATACACCATTCTGATCTTTCCAAAGCTCCACATATGCTGGTTGGTGGAGCCACTGGTAGTGGTAAAACAGTGTTCCTGTACTCACTGATTATGAACTTCATTGAGCAGAAGGGAGAGAAAAATATTGAATTTGCCCTGATAGATCCCAAAGAGACAGATTTCATTTTCTTCGACGCGTTGCCAAATCTCGTGACTGATGATGTAATAACCGATCCTAATGATGCAGCGGACCTGTTCGAGTGGCTAGTTGACGAGGAAATACCACGACGGAAAGAGTTGTTGAGGAAAAACGTCTGCAGAGACATAGGTGAGTATAACGAACAGAACCCGAACGACCAGATGAGTCCAATAGTTATTGTTATTGACGAGTACAGCGATTTCTTGCAGCAACTGGGCGCTGATGCCGGAGAAACAGAAAATAATGTCCGGCGAATCGCGCAGATTGCTAGAGCACAAGGGATTCACCTCGTCATCTCAACTCAGCGGCCCTCCCACGAAGCGATTGACACGGATCTCCGTGCCAACCTCAATACCAGAGTAGCCTTCCGGTTGCCGAAGCAAGCTGACTCACGAATTCTCATTGACGAAGGGGGAGCAGAAGAACTTGGCGGAAACGGCGACATGCTGTTTAAAAACTCAAAAGAAACAGTGCGACTCCAAGGATTCTATGTCGACTCAGACGACATACGCAATCTGATTACCAAATACCGCTAATATAGTATTACAACGGTTGATTCCTACATTTCTTCAATATATTTACTACTTGATCAGTACCTGTACTCAATTCACTACCGCCTTTCATATAATACTTGTACGATATTTTCTGAGTATATCGACTCAGAAGGTGCAACTGATGCTCCCACCATTGACCGTAAATTACACGAGTCAACCTATCTGAAAGCATCTGATCACTCCAGTTCATTCTGGGTACTGGTGGACGAGTACAATCCAGAATACCAGAGCCACGCGTCGTGGCTTGAAGAGTACAGTAGCCAGCTCGTGTTTAGGACAGAAGAATTGTAAATACAATCCATCACAGAAGTGAAACCATTATGGACTTTGGTATTTTTACTTGCAGATATGGAGGAGGACCAACTTACAGCAGTCCTCTTGGATATTGGACTCCCAGAGCGAGAGGTCGAGTTCCTCGTAGAGGAATACTATACAATGCAGGCCAGCTTTCAAACCGGCGAGTACGAGCAAGTCGGAATTCACGTTGGGAAGTTCAGTGAAGGTATAAAGAAATTGTTGCAGCGGGAGATTGAAGAAACGCTTCGTGATGAGACAATTCGTGATTTTGCACAACGATATCTTGACGACGGGGTGGATGCTGATGTATCCGAAGGGATTCGTAAACACATCCCAAATATGCTGCATACTGCGTGGTCAATTCGTAGCGACCGGAATGCGGCCCACCTCAATTTTGATAAGCCTGTGAGGAAGGCAGATGCGCAGTTGGGAATTTCACTCTGTTCAGCGATGATAGTTGAACTCGTGCGAGAATTTGCGTCTGAGGGCGATGATATCGACCGAATAACTGATATTCTAGAGGATCTTGCAGAACCCGTTGAAGAAAATCCACTGCACTCAGTAGTCCGATCAAGGACAGACTTTGACCGTCAGAAAGTTGCTAATGCGATTGAAGGATATATTGTGGTGCTTGAAAATGGAGAGGTTGAACGCGCGCCAGAGTTTGCAGAATTGGGATCCAAACAGAGAGTGGCGGCACTTGGGTTAGGTCGGCTCGTAGCCTATACCCTCGATTATGTCGATCAAATAGGAGTCCAAAGAGAATGGTTTGACGACCGATCAGACAGTACCATCGCTTCATCCACGGTAAGTAACCGTAGTTTTATTTTGCATGATGAGGAATTAGGCGGATATTATATCCCAGGACATCAGGCAGAGGCAGCCATTTCGACCCTTCGCGACGAGTAATTCCAGATGGGTTCTATTCAGACTGGGAGATTAAATAGCGGTACTCAGCTATCGGTATTCACAATAAGCCGCCCTTTGACCCGCTTTGCTGACCCTGACTTTCCGCTGTTGATCCCGCGGGTATGACCGCGCTCGATCACCTCATATTCCTCTAAGCCGTCGGGGATGTCCTCATAGGAAACCAACCAACTGCCTTCGGTCTCGTCTAACACGTCAACAAACTCAGCGTGATCGATATCGTTGACAGGATACGCGGCTTCCTGGTCAACGTACGGCGGGTCACAGTAAAACACCGTTTCCGGTCCATCGTACTTGTTGATCACATCTTTCCAATCAAGATTTTCAATTACGACCCGGTCGAAGCGATAAGCAAATTTCTGGAGTCGGTCGATCTTGTTTGCATAGCCTTTAGCCTGATTTTTGGTTTTTCCAGTCGCAAAGCCGTTTGGACCACTATATCCCGCACCAAACTGAGCATACCGTAGGAAAAAGAACTGTCCAGCGCGTTCGATCGGGTCGCTTGGTCGATAACCGTTATAGTACAGGTCCACCCAGCGCTGATGCAACTCTCGAGAAAGGGGCACATCATCGAGCCACTCAGTGAGCTCGTCTGGCTGGTCGCGAAGAGTCTCAAAGAAATGGACAAGGTCACCGTCTCGATCGTTGTACACTTCGACTTCAGAACGGTCTGGATCCTTGTTTACGAGCACATTTGCTGCCCCACCAAACACCTCAACGTAGCACGTATGCTCAGGCAGGTGTTCAAGAATCCACGATGCAAGTTGCGATTTACCCCCTGGATAGGGGAAGACTGCGTCGGGCATAATGCAGTCCGGATGACTGGTGGAACTCATAAATAGCTCAGCCATTCGTTCTAGTTTAGTCGCGGTCAAAGGCGAACTCACCCGATTCAACCTCTCTGCGTAACCGTTCCCTGTGTGGATTTGGATTCTGCGACGCCCACAACAGTAATTCGTCCAGATCTGGCAGTTCGTAGCCCAGCTCAAGCATCAAGTACAACTGAATCAGATGGGAATGTCGCTCAACCGCCAGTGAACCACGACGAGGAGGAAGCCGCGACGCCGACTCGTCGGCGTCCGCGGCCTCACGTCGTTTCGCGTCCAGCTTGTGGAGTTCATCGACAATCTCGCGGCTGATCATCAGCGAAATCGCCGCCATGATCACCAATGCCTCGATGATGTAAGGTTTAGTCGTGTTGATCTCATCGAGTCCAAACCGCGATTTCAGCTCTTTGAACAGTAGCTCTACTTCCCACCGCGCCCGATAGAGTTGCGCGATATCGGGCGCGGAGTACTCGTTACGCGGTAGATTCGTGAAGTAGAGATGGTACTCGTCTTCGTCTTCGTTGAGCAGCCCAACCAATCTGAACTGACGTGTTGCAGTGGCTGAAGAACCACGTTTGCGGTCGAACTCCAATTCCACGAGAACGTCGATCTCCTGTCGCTGAAGGTCGTCGAGGACGCCCTTCAGCGACTTCCCTTCCAGCGTGATACTGTTGCCCCGCCATGTTCGTAACTCTTCGACGACCTTCGGGTTAGGATTGGACTTGACGCGGAGACAAACCACCCGTCTTTGGCGATTATACGGTCGAACAGCCAGAAACCGTAGAACCCGAGATCGAACAGGATGAGGGCGTCAGCTACCCACTCGCCGGTGGGTAGCTGACTCCGTTCATGGGTCGCTCCATCGGTGGTTCGAAACCGGGTTGGAAGGCCGGTCGAAAGCGACTCGGTCAAGTGTAACTTCAGCCCAGCTTGGTCATCACCAGTTGCTCTGTAGACATCTTTAGCGTCTTGGTAGAGTGAGATGAATGTTGCGTCAACGATGAGAACGTCTCGAAAGTGTTCGAGACGCCCTCTCAAGTCGTTTCTGCCGGGGTCGAGATCCTCGATAGCGTCATCGAGGATCTCTCGAAGGAGTGCAACGAACGCTGGTGAGAACCACTCGTAGAAGGAGGGATATGAGAGAGAATCACAGTCAGCCATCTCCACGTAGCGTTCAAGAAACGCCTGAAGAGACCGATCTGACCCAGCAGCAAATCCAAACGAGAGCGTGTAGAACAGTGCGACAAAGTCGAATTTCCGGTCACGTTCTGTCATTGCGCGACCGCGGTCGCGCAATTCATCGGAGGGAAACGCTCTTTTGATTCGCTCAACTACTACCGAATCCGGTGGAGAGTAGGTCATATCTCCTACCGGGTTCCTTACTCATGTAGCTTCAGCGATTTCCGTAGCCACGTCTGCTGGTTCGCTGCCTAAACTAGAACGAATGATAGCTCAGCATCAATTCCGAGAGAGACCGATGTCGTGAAAGAGGACCGATAAGATTTGAGGGTACCACTTTCACTTCGGTTAAGTTGGTATTAAAATGAAAAATGGTTAACCTGTATGTATGAGTAGTGATGGAGAAAGAGAGAGATCAGCGACAGAACAGCAGAAACATGAAATCTGGCGAAAGCGAGCACGAAGTCTTATGATTGGACAGTGTGCAACAGATCAAACGATTGGGATATACGGTTTAGCCATCACGTATGCGGATGGGAATCGAGACTATGTAGATGTTCTTGAGCCGATAGAGTCGGATGGTGAGCAAGAACTCGTATATATAGACACAATACAAGTCTCACATTATACTACGGCCGCGCAGTTTATACAGCAGATACAGTCTTATTTTTCTAGTGAAGATGAAATTCCTGAGGAACCCGAAGAAAAAGAGGGCGAAGAACCAAGTCGTACTTTTCACTGATGGGTGACAGGTCACTTCTAAGCAAATTTAAACACTGGACGGTCCGATGGTGACAATTTCATCTTTATGTTATCCGTATAATCATGAAACGATCGTATCTGTTGTCTCTGGTAGTGTCACTGTCGGCGTAACCGTCTGGTCGCGAACAGTATATCGTCGCCAGCGGTTTTCACCATGCTGCTCAACAAGATCATATGATTGGAGTTTTCGTAGCTTATCCCGCCGGGCTCGCTTGCCGATCGGCGTCACTGCCGCAGTCGCATAAACCTCATCAGCAAGCTGTTCGTATCGCTGGTGAAGTTCGCGACTGGTGAGCTCGTCAGCCTGATGCAGAATTGCGTACAGGACCTGATGGTGGAAGGGCAACGACCGGAGGTTTGATTTCCGGATTTGCCGACGTGCGCGAGGGAAGCAATCATCAATGTCAGTGCTCTGTATCTGGGTATGATTCCGCTCAGCAGCAATTTGTGCGGCTGCATATAACGCCTGAATCCCTCGACGGGCAACGCCAGCAGCCTCGTCAGCAATTCGCTCCAATTGCGTGCGTGTTACTGCATTTGGAGGAAGTCCTCGATTAGCCCGATCTTCAAGAATGTCTGCGAGCTCATCAACAGTGTATCGATCAAGCCCAATGTGATTATCTCCATCCAGATTGTGAGCCATATCGGTCGTAATCTGTGACAGCCAGTGCGTGGGATCGTGAATAATGACAATCACGGAGAGTTGAGGCAGAGTCTGTAGTTCCTGGAGGACATCTGTTTCTGGGAGTTCATCGGCTTCATCGAGGATGATAACAGCCGGCTGGTCAATTGTTGTTTTGAGCTGTTGCGTGGTCGTTGTGACCGGCTGATTTTCTGGGACCCGCTCTTCAGTAATGCCTCGCTGAATGGTTCGAAGGATCTGTCCCGTGGTGGATCCGATACAGCGCACGTGAACGGTATGCAGCTGGGTCCGTTCCTGGAGCGTTCTCGTGACGTACCGTGCTAATGAGGTTTTGCCAACGCCACTTGGTCCGGATAACAGCAGGTTGTCTGCCCTCCGATTGTGCAAGGCTGGCTCAAGTAGCCGATAACACTGTTCAAGTTCAGCGTCACGATGAGGGTATCGAGCGGGGAGATGTGTGTCATCGAAGACATGCGGCGCAGTCAGCATTGTGTCTGGCGATAAGAACGAACAGTAACATAAAGCTCAGCATCAATTCCGAGAGAATAAACAATTCCGCTATCATCCCCAAGCACCTCTTTGTTTGGTTGCATGCGTTGCAGCTACTGATGAGTGTCTGCAGTACTGGTACACTGAAGATCAGTGCACGACCGATGCAAGTTGACCTATGAGAGACTGGATATTAAAGCGGGCGTCTATTTCCGATCTTCACACTTCATGGAAGATCATGAATTTGCTCTAATACACTGACGTTTGATTCAGAGAGCCCATCCAATGAGCGCGTCATAGAATCGTTCACAACGATCAGTAGAGATACGTACTTGCCACAGAACATTCTATCAGCTACAATAAGTGAACTCGCTGCTGTGCAAGGCGCACATTCAGCACTATGGGTAATGAGGAGCCATATGAGTGCCTCGACTCTCGCCCGAATACTCGTGGTAGACCGAAGAGATACGGGCGTGAAGCGGGGACAGCGATACGGCCTAAGGGATAACATCGAAACGAGCGAGGGATCGCAGAGACCGTCAGTCTCCGCTGTCAATTTGACCCAATAAGTGGAGTTTATGATTTGAGAGTGGTCGAGGACCATCGTAGCGCAACGAGTGATTAGGACTGAGGAATGCGGTCGTTCGGAATGCCACCAAGTATAGGCGATTACCGCGAATCCTATTGCGAGATTATGAATCAATTAGCTGAATCGCTTGCCGACATCCTTGAGCCAGTAGACAACTGGTAAGCCGAGAGTTTTTGAGTCAGGTATTTGTATCTTCTTCCATGCCAAACCCTCTCTTCTCAACGTACACCCAAGGCGAAAACCGTGTTACGTCGACCGTCATCGCCGTCCTTGAGCACGTCAACAATCAGTTAGCAGAGGATATTCTGGAAGCACTGACCGACGAATCAGACCTATCGCTCGTCTCATTCGATAATCAGGTGACAGGCGTTGGCTCAGTACCGGATGCTGTAATCAAGAGTTCAACCGCGCTCTGGTTCGAGACGAAGACACGTCGGGATGCCGTGGACAAGGAACAACTCAAAAACCATCTTCATGCACTCGACGAGGACGAAGCGGAGCTACAGCGCCTCATCGTTCTGACTCCTGACGCTCAAATTCCCGACGAGGTGGCAACGATCGACGACGAGCGTATTGTGTGGGCGAACTTTGACTCACTCATTGACACCATCGAGACGGTGCTCGAACGAGACGTAGGGGACGCCGAAGCGAGTATGTCCGTCCCAACAGAACGCGAGGCATTCCTGTTGCGCGAACTGAGTCGATTCCTCTACGACGAAGACCTCGTGAGCGGCAAGGAAGACCGTGTGTTGGTCGTTGCGGCTCGCAAGGCATGGCCCGAGTATCAGGAACACGGCCTATACTTCTGCCAAGCGAATCGGTCGTTCAAACCTGTCGACCACCTTGCGTTCTACACCGATGGCAAAATCAAAACCGCAGTCCCGTCAGTAACAGATTCCATCGAGAGCATCGAGCTCACAGAGGAAACGGTACGAAATCATCCCGACCTCTCACAATCACAGCGTAAGAAACTGTTCGACGCAGTCACACAGTTTCGCAAAAAAGAGTCCGAACGGCACGGTGAGACGGAGAAGGTCATCTTCCTACAGGATGGTATCGAACTTGACCGTCCGGTGAAGAACGATAAGACAGCGAGTGATTCTGACCGAACAGTTGCATTTGTCCAGGGGCATCGATACGTCTCGTTCTCGAAACTCCGAGAGAACCCCGAGTATACGACTGAATTAGAAGATTCAGATTGAGATAACATTACAATAGCACCCTGTTGTTTACACTCTGCGAGATCTGGATTAATTATTAGTGTATCCCATAAATATATCAATCCAATGAACGACCCAATACCTTTGACTGATTCTGACATTGACCAAGGGGTAGAAATCGTCCAAGAGTTCCAGCCCGATGAGTTGGGCGCTCGGGGAAGGGCTCAATTCTTTTTCCACCACCGAGGTAATGACTTACCAGTTCGGGACGTAACGGGCACTCAAGGACACGGTGACAAGGTTGAGCCATGTATTGAACGCAAAGCTGAAAACTACTGCACAAAATGTATCCCCGAGAATATCTCTTCGTTCGCAGACGACGACAGTGAACGCTATTTGCTCCTATTCACGCGAGTTCGAAACAGCGAGCTACAAGCCAATGGGGAGCAGTTCTATGTCGGATACATCGATAAGCGTCGGAAACTGGATATAAATGGCCGAACCGCCATCCAGGGCCCAATCAAACTCGTATCGTTCGAGGACGCATGCCCACTTTCACTGGTCGGTTCGCCAGATACGCGAAATCAGAAGAGGCTGAATGAGGAGAAGACAGAGAAGATTCTATCCTACTTAGATGATGCCGAGAACATCTACCACGAATGTGTTGAGGAGGTTGAAAGACTTGAGAAGAGAGTTGGGCGGCCGCGGTTGTGGGAAGAAGGCGGCGTACCACCAGAAACCGATGACCCGCTTCACGACGAGTCGAGTGGGTGCTGATTACTCTAGATACAAATGACAATAGCATTACTGGGCGTAGGGGCAGATTCGACGAACAGTTCACCAACGCCACCGGTCTACTCCGACAACAGATTCGAGTATATTCCAATTCCTGAGTCGAAGGGGCCAGAAGGAACCACTGAGAAGCGTACGTTTGGAAATTCGGAACTCCGCAATCAAGACGCTTCAATGGCGGACTATCTGGACTATATCAAGCCGACAGAGGACGACAGCGAGAAATTCACAGGCGATCGATTGGCAAAATGGCCGCTACATTACGACCCCAATTTCGAGGCTCTTACCTATGGTGAGAGTACAAGTAGGGGTTCGTACACACAAGTCATTCGCAGTCTCAGTGAGGACGACGTAGTGGCGTTCTATACGGGTCTAAGCGGAGAGAACACGAGTTACACCCATCGCTACATAATTGGCTACTTCACCGTCGATGATATTATTGACTTCCAGAATTTGAAGCGGGATGGTGAGAAGGTCAAGTTCAGCGACTTACCTACCGACGAACAGCATAATCTCATCGAGCAGTATAGCGAGAACGCCCATGCTAAACGATTCGAAGCGTCTGGTGCAATTGCAGACAATGACGGATTAGTTATTGTTGACGGGAAGGAACCGGGCGGGCTTCTGGACAAAGCGTTTCGAATTAGCCAACACAGCGGAGGAGGGCATCACTACCTCACGGACGAGTTACAACAAAACCTCTCACCCGAACAGGGTGGGAATCCAGAGAAGAACGCATACCTGGGAGGTTTCAAACAAGCACATAAGTTGGATATCTCCTTGGACAGGTTCCGTGAAATTGTGGAATAACACCTACTCGTGTCAGAGGCAGTTGTGATGAATAGTACAGACAGGTTGTTAGAGTAATTACGGACTGAGCGAGCTCGAAAGAGCCGCTATACACATTGACTATGGATAGATTGTGATTCGTGAGTGCCGAGGCCACCGATCTACTGGTATCCGAAGCCTTCTATGACACGCTACAGGGCTCGAACCCCATGTTTCAGAAGAACCCTTGTGGGATTGAAGCTGATAATTCCCATTAGTCACCACCTCCACCGACAAGGGTTTCAGAAGAACCCTTGTGGGATTGAAGCTCCACAAGTCGATCAAGGAGGACGGCTACACACAGCGTTTCAGAAGAACCCTTGTGGGATTGAAGCAAAACAACACAATACAATTCATGTCTCATAATATAAGTTTCAGAAGAACCCTTGTGGGATTGAAGCAATTGTGTCGCAGAGGCAGACGAACCACTTAGTATTGTTTCAGAAGAACCCTTGTGGGATTGAAGCGGCCTGACGGCGGCGAACTACGAAAACGCCGACGAAGTTTCAGAAGAACCCTTGTGGGATTGAAGCACTCGAACGACCAGACAAACAACTCCTCGCCGTCTTGTTTCAGAAGAACCCTTATGGGATTGAAGCATGAATGCTTTCGATGAATTTGTCAACAGAACGTCCCTGCTCTATGTCTTCAATGAATGGGTCTATCTGTTCTGGATGTTCACGAAAGTATGCGTCAAGATTTGGTTTATACGCTCTGCCACGATCAAATACGTACTCTTGGGACTGATATTCTTCCCACCCCCGATGTGGACCGGTGAGCGTACTGTTAGTGCTACATCCATCCTGATTGTGATATGTTGTCTATACTAGTAATAGGCGGGCGTGCAGAATAGTTAACACGGCTGTACCGGCAGATTTGGGAAATTGCGAAGAACTCAGAAATCTTCTCGGAGTTGAGGCAGGGATAGTGAAATGTGTCTACAACAACCCTGCCACATCAAGATACAATCGCAGAGGTCTTGAAATCACTGGAGACAGAGACAACAGTACTGTTCAAACATCTAGATCTCCAATTCCTCTATGAGTTCCCCGTGTTCGCCCCCGATCCACGGGGACGACCACGCGAATTCTTCCCACCTGAACTGTTTCGGGGGTTGCTGCACTGCTTCTACAACGATATCTACGAACCAGAAGCAATGGCCCAAGAACTCGCCAACGATGATGTGTGGCGTGTTTGTGAGTTCAAGCGACCGCCGTCACGGCGGACGCTTGGTCGCTTTATCGACGATCTTTCCGGTGTCGTCGAGGAAGTCTTCTCACGAATTCTTCAGCAAGTACTGGTCCGTGTTGAGCTGGGTACCTGCTTCCGGATTGATGGCACCGATGTCCGGGCACCTCGCCCGGACGAGGATGCCTCATGGGACTATGATAGTACCGCCGAAGAGACCTACTACGGCTACGGTTGCTGTCTGGTGACGACTGACAACAACATCCCGATTGCAGCGGAGTTCACGGATGAGAAATCCGTGGACAAGGAGACGGCGAGGCGCATCACACAGGATGCGCTCGCCGTCAAGAAGCCAGTCACGTTTGTCGGTGATGCAGAGTTCGACATGTTGGATTGGCACGACGACCTGATTGAAGCAGGCGTCGTGCCAGTGGTTCCGTACAATCCACGGAACACGAATGATCCACCGGATATCGAGTATCGTATCCAGGAACGAATCAAAGAACACAGCGACACTGTCCGAGTCTGGCAAAAGCAACTTGATGATACCTACGATAACCGGTCACAAGTCGAAACAGCAATCGGTGTGTGCAAGGATCTCGGCCTCGGGACTCCAAAAGTCCGAGGCCGAGAACGGGCAAAAACTCACGTCTTTGTTGCTCTTTGTCTCCGTTTGGCAGTCATCATCGCTAACCACGAACAAGGAGGTGACATCGCTAGTCCAATCGTTGAGATATGAGAAACCTTCTGCACGCCCGCCGTGGGTTATACTGATCAATATATGGTCTATATCCAGCGTGGCGTTTATATTTCGAACATATTTATTGAAGTAAAAGCCACCTGTTTCTAAGTTGGGAGCAATGAGGGCAAAGAAATCTGTGGGGACACTGCAGTATCCATTGCCGAGTACTGTCGTCCGTATCCTGCTCCTTCGCACTCGATCAGATCATATGCTTCGAGTTTTTGGAGTTTGTTTCGACGTGATCGTTTCCCGATCGGCGTCAGGGGGGTGTCCTGATATGCATCTGTAGCGATTGTTTCGTATTGCTGGTGGAGTTGCTCAGCTGTAATTGTTCCATGTGACTGGATAATCGCGTATAGAATCTGGTGATGAAGCGGCAGTGAGCGGAGATTCATGCGTCGGATTCGTTGACGTGCTCGGGCAAATGAATCTGCAATATCTGATTCCTGAATCGTTTGGTGTTCACGTTCTTTTGCGATTGTTGCAGCTGCTCGGAGTGCTTGGATTCCTCGTCGGGCAACGCCAGCTACTTCATCAGCAATCTGTTCAAGTTGTCGACGGGCAACAACACCGGGAGGAAGGCCACGGTTCGCTCGATCTTCAAGAATGTCGGCAAGTTCATCGACAGTGTATCGATCAAGCGAGAGGTGGTTATCGCCACGCAGACGTGTTGCCGTCGTGGGGGTGAGATGAGAAAGCCAGTTGACTGGATTATGAACGATAGAAATTACTGAGATACCGTTGATTTTGAGCAGTGTCGATACAATATCTGATTCGGCGATGTCATCAGCCTCGTCAAGAATCACTATTGTCGGACCATCAACTTGCTCAAGTCGAGTCTTGAGTTCAGTGCTGGGGACATTCTCGGGGATCGATGTTCTGGTTACCTCTTCGAGCATGGCTCGTAAAATTCCGACGGGTGTTTTGCCAAGACAACGGATATGCGCTGTATTGACTGGGGCCTGTGATTGCAGTTCAGTAAGTGCATATCGAGCCAGCGATGTCTTTCCGACACCGCTTGATCCCGAGAGCAGAAGACTTTCAGCTTCTTTTCCTTCGAGCACCGGGTCAAAACAACGGAAACACTCGCGTAGCTCGGCATCACGGTGCGGATATGTGCGGGGAAGGTGATCATCGTCGAAGACACGCGGCGTTGTCAGCATTGTATGTTGTGCTGATGTGAGATGATCTTATAAAATGGGTGCTCATTTCCGGACATAATCCAGTGTCAGGTATGACGTTTGGTCTCAATTTCTGTTGAATTTACTTTGTGCTGAGACACCTTCGGACAAGGGCGCTTAACCGCACGCGCTTGAACTTCGTTTCAATTTCTGTTGAATTTACTTTGTGCTGGGACGCTGTTCCTTGAACCGGGGAACAGTCTTTCCATATCGGTTTCAATTTCTGTTGAATTTACTTTGTGCTGGGACCGTTCGAGATGCGTTTGCGGATGTGTTTCAGCTTCTCGGTTTCAATTTCTGTTGAATTTACTTTGTGCTGGGACTTCATCAAACACGCATACCTGGCACTGCAGTCTGGCGCACGTTTCAATTTCTGTTGAATTTACTTTGTGCTGGGACCCAGCGGTCGTACTGGGATCAGCGTCACCGGCCATGTTTCAATTTCTGTTGAATTTACTTTGTGCTGGGACGATCTGAATGATCGGAGTGTCACGACGCCATATATTGAGTTTCAATTTCTGTTGAATTTACTTTGTGCTGGGACACGCCTCTGTGAGTTTTCACTCACGGACGCACTCACATCAGTTTCAATTTCTGTTGAATTTACTTTGTGCTGGGACCCGCTGATCGCGTCTGGAATCAGGGGCAAGAGATCCACGTCGTTTCAATTTCTGTTGAATTTACTTTGTGCTGGGACCCAAAATGAGCATTTCAGAACAACTTGGGATAAGCGAGTTTCAATTTCTGTTGAATTTACTTTGTGCTGGGACTGTATGGGTAGTGGTAAGTCGGCATCTCTCGATCAAGCTGTTTCAATTTCTGTTGAATTTACTTTGTGCTGGGACTCTCTGCCTATGTCTCTACCCCCGTAAACTTGGATGAAGTTTCAATTTCTGTTGAATTTACTTTGTGCTGGGACGGTATGTGCAAATTGCTGTAGCAACGTTATAAAGCTTTTTCAGGTAGTCTAAGCATCTTAGTTTGTCGTGACCATGGGCTGTCAACTTCATTTATAAACCTCCACTATCTTTAGACAATATTTGCTGGTTCATCACTGTCATCAATCTCTGGGATATCGATATCGTTTGATCGAGGGCCCACAGAATATATTCGGATGTGTGCTGGTTCCTGTGCTTCTCTTACAAAGCATTCAAGCTTGTCTACAAGTTTCGCGCGTTCGGTCGGGGTAAGCTTCACCTCAAAGAGGCTGTATTGCTGATGCGCTCCGTACCGCTTACAGGCTTGACGAATCTGTCTTCGGAGGCGATCTTCGGTTACATCATACGCGATCGCGTATCGGCTGGTCATTGTGTAATCACGAATGAACGGTATTGGTCAATATCGGATGTAATTCGCTTTCGAAGGAGGTGGGCTTGTAGTCGAATTACTTCCCGACGCGTTAAATTTCGATCAGTAGTATTGTGTGTTAACTTTTCGTCCATGTACATGTCATACTGTTCGATATACTGATCAAAACCGTCATCTGTAAGTTTGTGCTCGGCAGTGAAGTCAGCATGCGAGAAGTGATTTTGATTGATTAGTCGGGAAACGAGTGGATCCCCAAAGGCTCGTCTAAACTCCTCCAGAAGGTCAAGTGCCAGAGCTGGACGCCCGTGTCGGTTTGTGTGGAAAATACCTACATATGGATCCAAATTAACCTGCCGAAGCGCAGTTTCTGTCTCACGTTCCAGAAATGTGTATGTGAGCGAGAGAAGGCTATTAACATGATCTTCAGGAGGTCGTCGGGACCGGTTGCTGATCGTCCATCCATCTTTGAGTGTCTCTGAGTACTGCTGATAGAACGCTTTGGCAGCGTTACCTTCAATTCCGCGAAGCTCATTCAGTGTCTGAGTATCTTTAGCCCGTGCGATGGCTTGTGAGAACTCATCGTTATCTGCTAGTAGAGCGTCCTTCCGCTTGAGGTATCGGATGGCATTTTTTATTTTTCCAGTAACAAGTTCTTGAGCAATTGTGAGCTTTTCAGTAGTTGTGAGTGTATGTTGCTGTTGATGTAGTATTGCGACTGACGAGCTACTTGGAATAAACCGTCCTTGAAATTCGCCGTTCGTTGTAAAATAGTTGATAACCGTTCCAGTGCTATTAGCTTTATTTCGCGCAGGAGACGTAACATCAATTCCTCTGCCAAATATATTAATCGTCTCAATTTGCTCGACAGGAAAACTAGCTAATTGTGCAGATTGCCTCGAGTCGTTATCAGCCATATCACGACGGTCGCGAACAACATACTGTCCCTCTCGAGTCCCTAATTGCGTGCCTTGTGTTGTGAGATAGAGTAACACATCATCAAGAGGCGGACGAGGGTCTGGACTTGGTGTTGCATTAGTCATGAGTAATCCCTTCACTGGCTTTGTTAGTCGCTGATTCGAACTTTGAAACGGTTGTTGGCAAGCATCGATGGCGAATAGAACATCCTTGGCATTTGTTTGAATTATCAACGATATCAGGTGGTGAGCCAGGGGCTAAATCTCTGATTGATTCGATTGTGCTTGAAACAGCATTTCGGTGTTTTTCGGTAATACGTACTTCATGCCGCTGGTCAGTTGAATACAGGTAGATGATCCCAGAGTCGATGTTCTCTACATCTGGTGTCGCATGCTCGATTAGCATGCAGTATCCAGCAAGCTGTACTTCATCGTTCCAATAATATTGACCACTTGATGCTCTTTTTCGCTCGACTGGTGTCAGGGTCTGAGAATCCTGCTCGGAATCAGTCTCAAGGAGATCAACTCGCCCGTGAAGGCTAATCACTGGTGCCGCAAAGTATTGCTCTCGAAACTGCTGTTCTCGCCGGGCTTGGCTTCTATGTTTGGCTTGTCCTTTGACTAGATCAGAAGACCGATCATTAGGATTGTAAAATCGATAGTACCAAAGTCGTCTTGGACAGTACAGATACTGATTCAGGGCGCTGACATGGATCAGATCGCTGTTATTATGTGCTATGTTGGTCATCGATTGCCTTCACCCCACCGTACTCAGTGTTACAGGTGATCAGATACTGTGAAGTTTGGATCTTCTCTGGCACCAGAGCAGCAGATAATGGTAACACATCAAAAAACCGTTGGAGCATCCCACTACTAACATCTGCTTCGGAAAGATCTGCGCCAGACGCTTGCTGAAGGTATCCTTCTTGAAGCTGTTTTTCTATTTGCCACTCTGTGCGAGTGAGATCGATACCATCTCCATCCTGAGGGAATCCACAGTATATCCCTCTGAGTGAGCCAGTTTCGTCTGTGTCTTTAAGATGAAGTCGCTGGTCGTGACTTATGGTATCGATTGTATAGTGTTGAAGTGCACGGAGTAGGTCATATTCAGTCTGATCAGAACCATCTCCTAACGGATACGTGACAGGGTGCGAAATGGTCCGGCCTCGAAGCGAATCAAGCCCTTTGACCGCTTCCTGTATAGCGTGCAGTGTTCGCTTACCAGCTCGGTCAAATGGCGGTAGTACTGACTCGTTCATGTGATCGATTGCATCTTCAACAGCATCCAAAAATGACCGCCAGTGCGACTGACGTGGAAGGTCTCCAAAATCGTCCCAGATATCATCATTTGCGTATCGATCACCCTCAAATCGAGATCTGAGTGCTCGTGCTGCTCGCAATCCGATAACCTCGCGAAGCCGTTCTCTGTTAAGCGCTGAATCTGAATGTACGTCAAGCACTCGTCGAAGAAAGTCTGGGTATGATTGTACTGGTGGCCAATTTGGATCGTCCAGTCCATATACGTCAACAGTTGCCGGCGATTGCCGTCCTGCTCGTCCGATGCGCTGGATAAATGCTGTACCAGTGAACGGACGAACCATCACAAGACGCTTAATGTCGAAGTCGAGCCCGACTTCACCCTTACTCGTAGTATTTAGCACTGCAAACTCATCCGGTAAGCTTCGGTCTGCACCAGTGTCATAGCCATTGTCTTTTGCTGTCTGCTCATACAACCATTGATCTGTCTCGTATAGATATTGCTGGAATTCATTACTTCGCGCTGCACTGTTAAAGATAATTGCTGCCACTGGTTCTCCGCCTTCGTATGCATCCTCTACCGTTTCCCGTAGCCGTTGAACGACGGCATTAAGATCATCCATGATATATTGATCCCAGCGATTAACCCGCATTGGGAACCGGAAGCGCTGTGATGGGTCAACTGTTTTTTTGACTTCATCCAAAGCGGTGCTTGCTGGATCGATACCATCTATGTCTATCTTGTTTGGTGTTTTTTCACTGGAATTGTACAGAAGGTCTGATTTAGCAGATGGAGCATCACTACTCGTCTGGAGATCACATGCTTGTACCGTACCAGTCACATGTCGAACAGTCAGATTAAGATCATCCGTGATGTGTTCAATAAACGAATTGTCTGGCGTTGCCGAGGAAAGGAGAATCTGCGGAAACTTGCGCTTGCCAAGATCACCCGGATCGATGTAGCTGCCGCGCTCAGAGAGAACTTTAATTTGCATCAACAGTCCGCTAGCTGATAACTCATCGTAGTAATGAAACTCGTCAAACACAGCTGCATCAAACAGACTGTAAAATTGAAGAATGCGGTCACCTGGTGAAAAGTACATGTCTTGAATGATTGCTTGTAGAATATCTGGGTTTGTAACCATCACATCATGGTTCCCGCGCTGGCCGCGTTGGGCAATTGATAAAAGGTGTTGTGCTCGCTCATCACCTGTGCCTTCGAGTGTTTCCGAAGTCACCCGGATAACCTCAAGCCCCTCTTGTTCAAGTGCGGCCGTTTGGGCGTTGACCAGTGCGTTCGTCGGGTAAACACACAGAGTCTGTTCAGAGGCATCGGCTAATGCTGCAATCACTGCTGTTTTTCCCCCGCCAGTCGGTGCGGTCAGGACCGAAACAGGCTCTCGATCGTCGTCATGGATCCACTCAAGCGCTTTATGTTGAAACTTTCGAGCCGGATTATACTTGAACGCCGGTGTTGACACTGTCGGCATAGCGGCCCCGCCGATGAGATACGTCGATGCTGGAGGATCAGACATTTGTTCTTATGATATAATACTTTTGACTATTTTTTGCTCAGCCCACGGTCTGTCCACATCGATAAAACGATTTGTTCGAACATCGTTACCCCGCTGGTATTCATCAGATCGCTCCATCAAACCGTATATTAAGTCATTATCAATGTCATACACCGACTGAAGCAGGTATTGATTCAGTGTTACCGTATCTGCTGGCTCATTACGACGTTCGGCTCTAAACTCACCCGTTCGTTTAATCCCAGTTCGGAAGCCCAACCGCTCGGGTGGTGCATTATCTGGAGATGCCCAAACAGTAAATTCAAATGAGGTTCCCGGAGGTAATCCGATGTATTTCCGAACTTTATGCCACCCTGAGTTACTTCCTTCAATTCTTCGTGGAACTGGTTTTTTTGTTCCTCTAATGAACTCACCAACACTGCCATCCTGTGAGACAACCGTTCGTTCAGTAGCGTACGAGACCGTTCGAAATGTTCGCTCCTCTGCCTGTACTTCTTCAGTTGGAACCATTTCGCTGACGAGGAAGGGAAGAGACTGTAATCGCTCGTAGGCAGGCGATGTTGCATCATCCCCGACGAGAGCATATCGTTTCTCGAGATCGTAGTAGTCATACCCAATGGCATGCATCAGTGCTGTCGCCGCAATGGTGGGATCTGTTTCTATCACACTCCCCTCTTTACTGGCGTAAAACAGGGGTGCATAGAGAGTAGCGTCGTACGTATACGCGTTAATCGCTGCTGACATGGATTCTGAAATCCGTCTTATGCCTCTGGAATGTTCTCTTTTGCTGCGCTAGTCTCCTCGGCAAGTGACTCAGCTAAAATCTCGGTAGAGTCTGCGCGATTTCGGCCAGCGATTGCCTTTAATTGCTTAAACCAGTCTGGGAACGGATCAGTGTCACGGACCACGCCGTCGCCGTAGATTTCCCAGTCGGCCCTCTCATTTGCACGTAAATAGTTTCCGAGGTGTCGACCGATATCTTCGCTTTCTGGATCCGGATCAAACTGATCGATGAACTCGCCAACTGAAAGTAGTGCTGGATGATCTGAGAGTATAACTGCTCGAATGTGATTCTCGACGGTCTTACCACTTCGAGTCTCTCGAGCGCCGTATCCGTGCGTATTGAGTACATTGTGAAGCACGTAGGCTAACATCGCAGGTGTGCCTGCCTCAATCGTTAAAAAGTGCATAAACGAGTTCCCCGGCTGAACTCGAACCTGACTGAATAAGCCCTGTGAATGCTCTCCGTCCTCATCGGTCATCGTGCCAGACTCGTATGCTTTGTTCCGGACTTCCTCATTCATAATATCATACTCACCGATTGTATACGTATAGCCCGTAAACAGACGCGATTTCATCCCATAGTCTTGGTCACCAGTTCCGGTGATCCCGTATGTGAGAGCATCCATGTTGATTGCATGATCCAGAGCTGGTGGCTCGTTATATGTATACTCTTCATGTATCAAGTCGTCATCCTCGTCAATGCGCCGAAGAAGATCAAGTCCTGTCAATCGTTCTTTGGTGGTAAACTTTTCAGGATTTGACTGTGCACGAGTCTTGCCTGCGATAACCTGCGTCTCTGCACGGTCCTGTTCGGTATTACGAATCAGCAGTGGATCAACAACTTTTCGTTCAACAGCTAACGTCACCGATGGGCGTCGCCGCATGTAGAAGTCGTACTGGTCGATGAAGCCTTTCTCCGGAATTTCAAGATCTGAGACTGTGTTTATAGTCATGGATATGTTATTGAGTGTTGGAATTTATGCTGGTTCTTTATTCGATTCATCTTTTCCTTCGTCATCTGCGTGGTATTCGGATAACAGCCGATCATATGCAAACAAGTATGTATTTGCTAATGTGTTCCGACGTTGACTCAGCGATGCCTTGTCGAAGGAGTCATTAACCTTTAGATACTCGAATAATGCTTCAGTAAATGCGGTTGCCTGCTCTGTCTTCGCAAATCCAGCGTCTTCCTGTGCTGTTTTGTATATCTGTCCAGCAACATGTTCCTGTAATTCATCAACTTCCATCCCACGGTTTAGGCCGTCGAGTGTTGCGTCAACTGCTAGTCTGAAAATCTTGGTTTTCTTGTGTCTGCTATCGTACTCGTGCCCGTACAGGTCAATCCCTTCCTGGGCGACATTTCGCATTTGCATATATTGATCGTGATGTGGATTTTCAAGGAAATGTTTGTGTGCCTGTTCTCTGACCGACATTGGGGCTGCGCTTTCTCTGGCGACCAGATCAGCAATCGGGACAAAACTGTCCTCTGGAATGCTGATTAGCTCTCTGCCCCCACTGTAATCACTGCTTTCAGCAACAGTTCGAAGGATATCAAAAAGCCGACAGACCCGCTGCAATTCCTGATACGACTCAACACGGTCTGCTCCAAAGGCTGTCTGTCTTCGAGTTGAATTAAAATCAACGAATAGTGCATCCTGTGGTTTAAACCGAGTAAATGGCTTTCCAAGCACCACTTTGAATCCCGCTGAAACAACCTCTTCGAGCAGTTCGCGGACTGATCGAAGGCGAGTATTTTCACTATCGATGTACAACGGCTGTAAATGATACTGAGCCTCAAACGAAGAGGCTACCAGGTCAGGATTCGTGAGCCTGTCTGTCCCTTCTTCACTATCATCTGGTGATAGTAAAGACCGAACAAGCCGGTTCGGGGTTCCACCAGTTCCGACAGACAAGTTTCCGATAAATTCATCGTAATATACGAATGCAATCTCGATATCCGGTCCAACAGAGTAGTCATGATCCTCGACAGCATCTCGTAGTAATGCATGTTCAAGATTGCACACGGGGCAGATCCGCTTATATGCTTCCTCTGGAGCCACTCGCTTTGAAAAACTGTTCGTTTTGTAGAATGCATTGTTACCCTTCTTAAACTCTCGTGACGCAGCTCTGCCACAGAGGAAGCACATCTCACCCCCGCTTGGGGTCGATATGTCTGTCTCAAGTTCTCCAAAGAACCGGCTAACGATTACTGAACCGGCTTCGGAATCAGGCGTGAGATCTTCTTTAAGTCCTTCACGGTGATCTTCTGCAAAATCTGTTAGTTCATCACGGACTGTATCAGCATCAGCCGCGTCTTGAACACTTCCTTCCCAGTGTCGGAGCAACTCTGCAATAAATCCGATCTTTCGGCTGAATGCATTATACTCGTCGCCTTCAATGATCTGCTGCCAGAGATTCTCCATGGCAGGATAGTCAGCAAATGCGTCCTCGTAATTTTGATCACGGAATACTAGTTTAGCAAGTTCTGGCAACGTGGACTTAAAGTTATCAGGAATATTTTCAAATTCGTGATCTGTTCCGCTGCCCTGTCTAAGCGTCTCAGCATATCCTTCTGCTATAGTTTCTCGCTTGTCATCGAACGGAATGTCGATTTCTGACAAAATATCGTACTCAAATGCATTCCAGTTTGTTTTGGCACTGAAATCATGCATATCTGTGATCCGCTTCATCACGTGGTCTTCAACAACATGTTTCAGCGCATCGCGATCAATTGGAGATCCAAGATACAGAACGCCACTTGGACTGCTTCCTAAAACGACACCCTGGGTAGGAATATCCTGCTGCCCGGCAGACACTCCTTTTTCGATGACCTGTTTGACCGTGGCTATCAGGTGATCGTTCAGGATCGGCTGCTCGATCTCAGTGAACTCTAACAGATGGACGTGACCTTTCTCATCGCTGAAAAACTTACTTAGCCAGTCTGCTCCGGACCCGATTCCATCAACTCCCACTTTTGAGACAAGTCCATCACCTATCCGACAATACCTCTCCAGTGAGCGAGCCCGTGGGGTTGATTCCATCCGGGTCCCTCTCCGTTGATCATTTGTCTCTGTTCGCTGGATCAACCATTTAAGATCCATCCGATCCCGCTTTTGCTCAGACTGTTTCTCACCAGGAAGGATCTGCTGTACACCTAGCACATCGCCTTGGTCGAAGTAATAGTCAATAACATCCTCTGTATTCTGGTCTGTGTCAAACGGGGGATCATATAACGCCTGAACAATCTTATTCGCATCGTGTAGCGCAAGAGCTCCAATGAGTAGCCTGAGCTTTTCAATATCAATTGACTCACCGTCTCGCACAATCCGATCATAGATGTACGTCGTCGAACCAGCAATCATTGCATTGATGATGTGCGTCGAGAGCGCAACAGGCGGATTATATTTTCCTGGATGTGAGCCTGTATGCTTGATCAACCGTCCGGCAATTCCTGATCCAGTGTCATCGTCAACCCCAACAATTAGCCGATGAGCCCGTTCAGTGGTATTAGCAGCCTTCTGAAGTGCATCTGCATTATGACTCTCGACAGACAGCGTTGATTGTTGCTCACTCATGATCCATCGACCCCTATAATATCAGTTTGCACTGTTCCAGCACCACGAGCATTGTGTCGGCCGACCCCAGCATATTCAGCAAATAAGCCAAGCAAAACAACTGCGTGTTTTGTCGCGGTGGAGGCCTGTTTGAATCGATACGACCACGATCCAACAAACCCCTGACACTGTTTGGCATTACTGGGTTCCCCACCGTCTGTAGCGGCGGTTTGGCCTTCAGACTCCGCTGAATTACGTTTCCATCGATGAACAACGACACTGTGAATATCGTATGCACCAGTGTCAACGTCTGTGTACAATTCCCGTCCAACTGCTTCAGCTGTCGGTGTTATTTCAAGATCTTCTGATGTCACCATAGCATTCCAGCGATCTGCAAGATGGGGGAACAATTCTGTCCGGTCGGGATATACATCCCAGACATTACCGTATCGCTGGTAACAGGTTGGTGAGATAAACTGAAATCGAACCCCGGCTGCTCCTCCGTCAACGAGTTCACTCGCATGGTTAAGAAGCTCATTTGGCGTTGTAGAGTCTGACTGTACGCTTTCTACAGACAATTCACCGTGAGCAAGCGGAAGACAACGATCTTCAATCACAAAAGCTCGGACGAGCGCCTCGAACAACTCATCGTCACTCGGATGGGTGATCCCCAAGTGCAGCCGGTATGGTTTATCCAATAACAACTGGTGATAATCATGTTCCACACCATGTGGATCAAAGTGTCCTTGCAGGCCACTGTTTACAAGCGATGAAAAAGGATCATCATGAATGGTTTGTGCTAACTCCTCGTCAACCGCATCTAACACCGATAATAGTCCAGAATAAACCTGTGGCCCAGTTGAGAATGGAACGGGAAACGTTCCATTCTTCGGACGAAGTGTCAGGGTCAGTCTGTGCATATCAACATGACCTCATGTGTACATACTTTCTTCTTGTCAAATAAAAATTATGGATATCTAATACTATTGCAATTAGGGACAAATAAGCAATAAACTCTACTATGAAATCGGTATATTTTCCATTGAGTTGCACTGCGATGCAAACTAACCGTGTATATCCGTCTGATTTGCAGGGATATTACATTTTTAGATTGTTCTGGCTGTCACTACATGGCTAAAATATTTATTATAGAAGAATTATCTTTTTGTAGAACATGACACGGTTCGTAGCACCACTGGGATTCAGTAGCCATCGAGTAACTCAGCCAGTTATCGCACATGGCTTCTCGCAGGGAGACCAGTTGGTACTGCTTCAACCAGAACAACCCGATTCAACAGCACAACATCGCGCAGAAAGTGCAGTTAGTGATGTTAAATCAACTCTTCGCGGAGTGGCATCAAATATTGAAGTGACACATCGTACTCTTATGACTGACGGGTTTTCACATACTGTCGAACAATGTAGCGAGATCCTTACCACTGGAGAACCACCAGTTGCCTGTATTGGGGGTGGGGCGACGGACATCCATGTCCCGTTTATTATTGCAGTGTCAGCACATGCTGACAAATTAAATGATGTATTACTCTTTCGAGATACACAAAACGCAGCAGAACCGGTTGACCTTCCACAACTGACAGCCGCCGTCCCACCTCGTGCACAGGACACATTCCAAATTCTTGGCACTCAAAAAGCACCACTATCCATATCAGATATCGCTACGGAAGCTTCGATTTCTGAGAGTACTGCCAGTCGACACGTACAGATGCTAGAAGAAAGCGGATTAGTCAGATCTGAACAGGCAAGTAAACGAAAGGTGGTGGCACCAACGCCAACCGGAAAGCTTCTGATTCGGAACTCTTGAGCTGCACCATGAAACGGACTATATTCAGAGCAGCTGGCTGAAGCCAGCAAATATTGTCTAAAGATAGTGGAGGTTTATAAATGAAGTTGACAGCCCCCGGTCACGACAAACTGAGATGCTTAGACTACCTGAAAAAACTTTATAACGTTGCTACAGCAATTTGCACATACCGTCTCAGTACAAAGTAAATTCAACAGAAATTGAAACCCGCATCCGGACGGATTGGTGCTATACCACTGGCTCGTCTCAGTACAAAGTAAATTCAACAGAAATTGAAACTGCCACGTTCAATTGACTTACCTGGTGTTCTGTTGACGGGTCTCAGTACAAAGTAAATTCAACAGAAATTGAAACGACGGCGTTGCCGGGACGCTTGATGTGACAATGACAGAGTTGTCTCAGTACAAAGTAAATTCAACAGAAATTGAAACCTGTTCGTCCCATTCGGCATCCAGTACGAGCGCGACAGTCTCAGTACAAAGTAAATTCAACAGAAATTGAAACGATGCTGACGAAACGCGCAGCTCAGTGGTCGGTTACGCCGTCTCAGTACAAAGTAAATTCAACAGAAATTGAAACTGCCCGACTGCATCCGTCTGTGGTTGTGTTTGAGCGTCTCAGTACAAAGTAAATTCAACAGAAATTGAAACCTGTTGGAGGGCATTTCTCCATACCATATTATAGCGGGCGTGTCTCAGTACAAAGTAAATTCAACAGAAATTGAAACAACACCGGGGCGGCGGCCGCGGCGCCGCTGGTGTTGGGGGGGTCTCAGTACAAAGTAAATTCAACAGAAATTGAAACGTGAGCGGTGTTTCTCGGGCTCAGAATCGCTTTGTGGTCTCAGTACAAAGTAAATTCAACAGAAATTGAAACTATTCGGGTTCGCGGGACGATACGGTGATCGCGGTGGTCTCAGTACAAAGTAAATTCAACAGAAATTGAAACGTCACGCTGGCGACGCTTCCCGATTGGAACGAAGCGTCTCAGTACAAAGTAAATTCAACAGAAATTGAAACGTCACGCTGGCGACGCTTCCCGATTGGAACGAAGCGTCTCAGTACAAAGTAAATTCAACAGAAATTGAAACATGATCCGTGATATAGTCCTTGACTCTGCCAAGTGACCGTCTCAGTACAAAGTAAATTCAACAGAAATTGAAACGACACAAACGATCCTGTTGAGGACGGGATGCTCGAAGTCTCAGTACAAAGTAAATTCAACAGAAATTGAAACAATATCCAGCCGGGGAGTTCGTGACTGGTCCCCGCTGTCTCAGTACAAAGTAAATTCAACAGAAATTGAAACACGATGTCGTCCAAGAGTGTGTGGTCTAAGTCCATGGTTAGTTGTCTCAGTACAAAGTAAATTCAACAGAAATTGAAACACATCAGTCTCATCCAGCAATCCGTCGGGTAGTGCTAGGTCTCAGTACAAAGTAAATTCAACAGAAATTGAAACCGCGCTGGTTGTGTTGCCGTCGTCGACCTCAGTCCAATAGTCTCAGTACAAAGTAAATTCAACAGAAATTGAAACCGCGCTGGTTGTGTTGCCGTCGTCGACCTCAGTCCAATAGTCTCAGTACAAAGTAAATTCAACAGAAATTGAAACCTCGGCCACCCACCGATTGAGCGGCTGGCCGTCGTCGGGTCTCAGTACAAAGTAAATTCAACAGAAATTGAAACAGCGGGGTCTGACGGCAGTGTATCTCGTAACTCAATTTGTCTCAGTACAAAGTAAATTCAACAGAAATTGAAACGGGAGGACGACTTTGGCGAGAGTCAGTGGTCGCTTGAGGGTCTCAGTACAAAGTAAATTCAACAGAAATTGAAACGGTGTTAACAAGAGCGAGGCACTCCGCCGTATTGTCCGTCGAAATCCAGACCTTATCGCCAGCCTTCGACAGACTGGCCGGAAGCTCGCTCAGGATAAAAATGTTGCAGACGAGATTAGGTCTGTTGTCGATTATGGAAAAATCAGTGAACTGAATACTGCATGTGCTAATCACCAGTTCGATCACGTAGAAGGCGAGATTAATGCCAACTTCGACATCTTTGAGTTCGACTCAATCGACACGTACCAACAGTGTCTCAAGGTCGTTGCTCAGGCAGAAGATGTCAGTCGTGATCTCAAGCGTGCTTACGGCACGCTGTAACGTCGGATACTATTCTTCGTAGAGATTGTCGGGTTTTTCGACGGAACTCTTCGCCCACCCTTCGTCTGTCAACACATATAGCGTAACTGAGTTTGTATCCAGTGTCTTCTCAGCTAATCCTTCTTGAGATAATGAAGTCAGGTTGTTCCACGCATACTGTCGTGGAATATCATCGTGTTCGATCCCTTCATAGTCCTGTAACGGAGCCATATCAGCCAACTTCTCGGCCATTGTCTCAAGCGTCTCTCTATCACCGTCGTTTAGGTCTTGACCACTACCAGACTCCTCTTCATCTACCGCAGCAGCGTCAGAGAAGACTGTGCTGATACTCTCTGACCAGTGGTCGGCCAACTGAATGTCGTGTGGGTACTCTCCGACAAACCGCTCTGAGTGGATGAACGCTGTCTTCTGAGCAGCCTCGGATTTCTCTCTCCATGTGTACTGTTCTGTCTCGATTGTGTCTACATACTGATCGAACACGTCATCAGCCCGCTTGATGATCTTCCGAACCTGCTTGCGCTCGAACTCGGACTGGAGAAGGGCTGGCTCTCGAACAATAACGCCGTCAACCGCAGTAACAGCGTTCCGATCCAGCCGTTGTGATTGCTGTGTCTCGGTGATAACCGTGGTGTTACGGTGTCGGGAGACAGTGAGCAATTGGTCAATCTCTAAGTTCTCCACGTCCATCGACCGTCGAGCGTGCATGATCTGGTGAGCCTCGTGTAGCAACACTACAGAGTCTTCCGGCCAGTCATCCATCGAAATTGCCGAGGGTAGCGGATCAATCCAGTCAGGAAGGCGGTCAGCCTCTTCTGCTGGAAAGCCCATGATGTACGCATCTATGTCGTCGTTCCCGTGGGCGAACACCTCAAGCAGCCGATGTCCAAGTGCGGTCTTTCCTGAACCTCTGGAACCGAGGATCAGCAGCACACTTGGATGCTCGAAGATGTCCGTCCATTCCGGCGGTTCGATCTCAGTCATCTCGATCACGGGTGACAATACCCTCAATAGCTACTCGAACCTCGTCACCTTCCTCGATGCCATAGTGAACTGTTCGGTGATACGGGATAACGAACTGTTGTGTGGAGATTGGTCTATCCCGCATCTCGATTATAGTGCCATCTTTCAACACAACTGAGCAGTCAACCAACGTATCCATCAACTCAAGATCCCTGACGAAAGGCATTGGAAGGACAACGTACTTTGACTTTCCGTTGTCTCTGACATCGAGTGGCTTGGTTATCATCTCAGGCTGTTCAACATGCCGATCTTCCGGTAGTCGGTACTCGTGTTCTGTACTCATAATATCTGTTACCCTCTCAGGTAGCGAAAGGATGTTGGTTCCTACGAATCAGGGTGTGAATCCTGAACCTTTCCTCGGAACACGCCCTCGTCGTCTGTACGCCGGAATGTCTCAGTACAAAGTAAATTCAACAGAAATTGAAACTGCTTGAAGACTTGCCTGAAATGCTCGGGAGGCTCTTGTCTCAGTACAAAGTAAATTCAACAGAAATTGAAACAGGTTTTCTTAGCGGTACGGACACACCAATAGTGTCTCAGTACAAAGTAAATTCAACAGAAATTGAAACTCGGGACAGAGAGATAACGGCGGAACACCTGGCAGACGGTCTCAGTACAAAGTAAATTCAACAGAAATTGAAACTCGCTAATGCCCAGTTGCTGCGATATGCTTTGCGTGTCTCAGTACAAAGTAAATTCAACAGAAATTGAAACGTACTGATATGGACACCTACCCACCAAAGCCGTCAGTCTCAGTACAAAGTAAATTCAACAGAAATTGAAACCTGCGACGGGCGGTTGTCCTCGTGGGTGAAGCCACAGTCTCAGTACAAAGTAAATTCAACAGAAATTGAAACGTCGGATTGGCTTCGTCGCAGGTCCAAACACAACCACAGAGTCTCAGTACAAAGTAAATTCAACAGAAATTGAAACGATTCTCCCTCCTCCAGATCGACGGTAACTGAGTCTTCGCGTCTCAGTACAAAGTAAATTCAACAGAAATTGAAACATCGTCGTGACTCAGGCGTTCCTGACGCATCTTGATGGATTAGAAATCTTACCGAATATAGTTGTAACCATTATTGTGCTTGTTCTTAATAAAATCACAGAGGCGCACACATCGACTTGTTACTGTTGAGATTGTAGTCTGCTTTTTGCTTGTTTGTGCAGCCGCGAGATTCGTCTTCGAACGTATTCCTGTAGGTCATCGTCACAGCAGTAGATGTAACAGCCTTGCATTCCTCGAGTCAGTAGTGTCCGATATGTATTCTTGATTAGCTCATCAGCAAGCTCTTGCGCTTTTTCTGGCTGCTCTCTGGACATCTTCTTCATGCCATGTACTGATGAGTCCTGTCCAGCTCGTTCTCGGAAGTCAGTGACAAGTTCGCCATCTTCCATGCGAAGATCTGGACCAATGATTACCCCAACATACTCGAACTCCAATCCCTGACAGGTGTGAATACACCCGACTTCATCGATTGATCCTTCATCAATCGCCCATGGATCGTCGACCTGAAGGTTCCAGCTTCGTCCGTAGTCTCCGATCTCAATGTCAACGTACTCTGGGTCATCTTGATGGTCTGTGTTCCAATCCCAGCAATACCCTGCAACAACGCGTGAGAGTCCTTCCTGTTCGTTTTTTCTCTCGATAGCCTGATGAAGTGTCTGTGGATCATCAAACAACTGGATGTCATAGTCTATTTGTCCGTCACGAACAGAGGGTGCTGGTTCAATCTCCAGTAGATCATCGACCCACGTAATGTAGTCTGCGGAGCCAGTACACCGGAGCTGGGAGTCCAGTGTCATTTCAGTGATCTCCGCTCCGAGATCATTTGCATGTCTGTGAATCTCCTCTCGTGATCCGATATCCTTGATGTGCACACGCTGGCTTTCGTCAATGAAGAAGACGCTAAACTGAGATGCGTTGATGATTTCCATAATCTGGTTTTCGCCACGTCCGAAGAAATTCGACTCTTCGTTAAGTCGATGTGCTTCATCTGCGATCAGTGCATTCACCTCATTTGGCTCAGCATCAACGAAACTTCCAGCCCCAGTAAACAGGTGGTTGATCTCTTTGACAAGAAGATCTCCTTGTCGAAGCTTCTGCTCGTACACCTCTCGAGGGGCCTGGTTCTTTGAGACATACTGAGCAGTGAGATCGTGCTGAAGCAACTCAACGAGAATGTTGACTGCAACGACCGTCTTCCCAGTTCCGGGCTCTCCCTCAACAATGAGAACGTGTTTCTCGTCGTTTTCGTTTGCCTGCCGAGCCAGTTCGATGGCTTCTTCGAAAACAACCTTCTGCGAGCCCAGTAGTGTGAACTCTTCGTTTCCTTCGATCATACTGAGAATAACATCCTGCAGCGACTTGCTCGGACGAAGTTCACTCTCGGCAATAGTGCGGAGAAGTTCGCCCTCATCGCCGTGTGCAAGTCGGTCCTCTAAATACGCACGCAGCTCAGGAACTTCACCTTTAAGAAACACTGGAGCTTCTTCGGTATACTCTGCATAGATTGGATTTTCCAGTTCATCCCGATATTCTGGCTCGTAGTTGTGGAGATACGCAACTGGATGGAGGTCAATCGGACGTTCTTGAATCTCTACATTGAAGTCATGGAGAAAGTTTGCGTACGACCAGGCCTGATAGCTTGGATGCGTTGTTTTTCGGATATCACCGCCAAGGTATGTTTCCACGATGCCATCATTTCCTTCTACTCGCTGGGTCGTCTCGCCGTCCCACTGTTTCAACTCCATTACGACAACGTTCTCGTTTCCTTCTTCATCACGCCCGGATAGCATGAGATCAACGCGATTGGATGTGAGTGGGATCTTAAATTCGATAGCTACTCCGACATCATTTGGGACATCACTTCGCAGAAGAGTGCGGTAAATAAACTGGAATGAGTTTCGCCATGCTTGGCGTTCGCCGGGGCTGACGCCACCGATCTCCTGTTCGGCAAATGCAGCATCGATTTCTTCTACCAGTTGGTCGGCATCAATATCATCTAGCAGGCCTTCGACAGTATTCTCATAGATCAGCATTGTCGCTATTCATTGTATTTTCTGTTACTGCCGTGATATTCATCTTTCGGGTACCGCTCCCGGTTCTTTTCAAGTTTGGATTCGAGTGCATTCTCAAGGTCGACATCATATAGGTCAGCAAATCGAAGAATGAAAAACAGCACATCTGCAATTTCTTCTTCAACGTCCTCGCGTGTGTCCGGGTCCGCTAAAAGTGCATCTTGATCATCTTGGTCCTTGAAACGGAACAGTTCCAGTAATTCATTTGATTCAGTACTCAGTCCAATGGCGAGTTCTTTTGGCGTGTGGTACTGTTTCCAGTTACGTGCTTCACAGAACTCTCGGACTTCTTCGTTTAGCTCATCCATTGTCGAATCCAACAGTGCTCTATCAATAAGTATTGACATCTTTACGGACTCGAAAGCTGGAGAAACCCCGAGCGGTGGGCGATTCAGGTTTGCCGTTCAACAAGAGACGTACCGTGGACTACCTCACTCTATGACAGTATTAGGCAATTAAGGTTCTTGCTGAACGCAGTAAAACAGCAGTATATGTCTGGAAACTAATAAGTTGGTCAATGCAAAATACAGAGTATGAGTGCAGCAAAACAAGGTTGTTTGATCTGAGCGGTTGGTGCCGGATCAGACGTCAGCAAATCTGTGTATCCAATGGTGGTCTCCTCAATCTTTAACATTATCCCGCTCACATATGGAAGCATGACTCAGTTGTTCATCGCTCCAGCAAGTAAGGGTACCGAGACACCTTATCAACATCTTCAGATGACAGTTAATAGCCAGGTTGATAAAAATATAGTAAAGAACCACACGAAACTGGGTGATAAAGCAGCGTCGCGACTTTGGGGTGTTACCTCCGGGAAAATTGACCATTGGAACAAAATTCAGCCTAATGACTGGATTCTTTTCTACGTAAGCGATAATCAAATTGAGTGTGCTGCTAAGGTATCCGCCACAGAACACAACCCAGACCTGTCACAGGCTCTTTGGGACGATTATCTTCATCCAACTGGTAGCGACCATCCGACCGAACCCTGGGATTACTTAATCCATCTTTCCGAACGCAAATCTCTAGATCTAACTGCAGGCAAGCTTCGTGAAGAGCTTGGATATAGTTCGAATTACGATTTTCCAGGGTTTTCGAGAGTTGCAACTTTTCGACAACAAAAACTTAGGAAAAAGTATGGTAGTGTTGATGGATTTATACGCGGGTTTCGATCTTAACATCTTTTTTCATTCCAAGCTATTCTATGCTGATATTTAACGAAGTTTCTGCACTGAGAAATTAGCGGCCTTCGTAGATTGATTCTCGCTTCGTGCAACACTCGCGTGTCATACCTTGCGCGGCATTCCGTGACAATATAATACAGCCGATAGGTGTTTCGCCAGATTGGGTAAAATCGGATAGTGAACTACCCCTGCCTACTCGCCGCCTTCGCTGGATCCTTGAAGACGGGGGCTTATCGCCTGCAAAAGTTGAATCTGGTGTCAAAGGCCACAAATTAGACATGGTCAGTAAATAATTGATTCAGCGTGCTAGAGCTGAAACGAGAGAAGTCGTCTTACTGAATTCAGATTCTCCGTTGGCCCAAATATCAACCACAATTTATAAACAGACTCTCTGGCTTTATTATTCTAAATTGAAACGTTCAGATATACTCATATTTCCTCTGAGGACTACCTAATATGCAAAATGACAAACGTCTCACGGCTGACCGATGGTTTGGAAAAATTGACGATCGACTTGATCACTTGCGGAGAACATTTGAACATGTCGACGCGAACAACCCAACTGAGGAGTCACTTGTCGAGTGGGTGTTGGAAACAACAAATGCACAAACTGAGGATGCAGTGAACAGACGGCTTCGATTTCTCAAATCGATACAACTGCTGGAACAGTCTGACAGCAGCTACCGACTAACAGAACACAGTCAAGAATTTCTGGAAACTGGTGATTCTACTATTATCTTTGAGAGACTCCGGATCAATATTACTGGATTTGACAACCTTATCAAGGCAGCAACTAGAGGGCCACTTACGAATGAACGGTGTCATGAAATCTTGGCCGAAAATAGTGATTTTGACGAAAATGTTGGTGTCGCTGTTCAGCATCGTGAGTGGTTACAGATGCTTGGTATCATTGAGGAGTCTAATGAAGGGAATGAATACACGCTCACCGAACAGGGTGAAGATATCTATCAAGAAACTAAATCGTCAGAACAGGGTAGCGAAGACGCAAAGGTTTCGTTTGAGCTGAATAAGCAATATGCTCGGAGTGACCTGCATGACGAGTACGGCGGTAATCGACAATCCGGTATTGCTCCAGTTGCCGATTATCCGGTGATCTTCCTTTTTGCAGGCTCAAGCGGGGAGTATCACGGATACGAAGACGAGTTTCTTTCTGATGGGACGTTCAAATACACCGGTGAAGGACAGGAAGGTGATATGGAGTTTATTCGAGGAAATCGAGCGATTCGTAATCACCAGGCCAATGACGATGAACTTCACCTCTTCTGGCAGGAAGGAGAAGGAATGGTCAGGTATTTGGGCCAATTTGAGTATGTCTCTCATGAGTGGGTACGACTTCCAGATACACACGGTGATGAACGAGACGCAATTCGTTTCTCACTCGCCCCTGTTGGGGATATTATGATTCCGGACGGTGGCGATTTTAAACGGCTGGATCCATCAGAATCCAGCAGAAGTGATGACTCCACTAATCAGTCACCCTCCGTGTTCATGGCCCGGGGCTACAAAGACGACCCATTCCATCGGCACGTAGCCCGCAGTTTAGCAAATTACTTCTCTGAATCAAAACGCTCTGAGCTCAAGCAGATGATTGATCAGTATCAAGAACAGCAGGAACTCTCATTTGATACGGATGAGATTTTTGAGCTTCTCGATTCAGATACGGTGACAGCGTGGGGAACGAAAGACAAAACAGAGGATGTGGAACTCTTCGAACAGATGAAGGTCGGCGATCGGTTCATAATGCGGACTGGGCAACCGAGTGAGGTCCGTTACATTCAGGAAGTAGACTTACTTCTCGGTGAAGAGGTGCCTCTTGATTTGCGAAAAGAGCTGTCTGATCGGATTTGGACCAGTTCTGATTATGAGTATATCTGGTTTTCAGAAAGTAAGATAGCCGATTTGCATTGCCCACAAGAAGAGTTTGAGGAGATTGTTAGTGAAGCAATTGAGGGATTCGAAATTGAAGACTGGTTTCCGAGTCAGGGAAAGAATTTTACCCGTATTGACGACGATGTGTTGATGGAACTGGGCGGTCAGAAGTCCTTCCTAAAACGGCTTATCAACGAATTTGACGGCCAACTCCGCGAACCGAACACGGAGAATCATTTTCTTCTCAATGCTGGCGATGAGGGAACTGAGTTTACAGATGACCAGTTCTTTGTGATGAAACAGACCGAGGTAGACAACTGGCAACAGGTAGAAGACGCTGAGAACGATGGGAACGTAGTTATCCACGAAAACGGGACTATTCTCGGGTATGGTCGGCTCGGTAATTTTGAGGGTGAGCGGCGAGATGACGGCAACTACAAGCTAGCTAACATCATCGATTGGCACGAAGCAACGGGTCAAATAGACCATGTTGGATCAGAACTGGATATCAGCTTCATGAGTGCCGCTGATGGTTCTGGCATAATCCGTCCAGCTCAGGATCCTATCACATCGATCGAAGCTGATGATTATGCGATCATTCGGAGCTCTCTTGATGTTCAAACCGCAGAAAAGTCTGAAGGTTCCGACGATACTCCAGCAACCTCCGACTATTGGGACAACTTGAAGCTCGGGCGTGAGAGGATGGCTGATTTTGTTCAGAATCCCAGTGAGGAGACGCTCAGGAGCCTTATTGATAATGAGCTCTTGTCCACACAACTTCCACTCAATGTTAAGCAAACTATTGCGGGCATGCTCCAGCGTCACAGCCCTGAGGAGATCGCTGAAGCCATCCAGACGGCAGCAGAGAATCAGTCCCCAGAAACTCTTGATCAGATACATGGAGTCGGGGTGACGAAGGCGAGCGAACTACTCCGTCTGTATCAGCCAGACACACACGCCATGTTCACAGAACGCTCCAAAGTTGGAATGAAGGCTCTGGGCTACCCGGTTTCGGAGACGGAATCAGATGAATCGTATCAAGAGTTTGTTGAGTATGTTCAGGAGGCAATTGAGTTATTCGACTTGCCTGAACTAGCTGCAGAAGTCTCTGATAAGCCGATTCCAGACTGGGCGACCAAGTTTGATACTGCCGACTATCTCTTTGCAAAGCATTTCGGAGACCACCAGTTCGAGCTCCCTCCTTCAGACGCCTGTTCCAATGAGGTTCCATCTGCACCATACTACTGGGTAAATCAGACAAACAGCCCTGACGAGATAGAACAGGGGTATCTTGAGGCAACGCCAGACAATGCTCCAGGGCATGATCTCAGCCGACTTGAGGAAGGCGATACTGTATTCCATTTTGCGGGAGGGGAAATCATTGGCTATTCGGAAGTAACCGAATCTGCGACGCTTACTGCTACTGGTGATGGGCCTGCATGTCGAGTTGAGGTTTCACTGACAAAATTTAATCCTCCAATTGCGTTTGCTGATGTATTCAGGCGGCTGGCACGATCTGATGTGGCTTTGGAGCATTACTATCCGGTCAATGAAGCTGGTATTAACCAGGGATATCTTTTCAATCTCTCTGAGGATGCAGGAGAGTATCTGCTTGAAGAAGGGGGTGTAAAAGAGCCACTAGACAACCCAGTGATTAACCAGTACAGAGAGCAGGAAGATTGTGCTGTTTGGCAGTTCACAGCGAGCCCAAGCACGCTGCTTACAGTGCTTCGGCGCGGTAGTCTTCCTCTTCCAGATGGAACCGATGGGACAACTGATCAACGGGACGAGTGGATCAATACCAAGCAAGGAGACGTCGTCATCTTACAGGCTGACTCCGAAGAACGAAATTTTGAGTCAATTGATATTGATTCGAATGGCGGCATTGTTGGAGTTGCGGTTGTGAAGGATCACGATCAGAAGTCAGATCGGTGGTGGTATGACGAGCACGAGGCGCTTCGGTATCCATATTTGATTACCCTTGATGAATTGCATGCCACTGGTGATCTTAGCCAGATTAACTTTGAAGAACCACTCTTTGCAATGGAACACAGCGATCTTGTTGACGAGATCGATGCACTAATGCAGAACAGTATTTCATGGTCGAACGTTCCTGGAGTCGAACAGATCCAACTCAACACTACGCTTTCACCAGGCGCTGATGATTACACCAGTTTGACTGATAGCCAGCATGATGTGTCTAATCTTATGCAACCCTTGTTCCAAGAGTTGGTTCCGAACCTACAGGAAGTGACACGGACAGACGATTTGCCCGCTATGTTGCCTGCCCCGAAATCACTTCCAAGCGAGGACCGTCGCGAACTTGAGACTGAACTCGAACGTACAGGTCAGGTTGTTTTGTTTGGACCACCGGGGACCGGAAAAACGTTCACCGCTACTCGATTTGCACACTGGTGGATCCATGAACAGACCGATCGACCAAAGACAACTCGATTCCGGACAGTCACTTTCCACCCTTCATTTTCGTATGAAGATTTCATGGAAGGACTTACTGCAGAGGCTACAGATGAAGGACAGGTTGAGTACAACTACAAGGACGGGACGTTCAAGGAGATTGTTCAAGAAGCGCGATCGGCTTATCTGAAGGCGAACAATCCTGACGATGTGCCACGATATGTTCTTCTCATCGACGAAATTAATCGGGGGAATCTCTCCCAGATATTTGGCGAAGCGATTACTCAACTTGAGATGGACAAACGGCTTGGACAAGATGATGCTGTGACGGTGCAGTGGGCACACTCTGGCGATTCGATAGCTCTCCCACCGAATCTTTACATTATTGGCACCATGAACACTGCTGATCGGTCGATTGCTCTTATTGATGCAGCTCTACGTCGTCGCTTTGGCTTCCTCTCATTTCCTCCCGACTACGGTGTATTCCCTCGGGTATATGACTTCGATTCAGCACAAGAGATTGAAGATCTCGCTGAAGATGTTATTTCCGGTGACCGAGAACAAGCTGTACCTCCGAATAAACCGAGTTACTACCCATTACTGGCACTTTCAATTCGAGCACTGCGGGCAATTAATGAAAACATCATTGATAAGAGTGACTTAACCAAGGGCAAGCGGATTGGTCATTCATACCTGCTCGGAATCGAGTCTGAGAAGGAACTGGTGGCTGCTTGGCAACACGATATCCTTCCACTGCTTGAGGAGTATTACTTTGGTGACTTCAATCGCCTTCGGAAAGAAGTGTTTGAAGTTGACATGACTGCTGAGACAGAAGTTGATTCTCGGCTGTTCGATCAGGATAATCATGAGATTGCACGAGTCGATGCAGATGATCTTGAACAGGCTCTTTCAACGTTTGTCGATAATCACGAGTTCTCATGAGTCAACATGCTAATCCCCCCGAGCAACCAGAAGCAGCTACTGCGGTCGACAGTAGTAGGGACATCACTCCAGGAGAAACGCATCATGTTCGAGAGTCGGAAACCACAACGTGTTCTCTTGAACGAGAGGATATCGAGTATTTGCGATCGGAGTGGGATGAAGTCGATATATCCAACGATGGACAGACGGCGCGCGTAAAAGTCAAAAATTACGTTGGAATTATCGGGCTTCCGAGCGGTGACTCGCTCTCAATCAAGCCGAAAATAGACTGTAATTTATTATATCTGTTGGCGTATTCTGGCCACATTGATGAAGATCTTGTCTATGACGCTGAGGATGCAGGGTTCGAACCAGGCGACGATCTTGAGCAGATTCTGGCTCAACTGTTTTTGACTGAGCTTGAGCGCGTGCTTCAACGAGGGCTCCAGCAGGAATATCAACAGCACGAGCGCACTGAAAAGCAGTTACGTGGACAGTTACGCATCCAGCAGCAACTTGAACGACAGGGAGTAGCGCCAACTGCATTTGAGTGTAGATACGCTGAGCTTACTCATGATACACCACTTAATCGGGTTATTCTGGCGGCGACATCCTGCTTGTGCTCATGGTTACAGCCATCAAATCTTCGATCCAAGCTTCTTCAGCACCGAGGACGACTTCGACGACAGGTATCTGAGCAACCAATTTCAGAATCTGTTCTTGATGACCTCACACTTACACGCCTTGACCGACACTATCGACGAATCGTTGCTCTGGCCGAGCTTATTCTTAAAGAGCAACTAATTGGAGGCCTTGATCGACCGGATCAGCCTCTCCCTTCCTTAGTATTTAACATGCCAAATGTGTTTGAGTCGATTACTGTCAGAGCGATTCGGTCTACCATCGATCAAGAGACATACCGTATTACTGAAAATGACCTCGGGGATTTAGCGGAATCACGATCAGGGGATGAAACTCGCTCACTTGAACCCGACTTGGTGCTCCGTGATCGGACGACAGACGATTGCGTTGTCGCCGTTGGTGATGCAAAGTGGAAGACAGATGATAGTCCTTCCCGGGGCGACTTCTATCAGCTTGCTGTATATCAAGCACAGGAGGAGACGCCTGGTGTTTTTGTTTATCCTGATGGGACTGAGACAGAGACACGAGCATACGATTATACAGAAAGTGCTGCCCGACGTGGACCGTTACTCGTCAGGTCATTAGATGTGCAAGAGACAGATAGTATTTCAGAGCGGTACGATGATTATGTGGGATCTATCAAATCGAGTGCAGAAGAGATCGTTGATGACCTTTTGGCAGAAGTATGATCATAGTTGACTTTGTGTTCCAAAGGTATGGTGAACCGCCTCGGGGTCAAGCCCCGTGGCATTCGCCTCGACAGCCTGTAAATCAAAAGTGATGGATCCACTCGATGGATTTTCTCAGCGCAGTCACCACTATAGCGCAGATCAATATCTCAGTTCATCGCTAAGCTGTTCTGTCATAACAAATCTACGTCTTGATAATAGCTGAAAAGTCGAATATGAAGTAATAAATCGTAGAGATTTATTGAATGAACAGTTACTTGTTCAACTATGGCACAAGCTAAAGGCAGTTTTTCTGGATGGGAACCACGGATCTCAGCCAGAACCCCACTCGGAAGGGAGATAAGCAGAGAGGCATTTGAGGGATACAGAATTGAATTTAACCTTGTTCAGGTTTCAAAAGACGATGAAACGAAACACGTTGACGAGCCGCTGTCTTTAGAAGTAAAAAGCGTATCAGATCGGTATATAAAACTTGAAGATATCCCTATGTATCTTCGGAAGAGCCTTCCAAAACACGTCGACAGTGCTGTCTTTGATGTCCGAAAAATCACGAGCAATGGCACCGATGTTAAAACATTCTCTGCAGCTCAACAGTCGGGGTCGGAGCCTTCAGAAGCAGACAGATCAACGACAGAACCGTCGATAGGTACTGATTATACGGGGGAACCTTCCAGAGAGTTATTGGAAAGTATCACGGCGAATGTACTAGATTCGCTCGGCTACACGACAACAACGAATGACTATCGAACAACAAGAGAAGGACCAAAAGCAGAGGTTGATGTCTGGGCTGAGAATCCACAGGAAAACTTTTCAATCTATGTATCCTGTAAAAACTGGAATTCTGAAGTGGGACGACCAACGGTAGATGAGGAAGTTGGTCGGGTGATTAACCTACGACGCTCATCTGTAGCAGTGAATACTTTGTGAGTGGAGTTCGTAACTGGCTCCAAGATGGTCAGCAGAGAGAGCGTGGACGAGGTTTTTCTGCCTGACAAGGAGGATTGTCTGGAGTATCTCCGTGAGCAACGATGGCCAGATGAGGTGACGTGTCCGCACTGCGAGAGTGCGGACACGATCAAGAAGGGGACGACGAGAAAGGGCGCTCAACGCTATCGCTGTCACAACTGTGACAGCATTTTCAACGATCTTACCGAGACTATATTTTCCGAGCACAGGCTTTCACTCCCGGAGATGTTCCATATCATTCGCGGAATGGAAGAAGACAAGACAGCAGAGATAACTCGAGAACTTGACCGAACATACAAGACGGTCTTGGACTTCGTCTAATGAGTATGAAAACTTTTGTGAGCTAAGCTCGATAGAAGAGTAATGGAGCGCTCACGTCGAAAAGAAATTAAGCGTCACTTGACTGAGGAAGAAATCGATAAATTACTGCGTGAGACCGAAGACGATCACCACCTCCGCAGGCTTGGATTTTTGAAAAATCTCTACCAAGGCGACTCGATCCCGGAGGCCGCCGACCGAGAAGGTCGGTCGGCCACCACCGGTGGTCGCTGGGCCGACGCTTGGAACGAGGACGGCTTAGATGGACTGATGCCGAGTTTCGGGGGCGGCCGGCCCCCGAAACTCGACGAGGATGAGCAAGAAGAGCTGGTCGAGATGCTTCGTGACGGCCAACCGTGGAAATCACAGGAGATTCAGCATCTTCTCCAGGAGGAATTCGGCGTTTCCTACAGTCCAAATTACCTTGGTACCTTCCTTCGGGAACTCGGTCTCTCATACGCGAAACCACGGCCAAAACGTCCACATCGACCAGAGAATCCTGATGAAATCCTCGAAGAGCGCGTCGATGACGCGCTCGACGAGGGCAACCAGCCACACAACAAACGTGAGGGAGAAGACGAGAAAGGATGGACTGTTGACGATGATATCTGCACCGATGGTGGTACAGTCCTCGGATTTTTTGACGCATCGAAGCCACAACCGTACGATAATTCACGACGTGTCTGGTACGTAGACGATCCACACATTGAGCGGGAGTTAGTCAAGACACACGATTCTGCGGTTGGATTCTACGCGCTCAACGGCGAGAGCTTGGTTGAGTTCACTGAAGACGAAAAGAAGGAACGAATCTGTGGTGTATTAGAAATGGTTCGCGAGCAGAATCCCGGCAAGCGGATTCTGCTCGTTTTGGATAAGCACGGAGCTCATAGATGTAAATACACGCGCAAGCGTGCGCATGAACTCGGAATCGACCTGATTTTCATTCCATCAGGCTCACCGCACCTCAACCCAATCGAACAGGTCTGGAAACATCTCAAGTGGACGATGGCACCGATTGTCGTTGACAACGAAAGTGAATTCAAAACCCTTGTTCAGAGAACGTTCGAGAAAATAACGAACCGTGTCAGCTTCGCAAAGAAGTGGTGTGAGAAGTTCCTTGACTTTCAAAAGTTATCTTAGTCATTACATGAAGTCCAAGACGCTCTCGACGACGATCCAGAGTTTGATCTCACCGGTGTTTGCGAAGCTGATGAGGTCTACGTCGTGGCTGGTGAGAAAGGTCTCGATCAAGATGAACCGCGTGATCGTGGGCTCAAAAAAAGGGACGCGGAACCTTCGAGTCAGACAAACCGCCAGTCGTGACACTCGTCCGTCGCTCCGACGGACGAGTTCGGTTCCTCGTTCGTGAGAATCTCGAAGACGTAGACGAGGACATCGTTGAATACGGCGATGAAGACGATCCGGCGATCCTCTGCACAGATCAGTACAGCATCTACAACGGAATCGACGAGTACGACGAGATTGATGGCCATCTCGCCATCAATCACGACGAACACTACGTCGTTGGTGATGCTCATACAAACAGCTGTGAGAATCGCCACAGCTTCCTTCGCAACTGGTTGCGAAGGTTCCGAGGCGTCTCAAAACACCATTTACAGGGCTATCTGAACTTCTTCAGCCTCACACTCAACACAGACCGTTGGTTCGAGAAAATCCTAAGTACTGACTTCTACAGATGAGCGTTGTTGAGTTTTCTCCCCAATGTGTCGCTTAGCTCTGTTCATAGATCCGAAGATAGTAGCCTTATGTATCATAATGGACGTGAGTGGCCGTCTTGTAACATAAGGCGAGCATATATTCCTACAGCGCAGGTGCACATGCCTTTAGAGAGGTCTGGTAATCCCATTTGGCAAGGGTGTCACTCAGCGGGTTTCATACCTGTTACTGCCTTTCTATGCCTCATCTCTGCCCGAGATTGGTGACACATTCGCGCTGTGCATCTTGGACGGCACTTCTGATGAACATCTGGTAAGAAGCACACCTCACCGGTCACTACTTGTCCTGTACTGACCGGTAAGCCATTGTCTGAGCACCGTCAGCATCGTTTCATCCACTGGCTTCTGAATCGCGGAATGAGCGCCCGGAACGGAATTCTGTGAGTTCTGCGATCTGGTCTTCGAGTTCGTCGATTTCGTCGCGGAGTTGGTCGGCTTCCTCGCCCTCTGTGGCGGCGAGTTGGTCTTTGAGTCCCTGGAGGCGGGTTTCTTTCTCGTCTTCGTTAACGTCGGCTTTGCGAACGTACTCACGTTCGTCGATTTCGTACACGTCGGTTTCGGAGAGTTGGGTCACGTCGAGGGCGTCATCAACTTTGTCGGCATCGACGGTGGTGAGGCGTTCGCGCTCGATGCCAGCCGACTCGAAAGCATCCAGCACCAGCTCATCGTCTTTGAGCGAGCGATTGCGGCGGGTGGTGCGCTGGACGGAGCCGAACTGCCCGCTGACGGGCTGATCGTGATGGAGACGGTCGAGCAGGAGGCTCCGAATCTCTTTGCGTAGTTCGTTGGCATTGCGCTGCACGTCCGACAGCAGCGTGTAGAGATTAACGAGTGCGGGTGTTTCGGTGTCTTCGAGGGCAGCGAGATCGTGTCGTTCGAGGGCGTCGATGAGCAGGAGTGCGTCAGTGTACACGTCCACGTCGGGTTCTTCGCGTTCCTGGTCGGCGTCGTCGGTTGTCTCTTGGGCTTTGACCAGTGGCGAGCCTGTGGACTGCTCGCTCTCGGTAATCGTGGCTTCGCGGTCGTCGATCTCGAAGCGAGGATGCAGGGAGAGAACTGTCGCATATGGTTCTGCACCCCGCGGGAGCCGATCAAGCTCGAACTCGCCGTGGGTATCTTGAATCCGCTGGTACAGTGTCTCAAACTGGTCTTTCTGGAGTGGGATCGTTTCATCGTCGTCGCGGTATTGTATCAGGACGCGATGTTCCTGGTTGTCGGTGATCTGAAACGCCTTGTTCGAGAGTGGCGTAACCAGTGTGGCGTCAGGGGGAAGTTCGTCGATATTGTCAAGGAGGTTGTGCCATGTCGTCGTGAATGGCATACGAGTGTGTAGTTGACCGACCACAAAAATCGTGGTGTTCACCAGACCGGTGCTTCACGGTGTAGTTTCTGACCTGTCGCGGGAGTTGTGGCAAGTTCAGCAGTCTGGTGGAATCCGATGAACAGCATCGTCCGACGTATCTTTTTACGCTCATCTGTAGAAGCGAATACTCGGCGAATCCACTTTGTGATTCTATGAGCGAGAGGTTCTCATTATTCCAAACAGAATCGGCTATTGACGCAAGTACTGGGTTCTACAGATGAACGAACCTACGAAAAGTTCCACAGTTACGCATCCTTGTTGTTGGAAGTCTCAACAAAGACGCTAAAAAGGCCCTCGAGGCGAGTGGATTTGTTGCTGTCACTCTTGGAGAACAGGCACACGAAGGTAACACTGAAGAAATTCACAGAACGATCTACAAACAGCTTACGGAAACGTTACTTGCTATTGCACCTCTACGTGTTGAAGAGGTTGCTGACCGTGCTAAGGCACTATCAAAAGAACTCGAACAACTGTCAGACGATATCCGACGTATTGGGGACTAACACACCTAACGATGCCAAGTGATGTGATAATGGTTAACCATATTATGTTGTTTTGCGATTATAATATTCCAGAACAGTACGGTGATTACGCAGTTTCCTATCATCGAGTTGGAAAGACATCGTTGATGATTTTTCTTCCAGAAGTGCGATCGAATTCGGTCCTGCGATGCAAAGGTTGAACCATACGATTGCAATAATATTAGATAATGAATATTTGGGTTGCACTGCGCCTCTCATCTGAATCTGAGAGTAAGATACGGTGCCTTCGAGAAGATCTCGTCGACAGGATTCCTTCGCAATTTGATGAAGAGACTGATCCACATATTTCGGTCTTACCGGGTGCAGAAATCCCGGGTGAAGAGTATGATACGCTCGAAGAGAAGGTTGAAAACGCTGAATTGCCGGGTCAAAAAATCTGTGTTGACCAGTTAGGCTTGTATCCTGAAGATGATCCGTTTGTTATCAGCTTAGAGGTGTCTGTTAATCTTCAGAATCTGCGTGAGACGCTGATCAGAACCATACGTGCTGCTGGCGGACATATTGTATATCAGCCGGTTACCCCTCATATTACGTTGTTCAAAATGGCAGACAGTAAACAGGCAGCGGAGAGTCTACCGGAGGCGACGGTCGATCAGCTGAAAAAGACTGTCAATCAACAGAATGAGGATAAAACGGCAATCACAACTTGGACAGAGGACCAGTATCAGATATCACTACACGAATACTAGTGAGGAAACCCCCAGAGATCGAAACACCTTCCCTTAGTCATCATTCTGACTTACTTCTAATTTTGGTAAAATCCATTGTTCCTCCAAGATCGTCTTCACCTATGCGGTTCATTACAAAATCGGGTATAGGCGGAGTCATCTTGTCTATGTCGCGTTTTCGTTCGTTTAGTTGTTTTAACTTTTCCTGTCTTTTTTCGAAGGGTTGTGAATCGTCCAATAGAGTCTGATAATAATACTCTTCATACTCTTTTAGCAGCGAATTATACTTCTCTCCGCTGCTGTAGTATTTATATGATTTGAGTCCTGGATTAAAAGCGAGATTAACCAGTCCGGTGCTTGCAGCGATAGTAGCAATGATGATCTGGCCTACACCTTCAAACAACCCTTGTGCTATAGAAACACCCAATCCTCCTGCCGTCGCGATCGTAATAAGACTTATCAATGAAGAGATACGTTTCATATATTCTTCCATTTTAAAATAACCGGTCTTCGTCCAACGCAGATCAGAGGCACGTTCCTCCACAATTTTTTCGAGATGTTCTTCTGAGATGCCTGCCATATTATGAACGATTCAGATGGACAAACAAATATTGTTACACTTGATTATCACTTTATCTGGAAATGCGGGGTATATAAATATCGAGGGTGTCATAGAACTGTTCACAATGACTTGTTTTCGGTGAGGTGAGTGTGCAAGAGCCGTTCTGTTGAGCTTGCGTATTAACCGGTGAGGAAACCACCCATTCGTTCTAGTTTAGTCGCGGTCAAAGGCGAACTCACCCGATTCAACCTCTCTGCGTAACCGTTCCCTGTGTGGATTTGGATTCTGCGACGCCCACAACAATAATTCGTCCAGATCTGGCAGTTCGTAGCCCAGCTCAAGCATCAAGTACAACTGAATCAGATGGGAATGTCGCTCAACCGCCAGTGAACCACGACGAGGAGGAAGCCGCGACGCCGACTCGTCGGCGTCCGCGGCCTCACGTCGTTTCGCGTCCAGCTTGTGGAGTTCATCGACAATCTCGCGGCTGATCATCAGCGAAATCGCCGCCATGATCACCAATGCCTCGATGATGTAAGGTTTAGTCGTGTTGATCTCATCGAGTCCAAACCGCGATTTCAGCTCTTTGAACAGTAGCTCTACTTCCCACCGCGCCCGATAGAGTTGCGCGATATCGGGCGCGGAGTACTCGTTACGCGGTAGATTCGTGAAGTAGAGATGGTACTCGTCTTCGTCTTCGTTGAGCAGCCCAACCAATCTGAACTGACGTGTGCAGTGGCTGAAGAACCACGTTTGCGGTCGAACTCCAATTCCACGAGAACGTCGATCTCCTGTCGCTGAAGGTCGTCGAGGACGCCCTTCAGCGACTTCCCTTCCAGCGTGATACTGTTGCCCCGCCATGTTCGTAACTCTTCGACGACCTTCGGGTTAGCATTGGACTTGACGCGGGAGACAAACCACCCGTCATTGGCGTCTATACGGTCGAACAGCCAGAAATCGTAGAACCCGAGATCGAACAGGATGAGGGCGTCAGCTACCCACTCGCCGGTGGGTAGCTGACTCCGTTCATGGGTCGCTCCATCGGTGGTTCGAAACCGGGTTGGAAGGCCGGTCGAAAGCGACTCGGTCAAGTGTAACTTCAGCCCAGCTTGGTCATCACCAGTTGCTCTGTAGACATCTTTAGCGTCTTGGTAGAGTGAGATGAATGTTGCGTCAACGATGAGAACGTCTCGAAAGTGTTCGAGACGCCCTCTCAAGTCGTTTCTGCCGGGGTCGAGATCCTCGATAGCGTCATCGAGGATCTCTCGAAGGAGTGCAACGAACGCTGGTGAGAACCACTCGTAGAAGGAGGGATATGAGAGAGAATCACAGTCAGCCATCTCCACGTAGCGTTCAAGAAACGCCTGAAGAGACCGATCTGACCCAGCAGCAAATCCAAACGAGAGTGTGTAGAACAGTGCGACGAAGTCGAATTTCCGGTCACGTTCTGTCATTGCGCGACCGCGGTCGCGCAATTCATCGGAGGGAAACGCTCTTTTGATTCGCTCAACTACTACCGAATCCGGTGGAGAGTAGGTCATATCTCCTACCGGGTTCCTTACTCATGTAGCTTCAGCGATTTCCGTAGCCACGTCTGCTGGTTCGCTGCCTAAACTAGAACGAATGGGAAACCACCAGATGAAAATAGTATTTTTGCTGTTATACAAGATGCACAGCGCGTATCGGTCATCACAGATGGACCGAGTTGTGTTGATCAGGTACGAGTTTATAATGCTTGAATGAGAAATTTATGGGGAGTGGCAAAGGATGCAAACAAAAGAAGAGACTATCCGTGTGCTTCATGTTGATGATGAGCCGGATTTCGCAGAGATGGCTGCTACCTTCCTCGAACGAGAAGACAAGCGGTTTGACATCGAGACGGCGACAAGTGCGAACGACGGACTGACCTGCCTTGCCGAGCAGGAATTCGATTGTGTCGTTTCAGACTACGATATGCCCGGGCAGGACGGGATCGCGTTTCTCAAAACTGTTCGCGAAACCTATCCGGATCTCCCGTTTCTTCTTTTTACCGGCAAAGGAAGCGAAGACATCGCAAGTGAAGCCATCTCTGCTGGTGTTACCGACTATCTACAAAAAGGAGGGACGGAAAAATACACTCTGTTAGCAAATCGGATCGATCGCGCCGTCACCGAAAGTCGATTGCGAGTATCTCGGCGGGATATGCAGCACGATCCGCTGAGGCTAATCGACCGTCTGTCTGATGCATTATTTGCTCTCGACGAAGATTGGCAATTTACCTATCTTAATCAGGCTACAGAAGACCTATTCGGAGCAGATCGAAAGGATTTGCTTAACAGCAATATCTGGGAAGCGTTTCCTGAAGCCAAGGAAACGCCGCTTTACGAACACTATCATGAAGCACTTGCTGAGGGGGACCCCCGAACCATCGAAGAACCATTTGAACCGTGGGACAAATGGTATCGAGAGTATATTTATCCCTCCGAGAAGGGACTCACAATCATCTCCAAAGAAATTACGGATAAAAAACAGCAGGAACTGGAACTCAGGCGAAACCGCGAGCTATAACCATGTAGAAGAACTCGCACAAATTGGAGGGTGGGAAGCAGATGCAAAAACCGGCCAGCAGCGTTGGACTGACGGAACATATCGAATCCACGATCTCGATCCGGATGGAGACTTCGATCCGACTATTGACGATGGAATCGAATTTTATCATCCCGACGATCAAGAAACCATCCGACAAGCTGTCGAGCAATGCATTTCTGACGGGATCCCCTATGTGGAAGAGTCACGCTTCGTCACCGCTGAAGGGCAAGATCGTTGGGTTCGAACACGCGGTGAACCAGTACGAGAATCCGGCGAAATAACCGCTGTTCGAGGGGCAATTCAGGATATCACAGAACAAAAGTATCAGGAACAGGAACTGCAAACGGCGAAGCGCCGATTGGATTTAGCACTCCAGCAAGCCGATGGTGGCGTTTGGGAATGGAATCTCGAAACTGATGACCTTTATTGGAGTGACGAATTGCTGGAACTGTTGGGGCTCACCCCGGAGACATTCGACGGCTGCACTGATGCCTTCGAAGAGCGATTGCATCCGGATGATAGCGAACGGGTCAAGACGGCAATGGAAGAGGCAATCGAGGCCGGTGAACCGTACAGAGTCGAACATCGAATCAAGGCCGAAGACGGTGAGTACCGCTGGTTAGATGTCCGCGGTCAGGTCGTTGACGACGAGACGCGTATGGTCGGCATCGGGATCGAAATCACCGACCGAAAGCAACGGGAACAGCGGCTGCAGCGCCAAAACGAACGTCTTGATGCGTTTGCCAGTGTGGTTTCGCATGACTTACGAAACCCGTTGACCCTTGCACAAGGACGGTTGGAACTCGCCAAAGATGAATGCGACAGCGAGCATCTCGTCTCGATTGAATCTGCGCTCACGCGGATGAACAATCTCATTCAGAGTTTGCTCACGCTGGCCCGCGAGGGGGATGATGGAATCGAGTTAGAAGCGGTTGAGCTTGCGGAATTGTCCGAACGATGCTGGCAGAACATCGAAACAGCCGATGCGGCGATTCGCATCGAGATTGATCAAACGGTCCAAGCCGATCAGGATCGCCTCCAGCAACTCCTTGAGAACCTGATCCGTAACGCGATCAAACACGGCGGTAACGACGTGACAATCACGGTCGGGGAACTGGCTAACGGGTTCTATGTAGAGGACGATGGGATCGGCATCCCTGAAGACGAACGGGAGGAGATATTCGACATCGGATATTCGACGGGGGAAGACGGGTTCGGCTTTGGACTGAATATCGTCAAACAAATAGCTAACGCACACGGCTGGACGATCCGTGTGACCGATAGCTCTGCCGGTGGGGCACGGTTCGAAATTACCAATGTCGAAACTGATGAATAGATCCTCTATATCTTCCACGCCGTTCTTGGAAGATTTCAGTAAGATTGTCGCCCTCGCTGGTATGCTAACCGTTCTATGACGGCCTGTACAAATATCAGCTGGGTGTTGTAATCGATAAAATAACAATCAACTGTATCGTTCATGATAACTGAAGGAAATGGTAGATCAAGCTGATACCTCGCTGGAGACTACAGAGCACGATATAACAATACTTCATATCGGTCCTACCTATCTTTCTTCATCAAACGTATCCTCAAAAAGAAGACCAGAGTTTCGCAATGCATTTCGTAAAGCGATAGATAAGGCTCTCGATAGAAATGTTGACGCTGTCGTACAAACAGGTAAGTTGTGGGCTACGCGCCGTCCAAGTTCTGAAGACATCAAGACACTGCGATCCAAGCTTGAGGAGTTACAAAAGTCAGGGATTCAGTTTATTCACGCTGGATCTGAGCGAGATATGGATATGGATATGGATATTCCGGATAAGTTAGAACGGGATGGTCTTATTAAACGGCCACTCAACAACCCAGCCATTGTTGGTTCGACAGCTATTATGACAGTCCCTCCAGGAGACTCTATACAAATTTTTGATAATCTAAAAGTACTCAATGATGTCGATGCCGATAACAGAGTCGTTGCTGGTCCATTTAGTGTACGGCCACCAGTGACAACTAGACCTGATTTCAATATAGACGAGGTTCGTGAAGCGACGGACGTAGAAATTGATACACTGCTACTAGATACCACACCTGCACAGACTTCCGAGGAGTATACTCCTTCCAATGGCCCAGACGTGTACGTTGCTGGGCCAACCGAAGCTATGTGGCGTAAGAGCAAAGAGCTGAATTATCCCTGCACAGTGGGCTTGATATCGGGGTCAGACCGCAGAGAACTGGAAATTGACCGCGATCCGTTTGCGATTTATTATATGCACTGTCCTGCTGATGTCTCACTTGGAGAGATTAAAGAACAGATTAACACAGACGACGAGGTGCGTTTTATCCGTCTTTTGGGAGAGTATAATTCTGAATCAGTTGCTGAAGAAAGATTATACCAATGGTTAGAGTCCAAGACAGAGATATATAAGATTAAAGACGATCGAGATCCCGTATCGGATGTTGACCCTGAAGACCAGACAAATGAATTAACAGTATCGGTGAAGCATCGATATCCAGAAAACGAAGAAAGTACGCAACAAAATCTAAATTCGAATGACATGAGCGACATAGATTCGGTTGAGATATACGTTTGCGGCCAAGGTGAAGGGGAAAATCAAAGCACGTGTCAAGAGTGCTTCACGCGAGAGTTGTTTGGCTATCCCGAAAATTCGGATGATCGAGATACACAACCGGGAGATATTCTTGTTCTCTACGATTACGGTAACAAGAATATCTCAGGGACAGATGATAAATTCATATATGGACCGTTTTATGCTGAAAGTGAAGTTGAGGAAGAGATTGTGCCAGAGGCTTGGGATGGCGAGTTCCCTAATCAGGTTCAGGTGTCTTGGGACCAACTCTACCGATTATCTGCAGATGAGGCGCCAGTGAGGCCGTGGGGGAACTCCGTACTCGAAGAAGAAGACGCTCAAGACCTGATAGATACTCTCACCGAGAGAGGAACAAAAGTTCAGGTCACACAGAATGGAAATGTCGAGTCAATTGAGGAAGTCGACGATGATGAAGAAGATCGTGACGAAGAAGACAACAACGAGAATGAACCTAATTCCCCAGATGAAAAGGATGAACCCGAAGGAATTAGGGATATTGTGGAACTCCGGGAGATAGCCGATCCGCTTCCACACAAGGAAGTCATTAGACAGGATCCCAACCCGGGTGCTGCAATGATAAGACCAGCAGTCAAAGGGGGAGAGCCTCGACCAGAAATATATGATAAAGCACTCGTACACTTGGTTGCTGGAAAGAATGTTATCTTCTATGGGCCTCCCGGAAGTGGTAAAACTCGGATTGCAGAGCGGCTGAGCGAGGCGTTATGTTCTGATCTTCACGTTGAGACGGCTAACGCTGAGTGGACAAATCAAGATGTTGTCGGCGGTTACCGTCCAGAAAACAACGGATTTACACCAACGCCTGGGATCCTAACAAAGGCTGCAGCATCGTGTGTTGACTCACTCACGTCCACTGATCCACCTCACCCACAGTGGCTACTGATTGACGAACTCAACCGGGCTAATCTTGATGAAGCCTTTGGCGAAGTGTTTACCCTGCTTGACCTCTCTCATCGTGAAAATTCAGAACTAGAGTACGCAGATGGAGAAAAGCAAGCGGTACCACTTGCGTTTCGGATCCTTGGGACCATGAATAGCGAGGATCAATCACAGTTGTTTGCGTTAGGGTATGCATTTCGAAGGCGGTTTGCGTTTGTAGAAGTGCCACCTGTGTACCAACGCCCGGAATCAAATCAGCCTGAGGCCGATATTGATAATGTTAATCTCGATCCAGACTATGAAAAGTCCACTTACATTGTAGAACGTGCGGCAATCAACGACTTTGATCACAGTTCACCATTCGACGCTGATAGCTCACTCGCAATTCCATACCTCGAGGACGTATTTGAAGTTGATAAGAATGTTTCCGAAGTAACCGACAAGGAATTCCAGCAGGCACGACAGAATATTTCACCAGTGGGAAGTGACCTCAGCTTTGACCGAGCCATCCACGGGTTTGTTCAAAAACTTGATAAAGAAAATGTTGCTGCCATCGGCCAAGGAATCGTTATTGATGCATATAAATACATTATAGTGTACCACATGCTGTTTCCTGACGATGCTGATTGGTCCACAGTTGACCAAGCAGTTGTTGCATATATTCTCCCGCAGATTGAGCCATATATGTCTGAACTCCGCCGTTCCGGAACTGTCGCCGCAGAGTCAGAAGCGGAGGACCAATTTAAACGAGTGATTGAATATGCTGAGAAGGTCGGGTTCGTGAACACAAAGAAAAAACTTGAGCAGGCATTGAATACACACGAGATCATCGGCTGATGATCACCTACGAAACACTGTCACGGGAAAAGGTTGGACTAACAGTCGATGAGTGGAAGGATCTTAGACAGTTTGTCGAAGAGATCCAACCGATTATTCAGCAGGAAACTGAGAATGAGCCGATCGAGTCTTCGCCGCCGCATTTTGTCGATAACGATTCATCAAAGGTTACCAGATTCTCTCCCGGCGGTTGGGCTGGACGATACCCTGGTGGAATTACCGTGCGCCCACGCCCTGACAAGCTTAATCGTTATGAGTACGAGTTTTTACTTTCTGAACTTGCAGGGTGGATAGAATTATGGGACCTCCCAACGGCTATGAACGTGTTGCCTTTAGTTCAAAGCAAAGCGCTTGAACGCCGTCGAATTTTGCTTGGCTACAGTAATGCATTAATAGAATTTTCTGAAGAAGCTGTAGCCAACCGTCCACCAGTTGCGATTAATCGAGAACGACGTGTAGATTCGAATCCCGGTGGAACGCTTGATATCAATCGAACGGTACAGGAGCGGGCGACTGGTTCACGATCGATTGCCTATTATGACCTCCAGTTCTCATTTAACCACCCACTGAACCTTCTTCTTCTCCGGTTTCATATTGAACTCAGTCAAGAGTTGGATCAGCTCATCGACGATAGTGTACTAACAGAATCAGCAGTACGAAAAAACAAAGAATATCATCAGCAATTTGTTGAATCGCGGTTCTCCCCGGAACTTGTTGACAAAGCGCTGCAACTCGATTTCTCAGATCCATCGTTGATAGCGCAAGCACAGCGTGAGTCCCCGACGCAACTTGCGGAAATAATTGATCTCTGGGAGGCATATCAGGCTGAACAAGCGCTCGGCGTGAGTATTGAGCAACAACTAACTATTGGGATCAAACCAGTAGAAAAACTATACGAATTGTGGGGGCTTACGATTATCTTAGACTGTCTCAAAGACTTGACTGGGCTCGAACCAACCCGTCCCGGTGATGAGCTACGAACGTTTGAGTTTACACCGAAAATAACACTGCACTACAATCGTTCGCTTGAAGAGTACAGTCGAATCCTTTCGCCAAGATTTAATTCTAACCCCGGACGCCCCGATTACGCGATCAGCGTTGGAAATGATATTGTTTGGATCGGTGATGCAAAATACAGTTTAGCAGACAACATCGGATTAGAAGATTACCAGCGACTCTTGAGCTATACTGTCGATTTAATGCCAGCGCACGGTAAGGCCACCGCAACGATCCTGTACGTAGGCGAGAGAACAACACCAACAACTGCTTCGAGTTCAGGCTACACGATTGAACAAACGCCACTTCGCCCGAAAGAACATGAAGAGCAAATATCAGTGATTAAAGAACAACTTTCGCGGAGTCTGCCTGAATCGGTTGTGGAGCATAGGCTAAGTGAGTCATCTCCGTAATGTTAATAAGAGTTGCAAATGGCATTGACTACCAATGCGGCGGGTGTACCCTTCGAATAATAAATCACATAATCTACTTCCGCGACTGAAACGCATGGACCGGTGGCTTTGTTGGCGTAAGGAGAGAGATGGAGATCGGATAAAAAAAGTTCCAGTTGATGTTAATCCCAATAGCGAAAGCGTATACAGAGTTACTTACAAAGAGCCTGGTCACTGGTATACGTATCAAGAAGCAAAGAAACTGGTCACGACATACGACCAAATTGAAGGCAAGCAAGTGGTGATAAACGACGCCAAAGATCCGTTTGTAATCGTTGATTTTGACGACTGCATTGATCCAGATACAAAGCGAATTGATGAGCCAGCTCGTAAGTATCTCGAACAGGCCAACACGTACGCAGAGCTTTCCCCTTCTGAAACTGGGTTTCATTTAGTTTTTCAAGGCAAAGTCCCCCGACAAGGATGGAGTGCTGAGTCTGATACACTTGATCTGGAAGTTTATGAAAAATACATTGTGACTGTGACCGAGAAGCACATTGAAGGAACTCCATATGTAGCCAAGCGAGATGATGGCCTTCTTGACCAGATTTTTGAAGAGAACAATATCCGATGGCGAGAACAATTATACACGACAGAAAAGACAGACGATCAACTGCGTACTCCCAGTGCTTGCTTATAGCTCCGCATACTGGTGTACAAATTAGGAGAAGAACGCTAAATTCAGACTAGCTCAATCAGCCAACCGTCTTCATCGGTTTTGATTTTTAGAAACTGATCTTGTTCAAGCGAGTCTTCTGTGTCATCGATCAGCCCACGTTCGCGGAGATCGTCTTTTGGGAGCGTGACGCCATAGGAGCCTTCACCAGTTGATGAGAGTTTGCGGATTTCCATGTGCGGTGTCACTGGTCTGATTCTCTAAAGTCTTTGTATTCTCATGATGTTGGGTAGAATCACTCTTTTCCGTCCTTCTATGCGCGTTTGAGTAGTTGGGTCGATATATGGCGACAAATACGTTCGTCGCGGGCGATACCGAGTTGTCGTTTAATCCGCTTGACGTTGGGTTGCTGGTTGCTACCGTCCTTATGACTATCGTAATGGCTGGCCTTGGTACGCTGGAGATTTTCGGGTTTGACTTTGCTGATCCAGTGTTTCATGTAAGCGCACTGCCGGTTGATCCGTCAATGGCCTGGCTGGTTGCAGTGATCTCGTTAGTTGGCACAGTCATTACAAATGACAATACAGAGTTGAGTGAGCTGCGAGGAGATATTGAAAACTTGCCACAGTATTATGCAGGAGCGGTAATTGGCACTGCTGCTCTCTTAGTTGGCTGGATTTTGATCCCTGGTTTAGCTGCAGCAATTGGAGGTCAGGACTTCTTTGGATTGATCTTTGTCGCATTGATTACAACGGCACAACTCGTTGTGGGGTGGATGCTATAACAATGATTGATGCCGGCAAGTGGGAGGAATATCATCCTGGCATTGTGTTGATCTGGTTTTTGGTAGCCATTGGAGCAGTTAACACCGGCATGTTTGCAGTGTTTGATCTCAACATCTGGACGGCCTGGCTTGGCTTATCCGCTCAGTGGTATACTGTGATTGGTGGGGTTATCGGCCTGCTTGGAGTGATTGATATTCTGGAAACGTTCGGCATCACTGACTACACGACAATTATAGACCAATGATACGGAAATCCACACTTACGGCACTTGCAGTTGCATTGATGCTCCTGTTTGCAGCTCCTGCTGCAGCTGCAGCAGTAGCAGAAGAAACGAAAGATCTCGATGAGGATGAGACACTGGTTGTTGATATTGAGTTTGCTGAGGAGATCGAGGAAACTGAGTCAGCAACAATTACTGTGTTCGAGAATGAGGCAGATGAGCAGCTAAATGAGTCTGTTGTTGATGCTGATGCTGGCAATTGGACAACAACAGAGTTTGAGAGAGTTGATCTTAATGCTGATCTGGATGCCAACGAGACACTAACAGTTGATGTTGAGGTTGATGAGTCAACAGCAGATCTCATCAATCAAACAGAGATCTCTGTTGAGGAGCCAACTGGCATTGGACTAACTGACGATGGTTCCGTACTTGGAGTAATTGTTGGCTTAGTTGTGCTTATCGGGATTGCTGCATTGCTTCGAGAAGATAGCTGAATCTCCGTTCCAATATTAACACAATGAGTGAAAATCAGGACAACAAAGACAACAGTATAGGATTATCGAGGAGAGATGCATTGCGAGTTGGAGCAGCAGGATCAGTTGCTGCAGCTGCTGGAGGAGCTGGAGCAGCAGCATCTGCAGACTCAGTTAAGGCAGATACAGGGAGTTTTGTCTATGCTCCAACTGCTCCTAATCGAGTTGGTTTAGCAGCAGCAAAAGGCATAGGAAGCGTGTTAGATTGGGTAAGTGATTCTAATGCAGAAGACCTTGCTATTTTGCATGCTGAAGCGAGAAGTGAGCTGGAGAGTTTGGACGCTCATCTAGTCAATCTGGATAACACACTCACAGATACCAACACTATGGCAAATCTGGAGGCGAGAGAAGCCATTGCGCGTGCATGGGAAGATGGTAAAGATGTTGGAGATGCCTATACAGATGCACTCTCAGCAATCAATGATTATTATGCTGAGAGGGTTGAGCGCAACCATATTCAGACAATCGCCAAATCCGCAATACAACATAGTTATCTCAGTCAAAGAGCATTAGATCATATCATAGATGGTGATCGTAATCTAGACGACACAGACATGGCTCTGTGGAATTTCGTCGCGTCGCCCAGTCATCCCGAAGATTATGATCTTGAATGGATCGAACTAACCGATTCGCGTGTTGAAGCTGAGTTTGAATTGGTAAACGGAGAGACTCTAACAACCACTTTACCTGAATTACTCTTTGAATGGGAAAACGATGAATGGAAGGGAACAATTGCAGATATGGACTATCAAGGAGGAACTGGCTTCGATGTCTTCGAATTTGAGACGGATGAGGGATATACCGCAACATGGAGCGGGAGTATCATTATCCCGAATATTCCGGAGGCAGGCTTATCTGGATACACAGTATTGAGATTTGACAGACATTTAGAGTATATTAGAGAAGAAGAAATATCTTCACAAGCATCTTCCGTTATCGGGAACTATGATGAGAGTTTCGTGGAAGACATTTACCAAGCTCTTGATGCTGGAAACATTTCTCCGAATGAGCTTCGGGGTGTCGACGGTCAGGCCCGGTTTTTGTCGGGGGATGCTGACGTTGCGTCCGACTCTTATCAGTTAGCCTTATATCAGCAGCTCAACATGGATCAACCAGATTTAGAGGAAATAGCTTCGATGACTGTTGAATACTCGGGATTCACGGATTGGTTTAGAGAGCCCGACGACAGCGGCAATATTGTTGCTCAATATCCGCAAGATCATGTGGACAATCGCCCTATGGACGGCTTGCTATTCGCACGAGAGATCGACAATATAGAGGTTGGTCAACGCATTTTAGTTGGAGAGCTTTACCATGATACCGCCGGGCAAATCCAGCATAGTTTAGATGAGGATAGAGAGCCATATGATCCAGACATTGATGAATTTGATGCTGTTGAGTTTCTGGATGGAACTCTGTATTATCTTGGAGATGGACAATCATATCAGATTGATTTAGACGGAGACGAAATTGAAGAATTTGATTATGTCGGTGATGTGATAGATTCTCATTCGACCCAAGACCGACTGCTGTGGATAAGCAGCACTAGTTTGTTCGAATTTGATGGAGAATCTATTAACGAGCTAGCAGAACACGGATATAGCAATATTGAAGATACCACAATAAATCATAATGGCTTTGGGATAGTTGATAATGATTTGACTGTTTGGAATATTGAGGGTGAGAAGCAATACTCTCACGATGTCCCTGAACCTGAGTATGCCGATGTGGAGATAGGATACCTGACAGATCAACACGCAGTGCCCATCGCAACTGTCTATGCAGATGACGGTGCTACTCATAATTTCGAGGCTCATTTGACAACGTTCGACAATTCGGGGATAGTTGATAGTTTAGGAGTCAGTGAGAATGATGATTCTCAGATAGAATTCGAGACTGGTTCTATTGGACGATTCACATACGCAATTGATCATGGTTGGTCATCTGGAGGTGCGGGAATATCACACACCTGTTGCATAACAACTGGGTGGATTCAACCGAACGGGGAGCTATACAATACTGTTGAGACAATTGTTGATGAGAGTTTCCAGAATGAAACAGTACATACTGAGATGGACTTGATAAATGAGGAAATCCGAATAGATAGCCCTCTAAGCGATGTGGGTGGAGTTTATGATTTTGAAGGAAACAAGTTATCAAGTGATGTATCTATCGATAATGAGGGTTTTGAACCACTGGTATATCCAGATCAATACGATCAAATTATTCCCCGATTCTCAACATTTTACGATGCTCTGGAGTCTGAGGAAGTTAACATGACATTAGGTTCTATTTCAATTGAGAAAATGACAGATACAGACGGGGAAGAAATCGAAGAGTCCGAAGGTTGGGACGACCCTGAATATGACCAGTACAATGTTGATGAGTTCCTCGAATATCTGGAAGATAGCGAAGAATATCAAGAGTCACTGCAACAGGATCAATATTGGTCACCTCCAGATCTCCCTGGTGTGCCAGGATCAGATGATCTTATACCAGACATTCCACGGTGGGCGTGGCTTGTCCCTGGAGGAGCACTTGCATATGCATTACTGAGTGATTAGTCATGCATCGAGCAGCAACTGTTTTGATGATTGTAGTAGTTTGCTTATCAGGAGTTGGCACAGCTGCAGCTGATGATGATCCTGCTGGAGATACGCAGGAAATTATCTACCAGTTTGATGATTCAACTCTTGAATTGGTTGCTGTTGAGTTTGATGATAGCACTGCAGAGATCACGCTGCAGGCAGATGAGCCAGAATCTGCCTCCGTTGGAGAGCTGGCAGATGATACTGGATCATTTGGATTTGAGTCCGTTCGAGTATCTCCTGGAGAGCAGCTAACTGTTGAGATACCAATTTCTGAAGAACAAATTTTCGTTGCCTCTGAGGGAGATGCCTACACGTATGAAGGAGATACTGGCATTACAATTTTGACTGAGCAGCCAACAACGCAATTGGTGCAACTTGCAGCTGCCTCTGGCATCCTTGGATCTATCTTAGCATTAGGATTGGTTGTTGGTAATCTGCGACGGAAGCATCACAATAATTGGACAGAGCTATTTAGTGAGAAGAAAATCGAGATTGAATCTGATCCTGTTGAGGGAGTTCGAGAGAGAGTTATCAGAGGAGCAAAATCAGCTGCTGACAGCAGATCTAAGGTATTCGTGTGGTTTGTTGCATCGTTGTATGTGCTGGCTACGCTTGTTGGATATGCTCCAACTCCTCCAGAGATGTGGAGTGCTCTTTCAGACCTCCAGAGATTGTTAGTTGCAGGATCAATTGCTGCAACAGTGTTGGCACTTATCCCCGTGTATATTCTGGTTAATCGAGTGTATGATCCACATCGAGAGTGGATCATTGATCTGGATGCCTCAGAGGTTATTGATGCAGCTCAAAATGGTACTGGATCAATTGCAGCATACAGTGGGCCTCCAGAGCGCATTGAGGAGTTGGAGGTTGATGGAGGTATTGTGTCACTTATGACTCCTGGAGGGAGAGCGCATTTAGTGCGAGATTTTGATCCACAATCAAACACTGCAAATGGCACATGGCCAGGACTTGCCAATGATCGAGAGCTGGCTATTGAGAAAGGAAAAATTGACGCAAATAGGGAGATTCTGAAAGATGAGGCAATGATAGGCAGAGATCTCCTAACTGCCATGAGTGCAATAGAAATTGCCTCAGAGACTGCAGCAGTGCGAGATGTCGATAAAGTCCTCCGCGATCAGATGACTGTTGATGCCTCAACAATGGACGAGGTATTGACTGAGATTGCACAGGGAACCCGATACGAAGAGCATTACGAGCAGGAGCCATCAAAGGACGATCTCGATTTTGATGGAATAGATCAACCGAACCAACAGACAGCAGCAACTGACGGAGGAAACTATGGAGCTTCTAACTGATCCAAAGCAATTGTATGCACTCGTGTCACTACTCGGAGCTGCAGCACTGTATCTGTATGATTGGGGAGTTGATGAACGGATCCAGACGCTGCATGCACTGATCCTTGGTTGGTCTGGTCTGATGTATCTCAACTTTGAAACTGAATGGTATGTAGTTGAACTCACGTACTATGCTGATTGGATCTTGACAACGCCAATGCTGGTTTTGGCACTGGCAGTTACCGCAACGGGAGAGATTTCCGAACGCGCCTGGAAGGCAGCAGTTGCTCAGGGTGGCGTGATCACGACCGGATACCTTGCGGTTGATGCTGGTGACGGGATGGCTATGATGTTCTTGTTGTCGTGTGGATTGCTTGTATATGTTCTCCTTTCACTACGAGAGCTCATCTCTGAAGATCTTGAGTTGCTGTATTGGATCACGGCAGGCACGTGGGTTTTGTATCCTGTAGTGTGGTGGTATACTGGTGGAGAGTTGTTAGCAGCGCCGGTAGCAATGGTCCTGATACCGTTTATCAGTAAACACGGTCTGGCAATAGCAGATATCACGATCGCAAAAGAACAATGACTGATGGATATACACCTGCAAAACTTGGCGATGACCTTCGAGACGGAGAAGTTGATGCGCATGTTGAGGCAGTACTGTCTGATGACCAACGGATTGGAGACGTGTTGATGGCTGCTGAGCGAGCTGAACTAGATTCTGATGAGAGCCCACTATATCGCATGTTGTCACGACAAACCTCAACTGATACGCTGCGCAGAGCCCGCAAAAGATCGGATCTCACAACGATGAATGCCACCGTTGGGCTCAGTGAGTCATCTGTTGAGGCAACTGGATACGATTTACTTATGGATGCAATCAAGCCAGCGGCGCAGCAGATGCTGATCAAAGGCCCGAAAGGCAGTGGCAAAACAACCAAAGCTTTAGATATTGCGAGGAACTTGTATCGCGAGTTCGATGGTGAGCTTCGTGTCCTGACGAATATTCGGCGATCGGAAGATGAGCCAATCAGGCATCCTGCAGTTGACTATGCCGATAGTCTATCTGGAATGCTTGAATGGGTCAGAGACACGTCAGGGGAAAAGCTTGTGATTGGAGACGAGTGGTCGACAGAGGTAAACAGTCATTCGTATGCTGATGGATCCGTGCGAGAAACCTTCGCTCAGTTTATCAATGCGTTGCGGAAGGGTCAGGGGGGTTCAACACGGCTGCTCGTAATTGGCCACGAGCATGATAGTGATATTGCGAAGATTCTGCGAACACAATCTGACGTTGTGGTGCAGGCCGACGGGAAGAAAAAAGAGGGCAAGATTGACCAAGCAACTGTCTATCGCGGCTGGGAAGACTACCAGCAAGATGATCAGTGGTTTCGAGTTCGTGGGCTTTTGGATGTACCAGAGGAGAGTCAGTGGGCTGCCTCAACAAATTATTTTGCCACGTTTGATATCGACCTCGACCGGCCAAAGAAACAGATTCACAAAGGCCAACTCATTGAGAATTGGCGAGAATACCAGGATGAAAACCAGAATACGCGAGATCCAGTTAAGTGTCGCGGGAATAAAAGCGACGGCTCAGACTGTAATGCCATGACTGATCACAAGTCGGGATACTGCCAGTGGCATCGTGAACAATGGGCTGGTGAGATTGACCCGCGATATCAAGATGCCTGAGCAAACGCTATTGATATAATCTCCGTTCGTTCTGTGGGTTACGATCCAATTAAGGGACGAGGTACGCGCGTTGTTTCGATCAATCCAAAACGGGTTCATAAAATAAAAGCAGAACTCGATTAGTTTCAACAATGAGATACGAAGTCACGCGCGCGCGTGTGGTACGGGGGTGTAGGGGTATGTGTATTCCTGTTTTCTGACATGTATCTGATATTTTTCTGTGTTTATTTGAGTGTCCGGGAAGCATTGGGAAGTCGGTCAAAATCAGCCCGATTTCAGTGCTGATCGAGGGCTGAACCCTGCCTAATCGACACGTTTTTGTCCGGTTGACCAGTTTCCGGTCACGATGAATTTACAGGAACACAAGAATAGCAGTGCCATGATGGTCTGGTTGTCTACAGACGAGTTGAAGCAACTGGTCGACTGTCCCGATGACGTACAACGGCAACTCGCACTGAAGCTCGGAGGGTACTGTGGACTCCGAAGTGCAGAAGTAGTTAACGTCAAACCAGCACATGTTCGAGATACCCAAATCGGTAAAGTGCTTGAAGTGCCGGCAGGCAAGGGTGACAAGTATCGGGAAACACCAATCCCCGATGGATTAGCTGGACAGATCCGGACCATCGGCCAGTACGAAGGTGAAGATACGACTGTGGTGGGGACCGAAAGCACGCGAACGCTCCGACGCTGGATCAACACTGCTGCCAATGAGTTGGCCGAACAAACGGAGAACAACCGCTGGGAATTTCTCTCATTTCACGATCTCCGTCGAACATGGGCGACACTACTGGCGTCTGCTGACGTTGATCCAATGGTTGCAATTGAGTGGGGCGGGTGGGATGACCTCCAGACGTTTCTTGATCACTATCAAGGCAAATACTCACCAGAAGCCAGAAAAAGAGAACGCAATAAGGTACGCTGGTTGTAGCTGCTAAACTTAAATAGAGAGTTTTCATAAAACGGTTAATATACAATACACCTCCATCAATCCCTACAATCGTTCAACACCAAAGGCAAGTAGTGACTGGTGATGTGTATCCCTTCTCAGATATGCATCAGAAATGCTATGCAAGATGCAGGGCGCAAGTCTTGCACGAGAGATTGGGTTGATTGAGATTGGTGCGGCTACCTAGTGCAGAACACTCCGTACACACGCTTTCTGTCTTAGTCCCTATTTTTGTCAGTCAGATTTATACCGATGGCTCATCAAATAGTGTGTATGCCGACTGAATCTGTCCGAGAATCCTCCCAACACCATGTGGACGACGAGCCACGCGTTCCGGAGGAAGTGCTCAAAGCGATTGATAACCTTGCGGATGGTAACACCGCTAGCAAGGAAGAAATTAAAAGTGTTCTCAAGTTTTAAATTTTTAAAACCGGCGCTGCTTTGAGTACGTGTGAAACGTATACCTTTGGATGGTTCAAAGGAGACCCATATTATATTTGAGGGTAACATCCCGGGTCATCTTGATACTCTGAATGCTTCCGAACAGCGAGATCTGCTGACAAAACTCAGTAATATCGCAAATAAAGATGCGTCACCGGATGCATATACTTATGAGAAAATCGGGAACTTAGACATATTCAAGTTCTCTAAAGACGGGCGGATTTACTCAAAAGTAGTCACTTTTGTACCTGAGATAAATCCGAAGTATCACATTATTTATGTTCTCTACGTCGACGAGGATCACGAATATGACGATGGGAAGTTAGGGAGATTTAGCCAACAAGCTCAACAGAAATTGGAAAACGTTACAGATCTTGAATCTGTTGAAGATATTGAAGCGTATCTTGAGGCCAATAATTCGCTAACTTCCGGTGACTTGGATGATCTTCTAGATCGGTAATTAGCGGTCTATACACATCGCCACTGACTGTTTATTCACCCCCGAATACGTGAGACCAGAGGTAGCCAACTGCTGAACTCATGCGCTAAGTCTTACATACCAACTCAAATATCAGTTCTTTCTGGTAGCTTTTTCCGACCGATGCACAGACTCATCCGGAGAATAATTCACGCGAGATGTCATAGAAACCAACTATCCCGTGAAGTGATCTATAAGATACACTTGAATAACTACTCTAAAACGACTACACAGTGGTAAGGAATATCTTTATTCTTTGTTGGCGTATCCATTTACATTATGAGTCCAACAGCTGAGCCTACGATTACACTTACTAACGAGGGTGAGTGGTGGATGGCCAAAGATACCAAAACCGGCGTAACAAGTCAAGGCAAGTCCCGAGAGGCAGCTTTAGAACATCTGGATGAGGCCGTAGCCGCTTACAAAGGCACTGCTGGTCACAAACCAACTGAGGGAGAGCTTAAAGCGGCTGATATTGATCCTGAGAGAAACACATCTGGTAAATCACTTCCTGACGCACTTCAGTAGGATCTCCAGCGAGTTGTCGAACACCTTGTATTCAAGATACTAGCAGCTGAGAAGTCATGGCTGTCGACTGCACTTGATTACCCTTTGCTCTTGTATTTACCTCCGTTTCATGTGGATCATGTGGAGTCTGCGAAGCAGACTCCTGTATTTGTTTAGTTGTTTCCTTAGAAACACTCCCTAAGGGGTGCTTTCCCAGATCCTGAAAATACTGTCTGGAGACAGTCACAATATCTACTAAACAGATTGTAATGTTGCCACTAATACAACAAAATTAGGCAGAAATCTGTCCAATTAGCGGTAATAATTTCAGGAAAATAGAGCGAATGATAGTGATGCCTCTGGCCAGTCACCCGCTACCAGATCTGGAAGCCACCAACTTTGATGGCGTCACCGTGCTTGGCACCTGCGACGATCTCCTGTTCCTTGCCACGCCGATCGGTGAACTTGACGACCGTCTTTCGCAGCTCCTGGAGAATACCGTTATCAGTCTCCAGTGCTGCCAGCCCTCCGGCTCGTAAGATCCGCGTAATCTCGTCTTTTGTTCCTTGGACGTTCAGAACCAACTCCGTCCAGCCCTCAGCATGCTGCATCGAGCCGACACCAGGAGACTCGCGTGGCGTTAGATCACGCATCGACCCAACGTAGGTTTTAATCCACTTAGCGAATGGCGAGCCTTCTGGAGCGTGAATGGCATTATTAACAATATCTTCAGCAGTTTGACCGACCTTGTCAGACCAGTTTGCAATTGCTGTGTAAAAGTCCTGAATACGGTCTTTGATATACTCATCAGCAAGCCCGATCTTCCCGTCGACTTGCTCAATAATGGTATCAATTTTCTCAATAGCTCGGTAAACCGTCGACTTCGATACATCTGCTATCTCTGCTAGCTTTTCATAATGCATCTGGCCACCATCAGACATTGCTTTGACAACTTCCTCTTCACCGTCGCTTAGATCAGCTTGGGCCAGCTGGAGTGTTGCGATGTTTTCCTCGTGCTCTTGGACTTGCTCCATTGGATCAGCCAAGAGGTCAAGATCTTCGTCGCGATCATTCTCTTGTGGGTCGAAGTAAGCATCCTCGACGAACGACTCGTTTGCTGGATCCAAGTTCACGTCAGCCCACTGCAGACAATTAAGAAGCGTTTCCTCGAGTTGTTTCTTCAGCTGGTCGACGTCCTCCCAACTGACATACTCATCTGTGTACTCGTTATCGGTCGTATATTGCAGTTCCAACTTTGGGTGGCTAGTCGCTTCTCGCGTTGCCTTCTCTGGATTTTTCATATGATATGACTTCAAACGCATCCCGGCCATTCTTCCAGGAATGAGTTTGCTCCAGGAGCTCTGGCAGAGCGTCACTGCAGTGTAGTGTCCCATAATCTCTTCATTGTCCCACTTGAGCATACCTCGGGACCCCTTTCTTGAGCGTCCGAATGCCGTCAATCGATCAAGGAGTTTTCCAGCACCGACAATCTTCTCTTCACTAATCTCACGAAGCAACCGAACGTAGACTGCGAACGAATAGACGCGGCTCCACTCGTGAATCTTTCCAGAAGCGAAGTAATGCTGCTGTAATCCAAGCCGATCGGCGACAGCCTGAATGAGTGGAACAATCTCTTCGAGTGCAACATTCGATGAGTTCACTTGCACACGAATGCCATATGGCAGATCTTCGGGCATACTCTGGATTCGAGAGCCATCTGGTTTTGTGGCATCAGGCACAGAAGGTCGGAACTGAAGCGTCGCCTTCCGTGTTTTCTCTTCGGCCATATCATCATCGGCGTAGATGGCTATCTGATACTCGTCGTATGTATCGTATCCTTCGTCTTCTGCTGCAATGCCACCGTTCCAGTAGGCTTTCTTCGAATCGTTGATAATCCAGTCGTCACCGCAAACATCCTCTATCCAGACGTGGTCCTCCTCGTCGTACCAGTACTCGAAGTACTCATCATTAAACTGCCGACGAAGACCATGGTATGGACTTAATTTATCGTTCGGATCTGCAAACAGGAGATGCGCTCGGAATTCGTGGGTTTGTGTCCCTGTCAGTTCGCGATCTTCGAGGTGTTTTTCCATCGACTGCTCGCGGAGATCTGCATAGTCGATGTCCAGTTCCTCTTCATCGAGTTTTTCCTGTTGTTTTTCTTCGTATTCCTCGCGTTTGTCTTCGATAGCAGCGTCGTATTGATCCCAGAACTCCTCGTTTTGTGTCACGCCGGCATCCCCTCCGCTTTCTCAACGTTTCGGGTGGTATGCTCACAGATTGGACAGAAGTACGCCTGTCCAGTTTCTCGGACAAGTGTCCCACATTCACAGCACTGATAGGCTGTCTTGCTTTCATTTTCTTGGTCTGCTTTTTCATCGGCTCGTTTTCGGAGTTCCTCAGGATCTTCTGCCGTGTATCGTTCGTTGCGATCTCCGTGTTCTTCCAGGAAGGCTTCACGCTCTTCGAGCCAGCCCATGACCTGTTCGCGAGGGCCCTGATCGTGTCGACGCTCTGCAGCCTTCCAGGCTCGTAGTACATCTAAGTATGCAATCCCGCGAATACGAGCTCGGGCATGCGCGAGATTATCTTCTCCGTCAGTTGCGACAGCAGGTTTGTCAAGGAGCTCGATTGGATCCTCGCCGATTTCTTCATACAGCCGACGACGCCACTCTGGTTTTTCGCAGTTGCCTGCTTCGTATTCTCGCTCTGTCGGCGAGCGGAACTCAGTCATCGGCAGCCCCACCTCCAATTACTTCTTTTGGCTCGTCCTGTCGGATCCACTGCAGATCACGCCCACAGTGGCAGCATGGAAATTTGTCGAGTAGTGTCTCAACTGCCTCGTCGTTTGCTCCCTTTTGTGATTCCGTAAATTCGGCTGTTATTGCCAGGTGCTCGCCAGATCCATCAGCGTTCGGACACCCAACAATTAGGGTTGTCTTTTGGAGGTCTGTCTGATGGCGATACTCACTCATCAGCTGCCCCACCTCTGTTGCCGCCGTCAGTTGCGACTGACTCACTGGCAACGTCCTCAGGAGCTGGCCCGATGCCCTGCAGCACGTAGCAACTGAATTCCTCGTATTTCGACTCGACAGGGACGTATTCCTGGAGTGTTTCAAACGAGTCGAGTTCTGGCAGTGGATCCTCGAGTGCAAGTGACTTGAAGTCTGCAATGTGATCGATGCGACGGTCTAAGAATCGCTGTCGAACGCTTTCTGCAGTGCATTCGAGGACTTGGCCAGCGTATCTCCCTTTCGCAAAGATGCCATCTGGTCCGCGGATCAATAGCCAGTCAGCAAATGGATTGAAAAAGTCTGTATCTTCTGTTAGAACAACCTTGGCACGCCCAGTGACTAGGGCATCCTGCATTGCTTGCGTGACTGGAACAACCTTATGGCCACCATCAGGGACTGGACCTTTCCCGTAGTCGATTGAGTCATCAGCAAGGTGCCCCCGGTTGCGGTTAGGGTGTTCTGCTGGATCTGGTTGTGTCAGTTCTTTCCCAGCTGCCGAGCCTTTCTGCAGCCGGTTCTTACAATCACAGGCTAAGCACCGATGAACAACATTGTCTTCATCACCGAAGACGCGGGCGTATTGTTCGGTGACCTGTGCCCCGCAGTGTTGACACTGCGAGGTCATGCAGCATCACCCCCTGCTCGGGAGGCAAGAGTAAATAGCGTGGGTGCAAGAGTAACGCGCAGGGGACAGAGAAAGGTTTCCAGATGAAACTGAGGGGTAGATAAGTAGTATAAAAGAGTGGGATGTAAACCTTTAGTCGAGGTCCGGGCGTGGGAATTGAACCCACCTCACGGCCGCCACAGGGCCGTAGGATACCACTACCCCAGCCCGGACACGCACTGTAAAATACAACAGTGGCGTTAAAATACGTTACGACTTGGGGAGATCATGGCAAAAAAAGGAGCTGATTTTTAAGCGACAAAGTACAAAACAAACTTACAGTGGCAATCACGGATAAAATATACGTTAAGAACCATCGACAGATTGGAGCGCAACTTGATGCTGACATCCCTAAAGGGGCGTTCAAAGGTGCAACGATGGACCTGCTTTATAGGGGGAAAAATCTACAGAAGCTCGACGACACAACAAGAGATCGGATTTTAGATTTTGCCGAAGATTTCCTTGACTGTAGTTGTGATAATAATCCGTATTGTGGGTGTCCAGAGCGGAAATTTATCCGGTACCTGCTTGAGCTTCGAGCGCAGGGATTGAATGCTGAGGAAATTGTCGATGTCATGACATCAGATTATATGCTATATGCGTATCCGGGAGACATTTTATCATTTCTTGATGACGCTGTACGAACGCTTGAAGCGACCGGAGACCTAGCAAGCGTTGAGCACAATGACGAAATAGAACAAAAGGCACGACAGGCGGCAAAAGAACTGGCACGATAACGTAATGAAAGGGGACTATCGATAGTCAGAGCGGTCTGGCCGAAGTTCATTATCGTCATCAGCCGTGTGGAGATCGCGGTCAAGGTCCTCCAATTGGATAACATCTTTCTGTTCTTCGTTGTCGATACGGTCTTGCAGATGTGTCACGTATTCTTTGTACTCATCTAGTTGTTCTCTGAGATGTTTTGCCTCAAGTTCCAGACGCTCATGTTCACGTACAAAGCTGGTCGGTACTTCAACTGTCGGAGGAAATTCGTCAGAACCAGATCGGTCAGAAACAGTTGTCTCGTGCTCAGGAACGACTTCAACTTTGCCATCGTGAGCGATGAGCATGTCGACATAATCACGAAAAAGCGCAGACAGTGAAAGATCTCGTTCTTCCGCGATGGAACGGAGTTTCTCAAATGAGTCTTGGTTGACTCGGAACGAGACAGTCTTGTTTTTATTACTCATGTAAGTTACATTGGAGCACAATTTCTTTATTCCTTTGGCCAGAGCGATCAGCAGCTAAGTTGCTGATGCACGTCGAAAACAGAAAAAATGCCATAGCGTAGAGGTTGATTCTTTCCCATCAATAGCGGAGTGAGTATGTGCTTCGCACTATACTTGACATCCGCCCACGGCTTCAGCTGTGGGCGTTTGCCTCGCTACCGCTGTAAAGCATCAGGCACATGGAAGTTGTACAACAAAGACAGCCCCGTCTGGTTCGTTATCTTCAACCCACACTTTGCCATTGTGTGAGTCTATAAGCGTCTTTACAAGATACAACCCAAGTCCAGTCCCAGAGCTTTCAAGTCCTTTTTCACCACGTTCAAAGATCGTTTCTTTGCAATCATCGGGGATACCAGGGCCATTATCGACGATCTTAACCAAAACAGTGCTATCACTATATTCTGTGGAAATGCTGACACGAGGTATTTCTTTGTCATTATGCTCTACCGCATTGGAAATGAGATTTCGGAACACAGAATCGAGCATATCGCTAGATTTGACGTGTATATCGGGGACACCACCATCTGTTTGGATAACAGCATTCGAGTAGGCAGTTCGAAGATTATCGATAACCTGGTCAAGGACAGAAGGAAGGTGGAGTTCAGTTGGTTCCTCCGTTGTTGAAAGCATTGTATCAGCCACATCTCGTGCCGTTTCTGTAAGACCAACGGCGCGGATGGCACTATTTTTAACTCTTACAGACTATATCCCCGTCCTCAAGGAGCGACCAACGGGAGTGAGTAGGGCGGGGATACAGCCGTACACTCCGTGATTTTCCGAACGTTCAAGTGACAGTCAACCCAATAAGTCAGTAGTGGTTGAGGAGACGTTCAAGTACGCTGCAACGCCGGCAGACGCCGAGACAGCTACTGCTGCATGGGCCGATATTCAGACATGTCGAGAAGTATACAATCACGCGCTCACACAAGAATATCGGCCCCGTCCAGACTACAACAAACCATCCTATACAGAACTGCAGAACAACCTCACCGGCCCCAATGGATGGAAACAACGCTGGCCAGAGTGGCAAAACGTGTATTCCAAGTGCCTGCAAATGGCGATCCGCCGTATCAAGCAAAGCGAAAGCGTGCTTGAATCACTCCAAGACCGAGGGTATGAGGTTGGCCGGTTGAAATGGAAAGCCCCGCAAGAGTTCCGCAGCATTGTGTACAACCAGTCCGGTTTCGACGTGGATCATAACACGGACCGGACTGACCACGCAATCGTGAACTTCTCCAAAGTTGGTGACTTTCATCTCACCTACCACCGCCCACTCCCCGACGACGGCGAGATTACACAAATCATCCTGAAAAAAGAAAAAACCGGTGACTGGTCCGTCAGCATCGTTGTCGAGTACGACCCAGAATATCCGGAGAAACCGCCTGTCGAAGGTATTGAACCAGAAGAGACAGTTGGGATTGATCTCGGCATCACAACGTTCATTCACGACTCAGACGGTCGGTCGTTCGAATCACTTAACGAACAGCGTGACTGTGACCGTATTGAACGTCGCCATTGGAATCTCTCCCGCAAAGAGCACGGCTCAAACAACTGGGAGCAAGCCCGACAGCAACTCGCTCAAGCGTACGACCGGTTGCACAACCGGCGTGAAGACTACCGAGAGAAACTTGCTCACGAATACACGATGGAGTATGATGCAGTCTTTCTCGAAGATTTAGACGTGAAAGCGATGGCAGAAGATGATGGGACCAGTCGGAACATTGCATCGATGTCATGGCGGCAAACGATTCAAGCATTCAAACGCCATGGGAAGAAAAACGGGTGTCACGTGATTGAAGTGCCACCGGAAGGCACGACGAAACGCTGTTCACAATGTGGCTGTGAGACGGACAAGCCATTATGGGTACGTGAACATTCTTGTCCGGCGTGTAATTTTGAAGTTGATCGGGATTATAATTCAGCACTCGAAATCAAACGTCTGGGGTTGGAGCAACTTGGAGTGGAAGCACCTATGCAGACAGTAGGTCAGGACATGGCCGAATCAGCGCCTGCGGAGACTGCGCTCGCTGGGGAGACTGAGGACCCATCCGATAAGGTGTCTCCAAAGCGCGTCGTTGAACCAGGAAGCCCCTGCCTCGAGGAACGACCCGCGTCAGCGGTGAGTAAGTAGGCAGGGGTAGTTCACTAATTTCAGCGTATTTGTGATTTTCGTCTTCCTCAGGAAGATTGTCAGCTAAGAAGTCCGCATATGCAGAGACAAGTTGAAGTTCATTTCGGATGTCGTGTCGAAGGACTTGGTTCAGCAGTTGAAGATCATCACGTTGTGCTTCAAGTTGTTGCTCGTATTGTTTTTGAGTAGTAATGTCAGTAAGTGCACCAGAAAATTGCACAGGATCGCCGTCATCATTACATCTAACTTCTCCACGGGCCATGACCCACCGGACATCATCGTTCTGAGCATACACTCTGTATTCTTCTTCATAGCTACCGCAATTATTTATAGCTGTGTTGATTGCTTCTCTGATATCTTCTATATCATCCTCATGTATACGAGCAGTAACGTCATCAAGTGGAATCCCATGGCGAGCTTTTTCTGGATCAATCCCAAACAGCCGCGCAAATTCTGCATCTGCAATAAACCGATCGATAGGAACATACCAGTTCCATGTGCTAATGGCTCCTGCTTTGGTTGCTGACTGTATTGGCGTTTGAATATCTTGTACTGATTTCTCATAATGCCGGTTAGAGATATCGCGTCCAGTACCAACCAGACCAATAAAATCACGTTCGCTAGATGAAAGACGTTTTCCAGTCAGTTCATACGGGTATTGTGCTCCGGTAGCTGTTTCAAGATATGTTTCAATACGAATCTGACCGGATTCAAGTGTTTGTTCAATTGCATCCCTGAGAAGTTCACGCTCAGATTCCGGAACAAACTCCATTGCTTTCATGTCTGCCAACTCCGCCTCAGAGTATCCAGTCACATCAGCGAGATGGTCATTCCACCAGTACAAGCTACCATCCGGCTTGATGATATAGAATATGCTCGATAACTCATCAATCGCTTGCTGAAGGAGGTCTGGGTCCGAGATATCCGGTCGATGAGGGACCATAAAGCGTGTGTACAACAGTCACAAAGATACCTAAAAGAACCGGTAGAGAATTATGTCGATATGATGCCTACGATCACTTTACCATTCTGTGGGATCAAAACTTGGGAGGCATATTCTGCCCGCCGATACATCGGAGCTTCGTAATAGATGGTATACTCTTTGATGAGTCATTGCATGAAACGCTCTACAGAGATAGGAATCCGAGTTTCTCGTGACCTGATCCAGGAGCAGGTCACTCAGAGGGTTGCACTTGTTCTTGTGCGGATTCAAGATCCTCAAGCGCCGTGATAACTGTATCTTTGTGCGCACTGAGGTCGTTACCGTAGTGATCTACTGCGAGTTTCGCATACTCATCGACATCAGGATCGAATGATGTGATTCGATCGAGTGTTTGTTCCGCTGTTTCGGCAATCCATCGATCACGAACAGATTCTGAAACAACGGTAATTGACTCTGGTCGGACAGAAACATTGACTTGCCCCTCGTCAGTCTCATACGTACGGGGTTTACCAGAGACGGCAATATACTCAGGTGGCTCTAAGTTTCGGAGCATCGATGCAGCATCAGGCTGATACTGACCGGCGTAGACATAGAATGCGCCTGTCGGATCAACAATTCGCCCTCGCCAGTATTCGCTTTCATCACCAACATCCTCTTTTTCGGTTAATGTACCAACAATGAAGACACGATTTGCGCGGGCTCCGGTTGGCAGGAGTGCATAAAGTGGTGCGCGTTCATCATCTGACTCTTTGAACGTATATGTTGCATTATTGAACTCATCCGCAAATACGCGGCGCGCAACTTCTCGGGTAGGTGTCTGACTCATATTTATATCGACCTCGCTTTAATAAGCAGATCTTCTGTTGTTTCTGGTTTTCCAAGCGCTTCAAGATTATCAGCTAAGAGGTACCGACCAATGACGGGGCCTGAAACTCGATAGTATCGGCCAAGGATTTTCTGTGATATTTCTTCGACAACGACCGTAGTGTCAAGCGCATCCATTGCCATATCTTTTGCTTCCTCTAGCGTGATGCCTGTAATTTCTTCGGTCGTCTCCTTGTCGAGGATGACCTCATGTGCAGTAGAACCATCATCGATGACAGCCTTGACACGGAGGTCAAATTCGCCGTCTACGTCACCGTGCTCTGAGCATCGTCCGTTTTGCAGGACACGTGTGCAGTCATCTTTGGGACATCGCTTGATAAGTCCGGATCCGGACTGGATGTCAACAAGTGCACCTTCGATTTCCTGTGTACCATCACCAACAGTAATGTCTTTGTCTAATGTTTCGATGGTTGTTGTTCGGTTGAGTTTCACTGAATACTGCCCCTGATACTCGTCAGTCACAACATTAGAAAGGCGATAAACTTGATCTTCATCCAGTGTGGGTAGGTCGGATTTTGACCATTTAGTGAATTTAACTGTTCCTGTTTCATCACCTAATAGGCCGACCTGACCAATGGCATCACTCTGTGGTTCCCAGAGATCGATGACTTTGGCCTCGACAGTAATCCACTCTTCAGCAGAGTCAATGGATCCGATGTCAACGACAGAGTCCTGTTCATCTAATTCTGCCCGGTCTATTCCCGCCTCTTCGACATACCGTGCAATGAGGCTACGGCGTGCTTCTTCGATGGGTACCTTGTATTCATCAGTTAAGGTTTGCAATCGGTTGTGGACCTCTTCAATCGAGAGATCTACATGATCATCTAGTCGATCGCGGACTTGCTCCGCGTGCTCTTGCAAATTAGTCATAGCTGTCTCCTGCCTCCGCGTGTGTGTCAAGTGGGAGGTGCATATAACTACGGCATTCTCGTATAAGAGTATTTGGTAGTTAATTCAGATTATGACATAGAGAGTCTACAAGTGCTGTTATTGGAGATAAGCAAATAGTATTAGTAAATCAGCGTGACAAATGAGGCTACAGTCAGGAACGCATTCGTCCACCGTCAACTGGTATGGAGGCCCCATTCACAAAGCTAGCTCGAGGACTAGAAAGGAATGCTACGACATCACCAAGTTCAGCTGGATCACCAATTCTATTCATTGGGATATCACTTGACCAATCATCAAGACCTTCTCCATAATTGTCATACTCTCCACGGTCAAGGGCTTGAGTAATAAGATCCTCAATACGGGGTGTCTCATGTGCAGCGGGCAGTACAGCGTTTGCACGAACTTCCGGTGAAAGTTCTCGAGAGACAGTCTTGATAACTCCAATGACAGCACGGCGCACAGCATTAGAAAGGATAAGTCCATCAATTGCCTCCTTAACGCTTGTTGAGGTGATTGCAGTTATTGATCCTGAGTTACTCTCTGCAAGATAGGGATAGGCTTCTCGAACCGCACGGACGTGACTCATGACCAATAAGTCATATGCAGAGTACCAGTTATCATCATTCATCTCAAGGAATGGTCCACTTGGAACGCCGCCAGCAGACGTAACAACATGGTCGAGACTACCAAAGGTGTCGACAGTTTCCTCAACTAAAGCAGCGATTTCTTCATCTTGTGTGATATCTGCTTGTACGGCGAGGACATCTCCACCGTCAATTGCCAGAAGTTCCTCTTCTGCCGTTGCCAGACGATCCTCTGTTCGACCACAGATAGTAACATTTGCACCCTCACGAACCAAAGATTTAGCACTTGCCAAGCCAAGGCCACTGGTACTTGCAGTAACGAGTGCTGCATTATTTTCAATACCTAAGTCCATATAAAATGGTCATGACATCAACGACTATAATTCCGCGGGGATATCACCGGTGTAAAAAGAGACATCAAGTGAATTGACACTATGTGTAAGGGACCCCATTGAGATAACATCTACGCCGGTATTTGCATATTCATCGACAGTTTCAACCGTTATTCCTCCACTTGCTTCAAGAATAACAGACGGGTCAGTGTCCTCGACAACACGTTCAATTTCATTTGGAGAAAAGTTATCAAGAAGAATTATATCAGCACTAGTATCAGCTGCGATCAGAGCCTCTTCATATGTTTCTGTCTCGACTTCGATCTTCGTTGTAAATGAAGTGCGCTCCTGGAAGTGTTCGACAGCGTGTTCCAGTCCCATTTCGGAGATATGGTTTTCTTTGACCATGACCATATGTGAGAGATTAAGTCGGTGTGTGTCGCCTCCTCCAGCCACAACAGCATGCTTCTCAATTTCACGCAGTCCAGGCGTCGTTTTGCGGGTTGCTGCAATTGTGATATCCGGGTTATGTTCGCGAGCACGACAGACAGCTTTGCTGGTTTTTGTGGCAATCCCAGAAGCGTGACCGAGGAGATTAAGTGCAACCCGTTCAGCACGAAGCAGGGCTGATATGACCCCTTCAACAGTCACAACGACATCACCCTCATCAACAACGTCACCATCAGAAACATGTTGGGTGACATCTGCATCAAGGTATTCAAACACAGCGGTTGCTACGTCGACTCCAGCAATGGTTCCAGATTCCTTTACAACGACCTGTCCGGTTGTAGAGCCGGAAATCTTGTTATTTACGTCGTTCATCCCGAGATCTTCACGTAACCACCGTTCAATCTGCGTATCAGTGATCAGCATATCAGTCACATTTGAGGCGCAGGATCTGCAGATTCAACAAGTTGATGACAGCCAACCGAATCAGTTTCACTGGCTGCCTGCGTGATAAGTAGAGCTGTCACGGCGGCATTTCGAAGTTCATACAGTGATCGAGAGGTCCGTGTGCGTGCGTAAGCATCAATTTCTCCTTTGATTCGACGAAGCTCTGCCTGGGCGTTCTGTAGATCATCACGTGTACGCGTGATCCCGGCAGACCTACCCACTATCTGCTGAATACGCTTAAACTTGGCATCAGTAAACTGATCTGGTAGTTGGGGGTCAATGGTCGTTACGTCAGGTGTTTCAACGGCAGTAGCTGATTTACCGGCAGCATCATTGCCTGCTCGAACGCCCCAAACAAGACCTTCAAGTAACCCAGTAGAGGCAAGGCGGTTAGCGCCATGTACTCCGGTACGGGCACATTCACCAACAGCGTATAGTCCATCAACAGTTGTTCGTCCATGGGTGTCAACTACAACACCTCCGCAGAGGAAGTGTTGGGCGGGAGCAACAGGAATACCAGCATCAATATCAACATCGTGTTGCTCACACTTTGCTGCTAAGTCAGGAAACGTCGACTCAAAATCAAAAGACGAGACATCAAGGTAAACTGTTCCAGTCTGTGAACGTTCGCTTGAAACAGCTCGGGCAACGACATCACGAGGAGCAAGTTCAGCATCTACATGATAATCAGGCATAAATCGTACATCGTTTCCATTTCGTAGAACAGCACCTTCACCGCGGACAGCTTCACTGATCAAAAATAACTCGTCAGGATCATCAGCTGCATAGGCGGTAGGGTGAAACTGGACAAAAGCCATATCCGCAGTTTGAGCACCGACAAGCGAAGCCATACCAATACCATCGCCAGTAGCAGCTGAAGGGTTTGTGGAGTACGGATAAAGAGTCCCGATCCCACCGGTTGCAAGAATCGTATTACCTGCAAATATGACTCGGGATGTGTTTGAGTCCTCAACTATTGCCCCATGTACAGTGTCATGTTCAGTGATCAACTCTAGTGCTGTACTATCGTCGTAGATGCGCACGGATTGGTGGTTTTGAAGATATTCAAAAAATGGACGAAGAATGTGTTTTCCGGTGGAGGCTCCAACGTGCAGGATGCGTCGAGTAGAGTGGGCTGCTTCCTGTCCATATGCAAACTCGTCGTTCTCCTTATCGAACGGCACATCAAGAGTTTCGATCAAGACATCTTCGATCACGCTCGGAGCTTCATTAACCAAGATGTCGACAGCATTTGGATCGGCAGTGTTGTCACTGGCATCGATGATATCTTGCTTAAATTGATCTGCATCATGTCGGGTGGTCGCAATTCCGCCTTGCGCCCAGCCGGTCGAAGTTTCATCAGCGTGAGTAGCCTTAGTTACAAGAGCCACATTATCTCCGTTACGCGCCGCACTAAGTGCGGCTGCGCAACCAGCGATTCCGCTACCTATAACAAGGACGTTCGTTGATTCAGTTGTGCTCATGTTTAGCTTACCCAGTTAGTTCAAGCATCCGGTCAAGCGCCAATTCCGCTTCGTTTGAGGTATCTTTTGGAACATCAATGACATTGTGTACAGTGTCTTGCTGTAATTCCTCAAGAATCCACGTCAGATAGTTGGGATCGATCTGGCGCATAGCATTACAATCCATGCAGGCATCGCCACAAAGTGGCACGACATTAACGTCTGAATGCCATCGATCTAGATGCTTAGCGAGATGAACCTCTGTTCCGATAGCCCACGTTTCGCCCGGATCTGCAGTGCTAACAGTATTCCGAATAGTGCTAGTCGACCCAACAACGTCGGCTGCTTCAACAACCTCACGACGACATTCAGGATGAACAACAACCTGTGCATTAGGGTGTTTCTCACGGACTTCAGCTATGTGTTTGGCTTGAAATCGGTCATGGACTTGGCAATAACCGTCCCAGAGAATAATTTTGGCGGATGCCAGTTCGGACATATCTGTCGCTTCCGGGTTCCATGGGTCGAAGACAGTAATTTCCTCTTCTAGTCCTAACTGATAGGCTGTATTACGTCCGAGGTGTTTATCTGGCATAAACAGAACTGCATCCCCTTTTGAGAGAGCCCATTCAAAGACATTTTTCGCGTTTGATGAGGTACACACAGCACCGCCGTTTTCGGCTGTAAATGCTTTTAGATCAGCATAGGAATTCATGTAAGTGATTGGAATGATATTCCGTTCCGGAGCAGCGGCGGCAAGTTGTTCCCAAGCAGCATCAACCTGTATTGCTTCAGCCATCCCAGCCATTGGACAGGAAGCTTCAATGGATGGTAACAGAACATTCTGACTGTCATCAGTGATAATATCTGCTGATTCAGCCATGAAAGTAACGCCACAAAACACAACATATGGGGCATCAGCTGAGGCTGCCTTCTTCGATAGTTCATAGGAGTCGCCAACAAAATCAGCGTGTTCAACGATTTCTTGGCGTTGATAATTATGACCAAGAACGACTACGTCATCACCTAATCCGTCTAATGCTGATTGGATACGGTTGTGGCGTTCTTCTTGTGACAAAGATTGATACTCTTCAGGAAGCTGTGCAAGATGATCATATTTGAAGAGACTTAGTTCGGATTCAGTCTCGGCTGTCTCAAGGTCAGACATTATGGCTTATGCTATCATAGAGCGGTACTATGAAAAGATTTTCTCTTCAAAAACATGCTTCGGGGAAAAATTATGTAAATGTTGCCTGTTCTTCAATTCAGAGAACATGAAGATGGAAAGGAAGTCTCAAGCGTGTTCTCGTCAAGGCCTGAACATGGAAGACACAGAGGCTCTCAGAGATCGAGTGCTTAATGGGGACCTCCGGTTACACGAGTTAGAGGATTACACAGATCGTGAAACGGCGATTGCAGTCCGGCAGGAAGTGATCAAAGAGCAAACTGGCACAAGTGTAAACGCAATTGATAGGTATGGCTTTTCTGAAGAAGAGATTGAGCCAAATATCGAGAATGCAATTGGAGGAACGGAGATTCCGATTGGTGTGGCTGGAGCCGTTTCGATAAGCGGGAATTATGCAAGTGGAGAGTACTATCTACCGCTCGCAACAACAGAGGGAGCACTTGTTGCATCAGTTAACCGAGGGTGTTCTGTGATTGACAAGGCTGGCGGAGCGACAACGCGCGTCATGCAATCAGGGATGACAAGGGCGCCAGTATTTCAAGTAGAAAGCGTCGCAGAAGCAGAAACAGTCGTCAACTGGATCAAGACAAATATGGATCAACTACAGGAGACAGCTGAATCAACAACAAGTCACGGTGAACTGCTTGATATTGATCCATATGTTGTTGGCGATTCAATTTACCCCCGATTTATTTATGATACAAAGGATGCGATGGGGATGAACATGGCGACAATTGCAACCAGAAAGGCAAGCGAGCTTATTGAAGAAGAAACACCAGCACGACTTGTCGCTATTTCCGGGAATCTCTGTAGCGACAAAAAACCAGCAGCGATCAACGCAATTGAAGGACGAGGGAAAACAGTAATTGCAGAAGTACTTATTCCTGAAGACCAAGTGCAAGAACAACTTGGAACGACATCGGACGCAATTGAGGAAGCAAATACACGAAAGAATTTAGTTGGATCTGCAAAGGCTGGGTCACTGGGATTCAACGCACATGCTGCAAATGTGGTTGCTGCAATGTTTCTTGCGACAGGGCAAGATGAAGCACAAGTTGTAGAAGGAGCAAATACAATTACAACGGTTGAATCGCGATCTGAAGGGTTATATATGAGCGTATCACTCGCAAGTCTTGAAGCCGGAACGGTAGGAGGCGGAACAAGTCTACCAACTCAGCAAGAGGCACTAGAAATAATTGGCGTAGCTGGTGGAGGTGATCCCCCAGGAAGTAATGCCGGAGAACTGGCAGAGGTTATTGCTACAGGAACGTTAGCTGGAGAGCTTTCGTTACTTGCTGCACTTGCATCACGGCATTTATCCGGGGCACACGAGGATTTGGGGAGATAAGTCTAAACTCAGTTTTTATGCATAGCAAATAAGGCAGAGATAACGAATTTCGACCCGAAGTTGTTGGCTCAGTAGTCAAATGATTTAGATGTATGACTCCCTGCTGTGTCAGATCAAGCGGTAAGTGCCTCGGTGTTTAGAGACATCTCCTGTCTCAACTAGTTTAGGCAGGGCTTTGTTCACGTAGTCTGGACTCACACCTCTATCAGAGGCATATTCAATAATGTCGGTCTCGGTAGGACTGTTAAGCGTATCAATGGCATCAAGTACAATCTCACGATTGCTTTTAGTGGCTGTCGATGAGTCAGAAGCTGCTGCCTGTGCAGCATCTGGGTCAACGCCGAAGGATGAGAGGTATTCTTCGTCAGTGACGCCAACGTCATCAATTTGATCATCCATCTCAGAATATGAATCAAGTTGATCATAACCGTCAGCTTGATCTTGTTCATCAGCGAGTAACTGTGCGCGGAGCTCTTTTGCTTGTGTCTTATCGTTAGCCTCTGCTAAAGTACGAAGACGATCAGTCTGGTACCGAGTACTACAACGAGGGCATTTACTGGTTACAGGTTGACCGTCTATAATCCAGAGCATCGAACAGTTTCGGCATCCTACAACAGAATATCGGGTCATTTGTGTTCATTTATCAGTTGTTGGTAATACGATTTCGTTATTCAGCTCAGAGCGCGTAACAAGCTCGTTCCATTGGCAATTACGCGTCGAATAGTGAATAACATGTTTGTGTTTTAACATTTATTGTGCGAGTACAATTATATAAGATACAAGTTTGTCATCCAAAAGTCATGATAGGCACTCTTAAGTGCCTCTTCAGGAGATCCAGTCGCATCAACTGCAGTTGTTGTATCTGGGTCAACATCGAGGTCGCCCAGAACAGATTGTTCACCAACAAGAATTAGTCGGTCAAATTGGCGGTTCGATAATTCTCGCTGACACTCATTGAGATGTTGAGTCCGTTGTTCCTCACGTCGCCGCTCGAACCGGTCTTGGGAGAAACCGCCTTTAGAATGGTCACCCATAACATCAGAAGTAAATCCGGTCACAGAGAGTTGTTCGTCCCCACGATATTCTGCCATGGCAAAGAGGTCACTGCGGACGAGTGCAAATGTATACTCTCCAGTGGGAAGGAACCAAGAGCGGTCAAGTGACAAAGTATTATCCCACTCAACGAACGGTTCAGGTTGAATAGGAGGTGAAAAGGCGGCACTTAGCAAACTATCTTCATCAGCAACAGCGATACAAGGAGCTGCTCGCGATAACAGAGCTGATCGTTTACCGAACGTTTGACGAAGCTCATCTGGTACAGTATTGACGATTGCGGCAGTTACAACGGACTCCTCTTGGCTAGTCAGAGTCATCCAACGGTCAAGAATTGCTTCAGTTTCTGATTTCGATAAGTGTTTGCGGCCTCGGTAGTATAATTCTTGAGAATCATCAGAAAGTCGGTCAACCTCTCCTTGTAACTGAGCAATGCGGTCTTCCATACGGTTGATCTGTTCGGCTGCTTCTTGTCGCTCTCGAACAGCCTCTTTACGACGTTTATCAGCTTTTTGTAATTGTTCTTCAAGCCGATCGCGTTTATCCTGAAGTTCAGAGACCTTTGTTTCGAGTTCATTGATCCGTTCCTTGAGTTCGGAACGACCAAGCAGGTCGTCGATCATTATATAGAAATCGGGGGGGGAAACACTTCTAGGTTCCGACGGTTGGTGAACTACCCCTGCCACAAGGAGTCGACAACGGCGGCGAGTAGAATGAAGTAGTTTACCATTGAGTCTCGTTGCACTACTAATAACTGCAGAAAATTACGACGAAAGAAATCGCAATGCCTGTTAGGCAGGGCGGATATTGATTTGTCGTGGACCCATCGGAGATATTCGATGCATTTCCAGCACCATCATACAGAGGTCACCAGGAACAAGCCCTGAGATCTATCCAGGATGCATTTGAAGCAGGAAACAAAGTAGTCTTAGTCCAAGCACCAACAGGAAGTGGAAAATCATTATTAGCTCGGGCAATATGCGGTTGTGCGAGATCAAGGGGACAAGAAGATAAAGCAACACTGACAGGAGCCTACTATACAACACCACAAGTATCACAGTTAGATGACGTTGCAGAAGATCAGCTTCTTGATGATTTTTCGATTGTTCGAGGAAAGAACAATTATCAGTGCATTCTACCAGAAGAGCGTGACACTGCCGTGAATCATGCTCCCTGTGTTCGAAAGCAAGGTTATGAATGTTCAGTTCAGCATCGGTGTCCGTACTATGTGGATCGGTCGGGGGCAGCGACCGGTTCAATCGCGGCAATGACGCTTGCATATTTCATGCGAACAGCTGGGTCAGATGTATTTGGCCCTCGAGATATCTGTGTAATTGACGAAGCACATGGATTAGGCGAATGGGCAGAGATGTACGCGACAATTGAACTGAATAAGGATACAGTTCCAGTCTGGGACGATTTATCGATTCCGGATATAGAAGGTATAGATAGTGCTGTTAACTTTGCAGCACAGGTGATCAATAAGAGCCAACGAGTGCTTAAACAGCTAACAAAAAGCCAAGAGCTTTCAGCAGCTGACATCCAGGTTCGCGATCGACTACAAGAACGTATCTCCGAACTCCAGTGGTTTATTCAGGACGTTGAAAATGCAGAAAGTACGACTACGTGGTTGACGAGCCAAGGAGATCAAAAAACAGTAACAATCAAACCACTTGAGCCAGCTCGTTATTTGAATCATACTGTTTGGGAACGAGCACAGCATTTTGCACTCCTATCAGCAACGATTCTGAATAAGGAAGCATTCTGTCGGAGTGTTGGGCTGGATTCGGAGCAAGTTGCACTCGTCGAGATTGATCATACATTCCCTGTTGAAAACCGCCCATTGTACGATGTCACGTGCGGCAAGATGACTAGAAAACATCGTTCGAAAACCCTTCCAAAGATTGCTGAGACAATTGGAAAAGTTATGACCAAGCATGCCGATCAGAAAGGAATTGTGCACTGTCATGCGTACACGATTCAAAACCAACTCATTGATGAGTTGGAGACGCTTGGTGTTGGAGATCGGCTTTGGGTGCATAACCGAGACAACAGAGAAGATATTCTCAAAACATGGAAACAGTCATCTGGAAATGGCGTCTTGATGTCAGTCAAAATGGAAGAAGCACTTGATCTGGAAGGAGACTTAGCTAGGTGGCAAGTGCTCTGTAAGTCTCCATATCCAAATACGAATGATGCTCGAGTCGAGTACCGGCTAGAGCAAGACCGTTGGGCTTGGTATTTCCGGAACACACTGCGTACGATCATTCAGGCAAGCGGCCGAATCGTTCGAACACCGGATGACTATGGGGCAACATATGTCGCAGATAAGTCAATTCTTGAAGTATTCCAGCGAATAAAAGCAGATATTCCACCGTGGTTTCAAGAAGCAATCGATCGGATAGAAAAACCTAATCTTCCAGAGACAATTAAAAGTAAATCCGCCACAAGTGTAGGATCTGAATCTACAGAGATGCAGAAACAAAGACAAGGGTCTCAAAACGACCGTTCATCCAAACAACAGTCAGACGGGCCACTGAGTGATGTTTGGGGATCGTAGCGAATCATTTCGCTGCGGTGTTCATTCTACTGCTCAAAATGAGACAGCAGCCATTGCGATCATTGACGTAAACATAAGCGCCGCAAAGAAAATCGCTATGAGTTTATCACGGCTCATACCAATCATACTGTAGATAGACACTCATTACTTAATAATCTCGCGAATAATACGGTTGATATGCGAGTAGGAGTGGTTTCGGATATACATTCCAACAAGCCAGCACTAGATGCCGTGTTGGCAGATATGCCAGACGTGGAATTGCTCGTCAACGCTGGGGACATCGTTGGGTACAATCCATGGCCTGCTGAGTGTGTAGAGCGAGTTCGTGATAGTCAGATTCCATCCGTACAGGGTAATCATGACAGAGCAGTTGCTCAACAAACTGGATTTCGATTCAATCGAATGGCAGGGGCAGGCGTAGAACATGCACAGAGTGAGCTATCTAAAGAACAGCGTGAGTGGCTACAGACATTGCCACAAACTCGGACCGCAGTGGATGGCCGAGTAAAGATTGTACACGGGCATCCTGATGATCCAGATCGATATACTTACCCTGAAAATTTTAGTGAAAAGCTATTGTCGGACGAAGAAGTGCTCGTGATGGGTCATACGCATATACAGCACGCAGAAACGTATTCAAGCGGAGTTGTGGTAAATCCGGGGAGTGTAGGGCAACCGCGAGACGGGAATCCGAAGGCAGCGTATGCTGTGGTCAATTTGAAGACATGGGACGTTGAGCTTCGTCGAGTTAAGTATGATATTGAGGCAGTTGTTGACGCTGTAGAAAAGGCATCGTTACCAAGACGGATTGGAAGTCGGCTTCGACGTGGTGAGTAATCAGAACTGACTTTGGACAATTTCTAGAGTTTCTTCCCGATCATCCCAATCAATGAAGATTGCAATTGAAGTTGCACTTGTGATGAGATCATGAATATTAATGCGCGCATCTGCAATAGGCGCAATGACATCCTGTAAGATACCCGGTCGATTAGGAAGTTCACCGCCAGTGATACGAATAACCGCAACGTCCTTGTCAACAGTTACACTGGATAATTGGTCAAGATCAACGATGGTTGAATGTAAGACATCCTCTGCCTCAGCGGCTAATGACTCATCGATGTAGAATGTAATTGAGTCCATCCCCGAAGCAACAGCATCGACATTGATGTCGTGATCTCCTAGTGCTGTCGAAACTCGTTGTAGGATACCAGGCGTATTTCGAATTGCACGACCAGCAATGGTCAAGCAGGCAAGCGGATCTTCTCGCATATCGACAAGACTACGAAATTCACCTTCGATACGGGTTCCACCAGTAAGTAAGTCCCCGTGTTGATAGTGTGTGACACGAACATCCATTCGATCATCTTTGTATGCCAAAGCACTAGGCGCGACGACCTCAGCTCCCCGGAAAGATAGGTTGCGGAGTTCATCAACCGTAATCTCACCCACATTTCGAGCACCTTCGACAACAGTTGGATCACCAGTCATAACTCCTTCAACATCGGTGACAATAACAACTTCATCTGCATTCATGTACTTACCGAGCATTACGGCCGTTGTATCAGATCCTCCGCGCCCCAGGGTTGTCATGTTACCGTCTTTTGTCTGGGCAAGAAAACCAGTAATGACCGGCACGACATTGTCCATCTTGTCTGCTAATTTTGATGCCCATTTCTTTGTTTCCTCAACAATAACTTCACCACGTTCATCAGTGATCACCGGCCAAAGTTCATGACCTGGTTCAATGAACATAGCGTTAACACCTCGAGAAGCTAAGGCAGCTTTGAGCATTCTGACAGAGGTGCGCTCACCCATACTGACAATTTCTGCTTGGTCAGATTCATCAGCGTTAAATGTAATTTCGCTTAGGAGATCATCCGTAGTATCACCCATTGCTGAGGCGACAACCGCTATTTCGTGCCCCTGTTCAACTGCTTTAGCGATACTATCAGCGGCTCGTTCGATACGATCTCCACTTCCAAGGCTTGTTCCACCAAACTTCGCTACAACTCGCATATAATCACCCTTGAAGATTGTTGCATGGTTCGTTGTTCCATAACGTTGGTCTTTTGTATGGGTTAACGTTGTCCTTACGATTCCGGTTGAAATGAATATGATCTGGGAAATCCTGTAATTTGACGTTCGTTTTCCCCAATCGCGCCGCAGATTTATTATCCATGAGGATGTTTATCATATAATGGATGAATATACGGGATGCGGTAGAAGCTGATGCAGAGGCAATGGTTGATATTGCTGACGCACCGGCAGATGTGATGCGAAACCTAATTCATGATCGGACAGTTCGCGTTGCCGAACCAGAAGAAGGGATTAATGACATGGATCCGCACGCGGATACAGAAGCGCGAAGCACAGATCTACTCGGATTTGTAAGCTTTGATGCTAGAGATCAAACGGTCTATATCACACAACTGGATGGGACGAAAGAGGCGTGTAAACAGTTACTTGGAGAACCGATTCGATTCGCAGAACAGGAGGATATGGATATTGAGCTACTTGTTCCCCTTCCACGAGAGGACATCGCTGAAGCAGCTGAAGAAGTCGGATTTCGTCGATCAGGCCGGGGACCGGATTTTGAAGGAACTCCAACAATCAAATACCGAAAATCACGGCGGTGATATATCCATTAAGTAAATACTGAGGTGCACAGTCTATTATTTATGAGCTACCATGAGTGCGATCAGTGAACGGAAGAAGCTGTATCCTATGATAATAAACAAAATTAGTTGGAGAAAATGGTTGTTACCGAGCTCAGTGAACTGCCTCGGGGCTTAACCCCGAGGCACTCTGCCTGCTCTGCCTGTAGATGCTCAAATTATGCTAAAACGTATGTACAGTAACATTAAGAGTATCTAAATCAACAACAGGGACTCCAGCGACATCAGGGACTAAGTCGACACTTTTCTGGAACTCTGTCTGGGATTGCCAGCATCCAGAGTTAATAGCTAATACGCCATGATATTTGCCAAACCCACGCTTATGAACATGTCCCGTGTGGAAGATATCTGGGATTTCATCAATAACTAGGTAATCCTCAGGCTCAGGAGCAAGCCGCATGTGACCCCCATACTGCGGTGCAAGATGACGTTTCTTGAGCAGCTGATGCATCGGAAGATGTGGATCATCATAAGTAGCTTTATCATCAGGAAGTTCAGCAATGAGTTCATCAAGAGAGACGCCATGGTACATCAAAACAGATACTCCCTCAATCGTCACTGTCGAAGGATTACCAGAAATACGCGCATCATGAACTGCCATAATATCCCGTAATTCCTGATCAAATCCTGGCTGAGGTTCAGCTAGCCTAACAGCATCGTGGTTACCGGGGATCATAATGATCTCAATATCATCGGGCACCTCTTTGAGATATTCTGAAAATTGTTCGTATTGTTCATATATGTCAACGATTTCAAGTTCCTCATCTTGTCCAGGGTAAACACCAACACCTTCGACCATGTCACCAGCAATAAGAAGATATTCAATAGACTCAGCTTCCGGCTTATGGAGCCAACTGGTAAATTGGTGCCAAGCATCCTCTACGAAGTCAACGCTACCAACATGGACATCACTGATCAGAGCAGCCTGAACATGTCTGTCAGCCGTAGAAGGAGTGTATGTACGCGGAATATCAGGAAAGCGAACTGAATCCGCGAATAGTATACCGCTGTCATCAGATAATGTTCCCTCAACAGCGATTACCTCATCAAGAAGTAATTCATCTACAACCTCAGCAATATCTCGGTCTTTCATGATGAGACATGGAAATGTACCGTGGGGATCTTCTAATTCGATAAGCCAGTGTCCATTGCTAGTAGAACGAACATCATTTACCATACCGATGAGTGCGGCATCAGATCCTCCACTCATCTTCTCGACTGAGTCAGTCGGCCGATGATTTACACGGCTACGAAGCTGATTGGATAGCTTCTCATATCTGTCCCGAAAGAGCTTAACAAAGTCATCGTATTCGCCTGTTCCGATACTTTCACCGGTAACATCGCCACAGATGTCAACAGTCTGGCGTTCAAGCGAGCGACCAGAATTGCGCGAAGATGATCCGGCTGATGAATTCACCCCCTCCATTTCATCTGGAGATTCTTTTGACTGACCTGAGAGATTTTTAGAATTGTCAAGGTGTTGGTCTGCACTTGAAACCGAGGGGTCTGTGTTGAATGACTGAGGAGATGAGGTTTGATTCTCAGGAATACCATCAAGTGCTTGTTTAACTATATTGGAAGTGAGGATCAGCGTATCATCCGGAACACTCTGAATTATTTCATGGGTTGCAGCCTGAGGATTGTCTAGGTTAGAAAGATACTTGACCGCGTCCGGATCTGCATTATATCCATGGTCAAGGAGTAGTTGGACGACCTGCTCGGAAGACTCAGAATACACATAAAGTTATATTCAGTCGTGGGCAAAAAGAATACCGAGTTTTACTACACGATATGTGAGTCGAAGAGATTCCCGTTGGCTCCCAGAAAATTGATTGACTTGCTAGACGTAGATGTGACTAATGTCTGATATGGAGAGTCAGTCGGAAGATAACGAAACAGTAGAAAAAGATGAAGGTACACCTTCTCCGACTGAACAGCCAATTCAATGGTACATTAATTCTACTCACTGGGCCATCGTAATGTCCAGAGATGTATTAGCTGCACTGGCGATCGTAGCAGTTATCGGAGGCGTTCTCGTGGGTATTACAGGTGTTTGGCCGCCGCTTGTAGCAGTTGAAAGTGGAAGTATGGAACCAAATATCCAGGAAGGGGACCTTGTTCTTGTTGTAGACAACGAACGGTTTGTACATGATGCAGCAACAGACGATGGGATTGTGACTCGGGAAGACGGCGAAGACGCTGGACATGAACGGTTTGGAGCATCAGGAAGTGTCATAGTATTTCAGCCAACCGACGAAAGTGATACTCCAGTCATACATCGAGTTGAACGATATGTAGAAGCTGGCAATGACTGGACAGACGGGTTGAATGTCTCGTGTGAAGAGGTAGAAAACTGTGAAGCTGATCGGTCCGGGTATATTACAAAGGGTGACGCGAATGATCAATACGACCAAGCAAGAAGCTATGAGATTGTAGAGAAAGATCAAATTAGAGGAAAAGCACTGATTAGAATACCATATCTTGGTCGAGTGCGGTTATTATTCAATTAATTTAATTGTTAATTCTGTACACTTTGTGTGTATCGATGAATGCTTGTAGCTGATAGCAGGCGTTACATCCCCATCTTCAAGTAGCATCACAACAAAGCGAGGAGCTAGTCCGAGCAGATTGACCTTCTCCCACGGCTGAAGCCGTGGGCTTTCGCCTCAATACCGCTGTAAGACGGATTGAACTCACGAATCAAATGTTGAACTATCATCAAAGCGGGCTTGAACAGAAGGGCGAATTTCATCAAGATCATCAACCCGCAGGTCAGACGTGAGCACTGCTTCGGTCTCTTCAGTTGGGACAGAGATGTTAATTTCTTTAGTTCGGCCATATCGACCCTTAGAGACAACTACGGCGTTTACAATACCAAGCATATCAAGCTCACTGATCAAATCAGTGACACGTCGTTGGGTAAGTTGATCTGCATCAATATTCTCACAGAGTTGCGTGTATATATTATACACCTCCCCAGTGTTAATTGGTTGAATATCGCTCTTTTCCAAGAGAATAATCGCGTACAAGACAGCCTTCGACTGCAGTGGTAAGGTTCGAACGACTTCGACAACTCGATCAAGCTCTATTTTATCTTGAGCTTTTCGGACATGTTCACCACTTACCTCGTCTGCTTGTTCACGTTCAGCAAGCTCTCCTGCAGTCCGGAGAAGATCAAGAGCCCGACGAGCATCACCATGTTCTTGGGCTGCAAAAGCAGCACAAAGAGGTATAACATCATCACCTAAAACGCCTTCTCGGAAGGCATTTTCAGCCCGATGTTCAAGGATGTCACGTAGTTGGTTAGCATCATAGGGAGGGAACACAATTTCTTCCTCACCTAATGATGATTTAACTCGAGGATCAAGGAAATCGGTAAATTTGAGGTCATTACTGATTCCTATAATTGACACTCGAGAATTCTCAAGCTCAGAGTTCATCCGTGATAAATTGTATAGAGTATCATCACCGCTTTTTTCAACTAATTTGTCAATTTCATCAAGCATGATAACAACAACACGTTCCCGATAGTCGACAGCATCAAAGAAAACAGAGTACACACGATCTGTTGGCCAACCAGTCATTGGGACAGACTGAATAGACTCTTTGTCATCCTGCAGCGAGGCAATTTGCTCATCAATATCAGAGATTGTACTGTATTCAGAGTCATCAAGGACAGACAGATCATCGGTTGCACGCTCCCGGAGAGAACGGAGTTCACCTAGTTGTCTGTTGATATGCTCACGGTTTTCCTCGTTGAACTGATTTGCTAACTGTGCAAGAACCCTGTATTGAGTATCAGTGACTTCACAGTTAATATACTCAACATCACAAGGGACTTCGTACTTTTGCGAGGTTCGTTCAAGCTCTTTGCTTACATATTTTGCACTCGCAGTTTTTCCAGATCCAGTTTTCCCGTAGCTTAGGATGTTAGATGGGGTCTCACCGCGAAGAGCAGAAACAAGGATGGTCGCCATCTTATTGATCTGTTGGTCACGATGGGGTAGTTCTGGAGGAGTATATGATGGTTGTAAAATTTCTTTGTTTTCAAAGATCGGTTCCCCAGCAAGCAGTTCGTCAAATAGACCACCCTCTTCGGAATCATCAAATTGACCCGGAGTATCAGGGAACGGATCGTCGTCAGTCATGGTTGTGAAGTGAATATTACTGAAACGGGAGTCAGATAACTCGAACAGAGCTCAGTAGATATTGAGAAACACGAAATAGGCAAAGCGTTAGATGAAATCATGGTTTGTAGTTGATGCACTTGAAACCGAAGTTGATATGGACAATAAAGGTTATGATGTGCTCGAACCAAAATAGAACACCCCCACCCCTTTGTTTCAAGTGGAACTCCACACAAACACTACCCACGTTGTCCAAAGTACGCTCTAGACTAGTTTTTCTAGTCTAGTATCTTACTAAAGAATAATACATATAGAACATGATTTCCGCAGTGCGGTTACTGTTTCTTACATTATCTAATAAATCTACCGGTATTGTAATAGGCCCCCTCCCCGGGGTGGGGGTGTTCTTGGTTCCAGTCGAAACGAAGGGGTGGGGGTGTTCTAGGCCCTTCGAGCTCAGTGTTCTAATCGTCCTTCGTGTATGACACACGCTTAAGTTACGTGGCATTTTACACTACAACACCGATAGCGGGTGTTGTAACAAGGATGGGATTTATATCAGGACTTAGAGACAGTATATCGAAGGTAACAGGCCAGATATTTTCTACAGACGATCCAAAACGCATTGGAATCTATGGCCCACCAAATGCAGGAAAGTGTCTGGCTGCAGATGAAGAAGTTTTGCTTTCAGATGGTTCTAAACATAAGATAAAAAATATTTTTAACTCAGTGTATGAATCTTCTGCTGGTGAGGATCTAAGTGAGGACCCAACAGAAACATGGATTGCATGTGAAGATCACCTTGCTGTTCCAGCAGTAACAAACGAGATAAATCCTGTTGATGGCATTGTTTCTCACGTTTTCCGCCAACAATACTCTGGCCACATGTACAAAGTATCAACTGAGTCTGGTAGACAGGTAACTGTTAGTCCCGAGCACCCGTTTGTTATCTCAGACGATACAAACGATATCTACCGCCAGGCAAAACATCTTTGTGAGGATCAGATGATTGCAATTCGTCCAGTCCCAGCCGCTGACGGTGGAACTATTGCTACCGATTCAACGCCTACGTGTGCTCCAATCAACCGTGTGGACTGGGAACCAGTTGAAACAATTGAGATCATCGACTATGACGGTTATATTTATGATTTAACCGTTGAAGATCACCACACGTTCACGACCCGGGATGGAATTGTAGTCCACAATACAACCCTCGCAAATCGAATCTCTCGCGACTGGACTGGTGATGCAATCGGGCCAGAGAGTCACATACCTCACGAAACCCGAGAGGCCAAGCAGAAGACAAACGTCGAGATTGAACGAAATGGTCGAACTGTTTCAATTGACATCGTTGATACACCTGGCGTTACGACTAAAGTTGATTATGAAGAATTCCTTGAGTACGATATTGACGAAGAAGACGCAATCGAACGATCTCGAGAGGCAACAGAAGGCGTTGCTGAGGCAATGCACTGGTTACGAGAGGACATTGAAGGCGTAATATATGTCCTTGATTCCACAGAAGATCCTCTTATTCAAGTCAATACAATGCTTATCGGCATTATCGAAAGCAGGGATCTTCCGGTTCTCATCTTAGCTAACAAGATTGATCTTGAAGACTCTGACATCGAACGGGTAAGAGAAGCATTCCCACAGCACGATGTAGTGGAGCTCTCTGCTTTAGAGGGTGATAATATGGATGAAGTATACGACAAAATTGCTGAGTACTTTGGGTGATAGGATGACGGAAACAAAAAAACACAACGGCGTTCAAATTGACCTGATTAGTAGTGATCGGCTTGATGGCATGGCAACCATGGAGAAAATCCAATTAATCCTTGACTCTGTTCGCGATGGTGACATCGTAATCCTCGAGGAAGGGCTAACTCCAGATGAGGAAAGTCGACTTATCGAAACAACCATGTCTGAGATTGATCCAGATGGATTTAACGGGATTGAAATTGAGACATACCCTCAGTCTAGTGGAGGTGACTCTGGTCTTTTTGGCCGTATCATGGGGAACGATGATTCATCTCGTTTAACTGTTATCGGACCCGCAGATCAGATCGAAACACTTCATAAAGATGAAACCGTTATCAGTGCCTTAGTTTCCGGAAACTAATGCCACACCAGTGTACAAACTGCTCTCGTGTTTTTCCAGACGGATCTGATGAGATACTCCAGGGTTGCCCACAGTGTGGTGGAACACAGTTTCAGTACCGACCAGACATCCAAAGCAATGATACCACCACGGTCTCGAACCAGTCTTCATCCGAAGATTCCGCACAAGCTGAGGCTAGGTCTGCGATAGTTGATCGCAGTGAACTTCCTTCCAAACCTTGCTCATCTGGGTCCACATCTTCTGCCTCGAGCTCTGAGAACACCGAACGGTTGATCGAATCTGACAATCAACCAGATCAACAAAACACGTCCTTGTCTTCTGACCAACTCTGTGATCCCTCCGCTCCGCAGCAATCCTCTTCGGAGTTAAGCTCAGGACATGCTTCTGATACCATCGAAGACCCCGAGACAGTTTCATCTGATCCGCCTGATCAAGAAGAGCTCCGTGATGAGCTTAATGACCAATTTGAGGGGATTAAAATTATTCGGCCAGGGGAATATGAACTCAACCTTATGGAACTTTACAACCGAGAAACGTACATTATCTCGTTACTGGAGGATGGTAGATACTCAATCCAATTACCCGATGACTGGGATGGATCTCCAAATAATACTGATTCTTGACCTTTCTGTTAATAAGCTTCCCTGTTCCTCCACTGTGAACTCTGCTGAGAACCCCGCTCCACTCGCTCCTGTCGATCGCTGATCGCTTCTTGAGGATGGGAGGCATAGCGTTTTCACAGACTGTCGAGGCGGATGCCATGGGACTTGCCCCTGTGGAGGAATTCATCGTGGACAGAAGTCTTGTGGTGGATGGGCCAGCAGTCAACTGGTCTTCAATTCAGGGATATTGAAGTGAACGGCGAGTACACGCCTGCCGAACTCCTTGGCTGGAACGGGAGTCCTCTGACAAGCCTCGAGGCTTGACCCTGAGGCAGTTGACCGCATCGCTAATTGATAGTTTATCTCGACTGGAATACTAGACTCATTTAGAAACGCTATTGAATGTTCATCAAAAATCCCGAATCATATAATCATGTCTAAGGCAACGAAGATCGTTCTTGGTACTGTCTTTGTAACGACGGTTGTAACTCTCGTTATTGTTGGATATTTTACTATCTAGTCTGGTGATGACTGCTCTGGAAGTGATATTTTCTATATCTTAGATTCAACGCTTACACTCCCATCTTCTGAAAGCTCAATAATAATCAGGAATCGTTCTCGAAATGTTTCCAAGACATCATCATCGTGCACTTCTTTTGATAAATGAAACAGTCCGACTGCGTCATGCTCTTTTAATAGTGATGTGATTTGATCAACTGTTTTGAGCGCAGATTCTACATCTGCATAGTATGCCAATTCTGTTACAGAATCTAAACTTAGCTTAAGCTTTCCTTCGTTTTCTGTTAGGAATTTCTCTGTTTCTTCGATTATCCCTTTAATGTCGTCCGGTGCAGAAACGTATGACACATCGTCTCGACGCCGTCTTGAATATCCTCGCTCCACACTCAGTGTATCCAGAATCTCTGCTCGATCTTCGTTGACATCGTAGTATTCCAACTTTTGTGTTACTTCCCTTGCTGTTGTTCGAGTCGAGATTACTAAGAACTGGTCTGTATCTGTCTTAAAAAAATCTGTATCGATTCGGTCTGTTTCTCCTGTGCTTGGGTGTATGAGCAGGATTCCTGTCCCTGCAGGGATTGTTTTCGGTGCGTTCTCAATTGCAAGTTGATAATCCATGTTTACCGAAAGCACGCGGACACAACTCAAGTTTATGCGACAGACATTCTCTAACTTGGATTAGTTTCCTCATATCATCGTGCGCAAAATAGATATCATCGTCTTCAGGGAATTGATAAACAATGCCTACTTATTGAACAACAGTTGTTATTTATGAGTATTCAACAGGAGTTTGACCAGTGGGCTAGTTCTGGGAAAGACCAAGGCATGGAAGAGCGGCATTGGCATACAGCAAAGCATGCTCTCTCTAGAATGCCTGTCGAGTCTACTGACACTGTCTTAGATCTTGGAACCGGTTCTGGCTACGCTCTTCGTGCCCTTCGTGAAACACAGAATATCGCTGCTGGATACGGAATTGATGGCAGCCCACAGATGGTCTCCAATGCGCGCAGTTATACCACTGATAATGCCGTTGAATTTTACGTAGCTGATTTTCACTCTTTGCCGTTTTCAGACAACTCAGTTGATCATGTCTGGAGTATGGAGGCATTCTACTATGCTACTCAACCACAGAAAGCTCTTAGTGAAATTCGTCGCATCCTTCGTCCAGGAGGAACATTTTACTGTGCTGTGAATTTCTTTGAAGAATCAACACACACCCACCACTGGCAGGAGCAGGTTAACGTTGAGATGCAACTATGGAATCGGCAGGACTATCGAGATGCCTTCAAAGAGGCTGGTCTCTATGTTGCACAGCAAGATACCATTCCAGACTTAGAAGTTGAGATACCAGAAGAGGATGTGTTTCCAACCGAAGAATGGGACAGCCGGGAACAAATGATGGATCGATACCGGGTCTGGGGAACTTTACTTACTGTTGGTGTTGCTCCTTAATCTCCTCCACACGGCTAAAGCCGATGGGCTTTCGCCTTGCTATCGCTGTAAGTAACTGGCCACTAATACATCAGAGTAAAATTCCCTCGCCGTGGTGATGAGCATTTTTCATATCAGTTACTGCTGAATTTACCAAGATTATTTCAGCAACAATTCTGAATAAAGAAATCGTATTTGCAACAACTGATATCACTCCTTTTTGCTGACATAGTAACCGTATTTACAGCAACCCCCTTATATTTCATATGGAGATATCCGCTGTTGAGGGTCTTCCAGAGTTCACACCCGGGGATTCCATTGCTGAGGCAGTCGAGTCAGAATATCATATATCAAACAATGATGTTGTCTGTATATCGAGCACAATCGTCTCGAAAGTCGAAGGCAGGATCACTAACTTTGATACATATCAGCCCAGCAATCGAGCAAAATCTATTGCCAACAATCTTGAGGCTGATTCCCGGTTTGTTGAAGCTGTCCTTCAAGAGAGTGATGAACTCCTGTTAGAATCTCCATTTTTGCTTACTGTTACATCATTTGGTCATGTAGGTCCAAACGCTGGCATTGACCGGTCTAATGTACCCAACGCTGACTTGCTTCTTTTACCTGCTGATCCAGATAATAGTGCTGAGCGAATTCGAGATGAATTTTCTACTGATCCAGCGGTGATTATCACCGATACATGTGGACGACCTTTCCGTGCTGGCCAGCGAGGAGTAGCAATCGGTTACGCAGGTATTCCGGCAAGTCGTGATTGGCGTGGTGAATCTGACCGTGATGGTCGGGAACTTTCGGCTACTGTTGAAGCAGTCGTTGATGAACTTGCTGCCGCAGCAAATATCGTAACCGGTGAAGGTAACGGCGGTACTCCCGTTGCTGTTGCCAGCGGCTTCCAGTTTGGAGATCACGATAGCAGTGATCAGTTATATCGTGACAAAGACTCTGACCTTATCCGACAGGCGCTACAAACATGGAACTATGAGGAATAACTATGTACGGAATTGAACTTACACCAGAACATCCGGTTGAACAGATTGTCGACTTTGCGCGACAAGCAGAAGAAGAACAATTCGATGCTGCGCTTGTTAGCAGCCATTATTTCAATCGAGATCCGTTTGCGACCCTTGCTCGTATTGCAACGGAGACTGAGACAATTGATATTGGTCCTGCAGCAGCAAACCCATATGAGGTACATCCCGTATCAATGGCCTCCAATTTAGCGACACTACAGGAAATCAGTGATGGAAGAGCTGTCTTTGGAATTGGACCAGGTGATCAGTCTGCACTCAACTCACTCGGGATTTCTCGTGACCGACCTCTTCGTCGAGTTTTAGAGAGCTTCAAAGTTGCTCGTGATCTTTGGAATGGCGAACGTGTTTCGATTGATTCGACCTTCCATGCTGCTGATGCTGGGCTGGAGTACGATGTTTCAGGAACTATCCCTGTGTATATCGGTGCTCAGGGTCCCCACATGATCCGTATGAGTGCAAAGCACGCCGATGGACTACTGTTGAATGCATCACACCCTGATGATGTTGCATGGGCTGCCCAACGTGTTGAAGAAGGCCTTTCAGATCGTCCTGATGATGCCGGCCAATTTGACTTTTCTGTGTATGCAAGTGTATCGATCAGTGAGAATCGAGAGGAAGCTCGGGAGGCGGCGCGTCCTCCTGTTGCGTTTATTGCTGCTGATGCTCCTGATCCTGTCCTCAATCGACATGGGATTGATCCTGAGAATGCTAATAACATCGGTGATGCTATTGAACGGGGTGACTTTACAGCAGCATTTGACTCTGTAACACCAGCCATGATCGACGCCTTTGCTGCTGCCGGTACAATTGATGATGTTTCTGAACAATTTAGTAATATTTTGGAATATGCTGACGGTATTGTTGTTGGTACTCCGCTTGGCCCCGATATTATGAATGCAATCTCACTTTCAAAAACAGCTCTTGATCGAGCTATACCGTCCGGACTAGATCAATAATTGCTCCAATCGCCAATACTCCTACAACCCCAATTGTGACAGCAAGCAATCCCATCCCAAACAATACAAGTAGTGCTGAAAGCGGATCAACAGTTGCTGCCTGTACAAAGCTATTAACTAGGCTTGTAAATTCGTCTACGATTGTGTCCATCTCTTATATTGAATCTAATCCGATGGTTTTTGAATCCCACGGTCGATAATAATTAATGCAATGACCGGCGTGAAAGACACGAAACTAACCGAGTTTTCTCACTCTCCTTCTGAATCAAATTCGGCTACATCCTCTATTGTCACAATGCAATGGCAACCGGACAGTAAACTATGTCCTGTTTGTAAACGCGATCGTACTTTATTCTGGACAGCAGATTCAGATGAGCTTGTATGCAGCAAGTGCAAGTCTTGGGATTGAACCGTTTGAGTTTTATCAGTTCTCGGTAATCCGATTTCTTTATTCGGTGGATGGTAGTTGCCAGAGTCGTGCGTTTCCAACCTTCCGGAAAGAAGACATCTACGACCACGACTTGGACAGCGGCTACCACGAGAAAGATGCGTGCGTCGACGACCCGATGGACGAGGATGGCTGCGTGATATTCGACCTGTTCGGAGGCTTCAGCAACCGGAAAGGGAAGCTGATGCGTCGACCGATCCAGTTCTCGCCCGTCCGCGACAGTGTCGACTACACCCGTGGACAGGCAGAAGAGCACTATCGACGGCTCAACCGTAACGTCGTCTCACGAAGCCCCGAGCACAACCGCCAGCCACTCCGGAACACGGAACTCGATGCCGTTGGCAACCCTGACGGAACTTGGCACCTCTCGTTCCGAGAACTCAAGCCCGAATTCGTCGGGCTACTGATCGAGGCGATCGACTTTCTCGATGCCAATCAGACGGACTTCATGCACCAGCTCGGCGGTGCCCGCAACTTCGGCGGTGGCATCGTCGACTGTGAGCTGATCAATCCGCTGTACGAGGAGCGAGAACTGTTATCGAGGCTGAAAAGAGTACTACCGAGACTGCTGCTGGTTATAGAATGACACCTTTACCGTTCAGAGCTAAAATTAGCTAACCTATCGACAATCAGCTTCAAACCTGACTTGACTCACTCGACTGTACAGCAATCTCTGCAAACGACGAAGGAAATGGCAATACTCAAGGGTGTCACCACTAACCGTATGTCATGCCCAGACGCACTGTCGAGCTCGAGGGACATATCATCGACTCTGGGATGATGGAGCGGTGTTTCAGTATTGTCATGGACATGGGTGGCAATTTCGAGATTGAGGAGTTCGATATCGGCCGTCATAAACATGCTGAATCTTACTGTCGCATGGAAGTCATTGCCGACAGTGAGTCTGAACTCCGCGACATCCTCCATGAACTAAATAAAACTGGTGCTTCAGTACCTGATCCAATTGATGCCGTCTTGGAATCTGCACCTGCAGATGGAGTCGTCCCTCCAGGGTTTTACTCCACTACTAACCATCCAACTGAGATCCGATATGACGGAGAATGGATTGAAGTTGAGAATCCGGAAATGGATTGTGCTATTATTGTTGAACCTGATGAAAATCGTGCCTACACAGAAGTACTTAACGCCGTCAAAAAAGACGATATGGTTGTTATCGGTGAGTCTGGAATCCGAGTTAGTCCTCCTGAACGCCCCAGAGAAAGTGGTGGATCATTCGGATTTATGCAAGGTGGTGTTTCCAGTGAACGACCTTCTCAATCCTTGATCGCTGAAGTTGCAAAAGAAATCAAAGCTACCAAAGAAGACGACGGAAACGTGTTAGCTGTTTGTGGACCTGCACTGATCCATTCTGGAGGCGCATCTGATCTTGCTAAACTTATTGAGCATGGATATATCGATGCGATCTCGGCTGGCAACGGTTTTGCAGTGCATGACCTAGAACGTGATCTCTATGGCACTTCCTTGGGTATGGACATCGAATCACTTGAGCATCCCCGAGAGGGTCATAAACATCATATCTACACAATTAGTGAGATAACCCGTCATGGAGGCATTAAAGAAGCTGTTGAGGCTGGTGTCATTGAATCTGGCGTCATGTATCAGTGTGTTACAAATGATATCCCGTATGTACTAGCTGGTTCGATCCGCGATGATGGGCCTCTTCCGGATACGATTACTGACTCGATTGAGGCACAAAACGCAATTCGTGAACAAGCTAAAGATGCGGATATTGTGCTAATGCTTGCTACACTCTTACACTCTGTTGCTGTTGGAAACTGTCTTCCTTCAACAACGAAAACTGTCTGTGTTGATATTAATCCGGCTACTGTTACGCAACTACTCGACCGTGGTAGTGCTCAGGCCATTGGGCTTGTGACTGATATTGGTGCTTTTGTCCCTATGCTTGCTGATGAGTTACTTGAAGATGAGAATTAGGCACTTCATATCTCTAAATCTGAAACATATACGAATCCAACCATTTGATCCCAAATAGCAGGAGAAGATGTTGTTGAGATCTATTAGACAAGCTACCTTCACGCTTATCGCATAGATAAAACAAACACGCTGATTAGTCTGGACACTATGACATATATACAATGGTTACGTTAAAACGTGATTTTGCGAGTGGACTCATTGTACTGGTTCCACTTATTGTCACGCTATTTGTTCTTATGTGGCTGTACACTTTCATTGCTGGCACACCATTCCTACAATATATTGGAGGAGAGCAATTCATTCCTCTTCCCGATCAAGTTGCTGAGTTTGTTCGCGTGATGCTTACTTTGGCCATTTTTGCGCTATTAGTTCTTGGAGTTGGGTACATGATGCGTACTGCCTTTGGCAGACTTATTGAATCAGCAATTGATCGAGTTATTAACCGTGTGCCAGGTGTTCGGGTTGTGTACAATGCATCGAAGATGGCAGCTGAGACCGCTTTAACCGGTACCGAATCGCTACAGAAACCCATCAAACTCGAACCGTGGAAAAACATGCGTGTCACCGCGTTTAAAACTGGCAAACGGACTTCTGATGGTAGAGAAATTGTTTTTATGCCAACGGCCCCCAATATCACTAGTGGCTTTGTCCTTGAAGTCCGAGAAGAAGACTATGAAGAGACTGACGAAAGCGTGGAAGAAGCTTTAACCCGTCTCCTCAGTGCTGGCTTCGGCGAAGATACCGGAGTTCAGCGCACAATTGGTGAGCAGCCCTTTTCTTCTCGAGATGACCGTGATCAGTCACCTGATTCATCTGACTAGATGCTTTATTTCTGTGGAGACTGCGCTCCCTGTGCGGATGCCCGACGTCAGCCAACCATCTATAACAAAGTACGTGACGGAACCAGAATTCCCTCCCTACTCACTCGCCGCGTAGCCGCTCGTTGCTCGTTCCTTGAGTCAGGGGTAGTTCACAGAATAATCGAGACGGATGCCACGGGGCTTACCTCGAAGCAGTTGACTCGGTGGTATAGTCAAAAGCTAACTACACATCAATATATTTGAACCACTCTTCGTAATCCTCTGTCTTCCGGTCGACGACGTCAAAGAACCGCTGTTGTAGTTCCTCTGTGATTGGCCCTCGTCCTCCGTTGCCTATCTCAACATTATCGACCTTTGAAATCGGCGTAACCTCTGCAGCTGTTCCGGTAAAGAACAATTCATCAGCTGTATACAATTCTCCACGGCTGATTGATGTGTTATCGTGTACTGTATATCCAATATCTTCAGCGATCTCAATTACTGAGTTTCTGGTAATCCCATCAAGAATGCTCTGTGATAGTCCCGGCGTATAGATTTCTCCGTCTCTAACTAAGAAGAGATTCTCACCTGGACCTTCTGCTACAAGCCCTTCTTTATTGAGTAGAATTGCTTCCACGTACCCTTCACGACGAGCCTCCTCCCCAGCTAACATGCTGTTTAGATAGGGCCCTGTTGCCTTGACGTTTGTTGGAATCTGACTTGAGGCATGCTTTCGCCACGAAGAGACCTTTACGGCTACACCGTTCTGGAGCGCGTCTTCGCCAAGATATGCACCCCACGGCCAAGCAGCAATTGCAACTCGTGTTGGGGAGTCTCCTGGTCCAACACCTAGACTTTCGTACCCATAGAACACGAGCGGTCGAATATAACACGACCGAAGACCTTGGCGCTTGATCAGTTCAATTGTCGCTTCTGTCAACTCTTCTTTGGTGTGCTCAATTTCGTGATCTAAAGGTTCTGCTGAACTATACAGGCGATCTAAGTGTGGCTCCCAGCGGAATAGTGCTGGTCCTTGGGATGTGTCATAGCAACGCGCTCCCTCAAATACCCCTGTTCCATAGTGTAAACTGTGGGTCAATACATGAACTTGGGCCTCCTCCCAGTCGATAAATTCCCCATCCATCCAAATTGTATCTGTACCTTCAAACATTTCCGGTCGATTTCCCATCGTTATTCACCTCTTTTTTTATCTACGTCCGACTGTGTTTCGGTCTCATTCCAACAATTGCGGCTATTCTAGTTATTCTTTGCTATTCACTCATTTACAGCGGTAGCAAGGCGAAAGCCTGCCCGTTCATGGGTAGGAGAAGATCAACTCTTGCAGCCTAAGCTCCGGTTCTCAAGGAGCCACAGACAGGAGCGGGTGGGTAGAGGTAGCTCACTATGATATAAAAACCAATTCTTGAAGACAATTATCGGAGTGTCTGTACGATTTTTGACCCTTCGAGAAATACAAGATTGTGCGACTGTGCATAAGATTTGGCGTCTTGAACAGATAGTGCTTCCCCAGTTTCATCATCAAGCATCTCACAAACAACAACAGCAGGTGAAAGCCCAGCTGCTTTTGCGAGAGCTATTCCAAGTTCTGTGTGCCCTTGGCGCTCAGAAAGTAATCTCGGCGCCGCTTTGAGGACGTGTACATGTCCGGGTGTTCGAAAGTTCTCTGCAAACTCTGTCTGATCTGTTAGCCCTTCAACTGCCTTTTCCGCATAGGTTCCAAGCTCTTGAATTGTCAATGCTCTATCTTGGTCTGTTATGCCAGTAAACGTATCCTTATGATTCACTGGGATTGAAAATGTTGACCGGTCACCATATGCTAGTGTGTCCATTTCTGCTGCGGGATGGTCAATTATATCAGCAAGAAACGGAAGGTCAGCCACCTTTGCAACCTGATCAGAGACTGCTACACAGATTAATCCTCCAGCATCGTTCCGTAACCGCGCGATTGCTTCGGCTGTTATCCCAGATGCTGGGTATATCAGATCTGTCTCTCCTTCTCGATCATCAAAATCATGCACACAAACTGGATGGCCAGCCTGTAATGCGTTAATTGCTCGCTGTACTGTTTGGTCATTCTGTTCAATGTCAGTCTTCCCTGGCATATCTATTTCCCCGTAACTGTGATGTGAATATGATCACCGTCTTCCACACCGAGGTTGTTTCGAAGTTTAATTGGGGCAATAACCTCTATTTGCGTTTCGTCGTGATGTGTCCGCTCTGGTTCAACAACATGCGCCGTGTCTACAGCCTTTTCGCCTGCGGTGATACTTACTGGGTAACATAGTGCTGGTCCGAATGTTCTATTTTCAGACTCCCACCCATCAATGTGCACTGCATCAAGTGAATCTAATGTTGCCCGCCGCCGACTGCTTGCATCTGTAAGCTCGATGTTTAATGTTCCCGGAAATGGTTCATATTCGAGCTTCGATTTGAATTGTTCCATGTATCCATCTTGTGTAATGTAATGTCGACCTTCTCCCATCCCACTCGTTGCTCTACCCGTCAATTCTACTGTTGAAATTGTCTCGAAAATCTGCCGATAGTCGTTGTATTCATTTCGGAGCGTTCGCTCTCCATCGTTCGTCACTTTGACCCACTGTCCATCACTCACTGTATCTCTCACAACTAACCCGGTGGTTTCCAATTGCTGCAACCGTCGTGATGCTGTCTGTGTTGAAACCCCTGTTTTTGCCCCAAGCTTGCTACAGGATGTTTTGATCTCGCCATCAACACCCCCGAGTAATGCAAGCTCCTTGAGTACTGCTAACTCATCATTTCCTACTGCCTTTGATGCCGTGTTACTCATTACTCATGTTTCGTTTTTTCAACCGCATAAGTATACCGGAAGTGATATGCTTAACAGAAATGAAATACCTATGCTAATTCTTCCCTTGCTCGCCGTCGTATTAGATTCTTAAACTCCTCAGCGTGACTAATATTGCTTGCTTCATCCCGTTCGATTAATGCCGTTGTCCCCACAGCATCACGATTAGTTGAGTTCACAAAGTACACTGAATGCGTTCTTGCTACTTCCCCAACTGAGGACATTAGTCGTGCACGCTTTTCCGCAGTTTCGTTGAATTTTGAATGTCCAACAAGGATCACATCTTGTTGCTGGTCTCCATCCTGACTTACCGCTTGGAATGGTGCTCGAACAGTTGGATGAACTTCATATCCAACTCTATTCAGAACTGTAACCACTTGTCGATCTCCATCGACATCTGGCTGCTCAGGGTCCACTTCCTCTTCTTGGCGGGGAGTTTCTTCCTCAAGGACACTTACTGGCGAAGTTAATGATGTATCAAATAACTCCTCCAGTTGTGCTGCAACTTCTATCGATGCATCCATTCCGTCCTCATATTTTGACACTGTCCGCCTTGACACACCCAATTCTGATGCTAATTGTCCTAATGACCATCCTTTCTCTTCACGCTTATCTGCCAGTATTTCGCTATCGATGCTAACATACAATCCACCTGGCGCAGCGTAGATCAGCGGTGGAATCTTCTCGACGAATAAGTCTGTCGCCGTATCTGGGCTCAATACTGGCACTCCGTGTCGGAAGTACACAACCTCTGGCTGTAGTTTTTCGTCTCTTGTTCGGAGCCCGATTACAAGCGGCGTTCCGTTTAGATACGCTCCGATCCTTCGCATTTCTGCTCCACTCTCAGCAGTAAATGCATCTATGTTTCGTAAAATCTTCACAAGAATCAGATCTTCGCCTCGGCGGGCAGCGATATCAAAGCTTCTTGGCCGGATTGCACATCTATCGCTCACTCTAAAGCCAGCATCTTCAAGCATCGCAATTACATTACCTACCAGTGCAGACCGGGACATAACTATATGTAAGTGGCTCACTGGATATATGTATTATGCTGATCTTCTCGAATTGTGCCGTATACCTGCTGCTACGGGAAATTTATTGACATAAATAGCCCTAATTATGTGCTATTTGCATTCAGGTACTGTTCACAAGACCAGATCAATTTACTGTAACTGTATCTGGCTCTGCCGGTGAACGCACTCTCCAGTCAGTCAGTATTGCCGCACCGACAGCTGCTAATATTAACGGCGTCACAACAAGTGCCAGCACTAGTCCTCCTGTTAACACAAGTGCAGCGATTGGTAATGTTACGGCCGTCCAGACAAACAGCATTAACGCCATTCCAAGGCCATGGAGAAACGATTGTGGCCTACTGCTGGTCGTCAATGACTGGCTTTTCGTAACTTTATAAGCCGTAAAGCCGGCCGCTCCTGCTGCGGCCGCCAGTCCAGCTATTGCCAGTGTTTCTATCACAGCATGTATTATGTTTTCCATTAATAAGACATTTACTGATGTTGCCTATTTGCTGTGGTAGTTGTTTCCAGCATCGATAAACCGTTTATAACTATTCAGTACATATATCATGTATGCAACGACCGTCACGCGAGCAGTTTCCAGCCGTTGATGCACAAGCTCCGTCAATCGATCCGAAACAATTCAAACAGCGACTTGACCGCGGTGAAGAGCTTACTCTTTTAGATACCAGACGTCCCAATGACTTTGAGGAATGGAAAATTACCCATCGAAACCTTTCTCTTGTGAATATCCCATTTTCTAAGTTCCTCGATAATGGCCAGCCAGCGCCAGAAGTGCCTGAGGGGGTTCCAGATGGGCCTCTCGTTGTTTCATGTGGTATCGGCGTCTCAAGTCAATATGTGGGTGAGTTCCTTGCCTCTCATGGGTGGGATGTCTCCACGCTAGAAAATGGTATGGAAGGATGGGCTCGTGTCCATGAACGATTTGAATTAGAATGTTCTGGGTCCTTTCGATTGTTCCAGTACCATCGTCCATCTAGTGGTTGTCTAAGCTATCTCATTGTCGATAATAGCCAAGCAGCTGTCATTGATCCCCTCAATGCGTTCACTGACCAGTATCTCAATGATGTCAAGAAATTTGATGCATCACTCACATATGCGATCGATACTCACGTTCATGCAGACCATCTTAGTGGTGTTCCGACTTTAGCTGGAACTCAAGAGACAACTGCTGTCTATCCAACCGGAGCAATTGATCGGGGACTCACATATGACGGCGAATTTGTTTCCGATGGGGATACCATCACCCTGGACACTACAACAATTCAGGCTGTCCACCTTCCTGGACACACATCTGAGATGACTGGGTATCGGGTCGGTGATTTTTGTCTTACTGGTGACTCAATTTTTCTTGAAGGTGTTGCTCGCCCTGATCTTGAGGACCCTGACCTTGCAAGGGATGCTGCATATACTCTCTATGATACCCTCACCCATCTTCAGCAGCTCCCATCTGATACCCTTATTGCTCCAGCTCATACCAGTTCAGAAGCAATGCCATCCGTAGACAACCCAGCAATTGCTACTATCCAATCACTTCAACAATCACAACCACTTCTAAATGTTGATGTTGACACATTTGTTGAGAAACTCCTTACGGATATGCCTCCACGACCAAATAACTATGAAGAAATTATTACTGTTAATCTCGGTACGAGGTCAGTAGATAAGGGAGAAGCATTTGAACTGGAATTAGGGCCAAATAACTGTGCCGCTGGCTCAGCAGCCGATTGACACTGTTAATGACAATCTTGATATGTCTATTGATAACATATTTATTGGTTACTTCCCAAACATGCCATGTAAATGAGGATGCGTATTTGTTTCCTCAGCGCCGACTTTCCAACCGATATTATGGTGATTAATAATGTCACAGCATATCCTTGTTCCCGTTGACGGTTCTGATCCCAGCTATCGAGCACTTGAGTATAGCCTAACTCTGTTCCCTACAACGCCTCATGTTGTGCTGTATGTTCGCGATCCCAACGATGATTCTCATGGTAGTCCAGAGTCTGGTGATTGGCAGCAACGGGCAACTCGCCGTGCAGAACGAGCACATCGACAGGCTCAGGAAGTTGCTGGCCGACACAACCGGAAAATCAAAACAGTACAAGAGACAGGATCACCACATCGCAAAATTCTAGAGTACGCTAGACAGGACAACATTGGACATGTTTGCATAGCTAGTACGGGACGGGCTCGTATTCCTAACCTTCGGCTTGGCAGTGTATCTGGGATTATTGTTCGACGTTCTCCGACTTCTGTTACTATCGTCCGTGCATCTAGCTCTGTCCGTGGTCCATCAGCAAACAAGTTCCATTCTCTTGTCGGTGTCAATGAAAGTCAAAAATCCCGACTGGCACTCTCCTTTGCAGTTTCAGAGCTTCCAGCTTCAGAGTGTACTGCGATGTACGTATCGACAGAACTCAGTCGTTCAGCTGCTGAGGCACCTGAAGGAACGTACGTTGAAGACCTCCGAAATAAAGCACACAACAAAGCAACTACCGCACTTGAAGAAGTCATCGATGATCTTTCCGTTGACCGAGAATCCATCACAACTCGCGTAGAATTTGGGCGTCCTGATAAACGATTAGTCGATGCTGCTCAAGAATCCACTTATGATCATCTTGTCGTTGGTGCTGGCACTCGCCGAGGTGGGCGCCATGGATCAATCAGTAATGTGGCTGAATCCGTTGCCCGTGAATCACCTATCCCAATCACTGTTGCTCGATAACAGTTTTGGTAACTTGATTTTCCTTAGTTCGTGAAATTAATCCCTTGTTTACTGTCGTGGGAATTGGCTCTGTCTGAATCTATTTTTTCCTGCTACATCCAACGGATAATCCGGAACGAACAACTCTTATCGGGTTATTGCCTATACTAATATATGCTGACCGTTGTTGGGATTGATGACACTGACTCTAGAACACAGGGAATGTGTACTACGTATGTTGGTACCGAAATCGGACGCAGAATCGAAGCTGCCGGCGGTTCTGTCATTCGTCATCTTTTGATCCGTTGTAATCCAGCAGTTAAACGCAAAACCCGGGGAAATGCAGCTGTTGCTTTGCACATCGATGCTGATCCACACAAGTGCTTTACTATCGCTAAAGAAACGATTAACGACCTTGCGGCAACCTCCGATCCGAATACTAATCCCGGTCTCGTTGTTTCTCGCCTTGATCTTGAGAACATTCCATCCCCAGTTACTGACTTCACGAAAGCGGCTGTCACGACACATTTGGATGTTTCTGATGCCATAGACCTCATTGGTCGGTTTGACTATACCATGTCTCAATGGGGCGACGGCAATGGTATTATTGGTGCATTGGCTGCTACTGGAGCATGGAAGGCAGTCACTGACTGGACGTATGAGCGTCTCACATATCGGGATTCATTCCAGTGGGGATCCCCTCGTTCAGTTGATGAAAGATCTGTGTTCGAGGCAGCCGATAGATGGTACCCTCTTATCTGGGATACTGTTGACCGGTATGAAGGTGAAGCGGTTTGTGTACCTAACACACCGGGACCTGTTCTATATGGTATCCGAGGAGATGATATCTCAGCAATCGACGCGGCTGTAGATCACATTGAGAGTGAAGCGGTTGTCCAATCAACCCTATTCCACACGAATCAGGGGACTGATGCTCACATCTTACCGGCCCCAACTGAACCTCTATCTGACCGACACTGTTATCGAGTGACTGGGACCGTTATTGAACCTCCGAAGACACAAACTGGTGGTCACGTTTTTTTCTCTCTCCGACGGGATTCCTACCCAGATGAAACCATTCAATGTGCTGCTTTTGAGCCAACAAAACGATTCCGTGATTATATCCGCAATCTTCGTTGTGGTGACTGCATAACCGTGTGCGGCGAATATAGCTCCGGAACGCTAAAGATGGAAAAATTTGCTATGCGAGACCCTGTTAGATCAGTTTTGTCGTCCCCTACCTGTTCGCAGTGCTTTACCTCTATGGAGAGTGCTGGCGCTGATCAAGGATATCGCTGTAAAGACTGTGAAACAACTGCTCCTAGTAAAGTTCCTCACCCGATTGAACGAACACTTGACATCGGATGGTATGAAGTACCTCCTGTCGCCCGTCGGCACATCGCTAAACCCTTGATTCGTGGCAATTTTGATGCCCCGATATACCCAGAACGGTAATTACAGCGGTTTGAGGTGAAAGCCCGCCGGCTTCAGCTGTGGAAAGAGGTCAACTCAAGCGGCACAACAGTTGTCTAATCGGAAACCAAACTACCGAACACCATCGCAATCAATACCGGTCTAATCCTGTTCCAACAGAGCAAATATATTCTCCGGCTGCAACCTGTGGGAGTCGCCGTGTTCGCCAGAATATTCCACTCTTGTTAGCTCCAATCTCTTCTTTTGTCTCGCCAAATACATCAGTGATTGTTGCTATGGTTTGGCCTTTTGATACCCGGTCTCCAAGATTTACCTCAAATTGCACGAGACCACCACTTGAAGCTGCATACTGATCGAATCCAGTTGCTCTGACTTGCTTTTCGACCTGTACTGATCCTTCTAAAAATCCATAGTAACGAAGGACATTGAATACTCCCTCAACCCCTTGTTTAATCGAGGCGTCGTTCCAGCCGACACTTCCACCGAGCTCTGGATCAATTGTTGGAATACCTCTATCGGGTGCAACTCGTGCGAGTTGATTATCTGGTCCCTTTTTATCAAGGATATGTCCACATCCAAATACTTTTGCCAATTCAAGACATTTCCCGTGCATTCGATGTCGCCGTCCGCATCGCACTCGTGTCTCTTCGATCATCCTACTTGTTGAACCTTGGTGTAGATCCAAAATGTAATTCGCATCTTTAGCGATTTCAAATGTCGCAGCAGCAATTCGTTCCGTTGCTGATCCATCTTCTCGGCCAGGGTATGCTCGATTTATTTTCGTGTCATCTATTGGATTTCGGTGCTCCCCTGTCCGGAATCCGTAGATATTAACAATTCCTACAATAATTATCTGACCAGAGATTTCATTTGGATCTAAACGAGGCACAAGTTGTTGCACAACGCCGACTCCGTTCACTTCGTCTCCATCGCTTGCTGCCTGAATATATAGTGTTTTACCGTTATTGATGCCATTTATTACTGCCACAGGCAGAGATACCGTGCTTCCATCCCGTGCTTCACCGACAGGGAGCCGGCCAGTGTCCATTTCTCCGGGACTTGCACTGGCCGTGCCAATTTTCGTCATACACCGGATTCATCCGCGCATGATATTGAGCGATTCGGTCCACGTCTCAGATGGTCCTTCTGGTCATGGAAATTTTTGATCCGCAGAAAGAGCGGACTATGTTTTTTGGTCGCAGTATGCACGCTGAAACATACAATAAAGAATATAATTTTCGTTTTGTATATATACAAAACGATAATATGGTATATCTTCCAATTATATTTATTATATAAATACAGTGTATTAGCGCCTCTAACACTATATATTCGGGATTTAACTGATTTCTAATTCTCGTTGTTTGATTACTCCAACTACTTAAATATATGCTATGTGACACATCTAACGAAGAATATCAACATTTTTGTTCCAGAATACAGATTCAAGAAACAAGGAAATATGTCCGACGAGGTTCACAAAGGACTCGACGACGTGGTCGTCGCCGAATCCCAACTTAGTTACATTGATGGCGAGAATGGTCAATTACTGTACCGCGGCTACTCCATACAGGACCTAGCAGAATACGCAACTTTCGAAGAAGTACTGTTTTTACTCTTTGAAGGTGAGTTGCCAACAAAAGAACAGCTTGACGAATTTACAGCGACGATTCGTGAGGAACGATCACTGCCGGACGATGTAATAGAGACCCTTCGATCGCTTGCTGCTGTTGATGCCCATCCAATGACCGCTCTTCGGACGGGTGTTTCTGCTTTGGAACCTCATGATCCTGATCAACGTCTCGATCCTGACCGGAATGTCGCTCTTAGCCAGGGTCGCCGTATCTTGGCAAAAATGCCAACAATTCTTGCTGCCTATGAGCGTCTCCGGCTTGGAAAAGAACCACTTGATCCTCATCCTGATCTAAATCTAGCGGCTAACTTCCTTTACATGCTTACCGGAGAGGAACCGGACGAGATTGGGGCCAAAAGCTTCGACCAAGCACTAACACTACATGCCGATCATGGGTTCAATGCATCAACGTTTACTGCTGTCGTTATTGCTTCTACACGAGCAAATGTTTACAGTGCCGTCACCGGAGGTATTGGAGCCCTGTCTGGTCCGCTTCATGGCGGTGCTAATCAAGATGTGATGGAAATGTTGATTGAGATCGACGAGAACGGGATGGATCCAATCGAGTGGATCGAAGAAGCACGTTCAAATGGTGAACGTGTGCCCGGGTTCGGACACCGTGTTTACAAGGTGAAGGATCCCCGTGCTGAAATCTTACAAGAGCGTAGCCGGGAACTCGCTGATGTTGGTGAGTCCAAGTGGTATGATTATACGACGACGATTGAGAACTACTTGACAGAAGATTTAGGCCTCACTGAAAATGGAATCGCGCCAAATGTTGATTTTTACTCTGGGTCTGTTTACTATCAACTTGGCATCCCAGCAGACATGTATACTCCTATCTTTGCAATGAGCCGGGCCAGTGGTTGGATTGCACATGTGCTTGAGTATCAGGAGGAGAACCGACTTATCCGACCGCTTTCAAAATACACAGGAGAAACTGACAACGAGTTCATCTCAATCGAAGAACGATAAGGTATTTCTGATCTTTGTGTATTCGCAAGCTCGATGAATTTGGCACAATCGCAAGGCGTGAAGTACTTCGGGGTCAAGTCGTTCGAGAATCCCCAATTCTTGTGATCACGGAAACCGAAGGGTTTTCGACGACCCCGAGGTACTCTGTCTGCTTTCTCTATAGATTCTAACCCCACCGACTAGATAATCTGATTGATAGCTTGGACTTCGTTTACAAAATATCAGCTCATCTCAAAAGAGTCGCCAGTAGTAAGGGCTGATGAATGCTTCAATTGCTGCTGCAGCAACAAAAACAATGATTAATCCAATAAGTATCAGATAGGTTCTATGAACCATTTCTTCGAGTGAATCGCGATCTGCCCTTCCTCGAATATATCGCCAGCATGTTAACCCCACATATAGGCCGGTTGCTCCGGCTAGTAGTAATCCTGGAATTTCCAGTAGCCCATGTGGGATCACAAATGCTAATAGTAGATCCGGGTCAGCGTCTAGCTCGTACAATACACCAATAAAAAGACCGTTAAACGCTAGTGTTAGAACAGCTGGAATCGCAAGCACAACACCACCGAAACTCAAGGCTACTGCAACACTCCAGTTGTTGGCGGCAAACTCAAAGAAGCTTCCAACTGGAGACATTTCCTCGATACGCTGCTCGATCGATGCCTCAAGTGCCGTGCTAAATACTGTTCCAAGGGAAACACCTGCTTGTAGTGCTACTCCAAAGATCAACGCACTAATGACGACGAGCGATATTTGTTCCCGCGTAAATAGCATCAATTCTTCCCAGCCCCGCTTAAGTCCCATCTGAATCCGCTTCACAGGCGATATAACAAAGTCCTTTACAATCACAAATGTTGTACTCTCTGCGGTTCGACCGTAGAGAAGCACTTTCAGTAGATCAAGTATCGGGAATATAATCAAACCATACACTATTAACCCAACACTTCCTGCTCCAATCTGTGAGAATAGACCAACAGTAATCCCTCCAGCAACTATGATTGCTATGGTCATCAATGTATACCCAAGGAAGTCGCCTGGGTACTTCCGCATATATTCTCCCGTCTGCCGAACTGCCCCTGAGAACCCTGTATTTTCAACTACTGCGACAACCGGTGCAAACGCAAAGAACAAACGAATTACAGCAGCAAGTAGTAGCCATACCAACATTGATAGTACCCCGACGACGACTGCAAGTCCCGGCGAAACTAGTGCTAATGTAGCGATTATGGTTCCAATTACACCAAGAACGGCGATATGAGCGAAGACTTCACCTAGTAAAAGTCCCACGAACGTCTTTGTATGTTGGAAGACCCCGGATACACCAGCACTTACACCTAATCTGTTCTCGGTTGCTGCAAACGCGGCATGAATTTGTCCAGCGCTGACTGCTGCCTGCATAATCCCAATTGCAATGAGTGTTACTACTCCGACCAGTATCCCAATGATTCCCAACTCTGCGACTGATAGCCCAATTGCTTCTTGTATTGCTTCTTGCACCTCACTAAATTCATCTACAGCAGCTTCACTTGGTTCATCGATTGAAATTGGTCCGACATCCTCAAGCGCTTCCTGTATCTCTGTTAGTCTTCCTGTTGACCAGAGGTATACCAACCCTATCATCCCGACCAATATCGGCACTGACTGCGCAATAGCGGAGACAGCAATCCCGAAGAAATAGAACGGAAGAATATCCGATGCTCGGGCTACGTATGTCCGATATGCAGCAGTAAATACTTCTCCATAACCCATATAGAATTATTGTGTTATTGGAGTTAAATCAGTTTTCTATACGGGAACGTGCATTCTACTCCTAATTTTACTTTCACTCCGCTTGGAACGGCTTTATTACGGGCCAGTTTTAATTATAAATTGGTGTCACACGGTTGCGCACCGCGGACTTAACCCGCTCCCCTTATCTTTAATCTCTCTTTCCCCTCTCTGATTTCTGTTGTACTTGCTTACTGACTTGTATCTTCACTTTGATCAGTATTTTCGGAGAAATTTGCCAAAAAGAATACATACACACAATAATAGCTCGCAAAGTCATGATAGTAATATGATTTCCTAAGTGACCTCATAAATTAATCTGGCAGAAACGCAAATTTACTTCCATGTTATCTATTGAGGACATCTTAGATGCTCGCGACCGCGTTGCTCAAACTGCTCGTAAAACCCCTCTTGAGTATTCTCCATATTATTCCCAAACAACTGGTGCTAACATTCATCTTAAATTAGAGACATTTCAGCGAACCGGGTCGTTTAAAGTTCGCGGTGCCACAAACCGAATTTTAACACTCAGTGAGGCTGAACGGGAAGCTGGTGTTGTTACCGCAAGTGCTGGTAACCATGCTCAGGGAGTTGCTCTTGCGGCTAATCGACTTGGCGTTGATGCTACTATTGTAATGCCGAAGTATGCTCCCTTATCGAAGGTTAAGGCCACCAGATCATATGGTGGAAATGTCATCCTACACGGTATGGATTATGACTCGGCAGCTCAGCGTGCACACGAAATTGAGGAGGAAGAATCACGTACATATGTACATGCATTCGATGACCCAGCAGTCATGGCTGGCCAAGGAACACTTGGCTTAGAAATTATTGAAGACCTCCCTGACGTTGACACCGTTGTGAGTGCCATCGGTGGTGGCGGTCTGATCAGTGGTGTTGCTACTGCAATTAAAGCCCAGACTGATGCTCGAGTTATTGGAGTCCAGGCTGAGGGAGCGGCAAGTGTCCCTCAATCCTTAGAACAGGGACATGTTTTTGAACGGGACTCGGTTGATACAATTGCGGATGGAATAGCCACACGTCGAGTTGGCGATCAGACCTTTGAGATTATTCAAGACACCGTTGATGAAGTTGTCACTGTTTCAGACTCTGAGATTGCGGTTGCGTTAACTGGCTTACTTGAACATTCCAAAGTTCTCACAGAGGGAGCAGGTGCTGCACCGCTTGCAGCCGTCCTTTTTGATAAATTCGAGTATACAGAGGGAGAAGAGATTGCCGTTGGTCTCTGTGGTGGTAATATCGATCTTAACACAGTCACAACCGTCATCATGCGTGGTCTTGTTGAAACAGGCCGTTATGTTCGTATCCGGACGATCCTCAAAGACCGTCCTGGTGCCCTTGATGAGTTGATCGATGTTATTGCTAATTTGGAAGCAAATATCTATGCGATCCAGCATGACCGGACTTCACGTGACATCGGTATGGATGCAGCATGGGTTGAACTTGATCTAGAGACGAAAGGACATGACCACATTGAGGAACTCCTTGATGGCATGAGTGAGGCTGGTTACGAGGTCGAGGTTCTTGTTTGAACCCGTTTCTTTGTCGTATCGGGGGTTTCACATCGATTGATTCCAAATATTCTCCTATGACAATTGTTGCATTTGACTTCGATGGTACGATTTCAGATTCTGAGATGACCGTCTTGCTCGGCGAAAAGCAAGGCGTTGCTGATGAAATGGCAAAAAGCACCCAGCGAGCAATGAACAACGAAATCGAGTATGCTGAAAGCCTTCGAGAACGAGTGAGCCTTCTCTCTAATCTTGATGAACAGGATGCCAATGATGCGTTCTCGCAAGTTACACTTCGTCCCGGAGCAGGCGACCTTATTCAGGAATTAAATGAGAACGGCATCCACACAGCGATTTTAACCGGAGGATTCCGGCGCGGTGTCATGTCTGCACTTGAACAGGCGAATGTAAGTGTAGACACGATTGTTTCAAATTCAGTTACCATAGAGGACGGAAAGATGACAGGTGAGGTCGAAGGACCACTCATTGAGGGTACAAAAGACGATGTCCTTGAGAAACTTGCTAATGAACAGGATGTCTCTCTTGCTGAGACCATTGCAGTTGGTGATGGTGCCAATGACCTTCCTATGCTAAAGATAGCAGGTCTCGCTGTTGGCTTCTCTCCTCGTCCTGCTGTTGCTCCACATTGTGATGTCGTAGTGGAGGATATGACCGAGCTCCGGGAGCTCTTTGTGGAAGAGAACCTCTTGTAGTATTCTTAGACGAACTTACAGCGGTTTTCGAGACGAAAGTGCCCGGCTAAAGCTGTAGGAACGCTCAAACTATCCTTCATCAGTCTTCGGTAATCCAAGATGATTTTTCAAACTATTCTAGTGAAATTAAATTGGGCAATCTGCGGTTGTACAGGCGGTACAAGGCGACTGTCCCGGGGCTTGACCCCGGGGTGAGTTCACGAAAAGCGAGAATCATATCGTAGGATCGGTATGGAAGATTAAAATTCCGGACATCTGCATAAGTTGCTCCGTGTATGCCGTGATAATCTCTCGCAACTTCAAGCATGCCGGGGTTAATGTCGATTCCCCTGACTTGAACATTATGATCAGTAAGGATATCTTTTAGCAATTGTCCAGTGCCACAGCCAACGTCTAGAATCTCCCACTGGGTGAGGATGTGCTTGATGGACTCCAGTTCGGTGGCAAGCGCAACTACGGCTACGGCACGACCTCGTTGAAGGACACGCAGGTCGTGGACCTCAACGAACTGGACTACTCGCGTCTCGAAGACGGCGAGGCGTTCATCCCCGAGCTCGTGACGCCGTTCGTACTCCGGTCGGAGTATCCAGCAACGAATAACGTAGACGTGCCGTGGTGGTGGAGTGTCAATGACGAAGCGCAACTGCGCCGCCGTCTGGAGAAAGTCGTCGAAGGTGGTGATGTCTACAAGTTGGAGGCGATAGACCACGGTGTTGTGGTTGGCTACGAAGGCGACCGTCCGACAGCGACTGCGAAGAACGGAATTACTCGGGTCGGATCACACTCGAAGTACGGCTTCGGAGAGTTTCGAGTTAAACCGGTTCCGAAAAGAAGGGTCGATCAAGAATGTGACAAAAATCGAAAGATAATCAGTTAAGTGATAGTATGCGACAAACGTGTCCCGAATAGAGCCACTCCTATCACCGGTATCCAAGGAGTTGGTCTCACGGGACGAATTTAATAAAGAAAATCGGATTACCGAGAACTGTTATCAAGTCCAGAGCGAATTATGATACCCGTTTCAGTAATTTACTTTTCGCTGTTAATTCTCCTGCTAAAACTAATCTCATTGCAATCACTGCAAGCGAACAGGTTGCGTCTGTCAGAGCACACGTTACTTCCCGTTCAGAACAGGCTACTATGGACCGGCGGAATTGATTGTTTTTCTTTCCGCTCGATCTCCTTTGTGTCTATCACTGACCGTCCATCTGTTCCGTCAGCGAGGAAGTCTTCCACTGGTGGTCCAACGTTCTCAGGCTCAACCAGAAACGCATCATGACCGTGTTCAGACTCTATGACATGATGTGCGACCTCCGCATCTGTTTCTCTGATTCCATCGGCCACATCAGCGGCCTGTTCCACGGTAAAGTGCCAGTCTCCAGTAAAACTCATTATTAGTACTTCTCCCGAAAAGGCAGCTAAGGCTTCTCTATTTGACTCATATCCTGATGCTAAATCGTAGTTATCCATTGCCCTGGTCAGGTATAAATAACTATTCGCGTCAAAGCGCTGTACAAACTTTTGGGCATTATAATCAAGATACGATTCTACATCTCTATATGGGAAGTAGTCTGCTCCGCGGTCAGTTTCAAATAACTCTCGTTCAGCTTCACGCCCAGCAGCGCGGCGCCCAAATCGTTGTTCCATCGAGGCTTTGGAGAGATACATGATATGTCCCAACTGTCTAGCAAGTGCTAACCCTTTCTTTGGCGGTTGGCCGTCATAATAGTCCCCACCTTTCCAGTTTGGATCACTTGTAATTGACCGCCGGGCTACGGCGTCCATCGCAATACATTGTGGGTCAAGTCGAGCGGCTGTCGCAATCGGTACTGCTCTATGAACGTCATCAGGATATTGTTTTAGCCAGTCCAACACGTTCATTCCTCCTACTGATCCTCCAACAACAGCATGCAGCCGTCCAACACCCAGTTCGTCGAGCACCTTTCGCTGTGCTCTAGTCCAATCTGTGACTGTCACTGGCGGGAAGTCAGTTCCATACGGCTCCCCAGTCTCCGGATTTGTGCTTGCAGGACCAGTCGTTCCGTAACACGATCCGGGCAAATTTGGACACACAACAAAATATTTGTTTGTATCAATTGCTTTACCAGCACCAACGACATCCGACCACCAAGCACGCGCTTGTCCCCCAGTTTCAGGTAACCTGACTTTCTTCTCTGGATCACGTCGGTTTGTTACATGCGAACTGCCAGTTAATGCATGACAGATCAAAATGGCATTATCCCCGTCAAATTCTCCATATGTTTCATACGCAACACGGAGATTAGGGATCGTCTCTCCACATTCAAACTCAAATGATCCCAGATCGACAGCATCGATCGTTGTATTTGACATCTATGTATACCTCCTATCCGTGGCAGCATCAATCCCCGCATCTATATCTGCAAGAATATCTGCTGGATCCTCAATACCCACAGAGAGTCGGATTAAATCCGGCTGCACACCGGCCTCTCGTTGCTCCTCCCTAGATAACTGTGCGTGTGTTGTCGATGCTGGGTGAATAACTACCGTCTTGGCATCGCCAATGTTTGCAAGAAAGCTCGCTAGCTCTGTTCTTTCACAGAACTTTCGACCTGCTTTATATCCATCCCCAGACAATCCGAATGTTACTACGCTCCCGTACTCATCAAGATACTCCTCTGCATTCTGGTGCGTAGGGTGGGATGTTAGCCCTGGATAACTAACCCACTCAACTTCGGGGTGATCTTGCAGATACTCCGCAACGATGAGCGCATTTTCACAATGCTTTTCCATTCTTACTGGCAGCGTTTCGATGCCCTGTAGAGTCTGCCATGCATCGAATGGTGATTGCTGGTTCCCTAACCCCCGTAATGATCGATATCGAACGGCTGCTGCTAATGGAGCATCAGCAAAATCCTCTGAAAAATCGATATCTGTGTATGCTGGACTTTCCCCAGCCAGTTCTTCGTATTTACTTGCATTCCATTCGAAGTCTCCTCCGTCAATAACGATCCCCCCTACTGTTGTTCCAGATCCATGAATCCACTTGGTCGTTGAACTCCACACAATATCTGCTCCGTGATCGAGTGGACAACAGATTGCGGGAGTCGCAAATGTGTTATCAACAACTAGTGGGGCCTGTACGTTATGTGCAACCTCTGCTAACGCTTCAAAGTCAGGCGTTTTCAACGACGGATTACCGATTGTCTCGACATGCACATATGCCGTATCTGCATCAACTGTCTTCTCAAATTTGTCATAGTCCAATGTATCAACAAACCGAACTTCAATACCTCGGCGTGCTGCAATTGTTTTAAAATACGTTGCTGTTCCCCCATATACATCAGTCGCACAGACAATGTTATTTCCCTCTTTTGCGGTCACTAACGTCAATGCATCCAGAGCCGCAAGTCCACTGGCGGTTGCTACTGCCCCAGCCCCATTTCCTAATGTTGCAAGCCGGTCTTCTAACATTTTGACTGTCGGATTGCTGATTCGTGAATAAAGGTGCCCGTCGCCGCGAAGTGCATATCGTTCGGCCGCAGTTTCCGCATCTGGAAAAACATACGAGGTCGTCTGGTGGATAGGAGGGGCGCGCGCTCCTGTACTTGCATCCGGCGATTGACCTGCGTGGATGCTTTCCGTCCGAAATTCCCTGTCGGTCATGTTTCTCATGCATATACTCGCAAACAATTATAACTGATAGTAACGGTAAGTATCGCCGCTCTCTTGTCCACAGGTACATAGGCGCTGACCCCCTATGTCACAGCAATGTCTTCCACATCCAAAGCGACCTTCGGCGGCGGTTGTTTCTGGTGTACCGAAGCAGCGTTTAAGCCACTTGACGGAGTCCAGTCTGTTGTCTCTGGCTATGCTGGCGGAAATACCTCTAATCCCACATACGAACAGGTTTGTGCCGGATCAACTGGTCACGCGGAAGTAATACAGGTTGCGTATGATCCTGAGATCATTACTTATGCCCAGTTACTTGAAGTATTTTTCACAGTTCATGATCCGACGCAATTGAACCGACAGGGCCCCGATGTCGGTTCTCAGTACCGTTCAATTATTCTCTATCATGACGACCATCAACAGCAACAAGCTCAGAAATTTATAGACGCGCTTGATGCAGAATACGATGATGACATTGTTACTGAGCTCCAAGCGCTTGATACATTCTATCGAGCTGAAGAGAAACACCAAGACTACTTTGAAAAAAATCCGGAAGATGCATACTGTCAGATGCACGCTCAGCCCAAAGTTGATAAAGTCCGTGATCAGTTTGAAACTCTAGATGATTAGCTGGGAATTGACTGATTTTATATTATATCGCTAGGTTCATGCCGTTCTTTCATCCGTTTTGCTTCCTTTGCATATCGCTCTTGCTCCTCGGCTGGTGTGGGCTCAAGTGTTGACTTATTAAATCTCTTTGCTGCTGTTACTTCGACCTCGTAAAGCATACTTCCCGAGAGTTGCCGTTGATGGTGTTTTCTTCCATCAACCGTTGCGTAAACGAGCGTCACCAGATCTTCATCCCAAAAATCCCGTTCAACAAGCCAACATTGCATGCTTTCTTCCATTACCTACACATAGTTATTGTAGCTACAGAAATGCTGTCCTCCGCTGGTGATTATATCGTAACCTACAATCGCTCATAACACTAGATACTACAAAAATGGATTTTGCTGCGTTGCGTGATCGTGCTGCAAACCTTCCAACTGAGCCTGGTGTATACCTATTTCACACTGGAAATCCTGATCCAACTTCTGCGCAGCAGTCCCTTTCGAATGTCGGAGCGTCTGATGGAAGAGTGCTTTATGTTGGCAAGGCAGTTGATCTTCGTGACCGTGTTCGATCATACACTGATCCCCGAAGTGAACGCATTGCCGGGATGGTTGATAACGCCACCGGAATTGAGGCTGTTGTCACTGATACTGAGACACAGGCCTTACTTTTGGAAGCAAACCTCATCAAACGATACTCCCCTCGATATAATGTCCGGCTAAAGGATGATAAATCATATCCGCTCATTCAATTGACTAACCATCCTGTTCCCCGTATTGAAATCACCCGTGACCCAGATGAGCAAGCAACTGTTTATGGTCCTTTTACGAATCGTAGCCGACTTGAAATTGTTCTGAAGGCAATCCGAGATATCTATGGACTTCGAGGTTGCTCTGATCATAAGTATGCAAACCGTGATCGACCGTGTCTTGACTATGAGTTGGGTATCTGCACGGCGCCATGTACTAATGAAATCTCCACTGAGGATTACCAGCGTGACGTAAAACAGATCAAACGGTTCTTCAATGGAGAAACCGGTGTTCTCTCCGAGGCCCTGCGAACAGAAATGGAAAATGCAGCCAAGGATCAAGCATTTGAGCGGGCTGCAACCCTTCGTGACCGTCTTCAAGTTGTTCAAGAATTCCATTCTGATGGTGATCCAGCAATCAAAGGAGGTGATGAAGAGGAAACAACAGATATTCTTGGTGTCTCGACTGGTAATGATCAGGCTATAGTCTCTCGACTCCACAGCGAGAATGGACAGCTTATCGATCGCGACCGACACACGTTGGTTGCTCCACAGAATGGTCCCCGGCAGGTGGCTACTGTTATATCATCGTTTATCCAGCAGTATTACGCTGATCGTAACTTACCAGATTCACTGCTGCTTCCAGACCAACCGGACGATGATGATGTGCGGAACTGGCTATCGACCAATGGTGTTGGTGTCCGTGTTCCTGGTTCTGGACGTGGTGCTCGCCTTGTTGACTTGGCAATGAAAAATGCACGTAAAGGCGAGCTGACCACTGACCCGACCCAATCTCTTGCGGCTGACCTTGGACTTTCTTCTATGTCTCGAATTGAGGGATTTGATGTTAGCCATACAGATGGTTCTGGTGTTGTTGGTAGCAATGTGACATTTACTAATGGATCTCGTGATGCATCCGGCTATCGAAGAAAGCGTCTTCATGATGAAAATGATGACTATCGTAATATGTATACTCTTCTTCACTGGCGCGCAACCCGCGCTGTTGAGGAGAGAGACGACCGTCCGGATCCGGATATCCTGCTTGTTGATGGTGGGAAAGGCCAGCGAGAAGCAGCAGTCGATGCTATCACTGATGCAGGATGGAATATCCCAACATATGCCATTGCAAAGTCAGAACAGCGCGATCGAATCCTCGGCCCAAACGGTCAAGTTAACATCTCCGACGATGCACACACATTGCTCACCCAGATTCGCGATGAGGCTCACCGTTTTGCTGTACAGTACCACGAAACAGTTCGTGATAATGTCTCTACAGCTCTTGATCAGATCAACGGAGTTGGTCCGACCACCAGAGATCGACTGCTCCGTCGTTTCGGAAGCATCGATCGGATTCGTACAGCCTCAGTGACGGAGCTTCAAGATGTCGATGGCGTAGGTCCATCATTAGCACAGCAGATTCACCGTTCGCTGTAACTAAAGTTGATTATGTCTCCTCTGCACGGTCTTCTTGACCTGCTTGTAGAATTGTTTCTTCAATTACTGTCTCTTTGATTCGGGCCCCTTTCCCAGCTAGATATCGTGTCCGTTTCCGTACAAATTCTTCTTCCTCACTTCCCTGCGTGGCAAGTATACACACCTGTGCTTTTCCTGCAGGCCTCATGGTTCGTCCAGCACGCTGAGCGCCCTGTCTTCTGGATCCTCCTAATCCGGACGCAATGATAGCAACCTCAGCTTCTGGTAAATCAATCCCTTCATCTCCAACACGAGACACGATGAGTTTTGTCAAATCTCCTGATCGGAATCGCGATAGTAACTGCTCTCGGCGGGCGTGTGGTGTTTCACCACTTAGGAATGGAATCTCTGTTGCACTGGAAATATCTTCACCTTGCTGTAGATAGTCTACAAAAATAAGCATCTTAGCTCCCGCATTTTGTTTCAATAAGCGCTTTACCTGCTTGATTTTTGCTGGATTTGTTGCTGCAACTTGTCGACGCTTATGTCCACTTGCGCTTACGTACTCATTCTGTACTTCTTCTGTGTCCCACGGAAGATACTGTAATTCGATTTCCGGCTCTGCGACATAGCCCGCTTCAAATAGTGTTTCCCAATCTGTTCCGATTGGTGGACCGATTAATGTGTATATTTCACTTTCATCACCTGTTTCTCTGACTGGTGATGCAGTCAAACCCAACCGATATTTAGACTGCACTTGTGTTGCTCGTCGGTAGATTGGACTTGGAATATGATGAGCTTCGTCAAATATGATTAGTCCCCATTCTCTTGATTCGAATAGTTGCCGGTGTTTGTCCATCCCGGCTATTTGATATGTAGCTATTGTTACTGGCCGTTGACGCTTTGTTCCTCCGTGATACTGACCAACTTGCTCCTCGGAGAGTGTTGTTTTCATCAACAACTCACTCTCCCATTGACTTGCCAACTCTCGACTTGGAACCAAAACAAGCGTTTCACCTTTAATCTCCCCCATAATACCCATTGCTGCTACCGTTTTTCCTGATCCGGGAGGCCCAACCAACACCCCAGATTTTGCTTCTATAAATCTCTCTACCCACTCCTCTTGATAGTCGCGCAGTGGCAATTCTAGCTCAACGTTGAGTTCTTCCCCTGACTCTAATTCACGAATATCCTGTACTGGATATCCTGCTTCGTACAGGACTCGCTTTACTTCAGCGACTGCTTCCTCTGCCACCCATGCCTCTGTGTCAGAGATTGGCGCTCGTAATTGTCCATCATCCAACTTCTGCTGTGCGACATTTCCCATTAACGACTCCGATTCTGCTTCGAGTACGGTATATCCATCCTTGTGGGTGAGTAGTTTGAACTTCCCTGCCCGTGCCCACTGATCTTTTATCCATCTATCAAGATTCGGTGCTGGACTTGGCAATACGCCATGAACTGTTTCGAGTAACCGGTCAACTGTCTCGTATGGTGCCCCCCAGATGTCTTCTGGACGAATCTCGTAAAGATATCTCCCATCTTCAACAGTTATGAGCCGTGCAAACTGAGAACATTGTGCTCGTGTGAACTGTTTTGGATAGTCTATCGCAATCTCTCTTCGATCGGGAAATGGAACTACTCGTTCCGTCTGCGCTAGCTTTGCCAACTCAGACGGATAATATACAATTGGATCTGACTGTACATCTAATCGATTGAGATCACCTGCTTCGACCAACTCAGCAAGTTGGGCTTCGATATCTGCCTGTGTGCGCTCAAATTCTCGTGTCAGTCGCTCAGCCGTTACTACTGGCTGCTCAATCGTCTGTAACACTTGGTGAATCTCCTCAAGCGTAAACCCTTCTTCAGCCACATCCACATTTAGCCGCTGAACGGCAAAGAGTGCTGTCAACTACAAACTGTCATACCTACCTTGCTGCAATGACCACTTATACGATCAACTGCCCCGCACACAGTGGGGTGGGGACCTCGCCTTGCTACCTCTTTGAAAAGCAATCCACCGCCTGCTATCAGCTAAAACTCTGAGTTGATCTCGGGTAATACTCCGTCATCCCCGCTAATATCATGTTGATCACGAAGCTCCTGAATCCGATCTCGAATATCTGCCGCTAACTCAAATTCAAGATTTTCTGCGGCCTCTTGCATTCGACTGTTTAGTTCTTCAATTTGCTGTACCGCCTCTTGTGTTGTTTCCGGATCTTCTGTTGAGACACCTTCTGTATCTGCTTCTGCACCTGGCAGATTCGGTTCGCTAATCTCCTTTTGAATCGTTGTCGGCTCAACATCATGCGTCTCATTAAACTTTTTCTGAATCTGACGACGACGTTTTGTTTCTTCGATTGCACGCCCCATAGCATCAGATGGATCGTCTGCATATAGAACTACTTCACCGTTGACATTTCGTGCCGCTCGGCCCATCGTCTGGATAAGTGTCGTCTCGGATCGCAAGAATCCCTCTTGATCTGCATCAAGAATTGCTACCAAAGAGACTTCTGGGATATCAAGTCCTTCACGAAGTAAGTTAATTCCGATTAGTGCGTCAATTTCACCCAGACGAAGTGATCTGATTAGCTCATGTCGTTCTAACGTGTCAGTCTCATCATGCATATATGCTACATCAATCCCGGCACCTTCGAGATATTCTGTAAGATCCTCTGCCATTCGTTTTGTCAATGTTGTCACCAACGTTCGTTCATCTCGCTCAATCCGGCTATTGATTTGCTCAATTAGGTCTTCAACTTGCCCTTCAGCTGGCCGAACTGATACTTCTGGATCCACAAGATATGTCGGTCTCACAATTTGCTCGACCACCTGTCCACTTTCTTCTCGCTCATATTCCCCCGGTGTTGCACTCACGTACAGTGTTTTTTCAGTCCGTTCTTCAAACTCTTCAAATGTCAGCGGACGGTTATCAAACGCTGTCGTTAACCGAAATCCGTTTTCGACCAGCGACTCCTTTCGAGATTTATCTCCTTCAAATTGCCCCCGAATCTGCGGAATTGTCCGATGCGATTCATCAATCACAGTGAGAAAGTCATCTGGAAAGTAATCTAGCAACGTATACGGCGCATCCCCTGGATTTCGATCAGATAGATATACTGAATAATTTTCAATCCCGGAGCAATATCCAGCTTCTTTGAGCATCTCTATGTCAAACGTCGTTCGCTCTTCAATCCGTTGTGCAGCAACGTGATCGCCTTGTCGCTCGAAATACCGAATACGCTGGTCAAGATCTTTTTCGATCTCTTCTATTGCGCGATTCAGTTGCTCTTCTGGAATCGAATAGTGCTCTGCTGGGTGAATTAAGACTGCTGGTTCTTCGCTTATAATCTCTCCATCAATTGGGTCGATCTTTCGCATCCGATCAATTTCGTCTCCCCACAGTTCCACCCGGACGGCATACCGTCCATACATTGGATAGATTTCAATTGTGTCTCCACGGACTCTGAATGTTCCTTGAGTGAAATCAACATCATTACGCTCGTAGTTCAAGTCAACAAGTTTTGAGAGTAATCCCTCACGCCCAACTGTCTCGCCACGCTCTAATCGAAGCGCCATCTCCGTGTAGTTGCTTGGATCACCAAGCCCATATATTGCAGAAACAGAGGCTACAACAATCACATCATCGCGGGTCAACAGTGATCGCGTTGCTGAATGTCGCAGCTTATCTATTTCTTCATTTATTGACGCGTCCTTGTCAATATAGGTATCAGAGCTCTCAACATAGGCTTCTGGCTGATAATAATCATAGTATGAGACAAAATACTCAACTGCATTGTCTGGGAAAAGCTCGCGAAATTCTTCGTACAGTTGTGCTGCCAATGTCTTATTGTGTGCAATAACCAATGTTGGCATTTCTAACTCATCAATAGCCCACGATACCGTGTTCGTCTTCCCTGATCCAGTTACACCTAACAGTGTCTGTTTATCCATTCCCTGACTAAACCCTTCGACCAATTTGCTGATTGCTTCCGGCTGATCGCCGGCTGGTTCGAACGGTGCATCAACTTGAAATTGCCGCTCCTCTTCAGGATTGTCTGGTGAGAGCGGACTACTAGATGCCATTACAATACATTACGGCCTCAGCGGCTTGAAACACTCGCAATTCCACATACCTAATCACAGATCCTCAGTCAATACTACGGCCAATCTCCCGAGTCTCCAAGACGAACTCACTCCGATTTCGTGGTGAAGAGAGATCAAATTATATATTCAGCTCTTCGCATAATTTCTTGTATTCCGAGCGAAATCGTCAATCATGGAGGACGCAGTTGTAACCATATTTTGTCGTTCTGATAGTGATATTTTACTTTCCCGTTGTCCAGATCACTCTCTGCTTAATTCAAATGTATGGGATGGCTATTCCGTATCGATTGACTCAAAACCATCAGATGAATCGGTAGCAGAAAAAGTGTCATCTGAGATTGGAAATCCGATCGAATCAGTTACCGTTGTACGCTTGACTGAATCACCAATTACAACCATTGAAAAAGAAAACGCCAAACAGAGGTATATGCTTCCTTAGTCGATGTGCAATCACAGGTTACTGAGATAGACAACAGGGAAATAGAATGGGCATCCCCGCAGGAAATTCTTACACGAGCAACTGTCCCTTGGCTCTGGGATGCATATGACCGTATTCGACCATCGGTTCGCTCAATCGCTGCAGATAGCGAACACGGGGCAGCATATCTTTCAATCAGGGCACTGGAGGTAATCCGGGATCAGGCCGCTATTTTGGCTCAGGAGCCAGGGGACACGGGAGATGAACTACAAGCACTTGGAGATCGATTATGTGAGTCTCGTCCTAGTATGGCTGTATTGCACAACCGTGTAAAACGAGTACTATCCGAAGGAATGACTACAAAAGAAATCCTGCAACGAGTAAACAAAGAAATTCAGCAAGCAGTTTCTGCACAGAAAAAAGCAGCGACCACGGCCGTGGAAGCAATCTCTCCGAACACAATTCTAACACACTCCAGATCTGATACAGTAAATACAACAATTCAAATGAATAAACCACAACAGCTATACGTGGCTGAATCTCGCCCGGAGCGTGAGGGGATCAAAGTTGCTGAAGACATCAAGTCTGTTAATACAGTAACGGTCCACACGGACGCTGCATTGGCACACGTACTTTCCAAGTACACAGTCGATGCAGTGCTAGTTGGAGCTGACACAATTCTCCGAGACGGTTCAGTAGTGAATAAGACTGGAACTCGGACGCTCGCAATAGCGGCTTTTGCTGAAGACACACCAGTGTATGTTGTTTCAGCGGCTGACAAAATCACTGGCAAAACGGCAGTAAGTCTTGAGCACGGAGAAACCTCGGCAATATATAACGGGAAAAGAGATATAAACGTGCTCAATCCGGTGTTCGATGTTACTCCAGCAAAATATATTACTCAATACTTAACCGACAAAGGCGTTTTTACGCCAGATGAAATCAATGAGGTAACTCCTGATAATTGTTGACTCTCTTTGTCCCGCTAAAGCACGTGTGTTCACCTGATAATCTTTGACCTCCTCCCCGCGCTGAAGCGCGAGGATTCCTCCGTGGGTAATCCAACCAGTTCGATTACCCCGGCTGTGAACTTGCGGGTTTGCTGAGGCTGGGTTGGTCAACTGAACGCGACTGTTCCCCAAAATCAGCAGGTATCCAGTCGTGTTCGTTCCACTGCCAGTACGCCCCATCCACGGGTGCGTCCCTGTCGCGTTCAGCAGACAGGGCAGCGGGCCGGGCCATCGGCCCCTCTTCGGATTGCAAGATGTTCCACGTCCCTGCCACGTCACTGTGAGCGTCTAGCTCGCAGTCATGACACCGGAACGAATCGCCATTGCGAGTCACATCACTACTTCCACACTCGGGACACTCGCTACTCGAATCCGCTTCGCTCACTTCCTGGACACTGATACCAACATCACCGAGTGTCAGTTGTATCCGCTCCAGCAGTTGTCGATGTGACCAGAAGGCGTGATTCTTCTCGTTCACGTCAGCACTCCAATGTGTGTCCAACACATCGGTCAAGTCACCAACGTATACCGTGTCAACGTTGCGTTCGAGCAGCCACTCAGCAACGTGTTTCACCGCTGCATCTCGACTATGATCTCGCTTTCGTGACCGCTCATCATACAGGCGTTGGATACGGTCGCTCGTGTATCCATCTTCTGGAAGTTTCGATTGAAGTGTGGCGATTCGCTCGGAATAGTTCTGGAATCGCTCAAACTCTGGGCGAGCGTGGTACACCGCAGTACCACCGTCTTCTGTGACAACAGCCAACGTATTGTTCGCACCTACGTCGATAGCGGCTGCCTGCGTCGTGTTCTCGGGATCGAGTGTATGAGTGAAGGCATCCTCTCGCTGTTCACGGATCTTGTCTGGTTGAATGCGAACAGGATGCTGGACACGAAGTTGGTCAGCGTGTTCGTCGTAGATGAACTCAAGTCGACTGTCGTCACCGTCCCACTGTGGGTTGCCTTTGACTTCGAGCGTGATGCGCTCGTTACCGCCAAGACCGTATCGGTCTTTGAGTACGTCACCAACGCCAAATGAGAGTGTGCTTTTGTCTTCGTCCCAGTCGAACGTATAGAGGTCATTGCGGACGAGACCATGCAACTCGTAGCCTTTTTCACGATTGCCCCAGTATCCCGGCGGTGACGGTTTCTCAGTGACCGTCATGTTGGAGTCGTCGTGGTACTGATCGAGCAACCGAAAATGACTGCGCCATGCTTCGCTATTCTTGCGAGCGATTTGCTGGCAGGTTGCTTTCCCAATGATGGGGGCATACTCGTCGTAGAGACCGGTGTAGTCAGCGTCCCATACGTCACCATCGTCGCTGAAGTACGCTTGTCGGCGGCGGTAATTAATCTGGTTCCAGAGTGGGGGTTGGGTGGCCAGCCAGTCGAACAAACACTGCCGATACCTGGCGGTAGTTGCTTCAGCAGTATAGGTATTCGTTCGTTGTGGCCGGTCACTCACACCGAATTATTAAAAGTCAAATATCATAAACGTTGGGATTACAGAGGGTCACAGTCATGTAGAAAGTGGTATGTCATGTCGGCTTCATCCCCGCCCTAAAGGGCGAGGCTTTCGCCTCGAATCTTCCGTAAACGGGTCATGTCGATTTCCAAACGGCTAACATACATTGCTCTCCAACCATCTAACAATGGCCATGACGAACTGTTACCTCCACTGAGACCCAGTTTCTATTAATAGACCGATCATTACTGTTCAGAAACGAATCAAAATCCTGTGTCCCATCCAAAACGACTATACTTGTTCCCACTCTATGTGGGAATATGCCCAAGATAGATTCAAAGGGACGAATTGTTCTCCCGCAGGAAATACGAGAACGCCTCGGTATTACGCCGGGGACAGAGGTAACGGTCCGCGAAGAAGAGGGGGAAGTGGTTGTCGAGCCAGAGGACAGCCCCGACGAAATTCTCGAACGGATGGAACAGCTCGTTGAACAAGCAGCGTCGAACAGAGCGGAGACGACACCGCTTTCTGAAGGGGTCGATCCAGTCGCTCACAAACACAGAACTGCTGTTCAGCGCGGAGCGGAGCGTGACAGTGATGAGTAACCCTGGTGGCCCGTATCTGCTCGATGTTGGGGTGATTGCTCTTGCACACTCGCCAGCACCGGTTCGTGAGTCTGCACTCTCGTACGTTCGGGAGGGAATCACTGGAGCCATCGATGCTGTTGTTCCCTATCCTGCACTGTTCGGAGCTCATACCGTCCTCACGACCTACTACGGGTACGCAAACGAAGATGCCTCGCGTGTCCTTCAGAATTTCATGGATGCAAAGCGAATCCACTGGTACGACCGGATGCCTACTGATGTTGTTCGAGGTGGGTTTTCACAAGCGAGTGAAGCAAACATCAACGGATGGGACGGATATTATGCGCAGGTTGCGATTGACGAAGGAGTGAATACGATGTTGACGATCGACGATGATTTCGAACAGTTCGATGCGTTCGAGACCGAAGTAATTCTATCACCTGACGAGTTTGCCGAACTGAACAGATTTCTTGGAACGTGATTTCGAGTCCATCGACACCAGGACGCTCCAACGAACGGGTTTTTCAGTCGGACCATCGTACTCCAAGATGGTGGCTGTGACGAACTGTTACCCCCACTGAGCCCCTTGTGATGATGGGTTCAACTGAGCCACCATCCTTTCTCTATTACGCTGCAGAAACAAGTGATACAAGAGAAAGGGACTTGATTATTCGAATTAAACACTACATATGAGTAATCAGTCGTCAGAATCCGTCGACTCTGATGCGCACATTATTGTGGTTGATTATGGTCTTGGCAATCTTCGGAGCGTTCAACAAGGTCTTCTCCGAGCGGGCGCATCTGTAGATATCTCTTCTGATCCGGATGCATTTGCTAATGCTGATGGCATTGTCCTTCCAGGTGTCGGTGCATTTCGTGAAGGTGTCGAGAATGCTGGTCCTTACCGTGACACGCTTATTGAGTTGGCTGACTCTGGTATGCCGCTCTTTGGTATTTGTCTTGGCATGCAGATGTTACTAACTGATAGCGAAGAAGCATCTCACGAAGGCCAAGGAGATGCTCAAGGACTTGATCTCATCCCAGGAAACAATATCCGGTTCTCGGACCATCAAACAGTTCCCCATATGGGATGGAATCAGCTTTCAGTAACCCGATCACATCCGTTGACAGAAGGAATTGACGGTCGGTACGCATACTTTGTCCATTCATACTACGCTGAGCCAAATGACTCAGATGCAGTTGTTGCAGAGACGGTGTACGGAGCTAAGTTCCCAAGTATAATCGCCAATGAAGATGGAAATGTATTTGGAACACAGTTTCATCCCGAAAAAAGTGGAGAAACGGGACTTCGTATCCTCCAAAATTTCGTCTCGTACTGTGCTGACTAGCTGCTTACTCTGGTTTCAGTCCACTATCTTCAACGCGCATTACGGCTTCTCCGTCTGCAAGGTTTGGTGCGTCGACTAACCTAACAATTCGCTTGTTCCCTTTTGACTTTCGCAAGTAGATACGGAATGTGGACGTATGTCCAAGAATATTCCCACCAATTGGCTCTGTTGGATCCCCAAAGAATGAATCTGGGTTTGCAGCTACTTGATTCGTTACTACAACAGCTGTGTTGTTGAGATCGCCAACACGTGCTAAGTCATGTAAGTGCTTGTTAAGTTTCTGCTGTCGCTCGGCGAGTTCTCCCCGACCAACGTATTCAGCTCGGAAATGTGCTGTCAGTGAATCCACACAGAGTAGCCGCACAGGATATTCGTCCTCTTGACTTTCACTGGCGAGCTCTTGAGCCTTTTCTGCAAGCAGAATCTGGTGGTTTGAATTGAATGCCTTGGCGACGTGTATCTTATCCAATACGTCTTCAATCAACTCGTCAAGGGCAGCACTATCATTTGCTGTCCCTTCGATTTCCCGGTTTTCGAGCATTGCATTAATTGCGTCATCTGACAGCCCCCGAACCATGTCATCAATTCGTTCTGGGCGGAACGTATCCTCACTATCAACAAAGATCGCAGATCCACCGAGACCGCCGTGTTCTGGTGGGACTTGCACATTTACACACAGCTGATGTGTAACCTGCGACTTTCCTGACCCGAACTCTCCATATATCTCTGTGATCGACTGTGTTTCAACTCCTCCTCCAAGTAGTTCATCTACTTCGTCAATCATCCAGCTTAATTTACCAATCTTTTCTCGTCGTTCAAGCACTGCTGATCCCGTCTCGAATCCACCAATGTCTGCTTCCTGTCGTGCCGCCTGAATAATATCGGATGCAGTCGATTCACCAATGTCTGCTGTATTTGAAAGTTCACCTGGGCTCGCTACTGCGATACCTTGATACGAATCAAATCCGGCGTCGTGTAGCTTCTCTGCAGTTGCTGGGCCAACACCGGGAAGTTCTTCAAGATCATCTCCTGCCATGTTTGTAACTGTATTCTCTCGGCACATAAACCCCCGTTAACAGGATAGTGAAAGTAAAATAAATATACATATTTTTCTCATGAGTCTGGCTTGAAGTGGGTTCATCCCCCCGATCAGACTTCTTTTTCCGTCACCACTGCATAGATCGGAGCATGTCCAAATTCACGCCTGTGGAGACTGCGCTCCTTGTGCAGATGGGGGCATCAGCCAACAGTCTGCGAAAAAGTGTGTCGAGGAATTAGAGTGCCCCTGCCTCAAGGAACGATTCGCGTCAGCGGTGCGTGAGTAGACTGAGGTAGATTACTATAATCACTCCCATGGGTGCTTTCCGGGACGGTCTGGCCACAACGGATACCACTCTGACTCATCATCTTCAATTGGTATTTCCTCCCTAAGGACACCTTGTATCTTAAACTCTGTTTGCATATCACGATCTTCCGTCCCTTCTGGGACGAATGGATAAAATCGACCCCGCTCAAACGAGTAGATCAAATATGCCGAGTGATCTTTTTCAAACCCGAATACTGCGGCAAGAAGCTCGTCTTCCGCTCCTTTTGTCAGAAATGTCTCTGCACTAAACTGTAATGCCGTTGCTAACCCTTCGGCTGCAGTGTCTTCTACAATTAGCCATCGAAATCCGTGGCTATCTTCTCGAACCTCCGTTTTTTCTTCTCCTGTTGCATCAACAATTGACTGCAGCTCATCAAGTGTCGTCTCAAACCCGTCAGGTGCATGAAAACACAGCGCCGCTTTCGGTATAAGTTCATATCCAATGTCTTTCATCGTAAACGCTGCTGAGCTTATGTCAAGCAAATCCTCGGGATCAGAACCCTGTCGCTCATCTGCATCTGAAAATATCGACCGGACTCGATCAAATAATCCCATTATTTGTATTCCATTCTCCGTGTTTATATGTACCAGTCTCTTCTGCTTGTGTTGTCACTCACCTGTCCCCCGATCTATACCAATCAATCAACCGCGATTGGCATACATAAAAATTGTTAGGCTAGAGCAGTCAACCTAACTAGAAATGGGTATAGTAACCTCCAGCTCTACTCTTGTATCAATCATTCTGAATAAAAATTAGCTCAACGGGCAACTACGCCATTTCGGCCTGCATCTCCTGTAGCCGACTGATTCGTTTCTCTGTCGATGGGTGGGTTTTGAACAATTTCCCGATGAACCCCTTTGAGATTGGAATGATGAAAAACGCATTCATCTCCGATTGCTCTCGTAAATCTTTCTTCGGTACTCGATCCATTTTCCCGGAAATCGACATCAACGCTGAAGCCAGAGCACCTGGGTTTCCTGTGATCTGAGCTGCCCCCCGATCAGCGGCATACTCTCTATATCGCGACAGTGCCCGGATAAGGATGAAGCTCAGAATCCAGACAATGAATGATGCTCCAATAGCGACTATAATTCCACCCTGTCGGTTCTGATTACCGAAGAGCGCCCCATAGCGCACCACCATAAATGCAATCGTTGAGAGGAACGACGCAATCGTCATAATCATCACATCACGGTTTTTGATGTGAGCTAGCTCGTGGGCAAGAACGCCTTCGAGTTCGTCGTCATCCAGCGTACGTAGCAATCCAGTCGTCACACAGACAACTGCGTTATTCTGGTTACGTCCAGTTGCAAATGCATTTGGAACTTCTGACTCAGCAACTGCGACATCAGGTTTTGGAAGATCAGCTTGCTGTGAAAGGCGGGAAATCTGCTGATGTAACTCCGGATATTCCGATTCATCTACTCTTTTTGCACCCATGCTACGGAGAGCCAGTTTATCGCTGAGGTAGTACTGAACAAGCGAAAACCCTCCGACAAACATCAGTGCGACTGGGATCCCTGCGCCGAGAACCTCAATCAGGACGACTGCAAACGCAATATACAGGATTGCAAGTAGCCCGGCAGTGACCATCATTCGACCGCGAAGACCCCAATCATTCTGCCAGTTCATCGTACTCTTATATACGGTCTGAGGATTAATAAAGACGATTATCGAATAATTTCATGATAGTTTTGAATCGACTTCATTGACCAGTTGTCGTGATTCTGTGCTGATCCCATCTAACAAGAAACACCTATACTTGCGGATGCCAAAGTCTTGAACCAAGTTATTTGCACTTCCGTGTTATCCTACGGTGGCTTATCTGCTAATTATGACTAATAAACACGAAATCTGTCCTCGATGCGGCGATTCAATTGAAACTGCACGGTCTACTCGTGCGGAGCGTGGAGATCCGTCTCTATGTGACGCTTGTTATTTTGAGAATTTCGAACTTGTTGATGCGCCCGATCGAATTACCGTCCGACACTGTACACAATGCGGAGCTGTACATCAAGGCAACAGATGGGTTGATATCGGTGCACAGGATTACACCGATATTGCCGTTGAAGCTGTTCGGCAATCGCTTGGAGTACACGTTGATGCTGATTCAATTACATGGCGTGTGGAACCAGAGCAGGTTGACAATAGTACGATACGGATGCATTGTCACTTTTCAGGAGCGGTTCGAGAAACTCCTGTTGAAGAAACCGTGGTTGTACCAGTGACGTTAGCCGCAGAGACATGTACGCGATGTGGCCGTATTGCTGGTGATTACTATGCAAGCGTTGTCCAAGTTCGAGCGGTTGATCGAGAACCAACTGATGAAGAACAACAGGCTGCTCGAGAAATTGCTGAAGATGTTGTCTCCTCAATGGAAGAAACCGGCGACCGAAACGCGTTTATCACCGAAACTGGAGAAGTTGCTGGCGGTCTCGACATGAAGGTCTCTACAACTAAAATCGGTCGCAAAATTGCAGACAAAATTGTCAATCGTTTCGGCGGAGCAGTCTCAGCCTCAGAAACTCTTGTCACTGAGGATGCGGACGGAAATGAGGTTTATCGGGTTACGTATGCTGTTCGTCTACCGCCATACAAACCGGGTGATATAATTACCATTGAAGACCTCGATGATCCAATTCTTGTTGACAGTGTCAAAGGTAATCTCAAAGGACGGTATATAACGACAGGCGAAGCATATGAGACCGAATATGACATTGATGATTTCCCGGAAGCCCAGTACCTTGGATCCGTTAGCGACGGTGAGGAGACAACAGTTGTAAATGTCGAGGACGAACACGCTGTTCAGGTGTTAGATCCTGATACATATGAGTCGAAGACGATTGCCCGTCCTACATATTTTGACTCTTCTTCTGAAATGACGACGGTTTTAAAGAGTCGTGCTGGTCTTCATATTCTCCCATCAGATCATGACTGACAACCGCTTAGCAGCTATTGTCCGAAAACCACGCGGGGAAGAAGTTCTTTCCACTCTTCGCTCTGAAGGCGTATATGATGATTCTCGACGCATTATTGAGCATTCGGACGGCACACTAGCGATTCCTATCACGGAACCCCCAGATGTAGATATTATCCGCGTCATTCAACAGAAATATCCTGAACATAGACCCAAGACATTAGATATACTCCTTCGAGACCGCGGATGGTCTGAACAGGATATTAATTGTGCGCCTTCTTCCTGGGCTGTCATTGGATCTGTCATATTGGTTTCTGTCCCAGACGACTGTCCTGACGAATCTGAACTTGGTGACGCTCTTCTTGAACTTCACGGACACGCAGAGACAGTGTTAAATCGCCACGAAATCAGTGGACAGCGCCGAATCCCTGACCATCGTGTCATCGCTGGAACTGGTAACACAGAAACAATCCATGAAGAGCACGGAGTCAAATACAAACTTGACCTCTCTAAGGTTATGTTTTCTCCTGGCAACAAGCGTGAGCGCGCCCGCATGGCTGCTCTTATTGCAGAATCAACTACCCAGGATCGCCCGGCAACAACTGTTTCGGACATTCCAGATGATCTTCGCTCACTTGACGGTATTTCCCCCGATGAACACGTCTTTGATATGTTTGCTGGTATTGGCTACTTTACTCTCCCAATAGCTGTTGCTGGTGCATCTGTCACCGCTGCCGAGATTAATCCGACTTCCTTTGAATATCTTCGCACGAATCTTTCCTTGAATAACGTTGATGACCGAGTCACGCCCTATCGCACAAACTGCAGGAATTTAGAACCCAATGCCGTGGATCGTGTTGTTATGGGTCATTATGACTCTTCTGAGTACTTACAGACTGCTCTTCAGACGGTCCAATATAACGGCGTTGTCCACTATCATGCTCTCGTACCAGATGCGAACCTTTGGTCCCAGCCAGCCAGTACTCTAACAGAAGCAGCAAGTTCAGTTGATCGTGATATCTCAATAGAAGGCCAGCATCGGATTAAATCGTATGCTGAAGGAATTTATCACGTTGTAATTGATACTCGCGTTTTTTGATAATTTGTTTCGCGTTAGATTACTTTGTATAAAATTTTCAGATTTGATCGCCCTCTTGTATCTATCTATTCTGTTTTCCTCGGATCAAATCCGACGGACTTATATGTCGGTGTTCGTTACCGATTAACATGGCCGTGGCACCAAATCCCGAAGATAACGGCGACTCACGCATCGTTAGCTCAGTTGATGGCGATGGTCGAGATCAGGAGTATGTAATCGCTGATATCACAGAAGATGGTGCCTGGCTTTCAATGGATGCAGGGGATGCCCCTGACCTATCATCTTGGCGGTAACAGATCTTTCTGAATTACGATAAATTTCTGTTTTCACCACTCGCTTGAATATGTCAAAATAAAGATATACTACTATATCCACAACTAATTTTATGTCTTGTAAGAGTTAAGGGCCCGTCAGTGCAAACATGGTCTATGGACTATCGGGAAGTTACCACCACGGCTGAATATCTTGGTCGATTCGAAACAGGAGAAGACTGGCGTCAGCAGATCGAGTCATTTGCCGGTGAGGTCGATGCTGATGCCGCTTGGTTCATGGCAATGGGTGCAGTTCAGGATGCCGAACTCTGGTTCTATGATCAGGATGATAAAGAGTACTACCCTGTAGAATTCGATGAACCGCTTGAAGTTGCATCTTGTACTGGCAATATCTCTTGGCTTGATGGTGATCGATTCGCGCATACTCATGCGGTATTGTCTCGCGAAGATGGATCAACCGTTGCAGGCCATCTTAACGCTGGTACTACCTTTGCAGGTGAATTGTATCTTCGTGTCTTTGATACTGAACTTAATCGAGAATTCGATGACGTTACTGAACTTGATCTCTGGTTATAATGGAGCCGATTTATAACGATGCGTCCTGAGGACGAGCAATACTTTACCCGGCTTGAGGCGGAACTTGAACGAGCATCCGAGATTGCCCGACAGGCCCGACAGCGCGGCAACGATCCTAGCCCTGACATTGAAATCCCAACTGCCCGAGATATGGCTGACCGTGTTGAAAATATCCTTGGCATTGATGGGGTCGCTACACGGGTTCGTGAACTTGAAGGAGAGATGAGCCGTGAGGAAGCTGCGCTTGAACTTGTTGGTGGTTTTGTTTCCGGCGAGGTTGGTAATTATGAAAGTAAAAGCGGAAAAGTTGAAGGTGCCGTTCGGACAGCCGTAGCATTACTGACCGAAGGAGTCGTTGCCGCTCCCATTGAGGGTATTGACCGCGTTGAGGTCAATACTAACGACGATGGTACGGAATATGTCTCCGTCTACTACGCTGGGCCAATCCGATCAGCTGGAGGAACAGCTCAAGCGCTATCTGTCCTTGTTGCCGACTATGCTCGATCATTACTTGGGATAGATGAATTCAAACCACGCGATGATGAAATCGGACGATACGCTGAGGAGGTTGGCCTATATGATTCTGAATCTGGATTACAGTACTCCCCGAAAGATAAGGAAACGAAATTTATTGTCGAAAACTGTCCTATCATGCTTGATGGGGAGGCAACCGGTGATGAGGAAGTATCTGGATATCGCGATCTCGAACGTATTGACACGAATGCTCCTCGAGGCGGGATGTGCCTTGTACTTGCAGAAGGCATTGCCCTAAAGGCCCCGAAGATCCAGCGCTATACTCGTAACCTTGATGAGGTCGAGTGGCCTTGGCTTCAAGACCTTATTGACGGTACTATTGGTGAGGATAATTCACAAGACGAGGATGAAGATACAGAGTCTGATGACAGTGAATCCGATACAGAGTCTGATGACTCTGACTCTACGGACATGACCGGGCCTAAACGTATCGAGCCAAACAAAAAGTATCTTCAGGACCTAATTGCTGGCCGCCCTGTATTCGGACATCCAAGCAAAGCTGGTGGATTTCGTCTTAGATATGGTCGTACTCGAAATCTTGGTGATGCCACTGCTGGCATTCACCCAGCAACAATGCATCTTGTTGATGACTTTCTCGCACCAGGCACACAAATCAAAACTGAGTTGCCTGGAAAAGCAGCAGGTATTGTCCCGGTAGACTCAATCGAGGGCCCAACTGTTCGCTTAGCTAATGGTGAAGTTCGACGCGTCAACAGTGCTGAAGAGGCAATTGAAATTCGAAACGGCGTTGAGAGAATTCTTGATCTAGGTGAGTACCTTGTCAATTATGGTGAGTTTGTTGAAAATAATCATCCACTTGCCCCGGCTTCATACACTGTTGAGTGGTGGATTCAAGATTTAAAAGCTACAAAAACGGATGTTCAAGCACTCCAAGACGATCCAGCTATAAATCTTTCACACCCCTCGCCTGAACAGGCAATCTCGTGGGCAAAACAATACGACGCACCACTTCATCCAAAATATACCTACCTATGGCACGACATCACCACCGATAATCTTGAGACTCTTACAAAAGCACTGAGTGAGGGAACTGTTGTTGATGATGTATTACGGATTGAACGAACAGATGCTGTTCAACAGACTCTTGAGAACCTAGTCGTCGAACACCAACAACATGATGCGACGATTACTATACCTACGTGGCGACCACTTGTTCTCTCTGCTGGTCTGACAACTGATCTAAAACCAACGTGGCAGTCATTATCTGCATCCGCTCGAGAATGGGATAATGCGGTCAAAGCTATCAACGAAGTCGCTCCTTTTGGTATTCAGGAACGGGCCCCTACCCGCGTTGGAAATCGTATGGGTCGCCCAGAAAAATCTGAGGAACGCGAACTCTCCCCCGCTGTTCACACCTTGTTCCCGATCGGGGAGGCTGGCGGGAATCAGCGTGATTTTGAGGCCGCTACAAAACAGGCAGCCTCTCTTTCAGATACTCCTGGTGAAATTGAAGTCGAAGTTGGTATCCGACGCTGTAATGAATGCGATGTGGAGACACACAAGTCTTGCTGTCCTTCTTGTGGCACACACATCGATCCACACTACACATGTCCTGAGTGTGAGCGCGGGTTGACTCCCGATGAGTCTGGTCGCGTTTACTGTGATCGTTGTGAAACAGAAGGAACGGCCGTTGCAACACAAACAATTGACCTTGCCAATGAGTTCCAAGAAGCGCTTGAAAACATTGGGGAAAGAAAAAGCCATTTTGACATTCTCAAGGGCGTTAAGGGACTCACTTCAGAAGTCAAGACCCCGGAGCCTCTGGAAAAAGGAATTCTTCGTGCTAAACACGGTGTCTCCGCATTTAAAGATGGTACTGTCCGATATGATATGACTGACCTCCCTGTTACTGCGGTTAAACCAGAAGAAGTCAATGCGTCAGTCAATCAGTTCAGACAACTTGGATATACGGAAGATATTCACGGAGACCCACTCCAGCACGCAGATCAGGTGGTTGAGCTCAAAGTTCAAGATATCATTCTTTCTGAAGGCGGTGCAGAGCATATGCGTAAAACGGCTGACTTTGTTGACGATCTACTTACCTCATACTATGATATGGATTCTTACTACGACCTTGAGAATTCAGAAGATCTTATTGGAGAATTAGTCTTCGGTATGGCCCCACACACTTCCGCAGCTGTTGTGGGACGAGTTGTCGGGATTACTGAGGTCGCCGGTGGGTATGCACATCCGTACTTCCATGCTGCTAAACGGCGTAATTGTGATGGTGATGAAGACTGTGTTATGCTCCTGCTTGATGGATTATTGAACTTCAGCAAAACATATCTTCCCGACAAACGCGGTGGCTCAATGGACGCTCCTCTTGTTATGTCATCCCGCATTGATCCTGCAGAGATTGACGATGAGGCCCACAATGTTGATATTATGTCACAGTATCCACGTGAGTTTTTTGAGGCTACCCGTGAACTCGCTCATCCCGAGGATGTTGCTGATATGATGACAATTGCCGAAGAGACCGTCGGAACTGAACATGAATACACCGGATTTGATCATACGCATCCGACTTCTGATATTGCTGCTGGACCAAGTCTTTCAGCGTACAAGACTCTCGAATCGATGGAAGACAAAATGGATGCTCAACTTGAACTGTCGCGAAAACTCCGATCGGTCGATGAAACTGATGTTGCTGAGCGAATTATTGAATTCCACTTTTTACCAGACTTGCTTGGAAATCTTCGTGCATTTGCCCGACAAGAAGTTCGTTGTCTGGATTGCGGCACCAAATACCGTCGTGCACCCCTCTCTGGTACTTGCCGTAAGTGTGATGGCGATATTAATCTCACCGTTCATGAAGGGTCAGTGGATAAATATCTTGAAACAGCAATCGAAATTGCAGAAGAATACGGCACTCGCGAATACACACGGCAACGACTTGAAGTTCTTGACAGATCAATTAGCCGAATTTTTGAAAATGATAAAAGCAAACAAAGTGGTATTGCTGATTTCATGTAGGAATCGAGGCCCGACACCGGAGATATGCTTATTCTGATTTTGAGTTATTGATAAAACGATTCCATTATTCAGTTTAGAACGTGCAACAAGCCCGTTCCATATATAATTGCACATCGAATAGTGAACGGCATTTTTGTTTTCCAATGACTGATAAAGCTACTTTGTCTGTGTATGGAGTCTACATACTGTAGCTCAAACCTGGCGTAGTTATTTACAATACAAAACGTGCATATCTTCGGACTTATAATCATGGAAGTACGGTGAACTGCTGTGACAGAAAAACGTGAATATACTGGTGATTACCCAAATAAACGACTCTATTTACCGGGTCCAACGGAAGTTCGAGAAGACGTTATCAATGCAATGTCTCAACCGATGTTTGGCCATCGGATGGACCGAATGACTGACCTCTATACGACAATAGTCGAAGATACGAAAGAATTTCTTGATACTGATAATGACCTTACCATTCTTACAGCATCAGGTACTGAGTTTTGGGAGGCAACAACCCTGAACCTGGTTGAGGACTCACTTTTGGTACCCACCTCTGGAGCATTTAGTGAACGACAAGCAAATGTTGCTGAACGTCTTGGTAAGAATGTTGACCGAATTGAGTATACGTGGGGAGAAGCTGTCAAGCCCGACGATATTAAAACCGCCTTAGAAACAGCTGATACGCAATATGATGCTGTTGGGATGGTCATGAACGAAACTTCAACCGGCGTTCGAAATCCGGTCGAAGAAATTGGGGAGATCGTGTCTGAGTATCCAGATACCTACTTTATCGTTGATGCTATCTCCTGTTTAGGTGGTGATTACATCGATATTGAGGGCAGTGGAATTGATGCTATCTTTACATCGACACAGAAAGCCTTTGCAATGCCTCCTGGCCTTGCTGTTTGTGTTGTCAGCGATGATGCCTATGAACAAGAGTTAGAGAAAGATTCAGCATCATGGTATGGTGGATTTCAGCGCTGCTTAGATTACTACGACAGAAAAGGCCAGACTCACTCTACCCCCGCTATTCCTATTATGCTTGCTTATCGAAGGCAAATGAAGCACATGCTTGAGGAAGGACATCAAGCGCGTGATCGTCGTCATCGCGAAATGGCAGAGTACACACAGGAATGGGCCAAGCAACACTTTGACCTCTTTGCTGAAGAGGGATATCGCTCCCAAACAGTAACCTGCATTGAGAATACTCAAGACATTGATGTCGGACAGACAATTGGGCAAGTTTCTGAAAAATACGATTATGTCTTCTCTAATGGATATGGTGACATAGGGGAGAAAACATTCCGCATTGGACACATGGGAGAGCACGACCTGGAAAGCATCAAGGCACTCACTGACGCAATAGAAGATGTCGCTGGACTCTAGTAAAACAGGAAAAACTGATTTCCTGTATTGGTCTGCCCGTATTATAGCCGACTGTAAGCAAGAGGCATCCTTTCTCAGTAACAAGCACAAGTGATTGACTCCCCTCACGGCTGAATCCGTGGGATTCCCACGTTGGGAATTACGGGTTTGCAGACCAGTCGACATGACCGGACTACTGGCGAGGCCAAGCCGCCGTTTCTGATCCCGTGGGATTCAAAGTTACCGGGTTTACTTGGAAATACACAGCCAGCGGCCCAGAAGGGATCGCTTCAAATGTGGTGTGGTCCGCTCCCGAGATTATCCAGTTCCTTGGGCGACTGAGCTGCTCGGTACCATCATACCCACGCTCTGATTGCATATAAAACAGTAGGAGAGCAAAACCCATAGATAGATTCTCAGCTGTCGACTTCACCCCCCGTAAACGGGTGGGATTTCGCCTTGCTACCGCTGTAAGTAGGAGGGAGCAATTACACATTCCTCATAGTTTCTCACCTAAATGACCTATTCACAAACACCTAATATCGTGTTTTCCTAATATACGGACAGTGTCATCTATGGACTATGACGCCATCGTCTTCGATAACGATGGTGTCCTTGCTCGTATCACTGAGGGTGAAGCGGTACGAAATGCAATAAGGCGGACATTTCATGAGTTTGGCGTGCAAGATCCAGATCCAACGCATATTGAGCAGCTGTTCGGAGTGACAATGGCCGACTTACTTAGTGTGTGCTCAACGTATGGTCTTGACCCAGGACGGTTTTGGGAACGACGTGATCAAAACGTTGCCGCAGCACAGATCCAGCTGATTGATGCTGGTACGAAAGATCTCTATGAAGATGTTGCTACGTTGGACGCCATTACTAGCCCGCTTGGTGTTGTCAGTAACAACCAGCACCGGACCGTTCAGTATATTCTTTCGCACTACGGGTTAATTGATCAGTTCAACACCGTTTATGGCCGTCAGCCCACGCTTGAAGATGTAATGAGAAAAAAACCTAATCCCTATTATATTGAGCAAGCGCTGACTGATCTTTCTGCAACCGATGCGTTATATGTCGGAGACAGCCCTAAAGATGTTATCGCGGCTCAGCGAGCTGGTATTGATGCAGCTTTTATCCGCCGTCCGCATCGCAAATCTGCTGAACTGCCCGTCAAACCAACTATAGAAGTTCCTGATCTTACGACACTGGTCGCTGAAATCACGGGATGAAAATCTTTCATAATCTTCTATGTCCTGTGATACGCATCAAAAAGAACAAGGTTTTACCGGTCGGCATAAAATAACAGCAACATATGAGTGGAAAATCAAGGGCGAAAAAGAAACGACTCGCCAAATTAGAACGGCAGAACAGCCGTGTTCCAGCATGGGTAATGATGAAAACTGACCGCGACGTTATGCGAAACCCAAAACGCCGAAACTGGCGTCGATCAAATACTGACGAATGAGCGCAGAAGAATTCGAGGAGCGGGTCATGACAATTCCGCTTCGTGATGCTAAGGCTGCACCGAAACATGAACGAGCTGACAAGGCAATGGCAATCGTCCGTGAGCACTTAGCCCAGCACTTTTCGGTCGAGGAGGATGATGTCCGGCTTGATCCGTCGATCAATGAAGCAGTCTGGGAACGCGGACGATCAAAACCGCCGAGCAAGCTTCGTGTCCGCGCTGCTCGCTTCCAAGAAGCGGGGCGCGGAATCGTCGAAGCTGAACACTCTGAGTGAGAACGTTGCTTCAGACATCATTTCTTGGCTCGCCGTACGTTGGTGTGTTCGCCCACGTAACGAATGATTATCTGGTAGTCCGTCCTAATCTAGATCAAGAACTTGTTGACGCGATTGCCAGTGAGCTCTCTGTATCTGTTATTGAAACGACAGTCGGTGGATCAACGACTGTTGGATCACTCGTTGCGGGAAATGACAATGGACTTCTCGTTAGTAACCGTATCTCATCAGAAGAACAATCCACCCTTCAAGATGCTGTATCCGTTCCTGTTCAGCAACTCCCCAGTCGGATTACCGCTGTTGGTAATGTTATCTTAGCGAATAACTCTGGTGCATACGTTCACCCTGACCTTACAAACGAAACAGTTGAGACAATTGCTGATACGCTTGATGTCACTGTTGAGCAGGGAATGATCGCTGATGTTCGGACCGTAGGAATGGCGGCTGTTGCGACTGACTCAGGAGTTCTCTGTCATCCTAAAGCAACTGACAGTGAACTTGAACGTCTATCTAATTTGCTCGATGTCTATGCAGATGTTGGAACAATCAATTACGGAGGCCCACTCGTCGGAAGTGGACTTCTCGCAAACAACACTGGATATGTGGCTGGTGAAGAAACAACCGGCCCAGAACTTGGTCGTATTGAGGATGCCCTCGGATACATTGATTGACTCTGATTCTTAATTTGTTCAATTTTGGTTCTATTAAAAAAATATCCTCAAATCCAGACTACATTTTTTGTATCGTGATGAAATATAGCACGTAAATAACACACAACTTTTTAGCACTGGTTACCTACTTTAGACGCATGGTTACCGTCAGTGAGACGATTTACGTCAATGCCCCTGTCGAGAACGTTTTTACTTACCTCGATGACCCATACCACCACATTGAGATTACCCCGAGCTTAGTTGAGGTTCGAAATGTCGAGCCTCTTGACAATGGGGGGAAACGAGCTGATCATACCTACCGGATGGCTGGAGTGTCACTTGATGGTGAACTTGTTGAGATACTTCATGAAGAGAACCAGCGTCTTAATTTTGAACTTCGGGGCCAACTTGAAGGGGACTTGGATCTGCGCTTTACCGAGGAAAATGATGGAACCCGTGTCTCATATGCCGCTACGTATAAATTACCGGGAAGAGTTCTCTCTCGGCTTGCTGAGCCTTTCGTTCGAAGATATAATCAACGAGAGCTTAGAACGACCCTTCAAAATCTTAAGGACCGACTTGAGGTTGATGCCCCGTCTCAGTAATTATCTGTGATTGTGGGGAGTTTCTGAGCTATTGATAGCAACTGATAGGAACATACTTCTGACGTGATGTCCCATATAGTCATATGCAAGTACCAATTGCTCGCAATTGTTGTTATCGTCGTCATAGTACCTCCACAGCAGCAGAGGTGATTCGACAATGATGAACCAAGGCGGTGGAAGCCAACAGGAGCTTCAGCAACTATCACAGCAGATACAAGAACTCGATCAGCAGATTGAAGCACTAAATAACGAGATTGAGTCACTTCGTGATGATCAGTCAGAAATCGATGAGGCGATTTCCGCGATTAACGCGATAGACGATGGTGCTGTTGTTCAGGTTCCACTTGGCGGTGGTGCTAAAGTCCGCGCTGAGATTCTTGATGCTGAGGAAATCATTGTTGACCTCGGTGGCGGTTACGCGGCAGAGCGGAACTCCGAAGGTGCTGTTGAGACATTAGAGAATAAGAAAGATCATCTTGACGAACGAATTGAAGAGATCAACGACGAGATTGCAGAACTTGAAGAAGAATCTGATCGGCTTGAGCAGCAAGCACAGCAGTTACAGCAGCAACAACTCCAGCAACAGATGCAACAAATGCAAGGAGAATCTGAAGAAGAATAGGCTATGTTTGACGGGCTCAAAGATAAAATCAAAAACTTCCGGAAAGGCGCAAAGGAGGCGGCCGAAGAACAGCCAACAGAGGAAGATGAAGACCCCGAAGATCAGGAGGCACTTCCTGAGGCTGAGCCTGAACCGGAGCCTCAGGAAACATCCGAGACAACATCTGACCCTGAACAGAGCACCGATTCTTCTACCTCAGCGTCTGTAGACACATCTACAAAAACAGAGACGGATACCCTCGATTCTGACCAGTCTTCTTCTTCCTCGGCTGAAACCACAGAGCCGACCGACAACCAGTCTCCTTCGACCACAGATACGGACCAACCAGAACAAGAGAATAGCTCCTCTGGTATCGGCTTTGCAAAAAAAGCAAAAAACATCGCAACTGGAAAAGTTGTTATCAAAGAAGAAGAGCTTGAGGATCCGCTTTGGGAGCTGGAAATGGCGTTGATTGAGTCAGATGTCGAACTTGAGGTGACTGAACGAATCCTCAAGAACCTCCGTGATGACCTCCTTGGCGAGAGTCGTCGGTTTACAAAATCTGTTGATGAAGTTGTTGAAGATGCCTTGCGTGACGCCCTGCTTGAAGTCATGACGGTTGATGATGTCGACTTTGATGCCGCCATTGAAGAAGCAGATAAGCCAGTTGTCCTTGTTTTCACTGGTGTTAACGGAGTCGGAAAAACTACTTCTATTGCTAAAATATCTCGGTACTTAGAAAACCAAGGCTACGACTCTGTGCTTGCAAACGGTGATACGTTCCGTGCTGGTGCCAACGAGCAGATTGAAGAACACGCTAACGCCTTAAATAAAAAACTAATTAGTCACGAACAGGGAGGAGACCCTGCGGCAGTTATCTATGATGCGGTTGAATACGCTAAAGCTAACGACATTGACGTTGTCTTAGGCGACACTGCTGGTCGACTCCATACAAGCGAAGGTCTGATGGATCAGCTTGCTAAAATTGATCGAGTAGTCAACCCTGATCTGACTATTTTCGTTGATGAAGCTGTCGCAGGTCAGGATGCAGTCCGTCGTGCAGAAGAGTTTAATGACGCAGCAGCAATCGATGGCTCAGTACTCACGAAAGCTGACGCCGATGCGCAGGGTGGCGCAGCGATATCCATCTCCCATGTAACCGGCCAACCAATCTTTTTCCTCGGTACTGGACAAGAGTATGATGACTTAGAACCATTTGACCCAGAATGGTTGGTTGACCAACTTCTCGGCAAATAGAACTATTTTCTTTCCGAGTTTTATATAATAACGAGGCAGACCTTTCAGAGATTGATCTTTGGTTGTTAACAGAACCAGTATGTAAGACTTTAACCGGTCTGACGTGTAATTATATACAAATGGTACTTGATAATCTCGGGGACTCACTTCAGGACACTCTCGATGAACTCCGTGGAGAGACCCGAATCACGGAAGATGAAATCGATGATGTTGTCCGTGAGATTCAACGTTCTCTGTTGCAGAGTGATGTCGAGGTTTCGCTTGTTCAGGAACTGTCACAGAACATTAAAAACCGCTCCCTTGATGAAGACCCACCAGGTGGAACCACGGCTCGAGAGCATGTTCTCCGTATTGTCTATGAAGAGATGGTCGACATTGTTGGCGAATCGATGGAGCTACCCCTTGAAGAGCAAACAATTCTCCTTGCTGGCTTACAGGGATCCGGTAAGACGACATCAGCGGCTAAGATGGCGTGGTGGCTCTCTACAAAAGGACTTCGTACTGCCGTCATCCAGACCGACACCTTCCGTCCAGGAGCATATGACCAAGCCAAAGAACTGACTGAGCGCGCTGATATCGACTTCTATGGTAATCCAGACGTAGACGATCCAGTCCAAATTGCTCGCAATGGTCTTGAAGAAACATCTGATGCTGATGTTCATATTGTTGACACAGCTGGACGACACGCGCTAGAGGATGATCTCATCGAGGAAATCAAACAAATTGATCAAGCCGTTGAGCCTGATCGATCTCTGCTTGTCCTCGACGGTGCAATCGGACAAGGAGCTAAAGATCAAGCAGAAGAATTTGACTCTGCAATCGGCATTGATGGTGTTGTGATCACGAAGCTTGACGGTACTGCAAAAGGTGGTGGTGCGCTGACAGCAGTTCGTAAAACTAACTCTTCAATCGCATTTCTCGGTACTGGCGAGGAGATCAAAGATATTGAGCGATTCGAGCCTAATGGCTTTATCTCTCGATTGCTCGGGATGGGCGACCTCAAGCAACTCGCAGAACGTGTTGAGCGTGCGATGGAGGACACTGGTCATGAAGAAGATGACTGGGAACCAGAAGATATGCTTGATGGTGACTTCACTCTCCGGGATATGAAAAAGCAAATGGAGACTATGAACAACATGGGTCCACTTGATCAAGTTGTTGATATGATCCCCGGGATGGGAGGAGGTGGATCCAGCCCGCTCGATGACCTACCGGACGATGTCATGGATGTAACCGAAGAACGTATCCGTGACTTCGAGATCATTACTGATTCTATGACAGAAGAAGAACTTGAAGATCCGCGCCGTATTGGCCAAAGTCGGATCAAACGCATTGCTCGTGGGAGTGGCACTTCAGAAGAACGCGTCCGCGATCTCCTTGAACAATACCGCACCATGGACCGCATGCTCCAGCAGTTCCAAGGTATGGGCGATATGGACATGCAACGAATGATGAAACAAATGCAAGGCGGTGGTGGCGGTGGAATGGGCGGTATGGGTGGCATGGGCGGTGGCCCATTCTAACTGGCTAATTGTCCTCCGTAACCGGATTTCCATCCTCTGTTTGTGGTGCGATCATATCGATATACTCATCGATTTCTGGCTCTTCAACGCGTACACGAACATAAATTTCTCCAAGCTCATCCGGCTCCCCAACAGCAAAGTTTACTCTATCAACAAACGCTGCCTGCTTTTTTAGGCTGAAGGAAAATGTATCTCCTCGGCGCTGGTTGAAAAACTGCTTTCGCGCCGTATCCAATATTCGCTGCTCGTGAAGCTTTTCTGATAGATGCTCCATCGAGTGTGCGGTCCCAATAATTTCACTATTTTTTTCTTCTAAATCCGCATCTGGAAACATATTTGTCACTGCGGTCTTTACCCGGTCTGTTATCTCGGTATCGTATACAGGTGCCGTTATTTGAATATCAACGCTCCGAATCATGGTGCTTGCACATCCTCCGTCAGTAGTGATTTGATTTTCCTATGAAACTCCTCAAGAGACTCCGTGTTTTTGATCTGGATGTCGGCTTGGTCCATCGCCTCTCCCATCCCAAAATCTAATTCACGCTGCTCTCGCTTACGAAGTGACTTTTCTTTTGTGTCGGTACTATCACGTTCTCGATCATCAAGCCGTTCTAACCGTGTCTCAAATGGTGCTTCAATACTAATTAACTGAAAGTCATCGAATTCGTCTCTAAATACCTCAAGCTCTTCGTCACTTCGAATTCCATCTACGAGTACGATATCATTTCCTCTCAGATACGTTTTGATTCGTGGAAGCGACAATTCAGCAATCGCAGCTGGACCATTCTCTTCACGCAAATTTTTCGCCACCTCCCCATGATGTATCGATGGATCCAAATCACGCTTACGGCACTCCTCTCTAATAATATCGCCCATCACCACAACTGGAATCTCTAATTCTTCAGCAACAGTTGCTGCTTCCCCTTTTCCACTCCCCGGCAATCCAACAGTGGCAATCACAGTCATTAACTAATACTATGTTATTCGTTCCGTTAAATAATCGCATTTGTTCTTTCATACACTGTCAAAAACATGATTCAGGACAAACCTTACCTGAACTGCCTGAACGTTGAACTATGACGTAGCATAACTAACATGTTCTTCCAAACCAGACAACCACTATGCAACCGTGTGATCACGATGTCACTGCGCTTCCTGTTGCCGTACCCAATCAGTTTCGGAAATATACTCCTGAACAAGCAGGTGTCGTTCGCCAGTGTCCTATCTGTTTTCGTGTTGCTTCAGGGGGTTCTGATCCTGTCTCACCACAAGTTATAACTGATCATTATCCTAGTGGTGAAGCCGGATCAGGGGTTGTTCTGTTGTTCTACTTACTCGACTCTATCGCAAGCAATCGGAGTGAAATTCAGCAACTCGTTTCCGAGTTAGAGCACGCTGGTGTCGACGTTTTTAGCACCTTATCACGTATTAACCGTGACCCAGATATTAACCCAGCAATTGACTTGGATCGCCGTATCCGACATCTTGAGCAATTTTTATAATCAAGAACCAATCAGACATTCAGGGAATTAATATAAAAATGTTTACACGTTTGTTGAGTATCGAAGGATTCCAGCTATTCCACCAAACGCATTGTACAGTTGCTCTCCTTTCTCGAAGTCAGTTGAAATAAATTCCGTACCCGTTCCACGTTGATCAGCTATATTAATCAAGTGGTCTATTGCATCTTCCCGAGTTGTTGCTGTGACTGGCTCCCCACACTCTGAACAGTTGTGCTCTGGTGTATCGTGACGCTGATCAATGAGTTCGTAATCTGTATTGCCACATTCTCCACACTCGAATACAACTACATCCTTGCGCAAATCCTCACTGATTAGTAGTGTGTCTACTGAGCCCATAATCAGGTTTTGCCGCGTTGGTTTGAATCCATATGTCGCCAGCTCTCCTCCGTGTAACTCGCTGAAAAACTCCTTCATTAACCGCTTGTCCTCCATGATCTCTGCGTCAGCGAGTGCCTCCTCTGCTGCATCAACAAGATCATACAGTCCCGACTCATCGGTGTACGAAACGTCAAATTTTCCAAGTACTTTCTCCTGAAGTTCGTGGTGTAGATAGTCTCCATCTACAAATTCTTCTTTGGTCGGCGAAGGTCCGCCAATTAAGACACCATCTAGTTCGTGACGCTTGGGAACGAACAACTCGTTTGCCATCCCAGCGACTTCTTGATAGAAGTTATCGATAGCCTCCAAGCGTAATCGAGCGAATCGTTGTGCGGACTGGCCTCCTTTCCGCTGTTTGCCAGGTACCAATGATGTTGCTGACTTGACCGGCTCAACACGCTTTCCTTTGAGCCATCCGACGTTTGCTTCTCGTCGGTCAAGCACAACGAGCCCATACAGTCCCTTATCAGCCAGCATATGCTCAAGCGGTTCCGTCAGGAAATGAGAGTCACAGTGATACCGGAATGATTGAATCGGATCTGGTGGGTTTTCCAGCACCTTCGTTACCATGTCTGTTCGTCCGCCCCCCGAGTCCACGGCGCCCGAAAACAATACCATTCCATTTTCCGGTGGCTCGTCATAATACTGCAACCGCGCTTTTATTGAAGACAGCGCATCTTGGACGTTTGTCCGAGTTTGCTTTGATTTAATATTCGCTGCTTCACTGTGCTCTGTAGTAACATGCTGAACAATTTCATTAATTCGTTTATCTGGTGGAACGTAAATGGAGACAAGTTGTGTTCCTGACCCTTCGTACTCCTGTAGCTGCTCGATGACCTTCCGGAATTCGTATTTCCGACGGCCCGAGTCTTCTTCTGCCTCCTGAGTAGTCATTATTGTCTAGTAGTTTCACAGGGGGTAAGTACCTGTTGACATTCAACCCCCCTGACCTGAGGGCCAGTTGACTGTTGGCCCATTCACCACGAGACGTCTGCAGGCAATGGATTTACAGCGGTAGCGAGGCGAGCGCTCATCGGCTTTAGCCGTGGGATGAAGCCGACAACTGGGAATCTCTCCACGAGATTGAGCTATTCCGGAGTGTTATGTGTGATCGAGACATAGCCACGATTGCACCGAGGCGTCCTTGCCGCCCGAATAAACGGATAATATCGGGATTCGGGCCACACCACGTCTGAAGGCATCCCCTTCAAGCCGCTGGTTGTGGATTCCGATCAGCACGGTAACGCTGAATCCCATGCCGGGATCGGAGACGCTGCTTGGTGGTTCGAGAATCGAAGAGTCTCATCATCACGAAAATCTCCGATTTTCGAACAACCCTGCCAGTAGTCCGGTCATGCCGATTGGACTGCAACCCTGAAACTCCCAACCCAGCGGTGCGGTGCCATGGGAATCTCACCCTGTTCACGGGTGGGAGGTGGTCAATCACAATCTCCGGCAGCGATGCTCTTCACCGCATTGTAATCTGTATTTATCTCGCACCCACAGGCCAGAGACGCGAACTGCTTATCATCGCTTTACTCGCTCACGCCGGTCGCTTCTTGAGGACGGGGACGCAGCCTCCAAATGTTAAAATCCGTCTCGTTTCTGTCCCCAGCTAATTCTGCAAGGAATTAAGACCATTCCCGTGTTATAGATTCAATAGAACGCGATGAGCGGGGACACAGTTTACGCAGTTGCCAGTGGAAAAGGTGGTGTAGGAAAAACAACAGCGACTGCCAATGTCGCCGTTGCAATCGCTAAACTCGACTACGATGTCGCTATCGTCGATCTTGATCTGGGCATGGCAAATCTCAACGGCTGGTTTGCGCTTGATCCTTCCGGACCCACACTACATGAAGTTTTAGCTGATGATGCTGATCTCACTGATGCAGAGTACGACGCTGCTGGTGGTGTAACGATCATTCCAAGCCGATCTGATGTTGAGTCATATACTGAGACCGACACATCCCTTCTTGAATCGGTGATCTCGGATCTTCGCTCCCGATATGACTATGTATTCTTGGATATTGGAGCTGGAATTAGTCACGAGACAGTCTTACCACTCCGACTCTCAGATGCTGCTATTATTGTTACTACTCCCGAAGAGGCTTCGCTCGAAAATGCTAACACGACAATCGAGCTAATACACCGTCTCGACGGAGCAGTTGCAGGTCTGATCGTTAACCAGACAACATCTGGTGATACTCTTCCAGAGTCGTTCACGGATGAGCATATGATTCTTGGCACCATTCCATCAGACTCAGCCGTTCAGGCTTCTCATGAGACCGGCATACCTCATGTACTTGAACTTCCTGACTCTGATGCGACCGCTGGTTTTATGCAAGTGGCTGAACGGATCACTGGTGACGAACAACTTGTATCTGAACAATCTGATCCCCTTGCTGATGCCGGTCTCGATTCAATTGAACTGACCACCATGGATGCCATTGATGTAGAAGACGGGCAACTGCATATTGATATCGAGCAACTCGAAATGGAAGATATCGACATCAATTCGTCTTCTTCTGACTCCGAATCCTCAGACGAAGGTCCTGCAGATGATAGTCCTGTTCTTGCTCTTGATGATGCTGATACAAATTCATCAACTGATGAACAATCCACTGATGAGGGTTCAGATGATACAGAAGAATCCGAAGACGGTGGAGGGTTTTTCTCCCGACTTCTTCGATAATCTACAGAAAAAAGCAGGCAGGGTGCCTCGGGGTCGTCGAAAAACCTCCGGTTTTCGTGATCGCAAGAATCGGGGATTCTTGGACGACTTGACCCCAAGGTACTCCGAGGTACTTCACATTATATTTGGTGCGTCGATACCCAAAATATCTAGTGCGTTCTGGATCGCATGCTTTGTTGCGACGACGATTGCAAGTCGCTGCTGTTGTGTTTTTCCTTCTGCATCAAGCACTGGACATTCTCGATAGAATCCGTTGAATTTGTCTGCAATTGTCCTCGTGTAGGTTGCAACAACGTGAGGTTGTAACTCATCTGCTGCATCCTCGACTACTGCTGGAAACCGGGCAACTGTTTCTACTAGATCAACTTCTGCATCCGTTTCAAGTTCTGTTGTCGTGATCTTTTCAGGTGAGGGCCTGGCTATCCCTGCAGCCGCTGCTTCCTCGATGATTCCCGAACACCGTGCGTGCGCGTACTGTACATATGGTGCTGACTGTGCTTCAAAGTCAAGTGCCTGCTCCCATTTGAACGTAATCTGCTTTGTTGGTTGCTTGGCAACAATATCGTATCTAACTGCTCCGATTCCAACTTGATGAGCAATTTGCTCAATTTTCTCCTCAGTCAATGTTTCTTCCCTTACCCGGTCTCCGAGTCGCTTCTCGACTTCTTCTTTAGCTCTTGCAACCGCTTCATCCAGAAGGTCATCGAGATCAATCCCTTTACCCTCGCGGGTGCTCATTGTTCCGTCTGGGAGATTCACCCATGAATAATGGATCGAATCTAATGCGTCTGTATCTTCACCAAGTAACTCTAATGCAGTGCTGAGTTGCTTTGCTTGCAGCTTATGATCCTCTCCAAGCACTGTTACCGCCCGATCAAAGTTATCAAACTTCCAGCTGTGGTGTGCAATATCCCGTGTTGTATACAACGATGTTCCATCTGACCGTACGAAAACGAGATTCTTCTCAAATCCAAAATCGTCTAGTTTTAGCTCCCACGCGCCGTCTTCAGTTTCCTGCGCGTATTCTGTTTTCTTAAGCTGTGTGACTATCTCTTTTGTCGATCCATCACGAATAAACTTTGTCTCCTTGATAAATTCATCAAATTCTGCAGGAAGCCGATTAAGTGTATCCTGCATTCCCGAAAGAACAGTGTCGACGACCTCACTTACTCGATCGTATGTTTCCGGCTTACCTTCCTCTAAACCTTGCATAATCGCTGCAATCTCTTCTTCTGCGACTTCGACTTCTTCTTCTGGCCCTTCTTCGAGAAATGTGTTCCCTTTTCGATAATACCGGACTAAATCATAGTCTTGCTTGTCTCGTTCTGGTTCTGGTAACTCTGTCTCATCAAATGTCTCGTATGCCCAGGTAAATGTCGCAATCTGTCGTCCAGCATCATTTACATAATAATGTGTTTCCACATCAAATCCGGCGTAGTCTAGCAGTCTGGCAATTGCATCTCCAATGATCGGATTTCGTGCTCGGCCAACATGGACTGGTCCTGTCGGATTTGCGCTGGTATGCTCAACGACAACTGACTTCTGTTTGTCTGGGCGTCTTCCATATTTTTCATTTTGACCAGCTTCCAGAGTCCGAATATGATACTCTGAAGAGGGCTCAAAATTCACATATGCGCCTGTAGCAGTTACCTCATCAATATATTGGAGCTCGGCAGTGTTAATTTCCCCTGCAATTTCCTCTGCAACTTTTGGTGGCGGTGCCTGTGCTTTTCCTGCAAGTCGGTAAGCAACACTTGACGCAATGATTGCATCAACATCCTCTGGTGGACGTTCAATTCCAAGGTCTTCTGTCGTATAGCTTAGATCAGAAAGAGCGCTCTCAAGTGCATCTTTAATCTCCTGCTTGGCTGCAAGGAACATGTCACGGAGTAGAGTAGCAGTTGATTTATGGATAACGGGACAGTCCGAACGCTATGATGTTGAGGACGTATACAGTTTGACTTGCTCCGCCTATAGAACAGTAGGTTTATCATTCATTCACAGCGAAATTATACTAAGACTATATCCTCTATGGCAGAACACCATCGACATCCGGAGGTAAACATCGGTCTTGTTGGCCACGTGGATCACGGTAAAACAACACTGGTCCAGGCACTGAGTGGCGAGTGGACCGACCAACACTCCGAAGAGATGAAGCGTGGGATTTCTATTCGACTGGGGTATGCTGACTCGACATTCCGTCGATGTCCTAATCTTGATACCCCAGAAGCCTACACGGTTGATGAAGAGTGTCCTGACGGCTCAAAAAGTGAAATAGTCCGAACTGTTTCCTTTGTAGATGCTCCAGGGCATGAAACTCTGATGGCGACGATGCTTTCTGGCGCATCAATTATGGACGGTGCTGTGTTGGTTGTTAGTGCTAATGAACCAGTTCCTCAACCACAGACAGAGGAACACCTCATGGCACTTGATATTATTGGCGTTGAGAACATCGTCATTGCACAGAACAAGATCGACCTTGTTGATCGTCAGCAGGCAATGGAAAACGCGGAAGAAATCAAAGAGTTTGTTGCTGGTACCGTTGCTGAAGACGCCCCGATTGTTCCAATTAGTGCACAGCAAGAGGTTAATATTGACCTTCTTATGCAAGCGATTGAAGAAGAAATTCCAACGCCAGACCGTGACCCAGACACTGATGCACGGATGCAGGTAGCGCGTAGCTTTGATATTAACCGACCCGGTGCAACGTGGAATGATTTGCTTGGCGGTGTTCTTGGCGGAAGCCTGTCAAGTGGCACCCTTGAAGCTGGGGATGAAATTGAGATCCATCCTGGTCGCGAGGTCGAAGAAGGAGGCAAATCTAAGTACAAGCCGATTACCACCACAGTTCGGTCGCTCCAAGCTGGAGGAGACATGATTGAAGAAGCGACACCAGGAGGACTCCTCGGTGTTGGAACGGGCCTTGATCCTGCTCTGACTAAAGGTGACGCCCTTGCCGGACAACTTGCTGGTCCACCTGGTTCACTCCCCCCTACGTGGGATCAATTCACAATGAAGGTCGATCTCCTTGACCGAATTGTCGGTGAGATGGAAGGATCTGTCGATGAAATCTCGACCGGCGAACCGCTGATGCTTACCGTCGGAACGGCGACTACCGTTGGATCTGTAACCAGTGCTCGTGATGGCGAGTGTGATGTCCGACTCAAACGACCTGTTTGTGCGCAGGAAGGCGACACAATTGCAATTAACCGACGGGTTGGATCTAGGTGGCGGCTTATCGGCATCGGAACACTTATCCAATGACGACAACTGTTATTGTTGACACGAACGCGTTGATGATGCCAGTCGAACTCGATGTTCGACTCTTCGATGAGATCGAACGCGTGTTACGGAGCCATACGGACGATATCGAGGTGTTGGTACCCCAACCAGTCATTGAGGAACTCCGCAGACTCTCAGATAAAGGTGGTGAAGAAGGCATCGCAGCAAGTGTAGGACACGACCTTGCAACGGATCGCTGTGTTCCAATCAGCACGGAAGTATCGTATGCTGATGATGCAGTTGTTGAACTCGCACAAGAGGGAACCGCAGACTATGTTGTTACAAACGACCAAGCACTACAGGAGCGTATCCTGAGTACTAGTGTGCCCATTATTAGTTTACGCGGCACAAACAAATTAGCAATCACGGAGCCATAATATATGTATAAACGGGTTCGAGTTCGCGATACGGTTGAAGTACCGCCAGAAGAACTTGCGAATGTAACGCCAGAGTTAGTTCGTGAGTTACTGCAAGAGAAACTTGAAGGTCAAATGGACGAAGATCTTGGGTCCATCGTTTCTGTGACCGAAGTCCATGACATCGGTGACGGCCGAGTTCTTCCTAACCGGCCGGGCGTTTACTATGAAGCTGAATTTGATGCGCTTACATACAAGCCTGAAATGCAGGAAGTTGTCGACGGTAATGTCGTTGAAGTTGTTGAGTTCGGTGCATTCGTTGGCATTGGGCCAGTTGATGGACTACTTCACGTCTCCCAAATATCTGATGAGTATCTTTCCTTTGATGCTGAAAATCAGCAACTTTCGTCAGGTGAATCTGATCGAATTATTGGGCAGAATGATCCTGTTCGCGCTCGGATCGTCACTATGTCAATCGACGAACGAAATCCACGCGATTCCAAGATTGGTCTCACAGCAAAACAGCCTGGTCTTGGAAAACACCAGTGGTTGGAGGAAGAGCGGCGAAAGCAGGAAGCTACTGCAGGTGATTCATAATGGCAGAGGATCGGTTAGTCTGTCATGACTGCCACCGTGTCGTTGAGCCTGATGAAGAAATCTGTCCGGCGTGTGGATCTACTTCGCTGACCGAAGATTGGGCAGGATACGTTGTGATTGCACACCCCGAAAAAAGCAAAATTGCTGAAGAAATGGAAGTGACTGAACCAGGCCCATACGCTCTTAAGGTTCGATAACCGTGCCAAGCAATGTGTCTGTCTCTTTACCGTCAGATCTTCGCCCAGCATTCAAGGGTCCGTTTGGACCAATTTATACAGACACAGCGACGTTAATTAGTGACCTTTCCCCACCAGTGATTGCGGTTGGTGATATTGTCACATGGCACTTAGAGCGTGCTGACTTCCGGCCTCATCTCGCTGTAATTGATGGTCGAACGGAACGAGAGTCCGTCGCTGAAGACATTGAATCTCTTGTTACTCAGCGTCCTAATCAACTGGAGATCACAAACCCGCCCGGCACAATCACTGAAGAACTCATCACCGCTCTTGCTGATGGAATCAACTCAGATACAGCCGCTACAATCCTTGTCGATGGTGAAGAAGATTTAGCTGCTGTGCCAGCTGTTATCCTTGCCCCGACTGGAGCCACTGTCGTCTATGGACAACCTGGCAAGGGGATGGTCCCAATTGATGTGACCGATAAGCAAAAAGCGACATTTCGTGCACTGCTTGGTAAGATGGACGGAAACACTGAACAAATCCTTCAGTTGCTCGACAAACTAGCTGCGAAATAACGTACACTAATTCATACTAACGCCTCAGAGGATTTCCTCTGAGTCAACTACCTTCTGTTTCTTGCTGGATCGGAATCGTGGCCAGTAATATATCTAGCCTTGTTACTGACCTATATGAGCCAATCGATCAATCGACTTGCCATTAGTCATCTTATCGTTCTTGGATTAATCACAGCCGGATTTGCTGGCTTTCTGTACACTGAGGGCTCTGTAGCGCCTCTATGGATTGCCGCTGGAATAGCCGTCTCTGTTATGGCTGATCTCTGGATCACTCATGAAATTCGACCATTTACTCTCACCCGGAATATGCGCGCTGTCATTGGCTTTGTTGTAGGTGGGTCCGTACTCTGGATTCTCTTTGAGCTTCAACCATCTCTTGTAACATATGCCAGTGCATCTTTCGGTTTAGCGGGTGGATTTCTATTTTCACGAACTCTTTGGCTTGTAAACAAATAGTTTGATATATCGGCATATTGTTGGTGTACGTAGTGAAGTTTATTAATGACAATATAAGTATATTTATGCTGAATATATCGAATAAACTATAGTTTTAACTCTTGCAGGCTATGTCCCCGTCCTCAAGAACCGTCGAATACAGTGAGTAGGTAGAGGTCGTTCAACCGCTGTCTCAGTAATATAACTACCTCTAAAAATCTCTTTAGGTAATCTGTCTCAGAGAACGACATCTTTGGTACGTTCTTCGAAATCCTTTTAGTCGGCTCAGTGCCAATTTTGGTTCAACGAACCATGGAAATTGAAATTCTTGAAGAGGATGAAAATCCGATGCTCCATCGTACGGATCTTCGGGTCGAAATCCAGCATGAAGACGCAACGCCTGAACGACTGTCCGTTCGAGATAGTGTCGCAGCTATGCTCAATAAAGACGCTGACGAAGTAGTCGTTCGTAAACTTAATACCCAATTTGGAATGAGGAAGACCGTTGGTGAAATTCGAGTTTATGAGGATCAAAAATATGCCCAAGAAATTGAACAGACGCACATGCTCGAGCGTAACAAAATTGGCCAGGAGGAAGAAGCATGACGCGGCATGAACTCTTTACCGACGATGGCGATGTGACCAACGATCCGTGCCCACGTTGCGATAATTCCTACCTTGCTAATCACGACGATCGCAAGCACTGTGGAAACTGCGGATATACTGAATGGACGTAGGGAATGCGCATTCTTGGTCTTGAAGGAACTGCTTGGGCCGCAAGTGCAGCTCTTTTTGACGTCGACCAGAACCATGTCCAGATAGAGTCAGATGCATACCTCCCTTCTGATGGAGGTATTGACCCTCAAGAAGCAGCCAGCCACATGGCTGATGCGCTGCCTGCCGTCATTGATGCTATTTTGGACCATGCAGCCGATACTGCTTCGCCTGATTCGACATACGATATTGATGCAATAGCTTTCTCTCGCGGTCCTGGGCTTGGACCTTGTCTTCGCATTGTTGGAACAGCAGCACGCACGCTTGCAGCTCGGCTTGATGTTCCTCTCGTCGGTGTAAACCACATGGTTGCACATCTTGAAATTGGCCGTCACCAATCCGGATTTGATTCCCCAATCTGTCTTAATGCCAGCGGCGCAAATGCACACGTACTTGGATTCCACAATGGTAAATATCGTATTCTTGGCGAGACCATGGATACTGGCGTAGGTAACAGTCTTGATAAGTTTGCTCGTCACGTTGGGTGGTCTCATCCTGGCGGACCAAAAGTTGAGCAGGCTGCAAAAGAAGGCGAATATTATGATCTTCCATATGTCGTCAAGGGAATGGACTTTTCATTTGCAGGCATTGTCACAGCTGCACAAGACGCAGTCGATGACGGCGTTCCCGTACAAAATGTCTGTACCGGACTTCAGGAAACGATCTTTGGGATGCTTACTGAGGTCGCAGAACGTGCGCTTTCCCTGACTGGAAGTGATGAGTTAGTTCTCGGCGGCGGTGTTGGACAGAATGATCGTCTTCGAGAGATGTTACAGGAGATGTGTGAACAACGTGGTGCTTCCTTTTATGCCCCCGAACCACGGTTTCTCCGTGACAATGCCGGTATGATTGCCGTTCTCGGGGCAAAAATGTATGCGGCAGGTGATACGATCTCTATTGATGACTCAGAGGTTATCCCAACATACCGCCCGGATGAGGTTCCTGTCAGTTGGCGGTCAGAGGAATCGGTTGCCCAGAGCCAATCTTCAGTCCTATCTGGGTCAGTCCAAGGTGCAGAGGCAACAGTTACCTACCAAAATGACCGAGTCACCAAGCGCCGAAATAAAAAAACATACCGACATCCAGAATTAGATGAGCGGCTTCGCAATGAACGAACCGCATCTGAGGCTCGAATTACCAGTGAAGCAAGACGATCAGGAATTCCTACACCGCCAGTTCTGGCCATCAACCTCGATGAAACGATACTTGAGTTTCTATACGTCGGAACAGAAGATCTTCAGGCAGTGCCTACTGAAAATAACATCCACACGGTCGGCAAGCAGTTAGCTGTGCTCCATAATACCGGTATTGTACACGGTGATCCTACCACCCGTAATATCCGAGTCGACTCAGAACAAGTGTACTTTATTGACTTTGGGCTGGGATATTACACTGATCATATTGAAGATTTTGCAATGGACTTACATATTTTTGATCAGTCAATAACTGGTACTGTTGACGATCCAGTTCCGCTTCGAGAATCGCTTCTCTCTGGATATCAATCTGCAGATGTTACCCTCAATACGAGCTCCGTTATTGATCGCCTTCATGAAATTGAAGGACGAGGTAGGTACCAGTGACTTCCCCTCCTCTCGGCTGAAAGATGTGAGTTGTTAGTAATACGATTTCGTTATTCAGATCAGAACGGGCACATTGTGCGTTCTATATCAGTTGTTGTGAATACGATTTCTCTATTCACTGAACCGCGTGATGTTTAGTCGTCGATTCGCCTGTCATCGTTCGGGTTTCTCACTCCGTTGTTTCGCCGTTCTTCTCTGAGTTCTTACACTGGTCTGACCGGGGTTCGGCCGGCTTCACTCGGAGCTCTCCGAAGCCGTACTTCAAGTGACTGTCGACCCGAAGGATGCCGCTCTTCGCGGTCTCGATGGGCCGGTCGCCCTCGTACTTCACGACCTGTCCGTGGTCGACGGTCTGGAGCTTGTAGACCTCCCGTTGCTCGAGGATCTTCTCCGCTCGCTCACAAAGATCGCGTCGACTCTCCTTCCGCCATCACGGGACATCCTGATCGGCGGCTTGGGGTACTCCGACTCCAGCACGAACGGCGTTGTCACCTCCACGAGGAGGGCCTCACCGTCTTCGAGCCGGGAGTAGTCCCGGTCATTGAGGCCGACAACCTGCGTGTCCTTCAGCCGCGTGATACCGTAGCCGTAGTTCCGTTTGCCCCCGAACTGGAGGCCGTCAAGCACGTCCTCGCCCAGCGGGAGCGTATCGGGGTCATCGGCGTGCAGGTAGGTGTTGATGTACCACTTCGTGGTCTGCTGCTTGCGAGCGCCCTCCGGCTTGTCCATGATCGTCTCGTGGGAAAGTGCCGGGTACCCGCTCTGCGCGCGGCTGTCGTGCGTGTTCAGCGCGTCTCGCGGGCGGCTGTCGAGAAGCCAACGATAGGCCGGGTTCCGCATCAGGAACAGGTCGTCGTAGGATTCGACGTCCGGCAGGCCGCTCCCGAGGTACGGTCGGATGCCGCTCTGAGAGTGCTCTTCGGGGAACGTCCCGAACTGGCCGGGGGCGAACATCCCGTGGAGCACTTCCCAGTTGTCGGTTTCATCTCCGCCCGTAAACGAGTGGGCTTTTGCCTCGGTACCGCTGTGAGTATTTCATGTGATAGCTCGCCGGAAACCTACTGGTTTTTGACCCTTGATATCATGACATTGTATAATGACGCTTGAACTGGATTCAGCTGCTGAGCCATCGCCGCCCGAGGCAACGAATGGTGTTTGGCTTTCGTGTATCGGTTGCGAGGAGACTTACTCACCGTTTGACGATATTCTCTACACCTGTCCTGATTGTAATTCACTGCTCGAAGTCCGCTATGACTCTCTTCCTACATTCGATGATTTCTCTGGAAGCGGTGTATGGCGGTATACTGATATGCTTCCACTTGAAGAAGGTGTCTCAATCCAAGAAGGGGATACTCCTCTTTACCACGTGCCGGATCTAGAGGATGAACTCAGTGTCTCGTCTCTCCATGTTAAACATGAAGGAATGAACGGGACCGGGTCTTTCAAAGACAGAGGCATGACCGTCGGAGTAGGTGTTGCACAAAGACTTGGCGTGGACCGCTTGGCTGTTGCCTCAACTGGTAACACCTCTGCTGCTTTAGCGGCCTACGGAGCACGGGGAAATATGGAGACACTTGTGTTACTTCCTGCTGGGAAAGTAGCTGCCGGGAAAGTAGCTCAGGCGAGCCTTCATGGAGCTCGCATTCTTGAAGTTGATGGTAATTTTGATGTCTGCCTTGATATCGTCCAAGAATTGGCTGCCCGTGGCGAAGTATATCTACTCAATTCGCTTAACCCATTCCGTCTAGAGGGCCAGAAAACAATCGGCCTTGAAATCCTTGAAGAACATTACGAGCGTCACGGATCATACCCCGATCGAATCATCTTACCAGTCGGTAATGCTGGCAATACTTCCGCATTGTATAAGGCATTTAGAGAAATGGTACAGCCCGGAGCACTGGATCCGGCTGATGTTCCAGCCCTTACCGGTGTCCAAGCTGCGGGCGCAGCACCAATTGTCGAAGCAGTCGAAAATAACTGGGACGGCATTGAGCGGTGGAACGATGTTGAAACGATAGCAACTGCGATTCGAATTGGAAATCCAGTAAATGCACCGAAGGCCCTGCCTGGCATTCGTGAGACAGGCGGCACCGCTGTTTCCGTCACTGACGAAGAGATTACTGCCGCACAGCGTGACCTTGCAGGTGAGGGCATCGGGGTCGAGCCGGCAAGTGCTGCATCCATTGCTGGCCTTCGCAAGCTTCGCTCAAGTGGTGTTGTCTCTAACGATGAAGAGGTTGTCTGCCTCACAACAGGCCATCTCCTGAAAGACCCAGAGGCAGCAGCTAAAGCAGGTGGTGACCCTGAGCCTGTCCCCGGTGACACTGACGGTGTACTAAATCATATCAATAACTGAGATCAGTTTTGTACCGAATCTAGAATAGAAATCTGTGGTGTACAGGCGGTCAAGCCGACTCCCCCGGGCTTGACCCTAGAGTAGTTTACTCTTCTTCCTCGTCTCGTTCTTGAAGTGTGATTTGTGTCACCTTGATAATTCGCTCATCTGATTCCAGTTCATCTATTACTTCTTCTGGAACCTGATCATCAAGATTGTACACAGTCATCGCTTCCCCACCAATTGTCTCACGGCCGTTGAACATCCCAGCAATATTAATCTCGTGTTCTCCAAGTACCGTTCCAACATGTCCAATTGCCCCCGGCTCGTCGTAGTTGTCAACGACTAGCATTCGTCCATATGGAATTGCATCAACGCGGAAATCATCAATCCGAACAATGCGTGGTTCATTGTCTGCAAATAACGTCCCATCAACATGGACTTCATTATCGTCGTTGCCGACCGTCACTCGAACCACACTCTGGAAATCCTCTGCCTGCCGTGTTTTTGATTCTATAACTTCTACTCCTCGGTCATTGGCGACTTTTTCCGCATTTACTGCATTTACTTTCCATTGTAGCGGCTCAAATATTCCCTTCAGTGCGGACGCTGTTACCAACTCGATGTCTTCTTCTGCAATTTCTCCGGAGTAAGTCACTTCAACTGTGGAAATTCGGCCATCAAGCATCTGTGTGGCGACACGCCCGGCTGTCTCCGCAATATCAATGTATGGTTGTATTTGACCAAACGTGCTTTCATCAACAGATGGTGCATTCAATGCATGAGTAACCGGCTCTTGATTAAGTGCGGCAATCACCTGATCTGCAGTTAGCAGTGCAACATCTGTTTGCGCTGACTCTGTGCTGGCACCTAAGTGTGGAGTTGTAACAATCTCATCAACTTCCAGTAGCGGGCTATCTTCTGGCAGTGGCTCTGTCTTATAGACATCAAGGGCTGCTCCATCAACATTTCCCTGCAGCACAGCATCAGCTAATGCGTCTTCGTCAATAATTCCACCTCGCGCACAATTCACTACATACCCCCCATCCAACAGCTCGAATTCTTCTGCCCCGATTAGTCCCTCTGTTTCAGGTGTCAATGGAGTATGTATTGTTATGAAATCTCCAGCACGGAGACACTCATCTAAGTCCTCAACAAGCTCTACGCCCAACTTTTCTGCTCGCTCTTCTGGAATATACGGATCAAACGCGACAAGGTCCATTCCCAAACTATCACATTTTTTAGCTACTTGTTGTCCCACTCGTCCGAGCCCCACAATTCCAAGAGTCTTATCGTTTATTTCTGTCCCCAGATAGTCGCCTTTCGCCCATTCACCAGCCTTCAATCGCTGATGAGCCTGCGGAATAGAACGTGCAGCCGCAAACAACATACCTATAGTATGCTCTGCTGTTGCTCTCACGTTGGGGTCGGGAGCATTAGCGACAATTACCCCGTGTTCGGTCGCTGCGTCGATATCAATGTTGTCGACACCAATCCCTGCTCTGCCAACGACAACCAGATCATCTGCGGCTTCAAACACAGAGGCGTCTACAGTTGTCCCAGACCGCACAATCAATGCATTGGCATCAGCAACTACATCCAGCAATTCTTCCCCTTCTGCCTCGTATTCTGCCTCGACAGTGTGACCTGCTTCTCTTAATCTTTCGACTCCGGCGTCTGCAATTGGATCCGTTATGACTACTTTCATATTACTAAATTATCCGTGCTGCGGTTAATTGTCTTCGTTCACAGATTTTCGATAAGCGTTATATCTGTTGACTTCTGTCAACCCCCTCGGGACAAAACCCCGAGACACTCTGCCTGCTCTGTCTGTAGACCAAGAGTTACTATTCCCTCCTAAATTGAACATCCTTCGACAGGTTCAACCAAATGACGAACCAATCATTTACTAATGAACGTTGCATCGGTGTCGAACCTTCCTGCTGGTGCTGTTGATCTCTTTGAGCGTGAGGGTATTACAGAGTTGTACCCGCCACAGGCTGAAGCAGTTGAAGCTGGTGTCACTACTGGTGAGAATCTTGTTGCAAGTGTCCCCACAGCCAGCGGTAAGACATTTATTGCACAACTGGCTATGCTATCCGCGATTGAACGCGGAGGAAAAGCGCTCTATATCGTTCCGCTGCGTGCCCTTGCGAGTGAAAAGGCTGAAGAGTTTCAAGAATTTGAATCGCTTGGGATTACTATTGGAGTGGCAACTGGAAACTATGAAGATCGGGGTGAATGGCTTGCCCAGAAAGATATCATTGTAGCGACAAGCGAAAAAGTCGACTCCTTAATTCGTAATGATGCTCCGTGGATTGATGATCTCTCCTGCGTGGTCTCCGATGAGGTCCACCTTATCGATGACCCAGAACGCGGACCAACACTTGAGGTTACGCTTGCTAAGCTCCGTCGACTTAACCCCGCTGTCCAGAGTGTTGCCCTATCAGCGACCATTGATAACGCTGAAGCTATTGCTGAATGGCTTGATGCTGCGCTTATTGATACGGATTGGCGTCCTATTGAACTCCGCTCAGGAGTCCACTATGGCGATGCACTACACTATGATACTGGTGACACAGAGAAACTTTCAGTTCAGCCTAACGAGAACCCAACTGCAGCAATCGTTCGTGACACTCTCCAAGATGATGGTTCAGCATTAGTTTTCGTAAACTCCCGTCGTAATGCTGAGACTGCTGCTGATCGGCTCGGTGAGACCGTTTCTTCTGAGCTGTCTGTAGAGGAGCAAAATGAGCTTTCTGAATTGGCTGATGAAATACGCAGTGTCAGTGATACTGAGACGAGCAGTGACCTTGCGGATTGTGTTGCCCGCGGTACCGCGTTTCACCATGCAGGATTAACTTCTGAGCATCGATCATTAATCGAAGATGCATTTCGAGATCGGCTTATCAGGACGGTCTCTGCCACGCCGACCTTGGCTGCTGGCGTCAATACGCCCAGCCGACGTGTTATTATCCGTGACTGGCGTCGATACGATGGATCTATTGGCGGAATGAAGCCTCTTCCTGTTCTTGAAGTGCATCAAATGATGGGCCGAGCTGGTAGACCCGGACGCGACCCATACGGTGAGGCGTTTTTATTAGCAAAAAATCATGATGAGTTAGATGAGCTCTTTGACCGATATATTAGCGCTGATCCGGAACCAGTCGACTCAAAACTGGCTGCTGAACCAGCACTCAGAACGCACGTGCTTTCTACTATCGCCTCTGGATTTGTTACAACCCGCAGTGGACTGTTCTCTTTTCTCTCTGAGACTTTCTACGCTAGTCAGTACGCCGATGAGGAACATCTCAAATCTATTATTCAGCGTGTCCTCCGATATCTCACTGACAACGGCTTTCTTACCCAATCAGAAGAATCGTTATCGGCAACTAGTCTCGGTCATACCGTCTCTCGGCTTTACTTAGATCCGATGAGTGCAGCTGAGATCATTGCTGGCCTTCGCTCCGCAGGATCTGGCTCGATCTCAGCACTTGGACTGTATCATCTTGTTACCCGAACCCCAGATATGTATGAATTATATCTTCGATCTGGTGATCGAGAGAAATACACTGAAATTCATTACCAGCGCGAGACAGAACTTTTGGGACCTGCTCCAAGCGAATTTGACGAATCTGCATTTGAGAGCTGGCTTTCTGCCCTAAAGACTGCAAGAATGCTTGAGGACTGGGCCTCCGAACTTGATGAAGACGATATTACGGAACGATATGGCATTGGCCCTGGTGATATTCGGTCCAAAGTTGATACCACGGAATGGCTACTGGGTGCAGCTGAAGAACTTGCCGCAGAGCTTGATCTTTCTTTAACAACAAGTATTCGCCGCGCTCGTCGTAGAGTGGAACACGGCGTCCGTGATGAACTCCTTGAGCTGGTTAATATTCGCGATATTGGTCGGAAACGGGCAAGAAAGCTCTATCAAGCCGGTATTGAAACACCAGAAGACCTTCGAACAGCAAATAAAGCGACTATTCTGAGTGCCCTTGACGGCAGGGAGAAGACGACTGAAAAAATCCTTGAAAATGCCGACCGAGACGATCCTTCGGTGGACGATGTACAACCTGACGATGCAAATCCCGCTGACCATACTATGTCGCCTGAGTTATCTGATACGACTGACAATAACTCGACCTCTACAAAATCCGATGACCAGTCACACTTAGGTGATTTCTCATGATTGTGGTCGAATGTTATACTGACATCTCTGATCTCGACGCGTTTATAGATACGATCTCGACAATTCGATCTGAACGCGACTGTCTGTTACAGGTTGTTGATGCTCGGTATATTGCCGGAGAGACTCACATCCAAACTGCTGTTGATCATACTTTGCGTGCTGTTCAGCAAGATGATATGATCGCCCGTGATCCAAATGTCGAGCTTATGTTGTATTTGGCAGCGTCACGGCAGATAAATAACGCATTCAATATTGGTATAGGATCTGGAAGAACCCCCGCATTGATAATTCTCCACGGTGGTGATGAAGACAAAGCCCGCGATGAGGTTTCCAATGTGGACAGCGTTACAGTGTCAAATCTTAATCCTGGTGCAGAATACGGTAGCCAACAGCATCTTCAGAAATGGTTTGACATCACCGATCAAGAGCTTGCGACCAATCTTCCAATAGAGTTCCTCGTGTCTGAACGAGTCGCTCTCCTTACTGTTGAAAAATAGTCTCTCTTGCCGAACAATCATTACCTTTCGATGCTCAGTTGTAGCTATGAGAGTAAGCGTTATCGGAGGTAGCACTATTGATGATCAGACATATGATGTTGCTTATGAAGTTGGTCAGACGCTGGCTAATCGCGGTCACACGGTTGTTTGTGGTGGTTTAACCGGTGCTATGGAGGCAGTGAGTAAGGGAGCATCTGAAGCCGGGGGGCAAACAATCGGTGTGTTACCAACCGATGACCCCTCCAATGCTAATGATTATATTGATATTCCTGTCGCAACCGGCCTTGGTAATGCCCGTAACGTGCTAGTTGTACTTAATGGCGACGCGGCGATTGCCATTGATGGAGCATACGGAACTTTATCAGAAATCGCGTTTGCACTCGATTCTGACATGCCCGTCGCGGGGCTTGATACACACAATGTATCAGGAGTTACCCCTGTTGAATCTCCATCTGAAGCAGTCAACACTATAGAGCACGAAGTGAACAACAGCATGTGACTATCTAGCCGGTCGCCGCTACCTTTTTTTACTTAATCACTGACTCTTTTGTATGCCATCACGTTCACCAGTAATTCGGAACCTTATCGTTGGGGCCGCCGTTGCCCTTCCAGTGGTTATCATCATCCTTCTTTTACAACGAATATATGGGATTATCGCTAGCATTTCTTCTCAGTTGATATATTTCCCGTTGCTTCTTGGATTTGAAGGCGTAGCTGCTCAGGTCATTGCAGTTATTGGTGGAATTGCCTTTGCTATCTTTGGATTGATTGTCTTGGGTATATTTGTTCGGAACCAGCTTGGTGGCTCCGTCTTGGATTTTCTTGACCGTAATTTAGTAAAGATACCTGTTCTCGGCCCAGTTTATCGCGGACTAAGTGAAGCTCGGGCAGCATTTGTCGATCGAAGTGATGATGAGTTTGACGATGTTGTCCTCGTTGACTTAGGAAATCAAACACACGTCCTTGCGTTTGTCACCGGATCAGCACGTTCTGATGTCCAATCAGCACTGTCTGACTCCCGTGTTGCCGTATTTGTGCCTTTATCACCAAATCCAACGCTAGGAGGACACACTCTATTTGTTTCTGAAGATCGACTTATTAGTACCTCATTAAGTATCCGGGAAGCTGTCACTGCGATAGTTACTCTTGGAGCTGGACAGACACTTTCTCATGAGCCTCCTGTTGAAGGCCTATACCATTCTGCTCCAGAAAGTTCAGATTCATCCGATGAAGACTGATTGACTATATTCTCTTTCTGCTGAATGGCGCTTGGTGCAGTCAGTTGAAAGAGTTAACATGCGCGAGGTCCTGATATACGAAAAGGCGTAAACATGGGGTATACATATACAGGTGAGGTCCATCAGGAGCTTATAGCGTCGTATAATGAAGATGAAGACCCTTTTCCAACTGATTCAACACTTGACTTTCCACCTCAGAAAGATCTCAGAGAAGAGGTCTCCCTTCTTAAACACCTCTTCTTTCCTCGATGCTGGAATTCAGGGTCTTTTACAACTGATCCAGTCGCAGTTGAAAAGGCTGTTCGGGAGTTCGCCTCACTGTGCTATCGCGGTATTGATCCATATATAGACACTGACCCAGAACCGATTGTTAATGCTGTTGTAGAACAGCTTCCTGCTATCCGCCGGACATTGAAAAAAGATGTTGAGGCTGCATATCGTGGCGATCCAGCAGCAAAAAGCTATCTCGAAGTAATTCGATCGTATCCAGGCTTCCGTGCAATTATGGTTCAGCGTGTTGCACACGAACTATACAACAACCAGGCACAGGAATACGCTCGGGAACTAACTGAGTATGCGAAAACCGAAAGCGGTATCGATATCCACCCTGGTGCGAAAATTGGGGACTACTTCTTCATTGATCACGGAACTGGCGTCGTAATCGGAGAAACAGCGACCATTGGAGATTGGGTCCGTATATACCAGAATGTGACACTGGGAGCATTGCACTTCAAAGAGCGTGAAGACGATGAACACACTCTACAGAAAGGATATAAACGGCACCCTGACATCGGTGATCATGTCGTCATTGGCTCTGGTAGCAACATCTTAGGCCCAGTTGAGATTGGTGATCACGTCAGTATTGGAGCCAACTCATGGGTTACTGATGACATCCCGAGTAACACGACTGTCTTTGTCTCTGAACACCCTGAACAGGCCAGAAAACCAAGACAATAACAACTCAGCATATTCAGTATAAGATACCGCGGGGCCTCTTTTCTTAACGAGCAGCGCAGAGAGACGCCTGTCTCTCAAGTACCGCAGTAGGGAGGGGAGAAGCGCGTCACATCCTTCACCAACACCGCTCTCTGCACTCGGCCAACTCCCCAATATATGATAAAAAATCTAACTGAATCGAAAACGCTGAAACACATATGGAAGTGCGTCGGACATTGCCAGTGAAACTCGTTGTGGCCGACAGCGACAGAGACGCACTTCTCGAAACCATTGACCAATATAAACACTGCGCCAACACGACCAGCGACCACTGCTGGGACGACAACGGCTACAAGCAAATAGCCAAGTACGCTGTCAAAGACGAGCTCTACCACGACCTGAAAGCAGCCCACGACTTGACAGCAAACCTCGGTCCAGCAAGCCATCTTCCAAGCCGTTGAAGCCGTCAAAGCTGGCGTCGAACGCCTCGAAAAGAATGAAGACACCAGCCAACCCGAGTTTACCGCTGACACCGCTCGGTACGACAAACGCGCCGCCACCTTCCACGACGACCACGTTTCCTTGTCGACCGTGGACGGGCGCATTGAGGCCGACTACGTTCCTCCAGAGGATGAAACGGATACACCGTTCGAACAGTATCTCAACGGTGACGAGTGGGAATTCCGCACCAGCACACTTCACTACAAGCCGTTCGAAGACGAGTTCTGGCTGCACATCGGCTTCAAACGGATTGAAAAAGACACCGACAGCACGCAAGCGGACGCCGCTGTCCCCGAGCACAGCACAGTCCTCGGGATCGGCCTCGGCGTCGAAACTCTTGCTATCGCGTCAACCGGCACCTTCTGGACGGGTGATGAACTTGACCACTGGCACCGCGAGTTCCGGCAACGCCGTGGTGATCTCCAACAAACAGGCACACAGGAGGCCCACCGCATACTCCAGCGTGTCAGCAAGAAGGAGACAGCCTACTACAAGCAGTATCTCCATATTGTCGCCAACGAGATTGTCGCGGAAGCAGTCGAACACAACTGTTCAGTGATCGCCTTTGAGGATTTAACCGATATCCGGAAACGGGCGCAGGGAGCGACGTGGCATCACCGTTGGCGATTCAACCGCCCTTATGAATACGTTGAGTACAAAGCGAAGGCCTACAACATTGACGTTGAGGAGTTGAAGCGGGGTCCGCAGGCGAAGATGGTGCCAGCCTCCTACACATCTCAGCGATGCAGCAGTTGTGGGTTCACCCACGAGGACAATCGGCCCACACAAGAACAGTTCAAGTGCCAGATGTGTGGCTATGAGAACCACGCCGACTACAACGCCGCGAAGAACATAGCAGTGCGGTGTTGTCGGCGGCTACTCCGTCGCAACCAGACTGGGGGCGACGGAGGCACACCCGTAGACGTTGCGCTGAATGGCGGGACGATGAGCGTGAACGTGTAAGCACCGAAAGCCCCCTGAACGGGGAGCCGGGCCTCTCCGTGCCACTTTCTTGTGGCCAGAACGGGAGTCCACGTCAAATCCCTCCCCTCCACGAGCGAACTCCCTGCGGGTGAGCGAAGTAGGGTGGAGTAGTTTACAGTCTCACTTTTTAGTAGCCATCTTCACAGCCAAATCGAGATGGGTCCAGAGGACCGGCTCTGAGGTTGTTGAGTTTTGCATGTTGTTTCAGATCCATGAGGATGCTGTCGCAAATATCGTCCGACACTACAGCAACTGGTATGCAATTGCCCCGAGCAAGACGAAGTACAGCAGATGCCCGACAGATATAGCGAGCACAAACCGTCGTTGCGTGTATGAACTCAGTGCAGCAGGAACCGCAATTACAGCTCGAATTCCTGGTATAAATGTACCAATTATTATGCCAATTGTTCCGTACCGGTTAAATACTGTGTCAACAATCTTCAGTCTGTGTTTGCCAAATCGTGTAATAATCCATCTCTGACCCCGCTGAAAGTATGGGATCTTATCCTGCATTTTGATCGCACTTTCAACTCGAGGATCAACACTTCGATATATCAACATTTGCCCTCCAACAAACGCTAATGTGCATAACATCGCTATCGCGCTCACATATACCAGCGACGGGCCTGTAATTGCGACAACCCCTACAAACAGCACCGGAGGTTGTGTTAGTTTCCCGACAATCATTCCCTCCAAGAAGAACAGTCCAATCAGTACAGGAAGTCCGATTTGCAAAACAGTCTCTCCGGCAAGTTCGGTAATAAACTCAATTTCCATTCTCTATAATCCAGTGGACAGTGCTCAGCTGTTGTTTGATTCGACTGTTGGCTTATAGCCTTCTCTGTATGTTGGCACTCTATACTTATATCCTATCTCTTTGAGCCCCTTGTTCGCACAGCGTTTGCTTGCCTTTATTCGCTGTTTTCTTGCTTTTGTATATGACTTGCCAGCAAGATATTCTTCAACTGATTGCTTTTCTGGTCGTTCCTTACCGTGTAGGTCCGCCAGCCAATCAGCAAACTCCCAACGGTGCACCGGCTCGGTATCAACACCAATCGCAACATCATTCATCAATAGTTGATCACAGAGCAATTTCGTGATAACACCGGCAGCATCACTCCTATGAATCATATTTAGATATCCTTCGACAACCGGGCCTTCAAGATATCTGCCCAGCCGATACCGTTCAGGACCATATAGCCCAGCAAACCGTATTACTGTACCGTCTATCCCACGCTGTGGTGCTACGGTCTCAATTAGTTGCTCGGCTTCCCGGTACATTGCCAATCGCTTTGTCGGAGGATCAACCGGCGTGTCTTCATTCACCCATCTCCCGTCGTGGTCACCGTATACCCCAGTAGTTGATGCATAGATGAGTCGTCTTGGAGGGCTTGACCGTGATGCGTATGTTTCAATCACTGACTGCAACCCTTTTACATGGAGATCTTTGGTTGCCTGTGGTGTTCGCTTATCTGGCGTCGGCATAAAAATAACCCAGTCCGATTCAGGTAAATATGATAATGACTGTTCTTCTGTAATATCTGCTTGTAATGGGGTTACCCCGTGCTTTTTTAGCACTCTGAGGCCAGCCTGTGATCGACGAACCCCCGTTACCTCGTGACCATCCTGTTGAAGTTGCTCAGCTAATTTAATACCAACGTATCCACACCCGAGAATAGTCGCATGCATTATCGTCAAATCAGTGCTACAGGGACGATGAACAAGTAGCTTGGGGCTATTCTAAGCGTAGCTGATAGCTCCAGAGCAATTGCAACGGACGGAACTGACTTTAATCAGTGCATATAACATTAAGATGTGAACGTTATTACTCGCGGGAGTGGGGATCCAACGGTCGCTATTGTTGGAGGGATCCATGGAGATGAACCTGCCGGAAAGCAGGTTGTTGACCGTATTGCCGATATGGACTTGGAGTTTGCAGGTACGGTAAAACTGGTCATTGCGAATGAACCTGCACTCGATGCTGGTGTTCGATATACTGACTGTGATCTCAACAGAGCGTTCCCCGGAGATCCCGACTCTGATCTATATGAAGAACGACTAGCCGTAGAAGTCTATGATGAACTTGAAGATGCACAGGCTGTCCTTGGCCTTCATACCAGCCATAGTCTTCCTCCGCCATTTACCATCTTTACGTCTCTCAATCCTGTAACCAGAAGAAGTATAACGGGAATGCCAGTTGACTATGCAGTTGATTCTTCGGGGCTGAGACAAACAACCCTTGACTCTGTCCACCCCGGTGCAATTAGTCTCGAAGCCGGCGTTCAAGGGAGCGAGGAGGCTGTCTCATTTGGTCTTTTAGCTGGACTGGCGTTTCTTCGTGCTCACCACGTTCTTGCCGATGCAGATCCTCTTTATACATCTGTACGCCGCATTAAAGCCCTTCATGAAATTAAGAAAGGGACTGGTGTTCCTCGATTGTATTATCGGAATTTCCAGCGTATCCCAGCAGGCGAACTATATGCAGAAGACGATGAAGTTTCCCACCGCGCACCCGACAACAATAAAGTGCTTGTGCTAGCGAGTGAACACGGTTATGAAGATATTTTCGGGGTTCTTGGTGAACCGGATGGAATTATTACTCCCGAAGAACATTGATGGGTTCTATTACCCAGCCCTTTGATAACGATTACCATGTGTTTGTCAACTATACTGGCAGATAATGATATCTTGTAAATGATGTTTTAATAAAGTGGGAAATAAATTGATATTATAGGATTATATCGGATTGTTGGTTAATATTTGCGCTGTGCACAACCGGTTTATCCATTAAGCGCCCAATATAGTTTGATGCGATGACAGACGGAGAACTTACTTCCACTGAAGAGGCAACGCTTGAGAAAATTGATGAACAAAATGTAGATTTCCTTCGACTCCAATTTACCGATATTCTCGGCACTGTTAAAAACGTCTCAATCCCTGCTGATCAGGCAGAGAAAGCGTTTACAGAAGGTATCTACTTTGATGGTTCATCAATTGAAGGGTTTGTCCGGATTCAGGAATCAGACATGCGTCTCGTTCCTGATCCAGAAACCTACTCGGTGCTGCCATGGCGCGAAACTGATAACGGATCTGCAGCGCGCATGGTCTGTGATGTATATAATACTTCTACTGGCGACCCGTTTACCGGTGATCCACGAACCGTACTAAAATCTGTTCTCGATGAAGCTGCAGAGATGGGCTATACGCTTAATGCTGGTCCAGAACCGGAATTCTTTGTCTTTGAGAACGATGAGAACGGACGTGCGACAACGACCACACATGATAGCGGCGGTTACTTCGACCTCGCTCCTAAGGATCTTGCGTCAGATCTTCGCCGAGAGATCATTTATAATCTCGGCGAGATGGGATTTGATGTTGAAGCGTCTCACCACGAAGTGGCTCGTGGACAGCATGAGATTGATTTCAAGTACGCTGACGGCCTGCAGACGGCCGACAACATTGCAACATTCCGATCGGTTGTCCGAGCAACGGCTGAGATGAACGACCTGCATGCCACCTTCATGCCTAAACCGATTGCTGGTATCAATGGATCTGGTATGCACACACACCTTTCGCTGTTTGAAAATGGTGACAATGCATTCTACGATGGTGATGATGAATATAACCTCTCCAGTACGGCATACAGCTTCCTCGCCGGAATTTTAGACCATGCTCCGGCAATCACTGCTGTCTGTAACCCGACAGTCAACTCATACAAGCGATTGGTTCCGGGGTACGAAGCCCCAATCTACGTTGCTTGGTCTGATACTAACCGATCTGCCCTTGTCCGCAAGCCTGCGGCACGTACTCCTGCGTCTAGTCGAATCGAACTCCGGTCACCAGACCCATCTGCAAATCCATATCTCGCACTTGCGGTTATGCTCAAAGCTGGGCTTGACGGTATCAAGCGCGATCTTGAGTGCCCTGCTCCTGTTCGTGAGAACATCTATGAGTTTGATGAAGAGAAACGAGAGGAGTACGGAATCGAGACACTCCCTCCAAACCTCGGAGCAGCGGTTGATGCTCTCAAGAGTGATGAAGTTATTCAAGACGCCCTTGGAGAACACGTCTGTGAGAAGTTTGTTGAAGCCAAAAGCGCCGAGTACAGTGAATACATTGCAGAAGTCTCTGAGTGGGAACTCGACCAGTATCTCGAAAAATTCTAGCCCGCCGTGCTCAGCCGCTGCCATCTGGTATAAATAGCGATAATATCTCTGGTATACATTTTGAAGACAAGCAGTCTCTCACCTATAAAATAATTTTACATATCCTTTTGATTGGGTGCACAATGGTTTTGTCTGTCCGTAATACTTCTTATGTTGCCATCTTAATAATCAACATATGGACGAATCAGACTGTATCTTCTGCCAGATCGTTGACGGAGAAATCCCAAGCCATACCGTTTACGAGGATGATGCTGTGATGGCATTTCTTGATGCTAACCCGCTTGCTGAAGGACACACACTCATTATTCCAAAAGACCACTATTCAACTATGGATGAGATGCCGGATGCGGTTGGAGCAGCGATTGGACGTGCATTGACACAACTTGCTCCGGTCGTCGAAAATAGTGTTGGTGCTAATGCCTCGACAATCGGGATCAATAATGGTGAGGATGCCGGCCAGGAAATCCCCCATGTCCACGCTCATGTAATCCCGCGAACCCCTGATGACCATGGTGGGTCAATTCATTCTATCTTTGGTGGCACTCCTGAAATCGGGGATGATGAACTAACTGAGCTTGCACAGGATATAGAAACACGCATCTAAACTATCTCTGCGTCTGATCCAGCAACACTTGCTTTTCTATCCGATCATAACTGCTCTCAACGAACCCAGCGTGATTTTTCTGCTTCACAGAAATTTCAAGGCGGATGCCACGGGGCTTGACTCCGAGGCAGTTGACAAGAATAGCAGGCACAGTGCCTAAGCTTGGCTCCAGAGCGGTCCATCGCCAATATGACTCGTTATCAATATTTATTTCGCTATATTAAGATATGCAAAATATGGAAACTGCTGCCTTTACCGGTGTTGTCGGTGGCGTTGGAACAACTCGGGTTGCAATCGAAACTGCTGGCGTACTTGCAGCACAAGGGCACGCAGCGGCTGTTCTTGATGTTAATTTCTCGACTCAAGGACTTGCAGGGTATGTTGATGCGCCACTCGAAGCAGATATGATGGATGCCCTGATCGATCCATCGTGTACAAAAGAGGGTATCTGCACTATCGAAAAACCGGTCGACGGAAAACTTGGAGTAATCCCTGCTTTTGGACCACTGTCTAAAATTGCTGAAGCCAGTAAAACAGAACACGCACAACAACTAGATGCCGTTATCGAACAGATGCCCCCTGAGTATGATTTCATTATTATCGATACTCCACCAGTCGCGACTAATCCATCTCTTGCTGGTATAACTGCAGCCGATGACATTGTGGCCATAACCCAGGATACTCAACGGGGTATTGACGGCTTGCGTCGAATGCATGAACGACTATCTGACATTGATGTTGACGTTGATAAACAAATTATAACATTCACTGATAACTCTTCATTTATTGATAATCCTACTGCGGCTATTCCAGAATTACCACCTACGGACCCAAATTCGGTTCCAGTCACTATACATGGTACACACTCATCAGAATTTAGTTCAGTCGCAGAAGCGGTTTTTCCAAGTGTCAGTGATTGACATCCTCCCCGGATGAAGTTGTGGATTTTCGTCTCGCTACCGCTGTAAATTCCTGAATAAAACTATGCTCTGAATTTCATACGATTTGATCTACCAACCACCGTTGTGTAAATCATCGACAGTGCTCATTGTCTCCTGCAGTAGCTCCTTTTTCTCAATAGATGCATTTGAGCCAGCAGTTAGTGTTGGTTCAATAGCTTCCGCTGCCCCCTCAAGTGGCTCATGCGTTTCTATGTAAACTGTTAGTTGAAATTCTGTTTCTGACGCGCCTGTTAATTCTCTTGCAGTGCTCCGACCGACCTCTGCATGAAGCCAATCGCGTACAATTTCTCTAGATTGTGGCGTCAGGGGGCAGATACCTTCGATGCCAAGTAAATGCAGTGTTTTGGCAACCGTGATCGTTGGGATCCCAACGTTCATTCCGATTTTATCAAGAGCACTTCCACTGGCGTGTTCTTGTACTATTGAAGCTGCTTTTTCCACATTACACGGGAGCTCATCAGCAAATGGTGCCAACCGATCTGTAAGATTGCGTTCTGTTTTATCAACGGTTGCAACACCTTTGTCTTGCTGTTTTTCAGTTATCTCAAGTCCTGATGCAATATCTTGTAGTGCCATCCCGTTTCCCTCATTGGATTTCATCCGTGATAACGGATAATAATAACGATCCTGTCGGAAGTCATCTCCAGATAATTTCGCCGGTTTTTTGACAAATCTCAATATTACTGGCGAGACTTGCACCATTCGGGACGCTTTTTCAACTAAGTGGTGTGTTACAAATATGACCGAAAGGCCAGATGTTGACGAATTGACCCCGCCAGACAGAACACTAATGGGTCCCGGCCCAAGTGATGTTCACCCTCGAGTTCTTCAAGCGATGAGTACGCCTCTGGTGGGGCATCTGGATCCATCATTCATTGAGATAATGGATGATGTCCAAGATCTTCTGCGATACACTTTTCAGACCGACAATCAATGGACGATTCCAGTTTCAGGTACCGGATCTGCAGCCATGGAGACCGCAGTTGGTAATCTTGTAGAGCCAGACGACAATGTCCTCCTCCGAACATCGGCGTACTGGGGCGACCGGATGGCTCAGATGGCTCGTCGTGTCGGAGGTAATGTTGTTGATCTTGATGTGTCTCCACATGCGCCAGTTGATCCCGAAGACGTCAAAGATTCCTTTGCACAGAATGATATTGACGTATTTGGCTTCTGTCATGCCGATACGACAACTGGCATCCGACAGACAAATGTACCAGAACTAACCGCTATTGCCCGAGATCATGATGCATACACAATCATGGATTGTGTGACTTCACTAGGCGGTGTTGAGGTCCAAGTTGACGAGTGGGGTGTCGATGCTGCCTACTCAGCGAATCAAAAATGTCTCTCTTCGCCTCCGGGCACTAGCCCACTAACGATGAGTGACCGAGCAATGGAGAAAGTGCTTAACCGTGATAGCCCTACGAAGTCGTGGTATCTTGACCTCTCCCTCCTCGAAGGATACTGGGGTAGTGATCGGTCCTACCACCATACTGCTCCGATCACAAATGTGTATGCCCTCTATGAAGCACTACGACTTGTTGCTGAAGAAGGAATAGAGAATCGCTGGGAACGACACAGAAATGTTGCAGGCAAACTCAAAGCTGGTCTTCAAGACTTAGGTCTTGAAATGTTTGCTGAAGATGAACATTGGCTTCACTCGCTTAACGCTGTGAAGGTGCCTGACGGCGTTGATGACAAAGAAGTCATCGCATACCTGCTTGAAGAGTATGACTTAGAGATTGCCTCTGGTCTTGGTGCCCTTGATGGCGATATTTGGCGTATTGGCTGTATGGGTTACTCTGCCAGAGAGAAAAATGTCGAATACGTGCTTTCCTGTCTTTCGGATGCTCTCGAACAGCAGGGATATGATGTCAATTCCTCTGAGACAGCAAATGTCTCACCAATGAGCAACTAATAACCATATCTGGTTATTGTGTCCCACTTTCTGTGCCAACAGGTCTGACACAGTAGCGACTTGCGACCGATTCTCATTTATCTCTTGGGCAAGACAAATACAGGTATGAGCAGGTTCGAGGATGTCTCCGACCAGTACGATCCCAATGCTGTTGAATCTGAGATGTTTGAGTACTGGGAGGAAACCGATGCATATGAGCGGACAGTAGATCACCGTGAGGGTAATGAGTCCTTCTTCTTCGTTGATGGTCCTCCATACACTTCTGGGGCTGCGCATATGGGGACAGCATGGAATAAGACGCTCAAAGATGCAATTCTTCGGTACCACCGGATGCAGGGCTACGATGTGACTGATCGCCCCGGCTACGACATGCATGGGCTTCCAATTGAGACAAAAGTAGAGGAGAAACTAGGATTTGAGAACAAGAAAGATATCGAAGATTTTGGCATGGAAAATTTCATCGAGGAATGTAATTCATTTGCGCACGAACAACTCGATGGTCTTCAGTCCGATTTCCAATCTCTTGGCGTCTGGATGGACTGGGATAACCCATATAAAACAGTTTCCCCTGAATACATGGAAGCAGCATGGTGGGGATTCGAAAAGGCTCATGAACGTGGCCTCGTCGAACAAGGTAAACGTTCGATAAACCAGTGCCCTCGTTGTGAGACTGCAATCGCAAATAACGAGGTTGAATACCATGAAGTCGAAAAACCATCAATCTACGTCAAGTTCTCACTTCGTAACCGGGAAGGAAGTCTTGTAATCTGGACGACAACCCCATGGACGATCATTGCGAACACCTTTGTGGCTGCTGATGGCGATCTTTCGTATGTCGGTGTCGACGCAGTCAAAGATGGTCATACTGAGCGCCTGTACATGGCAGAAGCCTGCGTTGAAGATGTTCTCAAGCGTGGTCGCTACGAGGATTATGAGGTAGTTGAAGAATACTCAGGTGAAGAACTTGTTGGCTGGGAGTACGAACATCCACTTGACGAATATATATCAGATCCTGTAACCGGTGACGATGTTCATCAGGTTTACACAGCTGACTATGTTGAAGCAGACCGGACCGGACTCGTACACAGTGCCCCCGGACACGGTGAAGAAGACTTCGATCGTGGCCAAGAGCTTAATCTTCCTGTTTTCTGTCCTGTTACCGGTGACGGTACATTCGCCGATGAAGCTGGCCAGTACAGTGGCACATTTATCCGCGATGCCAATAGCACCATAATTGATGATCTCAATACGACAGGGCATCTTCTGGCCAGCGAAGATGGACATACTGTTCGTGAGGGGCAATGCTGGCGCTGTGATACAGACATTGTTCGTCTTGTCACTGATCAGTGGTTTATTACAATTACTGATATCAAAGACGAGCTAATTGAGAATCTCAAAGAAAGCAAGTGGTACCCACAAGAAGCTCGTGACAATCGGTTCCTCAACTTCGTCCAAGATTCGCCAGACTGGAACGTGTCTCGACAGCGGTACTGGGGGATTCCAATTCCAATCTGGATTCCGGACGACTGGAGTGGAAACATGGATGATGCTATCGTAATTGGCACTCGTGATGAGTTAGCTGATCGGGCAGACCAAGATATCGATCCAGAACAGGTTGACCTTCACCGTCCTACTGTTGATGATATTACGATAACGGAAGACGGAACAACATATCGACGTGTTCAAGATGTATTTGATGTCTGGCTTGACTCGGGAGCTGCCTCTTGGGGTACATTAGATTATCCATCTAATACTGAAGATTTTGAGGAGTTATGGCCCGCAGACTTTATTCTTGAAGCACACGATCAGACACGTGGTTGGTTCTGGTCACAGCTCGGTATGGCTTCCGCGGCACTGGGAGAAGTCCCATACAATGAAGTGCTGATGCATGGTTGGGCGCTTGACAAAGATGGCCGGAAAATGTCAAAGTCACTTGGTAATGTTGTCACGCCACAGGAAGCAATTGACAGACATGGAACTGACCCAATGCGTGCATTTGTCCTTTCAGTTAATCCGCACGGAGAAGACATGCGGTTCGCTTGGGAAGAGCTTGAGAATACACAGCGGGATCTGAACATTCTCTGGAATGTGTTCCGGTTTCCACTCCCGTACATGGAACTAGATGATTTCGATCCAGCAACTGCTGATCCCGACGCTGTCTCTGATTCCTTGCGAACAATTGATCAGTGGCTCCTTTCTCGCTTGCAAACTGTTATTCAGACAACGTCTGAATTCTGGGATGAACTGCGCCTCGATCGCGCCTTTGAGACTATCATGGACTTCGTTATTGAGGATCTGTCTCGGTTCTATGTTCAGGCCGTTCGAGAACGCATGTGGCGTGAGGAAGATGATCCAGAGAAGCTTGCAGCCTATCATACTCTCACATACACGCTTCGTGAAGTTGTCAAATTGTTAGCTCCATATACGCCGTTACTTTCAGAGAAGATTTATCAAACGCTCACCGTTGAAGCTGGTCATCCAACTGTTCATATGTGCGATTGGCCCACCTCGGTAGAAGAGTGGCAAGACAAAACACTTGAACGCGATATTGAGATTATCAGAGCAACTGAAGAAGCAGGGTCAAACGCGCGACAGCAAGCCGATCGAAAACTACGATGGCCTGTTCGGTCAGTTATCATTGCACCAGATAACCAGCGTGTTTACGAGGCAATCGATACCCATCAAGAACTATTATCTGACCGTCTCAACACTCGCAACATCATGCTGCTGACGCCTGATGAGGAGTGGGGCCGGCTGTCGTATAGCGCTCAGGCAGATATGAGTGAACTTGGACCTGCATTTGGCGGACGTGCTGGTGAAGTGATGAACGCTTTGAATGAAGCTCGAATTGATGAACCTAGCCTCGATGTACTATCCGAACAACTCCATGAATCCGGCGTACTTGACTCTGAAGATGACTTGACCGAAGAGATGGTCGAATTTGTCCGTGAGACGCCAGACAGTGTTAGCGGTGCGACAATCGACGAAACTGGAAACACACTTGGTGTAATCTACGTTGACGCAGCTCTTAGTGATGAGATTGAAGCAGAAGGATATGCTCGTGAAGTTATTCGTCGTATTCAGGAGATGCGGAAAGAACTCGAATTAGACATTGAGGAGAATATCCATCTTGAATACTCAATTGGCGATGATCGCATTTCTGAATTGGTCGCACAGCACGAAGGCTTGATCATGGAAGAAGTCCGTGCTGCCGACATTACCACCGTAGATAGTGGCCTTCGTCGTGAATGGGATATCGAAGACATCTCGGCTGAGATCGCGATTGCATCTACTGAGTAGTTGCTTTTATCCCCTTAGTGGTTGTTGAAAATACAACAAATAATCCACTATCTGACATGTAATTATATCTGGGAGGGCTTGTTGCGCGTTCTGAACTGAATAAAAAATCACCTACAACTGTTCGCCAAAATACTGCTAGGCCAACTTTTCTGCAAGCACCGGTGCAACAGACACCGCGCTTTCTGGTTGCTCAATTGTATCTGTTGCGTAAATCTCTGTTGCGCCTGCCTTTGATAACTTCAGACGCGCATTCTGTGCTAACAACGGATGCACACACGTAACAAACACATTCCGAGCCCCATCGGTCTGTAGTGTTTCAATCGCTTCGCTCATTGTTGTCCCTGTTGCAATGATATCGTCGACGATGACGATATCTCGACCATCAACATTAATCTCGTCTCCTGATATTTCGACTTCATTTCCTGAATGCCGAATCTTATCGAATGATTTGACAGTACCTGTCCCGTATTCATTTCTGACTGCCTCTGCTAAGTCAGTCGCTCCGGCATCCGGAGCCAATATCACTGGATCAAGTAGATCATCTGGCAGTGGCTCTGCTAGCTGTTTTGCCCCGTCTACCGAGACTGCTGTTGGAGTGAAGAACTCACAGGTAGCTTTTTCATGCGGCGTAACCACAAACACTTGGTCCGTTTCGACACTGATTGCATTAGCCATAGCCCGGGCACTGACGGACTCACCAGATTTAAACGCCTTATCTTGACGTCCATATCCCATATACGGAATTACGGTTGTAATCTTCTCCGCTCCAGCCTCTCGAGCGGCGTCTTGTAATTGTAATAGTTCGATATGTGCATCTGATGTAATTGTTGACCCAACGATTACCACCTCCTCAGAGACCGCATCATCGATTTTCACGTACAATTCTCCGTCCGGAAATCGATCATACTCGACTACTGCCAGTGGCCGGTCTAGCTCTGTCGCCAGCCGACTGGCGAGCGACTGTGATACGGATCCGCTGATGATCATATCTAATGCAATGTGTTGGGGGCTAAATCCCCTTTCGATGCTGTCGGAACGGATATGTGCCCGCATCCAGAATCATTATCCATGGACGTTTTCGGGTCAAGCGGGGTGCGCGGTGTTGTAAATGAGGGCATGACTCCGGACTTTGTAATGCAAATTGCACAGGCGGCTGGCACCGTCTGGGATACGTCTCGCGTTGCTATTGCTCATGACACACGCACGTCTGGTTCGATGCTTACTGACGCAGCTACCAGCGGTCTGGCTAGTATTGGTATTGATGTTGACCGGCTCGGCACGGTACCTACACCGGCAGCCCAACAGTACGCTGAAGATCAAGGTATTCCAGTCGTAATTGTCACCGCCTCACATAACCCACCGCAATTTAATGGAATTAAACTCATCGGCTCAGATGGCATCGGCCTTCCAATCAATCAACTTGAACAAATTGAGCAAGTGCTTATCGAAGAAGCATTTGATACTGTATCTTGGAAGCACATAGGACAATGTCGTACTGTCAATTCTATTACTGATAAATACATCCATGCTGTATGCAATTCTGTCAATGCAGAACGTATTGCTGCTGCTGATCTAACAGTTGCTTTAGACCCTGGCCACGGAGCTGGTTGCCTCACCAGTCCGAACTTACTTCGTGCTCTTGATTGCAATGTAATTACTGTCAATGCACATCCAGACGGCCGATTTCCTGGTCGGGAACCGGAACCAGTACCAGCTCATTTAAGTGACCTTTGTCGTCTTGTAAAACAAACAGACGCTGATATTGGTATTGCTCATGACGGTGATGCTGACCGAGCTGTGTTTGTTGATGAAACAGGGTCGCCAATTGATGGTAGTACTTCCCTTGCGGCCCTTGCTGCTGCTGAACTCTCTTCTGATGACACAATAGTTTCAGCAGTAAACGTCTCTCAGCGGGTTGTTGACGCTGTCTCTGATGTTGGAGCATCGCTTGAACTTACTCCAATTGGTGCAACACATCTCGTCCAACGCATACGTGAACTCCGGTCTAGTGGTGTTTCCGTGCCTATTGCTGGCGAAGGAAATGGTGGTGTCATGTATCCTCCATATCGGACAGCACGTGATGGTGCCTATACTGCTGCCCGGTTCTTAGAACTTATCACAGAAACTCCTGCAAGTGAGATTGCAGAACGATACAGTGGCTACGCAACAGTTCGACGCAATCTTACATATTCTGACGACAGTGATCGTGAGCAAATGTTGCAACGCGCCAAAGAATGGGCTCGTGCACAAGACGGAGACCTTGATATGAAAGATGGACATCGCGTTGATTTTGGCGACTCATGGGTGCTTGTTCGTCCGAGTGGTACTGAGCCGCTTATTCGTGCCTATGCTGAAGCACAAACTGAACAGCGAGCAAATCAACTACTTGACTCTGTAACCGCTGTTATGCAGGCTGATGCATGACATCGTCAGGACAGAAGCCCATACCTTGGGGGATTGTGAATCGGTTACGAAGATCAGTCACGATGGAATATCAATTTGAAGGATCCGGAGCCGATTCAAGTTCTGCCTTGAGGTCCTGTAATAAATCACGCTGCCGTTGCAATTCTTGTTGGATCGTCCCATCTTTGAGTTGTCGCCGGTCCTCCTCATCTAATTCAAAGGTAGCCTTAGCTGCGTTTCGGATTCGATCATACTCAGACCGATTAGCCGTCATTTCTTTGATTTCCCGCAATGCAGCAATTGCTTCTTCTGATAAGAGTGATCCAAGTGCTGACCGAAGTTCACGGACTCGAAATGCCAACTTATCGGCTTCGTCTGGCGGCCAGTCAAGCAATGCAGGGTCTGCATTTAATCCTTTTAGATATGTTCGATTTGTTGCAATATGTCGCTTAAATTCCCGAGGATCTGTAACATAATGTGATAACTTCGAATTTGAATAATCAGCATATTCAAGCAATTTTGACACCGACAACTCCCGTATTTCAGGCTTTCTTAAATAAGATCGTAAATCCTTAGGAGGCAACTTAAATGGCACAAGTGGATAATACCGAGTTCGTTCAACCACTCGAAGAAGCTTTTCTACTGGCTGATTACGCCGTATCTCAGTGAATGCCTCCGTAACCGCTGAATTGTATATCTCGATTGGACCTTTGAGCTGTTCAATTGGAGCATCAAAATCAGCCTCCCCAAGCTCAATTTTTTGCTCAAGTCTACTGATTTCTTCCTGCGTTTCAGTGATCTGCCCCTCTACCCTGTTTCTTGCCTCAATAAGTTTGTTACGGGTGGTTTCACGTTGCTCTAATCGTGCTGCAAGCTGCTTCACAGGTTTTAGATGCTCATGTGCTTGCTCAAAGTCATTCTCGCTTAATCGTCGCTTATCAATCGTGTCAAATGCCCTTTCAAATGCCTGTCGTCTGGGAAAATCATCATCTAGGTTCGAGACAAATGACTCAAATTTTGTTTTGAACTCAGCATAACTAACGTACTCCCTTATGCCTGTATCGGTCGCTTCATCACGATATTTTAACAGTAACTTTCTGACCGTTTCATATCGCTCTTCAACCGTTCTCAGCTGCTCCTCTCCATACTCATTGACCGCTTGTGTGGCTTCTATATATTCTGTTACTGCTTGTTCCAGCTCTGCTAAGGCAGACTCTGGTGTCTCACTCATAAACTTCCTCTGGATCAAAGACTTTCTCCCCAACTACCTCGCCATCAATTGTACGATAAAAACAAGATTGATATCCTGTGTGACACGCTCCCCCTTTCTGATCAACTAAATATAGAATTGCATCTCCGTCACAATCAACACGAATTTCTTGTACATTCTGTGTGTGGCCACTGGTTGCACCTTTTTCCCAGATCTCTTCTCTACTACGTGAGTAATAGTGCGCACGTCCTGTTTCCTTTGTCCTCGCAACTGCTTCCGGCGTTACAAATGCTAGCATAAGTATCTCCTTCGTTTCTGCATCTTGTGCGATGGCTGGTATTCGACCAGTCTCTCCGAAATCAAGATTGGGGTCAAATGTATTCTCCATACTATTAGCTACATTCTCAGTAGACATGGATTTTGTCCAATTTCTTTTGTAGAGTCCTCCCGTCACAGACGATTTGACTTTCAAGATGACCGTTTACTCTACCTAATATAGTGTTCTCGCTAGGGAATCATTCCGGAGTCGTCTCAACTATAGAATTCCAGATAACTCTGCGATCCCATACAAGATATCACCATATGTCAATGCCACGATCAATCCGACGATTATTGGAACAAAAAACGGCATTCCCGGTGATACCCAAATACGGTCTTTTTGTACAATTACATCTAATCCTTGCCGCAATGTCTCCGGATCTGTTCCGTATGCATTCCCTTTAATTGAATCGAGAAATTGCTCGGCTCCCCACGGGTCATCGTAATCTCCTCCATCAGCAATTGCCCCATCTGTTGGCGGGTTTGGATTATCAGGGATGGTTTCTGGATCTCGTAGTTCCTCCGATCGGTTTCGAATGTCCTCTAATGAAACGCCTCGCCACCGGAGATACATCCGCAATGCGTCAAGATCAAGTCCTCTTCGAACCGGACCTTCTGCGCTCTCCAGTAGTTGTCCATGCGAATTTGATAACGAATCCCAATCCTCTTGACGGCCAATTGCCATTCGTCTCTCGAAGTCGCCGTTAAGAGCATTCTGTACAACCAACGCCACGGGATATACTGCCCCGATTAATACTGCATTTGTCAGTATTGTCAACCCAAATGCTCCAATGTCTGTTGTTACAATAGGATATACTGCTTCTCCAATCTCATATCTTGGAAATACTGGAAACAACACTGCTAAGACCATCAGTCCTTTTGCATCGGCTCCACCAAATCCTCCGATTAACCAGAACCCGTACGCGAGTGGGATAATGAGTCCGATAGAAACCACTGTCCCAACTAAAAACTGCGTCCAGACTATCCCTTGGCCCCAATAGTGCACTGTGTCGGCTAGTAAAACCAATATCCCGAGACCTGCAATTGGCAACCAAATCTGATCAGGAACGCGACGAATTCTAATATCTTTTATAGCCGCCCAGACCAGTACTGGGAGAACAACTAGCCGGAGCAAGTCTGTCCAGCGAGCTGCAATTGGTCCGAGTTCAATCACGGTTATAAACGTGTCTGGAATATGCTTAGTGATTCCGAATTCTTTGACACTGCAGTTGTCTCATAATCTACAGGCGGAGCAGGCCGAGTGCCTCGGGGGTTGACCTCGAGGCCGTTTACGTGCAACTCATCGCAGTGTGAACTTACTCCGCCCTACTCGCTCCCGTTGGTCGCTCCTTGAGGACGGGGACGTAGCCTGCAAAAGTTAAATATTATTCACATACATCTAGTTGTTAGCTGTTATCACTTACGAGAAAACAGCCGGCAGGCGCGTTATATGACGCGATCCTGCAGGTAGTCGAGGTGCTTAGCGTTACAGACGATTTTGACGTCGTCGCTTTCTGCGGTTGCAACACAAGATAGACGGACGTTTTTGTCGTTAACCTCTTCATCACTGAGAATCTGCTGCATGTCCATGTTTACCTCGCCATCGACTACAATTGTTGCACAGTTTGCACATGCACCGGCGCGACATGAGAACGGCCAGGTAAGACCTTGTGCCTCAGCGGCTTCAAGGATGTATTCGCCAGGTGAAACTTCAAACTCACCGTAGTCATCGTCTCCTAAGCCCTCTTCGGCTGCTTTCTCGAAGTTTTCTTCATCGTACAGATCCCAGTCGTTGTCGTCAATCACTTCGTAGTTGAGGTATTCTACTGTCGGCATCAATCCCTTTATTCTGTGTACTCTTTGTTAGAACTTACTATTCTGGATGTGAATGATTCTCAATAAATGCAGCCTTGTACGGTATTATCCTTCTGATATCCTCCGATAAATAATGTTTCTTCGTGATCTTGTTTTCCTGCAATACCATTCGTTGGGAGTAGATTTAAGAGGTATCAGGATGATTCCAGAGCGTATGAAGGATATTGTTCATACGGATAACGCGCCAGAAGCAGTAGGCGCATACAATCAGGCAACGATAACTGAAAACTTGGTTTTTACCGCTGGACAGCTCCCAATGACTGCTGACGGTGAACTACTTGATGACGAACCAATTGATGTACAAACAGAGCAAGCACTCTCAAACATCAAAGCTGTTCTTGAGGAAGCGGGATCAGGAATGGATAATGCTCTGAAAGTAACTGTTTACCTCGATGATATTGACTCATTCGACAGCATGAACGAAACCTACAGCTCCTTCTTCGATGAGGAAGCTCCAGCACGGAGTGCCGTTGAAGTAGCAAACCTTCCAAAGGGCGTCGGTGTCGAAATAGAGGCTATTGCGGCTCGGTGAAGTAACTCAAAGCAACTTCTGAGCGGAGAAGTTATGATCCTTATCTTGTTACTGGCATGTCTTTTGATAATTATTACCATTCCGTCTCACCGCTGGCCATTGATAATCAGAAGATTTTAACCCAATTCCCCTACTATACACAAACAGGCCAGGATGGCCGAATCTGGTAAGGCGCACGCCTGGAAAGCGTGTTCCCTCACGGGATTCTGGGTTCAAATCCCAGTCCTGGCGCTTTTATTCAACTTCACTACTCTGAATCCGCTTATATCCGTTTATGAACTCAGAGATACTCTGTAATTGTGAGCAGATCTTCTTTTTCTCGGCCAAATGCGTCGATGTCATTATGCTCTGTTATGTTATCCTTTGCAAGCGCCTTTGCTTGATCTGCCCCCATCGGAAAGAACGGAATCGGATCCAGAGCTGATAGTCCTATATTAGCCAATGACATCGGAACCGGGACGATTGTTGCTTTTTTTCCATCCGCTTTAGCTACTCTCTTTGTAATTTCAGCGAGGGAAAGAACTTCTGGTCCACCAATCTCATATATCTCGTTTTTGTGTTTGGATTCCTCTATTGCGTCAGCAATCATCTTAGTCAGGTCACCAACCCAGATTGGTTGGAATCTTGTTTTACCGCCGCCGGGAAGCGGTTTGATTGGACCTGGAGATACTTTCTTAATAAACGGAATAAATTCACCTCCATCACCAAATACAATTGACGGCCGAAAAATCGTCCAGTCAGCAGAGCTTTGTTTGATCAGTTCTTCTGATCGGCCTTTCGCTTGGATGTAGGCCGTTTCTCCGTGTGGATCGGCACCAAGTGCACTTAATTGTATGATCTGGCTGATATTGTGTTTTTCTGCCGCCTTAATCGTCGAATTAGTCGCACCGACGTGCACCTTCTTGTGTGTTAGGTCTCCTGGAGGCTCAAACAATGGAGACAGTGCAACGAGATTAACCAGTACATTGTGGTTCTCTGCTGCATCAATAACCGCTTTTTGATCGGTTGCGTCACCAGCGATGGTTTCAATACCTTCAGGAAGTATCGCGTCATCTGGTGAACGTGAAAATACGGTTACATCATGATTTCGGCCCTGTAGCTCCGTTGCTAATGCAGTTCCAATGAATCCAGAACCACCAATAAGAAGAATGCGCATACTACAATATAGTGGTCCACCAACATAAACAACGAGGCAGCAGCAGCAAACTCTCGTTACAGTAAAATGTTGTACTGATTTTACAATCCACCTTAGTACATGTTATATGGTAGCAAAGAGACTTGTAGGCGCAGCCAATAAGTTATCATATGCACGATGCGATCTTGGTTCCGACTGACGGATCGCCAGTTATGGATACTGTTGTTGCGTATGCCGATCAACTTGCACAGCAGCATGGGGCAGTTATTCATCTGCTTTATGTAGTCGATACGGGGTCCTTTGGTGGGTTGCCAATGGAGGCTGCACTTGAGGATCTTACCGATCAAATGCACACAGAGGGTAAACAAGCACTAAAGACCGCACAAGAACGAGTCTCAGGAGAAGCTATTACCCAAGTCACGGAAGGCTCTCCAGCCGCTGCTATTACCTCGTATGCTGAGAATAATAATTGTGACTTGATCGTTATGGGTACAAGCGGACGAACTGGACTTGACCGTGCCATGATCGGGAGCGTAGCTGAACGAGTCGTGCGAAATGCTCCTGTCCCTGTAATAACGATGAGACAAGATTCGGAAACTCCCTAACGGCGAGAAAAAAGACGAATTGATCTCTCAAACTCACGTCTTCAGAAAACAGTATTTGATGTTACAGACTATCAATAAATCTCAGAATTAACGAAATATCATACAAACAATCTGCGTGTAGTTGACTGGAAACTGTGTAATCAACACTGGTCAGTCTGATTCAGTTGTCGTTACCGATTCAAACTCATCACGGCGGCCAAATCGTCGAAGTACAAGCCTTTGATATCCAATAATCAAAACCAGGAATACAACTAACGCAGCACCAATCAATATCCATGGTTCAATTCCAATAGCAACAACATCAAACAAATCAGCAAGTGGTGTATACAGGATCAGCAGTTGGAAAACGAATGCAACTCCAACAGCCAGTATTAGCCATCGATTTGAAACTATCGAAAGATTATATTCTCGACGGACAACTTGTACCATTGCAATTTCAAACATTGCAAGAGCTGTGAACAACACTGTTTGGGCGAGAATAAACTCTGCTGGATCAGCCCCGACATAGAAGAAAAACAATGGCAAGAATGCCGCTGATGCAATAATTCCAGTCCCAGCAGTCATCCCAAGAATTGTTTTATCGATGATTGATTCGTCAGGCTCTCTTGGCGGCCGATTCATAACGTCTGGCATCGTCTTATCAGCAGCAAGTGCAATTGCTGGTGGACCGTCAGTAATAAAATTCACCCATAGAATCATCACTGCGGTTAGCACGACACCTTCAGTTGCTGAGAACTCTTCTTGAAAAAATAAACTGCCGATAAGTGCCCCGATAAATACAAACAGCACCTCAGCAGCATTCGTTGAAAGCAGATAATTTGTCACCTTCTGGATGTTATCATATATTGTTCTACCTTCTCTGACGGCATTTCGAATTGTGACGAAATTGTCGTCCTGTAAAATAATATCACTGCTCTTTTTTGCTACATCTGTACCTTGAATACCCATCGCAATACCTACATCTGAACTCTTCAATGCTGGTGCGTCATTGACCCCGTCTCCTGTCATTGCCACATTATAACCTAGGTCCTGTAAGATTCGGAGAATCTGAACTTTGTGCGATGGTGAAACACGTGCAAATATTTCAGTGTCTCGCACAACATCACGAAGTTTATCCTCCCCTATTTGTTCGATTTCGCTGCCAGTGTACACTTTTGAATCATCAAAACCAAGATTACGGCCGATGGCACGAGCTGTCTGTTTATCGTCTCCTGTTGCCATCACAACCTGAATTCCTGCGTTTCTACAGTCGGCGACCGCTTCTTTAACCTCCTCACGCGGCGGATCAATCATTGCCTGTATCCCAAGAAGAATCATCCCCGACTCAATGTCCTCCTCGTTTGCATCTGGATCTTCGACCTGCTTTCTAGCAAATGCTAATACACGAAGTGCATCGTTTGCATATGTTGAACTTTGTTGCTCAATTTGCTCTCTGTCAGCATCAGTAAGCTCTTCAACCCCATTCTCTGTTCGAAGACGATCACAGCGTTCAAGAACCATCTCTGGTGCTCCTTTCATATACGCGGTATCGTCGTCAATAATGGTCGTCATTCGCTTTCGATCCGAGTCAAACGGAATAAGCCGTGTCCTTTCGTCTCTTGCCGAAATATTTACTTGATGTCCTGCACGAAGCAATGCAACTTCCGTTGGACCTCCAGTGTACCCATCCTCAGTTTGCTCAGCATTATTACAGTATACACCACAACGAAGGACATCGGCGACAGGATTGTCGGTATCCGATAGATCAGAGTGCTCCTGTAACTCGCTGAATTTATGATCTGAACCAGCGGCAAAAAGACGTGTGACTGTCATTTCTCCCTGCGTTAACGTCCCTGTTTTGTCTGTGATTATGTAGTTAACAGACCCAAGTGCCTCGACCACCGGCAGCCGCCGGACGAGTGCATTTTGATCAAGCATCCGACGAGATCCAAGTGCAAGTGCAAATGTAACAATTACTGGCAGTGCTTCTGGAATGGCGGCCACCACCAATCCAATGGCGAGAAGTGCAAGTGTAAACCAATCTGTTCCTGTAACCACGCCTTGAATAAAGGCGAGAACGACGACAAATCCTGAAATTAAAATTCCAAGTCGACGCCCAAGATCATCTACTTCTTTCTGAAACGGCGTTCGTTCATCCTCTGTAGTTTGGAGTTCGTCTGCGATATCTCCAAGCTGGGTATCCATTCCAGTTTGCGTTACAACAGCTACGCCTTGTCCACGGGCAGCATCTGTTCCTTTGAAGATCATATTCTGTCGTTCCGCGACAGGTGTCTCTGGAGCAACTGTCTCAGTTGACTTTCGCACCTGTGTACTTTCTCCAGTCAATGGGGCTTCGATTGTGGCAAGTGAATCCGATTTAATCACCCGGGCATCAGCAGGAATAGCGTCCCCTTGCTCAAGGAAGACTATGTCTCCTGGGACTAGTTCCGTAGCATCCACCTCAACTTTTGACCCATCTCGCAGAACCGTTACCGACGGCATTGACATTTTCTGTAACTCAGCGATTGACTGTTCAGCTCGGTAGTCTTGGAAAAACCCGAACAATCCATTTCCAACCAGAATCAGCGATATAATGACTGCCTCTCCATATCGAGGAGACTCACCTGGTATTGCCCCAACTCCTAACGACAACACCAGTGCAACAAATAAGATATAGACGAGGTAATCTCGAAACTGATCGAGTAAAATTTCTAGAGCGGATGGAGCCTCCTGCCGTTCGATTTTGTTTTCTCCATATGTCTCAAGCCGCTCTGTTACCTCATCTGACGACAGCCCAGATTCGTCTGTATCATAGGCAGCAAGTACGTCAGAGACCGAGCTAGCATGCTCGTGCGATACATCAGATGAACTATCAGGAATACCTTCAACAGCAGTATCGGATGTCGATCCCACACTGACAACTATGACCGAGAGATCAAAATGGTTTGTAATACTCTGATATACCCAAAATTGCATCTAAAAAATAGTATATATTTATAATATACCTCTGCCGTAGGGAATTTTGGTACAATCAAAATAGTCGTATATATCTCTATATAGCTCAATAGAGTACAATAGCGATCAATATATAACTAATAGTAATTACCTTATGTAGCTACATACATTATCCAGTTGAAGCCGTCACAGTTATGCTCCGGCTTTTTGTGATACCATGTCCCAAAAAACGCCTGCCTCTGATTCTTCCACAACGATCACTGATAATCAAGAAGATACACTAATTTCGATGGACATAGATGTCGAGTCGTCAGCACAGCATACACAGACTGACACCACTGTTGTTAGAACTGAAGACCTCAGCGTATACTACGGTGACCAGAAAGCAATTGACGACGTATCAATCCAGATTCCAGAAAAGCAAGTCACCGCTATTATTGGTCCTTCAGGCTGCGGTAAATCGACATTTATTCGCTGTTTTAACCGTATGAATGACCGGATTGATAGCGCACGTACAGAAGGTGATGTGTATTTTAAAGACACCAACATATACGACTCTGATGTTGATCCTGTTGTGCTACGTCGGAAAGTCGGACAGGTCTTTCAGAAACCCAACCCGTTTCCTAAATCAATATACGACAACGTTGCCTATGGACTCCGAATTCAAGGGAAGGCAGATGATGTTGATCTTGATGAAGTTGTTGAACAGGCACTTCGGGATGCTGCCCTCTGGGATGAGGTGAAAGACCAACTTGACGAGTCTGGGCTTGAGCTGTCTGGTGGCCAGCAACAACGGCTATGTATTGCTCGTGCAATTGCCCCAGATCCCGAGCTACTATTAATGGATGAGCCAGCCAGTGCTCTTGATCCGGTCGCGACTGCTGAGATTGAAGACCTCATTGAGCAATTGGCTGAGGAATATACCGTTGTTATTATTACACACAACATGCAGCAGGCGGCCCGTACTTCCGATAAAACAGCGGTTTTCCTGACCGGTGGTGAGTTAGCTGAGTTTGCTGATACAGCAACCATCTTTGAGAATCCAGATGATCCCCGAGTTGAAGACTATATCACCGGGAAATTTGGATAACAATGCCTCGAGATTCATATCAACAGCAGCTAGACGACCTGCGCGAGGATGTCGTCTTGATGGCTGATGAAGTCAATGATCGATATATTCAAGCTTTGAACTTATTTACCTCTGGAAATCGGCAGGACGCAAGAGCAATCATTGATGCGGATCATGAAATAAATGAACGTTATCTTGATCTTGAGCAGACATGCATCGACCTTTTTGCTTTACAGCAGCCCGTTGCAAGCGATCTTCGGTTTGTTGCTTCCTCATTCAAGATTATCACTGATTTAGAAAGAGTAGGAGACATTGCCACAAACTTGGCTAAGTATGCCACCGCTTGGAAAGAGATGGATCTCTTACAGCCGATTTCAATCGATGATCTCCTGTACATCGCGGAAACAGCACAAGAATTGCTGATGGATGCAGTTGCCGCATACGATGGACGCGATGCAACGTCAACTTGGAATATCGCCGCTCGTGATGAGCAACTTGACCAAGACTGTCGAGCTGCTAGTGATCGGATAATACGTAGTCTCATCAACAGTGATCTTCAAGAGCGGCCTGTACAGACACAAAAGCAGGCTCTTGATGAAATCTCAAATGCATTACTTGCTGTTCGAGACATTGAACGAGTTGGTGACCATGCAGTCAATATCTGCGCTAGAACGCTTTATATGGAACAACAGGATGCTGGATTAATCTACTGACACCATGTCAAAACAAAATGACCCAGAAACACGGAAAGTACAGTTAACAGGTGGATCAACATATACTGTCTCATTACCTAAAGATTGGGCAGCAACGCAGGACATTAGTCCTGGATCAATGGTCAACCTGTACACTGCACAAGATCAACTGGTTATTACGAACGAGAATAGCGTACAAAATCAAGACCACGTCGTAATCGATACACACAATCGTGGAGGCGATGATATTGCCCGTCGTATTGTTGCTGCCTATGTCTCTGGTGCTGAAGAGATCACGATTAGCGGTTCATGTGACCATGGTGAAAAACGCAAAATACGAAATACAATTACGGGTCTTGTTGGAATTGAAATTCACGAAGAGACTGAAGAGATAATGGTTGCGCGAACAATGCTGGATACAGATAATATTTCAGTTCAACAAACGTTAACTCAAATGAAACTAACTGCTGTTTCCATGCATAACGCTGCGACCACCGCAGTACTTACCAATAACTCCGAGGAACCACGACATATTAGACGACAGGACGACGATATTGATCGTCTTTTTCGATTGGTCTGTCGTGAATTCCAACAGACACTTTGCGATATGAGCGTTGCTGCAGAAACTGATCGATTGTCGATGTTCGACTACTATACAGTAGCCAGACAAATCGAACGTATTGGAGACCACGCAGAGAAAATTGCCGCCGTTGCTGATCGTATGTCAGACCCGCCTCCAGAAGATGTCGCCGAACAACTCGATACACTCAGCACTCGCTCCCGGCACATTGTTGATATGGCAGTCTCTGGAGTCCTTGATGAGGATTCAGATGTTGAACTCGGCGACGTAATCTCTGATGCTAACAGCGTAACTGCGGACGCAGAGTCACTTGATCGCGATCTATATGAAAAAGATATCACGGACAGCTACCTATTAGCAACCGTACTTGATAGTATTGTTCGAACAGCAGAATATGGCGCAAACATTGCTGACGCAGGCTTGCAATTTCGTATGCGCCATGCCAAGGAACGATAGTCCCACATAACTAACCAATCATGAATATTGATCAAGACCGTGTAGAGAATCAACAAATACGCATTGACTCACGAGGGATCGCTCTCTTTGGGGATATTCATGGCAATATGCCAGCATTGACTAGTGTATATGATGAGATTGTTACAGAGGGCCTTAATTCTCATAGCTATTGTGTCGGAGATCTCGTCGGGTACGGTCCACATCCAAACGAAGTAGTCAACTTCATCAGAGACCATGATATTCCTACGATTCAGGGAAATTACGACTATGGAGTTGGGATGGATAGCGATGAATGTGGTTGTGCATACAACTCTACAGAAGCTCGTCAGCACGGACGAACGTCAATAACATGGACGAATAATGTAATCTCTGATACTAATCGAGGCTATCTCAAAAGATTGGCCCAGCAACGTACTCTAGTAGTCGGTGGAACCAAAATCACGCTTGTTCATGGAAGCCCCCGGCGAATTAACGAGTACCTGTATGCTGACCGACCTGAGTCAACATTCAAGCGCTTACTGAATCTTATCGATTCGGATGTTCTTGTCTGTGGGCACACACATATCCCATATCACAAGCAACTGTCTGATGGACGACATATAATTAATGTTGGTAGCATAGGCAAGCCAAAGGATGGCGATTCTAGGGCATGCTACGTTCATCTGAAAGTACACGGATCAGGCCTGTCTGTGGATCACCGTCGCGTGCAATATGACATATCAGACGTCGTAACAGACATTAAACAATCAGGTCTTCCCGATTGCTATGCAAACGCACTTTGGTCTGGCAAGTCAGTTTAGCTATTACAGCGGCAGCGAGGCGAACGCCCTCCCCTTCAGGGGTGTGGATGAAGCCGACAACCGGGAATTTCTTCACGCTCGTAGCCACGGCTGGAGATTCAACGGAATACAAGCATGTACATAGATTTACCAACAATTAGCGCATGCCGACCTAAAATAACGGTATCTCTGAGTCACCGGGGTAGAACCACGCCCCCACCAGCGGATAGGAGTAACGGCCGCTTGGCTCAGCCAACGCTCGTCGGTCGCAAACCACAATCTCTCAACCAAGCGGTGCGGTGCCGTGGGAATTCCCCGACTTCAGTCCTGTCTCTTACCCACAACTCACGTCGCTGTCGGGATCGATGAACTCGGCTGAAAATACCGATCTCTACGGATGTGACTCCCTCATAGAACGATTTTGCCGATCTTGTTTATCCGCATTTAGTCACCCCCTACCGCCGATATTACTGCCCTCAACCACTTCTCATCTCGATCGCTCGAGCACAGATCGGGGTCGAACGCGTCTGAAACGTCCGTTTGAGCCTCGTGAACTTATGGGTAAAAGACAGGACTTCAGTTCTAGAGGAAGTCAATCAGGAAGCAACATTCTGAATCCGATTGATACAGATTACACAGCAGTTTCGTATCGGTGACGAAGGTAAATAGCAATACCATTCATCGCCAATAGGATAATTAACAAAATAACAATACCAAGTGCTGCAATCGCTCGAAATCCTGGTTCAAAACTAAATGACCACTCAAAAATCGTTGCTGTAAGCGCAACGTTTCGATCAAACGGTGTCCATGGAACGTGACGAGCTCCAACCAGCGTTCCAACCATAATTATTGGTGCTGTCTGTCCCCATGCGTCCGCTAGCCCGAGGATCATTCCTGTGAGAATTCCCGGCATTGCTGCTGGTAATACAACATTTCGTACTGTTTGCCATTGGGTCGCCCCTGTTGCATCTGACGCCTCTCGCATGCTGTCTGGGACTGCTCGAAGCGCCTCCTGTGCTGATACAATAACAATTGGCATAACAGTCAACGAGAGTGCGATAGCACCAACAATAATAATCGCATCGAAACCTAGTACATGAATCATCAGTCCAAGTATAACGAGACCATAAACAACAGACGGGACCCCAGCGAGATTAGCGAGATTTATTTCTATAACACGTTTCCACCGATTTTCCGGTGCAAACTCTTCAAGGTAGATTGCTGCTCCAACCCCGATGCCAAAGGTGAAAAGCGCTGTGAGGATCATCAACCAAAGCGATCCAATAACGGCAGCTAATATCCCAGCACTTGTAGGGTCCGTTGATCCTGGACTGATAAGAAACTGAATGATATCAATCCCAAAATCGGTAACTGCAACGTATGCTTCCCAGATAATATCTGCAAGTAACAATGTCAGTGCTGCAAATCCAACAAGTGCAGCACCCAAACAGACAACTTTGAACAGACGGCTTTTAAGATGTTCAACCTGCACTTTCCGGCTCTTTGACTGTGTGGAAAGCGCTTGCGTGTCTTGTTCCGCCATTATTTGTACACCTCCCGGAACCGATGTTTCATGTAGTCATTGAGCGTGTTCATCGCTAATGTGATAAGAAAGAGAATAAGACCAGCAGCAAACAGACTTTGATACTCAACACTCCCGACAACGGCTGTTCCCCGTGCTGCATTAACCATGTATGCAGTAATTGTCTGAATTTCATCGAAGAAATTCAGCGTTATCTGTGGGTTTCGCCCGGCGGCGAGAGTGACAGCCATTGTTTCTCCAATTGCGCGAGAAATGGCAAGAATATAGGACGCAAAAATACCAGAAATAGATGCAGGAAGTACAATTCGTGTTGATACTTGGTATTTGGTCGCCCCCAGTGCATATGCTCCATCTCGGAGACTGTCGGGTACAGCGTCCATTGCATCCTCGCTGATTGAAGCAACCATCGGGATAGTCATGATCCCGACAACGATGCTTGCTGACGCGGCGTTGACAATACCCGCCTCATACCCGAGAATATCCGCCAGTGGTCGAATTACCACCGGTGTCACAAATGAGATGGCAAAAAATCCGTATACAATCGTAGGGATACCAGCGAGAATCTCAAGTGTTGGCTTGAGATATGCCTTTGTCCTTGCACTAGCATATTCGGAAACATATAGGGCAGTCAGTGTCCCGATTGGAATCGATACCATTGCTGCACCAAATGTTACCAGAAGCGTTCCTGCTGCTAACGGGAGAAGACCAAATCTGGGATCAACTGCGTGTGACGGTCGCCATTCTGTGTCTGTGAAAAATTCAACAAATGATACACGCTGTATAATCTCACCACCAGTAAACACCGCTGTAATGATCCCAACCAGTGAACGGTTGAAAAAGAAATGCGCTGACTCGTTTATAAGGAGACCAAAAATTGCCAGCGTAGTAAGTACCGTAATCAACATACAACCAAACAGTGCCCAGCGAATAATCTGGCTTGTCCGTTTGGCACTTTTAACCGCTGTTTCAGTTGCCTGAACCTCCAACTGATTTTGCTCACTCATGGTCTGCTTTATTACTCATCAATTCCTAGATCGTCCAGAATATCGTCCATCTTGTCGTGATTCTCTTCCAATACGTCTTCTGGTGCCGGGAAGAAATCCACTTCTGGAGCAATTTCATCGACGTTATCGAAATAATACCGAATGAAATCCCGTCCGTGTTCCTCTTCAAATAGATCGTGATTTACAAAAATGAACAGTGGTCGTGTAAGTGGCTGATAATCCCCTGCTTCAATAGCTTCTGGTTCCGGGGGATACGCTTCGCCTTCGTCATGTTCTTCTTCATACCTGACCGCAGCTCCCATAACATCACCTTCTTCAAGAAATGCGTATCCACCAAACCCAATGGCAAACTCACTATCTTCAACGCCTTCAACAACTGCCAGTGTTTCGGTACGATCATTATAATCAGTACGGACGTTACCTGCTTCACCAGTTACTGCCTCAGTGAAATAATCGAATGTGCCTGAATCACTGTCACGCCCCCAAATATCTATTTCCTCGTCCGGCCATTCATCACGCACATCACTCCACTGTTCTACTTCCGACTCAAACTCATAGATGTCTCCCAACTCAGAGATTGTAATAAAATTGTCTTCATCTGGATCAAGGAACTCATTCTCGTCATTGATGTACACTGATAATGCGTCTTGTCCGACTTGGAATCGAGTAAACTCGACATCGTTATCATCTGCATCATCAAGTTCTTCGTCAGTAGCGGCCCGACTTGCATTTTGAATGTCTGTTTCTCCTTGTGTAAAGGACTCAAATCCAGCTCCAGTTCCAGGTCCCTCTACATTAATCGATATATCTTCATCGTAGTCGTCTTCAAAGCTCTCTGCAACAGTTTCTGTTAACGGTCGGACTGTGTTCGACCCAGACGCTTCAATCGTATCATCCCCGAATATATCAGTACACCCTGCAAGGGAAATAACCCCGATTCCACTAAGCGCAGTTAGTGCGTTTCGTCGTGAGATTCCTCCTCTTGGAGTATCTTCTGCTGCCATCAACTAGTACAACGCTGATACTGTACAAGTATTATTATAATATTTATATATTTGACGTGGTATGTATATAGAGGCAACTGGATTACACTATACCAGTATATATGTCTATATAGATCATTCAGCACGAGTTTGCTAACTACGTAGTAACAACCTACTTGGCAAAGTTCCTGTCAAACCGGACAATTACATCTCAACTGTTCCGTCTATATTTATCTAAATGTCATTTACTCAAGACTGTTTGATACAGATCTCAGGTTATTGTGTAATAGAAGAGTGGGCACGCGAGGATTTGAACCCCGGGCTGTCCGTGGTGAGTCAGATGAGCATTGGGATTGTGATTGTGCCGCGCGGACTCACGATCACAATAATATTGACCCATTACACGGCCGTTCTTCCAGGCTGAACTACGCGCCCTATAATTTAATACGAATCAATATAGAAAAATTTTGCCGGTTTGCACCAATAATTACAGTCTTTGTATGCTACTAATTAGTTATCTCTGGTTATGATACTATCTTAATATGTAATAATGACAAGAGTATAATGAACTATTTGGCCGCTTTATCCGTTCTCTCTGTCATTCAAATATTCCAGACACGCTGTCATCCAATCATAGTATTTTGGTTTCCACAGATCTCATCGGCAGTGTGGCCTTTACCGACGAAGTTCGTTTCCGTCCGAATGCTTCGTCCAGTTTGCTTCATCAAGTACAATTGGCTTAATGACCTGTGCTACCTGCTTGGCACTCTCTTCAGATGCAAGAAATGAAATGTTCCCTAGTGACTCACTGATTGACTTACTCACTTCAATTGTGCTCAGGCTCTCATTAGCAACGATTGTTTCTATCTCGTTTGTGAGTTGCACCTGTAACTCCTTCCGTGCTGTAGGAGCAAGTTGCTTACCAGCTGGAAGTAAATCATAGGTTACAGCGTACCCTTCTTCATATTGCTCAATTCCAAAAAACGGCTGCTTATTATGTTCCGCTTGTGCGTATGCTTTCTCAACTGCTTGTTGCCCATCATATACCGGAATTTCTGCAGTGCCGTCGTCTCGATTCACGACATATCATAGGCATTCGATACTAATAACAGTTCTCGGTAACTGTTACATGTCCATGCAGCAGGCTTAGATCCACTCTGGAAATACTTGATGTATTTTCGGCCTTCAGCAGATAGAAACCTTCTTGAACTTGCTTTTGTCTTGTGAACTGCTCGGGATCAAGTCCCGGGGTACTCTGCCTGCTTTCTCTACAGATAAACTACTCAATGGTACTGTTCTTAACGGTTCGTATCAAAACCCCCGGTTTCTTCTAAATGATATCAGTTAAATCCCTATCTATATTGAAAATGTGTGCAGGTATTCGTGTAGGAATTGTACAGCATAACCCAACCGTTGGTGATGTCGATGGCAACTATGACCAACTTCAAACTGCATACGATGGACTGCAAGAAGCGGGTGCTGATATTGTTGTAATGCCTGAATTGGCGATATTAGGTTATCCACCTCGTGATTTATTGTTTCGCTCGGAATTTCTTACCGCACAGAACTCTGCTCTCGATGCTTTAGCGGCACAAACATCTGCTGGCCCTCCAATTATTCTCGGTGCTGCTGCTCCGGCTACGGATGATCCTAAATCCCCGTTACAAAATACAGCAACTGTCTTGTCTAATGGTGCAGTGAAAACGAGATACGCCAAGCGACTACTTCCTACATATGGGGTATTTGATGAAGATAGGTACTTTATTGCTGGTTCTGAACCAGCTGTAGTATCAGTAAATGGAATAGATCTCGGGCTCAGTGTCTGTGAGGATGCATGGCACGACATGACTGTTGCCGGCCGACAACAGTACCGTACGAATCCAATTGCAGACGTCGCTGCAGAGTCCCCAGATCTTATTGTTAACATCTCCGCGAGTCCGTTTAGCGTTAACAAACCTCAGAAAAGATATGAGCAGTTTGAACAACACGCAGTGAATGCAGACTGTCCAATTGTCCTTGCGAATCAGGTCGGTGGCAATGATGACTTGGTCTATGATGGCCATTCCTTTTTGATAGACAGGCAGGGACAACTACACGCTCAGCTTCCCGGATTTGAACCAGCAAAAGCTGTTGTCGAACTTTCAAATAATTCTCGATCACAGGTGTCATCTCTCAATTTTTCCAACCAGCAGATCCGGTCTGCATTACGACTCGGCATTCGTGATTACTTTGCGAAAACTGGCTTTTCACAGGCAGTTATCGGCATGTCAGGCGGAATTGATTCCTCCGTTACAACGGCACTTGCCGTAGATGCACTTGGTGCTGACCATGTATATGGAATATCAATGCCCAGCGAAATTACCAGTGAACAGAGTATCACTGACGCCCGAACTGTTGCGTCACGACTGGGAATTGAGTTCGACGTGTTACCAATCAAATCAATAATAAACGCGATTCAAACGGAGTTGCAAACACACCTCAATCATGCGTTTACTGATGTTGCTTTTGAAAATATCCAAGCACGCGTTCGAGGGGCTATCTTGATGGGATTTGCAAATGAACTTAACGCACTAGTACTGACTCCTGACAACAAAAGCGAGGGAGCAGTCGGATATTGTACGCTGTATGGCGATACAGTCGGGGCATTAGCCCCTCTTGGCGACTGTTATAAGCACATGGTATATGACTTAGCAGAACAAGTTAATCATAATCCTCCAGACAAAAGCACAAGTCCCGTTATCCCGAAATCCGTGTTTGAGAAACCCCCTACAGCCGAATTGGCTGAAGATCAAAGTGACCGAGATGATCTTCCCCCGTACGATGTACTCGACCCGATCTTGCAGAGATACATCGAGGATCCAGTACCGTCTCAGGCACACGTAAGGGACAAGTCTCATACACAAGATGTCATCCAACGAATCGTGCGCTCAGAATTCAAACGCTGGCAAACACCACCAGCATTGCGGGTCACAAAACAAGCATTCAACCGCGACTGGCGGTATCCAATTGCGGCATCGTTTAGACCACTAACTAAGAACTTAGATTCAAGCTAATCATTCGTCAACTAATTGCAATGACGCGTCCTCGGCTGGAACCATACAGAGGAATGCCGTCTCTTGATTCGTTTCATTCCGAAACCAATGCACAGTTTCATCTGGAATCAGTACTGAGTCACCAGAAGTGACTACAGTTTCATTCTCCATAAGCCCAACAACTAATTCGCCATCAAGTACATGAATCTCATGTTCAACGCTGTTGGTATGCTTTGGAACCGTTGCATCCGGGCTTAACTGGTACCGACGCATACGGAAGTTAGTGGCACCATCAGATTCATCAAAAATCACCGCTTTGTTTACACCATCAGCTTTCGAAACTGCGTCATATGAGAGCTCGTCTGCACGTTTGATTTTGGGCGTATTTTGTCCCTCTGGCATGTATTGTACTATACACTCAATCCGAAAAAGTGTCTGGTATCATCTCTCATGAAGTCTGTGTGAAGCACTTTGGGAGCAAGCCAGAGACACTTAGCCTGTTTCTCTTGCCGCACCGTTTGGCTTTTTTAGTAAAAGTAAATTAACAACCCCTCTATTTCAACTGGAGATCTGGTCAGATAGAATAGAACTTGTCTGCTGTGTTCAAAGTTTGTTTAATCCTGGGATGGCGTTTACATCATGCCGCCCATACCGCCACCCATACCGCCCATGCCACCACCGGCTGGCATGTCTCCTTCGTCCTCGTCGCCTTCTGTCGTTAGATCGCCAGCTGAGATGATGTCGTCGATTTTGAGCACAAGGTTTGCGGCTTCAGTTGCAGATGAGATTGCCTGCTTCTTTGCGTGTGCCGGTTCGACGACTCCGGCTTCAAGTGTATCTGTTACGTCGTTGTTCTCAATATCTATTCCGGCTCTGACCTGCCCTTCGCTGTGTGCAGCTCGAAGATCAACGAGCATGTCGATTGGATCGAGGCCAGAATTCTCGGAAAGGACGCGCGGAACAAGCTCTACAGCATCAGCGAATGATTCAACTGCCAATTGCTCTCGGCCTTCGACACTATCGGCGTAGTCGCGGAGTCGCTTTGCGAGCTCAACTTCAATTGCGCCTCCACCAGCAACAACCCGTCCATCTGCAACGGTAGATGCAACGACATCTAGTGCATCGCTAACCCCTCGCTCAATTTCGTCTACAACATGGTCAGTTGATGCTCGTAGCAGGAGCGTAACGCCGTGTGCGTTATCACCTGTTACGTGGAATGTGTCATTATCTTCATCCCGGCTGACATCACCATAACCTAGATCGTCACTTGAGGCCTCCGAAAGATCTGATACAATATTTGCACCAAGCACCTCAGAGAGGAATTCTATATCAGACTTCTTTACGCGGCGTGCCGCGAGGATACCTTCTTTAGCAAGATAGTGCTGGGCGAGATCATCAATCCCTTTCTGACAGAAGACAACATCAGCACCAGTTTCGACAATCTGCTGCACCTTCTCTTTGAGTTGTTCTTCTTCACGATCAAGGAATTGCTGAAGTTGATCTGGATCTGCAACACTAACCTCTGTATCAACATCTGTTTCTTCGACTTCAATCGCTTGGCTCAGGAGCATGACATCAGCGTCGGCGACCGATCGAGGCATGTTGTCATGGACTGGGTCCTTGTCGATAATTGCCCCTTCGAGCATTTCGGAGTCTTCAACAGCCCCACCTGTCTGTGTTTCCATCTTTAGGTACTCAAGATCAACGACAGGCTCACCGTTGTCTCCCTCAACCGTAATTTGTCGTACTGCACTAACAATAAGATTGGAAAGATGTTCTTTGTTTAGCTCTGCACCTTTCCCAGTCATCGACGTTTCTGCTACTGATCGAAGAATCTCTTCATCATCTGTATCAATCTCAGTTGCAATCTCATCGACTTCTTGCCGTGCCTGCTCTGAGGCTAAGTGGAATCCTTTGATAACTGTGGATGGATGAATGTCCTGCTCTAAAAGGTCTTCTGCGTTCTGGAGAAGTTCACCGGCAATTGCGACGGCAGTTGTTGTTCCGTCACCAGCTTCGTCTTCTTGTGTTTCAGCAACTTCAACAATCATCTCGGCTGTCGGATCGTTAATGTCCATCTCGTCAAGGATGGTCACTCCGTCATTTGTGACCGTTACGTCGCCCATCGACGATACCAGCATTTTGTCCATTCCTTTTGGCCCAAGAGTAGAGCGTACTGACTCGGCAACTGCCTGCGCGGCAGCAATGTTGCGGCTTTGGGCATCTTCATCTTTAACTCGCTCCGAATCCTCTGACATAATGACCATCGGCTGTCCCTGCATTCGCTGACTCATAATCTAACTGTAACTATGATAGCCCTTCTATATAAACTTGTCTTTAGGTCGCAAATAGATGCTATCAATTAATATTGCTAATGTGCCGTTAGAGGACATATGCGACGTATATTGGTGGCTTGTGGATATGAAATCACTGCATATTGAGATACAAATATACGGTCATTTTATTAGGTTTGTTTCGAATGCTCGCTATATTGATTTTGGAGAAGTGATCTATATGCCAGAGATGGCGCCTCCTCCAACCGCTACGTCTGTGAGTTTATTGCTAATTCTTTTATAATCTCTCTTGGGAACGTGTCTACAGAGATAGCAGGCAGAGTGCCTTGGGGTCGTCGAAAATCCTCCGGTTTTCGTGATCACGAGGATCTCTGATTCTCGAACGACTTGACCCTGAGGTACTTCACTGCGCTGACCGTTCTGATTTTCAGTAGTATTTAGGAGTATTCAACCATATTCGGTGGTACTGGCGAGGACGTACTGTGTGATACTCCCGCTGGGCACCTGCTGCCCGGTATTACGACCGTGATTTTGCTGCAGTCCACCCATATCTCCCTCACCCGGGTTCGCAGTGAGTGACCGGGCACAGTGCTGAGCGAGGCGGGGCTGACGACCGCTCGCCTGATCCTGGTTGTCGGTCGCGGACTGAACGCCAGCAGAACGGGCACCCTCTGAGGGTGATGGAAAACTGGCGTGATTCCCCGCCGAGCTATACTCAGCAGGGTTTGCCTTCTCCATCTTGCTGTCAGAGAGGTGTTTCCGCCCGACATTCACCGCTCCAACCACGTCCCGATCGCACTCGTAGCCACAATTCGGGCAGTAGAAATGTCCACCGTGACGACACTCTGTGTGGTCGTTGGGCGCGTTCACAGTTCGACCACGTTTACCACACCGAGGACAGAACCGACTCGTTCCCCACGGATTCACCGCCGTCACGTCGATTCCGAGCAACCCGGCCTTGTACTCGACGTGATCGAGCAGTTCTCCCCGTGCCCACGAGGAAATCGACCATGCGATAGCCCCACTCGTCTGTGGTGCGTCGATCTGGCCGAGGGACTCGAACACGATGGTTTCACAGCCATTCTTGACAGCGAGCCATACTAGCTGGTTGGCCACGTCGTGTTGAATGTGCTCACGAAAGCGGCGTTCTTTTCGCCGCGTCTGGCGGTACTCACTAAGCAAGTGATCAAAGCGTTCGGTGTGTGCTTTGCCCTGTCTGCGGAGTTCTGCCAGCCGGTCGTTGATGCCTTCCGCGTCGGCTTTCATCCGAAACAGTTTGTCTTTGTTTGGATGGTCGATGAACTGTGGCTGCGTCACTTGCTCGTGTGTCTCGTCACCGCTGTCGAGAACGACCGCCGTGGCTTGTTTTTTGACCCCGAGGTCGACCGCCAGCACGCGGTCGGCAACTGTCTCAGTGTCCTGTTCGGACACGGCAATAGGCACGTCGAGCGTGTAGCCATACTCGGAAGCGTGCAATGTTGGGGCTTTCAGTTCTCCCGTATCAAGCATATCTCGAAACCGGGAATGAATCGGAAAGCGGAGTTCGTGTTTTGTCCAGTCGTGGTAGCTCTCCGGCGAGAGCGAGTCTGGTGCGTTCAATACAACACGAAGGTCTCCGTCTTCGACTGCTAGTTCGTGGATGTGGTAATCACCCTTATCAGGTGCGTAGGGTAGTGTGCCGTTTGGTTCGGGCGTTTTGACCAGTTCCGTGTACGTCTCGGGGAAGCGTCCATGTGCGTCGTAGTAAGTGTTGAGCTGGTCAACAACAGATTCCAGCACGCGCCACTCGATGTACGGCGACTCCTCGTCGTACAGTCGTGTGCGGAGTCTGTGCCAGCCGATGCGTCGGATCTTGCGCTCGGCACCCGTGTCGGTCACGAACTGAAATGCCTGAAACTCGTCGGTGTGAGCGTCAAGAACGTGCGTGACGCGGTGATAGACGCACCGCTTGAATCGACTGTAGACGTACTCTTCAACGTCTTCGAAGGCGTCGGTGTCGTCGTCGCGGATGTAGGTGTAGGACTGGCCGGTGTGGTCACTGATGGCGTCAAGATGCTCGTCACTCCAGTATTCGTCAGCGAGTAATCGGTGTGTGTGTTGCTGGACGAGTGTGGTGAGACGGTCACACGCTTCGTGGTACTCTTCGGGAAGATGGAACTGTTCGGTGAGCTGTGTCATGTTTCAGTCTCAAGATCATCAACGCGAATGATTTTGAGTGTGCAGCCTTGCCACTCTTTTGGAACGTAGACGTGTGCGCTGTTACCAGTCGCTGTCGCCTCTTTTTCGATCAGTTCCTCGCCTTCAACAGTGAACTCTGCCATATACAATGTATCGTCATAGTATCTTGTTAAACTTTCTATTGGGGAGTAGAATTAGAGACTACTCTTTTAGGTTATATCGTACTGAATCATACCATATTCGCTAACAGTTGAGAACCCTATCTCTCTATAGAAGGCTACTTTTGTCTCTACCACTTGGTAGCCTGTACGAACCGTATCGATGCGTCTGCTTGTCCCCTTTGATTCGCATGATCCAAAGACTCGATTGCGGCCCTTTCTTTCTTCAGGTGAATGTCAAGCCTTTGCTCGTGCTTTACTGACAGATGTTACTGACGCTATTGCTTCAACCGGCCATACACCTGAAATTCTTTCTACATCTCCGATCGATAGTCAGTGGCCAGTCACTGTTGATGACCGTCCACTGACACTTGCAGTAAACTCAGCTTTAGAACAAACATCTGGTCCAGTGGCTGTTATTATGGCTGACCTTGGACTTGCAACACCAGCCGCAATTAATCGAATTTTTGAGTCAACGGCAGATATCGTCCTCGTCCCGGGCCGTCGTGGTGGAACAAATGCTTTCCTCACCCGGGAATCTGACTTTCGAGTAGACTACCACGAAGCCTCTATCGTCGACCATCGACTGGCGGCTGAACAGACTGGATCTACATACACTGAGGTCGACTCGTTTCGACTCTCAACAGATATTGATGAACGTGACGACCTTATTGAGGTTCTTCTCCATACTGACGGGGCTGCTGCGCAGTGGTTACAAGATCATGGCTTTGCACTTCAGCGATCACAAGGCGTCTCAATCCATCGCTAATCAGCTGATTGATCCAGCAACCGAAAGACCATTTGGTGATCATTCCCTATTCAAGCATCATGTCACGTCCGGGCGCCTCTTGTCTTCATGTTGACGATCTACCCATCGCTGAGTCAGATATCCAGGGTCTTCTTGAGGTGCGCCCAGACGATGTATCAGCTGCAGATCAATTGACCTTTGCAAAAAATATCTTCTTGCCACTTACTACCGCCTGCCGGTATTCTTGTGGTTACTGTACGTTCTTTGATGCTCCTGGCAACGCGTCAATTCTCTCTCCTTCCGAACTACGATCTCAGCTTGAAACGGCTACACAGGCAAACTGTACAGAGGCTCTCTTTACATTTGGTGACCGTCCAGATGATCGATACACTAAGATATTTTCCCAGTTGGACGAATGGGGATATAATTCATTTCACGACTATCTGATAGACGCGTGTAAAATGGCACTGGAGTATGGGCTATTGCCTCATGTAAACCCAGGAGATCAAACAGCAGCAGAGATGCAGGCACTTAAACCAACCATCGCCAGCATGGGTGCAATGCTCGAAACAACAGCCGATGTAACAGCTCACAGCGGACATCGATCAAAATCTCCTGCACAGCGGCTACACACTATTGACGCTGCTGGCCGACTACAAATTCCATTTACCACTGGATTGTTGCTTGGTATTGGTGAATCATGGCGCGAGCGAGCAGTCAGTCTTCTGGCTATTGCAGAGTTACACCGCCGCCATGGCCATATTCAGGAGGTTCTAATTCAGCCAGTAGTTCCTAACAACCGTTGGCAACAGCCGAGCCCTTCCGTTGACATCGTTCGAAGAACTACGGCTATGGCACGTGTAGCTCTTCCACAAGATGTCTCAATTCAAGTCCCGCCAAACCTCACCGATATTGAATCTGTCCTTGACTGTGGCGTTGATGATTTAGGCGGTATTTCGCCAATTACAGATGATTACGTTAATCCTGATCACGAATGGCCTGAACTTGAAAGTCTTAGATCGTTAGCTCAATCAGCTCAGGTGCCTCTTCTTGAACGATTTCCCGTTCGTGACCGATTCCTTCCAACTGAATTACAGACATCTCGGTTGCTTGATTCCGACTCTACTGCTTCTTGGCTTTCAGATCAGATTCTCACGCAAATTAAAGATCTACGGCCTCTTGACTCCTATATCCCAGAAACTGTCTAATTACAATATTGGAGACCCATCCGCCCGCGGACCAATTGTCGGTCCAAATGGCGGGTCATCTGGATCAATTCGTCTTCGTGTCCGATAATCGGTTGATCGCTCAACCGGAATACGACCAATCGAAGTGATCATGTCAACATAATCCTTGAATGTACGATACTCTCCGTGGTCTCCTCCAGCGCGCTTGGTAATCTCCTCAGACAGCAAAGTTCCCATGTAGTCGTCGGCTCCACAGGTTAGAAGATTCAATGATCGGCCGTCACCATGCTTTACCCATGATGCCTGAATATGATCAATATTATCCAAGAACAATCGCGAGACTGCGACCATTAGCTCATCCTCAGCCGGTGTTGCACCTTCTGAAAGATATCCCTGCTCGTATAACGGGGTGTTATGATGAACGAAAGATAACGGTATGAACTCACGAATTGACCCGGTTCGTTCCTGCAACCGACGAATCTTCTGTAAATGCAGAACTCGATGAGCAGCGTTCTCAATGTGACCGTAGAGTATCGTTGCTGTGATCTCAAGACCAGCTGTTGCCGCTGCTTCCATAGCATGCATCCAATCGTCTGCTGAAACTTTGTTTGAACAAATAACGTCCCTGACTTCGTCCACGAGAATTTCCGCTGCTGTCCCTGGAACCGAGTCTAATCCGGCGTCAGCTAATCGTCGATATACATCAACATACTCCCAATCTGTTCCTCGTGATGCGTGCGTTGCTTCCTCAGGTGTTATACCATGAACATGCAGTCCATCGAATGATATTGCGTCAATTTGCTCTGTGTATGTTCCTGGATCGTCCGGATACGATTTAGGCGGCTCATATCGGACTAACTCGTCAGTGTTACGTAGAATCTCTTTGTGCTCTCCATCTAGTGCCAAGGATGGATGCAGCCCAGACGCAACGGTCACTTCTGAAATCCCTCGATCAAGTGCTGTATCAACTAGCTCTCTTGATTCCGCTGGCGTGCGAGTATATCCGGCAGGATTATCTGCATTCCGGTATTCACAGGAGGGGGTACTAAAGTTACAAAACAGACATCCAGCATCACATACTGTTGTTATATTGTTATTCAGATTCGCAACAAATGTCACTTCATCCCCTACAATTTCCGCACGACGCTGATTGGCAATATCGATAACCTGAGCTTTTCGCTCTGGATCAATCCCCGGTTTTTCTGTCCCTGTTGTGATTAGCTCAATACCATCTGCAACAGAGAGCCGCTCCTTGTTTTTTGCCCGCTCTAATGCATTTTCAAATGATTGGTCGGTGATGGGAACATGATCATATTCAATATCAACATCGAGTTCCGGCACAGTAACACCAAGCCTGAAGCCATCTGCCATTGGCACAACGAAAGTGTTAGGGGATTAAAACCAGCAAGAAACCGGCAACGTTCCTCAATTTCATTTATATTTCCCTTGATAGTGGCAGCAATTATCTTGAGGTCAAATGATAAACAGACAAACGCTTCCACATGATACTTATCGATATGCGCCAGCGATATTTTCTGTGGTGGGGAATCTTTGGAGTGGTGTTCGGCAGTGCGGGAATCGTCGCTGGCTACTATACTACGATGACAACTTTTACTGCTGGTATCTTTCTTCTTGGATCAGGAATTTCTGCAATAGCTGTTAGTACTAACCAAACATTTCCAATTGGATCACACACAATCTCTTGGTCTATCCTTGCTAGCCTCACATACCTACTTCTTGTCCCCATTTTGCCTCTGCTATATCTCCCTTCAGTAATTGCTGGCAGCACATCCAGTGTTGATATTCTAATAGCAATATTTTCAGTATTTCTCAGCCTGCTGTTAGTTTTGTTGGCTTATAATGTGTATCTCAGTGAGGATCCTCTGTAATACCCAATAATCGTTTCAATGTTTGGATATACCGTCACTCGACGCTGTCTTGCGTATCACGTCGAACAGCAATCTCAAACCACGGGCATAAATCAAGTTGCCGATACCACTTTGGATTCTCATAGAGTCGTTTATACGGTGCCCATAGTACCCCAGCAACCTCCTCTGGATCAGGATCAATCGTTGTGTCATCTAGTGTAACTTTTAGAACTGTGCACACCTCGTGCTCTACTCCTTGATTTTCAAAATACCGCTTATATTCGAATACATCCGTGATGCGCACATTGTCATACTGCTCTTCTGTAATGCCCAATTCTTCGGCCAGTCGCTGTCGTGTTGCTTCTTTCTGTGATTGGCCTTCTACCGGATGTGATGCGACTGTACCATCCCAGTGATCATCCCATAACCGCTTTTCTGGACTACGCTGTGCAAGAAGAATTCGGCCTGATTTGTCGAAAATAAGCGTGGTAAATGCCCGATGACGAATACCATCTCCAGTATGTGCCTCTAATCGATTTACCGTTCCTGTTGGGTTATCGTCTTCATCCACCGCAACAACGTTCTCACGCATATTTTCATGTTCCATATCTACATATTGGGACCTATCCACAAACTCCCTTCGAAACCTGCATACCTACCTTTGTGTTGCGAAAACTACCGCAAATAATCTGCTTTTTGTGTTGTTCCAAAGTTTATGACCGTCGTTTGAGCATGCGAAGAAGACAAGTTTTATCCCCGGATAAACCTTCCAGTCTGATGATGTACAAGGCGTACGTGGCAGTCGAAGGCGGCCATGTTATAGAAGGGCGTGGCCGTGTTCCTGGAACGACTCCGGGAGAGCTTGTTTTCACGACTGCATATACTGGCTACGAGGAAAGTCTGACAGATCCATCATATGAAGAGCAGATCCTAACCTTTTCGTATCCTCTGATCGGTAACTACGGGGTTCGAGAGAGTCGCTTTGAATCTGATCGGGTGCATCCATCTGGTGTTATTGCCAGAGAGCTTACGGATGAAATCGTTGAATGGCTCTCTGATGAAGGCGTCCCTGCTGTCGATCAGCTTGACACCAGAGACCTCGTGATTGATATCCGAGAGGAGGGAGCAATGCAGTGTGGTATTGCCGTTGGTGAGGATGTAACCGAAGAGGATGCACTTGAGCAGCTAGATGCTTGCAAAGAAATGAGCGAGCACACTGATATCGGATCAAAGGTCAGTATCGAACAACATGTAACACACAACGAATCAGGATCCGGACCTACTGTTGGCTTTATTGACTGTGGAGCGAAAGGATCAATCATCGATTCACTTGTTGAACGAGATGCGACTGTCGAAATGTTCCCACATGATGCCACAGCTGCCGATATTTCGGCCGTAGATCCTGATCTCCTTTTCGTCTCGAATGGACCTGGTGATCCAGAGAATTTCGAGACAGCTGAGTCCCTCGTCGAACAGTTCCTTGGGGAAATGCCGATTGCTGGTATCTGTCTCGGACAACAGGTTGTCGCTAATGCACTTGGTGGCGACACAACAAAGATGGACTTTGGCCATCGTGGTGTAAACCAACCGGTTCGTGACCTTCGAACTGATCGAGTCGTTATGACTACACAAAATCACGGTTATGCCGTCTCTGATCCTGGAGAGATCCTTTCTGTCACTCAGCTTAACGTTAATGACGGAACGTCAGAGGGCTTGGACAGTGCTGAATACGACATTATTACCCGTCAGTATCATCCAGAAGCCAATCCAGGACCAAATGATTCTCTGGACTTCTTCGATGAAGTTTTAGAAATGGTAACTGAAGACAAATCCCCAGTTATCGCTGATTAACGTTCGCCTCTTTTTGAACTGTCTCGTGCGCCTTACGCAATACACTGGCCAGTCTTTCTCTTTTCGTATGATGGATCATATGTGACGCACAATTGCAGTCTGACGCACCAAATTCTGCTACTCGCGTTCCAGGTAGACCCTGTGCAACGTTACACTCAATATCTTTTTCTGGGGTTCTAAACACCGTAGTAATTATAGCCTCTGTGTCTCCGAGAAAGTAGTCGATGTGCCAGTGACGGGTGTTTTTGTTACCGTTCGCTAGCTCCTTATGACGATCAATTCGAGAAAATCCTCCTGGTCCAAATGCACTTCCTGAGTATACGTACCAACCATCATTGAACGTTATCTCTCCAAGTGCTCCTATTTTTACAGTCGTCCTTTCCGGCAACCTGATCAGCAACGCATATGTCCCCTTCATAAAGTATAGTACGACTTTTCCATCATGATCAATGTGTGTCTCGATCCTTTACTCGATAACATCTATTTTACGGAAGTTTCGAGGCGAACGCCTCGCGCTTCAGCGCCGGGAGGATGTCAATTGGCTAGATTTCCCATAGAGGAATTCTCTGGATTCAACCGTTGGAGGGAGTCAAAAGGGGTTTCGTTAGCGGTGTGGTATGAGTGCTACGCTTGTCTTCACGGAACGACCGATAGAACCGAGTAGGCTCGGTAGTTGATGGCTTCATAGACACTTCCTGTGGTCTGAATAAACTCTTAGTATTATGCCTTCACAACAGGAAAGTCGATATCGACTTGAACTTTATCATATGGGAGGTATGGTTTGTATATTCCATCATCTTTCACAACACGGATTACTTCCCGGTCTGAAAGCAACTCAATGTCATTACGTACTGATCCTATGCTCCGATCAAGGTTCTCTGCTAATGTTTTGATGTATATTGGTTGATCGGCTTCAACTAACGCATAAACAATCTCCATTCTCGGTGGCGTAAGGACCTCTCGCAGTTTATCTGTTGTCTCAAAAACAATAGAGTTGTCAGCGTTTTCTGCCCGTTCTCTTTCAGGTAAGATCGTCTCCCTATCGAGGTCTCTCGTGAGAGAAACTTGGACTTGGAGTACTCTCCGGTCTTGCACACCAGTGTTATCCTGGTTACGTGGATTGTTGTTGTTCATTTTGTTATTATTTGACTATCTGAAGGTTAGAACGATTTCTCTCGATAGCTATGCTGTGTAACCACCCAGACCTCCTGCGCTGTATTACCCTCGCATCGGTTCAATACATCTGGTAAATCTAACCATCTTGCTTATCAGTATTCGATTAGAAAAACGATTATGGAAGAACAAACAGACACTGAAACAACCACCGGACATCTTTATCGGCTTGGTCGGGTCTTATTTGGAGCAGGTCTAGCTTTCCAAGCATCTGAAGACTTCCGTGACATGGATGATACTGTGGAATATGCTCGCTCAGAAGGTGTTCCGGTTCCCGAACTTTTTGCCCCATTTGCATCTGGCATGATGGTATTTGCTGGTTTGGGCATTGCTCTCTGGCGACTTCCTCGACTTGCAACTGGTGCCGCTGTTGCATTTTTACTGACAGTTACTCCCACTATGCATGATTTCTGGAACGCTGAGGATGGCCCGAAAGGTGATCGTCTTGCGTTCTTCGGTAATCTTGCTATGCTTGGTGGTGCTATTGCGTTTTTGCATCGTGCTTATCAATCCCAAAGAGAATAATCCCACGGCCAACCGTTAGAATTGGCTTCAATTTTAGCGGATAACTTCTGAGACACTATCGAACAGTGAACTTACCCGGGTCAAGCCCTAGAACAGTCGCCTTATCAGTCGTTGAAAACACGCCTATTCTATTCAGTAGTGCTTCCAAGCCCTGGTCGGTATCAGAAGGGCTCAGAACAAGAGGAATACCGCCGTCCGTACACACATAAGAAGACAGTCAAGCTGACCTTCAGATCAACTCGCTCGCCGTCGCATACCCGCCGTCTTTGCAGGTTGTGAAGTACCTCGACGACCGTCCGGTCGAGACCGCGAAGAACGGCCTCCAACGAATCGGGTCCCACTCCGGATACGGCTTCGGAGAACTGCGGCTGAAGCCCCTCGCGAACAGTATCAGGAATCAGAGAAGTAACGACTAACTGCCACCAATAGAACAATAGAATGAGGATGAATCGGGTGAGAAAAATACAGCGGTGCGGCTGAATAAAGAAATCGTATTACCAACACCCGTTATGCCGCCTGCACACGCTCCGTTATTAACTCATTCTCTTTGACTGTCGCCTGTTCCGACCTGAACGACAAATGTAGGTAACTCCCCGCTTGAGACTACGATAATGCTCGTGACACTCGAAGGAATTGATGGCAGCGGCAAAACCACCCTGTGCAAACAACTTCAATCAGAGTTCCCAGATGCTGTTTTTACCCGTGAGCCGACAAACTCTTGGTATGGAGATGCAGTTAGGAAGTCGATCTCGGCTGATAACGCTGATTCGCTTGCAGAGTTGTTTCTATACACTGCTGATCATGCCGACCATCTAGCTTCTGTTATTGAACCTGCCTTGGAAGAAGGAAAGTTGGTCATCTCTGACCGATACGCTGACTCACGATATGCATATCAGGCAGCCACACTTTCTGATCAACTTTCTTCGCCTCTTGAATACATCAAGACGATACATGAGCCGTTTACTCGTGTTCCTGATCTGACAATCTATCTTGATCTCCCTCCAGAAGTAGCTGTTCAACGAAGTGATCAGGCAAATAAATTCGAACAAATACAATTCCTTCAATCCGTCTATGATAACTATCAGCAGGTGATCAACAAAGATCCCGACCGATTTGCTGTGATTGACGCGACACAGTCACCAGAGTCAGTTCTTTCTGAAAGCATCAACGCCATTGAGAGCTTCAGTTGATAAACTGATCTTCCTTCTTCTGCCTCTAAAATGAATCAAGTGCTCCGAAGTACTTTGAAGGAAGAAGGGCTCAAAGCGGCATTCCTCCTTTTTCTGGATCAATTTCGTCACTTCCGGCTTGCTCTCCTGCCTGCTGTATTAGTCCAGTAACTGGCTCATCATACTCGTATCCTGGAATAATCCCTTGTACATATGTTCCTTCGACAAACGTTGCGATTGCACTTACTTCTTCTCCGATTACCCCCGGCGATTTTGGTGTAAATGTATATCTAGCTATTACTACTGTATCTTTTTCCTCTAACGTGTACTCAATATCCCCTTGGAGTCCAGCTGCTTTCGGTCCATCTTTCAGTCGACGATCAAGCGTGTCTCTCCACCCAGATCTAACAACATCTGGCACTGTTTCATTCTGAACTACCGTGTCAAGCTCTGGAAGCACCACTCGGACTTGACATTCGCCATCCCGAACTATGGCTGTTACATCGAATGCTGTCCCTGTGTACTCGTATCCGGAGTTCTGACTACGAAATTTATCATGCCGGCTGAGTGCATTCCGAAGACGATCTTCAATTTGACTCACAGTAATCTCTATTACTGCTGCATAAACTTCAACCGCACTGCTGGAACAGTCAATGGCTTCGGGTCAGGCCCCGTGACATCCGCCTTGATCCTTCTGTGAACCATTCTTAATAGTCGTTCTCCTCAGTCGCTCCGTGAGGTTGAGACTTTGCCTGCAAAAGTTAACTTAGTAAAATTGGATATATGCGAGGGGAGGGATTCGAACCCTCGGACCCCTACGGGAGCGGGTCTTAAGCCCACCGCCTTTGACCTGGCTCGGCTACCCTCGCTCACATTAAAATATAGCCGTCTTATCTAAGTGGGTTACGGATTCGCATTAACAGTTGTTGGCATTATGATCCACTTTATTCAGTTTGACCGTCCGGAAAACTTCGGAATCCTTGCCGATTATTGTTCGTCTGCCATTGCTCCGACCGGAGAACGAACAGTGTCATAAGATCAAGGATGAACGTCTCGCCGTCTTTGAGATGCGGGTGATCTAGGTCCTATAGGTCAACGACTTGTCCGTCTTCCTGTGTGATCGTCTCGCACCTAATTCCGTATATCTTCGAGCTGGAGGCCGTCACACACGTTCTCCCCGAGGAGTTTTCTCTGGAATCATGCCCCCTTTCTCAACGTGTGGAATTATAACTGTGGAGAGTAATTATCTACTATGTACGATCGGATTTTGCTTCCAACGGATGGAACAGACAATACACGAAATGCGATTGAACACGCCATTGACGCTGCTAAGCGGTATGATGCTGATTTGCATCTTCTATATGTCGTTGACGAAAGTATCTATGGTGCCTACACCGGTGATGAATTTGTTCATGAATCTGAAGGCGTAGAACAAACGCTTCGAGAAGAGGGCGAAGAAGCTCTCGCTAGCGTTAAAGAACAGGCTCAGTCTGCTGATGTTAATGTTGAGACTGCTATCCGCGACGGAATTCCGCATGAAGCTATTGTTGAATACATTGATAACAATGACATTGAACTTGCTGTGCTTGGATCGAAACAACAATCTGGAGAGTACCGACGATTACTCGGTAGTGTTAGTGAGCGTGTTGCCCGGCTCACACGTATCCCGATCACAATCGTTAAAGAACTCCCCGATCAGTAATCACATCTCAGGTTCTAACTCAAGTAGGCCGATTTGTAGTCTGTAGTTTCCAATTGAACGTGTATACCAACTCGTAGTGCAGACTGTTTCGGGTCGCTTATGTAACTGCTAAGCAAGAAACCACATATGAGGAATAATCCACTCGCTGTTGCTGGTGCGATTATCGTCGCTGGGTTTCTTGCAGCAGTGGTGATTACGATTGTATTGACCGGTGCTGCCACAGAAACTGATGCCAACCGATTTGCCCAGTCCTTCGGTATTGCTGTTGCGATGCCTACAATGCTGACGATTATTGCTCTTATGATGAAAGGATTCGACTCTTCTGGATATTATGCTAAACGAGAAGGGTCTGAGATGTTCTGGGACTATGCGTTTAGTACACTTGGCGGCGGAATTGTTGGCATTGTTGTGACTGGGTTGCTGCTCCAGGTTACGACAGCATCAATAATCTTGAGCCCAGTTGTCGCGTTGCTTACATTCATTGTCGCATTTGTGATCTTCATTCTTCGTGCTGGTGATGAATGGTCACAGGAAATTGAAGAATAATCTAATTAATGTGTTGCCTGTTTTGGGCAGAACCCGTACTACCGTTCTCTTTCGTGCGGCGAAGATACTTCGAGATAGCGAACCATGAAATATCCGCCAATCAATACGATGAGCAGTCCGATTAATGCTGCTGCGGAAACAAGTGCTTCATTCGCTGTTGCAAAATCCTCGACACGGAAACTAATGACCTGCCGAGCAATCGCGATAATGGCCACACCAATAATAATTCGTACTACTGGCTCTTCCCGCACGATTGCAATAAGTGTTCGATGCACTTCCAGAATGATCAGAAGCAAGAGGACAATCTCTATCAACTCAATAATCGCTATTGGGTCAGTGAAATCCCCTGACGCAAACACGCTATACATCTCAATTAATAGATCAATGATGCCGATCGCAAACAAAAACACGAGCACGTATGCAACAAATAACGCAAGCCACCGCAAGGATCTTTCAGACGGCTTGATGAACGATTCGATGTCAACCATCACATAAATGTCTGTCCTATAAGTATAAAAAGGCAGCCAGCCGTCTCAAATTATAAGCTGTGGAACCTCGGTCTGAATACGTCGAATTTGAATATATCGGTCGTTGTTAAGATGGATGGACAGTTACCTGTCGACGGTGATCAATTGCTTTTTCAAGTTCATCGGCAATAGCACTCCCTCGAGATACTTGTATATCTCCTCCACGAGATACTGTTGCGGTAAATAGGTATTCACCGTCTGCACGAACTTCAACCGTTTCACCTGCATGCCCTTCGACTGAAATAACGACATGTCGTGATGTCACCTCGGGCGTTACAACAATCCCTTCGCCAGATGTTGGTTGCTGACTCGTTGATGGCTGAGGTTGCTCTTCATGCGTCCGAACGTCAATTTCTATACCCAGACGGTCCTCAATGTCGGAAATTCTGCCACCTCCTCTTCCAATAACCTGTGAGATATCATTTTCTGATACGTACACTGTTGCTCGATTTGAATCCTGAATTTCTACATCAACGTAGTCGTTGGCGACTGACCTAATCTCTCGCTCAATTTCCTGTCGTGCAATTTGCTCGACACCCTGCTCTGACTGTTGATTTTCGCCCTCTTTGAGTGGAACAGTAACAACCTGTCGGTTAAATGTATAAATCTCATATTCTGGCTCGTTTGTCGTGAAATTCTCAATCACAATGACTGGCCGTGCAAGATCCTCTTCTTTCAATCCGTGTGGAACTTTTACTTCGGTGTATACGTCGTACACCGTATCAATCTCTCCAGCTTCAATATACACTACTGTATCTACGATTTGTGGAATCATACCCAACTCGACGCGTCCAACTAACCGTTGTAATGCATCAATTGCACGTGTTGCGTGCACAACCCCGATCATTCCAACACCGGCAAGACGCATATCTGCAAAGACTTCAAAGTCCTCAGTTTTTCGAACTTCGTCGTAGATGGTATAGTCAGGCCGGACCATTAGCAACGAATCAGCCGTCCGTTCCATTTCACCTCCAAGCTCAGTATACTGCGTAATCTCGTCTCCAACCTGCAAATCTCGTGGCTTTTCCATTGTTTTGACTACGTAATCGTTGTCAGCTAGAAACTCAGCAGCGGCTTGTGCAAACGTCGATTTCCCGGCTCCAGGTGATCCAGAGATGAGTACCCCACGCTGACGTTCTAAGAATCGATCTTTAAGCTCTTCTGCCTGCTCGTAATCATCCAGTGTTGTCTGTGCGATTGGCCGTACCGCTGTGATCTCAAGTCCATCGGAAAACGGAGGCTCTGCAATCGCAATTCGATATTCTCGGAACTGGATGATGTCCATTCCTGGCTCTGAGAGCTCAATAAACCCTTCATCCGACTGCCTGGCGGCATTTCGAATTTCTTGTGAAAGTTCTCGGAGCTCTTCGGCTGTAATCGGGTCTTCGTCGATTACCTCATATGACATCTCTCCAATGGTACCCCGTTTCGCACGAGGCTGGGTGCCTGCTCGAAGATGAACACTCATTGTCTCTTCATTGAAAAACTCCTCTATTGCAAGGTGCTCGACAGTCTCAGTCCGTGGTGCAACATATTCGACAGCCAAGCCCTTAGACCGAGCAACCTCTGCTTGTACAACATCACTAGTAAAGAAAACGGCATCAAGATCTGCAGCAAGAGAGCGAATAAGCGCATCAATCTCACCTTCACTAGCGTGACCACGCTCACCAGCGTCAGGACGATCACCGATGTAGTCAACTTTGATCTTCCCTTCGTCATCTAATTCGGCAAGACGTTGAAGCTCTTCCAGTCCGTTCCAGCCACTGTCTTGCCCCTCGTTCGCTTGGGATTCAAGTTCTGCTACTACGGCCTCGGGAATCGAGATTGTTGCATCAACAAATCCCCCCGCTTCAATCCGCTCGGAAACACGGCCGTCAACGACCACGCTCGTATCCGGAACAACGTTCATAGTTTAATATGGGTCTCGTCGAATAAAAAGCATGTCTAACCAGTAGGACATATCAGCCAAGACAGTAATGAACAAACGATGGATGAGATCGAACAACTGACCCGTCAACTAGTTCAAACCCCGAGCCACGATGATGAGACCGAACTGGGTATACAGATTGAACAATGGCTATTAAATCATACCAATGCCGATGTTCGTCGTGATGATGCCCCAAACGGCGGCAATATAATTGCAACAAAGGGCAATGGGTCCCCTACACTCGCATTTGTTGGTCACCATGATGTTGTCCCGCCTGCTTCCCGGCAGCAACATCATAAGGAGTATGTGGTCAAACGACGGGGTGACCGTCTATACGGCCGAGGGACGGCAGATATGACCGGGGCACTCGCAGCAGCAATGATCGGATTTCGTAATGCTGACCCTGATACCTCTATACAATTTACAAGCTTTGTCGGTGAAGAACGGGGCGGAATTGGTGCAAAGCATGCGATTGATTCGGGCTATCAACCAGAATATGCGATCATTGGAGAAGGATCAGCCGAATACGAAACACCTGCTGGAATTGATATCGTAATTGCACACCGTGGACGTCGTGAACTATCAATTATCACAACCGGAACTCGAACCCATGCCAGTGTTCCAGAAACAGGAGCAAATGCAATCTATCGAGCTGCTGATGCCATACAAGATATCCGCAATATTGATCCTCCCCGAATTACTGTGTATGGTAAAACACTTTCAGGTAGTATTGCTGCAACAATGATTTCTGGTGGAACTGCCTCAAATACTATTCCAGATTCCTGCACAATCACGGTTGATGAACGAACGGCTCCAGAACAGTTAACGGATCTTCAATCGATAATTAGATCAGATAATATTGAGATACAGTGTGAACAACATCTCCCTGCAATGCGATGTGATGACCCAGCGTTTGCCGAGTTTATGCAAGACACCGCTGTAAAAAGCCAAACAACAGATTCAAAACTAGTTACAAAACCCCATACGACCGATGCTGGTCGACTTAATCAAGCAGGCACAACCTGTGTTGTCTGTGGACCAGCAGAACAGGGTGAAGCACATACTGATACTGAAAGTGTTTCTCTTTCGGCACTACATCAGTGTCGTCGAATATATCAACGAGCTTTCGAAAATTTTGGATCTTGGACATCAGACAATTCATCCTTCTCCGATGTATAGCCATATCCATGCCAGACGATTTATATACACAATTTGAAAACCGAATTCGACGAATGACAAATATCTCGAATGCTGCGGGCATTGTCCGGTGGGATCAGGAAGTAATGATGCCAAAAGGTGGCACACCTGCAAGATCACAGCAACTTTCTGCACTTTCTGCTGTACAGCATGAATTACTCACGGAGGATCCAATGGACGAATGGCTCGACAAGCTGGATGATGCATCCCTTCCAGATGATAGACAGGCAGTAGTTCGCGAAGTTCGCCGTGAGTATGAACGAGCTAACCGGGTACCAACAGACCTTGTCGAGAAGATATCAGAAGTAACAAGCGAAGCACATCCTGCATGGAAAAAAGCAAAAGAGACTGACTCATTTGATGAGTTTGCACCCGTTCTAGAGCAACTGGTTGAACTTAAACGAGAATATGCGGAGCACATTGATCCCAATCGTGATCCGTACGCTGTGCTTTTTGAGGAATATGAACCATATCTGGATCTGAAAACAGCTGATACAATTCTCACTGAGCTTAGAGACCAACTTGTTCCACTGATTGATGATATTGCTGACGCAGATACAAAGATTGCTGATCCATTTACTGGATCATACGATTCAGACATACAACACAGTGTTGCTGAAGACGTACTTGATCTGCTAGGATATGACTGGACCCGCGGTCGGCTGGATACTGCACCTCATCCGTTTTCGTCTGGGACACAATTCGATGCTAGAATAACGACTCGATTTAACGAAGAGGACCCACTTGACTCGCTTACTAGTACAATCCACGAATTCGGACACGCTAGGTACACCCAAGGCCTCCCCCAAGATAAGTACGGAACTCCGCTTGGTGAATCACGAGACCTCTCAGTACACGAATCCCAATCCCGGTTCTGGGAAAACCATATCGGTCGGTCAAAACCCTTTTGGGAGCAACTTCTACCAATCTTATCTGAACATTTTCCACAACTCGCTGAGGTTCCACTACAGGAAGCGTATGAAGCAGCCAATAAGGTCGATCCAGATAACTTAATCCGAGTTGAAGCAGATGAGCTAACATACCACCTTCATATCATTATCCGATACGAGATTGAGCGAGATCTTATTTCTGGTGACCTTTCTGTTGAAGATGTTCCAGCGGTATGGAACGAGAAATATGAACAATATCTTGGTGTTCGGCCGGAATCCGACGCCGAAGGATGTCTCCAAGACATTCACTGGAGCCACGGATCGTTCGGGTATTTCCCAACGTACTCCCTTGGTAGCGTACTAGCAGCACAGATTAATCATACGATTAGGTCCGAACTTGATGTTTCTTCTCTCGTTCGTGCCCAGTCATTTGATCAGATTACTGACTGGCTCCAGGAGACTATCCATCAACATGGTTGTCGGTATCGAACAGACGAGTTGATTGAACATGCAACTGGAGAGCCACTTACTGCGGAATATTTCTGCACGTATGCAGAAGACAAATATTCTCAAATCTATAATATCTGATAATGGACACTCCAACGGTTGTCTCACTCCTTCCAGCGACGACAGAAATCTCCACTCAATTGGGAGTAATTCCAGAAGCTGTCTCCCATACATGCGATTATCCTCCTGCTGTAAAAGGCCAGCCTGTTATTACAGAATTTGACGGAGAGCAGTACTCTCTCCGAGAGTCCCTGCTTCAAGATATTAACCCGGACGTAATCCTCACTCAGTCACTATGTGGTGAATGCGCGATTGATTCCCTCGCAGTCGAAAAAAAGATCGAGGAAATGAACCTTGATTCGTCGATTGTTTCCACTCACACGACAGGAACTGAGGATCTGTTTGATAATATACAGAACATCGGCGTTGCGGTCAATCGTCGGTCGGAAGCACAATCATATGTTGATAAGCTGCGGACTCGCCTTGATTCGCTAAAAACAAGGACACAGTCACTTGCTGAACGTCCAACGGTTCTTGTTCTTGATTGGATTGAACCTACAATGATTGCACGAGGATGGGTTCCCGAACTCGTGGAGATTGGTGGGGGTATATACGATGATATGTCACAGCCACCTGAAATAGAAGAAAAAGACGAATGGAATTTACTTCGGTCAGTTGACCCAGATATAATTATCGTCGCTCCATGTAATTATTCGATTGATGAGTCTTGCAAGCAATTATATACACTACAGACTATGCCAGAGTGGTCTGAATTAACCGCAGTCAGAAATAATGAGATATACTTCATGGACGGCAACCACTATGTTAACCGGCCTGGCCCCCGTCTAATTGAGACTGCACGGTACTTTGCTGGTCTTATCCATCCCGATCGGTTCAATGCACCCCCCAGTGAAGTGGTTCGATCAATTAGTACTGTTATCCAATCTTAGCGCTCTTCATCTTTGGCAACTATTTCCATCAAAACACTTACTGACCTGAAAGATCAGTAGACACCTTACTCTGCGTATGCTCCGGCGTCAGTCCCTTGCTCCGGGTCTGATGGAGACTCTTCAGTTATTCGGTATAAGTTCTGTCGTGCATCTGCAAAATACACATCTTCACTCACGATGCCAATCTCCTCAAGTCGTTCAAGTGCGTACCGAACCGTCCGTGCTGACAGCATTGACTCTTCTACAATCTGCTTTTGTGTCATTGGTCCGTCATATTCAAGCACTTTGTAGACAAGCTTCGCACTTGGTGGGAGGTCCGCGAGACTATCTTCGTCAGTCCCTGCCATTGAAATATAACACGTTTCCCACCCGTATAAAGGTTGATACCGAGTTCCATGGCAGTCTTAGCGGCTCTACTCCTGATATATTTTTACTTTTTTGAGGCATCTCCTTAGAATCTTTGTCCTATAGTAGACAACATATATACTATTGGTATTATCTAGATATTATTTGAACATTTGTATTTTGTTTGTCTGCCGGTCTATCCTTATCGCAAATTTAGTCTTATATTCTTGTTCAAGACTTAGAAATGTATCTGAAATTATATTTAGAAATATGCTACTAGTAGTATACAAATGCGTTACAACCTGTCGTGGTCTTAGCGGTGCGGTGACGACGCTATGCCCCCGTTCTCAAGAAGCGGCCAACGGAAGCAAGTCAGGCGGGTAGCTTATACAAAATTTTCCAGAGAGTTATTATCTTCTTTCATGTAACCGTTTTCTGTTTTTAGTCGAACCGCAAACGAACGGCTTTTAATCGGTGGTCTTGGAGTTACAATATGGCATTTGCTGATGACGTCGATCAGCAGCATTTCCGAGCAATAGTTATCACAGCAGTTACGACGTTGCTTGGAATCCTTGCTGGCATCGGTTCGCATGCTGTCGCATTTGACGGAACCTATGATGCAGATGCACTCAATGCTGCTGCCTCTGACACGACTGCACTCCTTATCCTAGCCGCGGCAATCGGAGCGCAGATGCTTTTCTTCCAATATCTCTACGACGACTGGGGTGGCGGCCGTGATGCCCTCTATGTTGTGTTCATGACGTTTTGCCTGTGGTTTATCACGTGGGGCATCTTACTGACAACTGGAGCAACCATCCTCTAACTATGACCGACGATAGTATCGCTGTTGTTGACTTAGAACGGTGCCAGCCGGATCGCTGTAACTACGAGTGTATGAATTACTGTCCACCAAACCGGACAGGTAAAGAATGCATTGTTATTCGGGGGGAGGAAGCAGAAGAAGGTGGTCCTGATCAAATCCGAATCAGTGAAGAGATTTGTCTTGGTGAATCGTGCGGTATCTGTGTTGAAAAATGTCCCTTTGATGCAATCGAGATCATTAACCTCCCAGCAGAACTCAGCGATGATCCTGTTCACCAATACGGTGACAACGCGTTCCGACTTTATGGACTTCCACTTCCAGCTGAAGGCCAAGTAGCCGGAATTTTAGGTCCTAATGGAATCGGTAAAACAACTGCCGTCCAAATCCTTGCAGGTGAACTCACGCCTAACTTAGGTGAATGGGAATCTCCACCTGAATGGGATACTGTAATCCGTGAATATAGTGGTACACAACTTCAGGAATATCTTACAGGTACTGTGGAAGGTGACCGGACGGTCGCACAAAAACCACAGTACGTTGATCAAATTCCAGAGCAGTTTAATGGAACCACCCGGGATCTACTGGCTGGAACGGATGAGCGGAATCAGCTTGATACGATTGTCGACCGACTTTCTCTTGGCCCCGTGATTGACCAGCCAATCGAAGATCTCTCTGGTGGCGAACTTCAACGTGTCGCGATTGCAGCCTGTCTCGCTCGAGATGCTGACTTCTATTTCCTTGACGAAATTACACCATACCTCGACATCGGCCAACGGATCGCTGCTGCTCGTCTGATTCGTGATATTGCAGAGGGATCAAATCGCTCAATGCTTGTTGTTGAGCACGACCTTGCCGTCCTTGATCTGCTTGCGGACACGCTCCATGTCGCATATGGTGACCCGAACGCTTACGGTGTAATCACCGATCCAAAGTCGGTGAAAAAAGGCATCAACGAGTACCTTGCTGGATACCTTGAAAATGAGAACATGCGTATTCGTTCAGAACAGATTGAGTTCGAAGAGCATGCTCCTCGTACGACAACAACCGGAGATCAACTGGTTGAGTACCCACAAGTTGAGAAAAGCTACGGTGAAGACGCGTTTTCGCTAACAGTCGAGTCAGGAACGATCTATCAAAACGAGGTGCTGGGCATTGTTGGTCCAAATGGCATTGGTAAGTCAACGTTTGCGAAGATGCTTGCTGGTGAATTAACGCCAGATAGTGGATCACTTGATGCGGATCTTGATATCTCCTATAAACCTCAGTATATCGAAATTGATCAAAACCGTCGTGTTGACACTTTCTTGTCAGGAATCACCTCTGACTTTGGGTCCTCCTACTGGAATACTGAAATTGCCAAACCACTCCAACTTGACCCGATAATGGAACAGCGTCTCACTGAACTCTCAGGCGGTGAGCGACAGCGTGTCGCAATTGCTGCCTGTCTCTCGCAGGATGCTGACCTTTACTTACTCGATGAACCTTCAGCGCATCTGGATGTTGAACAACGTGTCCAAGCAACGAACGCAATTCGCCGGTATGCAGAATCAAATGATGCGACTGTCCTTGTTATCGACCATGATATATACCTGATTGATCTTCTCTCTGATCGTCTGCTTGTATTCGACGGCGAACCGGCGGTATCCGGTCATGCTGGCACACCACAAAATATGCGGTCTGGGATGAACGAATTCCTTTCGAACCTCGAAATTACTTTCCGACGAGATGAGCGCGTTGGCCGTCCTCGAATCAACAAGCCGGACAGCCAGCTCGACCGACAGCAGAAACGAGAGGGTGAATACTACTACACCCCAACTGACTCTTAGCTGTTGACCACCACTGACCGATTATATAGATCTTCTATTACTCGTTGTTACGAAGCGTAGAATCTACGAGCAGCTGTGCTCCAACATGTGCCGGATCTAAGACCACATTGGCTCCTGCACGTTCTAATTTTGAAACGTTTTCCGAGTTCGCTGCTGTGGCAATGATTTGTGCATCTCCAGTGATTTCTCTAGCAGTAAGGATCGCAAACGCATCTTTTGAATCATCTGTTGTTGCGACAATTACTGATTTGGCGCGTTCAATTCTAGCTCGTTCAAGGATGTTTTCTTCTGTCGGGTCACCAACTAGCGTTGTTCGTTCTTGATTTTGTATATCCGGGACCCCTGAATCCTCTCGTGCAATGACCACTATATGAACCTTCTCTGAAAGCTCCTCAATAAGCTGGCTTGTTAATTCACTCCAGCCCAAAATAATGATGTGGTCCTCAAGCTGGCTCAGCTGACGATCACGAACACGACCTAAGCTTGCCGCAAGCCGTGCCTCAATCATCGGTCCTAGCAGTACACCAAGTGCAACTGCGAAACTCGCTGTTCCAAGCACCAGAACCGAAATTGTGAATAACCGTGCCTGTGCAGTCAATGCTTCTATATCACCGTATCCAACTGTCGATGCTGTTACAATTGTAAAGTAAAATGCATCTAATACTGAGTTTACCCCATCAAATTGGTCTCTAAGCGAATAGGTCCCGACAGTTCCATACAGTTGCACGCCAGCTAGTGCTACCATGGCTGCCAACTGCGCTGGTGTCATATCAACCTGCTCCTGGAACCGACTTCGGTTTATATGTACGATTACCAGTGCAATCAGCGATAGAATTATTAGTGGTAACGACGCGATGCTTGACTGAACAATGCCCTGTATTGTTGCAATTGGGAGAAATACAAGAGCAAGATAGTAACCTACTCTGTATCGCTGGTGTAAACTATAGCCGCTGACCATCAAAATAAACCCAGTAACTGTCCCCGTAAATCCAACGGCGCCCTGTATGACTTCTGGAATATATGGCTCTAGCACTCCGCTGATTGGAGTATATGTAATATGAACTATACCTGTTATGACCGCCACAACCCCGACAGCAAATACTAAGCCTACTCCAAACTGTGATCCTCTAGCAGAATTAATACTCGTGTTAATCTCGGCACTCATAATTGCTTGACGTTATAAACCCTGATTTTATCTCTTAGTTGTTGCATCGTTCTCAATTCCGGCATCTGATTGTTCGTGAGATTCTGTTCCTTCCCCCGTTACCTGCGCTGGTTGTGCGAGCTCGACTATTGTCTCTTCAGACAAAATTTCTTCTAGCAATTGTTGAGGCTCAGCTCCTGTCAGTGCTGTCTCTGCAATTAGCTCGGCCACTGCTTGACCCAAGTTTACAATCACATCCGCACCAGCACGTCGCAACTTTGGCCCATCTCGTTCTCTGCTAGTGAATGTACCGACTGTCATTGTCTCATCAATATCTGTCGCTGTCAGTACTGCCAGTATATTTTGCTGATCGTCCAGTGTTGCTACCAACACTGCGTCTGCCCTGTCGATCCCCGCATCTCTGAATGCCTGCTCGTTGAAATCTGAAACACAGACAACCTCTTCTCCTTCTGAGCGGAGGTTCTCCGCTGCTTCCTTGTCAGTAAGTAATATTGAATAAGAAATCTTCGAGGAACGAAGTAATTCTATTACTGCATCAGTCCATGTGTCGTATCCTACAACGATAAGATGACCACTCATTAGCTAATCTCTCGGGAACAGGAACCACATAGATATTCCTCTTTTTGATCAATATCCACTGCTGTGGCCGAGAAATTCATCACACACCGGTTATTGTCACAGTGCTCAAGACCGATGTTATGGCCAATTTCGTGTACAACCTCTTTTCGCACTCGATTAGCGAATACTTCCTCCGCATCAAGATTTGCCTTCCCTCCATCAGATGTCGTTCGTAGCCGGTGTGTCGAAATAACACTACCATTACCTTCCAGATATGCGAGACCAAAGACGTAGTTTCGCCGACGATAATACAAATCCTCTACAGTAATTGCAATGTTTTTATCTCCTCGGCCTACCCTGCTGGCCATCTCAATGAATTCTTCTGCTCTATATTGTCCTCGGGCTTCGTCATATGCACCTTCCGGAACTGGCTTTGACTCATTGATAACGACATCACAGTCATATACACTCTGCAGCGCACTCGATGCTTCCCGTTTAACGCGTGCAGGAATGTCCCCGACCGGCACGATATCGACAAGCATTGTCAATAGTTTATATTGTCGTAGATATAAATATCCCGGCGTGGGCTCCAACCAGACAGATACACTTGCTACATATCTTGCCTCTTATGAGAGCCTTGTAGAGGTTGGCATTGGCTCGCGGCATGCGGTCGCTAAACAGTTAGCCGAACGTGGTTGTTCTATTATTGCGACTGATATCACCGCTCAATCTCTTCCTCCGGATATTACGTTTGTCTGTGATGATCTTACTGATCCCACCAACACACATTATGAGAATGCTGAGGCACTTTATTTTCTCCGCTGTCCTCCGGAGTTACAACGACCTCTTTGTGAATTAGGCAGTGATATCAATGCGGATGTCTATTTTACCACCCTTGGTAGTGATCCTGCTGTTGTTCCCGTTACTCGCACCCAGATTCCAGGAACGACACTATTCCAGTATCGAGACAATAATACCTTAGCCAATGATGATGTATAACCAGATATGGTAATCGCTCCTGACGCTGTTGTTCTTGATGTTGATGGCGTTCTTGTCGATGTTTCACAGTCCTATCGGCGAGCAATTGTCGATACTCTTCAAGTCATCTACGATGAAACAATCCCTAAATCAGATATACAGCAGTTCAAAAATGCTGGCGGATTTAACAATGACTGGGAACTCACTGACGCAGCAGCGTTATATATCCTTGCTCGACGAACTGGATATGAAGCTGATCTAACTGAGTATACCAACGAAATATCCAGCAGAGGTGGAGGTCTCTCTGCTGTCCGTGAGTTGCTTCAGCATGAGCTTTCCGATAGTGGCTCTGAGTACGCGTTCTCATTTTGGAATCCAGATCAGATACGCGATGTATTTCAGCAGCTGTACCTTGGTGCTGATTTATACGCTGAAATCGAGGGAAAGAAGCCAGCAGCCCATACTGCTGGATACATTAATGATGAGCCCATCCTCGCTGATGAATCCACAATAGCGGATTTAACAAGCCGGTTCAGTGTTGGTGTTGTGACTGGCCGTCCTCGTCAGGAAGCTACTATCGCGCTTGAACGGGTTGGCTTGGACCTTTCTCCAGACCAACAGTTCACGATGGACGACTGGGATGGTAGCAAGCCAGATCCAGATGCACTATTAACTCTCGCTGAGCGATTTGATGCACAGACTGTTGTGTTTGCTGGTGATACTCTCGATGATATACAAACAGCAGAAAATGCAGCAGCTGCCGACCCTGAACGTGAATACATCGGCGTTGGTGTTCTTACTGGCGGTCTCTCCGGAAGCGATGGTATTACTGCATTCAAAGATGCAGGTGCTAAAACAGTTATTGACAATATTAATGATCTGCCGGCGATTCTAGAGTGATTGCGTCGAACTCCGCCGGTGACACAACGTTTTTCGTTTACTCGCCCTACCCATGACATATGGAAATTGCAATTCTTGGTGGAACTGGCGATATTGGACAGGGACTAGCATTTCGCTGGGCTGCTGATACTGATTATACTATCAATATTGGCTCTCGGGATGTAGATCGAGCTGAAGATGCTGTTGCTGAATACGAAGATACACTTTCTGAACACGACATTAATGCCAATCTACAGGCTGGTACTAACTCAAACATTGTACAATCTGCAGATATTGTTGTTCTCGCTGTACCGCCATACCACGTTTCCGACACTGTTGAATCAGTCAGTGGTGACTTGCCCGATGACGCTATTATTGTTTCTCCAGCAGTCGGGATGAAATCAAATGAATCTGGCCTTCACTACCATCGACCGGGTGCAGGCAGTGTAACTGCCGTTGCGGCCCAAGCTGCCCCTGACGAGATTCCTGTTATTGGCGCATTTCACAACCTCTCGGCACATGCTTTGATTGATCTTGACCAATCCCTTTCACTTGACACTTTAGTCGTTGGAGAGAACTCACAGGCTAAGGAGACTGTTGTTGAACTTGCTGAATCCATCTCAGGAATTCGCGCGCTTGATGCAGGACCAATTGATAATGCCGCTGAAGTTGAGTCAATGACTCCTCTTTTAATCAACCTTGCTCGATACAACGATGGACTAAGCGACGTTGGCGTTAAGTTCACATAGTAGGTGAACCACTCCGAGGGCAAGGCCCGAGGCGGCTCATTGCAGTGAATTTATACGATGGATTAAGTAGTACAAAATGTAGCTTATTCGACTTCTGTTCGTAATGTTCCCATCTCGACGACTCGTTCTGCGTGGGCGTTATGCTGATGAATTGACTCATCATTTGATTGTTTCATCGTTATCACCGCATCATCAGGTAAGTGTGCAAATTCATCTACAACTCCATCTGCCATCGCTCGAACACAGTCTTCGACAAACTTGGCATCTGCATGCGCTGCTTGGGTCATGTGATCTTCATCTGGCCGCTTGGCAAGGTTGTAAATTCGAGCACTCATCGCGTCTCTCGCAATACGAATAATATTGTGCAAATGAACATCTGGCATTCCAGAAGACTCAACAGTCAGGGTCGCGTGACCCCGCTGTGAATGCCCTGGCTGTGGGGCTTCTTTTAGAAAATCGTTGATTGTCTCCTCGTCCACATCGAGATCCTCAAGCGTCTCTCGTGCGTGCGCGGCAGACATCCCTTGTGAACATGGACAAACTGTCATACCAGTCACCTTTGCTCCAATTTCGGTTCGAGTTTCGCCCTCTGTAGCAGTTGCAGATGCTATAATATCAAGGGCATATTGTGTTTCCCGCTTACTCTCGGGAGTCTCTTCTGGCATAATGTACTTTGCTTCCATCGAAACGGTTGCCTTTGAGGTATACTCGTGTTTATTTAATAACCGGTCTGCAGCACTCCCACATACATCCTCAACTCGCTCAACCTCTTCATCAATTGCTGCCTCAAGTGTTTCATCAATAACCTCCATATTCCGACTCATATCTGCCCCTTTTCGCCATGAAGGTAAATCTACAAAGACCTCAAATTCAGCCATTAAAATAAGTGGTGTGCCACCGGAGCCGTTTACTTTTACAACTTTTTCAACGCCTGTTACACCAACTTGATTTAGCCCAACTGTCACATCTGGGCTCGTCGCTTGCACATCCGGAAGTTCTCCTGACATCTGATCTAGAAAAAGGCTTGCTTCCGATTAGACCTTTCGGAAACCTGAGCAAAAGTTCGCTTCTACTCAAGTTTTCCAAGAGCATTGAAAAAACTCATATCTGGCCCTGCAAGTCGCAATGGCTCCGCTGCGGTAGTTATCTCCACTGTCATTGGGGGGTCAAATGACCGGCGCTCCCGACCATCACCTACGACATGACATACCTCTGTCTCTGATATCATAATCTCTATCTCTGCATCTGAATCAACTACAAGCGGTCTGCTCCCCTTTCGTGGGCACATCTGTGTGATCACGAGCCCATCTACTGTTGGATACAGCAAAGGCCCACCCTCACTCAAGTTATATGCCGACGACCCGGTTGGTGTTGCGATCAGCACCCCGTCAGCATATCCCTCAGTGTATGTTTCACCATTTACTGTAACTGCAACTTCAGCACCGCCGCCTGGTCCTCTCCGTGTACCTTGGACAACTATCTCGTTGACCGCTGGTTTTAGCTTCTGTTCATCTCCCACCGCGACTAGCCGCTGTAGTTCCCGTACTGATGCAGACCCCTCCTGATGCTGCTGTACCGTTTCACTAACCGCTTCTACTGCATCCTCAGGGCTAACAGCGTTTAAAAACCCTACTTCGCCTAAGTTTACTCCAATGATTGGTGTCCCTTCAACGGCACGAACCGTATATAGAAATGTCCCATCACCACCAACACTCACTGCGAGATCACATTCCTCCATATCTCGGGGAAACACCCCTTCTCTATCTAAATTCTCGGCTGTGATACGATCAATATATACTTCAACTCCCTGCGTCTCTAATTCGGTGGCGAGTTCCGAAACAAGTTGCTCTGCTTTCTCGTTATTACGCTGTCCAACAATCCCTACGCGCATATTCCTATCAACCATCTCTATAGTCAAAAATATTACACCCCCACATTTAGCTTCCGTTTTCTCATCTCTTAGAATATGATACTTTTTCCCCGCTATGAAAGCACAAAAGAATTGCTTTGGAATCTCTTCTGGACATATACTACTGACAACTGACGCAACACACTTAATTCATTCCCGGTGGTAATCTGACACAGAAATAGACACTTTATCCGTCTGCTAGCTATCAATGACAGATAACGACGATGCTGATTGGTTTGAACGCGCCCTTCGTGAGAGTGCTGACAGTGAAGATGATGTCACTGAATCTGATGCAACTACTGAGCAGCCAACCGAAGATGTCTCTGATCCGGACTCTGGCGGGCCATCTGAGGAAGACTCTTCACTTTTTGAAGATGATTTCTCAAGTGCACTCCGCGATGTTGAGTTCCCGGGAGATGAATCCACTTCCCCCCCAGATGAGATGGACCTCCCTCCAGGAAGTCCTGATGGTGAGGAATTTGCAGACGAAGATCCAGAATCGGAAATCCCTCGTATAGAACTTGGTATCGATGGACTTGATGCGATGATCCGCGGGGGCATCCCAGAACAGTCTTTGATTACTACGATTGGCTCTGCTGGTAGCGGTAAAACGACATTTGGATTACAGTTTCTCAATCAAGGTCTTCAGCAAGGCGAGCGTGGCGTCTTCATTACCCTTGAGGAATCAAAGCGCCGTGTCGTTCGAAGTGCAACAGAAAAAGGCTTCCCGTACGATGAATATATCAAGGACGGTCGCTTGGCGATTGTTGATATTGATGCAGTTGATATGGCACATAGTTTGCAGAGCATCCGTAGTGACCTTCCTCGTCTCATCAACGACTTTGATGCCAGTCGACTAGTCCTTGATTCTGTTTCACTGCTTGAAATGATGTTTGAGACTCGAGCGGAACGCAGAAATGAAATCTATAATTTCACCAATGCGCTTAAAGAGGCCGGTGTCACAACGATGATGACAAGCGAAGCTAGTGATGATAATCCGTATGTATCTCGATACGGGATTGTGGAGTATCTCACTGACGCTGTTTTTATCCTGCAGTATATTCGCCCCAAAAATTTTGAGGAGACACGGATGGGTGTTGAAATTCAGAAGATTCGTGACGCCCATCACTCAAGAGAAACAAAACCATATGAGATCAGTGATACCGGTATTTCTGTGTATCAACGGGCAACGATCTTCTGAGACTTTTCATATCTCCAAAAACCAATCTCTTCAGTCTACTATCCTTCAGCAAAATAGGTTCTCAAACTGTGCTACAGATATGTTCTCTCAGGCTATATCCCTGTCCTCAAGGAGCCGCCGAAGGCGGCGAGTAGGCAGGGGTAGTTCACTTATGCTGTGTTAGGCATTTCGGAAGACCAACCAACTCAACTGGTTCTGAGTTGTCTGGTGAGTATACAACCATCTGCCCCTGTTCCATGTAAGGAACTTTGCCTTCAAGTTCAGTCGGAATATTCACGCTACTAATTGCATCCTCATCGCCAAGATTTAGCACTATTGTTGTGTTGATCTGTTTGAACACTGCTTCGTGGATATCCTGAGGATCCTGCGTGATCAAGAATAACCCGAGCCGCTCTTTTCGCCCTTGCTTTGCTGCTTCGGTAAATTTTCTGATTACCTTTCTGGCTTGAACGCTATCAGCGTCGGTCAGATAATTATGTGCCTCGTCCATTCCGACTACCAGTGGGGTGTCTTTTACTTGTTCGTATCTTGGATTGCTTGATAGTTTTTCATCGACGAGCAATGACGCAACTGCAAGCACAATTGTCTCGGCTGCTCTAGAATCATTTAGGTGGTACGTCGGAACTACTGATAACCGCCCCTGCCGGACAAATTCATCAATCTGATCCGTAATTGGTTGTGCGTCTTGATCAAACACGTTTTCAAAACCCTGAATCCGGCGAACAACGGCATCGTATGTGCTCTCATGTACTTTTCCGGACTCACTCAACTCCTCACGTAGCGCCGGATCTTCGAGAAATTGTTTGAACTGTGCATATGTTCCACTGTTACCAAACTGATCAAAGAACCGCTTTAGTAGCAATCGTATTGCTTGGTACTGATTGTTATTTAGGTCGCCTCCTGCAACGAGCCATTGATTTTGTCGTACCATAGAAAACGGGATTGTGAATCTACGCTGCTCTGCACGATGGCCCTTTGTGTCGTAGGTTGTGCCTTTGATTTTCGGAACGAATGCAATCGTGTTATCATACCCACCATATGCAATATCTTCGCGCTCCCACCGACGTTGATCTTCCTTTGTAATCTGGTCGTTATCATCGTGCATCTGTGCATACTCGTCCTGCGGATCAAATTGCACTACTGCTGGCTTACGCTCGCGGCCGTCTGATAATGGATATGAACGACTTTGATCGAGCACCTGCCGAAGAATATTCTTTGCGACGTGCGTCTTCCCTGATCCAGTTCCACCGGCAACCAGTGTGTGTCGGAAAATCAATGGATCGCCGTCGTCATATTTGTCCTTCAACCGGTAATCAATTGTTGGGGGCTCGGCTGCTGTTGTGATTCGTTCTCCCCCTACGGCTAAGTGTCCAATAAATATTCCATCATCAGGTATCTTAAGCCCTGTTTTAATTTCACCTTTATCTGTGGCTTCCCTTACGACTGTTTTTGGTTTTGGAACACGATCTGTCATCCGACGTTTCAGTTCACCATCCTGTTCATATAGAACAGCTACTGGGTCCAGTTCAGCCATGAACTTGTAGTCCGTTTCATCGATATTGTCTGTCTGCATTGCCCGCCGCGCGTTAATTTCAGTAGCATCGTCACTGTGGAACTCTTGTGCGTATTCCAGCCCCGAGATGCGACAAAATAGCCGCTCATTATCCGGATATGGAACTAACACATATGATCCAATTCGAATCCGTGAGCGGTTTGGGGCTGTTATGTACACTTGAAGATTTGTGTCATCCCCTGTTTCGTCAATTTTGAGACCTCTTGATACGGAAACGACCCCAAGGCCGGAGTAACTATCTTGTGTTGTAACATCTGTTGTCTCAAATCTGACTTCCCCTGTAGATTCATCTACTGTGTCTTCTTGTGCTGACGTGTCTTCATCAAACTCCGTGAAATCCTCAAGGCCCATACGTATCTACAAACACTGGGCAAAAATAGCTCTTTTTGGTTTTTCCACTGTCCAACAGTCTCTATATTTTCGACGCTGCTACAAAAGCAAATGATAGAATAGACTTGAGATTCTTTCTCGCTAGCCGCCGATTAGTCGTCGTTCGAGGTCAATGGATCCGTCTCTTCTTCACTGAACCCTGCTGATTCTTCCATTCGGTCTTGTGCTTCTGGATCGAACTGTGCTTCGATATCCTGATACCGTGGAACGAACGACAGTTCGTGGTGACTCTCCGTCGGATGACCAAGGTACCGATCTTCGAGGTCAAACTGTGCCTGCTCGGCATTTTCTGCGATGTTGACCATATCCTCATAGACAGCATGTGCACCGGAGTGCAGTGCGTACAGTGTAATGAAGATGTAGTTGTACCCGAGATCTCCGAGTTCTTCGAATGTTAGTGGATCTTCTTCTTCGCTCCAAGCGAAACTAGATGAGTAATTAAATGCTAGCTTGAGATCAGGATGCGTCTCGTGAATTGTCTCTGCATATTCAACAGCGTCTTCACGTGATGGATCTGGCATTTCCGGCCAAACAAGGTCAACGCCCGCATCAGCATACATTCGACCTCGCTCAAGATGTTCCTCCCAGTCGCCATTCGCAGATCCATATGCGTCTGTACGGGCAATGATAATTGTATCATCGTCCTGCTTTGCATCGACAGCTGCACTGAATCGGGCTTCTGCTTCGTCGCGTGAGATGATCTTCTTTCCAGCAATGTGTCCACAGCGCTTTGGTGTGGTTTGGTCCTCAATGTGAACTGCTGCGACACCTGCCTTTTCATATTCGCGAACAGCACGACGAACGTTGTGTGTGCCACCGTATCCAGTGTCACAGTCTGCAACAACTGGCAGATCTGTTGCTTCAACAATTCGCTTTGCATTCTCAACCATCTCGTCCATCGTCACCATCTCAAGGTCTGGGAAGCCAAACTGTCCAAGGACTGTTGAATACCCGGACATGTATGCGGCGTCAAGGCCTGCCATCTCAGCAAGTCGGGCATCAAGCGCATGGTAGATTCCCGGAGCAAAAACATAGTCTTGATCGTTCAGCAACTCACGAAGTTCGGTAGCTGCTTGGTTGTCAATATCTCGAATGTGCGGTTCTGTGGTCCGGACTCGGCTTGCAACCTCGTCCTCACGGTCTTTTTCTTCTGTCATGTTTATGAAACGTTCTGATGGTTACCGGATGACCGTCCGGCTGCGGTTGTTCTTGAACCAACCACCGTTGTGGGCGTAAGGCCAATAATACAACCCAGAGTTCCCGTCAAATCCGTCCAGCACAACTGTGGTTCGCTCAACATGCAGTCGAATAGAATAACCTGTTGTATAAAACCTTTATGAATTATAATGTAGTTTGTTAATCGTTATCATTAGAAACTAACCATTTCCAATTAGTTGTTCTATCTTCTTTTCTCCATAAGGTCGTGAACTGCCGATATAATGGTGCCTCTAAAAATGCGTAGAGATGCCAATCCATCACCTGGAAACTACAGACGTATCTCTCCGTACCTGCCGACTGTTGCTTCCAGTGATTCTAGAACTTTGGCTCCAAGCATTTTCCTATATATCTCATCTCCTTTCTCAGCTATTTCTACATCTGTAAATGCATCCGGGTACAGTTTCTTTCCGATAAAATAGGCATTTGACAATATTGTCGAGAGATTATACTGATAGTGATATTCAGGATGAATCCAGTACCATTGACCTTGCTCGATTGCTGTTATGCTATCATATGCTCCATCGTCTAGGTCATCTTGGATGTTCTCAGCGTTTGATCGATCAAAGAACATAAACTCTGGATCTGCGTCAATGATCACCTCTCTGTCAATGTCGATTTTCCCCTGGCTTTCGACCGACACTGCGGTACTCGCATTTATCATTTCAAATACTGGATGTGGTATCTCTGTTGCTTGAATCCCTCTTGCTCCTCGATGGCTAACTGCTCCTATATATACATCAGAGTGATCATTTTCTTCTTCAACTCGGTGGTTCAAGTCATCTCTTATTTGATCTACATACTCAATCAATTCTGTTGCCCGGTCAGATTTTCCTGTGATTTTTCCTATTATTTCCCATGCCGTGTATATTAGTGGATTTTCTCCAGTGAACTCACCTTGGTCCACATATACCGTCGGTATTTCTGTCTGCTGTTGAATCGTTTTTGCATTCTCTGTTGTTGTTGCGACAATGACATCTGGATCTGACTGTACGATATACTCTACATCTCCCCCCCGCGACCCGACAGGTGGTTTTGACTGAAACTCATTTTCATTTGCAATATTATATGGGATTTCTCCCTCATATTGTTCCTTTTCGGCAGTTTCAACAGCAGATACCCGATCTGTCAGCTCCAAGTGGCTCAGTAATCGTAATCCTCCCGGTCCTACACCAACAAGACTCTCTACATTATTTGGTACTGATATCTCTCGGTTTGCCATATCGACAACTGTTTTTTCACCCCCGTCAATTTCGCCAAGGATGTTGGTACAGCCGCTAAATAGTCCAATACCTGCGGTTGCAGATCCTAAAACTGCCCTTCGTGTGACCATACAGATTCTACATGTTCTCCGGGTTTTAAGCAGTATTATTTTTTGGAACCAACGTAATATCTCTCTCTCGAACTCATATCCTTTTATTCCCGCTTGCTCTTCTTTTTGGTATGTCTGATAATCTTGAACGAATTAGTATTACCGTCCCTGAATCGCTTCTTTCCTCATTTGATGAGGTAACTGATGGTTGGGAGTATGACACTCGATCAGAGGCAGTTCGGGATGCAATGCGATCATTTCTTCAACAATATCAAAAAGAAAGGGCTCTCAACCAACCTCAGCGTGGCGCAATCGTTATTTTATATGATCACCACGAAACTGACCTTGATGATCAACTTACTACGATCCAACATGAAATGAATGAGCATATTATTGCTGTGCAGCATATCCACCTCACATCCAATATCTGCATGGAAACGATCGCCATTGACGGTCCAGGAAATGCCATTCAAGACTTAACTACTCGTCTGCGTTCTCTTTCAGGAGTCCTCCACGTTGAAGCAGCTGTGGTTGCTGACTCAGCATGAATATAACTTGGAAGCATATCCTTGGGTGAACAACTTTTCGCAAGTTATAGAACCAGTGCAGCAATATTCTTCGATAATGACTGATCGGAACATTCGTGTTGAGTCAATTGATCGTCGAGCGGTTGAAGATCAAGAAATTGAAATTGTAGAGCGTAAGGGAATCGGTCATCCAGACTCAATCTGTGACGGCGTTGCTGAAGCAGTCTCTCGTGCACTTTCGCAAGCGTATCTGGACCGAGTTGGACAAGTTCTTCATTTCAATACTGATGAAACGCAATTAGTTGCCGGCGAGTCGGTTCCTGCTTTCAACGGTGGAGAAATTCACTCCCCGATTTATTTACTCGTTGTCGGACGAGCCACTCAAGAGTACAACGGTACCAAGATTCCAGCAGAGTCAATTGCACTCTCGGCTGCTAGGGAATATCTCAATGAAAATATTCCGCGGCTTGATGTCGGCAAGGACGTAGTAATTGATGTTCGGTTTGGCGAAGGTAGTGGCGATCTTCAGCAGGTCTTTGGTGATGAGGGTGGGTCAATTCCAATGGCTAACGACACCAGCTTTGGTGTCGGCCATGCTCCACTCTCCGAAACCGAGCAAATTGTGCTTCAGACTGAGCAGCGACTTAATAACGAATTTGCAAACAAAAACCCAGCTCTTGGACCGGATGTTAAAGTAATGGGTAAGCGCGAAGGCGATCACATTGATGTTACAATTGCTGCGGCAATTGTCGATGAGTACATATCAAATCTTGAAGAGTACAAGTCAGTTGTTGATGATATACAGGACTTTGCTGAGCAGGTTGCAGAAGAACACACTGATCGGAGTGTTTCCGTCCACGTTAATACCGCTGACAATTACGAGGAGGAATCGATATATCTCACTGTCAGTGGCACTTCAGCGGAACACGGAGATGATGGTTCCGTTGGACGAGGCAATCGTGTAAGTGGTCTCATTACTCCTAATCGATCGATGTCAATGGAAGCTTCGTCTGGGAAAAACCCAGTCAACCATATCGGAAAAATCTACAATCTCCTGTCAACCGAGATTGCACGCGCCGTAGTTGCCGATGTAGAGGGCATTCGCGATCTCCGTGTTCGGTTGCTCTCACAGATCGGTCGACCAATAGATGATCCACATGTTGCTGATGTTCATGTTGTCACTGAAGAAGGAACTTCTATCGAAGAGCTTGAGAACGATATCATCGAAATTGTGAATCAACAACTTGCTGGTGTCACCTCAGTCACCGAGCAGGTCATCAACGGTGAACTCTCCACCTTCTAAAAACACACAGATAGTCTCTCCAGTTTAGTTCTTCTGCTCTCCTATTAACGACGTATTTGCTTTCTGCTATAAGTTTCTTGAACTATTTCAGTACTATCCAAAAAGAGTTTGTGATGTCCCTGCTAGTATGCGTCTTTTGCGTCTTCGTGTGCTTCATCCAGCAACTCAATTGCTCGGTTGATTGGAAGTGTTATTCCCAGCCGTGATAGTGCTAGTGCTATTGGCATTAGCGCAATTCCAACGACGATACTTGCCTGCAGGAGTGTGAACAGTCCCAGACGGTAGGCCCGTTCTATCATTGAATGTAAGGTTTTGAATGTATCTCCTATATTTAAGCTCTACGCTATATACCGCGCTGAAACGCTCTTATTTACCGATATTTGCCAGTATTGACATTCATAATAAACTCAATCATCTGGATTTGTGTTCATATAATGACAGTATTATACAATGTATATCTGAAAATAATATTTATATTATTCTACTCTTTCGTGTGTACGTGCGCTGTAATATTCCTGTGGCAGTTGCTAATACTGAGCTGTCCTGTGTACAGGCGGTCGAGGCGACTGCCCCGGGGCTTGACCCCGGTGAGTTCACTGTGAACTACTGAGTTACAAAAGTATGAGCCAATCATAGATATTGATGTTCAAATGATGCTTTGTATATATCTTGGTACTACTTACCGCAATCCCGTTCTGTTTCGTAACAATGAGTAACCTCGGGAATCCCATAGATATGCATGAGCAACTATCTCGTTGCGATGGAGGCAGCATGGCTGGTTCGAGATGTTGAATCGGTTGACGACGCTATCGGTGTCGCGGTAAGTGAGGCTGGTAAACGGCTTAACGACAAGGACATGGATTATGTCGAAGTTGATGTCGGACGAACAGATTGTCCAGCGTGTGGTGAACCGTTTGACTCCGCATTCATCGCGGCAGATACTGCATTAGTTGGTCTTGGTCTTGAAATGAAGGTTTTCAATGCTGATACACAGGAGCATGCAGAGCGTATCGCGAAAAGTGAAGTCGGCGGTGCGCTTCGAGATGTTCCGCTTTCGGTGGTTGAAACTATTGAGATGGAAGATGAAGAAGACGAAGATTCTGATAGCTAAGTAACGCGGTCTTTCTCTGACCCGACTGACTGATTCTTCAAGTAGCAACTGCAATGGGCATGACCTCTATAAGGAATAGCAGCGCGAGTACCAGGGCCACCGTGCGTGGGGTACTTCACATCAGTCGGAATAGTTTTGCCTTTTAGTGTCGTTTATTCAAATATGACCCCGCCCTCCATGGATCGTTATCAGATGTCCCTCGTTGACACGTCGAAGAATGCCCAGCCGTAAGCCGATTCGAGCCCTTGTCGTTGATGATTCTCATTTTGTCCGCACTGTCGTTAGTGACATCCTCGAAAAACAGGACATCAATGTCGTTGACACTGCTCGTAATGGTGCTGAAGCCGTTCAAAAAGTGGCGGAACTTAGCCCAGATGTTGTCACAATGGATGTCGAAATGCCGGAGATGGGTGGTATTGAGGCCGTTGATGTAATTATGAATGAGAATCCAACCCCTATCTTAATGCTCAGTGCACACACCGAAGAGGGTGCTCAAACGACATTTGATGCCTTGGAAAAAGGTGCTATAGATTTCTATCCAAAACCTGGTGGGGAAGTATCTACTCGACTATCAAATCACGAAGAAAAATTAGCATCTCTTGTCCGCTCTGTCGCTGCTGCAGAGGTTTCGCAGCGATCAGTAGAACATGAGACGCCTGAGCCTGCCAAGAACAGAACTTATGTAAATTATCCTACTCTTTTAATGGGGTCCTCCACGGGAGGCCCACAGGTTGTCGAACACATCCTCTCTTCGTTACCTGGCAATACTGACCTTCGAATCTTGATCGTTCAACATATGCCTGCTTCATTTACTAGCCGGTTTGCTCGGCGGCTTGACAGTGCCTGTGACTTTGATGTTGTTGAAGGAGAAGATGGTCTCCGAATAGGCGGTGGAGAAGCGGTCGTCGCTCCCGGAGATCGGCACTTGGTTGTAGACTCTTATGCAAGGGGTCGATTACGATTACGCCTTTCTGATGACCCACCTGTCCACAGTAGTCGTCCAGCTGTTGATCCAATGATGAAGAGTGCTGCAGATACGATCACTGACTCTCTTGTTGGTGTTATCCTCACCGGAATGGGCAAAGACGGAGCTGCAGGCATTGAAGCACTGAAGCAAGTTGGTGCAACAACAATTGCACAGGACAAATCAACCTCTGCTGTTGATAGTATGCCTCGCCACGCGATCGAGACAGGGTGTGTTGACTTTGTCAAACCAGACCAATCGATACCGGAGACAATCCTTGAGGCAATCAGCACCTCAGATACATCATGAATGATGAATACCTTGATGCGTTCTTGCAAGAAGCAGATGAACAGATCACACAACTGAACAACTCGCTGCTTGCGTTGGAGTCCGATCCGGATGATGAGTCTGCGATGGAAGAGATATTCCGAACAGCACATACTCTCAAAGGTAACTTTGCAGCGATGGGGTTTGATGCTGCAAGTGATCTTGCACATGCAATCGAAGATCTTCTTGATGAAATCCGTGCTGGCAATATTGCAGTTACCTCTGAACGAATGGATCTCATTTTTGCAGGTGTTGATCAAATTGAAACTGCTGTAGACCAGATCGGTGACACTGGAGAAACGCAAATCGATCCCAATTCACTCATTAACGATCTTCGGACAGAGATTGATCAATCTGATACTGAGCAAAAAAAACCAGATTCGTCATCTGCTTCATCACTTAGCGCGTATACGATTGATGCTAACCAGGTTGATCACCACGCACATGAACTAACGATCACTCTTGATCCCGGAGAAATCAAAGGTGTTGACGCAATGCTTGTTCTTGAAACAATTGAAGAAGAATCCATTCTCCTTGATACTGATCCTCGTAGGGATGCCATTGAAGATGGCGAGTTCGAAGATACATTTGCTGCTGTTGTAGATGTGTCTGCTCCCGATGATCTCGTTGATGAACTTGAGTCGAACTCATCTGTCGATAATATTGACATAAACAAGCTTGATCAACAAGATCCAGATCCGGATTCTTCAGAGTCAACTACCAACCTGGACCAATCAATGACGACTGATCGATCTGAGCCTTCCGCTGCTGTCAGTGAAATCGAAAGCGTTCGTGTCGATGTAGATCAACTTGATCATCTCTATCGTCTTGTTGAACAATTCGTAACAGGTCATGTTAGGCTTGAGCGGGCCGTTGAGAACAAAGATATTGCAAGTATTGAGGAGAATGTAGAAGAACTCGGAAAAACAACCGAGACACTCCAAGATACAGTCATTGATATGCGGCTTGTTCCATTTGATACGGTCGTTGGCAAGTTTCCTCGGCTCGTTCGCGACCTTGCTCGAGATCAAAATAAAGAAATTCAATTCACAATCTCTGGTCGAGACGTTGAAATTGACCGGTCTATACTGTCTGAACTTGGCGACCCGCTCACGCACTTACTTCGGAATGCGGTTGATCACGGAATTGAACCGCCAGAAGAGCGTAAAGATGCTGGAAAACCGCCAGAGGGGAACGTGGAACTCCGAGCAAGACGAGAGCGTGATCATGTTATAATTGAAATTGATGACGACGGCGCCGGACTTGATGTCGAAGATATTAAGGAAACCGCAATTGAGCAGGGCGTCCGCACTGCGGATGAACTTGAACGGATGTCCGAATCTGAACTATATGATTTGGTCTTCCATCCCGGATTTTCTACTTCAGACGAAGTTACTGATGTTAGCGGACGTGGTGTCGGTATGGATGTTGTGTATCAGACCATCTCTAAGCTTGATGGCTCAATCAATGTAGAGAGTGAACTTGGAAAGGGGACTACCGTTACGCTTGAACTTCCGGTCACTATGGCCATTGTTGAAGTGTTGATTCTACAGGTTGGTGACGAAGAATATGGTATCCCAATAAAACACGTTGATGAAATTACGACACGCGACTCCTTGTCGACCCTTGATAATAATCTTATCATGGAGTATGAAGATGATATTTATCGCGTGATTGAATTATCTGACAACTTTGACGTTCCAAATGCTGGCGCTGGTGAAAAGGTCATCCGTGTTGACCGTGACGAGCGAAGAGTCGCACTTACCTGCGATGACGTTCGTGCACAACAAACTGTCGTTGTCAAGCCGCTTGAAGGATTGCTTAGCGGAACACCGGGATTGAGTGGAACTGCAATACTCGGCGATGGAGAAATCATGTACTTGATTGACGCTGGTACACTCTGATACTCTCTTAGCCGTTGAACGCTTTTGTGTATTGATATCCAACCATCATACATCAAACACACATTAACGATAATATGAGCACACCAACCTCAATTGATACCGATCAAAAATACATCGAAATTACGCTTGGAGATGAAAGGTACGCCTTCGATGTCTCCTATACCGAAGAAATTGTAGAAAGAGAGACGATTACCCGCATGCCGAACACTCCTGACTGCGTTAAAGGACTTATTGATCTTCGTGGTAGAGTCACTACCGTTCTTGATCCAACTGATGTACTTGATATTGACAACGAAGGGACCGATACAAAACTGATTATTATCTTTGATACAGAGCAATTTAACGATCAACAAGGAAACATTGGCTGGATTGTCGATGACGTACAACGTGTTTCGGAAATAAACTCGGAACACGCAATCGATCCTCCAGAACAACAAACGTGGATGGAAGCTGTCGTTTCTGATCCTGACTCTTCCGATGATGAATATACAATTATTATTTCGCCCGAATTAGTCGTCTCTCGCGTCGAGGAAGCTATTGAAGAATATCAGGTTGGACAGACTCCGAAATAATATTTCTCTAACTTCCATAGGCTACGTCCCCGTCCTCAAGGAGTGCACGACGGAAGTGAGTAAGCAGAAGTAGTTTACTAGTCAAGTGGAGCTCTGAGAGTACATTGATCCGATACTTCTGCCTGTCTGTTTTGTGGTATTCTGTACCATAATCTTTAATTATAACTAATAGTAATTGTATATATGGACTTACCTACACCGGCTGACCTACGCGAGCGACGGGTTGATCTTGGATTAACTCAGAGTGAGCTCGCCGATGCTGCGGAAGTTTCCCAGCCGCTAATTGCTCGTATTGAAGGTGGAGATGTTGATCCTCGGTTATCAACACTTCGTAAGATAGTCAATGCCCTTGAAGAAGCAGAAGGAGGCGTCGTTAGAGCGGAGGATCTTATGCACACAGATGTCGTTCATGTCGTACCTGATGATCCTGTAAGCACCGCTGTTCAGAAAATGAATGAAGAAGCTTTCTCTCAACTTCCTGTTCTTCGCGAAGGAATCCCAGTTGGCTCAATTAGTCAGAGCGAACTTGTGGATGTTGATGAACACGCTCGAGATGATCCTGTGAGCGAGCACATGACAGAAAGCTTCCCAACTGTTTCTCCCGATGCAACACTCAACGAACTGCGTGGCCTTCTCGATCACTACAAAGCTGCTATTGTTACAAAAAACGGAGACACTGTCGGGATTATTACCGAGGCAGATATCGCTGCTCGACTTTCTTAGCAGTTGTTGGCAATGGGGATGATGTTATTCAGCTTGACGCTGTTCCGGGACGACCTTTTTTAGCGGACTCTGATAATTCTCTCTCTTGAACTTCCCCGATTTCGAGTGGGGCCAGTCACTCCCGTTGAAACGAAGACAAAAAACCAGATAGAAGAGTCGAGGTCGGAGCCCTAACAAGTGAACACTGATTGGAAGAATTCCGCAGTGTCTCCGTCGCTTAGATCAAATGAAGTGAAGGCCTCGGGGGTCAGATCAGTCGAGAATATTCAATTTTTGTGATCACGAAAACCTCCGATTCTCGGAGTCCCCAAGGCAATCGGCTGCCTTTTCTGTAGATCACATGGCCGATTTCATCAACTCCTATTCGTCTACAGCGTCTTTTCGCATCTCACCAAATGCGGCGGTTGCATCTGCTGGCACATCGAAGTCATGGAAGTGGTCGCCGCGTTCCTTTGTCAGGATGTTTAGCGCTGCTGCGGCTCCATCACCTGCTGAAATTACTGCTTGCCACTCCTCAGCACGTACCATTGCTCCTGTTGCGTACGCATCGTTAATCGAGGTCTCCATGGTAACATCAACATTTACAGTACCATTTTCGTTAAATTCACACCCTATCTCTTCTGCAAGACTTCTATCAGCACCTGTCGCTAATACGAGATAATCTGATGTTATCTCCCCTTCTTCTGAAGTGATGTGGAACTCCTCCCCATCTACCTCAACGCCTGTCACCTCATGATCCTGCTTCAAATCCACCCCAAAGTCTTCTGCTTGCTGCCGGGCAATTTCTATAAACTCTGAACCTCCAACTGAGCCTATCCCTAAGTAATTGAACAGGTGTGCCTTGTGCATCCATGTCCCGTCAGTGTCGTATACTGTAACGTCCAGTCCATTTTTACTAGCAAATACGCCTGCGCTTAGGCCGGCGGGACCACCACCGACTATTGTAACTGATGCCATAGATCAAAATTATGACTCAGAACGGTAAATTCTATCGGCAGTTTCAATTTCCTGATGAATATAAATGCCATACAGAAAGAAACTCCTGTATATTTCTGTCATTATATCGGACAAATGGCTGTACAGGCTACAGAGGTGAATGAAAGGGGCTTGACCCCGAGCAGTTGACGCTAAGCAAGTGAACTGTGATGTCTACTCTATTTTGATATCTCGAATAGATACCCCTGACCCAGCGGCTACTTCTCCAATAACCTGGCCGTCAACCGTTTCTGCCAGTGCCTCTGCTTGCTCTTCTGAAACAGCCATTACAAATCCAGTACCCATATTAAATGTTCGATGCATCTCTTCACGGCTAACGTTACCACACTCTTGGATTAGCTCAAATATTGGTTGCGCAGGGAATGGGTTTGTAATCTCATAATGGAATTCGCCCATCCGAGTGAGGTTCGCCCACCCTCCTCCAGTAATGTGTGCAGCAGCACGTACTTCATAAGATCGCATTGGCTCAAGGAGGTCAGTGTATATTTGTGTTGGCTCAAGTAGTACTTCTCCAATTGTTCTGGATGTGTCGTGTGGATACTTGTCTGTGTACTCATACTCCTTTGTGATTGCTTTTCGAGCCAGTGTCAGTCCATTTGAGTGGATGCCATTTGATGGAACTCCCACGAGCTTATCACCTGGCTGGGCTTTTCCCTCCAATACGTCATCTTTGTCGGCAATCCCGACACAGGCCCCTGCTAAGTCAAATCCTGAAATTACTTCTGGCAGTACAGCTGTCTCACCTCCTAACAATGAAATGTTTGCCAGTTTAGCACCTCTGGCTAAGCCCTCTCCGATTTGCTCAGTCATTGTTTCGCTCGGAGATTCCACAGCAAGGTAATCAACAAATGCAATTGGATCCACACCTGCAGCTACCAGATCGTTGACATTCATTGCGATACAGTCAATCCCAATGGTCGAGTAATCTTTGATCGCTTCCGCGACGAGAAGCTTTGTTCCGACCCCGTCTGTTGCCAAGGCAAGATACTGATCTCCAATTTCCAGCATACCGGCGTATTCTGTATCGACAACATTTCCTACAGCATTGAGCAACGCACTTGTCGCTGCCTCGCTTTCCTCAATATCAACCCCGACCTCTGAGTATGTTAGCCCATTCTCTGAATTGGTCATGCACGAGTGACTGTTCGGTGTAGTCAAAAGCCCACCGGTCGATTTGTTTCCACTTAGCTGATTGCAGACGCTCTGCCGCCGTCCTCAAGAGTGATTACCCGACACAAGTAGAACGATGTAGTTCATAAACCGTTATTCGGCTGTCGCTCTTTTGTTTTACCACTAGAATAATGTCAGACTTACAACGAAGAATTCGTAAATGGTTTACCATTGAGGGAGACACGGCGACCGAGCGCATTCGTAATGGCCTACCTCAACTCGTGGTTATTGTACTTGCGGTGTGGCTTGGAGCTGTTGTCTTGTATCAGGTTACCGCCACTGTCATTGACCCAATTACTGCGACGTTAGTCCTCCTTATCGGAGGACTCTATATTGGTCTGAAACTGCGGAACTTCCTTCTTGATAGTACGTAGTTCGCTGTGTATTCTCTTACTTTTTGACCTTCTTTAACTGCTCTGCTAAGTATTCCGGTGCTGGCACATCCTCCGCTTCCACAAAACGAGCGATTTCTTTTCCGTCTTTTTCGATAATAATTGTTGGAATTAACTCGACTCCGTATTCTTCTACTTTTGTTCCTTCTTTCTCTTTATTGACTGGATATACCTCAACTGATTCACGTGGAATTCCTGCAGCAGCGACGAGTGCTGCAAATGGTGGTAATTGTTCTTGACAGTCGACACACCAATCACTACCCCAAATCTTGACTGCAATTGTGTCAGCCTGGGACTCAAATACTTCGACTGTTTCTTCCGTCGGCTTATACTCGCTTTTTTCCGGGTCCATCACATCAAGTTCCATAATACACATTAGGACCAAGCAGACCTAAACACTTTCTCGCGAAGGATTGTCAAGTGAATCTCACAATGTGATGTGTGGTAACTGTCACAGACCTGAACGAAATAACTGATGAATAAGCAGAATTGTTTATATGTCGATTGTTCTAATAGTATGTTATGAACGTAGCTGAAGCAATGACTCCACGTTCGTCAGTTGTCACTGTTGAGATTCCTGGTTCTCGTGATGATGCTCTTGAATATCTCCAGAACCGAGAATTTTCATCAGTTCCAGTTGTCAAACCTACCGATGATGGTGAAGAATATCGAGGTATTGTAACTCGAGAAAGTCTCATTGAGCGTCCCGACGAAGATCAATTAGCTCTGTTAATGGATGACGAAATACCGACAGTTGCCCCTGATGCTTCTATCACAGATGCTGCTAGTCTTATGTTCACTGAAGAAGAGCGTAGGCTGCCCGTTGTAGACGACTCGTTTGAAGGCATAATCACTGTTACCGATGTTGTCCGCTCGATCGCAGAGGGTGAAGTTGGTGATGATACTCCTGTCGGTGATATTGCGACTCGTGAAATTATGACCACACATACGGATACGCCGATTGGTGCGGCTGAGCGACAACTTTTCTATGCAAATGTGCCATATGCCATCGTTCTTGATGACAGCGGTGGAATGGCTGGCATTGTTACCTCTGTTGACATCCTTCGCACTGCTGAGATTGTTGAGGGATCAGAATCGACTGGCAACAGTTTTGCTGACCAAGATAACGAGTGGATGTGGGAAGGGATCAAAGGTGTTGGAAGTCGAACCCTCCCAACCCGGAACGTTGAACTCCCGTCAATTGCTGTCGATGAACTCATGACTGATGATGTTATCACAATTGCGACAAACAAATCCATTCAGGATGCAGCCCAGACTATGATCACTCACGATATTGAGCAAATCCCTCTTGTTTCCGGTGACAAACTCGTTGGAATCGTTAGGGACATTGACCTCCTCCGTGCATTGTAATATATGGGTGAAACTACTGACAAGCTTACCGAACTTGCAAAGCGTAGAGGATTTTTCCTCCAATCCAGTGGCGCCTACGGCGGCGTTGCTGGGTTCTATACATTTGGTCCACATGGCGCTACTCTCAAACAGAATATCGAGAACGCATGGCGTGAGCGGTTTGCGCTCGAAGAAGGCCATCAAGAGGTAGATGCTCCTACCGTAATGCCCGAAGATGTATTTGAGGCGTCTGGCCACCTTGACGGGTTTGACGATATGCTGATCGAGTGTGGCGATTGTGGTGCTACTCACCGCGCTGACCATCTGATTGAAGATAATACTGATATCGAAGATGCGGAAGCACTGCCGCTGGATGAAGTTGAGTCTCTTGTCGCAGAACACGATATTGTTTGTCCAGACTGCGGTGCCAGCCTTGCAAGTCGGTCTGTTGAAGATTTCAACCTTATGTTTAAGACTAACATTGGCCCCGGATCTTCTGATCCTGGCTATCTAAGACCAGAAACAGCACAGGGTATATTTGTTGAATTTCCTCTGCTCAAAGAGTATGCCCGAGGACAGCTCCCATTCGGAGTCACTCAAGTTGGTCGTGCATACCGCAATGAAATTAGTCCTCGTAAATCTATTATTCGGGTACGAGAATTCACGCAGGCTGAACTGGAACTATTCATTGATCCAGAAGAAGATTCCCCGGATATCAACTCCGTGGCTGATGAAACACTGTCTCTTTACCCGGTGACTGAACAGAACAAAGAAGATGGACAGGTCATCAATCGGACGGTTCGTGAGGCGATTGATGAAGGCATCATCGAGAGTCCTTGGATTGCATACTATCTCGGTATTTCCAAACAATGGTACCAGTCAATTGGTGTTGATATGGACCGATTCCGGTTCCGTCAGCATCTTAGCGGCGAACGAGCTCACTATGCGGCTGATTGCTGGGACGCTGAGGCATATGCAACTGGTGATTGGATTGAGCTTTCTGGCTTTGCCTATCGAGGAGATTATGACCTTCGGAAACACGATGAGTACAGCAACGAAGAGTTCACAATCTTCAAACAGTACGATGAACCTATAACGGTCGAGCGCCCGACTGTTGATCCGGATATGAGCGCTCTCGGCCCAGAATTTGGTGGCGACGCTGCTGCTATTGCTGATGAACTTGAGCGACTTACCGAAGATAATCCGACAGTCTTCGAAACTGCTGATGACTCTGTCACTGTCGATATTGACGACGTCACCTATGATGTTCCACTTGAACACGTTAACTACTCAATAGAGGAACAGACTGAATCAGGCGAACATATCCTCCCCCATGTAATTGAGCCATCGTTCGGTGTTGATCGTATTATCTACACTGTGCTTGAACACGCTTATCGTGAGGATACGGTCGATGATGAACAGCGCTCTTATCTTGCATTAGATCCACAGGTTGCTCCGACGACCGTTGGCGTGTTCCCACTTATGACTCAAGACGGTCTGGATGAGGTCGCCAGTGATGTTGCAGAAGAACTTCGCCGCTCTGGACTGTCTGTTGCCTATGATGAGTCTGGCGCTATTGGACGCCGATACCGTCGTCAAGATGAAATTGGCACACCATTCTGTGTCACTGTTGACTACCAGACACTTGATGATGACACGGTGACCATCCGCGAGCGGGATACGACGGAACAGGTACGAGCTCCGCTTGACGACTTATCCACTATCCTTAGTAATCTTCGGGACGGTGAACTGAGATTTTCTGAGATAGTCAACGAATGAAACAGAACGCAGATAGAGTACAGACTCAGGGACTTCTCAACTCGATTAAAGGGGAAGTTGGACGACGGCTTGTCCATTCCTCAGGAGCCGTTATTCCTCTTGCGTATCTTGCTGGTGTCGAATGGCAGTACATTCAAATAGCCACCATTGTTCTTGTTCTCGGTGCAGCAGTTCTGGAGACGATTCGTCTCCAGATTGGCCTTCAGTGGTGGATCTATGAACATCTCACTCGAGAGTATGAACAAGATAGCATTGCTGGGTATGCGCTTTATGCAGTCGGAATGGCAACTGTTGCACTCCTATTCTCGCCAGAGATTGCTGTTCCGGCGATGTTAATTCTGGCAATTGCTGATCCAATTGCTGGTGCGCTTGCTGGAGAAGACCCAATACCAATCAAACGACCAGTAGCACTTATCGGTATGTTTCTTTTGTCGTTTTTGTTTGCTGTGCTCTTTCTTCCAACGGTCGTAGCTGTTGTTGTTGGTGTTGCTGCCACGATTGCTGATGGCGTTTTCATGGAGATTCGTGGATTTGTTATTGATGATAATCTCTCTTTGCCGATCTTTGCTGCTGTTGGCGGTTGGATCGCTTCAATAATTATATAATCACATTTTATATCTTGTTGCGAAATGCTCCACACTAGTGTCAGTCACGGGAATTCCGGCTTACAGAGGTTCAAGGCGAACACCCATCGGTTCTAGCCGTGTGGAGGAGGCCAACGGAGAATCAAAGAGAAAGTTCCGTTTTAGCACGTATATTTGGCGGACAAAGGCGACTTTTTCCACAGAGGAAACGGATAATATCGGAATTTGGGCAACGCTATGTCTGATGGGACTCCCCGCTTCAGCCGGGGATGGAGGTCACTTTCACCGTGGTATATGAACTCTTTTGCAGACTGGAACTATAATAGATTTACATGGCGACACAGGACGGACAAGCATATATTGATCACCCACTCCTTACCTCGAAGACGGTTGAACGTAGACTCTACCAGTTGCGATTAGCAAACCGTGCACTTGAGAATCATACGCTTGTCTGCCTTCCTACCGGCCTTGGAAAGACGACAGTAAGCCTTCTTGTTACCGTCCGCCGCCTTGAGGAGGTTGGTGGAAAGATTCTCTTGCTTGCTCCGACAAAGCCGCTTGTCCAACAACACGCAACCTTCTACCGTGAGGCACTGCGTATGGATGAAGACGATGTTGTTGTCTTTACTGGTGATGTTCGACCAGATGATCGGGAAGAGCTTTGGACTACATCCCAAATTGTTATTGCAACTCCACAAGTTATCGAGAATGACCTCATTGGCGGACGAATCTCGCTTCAATCCGTTACACACTGCACTTTTGATGAGTGTCATCGTGCGACCGGAGATTACGCATATACCTATATCGCAGAGCGATATCATGAGGACGCTGACCAGCCCCTTGTTACTGGCATGAGCGCATCACCTGGAAGTGACAAAGATGAGATTGTCACTATTTGCTCGAATCTTGGCATCAAGTCTGTCGATGTGATGACAGAAGATGATGCCGATGTTGATTCGTATACACATGCAACTGAAATTGACTGGGAACAAGTAACCCTTCCAGATGACTTAGCCGATATTCGAGATCTGCTTGTTGATGTGATTAAACAACGACTCGGGACGCTCCGTGAACTCGGAATCACCAACCGTTCCGATCCTGATCTTTCACAGAAAGATCTCAATAAACTGCGTGGAAAGATCCAAGAGCTGATCGATAATGACAATTCAGCCGGCTATCAGGCGATGTCAATCCACGCTGAGATTATGAAGATTCGGCGTGCTCGTGAGTTAATCGAAACACAATCTGTCGAAGCACTTGAGCGATACTTCGACCGTCAGCAACAGGCTGCTCGTTCTTCAGGGGCGTCTAAAGCAAGTCAACGATTTATCTCAGACGGGAAAATTCTTGAGGCTATACGGCGTGTTGAGGACTTCGATGGTCGACACCCAAAGTTTGAACGTGCTCGTGCCCGTCTCGCTGAGACACTTGGGATCGATGGTGGAGACAGAGCAATTGTATTCACTGAGTCTCGGGATACAGCTGAAGTTCTAACGGAAATCCTCGGTGAGAGCTTTGACACTCATCGATTTGTCGGACAGGGAGACAAAGAACATTCTGACGGGATGACACAAAAAGAACAACAGGAAACGCTTGATGCCTTTCGTGCAGGCGACTTTGAAGTTCTTGTTTCAACCTCCGTAGCGGAAGAGGGACTCGATGTTCCTGAAGTCGATCTTGTTCTGTTCTACGAACCTGTTCCAACGGCAATTCGATCGATACAGCGCAAAGGTCGTACTGGTCGCCAAGCAAAGGGAGCGGTTGTTGTGCTTATGACCGAAGATACCCGGGATGAGGCATTCTTCTGGATGTCTCGACGACGTGAACAGAAAATGCAAGAAGAGCTCAGAGAACTCAAGTCAATGACCGATGAGCTAAACTCTGAATTGTCCCAGGCCAATCTTACAAACTTCTCCTCTGGAGATCGGCCTGATTCTAGTTCTGTTTCGAACAATACTGGCTCTAAGAGTACAAATGCTGACTCTGGTCAGAGCCAGGCAACATTGCAGCAAACAATCTCTTCTGTAACAGAACAAAGTGATAACGCCGATAGCGCATCCTCTGATGATACTCCAGTTCCTGCTACTGATGAACTTGAAGTTGTCGTTGACCAACGGGAGCTCCACTCGACAGTTGCTCGCCAACTGTCGAAGCGTAGTGATATCCAAACCCGTCTTGAGACGCTCAGCGTTGGAGATTACATCTGCTCTGATCGGGTCGCAGTTGAGCGAAAAACAGTTGATGACTTCCTTGACACGCTTTTGGGAGAAGAACGTTCACTTTTCGAACAAGCTAGTGACCTTACTCGCCACTATCCTCGGTCGGTATTTCTCATTGAGGGAGATAACCTATACGAAAAGCGGGATGTCCACCCTAATGCAATCCGCGGATCATTAACCTCTCTGGCTGTTGACTTTGGCGTCAGCGTTCTATTCAGTTCCGATGAAGACGACACCACGAAGATTATCTCGACGATTACTACCCGAGAGCAAGAACACAACGATAGAACCATCAGCGTTCACGGCGAAAAGCAGGCTAAAACTCTGTCTGAACAGCAGGAGTATGTAGTCGCCTCAATTGCTGAAATTGGCCCTGTTACAGCTAGATCATTGCTTTCTGAGTTTGGGTCTGTAGAAGCTGTCATGACTGCTGATAAGCAGACACTCATGGAAGCAGAAGGTGTTGGCGAGGTAACTGCTGAACGAATCCGAGATGTCGTTGGATCTCAGTATCAATAGTCAAAAAATATTTGCGAAGTTCTATATTGCCAAGTCTTAGTCTGGTTCCCAAGGTCGGCTGAACAGAGATACTGTGTCCTTGACACCTACTTCTGTGTCTGTTTTAGTGTTCCAAGTGTGTCGGCCGCTTCGTTTGCAGCCTCAAGATGTTCTTTTGCTTTTCGTGGATCGCTTGTCGACGCAGCGTGCTTAGCGTGTGTGTTTAATGCCTGGACAAGTGCTTTGTACCCCTCTTCCAGATCTGTATCCGCAATCTCAACAGTTTGCTCTTCGTCCGACTCTGAGTATGGTTGCTCAGTCTGGGTTGACAACTCAGCATCTTCCATCTCTTTGATTGTTGTTTCACCAGTTATTTGAATCGGGTTCTTTTCCTCTTCTTCCTGTATTTCTTTTTCTTTCTGATTCTCTTCTGGGTTTCCTTGACAGTTTGGACAGAATTCTTGTCCATTCATCCGGAAGATCGGATTCCCACACTCACTGCAATGCTTGTTTGTCATTGTTGCACCCTTCAGCAGCAACTCACTCATCTGCTCGGCTGATTTTCGTTTTTTCTCTTCTTCTTGGAACCGCTTACGCAATTTCTCACGTTCAGCTTCCTTGTCGAAATCGCTCATATCTATAAGAAGGTAACTTGGAATTAAAAGTCGTCTGTCTTCTTACAGCTGGTCTAAATAATTACTGCCTCCACCAATTCGACTATCGTCGAATATTTTTAACGGCAGATGTCTGTTTTAAAACCACTTTTCGAAGCGTTTAACAAATGGAAATGTGACATTTGGCATAGTATGACGAAGGTAAGCGTAGTTGGTGCCGCGGGCACTGTTGGTGCCGCGGCCGGCTACAATATCGCGTATCGTGACATTGCTGATGAACTGGTTTTTGTAGATATTCCGGACAAGGAAGACGAGACAATCGGTGAAGCAGCGGATACCAACCACGGTGTTGCATACGATTCAAACACGACTGTCCGGCAAGGAGACTACTCTGATACCGCTGGCTCAGATGTTGTCGTTATCACAGCTGGTATCCCTCGTCAACCTGGCCAGACCCGTATTGATTTGGCTGAAGATAATGCTCCGATTATGGAGGATATCCAATCTTCATTGGCAGAGTACAACGAAGATTTCATTACTGTCACTACTTCCAATCCTGTTGATCTCCTTAATCGTCATCTCTACGAATCTGGATCCCGTTCTCGAGAGCAGGTTATTGGATTTGGTGGCCGACTTGACTCTGCTCGGTTCAGATATGTGCTATCGGAACGGTTTGAGGTACCGGTCCAGAATATAGATGCAACAATCTTGGGTGAACACGGTGATGCACAGGTTCCTGTCTTCTCGAAAGTCCGAGTAAACGGGACGGATCCAGCATTCTCCGCTGATGAACGCGAAGAAATTCTATCTGATCTTCAAGCATCCGCAATGGATGTGATCGAGCGTAAAGGTGCAACACAGTGGGGACCAGCTACCGGTGTTGCTCACATTGTTGAATCGATCCTTCATGATACTGGAGAAGTACTTCCATGCTCCGTTGCCCTCGATGGTGAATATGGATATGATGATACTGCGATGGGCGTACCGGTTAAACTTGGCTCTGATGGAGTTGAAGAGGTAATTGAGTGGGACCTTAACGAAGAAGAATACGAACTCCTTGATGACGCTGCAGAAAAACTCTCTGATCAATACGAAAAAATCTCGTAATCCCATTCCGAACGCACAAGTGAACTCTGACTTGATTGTAGCAGGTTAATTGTCTCTTCTGCTCGATATTTCCTGTTCTTTTTGACCTCCTGTGTCTATGAATCTGTATGGACTCAGCGTCATTTGAGATTATTCCAGCCGTTGATATTCAAGATGGCCAGGCCGTCCAGCTAATCGGCGGGAAACGTGGTACTGGTAGTGAATATGGTGATCCAGTCAAAACTGCACGAGATTGGATTGATGCTGGTGCTCAGACACTTCATATCGTTGATCTTGATGGTGCTTTTGAGGGTAAGCGAGTTAATGCAGAGACAATCGAATCGATTGTCGATTTATCTGACACTGTCACAATTCAGGTTGGCGGAGGAATCCGTACCGCTTCTGATGCTATTGAACTTCTTGATCTTGGAGTTGATCGCGTTATCTTGGGTACTGCAGCGGTTGAAAACCCGAGTATTGTGGAAGAGATCAATGATCGCCGGCCAGATAGTGTTGTTGTAAGCCTTGACGCAAAAAATGGTGAAGTGGTCGTTGAGGGTTGGACTGAAGGAACAGGGATTGCCCCAGCAGAGGCAGCATCTCGGTACGAGAATCTGGGTGCAGCCGCGATTCTGTTCACTGATGTTGATGTTGAAGGACAATTAGCCGGTGTCCGGTCAGAGCACACCGCTGCTGTTGTTGACGCTGTTAATATTCCTGTAATTGCAAGCGGTGGCGTTGCAACGCAGGAAGATATCCAAGAATTACAATCTACGGGGGCGTCTGCCGTTGTTATTGGTTCTGCATTGTATGAAGGAGAATTAACGTTTGATGAAGCACTGTCTGCCGTTCAGTCTGTAAGATAGTGCGAATCTCTCTCAACGATCGATCCCCTTGTCAGTTAGTGAACTTACCCCGCTCTACTCCGCTCGGGCTGCGCCCTCGCTTTGTTGAGGGCGGACTTTCTCCTTTCGGACCGGAGTTTCTGGTTCCACGACAGCACTTCCAAGCACTATCCTGCGCTGGGACAGGCTCACAGCGGTGCCAGTCTCCGCAGGCGTTGCTTTGGATTGTCTCAACCCTACTCGATGGTGACGGCAAGATGGAGTCTGACTGTGGTTATGATCTCACCCGAAGCCAGTCTCATGAGTAAAGCCCGTCACAATTCAATGTCTGGTATCAATTTGTTGAATGGTTTGATGCGGCTGAGTGACGGCTGTATCCCCGCCCTACTCGCTCCTTGAGGACGGGAACGTAGCCTGTAGAACTTAAAAATACAAATATGCTATTCACTATTCGATACGCAGTTGCATATCGAACGGGTTTGTTGCGCGTTCTGAACTGAATAAAGAGATCGCATTATCAACAACTGTCATGAGTCAGGGAAATTGAGTGAAATAGTTTATTGACTCGTCATTGATATATGGATGCCGCTGTTTATTCTAGTCATGACTTCCAGAGCAGCGGCAAAAACCCGATCCACAGCCGAAACTGAAATTGAAGTTACCCTCGAAGTTGATGGCGATGGTGAAGCAACCGTTGATACCGGAATTGGCTTTTTTGATCACATGTTGACGTCATTTGCCAAACATGGTCTCTTTGATATTACCGTCTCTTGTGATGGTGACCTAAACATCGATGATCATCACACTGTAGAGGATGTTGGTATTGTCCTTGGTACTGCCTTTGATGAGGCTCTTGGTGACCGTAGTCGAATCACTCGATTTGCAGATCGGCGGGTTCCGCTTGATGAGTCTGTAGCCGGTGTCGTCGTTGATCTATCTGGTCGTCCCCGGTTTTATTTTGATGGAGACTTTTCTCAATCCGCTGTTGGTGATTTTACCAGCGATATGGCTCGGCACTTTTTTGAGTCATTTGCCATGCAATCGAATATAACCCTCCACACTGAGGTTTCTGGAGCAAATGCTCACCACGAAATTGAAGCTCTGTTCAAAGCAACTGCTCGAGCACTTGATGATGCAACACGTATCGACCAACGGCGTAGTGGCACCCCTAGCACCAAAAATTCACTGTGAATACAGCCTATTACAGGCCTTTCTCTGAATACCACAACTACCTCTGTGCACAGTGAGTTACACTGGCTTATTTTACTCGTCTTTGGACAACAAAGACCATCTTCAAGGCCTCAAAACGTGAATGTACAGATATGTTCGAACAAATAATGGAGAAGTTCGAAGGCAGCCCGAGCCAACAGACTGTTATTCGACTATTACTTGAGCGAGGGTTTTCCGTGAACGATGAAGGTCGAGTTGTTTCTGGTGGAATTGAAATTCCCAATACGGGAATTGCCCGTGAACTTGGTGTTGATCGGCGCGTTGTTGACTCAACAACAGATGCCATCCTTGAAGATGACGAACTTCGTCGTATCTTCCAAAATATATCACAGGTTCCAAGCCTTATGGATTTGGGCCCTGTTCTTGATTTGACGGTCCTAACTGTTGCAGTGCGTGATGCTGAGGAACGGGGTATTGTCGCCGACGTTTCTGCGCTTCTAGCTGAATATGATATTACTATTCGGCAGCTTATTACCGAGGATCCTGAGTTCACTGATGAACCCCGGTTGCATGTTGTCAGTGATGAAGAACTTCCCGGTGAGTTGATTAATGATCTTACTAACTTACCATATGTTCGATCAGTCGAGATACAATGACTGACAGTTATCGTACGATCACTTCTCAGGGACAGGCCTCTTTTGAGATACAAGGATCGGAGTTCATCGGTTATGTGGCTCCCGTCCAGTCTATCGATGCTGCTGAATCATTTATATCAGCAATCCGGGGGCAGCATCCAGACGCAACACATAATGTTCCAGCATATCGGGTTCGAGAAGGCGACTTTCTTCGTGAATACGAGAATGATGATAACGAGCCAAGTGGATCTGCAGGCCAACCGATAATGAATGTTCTACAGGGGGAAAATCTTGAGAATGTTGCTGCTGTTGTCACACGGTACTACGGAGGGACTAATCTTGGTATTGGTGGACTTGTAAGCGCGTATTCGCGGGCCGCCGCCGAAGCAATCGAAACAGCTGACATCATAACCCAGCGGCCACAGCAACGCTTTGATGTTCAGGTGACGTATGATGACTCTGGTACTGTTCGTGGTATTCTAGAGAGTAGTCAAGCCGAATTTACGGCACAGTATGAGGAAGACGTTGTTTTCTCAATCCAAATCGATGAAGACGCGACTATCTCTCTCAAGGACCGCATCCAAAGCGCAACAAGTGGTCGAGCACAGATCACTGAATAACTCTGAGAAGATAGCCTATTCACCTTTCTCTGACCGAGAAAGATTTATTCACTGCAACCTAGGCTTCTCAATGTGAGTACACGATTTCGTGTCGGTCGGTACTGCTCTCAAATAGCCCTTGCTTACAACCAACTGTATAACCACCTCTTTTTCAACTGATTATGGAAGAAAGCGTATCTGGATTCAAAGTTCAAAGCGATTGGGGAGATGTCGTTGAACATGGTGAGCGGATTACACAGGCACTCCGCGAAACTGGTGCTGATGAAGAGTACCCTGATGCGTTTGAAGAGTGGGACCAATGGCGCCCTCGTGCTCATGAAACTATTGATGAAGATGTGAGCGAGAAAACCGCTGAACAAGCACACGTCAAAGAGGGTGAAGGAGAACAAGCAGGAAAGGACCCTGATGAAGATATTAAAAAAGCAGGCGAAAAGCTCAGCGAGTCATATGAAAAACTGACTGAAGACCGTGAAAAGGCTGTTGGCCGCTGGAGTGAGTCAATCGATTATGTCACTCGTGCCGCTGACTCTGCAAGCCGGAAGGCGATTAGAAAAGTCGAAGATACGGTCTACAAGCGCGTGATGACACAACTCGCTCCATACTACTTTGACAATGACCTCATTAGTGCAAATATTCAACAGACCGACCAGGGAGAATTTACCTTCGAGGTTAATGTCAACGATGATGAGTTAAAAGACGCTGTTTCAGAACAACTCCATACATACGATGATGAAATTAAACGCTGGCATGTCACAACCGAGAAAGAAACCGAGCAAATTGAGGCTGCTGAAGGTATTGAATCTCTCCCGTCTACAGAAGATTCTGAAGAGTCTAAACATACTGTCAACTAATCTAAGTTAAACAGATACAGATCCTAATCCGCTCCAGTGAAGAATAAGTAACTTGTATCTCAGTACTAAATTCGGTATCAATGGTAGATATTGCGACACTGGCGACGTTGTTTATCGCTGTTATAGCCAGTGCATTCATGTCGTGGTCTATTGGCGCCGGATCAAGTGGGTCTACGCCATTTGCTCCGGCTGTTGGTGCCAATGCGATTTCAATAATGCGGGCCGGACTTCTTGTTGGCATTTTATGTCTTGCTGGTGCCGTTTTACAAGGCCAAAATGTTACTGAAGCAGTTGGCCAGGAACTGATCATTGGAGAAGAGCTATCTGCTCAGGCCGCCGCAATTGCTCTTTCGCTCGCTGCTGCTCTTGTTGCTTTTGGTGTTTTTACAGGATATCCAATTGCTACTGCTTTCACCGTCACTGGTGCTGTTATTGGTGTTGGACTTGCCATGGGCGGTGCTCCAGCTTGGGAGAAATACGCTGAAATTGGCGCAATGTGGATTTTGACTCCTTTCATCGGCGGTGGTGTTGCCTATGCTGTTGCTAGATTTCTCCGCGAATATGATTCTCCATCTGTCTCGATGTCTCTTGTTGGAGCGGTTGTTGGCGCTATGCTCGTGAATATTGAATTTGCGGTGCTTGGGAGCAATGGTGACGGATCTACTATTGCTGCCGAACTCTCAGCATTTTTTACAGACACCACAATGCTTGGTATCTCGCTTGTCACCCTTGTTGCTGCAGGCCTTGCTGGCGGCATTCTTTACCAACGGACCCGTACTGATCGTGTCACTGCACAGCGACGGTTTCTAATTTTGCTTGGCAGCCTTGTTGCATTCTCTGCTGGTGGTAGTCAGGTTGGGCTTACCATTGGCCCTCTATTGCCTCTACTTGAACCCTTCTCGATTTCAATCACGCTGATTCTATTTGGTGGAGGACTGGGCTTACTTATTGGTTCGTGGACTGGTGCCCCCCGCATGATTAAGGCAATCTCACAGGACTACTCGTCGCTTGGCCCACGCCGATCTATCGCTGCTCTTGTTCCGTCGTTTGCAATTGCGCAAACTGCTGTACTTTTTGGTATTCCCATCTCTTTTAATGAGATTATCATCAGCGCAATCATTGGCAGCGGATATGCTGTTGGAGGCAGCTCAGTGAGCCGCCGTAAAATGGGAATAACCGTCCTTGCATGGATTGCTTCGTTTGTTGCGGCTTTAACAGTAGGGTACGGAGCTTACACTGTGACATCACTTATCTGACCTGAGAAATAGATACATCGGTCACAGATTGCCACCGATATGCTCCAATAATATTTTGCTATTCTGTGGTTTCAGCGACTGTCCCTTCTCGTTCAATTCTTGCTTCTCGAATTCTGGTATTTTCAACAGTTTCAACGCGAATCGACACGTCATCGTATTCAATCTCTTCGCCCTCTTCAACAAGCCTTCCAGCACGGTTGAAAATAAACCCAGCAATTGTTTCGAACTCTTCTCCTTCAGGAAGTTCAATATCTAATGCCTCGTTCACCTCTTCAATGTTAACCTCGCCCTGCACGATGATTGTTTGATCATCTATCTGTTCGATTGGTTCTGGCTCTTCTCCTTCCAAGATTTCACCGACAATTTCCTCTACCATGTCTTCCATCGTGACGATCCCTTCAGTCGTTCCAAATTCGTCTATCACAATCGCTAGTTGTACTCGCTGCTCTCTCATCTCGGTTAACAACTCATCTGCATTCTTTGATTCGGGAACATGAAGTGTAGGATTGATAAGATCTGACAACGTGATGTCTTCTCGTTCACCATAGACACTTTCACGAACAAGATCTTCAACAATGACTACCCCAATAATGTTATCTAAACTTCCTTCGTAAACAGGTAACCGTGTATGTCCACTCTGAACGCAAGTAGCTAACGCATCATCGATTGAGTCCTCTGTAGAAACTGCGGTAACATCCAACCGCGGTGTCATGATTTCTTTTGCAATCGTATTGTTAAACCGGAAAATCCGCTGCAACATCTCTCGTTCATCTTCTTCGATCACACCTGCTCGCTCGCCGGTTGTAATCATATCCTTGATCTCTGATCGAGTCACGTATGTACTCTCAATTGTTGATCGGCCGCCGACCAGCTTATTCACATATCGCGAGAGGTGATCGAATGTGACGACAAGCGGTAATAAGAGATATTCAGAGATTTTCAGTGGACGCGCTATCCGTAGTGACCATGACTCTGAATTCTCAACCGCATATGATTTTGGTGCCGCTTCACCGAATAACAATACAACAGCTGTTACACCGAATGTAGCAATTGCAACTGATGCACCTTGTCCGACTCCATAATACGCTAATAACCCAGTTGCAAGCGACGACATTGCAATATTAACAATGTTATTACCAACAAGAATTGTCACTAACAGCCGATGAGGCTGCTCTTTTAGTTGTTTTAGTGTTTTTGCCCCTTTTCGTCCTTCTTCAACCAACGGCTCAACACGATGTGCTGGCAACGAAAACATGGCGATTTCTGAAGAAGAAAAAAACCCAGATAACCCTAACAATATGACAAGTGTGATTGCGCCAATCCAGAGTATCGCTGACCGACCAAGCTCCAACTCAATGAGTCCTATTGCTGCAGTTGCCACCTCAAATACCATCGCGGTTTTGCGTTGTTCCGTTACTTAAATAACTTTAGCGGCTCCTTCTCATTTATCATGAATTCGTCCACCGCTCAATAAATGAAAGCGCAATACATTTTTGAAGTCATCAACTAATATCCAGTAGGGCATATGGCCAAACTGGACAAGGCGTCGGCCTTCTAAGCCGATGATTCTGGGTTCGAATCCCAGTATGCCCGTCATTTTGATTTCTGAACTCGATATCTTCGCCAAGCTTTATACGTTATTCTTCAAACCCGTCTTCGAAAATGAAGCATCCGTTCTTTTGAACTGTCTCTCCATCAACTTCAATCCGTGATTCTTCTGCCATATCAACGATCATATCCACGTGCACTGCACTGTCGTTTCGCTCGTTATCTTTCCCAACCGTGTCTTCATATGCTCGACCAACCGCCATATGGACAGTATCTCCCATCTTCTCGTCAAACAGCATATTATATGTGAATCGGTCGATATCCCGGTTCATCCCAATGCCTAGCTCTCCGAGTCGTCGAGCATTTTCATCTGTATTTAAGACTTCTGTCAGCACTTCCTCATTCTTCGTTGCCGAATGGTCAACAACAACACCATCTTCAAATTCCAAGTATACATTTTCGACCTCTCGGCCTTGGTGATAAAGTGGCTTGTCAAACAACACCTCTCCGTTTACACTGTCTGGTTGTGGGGCTGTGAATACCTCTCCTCCTGGCATATTGTGTTCTCCATAGTCATTTTTTGTTGGGTTCCCATCAATTGACATTGTCAGATCTGTCGTATCCCCTGACACAATTCTAACCTCTTCGGCTGGATCAAGTATTTCAACCAGCTGTTCCTGATGCTTTCGTTGCTCTTCCCAGTCTTTTAGCACGGCATCCCAGACAAAATCTTCATAGCCTGCGGTTGACATTTCCGCCAATTGCGCATTAGCAGGAGCTGGATATTGCGTTAGACACCACCGTTTTGAGAGTCGTTCTTCTCGAACCGGCATCACTGCCTTTGAATATGCAGCATTTGTCTCTGGATCGACATCTCCTGTCTCAGTTACATTACGATTTGCTCGAATAGCAATGTGAACATCTGCCTCTTTTACCATTGCCAGTGTATGTTCTGGTGTCTCAAATTCATCTCGGGCTTTGAGATAGGCACGTTGTGCCCGGTCACTACCGAATAGCGAAATTGGGTTGGCTCCCACGTCTCCGATTCGCTCGTATAGTGCTACAACCAGGTCCTCAGCAACGGGAGGTGCATGAATAACTACGTCGTCGCCTTCTTCAAGCTCAACTGAGTGTGATACGATAATATCTGCATGCTCACGAACGCGAGGGTCCATGTTTATGGCTATTTCCCCGACGAAAAAACCGGTTCCGGTCACCGCTTGCCTTTATCGTACCCCTCTCTGAACCCTAACAGTGTCCGACGAAGCAGTAAAAACCCAAAAAACAGCAACAAGCCAACAATCCCGAGTAAGATTACAAACAGTGGATCCATGCTTAGTATACGTTCACTTTTTCCTTCATTATGACATTTTTGCTAGCTATTCTGTTACTTTCACTTCCTGTATCTTACTGCCTGTGGGTGTGTATATAGTGGCGATTATCTGCTCAGGACTCTGCTTGATTTCTGCGTATCCTGGTTGATTCCCCCGTGGGTCTGCATGACTTCCCGGATTCACAAGTAATGGACCATCTGTCTGCACTATTGTTGGATTGTGCGTATGACCACTGACAACAATATCTGCGTCCCGTTCGCGGCCAAACATCATCAATCCAGTCTTTCCGCCTCGTTTACGATGTGTCATTGCAATATTCACCCCGCTTTCTCTAATCGTACGCTTTGGTGGCAATTGGTCAATTACGGCACGTTCATCTGCATTTCCGTGAACGGCATATAACCGTGGCGCTATATCCTGAAAGTGCTCAAGAACTGTTGTAGTTGTAAAATCTCCTGCATGACACACTGCTGTTGCTTCTTGAATTCGTGCCCGCAAATGTCCCGTTAAATCCGGTTTTCTTTGTCGATGTGTATCTGATAGAAGTACAATCATACCTTGTAGTTTGTTCTCAGGATCGTTTGTTGTTTTGATACCATTTATTCTGATTGTCTCTTTTTGTTTCTCGTAAACTAGTTCAAACCGGGTCTCATAACAGCATGTAATGGACTCTGAACTTCGTGATCAGATTAAGCGTGCGGTCAAACGGCATGCGCTGATTAACGCTGTCAAACATGAAAGTGAGCCAAATGTGGGCGCAATTATGGGTCCGCTCATGCAGGATCATCCCAAATTCCGTGAGCATGGAGATGAAATCCCACAGATTGCAGGCCCAATTGTCTCTGATATCGCTGGAATGTCTCACGAAGAGCGTCGTGAGCAATTGGCCGATCTTGATTCTGAAGCCCTTGCCGATATTGAAGCGTCTGATGAACAAGATGAGCATCCTCTCCCTGAGCTTCCAAATGTGGATCAATATGATGAAGTTCGAATGCGGTGCGCTCCAAACCCTAATGGTCCGTGGCATCTTGGCCACGCTCGTATGCCTGCCGTCATTGGCACGTATAAACAGCGATATGACGGCTGGTTCTGTGTTCGATTTGATGATACTGACCCCGAAACAAAACGTCCGGACTTAGATGCGTATGATGCTATCTTAGACGATGTTTCATACCTCGGGTTTGATCCTAATGCAGTATACAAAGCAAGTGATCGACTTGAACTCTACTATGACTATGCTCGTGAGTTAATTGAAAAAGGAGGCGCCTACACATGCTCGTGTCCCGCTGATGAGTTCTCCCAACTCAAAAACAACGGAAAACCATGCCCTCACCGTGATAAACCAGTAGAGACCGTCGAACATGAATTCGAGCAAATGATCAGCGGTGAATATGACTCGGGAGAGATGGTTCTTCGGATAAAAACCGATATTAAACACAAAAACCCTGCCCTCCGTGATTGGGTTGGATTCCGAATGATTGATACTCCTCATCCTCGTGATGACGCTGCTGAATATCGGTGCTGGCCGATGCTGGACTTCCAGTCTGGAATTGATGATCATGAGATCGGCATCACACATATTATCCGTGGCATCGACCTGCAGGACTCTGCTAAACGCCAGAGATTTGTTTATGACTACTTTGACTGGGAGTACCCAGAAGTTGTCCACTGGGGACACGTTCAGATTGACGGATACGATGTTCCAATGTCGACATCCAGTATTGCTGAAATGATAAACAATGGCGAACTTGACGGTTGGGATGACCCTCGCGCCCCGACTCTCGCCAGTCTCCGCCGCCGCGGTATCAAAGGTGATGCTATCGTCGATGCGATGGTTGAGCTGGGAACATCAACATCCAATGTTGACTTATCAATGAGCTCTGTTTACTCGGCCAATCGAGAACGAATTGATAAGGAGGCAGACCGGTACTTTTTCGTCAGGAACCCTACGAGCATACCACTCACTGGAGATACCCCCTCAACGGCCTCTCCACCGTTGCATCCCGATTACCCAGACCGAGGTTCGCGATCGATCCCCATCACCGATGCTGTTTTAATTGAACCAGATGATATGCCTGAACCTGATACTCGAGTCTGGCTTAAAGGGCTCGGCTGTGTTCGATATGATGGTGATCAGTTTGTTACTACCGGCGATGATATCTCCGCTGTTCGAGAGGAAGATGTCCCTGTGATTCACTGGGTTCCTGATGATGACAGCATCAATATGCGCTGCCGTACGCCAAGCGGAGATGTACAAGGTTACGCAGAACCCGCTGTAAGCGACCTTCTTCCTGACACTATTATTCAATTTGAGCGTGTTGGGTTCGTTCGAATCGATCAGCAAGATCAAGATCCAATCGCATACTTCGCCCATCAATAACAGTTGTTGCAGATACGATTCCTTTATTCAGTCTGCGGCGTGATTTTTTCGTGCCGATTCTTCCGTCTCGCATGAGTTATCTTCCCCGGTGACCTTCGTCTTTTCCTCTGAGTCCTGACACTGATTTGGGCGGGGCTCGACAGGCTTCACTCGTAGTTCACCAAAACCGTACTTCGAGTGACTGCCGACTCGGAGATCACGCTGATCGGAAGGCGGCGGTATGCGTTGTGCAGGAGTGGTTAGACGAACAGTATGGAACTGTGCCGCCTCTCGAAACCCTTCCACGAGCTCGGACGGTGAGACGGGCGGCATCGGGGGCTGGTGGAGGCTCCGACTCTCACGGACACGATTTGTGTTCGGGTATTCACCGACACGGAACGTCGGCGCAACCAAGGATGGGAGCGCGAGAGGAATTAAAGTCCGTTGCGTCAGCAGTGCAGGACTAAACACAGACGCCCCGCGCCACCGTGCGCGGGGTACTTCACACTGAATAAAGAAACCGTATTTGCAACAACTGATAACGAACTACCTACTCCAGCGATCACCGATCCGAGGTTTCTTTTTCTTATCGGTTGTGGTGATACACATGTTGATATTTGCCTGGTTATTGGTCGTGGCTGTCGTTGCCACTGCACTTATATGGAAGGGCAGTATCTGGTTAGAAGGTGCTGGTAATCGCCTATCAAAATATTACGGATTACCGGCGATTGTTCAAGGAGCAATTGTCGCTGCTGCTGGTTCCAGCTTTCCAGAACTAGCGAGTATTGTGTTGTCAACGCTCCGTCATGGCGACTTTGAACTTGGCGTTGCTGCCGTTATCGGATCCGCATTGTTTAATATCCTTATTATCCCTGCACTTGCTGGCCTAGCTAAAGATAAACCACTTGAGGCCAGCCGTGACCTTGTTTATAAAGAGGCTCAATTTTATCTGATCTCACTCGCTGCTTTGACACTTGCATTCTCCATGGCTGTTATCTATTTCCCGGAAGGCGGAGGAGACACCCTTCGGGGCGTATTTAGTGTCGAACTTGGCTTGATCCTGCTTGCACTCTATGGACTATATATTTTTGTCCAATATGAGGATGTCCAAGATTATGAGCCAGGTCCCAAACCTTCGGTTAATGTTCCGTATCAATGGGGGCTCTTGATCGGCGGCCTCGTGTTGATTCTTATTGGTGTTGAAGGGCTTATCTACGCGACATTGACACTTGGTGATATATTCGATACCTCGCCTTTCCTATGGGGGCTTATTGTCATTGCTGCTGGAACAAGTCTGCCAGACGCATTCATTAGCATCAAGGCTGCACGTTCCGGACGATCGGGTGTAAGCCTCGCTAATGTCTTTGGCAGCAATATCTTCGACCTTCTGGTGGCAGTCCCTGCCGGAGTGCTGCTTGCTGCTCTCCAGTCAAGTGCCACTGTTATTAACTTTGATCGTACTGCCCCGATGATGGGCTTTCTAATTGTAGCAACGATTGCGGTTTTCGTTGCAACTCGAACTGACTTAGAGGTCACAAATCGTGAGGCCTATTCCCTACTTCTCCTCTATGTCGGCTTTGTCGGATGGATGCTGTTAGAGAGCACTGGTGTTGTTAATATTGTCGCGTGAATCCTCGTACAGAATATGACGTTCATTTTTTCGTACGTGTTGAATACCAATAACGATTTTAACGGTCAACTGCTTCGGGGTCAAACCCCAAAGACTGTCAGTGGACTCCAGATATCCCCGATCAACTCGACAGGTGTGTAATCAACGTTCACCTTTGTTGTCCCTGAGTTGAAGGTCAGGTGACTGCTAGCCCATGTCAGTTGCGGTCTGCCCAACTGGCACTCATATACCGTACTACACCCAGAATAGTTCATGCGTACTCTCGAACATCGGCTTCTTCCATGGAGACAAGCCTCGTGGTATCTCCCTTGATATTTCTATGGACTACCTCACTCTGTTCGCGCTGATGCGCTCTTTGAAGGTAGAGATTATAGATCGTGCGAGGCGAAAACCTACCCCTGAAGGAGTGGGAGGAGGTCAAGTTTCCTCTCTCTGAATCTGATCACCTAAGCACTGATAAGGAGCTATCATTATACATTTACACATGTCCGATATTGTTCGGCTTGTCCTTGATGTATTGAAGCCACATGACCCGCCGCTTGTTGAGTTTACTCAGCCACTTAGTGATATTTCCGGTGTAGAGGCTGTTTCTGCCACTCTTGTTGAAATCGAGGAAGATACTCGCTCATTACAGCTGGTTGTCGAAGGCCAAAATCTTGACATCGACACTATCGATGAAAAAGTGCGTGATCTCGGTGGTGCTGTACATTCTGTTGATCAAGTTGTCTGTGGCGACCGTCCAACAGAGTTTGATGACATGCTAGTCCGATGAATCTCCCAACAGAATCGTTCAGACGCGTCCTCGGCAAAGACGATGTGAAGTCGCTTATGCGCCGATATTTTGTTGCTAACGGATTCGATGGTACACTGACTGCCATTGGTGTTATCGTTAGTTCTTATCTATCTGGAGTCGATAATGGTCAGGCTGTTATTGCTGTTGGTCTAGGAGCTGCTGTTGGTCTCGGCATCTCCGGCATTTGGAGTGTCTGGGAGATTGAACGAGCTGAGACGAAAATTGAGCAACGACGCGTTGAAGAGGCAATGCTCACCAGTCTGGGGGATACCCGTATTACCCGTGATCTGCGATATGAACAGATGCTGCTTTCTCTTGCTTCTGCTACTGGCCCTGTACTGGCAATACTAATCTTATTAACCCCTTTCCTCTTCGTTGAAAGTACACTGACAATGTTCCAAGCTGTTGTTCTGTCGATTATCCTTGCTGTCCTCCTGCTTGGAATCGTTGGTGCATATATGGGTGTTATCTCCAGACAGCGCTGGTATGTATCGGCATTACGGATGGGTTTAGCTGGGCTTGTGGTCGCTATTATCAGTATTTTCCTCCCCGGTTGACCCCGAAAATAGCCAGTAAGAACTTTTATTTAATCCACGAAACCTATCAATCAGGAGCAACTATTTCAGCCACAACACGGTAATGCCTTATGTTCAGTTGTACTTTTTGATTATTTCAGCCAATTGCTCTTTTTTCTGCACTCCAACCAATCGCTCTACTTCGTTTCCATCTGCGAAAATCTTTATTGTAGGGACTGAGCGTACTTCATGTTCTTGAGCTAGTTCTTGTTGGCTGTCGACATCGACTTTGGCCAAGGTTGCTGCTGTTTCTTCGGCGACTTCCTCCAATACTGGATTCATTCGCTTGCATGGCCCACACCAGTCTGCATAAAAGTCGACAAGCACCACTCCTTTCTCGTCGAGTGCTGTTTCAAAATCTTGTCTTGTTTCGATTACTATTGGTTCGGTAGCAGTACCCATATCATCGTGTATTTCTCGAATAAATAAAAACGTAGCCCCCGAATCTGCAAATACGGGCCGAAGGGCATTATCTCTTATCTGCAAAAAACAGGCAGAGTGCCTCGGGGCTTAATGACTAAGATAACTTTTGAAAGTCAAGGAACTTCTCACACCACTTCTTTGCGAAGCTGACACGGTTCGTTATTTTCTCGAACGTTCTCTGAACAAGGGTTTTGAATTCACTTTCGTTGTCAACGACAATCGGTGCCATCGTCCACTTGAGATGTTTCCAGACCTGTTCGATTGGGTTGAGGTGCGGTGAGCCTGATGGAATGAAAATCAGGTCGATTCCGAGTTCATGCGCACGCTTGCGCGTGTATTTACATCTATGAGCTCCGTGCTTATCCAAAACGAGCAGAATCCGCTTGCCGGGATTCTGCTCGCGAACCATTTCTAATACACCACAGATTCGTTCCTTCTTTTCGTCTTCAGTGAACTCAACCAAGCTCTCGCCGTTGAGCGCGTAGAATCCAACCGCAGAATCGTGTGTCTTGACTAACTCCCGCTCAATGTGTGGATCGTCTACGTACCAGACACGTCGTGAATTATCGTACGGTTGTGGCTTCGATGCGTCAAAAAATCCGAGGACTGTACCACCATCGGTGCAGATATCATCGTCAACAGTCCATCCTTTCTCGTCTTCTCCCTCACGTTTGTTGTGTGGCTGGTTGCCCTCGTCGAGCGCGTCATCGACGCGCTCTTCGAGGATTTCATCAGGATTCTCTGGTCGATGTGGACGTTTTGGCCGTGGTTTCGCGTATGAGAGACCGAGTTCCCGAAGGAAGGTACCAAGGTAATTTGGACTGTAGGAAACGCCGAATTCCTCCTGGAGAAGATGCTGAATCTCCTGTGATTTCCACGGTTGGCCGTCACGAAGCATCTCGACCAGCTCTTCTTGCTCATCCTCGTCGAGTTTCGGGGGCCGGCCGCCCCCGAAACTCGGCATCAGTCCATCTAAGCCGTCCTCGTTCCAAGCGTCGGCCCAGCGACCACCGGTGGTGGCCGACCGACCTTCTCGGTCGGCGGCCTCCGGGATCGAGTCGCCTTGGTAGAGATTTTTCAAAAATCCAAGCCTGCGGAGGTGGTGATCGTCTTCGGTCTCACGCAGTAATTTATCGATTTCTTCCTCAGTCAAGTGACGCTTAATTTCTTTTCGACGTGAGCGCTCCATTACTCTTCTATCGAGCTTAGCTCACAAAAGTTTTCATACTCATTATGACCCCGAGGCAGTTCACTGTGCTACTCTGAACAGCCCGGTAAAAACCACTCGGCAGGACAGACACCTGTTATACTACTCTGGAATAGATTGAGCCCTGCAAACGCCGGCACAACTAGTGCCCACTGATTCCAAAAAATTCCAAGAATCAGCCCAGCAGTTACTACAATTCCTGCCATCAACCGCACCTGCGATTCGCATGCATCTAGCATATGTGTATAGTATATACAATCCTTTACAATACTAAATGTTCCGGTGGCACTTTGACGATCGATATGCGCGAAACGGATAGTAAAATACTATCTATGGCTTGATTGCGTTGTGCATGAAAGACAAGATTAACTAGCCTTTGACGATTACAACCGCTCCTCCTGCTTCTACCATTTCACCTTCACCAGCATACGTCCGTTCCTCCTGTAGCTCGTACACATCCTCAGCAAGGGTTTCTCCGGCAATCTCAAGTCCGTTGTCTGTATCCTCGAACTCACCTGCTTCAATTGCCGCATCAAACTCGCTCACTTTTCCACCATACTTTGGTCCAACTGTCGCATAATCCAGATTGACATCTACAACTTCCGTTGTGATCGGAGCTTCATCTGTAGTTGTCTCAAGCTTATTCACATGCATTACATCTGTAATTGCATCTTCAAATCCTGTGACATCACCATATACAATCACATCGTCCAGTGTTGCGTTTAGTGGCATCTGGTTATCCGTTTTGTATCGCCGCAATGCTGAGATTACTTCCATTGCTGTCTCTCCTGCTTCGATATCAGCATCATACCCAGTCTTGTCTGGCCATGTGGTTGTGTGAATACTCTCTTCGTTGGCGTACATTGCCTGCCAGATCTCCTCAGTGATGTGCGGCAACAGCGGTGCAAACATCTTCAAAAACACCCTATGTGCAGTGATCAGGGTGTATTCTGTCGACTCAGAGGATCCACCATCTAACCGTTGTTTTGCGATCTCTAGATAATCATCACAGAATGTATTCCAGAAGAACATCCGGAGCTTGTTTCTTGCCTTCGAGAATTCGTAGTTGAGTAAGTGATCAGCGATTGTCTCTATTGCTGTATCCAGACGAGCGAGCAACCACTCATCAATTGGTGTCAGTGATGCTGGTTCTTCGACTGTTTCTGGCGTAAGTTGGTCAACTAGCTTTGATGCGTTCCATATCTTCCGCAGGAGCTTTTCTCCTGCTTCGAGGTCACCCTCTTTGAAGGGGAAGTCGTCTCCAATTGATGTTCCTGCTGCCCAAAATCGAGTTGCGTCAACCGGGAATTCTGCCAGCACCTCATCTGGAACAACAACATTCCCTTTAGACTTTGACATTGCTTCTCGATTCTCATCGAGCACCATCCCATTGATCATCACAGACTCAAATGGCACTTCTCCAGTATGCTCATAGCATTTTACAATTGTATGGAATAGCCAGAATGAGATGATATCATGTCCTTGTGGGCGAAGGCTCATCGGATATAGCCCTGGATACTTGAAATCACTCTTCCCAGCCTTTCCTGTTCCAACCTCTTCTGGATCCCAACCGCAGTTAACCAGTGGTGTCAATGACGATGTTGCCCACGTATCGAATACATCTTCTTCTGGCTTAAATTCGGTACTCCCACAGGCAGGACATTCATCAACTGGAGGCTCATCTTGAATTGGATCTACTGGCAGATCATCTCGATCAGCAAGTATCTCTTCGTTGCACTCCTCACAGTACCAGACTGGGAATGGAATACCTGAATCACGTTGTCGAGAGATACACCAGTCCCACTCTAGTCCTTCAATCCAATGCTGGTACCGGGTAAACATCTTTTCTGGATACCAGTCCATTTTCCTGCCAGCTTCAAGATATTCATCGGTTTTATCCAATAATTCAACGTACCATTGTTCTGTCACCCGGAATTCAACATCCGTTTCACATCGCTCGTGGACATTTACCGTATGTGTAATTGCTCGCCGATCAAGGAGTAGTCCTTCATCATCTAGGTCTTCGACGATAACATCTCTTGCCTCATGTGTGCTCATCCCCTCGTAATCATCAGCTAATTCCGTCAGTGTTGCTGTTTCGTCAATTGCAACTCGAAGGTCTAAATCATGTGCCTGATACCATTCAATGTCTGTTTGGTCACCAAACGTACAGCACATGACAACTCCGGTCCCAGTATCCATATCAACTCTTTCATCCGCATATATCGGGACCTCATGCTCAAATAGCGGCACCTCCGCGGTCCCGCCAACAAGGTGAGCATTCTGCTTGTCTTCCGGATGCACAAACATGGCAACACAAGCAGGAAGCAATTCTGGTCGTGTCGTCGAGATTACAATATCATCGCCTGTCTCAACTGGGGTTGGATACTCTTGATCTTCATTACCAACTGCTTCCGGAGCGTTACCTCCGAGCTCTTTTAGAGTAAATGCAATATCGTTGTAATGAGAATCACGTTCAGCGTCTTCCATTTCAACCTGTGAAATTGCTGTCTGACACTCGGGACACCAGATAGCTGGTGCCCGCTGTCTGTACTCTCGGCCTTGCTCATACAGATCAATAAACGACAACTGCGAAATTTGTTGCACACGTGGCTCAATCGTTTTGTATGTTCGTGTCCAGTCAACTGACGCTCCTAATCCTTGGACTTTTTCTGTGAACTCTGATTCATATTCCTGACATACCTCCCTACATTTTTCTTGGAACTCGCGGCGCGAGAAATCTCCATGTTGGATGCCCAACTCACGCTCGGTCAACCGTTCACTCGCAATTCCGTTGTCGTCGTAGCCAAACGGATACAATGCATTACCATCGTACATCCGACGGAATCTAGCAATCATATCCTGCAGCGTGAACCCATACAGATGACCCATGTGCAGACTACCAGAAACTGTCGGTGGTGGTGTATCAATAGTGAACGTGAGATCTGGATCTGCTGTCTCTGGGTCGTACGTGTATGTTTGCTGGTCAACCCACTCTTGTTGCCATCGCGATTCAACTTCGCGCGGGTCATACTCGCCAGTGAGTGAACCCTGTGCGTCAAACTTGGATTGTGATGTTTCCTTAGACATAGCTTGATCTATAACATGATCGGCGAGGAAAACGCACCGAAAACGGGCTGTAATTTCGGGGCTATATTTCCCCTACAAATACATCCACCTGCACGCCGACCGCTTTCATCAGTTCGTTAGTGGCTTGTTCGTGTAATTATATCTTTCGTCGGCGATATTAACCTTGTTCTGTCGGTCCAAGAGTTGATTGCTGCTGTTTGTCTTTCGAGTGTGCCCGAACCCACAGCGATCCGAGCTGCGATAACCGAGTTCGATGCGACTTTCCGTGCCGCTCCTGTTTGATATACCCTTTTCCATTCTGCCCAAGCCGGTCAACTGTGTAAATTACCTTAGATCGGAAACTGTCAGTATACTCTTCTCCCAACTCTTTGGCCAGTGCTTTAGCAAGTTCTGAGACCGACTTGAACTCTCCTTCTTCACCAAGCTTGAATAGGATTACTTCCTCAAATGGCTTCACATTCCGAAATGAAGCAACTGGTATCTCGACAATATGACTGTTACCAATCTTTTTTGCCCCAATTGTCGTACCTCGCTCATCAAACTCAGCAAGCAACTCCTCGGCGGAATCCAATCGTTCCTTAATTCGACTATTATCAACTGTCTTGTTACTGTTTATTATTTCAGAAAGCACATCGACTTGATTCCGAAGTTCCTCAGCAAGTTCTGTTTCAAGATATTTCTCAGGGGCAGTATAATATGTATGTACTTCCTCCCGATCATCATCTCGCTCGACAATAATTGAGTGAGCCGCAGCTGCAAACGCAAACGAGACTGTTCGAGGCATTGCTGACACGTTGACCCAAACTTCGTTACCTCCGTCCAGTTCAGAGCCAATCAAGTCAAATGCCTGCTCAAACGCTGCATCGTAGTCATAAACGTCCTCAACAAGCACCCGCTCCGTTTCTGCTCCGAGAAGATTTTGAAAGTCCTGCTCAAGTTTCATTGTCAGACGCTTTGAGTACTCGACATTTGCTTGGCTCCCAACAGCACCTTTGAGCAGTACTACCCGGTCGACTTCACGTTGATCACGAATCAACGGCGCAATTAGTCGATCATAATCGAATCCGACCGGGACGATGTGCGTTTGCATGTATACGATATTATTCACTCTCCAGATAAACCTCTATCGAGAATATAGCCAGAAATCATAGGATTGGCACCAAGACAGTTCACAGATCAATTCCTGCACTTCATATCTCGTATTCCGATACATGTATTGTCATAAGCCCTATATTTACTCCAAATGAGCATGCGTGTGTTTGCTAGTATCGATCTTCCCGAGTCTTTTGTCTCTGACATTGAAGCTGTTCAATCACGTATCGACAGTGCTTCTGGAATCAAACTCACTGATCCAACTCAAGCACATATTACTCTAAAATTCTTTGGTGATGTCTCGTCTGAGAAAGCAGACGATATTTCTAGTCTGATTTCCTCGGCTGTTTCAGATGCTGGTACTGGTTCATTTGACGTGTCTATTACCAAATTAGGTGTATTTCCCTCCCTTGATTATATCAGCATTGTTTGGCTTGGTGTCGGCGATGGTGCTAATGAGATAACTACACTTCACGAGGAAATTGAAAAGCAAGCTGTCAATGCCGGATTTGATCCTGAGGATAATGATTTCACACCACACGTCACAATTGCCCGAATGAAACATGCAGGCGGGAAAGAGAGTGTCCAAGATATGGTTCGGGATAAGTCACCTGATATAGGGTCGTTTAACGTAGATACCATCCAACTCAAGGAGTCAACACTCACACAGGACGGCCCGGTGTATTCCACGATTGAATCGTTTGAATTATAATTCACGGCAATTTTGAAATAAAGTCCCCGGTTTCAGACACGGGTGGATGTCAACGCTGAAGTGGTGAATCTGGAGGAATCGTAATTCCTCGATATCGACATAGGTCTCGGGCCCGGTCTCGCAAGTCCGCCGGATCAGGTAAGTCTTGGCTATGTACTGTTTCGACAATGACCCAGCCCATCAGATCATCATGCGTTTCTTCATCAGCATGCTGGTGGATTGCTTGCAGTATTTTCCGATATTCTTCCCGAAAGTCTATTTGATCACTGTCTTCGCTTTCTTCGATTGCCCGATGGACCTTTCGAATCCGGTGAATCGCATACGACGGTGAAGCCATATCCATTATCTGAATACGGTATACATGTGAATGTTCCGCATAACGACCTCCAGAATCTTCTATCTCTTACTGCGGAGGATGACTGCTCTAATCGTCGAACTCAAAACGATTTGATATAGCGATATATGATTTATGAAATGCGTAACTCTACAGAAAAAGCAGGCCGAGTGCCTCGGGGCTTGACCCCGAACGGTTCACGTTGAACGTATCACGAACTACAGTCAGGTCGAAGCATACATTCAGCAACTACGAGATTAATTATCGCTCTAAAAATAGTGAACCTTCGTGCCTCGTATATCGATGGTTTCTAAAGCTAGAAAGGAGCGGAAGGACTTCCGTCATCTTCGGTGTCCTCTGTATCGTCGCCCACATCTGGATACGGTGATGGTCCGAATGATCCTCCACCTCCACCAGCATTTGCTTCGACTTTTTCAATCTCTGGAATTTCTTCGACCATTCGACTCTTGATAGCCTGCACTGTCATCGGCGAAATACCACACCCGCTACAAGCCCCTCCAAGACGAATTGAAACTGTACCTGACTCTGGATCAACATTCTCCACAGCGGCTGTTCCTCCGTGCATCTGAATCTGTGGAAAGTTTCGTCGGAGGAAATTCGTTACTTCTGTTTCCAAGTCTTCCGTCTCCTGTGTATCTGTGCTCATGGTAACCATATTATGGACCTATTCATCTTAGGTCTTGGGGAACAGTGGCTCAGCAGTATATCAACAGTCAACGCGACGACTTCGAGATCAACCCTGAGGTGCGTTTATTATCGAGGCTGTCGACTTCAGTCGTCCGATCGACTTCTCGTTACAGCGGTATCGAGGCAAAAGCCCCCACCGGCTTTAGCCGTGTGGAGGAGGCCAAAGCAGCTCTGATGTACCAGTATTTCTGAGTGAGCTGTTTTATTTTCCTTGAGATTTGTTCAATAATATCCGTGAGGTTATCCCCGGCAGTTGGTGTTGTAACTATCATTGATCCGGGTGCAATACTGTGAAGTACCTCGGGGACAAGCCCCGAGGCACTCGGTCTGTTCCATCTGTAGAAAATTGGCTTTTCAGAGTCTGAAATTATGTGACCGATATTTATTTATTGAAATGCCATAAACTGTATTGCGCTATATCAAATACTGTAGATCTGATAATCGCAGTTCAAGCGGGAACAATCTCCAGTTCTCAGCTTCGTTCCACCGTTAACGGGTGATTTTTGCCTCTCAGTCGCTATAATCCTCAAAATACAGTAGTATCACAGCCAAAATTCTCTGGCTTTGGTCGAAGACTGTACATAAATCAACCTATTTGCTTCAAGGTACTCGAAGACGGTCTATTCTTCCCGTTGTCGCTTGAGTGTTCTTTCCACTACATCGAGAAATGTCTCTTCGGTTCCAGACGGTATCGTTGCTCCGGCGGCAATTGTATGTCCTCCTCCTTCTCCTTCAACTGCATTGGCAGCTTCGTACATTACTTCAGAAAGATCGACTCCTTTCCCCGTTAGTTCTGATGTAGCCCGCGCAGAGACCTTGACCGTATCGTCTGTCTTATTTGCAAATGCAATAATTGGTCTGTCTCGGCTTACTCCCTCTACTCCGAGCGCCATGCCTGCAACGATTCCAACAATGGTTTCTTTGATATTGTCTTGTGCGTGGAACCATTGACACTGATTCTCACGCTCGACCCCGGTGTTTTCAACCCACGTAACCCCTTCTGAGAGATTTCTCCGGTGATTTCGCAGCAGCCTTTGTGACTTCTCATATGCTTTGTCGCGATCTCCAAGGCACACGGCTAAGCCTACATCTGCCCGTTCGTACCGTGCTGTTGCGTTCAATAACGTTGAGAATTCACTTGCGTCCCGTAGTTCTGTTCCCTCTTGCTCGGTACTGAGAATATATGACTCTCCGATCAACTGATCAATTTTTTGAGTCGATATCCCTTTCGTCATTGCCTTCTGGATCAGCGCACTGGCAAGAGTCTTCTTCGAGGACTCTGAAAGATCGACCCAACGCTTCCAGGACTCATCGGATCGCACCTCAATATCAAGCCCATCAAGAAACTGGACTGTTCCATTTCTGTCTCCAGTGATTCCTGGAATCCGAATATCGCCCGCATATGCCAATAGATCTGGCAACTCTCGTGTCTGTTTTCCGTACAGTGACAAATCTGTCTGTGTCTTCAGTACCCCAGTTTGTACTCCCTCTTCAACAATTGCTGTATTTGCTCCGGTTAGTGTACCATTCGTAAGCTGTCGATCCCCGATGGCGCCGACAATTGCAAGCGCAGCCAAATCCTTATTCGCACCCTCAGTGTCTTCCAATGCTCTGGAAAGTACGTACGTTGTTCCTGCTCCAGACAATTCTGCAGCTCCATCGATTCCTTCAAGCAATGGGTTCAGGTGATATTGAATTTCTACATCCACGGGCTGATGGTGGTCGACGACGACGGGGGTAAATGCGTCCTTAGCATATTTTTTGATGTCACGGAGTTGTCCACTCCCGAAATCAGTAAACAGGACTGTATCTGCACCCAGCTCAGAGATTTGCTTGATTCCTTCTCCGTCTAATTGCTTTCTGAACACTACTTGATGCGGAATCTCGCATCGTTTCAGTGTCTCTGTGGCAACTGCTGCACTTGTTAACCCATCTGCATCAATATGTGATGCAACAACAACTTCGTCTGCATTCATAACTGCCTCTGCACATCGCGCGGCACGATCAGCTAATTCCGGAACTGGCCCCGACATTGCGTATATATATCTGAAAGACTCCACCTACAAAAACAGGTCGAGTATTCTTGATTCCCGTAATTCTTCGAATTTGAATATAAACTGAACTAAGTATCACATAATATACATGTGTTATGCTTGTTCTGGGGAATATACTCGTACTCAAGACACTACATCCTCAGCCGAAGGCAAAAGGGTGCATCAGCGAACCTACAAGTCCCCAGCCGCACTAATTCAACGAGGATTATCCACAAAGGGAATCCGACGGCCCCGAACGCTAAAAGGAGTTAAGGTGCTCTGGTTTCGACTCCATTTTCTGTTCCAATAATAATCTGGTCTGCCATTTCAATGAACAACCCATGCTCCAATACTCCCGGTAATGCACTCAACTTTTTAGCTAATTTCCTTGGCTGTTGAATTTCACCGAACGCACAATCAAGGATCATGTTGCCATTGTCTGTGATTACTGGGCCGCTCTTTTCATCTGCAATTCGTAGTGATGGGGTACCACCAAGCTGACGAATCCGTTCATAGACGACAGAACGAGCACTTGGAAGTACCTCAACTGGGACAGGATAGTCCGGTGTTGAGACCATCTTCGATTCGTCTACAATAATCTCCAGACGCTCTGCGGCGCTGTCGACGATTTTTTCTCTTGTGTGTGCGGCGCCACCTCCCTTGACAATAATATTATTATCACCAACCTGATCGGCTCCATCAATCGCTATATCGATTGCCTCAACCTGATCCAAATCAACCACTGAAATCCCTTCGTCTATTGCTATTTTTCGTGCTTGAAATGAGGTCGGCACCCCTTTAATTTCGATTGCACGCTCAGCAAGTTCTCGAATCGCGAATGCTGCTGTACTCCCTGATCCTAACCCAACAACGTCTCCATCTGTGACAGATTCTACCGCCTTTTTTGCGGCTCGTTGCTTTAGTTGTTCCATACCAGTGTAGTTTTCCTCCCTCACAATAGCCTTTCAGGTCTCGATCCGATCTAAGATCGCATCAGATTCGTACGCTAGTGAAATTGACCGTGATCGCCCACGTCCATCCAATTCTGCATACTTTGTTTCGACAACACCGAGCTCCTCAAGCTTACTGAGTATCTCTGAGTAGCGAGTATATCCAAGATCAGTTTTTGCATGAAATTGCTCGTAAATCTCTCCTGCCTGCTTCCCTTCGTGCTCCGCAATTACCCCGAGAAGTGAAGTTTCACTCTCCGAAAGTGTCTGGAGACTGTGATCAAGATGTACGTACTTAGCTGTCTCATATGCTTCTTCGATATCTTCTAATTCGACAGTCTTGCTTCCGCGCATTTCTGCGTTCAACCCTGCTCGATGCAGTAGGTCAATTCCAACCCGAAGATCACCATTCTCGGCAGTATATTTCGCAACCTTATCTAATGGCCGTGAGCCAATAACGTCATCACGAAAGCCTTTGTCAACACGCTCTTGGAGAATATCGACAATTTCACTCTGACCATATGTCGGGAAGTAAATCTTCTCCGGGCGAAACACGCTCTGTACACGACTATCAAGCTCTGCGACAGGCTTTAGATCTGGATCTGATGAGACTGTGATTACCCCAATTCGTGCGCCGCCTTGTTCTTCGTGCGCTCGTAACAATGAGTATAATGTTCCTGATGCTTCGTTTTCGTAGAAGAGATAATTAATATCGTCAAGAGCGACAATTAGCACCTCATCTTCTTCTACAAGTTTATCTGTCACTTGACTGAATAGTTTCTTGAACGAAACACCGCTCTTTGGCGGTTCATAATCAAATGCGTGCTTAAATAATTGGGAGAAGACCGAATACCGTGTATCGTTTACTTGGCAATTAATACGGGTCGTTGAGATATCTGACACCGTCGCTAACTCATCAAATATTTTCTTAATTGCTGTTGTTTTCCCCGTTCCAGGTGGGCCACGAACTAGTGCATTAAGCGGCCGGGACCCTCGCGTCGCTGGACGAAGTGCGTACTTTAGCTTCTCCATCTGGGTATCACGGTGCTTGAAGGTCTCCGGAACAAAATCAATCTCGAACACACGTTCATCCCGGAAGATGGTCTCGTCCCAAGAGAGCATCCCCGAGTTGGGATCCTCTGCCATTACTTTCACCACGCTTCCCCAGAGACTTAACTCTTACAGCGGTAGCGAGGACGCCCACGGCTTCAGTCGTGGGGGAATGTCAAAACGATTGCACTATCTGAACATAGTTGCCGTGTTCACGTATTGTATAATTTCACATGCTTTAGAGCCTATTAACCCTATTATCCAATAATATCCTACTTCTTATCACCTGAATTTTATTTTTCTTAAAGCACAAATGTCATACTTTTTAAAACGACTACCATGATTATTCACAAGAGTTAGGTAGCTATATTGTGTTCATTTCTGGTAATGGCACAAACCTTTCTTGTTGCAATCGATGGTACAACCGAGTCAGAACGCGCACTTGACCATGCCGCGGAAATTGCTGTGGCAATGAATGCGGATATTGATATAGTTCATGCGGTCCATCCCGATATATACAAAGAGTCTGATACACCAGCTCCTGCTAACCGAGCTAAAGGCTATGAGCGCGATTTGGTCAAAAGTGTACAGGCAGCTGAGGCTCGGGGAAGGGAAGCACTTGAAGATGCGGTCGACTCTGTTCCAGATGAAGTCTCTGTTACCTCATCGCTGCTTTACGGTAATCCTGTTAACGAAATTGTTGATTATGCCACAAATAATGAGATTGATGCTATATATGTTGGGCACAGAGGCGAGTCGATCCGTAACGACCATTTAGTTGGAAGTGTCGCTCAAGCCATTGTCCAGCGCGCACAGGTTCCGGTCACTGTTGTTCGATAAACATTCCGTGCTCCTGTCACTCACAGCAGTACTGACACATAAAACGTATAGTATTCTTGCTCCTTATCTGGCAAAACGCGATAGTATTCAGAATTTCTCAAGTAGGCTCTGATAAAATCCAGTTTCATGCTCTTCTGCTAATTTCTCTACAATCAACTCTGGTGTTGACCTAGCCAGATGATCCTTTTTCGGTGACCGATCAACAATTAATTCTCCATTTTCTAGTCCTCTTGCTTCGATTCCGTCAACCGGCAGTTTGACTTTAGCTGCCTCTTGAATCTCTTTTGCTAAGTGAGAGACAAATACTGCGGTTGTGTCACTCTCTGAGAGTGTCTCAAGAATTCCAGCAATAATCTTGGCGCTTGCCCCTGGCTCGGTGATTGATTCCAGCTCATCGACCAGCACTAATGCACCTTTGTCGCCAGTCGCTAATTCGGCGAACTCTCTTACTGTTGACTCAAATGCCCCGGCGTCAAGTGTTCCCTGTGTCTTAGCGTGGTAATATAGCGCTTCAAATGGCGTTAGTCGAACAGAATTTGCTGGCACAGGTAATCCCATCTGTGCCAGAATTACGATTGCACTCACAAGATCCAGTGTCGATGTCTTGCCACCACTGTTGACTCCAGATAATAGGACCACTCCTTCAACACTGTAATCTACCGGTTCGATCTCATTCCAATCCTCATTTAGCAATGGATTCTTACCATCCTGAATTTCGAATTGCCGCCTCTCCTGCTCCCAGATAAACTCTGGTGTCACACAGTCAAAATCGGCAGCAAATTGTGCAATTGCGAGTTCTACATCAAGGTCAAGTGCTGTTTGAACCAGCTCTTCTGCTGCTGGTTCAAATTCGCTTAACTCCTCAGCGATCTCTCGTTTGAGTCGCTCAGACCGTTGGTTTCGAGCTGTTTTTAGCGTTTCTCGGAGTCGGTCGACTGCCTCCTCATTATATTCAACTGGAAACGTCGGCCGTTCTGGAAACACACGCTTGGCTTGTTCGGCTTCATGTCCCTCTAACTGTAGTGCATCAATCAAGTGGTTTCGGGCCTGCTCAATGGCATCAGCGTACTCCTCTGATAGTTCCCTTGTAAGAATTGAATCGACTCCAGCTCCTTGTTCAACAAGTGAAAGTAAATCAGATCCCTCCACAGTTACATCCCGCTCTCGGATTGATGACTGCAGGTTATCGTTTGCGACACTTGCAGCAGTCGAAACCGCTGCGTCTATATCATTGACTGCAGCATCCAGTCGATCAAACTCTTCATCTCCGATTGGTGTTCCTGTTTCGTCGATTTGATTGAGTGTAGACTCAAGCTTCTCAACATCGCATGGAGGATCAATATCTGCCTCTTGGTGAACTGCGGTTGCTGCTTGAATCTGCTGTTTATTATTCGCGAAAAACGCCAGCGTTCTTTCTGGAACTGTCTTCGCTGGCGTTTCTAATGCGTCAGGGTCAACCCGTACGTCGCCTTCTACATCAACGCCCGCAAACGTTTCATCAAGTGCAACCACTGTTGAATACCCCCGAGCAAGCTCTGCTAGCTCACGTGTGTTATCAATCACTTCAACTGGTAGCTCGGGGATTGCTTGCTGTGCAGTTCGGTATGTTTCTGCTTCTGTTGTTGCTAAACACCGTTCTCGGACGCGAACTTGTTGTGGCTGTTCAAGTGGTTCAACGTCTTCTAATGCGGACGTAATTGCATTACTCGGCGTTCTACTCAATGCTTCATCAACTAACCCCCGAACCTCATCGACGCGCGACTTAGCGGTCGATGGGTACAGTGTCTTCATCCGCTGTTCAGCGTAATTCGTCACTGCGCGATTAGTTAGCATCTCTAATAACTGCTCATAAATCTCCTTGGCACGGTGTGTCTTTAGAAAATCACCCTCTTCGCCATGCCGTTTTTTAATTGCATTTCGAACTATATTTGCGGCTCTACCGGTACTAATTCCATCCGCAGTTGCTACTGTCGCCACGTCTTCAGCCTGTAACGCTGCGTGTGGATCATCCAACTCTTGCAATGCCGCAGCAGTTTTTTCTCCAACACCTGGAATTGCTTCCAGTTCCATCGAGTGTTCGGTACTCATGCAGGGGCAAAATATATTTGTGTTTTTCTGGCGCTTATGCGATAATCTCTATGGACGTTTTATAACAAACAATACTCTCATTTGAGTCAACTTAAATTTTGCAGGCTACGTCCCCGTCCTCAAAGAGCCGCCAACAACAGTGAGTAGGCAGAGGTAGTTCACTCCCTCTTCGCACATTTGATCCCTTCCTCCGGCTAAAGTCGATGGAATCTCGCTTTGCTACCGCTGTGATTCTCATACATGTTTGTTGCACATCGTATTTTTGAGACGATGTGCTTTTTTCTCTTGGACCGGAGTATTATCTGATGACTGAGGCAATCGAGCGCGAACTCTCGTCGGCTACTGAGGAAAAACTCAATGCTGCCAAACAACAACTCGCAGGGTACGACAGTGCTTTAGTTGCTTTCTCAGGTGGCGTTGATTCAGGCGTTGTTGCAGCTATTGCGTACGATGTTTTAGGTGAGGACGCAGTTGCGTGTACAGCCCGAAGTGAAACTCTCCCGGAAGCAGAACTTGAGACAGCACAAAGCGTCGCAGACGAGATCGGAATTCCGCATGATATTGTTTCCTTTTCTGAACTTGAGTCGGACGCATTTGTTTCGAACGATGATGAACGGTGCTATCACTGTCGCTCAATGCGGCTATCGGAGATGTCTAAGCGAGCTAATGAACTTGATGTGGACGTTGTCTGTGAGGGTACAAATGTCTCTGATTTTGACGCTGGCCACCGACCAGGGTTAGCTGCAGTCCAAGAATTAGATGCTATTTCCCCGTTAGCTGACAATGACCTCAATAAGTCGGAAGTGCGGGATATTGCGGAGCACTACGAACTTTCTGTTGCAGATAAACCTTCAATGGCATGCTTGTCTTCCCGCATTCCTACTGGAATTGAAGTAACTGAGGAACGGCTATCACGGGTTGAAAAAGCAGAACAATTCCTTCGATCATGGGGATTTAAACAGTTCCGTGTTCGTGATCACGACGGACTTGCTCGAATTGAAGTCAATCAGGCTGAACTCGATGTAGCGCTATCACAGGACTTTGCTAGTGCTGCTGAGCATCACCTCCGTGAACTCGGATTTGATCACGTCACCCTTGACCTTGCTGGTTATCAAACGGGAAGTGTTAGCCCAGATAACTAATTCGTGCCTGTCCATCTTAGTAACAGCAGTGTCCCTTCAAACAGAATAATCATCGTAACTGCAAGCATAAGTGGTGCCATTCCCGTTGGGTCTGGTCCAAACAGGAACGCAACGCTGGCGAATCCCATGTAGAAATACAACCGTCGATTTTCCAGCCATCGTCGTGTTGTGATTCCCATCATAATCGCAAGTACGATTGCTAGTGGAATCTGGAAAATAACGGCAAGCATCCCCATCATGATAATGATGAGGTTCATTGTATCTTGCAACTGGAATGCAATCTCAATGGCGCCTGTTCCTTCTGTGTATGTAATAAAGTACGTAAACAGCAATGGAAGTACAACAAAGTACGCAAAGAGCACTCCAATGACGCCCAGTACAAAACTCAATGGTACTGATGCAAGATAGTATCGTCGCTCACGCGGGTACAGTCCCGGACGCATGAACCGATAAATCTGATATATCGCAATTGGAAATGCTATAACCAGTCCAGCAATTGCTGCCAGTTTTAATCTGGTAATCAGGAACTCAAGTGGACCGTATATATGTGGTGGTGTACATCCTGCTAGATCTCCGCCAACATCCTGACATGCCTCAACAGTTCCGTCATGGATGTCGTACCACATCTGAATAATTACATCATCTGTAAGTGGCACTATCGCTAGCGTTACGATCGTTGCTGATACTGCAACAACAACCAGTCGGAGGAACATCTCCTCGATATGTTCCGTGATCGGCATTTCTTCGTCGTCCGGCGGAGCTTCCACACCACCAGTAGTTCCCCCGTCAGGGCGGACCTTGTTGCCATTTTCGGCGGTCCCTCGACTATTATTGTCATCTAATTGTGGGACTTCCGACTCCTCCGACATCTCAACAAAGGTACAGCCACGGGTCATTATAGGCTTTTTTGTTGACGGGCAGTACACCTACATAATCTTTCGCACCATCTTGAATTTGACTCGGTGATATGGAGAAGATTGATAATAACTAGATTGCAATATCAATCACTGATGGGTTCGGTTGTCGACGAGGATACAGCACAAACCATCAACGAAACCCGAGATACTGCTATAGAGCTCTTCGAGAGTGCTAGGACTGAGCTTCAAAAAGTATTCATTGTCTTTGTGATCGTACTGGTTGGCACCATCATCGCTATGCGAGCGTATGTGTGGGAGTATCTCGAATCCGTTGCCGTCTCATATCTTTCGGCAGCAGATGCGGCACAAGTTGATATTGTTGCTCGTACGCCTTTTGACGTATTACTGATGCAGGCTAAAATAGGGTTGATCCTTGGCATCATCGCCGCAATAATTACTGCTGGGTATCTTGGTAGAAAAGCAATTCTCAGACGTGTTGACCAGCGAGCGAATGTGACTCGGGGTCGTATCTACGGATTCGTATTTTTCTCGTTATCGCTTGCTATCGCTGGTGCAATCTATGCATACAGTGTTTTCTTTCCGGTTATGTTTCGTATATTGATCGAACAAGCGCTCCAAGCAAGTGTTAAGCCGAGCTTTGGTGTTGTTAGGTTTACCGAGTTTCTTCTCTTCCTAACGCTCTCTTTCGCAATCGCTGCACAGCTACCACTCTTCATCGGCGCACTCACGTACTCTGAAATTGTAAAATACGAAACGTTCCGAGATAACTGGCGATATGCTGTTTTGGGGATCTTTGTGTTTGGGATGATCTTCTCTCCGCCAGACCCGTTCACACTGCTTATGTGGGCGTTCCCGCTGATTGCACTCTATCTGTTCAGTCTTGGAATCGGTAAGATTGTGACAAATATCAGCAGGGCACGCAGAAATGATAGCGCGATTGATATCGCACGCTACACAACCAAGGCAAAGTATGTTGGATATGGATTTGCTACTGGTACTCTACTCACATTCGGCGTGTTCGTCACTGGTATCGCTGAGTCCCTTTACTCTACCCTTGATACTGGGCTTTCGCTTCCGTATCTCGGCACTATTGTTTCTGTTGAACTGTTAGCTACTGAAGCTACTCTTTCACAGGTCTGGACAAGCATACAGGTTGGAACTCTTGTTGGAGGTATTATCCTGTTTACTCAGCTGGTTTCTATTCTTAGGGAACCAGTTGTTCAACCGTTATATGCCGGAGCACGAATGGATCCTGAGGAAATTGATCTCTCTCAACTTGACGTCAACGAAGTAAAACAGGCTCCTGATGCAACGTTTGCAGCCCTGTCAGAAGACGATGCGGTACAACTTGCGCGAGACAGTATGGAGTCCAATCCTGAGAAAGCAGAGCTCATTCTCAATCGATGGGAGGAGGTTCAACAAGAGTCTGAGGAAGATACTACAACAAGTGACGGCCAGGAAACTGAAGAAGAAGATGAAGATCTACTCCGGGATACCGCTGCTGGTGTCGTTGATGCCTTCAGTGAAGACCGGACAACAGAGGATGATATCGGTGGATATCTTTACGATATCCAGTTTATTGCTAACAGCCTTCGATCCCGGATGTTTGTCCTGTTTGGAGTATTCCTCGGTGTTTTTCTTGCGGCATTCTCGTATTTCTACTACCGAGGTATTGGCGATGTTATGTCTCAGTTTACCTCTCGAGTCCCTGAAGAGCAATTTCAACCTGGCGCAGGAGATGCTCCAACCGCCTCAATCGATTATGTCGTTGCATTACACCCTGTTGAAGTCCTAATCTTTATCGTTAAGTTTAGTGGAATTCTTGCAATCATCGCTACACTTCCACTGCTCTTGTATTATGCGTGGCCTGCTATCCAGAATCGTGGGTTCGTAAGCACAGAAGGCGACAGACGCGGCTTCCTTGTCTGGGGTGCTACGCTTCTTGGTATTATCCTTGGAGGTACTGTCCTTGGATTTGTGTATATTGCGCCTGTAACCGTGTCGTACCTAGTTACTGATGCTCTTGAGTCAGGCGTTGTAATCTCATATAGAATCCGTAATCTGCTTTGGTTTGTGTTCTTCCTTACGATCGGTATTGGACTGTTTTTCGCTATTCCAGTCTCTGTTCTTATCTTCCATTACACAGGAATTGCCAGCTTTGAGTGGATGTATGAGACGTGGCGGCCGATTATCGTCGGTCTTCTCATCCTTGGAGCACTCCTTACGCCGGGTAGCATCATCACGATGCTGCTCTTGGTAATTCCATTGATTATTGCCTACAGTATTGGAGTTGGGCTACTGTGGGTCCTTACGTATCCTTCCAGAGCTAGAAACGTAGATGCACAAACCTCGTGAACATTTTATTACTAAATTCGCTCTGCAAAGCCAAAATTCGCTTTACAGTCAGTGACCCTAACATCAATTGACTCCCCTTCATTCGCACCTGACACAAAGAGCGTATACCCCTCAACTGTCGTGATTCCATCTCCTTCTTGTCCAGTATCTGTGATTTCCACTGTTAGTTCATCGCCCGGACGAACAGGTGCTGTTAGGAATGACCTTGCGATAAGGTAAATCTCAGAAGATTCATCACGAGACGCTTCTGGAGTATATCGCCGAACGTATTCAAAATCCTCTTCAAGTTCTGCTTCTAGATCGTCAAGATCTCGGCCCTGGAAGACCTTAATTACGAGGTCACCTCCTGCCCGTAGCACAGCCTGTCCAACGTTGGCTGCCTGTTTTGCTAAGTAGACTGATCGGGCATGATCAAGATCATAATCTCCCGACATATTCGGTGCCATATCCGACAACACTACATCAACAGGACCATTTTGCTTTCCTTCTGGCTGAATACCCGTTACAGATTCGACTGTACTGGTTATTCGCTCATGTGTCTCCTCTTCGGTAATGTCTCCGCGAAGTAACTCAACTGTTGCCTCTGTGTCTTCTAGTGGATCAATTCGTTGCCGATCAACCCCAACCACTGTTCCTGTTTTTCCAACTTTTTCAGCGGCAACCTGCATCCATCCACCAGGTGCTGCCCCAAGATCAACCACTACTGCTCCATCATCAAATAATCCCACCTCTGAATCAATCTGTTTTAGCTTGTATGCTGACCGGGCCCGATATCCTTCCTGTTTTGCCCGATTGTAATAATCATCTTTTCGAGCCATTATTCATTCATTAATAGCCCATCCGGTTGGATATGCATGTCGTTGTTCTTTCACCTATATTGTATTTACTCAATTTGTTGAATATTCAACCGTTATTTTTATTAGCGGGTGTTATTACTAGTTAATATAATGTCGAAAACGCAGCTAGAGCACGCCAGATCTGGCACTATTACTGCTGCGATGGAACGTGTTGCAGACCGAGAACAGGTTGAGTCCGAGACAATTCGGGAGGCTGTTGCCTCTGGAGATGCAGTTATTCCAGCAAATCCATCCCATGAGTCGCTTGATCCTATCGTCATTGGTCGAGAATTTTCAACAAAAGTGAACGCCAATATTGGAACTAGCTCTCTTAGTGATGATCTGGGCGCTGAACGAGACAAACTCCAAACAGCACTGGACTACGGTGCAGACACCGTAATGGACCTTTCAACGGAAGGGCCACTTGACAAGATTCGCAAGGATCACATTGCCCGTAGTCCTATCCCAATTGGAACTGTTCCAATTTATGCTGCAGCAACAACCGTTGATAGTCATACTGAACTTACACAGAATCAGTTGCTAACTGAAATTGAATCACAAGCTCGACAAGGTGTCGACTATATGACGATCCACGCTGGCCTTCTGAAGGAACACCTGTCGTATGCTGATGACCGCCTTACGGGAATTGTGTCGCGTGGAGGATCGATTCTTGCAGCATGGATGGATGAACACGATGCAGAAAACCCATTGTACACTGCATACGATGATATTTGCCAGATTCTTCGTGAGCACGACGTAACAATCAGTCTTGGTGATGGACTCCGTCCCGGTTCAATTGCAGATGCAGGTGACGCTGCTCAATATGCTGAACTGGACGTTCTTGGCGAGCTAACTACGCGGGCGAAAGAGCACGGTGTGCAAGTCATGATTGAAGGACCAGGGCACATGACGTTTGATCAAATTGCAGACGATGTGAAACGACAACAGGAGATATGTGACGGAGCGCCATATTATGTCCTCGGTCCCGTTGTGACTGATATTGCCCCTGGATACGATCATATCACCAGTGCTATTGGTGGAACTGAAGCTGCTCGGGCTGGTGCGGCAATGCTCTGTTATGTAACGCCAGCTGAACATCTTGGCCTTCCAGACGAATCCGATGTTCGAGAAGGAATTATCGCCGCTCGCATTGCCGCGCATGCAGCAGACATTGCCACTGGCACTCCCCACGACTGGGATAACGCTCTTTCGAGCGCTCGTGCTTCATTCAATTGGCCTCGACAATTTGAACTTGCGATTGATTCTGAACGTGCCCATGATGGATTCAAATCAGATGATTCTGATGATGATCAGTCAGAGTCTACACAGCAACGATTCTGCTCAATGTGTGGTGTTGAGTATTGCTCGATGCGTATCGATCAAGATCGAAAAGACACAACAGAATCTGATACATCAGCAGATATTACTGCTATTCAAGACTCAGATGCTCCGCATCAAAATCTTCCAGATATCTCTGAGGAGATCGACTTTTCGTCCTGTCCTGCCCATATCCCATAGCTCAAATTGATCCATCTGGAAATCGTGTCTCTGTCAACTGCCTCGGGGTCAAGCCCCGAGGCTTGTTAGTTGACTCCCGTTCTAACCGAGAAGTACTCGGTAGGTCTGGTCTGACCATTCACGTTCAACGTCCCTAACTTCGAGGGGCTGGTTGACGGACAGCCCGTAACTCACAACACATCTGGCTGCGAGTTACTAGTTTCGAATACGATTTTAAACTCTTTGAATATGTTGTATTCGGTTGCGTGTCGGCTTCCTCCACGGGGTCAAGTCGTTCGAGCATCTTCGATTCTCGTGATCACGGAAATCGGAGATTTCCGGACGACCCCGTGGCATCCGCCTTGATATTCTGTGAACTTCCCCCGCCCTACTCTGCTCGGGCTGCACCCTCTTTGTTGAGGACGGGGCTTCCTGTCTTTCGAACAGGACTTTCTGATTCCACGACGGCACTTGCAGACACTTCATGGGTGGCATCCGTGTCCACAGCGGTGCCAGTCTCCGCAGGCGTTGCTTTGGATTGTCCAAATCCTACTTGCTGGTGACGGGAAATAGAGTCTGACCGCGGTTATAATCCCACTCGAAGCCAACCTCATGAGTAAACCCCGTCACAATTCAGTGTTTGCTAGCAATTGAGTTGACTGTTTTTGCTGTGGCTAAGTGACGGCTGTATCCCCGCACTACTCACTCCTTGAGGACGGGGACGTAGCCTGCAAAAGTTAAATTTGAGGTAACATATATTCACTCTCGTCACCTATATTTCATAATGAGCTCGTCCAATGCTGTTCTTTTATTCGATGGGAACTGTCAGTTCTGTTCTCGTGCAGCAGCCATTGCGCAAAGAACAGCAAGAACTGAGGTTGTACCGTGGGAACACGAAGCAGCGCAGATCTTTTTATCCGCACAATTTGATTCGATTCCCTTTTCCTTGGTCCTTGCTGACTTCAAACATCAGGAAGTTCATGTTGGTCGGAACGCTGCTCGTAAGATAAGTGACAGAGCTGGTCTCCCGTCATTCGCAGCCGGTGCCATCGAAACAAATTATGAGTCATTGGCACAGCTGACTCGTGAAACATCAGACGCAAAGCCGGACTTTGACTTGGTGCACGAAACTGTTGCTATGACCGAAAATGCTTTTCATCAGCTTGATGATTTGCTGGCTGCTGCTGGCTCAGTTTGATCCAATATTGCCATCTAATAAAATGCCACATCAACTGACGTCGAACTGAGGAGTTTTTTTGTATTCACCTATAGTGAGTATATATGAGCACCCGCGAGACACTGTCGTTAGCGACACGCCGATCGGACCTCGCTCTTCGACAGTCTGCATCTGTTCAGTCGGTACTGGAAGATTATCGATACAATGTTGAACTACTTGAAGTGGAGACAACTGGGGACCAAATTCGAGATGAGCTTATACAGAATCTCGGTAAGACCGGTGCATTCGTCCGAAGTCTTGACGAACGTGTTCTCTTCTCTGAAGCTGACGCAGCTGTTCACTCTATGAAAGATGTTCCGACAGATATGCCAGACGAGCTAACGATTGCTGCTATCCCTGAACGAGAACGCCGAAATGATGTACTGGTTTCTCCTGATGGAGCGGCGATTGATGATCTGCCAAGCAATGCAACCGTTGGGACGTCGAGTCTCCGACGAAAGGCGCAACTACTCGCTGTACGCCCAGATATCGATGTACAGCCGCTCCGTGGAAATGTTGACACTCGCATCAAGAAGCTTCTTGCTCCATCGCTTCAGGCTGAACATGAAAAGCGCCTTGAGGCAGAGGAAAGTGATGACGATACTGGCGAATCGTTTGATCAAGATCTGGATGAGTGGTTCAATGGACTAGCTGAAATTGAACGAGAAGCTCTTGAACAAGAGGTATCAACAGAGTATGATGCAATTGTTCTTGCGGAAGCAGGACTCCGCCGCTCTGGCCTTCTCCGTCATTTAAACTATCAGCGTCTTCCGGAATCTGATTTTGTTCCTGCTCCCGGCCAAGGAGCAATCGCTGTTTCCGCCGCTGATAAGGATGTCATTGAAATCATACGGACGCATCTTGATGATGCTGTTAGTCGTACTGAGGTGATCGTTGAACGAACAATCCTCTCTGAACTTGGCGGTGGATGTGTCGCACCGCTTGGTATCTCGGCAGTTGTTCAAGGTCAGTATGTCCATACTACTGTGCATGTTCTTTCCCAAGATGCATCTGATGTTATCTTAGAGGCCCGTGACCTTCCAATCGAGCGACATCGAGAGGCGGCCATCGAGTTTGCCAATTCACTCCGTGAGAAAGGTGCTGCAGATATTATTGAAGCCGCAAAAAAGCAATACTAAATAATGTCTGGATCAGCTCAACAATCATCTGAATCGAGGCCTACCGTTGCTGTATTCCGGCCAGATGATGAGCGGATTGATACTGCTGTCGAGTTGCTTACAGAGGCTGGATTTGATCCAGTTCCAGATCCGATGCTTGCAATTACTCCTACCGGATCTCTTCCATCTCCTAATGCAGATTACATCGTATTTACGAGCAAAACCGGTGTTGATATCATCTCAGATGCAGATTGGACCCCGAATACTGATGCGAAAATCGTTGCTATCGGAACGTCGACTGCTGATGCCTTGCGAACGGCTGGGTATCCTGTTGATCGGATCCCAGAGACATACACCTCTTCCGGCCTCGTCACTGAACTCCGAACAGATATGCCCGGTGCTACCGTGGAAGTGGCTCGGAGTGATCATGGAAGCGATGTGCTAATTGATGGTCTTGAAGATGCCGGAGCCACTGTCTCTGAAACTATTTTGTATACACTTAATCGTCCAGACGATGCCGGTGTCTCAGTTGATCTACTTATTGACGGTAAATTGGACGCAATTCTATTTACATCCTCACTCACGGTTACCCACTTTATAGACGTTGCAACTGAACGACAGACCCTCTCGGATCTCAAAAATCAACTACGTTCTGTTACTGTCGGTGTCATAGGCCCTCCAACGGCTGATACAGCAGCAAGCAACGAGATTGATGTTGACTTTGTTGCATCTACAGCCGACTTTGAAGTCCTTGTTTCAGAGCTTCAGGATCACTTTTCTGAAAACTAATCCCGCGCGTTTTATGCTTCCAAACCTGTTTGATGTGAGTATGAGCGAAGCCGACGCTGAACTGTCGATGGGACGAGAAGATGTCTGGGTTGAAAAATACCGGCCACAGCAACTTTCGGAAGTCGTAGGACACGAAGCAATTATCGACCGGATTAGTGCGTACGTCGACGATAATGACTTATCTAACCTCCTTTTTGCTGGCCCTGCAGGCACTGGAAAAACAACCACAGCGTTAGCAATCGCGCGTGAAATTTATGGTGATGATTGGCAGAATCACTTCCTTGAACTAAATGCATCTGATCAACGTGGTATCGATGTTGTCCGAGGTCGGATCAAAGATTTTGCCCGATCGTCGTTTGGTGACTACGAATTCCGTATTATCTTCCTTGATGAGGCAGACGCACTGTGTGTACCACCGGGTACTGAGGTTATCACTGGTGACCCATCGTCCCCCGAGATTAAACCAATTGAAGATGTTTCCAGCACAGGAGAGCAAATCCCTTCGGTTGATTTTGAAACCAATGAAATTCAATCGGATGTCGGAAAACAGGTTGACTCTGGTGTTGCGGATTTCTTTGAGCTCACACTGTGTGATGGTCGGTCCATGCAGGCAAGCCTGACTCATCCATTCTTTGTCGTAGATGATAATGGATACCTTGTTGAGAAGGAACTTCGTGAACTCTCAGCAGGGGACAAAATCGCTGACTTCAGCCAGGAGATTGGTGTTTCTCCGTGTGAGAACTGTGGCCGATGGACCACCAAACAATACTGTTCTTCCGACTGCACAGGTGACCATACTGGTGATACGCCGGCACACACAGCTCCCACGAATATATCACCTAATCAAGCGTCTGAGACGATTGTTTCTGACGGTGGGCTAAAAACTGTCTCAACAGCCCCTATCGATCAAATCGAGTACAGTCACCGTGGAAAAGCATACAACATCAGCATGGAAGGAACACCAAACTTTATGCTTTCCAACGGCATCTTGACCCACAATACCAGTGACGCACAGTCCGCGTTGCGACGAACGATGGAACAATTCTCTGATCAGACCCGATTTATTCTTTCATGTAACTACTCCAGCCGGATTATTGACCCAATTCAGTCCCGGTGCGCTGTATTCCGATTTTCACCACTTTCTGATGAAGCTGTTACTGAACAAATTCGCCGGGTTGCGGATTCTGAAGGCCTAACGATTACTGAAGACGGTCTGGACGCAATTGCGTATGTTGCAGATGGAGATATGCGCCGAGCAATTAATGCTTTACAAGCCACTGCATCTATCAGTGAGACCGTCACCGAAGAAGATGTCTATGCGATTACGTCAACTGCCCGTCCCGAAGAAGTAATGGAAATGGCTCAATATGCTATCGATGGTGACTTTTTGGCTGCTAGATCGCGTCTAGAGGATCTGCTTATTAACCGTGGTATTGCTGGTGGCGACATTCTCGATCAACTTCATCGATCCGTCTGGGACCTTGATCTTGACGAACAGACAACTGTCCATCTCATGGACCGAATGGGTGAAACTGAATATCGAATTGTTGAAGGAGCAGATGAACGAATCCAACTCGAAGCCATGCTTGCTTCTCTTGCGCTTGACTAACTTACAATCGATTCTGTTTGTTTTATTTTCTACTTGTTCGTTCAATGTATGGTCTCATATATGCGTAAAATATAGTGAATATTAATCTATTCTAGTGCATCTCTATCTTATTTTTCATTGTATTAATCAAACTATTTCCGAACTATTTTACTCACTGCCCAGTCAGTATAGTTCAATGAGTCAACTTGAAGAAGAGTATCGCTTAGACTACTTTACCGAAAACGGGTTCCACCGCAAGCAATGTCCGGAGTGTGGGGATCATTTCTGGACGCGAGATGCTGAGCGGGAACTGTGCGGTGAGCCCCCTTGTGAACCGTACAGCTTTATCGACAATCCCGGCTTTGACGAGAAACTCGAGCTTGAGGAGATGCGCGAGGCATTCCTTTCTTTTTTCGAAGAGCACGGTCACGAGCGTATTGAGCCATACCCTGTCGCCGCGAACCGGTGGCGCGATGACGTGTTGCTTACCCAAGCATCGATCTATGACTTCCAACCGCTTGTCACAAGTGGGGAGACTCCGCCTCCTGCGAATCCTCTGACAATTTCACAGCCATGTATTCGAATGCAGGATATTGACAACGTTGGAAAGACCGGTCGACACACCATGGCTTTCGAGATGATGGCTCATCACGCATTCAATACCCGAGAGGATGCTGATGACGAATATGCATACGAGGGTGAAGTATACTGGAAAGACCGGACTGTTGAACTCTGTGACCAATTGTTAGAGGAGATGGGAGCGAACTTAGATGAGGTCATTTACATCGAAGATCCATGGGTTGGTGGCGGAAACGCTGGCCCTGCAATTGAAGTTATTTACCGGGGACTAGAATTGTCGACGCTGGTCTTCATGTCGATGAAGCAGGATCCAGAAGGCGAATATAAACTCAAAGACGGCAATCGCTATTCTGAGATGGATACATACGTTGTCGATACTGGATACGGCCTCGAACGATGGACCTGGATGTCACAGGGGACGCCAACTGTTTATGAGGCAATCTACCCTGACATGATTGATTTCCTCAAGGAAAGTGCTGATATTGAGTACACAGAAGCTGAATCCGAACTTATTCATAATGCTTCCCGCCTCGCCGGTACTCTTGATATCGATGATGTAGATGATGTCGAAGCAGCTCGTGGTGATATTGCCGATGAACTCGGGGTTTCTGTTGACCGGCTTCGTGAACTTCTTGAGCCGCTTGAGACCATCTATGCAATTGCTGATCACTCTCGGACGCTCGCCTACATGCTTGGAGATGGAATTGTTCCATCCAACGTTGGAACCGGATATCTTGCAAGAATGGTTTTACGCCGTACAAAGCGACTTGTTGATGATGTAGGAGTTGATGCTCCAATCGATGAACTCGTCGATATGCAAGCCAAACGACTTGGGTACTCTAACCGAGATACAATTCGAGACATTGTTCGAACAGAAGTCAAAAAATACCGCGAAACACTAACTCGTGGTCGCCGAAAGGTGAAGGATATCGCAGTTGAGTATGCAGAGCAAGATGATCCAATCCCATCTGAGACACTTATCGAATTATATGATTCTCATGGTATTCAACCCGATACGGTAAGAGAAATCGCTGCTGAGGAAGGCGCTGATCTTGATATTCCGGATGACTTCTATTCCCTTGTAGCTGATCGGCATGATCAAGGTGATGCGGAATCAGAGACTGCAGCTGATGATGAACGGTTCTTTGATCTTCCTGAAACTGAGAAACTCTATTACGAGAACCAGTCTGGAACTGACTTTGAGGCAGTTGTGTTAGATGTGTTTGAACAAGATGAAGGATATGATATTGTCCTTGATCAGACGATGTTTTACCCAGAAGGTGGTGGACAACCAGCTGACAAGGGAACTCTCTCAAGCGACGAACAAACGGTTTCTGTCTCTGATGTTCAGATTGAGAATGGCATTGTCCTTCATCGAACAGACGCCCCGCTTGATAAAGGTGCTATGATCCGCGGAAGTATTGACTGGGATCGCCGCAGTCGGCTTATGGCACACCACACGGCGACTCATATTGTGATTGACAGTGCTCGAGAAGTCCTCGGCGAGCACATTCGACAGGCAGGTGCACAAAAAGGCATTGACAGCTCTCGGATTGACCTAACTCATTATCAGCGGATTGACCGTAAACAGATTAAATCTATCGAGCGGCGTGCCAACGAGATCGTTCGCAAGAATGTGTCCGTTACGCAGGAATGGATCCACCGAAATGATGCTGAAGACGAATATGGCTTTGATTTGTATCAGGGTGGCATTCCAGCTGGTGAAGAGATTCGCATTATAACCGTTGATGATGATGTTCAGGCATGTGGTGGTACACATGTGGGTCGTACTGGTGATATCGGATTTATCAAGATCCACTCAAACGAACGTGTCCAAGACGGTGTTGAACGCTTGATTTTCTCTGCTGGTGAGGCAGCCATTGAAGGTATCCAGGAAACAGAAGATGCTCTCCTTGAAACAGCTGATACCTTTGATGTCACGCCTCAAGAAGTTCCAGAAACAGCTGATCGCTTCTTCAAGGAATGGAAAGACCGAGGAAAACGCATTTCTGAACTCAAAGAAGAACTCGCTGCAGCCCGTGCAAGTGGAACTAGCACTGGAAAGAACATTGAGTTGAACGATGCTGAGGCCGTCATTCAGCGCATTGATGCCGATATTGATGAACTGCGTGCAACCGCAACAGCACTTCAAGAAGATGGAACTGTGGCAGTTATTGGCAGTGGTAACGGCAGTGCACAGTTTGTTGTTGCTGTCCCCGAATCAGTGAACCTCAATGCTGGTGAGATTGTCAGCGAACTCGCACAGTCTGTTGGCGGCGGCGGCGGTGGTCCAGCCGACTTTGCGCAGGGAGGTGGTCCAGACGTTGAGAAGCTTGACGACGTGCTTGAGTCTGTTCCTGACCTTCTTCGAGAGCGACTCCACGCTTGACCTCCCCCTTCCACGACTGAAATCGTGGGCTCTCTCCTGTTTCCTCTGTAGTTTGTTATACATTTCTCATCAAACAAATTGAGTGCTTATTAAGCACGTAGCCTCACAGAGTATCGATGTAATCCCTCAGTTTTAGCCTAAGAGAAGGTCAACTAATTTCCAGGCTGATGAACGACTGCAATATCACAGTCAACATCCAATCCAAAGTACGTTGGAGGAACTAATGTGCGTGATATTGTCCCTCGATCTGTACTTGCTCCGATAATTAGCAAATCCTTTTCACTGGCTGCTTTATTGAAGTATACTTGTGGTGAATCTCCTGTGACAACTGTATTTACTCTCCTATCTACGGACTCAGCCAGTGCGGTGACCATCTGTCTTCCTTCTCGCTGCGTTTTATCTTCAGGAACGCAGTAACAAAGGCTCGTCTCGGATGCTATTCGGGATCCAATTTCTGCCAAGCGCTGATTTGCTACGTCGGCTGCCATTACGCCGACCATAGCACTTTGCCATTCAGTCTTCTCTGGCGTTGTTTCGACTCCGATAATCTCGATATTTGATTTAAATAGCTTTTCCAATGGTTTGACATTGTCCGGATTATAGCTTGTAACAATCGAAGTGCAGTTTGTGTCTGCTGCTACAGAGAGCAACTGCTTTGTATCGCTCCCTTGCGGGATTATAATTACATCTGCAACAACATTGTATTTAGACTCAATCTCTTCGGCTTGTTCTTCAACCTCAGCAACGGTTTCTGACTTGGATTGTGTCTCACTTTCTCTCCCTAGTAAAATGACCCGGCTGGATGGACTCTCGGCAGCGACCTTTCCACCTATGTGGGCCAACGTACTACTTTCATTTTCCCACATTGGAACAAGCACGTGCTCTGACTGACCTTTTTTTCGATATAGAAACTCTGCCCGCTTCTGATATACTTGATCTCTCCAGAGGATGAATACAATAGCAACAAGCAAGCTAGACGTTGCTATCCCAAACACGTAGGTGATTTCATCAACTCCCGTGACAAGGACGAGTAGTGCTGTTGAATACGCAGATGGTTCCTCTACTTTGATAATCCATGTAACAATTCCGGCAAGTAAGACGCTTAGTGCCGCTCCTTCAGGAGGAATTGGCGCTTCCACAACAGCTACATCAAAAAATAAGATTGCTTCTAATGAAATCCATCCGCACACTCCCCCTGCTGTAATCCCCATCACAAATCGTCGAGGAGACGACCGGTCCGGTGCAGCAAATAGCGTATAGGTGCCAGCAGCAATTGGCGGGAATAACAGAAACGAAATCGCGTTTGAGACGTTTGAGAGCCACGTAACAATGCCGACAATTAACGGCACAAGTACAAGCACTGAAATTCGAATGAGGTGTGACGACTCTTGTAACCAGAAACCAGCTGCCACCCGCCGGTCTTGAAGGCTCTTTTTGATTTGCAAGGTTCTAACCTTCGTCTTTAGTCTTTGTTTGTGTCTGGTCTTTTATGTTTGCCTTGTTTATACTGTACGTAGCTAAGAAAGCATATAATCCTCTCAATCTCTCTGTTTTTTGGCTTTGAACAACAGTCTCAGAGTAATTTCTGTGTAATCTTAGCAATCGAAGATGGAAAAACAATTCATTCTCGGCCGCAAAGTCGACACATGCGCATTGCTGTGCCGAACAAAGGGCGGCTTCATGATCCAACCATGGATCTACTGGAGCGGGCAGGCCTTCCTGTCGTTAACAGTGCTGACCGAAAACTCTACGCTGATACAGTTGATCCAGATGTCACGATTCTATTTGCACGTGCCGCTGATATCCCTGAGTATGTGCGTGATGGAGCAGCGGATATGGGTATTACCGGTTATGATCAAGTCAAGGAAGCTAATGCTGATACTCTGACCGAACTACTTGATCTTGAATTTGGACAGTGCAGACTTGTACTTGCTGCGCCAGAAGAAGGTGAGATCCAATCCCCAACTGATCTTGAAGGCGGAACAATTGCTACAGAATTCCCAACGATCACCCGATCGTATCTTGAGCAAGAAGGTATCAATGCGGACATTACCGAAGTCACCGGCGCTACTGAACTAACCCCACACGCTGGAATGGCCGATGCAATTGTAGATATTACTTCAACGGGAACCACGTTACAGGTAAACCGACTTGCAATCATCGATGAAGTGCTCAACAGCTCTGTTCGCCTGTTTGCTCGTGATGATGTCGCCACTGACACAAAGGTGCAACAAGTTACTACAGCACTACAATCTGTTCTTGATGCTGAAGGAAAAAGATATCTTATGATGAATGTACCAACTGACCAACTTGAAACTGTCAAATCAGTCATTCCTGGCATGGGTGGCCCGACCGTAATGGATATCGCCGATGGACAAAATGGCAAGGTGGCTGTTCATGCTGTAGTTGATGAGCGTGATGTTTTCGAGACAATAACGGAAGTAAAAGAAGTTGGTGCCAGCGATATCCTTGTTACAGAAATTGAACGACTCGTTGAATAAGTTCCTCAACGATTAGTTGAGTAATCCGAGATCTTCCAGACGATCAACAATTTCGTCAACCGCGTGTTCTGCATCTTCTGGTTCTTTTCCGCCAGTAATGACGAGTTTACCAGATCCGAAAAGCAGAGCTACAACTTCTGGATCGTCGAGTCGATATACCAGCCCGGGGAATTGCTCTGGCTCGTACTCAATATTCTCGAGTCCTAATCCAATTGCAATCGCATTGAGATTTAGGTTACGTCCAAGGTCAGCCGAGGTAACAATGTTCTGAACGACAATCTCCGGATCGTCATTGACGTTAATTTTAAGCTCTCGAAGTTTGTCAAAGACAATCTGTAAACTCTCGTGCACATCATCGGTGCTCTTAGCTCCAGTACAGACGATTTTTCCTGAACGGAAAATGAGAGCAGCAGATTTCGGATCTTCAGTACGATAAACAAGTCCTGGGAACTGTTCTGGATCATAGTCAGCTCCCTCAAGGTCCATTGCAACACTCTGGAGATCCAGCTCTTGGCCGATTCCCGTCGAAGCAACTACATTTTCGATATTAATAGTCTCTTTTGGATTGGTCATACTACATTTAAAAGTCGTATTTAAGCTTTATAAAGGTTGGTGACCTGTACGGCATTTTGCTCCTATCTCTTTTTTCCTATGGTTGTGGTATTCAGATGGATAATATACCAGCGCTTTTGCCTAATTCAGTGATACACAGATATCCCCCCCGTCGTTGACAGATCGAGGTGTGCAAGTAGCGAGTGTCCCGAGTGTGGAAGTAGTGATGTCACTCGGAGAGGCGATTCGTTCCGGTGTCAAGACTGCGAGCTAAACGCTCACAGTGACGTGGCAGGAGCGTGGAACATCTTGCAGCAAGAAGTGGGGCCGATGGCCCGGCCCGCTGCCCTGTCTGCTGAACGCGACAGGGACGCACCCCACGAGGGGGCGTACTGGCAGTGGAACGAACACGACTGGAGACCCGCCGATGTTGAGGAACAGTCGCGTTCATTCGACCAACCCAGCGTCAGCAAACCCGCACGTTCACAGCCGGGGTAATCGATCTGGTTGGATTACCCACGGAGGAATCCCACGACTTCAGCCGTGTGGAGGAGGTCAAACGCCAATCAGTAACGATATCGCTTATCTGATCATTGTTTCGCTCAGTTAGGCAAGAGCCTATACCAGATCAATATATCAACTGTTTTTGGTTTAACTCTTACAGGCTACGTCCCCATCCTCAAGGAGCGAACCGCGTCAGCGGTGAGTGAGTAGGCAGAGGTAGTTCACTTCTTGCTGGTTATGCCTCCTGTGCCAAAAGCTCGAATAGGGCAGATATTTCGCTGAGTATATGTGCTCCGAAACGTTCTAACACGCGCCCGAACTCCGTTTATGTATGGATCTTCTCCGAATAACCCGCGAACTTCTTGACACTGGGCCACTCTGCAATGCGTGTCTCGGCCGTGTTGTCGCTGATCGTAGCTTTGGACTCACTAATATTGAGCGAGGTAAAGCCCTCCGTGTAACTGCTGCAATAGATGAGGACATTGAGTACAAACGTCCTGACCCTGATGCATGCTGGGTTTGTGAAGGACACTGTAATGAATATGAAACGTGGGCCGAACGCGTAGCAGAGGAAGCTCGTGATTATGAATTTAATACATACCAAGTGGGTACCCGAGTCCCACCACTCATCGAAGAAAATGATCGTCTTCTTCGCGAGGATGCTGATCTCCCTTCTGATGCTGGTGAATCATTTAAATCTGCATTTAACCGCGAGGTCGGCAAACGCGTTGGTGCACTTACGGACTCGCAAGTCGACTTTGAGCGTCCGGATATTCTTGCTGTTTTGAATCTTGAGCGGGGCGATGTGGACCTACAGGTTAACCCAGCCTTTGTATACGGTCGATATCGCAAAATCGAACGAGACATTCCACAAACAGAATGGCCATGTCGTGAATGTGGTGGATCCGGGAAACAATTTGGTGATGAAGGTGAAGTCCCATGTGAACACTGTGACGGCGAAGGATATCTTTATCCGACAAGTGTAGAGGAGGAGGTTTCTCCTCATGTTAAAGAGGCCATGAATGGTGAAGAAGCGCTTTTTCACGGTGCAGGTCGTGAAGATGTTGACGCACTAATGCTTGGAACTGGTCGCCCTTTTGTTGTTGAAGTCAAAAACCCAGCTATTCGAACGCCCGACATTGAGGCGTTACAGAAGACTATTAACGACCACGCTGACGGTGTTGAAGTAGATGGACTTCAGCTGGCAACCCACACAATGGTTGAGCGTGTCAAAGAACTTGATGCTAGCAAAGTGTACCGAGCAACTGTTCAGTTCGATGATCCAATTGATTCCTCAACACTAAGTGCTGCACTTGATGAGCTTGAAGGAACTACCATCGAGCAATTTACTCCGCAACGGGTCGACCATCGCCGTGCAAGTCAGACCAGAACTCGTGATGTCTACGCCGCTGGTGGCGAACTTGTCGATGAGACAACGGCGACAATCACAATTGACGGCGAAGGCGGTCTCTATATTAAAGAACTTGTCAGCGGTGATGATGGTCGAACAACGCCAAGCTTAGCTGGATTAGTTAATACTGGTGCGACCGTTACAGAACTTGATGTAATCGCCGTTGAAGGGGAAGATGAGGAATTTGAACAAGAAGACCATCTCATTGCGTAAACTACTCCATCAATCGGCCCCGTGTATAGCATCTTAACGATAACAGTTGTTGATAATACGATTTCTTTATTCAGTGGTGATCCGGTAACAACCCGTGATACACCATTATCACATGACTCGTGTTGAATAATAAAACTGTGTTTTCAACTACTGATAAGGGCTAACTTAGAAGAAGCTAAAAATCGACATTACTTTGTTCTCCCCATACGCACATTCCCGTATGTCGGAAACTGAGGATCGGAAGGACGACCATATCCGCATCATCCGCGATGAAGACGTTGAAGAAGGAACAACCGGATTTGCAGATGTCCAGTTAGTTCACGAGGCACTTCCTGAAGTCCATAGGGAACAAATTGATTTGTCTGTTGATCTCTGCGGAAAAGAAATCTCTGCACCGATTATTTTAGACAGCATGACTGGCGGGAGCGAGAACACAATTAAGATTAACAGACGACTCGCAGCTGCTGCAGAAGAGTGCAACGTTGCAATGGGGCTTGGCAGCCAGCGGGCTGCACTGGAACTGGATGACCCTGATGTCCTTGAGTCCTATACTGTTGTCCGTGATGCTGCGCCCAATGCGTTTATATTTGGAAACCTTGGTGCGGCACAGGTCATCTCGTATGATACTGAAACAGTAGAAGAGGCTGTGGAGATGATCGATGCAGATGCCATGGCTGTTCATCTTAATTTCCTTCAGGAAGCCGTTCAGCCTGAGGGTGACGTTGATGCTCGAGGCTGCTTGGCCGCTATTGAGCGACTAGCTGATTCCCTCTCTGTTCCAATAATTGTCAAGGAAACTGGAAATGGCATCAGCGCAGAGACTGCTGCTCAATTATCGGATGCTGGCGTTGACGCAATTAATGTAGCTGGTCGAGGAGGAACAACTTGGTCTGGTGTTGAAGCGTATCGTGCCGCTGCTGTTGATGATAAGCAACGACACCGAGTTGGAACTTTGTATCGGAAGTGGGGGATCCCAACGGCTGCCAGTACAATCGAAGCAGCATCTGAACACGATTGTGTGATTGCAAGCGGTGGTGTTCGATCTGGCCTTGATATTGCAAAATCCATTGCACTTGGTGCACAAGCTGGTGGCCTAGCTAAACCACTGCTCAAACCAGCAAGCGACAGTGTTGATGCACTCGTTGATAAGATTGAGAATCTTACCGCTGAACTTCGTACTGCCATGTTTGTAACGGGGTCCTTAACGGTATCTGAACTCCAACAGACAGATACTGTTATTTTGGGCCGAACAGCACAGTATATCAAACAACGACAGCTGGATTCCGACGCCGGCTCCTATCGTCTTGCTTCCCCGCCCCAATAAATACTGTAAACACTCATCATGCTTTTGTAGCAATCGTTTGATACACAGATGACTACATCGACAATTTACATTGGCGTTGATGAAGCAGGAAAAGGTCCCGTAATCGGTTCAATGTTTGTTTCTGCGGTTGCTGTCCCCGACTTGTCTAATATTCCAGATTCTGTTGCCGATTCTAAGCAATTGTCAGATGCTTCCCGAGAAACACTTGCCACCCAGATTGCGGAGCATAGTTCAATCTATACTGCGACGATTGAGGTTTCGCCTTCTGACATTGACGCGCCAGAGACAGACATGAATACATTGACTGTTTCAGCCCATGCTACTGCTATAAATAATATAATTGATAGTAATCCAGCGTCGGACGTTGCCGTTGTTGTTGATGCAAGTGATGTTAAGCCTGAACGATTTGCATCTCGAATCCAACAGCAGTGTAATTTCTCGTTTGAGCTTGAAGCAACCCACAAAGCAGACGTCGAATATCCAATCGTCGCAGCTGCCTCTATCGTCGCCAAAACGAGACGAGAATCCCATATTTCTGACCTTGCCAGTGAATATGGTGAAATTGGCAGTGGATATCCAAGTGACCAGACCACGCGTGACTTTCTCGCCTCATACATCGAGGATTACGGATCTTTGCCTCCGTTTGCCCGAGAATCTTGGCAAACATGTGATGATTTGCTGGCTGCCGCTGAACAGTCTGGGCTTGATGAGTTCTAGAGTGTGGACTCTGTGTCAATTCCGTATACCCGCTTTGGAGCTTCTACATGTGCACGGTAAATCGCCTCCTCATAACCGTTTTCCTCCATCCATCGAACTCGCCGTGGGACTGTCTTCGGCCCAAGAACAGCACCCGGACGGTCTGGATCATCAAGAAAATCTGTCTCCATGAAGAATAATTCATCTCCTTCAGCAGCCTCTTCTATTGCGTCTTTAGAGCTAATTACACTGGGAACAGGTCCCTCAATCGGTCCTTGTGAATAGTGTTTCACAACATGTTTGGAATCGAGTCCAACCTCTTTTGCCCATGTTGTCACTTCACTGAAATCACTACCACCTTCTGTGTGCAGTTGAACGACACAGTCATGCTCGGCGCCCATCTGAAATGCGTGTCGCATCACGTCATTAGATGCTTGCCAAACCTCATCCGATACGTCATAATGTGGACGACCTGATTTCAATGCCAGTGCTTTGCCTTCTGCAACATATTCTGCTGCTGTTTCAATCCCCGACTGCATAATTTCTTTGGCTGAATCAGGGCTTTCTCCACGTTCAATTAGTTTTGAGATCAACCCAGGATGTACTCCAAGGACCGGCCAAGCCTTTCCCGGAAGTCGGGTTGTTGCTTGTTTAGCAATCTCAACTGTTTTGTCAAATACCGGCTGAAAATCCTCTCCTTTTGATGCCTGAACATCAAAATACCATGAAGGTAGATTCACGATTAGCATGTGTGTCCCTCCCATCGATGCAAATGCATCAACTGCTTCGATACCATCTCCTTCTTCAGGGTTCAAATGAAGATGATTATCGAGAATTGGTGTATTTTTACTCATAGTTATTAAGTCGTGCTGGCAACACTTGAACTGGTGTGTCTTGTTGCCAAAGGTCCGGTGGTGGTATACATAGGAACAATTCCATACTCTTTGGCTCCCCCGGCTAAATCCTGGAGGTTTCGTCTCGCTACCGCTGTAGTGTCAACTATGACTGCCTGCTTGCTGTCTTCGACAACCTCTCAAGAATGGGGCCGTAACCTGTAGGACTTAAACTACTCGTCCTCATCTGATTGACCTGAAAGTTTAATAGCTTCATCAGCCGCATTGCGTAGTGCGTCTGACCGCCCATGTTCTCCGGGTGCAAGCGCAATCGTTGCAATCCCCCGCTCACGCGCCAACTCAAGCACCGGCTTGAAATCTGTATCTCGAGATGCAATAACCAGCAGATCAATATCTTTCTCAAGAATCAGTTCTGTCGCTTCCACGGCCATCCGAACATCGACGTCACCACTTGTTACGATTACTTCGAATCCTCGTGCTTCTGCTGCCTGAACAAGTTTTCCTGGTGCACGCTCATCTAAGTATAGCCGCGATACTGTCAGTCTCCCCCGATTGCGGGCAACGTCACGAACATCATCTAAGTCGATCGAAAAGTTCTCTCGCAGAACGTTTGGTCCATCAACAAACAGTGCTACTTGCGAATCTGTTGCTGCCAGTCGTTCAAATACCGACTCCAAGCGAGTCATACCTAGCAATATGAGTCGCGTGAGTTGTTCCTTTCGGCCTACTTGCAGATTAACAATTTAACTCATAATTATTGTATATTTAATGGATTAATGTATGGGCTAAAAATAGTACTATTATACAACGATTATTTCCTTATTCGGTGAAATATGCCATGAAACATATAATATTGAACTAGTTGACCGGCGGAACTTTCGTGATTAGCAACTATTAAGTTGTTTCCGCGTGCGTAAAATTGTATGTCGTTACAAAAACCGCCACTGTATGCGGTACACGACGAACTTGGTGCTTCATTCACCGACTTTGGTGGATGGGAGATGCCGGTTGAATTTGACGACATTCGTACCGAGCACAGTGCTGTTCGGGAGGACGTAGGTATTTTTGACGTGTCACATATGGGGCAGATAGAAGTTACCGGACCCGATGCTGCTGAGCTTAATGCAAATCTGGTAACGAATGCTGTTGATGAGATGGATATAGGGCAGGGCAGATACAGTGCCATCCTCAATGAAGATGGCCATATGATTGAAGATATTATATTCTATCGACTTCCAGACCAAGACGGAGAGGAGCGATACCTTGGTGTTCCGAATGCAGGTAACGATGAAATGATTGCTGATCGATGGCGATCATATCGTGATGAGCTGGGATTAGATGCCGACGTCACAATCACAACTGAGGATTATGCGATGGTAGCTGTTCAGGGCCCAAATGCGCCTGAACATGTTGATGCTGCGACTGAAGAAGATGTTCTCTCGTTAGGTCGGTACGAAGGTATGTGGGCTACTATTAACGGTGCTGAAATGTGGGTTGCTCGTACTGGTTATACAGGAGAAGATGGATTTGAGATTGCTGGCCCTGCTGATAAAGCAGAGTCCCTGTGGAATGCTTTTGATGGTGTTACCCCTTGTGGCCTCGGTTGTCGGGATACACTCCGGCTTGAAGCTGGTCTCTTACTGTCTGGACAAGACTTCCATCCTGAAGAGATGCCGGTAACGCCGATTGAAGCTAAATTGAGTTTTGCTGTTGATCTTGATCATGATTTCGTCGGTAAAGATGTTTGTGCGGATCAGATCCAAAATGGAACCGAAAAACAGTTGATTGGACTTAAGCTAAATGACCGTGGGGTACCACGGCATGGATACACAATCGAATCAACTGACGGCGAGGAAATTGGCGAGGTGACGAGTGGAACCATGGCTCCAACTCTTGGTGAAGCGATTGGCCTCGGGTATGTCGACTCGTCGTATGCCGAAGAAGGCACCGACATCAATGTCATGGTCCGTGGTAATCCGAAAAGTGCAACAATTACATCACATCGATTCCTAAACTAAAATTATGAGCTACGAAGTTAAAGACGATCTCTACTACACAGAAGATCACGAATGGGCACGTATCGAAAATGGAACGGCGACGATTGGACTTGCCGATTTTGCGCAGGATGAGTTCGGCGACCTAGTTTTCTTCGAACTCCCTCAGGTCGGTGACGAAGTCGCACAGGGCGACGCGTTTGGCGTTGCCGAATCGATCAAAGCAGTTGCAGACATTTACTCGCCGGTTTCTGGTGAAGTCGTAGACGTAAACGAAGAAATTCTTGATGCACCAGAGTTGGTCAATGATGATCCATACGGTGACGGTTGGATAATCAAAGTCGAAATGTCTGATGAAGCTGAAGTTGAGAACCTCTACGACGTTGAGGCGTATCAAGAAGAGCTTCTTGACTGAGTACCGCTAGCCAACCTTCACGACAATCACCATCCTTCACGAAATATGAGTGAACATCATACAAGTGGTGGAACGCCGTTTGCGCCACACCACCCAGAAGACACAGAAGAAATGCTTGACGCCGTCGGTGTTGATGACGTCAGTGAGTTGTTTGCTGTTCCTGATGAATTACTTTACGATGACGAGCTGGGAATTGAATCGCATACTGAACGTGAAACTATGCAGAAGGTCGAGGGGATGTTACAGCAGAATGACGATATTATCGAATTCCTCGGTCGAGGACATTATGATCATTATATCCCCTCCATGATTGATCACCTTTCCTTGCGAACTGAGTTCCTAACAAGCTACACCCAGTATCAGGCCGAAGTGTCGCAAGGATTCCTGCAGGTACTCTTCGAGTACCAATCGATGATGTCTGAGCTAACGGGGCTTGAAATCGTTAACTGTTCAATCTATGATGCTGCAACTGCACTCGGTGAGGCAGCAACACTTTCATCTCGTGCTCGACGAATCAGCGGTGAGCGCATTCTTATTCCTGAACTGACAGACGAACGGTACCGTGAAGTACTCGGGAACTATGTAGATGGTACTGGCCTCCATATTGATGAATTTGCAATGGAAGACGGTAATGTCGACATTGACGATCTTGAGTCAAGTATCGACGATGATGTTTCGATGGTTTATGCACGGTCACCAACTGTCCGAGGTACACTTGAAGAAAACCTCGATAAAATCGGCAACTTAGCTGATGAACATGACGCAATGTTCTGCCTTGGTTCCGACCCTGTTGCACTTTCTGTTATCGAGGAACCAGCTTCAGTTGGTGCTGATGTTGTCATTGGTGATGCGAGTGTCCTTGGCATGCCAAAGAGCTTTGGCCTTGGTCTCGGCCTGTTCTCTGCCCGCGAGGAATTTCTCCGGCAGATGCCAGGTCGCTTAGCTGGTGTTACTGAAGATGCTGATGATAACCGAGCATACGCACTCGTACTCTCAACTCGTGAACAGCATATCCGAAGAGAGCGCGCTACATCAAACATCTGTACAAATGCTGCGTGGGTCGCTCTGCGAACGGCAATGCACACCTCAATGCTCGGTCCGACTGGTCTCATGAACTTGGCACAAATCTGTATTGAAGAGCCCGCAACCCTCGCGGAGGAACTTAATGAGATTGAAGGTGTAACGGCACCTGTTAATGATCGTAATCACTTCCGCGAGTTTGTCGTTGAAACTGAACGTTCAGCGACCGATATCCGTGATGAACTTCAGGACAAAGGTTTTGCCGTTCACGCTCTTAACAAGGATGAGATTCAGATCTGTGTGACTGATACGAACCGGGATCACACAGACGACTTCGTACAAGCTTTCAAAGAAGTCACCGCACTTGAGGAGGTAACACAATGAAATTTGAACAAGCTCGCTGGGTTCGAGAAGAAGATAATGTATACGAACCCCACCTTGCGGAAAAGGATCGTTCGACAGTTAGCACTGATGATGTTTCTCTTCCAGATGAAATAACGCGCGACGAGATCGAACTGCCGGAACTTTCTGAACCAGAGCTAGCTCGTCACTACACACGGCTCTCCGAGATGACATATGGCGTCGAAAATGGTCCGTATCCGCTTGGATCATGTACTATGAAGTACAACCCGAAGTTTACCGAAGATCTTGCTGCTCATCCAGCAGGCGCTGTTCATCCAGACCGGCAAGAAGACACAATTCAGGGCAACCTGGAGATTATGCATACGCTGCAGGACTATCTTGCTCGGATTGGTGGCATGGATGCTGTTACACTGCAGCCCCCGTCAGGTGCAGCCGGTGAGTTTACCGGCATCATGATTGCAAAAGAGTATCACCGGTCTAATGGCGACGAACGTAGCGAAGTTATCGTCCCAGACACAGCTCACGGTACGAATCCAGCAACAGCCACGATGGCTGGCTATGACGTGGTCGTTATTGAGAGTAATGATGAAGGTTGTATGGATCTTGAGGCTGTTCGAAACGCAGTATCAGAGGAAACTGCCGCTCTGATGCTTACCAATCCAAACACCGTTGGTGTCTTCGAGGATGATATTCAGGAGATTGCCGATGCCATTCATGATGTTGGTGGTCTATTGTACTACGACGGAGCGAACCTCAACGCATTGATGGGACGAGCTCGTCCAGGTGATATGGACTTCGATATCATGCACTATAATGTGCATAAAACATTCGCTGCCCCTCACGGCGGTGGTGGTCCTGGTGCTGGTCCTGTCGGAGTCAAGGAAGAACTGGCCGATTACCTTCCAAAGCCTCACGTTCGTGAGACTGAGGATGGCGACTACGAATTCTACGAACCAGACAATACGATTGGTAAGGTCCATGGATTCCACGGCAACTGGCCTGTTCTGTTAAAAAGCTTTGCCTATATTCTCCGCCTCGGCGATGAGGGACTTCTCGACACTGGTGAGCGGGCTATCCTCAATGCAAACTATCTTGCCAGCCAGATTGACTTTGCCATTCCGTACGGTCCGTTCTTCCATGAGTTCGTTGCGAGTGCAGGTGAACATCATGCGACAGATGTCGCAAAGCGTCTGCTTGATGCTGGTGTTCATCCGCCAACTACAGCATGGCCAGAAATCGTTGATCAAGCACTAATGACCGAACCAACCGAAATCGAGAGCAAGGATACTCTTGATCAACTAGCTCAGGCGTTTAATATCGCTGCTGAGGCAACTGAAGAAGAACTTAAAGCATCTCCGCAAAATACTGCTGCCCGCCGGATCGATCAGTCTTCTGCTGACCGTAATCCTCGGCTCACGTGGGATGCTATTGAAGACATTGGGGTTGAGACGCCAGCAGATGACTAACTGCTGATATTAACTTTTGCGTTATTTTTGGACAAAATTAGTAACATTTAGTATCTTGTCGAACGTTAGTTAATATATGACAGTCGTTAGCATCTCTATGCCAGATGACCTACTTGAACGCCTCGATGGATTTGCAGATGAGCATGGATACACTGGTCGTAGCGAAGTTGTTCGAGAAGCCGCTCGGAATCTTCTCGGGGAATTTGATGATGTAAATCTTGAGGATGAAGAGCTGATGGGGATTGTCACCGTCATCTTTGACTACGAAACAACAAGTGTCGAGGAGCAGATGATGCATCTTCGCCACGAACATGAAGATCTAGTGGCATCGAATTTCCATAGCCACGTTGGCGATCATTACTGTGTTGAGTTATTTGTTGTTGAGGGTGAACTTGATGACATCTCTTCGTTTGTCGGAAAAATTCGAGCCACAAATGATACTCTCTCTGTTGACTATTCTATCCTCCCTATATCAGAATTCACTCACACACTCGAGGCAGCTGAATGACCTTGGCTGACATTTGATCATACAAGATTAGTTGGCACTTGAATCTGGGAAAAATACACATACTTCAAACAAACTATATGTAGACATGCGTGTCTTGGTCCCTATTGACGGTTCTGACCCAGCAGAACAAGCACTTCAGCATGCCGTTGACTACGATCCCGATGCTGTCGTTGTAATTCACGTTATTGACCCAGCTGTTGGGCTTCGAACCGGCGAGGCTTACACCTCATACGATCAATTTCTGGATGCCGGCAAGCAACGGGCAAACAGTCTGTTTGCCCGTGCAAGCGAAATTGTCCCCGATGAACTTCTTGAAACCGATACTGTGATCGGATCTCCTGCCCGGGAAATCGTTTCATATGCTGAAGAAAATGATATTGACCAGATTGTTCTTGGCAGTCATGGCCGATCAGGGATTTCTCGTATCTTGCTTGGCAGTGTCGCTGAAGGTGTTACTCGCCGGGCTCCTGTTCCTGTAACAGTTGTTAGATAATATCTAGTCTTGCCTGAAATGGATTGTTGAAAATAATGACTTCTTCAGCGAAATTACAGCAGTTGCGAGGGGGAAAGACAATGGACTCAGTTAGTCATCTGCTGGTGCTGGACTAGAGTTGTTTGATGTGGAAACACTGCTTGGTAGCTGTTCTCGAACATCTGTCACATCGCGCTCAGCTAGCACACGCTGGTATGCTTCTGGGATAACCACAACAAAGTCTTCAATTGCTGACTCCCAGTTGTTGAGTATCGTCTCAGCTTTTTCACTGCCAGTGTATCCTGCGTGGTTCTCAACTAGTCGATGTAGCATCCGTTGATCCCGTTCAGACAACTCTGTTTTAACTGTCACCATCTCTCTATTCACTTTCTGTTTAAACGTCTTCTCTGGGTCATGTACATACGCAATTCCACCAGACATTCCCGCAGCAAAATTTCGTCCAGTATCTCCCAGAATGGCAACGACTCCACCAGTCATGTATTCACAGCCGTGGTCTCCGACGCCTTCTACAACTGCTTTTGTCCCTGAATTTCTGACGGCAAATCGTTCACCAGCTCGTCCGTTGATGTACATCTCCCCGCTTGTTGCTCCATACAGTGCGACATTACCAATTGCAGTATTCTCTGCTGGATCATACGGAGTCTCTGGAGGCGTTGTCACTGATATTTTACCGCCGGAAAGTCCCTTACCGACATAATCATTTGCTGAGCCAGTATGATGAATTGCGACGCCTGAGGTCAGAAATGCCCCAAAACTTTGCCCAGCTGTTCCTTCTGTTGAAATTGAGATAGCATCTTCCTGTAGCCCTTCTGCCCCATGCTCGTTTGTAATTTTGTTTGAGAGTGTGGCACCAATAGTTCGGTTTTGATTTGTTACTTGTGCTTCAATTGAGACTGGTGTCTGCTCTTCAATTGCTGGCGTTGCTTGCTCAATTAATTCGTAGTCTAATTGACCATCGATTTCATGAGACTGTTCACGAATCTTTCTTCGTTGAGAACCATTTGGCTCTGCAAGCACTGCTGATAAATCGACATTCTCTGCTTTCGGATGGTCGATATTATCCCGCTGGGCAAGTAAATCAACCTTACCGATCATTTCGTCTACTGATCTGAAGCCCAAATCCGCCATGATTTCCCGGAGTTCCTCCGCAATGAATGTCATGTAGTTAATGACATTATCTGGCTCGCCCGGGAACCGCCGCCGTAAGTCTTCCCGCTGCGTTGCGACTCCCGTCGGACATGTGTTTTCATGACACTGTCGTGCCATAACACATCCGGACGTGACGAGTGAGGCAGTTCCGAAAACGTATTCTTCTGCTCCCAGCAGAGCTGCAATCGCAACATCTCGTCCTGTCTTTAATCCCCCATCAACAGCGACTTTGATTCGGTCGCGTAATTCTGTCTCGACTAACATCTGTTGGGCCTCAGCAAGTCCAAGCTCCCAAGGTAGTCCTGCATTCTTTATTGACGTTCGCGGACTGGCCCCAGTCCCGCCTGAGTGGCCAGAGATATGCACGACATCCGCATTTGCTTTTGCAACTCCAGCGGCAATCGTTCCAATCCCATCTTCAGAAACCAACTTTACGTTGATGTCTGCATCTGGATTCGCTGCTTTGAGGTCATGAATTAGCTGTTTCAGATCCTCAATCGAGTAAATATCATGCAATGGTGGTGGTGAAATCAGGGACACTCCTTCCGTCGAATGTCGCACCTCTGCGATCATTTGATTGACCTTTTCTCCGGGCAGGTGTCCACCCTCTCCTGGCTTGGATCCTTGAGCCATTTTAATCTGAAGTTCCTCAGCGGAGGAAAGGTATTTTGCAGTAACACCAAACCGTCCGGAAGCTACTTGCTTCACATTACATTCTTTTTCTGTTCCAAACCGTTCTTGCTGCTCACCGCCCTCGCCGGTGTTAGATTTTCCCCCAATTCGGTTCATCGCAATTGAATTATTTTCATGTGCTTCCGGGGAAATTGACCCAAGTGACATCGCAGCGGTCGAGAATCGCGTAACAATGTCTTCAACAGGTTCTACTTCTTCGACTGGTACTGACTCACGCTCATCGGTGTTGAACTCCAGTAGCCCTCGTAATGTCTGCAACGTATCTTCCTGCTCATTGATGTCGCTTGCAAATTCCTTGTATGTCTCGTAATCACCGTTACGTACAGCTCGTTGTAGTGCCCCGACTGTCTGTGGGTTCCACTGGTGATGGATACCTCCGGATCTAAATTCAAACTCGCCATATCGGTCGATCTCAGCTTTATTCCATCCTTGATTATGTCGATCCCAAAGATCTCGCTCTATTTCCTCGATACCGATGCCCCCGGTACGAGCTGTTGTTCCTTCAAAGTACTCTGCAACAAAGTCTGAATCGAGGCCTACAGCTTCAAAAATCTGCGCTCCACGATAACTTTCGACGGTTGAAATCCCCATCTTTGACATTGTCTTGAGGATTCCCTTCTCGATTGCTTTGACATAATTTTTAGCGGCTTGCTCAATGCTTGCTTCACTCCTGTCTTTGGAGAGATCAGCAAGCGTATCAAACGCAAGATATGGATTTATCGCTCCAGCACCGTATCCAATCAGTGTTGAAAACTGATGTACGGTCCTTGGATCACCAGACTCAAGCACAATTCCGGCATCGTTTCGCAATCCTTGTCGAACCAAATAGTGATGTACAGCCCCTGTTACTAACAGTGCCGGAATCGGAAGTCGATCAGCATCCATCTTCCGGTCCGATAGCACAACTATATCATTTCCTTCCTGGATTGCTGCTTTAGTTTTTGCGCGAACGCGTTCAACGGCCGTCTTCATGTCTGTTTCTCGATCAAAGGTAATATCGACAGTTTTGCTCTTCAGGCCGTTTTGTTGAACATCTTTGATTGTCGCTAATTCGTCGTTGGTCAGAATTGGTGACTCGAGAACCAGTTGATTTGCATGTTCAGGACTTTCCTCCAACAGGTTCCGCTGTGATCCTAGCCGTGTTTCGAGCGATGTTACACACTCCTCTCTGAGATAGTCTATCGGCGGGTTTGTAACCTGAGCAAATAGCTGTTTGAAATACGATGATAGCGGCCGATTATACTCTGAAAGAACCGATAGCGGAGTGTCATCTCCCATCGAACCGACTGGATCTTTTCCCGTCTCAATCATCGGCTCAATGAGATTTTCTAATTCATCGTGGCTGTATCCAAATGTTGCCTGCCGTGACCGGAGTGATTCAATATCACCGATCTCTTTGCCGGCTTTTCCGTTTGCGTCTGCCAATGTCACCTGCTGGCTTTCAACCCATTCTTTGTATTTTGGATCAATAAGCTCTTCAAATACCTCCTCATCGGGAATTACTCGTCCTTCTTCAGGATCTGCCAAGAACAATTGTCCCGGTTGTAACCGATCACGCTCTTTGATCTCTCCATAGTCTGGCTCTAACGCGCCTGCCTCACTTGCCATGATCACTCGATCATCTGTGGTGATATCATAACGACATGGTCGTAGACCATTACGATCAAGAATTGCTCCAACACGATCACCATCGGTTCCACACACAAGTGCCGGTCCATCCCATGGCTCGATAAGGGATGCGTGATAGTCATACCAATCCTTCCGGTCTTCGTCCATCAGCTCACTACCACGCCATGCCTCTGGAACAAGCATCCGCAATGCATGTGGAAGTGATCGGCCGCTTTTCAATAGTAGCTCGATAACATTATCAACTGATGCTGTATCAGACTGTCCTGGATCGTCAATGACCGGTTTGATTGTCTCTGTTTCTTCTTGATCAAACGTTGGCACATCGAGATCCGTTTCTCGACTTCGCATCCAATTGATGTTACCCTGTATAGTATTGAACTCACCATTATGGATGATCCTTCGATATGGATGAGCCAGGTGCCACGCACCAAGCGTATTTGTTGAAAACCGTGCGTGGACCAAGGCAAACGTTGTCTGTAGCCGAGTGTCACTGAGATCTTGGTAGTATTCAGTGAGTTGTGTGCTTTTTAAAAGTCCTTTGTAGACAATCGTTTCCCTATCCAGCGAACAGACATAGAATCGTTCGTGTCCCTCTAGTTGTTTCTCCTCAACATTGTTTTCGATATCACGTCGTGCAACATATAGCGCTTTGTCAAATGCTTCATATGCTGGCAATTCTTGGTTTTTTACCTCTTGTTTTGGTCTGACAAAGCACTGACGAACCACCGGCTCAGCTTCCTTAGCCGTGTCCCCTAATGTCGAATTGTCTGTTGGTACAGTTCGCCAGTTAAACACCTGGAGTCCGTGACTTGATACTATTTGCTCAACTTCTTCTTCTATTGCCTGCCGTGCTGACTCTTCTTGCGGGAAAAAAATCATTCCCACAGCGTACATGTCCGGAAGTTCTCTGTCGATAATGTCTGCAAAAAAAGCATCCGGACGCTGTAATAATACCCCAGCTCCATCGCCGGTCGATTCTTCGGCTCCTGTCGTTCCACGATGCTCAAGATTTTCCAAAAGGCGCAATCCATCTGATAAAATTTCGTGTGACCGGCCCCCGTCTAGATCCATAACCATCCCGACCCCGCAGTTTGCATGTACTGCGTCGGGATCTGCAAGCCGATCTGAAGAAGACGACATTGACTTCGTGTGTCGCGTTGTCATCATACACCTTTGAGTACTGGACCAATAAGTACTATTCCCTGAATGAAAAAGGGTATTATAAGTGCATATAAGGGGATATATATTAACAGTATTACCACTACTAAAGCACCAAGCCCCCCGTCAACATGTAATTTGTGTATGTCCAATATAAATGCTTTTGTCAACACAATTGATGCCAAATGTAAGTTAATAGGCTTTGATTGACCAAGATATATATGTGATGCTTTATTTATTCATCTAGCTACGATATTAGCGGAAATACTACTGTTTTTCTTCCTAAAATCCGGGTACACAGTTGCTTTTTTGCATTTGTTCAGTTTCTGATTCTGTCTCAGATCGCTTTTTAATGTAATCCACCCTGTAGTAGGCTCTTTTTTGGTTATTCGGAGTTCTTAGGCTCTGTATCCTTCGTTTCTTCCCGCAAGAGCAGATTTGATATTTATCAATTCTATGGAACCGTCTGTGATCATGTATAATTTCGATAAAATGTATTCTTAACACTTCCAATTTTGGCGCAATTATTGCTTAGCAAGTGTATATTCGATATATCAATACAATATAAGGAAAATCATATTTTGTACGTTTCTCTGATAATATGTCTATTTATGACCATTTGACAACACAAATCCTTTTGTAGTTATGATTTGCTTTCTGAAATTGCACAGGATATTATGAATGCATCACAAATCGGAAAAATAGCAAACAAATGTTTGCAGGCATCGGTAACGAATAATCTTTCAAATTTTATAGGGGGAAAATATGATTGAGGGCTTGATTTTGCCGGCGGTTACGACTGGAGATCTTCAAGCGGCTATTGATGGAGTAAATCTTGTTTGGGCACTCGTTGTCACCTTCCTCATCTTTTTCATGCACGCAGGTTTCGCAATGCTGGAAGCGGGACAAGTCCGCTCCAAAAATGTCGCCAACCAACTGACAAAGAACATGCTCACGTGGGCCGTTGGAATTGTTGTTTTCTTCTTGATCGGGATGGGCGTCGCAAACAACGTTGGCTCTCTACTTGGTGGTGGAGACACCACTGCACTTACGATGTTCGATGGTCATCCAGACCAAGCAACCAGTGCTGCTGCCGATGGTTGGGTGCTGTGGTTATTCAGTGCTGTCTTTGCAATGACTGCAGCCACGATTGTCTCTGGTGCTGTTGCTGGGAGAGCAAAATTACGCGCTTACGTAGGGTATACATTCTTACTGGCAGCGATCATCTACCCGGTTGTTTCGGGACTAGTATGGTATGCACCTGAGGGAGCTCCCCTGCTCGCAGACCTTGGATTTGAAGACTTTGCCGGCGGTATGGTCGTACATGGAGTCGGGGGTATTGCTGGACTGACGGCAGCATACGTCCTTGGATCACGCATGGACCGTTACAACGATGATGGAAGTCTCAACACCATTCCGGGACACTCAATGACGTTTGCGGTCCTTGGAACATTGATCCTGAGCTTCGGGTGGTTTGGATTTAACGTTGGAACTGCTGCTACCCCCGTTGTCCTTGATGGGGCTGCTGAACTCGGGGACTTTGCATATGTTGGACGGGTTGCAATGGCAACAGCAATCGGAATGGGCATGGGAGGTATCGGTGCTGGACTGATGGCTTGGTATCTCACCGGCAAAGTCGACACACTATATGTAGCAAATGGATTTTTGGCGGGTTTGGTCAGTGTAACTGGGCCAGCGAACTTCCTTACACCAATGGGCGCAATTGCACTCGGATTGCTAGCTGGTCTGCATCTTCCGATTGTGTTTCGGTTTGTCAACCGTCAACTCAAAATTGACGATGTATGTGCTGTCTTCCCAGTCCACGGCACAGCAGGTGTATTAGGCCTGCTGTTATTCCCTCTGTTTTCGACAGAAGGATCAGCAATCGGAAGCAGTGTTGTTGCGGGTGGAATCCTTTCTGTCGATGCGGGACAGTTTGTTCCACAGATTCTCGGAATTAGTGTAATCACTGCTTGGACAGTTATTGCCACCGCTCTTGTCTGGGGTGGATTCAAAGCAATTGGTCAGGCACGCGTTACTCCTGATCATGAACAAGCTGGCCTTGACGTCGCTGAACACGGTGTTGAAACATACCCTGAATTCGGTCGTGAATATGCGACTGATGGTGGCCAAACTGTCGACATCGATGAGTACAATACCGACGAAGAAATTCGCACAGACGGTGGTACCCCAGAAGACATCCACCTTGTTATGGCATATATCCGTCCCGAGCTCATTGGTGATGTCAAAGCGGGGTTAATCGACACAGGGGTTACCTCCCTTACCGTCATGAATGTCTCTGGACGGGGGTCGGAAGACACCTCTACAAGTCAGTGGCGAGGAGAGTCATACAGTGTTGACCTTCACCAGAAGGTAAAAATCGAATGTGTTGTCTCTGATGTCCCGGTTGATGACGTAGTTGATGCAATTGCTAGTAACGCTCAAACTGGTAATCCGGGAGATGGCAAAATCTTTGTCCTTCCAGTGAGCGACGCTCATCAGATTCGAACCGGAGAGTCAGGCCCTGACGCTGTCTAAATCGGATTCTACAGAAAGAGCAGGCAGCGTGCCTCGGAATACTTCACAGGCGGTACGAAGTGGATGCCACGGGGCCTGCCCCCGAGGCACTTGACTTTTTTATCTTCTTTTATCAATCAGTTGTTGGTAATACGATTTCGTTATCCAGAACGCGCCAAAGCCTGTTCCACATATATGTGATAGTGAATGTATTTTGCACTTTCAATGGATGTTATGTCATATCATATCAGGGTCCTTTGCCAGAGGCTCAGGATTACACTATTTTGATGTTTTGTCTCTCAAAAACTAGGCTTGTGAGACAGAACTGATTTGATCCTCTATCTCAACAACTTGGTGTCCACACTCTGTACACTCCCACTTGCTTTTTTCACCCAACTCAATTGATGTTCGTGCATTTAACCAGAAATCTTGTTCTTCATCACATTCTGGACAGTACTTTGGGGTTTCAAGACTCATTGACTGTTATGTATTCTCATATCCTATCAACATAACGGTTGCCTTTTGGTTTTCGTCCGAACGCTAAAGTGGACGCTTCCCTTCCAATCTTGTATGAAAATCTATACTGGTTCTGGTGACGAGGGTATGACTGGCCTCCGAGACGGATCTCGTATCTCGAAGACAAGTCCCCGCATTGAGGCATATGGAACTGTTGACGAACTCAATGCACTTATCGGCACAATCCGGCCAACCGAGCACGACGAAATTGATGACATCTTATCTAGTGTACAGAATCATCTTCACATCCTTCAAGCTGAATTTGCTAATCCGGATTCTGAACCTGATGATCCACAAATACGCTCTGAGCATGTTGATACTATCGAATCATGGATCGATGAACATGAAGAATCGCTTGAGCCACTTCAGTCATTCATTCTACCAACTGGCAGTGAATCAGGATCAAAACTGCACTACGCTCGGACTGTGTGCCGCCGTGCAGAACGGCGTGCTGTTGCATTTGCAGCCGATAATCCGGTCAATGACCAAGCGATGGTGTATCTCAACCGGCTATCAGATCTTCTGTTTGTCTTGGGTCGTGTCGTTAACAGCCGTGATGGTGTTGAAGAAGAATCACCCACGTATTGACCTATTCTTCTCGTCGAAGCCGTTTTAATACAAATTGCTTGTCAAGCTTTGCTAAGAAATGCCCAAGTTTCGGCCCTTCTTCAAGTCCGAAGAACAGTTGATATCCTGTTGTGAAGAAATCCCCCACTTCGATATCATGATCACGGGCAATCTCAAATATTGCACCTTGAATTGCATCTGGATCATCGTGTGTCTCAATGAACGCAGCTAATTCATCAAGTGCTACAGCTGTCTTTTCGTCAATGTCAACTTCTGGCATTGACTCTCGTTTCAGTTCATAATTATATTCATTGTTTGTTCGCTCTGCCCATTGCCGAGCACGTTCAACTCGTGTCAGTGCATCTTCAACTGCCCAATCAGGGGCGTCCTCTGGGATATGTCCTTGACGACGAGCAACCTCTTCGCGCATCTCTTGATCATCTGTCATCCCAAGAACAGCGGCAAACGTGTACGGAATCCGAATTCGATCTTCTTCGACCGTATCAACAAGGAACGGGTACACTCGCTTTGCGTATGCTTTTTCGTCTTCTTCTGCATCTTGTTTCCCGAGTGCGATACGCTCTATCCGATCGAACTCATTGACAAGTTGGTCTAATCGCTCAATCGAGAAATCACGAGCCTTTGTTGGATCTTTAGCGAAGAAGTACAACAGCACCTCTGGCTCGATTAGTTCCAGAACCTCTGATACAAGTACAATGTGGCCTTCTGATGACGAGAACGGTTTGTCCTCAAGTGTAAACCACTCATAAACCATCGGCGTTGGTGGCTCAAAATCAAAGACATTCTTTGCAATATCAACACCACTTGGCCACGATCCTTCTGCATGGTCCTTTCCGAATGGCTCAAAATCTACATTAAGCAGGTTCCACTGGGCAACCCATTCAAACCGCCACGGTAGCTTGCCATCTCGAATTGACACTTCGCCTACATGACCGCAACCTTCTATTATCTGATCTCCTGCCTCAATATCGGTACATTCGTACTCTACAGTCTGTGCCTCTATATCAATCGACGTTACTGTTTCTGTGATCTTTCCACAGTTAGTACAAATTGGGTTGAACGGTATGTAATCATCCCCAACCGTATCCTGATACTTTGATAACACAGCGCTTGCCGTTGATTGGTTTCTGAGTAAGTCTGTAGTCAGTCCTTCAAATTCGCCTGACTCATACAGCTCAGTATTTGACTTGAGCTCAATTGGAATGTCAAGATCCGTGGCGATATCCCTAATCAAATTTGAGAAGTGAGCGCCGTACGAGTCACAGCATCCGAACGGATCTGGGATATCTGTATACGGTTTGCCTAAGTTTCTTCCAAGTGCTCCTGCATCAACATCACCTAGACCAACGATATTACCATCGAGATCAGCAAGCTTCCTTGGCAGTCCTCGCAGAGGATCACGATCATCGGCTGTGAACACCTGATTCACTTCATATCCACGTTCTCGTAGTACTTCTGCAACGAGATAACCAAGGACAATTTCATTTGCATTACCCAAATGAGGGATTCCAGACGGTGAAATTCCACCCTTGATTACAATCGGTTCACTCTTTGCATTCGCTTCGACCTCATCTGCTACTGCATCTGCCCAAAATTCATGGTGGGTATTGCTCCCAATGCTGTACGGATTATACTCTTCAGGAAGTTCATTAAATCCAATTGTTTGCTCAGACATCTGTTGATCCTGATGTGATTTCTGTTCCAGTGTGTTCTCCGCTCTGAACTGCTCGTTCGATGTTTGCTGGATCTGTCCCGTCGAGAACAATTGCCCTCAATCCTGATCGCTGCAAAATCTTCGCAGCGAGTAAGTCAACTGGGGCACCAGCCCCTGCGTTCATCTCAATATCGACGATAATATCAATCAACTCGCTTGCGGACAACTTAGAGATATACTCTGCGTCTTCTGTTTCCCGTGGATCAGCTGTATACACGCCATCAACTGATGTTGCATATACGAGTAGGTCAGCATTAATGTACTCTGCCAGTGCCGCTCCTACTGCATCTGTCGTCTGTGCGGGGACCACACCACCCATCACAACAATTTTTCCTCGCTGTAATCCTGAACTTGCTTCTTCGTAACTTGTCGGAGGCGTTTGCACAGCCTTATCGCCAAGAGCTGCAATCAACAATCGTGCATTAAGACGCGTCGCAGCAATTCCAATCTCATCAAGTTTCATTTCGTTTGCTCCAAGCTCCCGTGCCGTCTCAATGTACGTCCGAGCGGGAGAACCTCCACCAACAACGGCGGCGACTTGGTGGCCGCTTTCTGCGAGTGACGTGAGCACATCCGCATGTTTTGCAATCCGTGTAGGATCGTCCGGTGAAAGTACGCTCCCGCCAATAGAAACAACAATATTCATTGACTAAGCGTATCCCTGTCGAAGGTATAAACTAACCGCATGTCTTCTCAGCTACAGAGTATACAAGTGTGTTCAGTTCTCAATAGCACAGCATGTACGTTCTGGGCATTACTGGTCCATCTGAATCTGGGAAGACACTTCTAGTTGAACGGCTTCTGGATTCTCTCGATGGGCAGATAGCGACAATCAAACACTGTACTCACCAACCGGATATCGATACGGAACAGAAAGACACTGCCCGTCACCGCGACGCTGGCGCTACGACGACGTACGGATTAGCTGACGAGCACGGTTGGTTTGCCACCGGTGAAACCCGCTCACTCAATGAAACTCTCGATGAACTGGCACCTTCATATGACTATGCTCTAGTTGAGGGATTCCATTGGGCATCGATTCCACACGTTGAGCTTGGATCACGCGAAGGAAATGGTAAAACGTTGATGCGTGCATCCCACGGCGATAGCGTTGATGTTAAGAAACTCACCGAGTTGCTTCATGACACTGAGCCGTACATTACTCTGTCATCTCTTGTTCATCGGATTAAGCAATCCACAAAATCCGAGTATTCAGGTGCAATTGCTACCTTTACTGGCCGTGTTCGCCGCCTTGATGGCCCAGAAGATTCGCCGACGGAACATCTCACATTTGAAAAATATGAAGATGTAGCCGAGCATCGACTTACCGAACTTTGTTCTGAGTTAGAATCCCGAGATGGGGTCTATCGTGTTCTTGCTCATCACAAGACGGGGACGATACCAGCAGAAGATGATATTGTCTATGTTGTTGTCTTAGCAGGCCACCGACGAGAGGCGTTCGATACTGTCGAGGATGGGATTGATCGGCTTAAAGAAGAAGTCCCGATATTTAAAAAAGAAATCACGGTTGATGATGAATTCTGGCGACACGATACGCCATCGTGACTGTGATGTTGAGCCATCTGTGTGTCAGTGGGAAAACTATCGCATTACTGATGTACGTTCAGTTGCTATTGATGCTTGATGAGTGACGCCACGTCGTCTAATACTCCCCCCTCTCCAGACCAACTCTCTGGAGTGTTTGATGTTTATGATGTCGATAAGACCGAGGATGCGATTCTGTATTACGGGATTCCGCAGGTCCCCCCAAATCACATAGTTGAAAATCTCTGGCCGGTGTTCGAACAATCTGGATATGAAGTCCAGTATACAAGACGGACCGGGGAAGATGTTCTCGTTGTTACCCCCAAACAACCGACTAGCTCTAACAGTATTCCATGGACTCATATTATCTTATTTTCCCTAACAGTACTATCTACTCTGTTTGCTGGCGCAATGTGGTTCCATGTTGATGTCACCAGTGAGCCACTACAAATCTGGCGTGGCTGGCCGTTTGCGGCAGCAATCTTGACCGTATTAGGTATTCATGAGCTCGGTCACTATGTTCTTGGCCGATATCACAGTGTGAATGTAACGCTGCCGTATTTCATCCCTATTCCTACATTGATTGGAACAATGGGAGCAGTTATTCGACTTAGGGGTCGTATCCCAGACCGACGTGCATTATTCGATATTGGTGTTGCTGGACCGATCGCTGGTATCATTGCCACGATTATTGTAACGACTATTGGATTGTTTTTAGGTCCTGTCACTGTTCCAGAAACGGTTGTCGAAGCCGAGAATGCAGTCGAAATTGAACTTGGCTACCCTCCATTAATGGAAATTCTTGCGTGGATAACTGGCCAGCAGTTGTATTATGAGGACCCTACAAAGATGGTTCACCCTGTTGTTATCGGCGGATGGGTTGGTATGTTTGTTACTTTCCTTAACATGATTCCTGTTGGTCAGCTTGATGGAGGGCATATTGTTCGTGCACTTGCGGCTGAGTACCAGGAAACAATCGCGTCGCTGGTTCCAGGTGCATTGTTTGGTCTTGCTGGTGTGCTGTACTTCTTTTATGACGTTGCTTTCCAGAGTATCTTCGTTTGGATTGTCTGGGGAGGATTAGCACTCCTTGTTGCATTTGCTGGTCCAGCTAATCCTGTTCGTGATAGTGACACGCTTGGCCCGAAAAGAAAAATCATTGGCATTGTTGCGTTCGCTCTTGCAGCACTATGCTTTGCACCTATCCCAATTCAGGTCCAATAACCGTTTATCCGTCGTGAACTCACCCCGGGGGTCAAGCCCCGGGGCAGTCGCCTTGTACCGCCTGTACATGGACTTTCCTCAGTGCGTATATCCCTCATCAGCAAGTGGGGTATCATCAATAGTAACTCCTGTCTCTGTTACTTCTCCGATTATAGATACGGGTACTGGTGTTTTTTCAATCGCCTTGTCTGCATCTTCTTCTGGAATTGTACATACCAGCTCAAAGTCTTCACCAAAGGTTATTGCTTGATGTAACCGTTCGTCTGCACTTGCTGTCCTTCGTAGTTCTGATGCAACTGGGATCTCACTTGACTGTAGTGATATTCCACAATCGGATGCAGTAGCGAGTTGGTGGACCGACCTTGCTAACCCATCACTCGAGTCAATCATCGCCGTTGCATACGTCCCGAGTATTTTTCCGGCAGCGATGCGTGGCTGAAATTGAAATAGCTCGTTTGCGGTTGTTGTTTTGCCCTGTTCAAATAATTCTATTGCTGCCGCTGTTCTCCCCAGTGTGCCTGTCACACAGACCTTGTCTCCAACTTGCGCTCCGGATCTGTACACAGGTGAGTCCGTCTCTCCAATTGCCGTGGATACCACAGTAAATTCATCATGTCTATCGAGGTCACCACCAATGTACTCCGTCTGGGCCTGCTCACACACTGTAACAGCACCATCAATAAATGCTCCAAGATCATCTTCGTCAAATTCCGGAGATGCATATACCGCAACTGCCCCCTTCCCTGTTGCCCCCATGGCGGCAACATCTGACAGAGAGGCTCCAACTGACCGCCAGCCAGCTGTATAGTGGGAAACACCATCCGGGAAATCGGTTTTTGCATGCAGCATATCTGTCGTTATTACCAGATTGTCAATTACAGCTGCATCATCTCCCGCATGTTCTAGTTTCTCAGCAAGCATAGCGAGTGCAGCAGACTCATCCATGTTCCAATGTTAATTCGTGTTCATCTTTATATCTCCGCAAGAAGAGATTTGTTTAGCGTGTCAGTTCCGGCGTTGCTTCAGAATCAAAAGCTATCGATGCTCTTTAATGGTCCGAAAGGGTAGAAACTGCTATGACTACATTCTATGATGCTCCGGCCGACGCGCTGATTGACGCGCTCGCCGAAGAACTCGAAGACCGAATCGACCGGCCAGACTGGGCAGATTACACCAAGTCTGGTGTTGATACAGAACTGCCACCAGAACAGGAAGACTTCTGGGCAACCCGTGCTGCAAGCCTGCTTCGTCGTGTCGCTGCTGATGGTCCAGTTGGCGTCGAACGACTTTCAACGGCATACGGAGGAAGCAAGGGTGGCTCCAACCGTTATCGCGTTGCTCCAGATCACCGCGTCGACGGCAGTAAAAACATCATTCGAACACTACTGCAGGAACTTGAAGATGAAAATCTTGTTGAAACCCGAGAAGGATACGGCCGAGTTGTTACCGAGGAAGGCCAAAGTCTTCTCGACCAGACTGCTGCTGACGTGATTGCGGATCTAGACCGTCCGGAGCTTGAGCGATACGCATAGAATTTGTCGTAACGGTTTTTTCACTGCCAATACAATACTACAAGTATGAGCGGCAGCCCTGATGATGACATCGAAGAATTACGCAAGAAAAAGATGGAAGAGCTCCGTGACCGGGCGCAAGATGACCAAGGAGATGCTCAACAAGCGCGTCGGGAGCAGGCAGAAGCACAGAAGCAGGCTCTACTTCGGCAGCATCTGACTGATGGTGCCAGAAAGCGGCTTAACACGGTTGAAATGTCAAAACCAGAGTTCGCAAAACAAGTCGAACAGCAAGTCATTGCGCTCGCACGAAGTGGCCGGATACAAGACCAGATTGATGAAGAACAGATGAAAGAACTGCTCCAAGAACTGAAACCCGACGATGACGGGTTTAACATTCGTCGCCGATGACCACCCCAACAGTTGGTGTTCTATACAGTGGAGGTAAGGATTCCACACTAGCTGCATTGCTACTTGATCGGTTCTATGACGTTACGCTTGTAACAACTCACTTTGGAATCACTGACGCGTGGCAGCATGCACAGTCGGCAGCTGCTGAATTGCCTGGCTCATTCCAAGCGATTGAGCTTGACCGATCGATTGCTGAGACGGCTGTTGAAATCATGACCGATGATGGGTATCCTCGCAACGGAATTCAGCATGCCCACGACGAAGCCCTTGAGGCCCTTGCTGATCGTGACTTTGATGCGATTGCTGATGGCACGCGCCGTGATGATCGCGCTCCAACTGTTTCTCGGGCGGCAGCCCAGAGTATTGAGGATCGATACAATGTTGATTATATCGCTCCACTTTCCGGATTCGGACGATCAGCTGTGGATGATCTAGTATCACAAACGCTTGAGGTGACCGTTGGTCCAAGTGAAGATATCCCTCGCGCCGACTACGAGGCAGAACTCCGAGCAATTATCCGCGATGAATGGTCAGATGTCGCAATCACTGACATCTTTCCTGCTCACGATCAAACTGTTGTGACTGGTCTCAAATAACGATCTTCGTCCTCTCAACCAGATTCGACTTTTTGTATTACTTTGTGGACTGATTATCTTGATAGAGGACAGAAGGTTTCAAACACTCCCTTACCTAATTCACCTGTATGTACGATCGACTCAAGGGGTTTCGTGATTTTTATCCTGAAGAGATGCAGGCTCGGCGTGCGGTAACTGGGACGCTTGAGGAAACAGCACGCCAGTATGGTTTTCGCGAAATTGGTACTCCTGCCTTAGAGCGAACACAGATGTATGTTGACAAGAGTGGCGAAGAGATTGTTGACGAGCTCTACGCATTTACAGACAAAAGTGGCCGAGAAGTCGCTCTCACACCTGAATTGACTCCGACTGTCGCTCGCATGGTTGTCGAAAAGGGAAAAGAACTCCAGAAACCAATTAAATGGTATTCCACCCGGTCGTTTTGGCGATACGAACAGGTACAGCAGGGCCGATTTCGTGAATTCTACCAGACAAACGTTGATATCTTTGGCTCATCTGAGCCAGCTGCTGATGCGGAAATCCTTGCTTGGGCAGCTGATGCCCTGACAAATCTCGGACTAACGAATGACCACTTTGAGTTCAGAGTTTCACACCGTGATATTCTAGGAGGCCTGCTTGAGTCATTCGACAGTGAGGTCGACACAACTGCAGCTATCCGCACTGTTGACAAAAAAGAGAAGATCAGTACAAACGAATACTATCAGTTGCTTACCGATGCTGGTCTCTCTGAAGATCAAGCCCGAGAATTTGACCAGCTTCTTTCTGTCCCAGAGAACGAACTAGACGAGCTAGCCCGTACTGCTGGTACTGACCGCGTTGAAAGTGCTGTTTCTGATCTACAGGCTGTCTTATCAGCAGCAGATGACTTTGGTGTCCGTAACCACTGCAATCTTTCCCTTGAGACTGCACGAGGACTTGACTACTACACCGGAACGGTGTTCGAGTGCTTTGATACTGAAGGGGAAGTTTCACGCTCGATCTTTGGTGGTGGCCGATATGATGACCTTATTGGATCATTTGGTGGCGAACCAACCCCAGCTGTCGGTGTTGCTCCCGGTCACGCTACGCTTGGGCTCCTCTGCCAACGAGCTGGTGTATGGCCTGAAGAAACGCTCTCCACAGACTATTATGTCCTTCAGGTAGGTGACACTCGTCCAACTGCATCTCGAATTGCGCGTAGTCTCCGTGAACGAGGTCACATTGTTGAGGTTGATCTTGCTGACCGAGGATTTGGATCTCAGCTTGACTACGCTGATGGCATCAACGCAGAAACTGTTATCATCGTAGGTGAACGAGACCTCGAAAATGACGAAGTGACGATCAAAGACATGCAGTCCGGAGATCAAATACAGGTTCCTGTAGACGAGTTCCCGGGCGACCATTCCCGTCCAACATACGAGACCTTCGTCTAATACTCACGAAACCAGAGACCTATTGTGACATATGCCTAAGCATGCTTTTCGGGTTGCTTACGATGGCCAAGGATATCATGGGTTTCAGCGGCAGCCTGACGTAGATACCATCTCTGACACCTTCTTAGATGCCCTTGCTGCACTTGATATTCATGACGAAAACATCCCTCCGGGATATGCGGCTTCGGGGAGAACTGATGCTGGTGTTTCTGCGGTCGCACAAACCATTGCGTTTGATGCGCCAAAATGGCTTACCCCGGAAGCAATAAATACCTATCTTCCAGATGATATCATCGTATGGGCATACACGACAGTTCCTGAAGAGTTCCATCCGACTCACGATGCTGTCCGTCGGCGGTATGAGTACCTGCTTTATCCTGACGGACATCTAGATACTTCCCGGCTTGAATCGGCCATTACCCGTCTTTCTGGCTATCATGATTTCCACAATTTGACTCTAGACTCAACTGGCACTCACCGAGATCTTACAATTGAGTTTCAACTTGATGACCCGTATATTGTCCTTCAGTTCGAATCAGATGGATTCCCTAGACAGTTTGTTCGACGGGCGGTCTCATTACTTCGCATGATTGCAACTGGTGCTCGTGACTTGGCATTTATTGACCGTGTCCTTTCAGATCAGCCTCTACCGGGGCCAGACGGTATAGCACCAGCATCCCCACTTCCACTGCTGTTAGTTGATGTTGTTTACTCTAATCGGTCATTTCAGCCTTCTAATGCTGTTGAGAACCACGTCTCAACGTTTACTAAATTCCATAAACAGCATCTACTCCGCGCAGGTGTTGTTTCACGGATCTCTGACCGAATTCAAGATTTGTCTGTAGAGTCTGCCTGACCTGGATCTGCGAGTGGTCCAACTCCTTTTCGTGCAAGGATACCCAATGTGACAAATCCGATTCCCAGTAGCAGCAGAACCATACCCATCTCGCTAAACACGCCAAGGTATCGTCCAATAACTCCAGTGATTGTTTCTGTTGGGTCAATTGGTGGCTCTTCCTCTTCGATAACTGTTTGTATTGTTTCACCCACAAATGATTCGGCAGTTGATATTCCAAGAATCCATATTCCACCAACAAGCGCGCTGATTCCGCCAATCTCCCATAGCGCCCATGACCGTGTCTCTGCTACAGCAAACATTAGCACGGCGATCAACACCGAGAATGCTGCCAGTACAATCGAGACTGTCCCGATCATCGACACTCCAGACTGCACAAGTGCAACGTCTTCGTCATCATTGTTTGTTACTTCCGTACTCACTACATCATCAATTGACTCGTCAATTTCCTCTCTGGTCAGTGTCTCTACTCCGTCCGCTAAATCTTCTTGTGATTCTTCAAGTCGATCTATGTACTCATCATATTCTAGTTCTGTCTCATCATCGACTGCATCTTGATGGGCTAATATGAACCCAGCGACACCGCCTTGTAGGTGCTCATCAATACCTATTTCGTCGGCGTATTCCTCTGCGTCGCCTCTAGTATCAATTACTCTGTCTCCATTCAGGTCCATTGGTTCATTCTCAGCAATTATCTCTTCGTAATCATCTTCGCCTTCTGCCATTTCAACAATCTGTTCTCCAATCTCCTCAAATCCTTCCCCATCATCTATGTACTCATCGAAGAGTTCTTCGTAGCTACTGTCACGAACCTCAACCTTAGCACTGTAAGAGACTGCTTCTTTCACTTCAACAGTATTTATTGACAGCACTAATTCATCCCGTTCTCCATCTAAAAATTCGTACGTTCGATCTATGTTTGGTTCTGTTTGCTCTTGTATATACGTAGCTGATAAATTCTGCTCAACACCTTGTATAACTGCGTCTATCTCACCTGTCTCATTCTCTTGATCTTCGATTTCCTCTTCAAGTGCCTGTAATCCCTCTTCAAATGCCACGTCGTAGACTCCTTCTTCCTCAAGCGTTTCTTTTGTAAATTCGTCATCGAGCACACTCCGGTCCAATCCAATCGTTACTGTTGCAGTTGTCAGTGATAACAACAATAGTAGCCCCAGCAGTGTGAGTCCGATTCCCCGTACAATTTTGCCCATGTGTGAGATTAGGAAATAGGATGGTAATACATGTCACGATAATATGCAACGCATTGATTGAATTTTGATCCGTGGGGCCACGTTTGCCACAATTGATATTGTTTGTGGGACAAAGAATTTGTATGGCATCTGTCCCAGAACGTTCTGAGATCGACCTTGAGTATCGCTGGAGTCTTAACACCGTTTATGAATCTGATGAAGCGTGGGAGTCCGATTTTGTCAATCTCCAGGAGCGTGTTTCCACGTTATCTGAGTACGCCTCCGCTGATTTGACGGATCCAGAACCACTCTATGAGGTACTTTCTCTCCGGGATGAAATTATGCGTGAGTTGTCCACACTTGCTGCATATGCTCGTATGCGTCGTGATGAAGATACACGAAATCAAGAATACCAAGCAATGGTTGCCCGATCACAATCTCTACAAAGTAAAGCTGCCAGTGCTGCAAGCTTTATTGAGCCAGCTATCCAGCAACTTGACCGTGATGAAGTCTCCAACCTTATTGAGACCAATCCTGAACTCGATACATATGAGCATTACCTTGATAATATTCTCCGCTTGAAGCCCCACACGAGGTCATCCGAAGTTGAAGAAGTCCTTGCTGACCTTTCAGAGGTAACTGGTGCGTCAGGCGAAGTATATCAAACATTGACCAACGCCGATATGGAATTCCCAAGTGCTGAAGGCCCTGATGGTGATTCTATCAATATTACACTCTCTAATTTTACAACACTACAAAAAAACCCCGACCGAGACACTCGTCGCCGTGTCTACGAAACATTCTATGATAAATGGGAATCTGTACGGAACACCGTTGGTCGGGCCTATGAGAAATCTGTTCGATCAGATGTTAAACACGCACAGATCCGCAATTACGACTCTGCTCGGGAGGCGGCTCTTCACAGTTCCAATATTCCTGTATCCGTGTATGATACACTACTTGATACAGTACAGGATAACCTCGATGTGCTCGATGAGCACGCTAAACTAAAACAGGACGCGCTCAATGTCGACGAACTTCGAGGCTGGGATCTGTATATGCCTGTTGCACAGAGTGAGGGTCCTGATATTGAGTATGAGACAGCAACTGAACATGTGACAGAGGCTCTTGGTGCTCTTGGCGATGATTATCAACAACGTGTTGCTGACGGTATCTCTTCACGATGGGTTGATGTCTACGAGAATAAGGGTAAACAGTCTGGAGCGTACTCAGGAGGAACGTACGATACACAGCCATTCATTCTGATGAACTATCAAGATGATATCTCCTCGATGTACACGCTAGCGCACGAACTTGGTCACTCGATACATTCGCAGTTAACCAGTGAAAATCAACCGTACGTCTATAGCAAGTATGATATTTTCGTCGCTGAGGTCGCCTCGACTGTCAATGAAGTTTTACTCACTAACCATCTCCTTGAGACAGTTGATAATCTTCATTTCCGCCGACACGTCCTAAATGAGTATCTTGAGCGATTTCGGTCAACATTGTTCCGCCAGACGATGTTTGCGAGCTTTGAACATCGCACGCATGAACTTATTGAAGCCGGTGAAGCACTTACTCCTGATCGGCTTGATGAGGTATACGGTGATCTCAAATCTACATTCTATCCATCTGCTTCCTTTGATGACCGAATGAGCCGTGAGTGGATGCGCATCCCACACTTCTATCGTGCATTCTACGTCTATCAATATGCGACAGGGATTAGTGCTGCTGTTGACATTGCTACTCGTATTCTTGATGGATCTACAGATGCTCGTGATGCGTATCTTGAGGCTCTCAAGCTTGGTGGTTCTGCATATCCGGTTGATGTACTGGAAACAGCCGGCGTTGATGTGACAGATGCTGGCTATCTTGAGTCAGCTATTGAGGAGTACGAGCGCAGTCTTGATGAGATGAAGTCACTCCAGTAACAGGTCGCCCGGATAGCTGCGTTATTTTTATTTTCATCACCGTGATGATCTATGTTTCCTGAATTTGAGCACGTGTTCTAGGTTGAGCAGGCGCAATACTACGGTCTTCAGGCCGTGGATACACGTCGTGACTCAGTGCCACGTTCTGCTGGCAAGAACATAGCCGAGTTTCCAATTCTAATATTCATGTTACAGGAATCTCTGTACACCGGTAGGGCCAGGTCGGAACGGAGCGGATTCCGAACGACCTTCGGAAGTCCTTCGAAAATCGGAGATTTCCGTGATCACGAGAGAGTCGTTTCTCGGACGACGGCCTGTCCGCTCTCGTAACGAGGTAGTATCCGAAAGACAGGTGGTGAACACCGTATCCCAGAAGAGTGCGGCCGCGTGCTTCCTGTTGCAGCAACCTACGATACCTCCGAGTCTGTTGACGCTGACTCGGCGTTCGCCGGACAAAAACAACCACGAACGCCGACGACGCTGAGGATAGGAGTAACGGCCACTTGGCATGGCCAGTCAGCCACTGTCACGATGGCTGGGTTAGATGCACACTCCGGTAAAGCGACGGAGCCATGGTTGCGAACCTGAAAATCCCCCCGATCGGGATTCCTCCGCGTTTACCCGGAAGAAATGTAAAGTAAATAATAAGAAGAGCTAAGTACGGCTTCGGAGAGCTCCGAGTGAAGCCGGCCGAACCCCGGTCAGACCAGTGTAAGAACTCAGAGAAGAACGGCGAAACAACGGAGTGAGAAACCCGAACGATGACAGGCAAATCGACGACTAAACATCACGTGGTTCAGTGAATAAAGAAATCGTATTCACAACAACTGATAGATCTTGTAGTAAGGTACATTCATTGTTCTCGGCGGTGTGTATTTATCCATGAGACAAAGTATTCTTGAGACTGCGCCAGCAGGTCTTATCCCGGCGGCGTGGATTGTAGCCATTCTGGCTGAGTTTGGCTACTTTTCAATACGAACTCTTCTTATCGCACACATCATTATGTGCATATTCCTCTCAATCTTCGCTATCACTGGTTGGTCACAGATGGACTACGGGGTTCTTCGTATCTGGCGAGTCGTAATCGCTGTTGGATTTATCGTTACACTCATTAGCACACTTGGGCTTTTGTGGGATGAACACGCCGGAATGCTTGCAGCTGGGCTATACGGGTGGATGCTACTTCCTGGTGTAGCGCTAATTTATACTGGCGTTGAGATTGATTCTCGCCAAGAACTATATTTGGCCGGGGGATTGCTCAGTTTTCTCGGAGCTATTGTTGCTGGTGCTGTCCCGTCTGTCGCTGGCATTCCGCCTCTTGTCTTTGGGGCTATCTTGGCTGGTATCGGCCAGACAGTCGCAATTGCTGATGCGGCAACCAGATGAGACTCATTACAGATTTTGAGCTATCGCTTACCACGAGCTCATAAATCTGTCGTTTGGTACCAACCATCACCCAAAAGGCACTTCTAAGCTTAAGGCCCTACTAGTTATCAATAGATGTCACACAGCCCTTCGCTTCCAGATCGACCAAGGCTGGATCTTGATCCGGATATGTCCGAGGAAGAACGTCTTTCAGCACTTCGCCAGCACTACTTCGATATTCTTGAAGTTCATAATCAACTTCAGGAACAACTCGAAACTGCTGACGATCGCAAGCAAGAATTACAACAGAAAACTGATCGTCTTGAACGAGAGAATGAGAAGCTCAAGACGACCTCGTTGTATGTTGCTACCGTTGAAGAGATCGCAAACGGCGAGGCAATTGTTCGCCAGCATGGTAACAACCAAGAGATTCTTACCTCAGTGTCTGACCGCTTAGCACAAGAGATTGAACCGGGAGACCGAGTAACCGTCAATGATTCATTCACAATTAAAACTACCCTTGATCAGGAGACGGATGCTCGAGCCCAAGCTATGGAAATCGATGCCTCACCAGATGTAACATACGAAGACATCGGGGGTATTGACGCACAAATTCGAGAGGTTCGAGAGGCGGTTGAACAACCACTTAAGAATCCTGAGCAGTTCAAAACGGTTGGTATCGATCCCCCAAGCGGAGTGCTCCTCTATGGTCCACCAGGTACCGGAAAGACCATGCTTGCAAAAGCTGTTGCCAATCAGACTGATGCGACATTTATCAAGATGGCCGGATCTGAACTTGTTCGTAAATTTATTGGCGAAGGGTCCAGACTTGTTCGTGACTTGTTTGAGCTTGCTGAAGAGCGTGCTCCAGCGGTTATCTTTATTGACGAAATTGACGCGATTGCAGCCAAACGGACGGAGTCAAAAACGTCTGGTGACGCTGAAGTGCAGCGGACAATGATGCAACTCCTCAATGAAATGGATGGTTTTGATGACCGCGGCGAAGTCCGGATCATTGCTGCGACAAATCGATTTGACATGCTTGATCGCGCAATTCTTCGTCCGGGTCGGTTTGACCGTCTTATTGAGGTACCGAATCCAGATGAAGAGGGGCGAAAGCGGATTCTGCAAATCCATACCCGCGGTATGAACCTCTCTGACGATGTTGATTTCAATGCATTAGCAGCCAAAACCGAAGGATTTTCTGGTGCCAAAATTGAGAATATCACAACAGAAGCAGGAATGTTTGCGATTCGTGACGACCGAACTACTGTTCAAAACTCAGACTTCCTCAAGGCATTTGAGAAGATCCGTGACTCCGAAACAACAGATACTGTTAGCTCAGACGGATACGCTGATTACGCGTACTAATATTTCCGCTATTTCTTGCTAACGTTCATTAGTCCGGTTTCAGTGTTACAGCGGTAGCGAGGCGAACGCTCATCGGCTTTAGCCGTGGGATGAAGCCGACAACTGGGAAGTGTTCCACGGGATTGGGCTATTCCGGAGTTTTAACGTGTGATCGAGATATAAACACAACCGCATCGAGGCGGCCTTGCCGCCCGAACAAACGGATCATATCGGGATTCGGGCCCACCACGTCTGAAAGCATCCTCCTTCAGGCCGCTAGTTGTGGATTTCGACCAGCACGGTACCGCTGAATCCCATGCCAGGATCGGAGACGCGGCTTGGTGGTTCGAGAATCGAAGATTCTCGTCATCACGAAAATCAAAGAGTTTCAAACGACCCTGCCAGCAGTCCGTTCATGCCGATTGGACTGCAACCCTGAAACTCCCAACCCAGCGGTGCGGTGCCATGGGAATCCCACCCCGTTCACGGGTCGGAGGAGGTCAACAAGAGCTCACTTGTCCTGATTCCACCAATGAGTTCAATTAATCTTTGATCAAATCATCAACGACCGGCAAGATTCTTTTTCATCTTGGTGTTTCCCCGCGAAGAGTTTTATACGTTTCACTCAAATACTATATCAGATGTCCGAACCGAGACGACTTCGCGACCAAGATGAGGTTAAGGTCGCGATTATTGAAGCTCTTGCTGACCGTAGTGAGCAAGGGATGACAATCTTTGAACTTCGTGCCCGGACGGATATTGATATTGATACTCTTGAGTCGCATCTGACTGAACTGAAACAAGACCGATTTATCAAAATTGATGAGTCATCCAATGATCAGATTGTCATTAAACCAACTGAACGTGCGCTTAATTCGACTCAGTTTAACGAATCTTCTTCATCTTTCCTTGATGAGCTTCGTGATCGACTTCCTTTCTGATGTTAGTCATGTTCAGCTATTGACCTCTTCCCCCGGCTGAAGACGGTGGGCTTCCGCTCGCTATGTGTCAATTTAGCATCGATTTAATCTGTTCCTTGGAGAGTAAGGTGGTTGGACGGTCCATATCTACTCCGATTTCTCCAGCGAAAACATGCATTCCTGCTCTTTGTACCTTTTTAGGAAGATTATATCCTCGTTGAATAAGCTTCCCAAGAGAAATCTCAATTGCTAAATCGTCGCGCCATTGTGACTCATATTGGCGTGTTGTCGCTGGATTCTCTGGTTCAAGTGTCTGTGCGGCGTGATCTGCACAGGCTAATCCGTAGAGAATACCGCCACCAGTGAATGGCTTTGTTTGCGCGGCTGCATCTCCAATCAGCGCAGTCCGATGCCCTGTTACTGTATCAGGCGGCCCAATTGGAATCACACCAGAATACGTGTGCTCCGGGTTGACATCATATGCTGTGCACAACTGATTATATTGTTGCTTTACTCCAGACCCAGGAGGTGCCCCGACCCCATACTCCACTCCTGCCTGTCCGCGTGGAATCCGCCACGCAAAAAACGATGGAACGGTCAAATGTACGTCCACAAAATCTCCAGTATCTGGTTTACTGCTGTGTCCGAAAACTCCATGCAGAAACTGTTCTGGCTCTGGTAGTCCGACTTCTGATCTTACCCTCGACTGTGGACCATCACAGCCAATTACCATCTTGGCGTTGAACTTTTCTACATCATTCTGGGTTCGTGATTCAATACGAACGTGATTTTTCCCTTCACTGACGTTGATCACCGAATGCTCTGTCTTAAGCACTGCTCCAACTGTTGTCGCTTGTTTGGCCATCTGCTTATCCAGCGCTTTCCTGTCAATTACCCCTGAGATCGGATCCTGCTGGTAAAACGGAATACCCTTTGTATATCCTTTCCATTCCGTATGAAATCTAGCCCCACGAATCTCGTTTTGCAAGAGTTGTTCTCGTGGTGAATCAACATACTCCCAGAGATCTTGGCTTACATGTCCAGAACACGCTAGTGGATCTCCAACTGAGCCTTGCTCTAGCAAAAGCACGTCATATCCGTTGGTTGCTGCCTGCTGTGCAAACCGTGATCCTGCTGGTCCAGCCCCAACGACAGCAAAGTCCCACATGTATTGATACTATGACGCTATCTAGTTCAATGGCTCGTTTCCATAGCTTGGCAAGTGTACTGAGCGCTATATATCCTAGAAATTTTCCAGAATATGCCAAAATAGCGACTCTGAACTGCCCCTGTATTCACTGTCTTGGAAAGGTTAATGTTTCTAACGCCCGTATAAACGATTACGATGGGAGAGTTCACTGAAGAAGAACGGCAAATTCTCGCATACCTGCGAGACAGTGCCGACAGAGGAAAGCGCTACTTTCGCGCTAGGCATATCGCTGATGCACTTGATCTGTCTTCGAAACAGGTTGGAACTCGCCTACCAGAACTTGATGAGAAAACAGAAGACTTCGAGATCGAAAAATGGGGCCGTGCTCGTTCCACGACGTGGAAGGTCACCCTTTCCACATGACCTCTGATCCTATATCCACTTTGGTCTGTTGCGGTCTATCTCGTTGATATATTACATATCTTGGCCTATCTTTGCGTGATTTGTAACTACCAAATAATATATGTCCCTTCCAACAAACACTAATAAAATCTATTAACCATGATTCAAGCTCCAAGCAATTGCAGGGTATTAATCGCCCTTTCGTCCGGTATCGTTACCCCATTTGCGGATACCATTGGCTTTTTACCGTACAATCTTGACTAATCAATCATGACAGTCCGGGTCGATCGTACGATTGAAGTTAATGCATCGCCGGAAGATGTCTGGGAATTCATCTCTGACCCGGCGAAGCGTGCCCAAGCCGTTAGTGTTGTTTCTGACTATGAACTAAAAGACGAAGACGGAACTGCTGCAACATGGTATGTTGAAATCCCAATTCCGTTTGTCAATCGAACCGTATCTGTTCACACAGAAGATACTGAACGAAATCCGCCGCACTTTGTTCGATTTGTCGGCCGGTCAAAAGCCATGCGTGTCGAGGGTGAACACACTATCGAAAAAACTGAAAATGGTGCGCAGCTCACGAATGAATTTGTTGTTGATGGTCGTCTTCCTGGTATCGAGCAGTACTTTGTCCGGAACCTTGACACGGAGCTACAGAATTTAGAAACTGAACTTCGAGCAGCACTCAAGCAATGAAGCTTGCATTAGCGCAGTTGGATGTTAAGCCCCAAGACATTGAAGGAAATCTCTCTCGGGCCTGTCAATCTATCCGTGATGCAGCCGATGCTGGCGCTGATCTTGTTTGTCTTCCAGAAATGTTTAACGTCGGATACGCTGCATTTGACATTTACGAACAGGCTGCAGAACCAATCTCAGGCGATACGCTTGCGGAACTTTCTCATGTTGCTGCTGACAATGATATCGCTGTTCTTGCCGGCACAATTGTTGAAGATTTAGCTGCTACATCAACTGCTGAGACGCCAGCAGAGACCGGATTATCAAACACAGCTGTACTGCTTGATTCTAACGGAGAACGTCAACTTATCTATCGAAAACATCACCTATTTGGCTACCACTCAGAGGAAAGTAACCTTCTCACACCTGGTGATCGAGTTTCCGTTACTGACTTATGTGGATTTACCATCGGGATAACAACATGCTATGATCTCCGATTTCCTGAGTTATATCGTCAACTAGTTGATCAGGGCGCAACACTTGTCCTTGTCCCGTCTGCGTGGCCATACCCTCGTGTTGAGCACTGGAAACTTCTTCCACAGGCTCGTGCCGTAGAAAATCTTCTGTATATTGGTGCAGTCAACGGTGCTGATACACCTGATTCCCAGCTAGTTGGGAGGTCAGCTATCTATGACCCTTGGGGGACAACTGTTGCAACCACCAGTCATAGTCCTGACCTTGTAATTGATGAGATTTACCCAGATCGTGTTCAATCTGTTCGTGATCGATTCTCTGCCCTTGACGACCGTCATATCAGATAGTACCTGAATGCAAACGTCTTTTCTTCAGTCCCTGCTTTGTTCTTGGCATGCCGCCAGCGATCGAAACTGTTGATCTTGTCAAAGAGTATGGTGATCTTCGGGCACTTGATGAAGTTTCTCTTACTGTTGAAGATGGAGAATTTTTTGGACTACTTGGTCCAAATGGTGCTGGAAAGACTACCTTCATTTCCATTCTGGTTGGGCTGGTACACAAAACCGGTGGCAAAGCCCGTGTCTTTGGCCATGACGTACAGACTGATTACCAGCAAGCCCGAAATATGATTGGAATCGCACCGCAGGAGTTTAATGTTGATCGATTTTTCCCCATTGAAGAGGTTCTCGTACACAAGGCTGGGTACCATGGTATCTCAGCAGCAAAGGCAAAAGAACGTGCACAAGAAGTGCTCCAACTGGTCGGGATATATGACAAGCGAAATGCCACATTTGATGAATTATCTGGTGGAATGAAGCGCCGCCTCCTTCTTGCAAGAGCATTAGTTACTGATCCGGATTTACTTATCCTTGACGAGCCGACGGCTGGTGTTGATGTTGAACTCCGACATGATCTCTGGGATATCATTCGAGAACTAAACGAACAGGGGACAACAATCCTCCTCACGACCCATTACATTGAGGAAGCAGAACGTCTCTGTGACCGCGTTGCGATTCTCAACATGGGTGATGTGATCACTGTTGCAACACCTACCGAACTCAAACACCGAGGAACTGATACAATCTATGTCAGCGTTGAGAATCCCCCGACTGTTCCACCACAACTCAATGGCCATGCTGAAGATATATGGATGGACTCTGGTCGTATTGCTGTACAAGTCAAGGACGGTGGATCAGCCGCGCCAGCAGTCATTTCAGATATAAAGGCAGCTGGATATGATATTACAAATCTTGAAATTACCCGAACATCACTGGAGGATATCTTTGTTGACCTAACACACAATGAGGTGAGTTCTTAATGTGGACTATACGTGGACGAACGCTCTTTAAGCGTGAAATCAAGCGATACATCCGTCGCCCAAAAAACACGTTTATGCCACCAGCAATCACAAATGTGCTTTATTTTGCCGTCTTCGGTGTCATTCTTGGTGGACGGATCGATCAGATTGCTGGATTTTCGTATATCTTGTTCATATTGCCTGGTTTGATTGTTTTAGGAGCGATATCCAATGCGTTCGAAAATGCTTCATTCTCTATCTTCCATGGTCGGTGGAATGAGTACATACATGCACCGCTTACTTCACCAATGTCTCATACTGAGATGGTAGTTGCTTATGTTGGTGCCAGTGCTGTCCGTGGACTTCTTGTTGGTGTTATTATTGCTGCTGTTGGACGCTTATTCACACCAATCGGTGTTGAACATGCATTGTTACTTATTGTGACAATGGTCATTATCTGTGTCCTATTTGCTGGCCTCGGAGTAATTGGTGGACTGTGGGCAGACGACTTTGACGACCTTACTGTGATGACTCAATTTATCATCCGACCACTGGTTTTCTTTGGTGCAGTCTTTTATTCTCTTGAGGTCCTTTCTCCATTCTGGCAAACTGTTTCAATGTTAAATCCAATGGTGTATATGGTTGATACTGTCCGTTACAGTATGCTCGGATATGCGGATCTCACGCCGTATGTATCCATTATTGTGTTGCTGGTTGCTACAGCTATTGTTCTTACTGTTGATATTTTACTCGTTAAACGTGGATATGGCCTTACTAATTAACCTTGGCCCCTCCCACGGCTGAAGACCGTCGGATTCTGATCGCTATGTGTCGATAACTGTACGCTACTCTTGCACTGTATTAGTTCGTTGTAATTCGATCAAAATCCGTTGAACTCGTCAGCTCCGTTATCGAGATCACGAAATGCGTCAGCAAAATCATCGTGACCTTCGAGCTGGTTGATCCGATCATCAAGCTTCTCTCTAAGCTCATCAACACGCTCAACAAGCTCTTGATACTCCTCGTTTTTCTCAAGCTCTTGCTCTGATTTTTCAGTCTGAAGAAGCGACTTTTTAGACGCCAACGAGTAGTACTCCTGGACTTCTTTTTGATATTCTGACCGAGTTTGAATCCGATCAACCAAATCTAGAAGTTCATCCTTTGAAACTGGCTTAACGAGATAATCATCAAATCCCATCTCGATAATATCAAAGTCTGGGTCAACTGCGGTGACCATCACAACGCGTGCATCATACTTTTTTTCCCGGATTTTCTCTAAAACCTCATCGCCAGAGAGACCGGGCATCCGACGATCAAGCAGGACAAGGTCTATCTCTTCAGACATCTTCTCAAGTGCGTTTTCACCGTCATAGGCCGTCTCAACAGTGTAATCCTGCTGAAGCCACGCTGCAAAAAGATCAGCGAGCCTAGATTCGTCGTCTACAACAAGAATATTCGCGCTGTCAGATGCCATTGTATGTAATTAGATAACTTGTTAATTTAATGTTCGTATCTACTACTACTTATCTTGCGATTGATGCCGACTTGTTTCGTGTGGTACTATCTGTCCACCGCACTTAAACATTTTACTAAGATTCTACTATTAGTGGCTACTATTTATTTGAGATACTTGTCATTAAGATGGTTTATCGATTGCTCGATGATAGACGGTTCGTAGGTTAAAACACCTTTATATGTATCATTATCCTCAGCAATTGCAATCAGTGCACACTGCTGTAGCGGATCTCCTCCTCCATCGTATACCACAAACCATGTCTGCTCGATTTCATCTGTAGTTTCAAGATGTAGTGTTATCTGTTCTGATTCAGGTGGGTCCTCATCTGGAACAGCATAGATGTTAACGTCCATACTCTGATTTGCAAGTGACTCATATGTCTCCTGTTGATCCTTGAAAGAACTCACATACTGAAACCCGGCGTGCAAGGTCCCTTCGCCAATCCGCATTGCACGGTCTTCAATCTCTCTGGACATATGGACCATTTCCTGTGTGTCTCTAGCTGGAAACGAACGTTCATCGATGTGGCGTGACAGTCGACTTGCCATCTCTCGCTCTGCCTGAAGCATTTCAAGTAATTCAGGAACCGGATAGGCGGAGGGGGATCGATCCGGATGTTCTAAAACAGCTGTATTATTTGGCCGTCCAGTTGTTGTCCGCTCTGTAATTATCTCTATGTTTCGGTCTGCTAGATGACCTCGGAGCTCTTCAATCATAGATTGCTCTTCAGTATTATACACTCGTAGCGTTGCACTGCGCTCCCTGACAGTGTCAACAATATCTGCAAGCCCCATTCGAATATGTCTTGAGACGGCAGACGATAAAAAACCGACGCTGGCTTTAGTTTCACCGTGCTCCGGGCATCTTTTAATCTTCCCGTTGCTATTTTTCGGTAATGTCTCAACAGTCTACACTCGGCGACGACCCAGGTATCGCTGAAGAACTGGCTGAGGGCCAGCGATCTATCTCTATCGCCGAGTTTTTCGAGAAAAATAAGCATATGCTCGGGTTCGATAGTCCGGCCCGAGGTCTTGTCACTGCAGTAAAAGAGGGAGTTGATAATTCACTTGATGCTGCTGAAGAAGCTGGTATCTTACCGGATATTTATGTAGAAATCACTGAAGTCGGTGATTACTATCAACTTGTTATTGAGGATAATGGTCCTGGAATTACCAAAGAGCAGATTCCAAAGGTCTTCGGTAAACTGCTTTACGGATCCCGATTTCATAAACGCGAGCAGTCTCTAACACCTGACCAAGAACTCTTGATACGGGAAAATGGCACCGTTAAACAACTCTCAATCGGTACGTTTTGTAACCGGTATCTTTCTGATGAAGAGAGTGATACTGCTGTTGTTCCAGACTCAATTGAGGTTCCAGCATTTAATAGAGAAGCTCATACGATGACTTGGCAGCCAGTAACCCATGCAATTCGACATGATACTTCGGGTTCAACTTACTCTCTCACAACTGAATCCGGTCGTACCGTCGAAGTGACTGAAGATCACAGTCTGTTTACGATTACGTCTACTGGAGAGACTGAGGAAATTAGCGCTGCTGAACTCTCTGCTGGTGATCCCATTCTTGTCCCGGAACACCTTCCAGAGACAGCCGAAACAGTTGATTCAATCAACATCCTTACATACCTCTCCACAGAATCACTTGATTCTAATTGGTATGTCCGTGGATTTGACGCAGAAACGCTTGAACGCCTTCGTGCTTCTACTGGCGCTCAGGATCATACACGAGCATACACTCACAATGGTGTGAAAGTATCTGCTACAGCGTTTGAAAATGACTTCCTACCTAACCGCCGTCTACCGGTTGATGTCGTCTTAGAGCTCGGTTGGGAACAGCGTGCAAAACGTCAAGATTGCGACCTTGTCTACTCCGAGGCAGATGTATCCCGCCTCTCTCTTCCTGTTGATCTCCCTATCACTGATGCGTCTTCGACACTATTCAGTAACCAGATTGCACACGATCGCATTACTGAAGACACTCTTCAGTCGCTGTCATGGGACGCCGTTGGTCTCTCTGCTGAGTACCACCCGGCTACGGACGGTGGAATTTCCGCTGTCGGCTCATCTAGCAGTGATCAGGTAACCGATCTATTTCGAACTGCGGAACTGCTTACTGATCTTTTCACTGCACTTTGCCGATCGGATTCTGGAGAACGATACCTTCCAGATTTCATATTTGATGCCGATAATACTGTGCAACAACAGTTCCTCATTGATCTCTATGATCTTGACTACTCTCGGTCAATTCATGAACCAGCGGTATTCCAGACAGACAGTCAGACCTTAGCTAGTCAGTTGTCCGTTCTCTGGAACATGCAGGGTGTAATCGCGGCTATCGAGTCACATGATGATGGCTCAGATTCGGTTTATGATGTCCGGGTTAGTGAAAATGAGCTCGAACAATCTGGTGTATTTGGACCTGACACATCTCGTTCACAAATCCCGATTACTGTTCTTGACAACGTCCGTATTGGTGATCCTGAGTTCGCGTCTGTTCCCGATACTATTCCTGGCCTCTTACTCGGAGCAGGTGTTGGTTCCTCTGTTGAAGAGGCTGCTCAGTATCAGGCTGTTATTGAAGCCGCCCTCGGTGATGGCGAAATTTCACGCTCAAGACGTGTGGAGGACCTCTGTGAATTCGGCCTGCTTGACTCAAGCTACGAGCCGACCCAGCGGCTGCGTGATCTTTGGGAATCGATACAGCAACTACACGGCTTCTCTGAATCTGACTTGTCTTTGCTCACTGTTACAGAGATAACTGAAACTGAACCACCTGAGTACGTCTATGATATCTCTGTTCCTGGCGAAACGGGCTACGATGAAAACTTCGTCGTCGTCAATGACGGGGCCATATCTGTCAAAAATAGCCGCGGTCAGCAGGGAATTGGAATTTCAGCATCCGTGTTGTATGCACAACTCACAAGCGGTAAACCGGCTCGAGTTACTTCTCGTCCTAAAGGATCGTCAGATGCACAGTATTTTGAGCTGATCATTGATACAGATACAAACGAACCTGAAATCAAAAAAGAGGAACCCACAACGTGGGACCGGCCTCACGGCACCCGCATTGAAATTGAAATGGAGGCAAATATGCGGGCTCGGAAACAGCTACATGAGTATATCCGAAATACAGCCGTAGTCAATCCTCACGCAAGAATTGAACTTCGTGAGCCGGGCCTTGATGAGCCATTGAAATTCGAACGCGGAACCGATCAACTACCATCTGAAACGGAAGAAATCCGTCCTCATCCACATGGTGTTGAACTTGGAACACTGCTGAAGATGATCTCTTCGACAGATTCCAGGACTGTCTCTGGATTCTTACAAGGTGAGTTTACGCGTGTGGGTCGCAAAACTGCCAAATCAATCATCGATGGCTTCCGTGACCGCCACTTCGGGCGTGAACTCACATGGACTGTTCCCGGAGCACATGAAGATGCTGATATCGAAACAGCTGTTTCCAGTGCAACCGCAAATAAAGGTGCTGATGCAACTGCTGCCTTTGCCAAAGCTGTTTCAGAACGTATTCGTGAACATGACCGAGTAGCCCATCATGATATTATCGCTGCTGTTGATTCAGCTGCCGATTCAATTGCCGAAGAGTATGAAACTACATTTGGTGACACTGTTCGTGAAAATGCAGTGGAGGCCGCATGGAATGCAATAACCGGCCCAGAGGCGGCCGACAACTCTCGTCGGAAGAATGATCTCTATCGGATTATTGATTCTGCAACGAGCACGCGTAAAGACGAAGCAACCATTGAAGGACTCTCCCGTCGGATCGCTGAAAAGTTCATCTCTGAGACCAACTCCCGTGATCGGCTAACCCGAGATGAATTGCTTGAATATGTCGATCGGGCCTCAGACATGACTGAAAAAAGAGACGATGTAACTGTTGGTGATACTGCTCGTGACAATATCGTCAACGCGATCTGGGAATATACTAAAACTGTTCCAGATGATCCTCCGACCATCCGCGAACTTGAGAGCAATCGCGATATGGTTAGTGACTTGCTTGAAGGAATGCGCGAGACAAGCGTCCTCTCGCCTCCAACGTCATGTCTAGCACCAATTACTGAGGAATTGATTGAGGCTGGACTGCGCAAAGAGTTTGATGCGGACTTCTATGCGGCAGCAACACGCGATGCTGATGTCCATGGTGGTGATCCATTCATTGTCGAGGCCGGCATTGCATACGGTGGCGAACTTGAGGACGGGTCCGTTGATGTACTTCGTTTCGCCAATCGCGTTCCACTTGTCTACCAGCGTGGAGCCTGTGCGACAACAGATGTTGTCAAGCAAATCGGCTGGCGAAACTATAATCTTGACCAACCTGGTGGATCTGGTTTACCGAATGGCCCGGCCGTGATTATGATCCATGTCGCCTCAACAAATGTTCCGTTTACAAGTGAATCGAAAGACGCGGTTGCAAACGTCCCTGAGATTGAGGATGAAATTGAATTAGCAGTTCGTGAAGCGGCTCGCGAACTCAAGTCGTATCTAAAGAAAAAGCGCTCGATGCAACAACGGCGCCGCAAGCAGGATGCACTGGTTGATATTCTTCCAGAAATGGCCAAGAAGGTGGCTGAAGTGACTGAGAAAGAGGAGCCAGATTACAGTGATGCGCTGGCAAAAATTATGAATAATTTGTTGGTTGAGCGTCACGTTTCAACAGACGATGGCACCGCACAAGTGGCACTAACTGTAGAGAACCACATGTCTCGATCTGAGGACTTAGAAATCACAGAGATGGTTGACTCAAAACCTACTAATGTTCCTGATACAGCCACCGCTGTTGAAGTCGATGGAGAGTGGTTTATTAAATGGTCAGTAACTCTTTCGCCTGATGAAAGTGCAACACTCAACTACCAGACAGACGCAGATGCATCGTTCGATCTCTCCGTTGATGGGATCGAAACAGCAAAACTCATCGTTAGTGAATAATACAAACAATGAGCAGTGATACTTCAGACGACACCGAGTCGGTACAGCAAAGGGCTCAACGACAGCTTATTGAGCTTGCCGCAGACCTTTATGATCAACTTGATGCCGGTGATATACCCGAAATATCGCTACCGACCCGAACAAAAAGTAACATCGAATATGATGAAGATGACCATGTTTGGGTCTACGGTGACAGAACATCAAGCAGGTCTGCAAATTCAATTCGCGGAGCCAGAAAGCTGCTTAAAGCAGTCTACACTATCGAGTTTCTTGTTGATCAACTCGAAGAAGGCCGTTCATCAACCCTTCGGGAATTGTACTATCTCTCTGAATCGTGGGACAACAAAGAGGCCCAATTTAACGACCAAGATGAGTCCAACCAGCTTATCGAAGATCTTGAAATCCTCTCTAATGTTACCCGGGAGGATTTCCACATGCGCCCTGAAGAGTCTGGAGCGACAATCATGGGTCCACTTTTGATTCGCGAACAAACGCGCCGTGGAGAACGCAAGATTCACTGTCAGGAGGATGTTGGTGAGGGGGGCTACCAAATCCCGAATAACCCAGATACGCTTGAATTCCTCGATAATGATGCCGACTTTGTCTTAGCTGTTGAGACTGGTGGTATGCGTGATCGGCTTGTCGAGAATGGATTTGATGAAGAATACAATGCGCTTATCGTTCACCTGAAAGGACAACCAGCCAGAGCAACACGTAGACTCACGAAACGACTACACGATGAACTTAACATCCCGGTAACAGTCTTTACAGACGGGGATCCATGGTCATACCGTATCTATGCGTCTGTTGCATACGGTTCTATTAAGTCTGCCCATCTTTCTGAGTATCTTGCCACTCCAGAAGCGAAGTTTATCGGCGTCCAACCAGAGGATATCGTTGAATATAATCTCCCAACTGACCCTCTGAGCGATGCAGATGTTAACGCGCTTGAGAGCGAACTTGAAGACCCTCGATTCCAGACTGACTACTGGGAGGAGCAAATCAACCTTCAACTTGATATTGGTAAGAAGTCAGAACAGCAATCGCTAGCATCGTACGGTCTTGACTTCGTAACAGAAACTTATCTTCCAGAACGTCTTTCTGAGATGGGATACTTGTAAAAACGTTTTTTCCCCTTCTCGAAAGCTAATTGAACCAGCGCCTCAATGCTTCCATATGCAGGATAACTCCGATTCACTATATGTTGTGTATTGGACTGACGAGCAGGGCTACGAGGACCATGTTGAGTTTGTCTCTGCGTCAACAGAAGAGACGGCAGTCGAGAACTCGAGCTATGGGAGCGGAGGTGTCGCACATCAACGACTTCTGTTCAAAGGAACATTCACCGAATTTGAAGCGTTTGTCCGGGAGCAGTTGTCTGACCGTGACGGACCAATATTCGAAATCACAAGCTAATCTTCAAAATTGTATATAATATCTGCAAATATTGCGACACCGAACTATTTTACATCATCTCCTGTCTGAAATTATCTCATATCTGATCTCAAGCGCATCATTCAAGTCATCTGAGCGACTCCTCATGCACACAACATGGCCTCTGTTGAGATCGTCGACCGTGTTGCAGATGCCCTTGAGACGGATTCTGATGCTTTTCAGCAGCGCGTTGAGGAGGAGCGAAAACTTATTATCGAGGAATTACAGGATGGAACATTCGATAACCCGCAGGCGAATATTGGTCTTGAATATGAGTTTTATGCCGTAACTGTATCTGATAGTAATAATCAGCGTAATCCCGCCAGTGAAGAAGGTCGACTTCGTCGTGTTCCCCGTCGAATTCTCCGGATGATTGGGATGGAAAAAGAGCTGGGACTGCACAATGCTGAGATGTGTACCAGCCCACAGCCATTCAATCAATACGGGCTACAGGCACAGCAGTCGGAAGTCCAAGCCCGGCTTGAGGCTGCACTAGCATTTACCCGTCCAGAAGGAATCCGTCTGATTAGTGATGGCATGTGGACGATCCCACCAGATGGTGAATCTGCCGAAGAGTATCTTACCTCTAAAATCGGTGTCAATGGGATCAAAGTTGCATCAAATATGTCTGATGCAGCACGATACCATGCGATGGCAAATACTGAGCGTGATCGTGTTGGACTTCAGTTGAATGCTCCACACGTTTCGTTGTCCTCGGAGACCGTGATGCCGGAAAGTCTAATCACATCGATTCAACCACACTATCAGGTTCCACAAGCGGATGATTTACCGACGTATCTCCGATACGCATTACGAATTGCTGGGCCACTTCTTGCACTTGGAGCGAACACTCCGTTTTTCCCTCCTGACCTGTATGATAACGGGACCACCATCGATGATGTCCTGCAGGATGGCTGGGATGAGCATCGAATTGCGGTCTTTGAAACCGTACTCAATGCTCCGACAAGTCCGCTTGGTAAGGTTCGTTTCCCAAAAGATTACGAATCAACTGCAGAAGCAGTCAATCGCATTGCTTCTGATCCGGCTCTGGTTCCGATGCCTCCAACAGAGAAAGGACGATTTGATGATAAGTTCGCTCACTTCCGTCACAAGCACGGCACATACTGGCGATGGATTCGTCCCGTGTTCGATGGTCCATCTCAGTCAGGAGCAAATGCACGAATTGAATTCCGGCCGCTTTCCGGTCAACCAACGGTTACTGACACTATCGCGTTCCAGGCAGCATTTGCTGGCCTTATGCAAGCCTTGCCAAAAGTCGAACATCCTGTCCATGATCTTGACTGGCGTCATGCATACGATAACTTCTATGCAGCCATGCGCGATGGCATGGACGCAAACCTTATGTGGATCACCAATGACGGGCTGGAAACCCGTAATCACGAAGCGATCTACAGTGATCTTCTTGCACACGCTGCTGATGGTCTTCGGTCAGCCGGTGTTCCTGCACAGACAGTCGAAGAATATCTTCGCCCGCTCCGATACCGTGTCTATCACGAGCAGAATCCAGCTGAATGGAAACGACAGCGTGCCAGAGAGGCTGCTGATAATGGTGCTGATCTCACTGAGGCGATTTATCAGGCCCAGCGCAAGTATATGCACCGCCAAGCAGAAACGCTCCTTGACGGAAGCTTCGCAGAATGGCTTGCTGAGTAACTAACTTAGTGAGATTCGACAACTGATATACGGCCAGATATTATCACAAGTATGGTTACGTTTCTCTCTGGTGGCACTGGCACCCCAAAGCTACTTGATGGTGCGGAATCCCACTACAGTCCTGACGAAATAACAGTAATTGCGAATACTGGAGATGATATTGTCCTTGGTGATCTATTCATCTCCCCCGATGTTGATACTGTTCTTTACTGGGCTGCTGATATGCTGGATCGTGACACTTGGTGGGGTATTGCTGATGACTCAGCCACAACACATGCTCAACTCACAGAACTCCAAGATGCGACCGATGTTTCTACCGACCCGCAGTACCTTTCCGATCAACAGCAAACAGCTGGCCACGATCTGACCCACTGGCGACGATTTGCTGCACTACCAGAGTTTATGCACATCTCTGACCGTGATCGAGCCATCCATCTCTATCGATCACAGCAACTCAAATCTGGAGCTTCTCTCACCGAGACAACCCATCAAATAGCTGATGCGCTTGATATTGACATCACCGTGCTTCCAATGGCAAACGATCCTGTTGCTAGTCTTATTCATACGCCTTCCGGCGTTATGCACTTTCAAGAATTCTGGGTTGCTCGTGATGGTACTCCAAACGTTTCTGACGTTGAATTTCGCGGTGGCGAATCAGCTACTCTGTCATCAGAAGTCAATGATGCATTGACGGATACCATTATTATTGGCCCATCTAATCCAGTTACAAGTATCGGGCCGATGCTTGCCATCGATGGATTTCAAGAAGCGCTTCGATCTACGACGGTTATCGCTGTGTCACCATTTATCGGTTCAGATGTGTTTTCCGGTCCAGCAGCAAAACTTATGGACGCAGTTGGACTTTCTCCGTCATCCGAAGGACTGCCAGACGCTTATCCGTTTGCTGATGGGTTTGTTCTTGATGAATCTGATCCTCGGAATATTGAACCACCAACTATCCGTACAGACATTACTATTGACTCACCCACCGATGCAAGCCGGATCTTGACGGCTATAGAATCGCTTCTCAATCGTCTGAAATAATTTTGCCTCTCTTCCAAGACGCTTAGGATAGGTCTTAGTCCCTCGGGCTAGAATTAACTATACCATGCCTTCCGTCGTTGATAATGCAGAACTTGCGCTATTACTAGAAGTCTCTGGTACTCCTACTCCTGGCAATGTTGATCGCGAACGCGATCTTGATGAGCTTTCATACGAGCATTTTCTTGCTGGCGCTGTCGGAGCACAGGATGGGTTTGCCACCGCTGTTGAGACAAATGATTTTGGTAGCGGATTTGAACGTGCCATTGCTGGCATGACAGACTACACCAATACTAACACCCAATTTGGTGCCATTTTGTTGTTGATGCCACTGGTTCAGACAGCAAGTACTGGCGCGTTGACACCCTCCCGAGCAAACACGACTGTAGAGAAGGCTGGAGTTGAGGGTGCTACTGGATTTTACGCTGCTTTCGATCATGTTGACGTTAATATTCCTGACCCTCCAGAAGATATACCAGACGCTAATAAGGGATCGGAGGCTATTGATGAGATACGTTCACGAGGACTCACACTGGTGGATGTCCTAGAACCTAGCACTGACAGAAACGGTATTTCGTATGAACTCCTTCATGGGTTTTCTCGCACGTTTATGGCTGCTGATTGGCTTGCTGAAACAACGCAAGCACAATCCCTGTCCAAGCGGACCGCTACTGTTCATCTTCAACTTCTTGCAGAGATACCAGATACATTAGTCGCTGTTGCACATGGAGAAGAAACAGCACACCAGGTCAAGCAACGAGCAGCGGAGTTACTTCCTGACTCGCCGGGGGATACTATCGATTTTGCGTCAGTACGTACCTTTGCCGGAGAGCTTACCGAGCGCCAGATTAATCCAGGCATGACTGCTGACCTGCTCGCCGGAGGATTATTTATTGCCTTAGAACGAGGAGACATCAATATTTAATGACTGACTTACCATCTAGCTTCCATCCTGAGAATCGATCGCTTGACACATGGCCGGTTGACTTAGACGGGGTTGTTGAGACGATTATTTCCACTAAATGCTCTGACGGAACATATCATCATGCTGCCATTGGACTGCGGGATGGAGATGGTACAGCAGCAGCTGCTAGAACATGGGGCCAAACAGTAACTGCTTCAAATCTTTCTCGATCCACATCCGGAACCATTCAAATCCTCGCTGATCCTCTGGTATTTGTGGAAGCCTCTCTTGGTATGTATCAGACACCGAATCCCGTTCTCGAATCTGCAAATGCGTGGATTCGAGCTGATGCTGAATGTATAAATCGCGGGGAAGAGGGGGGAACCAAATGGACTGATTGGCAGTTTACGCCTCAATCTGGAGACACCGTTCGGCAGGATATCCCAGTAATCCGCCGGGGGAGGGCTGCTGTTATTGAAGCAACTGTTGCGGCATCCCGGTTATGTGTCCCGAGTTACGACTCAGACATACTTCTTAATCGTATTGAGTGGTGCCGATCAATCGTTGAACGCTGTGGATGTACCAGATCCGAGCAAGCATTTCTTCGACTTACTGAACTTGTTGACCATTCTCAGATTGAGCCAATCTGAGGGACGAATATCGTACTTGATCAAGACCGCCAGTATTTTATCGCTATCGGAAGGATTTTCGACCAATGGCGGAGATTGACCGGAACGCGGTGTGTGTGCTGATTCCGACATTGAATGAGGCAGAAACAATCGGTGATGTCATCGATGGCTACAACGATGCGGGATACACGAACGTTTTTGTCATCGATGGTGGCTCCGATGATCAGACACAGGAAATAGCTTCTGAACACGGCGCACGCGTTGTTGAGCAATCTGGTAGTGGTAAAGGACAGGCTGTCCGCGAAGCTTTCGACCTAATTGACCGTCCATATGTGCTTATGGTTGATGGTGACGGGACGTACCGTCCGGAAGATGCTGATAAAATGGTAGAGCCACTGTTTTCTGGCGACGCTAAACATGTTATTGGTAATCGATTTGCAGATATGCGACCCGGTGCGATGACACGGCTCAACCAAGTTGGTAATCGTCTTATCAACTGGGCCTATCGCCTTATCCACCGCCGCGATCATCATGACATTTTGAGTGGATATCGTGCCTTTACATTACGCTCCGCTAAACGGCTCGATCTTCAGGCAGAAGGATTTGGCATTGAAACTGAGATCGCCGTTGAATGCGTCCGTGAGGGAATTGATACCGTTGAAGTCCCAATTACTTACCTTCCCCGACCAGAAGGCTCTGAAACAAATCTTCGCCCCGTTCGTGACGGCGCTGTCATTATCGTTACTCTCTACCGACTAGCTAAAACAAATAATCCATTCTTCTATTTCGGTAGTGTCGGGACACTCGCTCTCCTCTCCGGTTTAGCTGTTGCAAGTTTCGTTGGCTATCGGTGGATCGAACAAGGTATTGCTCATGAAGTCCTTGCGGTTGTTGCGACCGCAGGTATTCTCCTTGGCATGCAGTTGCTCACGCTGGCCTTTCTTTCAGATATGGTTGTCTCTCTTCACCGAGATCAGCGACGTCGTATTGAACGGCTTGAGGAGAAAGTTGAAGACGATGAAGAAGACTCAGAATGGAAGCATTGAGCGGATCTGCGATAACATTCCTGGGTCTTTTTCTCGGTATTCCTCAAATACTTCGTGTAACGAATTCATCAACTCCTGACGATTTCCGAACTCTTCTTTTCCTGTCTCTTCGAGCACTTTTTCAATAGCCACTGATCTTCCCTTCGCGTCATAGGGTACTTCGGAGGTCCCTACTGCAGTGGCTACTTCCTCTGCTGTCGCCGGGTATGATAGTGTTGAATCCTTCAACCGAGCGTCAATAGCTGCGATACCGAACTCAATCATCTCCGGGTCTTCGTTGTCGTTGGTCGGCGGCCGTGCCCCCATATTGACTTATACTTGTATCGTCGGTCTCTTGAACGCTACGACCTCATGATTGATATTCATCAATGCCCTTTGAGATCAATTTCGCTCTCTGGCAGATCCACATCTAACATTTCCATCGACATGGCCTTTCCCTTCCGATCAAATGCCTTAATTTGCTTTTGATTCCACGGAGGGACTGCAACAATCACAATCTCATGTAAGTTATCCTTTGTTGTGAGACCGAGCGTTCCATCTGGATGAGAAACAAACCGACCATATGTCCGGCCTGCAGGAGTGGAGATGTCCATGCCGAACACGGCACTGACCGACTGCTGGTCTGTTGGCATATACATGTCCGTCAGAATCAGCGTCTCTGCACCGAGTTTATCTGATACATCGTTATATTCCCTTGCTTTCGTTGCTCCCAGATCAACTGAGACTGGTTGAGGATCTTGGCGGCTTGCGATCTCTAACAGTGCCTTGACCAGTCCTTCTGTAATATATACTGTCTTGCTCATTATCTACCAAATATAAAGTTTTTAACTGTCTTTCCGGCAAGCCCCGGGGCATTTCTCCTTGAACCCGCCAATGCTTCCTCTAATGCTGTTTCTCCGTTGTCTAGAATCGGTCTGCCGTGACCAACAAGGATTCGTTCTGGATCTATATTACGTAGGGCATCCCGGGGAGGGGTCATCCGCAACATCGGATGAACACCAAGTCGCTCTGAATCTGCTAGAAAATATGAGGCAGTTCCGACTGCTTCTGGGATAACTAGCATCCGCTTTTGATCGTGATATAATGCGACTTCGGTCCAGAATGGAGTATCAAGAATAACACGTGACAGGTAACCTGTTTCCGCAAGCTCCCCAGTAAACTGTACTGTCTTGGCGTCAATTTCTGTCTCGATATCACTCATCACTGCCGGGACATATACTGGTACATCAAATCGCTTTGCAATCTCTGCTGCATCTCGTTTGTGCCGATCCAGCAGTACCACGACACCCTTGACTTCTCCACGGTCAGATAACTCCTCGTCAAGTCCTGACTGATCAACAGGATCGATAATCCAGAGCTCTCCTTTGTCTTCCAGCACGTGACTTGCACGTTCCATTGTTTCTTCTGGATAGGCCATCCATGTCATATTTCCATTAAATGATCCAACAATTGCTAATTCTGCGGAGTCATCATGATTCGCCATGATTCTTGTTATCATATATGTGTGGACACATGGTAAATGCATCCCCGTGCTGCAATCAAATTAGCACAAACTGGATGTCGTAAATGGGGGCTAAAATCGATTCTTTCTGAACTAACAATTGTCGTAGTACTCCTGTACGTAGCTATCAGAGCCGGCTATTGTCGATCTCGACCTCTGGTGGAACAACAATGAGGAACGATCGAAAATGCACGATATCTCCACCCATTTCAACTATCTCACGAACGAACGGTGAAGCGCCTTCTTCGATGTCACCCTCTACAGCAAGTACCAGCGGTGTTCCTGATTGTACTAATGATGTCCATTCGTCAGTATTTGCCGTACCATCTAATACATCAAGGACAATACGACGGGTTTCCTCACCTGTGTCTTCTGTATTTTTTGTTTTCTCATCTTCACGAGCCGTGGCGTCTTGTTGATTTTGTATTTCTTGTTCAACCGTCTGTAAGTCAAGGCCGAAATCGCTCATAGTCACTTACTGATATATTAGTAATCAGGATTGTTGGTTCTTTGCCCTTCGCTGTTTTCTCTGGGATGTGCAATATTTCTGCTTTCTAACCAAATTAGAAATGTTCACACACCTGACAATCGATGGTTAGATTTAAATGTATACTCATCAACTGTCTTATTACAATGTCTCACAACGACACGTCCTCTGACACCAGTCAGGGGGGTCGAGTTCTTCAAGGGCACGCTGGACTCAACTAACGAGATTGATGACGCACGGATTTTTGATACTACACTCCGTGATGGTGAGCAGTCACCACGTACCTCGTTTTCATACGAAGATAAACGAGAAATAGCCGCGTTGCTCGACGACATGGGAACGCATGTCATTGAGGCTGGTTTCCCAGTTAATTCTGATGCCGAGTTTGAAGCTGTACAAGATATCGCTGAATCCACAGACACCACTGTTGCTGGATTGGCGCGTGTGGTCGAGAAAGACATCGAAGCTGCGCTTGACAGCGGTGCTGAGATGGTCCATACGTTTGTATCGACAAGTGATGTGCAAATTGAAGACTCAATGCATGCAACCCGTGAGGATGTATTGGAACGAGCCGTCAAATCTGTCGAACAGATTGTCGATGCAGGTGCGACCTGTATGTTTTCACCGATGGATGCGACGCGAACTGACGAACAATTCTTAATTGAAGTCATTGAAGCCGTAACCGAGGCAGGAACCGACTGGATTAATATTCCTGATACAACAGGCGTTGCCGCTCCGCGGCGTATGTACGATTTAATTGAAACAGTGCGAGCACACACCGATGCTCGCATTGATGTACACGCACACGACGATTTCGGGATGGCAACGGCTAATGCTATTGCTGGTTTCGAAGCTGGGGCAGATCAGGCTCAGGTGTCAGTTAATTCGATTGGTGAACGCGCTGGTAACGCAGCCTACGAGGAGGTTGTAATGGCACTTGAGTCTCTATATCAGGTTGATACTGGGATTGATACAACCCGTATTACTGAACTTTCTCGCGTTGTCGAGGAAAAAAGCGATGTTCCCACCCCTGCGAACAAGCCCGTTGTTGGTCGTAACGCCTTCTCACATGAAAGTGGTATTCACGCCGCTGGTGTCATTGAAAATTCCGACACGTTCGAGCCTGGCGTTATGACTCCTGAAATGGTCGGGGCAGAACGTCAACTCGTACTTGGCAAGCACACCGGAACTAACTCAGTCCGGAAGCGGCTCGCTGAGGCTGGCTTTGACCCATCAGAAGAACAGGTCAAAGCGGTTACCCGGCGAGTCAAGGATTATGGTGCGGAGAAAAACCGAGTCACGGTTGAGGAACTCCGACGGTTTGCACGCGAAATTGGAGTACCACGCGAAGAGGAAGACGAAATCCACGCCTAATCCAGTAGAATACTTGCCATGATCAAACTCGCAAAGCGACCGGTAGATGTCCATCGTCAAGCTGAGAGTATTTACAAAAATAATTACGAAAGCTTAAAGAGTAGAGAGACATCCTTTACAGGTAATGAATCAGCGTCAGTTCGTTGGAAGTTCTCTCATCTCCAACAGCGACGCTGCTCGTGTACTTCCTGTAGCTATTATTGTAGGGGCTGCATAGCCCCTCACCAACTATTTTCACCTGACGTAACGTTCGACGGTTTTCAACAACCATCCAATACCCCATTACCAATGAATCATACATCTAACAACTTACGACAGTATCGTTCGCAAACTACTTTCAAACTATATGGTGACCACCCATGAGCGAGCAAGCACACGTTCGCCCTGAAACAGAAACGGCAGCAGAACAGGCAGACAACGAGCAAGCTGATACCGACGAGGTTTCAACCGGTGCTGAGTCAGTCATTAAAGCACTTGAGCAGGCTGATGTCGAGTATCTGTTTGGTATCCAGGGTGGTGCTATCATGCCGGTTTATGATGAACTGCACTATTCTGACGAGCTCAACCACATTACTATGGCCCACGAACAAGGTGCTGCACATGCCGCTGATGGATACGGTATGGTCTCAAATGACCCGGGTGTGTGCATGGCTACATCTGGCCCTGGTGCGACAAATCTGATTACTGGCATTGCGGATGCAAAAATGGACTCAGATCCGGTTGTTGCTCTAACAGGCCAAGTGGCTACAGATTTTGTCGGAAATGATGCATTTCAGGAAGTGGATACGACAGGTATCACCGATCCAATCACAAAACATAATATCTTCTCGGCTGACCCAGAGGAAGTCGGCAACGATGTTGGCGAAGCTATCGCACTTTCACGAGAGGGTCGGCCCGGACCGACGCTTGTTGACCTACCAAAAGATGTGACAACAACTGAGGTTTCCGAAGGTCCAGATGTTCCGTCCACGCCAGACACTTATGAGTACAGGACAGAGCCGGACCGCGGTGCAGTTGAGGATGCTGCTCGCGCAATTGAGCAAGCTGATAAGCCATTGATCCTTGCTGGTGGCGGTGTTATTAAGTCTGAAGCAAGCAAGGAACTCCGCGAATTTGCAACGGAGTATGGGATTCCTATTACGACCACAATGCCTGGTCTTGGATCCTTCCCTGAAGACCACAAGTTGTCACTTGAGATGGCCGGCATGCACGGTACCGGATACGCTAACATGGCTATCTCTCATTGTGATCTGCTGATTGGAGTTGGAACCCGGTTTGACGATCGACTAACTGGCGGCATTGAAACGTTTGCTCCAAATGCCGAAGTTGTCCATATCGATATTGATCCGGCAGAAATCTCCAAAAATATCAAGGCCGACTACCCAGTCGTCGGGGATGCGGGTGCATCAGTTGAGGCTATAACCGACGAGATGAATACTGACCCTGCTATCGATGACTGGCGATCACAGGTTATGGATTGGAAAGACAACTTCCCAATGGGGTACCCAACCCCCGATGATCGTCCCGTCCAACCAGAGTTCGTTGTTGAAGCAACCGACGAAGCGACAGATGATGATACCATTGTCGTTACTGGTGTTGGACAGCATCAAATGTGGGCCTGTCAATATTGGACATATAAGGAACCTCAAACATGGGTCTCTTCACAGGGCCTCGGAGCAATGGGATATTGCGTTCCAGCAGCAATCGGCGCTCGATATGCTGCTGACGATGACCAAACCGTCATTGGATTTGATGGTGATGGGTCATTCCTGATGACAATTCAGGAACTTACTGTGGCGGTCCGTGAGGATCTTGATATCACGTATGTTGTTCTGAACAACGAATACATTGGCATGGTCCGACAGTGGCAAGACGCGTTCTTCGGTGGCCGACATGTTGCGTCTGACTACAACTGGATGCCAGAGTTCGATAAGCTCGCTGAAGCTTTTGGTGCTGCTGGCTTCTCCATCGAAGAATATGACGAGGTTGCAGAAACCATCCAAGAAGCAGTCGAGTATGACGGCCCATCCGTGATTGATGCACGCATCGACCCTGAAGCAAACGTCTATCCGATGGTTCCAAGCGGCGGTAACAACGCTGAGTTCGCACTGTCCAAGAACCAACTTTAACTAAACAATTACGAACAATGAGTGACGAAAGTGACCCCCAAGCGTTAGAAGGACCGGCTCCTGATGAACGACCCAAACCTCGTGGACGCCGTAATAAGCAGGGTATTCGTATTGACCCTGATGCACAGGCTAGTCCAGACCCAGAACGCGCTGTACTTTCAGCGCTAGTTAAGCATAAACCCGGAGTTCTAGCACAGGTTGCTAGCCTCTTCCGCCGCCGGCAGTTCAATATCGAGAGTCTGACTGTTGGTCCAACTGAAGACCCATCTCAGGCACGGATTACCCTCGTTATTGAAGAACCTCGCCCTGGCGTCCAACAGGCAAAAAAACAACTTCGAAAGCTTGTCCCTGTGATTGCTGTTCGTGAGCTCAAGGATAATGCTGTTCAGCGCGAACTCGCCTTAATTAAGGTTGATGCTGAGAGTCCCGATGCTGTCCAATCCGTTGCAGAGATGTATGGTGGACAAGCTGTTGATGCTGGCCAAGAAACTGTAACCGTTGAGATCACTGGCAGCCGACCAAAGCTGAATGCTGCTGTCGATGCATTTGAACGGTTCGGTGTCCGTGAAGTTACCCGTACTGGAACAGCGGCAATTGCACGTGGTACCGACTGGACTGCGCCTGTTGAAGATGAATGGAATGCCAAAGTTGATAACCTCCCCCCCGTTGAGGCTGACGACTAACAAATCGATGCTTGTAAAATAGTGCTGTACGATTACCAACCCGATAGCAAATAATTATGACAGACGAATTTACTGTACCCGTATACTATGATAACGACGCGGATCGCTCGAACATTGAAAACAAAACCGTTGCTGTACTTGGCTATGGAAGTCAAGGCCATGCTCACGCCCAGAATCTGAATGATTCTGGCATTGATGTTGTTGTTGGTCTTCGTGAAGGCTCTTCTTCACGCGAGGCAGCTCGTGATGCCGGTCTTGAGGTTGCAACACCAAGCTCTGCTGCTGAACAGGCTGACATTGTTTCCGTACTGCTTCCAGACACCGTTCAGCCGGATGTTTACGAAACGGCCATCAAGCCAAACCTTGAGCCCGGCGACACGTTGCAATTTGCACATGGCTTCAATATCCACTACAACCAGATTCAACCACCAGAAGATGTTGACGTGACTATGGTGGCACCAAAGAGCCCTGGACACCTTGTTCGCCGAAATTATGAGCAAGACGAAGGAACCCCTGCTTTGATGGCTATCTACCAAGACGCGACCGGCGAAGCGGCTGATGAAGCGCTTGCTTATGCACAAGGTATTGGCTGTGCCCGTGCTGGTGTCATTGAAACATCATTCCAAGAAGAGGTTGAGTCTGATCTCTTTGGAGAACAGGCTGTTCTCTGCGGTGGCGCAACTGCGCTTGTTAAGGCCGGCTACGATACGCTGGTTGAAAATGGATACAGCCCAGAAATTGCATACTTTGAATGTCTCAATGAGCTCAAGCTTATTGTTGACCTAATGTATGAGGGCGGACTTGCAGAGATGTGGGACTCTGTCTCCGATACCGCCGAATATGGTGGTCTTTCACGTGGTGAAGAAGTTGTCGATGAGACTGCTCGTGAGAATATGGAGGAACTTCTTGAAGAAATTCAAGATGGGGAATTTGCACGAGAGTGGATTAATGAGAATCAAACTGGCCGTCCAAGTTACAAGCAGCTGTATGAACAGGAACGCAACCGTGAGATCGAAGACGTAGGTGAACGCCTGCGTGAACTGTTTGCATGGGAAGAAGACAATGAGTGAAAATACACTATATGATAAGGTCTGGGAGCGTCACCGAGTGACTACACTGCCGAATGGTCAAGACCAGTTGTTCATTGGTCTTCACTTGATGCATGAGGTTACTAGCCCGCAAGCATTCTCAATGCTCAAGGAACGAGACCTACAGGTTGCCTATCCTAACCGAACCTTTGCAACGACAGATCATATTGTCCCCACAGAAACTGAAAAACGCAAACGCCCACTCAACGACGATGAGGCTGAGACAATGCTGTCTGCGCTTGAAGAGAATGTATCCGAAGCGGGGATTACCTTCTTTGGACTTGACTCAGACAAACAAGGGATCACTCACGTCGTAGCACCAGAACTTGGACTCACACAGCCAGGCATGGTCGTTGCTTGTGGTGACTCGCATACAGCTACCCACGGTGCATTTGGATCTATCGGTGTTGGGATTGGAACCAGCCAAATTAGGGACGTATTGGCAACCGGTTGTATCGCTGCTGACAAACAAAAAGTTCGCCGTATTCAGGTTAATGGATCGATCCCTGAGGATGTTTATGCGAAAGATGTCATCCTCAAGGTTATCGAAAAGCTTGGCGTTGATGGTGGTGTTGGACACGTATACGAATATGGTGGTCCAGCAATCGAAGAACTTGACATGGAAGGTCGTATGGCCATCTGTAACATGTCAATTGAGGGTGGTGCCCGCGCTGGATATATCAATCCCGATGAAACAACATACGAGTACCTTCAGGGACGTGAATACGTTCCTGGTGGGGACGATTTTGATGAACTCGTTGAATACTGGGAATCAATTCGCTCTGATGAAGATGCTGAATATGATGATGTTGTTACAATTGATGCTGGCAACCTCAAACCAATGGTAACGTGGGGGGTTAACCCTGGGCAAGTTGTCGCAATTGATGAGCCACTTCCTGAACCAGATTCGCTTGATTCTCGAACACAGCAGGAGGCAGCCGAAAAAGCATATGACCATATGGGCCATGAACCAGGCGAAACCATGGACGGGTTCCCAATCGATGTTGCTTTCTTGGGCACCTGCACCAATGGCCGTGTCTCAGACTTTGAACGAGCCGCTGAGATTCTTGATGGCAAAACTGTTGCGGATGATGTTCGTGCACTTGCTGTTCCTGGATCCGAGTCTGTCCGTAAGGAACTTGAACGGCGTGGCATCGATGAAGTCTTCATTGACGCCGGGTTCGAATGGCGCCGTGCTGGCTGCTCGATGTGCTTAGCAATGAACGACGACTCTCTTGTTGGCGATGAAGTCTGTGCGTCCTCCTCAAACCGAAACTTCATCGGCCGGCAGGGGTCCAAAGATGGACGAACCGTATTGATGAGTCCAGCAATGGTCGCTGCAGCAGCCGTTAAAGGCGAAGTAACTGATGTACGACATCTTACGAATCGTCCAACAAATCAACCTGTCACTGAGGATGCTGAGGAGGTGGCTGACTAATGACTGACATGGAATCTGAATCTCTGGCCGTTACGACCGTTACTGGTCCTGGTGTTCCGATTCGCGGTGATGATATTGACACTGACCAAATCTTACCGGCTCGATTTATGAAGGAAGTAACATTCGAGTCGATGGATGACTATCTGTTCTATGATGCTCGGCGCGATGAAGATGGTGAGCTAAACGACCATCCAATAAATGTCCACTCTGGTGCAAACATCGCTGTTGTTAATGACAACTTTGGCTGTGGTTCATCCCGCGAACATGCTCCACAGGCCATGATGCGCTGGGGAATTGATGGTGTCGTTGGTGAATCGTTTGCTGAAATCTTCAAAGACAACTGCAAGTCACTTGGCATCCCGGCTGTTACAACTGACCACGAGACTGTCAGCAAGCTTCAGGACTGGATTGAGGCAAATCCTGAAGAGTCTGTTACTATCGACGTCGAGAACGCCGTTGTTGCGTATAATGACACCGAAATTGATGTTCATATTGATCAAGCAATGCAGGAGGCATTAGTTGAAGGAATCTGGGATACAACAACGCTCATGTATTCTAACCTCTCTAAGGTTGAACAGACAGCAGCTGATCTTCCATATGTCGATGGGCACACTGTTGACTCCTGATCGTTAATTTGAGATCTCCTGCTAGTCACTATTTTTGTGTCTCCCTCGAAACACCTGTAATGCTTGCTATTGTAGCATTCAGATATGTTTGGCACAAGTGGTGTACGAGGTGAATTTGGGGAGCAGATTACGGCGGACTTAGCGCTTGAGATTGGACGCGCTGTTGCGATTAATGGGGCCGATTGTATCCTTATTGGCCGAGATTCCAGAACAACCGGCTCAGTACTTCTTGATGCGGCTGCGGCTGGCGCGCGAGAATACGGTGCTGATGTTATCAGTATTGGTTACGCAGCGACACCGACAATTGCCCGAAATGTTCCATGGACTGATGCAGACGTTGGTATCGCTGTTACAGCGTCGCATAATCCTCCAACCGATAATGGAATTAAACTCTGGGACAGTGATGGGATGGCTTTTGACGAAGAGAAACAGCAGCGAATCACTGAGATTGTCCAATCTGATGAAATGTCATTTAATCCATCTTGGAACAGCGTTGGTGCTACTACCGTTGATACCCAGGCTGCTCATCGTCGTCATCGATCAGCGTTAGTTGATGCTGCTGTTAGTGATCATATTGGTGAACTTTCTGTTGTCGTTGACGTTGGTAATGGAGTCGGTAAAATCACAGCTGAAGCGTTCAGGGATCTCGGGTGTACGGTTAATACGTTGAACGCAAACCCCGATGGAAAGTTCCCAGCACGGCCAGCTGAACCGACTGCCGAGGCGTGTACTGTCCTTCGACAACATGTTGCTTCTACTGATGCAGACCTTGGGGTTGCACATGATGGCGATGCAGACAGAATGATGGCGGTTGATGAAACTGGTTCCTTTGTTACTGGAGACGCTCTTCTTGCTCTTTTTGCCCGAGAAGCTGTTTCCCCCGGAGACTCAATTGCTGTTCCGATCAATACGAGCCTGAGTGTCGAGGATACGGTCGAACAAGCTGGAGGAAATATTGTTCGGACAAAAGTTGGTGATGTATACGTTGCCACAGAAGCCAAACGCTCTGAGGTTGTCTTCGGCGGTGAACCGAGTGGTGCATGGATTTGGCCTGAAGAAACTTTATGCCCAGATGGGCCACTAGCAGCGATCAGGCTTGCAGATCTTGTTGCTAACCGTGGTCCTCTCTCGGATATTGTCGCTGAAATTCCATCATATCCCCTTCGGCGTGAAAGTCATTCTGTCGATGACAAACACGTAATCATGGATAAGATTGCAGATCACGCACAGCAATATGACTCGGTCACTCGTGTTGACGGAGTTCGAATTGAAACAGACGATGGATGGATGCTCCTTCGCGCAAGTGGGACAGAATCTTTAGTCCGCTTGACTGCAGAATCACGAAGCTCTGAGAAGGCCGATCAGTTACTTGCCGAGGCCCGAGATATCCTCCAAACATATCGGTAGTTTGTCTCCAATTCAAATTACTGATCAAATCATTATTCTTTGTTGAGTATGTGTTCCATCACATGGACGCAGTAATTATCGCTGCTGGTGAAGGCACGCGAATGCGGCCGCTGACTCGCTCTCGTCCTAAACCATTGCTTCCGATCGGCGAACGAACCCTTATTGAGCGTCTACTAGATCAATGTCTTCCTGTTGTTGATCGTTTTGTGATCGTCGTTGGCTATCGTGCCGATGACATTAAAGAAGTACTTGGTGATGAATACCGATCAACGCCAATTGAATATGTCCATCAAGAATCTCCTCTTGGAACTGCTCACGCAATTGAGCAAGCGCGCCCAGTTGTCGACACTCGATTCCTTGTACTCAATGGAGATGTGATGGTTGACCAGCAACTAATCGATTCGTTAGCCGCAGCAGACGGCCATACCATGGCGGCAACGACCGTCGAAGATCCGACATCTTACGGCGTCGTTGAGGTTACTGACGGCACTGTGACTGATCTCCAGGAAAAACCATCCGATCCTCCATCTAACCTAATTAATGTTGGTTTGTATGCGTTTACTCCCGATATTTTTGATGCAATTACAGAAATTGACCGCAGCCCTCGCGGTGAATATGAGATTACTGATGCAATTGAACACTTAATTGCTGACGGAACGACTATTCATCTCGCTGAATATGACGGGCTTTGGCTTGATGTTGGTCGTCCGTGGGAACTACTTGAAGCAGTCGAAACAGAACTTTCAACTCTCAGTCGCGACCTGACAGGGACAGTCGAGTCCGACGTCCATATCCATGGCCCGGTTGTCATTGAAGAAGATGCGCGCGTTCGATCTGGGACTTACATTGAGGGACCTGTTGTTATCCGATCTGGTGCTGATGTCGGCCCCAACTCATATCTTCGTGGTGCGACCGTAATCGACGAAAATGCAAGTGTTGGCAATGCTGTTGAGATTAAAAACAGTATCTTGATGAACGGAACCAATGTAAACCACCTTTCGTATGTTGGTGACTCAATTCTAGCAGAGAATGTTAACTTTGGTGCTGGAACCACTGTCGCTAACTTACGACATGATGACGGTAATATTCAGGTAAATATCAAAGGCGAATCCATTGATACCGGCCGCCGAAAACTTGGTGTTATTGTTGGTGCTAACACGAAAACCGGGATCAATACTAGCCTGAATGCCGGCGTCAAGTTATCTGAACAATCAACTACCAACCCGGGAGAGACTGTCTTGTCTGATCGATAATAATTGCCACCGTTATATGATGAAAAGAGTGGGTTAACTGTTCTGCCAGTTATTCGTCGTTTTCTTCATCGTCGGCTTCGGCTAACTCTTCTTCATCAGATTCGTCCTCTTCAAAGTCATAATCCGTCTCAAAGTCAGTATCGAAGTCGGCCTCAACATCTGTGTTTCGGGTGTCCCACCACAGATAGCTAATTAGGCCGACCATAGCCACAACAGCGAGGACGGCTAGTAGACCAATTAACATTAGCGCTTGCTTGATCCGTTGCAATGACATACATTCTACTATTTGCCCAGCCAACATATAAATCATTGCGACATAACCTATTGACCTCCCCGAACGCTTACCTTGATTCGCCCCTTGCTGTATTGCATGGATGTTATTAATCCTGCAACTGAGAAGCAGGTAACTTCTTATGAGCAACATACATCCGAAGAAGTTGAGGAAAAACTTCAGCAAGCGAGTTCTTCGTTTACGGAATGGCGCTCCCGGTCAATCCGAGAGCGCGAGCAGTTGCTTTCTAATGTTGCGGATGTACTACGCGATAACAAATCGACATATGCAGAGCAGATGACGACAGAAACGGGGAAACCTATTACACAAGCCCGCGCTGAAGTCGAGAAATGCGCTTGGGTCTGTGAACATTATGCCGAACATGCGAGCTCTTATGTCGATTCGACAACTCACCCAAGTCCCCCCGGAACAACTGCCCGGACTGAGCATGCTCCACTTGGTCCTGTTCTTGCGGTGATGCCGTGGAACTTTCCGTTTTGGCAGGTCTTCCGTTTTGCAGCACCGTATCTCACCGCTGGTAACGTTGGTCTGCTTAAACATGCATCCAATGTCCCAGGCAGTGCACTTGCAATCGAAGAGATATTTGAGAAAGCTGGATACCCAGAAGGAGTATTTCAAACCTTGTTAATCTCCTCTGATCAAGTTGATTCTGTAATTAGCGATGACCGAGTCAAAGCAGCAACGCTTACTGGAAGTGGTCCAGCTGGACGAGCTGTTGCTTCCACTGCCGGTGAACACCTCAAAAAAACTGTACTAGAACTCGGTGGAAGTGATCCATATATTGTCCTTGATGATGCTGATCTCGATACAGCAGCATCAACCGGTGTCTGGGCTCGAAATCAAAACGGTGGACAATCCTGTATTGCTGCCAAACGGTTCATTGTCGTAGATGATGTCTATGATACCTTCCTTGATCGATTCCTTGATGAAATTGACTCGCTGACAATTGGAGACCCAATGGAAGAAGAAACAGATATTGGTCCACAGGCACGTCCTGATTTACTCGAGGATCTCCACGAGCAGGTACAGAAAAGTGTTGAAATGGGAGCAAATGTCGTTGCTGGAGGTGAGCCTCTAAATCGCGAGGGAGCTTACTATCCTCCAACTGTCCTAACCGAGATTCCAGACGGCTGTCCTGTTGACTCCGAGGAGACATTTGGCCCTGTTGCAGCTGTTTATCGCGTTTCAGATCCGTCCGAAGCGATTGCACTTGCAAATGATACCGAGTTTGGCCTTGGCGCGAGCATCTGGACAAATGATCTCGAGCGAGGGCAAAATGTTGCAGAGCAGATTGACGCTGGATGCGTATATATTAATGAACTCGTCAAATCTGATCCTCGCGTTCCGTTTGGCGGTGTAGGCATCTCTGGCTACGGTCGTGAACTCTCTGAAGCCGGAATTAAAGAATTCGTCAATCGGAAGACTGTCTGGGTCCAACCATCCACCCAAGAGGATGATGAGGTGACAATTGAATGAAGGCATCTGACCTTCTCGTACGAAGCCTTGAGGCAGAGGGTGTTGAGCATGTATTTGGCGTCCCTGGTGAGGAACTTGAAGATCTGATGTTCTCGTTACGTGATTCGGATATCACGTTCATTCCTACTCGCCACGAACAAGGAGCGGCGTTTATGGCTAACGTGCATGGCCGCCTTACTGGTAACGCTGGTGTATGCCTAGGAACACTGGGCCCCGGTGCAACAAATCTGATTACTGGTATTGCAGATGCCCAACTAGACAAGTCTCCTGTCGTTGCAATTACAGGTCAGGGAAGCCGTGAGCGACTCCACAAAGAGAGTCATCAAGCCCTTGATATCGTTAATATCTTCGACCCGGTTGTCAAGTGGAACACGCAAATTACCGAAGCTGAAGTGGTTCCCGAATCAGTACGAAAAGCATTCAAGCTTTCAGAGCTGGAAAAACCTGGTGCAACGCATCTTGAATTCCCAGAGGACGTTGCTACAGAATCATATGATTCCCGTCCTCTTCCAACACGACCCCGTGTCCGCCGTCCAGATCCAGATATGAAATCTGTCCGACGTGCTGTTGAGTTGCTTAAGCGAAGTGACTCTCCGATGATCCTTGCCGGTAATGGCGCAGTCAGAACCCGAGCAGCCGAACGACTTCGAGCATTGGTTCAGCAAACCGGAATGCCCGTTGTCGCCACATACATGGGTAAGGGTGCTGTTTCGGACAGAATTAACTGCTCACTTATGACGCTTGATTCGGGGGCAAATGATGAGGCTTCTGATGCAATGTCTAAAGCCGACTGTGTTGTTTCAATTGGATATGATATTGCCGAACATGATCCAAAATCGTGGAATCCAGACCTTGATAAGCGGATCATCCACATCGACAGTGAACCTGCTGAGGTCTACCGTCATTACAACCCAGATGTCGAACTAGTCGCTGATATCTCAGCTACACTTCGATCGCTTATGGCGGAGATCGATGGACCACTTGGTCCAACTTGGTGTAAAGACTACCGCGAGCCGATTATGGTAGATGCCTATGGGCTCCCTGATTCTGATGAACCATTTTCCGTAAAAAAGACACTACCATATCTTCGCGAAGCAATGGGAGATCACGATATCCTTATCTCCGATGTTGGCAGTCATAAAATGGATATTGCACAGTACTTCCCGACATACGAGCCTGGGACATGTATCATTTCGAACGGTCTAGCAAGCATGGGAATTGCCGTTCCTGGTGGTGTTGCTGCCGATATGGCCGTTGATGCTAATGTCGTTGCAGCTACCGGCGATGGCGGCTTCATGATGAATGCTGCTGAAATTGAAACAGCCAAGCGGCTTGGTCTTGGATTTACTATCCTCCTGTTTAATGACAATGACTATGGGTTGATCTCGAAGAAACAAATCGAGTCGACAAGCGAAAGCTTTGGCACCCGACTGACGAACCCTGATTTCAAAACTCTTGCAGAAAGCTTTGGTATCAATGGATATCGTCCTGAATCGTGGGATGAGCTTGAAGACCTCCTCAAATCTGTTGTGCCTTCTGACGAAATGGATCTAGTAGAGGTCCCGCTCCCAACATAGTCTCTTTCTAGTATTCTGTCAGTATCATGCCTAACTAACTCTGAGATTGCCTGTCCAACGAGACAAATCGGAATGCTATTTTAATAGACTATCATCATTGTCTCTATGACAGAGACAGTTGCTGTCATTCCGGGCGATGGTATTGGCCAGGAGGTAGTTCCAGCAACAACCGACGTTCTCGATCATCTTGTCGATCTTGAATTTGTCGAGGCTGAGGCTGGCGATCACGTCAAAGAAGAACGCGGTGTTGCACTCCCTGAAGACACGAAACAAATCGTTACCGACGCTGATGCGACCTTATTTGGTGCTGCTGGTGAAACAGCGGCCGACGTTATTTTGCCACTTCGATCACTTGTTGGATCATTTGCAAACGTTCGACCTGCTCGTGCGTATCCAGGCACAGACGCACTTCAGCCTGAGACGGATCTTGTGTTTATCCGGGAAAATACTGAAGGCGTCTACTCCGGCATTGAGTCTGAGATCACGGACGGAGTTACAACACTTACTCGTGTTATCACTGAAGACGCTTCGCGTAAAATTGCTGAGTTTGGATTTGAGTACGCAGCCGACCGGGGATATAACTCTATTTCAATTGCACACAAAGCAAACGTAATGCGAACGACAGACGGACAATTCCTTGAAGCAGCTGAGACAGTCGCAGATGAGAAAGGTGCAGCCTACGATACTGTGTTGATGGACGCATTAGCAATGCATCTTATTATGCATCCTGAAGAGTTTGGTGTCGTTATTTGTCCAAACCTTGCTGGTGACGTTCTCTCTGACTTGGCTGCCGGCCTTGTTGGCGGATTAGGACTACTTCCAAGTGCCAACCTTGGAGATGACAATGCTCTTTTCGAACCGGTCCATGGTTCTGCCCCTGATATTGCTGGGGAAAATATTGCAAACCCGGCGGCAACGATGTTCTCTGCCGCAATGATGCTAGACCACCTGGACTATCCTGAAAAAGCAGATCAACTTCGCACGGCGGTTGAATCCACTCTTGCATCTGGCCCTGTCACGCCTGACCTTGGTGGCGACGCGACAACCTCAGAATTCACCAGTGCCGTAATCGAAGAGCTGTAGTCTCTCATTCTTCTGCAGCCACACTACAGGCTTGTTCCCACTTTTCTTGCTCTTTTAGATGATCCTCAAATGCACTTGCATATTCGTCTGCAAGCTGCTTTGCAGTCTGTAGTTGCTCTTCATCGATCTTTTCTTCTTCTTCTTCCCCGATACCGAGTGACCCCAGAATTCGTGAGACAATTCCGCCAGAGCCGGATTGTCCAGATGATTCGGGGGCAGCTGGTCCCATTGGCCCTTGCATATCCTCAAGTGCCGGCAACACATGTTCGATGTCATCTGTTCTTGCAACAAGCGTTGCTGACTCTGGGTCCTCTGGACTCTCGATCACAAACTCAACAGCTGTCATAATTGTTCCCCACTCTTGCGTCGTAAACGATGAGCTTTGTATCCGGTCAGAGAACTCTTGGTCAACTGCCATCCTGTCACCGATAAACTGATCAGTCCAATCTGCCATTGATAATGAGATAGTGTGTTGCACCTATCAGAATTGCGGCCGCCAGACGGCAGAAAAAGCAAATCCGCAATGCTCCTTCCGGGAGCCAGATCAGATAATCTGCTCTGAAGGCATGCCCGAAGACACTCTGCCTGCTATCTCTGTCGATTTGCGATGCTGATGTCAGTCTACAGTTACTGTCTCATCCCCGTCTATGACCTTGACGGTTGTCCCTGACGCTACCTTCTCAACAGCCTGCTCAAATCGCTCTGGGTTAATTTCAATTGGTGGAAATGTATCATAATGCATTGGAAGTGCATACTCTATATCTAACCAATCCGCGGCAATCGCGGCTTGCTTTGGGCCCATTGTAAAGTGATCGCCAATTGGTAATGCCGCGATATCCGGTTGTAAGTATTCCCCAATGACATCTCTCATCTCGCTCATTAGTCCGGTATCTCCTGCGTGATAGAATGTTGTTCCCTCTTCTGCCGGCATCGCTGTCGGATCTGTGTCACTGATGAGATAGCCGGCTGGCATTCCCGCTGATTGATTGTATCCAGTTTCAATACCGTTTGTGTGATCGGCACGATGCATTGTTACATATGCATCTCCACATTCGATTGTTCCTCCGATGTTCATCCCTATTGTATCCTCTATTTCGTATTCGTCTTCAACAAAGCCAACTAGCTCTGGTACTCCGACAACTGTCGATGTATCAAAAACACCTGTGTGTGCAATATGATCCGCGTGTCCATGCGTTAACAGGATATAATCTGGATCTTCCATCGATTCTGGCGACAGATCAGTATGTGGATTATCGAAAAATGGATCGATTAAAAACTCTGTTTCTCCAACTGTTACAGCCCAGGTTGAATGTCCATGCCAGGTGAGTTCCATATCTATGTATTTTCACGGAACTTTATTAACTGTCCTGTAACAAATCATATTTTACCTGTCATATAGACTATTTCCTAGTTTATAGGAATTTTTTGCCTGTACATCTTATTTTTGTCCTATGAGATCCGACAATAGTTGACGAACATTTCGACAACAGTTTTAGGCCGGACCTATTGATTTTCCGCAAATGGGTTCGTGTATCATTTGTGGCTCCTCAACTGATGGGGAAGTTTGTCCTATTCATGAAGAAGACGTTGCCTTCATATTTGAAGGAGACTCTCCGCATCAGTTGACGCCCAACCGATATTATCGTGGTACAGTAGATGGATTTGCTGATTTTGGTGTCTTCATCAACATTGGCGATAGCGTTACCGGGCTTTTGCACCGCAATGAACTTGACCAGCGTATCGAGAGTCTCGACTGGGAAGTCAGCGATACGGTGTATGTCCAGGTGAAAAACATCCGCGACAATGGTAACGTTGATCTTGGTTGGTCTGTTCGACAGGCAGTTAATGAATTCCGTGGGAGTCTCGTTGACACGCCAAACGGTGACCTTCGGCGTGACGATGACCGTTCTGAAGATGAGGAGACGACACAGCAAGACGAGGAGACAACACAGCAGGAATCTGAGCCGTCCGTCGAACCTGATTCTACGGACGTTGAGTCTCAGACTTCATCTGAAGAGGTCTCTCAAGATGGCCCAGCAAGTCCTATTGAACAAGAGTCTGATGACCAGCCCGAGCCAGACACATCGTCTGAACAGTCTGGCCGAGACTTTGAGATCGCGACGATCAGCTCACTTTCTGATCGCGTTAACGATGCTGTTCGTGTTGAAGGTGAAGTAACTGGTGTCCGACAAACTAGTGGACCAACACTCTTTGAGGTTCGTGATGAGACAGGAACTATCGAATGTGCTGCATTCGAAGGTGCTGGTGTTCGTGCATTCCCCGAGATTGACGTCGGTGACTATGTCCGACTTGATGGTGTTGTCGAATATCGACATGACGACATTCAAGTTGAGACAGAAACCATTCTCCAGCTTGCTGGTGAAGAGCGTGATGCCGTTGCTGGTCGAATAGAGTCAGCTATCAGCGAAGCTGTTCGCCCAGATCAGGTGACCTATCCAATTGAAGATGACCCTGCCTCCGTGCTTGAGCGAGATATTCACGAGGCTGCAACTGTTATCCGGAAAGCTATCAAGAATGCCCGTCCGGTTATCGTTCGTCATGCAGCGACGATTGATGGATATGCTGCTGGTGCTGCACTGGAACGGGCTGCGCTCCCATTGATTCGTGAGGAACACTCCCGAAGTGACGCTGAGTACCATTACTTCAAACGACGACCACTCGACAACTTCGTCTACGGTATGTCCTCTGTCACAGGCGACGTCTCAAATGCGCTTGAGACATGCGAACGTTACGGAGAGCGAAAACCACTGATGGTGCTCGTTGGTGTTGGTAGCACGAATGAGGCTAAAGATGCCTTCGAAATGCTTGATGTCTACAACATTAATCGCGTTGTTATTGACGACACCCGACCGGCTGATGATATCACTTCTGCGGCAGAGGCCGTTGTTAATCCACACCTTGTTGAAGCAACTAACGAGCAACTGACGACAACCGCTATGTCAACGGCAGTCGCTGCGACAATCAACGATGAGATTGCTGATGATCTGCAGCATCTTCCAGCAATTAGTTACTGGCATGATGGTGTTCTCGCATATGAGACAGCCGCCGAATCAGCAGGCTATGATCAGGATTACCGTCGGCAACTCAAAGATGCACTCGCACTTGAAGCGCACTATCAGTCATATAATGACAAACGCGAGCTAATACAGGATCTTCTCTTTGGCAAGGTTGATGATCTTGTTGCTCACATTGCTGAGCAGTCCCGTGAGCGGCTTGAGACCAGCCTTCAGCCTGCTCGTGAAAATCTATCCCGGAAAGAGTCTGGTGGTGTGACGTTCCTGAAACTCGATACCGATAGTTTCACCCATCGATTTGACTATCCACCAACAGAACTTCTGTTAGACGAACTTCATCGACAGGAACAAACCGAGATCGGCGGACCACTTGTTACGCTCGGATATGGAACTGATGAACTCCACGTTCGTTCGACCGAAACGATTGATCTGCAGGCAATCGTTGATCGCGCCTCAGAAGTTGTTCCGAGTGTCTCTGGTGTCGGTGGCAAAGATGGATATGTGCAGTTCCTCTCTGGTGTTCGTGAGGATGCACTTGATGCAATCGTTGGAGCAATTGCAAACGAAGTTGGATCACAATAACTGATCTCAACCGGCCTGTATTCGCTTAGAAAAATCAACAAATAGCTCGTTCTTTTTGTTGCTTCACTCACTTAGTGCGCTAGCGGGTTGTTAGATGCTGGCTTAATTTGAGCGAGATTGATAACAAAAATCCAACGCTCAGGAGTACAAATGCTGTTGTTGCTGCATAACTAATTGCAGCACCATCTTCCATTTGCTCGAAGAGCGGGACTACTGCTGCCGCCCCCGTGAATACTAGTACTGGTAATGACTGTCGTAATAACGTGTCAATCAGTGTCCCTCGAGTAGCTGGCTCACGTATTCGCTTCTGCTGAAAGTAGACGCCGTATCCGATGGCAATGAGTGCAGCGATGGCAACTGCGCCTGTTATAACTGGTGAATTAGTTACAAATACACCAATTGCTGCAATCGGTACTACTACGACTAATAGTATTTCTCCTGCCTGCCGGAACTGGAATTGTCCAAAGCGTTCTGTCTCCGTATTTGATAGTGTGGTTGTGTAGTACGCTTCTCGCATTGTCAACGCTAGCAAGACTGCAACTCCGAGTAATAGCACAGCAGTCATCCCACTCATCGCCGTTAGTAGTTCAAGAAGTCCAACAAAGCCCGTTATACTCCCGGCGAGCCCGACAAACAGAAAATATCGCCACAGGCCGATTTGTGGCCGACCAGCGCGACGACTGGCACGCCATGAAAGTATTCCCATACGAGCACTCACGATCACAAGAAGTACATATCCAATCAGTATCGTCAATGCCCCGCCATCTGATAATGTGGTGCTAACGGTTCCAAACATCTCAGTCATGATCGGTTCTTACTGTTGCCATTGCGTCTCTGATATCCTTACACATCTCATCAGCTGATTCATACCGCCTGATCTTTCGCGTTGCCAGTGCTTTTTGCACAATCCTATCTGTACTTTCTGGGATATCTTCGTGAATGCTTGATGGTGGCTCAATTGACCGAAGTGCCTGCTTTGTCGTTTGCATTTTTGTCTGTATTGCTGGTATCTCTCCAGTTAAGATGTAATAAAACGTCGTGCCAAGATGATAGATATCTGTTGCCCAGTCTCGTTGTCCATACTGCTCTCCAAAGTACTCCGGCGCTGCAAACCGGGGGTCAGTCGAGATTGTATTATCCACACTACTGAGAACAGTATCAATGCCAAATCCGACGATTAACTCCTTGTCATCGTCCTGTACCATAACCTGTGATGGATCAATTGCAGTATGTGCTATTCCTCGTTCGTGTGCGTGTGCAACAGCTTTTGCTAACCGGTAGCTTGTTTCCAGCGCTGCTACAACTGATGTCTTCTCTGCTGAAATCAATGAACTATCTGCATACTCGATGACAATCCATGGATGTGGGGACACTCCGTAATCATATACGGTGGCAATGTGTGGATGATCGTCTACCTGCTTCCATCCATTAAATGCTGTCCTACATTGCTGCTTGAATTCTTTTCCTGGAGTTTTCTCTGGTGGTACATAGGTGCGCAGTAGTGCAGCTTGTCGATTATTCTGTTCTCGAATTAAAACCACGTAGGTTCTAGTATAACTGCTACTATTGAGCCGTTCCATCACCTTCTCAATAGCGACGTCTGTCTGATCTACCCCCAGTGTGATCCGGTTTTCCTTGACAACTTTATCCTTCGGTATCTTCGATAGCTCTTTTTTGTCACCTACTAATGGGTCCGTAGTTCGCCAGTCACGTGGTGTCCCTCGCCGCTGTATTTGCTGTGGAAACTGCTGTCGTAGCCACTGTCTGACAAGGTCTGCTTCCTTCGTTGCTATCTGTCTAAGTTGATGACGGATTTCATCTGCTAACTTTGGATGCTCTGTTGCTGCTTGGCATAGTCCCCATGCAGCTGTCACCCGTTTATCTGCTGTTCCATCCTCAATCCAGTACACTAACTCTGACATGCGTTGTCGGAGCTCATCTGAGGTTAACTCCGAAATCTGATCCGGATCAAGAGGTGAACTACCAGAAATCATCTATATTTCTCTCCATTACGGTTGTTTTGAAAACTGTTCTAGTGTTTGGTACTACATTTCTAATAGTATAAATACATTTAGCTGATTTTAGCTGATAGCAGGCGCTAAGCTACTTTCCTCAAGCCCCCGCCAACGGCGGCGAGTAGCCAGGAAGTCCACTGTGTCATGGAGATACGTTAGAAAACCTTTCTTGTTCGCTCCGACGTGCTCCGTCATCCTTATTCACGCGACGACCTTGGTTAATATACGATGAGTACAGGTTCAGCGGCGGAATCAAATACTTTTGAGCGTGTCTGCTCTGAAATCATTAATCGAATTCTTCAAGAGGATCTTGATCGAGATGATATTGAGCCACTCAAACGAGAAGTCTGCTCAGAGCACTCAGCACCTCGTGTCCCTAAAAATACTGAGTTGCTTGACCACGCTCCTGATGGCCGCCGTGAGGATCTAGAGGCAATTCTTCAACGTAAGCCTGTCCGAACAGCTTCAGGTGTCTCGCCCGTTGCGATTATGACTAGTCCGAAGACTTGCCCTCATGGCCAGTGTCTCTACTGTCCTGGCGGACCAGATTCTGAGTTTTCATCAGCACAAAGCTACACTGGCGATGAACCAGCAGCAGCCCGAGCTGAACAAAATGACTATGATCCATATGGACAAGTTACACTTCGACTCAATCAACTCCGCGAGATTGGGCACCCTGTCGATAAGACAGAACTTATCGTCATGGGTGGAACGTTCCCTGCACGTAGTCATGATTATCAGGAGTTCTTTGTCAAGCGGGCGCTTGAGGCAATGAATGACTTTGATCCAGAAGCTGAACCGAACCCAGCAGAAGGAAAGAGCTTCGCTCAGGATCCATCCGAATACGAGTTCAAGTATCTTGAGGATATAATCGAGGAAAACGAAACTGCGAGTGTCCGTAATATTGCAACTACATTTGAAACAAAACCAGATTGGTGCGATATTGAGCAAATCGACCGCATGCTTAGCCTAGGAGGTACAAAAGTCGAGGTTGGTGTCCAGACAACCTTTGAGCGTGTCAACCGTGAGATGCGTCGAGGGCACGGCATTCAGGAATCAATTGATGCCAACCGTCGTCTACGCGACGCTGGATTCAAAGTTGGATTCCACATGATGCCAGGACAACCAGGAACTTCTCTTGAGATGGTTCGTGAAGACTTCCGACGTATCTTCGAGCAATCTGATTGGCGTCCGGACTATCTTAAAATCTACCCGACGCTTGTAGTTCCTGACACCGTCGTGTATGACATGCACCATCGCGACGAATTTAGTCCATTAAAAAGTGAGCGTGCAGCCGAACTAATTGCTGATATTAAGGAGATGATTCCACCGTATACGCGTCTGCAGCGTGTGATGCGTGATATTCCTGCAGGACATATCTCTGCTGGTATTCAGAAGTCGAATCTTCGACAACTCGCAAGACATGAACTGGAAGATCGGGGAGAGACATGTCGGTGTATCCGTTGTCGTGAGGTCGGCATGAACGAAGAGACTCCTGACTCAATTGAACTTCTTGAACAACGGTATGAGGCTGTCGGCGGTACAGAATATTTCCTCAGCTTTGAAGATCAAGACCAGGATCTTCTTATCGGATTCTGTCGACTTCGATTCCCCGGTAACCCGCATCGTCCTGAACTCCAGAACGCAGCGATCATTCGCGAACTTCACGTCTACGGAAACCAGATCGGAATTGGCAAATCAAGTGACGACTGGCAACATCAAGGATACGGAAAACAATTACTCGCACGGGCTGAGGAAATCACTGCCGACGCCGGATATGATCGACTTGCTGTTATCAGTGGCATTGGCGCTCGTGAGTACTATCGAAATAAACTCGAATACGAGCAAGACGGTCCATACGTAGTCAAAGACCTATAGCTCCGTTCCCAATCTTCGATGTTTCTTGAGCGCACTGTTATATTTATAGTTTTAGTAATCTGAGATGAAGTCTGAAATTGACTCGGTAGGCTCAAATAGTTGATTCATAATAATTAGATATGGCAATTGAACTGTATCCAGAGGTACCGGACGGCTTTACGCTTCGCGAAGCGACAGAAGTTGATGCTGAGGGTATTGCAAGCGTATTTTCAGCCGCATACCCTGATGGCACTACCTATCCATATGCCAACCCGAAGAAGGCACAAAACGGCCTGCTCAACGACGATTACTTCGTGACATTTGCCGTTGAGGCTGACAATGGTGACATCGCGGCTACAGCTTCAATCCGTTTTAATTCTGTCTATACAGATAACGCTGAAATTTGTAAATTAGCTGTTAAACCAGACTATCAAGGCAATGGCCTTGCTCGAGCCCTGCTTCAACACCGGCTTGGATATTTAGAAGATATTGGCCATTCTGGGCCGATCTTTTCTGCTGCTGTGACTGAACATCCTTACTCCCAGCAGAATCTCAATTCACGTGGTCTGATGCCTGTTTCATTCCATAAGGGTCTTCAGACGCCTTTCTTCGGTGATCAACCTGAAAGCCAGGCAATTGTTCTCCACGAAAATAGCGTTTCGACGGAAGAACGTCCCTTGTATGTCCCTCAGCGATTGCGAGATGCTGTTGAATATGCGTTTGGTCATTTCTCTGATTCGTATCTCAACCGAGACGTACGGTATATCGAACTTGATGTAGACGAGCCAGAACCAACAATCGAGCGGGATCCTGAGCTTTCAGGTATGGGTGACTGGTATCATACCGCTGAGGGTCTTGAAGATGCGCTGCACAGTGAGGGAGCACATATCATGTTTGCAGCGGATATGAACTCACCTGATGCCAAATCTCTGTATGAGGTAGCATATAAGTATGGACTTACGCCAGTTGGCGTTATCCCTGACTGGTTGCATAAAGATGGTGAAAACCGTGACGCAGTCATCTTCCAGTATCTGAAAGACGATCCAGATATAGATGTTGAGTTTATTAACGGTATGAAGGTTCTACTGGATCATCTTGGCTATGAATATCAAATCACTGCAGAACACGACGACTACTGGGAACTGATTGTCTGATCCTGTTTTGCCTTGGTGACTGTCTTTCCAAACTGATACAACGACTGACAGTAGTCATCGATACTGTCTATAACTAGATGCTCAAACGGCTCATGTGAACCGTACGCTTCTGGGCCAAACACAACTCCTGGAATACCTTGCTGTGCGAAGTGTCGAAGATCGCTTGCGTGTGGCTTACTCGCAAACTTAACTTCTTGGTCAATCACTTCCTCGGCTTTCTGTATTAGCTGTTGTGCATATGGATTCTCAGGATCTGTGTCAACAGGTGCCCCTTCTCCCCGGCTTTTTACATCAATTGTACTGATCTCTCGCAACTTCATGAGAATATCATCCTTGTCCTCAAGCTTTGGAAACCGGACATCAAGAGACAGCCTTGCTTCATCTGGAAGTTGGTTGATGACTGTCCCACCTTCTATTCTCCCGTAGTTGACTGTTGTACCCCATTCCTCGTCCTTGTATTCTGCAAAGATATCGCGTATCTCTGGATACGTTTCCATGAGCTTTTCAATCGCGTTCTCTCCATTTTCGGGTGTCGCGGCGTGTGCTGATATCCCGGTTGCCGTTAGCTCAAGCTGAATGATCCCTTTCTGTCTATTGATAACATCAATATATCCGTCAAGATTGTTTGGTTCACTCGTAATGCAGAACTCTGGTTGATACCCTTCCTGTATTAACGCATTCGCCCCCTGCAGACCTCCTCGCTCTTCGTCACTCACAACCATCATCCCGATTGACGGTGGATCTTCAAGACTCTGCAGGTCCGAGAGCACGTGCATCATACTTGCCACGCCTCCTTTCATATCGGCAGATCCTCTTCCCTGCAGTTTATTCCCGTCAATCGTTGGCTCAAACAGTTGTTCGTTGCCCGGAACTACGTCTATATGCCCATGGAACATAACTGCTGGCGCCTTTGATCCATCCGGTGTTGCGACAAGTGATGGAGTCCCATCAAATCGATGGCGTTGTACATCGAGGCCTGCATCCTCGAAGAATGCAGCAACATGATCCATACAAGCGTCAATCTCTTCAGGCCGATCCTCCGTCGATTTGTATGTCATCAGTTCCGTCGTCAGGTCGACGACGCGATCTCGATACGGCATCTCCGTCATTGCCGTTGAGTTATTGCCTAATGAATATGTATCTGTTCAACTTGCCTTAATAATCGTTATTTTTCTTGGTTTCTTCCCGCTCTCTCTGTTGACTTTCAACTTAACCCGCTCTAACGGTGTTCCCCCGAGATACCTTTGTACTTCTATCTTCCAGTATCAATATGATCGATATCGATGGCAATGCTGGTGGCGGGCAACTTCTCAGGTCTGCGCTGACATGTTCTGTTCTCTCCGGAGAGGGGATACACATGCACAATATTCGTGGAAATCGGTCCACACCGGGATTACGCCCTCAGCATCTTTCCTGTGTCCGGTTAATGGCTGATATCTCCAATGCAACAGTTTCCGATGTTGAAGTTGGATCTGAAGCGCTCCGGTTTATCCCAGAAACCATTGTCCCCGGGGAATACACGATCAACATTGGCACTGCCGGAAGTGTTACATTGCTTTTTGATACTGTGTTACCACTTGCTAGCGCTATTGAGGCCCCGCTATCAATAACTGCGTCTGGTGGTACTGACGTCAAGTGGTCGCCAACAATGAGCTATTTCCGCCATGCCAAGTTGCCATTGCTTCGACAGTTTGGGGTTTATTCCACCGTCGATGTCTCTCGAAGAGGATTTTATCCCGCTGGCGGCGGAATGACTACGCTCTACGTCTTTCCTTCTACTCCGTCATCGATTTCAATTACTCAGCGAGGTGACTTTGATACTACGTCTATTTTCTCAGGGGCTTCAGAATCGCTTGCTGAGCAGTCCGTCGCTGAACGACAGGCCAAGCAACTTGTTTCGGAGTTGGATAATGATGGGATTGATGTTCACCACCGAACAGCTTTGTATTCAAATGCGGACTCTGCTGGCTCATTCTTAACGGCAGTCCTTAAGTTTGACAACACTATCTTTGGGTTTGATGCCCTTGGCGAACGAGGGACACCTGCTGAAGCAGTTGCGAATGGAGTTGCTGCTGATGTCCGTTCACTCCTTGATTCGCCAGCAACGGTCGATCAACATATGGCCGATCAACTGCTTATTTTCCTCGTTCAACATGGTGGTACAATTATTGCCCCGTCAGTCACTGATCATATCAAAACGAACAGTCAACTGTTGTCAAAATTTGGCTATTCAGTTTCCGTTGAAGAAATTGAGGATGGACACCCCCGAATAACTAGCTAAGTCATACACTGATATCTTCGCTTGGCCTATCGATCTCAATCCTCTATTTCGTTTTGTATTATTTCGTAGTCTGCTGCTTGCAACATCTCTGGCTGGTGGACTGCCTCTGTCGCTGTCTCAACAGAAACGTCTTCAATTATCTGCAGGAACCCGTCTTTAGTCGGTAAGGCAACAAGATGACAGTCGACTTCCCCTCCAGGTTGCTTGATCGCTGAGTTGATAATAAACACATGTTCCTCATCGTGTGCATTGACCAGCTGTGATTCAATCATTTTCTCTTTGGCACCGCCCTTGATTACCTCCGGTGGCGAATGCTGAATTGTTCGGCCAAGCACGTTTGCCCATCCGTCAATAAATCCTGAGATCATCATGTTTCCGATTTCTTTAATCGCCGCATGATGCTGATCTGTCAGGCTATCACTTTCAATTGCCATCGGTAGCATTGCATCTCCGACCGTCTTGGCTGAGTCTGTATCAAATAGAACTGCGACAATCCCGTTTGGAGATTCTTCTAATGTCGCCACCGCTCCAAGCCGCTCTGAGCTTCCGAGAATAGCATCGATATCTCTTGTTTGTGCAACAGTAATACGACTGATATCAACCGTTGTTCGTATATCAGTCATCTCAGTGATTTTTCTTGATGCGGTTTTTGCTCCGATCTTCGTCATCTCGTTAAACACTGAGAGTTTTTCGACGCTTAGCTCAGAAGCCTCGTCTCCGTCTACTGCTCCGACCATCGACTCAAACGACCGCTCTTCTGGAAGAATATAGATATCAAAATCAAGTTCTTGTTCTTCACACCGAAGTCGACTGGCAAATGAGAGAATTGCTTGATGTCCCGTCCATGCAGGCATTGTCTGTGGAACTACGATCTCCCAATCACCGTGGATGTATTCTGGTGGTTCTGGCTGAAGCTTCTCTTCAAAATGCTCCCCCCATGCTCCAAGTACCCCTCCTATCATGATGTTTGCTGCTTCGGTTACACCACTTTCATACATTGCTTCGTCCGTTGCCATTGACGTAGGTATCATTTCCTGTACCAATGTTTGAGCACTTTCTTCATCGAATACTAAGATCACTGACCCGCGCATTCCTCCGTCAAACCCAATCTCAACTCCATGAACCTCTGTTCCGGCAAACTCAAGTGCAAGATCAGGCAGCGGTACAATTTCTACAGCCGTAATATCAATTGTTGTTTGTGTCCCAAGTAGATCTGCTAGTGAGTTAGCAGCACTCTCTGTTCCTTCACGGGCAAGTTGATTAAATGTCTCAAGTGTCTTTACATCAAAACGCATTCTTCTTGCCTCCGTGGCTGCATCATCTGAGTAACCATCTGGTTGTTGTCTGATTGTAGGAAATGGCTATATATCGGCCTTTGGATTGGTATGAAAGTTTTCCAGTACCAGAGTCCGCCTTTTAGAGATCAATCTTGGAGGAGCTAGCAGAAGCGCGGGCTGAGTGCTTTCGGGAATTGCTCCGAGACTATTTCATAGAATAACCGAGGCGGATGCCACGGGGCTTGACCTGAGGATGTTTCCATCGGCGTTGAGGAAGTAGATCAAGCGAGTGATGAGGTAAGCCGATCAGCTGAAGAGATTTCTGCTGCAACTGAACGACAGACCGAGCGGTTCCGAGAGGTTTTAAAGGAAATGAATGATCTTTCTGCCACTATTGAAGAGATTGCTTCAACGTCTGATGAAGTAGCCTCGGTTTCTGACCGCGTTGCCAGTCGTGCTGATGATGCAAGTGACGTTGCTACTGACGCATTAGATGAAATGGAGCAGTTTGACCAACGTGCAGAGGATATCACTGCCCGTGTTGAGAAACTTGACGGCGAAATCAGCGAAATTGGAGAAATTGTCGACATCATCGATGATATTGCCGAACAAACAAATATGCTCGCGGTGAACTTACCCCGCTCTCCTCCGATCGGGCTGTGCCCTTCCTTCGTTGAGTGCGGGGCTTCCTGCCTTTTGGACAGGAGTTTCTGGTTCCACGACGGCACTTGCAAGCCCTGTCCTGCGCTGGGACAGGCTCACAGCGGTGCCAGTCTCCGCAGACGTTGATTCGGATTGTCCCAACCCTACTTGCTGGTGACGGTGAGATGGAGTCTGACCGTGGTTATGATCCCACTCTAAGCCAGCCTCATGAGTAAATTCCGTCACAATTCAGCGTTCGTCAGCAATTGACTTGAACGTTTTTGCTGTGGCTAAGTGACGGCTGTATCCCCGCCCTACTCGCTCCCGTTGATCGATCCTTGAGGACGGGAACGTAGCCTGCAAAAGTTAAATGCATCTATTGAGGCTGCTCGTACCAGCGGCGACAGTGAGGGTTTTGCTGTCGTTGCCGATGAAATCAAGAGCCTTGCAGAAGAGACCGCCGAAGCCACCAACGAGGTTGATGAACTTATCACTGGCGTTCAAGCTTCTACTGCTGAAGCAGTGGATGAAATTCGAGCTATGCGACAGGATGTCGCTACCGGCGTTGAAAATGTTGAAGAAGGACTTGACGCAATCAACGAGGTTGCAGACGGCATCCTTGACGTTGATGATGGCATTCAGGCAATTGACGATGCCACTGATGAACAAGCTACATCAAGTCAGCAGGTAGTGAACATGCTCGATGAGGCGACTGAGAGCAGTGAAGAAACAAATGCTGAGGCTGAAAGTGTTGCTGCAGCCGCAGAGGAACAAACTGCATCAGTTTCTCAAATCTCACAGGGTGCTCAGTCTCTCTCTGAACGTTCGCAAGAACTTAGCACTAAACTTGCCCAATTTAGTGTCCGTTCTGATAATAGTCCTGCTGGCTCTAACAACCGCAACGAATAATCCGCTCTCACATACAGCACGTAGTTTGATATTGGTCGTTCACGTCTTGTTTTCATCTACCTCGATAATTGTATAATCGACGTTTTCCGCATCAAGAATTGACTTTGTGATCTCGATCCCCTCATCGACATCGAGATTTACAAACTGCATATGTTTCCGTGGATACATTCGCCAGTACAGCTCAGTGTGTGGCCGTAACAACGTACCTGAGTCTCTCTCAAAGCCTCGCACGTGATACTGATACCATTCGTACCTGTCTCGCTTAAAGAGTCCTCTAACCATATTCAGATTTTCTCCATAGTAATAGTATGAGGCATAGTCGCCTTTCATCAGACCTTGTTTGAGAAAAAGTCGCTGTAACTGATCAGGTGATTTATTCTCAACGATCATATGATTGACTCTCTCAGGTTGCCTTGCAAATACATACCGGCGGAATAGGTATGTTATCTGAAACAGTGCCTGCCACGGCAGTCGCCGAAGAATTTCACTGATTGGCATTTTGTTGACCCATGTACTGTCAAAATATTAAATATTTAGCCGTATGGAATATCTTCTTTCTCCGAAAGAACACGACCTGAGACGAAACTACGCGATATTGACCGTGGCAGGGTACATTTTATACTGCACTTATCGAATAAAACGGAATGCCGCCTCCCGGATTTGAACCGGGGACAGCGCGATCTTCAGTCGCGTGCTCTCCCAGTCTGAGCTAAGGCGGCTCTATCAATCAATCAAGTAATCGTAGTAAAAAGAATTTCGAAAGCACCTCCTGCTTGGTATGTTTCTTGATCACACTGCTCTTCGGTCTCGCTTTTCTCAACCAGCGTCTCTCGAACGCAATCCGATAATTTAAAGGGATCGGCTAGCGCCTAAGGAGATACATGCTGGTGATTGACACTGTGTGGATCGCTTCTCTCGGAGTTGCGGCTGTGTTGGCTGTTATCACCCTTGCAGTTATCTTCCGATATCGCAGGGTGAGTTCCCGAAAAGGAGAGGTTCAGTTTGACTACGGTGAGTCAACGGCTTCGAAGATGGCCGTTGAAAACGAAAATGACGAGGAAGACGAATCTGACAAGGACCTTCGAGAGCGCCTTACGGATAATCTCTATACATACCGTGATCGTCGGTGAGTAGGTTAACTCAATTGTCCTTTCTTTGCTTGTATCAACGGTCGAGGTAGCGATTACCGGATTGATCTCTGAACTGTGTTTTTGAGCGACTTAGTCGTTTGAGCACCGCTCCACGCGCACGCGCACGCGGGCACATATGAACGCTTATAGGGGCGGCTAGTCTACTATATAGCGTATTTTATGAGTGGTGATGAAACGGAGTACGGTGCCGGACAGATCGATGTTTTGGAGGGGCTTGAAGCTGTTCGGGAACGCCCGGCGATGTATATTGGTTCCACTGATGAACGTGGACTCCACCATCTCGTCTATGAGGTTCTTGATAATGCAATTGATGAAGCGCTTGCTGGACACTGTGAATCTGTTGACGTGACGATTCATGAAGATAACTCAGTATCAATTGCTGACGATGGACGAGGGATTCCGGTCGATATGCATGAAGAGCATGATCGCCCGGCTGTTGAGGTTATTATGACAGTTCTCCATGCAGGGGGAAAATTCGACAGTAAATCCTATCAGGTATCTGGTGGACTCCATGGTGTTGGCGTTTCCGTAGTGAATGCACTTTCAAAATGGCTTGAAGTTGAGGTGAAGCGTGATGGCGCTGTCTGGCGGCAGCGATTCGACCGTGGAACCCCAGAATATGAGCTTGAGCGAGTACGGGATCTTGAACCGAATGAGGATACTGGCACGAAAATTCGATTTTGGCCAGACGACTCAATTTTTGAAACAACTGACTTTGCATATTCAACCTTAGAAAATCGACTACGTGAACTTGCGTTTCTTAACTCTGGTGTCGAAATTTCGCTCATTGATGAGCGAGATGATACTCAGCAGACATTCATGTATGAAGGAGGCATCCGAGAGTATGTTGAGTATCTCAATGAAACCCGAGATGTGCTCCATGATGAAGTCGTGTACTTCTCCGATTCAGCACCAGCAGAAAATGCTGATGGGGATGTAGCTGTTGAAATTGCCCTACAGGCAACAGAGGATGTTCAAGGTTCGATTCACGCGTTTGCAAATAACATCAATACTCGTGAGGGTGGCACCCACCTGACAGGGTTCAAAACCGCACTGACGCGATGCGTTAACGACTATGCGAAATCGAACAACCTTCTTGGAGACATTGATAGCCTAAAAGGTGAAGATATCCGTGAAGGAATGGCAGCCGTTATCTCGGTCCGTCATCCTGATCCACAGTTTGAGGGACAAACAAAGACCAAACTTGGTAACTCTGGCGTCCGAGGCATTGTCGAAAGTGCAACTCATAGTGGGCTTTCAACGTATTTTGAGGAGCATCCATCAACTGCAAAGGCTATCGTTTCGAAAGCTGTCGAAGCAGCAAAGGCCCGTAAAGCTGCGCAGAAAGCTGAAGAGCTTACTCGTCGAAAGAGTGCTCTGGAGTCGACAGCGTTGCCAGGTAAACTGACTGACTGCCAAACTCGTGAGCCATCTGAAGCAGAGCTATATGTCGTTGAGGGTGACAGTGCTGGTGGCAGCGCAAAACAGGCTCGTAACCCAGAATTCCAGGCTGTACTCCCACTCAAGGGGAAAATCCTCAATGTTGAAAAACACCGGCTTGATCGTATTCTTGAGAACAATGAAATTCGATCACTGATTACCGCCCTTGGTACGGGAATTGGTGATGAATTCGATATCGATGATGCACGCTACCAGAAGCTCATTATCATGAGTGTCGATGGTGATGAGCATGGATTCATTCGAACTCCGGACGGTACGGTTCGGTTTATCACCATTGGTGACTTCATCGATTCAGTGATCGATACTGACGGGGATGGCTATGAGGACTATGAGGTGTTATGCTTTGATCGAGACACCCATGAAACACAGTTTAAACCAATTGATCAAGTCATTCGTCACGAAATCTCTGAGCCGCTATATCAAATTGAGACGGAATATGGCCGGAGCCTCAAGGTAACTGCATCACACAGTGTCTTTGTATACCGTGATGGAGAGGTTGTTCTTGAAACAGGCGACGCGATTACGACTGATGATCAGGTTGTTGCACCTCGTCAGCTCCCACTTCCGTCCTCAGCAGCACCTGGGTCGATTGATCTTCTTGACTGGTTTGGTTCAGATGCACAGATTTCTGTCCGTCTCCCAGACAACGAGTCAACAACGAACACCTCCGTAACACCAGTCGCTGATGGCGGAACTGTACCTGTCTCAGACCTTACTCCCGCACAGCAGGATGCTCTGCCGTCAGATACAATCTCACTTGAATACGATAACACATTCTCGACGGTTCCTCGCTCGATCTCTGTCACTGACGAGTTTGCTGAACTGCTCGGTGTTATCGCTGGAGGATCGGTTACTATTGCAAATACTGTTGATATTTACCTTCCAGCTGACGCCGTGAGTGATGTTGATCAATATATCGATGTTATCGAGTCAACATTCAACACATCGGTGACAAAGAAAACACAGACAACAGACACTGTGATCCAGATTGATGATCTTGTTGTTGGTCGTTTGCTTGCTCAATTCTTCTCCGAAACTGGTGACCTCTCAGGTGAACTTTCTACTGTTCCAGACCTAATCTATAACACAACGACGGAACAACAGAAAGCATTCGTACGAGGGCTCTCTGCTGTCTGTGGCAATCTTACTGACAGCACTGCCGTTTGGTCTACATCGTCTCGAGACTTGGCTAGTGGCCTGATGTATCTACTATCTGGTATTGGCGTCTTTGCTGATCGTTCGACACGTACATCTGATAATAGTAACACAGTTCATCAGATCTGTGTTAGTCTTTCAGAACCACATACAACGTTCGATGCCGCACTCGACCAATTGTTTGCCACACCATCAGTGAGTGCTGGTCAATCGATAACCACTGTCTCAGATGATCTAGTTGCACTTGATGTTACATCTGTTTCGGAAGTTGAGCCGACAAGCGAATATGTCTATGATTTCTCTGTGGCTGATGACGAGAACTTCGTTGCCGGTGTTGGCGGCCTTTGCGCTCACAATACAGACGCAGACGTTGACGGAGCCCACATTCGAACACTGCTGCTTACACTCCTTTATCGACACATGAAACCACTTATCGAGTCCGGATACGTGTATGCTGCACGACCACCTCTTTATCGGGTTCGACACAATGGCGAAACATACGATGTGATGACCGAAGCTGAGCGTGATCGTATTGTCGATGAAGTCTGCGACGGCTCACCAGATCAAGTACAGCGATTCAAAGGTCTCGGTGAAATGAATCCACAGCAGCTTTGGGAAACAACAATGAATCCCGAAAATCGACACCTCAAGCGAATCACCGTCGAGGATGCGGCAGCTGCTGACCGAATGTTCTCGATTTTGATGGGTGATGCTGTAGAGCCACGTAAGGAGTTTATCGAAGAACATGCACCTGAAGCAGATTGGGTGGACATCTAACTATGAGTTCAGAAATTTCAGATCAACCTGACATCGAAGCTGCCGATATTGAAGCTGTCCGGATCGAAGAGGAGATGGAGCAAAGCTATATCGACTATGCGATGAGTGTTATTGCTGGTCGTGCACTTCCAGATGTCCGCGATGGTCTCAAACCTGTCCATCGACGCATCCTATATGCGATGCATGAAATGGGTGTCAAATCAACATCAGGACATCGGAAGTCCTCCTCAATTGTTGGCGAAACGATGGGTAATTACCACCCACACGGCGACTCGTCGATTTATGACACCCTTGTTCGAATGGCCCAGGACTTTGCGATGCGATATCCGCTCGTTGATGGCCAGGGTAACTTTGGATCAATGGATGATGATCCGGCAGCCGCAATGCGATATACCGAAGCTCGCATGGCTTCGATTGCTGAGGAGATGCTTGACGACATCGATAAAGACACCGTTGACTTTTCATCTAACTATGATGATCGGCTCACTGAACCCGATGTCCTACCGGCTGCGTTTCCGAATTTGCTTGTTAACGGTGCATCAGGGATTGCGGTTGGCATGTCAACCAAAATCCCTCCACACAATCTCGGCGAAATAATTGATGCTACAATTCATCTAATTGATAATCCTGAGGCTTCTGTGCCTGATCTGATGGAATACGTCAAGGGGCCTGACTTCCCCACAGGAGCGACTATTGTTGGTCGAGATAGTATCCACAAGGCATACGCTGAAGGCCGTGGTCGTCTCCGTGTTAGAGCAGATTATGAGATTGAGCGATCTGATCGCGGTAGTGATAAAATCATTATCACGGAGATTCCATACCAGAAAAACAAAGCTCGTCTTGTTGAGCGCATTGCAGATGATATCAAATCTGGTGATATTGAAGGAATCTCTGACCTTCGAGACGAATCTGACCGAGACGGTGTTCGGATTGTCGTCGAGTGCAAGCGTGGTGCCAACGTCGATATTGTCGAAAACCAACTGCTTGATAACCATCTTGAATCCACGTTCGGCGTTATTCTCCTTGCTCTCGTTGACGGTCAACCACAGGTCCTGTCGCTGAAGGAGGCGCTCGAAGAGTACATCGCTCATCGTAAAGAAGTCGTCCGGCGTCGGAGTGAATATGAACTTGATGAAGCTACCCACCGTTCCCATATCCTTGAAGGTCGCCTTCAGGCTGTCCAGAATGCGGATGATATTGTCGAGTTGATTCGATCAGCTGAGGACCGATCAGATGCAAAAGATGCACTGCGGGAAACCTTTGATTTCTCTACTGATCAGGCTGATCACATTGTCCGGATGCAGCTTGGTAGTCTGACATCGATGGAAGCAGACGAAATCCGTGATGAGTATGAAAGCGTTCAGCAAGACATCAAGCGGCTTAGCGCAATCCTTGAGGATGAAACAGAACTCAACGCCGTCGTCAAACAGGAACTCCGTGAAACAAAATCTGAGTACGGTGATGAACGACGGACAAATATTATTGATGACCACCGAGACGTAACACATGAAGACCTTATTCCCGAAGAGCAGTCCGTTATTGTGTTAACTGAATCTGGATATGTCAAACGGATGTCTGTTGACCAGTTTGATGATCAGCGCCGTGGTGGAAAAGGAATCATCGGTGCTGATGTCAAAGAAGACGATCGTGTTGCCCGCGTTCTCTGTGCTAGCACGCATGACCGATTACTATGGTTTACTGACAAGGGGACCGTTTATTCTACAAAAGGGTATGAGGTCCCTGAAATGGGCCGTACAGCCCGAGGAACTGCTGCAGTAAATGTTCTCAACTTGGACGAAGACGAGTCACCTGTTGCGGTCGTTAATGCCTCTGATGTCGACGACGAGTATCTTGTCACTATTACTAAACAGGGGTATATCAAGCGCACACATGTTGATGAATACGAGAATATCCTCTCAACCGGCATTATAGCTGCTGACATTGAAAACGAAGATGTACTCCAAGATGTCACCACAACAGACGGAGACGATGATCTTCTGATCAGCTCCCGAAATGGAATGGCGATTCGCTTCTCTGAATCTGATGTCCGATCTATGGGTCGATCTGCACGTGGTGTCAAAGGGATCAATCTTGGAGAGGCTGATACCGCTGTTTGTGTTAGCTCAATCTCTGATCCCGACTCAACAACACTTCTGACTGTTACCGAAAATGGATACGGGAAACGGACCCCTCTCTCTGAGTATCGGCCTCAGTCCCGGTACGGCAAGGGTGTCGTTGATATCAAAACCTCTGGGCGAAACGGTCCCGTTGCAGCCGTTCGTCCTGTTGAAGACGATGATCATCTGTTTGTTTACAGTGCTTCCGGTCAGATTATGCGGACGAGAGCTGCTGACATCTCTCGTGTTGGGCGAAATACGAAAGGAGTGATTGTGATGGAACTTGAATCCGGAGACTCCGTTGCTGCTATTGGAACTCTCTGTTCGGATAGTTGCTCAACAGAGTAACCAACTTTGTCTGCGTTTCTAAATTCTCTGTTTGAAAACGCTATATCGGGGATTTTTTATTGTACATCCTGTCTACCTTGAATATAATGAGTCAAAACGCTGATCAGGGCACCTTTGGTTCATACGGTGGCCGTCACGTCCCCGAAATGCTTCAGGAACCACTTGCGAAAATTGCTGAAACGTTTGAGACAGTTGGCTTATCTGATGAATTTCAGTCTGAGTTTCGAGAAACTCTTAAAGACTTTGCTGGACGGCCGACGTCATTGTACAGGCGGTACAAGGCGACTGCCCCGGGGTTGAAGCCGACAGCTTTATACTGAATCAAAAAGTATAATACAGTATGAGTCAGATGGAATGTTACCCGAAGATACGACAGCGCGGTGTCGTTACAATCCCAGAAGAAGTCCGAGACGGGCTTAATCTCGAAGAAGGCGACCAACTGAAACTTACCGTCGAAAAACTCGACTGAACCAAAACTCGACCGTCCAACGATGAAACACACGCTTCGCTTCCGTGCGTATCTGCCCGATGACGTAGCAAGCGAAGCGTGGCGGCACATCGACATCCTCCGGCAGATTCGCAATCACGCTGTCCGAGACTACTACAACGCAGACTACAACGACAGGCCATCTGACTACGACCAACACAGCAAACTCAAAAACTGGACAGACCAGTGGCCCACCTTTGCAGAACCCTCTCAACACGCCGCACAACAAACCATTAGTCAGATTCACAGTGACCTAAAGACGCTCCAAGAACGCCGAAACGAAGGCTACGATGTTGGGCGGTTGCGCTGGCAAGGAGCGGGCGAATTTCGGTCGGTGTCGTACAATCAGTCTAGTCGCTTCAACGTGGATCACAACACGGGCGACGACCGATTCGTACAACTTCGACTCGAAAAAATTGGCTGGTTCAAAATTCGAGCAGACCGCGACGTCCCACCAGCAGACGAGATTGATGAGGTCATACTCAAGAAAGAAACAACCGGTGAATGGTACGTCTCGCTCGTCACCACTGTCGAAGACACCCCCGAGAAGCCGCCACTCAGTGAGATTGAACCGGAAGACTGCGTGGGCATTGACCTTGGTATCACCAGCTACATCCACACTTCGGAGAACCTGTCCGTTGATACACTCGACCTGTCCGATGAGTACGACCGTTACGCCCGCGAACAGCGGAAACTCGCCCGAAAAGAACACGGTTCCGCTAACTGGGAGAACCAGCGTCGGAAGGTGGCCCGAGCGAAACGAACAATCAAGCGGAAGGTGCGAGACTACCAGCATAAGCTCACGACGTGGTTGGTTACAGAGTACGATGTCGTGGCCGTCGAAGACTTGGATGTGAAACCAATGCTGGAAACCAGCCAGAACGCCAAGAACAAGCAAGATGCTGCATGGTCGCGGTTTCTTGAACTACTGGAATATAAGGCTGAGCTACACGGCACACACGTTCAAAAGGTGAAGCCGGAAGGCACGACAAAAGAGTGCGCTGTGTGTTGTGTTGAGACGGATAAGCCACTCTGGGTGCGGGAACACTCGTGTCCAGCGTGCGGTCATACGGAAGACCGCGACCTCAACGCGGCGAAGAATATTCTCTACAGAGGACTCAAGCAGTTAGGGCTGGGACAGTCCGAATCCACGCCTGTGGAGACTGCGCTCCCTACGCTCACGCCTCAACGAGAGGCTGTGAGTGCAAAGCGCGTCGTTGAAGCAGGAAGCCCCGGGGCTTGACCCCGGAGTGAGTTCACTACGCCGATAACCTCTCGGACGAGCTTGGGGCAGACATCTATCTTAAGCGAGAGGATCTGCTACATGGCGGTGCTCACAAGATCAATAACGCTGTTGGCCAGGCTCTGTTAGCAAAAAAAGCAGGCAAAGATCGACTCATTGCTGAAACCGGCGCTGGACAGCATGGCGTTGCCACTGCGATGGCCGGAGCAGCGCTTGATATTCCAACTGAAATTTACATGGGAAAGAAGGATGTTGAGCGTCAGAAAATGAATGTCCGACGCATGCGTCTGATGGGTGCAACAGTTACTGAAGTCACACGTGGTGATGCAGGATTAGCCGAAGCCGTTGATGTTGCACTCGAGGATATGGCAGAAAATATTGAGGACACTCATTATCTGGTTGGTTCTGTTGTTGGTCCAGATCCATTCCCGCGGATGGTCCGTGAATTCCAGTCTGTTATTGGAAAAGAAGCCCGAGAACAAATTCAGGAGAAGACTGGTGAGCTTCCAGATGCCTGTGTAGCCTGTGTTGGCGGTGGGTCCAATTCGATCGGGTTGTTCCATGCCTTCCGTGATGATGATGTTGCATTCTACGGGGCAGAAGGCGCAGGAAAGGGCCCTGACAGCAACAAACATGCCGCTCCACTTAGTGACGGTGAAGAGGCAGAACTACATGGCATGAAAACACGAGTCATTGATGACGATACTGAAGTTCACTCCGTTTCTGCTGGTCTTGACTACCCGGGTGTCGGTCCTGAGCATGCGATGTTCCACGATACTGGACGCTGTGATTATATTGGCGTCACCGATGAGGAAGCCCTCGAAGGATTCCAGCTCATGAGCGAATCTGAAGGAATTATTCCAGCACTCGAGACCAGTCACGCGATTGCTCTAACCCGTGATATTGCAGACAAACACGATACGATCATCGTCAATCTCAGTGGCCGCGGTGACAAGGACATGGACCAGGCAACTGAACACTTTGACTTTGAGTGACGACGCCTACTGATCAGAGAATTGATTTATCAAATACACTTGCGGTCAGTTCACACGCCAATTCTGCCGTTGCATTTTTCTGGTCAAGAATCGGGTTTACTTCAACAATGTCCATTGATTGAGGCAATTGATTGTCTGCGATTATCTCCATCGCTACGTGTGCCTCTCGGTAGCTTAGTCCCCCTCGCTCAGGAGTACCGACACCAGGCGCAATATTCGGATCGAGTACGTCCAAGTCCAAACTGAGATGAATCCCTTCTGTTCCCTCTGTTACAATATCTATTGCATCCTCCATGACTGCGTGGATCCCCCGTTTGTCAATCTCAGAGATTGTAAATACACTCACCGGACTCTCATTCAATAACTCCCGTTCTCCCTGATCGAGACTTCGCGTCCCAACCAGTGCTATATTTTCTGGGTGTAAATGCTGAGCCGTTGTCCATGGAATGTCTGCAAACATTCCCTTGTCTAGGGCAGCGGCAAGTGCCATCCCGTGGACATTTCCAGAGGGCGTTGTTTCTGGGGTGTTAAAATCACCATGCGCATCTATCCACAACACCCCAAGTGTATCATTGCGCGTTGTTCCAGCCAATGATCCAATTGCAAGAGAGTGGTCGCCGCCAAGTGCAATGGGTCGATTTCCATTCTCCTTGATCGTTGCAACTCGATCAGCAAGTGCGATATTGACATCACGGATCTGATCAAAAAACTTCAACTTATCATCTACCGGCGGTTGATCCGATGATGGATGCGGATGTGATATCCCTAAATCGCCATCGTCCGAGCACGCGATGCCTGCCTCTTTTAGTGTCTTCTTGATACCTGCATACCGAATCGCAGAAGGGCCCATATCAACTCCCCGTCGGTTTGCTCCATAGTCTGTTGGCACTCCGAGTAACTGCACTTGGCTCATACTATCTTTTTTTCATATGATTCCCCCGCTATTGATTTCCTCGGTTTGTAATATTTCGATCACCTTGTCTGAGTTCATCTGGAGAGGCCAGAAATAACAATATTCCCACCTTTTTTCAAATCTTTCCCGACAAATGTCTGCAAAAGTTAAGTCTTCCAACGAGTAAGTTCCAGTAATGATGCTCAGTGACGTAATGGAGGACTATCTGAAGGGTATCTATGAACTACAACGCCGCTCTGATGACCGTATTTCTACCTCGGAGATTGCTGACCATCTCGATGTTACACAACCCACCGTCAGCAGTATGATTGAGAAACTTGCTGACCGAGGGCTTCTTGACTATCAGAAATACGAAGGAGTAACTCTCACTGATGAGGGGGAAACAATTGCGATTGAAGTTATTCGTCACCATCGACTCCTTGAGAGTTACCTTACAGAGCACCTTGATTACGACTTTAGTGAAGTTCACGATGAGGCTGACCGGCTTGAGCATCATATTAGCGAAAAATTCGAACAGCGATTAGCCGAACAACTTGATGATCCAACGACCGACCCACACGGTGATCCAATACCAAGTGAGGATCTTGAACCACCGGCAGAGCCATCGGCTATTCTACTTTCAGCTGCCGATGCTGGTATGAGAGCAACTGTGGTTCGGATCAATGACGACGACGCTGAAACGCTTGAGTATCTGTCTGAAAGGGGGCTTAAACCCAACGGCGAACTTGAGATTATGGATGTTGCTCCTTTTGGAATGATCACTGTTCGCACTGATGATCAGCAACAAATCTCTCTCCCAGAGTCAATCGCAAAAGCCGTTCATATTCATCCAATTGACGAGTGAAATATACCAATACGTTTATTTCAGTACGACATTTGTCGTAAAAATGGTCAGGGGATTTAAGGCAATCAGTAACCTATATTTACAGTATGTCGTCTATTGAACTAACTCCGAGTCAAAAATCAATCCTAAGTGCGCTTGTAAACCTTTACAGCGGCGATGATGATGCAGTAAAAGGAGAAGAAATTGCAGAACAAGTAGATCGAAACCCGGGAACAATCCGTAACCAGATGCAGAGCCTCAAAGCGCTTCAGCTTGTCGAGGGAGTGCCTGGTCCAAAGGGTGGGTACAAGCCAACTGCCAACGCATACGACGCGCTGGATGTCCAACGAATGGATGAACCAGCATTTGTACCGCTTGAGCGGAACGGTGAGGCAATGCCTGAAGCAAATGTCGAAGAGATTGGACTGACCTCTGTTCACCATCCTGAACTGTGCCGAGCAGAAATCCACCTGCAAGGATCAGTACGTGACATCGAAGAAGGCGATGAAATCACTGTTGGCCCAACTCCACTTTCAAAACTTGTCATCGATGGTATTGTCGATGGCAAAGACGAGACTGATGGAATTATCATCCTCCAGATTGCTGGTATGGAAGCGCCAGCCGAACCACCTCAGAAATAACTGCTGCTTTCCTTTATATACTGTCGCTACAATCTCGAACGTGTATCAAAGGCTTTGTATTGAACGGTACCGCATGCGTCTGTATGACAACTACAATTGCGGTACTTGGAGCAGGCTATGCTGGTACCCGTGCAATCCAGCGACTTGGCCGATCCCTTCCCCACGACGGCGAGCTTGTATGGATTTCTGAACATGACTATCACTTAATCCTTCACGAGGTACACCGATGTATCCGTGACCCTTCCGTTCAAGACAGTATTACCATTTCTGTTGATGATCTTATTCCTGATAGTGCAGAGTTTATTCAGTCTGAGGTAACCAAACTTGATACTGACGAGCAGACAGTTGAACTTGCGGAAGCTGAAAACGTCTCTTATGATTATGTCCTTGTTGCACTTGGTAGCCAGACTGCATTTTATGGCATTGACGGGCTTGAAGAGAATTCTCTAACGCTGAAATCACTTGATGATGCTCTTGAGATTCACGATCAAGTGGAACAAGCATCCATCGACGCGAGTCAGGATGACCCTGCACAGGTCGTCGTTGGCGGTGCTGGACTATCAGGTATCCAAACAGCTGGTGAAATTGCTGAATATCGAGATCATAACGATGCGCCAATTGATATTCATCTTGTCGAAGCCCTTGAAGAAATTTATCCTGGGAATGATCCTGGTGTACAACAGAAACTCCGAAGCAAACTCGAAGCCAATGACGTGAATATCCTTACTGATGATCCGATTGTTCAGGCAACAAGTGACCAAGTCCATTTTGACGAACGTGATGCACTTGATTATGATGTTCTGATTTGGACCGGAGGTATTACCGGCCGTGATGCACTTAATGGTATATCCGTCGAAAATGAGCATAACCGACTGATGGCAGGTGAAAACTTCCAGACGTCCGACGAACGCGTGTTTGCTGTTGGTGACAGTGCACTACTTGGAACTGAAGATGATCCCGTACCTCCAACAGCACAGGCAGCTTGGCGTGCTGCCGATGTTGCTGCTGATAACATCATCAATACAATCAACGGAGAGCCACTGAAAGATTACTCACACGTCGATAAAGGAACAGCAATCTCAATCGGCGAAGATGCCGTTGCCCACGATGTTGTCTACATGCCGATAAAATCCATTGGCTCTGTTCCGGCAGCAACACTGAAAAAGATGATTGCTGCTAGATGGATTGCTGACATTACCAGCTGGAGCCGAGCAATGAACGCTTGGGGAGATCTATAGTCTGTACAGTTGAGAACCCAGTTAGCCACGTTGTCATTTACTCCTTTTTGATGGTAAATCGCAGACAACGGCGTTATCGCTTATTTGTGTTTACTCTCGCCTTACAGCGGTTCGAGACGAATTCCTTGGGTCTGTCATAAGAGAGTCAAAGCCCTAATCCTGGATGCCACCGGTCTGTACCGGCTTCTGCCGCTCTTTTTTCCATTGTTTCAAGAATGTTCATCGCTTCTGAGCCAACTTTTGCCGCCCTGTTCTCTCCTGTTACTTTGAACTCGCCTGTAATCCGGTTAGCATATACTGTACATACTGCACCTGCTTGCAGCCCATATATATTTCCAAGTGTGCAGATTGTGCTCGCCTCCATCTCGATGTTTGCTATGTTTTGCTGCTGTAGACGGTCAATAAATGCTTCTGGATCAGTTGCCTGATAGCCATTGTATCCTGGACGGCCCTGTCCGGCATAGAAACTGTCTGTGCTTAGTGTCACTCCGGTATGATAGTCATATCCAAGTCGCTCCGCAGCAGTCACAAGGGCATTCACGACGCGATCATCAGCACTTGCTGGGTATTCTTCTGGAACGTATTCTTTACTTGTCCCCTCTTGTCGCATTGCGGCCGTTGTAATGACAAGATCTCCTGGCTCAATGTCTGATTGTACAGCGCCACATGATCCAACTCGGATCATTGAATCTACTCCCACACGAGCCAATTCTTCAACTGCAATTGCTGTCGACGGACAGCCGATTCCAGTCGATGTGACAGAGATATCTGTTCCGTTATGGACTCCTGTTAGTGTTCGATATTCTCTGTGATTTGCAACCTCTTGATATTGATCCCACTGGTCAGCAATAATCTCCACTCGCTCTGGATTTCCGGGCAACAGTACACGGTCCGCAACATTCTCTGGCGTAACCTCTAGATGATATTGTTCTGTTGTATTTGGATCCTCGCTATCTCGCATGCCTTTGTACTAGCAATTAGGACTGAGAAGATACTTTCGGCGACTAAGCTAAATTTCAGCAATCTGTTCTTTGATAAGCGACTCAGCTCGCCGGATCAACGCATCAACTGACTCACTTTCTCCGTATACACGAATGTATGGCTCTGTTCCACTTGGTCGGATCAGTATCCAACTCTCATCTGGTAGTGTAACCCGAACTCCGTACTCTGTTTTGACACGTCCGTCTGGGAATACATCAGATATTGTCTTTTCAATTCGATGCATAACTTTCGCCTTCTTTTCGTCCGGACATGGAACGCTTTTTTTCCTATATGGACGCTCTGTCACTGGATCTGTCAAGGATTTTATTCCGCCTTCACTGCCTGCCAGAGCAGTTATCATTGCTGCACTAACCACGCCATCAATCCAGCCGCCAAATGCTGGATGGATATGTTTCCACGGCTCTCCGGCAAATACAATTGCAGTCTCGTCCGTTCCATCAGCCCGTTCTCGGCTTATCCCTTCATGCAGTTTCCCTAACGCAACTCGCTCTGTCCGTCCACCTGCTTCGCTTACTTGTTCGTCAACCCGACTTGATGCATTCGGAGTTGTCACAACAACAGGATCTTCGGCTGTACTTTGACCTGTATACCATGCTGCCAGAATTGCTAAAATTGTATCTTCATGTACTACTTCACCATCCTGATCCACAACCACCACTCTATCTGCGTCTCCGTCATGTGCGATACCAAGATCACATTCTCGATCAGCAACAAATGCCCGAAACGATTCAAGCGACTCTGGCGTTGGCTTACTTTCTCGTGCTGGAAATCGTCCATCAACGTTAGCGTTTAGGGAAATCGGCTGTGCTCCAATTTGACTCAGCACCTGTGGAGTTGCATGTCCCGCCATCCCGTTCCCACACCCGACTGCAACTGTTATCTCCTTAACTTTCCCAACATTGTCAATCACATACTGACTTATTTGTGTCCGATACTCGGCCAGAATCTCTTCCGTTTCCGTATTACCCCAGTTTTCCCATGTTGCCGTATCAACTCCCTCCTTATACCGTGTTTCAATTTGGTGCTCTTGCTCCTCACTATACTCAACCCCGTCTGCAAACAATTTGATACCATTATCTTCAGGCGGATTGTGGCTTGCTGTAATCATCACTCCATGTCTACCTTGGCTAGCGTATGCTAATGCTGGTGTTGGCACTTCGCCAACTTTGTACACCGTCCCGCCGCCGCTTGTTAGCCCAGCAGTAACCGCAGCGGCTAATCCTTGGCTTGTTACTCGACCATCATATCCAAGTACAAATGTTGACTCCTCTGCTTCACTTGCAACCGACCGTCCTACCTTAACCCCAAGTTCAGGTGTTACTGTCTCCGCTACATCTCCCCGAATCCCAGCGGTCCCGAATAAGTCCATATGCATTCGTTGTTTGCGATCCACTTAGAGTCTCTTGGTTGCAAAAATACCTAATATGCCGCACTTGTGGGTGAATCGAATACACTCAAATCGCTTTGTTTTCCTTCTGTATTGACTCATCTGTCGAAATTGGCGTCGAACGAACGAAGCTCAAAATGAAAAAGCAAGAATGGTCGGCCAGTTATCTCAGGCCAGTTGTTTATTTACTCGTGATTTTCGAGAGCTTTCTGATACTGTTCGGCGACATGGTCCCAGTTAACGACTTCAAAGAAGTTATCGATAAAGTCGCCACGGGCAGGTCCGTAGTCGTAGTAGTACGAGTGCTCCCAAACGTCAAGTGCCAAGACCGGGTGAGATCCCCAGAGAGCACCCTGGTCGTGTTTGTCTACAACGAGGTTTCGGAGCTGCTTCGATACTGGGTCATATACCAACAGTGCCCAGCCACCTGCCGCTTTGGCGGCTGCTTCAAATTCTCCTTTCCATCCTTCGTATGAGCCAAAGTCTTCTTCAATCCGTTCTCGGAGTTCTCCTTCAGGCTCACCACCACCGTCTGGATGCATATTCTCCCAGAACAGCGTGTGGAGATAATGACCGCTTCCGTTGTGGGTAACGTTCCGGATTGCTGCGCCTGATCCACCAAATTCACCAGCTTCTCTGTTTTCTGCAAGCGTCTCCTCAGCTCCCGCTAACCCATTCACATATCCTTGATGGTGGGTGTCGTGATGCCACTTTAGAACCTGCTCGGAAATATGCGGCTCAAGTGCATCATATTCGTATGGTAGTTCACGAAGTTCTGGATTTGAATACTCTGACATATTTTAGAACCTGTTTATATCTACAACGTGATTATTGATAAAGTTTCCCATGTACCCTAATATTGGGGACAATTAAGTGCAGCACTAAAAGATGATTACGATACATCCGCTAATTTTTCGCTAATAACGTTATGTAAAATAGGTATAATAATATTTTATAAATAGTGTCTGCTATATTATATAAACCCGATAGCGTATTTATAGTAAATGACAGGGCGAAAATCCCCTCAGCTTCAGCCGTGGGTAGCTCAATCGTCAAGGTCTCCGCGTGCCCGTTTAAACATCTGCATTGCTTTTTCTCGTTGTTCGCTGTGATCGACAATTGGGTCTGGATAATCAGAGGCTGCTCTTCGCCGCTGTGTCAGTGAACACTCGTTCCACGAATGGATTACTTCTGGATCAGCATCTTGCAGCTCAGGAACGTATTTCTTAATATACTCAGCATCTGGATCGTACCGTTCGCCCTGTGACATCGGATTAAAAATCCGGAAATACGGCTGGGCATCAGTTCCGGTCGATGCTGCCCACTGCCATCCACCGTTGTTGTTTGCCGTATTGTGATCAGAGAGCTTTTCTTTGAACCACTTGTATCCTTCACGCCAGTCAATTAGGAGATCTTTAGTGAGGAATGATGCGACGATCATTCGAACTCGATTATGCATGTATGCCTCCTCTCTGAGTTGTCTCATTCCAGCATCAACAATTGGATAGCCTGTCTTCCCGTCTTTCCAAGCTTGGAGTGCTTCCGGATCAGATCGCCACTGAATTTCGTTTTCATACTCTTTGAAATTCTCTGTGACAAGGTCGGGATTTGCCCACAGTACCTGAATGTAAAATTCACGCCACCCAAGCTGTGACTGAAATTCTTGGACACTTTCTTCCTCTGAGTCTGTCTCCGCGTTCTCGTACGCTTCCTGTGTCTTCTCGTAGACTTCTCGTATTCCTATTGTGCCAAAGGTAAGATCGGCTGACAGCCGCGATGTGCACTCTGCTGCTGGATAGTCCCGCTTTTCTTCATATTCATAGATTGGTCCGTCGCAGAACTCCAATAGTCGTTTTCGGGCAAGTTCTGTTCCAATTTCTGGCACTGTTGCTTCCGGCTGATCGATGTCCAGATCCGACAGTGTTGGCAGTGGTTTCCCCGTTATCTCAACTAAGCTTTCCTTATCTGGTGTGCCATACGAGGACTCTTTGTCCCGATCACGCCATTTTTTCCAGTAATATGTGTATACCGAATATGGATCCCCATTGTTTGTCGTGATTGATCCCGGCTTGTGGTGTACTGCATCGTGATATGCATTACGTGTGATATCATGATCATCTAGTACCTGTCGTACATCGGCGTCACGTTCACGAGCAATCTTTGTATATGCACGATTCCACGTTACACCTGTCGCGTCGTATTCTTCTGCCAACTCTGGAAGAATTTCCCGCGGGTTTCCATGCTTAACTAACAGATCGCTTCCCTGTTCTCGATACCACGATCGAAGGTGCTTGAGTGCATCCAGCATTGCCGCCACTCGCGGTGACCCTGCGATATCGAGCAACTCAGGATCAAAAATAAACACTGGAAGAACTGATCCTTGACTGGCGGCCTTCGAAAGAGCCATATTATCACTTGCGCGTAAATCACGTCGATGCCAGTGAATTTGCATACCTATACATGTTCCTCCGGTAATTTCAACTTGGGCTTTTTCGACTCCAGAAGACGTTATTGAGTTCTGAACTTCCTCACGGTGTGCCAAACTCAGGGATACGTTCAACAAGGGCTCCGGCAACATCGGCCGGGTACTCCATATGTGGTCGTCGCCGCGTATCATCGAGTACTATCAATCGGCAATCCGCTTCATTAGCGAGGGTTCTACCCCGCTTGAGTGACTCTGTTGTGGACTCTCGTCCCCACAGCAGTGTCGTCGGAACAGTAACGTCCGCAAGAATCGATTCAAGACGTTCTTCTGGATCAAGATATCCAGTTAATCGTGCTGCGGTGACAAACCGACTTCCCGGTTGATGCGCTGTTTTCCACCGATAATCCAGTATATCTGAGTTAGCTTGCACATCACTGTAGAAATCCTTCCGACCAATCCATGAGAGTCCAACTTTACTTGTAATGAAATTATGCATCGCTGTCCCAATTACAGGTGACCGGAGCAACATCAGCATCGTTGCTGACCGAGCGACAGTATAGTCCGCTGGTTCAATCAACGTTAATTGCTCTGCTGTATCTTGTGTTACGATATTCGCTGCGTAGCTTGCTGTTGTTCCTGATGCAATGATGTATGGCTGGTCGGTTACGTCCTCAAGAAAACTCTGTAAAAATGACTGATACAGTGTTGCTGAGTATTTGAGCTTTGGTCGATCTGATCGGCCAAATCCTGGCAGGTCTGGAATAATAACTCGATATGTTTCGGAAAGTTCAGCTACGAGTTCTCTAAACTCAAAGCTTGAACCTGCGACATCAACATCGTGAAGGCACACGACCTCAGGTCCATCTTCGGGACCTGTCTCGGTATACGCAATATCCTGTCCCCGCCATCGGTATGTCTCCTGTGCTCCGAGCACTCCTGGGGAGATACTTCCGCCACTCTCTGCAAGACTCTTGTTTATCGCCGCTCCAACAGCCCCGATCCCTGCCAATGCCAGCTTTGAGCGCCATGTCATATGTAGTAATTGGGTGGGAATAACTTAATTTCTCAGGAAACATATCAAATATCTCTAAGAATAAATATCACTCCAAACGGTGAATATTGATGGTTGCTGATCGGATATCATATAGTTCGTTTGATGTATGTCAATGCAGTTAATGGCCTGAATCCCCACTATACTGGTAATGAGTACGTTTGACGGTGTAATCCTTGATGTAGATGGCACACTTGTTGTCGGCTCAGAACCGATTTCTGGTGCAGTTGATGGATTTAACACGCTTGTTGATGCCGGTATTCAACCATTGTTACTCTCAAATAATCCAACCGAATCTGCACACTATTATCGTGATCGGCTCCTTTCCTGTGGTTTTGATGTCGAAACAGCTTCTGTCTTGACTTCAGCAACGATTACTGGTGAATATCTTGTTCGCAATCATCCTGAAGCTAATCTCTATGTCGTTGGTGAATCCGGTCTCCGTGATGCCCTTACTGACCGTGGTCTCTCGCTAACCTCTGATCCAACACAGGCCGACATTGTTGTTGGCTCAATCGATCGTGGTTTTGATTATGAGGTCCTCTCGCGCGGAGTGGAGGCTCTTGAGCACGCGCGCTTGTTCGTACTGACTGACCCTGACCCGACAATCCCAACAGACGGACGGCCAATGCCCGGGTCTGGTGCAGTGGTTGCAGCACTTGAAGCGGCTGCTGACCGGTCACCAGATATTACGACCGGAAAACCCTCTACAATTGCTACAGATACAGCGCTAAACCGACTTTCTGTTACTCCAGAACGTTGTCTTGTCATTGGTGATCGGCTAAACACAGATATCGCGATGGGTAACCGTGCTGGGATGACAACTGCACTTGTGACTACTGGGATTACTGACCGAGATACAATCTCTTCTTCAGACCACCGGCCAGATTATGTTCTTGATTCATTGGCCGCTGTAGATCAGGTACTATAATAGGTCTGCAATTCCTCTGGACTGGTCTATTCCACAGATTTTCGGCAGCCAACCGTAACGCTTCTTTCCGATGCTATCAAATGGCCATTTGATGACAACAGAATTGACTGTTGAAGGCATGACATGCGAGAAATGCGAAGAAGTTGTTGAAGAGGCACTTGAGATGGCAGACGGCGTTGAGTCTGCCGAAGCAGACCGATATGACAAGGTTGCTATCGTCGAGGGATCTGTCGACGACATTGATACCCTGATTGAACAAGTCGAGTTGGCTGGCTACGAGGCATCCGAGTAACGATCACTTGTCTCCGCACGGACCGAGAATGGTGTGTCTCTTAGATCACTCCCTGCATAATTAATAACCTCCGCCAACACTTAGCGTATATGAACAACGAACCGCAGGAAATCACTGCGCTTGTTGATCTGGATGTTTATTCGAACAGTGGTGTTTATGTTGGGAAAGTTGAAGATCTCCGCATTGATTCAGGTGCAAATCAGGTAACTGGATTAGCACTTCATCGTGTCAACGATGATTTGTTTGATAATGACATTAATCGTAGCCGTGGTGTAATTATTCCATACCGATGGATTCAGGCAGTCGGTGATATTGTCATTGTCAGTGATGTTATTGAGCGGGTTTCAGACGATCCAGAGGAAGCCGAAGGTAACGAACATCAAAATTAGCTAAACAGTTACCACGATGTAGGCAGTTAGCGATTAGTTCTGCGTATCTCACAAAAATGGATTCTTGACTCTTGCTGAACTAGGACCCGTTTCCTTCGCCACTGTCGACGCCCATCGCTTCGAAGAGCCGTTGCTTTACAGCTTTTTCTGTCAACTCAAGTAAGGTATCTCGGTTGTCTTCTGTGACTTCCACGCCGGTAAAAATCCCCATTGGAACCCTGACATTCGCTTGTGTGGAGTGACCTGCTGTTTCCCCGATTTCTTCGTATGCATCCTGCAGAACTTTCCCAATATCAAGACGAATATCTTTAGACCGGGCTGCAAGATAGATTGTGTCCTCAGCAATTCCAAAGACAGCCGTCGTTGAAATCCCTTCAAGATTGAGTAAGTGTTGAGCGGCTTGGTTCAATGCATCACGTTCAGTAATATATCCTGCATTTGAAACTAAGTGTGATCCTCTGACATCTCGATTCTGAATTGCTTCAGCTAACACATCGAGCGTTTCAGGCGACATTGACGGCGACTCAACTTGCTCTAATGTGTCATGATCAGCAAACGGATGTAAGTATGCAGCCGCCGTTAGGTCCGCTGGTGTAGTTTCTTCCTTGAAATCAACGGTTTCTGCACGAATCCCGTACAACAATGCTGTTGCCACAGCCTCACTGACATTCAAGTCCAACTCTTGTGTATATTTTGTGAGAATGGTTGATGTCGAGGAGACATTCGGACGAATATCGACAAATTTGATCTCAGGTATCTCCTCTGGCTCGTGATGATCAATTAGGATGTCATAGTCAGCGTCAACTTCCTCTTCGCCTAAGTCGACCACCGCAAAGAGATCATATTCCGATTTCTCAACCTCATCCCATTCTTGCAGTCCTAAATCTAGCAGATTTACGAATGCACGATTCTCTTGATGTCCTAAATCGCCGTCATAGAGAATGTCTGCCTCGACTCCAACGTGCTCCGCAATTGCCTGTAGCGCTGCTGCGCTTGCGATCGAATCCGGGTCTGGACTATCGTGGGTCAGAATCCCCACTTTCCTGTCGGCTTCCCCGAGCACCTCTACAAGTTGGGCTACCTTGTGCTCCAATTCTCCCGTCTCAAGCGAACGAACTGCATAATCTGCGATGACGTCAGATGGGTTAATTACTACATCAGCACCAGCCGCTTCGAGCTCGTTACTTGATATTGGGTCATCTGCCCGCACAACAACATATGGATCATCGGATACTTCTCGAAGCTGTTCAAGTGCAGCTTGATTGGTCTGCGCGTCAGCAGCCATCATTAGCACAACATCTCGGTTAGCAATTGCTTCGGCGGTTGACTGTTCGGTCATATCCGCCGTCTTGGCGTTCAAATCTTGATCGCGGAGTGCCTCAACTCTGTCCTCATCACGATCTATAATCAGCACATCCTTTCCCTGCTCGGAAAGACGCTCTGCAACGGCAAATCCAACACTACCGCACCCGAGAATCGCATATGAAGACATTGCCGAGACACCTACTCCGCTACTCATGGTATGTTGAGGTATCTCCGCCTAATACTTAACACTCGGGGATTTGATATTATGGCATCAAAAATTGTTAAATTGAATTTAATGCAATTTACACGCTTTATAATGTCTGACGCTCCTTATCGATTGGTGCCGTTGTCTCCTCGATCCATCCACCGTACAGAATCACCGTTGAACTTCCGAAAGGAAACCTATTTGTGAGCCGGTTGTTGATAATATAATGTCTTGGGCCGGTAGCTCAGTTAGGGAGAGCGACGGACTCTTAATCCGTCGGTCGGGGGTTCAAATCCCTCCCGGCCCGCTTTCTTGTATCCCCGAACTTCTTTGTAAATACGTCAGTACCTACCACGTCTGAAGGAATCTCTTTCGGGCCGCTTGACGCGAATTCCAGCACACGGTAACTCTGACTCCCATGCTAGAATCGGAGATGACAGCTTGTCTTCGCCAGCGTCCCAGTCACGTCGACCGATCTGCAATCCTGAAACTCCCAATGCGGAGGTCTCCGTCTTTCAGAACATAGTGAAAGTCAATATTGGTCTGAGCCTGATATTTCATCTGGGTAAGAACAATTCGCTAACAATAGGTATTTGTTCCGTATCTGTCTACTGTCGTCTATGGAGACACTCACAATAGGCCTATTTATGATTGGATTGGCATTTCTTCTGTTCGGCTATCAGTTATATCTGCTACTGGTCGCGCTTTTCGGATTTGGACTTGGAGGTGGTATCACATACTCGTATTTTGCAATCGAAGGTGCTTCGACTGATATCCAGCTGTTGCTCACTGTTATTGTTGGTGCCATCGCTGCTATTGTTTTTGTTTTCATTCAGCGATTTTTGGTAGCGCTTCCCGGATTTTTCCTCGGGGCTTGGATCGGTCGAGCGGCTGCATTTGAATATGGACTCAGCGATTTTGGCACGTTTGCGCTTGTGGTTATCCTTGCTATCTTTGGCGCTGGCCTCGCGTTGTATCTCTTTAAATCTATTATGATCGTGCTCACATCATTCGCTGGGGCGTCAGTCCTCACATTCTCTATCACTGTTGATGATCTGCGATCAGTTGCAGAAACACAATCGCTTGACCCAATTGCCTTCGATATGACTGGAGCAGTCTTTCTCCTTGTTTTTGCCTTTGGCATACTCTTCCAGTTCGGCGTCATGTCGATGTTTGCTGATGACGATGACTCGGGCACAGAGTATCCCAGCACCTATATGGATCGTTAGGCGGCGCGCATGTAAAGTGTCTACAGAGCCTATTCTAGCTATGTCCAAACTCCCCGAATCAGAAGAAGAATGGAAAGAGCAACTTGATTCAGAAGAGTATCATATCCTCCGCGAGGCAGGTACTGAAACGCCACATACAGGCGAACATGTTGATCGCTTTGAAGATGGCACATACCGCTGTGCTGGCTGTGGTGTTGTGCTATTCGACTCAGACACCAAATTCGATCATGGATGTGGCTGGCCAAGCTTCTGGGAAGCAGCGAATGATGATACAATAGAATATCGCGAAGATCGGAGCCACGGAATGGTACGAACTGAAGTTGTCTGTAAAAACTGTGAAGGACACCTGGGACACGTCTTCGAGGACGGTCCAGAACCAACTGGTAAACGATTCTGCATCAATTCCGTTGCACTTGACTTTGAACCTGAGGAATAGTTCGTTTTATCCCGTTATTCTTGATCTGGGCTGTAATTTGGTGCTTCGTCTGTTATGACAACGTCATGTGCGTGGCTTTCTCGCTGCCCAGCTGATGAAACACGCACGAACTCTGCACGATCTTTGAATTCTGGGATTGTCTCTGCACCAACATATCCCATTCCGGACTGCATACCACCAGTGAGCTGGTGAAGCTCACTTTCAAGCGTTCCTTTGTATGGTGTTGCTGCTTCAACACCTTCTGGTACATACTCTTCCTCGTCAGGCTCATCCTTGAGATATCGATTCTCTTCTGGGTCTCCGGATTTCATCGCTCCAACCGATCCCATTCCTCGGTACTGCTTGTACTTCTTGCCGTTCATCGTAATAACTCGGCCAGGCGCTTCGTCAGTACCAGCAAAGTACGATCCAAGCATCACTGCATCAGCTCCGGCAGCAATTGCTTTGATTGCATCACCTGAGTATCGGATACCTCCGTCGGCAATTACTGGAATGTCATACTCAGCAGCAACATCAGCGACTTGCGCAATAGCTGAAATCTGTGGCATTCCAGCACCGGACACAATTCGCGTTGTACAGATTGAACCTGGGCCAATACCAACTTTCATTCCGTCTGCAAATTCAGCTAAGTCTTCTGCTGCTTCGCGAGTGCCAATGTTTCCAACGACAACATCTGCATCAACGGAGGCTTTGATCTCCTTCGCTCCGTCGATGACGTTTTGATTATGTGCGTGTGCCGTATCGATAAATAGAATATCTGCCCCAGCTTCATCAACGCGCTGTGCACGCTCATAGTCAAATGGCCCGACTGCAACACCAACACGAAGCTTACCGTTCTCGTCTCGAACAGCGTCCGTGTATTCACGGCGCTCAATAACGCCAGCCATCGTGACTAATCCCGTGAGTCTATTTTCACTGTCAACAACAGGAACCCGTTCGATTTTATGCTCGTACATTAAATCAAATGCTTCCCGAGCGTCGATGTCCTGTGATGCAGTGACGACTTCATCCGTCATTGCTTCTCGCACCGGATCTTCCTCAGCAACTTCCAGATGCGGACGCACGTCTGTTCCAGAAATAATTCCCAGAACCCGGTCATCTTCATCGACGACTGGTGCACCCCCAATTCCTTCTCGTTCCATCATCCGATCAACTTCTTGCACTGACTGCTCTGGTCGGGCAGTAACAACGTCTTCTCGGTCAATGACTAGCTCGTCAGCCTGTTTGACACGATTGACCTGTTCAACTGCCCACTCAATATCACGATTTCGATGGATAACGCCCAGGCCCCCCTGTCGGGCCATTCCAATTGCCATTTCACTTTCAGTTACTGTATCCATGGCAGCCGACAGTACTGGAACGTTTAGCGAAACATTTGTTGACACCTGTGTTGATAGATTTGCTTCGTCAGGCTCAACAGTACTCTTTTTTGGCCGTAATAAAACATCGTCAAAAGTCAGCGCCTCCGGAACGTCCAATTTCTCGGAGAAAAAACCTGATTCTGAAACGTTGTTCGCCATGTAAACGGTCGGTTGCCAAGAGCAAAAAACGTTGCGAGATACTACGCATACCGGCATTTTCGTGGGGATTGTTACCGTTCTAGTGTATACTCAAGTAATACCCCGTCATCAATTTGCGTGACTGTTTCAAGCGATAATTTTGGAAAGTCTTCGTCAAATCCTTCCCCATCAACGAGTGTTGGCGCATCTCGTCCCCCGATTATCATCGACCCAATGTACACTGATAGTTTATCGACCAATCCGTGTGCAAAAACTGAATAGAGTAACTCCCCACCGCCTTCAATTAACATCGACTCAATTCCATGATCCTCAAGCTCATCAATCGCAGCTGGCAGGTTAACCTTATTATCTCCTGCTACTATCACTGTTGCGCCTGCTTTTTCGAGTTGCCGCTTTCGCTTGGGGTTGATTGTTTCCGCTGTTAGTATATACGTTTCAGCAACGTCATCAAGGACTCGAGCATCTAACGGAGTTCGGCCATCTGAATCAGCAACTACTCGAATTGGGTTTGGCTGCTCCCCCCGCTGTTTCCGCTGCTGTTGCAACGCTGGATCATCAAGATCTAAATGCGGATCATCCGCAATTACTGTCCCCACTCCAACCATAATTGCATCACGTTCTGCCCGTATCTGGTCAACACGATCAAAATCACTAGAACCACTAATCGCAACCTGTTCCCGATCTGCATTCGAGAGCTTTCCATCAACACTTATTGCCGCGTTTACGAGGATGTCCATGTCACTACTCGGTGAGACATATACAAAAAGCCAGAGTCTACAGAGAAAGCAGGCAGAGTGCCTCGGGGTCGTTTGGAAATCGGAGATTTCCATGATGACGAGACGCTTTGCGTCTCGAACCACTTGCCCCCGAGGGTGAATGCCGTCAGAAGGTCATCTTTTAAATATCAATAGAGTGTACTAACAGGTAACGACTAGAAACAAACCACTCAAAGTATGGAAATGAAGACCTCATTTCCGTTGCTGGTCGTTGGAGTAGTTTGGAACTGCGACTCCTCTCAACACCCGCTACGGCGGTGAGACGGGAGTTGTCGGGCGGTGGTGGAGCCGCCGACTCCCGCGGACATACAGTGTGTTCGGGTGTTAATTCCAGCCGACTCCTCGTGGAGAAGGTCGGGCGGAATTACATTCCGTTGCCGGTGCGGTGCAGACCCAAACACGGAAGCCTCAGGGCTTGACCCCGAGGTACTTCACTGGCTGCGTGTTACAGTGGTAGCAAGTCGAAACTCCCCCGAATTAACTGTAGGGAGTCAATTAACACACCAGGACTTAGGTGAGATCATGTTGTGGTCCTGGTGGGGCACGTTCAACGCTGTAGTCGTCCTGCTCCTCATCAACGCTTATTACTGCCCATTCATAGTCGGGGTCGCGATCACGGAGTTGTTGCCGGAGACGCTCCGCTTCTGATGTCGGTGTTACAAAGCAGTGTAGCGATCCAGATTCAGGCAGACTAATGCCGTTTGCTGTTGCTGTTACCTGAACAACTTTCCAATCCCGTTCAGCTCGGAATTGCTGTCCGTCGCCGACGACAGTGTATCCAAGTTGGCTAAAAATTGATTGTGCTTGTTCAGTTAACTCCGTTGTCGCGCTTTCCATCCATGGTAACGTTACACACACTACGCTATAAATGTTGAGGTAATTTTCAGCAAATTTTGCATCGTACAATTGACATGGGAGTTTGGCTGAAACATTTATAATCTGGAGGCCACAACGGCTTTCATTCCGGCACTCGTTTAGTATTCTAATGACGACGGTTCTCGCTCCTGTTCGATATCCGCTTTCGGATCACTCTCGGCGCACACTTGCTGAGGCGGTTGATATCGCCGATGTGGAAGACGGCCACCTCATCGTTCTTCATATCAATGTTTATCAGGAGGGAAAGCGGGTCACGCGCTCGGAGCTCAAACGTGCTGTTGAACGAGAATTTGGTCGAATGGAAAATGCTAGATATCTTATCAGACAGGGGTTCATCGTTGAACAAACAATCCTTGAGACTGTCGCGTCTGAGAACCCTGATACTGTCGTTATCGGTCACAAACAACTGAGTAGATGGCGACGTGCCGTTCGTCGATTATTCAGTGATCCTGATATTGCTTCATTTCTCAATGACCGGATTGATGCTGAACTCGTTGTTGTCTCTCCACCTGATCAGTCTTGAGACTCAATATCCTCATATTGTTCTGGGGGTTGCGGACTTTGCTCAGGAGATAACTGCTCTTTGTCTGTCAACTGTACGGACAGATCGCCGCTATGCTCATCAAAGACCAACTGCTGATGCGGGTACGCGATTTCTACGTCAATGTCTTCGATTGCTTCCCAGATTTTCTCCTGTACTTCTGACCGTACACGAGGCAACCAGTATGGTTGCTCAACCCAGTATCGAAGTGTCAAATGGACTCCGTGGTCCCCAAACTCTTCAATAAAGCAGGTAGGTCGGGCTGGATACCGGACGTTTGTTACCCTGATATCTGGTCCCCCGCTAACTACATCTTCAACATCTCGGGCCGCACGCTCGATTGTTCGTCGCGCTTTATCAAGATCACCTTCATATGTTACAACAATCGATAGTGACTCTCGAGTTCGCTCATCTTCTGCTGAATAGTTTACAATATCCCGTTCGCGGATTGTGGAGTTTGGAATTACGAGGAATGTGTTATCAAGTGTAAACATCTTGGTATATCTGAGCGTGATATCATCGACATATCCCCGTGTATCTTCATTCACCAATTCAATCATGTCACCAATCTCATATGGCTGGTCAGCGAGTACGAACAACCCGCTGATGAAACTCCCAACAATTGGTGCTAAAATCACCGCCAGTACTGCAGAGAAGACTGTGACTGATAGGAGAATTTCACTAAGCTCAAACCCAAGTATACTTGCTGCGATAGCCAGAAAAAGTGTAACTAACGCTGCTCGGACTGTCTGTAATATTGTTCGCACAATACTTGGCCGATCAAATCGCTTGGCGACAGGACGCCGGAGTAATTGAACAGCCCCTCGTGCAATATACCACCCAACAATGACAATTAAAACTGCCAACGCAAAACTCACCAGCGACTCCTGTGACCAATCAACCGCTTCTCTGACTAACTCGCGTATTGTATCGATCACGAGGTAAGTTGATGGATCCAATTCGGCGACCAATTCCGTTGCCACTATGTACATGGTCATTCCCCTTGTGGATAAGTATTATTGCCTCCTTCTCCGTATTTCCATGAGGGCGAACGCCCCGTGAAGTGTCTCATACGCAGTGACCTGTGGCACTTGCGCTGCTATTTCTTATAGAAGTGGTAGGAGAACCTCTCACGGTTTCAGCCGTGGAAAAGAGTCAAATCCTAAGAGTTACTGTCGCTCAATTGCTTGAAATCGCCGTTGTATCTCGTCTGATACTGGACCTGGCGTATTTGCTACTCGATGGCTTGGAATGACCAATGGTATTGGATTTGTTGCTAGTGTCTGCCGAATATGATTGATGTCTTCTCCACTATCACTCTCAAGGCCTGGTACCTGACTGGCAAGTGAGTCTGCTGAAATTGTTGTCCCGTACGGAATCTTCCGGACCTGTTCGAGTACCTTTCGCTGATCAGTAGGCACTGTTAGTGCAATCTCAATGTCTCGGAAGGTCTCTCGATCTCCCTCAAGATACCGTTCGATACAGTCAAACACCACGTGGTTGTCTTCACTTGCTTCTTCATCTGGTTCTTTTGGAAATGAGAGCCGTAATATCTTGCCTCCAGCAACGCCGACCTGTACATAGCAGCCAAGTGCTGGGAATTCTCGAGCATATATGCCTGCTTCTGCTGTCATATATGTTAATATCATGTATGTACAGAAGAATCCCCGCGTCGCTGTCGAAACGCTAACAATTGTCCACAAACATGCACTTAATAATGACTTCTATATTTTCTCTATCTCTGTCTGGGGGTGCTATTCGTGAATATTCGTGTTAACTGGCGTCGTAGTCTCGGACTGACTGGTACTGTTTTGAAAATATTGGCAATTCCACTGCTATTCCCGACACTTGTTGCGCTGTACTATGGAGAGTCGCCGGTTCCGTTTTTAGTTGCAATTGCTATCACCGTTCTTGCTGGATATGGGCTTGAGTACATTGATTCTGGAAAAAAACTTCGTTCCAGAGAGGCGTTCTTGATGGTTTCAATGTCGTGGCTCTTTGTTGCGATGGTTTCTGCTATTCCATTTGTTGCTGCAGGAAACGGTACGATTGCACATCCGATAAACGCGCTATTTGAATCAATGAGCGGTCTTACCACTACTGGAGCAACCGTTCTTCGAGACTTTGACCACCCCCAATCGATTTTAATGTGGCGACAACTTGTCCAATGGCTTGGAGGGCTTGGTATCCTTGTTCTCGCTGTCGCGATTCTTTCTAAGGTCTCTGTTGGTGGTGCACAGCTAATGGAAACAGAGTCCCAGACCCGACGACATACTAAACAACTGACACCTCACATCAAAGATACTGCTCGACTAGTTGGATCCATATACGCTGGTCTTACTGGGCTTGCAATTGTCGTGTTGTATACTTTGTATCTCTTTGATCTCGCTCCGAATATGACGCTGTTCAACGCTGTTGCCCATGCCTTTACGAGCGTTGCAACAGCTGGATTTTCTCCTGAAGCTGGCAGCCTCCGTACGTTTGAGCCGATTGTTCAGTACGCTATTATGCCGTTCATGATCGTTGGTTCAACGAGTTTTGTATTGCTTGCATTTTTACTCCGCGGGCAATTTAGCCGAATCCGACAAAGTGAGGAGCTCCGCTTTTATCTTACCACTCTCGTTCTCTTCAGTGGTTTTGTTATTGTTACGCTATTTGCCTCCGGAAATCCAACGGGCTCTGGATTCGAAGAAACGTTCCGTCAGGCGACGTTCAACGTCGTCTCGATTATCACGACAACCGGTTATGCAAACGCTGACTTTGCAATTTGGACGCCGTACGCAACGCTTTTCCTCTTTCTTGGTATGTTCCTTGGTGGAATGGCTGGTTCAACGACCTGTTCAATCAAATCCATCCGGTGGTTGATGGTATTTAAGTCTCTCCGACGTGATATCTTCACAGCAATTCATCCCGATGCCGTTCGCCCCGTCAGAGTCAACAAGGGAGTTGTTGATGAGGATACAATCCGTGATATCTATGCATATGTCTTGCTTGTTCTCATTGGCTTTGTTCTCACGACAATTCTCATCATTGCTGATACGTCATATCAAGGTGTTGATGCTGCATTCTACGCGGGCACCTTCACTGAGTTCGACGCAATGGGTGCTGCCGCATCGACCTTTTTGAATATTGGCCCGGCATTCGGTCCTGCTGGTCCATTCGGTACATATGATGTCTTTCCGATGACAACGAAAGCAGCAATGATATTTGTGATGTGGGTCGGCCGTATCGAGATTATTCCAGTTCTTGTGTTGTTTTCTCTATCCTATTGGACGTCCTGAATGTGCCGTTAGCTATTTTCTGAGCGTTCACTCTGCTTATCTGCCGTCTTAGCTGTCTTCGTGTTCCGTAGTGTTTCATGAAACCCAAGGACCAGTGCTGGCACAACAATCATGAATATATGCTCCTCGATTGGAATACCAAAAAGATCGATTCCTGTTCGCTTGATAATATCGAAGACACCAACCTCCAACGTATACCAGTCCCAGATGTAGGCCACCGGATACAGTACAATGATAGTTTTGGCGGCGGATCGGAGTGCATTTGCACGGTATAGCAGTATGAATGCAATTGCACCGAAGACGACCTCGGTCGCTAGGTATGTGTATGACCCAAGAATCGTGATATCAGGTAGTGTCACTGCTGACAGTGGCTGAAGAACGACACTCACAAACAACAATCCCAGTAGTACGTATGCCCCTCGTACTAGAACCATTGTTGCTAACTCAGGTTCAAACCGAGTCGCAACCACAGCAATTGCTCCGAATGCAATCGCGGCAACTGGTGCGGATGGAGGAAAAATACCGCTAACAGCTCCCCAAAGGATGCCAATTAGCCCCAGCGCGATCAATAGTTGTGCGAACTCTCTCCCTGGTTGCGGGCCAAGAATAACTGAGACAGTTCGCTTGTTAATTGAGCGATCATACTCGTAATCCTGTTCATCATCGATTATTGAAACGCCTGATAGAATTAGCAGAAATACAACTGCAAACCCAACTGCAGTCAGTGAAAGTGTTCCTGCTTGGATGTAGTACCCGCCAAGAATAGCGAGTGCAATTCCACTCGGATAATCTAGCGTTGCAGTCACTGGATTTGTATCAAACTGCGGAGCGTGTAGATACCCTAGTATCCACGTTGGCGCAGTGAGTAGTACGGCAACCGGCCCGGCCATCACATACAACACTCCAAGTAAAATGATAAATCCTGTTGTCGATCCTATGAGTGCAAGTTTACATCCTTGTGCAGTTAACGGATGGTCCTCGTCTTCACCGCGAATGTAGTAATCAACATATCCATCCTTGACGTGAGCTGTGTATACAGCCAAAAATATTGCCACAACGTGAACAAGTAGCGCCTCACCAGTCACAATGCCCGCTGCCGCCCCGCCAAATACAGCGGATGCCACCGGTGGCAACATAAACACTGGATGTACCTGTGATAAAAGCGCCCGCAAATCTGCCTGTGTTCCGTTTTCGTGGCGTGCAAATGCCATGTGTATTGATAACTAGTCCCGGGTAAGTAAGTCCCTTCCGACATCCCAAATGTTACGGGATTCTTCTTGTTGTCCTCCCCCCCGGGTAAAGCCGGGGGATAGCTCAATGCTAATTGAGGATTCAAAAATGTTGTCTGAGTGATTATTTTAGCTGTATGATGTTTTCTTTTTGTTCAATTAATTCATCTTCTTTGAGATCATCAAGTAAGCCCTGAAGCCACTCCCGACCATATTCTCCCTCTGGCGTATAATCAACCCGTACGATTGAACCAAGCTTATCAATTGCTATTGTCTCATGTTCTCCAAGTGCTCGAATAACCCGTCCACGAAACTGTCGGCGTGATCCTTCAAATGATGGTTGTGTTGGTACGTCTGGTGCGGTGAAATCTCCCGTCGCATATGCAGTGCACCACCACCGCCACGGACAGGGGCCACGATCACAGCGTGGAGTTTTATTGCAGACTTCGCTTCCTAACTCCATTATTGCGTTATTCCACTCTCGTGAGTTATTGGCTGGCAGCAGAGTATTTGCAAGCACTTCGTACGGCGGTTCTTCTTCTTGTTTTGGGTCCGAATAGGCACGATACAGAACTCGACGCACATTCGTATCAATAGCAGCGTTTCCATTGTTGAACGCAAAACTGGCAACTGCGTTTGCTGTGTATGGACCCACCCCTGTCAGCGACTCTAATTCTTCTGGTGATTCAGGAATCTCTCCATTATAATCTTCGACAACTTGCTGCGCAGCAGTGTGTAAGTATTTTGCTCGATTGTTGTATCCGAGCTTCTGCTCCGTCCAGAACTGAACAACTGCCGCCTGTTCTGTGTTGGCGAGTGCATTAACTGACGGCCATCGGTCAATAAATGCTTTCCAAGCTGTTTCGACCCGAGAAAGCTGTGTCTGTTGACTCATCACTTCTGATACGAGTATCTTGTACGGATCAGTCGTGTTACGCCACGGAAACTCTCGATGATTTTCTTCATACCACCGTAATAGCTCCTGCTGAATCCGTCCTACATCAACATCAAGATCGATCGTCTCCTCCATTAGCAGTTGATTCGACTGAAGCAATATCAGCCCTCCGTAATCCAACACGGTTGGGCTATCGATTTGACCTCCTCCACACGGCTAAAGCCGGTGGCTTTCGCCTCGATACCGCTGTAACCAAAGCAAAAAAAGTCCGGACCTATCAGATTCAGTTCTCTGCGGCGAGGTACTGATCCTCCCAGTCTCTGCGGGCATCAATTTCTCGTTCTCCGCGGCTGGTTAGAACATAGTAGTTTGTTCGCCGATCCAACTGCCCTTTTTCAACGAGCCCTTTCTCAACAAGAGTATCCAAGTTTGGATACAACCGTCCGTGATGGATCTCTTTTCCATAGTAATCTTCAAGTTCCTGCTTGATTGACAGCCCGTGTGGCTCCTCCTCCCCGGCAATTACGAACAGCAGGTCGCGCTGAAAACCAGTTAGATCGTGCATGTTATAATCTAGTTGATTATTACTTTTCTCCGAACATAAAATTATCGGATAATCTGAATTACATTCTAAAGAACAACATTCCTCTGTTTAAAATCCGGCTGATGAATGCCTCAAATACGGATACATGGGGGATTTCAGATTCGAATACAAAAATAATTGAATAATAATGTAAATTATACAAGTATGGTATGTGCTATATATTATCTATTATACATAATCAAGATCTTTCTCTCTTTAACGATAGTTGCGAGATGAAGTCTGATCGTGGGTATGATCCCACTCGAAGCCAACCTCATGAGTAAATCCTGTCACAATTCAGTGTTTGCTAGCAATTGAGTTGACTGTTTTTGCTGTGGCTAAGTGACGGCTGTATCCCGGTCCTACTCGCTCCCGTTGGTCGCTCTTTGAGGACGGGGACGTAGCCTGCACAAGTTAATATACTCGTCTTTGTTTGTGACATACTAGTTCAAACGAGAAATAAAAGAACGGCCACGAGAACCTGTGGCCGTCGTGCCGCCGATGTGGTCCCCGCTGACGCTTCGGCCCTCCAAGCGAAGCGTCAGATGAAAAATGCCACCATAACAAAATAAAATTTATGATTGGTTATCTCTGATGCCGGTTTTAGCTTGTTTGCTCAAATTCTGGAGTTGTTGTATAGGCGGTCAAGCTGCCTGCTCTGGGACTTGACACCTGAGGTGTGTTCACTATTGTTTCGGGAGTGAAACATCGACGTCATTCTGTAGTGCAGCGGCTTTGACCGTATTATATAGCAACATGGCCCGGGTCATTGGTCCGACTCCGCCCGGCACTGGCGTAATCGCTGATGCCTTTTGCTCAGCACTTTCGAATTCAACGTCGCCTACCAGTGTCCGTTCACCATCTCGCTCTACGCTGTTTGTGCCAACATCAATAACGATGGTGTCTTCAGAAATCATCGATCCGTCGATAAATTCAGCAACCCCTGCTGCAGCAACGAGAATATCCGCTTGTTTTACCTTTGATTCTAGATCTTGAGTTCGAGAGTGACAGACCGTTGTTGTTGCATTTCCACCATCTGCCTTCTGGATAAATATGTTCGCCATTGGCTTTCCAACAATGTTTGACCGTCCAACGACAACAGCGTCCTTTCCTTCCGTTTCAATGTCGTATGCATCTAATAGCATCTGCACTCCGTGTGGTGTACACGGTTTAAACCGCGGGTTACCAATCACAAGTTTTCCAACGTTTTCCGGATGGAATCCATCAACGTCCTTCTGTGGGCTAATCTGGTCAATAACAGGTTGCTCTTCCACGTGATCCGGAAGTGGAAGCTGAACCAGTATTCCGTGTACTTCTGGATCGTTGTTCAACTCCTCAATTAGATTATACAGGTCCTCGGCAGAATCTTCTGCAGTAATCTCTGGATCTCGCGTTGCAATTCCAACTTCTTCGCAGTCACTTTGTTTCATTGAGACGTACTTCTCAGCTGCCGGGTCATCGCTCATCAGCACTGTTGCTAAACACGGTGTGATACCCTCTTCTTCGAGTTCTTTAACTGCGTTGCCTAGTCCGTCTCGGATGTCCTGTGCAACTGCCTTTCCATCAATAATTTCTGCCATGTTTAATACATCACCTCTCAAGGCGACCTCTTATAACTAGGGGCTTCTGAACCGTCTGAATAATGGTATCAATTAACAGAATTCTATCCGCTTGTGATGAATCGATGATCAACTCAGTGTGTAGCGTTTGACCTCTTCCCACGGCTGATGACTGTGGACTTCCGCTAGCTACGTGTCAGGGAATTATTCACGCGGAATTTGTTTCACCGACATTTCGATGAAGTAACCGGTCAGTAGCGATGTGGATTGACCGATGCAACCGAGATCACTCCAGAGTGTACAACCGATTCTATGCCATGCTCCAGTATAAAAAAAGAACGCTCGTTATTCGCCAGAACCGTCTGCTAATGCTTTTGACTGCTGTGGAGTATCATACAGTGGGTACTCTTCACAGAGTTCTTCGACTTGCTCTTTCACTTCCGGAATTGTTTCGTCTGTTGTTCCTTCATCGACTGCATCGATTACTTTCACTATTAGGTCAGCAACCGTTCGGCAGGCATCTTCATCAAAGCCACGTGTCGTGATTGCTGGTGTTCCAACGCGAATCCCGCTTGGATCAAATGCTGATCGTGTTTCTCCTGGAACTGTGTTACCGTTTAGTACCAGTCCGGCCCTCTCAAGAGCTTCTTCGGCGTCTCCACCGGATACGTCCGGGTGAGATTCACGAAGGTCGGCAAGCACAAGGTGATTGTCTGTTCCACCAGACACAAGTTCTATCCCATGCTCCTGTAGTTGGTCTGCTAATGCAGCGGAATTATCGACGACCTGCTGTGCGTATTCTTCAAACTCCGGCTGTAGAGCCTCCTTGAATCCGGCTGCCTTCCCAGCAATATTGTGCATCAATGGGCCGCCCTGTGCACCCGGGAAGACTGCCTTGTCAATATCGTCGGCGTACTCCTCTTTGCACATGACAATTCCGCCTCGACCGGCGCGGATGGTTTTGTGTGTCGAGCCAGTTACGAAGTCCACAGTGCCAACTGGTGATGTGTGAACGCCAGCGGCAACAAGACCTGTAATATGTGCGATATCAGCGAGATGGTATGCATCGACTGCATCAGCAGCCTCCTGAATCTCTTCCCACTCTATTTCCCGCGGATATGCTGAGTATCCGGAGACAATTATGTCCGGCTCAAATGTTTCTGCTTTCTCTTTCAGACCTTCATAGTCGATGTATCCTGTTTCCGTGTCAACTTCGTAGTGCTCTACCTCGTAGGTTTGTCCAACAAAGTTTGCTGGGTGTCCATGCGACAGATGTCCTCCATGGCTTAACTCCAGGGACAGGATTTTATCTCCCGGTTCAAGCATTGCTGAGTACACTGCGAGATTTGCTTGCGTCCCAGCGTGTGGTTGTACGTTAATGTGCTCGGCACCCCACAGCTCTTCTGCATAGTCAATTGCCATCTCTTCAACTTCGTCAGCGTATTGACACCCTCCATAATATCGTGCTCCTGGGTATCCCTCTGCGTACTTGTTAGTTAGAACACTACTCTGTGCGTCAAGAACAGCCTCGCTTACGTGGTTTTCCGATGCAATTAGATGCAACTCACTGTTTTGTCGCTCGATTTCGTTTTCGAGCGCGTCTGCCAGTTCTGGATCGACCTCACGAACATTTTCATGATCCATAGTTCTATACCTCTTATCAATGTCCTCCCGTGTATAAGCATCGGTGCCGGATGAATTTCCCGATATTTTACATACTTTATTTCGATCACATTCTGTTATTAATTAATGTTATGGGACAGTGTTAAGTGGTACCAATACCTTTACTAGATAGGATTTAGACGTGTTCAATATCGTGAGATGTCGCAGAAGATGTGACTGTTGTTAACACGGAACGATATGACACGTCCCAAACATAGCCCAAAGACACAATGACAGAACACACTACCCTTGAATCGCTAAGCCAGGAGTATCAGGCGTCAATTCCGGAAGACCTACGAGAAACGCATTCTTTTGATTGGTACCTTTCGGAGCTGTATTCCAGCCCGAAAATTGCACGCGCAGCCCACCAGCGGGTTGCCGATATGTTTGATTATTATGGGACTGAATATGACGATGAGACTGGGCTCGTTGAGTACAAGCTTGCTACAGAAGACCCGATCAATGACGGTGAAAACCGGTTTTATGGACAAGTAATCCACGAATCCATCCATGAATTTGTAAACAAGGTCAAAAGTGGTGCCCGTGGACTTGGTCCAGAACGACGAATTTTGCTGTTACTCGGTCCTGTTGGGTCAGGCAAATCAGCGTTTGACGCACAACTCCGACGTTACTTCGAAGATTATACGATGCGCGAAGAGGGGCGGATGTACACATTCCGCTGGACAAACCTAACTGACGTAATCGCAGATCAGGATCCGACGGACGATACAGTTCGATCCCCCATGAATCAGGATCCACTGGTCTTGCTTCCACAAGAACAACGACAGCAAATCCTTGATGACATCAACGAACAGCTCGATGCACCATACACAATTCGGAACGATCAGGCACTTGATCCTGAATCTGAATTCTACATGGAGAAGCTTCTGGCCCACTATGATGATGATCTACAATCTGTACTAGACAATCACGTCGAAGTTATCCGACTTGTTGCGGATGAGAACAAACGTCGGGCTCTGGAGACGTTCGAACCGAAAGATAAGAAAAATCAGGACGAGACGGAGCTTACCGGCGATGTAAATTACAGCAAAATTGCTGTATACGGAGAATCTGATCCCCGAGCGTTCGACTATTCCGGTGCATTTTGTAATGCTAACCGTGGTCTGTTCTCTGGGGAGGAATTACTCAAACTGCAACGGGAGTTCCTGTACGACTTCCTCCACGCCACACAGGAACAGACGATCAAACCCAAGAACAACCCCCGGATCGACATCGATCAGGTCATTGTTGGACGAACGAATATGCCCGAATACAAGGACAAGAAGGGAGACCAGAAGATGGAGGCATTCAATGATCGGACCAAACGCATTGATTTCCCATATGTCCTTGCCTACGAGGATGAGGCAAAAATCTACGAGAAGATGCTCGGCAATGCGGATGTTCCTGATATTCACGTAGAACCTCACACTCTAGAGATGGCCGGTCTATTCGGAGTCCTAACCCGAATCGAAGAACCTGATGTCGAGACGATCAGTCTTCTTCAGAAGGCAAAAGCCTACAATGGAGAGACAGACGCTATCGAAGATGTTGATGTTTCAAAGCTCCGCGAGGAAGCTGAGGAGAGTGCTGAACTTGGTGAAGGTATGGAAGGTGTCTCTTCCCGGTTCATCGGCGACGAAATGGCCGAGGCAATTATGGATTCCAAACACCGTGACCGGAATTTCCTCTCACCACTGACCGTCTTCACGTTCTTTGAAGACAATCTTGAACACCATGGTTCGATTCCAGAGGAGCGGTTTGAAAGGTACTACCGCTACCTTGAGATGGTCCGAGAGGAATACAAAGAGCGGGCAATCGAAGATGTCCGTCATGCACTTGCGTACGATGTTGATGAGATTCGTCGACAGGGTGAGAAATATATGGATCATGTCATGGCGTATATCGACGATGATACGGTCACAGATGAACTCACTGGCACTGAGCAGGAACCAGATGAAACCTTCCTGCGTGCTGTTGAAGAGAAACTAGATGTTCCTGAAGACCGGAAAGATGACTTCCGCCAAGAGGTTTCCAATTGGGTTTCCCGTCGTGCTCGTGAAGGCGAGGCATTTGATCCAACAGACAACGACCGACTACGCCGTGCTCTGGAGCGCAAGCTATGGGAAGACAAAAAACACAATATTAACTTCTCTGCACTGGTGTCGGCGAGTGAAGTAGACGACGAAGAACACAGCCAGTGGGTCGATGCACTGATTGAGCTTGGCTACTCTGAAGCAGGGGCTAAAGAGGTGCTCGAATTTGCTGGTGCAGAGGTTGCACGGGAGGAACTGGAACAGTGACTGACGGATCAACCTTCATCAGTGCGAGTGACGATACGCTTCAGGAGACATACGACGAGCCGATGTCACTTGCGGAGTACGTCGAGACATTGCTTGAGTCTCCGAAGCTAGCTTCGCATGCAGCCAAATATCTACTCGACGCAATTGAGGCAGCAGGCACCCGAACGGTCGTCGAGGAAGGTGAAGAAAAGCAGCGATATCGATTCTTCGATGACCCATCAAACGATGGGGAACACGCAGTCTTGGGTAACACTGAGACGCTGAACGCCTTTGTTGATGATCTACGATCAATTGCGACCGGTCGAGGCAAGGGAGAAAAAATGATCTGGTTTGCTGGCCCAACAGCAACCGGGAAATCTGAACTCAAGCGTTGTCTGGTCAATGGCCTTCGTGAATATTCAAAGACGCCTGCTGGTCGTAGATACACACTGGAGTGGAATATCAAGGGCGTTTCAGAAAGTCGTGGTCTGAGCTACGGCAGTGAGGAACCTGTTGACGAGGATGACTGGTATCAAAGTCCAGTTCAGGTTCATCCACTTGCCGTATTTCCTGAATCAGTTCGGGAGGATATCCTTGCAGAGCTTGACCTTCGGACTGATGATCATACCACGCTTCGGCTTAACACGGAGCTTGACCCATTCTCCAGAGAGGCATACTCTCATCTTGAAGAGCAGTACCGTCGGCAGGAAATTGAAGATCTGTTCTCACAGATCACTGATCCAAAGCATCTCCGAGTGAAAAACTACGTTGTTGACGTTGGACGAGGAATTGGCGTGTTGCACGCTGAGGATGATGGATCAGCAAAAGAGCGGTTGGTCGGAACATGGATGCCAGGTATGCTACAGGAGCTTGACTCCCGTGGACGAAAGAATCCGCAGGCGTTCTCCTACGACGGCGTACTTTCACAGGGTAACTCCGGTCTGACCATCGTTGAGGATGCAGCCCAACATGCTGATCTCCTCCAGAAACTGCTGAATGTTCCTGATGAGAAGCATGTTAAGTTAGATACTGGAATCGGGATGGAAATTGATACACAGATCATCGTTATCTCTAATCCCGACTTGGAAGCAACGCTCAACCAGCATGCTGACCGGCAGGATGCCGATCCACTCAAAGCACTGAAACGACGGCTTGACCGACATGAGTTTGCCTATCTAACTAACCTGAGCCTCGAAGCACAGCTAATCCGACGAGAACTGACAAATGAAACGGCTGTCTGGGAGGCTGACGATTATAATGACCTTGATGAGAAGATTGTCGAGCCAGTTCAGGTTGATGTACAGCGAAATGGATGGCACCACACGAAGGAACTCGCACCCCACACTATCGAAGCAGCAGCACTGTATAGTGTTGTAACCCGACTGGAAGATGAAGACCTTCCTTCGGACCTCGATTTGGTTGACAAGGCGTTGCTCTTCGACCGCGGATATCTTGTCGAGGACGATACCAGACGCACAAAAGACGACATTGCTGTTGGGTCGGCTACCAACGGCCGTCGGGGGATTCCTGTCACATATACTCGTGATACCTTCTCTCGGTTGCTCCAAGAAGAAACTGATCGCAGTCATCCAGAGTATGACGTTGAGGATGTGATCATGCCTCGAGATATCCTTAATCAGATGGCTGATGGGCTTCGAAAGGCTCCAGTATTCTCCTCTTCAGAACGATCAGAATTTGAGTCCCGGGTAGCTGTTGTCAAAAACTACATTTTCGACCGACAGGCTGACGATGTGATCACCGCCATGACACACAACGAATCTGTTGATCCAGAGCTAGTCGAGGCATACGTTGAGCATGTCTATGCTTGGGGAACTGATGAGGTCCTTACTAACGACCGCGGCGAGCGGATTGGTCCTGATCAGCTTCGGATGAAAATCTTTGAGATTGAACACTTGGGTCGGTTTTCGGAAGATGATTACCGAGGTAATGAGCCGACCTCTGTCGTTAAGTCCTTCCGCAGAGAGCAGGTCATCAACGCGCTTAACCGACGAGCTTGGGAGCAGCGCGGAGAAGACTTTGCAGTCTCAGACGTTGATCTCACTGAGATCCCGATTATCCGCAGTGTGTTACAATCAAACGATTGGGAGGACATTGCCCGGCGGTATGATGACTTTGACCCGAATCAGTGGGATGACCCTCCAGCAGATACCCAGACAGAACAGATCAAAGAACGAGCAATTGAGAATATGATTGAACTATTCGACTACACGCCGGCCTCAGCAGAGTTGACCAGTCGGCATGTTATGAACGAGGTGAGTTACAAATGGGACTAAAAGACGATCTTGAACGATTCCGTGAAGTCGGTGAACAGCGACGGCAGGATCTTACGGATTTCATCTCATATGGTGATCTCCGCGACGGCGATGAGACGGTACGTGTCCCAATTAAGATCGTTAATTTGCCTGAATTCGAGTATGACCCGTACGATGTCGGTGGTGTTGGACAAGGTGAAGCCGATGTTGGTGATCCAGTAGAAATGGACCCAGATGCAGATGACGATGGCGATGGTGATGGCGATCCCGGTGACGAAGGTGCAGAGCATGAGTACTACGAGATGGATCCTGAAGAGTTTGCAGAAGAACTCGATGAAGAACTTGGACTTGACTTAGAGCCCAAAGGAAAGAAAGTCAGCACTGAAACGGAAGGCCCGTACACAGATGTTACCCGTACTGGCCCAGACTCGACGCTTGACTTTGAGCAAATGTTCACTGAGGGCTTAAAACGCAAGTTAGCTACTGAGTTTGATGAAGACTTCATGCGTGAGGTGCTGAAAATTGAAGGATGGGGTCCTGACGAAGCATATGACTGGGCCCGGAACCAGAGCATTCCAGTATCACTGGCATGGTTACAGACGGAATACAACGATATCCCCGACACAGAGCGATCGAAATGGACATCAATTGATGAAGTACAGGCCTCTGTTGAGCGCACGCCAATACGCGAACGAATTCGTAAGGAGGGTATTGATCACATTCCATTCCGCCGTGAAGACGAACGGTACCGCCATCCTGAACCAGAGACGCGCCGCGAGCGAAATGTGGTAATCGTCAATATTCGAGATGTCTCTGGCAGCATGCGAGAAAATAAGCGTGAGCTTGTCGAGCGCACGTTTGCTCCGCTTGACTGGTACCTGCAGGGCAAATACGACAATGCGGAGTTCATCTATATCGCACACGATGCAGATGCATGGAAAGTTGAGCGCGAGGAGTTCTTTGGGATTCGATCTGGTGGTGGCACACGAATCTCATCGGCATACGAGCTCGCAGAAGAATTGCTTACTGAGTATCCATTTAGTGAGTGGAATCGGTATGTCTTTGCGGCTGGTGACAGTGAAAACTCCAGCTCTGACACCGAGAACCGTGTCATCCCACTTATGAAAGAAATTGATGCCAATCTTCATGCCTACGTTGAGGCTCAGCCTGATGGGACTGCAGCGAATGCAACCCACGCAGAGGAACTGGAGCGTCACTTTGATTCAGGCGATGACGTTGCTGTTGCCCGTGTCTCAACACCAGATGATGTTATTGATGCAATCTATCAAATCCTCTCTACCGAAGCAGGTGATAACGAATGAGTAACGCATACGACCCACAACAGGAAGCCAGTCGTCTCCAGCGTCCCGTCGCGGAAGCTAGAGCACTTGCAGAACGACTGGGCTTGGAACCGACCCCGATTAACTACTGGATTGTCGATCACGATGAGATGAATCAGTTGATTGCGTATGGAGGATTTCAGGAGCGCTATCCACACTGGCGCTGGGGAATGAAATACGATAAACAGCAAAAGCAAGACCAATACCTTGGTGGCAAGGCATTCGAAATCGTGAACAACGACTCACCAGCACATGCCTTCCTCCAGCAATCAAACACACTTGCTGATCAGAAAGCAGTCATCACACATGTTGAGGCCCATGCGGACTTCTTCGCTAATAATGAGTGGTTCGGTATGTTCCCCGACGGAGATAGTGGTGCAACAGCCATGCTCTCACAGCATGCAAACCGAATCCGGTCGATCATGGACCGCCCTGATGTCGACCGTGACCGTGTTGAGCGATGGATCGATAACATTCTATCGCTCGCCGATACTATTGATCAACATCGATCGTTTTCTCGGGAACTTAACCGTGAAGAACCGGACACAGACTCTGATATCGCCAAACAACTTGATCAACTAGACCTTGATGACGAAGTCCGAGAGACTGTTTTCGATGACGAGTGGCTTGAGTCTCAGCAGTCAGAAGATGATGAACTCGACACTGTTGCACCAGAGTCTGATGTGCTGGCATTTCTCCGTGAATACGGGAAACAATATGACGAATCTAACGACCGAGCAGTTGAATTTGAAGACTGGCAACAGGAGATTATTGAAATACTCCGTACTGAGGCATACTACTTTGCTGCCCAGCGTATGACGAAAGTCCTCAATGAAGGCTGGGCAAGCTACTGGGAATCAATCATGATGGCCGGCGAAAACTTCGCTGCTGGTGATGAATTTGTTACGTATGCTGATCATATGTCTCAGGTGCTCGGTGCACCTGGGCTCAATCCATACAAACTCGGGTACGAACTCTGGCAGTACGTCGAAAATCAGGCGAACCGCCGAGAAGTGCTTGAGCATCTCTTGCGTGTGAAAGGCATCACGTGGCGAAACCTCAAAGACGCTGTTGACTTCGATGCTGTTCTTGAACAGCTTGAACCTCCGGAACCGCTTGTGACAGTTGACCTTGATACTATCGAGCAACTGCCCGATCAGTATGTAGATCAGGACGCCCTTACACAAGCGCGAGAAGGAGATATTGATGTCGATACTTATCCGTGGAAAGTGCTGACTTATGAAGGACTTGCTCACCGGCACTACTCGCTGACAAAGCCCCAGAATCGACAGTTCCTTTCAAACTGTAAGCAAGATGAGCTTGAGCGTATCGGTCGATATTTGTTCGATGTTGACCGATATGATTCAGTTGAGGAGGCGATTGCTGATGTTGATGTTGCCGCCGGCTGGGACCGGATGCGTGAGGTTCGTGCCAGTCACAATGATGTGACATTCCTCGATGAGTATCTAACCCCCGAGTTTGTTGAGGCTAATGATTACTTCACCTATGAGCACTCCCGTGCTTCAGAAGGTCCGCGGGTTGCAAGCGTTGACCCGATGGACGTCAAGCGGAAGTTGTTATTGCAATTCACCAACTTTGGCAAACCAACTATCATTGCCGAGGATGGCAACTACAACAACCGCAATGAGTTGCTCTTAGCTCACAAGTACAACGGCATTATGCTTGATATTGATCAAGCTCGCCGAGTCCTTGAACGGGCATTCGAACTTTGGGGACGTCCGGTTCATCTCAAGACAATCATCAAGGAAGTTTCCGATCATGACCTTGAAGTCGCACGACGGCGCAACCGTGAGCCAGAGCCTGAAGAAAGTGGCCTGTTGATCACATATGATGGCGATGCGTTTACAGATCAAGAGTTAGATTGGACTGAAGTTGAACACCTCGCCGCAGACGATATTGATTACGATACTCGTCCAGATGAATGGTTGTAGCCTAGTTTTCTCTTGACGCTTTCTTTGACTCGTATGGTAAAGCCGACAGATCAATCTTAGAGCAATAGCTCTCTGATGCCACCAACTTCAACTGCTGGTATATCTCTGCTAACTACAGTTCTTTTATCGACAGCTAAATGTTGGTGCTCTGACTATCTTTGTCTATATTAACCCATGCCGCAACTGACAATTGAATCCTCCAACCGAATGGAAACAATTGATATCACAGATGATGTGGCGGCGGCGATCCCAGAGTCAGTTACCGACGGTATCTGCTCCGTGTATGTCACACACACGACAGCCGCAGTAACCGTTAATGAGAATGAATCAGGCCTACGTACTGATACAGAATCTTTCTTACACGATCTCGTTCCCTCTGCTGGGCACAAACACGATACTATCGACAATAATGCCGATTCTCATCTGCGTGCGACGCTGATTGGACCTGACGTGACTGTCCCGGTTCGGGATGGATCATTGGCACTTGGCACTTGGGGATCAATCCTTTTCTTTGATTTTGATGGTCCACGAAGACGAACCATCGAAGTCACTGTGGTCGAAAAATAGTATCGTACAACCGTTTTACGGAAGATTCGAGGCGAACGCCTCGCGCTTCAGCGCGGGGAGGATGTCAAAGTTTATCTGGACAAACAGAGAATTCCTCTTAGCCTCGGTTCCAAGAACGTCTTTTGTCGTTCTGTAGTTGTTGCCGTACTTCTCACCAACGCTTTTTCTCACTCAAGCAGTCGATCAACAGCCGATCGTGCTGCCAGTGCTGCATCATTTGCGACTTGATCTGGGTCGCCATGATCTGCATCAAGATAGATATCGACTTCAAGAACGTCATCCTCAAAATGAATCGTAATATCGATATCGTTGATCTCTGATCGCTCATACCGAGAGAAAATCACGTTCTGCGCTGCATCTGACGCGGTTTCAACCACGCGTGTGTCATCAATTTCGCTCATAAGTAATTGTCACGTGCCATGTTGTTTTGTGTGGAATAGTCAGCAGGCTGTTCTGTACATAACTAAGGACATAGAAGTAATAAACATCCGTGTTCCAGCTGCTGCTATGATCCGGTATTAAGTTCTGAAAAAGAAAGAAGAACCGTTACGTTAGGATCCGCCCATTGGGCCGGCACCGCCGCCGAGGCCGCCTCCGAGGAGATCTTCAAGCTCTTCCTGTAGTTCTTCGAACTGGTTCTGGACCCGTTCTTCCTGTTTCTCAAGAGTTTCGACGCGGATTTCAAGCGTGTCAACCTTGTCTTCAAGACTGTCTTTGGCGTCGTCGTATGACGTCTGAACGAACAGCTCGCCTACTTCACGATACATTGTCGCATCGTCATCAATACCTTCGAGCTCGTTGAGAGCTGTCTGTGCGTCCTGAAGCTGCGTTTCTGCTTCGTTCTTCTGAACAGCGACTTCCTGTGCAGTCTCTTGAAGGTCCTGTAATTCTTCGACTTTCTCCTGTGCCTGAGGCGGTAGACTACCTTGCATACACAAATAATCGTCCGCCAAACACAAAAACCTCCCCATTGCCAACGTCATCCGGTAATCAAGAAGATGACCGCACTTCGTCTACAGAGAGACAGCGAGAGTGCCTCGGGGCTTGACCCCGAGGTACTTCACCAGTCACCCGGCAGAAACAGCGTCAGATGTTTTTTCTGCGGCTTTTAGTAGTGAAAACCAAGTGTGTTTCGCTGCCCGAAGTGCTCGCGGATCTCTCGCATCAATTTTAATAACCACCGTTGCTTTGTTTTGGCTTATTGTTGCCGTTGCTCTGTCACCCGTGATTGTCTTGGTCTCAATAACAATTGCATCATGAATTACCGATGCAATTTCAGTAGAGTCGTAAGTGCAAGAGATCGTGGCTGTATGATCCATCTACTTGACGTCGACTTCTTTGACGTCGGGGCTTCGATCCTTCAATAGGACACGGTGTCCGCAGTATGGGCATCGAACACCGCCATATTCATCAACCGTTACATCCCGTTTACAGCGTGCGCATTTGTAGCTCATTCGTCCTCAAGTGCCGTTCGGATTGAACGGGTAACAGCCTCTCCGGCTGGGGTTTCTGGTTTATAACATCCGCCTGCGAAGCGATAGCCGCATTTTCCACATTCCCAAATTCCAGTTCCAGCGCGTGACACCTTCTCTGCGCCACACTCCGGACAGACGTGATCTTTGTTCATCTCAGACTCAATCTCGGAAACGCGCTTTCGAGCAACACGACCATATCGTGCCCCGAATCGACCTGCGCTTCCTACACTACGTTTACCCTTACTCATAGTACAGCATTCTAACTCCGTTCTGTAAATAAACCCTTTGTATTTTCTTTTGCAATGTCTGTTCTTGATTCGCCATTTGTACTTAGCGTGATATGCACAGAACAGTGATATATGTCAGAAAAAGAAATTTACTGCAATCCTGCTTCTACAAGTGCTTCATTGAGGTCATCTCGGACCCGTTCTCCTGACTCAATATCACGAGCCGTTGTTACAATTCTGTTTTCTTGTACCGACGATCCATCACGCAAGAGCAACCGAACATTTCCTCCGTTATCAGCACGCGTCACTTTTGCTCGCAATCCTGACTGTGATCCAGTCCCTCCTGCATCAATCGGGCCCGGAATTACCTTCTTAACGTGGGGATGTTTCGCTACGGTTTGAATTGCTGATCGACCTTTTCGCCCACCAATGACTGTTGTGTGAGATCCGCCGATCTTGTCTGCTGGATCAGTTTCAACTACATCGAGTGCGCGGTCCCCATGCCGCTTCATCGCTGCTTCGACGGGGTCGTCGTCATCGATACGAAGCAATTCGTATCGGCTTTGCCCGTTAATCGCCTGTAATACCGTTCGGTTTCCAGCACCGTATACTGTCTCTGGACGCTTTCGATGAACTTCATCAGCAACACGCCCAGCGAAATTTCTGAGCTCACGTCGCTCATCTTCCCCGTCTTCTATAGTTGTCTGTATCGTTGTTGTACCGAGTTTTGTTTCCTCATTCAAGATCGTCAATTCTGCGCGTTCTCGAGTTGTGTCAATTACAACTGTATCTGCGTTTGCCGTTCGACAGACCAGACAGTAATCGCCTGGCTTCTCCAGCGGCGACGCACACTGCTCACATTCCATAGGTTTATCACGTTCATATGTAGCAGCCTTCAGAATAGCCGCTATCTGTTACTATATCTGTACGTTTAGCACTGTCTTGACATTTTATATTCTTTCTGCCTGAAATCGGATAAGTAAAATATGCCGATGGTAACAACTGTCATCGAAAATATAACCTTTTCATTCACTATTCGATCCGTAATTGCACATGGGATGGGCTTGGTGTGCGTTCTGAGCTGAATAACGAATTCGCACTACCTGCACCTGAACAACTGACAGCAGGAAGTCAACCAAGTTCTACTGGCGGTGTCTTGAGATACTCCCGCATTACAACAGTCGCATAGGATCCTTTTGGCAAGGCAAACGAAAACTGCAATGGGTCTTGTGTAATTTCTGGCTCAACCGGCAGAAAGATTGCTCGCCTTGTCCCTTCTGAAGCCCAGTCATCTGGTAGTGCAAATGATCTGGTATCAATGTCAAACGCTTCAAGCACATCGCGCTCAATTTCACCTATCTTCCCAGATCCAAGATCCGTCTCTGTTCCAACGAGTGGTGCAGTAATAAACGCTCGCTGACGCTTACAGTGTCGGCTGACAGTTTCTACACGCGCTTCTGACACTGTCTGTGTACGGTCCATATCAGGGATAACAACGCCCTCAGGTGCTGACCGATCCGCAAAACAAACGACATCTCCTGGCACTGGCTCTACAAACGAGATCCCTTCCTCCAGACGACGGGAAAGAATTTGGTTGAATATATATGACTGTACTGCATGCACAAACAGTCGCTGCAGATTCCATGGAAGTGTCTCGATTGCCTCTTTATGTGATTTCCCTTCAATCAATGCATGCACGAGTGTCCGCTCGTAATCTAATCGATTTGGTAACACATCAAGCGCTTGTTGTAGTTCACTGGCAGCAAGGTGTGATCCTGCAGTTTGCCGTATCTGCTGGGTTTTCTCTGGTTCCGTCTCTGCTGGCTCAGCAACATACGTTCGCACAGCATCTTCCCAATCTCCCCGAAGAATCGACAGCCCTACTTCATGTGTAATTGGCCGCATGCTGCCAAACCGCTGTTGTCCAAAGTAGTTTGGAACGCCGACCGTCTCATCTCCAAATGTCTCAAGTTCGTCTGTGATCTCTTTCGCGTTTTCTGGTCTTTCGGGATCACTCACTGTGATTGTAAACTGGTTCCCAGCGAGATCTCCAAATTCAAGTGCTCGTCCTGCTCGCCCAACGATATCAATTTCGACACTCCTTCCGAGCTCAACCTCAGTAATTGCTTCCGGATCAATGCCTTTGATTGAGAACAACTGCGTGCTAACAGCTCGTTTGTCTTTGGTTCCCGCCCAGTCAATTCGCTTTCGACTGATTCCCAAACGGCTCGATAGTGCCTGTACAAACTCGTTTGTTTCACGATTGTACAACTGCGCCCGAATAATGAGATACGGATATGCGCCTGCATCTGCACCGGCAGGCTCAGTGTCAAATTTCTCAATTTCTGTGACAGCAAAATCATCCGGCTGTGCTCGCATTCTACCTCCTACGCCGGTTGTTTCACTCACGTAGTATTCTATCCCGATGGCTTGCTCTGATGGATATGATTCATTCATCGGTATAGCGATAACGAGCCTGTTACACTATCTACATCTGCTTCTGCTGCTGGCCCAACAGCCAGTGCTGTTACCGTTCCTGGATCTAGCTGCGTATGTCCTGCATCACGAACAATAGCGTTTGGGAGACCGCTCCGTTTTGCTTGCTCTGCAAGCTCGAACAGCTGCTGTTCGCCTTCCCCTTTGAGTACGACTTTCTTTTGTCCGCCCTGCTTCCACTGTCGCTGTTGTTGCTGATCTGCGTCTTCGTATGCTTGTAAGGATGCATGTGCAACCTGTGCTGCAAGTTTCCCAGTTCCCATCCCAATGTCTTCTCGAGCAACGATTGCTTGTTTCATATCGTATTTTCACACACCGATCCCTATACCAGTTCTGACAGCAGATCTCTGCCAATCTTTACGACACCACACCTGCTTGAATCAAAATCTGTCTCGCTGGTATGCGGAAAAGCAAGAACAAAATTATTACTGTCTTGTTGCTCGTTGGTTATATTATGATCCTCTCTGACCGGGACATTCTTCGTCGGCTTGAAGATGGGGAACTTCATATCGAGCCGCTTGACGAACCTGACCTACAGATTCAACCTGCGAGCGTTGACCTTCGACTTGGGCGCACGTTTCTTGAATTTCAGCGAACGAATATCCCATGTATTCACCCTGAAAGCGATGAAGAGATTGATGAATACGTCTCTGAAACCGTTGTCGATGATGGCGATGATTTTGTACTCCATCCGGGAGACTTTGTCCTTGGAACCACTCGAGAACGTGTTGAAATCCCAGCTGATTTGATTGCACATGTTGAGGGCCGATCCTCCCTTGGTCGATTAGCGATCGTTGTCCATGCGACTGCTGGTCTCTGTGACCCGGGCTATGAAGGACAAATCACACTTGAATTATCTAACCTCGGTGCTGCTCCCGTCGCACTGACGCCCGGTATGCGAATCTCTCAACTTACGTTTACGGAACTAACTTCCGAAGCCGAGCGTCCATATGGAGATGAACGCGGGTCAAAATATCAAGACCAGTCCGGTCCACAAGCCTCTCGCATCGGCGGTGATCGTGAGTTCGGAGGTGACCAGTAATGCAATTTATCGAGGAAGTCGTTGTTGACGAATTCCTCCCAACTGTTCGATCAATGCTTGCTGAACGACTCAGTAAACAGGACTTTACCCAACAAGAAATCGCTGATATACTTGGCATTAGCCAGAGTGCCGTCTCGAAGTATATCCACAATGAAATCGACACAAACGGACAAATCCGCGATCACCCTCACGTGCAAGAGATCGTTGAAGAAATCTCTGAGGGACTCGCTTCGGATACAATGAGCAATGTCCAGGCGCTTGTTGAACTTGAAATTCTCATCCGAGAACTTGAATCGGGTGATGTCTTGGCGACACTCCACGAAGAGCGCATGCCAGCATTGACCGACTACAATGGAAAACGTATCCATGATCCTGAAAGTCGCCTCCGTCTTCAGGAACAAACCCTTGCCTCGCTTCGGCGCGGTCTACGGATGCTTGAAACGACATCCGGGTTCTCACAATTAATCCCCAATGTCGGTTCGAACCTCGTCTCTGCGCTTCCAGATGCCGACGATGTAAGCGCTATCGCCGGGGTTCCTGGACGAATTTTTGATATCAAGGGTCAGACGACAATCCCTGCTGAACCGGAATTTGGTGTCAGTGAATACGTTGCTACAGTATTGCTTGCTGCACAGCGTGGTGGCAGTGATGCGAGAGCAGCACTTAATATCGCTTACTCACAAGAAAACCTTGCACACCTTCGAGATGTCGGACACGAGGCAGTTGAATTTAACCCTGAACTGTCGGCCGAAGTTGCCGTTCAAGAAGCAATTGAGAAAAATCCTTCTGCCACGATTGTGTATCAGACCGGCGATGTCGGTGTTGAACCAATCATCTATATTCTTGGAGATACCCCACCAACCGTAGCAGAAACAATTCGTCCACTCTGTTAGCTACTCTTGGACACTCGTTCTGTTCTCAATTCCCGAGCGATATCAGCACCGGCCATTTATTTATCGTGGATCTGATTATTCTGTAATTTGAATATCGTCTATGATTTACTATAAATAAATTTACTAATTATCCTACTTTTGGTAACAATACGTTACAGTACCGAAAGAAAACTAACGTTTTGATACGAACTTCAGCACCAATGTTAAAATAAAACATTTTGATATTTCACTTATTTTCCCCCGCATTTTCTAGATATGATTAATCTTATTCACATTGTGGGATTCATATTAGATTTTACCTCATATTACTACAAATCTATCAATATCAAACATAACACTGATAGTACGACTGCACAAACATAGTGCCGATGCGAATGTATGCATCAAAATTAATACGCAGATCAGTTGTCCAGAGAGTCAAACCAAGACGTCGTTGTCGATTGAAGATGCATTCTCTCTACCCATGCAAGTCCCGTTTAGCCAAGTCTGGAGGAACAACGCAGCTTACTGATGGTGAGAAAGTATGGCTGGTGGATTAAAACGGGATCTTGGGCTAGGCGCTACGACGGCGATTGCTATTGGTGCAATGGTTGGGTCGGGGATTTTCATCCTCCCCGGTATTGCCTACAGTGAAGCCGGTGGTATGGCTGCCGTCTGGGCGTTTGTTTTTGCTGGTGTTCTTGTTCTTCCTGCTGCAATCTCTGCCGCAGAAATGGCAACTGCGATGCCAGAAGATGGTGGTCCATATCTATTCGTTGAACGGGGGATGGGCCCGCTAATGGGAACCGTTGCCGGTGTCGGAACGTGGCTTATGCTCTCTCTAAAAAGCGCACTTGCTCTTGTCGGCGGAGTACCATATTTGGCTCTTCTCAGTGGTGCATTAGCCGGTTCATTTTCATTCCTCGGTCTTAGCATTGATGCTGTTATTATCCTTGCACTGGCACTAGCCGCTTTGTTTACTGCCATTAATGTCTTCAGTGCCAAAGGTTCTGGAAGCTTCCAGTTTGCCCTTGTTGCGATTTTGATGCTTGTTCTGTTTGCCTACATTGGGGCTGGTACATTTGATGCAGATTTCGGTGCCTATGGGTTCAGTGACTTTGATCCTGTTACCGGAGGTATTGTAGCTGCAACTGCTACGATTTTTGTTGCGTTCGCGGGTGTGACGAAGGTTGCGGCTGTTGCCGAAGAGGTCAAAGATCCTGGAACAATTATCCCACAGGCAATGATTGGGTCCGTTGTTATTGTGACGTTAATGTATGCGCTAACTGTTCTTGTTTCATTCCTCGTTATTGATGTTCAGGCGCTTATTGAGGCACCACAAGACATCTTATGGCAGGATGATTATGTATATCCTGGTGAGGCAGATGCTACAGGAGCACTGTCGAGCGACGGTGAGGGTGCAATCATTGCATTTGCTGCCGCTGAATTCCTTGGTACGATCGGTGTTTTAGCAGTCATTGTTGCCGCCTTGCTGGCGCTTGCTTCCACGGCAAATGCCGGTTTGCTCGCTGCATCTCGCTTCCCACTTGCAATGGCTCGTGATGGTGTGTTCCCATCCCCACTTGACAATGTCAGCGAGCGATTCAACACGCCTGTTCCAGCTGTGTTACTCACTGGTATTGTAATCGGCGTGATGGTGTTTTTCCCAATTCAAGCAGTTGCTTCGTTTGGAAGCGCATTCCAGATTCTTGTATTTATTTTGTTGAACCTTGCAGTCATCGCCTTCCGACGTGGTGATGTTGTTGACTATGAGCCTGAATTCACCTCTCCACTGTATCCATGGGTACAAATCTTCGGTGCAATTGGTGGTCTCGTTGTTCTATCACAGATGCCTACCAGTGCAATTGCTGGTGCACTTGGTATCGCCGTTTTGGCTGTTATCTGGTACTTCGTCTACGCACGAAAGAATATGGATCACGACAGCCCGGGACTACTTGAACGAATGAACTAACATTAGTACAATATCCTCTTTTGCAGAATCAATACTCAATACTGGACTTCGCACATGGAACTGAGTGTCTCTTTTGGCTACAGCGATTCTGAATAATAAACAGCGCGGCTACTTTGAAATACGCGGGAACTTTGACCGCCACACGGACGTCGGCACAACAGATGGAATCCGGCTATCTTGGTTCAGCGTATCATCAACGACTGCCTGTGCTACGTGTTCTCCACTGAGAATACACATCGGCATTCCAATCCCTGGATTTGTGTAGGCTCCAACATAGTACAGTCCGTCAACATCCGGCGAACGATGTGATGGTCGAAGTGGTCCTGTCTGGTCAAGCGTATGTGCCAGTGCCAGTGCAGTGCCCTTTGGTGCATTGAAGTGTGTTGCGAAGTCTGACACACATGCTTCCTCTTCAAGTACAATGTCATCCCGGAAGTCAACTCCTGTCTGTTCTGCTAGATCCTCCAAGATGAAATCTCGATATTGCTCACGAATCTCTTCACCATCATCAAGTCCGGCTGCAAGCGGCACAAGAATGAATACAACTTCATGTCCATCTGGGGCGACAGTGTCGTCCGTCTTTGATGGAACGTGTACGTAGTACGCTGGATTGTCTGGCCAGCGCGGGTTATCGAAAATGGCGTCGAAATGTGGCCTCCAATCTTCTGGCAGCACTAGCCCGTGATGTTCTAACTCGTCGATTTCACCCTCTACACCGAAGTACATCAGGTACGCAGACGGAGCATACGTACGAGATTCCCAGTATTTTTCCCGGTTGTTATACTTCTCTGGGAGGAGATCTTTTTCCACATGTGGTGGCGCTGCGTTGCTAACGACGTAGTCCGTTTTCCGTTCTGTGCCATCAGCGGTTGTAACTGTAAACCGCTTCTGTACAGTCGGCTTGTCTGCTGGTTCGATTGCCGTTACGTCTGCTTCGGTTTCGACCGTAACACCGAGATCTTCTGCAAGTTCAGTAAACCCGTCAATAACACTGGCAATGCCACCTGTCGGATGATATATACCGAGGTTCATATCGACGTGGCTCATCAGCGTATATATCGCCGGGGTGTTGTACGGCGATCCACCGAGGAACACCAGCTTGTACTCTAGTAACTGGCGAAGCTTTGGATGTGAGAAATAATCTTGGACATAGTCGTCCATCGTTCTCAGTTTGTTGACTGCTCTGGCTGACTTGACTAGATCAAGGTCAATCATGTCTCGGATCCGGGATCGGCTTGGGTACACAAACCGTTCCATCCCAAGCTCATACGCTTCAGCCGAGTCAGCGAGATACTCATCAAGCACTTCACCGGCACCGTCCTCATATGACTCAAATAGTTCTCGCTGTCCCTTTCGATCAATTGGCATTTTGGCATAATCGCCATCTTTCCAGTAAACTTCATATCCCGGATCTAGCCGCTCTAGCTCGTAGAAGTCGTCTGGCTCACGGCCAAAGTGATCGAAGAACCGCTCAAACACTTCTGGCATTAAATACCAAGACGGACCCGTATCAATGCGAAACCCGTCTTTTTCAATTCGCCCTGCGTATCCGCCAGTATGTTCATTTCGCTCAAGAATCGTCACGTCTGCACCAGCATCGGCAAGATAACAGGCGGCCGAAAGTCCGCCAAATCCGGCACCGATGATGGTGATATCTTCACCGCCAAGGGGACTGCCAACTGGACGCTGCATTGTGTACTTTAACTACGTACTCTCGGTACTTCTGTGTTCCCTATTCGGCTAATTGGACACGATATAACACGAGAGAGAAAGAAGTTAAGCGCCTGCTACAGGTTAGTCGTCTGCCGGAGCTGGCGCTGTTGTCATCTCAACTGGACTCGCTTCAACCCCGAGCTCATCAAGTGCTAACTGTGCTGCTCGCTTGCCGGAAACAAGCATTGATCCGAATGTTGGACCCATTCGTGGAAGGCCGTGAGTTGTTGCTGTCGCCATTCCAGTAGCTATCAGCCCATCATGCACAACGCTAGTGTGCTCAACAACTGCATCTTCGGATTCACCCACCCACATCGAACCATGTCCCGGGGAATCATGGCCAGGAGCACCGTACTCGCCTTCGTCAGTTTGGTCCATTCCCGTAGCTGTCTGTGCGTCCTCAACACCCGGTGCATCGATAACTCCTCGTTCATGCAACTTTGAGACAACCATTGCGTCATGGCCTGTTGCATCGATTACGAGGTCGGTTTCAACTGCGATTGGATCAACACATGTCAACTCCCGTGGCAACGAGTGAATCGGTGTCCAGTTCATGACGATTCCTGACACTTCATGATCATCCCGAATAACGATATCAGTGAACTCCGTCATGTTCTGAATCTTCGCTCCAGCATCGCAGGCAGCCTTGATGAGTGCTGATGTTGCATGTGGCCCTGCAGCCACATGCAGTCCGTCTTGCTCTTCTGCGGGCTTATAGTCGACTCCAAGATCATCGAGAATCTCTTGGGCAGGCTCTCGGACTGTGATTTTATTCATTAAAAAGCCGCCGAGCCAGAACCCACCACCGAGGTAGTTGTTCTTCTCGACAACCATTGTTTTGACCCCGCGCTCCGAGAGCTCTTTGGCGGCCATTAGTCCTGATGGGCCTCCTCCGACAATGATCACATCACTTTCTGTAAAGTCCATGAATTCGTCTGTCCACTCGGATGTGATTGCTTGCGTTACTTGTGCCTCACTGGCGGAACTGAATTGATCAAATCCTTGCATACCACTCGTTAATATTTTCTGTTAATACTTATGACTTGTGCGAGATTTTGTTAGCGATGCGGACTTTGAGCCTCGAATCAGGATATGGATAATCGACTGAGGGCACCAGCAAGTTGCCAATCGATCCGACTGTTTTGAGGAGGCCAGCAGTACTCCTACTATGTTCGAATACATTGTATTAGGCATGAGTACATCGATTAGAATCAGTGAGGAAACAAAGCGGAAGCTTAAAGCCGTAAAGCGGACAGATGAGACGTTCGACGAACTGCTGACCCGCCTTGCAGTGGACAGAAGTGAACTACCCCTGCCCTACTCGCTCCTTGAGGACGGGGGCTTAGCGCCTGAAATTAGCTAAACAAAGACGCCACATCGTCAATAGCCCAATAAAAGAGCTTGCTGGATTCTCCTTCGGGAGGGATGTCAAGTGCTGATCTTAGCTCTCAGGCTTTGATTCTCCGGTTCGAATTCGATCTTCTGCTGCTGTAAGATGACTTTCTGGATCGAAGGAATTGACTATCTCTTGTAAATTCGACTCGGAGCGACCCTTAAGGTCCTGGGCATGTTCTGTGATATTTGGCACTGCTCGGAGGATATTATCAACAATCGGGATATCTGCTGTCTGTGGTGAGCGGGAAAGTGGATTTAGATCAATAACAATCTCGGTTTTCCCCATTGCGTCAAGTGCCTCTGCGCGATCCCCATCTTCTAGCGGAACAAGAACAACATCCGCACTGTAGATACCATCTTCGTCAACTAATCCCCGTCCGTGATCTAATTCTGGAATCTTAGCATCGGCATCGAGCCCTTTGAGATCAGTGGCTCCATGTTCTTTCAGGTGGTCCGCAATTCGCTGTAGACGCTCATCGGTCCGATTGAAGAGATTTATCTCAAGATCTGCATCGACCGCCTCTGCCAACTCGGTTATTTCGCTTGGAACGAGTGCAGCAACATTCCCATTAACCGAGAGAACTGGTTGATCAGCTAGTAGCAATTGTGCAGCAGCGGCTTTTTCGGCTGCATCTGCAGTTGGAATTGTTGTTTCTCCAAGTAAGTAATCAAATGCACTACCGCGCCCTTCAGCATGCATACCCTGAAGATGTGTAATCCCTTTTTCGACACCTGCTTCAATTCGATGCCGCGTAATCAAATCCTGATATCGCGGGTGGTCTTCAGGAATCTCTTCCTCGCTGTCTACTTCTGGCGGTGCAGAATTCTTCGTGCTTGCATCCTCCCCGTGCACGCCTGACACGTCACCTGTCAGCACTCATAAGTCGTCCGATTTTTGTGTCAATCGAGCTCCACTGTGGTCAATTTTGGTAACAGCGGGATCATAGCCGGCGTTTGAGAGCCCCCTATCAAGAGCGATCACGGTCTGTCCAAGCATCGACATCATTGCCGTTCCGCCATTCTCATGGACTGCCTCAATTGCCTCCTGCACTGTTGGCGTATAGAGGTCAGCTTCGCGTGCAAACTCTTGGCTGCATTCAAACAACTCCTCAATGGTCGGTGAATCAAGCAATCGATCGAGTGCATTTTCTCCAGCCTGTGACAATGTGGTTGTGTCGCCTGTCAGTATTTCAGCTGTTGACAAGTTTCCGAGTGTGATATATTCAAGCCGTTGTGTTGCAGGAATGCCGTCAAGCATTCCGGTTGCTCCCGGTTCGATACGAACTGGGACGCCTCCTCGTGCCTGAGCTACGACATCCCCCAATCCGGTCCGTGCCTTGACTTCAGCTACATGTGAGAGTCGAACCAGTTCCTGCTCACTCTGGTATTCCTCTGTCACTGTTGCTGCAGTAAGTGCTGTTCCCAACGCTGCGGCCCCAGAGACACCAAATCCAGAGCCAATTGGTAGCTGCGTTTCAATCTCAACTGTTACGGTCGAGTCAAACCTTTCAAGCACGTACTCAACCGGCTCGATCGTTGCCTCGCGTCCGTTCAATTTGACTTTTTCCAATGGCGTCTCTTTGGCGCTAACGGTGACGCCATCCTGAAGTGCAATTCCAGCCCCCCGTGACCCGGCCTTTGCTGGCTGAGATGCCTGATGAACGCTAAAGAATCCAGTTACGTGGCCGGGTACCGTTGCATGTGCTTCCATAGTTACTGTGTTTTAGTTATAATGTATTATTCTCCTGCCAGTTCCCCTGCCTTGGGCGTCGCTACGGTGACAGTCGCTGTCGATCTCGTGGGAATAGCACTGCTTCGCGGATGTTGTCAAGATCAAGCATTGTCATCAATAACCGCTCGGCTCCCATACCAAACCCAGCATGTGGCGGCATGCCGTATTTGAACATCTTCGTGTAGTAATCGAACTCCTCTGGATCAAGTCCCTGTTGTCTGAAGCCTTCTACCAGCTGTTCGTATCGATGCTCACGCTGGCCACCTGAGACCAGTTCCATCGATGGATGCATCATGTCGAAGCCGGTCGAAATATCGTCACTTTCATCCATAATGTAGAATGGCTTGATCTCGCTTGGCCATTCTGTGATGAAGTAGTGTTCACCAACGACTTCACCCAGTGCACGTTCTGCTTCTGTCGATAGGTCATCGCCCCAGACAAGCACATCGTCGAGTTCGCCCGTTGCATTTACCTTCTCAATTGCCTCTTCGTAGGTTAGTCGTGGGAACCCGGATTCTGGTACGGTAAACTCGTCTGCAATGCCCAGTGCTTCCAGTTCATCACTGCATTGGGAGTCTACTGCCTCATATGCTGCGATGATAATCTCTTCTGCGACATCCATTGCCTCGTCTGCGCCACAGAATGCGCCCTCAAAGTCAATCGATGTTGCCTCATTCAGGTGACGAGGTGTGTTGTGTTCTTCCGCACGGAAAATTGGACCAATCTCGAAGACACGCTCGAACCCACCGCCAGCACACAGCTGTTTGAACAGTTGTGGGCTCTGGTTCATGAACGCTTCCTCACCGAAGTATGTAATCGGGAACAGCTCAGTACCACCTTCTGTTCCTGTAGCGACAATCTTCGGTGTAGTGATTTCTGTACACTTTAGTTCGCGGAACTGCTCTCGAACTGCGCCGAGCACAGCAGACCGGATTTCAAATACGGCCTGTACCTCTGGTTTTCGTGTATCAAGCGTTCGATTATCGAGTCTCGTTGAGAGATCAGAGTCAACCTTCCCAGACGGGTCAAGTGGTAGCTCTGGGTCTGCTTCAGCAATAACCTCAACCTCCTCTGGAACAACTTCAACACCTGTCGGTGCTCGAGGCTCTTCCTCAGCTTTCCCTGAAACCTGCACAACACTCTCCCGTGTGACATCGGTTCCGGTTTCAACGAGCTCGTCGTCCATCTCATCTTTTTCGAATTTGACTTGAATTTGTCCCGTTGTGTCCCGAACAATTAGAAATGCAATGCCACCAAGATCACGGATCTCATGTGCCCAGCCAGCAACTGTTACCGTCGTTCCCGGCTCGACATCTGCCGTATATGTACGCTCGTCCATACTCCAATATGGGCTTCGCTGTTGTAAAAAGTCGCCGTTTCCAGTTGTTTCCTCTATAACTGAGCCAAAACCGGGACTGTTCAACCTGTGCTCTCAGTCTCTTCATCAGTCTTTTTCCCTAACCGTCGCCCCGATCACCAATGCTGCCCCAATGATCGCGAGGTTTTTGAAGATATACTGCCCTTCCATTGTGAGCCCGTACGGGAATTGTGTGAAGACCTCTCCCGGCAATACGACAATTGGCAGGAACGTCCCAGGCATCTGCAGAAATAACAATGCAATCCCGACTCGAATTAATGGCTTGTACAAGAAACAGAGTCCAATTGCAACTTCCCATATCCCAAGAATCGGAATAAATACCTCTGGCGGCAGAAAGAATACTGTTTGTTCGACAAGTCCTGTTGCTGGACTTTCATTGATGACTTTGAGGCCTCCAAACCAGATGAAAATAACCGCAATTGATCCCCGTAATACAGTTATTCCTCGCTGGCTCATCCAATGTGTGATCCGTTGATCAATACTGTCCAACCGGCCACTGCTTCGCCAGATTGCGTCCAGTCTGGTTCCATCCATATTATAGGTGCCTATTGTTTGAACTGACAAAAGCGTGAAGTAACGCGCAACTCTATAGACCGAGATGACTATGTGTCGTGTGATGCATGTCGAAGCACCTCCTCGGTAGTATACCGTGGATATTGCTGGGTTAACCCGTAGCCCATCGCCCATCACTGATGACTTGGACGGGGACTTAGCCTGCAAGGGGTTAAACCCATCTGCGCGGTTCCTAACTCATATCGCATCCCTTGAAAGAGGGTTGTGTAACTGTTACAGAATTCAGTACCTATAAGTATTCACCAGTAGTAAACAGTAACATCAGGATGCCACGGTCGTACTCGATTGGCGAGTTCGCGGACGAACTCGGTGTCCACCCACAGACCGTCAAACGTTGGTGTCGCAACGACGATCTCAACTACACCCGAACACCCGGCGGTGAACGACGAATACCACATCGAGAACTTCGCCGACTTGCTGGCGATACTCGTCCGACAGACCGTGTTGCCCTCTACGCCCGCGTCTCAAGCCACGGCCAGAAAGACAACGGCGACCTCGACCGCCAACTCGACCGACTCACAGAATACGCTCACGACCACGGATGGAGCGTCGAAAACACCTATACCGACGTTGGAAGTGGCCTCAACGAAGACCGTCGTGGACTCGACTCGCTCCTTGATGACGTACAAGAAGCCGACTACGGACGCATTCTCGTCACCTACGAAGATAGACTTACTCGCTTTGGCTTCTCGTATCTCGAACGGTATTTCGACTGCTACGGTGTCACCGTCACCGTCATCGAAGACGAGACGGACAAATCAGCACAGGAAGAACTCGTCGACGACCTCATCAAGCTCGTCGCCAGCTTCAGCGGCAAACTCTACGGGATGCGCTCCTCGAAAAAGAAACAGGTTGTCAACACCGTCGAATCTGAGGTGAAACCCGATGAGTGACCACCTTTCACTCCCAATTCGCTTGCCAGACGAGGAGGACAACCGATTCGAGCGACTGGCAGCACTCACCCGTCGTGTCGCCAACCATGTCCTCGAAGACCACTGGACTCCAGTCCAGGTGAACGGGATTGCTGACGCATCGCATCAGGCGTGGAAATATTTCGATGAACACGAACCGTTCGAAGCACTCGACCTGTATCTCCCCTCGCGGTTTCGACGGTGCATCTTGCAGAAAGTCGGTGAAACGCTCCGAAGCCACGCCGACCGCCGAGACGCCTTTCAGTCCATCCAGAGCGTGTTGCCCGACCATAAAATCCGACGTATCCACCGTCGTCGCATCAAAGAACAACTCTGGGATGACGGTGACTACCTCTCGTCGGGATACGTGGACATCCTCATCGACCAACTCAACAGCTACTACGACCGTCATGGCACGTATCCTGCCACGTATTTCGAAATGCAGGACTGTCCAGAGTACGATAGCGGCGTCTTGCCGTTCTCTGCGGACGACGGCCCAACCAGCGGCCAAGCCGTCAAATACCAGTATGACGCCGACAGTGAGACGCTGACCATTCGCCTCAAGACACCGGACACGCTGTCGCCGGAGACACGAGGTGACTGGTCGTGGACAGAGTACGAGCGTGACGGCTACGAAGCGTTTCATGACCTCCTCGCTCACGGCGATCTCTCGGCTCCCGAGTTTCAGCCCTCCCGTCGAAAGACCGGTGACACCTATTACGAACTCTCCTTTCCCGTCGAAGTCGAACACGCGGAGACGGCTGACGGCACAGACTGTGTACTGGCGCTCGACGCCGGGATGCGAAAAGACATGACTGCCGTGGTGGCCACAGACGATGGTGAGCAACGATCCACGCCACAGTTCATCCAGTTCACAGACCGCGAGAAGATGCGACGACTGCACCGCGAACGCACCCGCCTGAACGACCGCCTTGCCACGTTGCGCCGTGACGGTCGCTCGCATACTGACGAGTTCGCTCATATCCACAGTGAGTACGAGCGAGTGAACAGCAAGATCCAGCACAAGCGCGAGCAACTAACACACGACGTAGCCAACCAAGTCCTCGCACTTGCACTCGCCTACGACGTAGACGCCATCGTTCACGAGGACTTGCGGTCGCTCTCCCCGCCGAGCGACGAAGGCACGTTGTCGTGGGAATTGTCATCGTGGGCGCGGCGGGACATCATCGAAAAAATCGAATACCGGGCAGAGTGTGCCGGCCTCACTGTTGAACGAGTCTATCCACAGGGGACGAGCCGGTCGTGTCCCCGGTGTGGCTCAACCGGCCACACCTGCAAATCGCCCGACCACCAGAAAGAACAGTGGTGGGGCGGACACTTCCGGTGTGACAACACCCGGTGTGGGTTCGAAGGCGACCGGGATTACATCGGGGCGCTGAACGTGGCTCGCGTGTTCTTCAGCGAGACGGACGGGCTAGACCACGGTTTCACGTCCTCCTACACGGGGGATTCTGAAATCGTGCTAGCTGGCCGTTCCGCTGGTGAGCAGTCCGATGGACTGCGATCCTCGTCAGAACTCGCTTCTGACGCTGGCACGCGGCTCACATTCGGGCGTGGCGTTCTTGCCTACGAACCCGATCAGGCAGAGGCGACCACTGGTGGTGGGTCGGCTGTCATAGCGCCCGCTGTCGCCTTGCCCGAGTCGAATGCGGATGGTAGTGATGGACGTGGCCCAGTCGTCCAACAGTGTACCCGTTTCTTACGGTGTACTACTGAAAGCTACTGAAAATTGGAACGGTGACCTGTCTGGTAGTGCTACGTTCTTGGCCACTTGTAATGACAAGTAAGTACGCGTCATAACATGTATGCCTCTCCACGTCGAACACCAATATATGAGCGGATCAAGCTATGACAAGACGATTCAGTTCCGTGCCGGAGCCGAAAAAGAGGCTGCGGAGCTGCTTGATGAGATTCACATCGGTGGCGTCAACGTGAGCGAACTCGCCCGCGTCGGCCTGGTCGAAATGCTCCGGCAGTCATTAGATGAACAAGACAAGATTGCGGTGTACGAACGATACAGTCGTGGTGAGATCGGTGAGGACGTGGCCCGTGTCCTTCTCGGTGAGAAACTCGATAGGATGGAAGAGGAGAAAGAGTCGTTCGAGGCGGCTATGGAACGAGACACGTCTGAATTCTTGATGGGCAGCGATGGCGAGTGATGCTCGCTACCCGATACTAGCTGACACGAGTTCCTTAATCGCGGTTGCAAACACCACTCAGTGGGAACTGCTGAAAGACGCGATTCACCTCACAACGACAAACGTCTGCAAGCACGAACTTCAGAACCATGTCAACTCGAACAAATACCCGCCTGAGGGCAGCCGTGAACACTATTTGAAGCAAGGAAGCCAACGTGTTCTTGAACATCTAGACGCGGATTCGTCGTCGTGGTCGTGCGTCACTGTCGTTCCCCGCCCGCATGGACCAGATGCAGGCGAGCAATCGCTCAAGCAGGAACTTTCCGAACACGGTTCGTCGTATCAGATTGTATCGATTCTTGACTCTGCTGCGAGACGGTCAATTCGGCGTCTCATCGATGACAACGGGTACGACATCGACGTTGTGGGGCCACCGTATCTCCTCTACATCCTGCTTGATAACAACCTCATCGCAAAGCCTGAATTCTGCGAGGCGACCGTGGAGATGATTCGGACGGAAGGGTGGACCGGGTACGAGGTTGTGAAGAGCGCGTGGACCAGCATTCCCGTTGATTGTTCCGAAATCCTTGACGGCGAATATGATGACGCCCTTCCACCGAAATGATCTGGCTTATACTGTCAATCTGATCAGTACAGGGCAAACAGATCCCGATCCGATTACTGTTGTCTGACGACGACTGTATCTGCAACGAGGTCGCCGACCCGTTGGTTGTCGTCCGTCAGCAATATCAATACCATTGCGACGAGGTTGAATGTCGGGAGTGCGTCAACGATCCATAACAGGTTCCGGACTATTGACGCGCCGATTGTACAGTTTGAGCCGTCGGACTTGATAACGACTAGTCCGAGCAGGTATTTCCCTGGCGTGTAGCCGTACAGTTCCTCAAGGAGAAACCCGTAAACCAAGGTCACAGTCAATCCGACAAATGCCATCACCAGAAAGCCAATATCACCGAAGGCTGTCCCGGTGAGAACGAAGACTTCCCCAAACCAATCCGATAAGGATACTGTCGATGAAGAAGGTCGCCAAGCCTGACTCGCAACTCACGTTCGACGAATTCGTGACCGGGAAGCAGGTTCCGGCGTGGAAACGAATCCGTGACGAAGTCCTCGAACCGTTCCAAGCGGGCGTTGAGAACATTTTAGACGAACTTACCGATGAGGAGTACGATGATGCTGGGTTCACGGAACCGGTTCACGCGGCGATAGACATCACTGCGTGGTATTTCTATGCCTCGCCGTTCATGTCCGAGAAACAAGCTCGTAACTCGGACAGAGAACCCATCAGAGTGACCATTGATGGAAAAGAGAAACTGTTGGCCCCCGAGCATCCGGACTTAGTATCGGGCTCAAAGACAGCGATGAGCGTGGATACAAGCTTGCGACGATCACGATTATCGCAGAGAACACGCCGATTGTTCTCGGTGTGAAGTACCTCGGTGTCAAGCCCCGAGGCTTCACCGTCTTGGGGCCGCACCGCACCCGCAGGCAAATTTAATTCCTCCCGACTTTCTCCATGAGGAGTCAGCTGGAATTAACACCCGAACACTCGTTGTGTCCGTGGGAGTCGGCGGCTCCACCACCGCCCGACAACTCCCGTCTCACGCCCACTGGACGGTGTTGAGAGGAGTCGCATTTCCAAACTATCCAACGACCAGCAAAGGAAATGAGGGCTTCATTTCTATACTTTGAGAGGTCGTTTTCTGGTTGTTGTCAGTGTATTATAGATCGAACACCTTAAATTTGTGTAATATCGTGACGGCATTCACCCTCGGGGTCAAGTGGTTCGAGACGCAAAGCGTCTCGTCATCATGGAAATCTCCGATTTCCAAACGACCCCGAGACACTCTGCCTGCTTCTCTGTAGAACTCGCCAACACCGGGGAGTTGCTCCCCGGTTCGCTGGCTCACGGAATCGTCGATGACAATGTAGCCATCCTGTGACCAGCGTGTTTCACCGTGGTTTTGCAACTCCTCTAACCGTTCGTGGTTGAGTTTTTTCTCGTCCCAGTCGTACTGAGTGAGGAACTTGTTGAGTGCACGGGAACTCTGAGCAGGGAGTACCTCGCGTGCGATTCCAGTGACAGTCTTGCTGCTGGCCGCAGCAAGCCCTGTCACGTACGTTTTGGCGTAATGTGTCTGATGGTATGAGAGCGACTCAAACTCATCCAGTGGGTCAGTGCATGACAGGAAATCCGTAATCGGTAGCATCAGCCGTTGCTGACTGCTACATCCCGACCCTACTTAAACGTCCAGAGCCGAGATTGATGAGTCAATTTGTTCGATTCCTTTCCTGACTCGGCCCTTCTCTGTCAAGATAAGTACAACCTGTCGTCCGTCGTGTAGTTTATCAATTAATCTGGCGTCAATCAGCCGATCAAGATGCCACTCGAGCGTACTTCTAGCAACGCCAATCTCTTCTGCCATCTCGGCTGGATAGGATCGTCGTTCTTCTAGCAAGTACAGGAGAATCTCTCGTGACGTTTCTCGTCGTAGCAGTGCAATTATCTCCTGCATCCAAGGATCACAATCCGATGGAAAATAGTGCGTTTTTCCGTGAAAATCGTTGATGATGACTATACCATCCTCGCGTAATTTCTGACTAACCCGTTGCAGCTTATCTGGGGTTATCTCGAGCGCGCGCACGAGTTCATTGTGGTGAACTCCGGGATGCTCTGATATGTGCTTAACTAGCGCAGACTCGATGTCATTCATGGGTTATTACTGGTCTGTCGGGACGGTCGTCCTTAATCGGCAGTTAGTGTGGGGAACGTTTAATTTTTATATCTTAACGTATATCTGGTCATATAGTTGATTCTATCTGGTTGGGAACCCAATAAAATGGACTTTAGCCCTTCGATGACTGTATCTTCGGGATATGGTCATATGTAAGTCAAATACACATTCCAATCTGACATTTGCTAGTCATTCTACCCCTCTGATGGTATTATTCCCCGATTTTAGCCTATTGATAGTCGAATCTTTGTACAATCCAAAAGCCTAATAATGATAATGTAGTTAATATATTGTCGATGCATTTATCGTGCGACGCTTTATGCACGCTTACTGATGAACTCGTGTCGTGCGGGGTCGGTGAATCCACACTCTCTCCGGGTGTGAGTAAACCAGTCCCTGAAACCAGCGAAGGTGCCGTATTGGTTTCCCCAGCAGGAAACAGTGCGGCGTATCCTTCTTCTAATAACTCCCGAACTGATTCGGAGGTGGTACGATGGCAGGCGGCGATCTGAAACGTGACCTTGGGCTGCCGGCAACAACAGCCATTGCGATTGGTGCAATGGTTGGATCCGGTATTTTCATTCTGCCCGGACTTGCGTTCATGACGATTGGGGGCGGCCATGAATCGGTTATCATGGCCTTCCTCTTTTCCGCGATTCTCGTACTACCAGCAGCGCTTTCGGCGTCCGAAATGGCGACTGCGATGCCGGAGTCCGGTGGTTCCTATATTTATGTTGAACGTGGTATGGGACCACTGATGGGAACAATCGCCGGTATTGGTAACTGGTTTATGTTATCATTCAAGGGTGCACTTGCACTGATCGGCGGTGTCCCGTACCTTGTCTATGTTCTTCCACAGATTCAGGATATCAGCGTTCCTCTTTTTGGTGACCCAGTAATTCCTCTTGCCTTGCTTCTTGCAATGGTTTTCATCGGCATTAACATCGTTAGTGCCTCTGGTGCTGGTAGCCTACAGTTCTACATTGTCGCTTTGATGATCCTGACGATGGGTTGGTTCGTTGCTGATGGGCTACTTGGTATTGATAGCAATCTTCACGGCGATATTGCCGGTGAAGCTATCATGGTTGGCCATGGTGGCCTTGACTTCATTGCTGCGACTGCACTGGTCTTTATTTCGTATGCCGGTGTGATTAAGATTGCAGCTGTCGCTGAGGAAGTCAAAGATCCCGGTCGAATTATTCCACGAGCGATGATTGGATCGCTCATTATTACGACGCTGATGTACGTTGCAATTGTTTATGTAGCAATCGCAGTCATCGAGCAGGAATTCGGCGGTGTTGCTTCACTGGTTGAACAAGGTGAAGGAATGGATCCATCAGAAGCATATGCAGAGGGTCTACTCGATGCATCCGGCGAAGGTCCAATTATGGCGATTGCTGCTGATGCAACACTCGGTTGGATCGGCGTGATTGCTGTGACAATCGCTGCGTTGATGGCACTCGCCTCAACTGCTAACGCTGGATTGCTTTCTGGATCTCGGTTCCCATTTGCAATGGCCCGAGATAACCTTGCACCACAGGCATTCGCTAAGGTTAGTGAACGGTTCAATACGCCAGCAATTGCCGTTGGTGTTACCGGTGGTATGATGCTCTTCATGATTGCGTTCCTGCCGATCGAGACCGTTGCAAAAGCTGGCAGTGCGTTCCAGATTATTGTGTTCATTCTGGTTAACTTGGCATTGATTGGCTTCCGCGAGGGTGCGATGGAGGATTACAACCCGGTTTTCAAATCCCCACTGTACCCATGGACGCAGCTGTTTGGCATCTTTGGCGGGTTAGTTGTCCTGACGCAGATTGGTACTATCGAATTTGTTGGTGCTGTGTTGATCGTTGGTGCAGCAGTTGCCTACTACTACCTGTACGCTCGTGACCAGATTGAGCCAGACGAGCCAGGTCGAAACGAAATGCAGACGGCAGACGTAACTGCCGCGGAACGTACGCGACGTCTCTTTGAGAACCGTGAAGAATACGATGTTCTTGTGGCTGTCACTCATCGAACTGCCGCAAACGCACGAGATACGATGCTTCGGCTGGCAACGGATCTTGGGCGAATCCGCTCAGCTGTTGTCTCGGTCGTTGAGTTCTACGATGCACCTCGTCGGCTCTTTGGCGAAAAACATCCAACAATTCAGGAAGGACTCCCAGACTGGGTTCCTGAAGATCCTGATGAACGTCCAGACTGGATGCCCAACCAAGAACAAGATGATATCCGAACCTCTGGTGGACAACCACAAACGCAAGAGACAGCTGAGAACGAGGCTGGCTACTCTCGACAGTTCGATGCACAGATTCAGCATCGGACGATTAACAGCGATGATCACAAGCAGGCAATCGTTGACTTTGCAACGTATGAGGACTATGACCTGTTGGTTATCGAACGGCAGGAGAGTGGCCTTAGTGAACGGTTCCTTGGCAGTGAAACAGAGTGGATCATGGATAACGCACCATGTGACGTTGTCCTCGTTGAGGACCGTGACTTCGAGGATGCTGATGAAATCGCTGTTGTCGCAACCCACGGTCTCTATGACCCACTGAAGTTGCTCATTGCTGATGCGTTTGCCGAAGAGACTGGAGCATCACTGCATCTTCTGCAGGCTGTTCCAACCGATCTCAAGGCCTCCGAACGTGAGACTCTTAAGCGCTACCACAGTGAGCTCAAATCCATCTTGACCGTTGAAATGACGTGTGATCTCATTGAGACTGACAATGGTTCTGACGAACTGACCAAACGAGCAAATCAACATGATCTGCTTGTTACCAGTGCAAGTGTCGATAAATCCGAAGGAGCTATTGGTGTCTCTGGCCACAGTCTGGCTGATTCCGTTGACTGTACTACGATCCTCGTTCAGCCACACGAAGCTGAACACAAGACCTTCCTCCAGCACATTCTGATGGATTACATCTTCGGTGCTGGTAAATAATCGATAGCCGATTTCTTTTTGTTTTCTGTATCTGTGCTTGCTTCTACGGATACTCCGTATTTCGTCAGTTAGTATCCTATAAAGTACACTCTAACTTTGAACGACCGAAGAAAATCAGAACAGCGACGCTAAATGCAATCAGTGTTGTTGCTGCTTACCAGCCTTGCTTCCACGTACCGTTTCAGCCACCGCATCTGCACCTTTTTCGTGTGCTAAGTCACCAACAATGACTACATCAGCATACTGTGACATCTGTTCTGCAGTTTCATAATCGCAGATTCCACCGCCGTAGAATAGTGTTGCTGAGTCACTTGCCTCAGCAGCAGCTTCTACAATCTCTGGGTCACCGAGCATTCCAGAATACTCAATATACACGATTTCTTGATTGAAGAACTCCTCCGCAATGGTCACGTATCCAACAACGTGATCAACGCCGATCCCACAATCCGCCTGTGTATATTCTGCAACTGCTGAGTCAGGATTCAATACGATATATGCTTCCGTCGTCATTCGATCCCAGTCAAAATCTGGATTCAGCCGTGCCCATTCTTTATGTGCGCCAGTCACCCAAAATTGGTCACCAGCATTCAATACCGTTGGCACGAGATATCCGTCAAGATCTGATGAATCAACGACTACCTCAGGTGTCGATGGCTCCAAATACAATGGCACGTCATGCTCGGAACAGGCACTGATTACACGCTTCATTTTCTCTTGGGTCATGCCGGTTGTTCCGCCGACTGCAATTGCATCCGTGCCTGTCTGACAGATATCGCCAAAAGTTTCACCCTCAACGAGCGACTTGTCGGGATCGATTTTTACGATATGGTCCCAGTCTTCCCACGGAGCGGCCATAACCGAATTAATATCCCATTAAGTCATAATTACTTCGATCCTCTTCGTTTTCTGCTTTTATCACTCTCATCCTCTGTATCCACCGAATACAACAGCTATCCGGTACAATAAACTATCCTCCTCAATCTTGATTATCAAAAATCAAGCCTCTGATTGCCACCTCTGAATCCGATCTGCGCTGACACCAGACACCGAATCTGCAAGCTCCTCTGGATCAGCCTCAAGCAGTTCATCAATCGAAGACACACCAGCATCGATAAACTTCTCTGCTGTACTTGGTCCAATTCCATCGAGTGCTTCAAGATCTGATCCTGATTCAGACTCTTGTGCTTGATACTCCCGATAGTTACAGATCGGACAGCCAAGTTCCCATGGTTCGCCAGATCCTTCAACAACTAATTCTGGTAGATCGTGCTTTGAACAGAACTCATCGGTGATAACAATCTTGCCAGTCCGTGGCAGTGGAAGTGTATACTCACAATCAGGATATTCGGTACATCCAACCAGCCGTGATCCGCTTTCCAATTGCTTGATTGCCAGCGTTCCTTCACCACACTTTGGACAATCCCCGAGGTGTTCCCCTTCCCCTGCTTCATCAGCAACACAGAGTGGACACCCGTGGACAAATGTATTTCTCCCGGCGAGCATCTTGATATGATGTAATCCATGTTCGTCACATGTCTTATCAAGAATCAATGGCTCACCCGTTTCTGGTAATGCCAGTGTGTACTCACACTCAGGATATCCGTCGCAGCCAATAAAGTGACTCCCGTACCGACTTTTTCGAATCAGGAGATCTGATCCACAGTCTGGACATGACCCGACTGTCCGATCAGCTTTGAGTGATTCTCTGAGGAGTTCACCAATCTCTTCTTCTGAACCGGATAATGCGTCGAAGATCTCCTCTAGAATTTCTCGGGATTGCTCAGTTACCTCATCCAGCGATTTCTCCCCTTTGGCAATCTGATCCATGTCTGCTTCCAGCTCTTGGGTCATCTCTTCGCTGACAATCCGATCTGCAAATTCCTCTGCGGCCTCAACAACGGCTTTTGCCAGTTGCGTTGGCTGTGGCGGATTATTCTCTACATATCCACGATCATACAGCTTGTCGATCGTATGATGTCGCGTTGACTTGGTTCCAATACCAAGGTCAGACATCTTCTCAACAAGTCGAGATTGACCGTACCGACGTGGTGGTTGTGTTTGTTTGTCCTCCAGTCGAACCTCGTCAATGTGTAGTTGCTGCCCTTCTTCAACAGGTGGTATGTGTGTCTCATCCGCCGAGAAATATGGATATACAGCGTGATATCCGGCTTCAATGAGCCGCTTGCCGTTTGCCTTGACACGGATGGTATCGCTGTTATCTGGAAGCGTGGATGGATCCGGTGCTGGTGTTGTTGCTACCACCCGGACATGCGCCCAGGTAGCTGGTTCGGCAACTGTTGCGAAGAACCGTCGCACAACCAATTCATAAATCTCCCACTCGTCATCAGAGAGATCCGATTTGTCTGGAAGCTCGCTTGTCGGATGGATTGGCGGGTGGTCTGTCGTTTCCTCATCCCCTGATGTTGGCGTGAGAGGCGCATTCTCCAGTAACTGTGCAGCATCTTTTCCAAAGTCCTCATGGTCAGTGAACGCTCCAGTCAGCTCTTCTGGGTCAAGATCATCTGGATAGACGGTGTTGTCCGTTCGCGGATAGGTGATATATCCAGCCGTATACAGCTCCTCGGCGATGGACATCGCCCGCTGGGCTCCATATCCAAGACTACCAGCAGCGCGGATGAAAGCTGTCGTGTCAAACGGTGCTGGTGGGTTATCTGTTCGCTGGCGACGTGATACCGACTCGATATCAAGTGTCTTGGCCTGTTGTAGTGCATCTTGTGCTGCCGTTGCAGCCTGTTCGTTCCAGACACGTTCTGCTTCGTTACCGTCTTCGTTGTGGTAGAAATACTGGCCTTCAAAGATGCTATCGTTGGCCTGTAACGCAGTGTACAACTCCCAGTAGTCTTCAGGATCAAACTCTTCGATCTCCCGCTCTCGATCAACAATTACCTTGAGCGTTGGGCTTTGCACCCGGCCAACTGAAATGAAGTCATCGCCATACTGCTTGGCTGATAGCGATAAGAACCGGGTTAATGCAGCCCCCCAGATAAGATCAATAATTTGCCGTGCTTCCCCGGCAGCAGCCAAGTCAAAATCAAGCTCATCTGGGTTTTCGAATGCTTCTGTCACCTCTGGTGCTGTAATCGATGAAAACCGAACTCGATCGATCTGTGCAGATTCATTGACTTCGCGAACAATCTCATATGCTTCTTTTCCGATTAGCTCACCTTCACGATCGTAGTCTGTTGCGATCACAACGCGACTTGCATCCTCAACCAGTGACTTGACGGTGTCGACAATTCCCTTCTGTGTGGGTTCTTTGATGACCTCAGCGCTGGCTAATGCTGACGGATCAACGGCATTCCAGTCGCTGTATTCTTCTGGAAAATCAACACCAACAACATGTCCTGATAATCCAACACAGACTGTTCCATCCCATCGATAAATTGGCGCGGGACGTGATTCATCAATCTCGTAAGAGCCGTCACTCAGGATATCAGCAATCCGACGCGCCGCATTGTTCTTCTCAGTAATAATCACCGTCATTCGATACTGTCCTGCCGGTCGATACGAGCAAAATGTGTATCAACTTTTCGGGCTAGCTTTGCATATGCGTGACTATGACGAGCATTTGATTGGCAATTTGTTCGTCAACACCTATGAAAAATACACACAGATATCCCAGTGACGGCACCTGCTGCGAACAGCTCTCCCGCAATCGGTGTTAGTCTGCGGGCGTTGATCGGTCTGGTCGTACTTTATCGAGTACGTTCGATCCTGCGTCTAGCCCAATTCGAACCGGCTCTTTCAGGAGTTGGGCAAAGCCGTCTTCGGGATCTCTGTGTTCTTCTGGAAGCACAGGATCTTCTTCTGTCCGTGGAATCGTTGTTAGCACGGTTCCACAGTCTGGACAGACAAATGCAAGACGGTCGCCACGCCCCTGAAGTCGCCAGTCACCATCGTAAGGGCTGTGATGGGTACAATCGGGACAATAGAGGGTCGAGATACGATCCGTCCCGTCGTCTGTTTCGGAGGGGTGTGGCATCAATTACGGGTACGTTCTGGATGTAAATAACCTCCTTGGTTGTTCATTTTCATTGGTTAATGTACTCATACAATCCGTGATCTACTGACATATCTCAACTATTCACGCAAATTTTACGACGAATTTTCTTTTCCACATCATTTACCGATCCGCATCACTGTATGTTTGGATATGTGCCAGTAAAATGGGTGAAAAAGAGATTATAACTGCTATTATACTGGAGGTGTATAGTAAGCAAATCACTGAAAAACTGCTAAACGTCCAATACCTGTTAGTCTGCCAGTTCTTCACGAAGCAACTGATTGACAGTTTGAGGATCCGCACTACCGCCGGTCTTTTGCATGACCTGTCCGACCAGATAGTTTAGCGCATCACCTTCGCCACTGCGGTAATCTTCAACCGCCTGTGGGTTCTCATTAACTGCCTCAGTCACAGCCGCTGCGACGGCATCATCATCTGTTTTTCCGAGCCCTTCTTCATCTACAATTGTATCTGGGTCTTTTTGCTCATCCAGCATTGTTCGCAGAACAACCTCACGGGCATTCTTTTCTGTAATCTCCTCGTTATCCACTAACTCAATGAGTCGACGGAACTCATCAAATCGATCATCTACATCAGTAATTATCATGTCCCGATAGTGTAGCTCTCCGAGCAGTGTATCGGCGACCCACGTCGCCGCTAGCCCTGGATCAAACTCGTCTGCGGTTGCTTCGAAAAAATCAGCCACCTGCTTTGTTGTTGTCAGCTTGTCGGCTGATTCGGCGTCAATATCATACTCTTCCTGGAACCGCTCTCGCCTGGCATCGGGCAATTCCGGAATTGAAAGCTTGTCTTTCCAGTCTGAAACCTGTAGCGGTGGGAGGTTTGCTTCTTCGAAGTACCGATAATCTTTTTCTTCTTCTTTTGACCGCATCGAAACGGTGATGCCTTTTGATTCATCCCAGTGCCGTGTTTCTTGATCAATTGCTCGGCCCCGGGAGAGAGCGTTTTTCTGTCGTGTCACTTCGTATGAGAGTGCCTTTTCAGCGCCCTTATGCGAGGAGATGTTCTTGACCTCGGTTCGGTTGGCTTCTTCTAGTGTCTCTGACTCGATCGTGTTATGATCGCCTTCAATTAGCGAGATATTTGCATCAACGCGCAGTGAGCCATCTCGACTGGCATCAAAGACACCAAGATACTCAAGCACTTCTTCAAGTTTCGCTAAGAATGCTCGAACTTCTTCCGGGTCCCGGAAATCTGGTTCTGTTACAATCTCTAGCAGTGGCGTTCCGGCTCGGTTATAATTGACCAGCGTATAATCGGCTGTGTCAATTGAGCCTCCAACGTGTTGTAGACTCCCCGGGTCTTCTTCAAGATGGGCACGTCTAATGCCAATCTCTCGACGCTCGTCCTGATGACTGATCTCAAGGGTCCCACCCTGACAGATTGGGTTATCGTACTGTGTAATCTGGAAATTCTTCGGAAGATCTGGATAATAGTAGTTTTTCCGGTGGAATCGTGTTTCTTCAGGAATATTCGAGTCGAGTGCTTTTCCGACTTTGACAGCTGCTTCAACGGCTGCTTCATTCAGTACCGGCAGTGCCCCCGGTAATCCGAGACAAACCGGGCATGTATGTGTGTTTGGTTCGTCTGCTGGCTCCGTCGAACAGCCACAGAAAATCTTGGTATCGGTCTCAAGTTGAACGTGTACCTCAAGCCCGATGACGACAGTATAAGTATCACTGTCGGTTTGTGTCGCCTGCGTACTCATTATCCGTCGTTTGTCGTCAATTCATAAATGTCTTCGCTAACTTTCTCTGTGCGGATCTGCTTGGATTTTCAGTACCAATATGATCTTCCATGTCACTTATCTTACTACGGGTAAAATCTAGCGAACATGTACGCACGCCGCGGGCTTGCTTTTCTTCTATTCTTCGCTGTAATCGCTGGATTCGGCCTTTTCGTGCATTCTGGCATTGCCCTCGGCCCTGACGCACAAGCGATTTCTCACGCCCAAAATACCAGCACAACAACCACTTCTGAGACAACGTATCTTGTCACGTTTAATACAACTGATCTGCTTGACAATGATACGTCACCGGAGACACTACAGGCAGCAGCTGATCAATCGCAGGAGTCATTTCAGTCGTATGCTGCTAATCGCTCCTATCTTGATGTCCAGAATAGCTTCTGGCTCACCAGTAGCGCTGTTGTTAGTGCCAACACCACAGCTGTAAATCAGTCCTATATTGCTTCCATCGACGGTGTTGAGGATGTCTATGACCATTCGAAACTCACTGTTTCTGCTAACTCTGATTCTAAGACTACGTCGTCGGCAATCGGCACACAGGCTGCAGACTCGACGTATGGTCTCGACATGATACGTGCCCACGAAACACGAGAGACCTTTGATACGACCGGTGATGGCGTCGATGTTGCGGTTCTGGATACTGGATTAGATCCCGATCACGACGCGATTGAAATTGATGAATGGGCTGCATTTGATGAAAATGGTACACTAACTAGCGACAATCCAGAAGATGCGGATGATCAGGATGGCCATGGAACACATGTTGGCGGGACCATTGCCGGGGACCCTGTGGACGGAACAGCAATTGGTGTTGCTCCCGATGCGGAGCTTCACGGAGTACAAGTGCTCGATGGTGATGATGCTAGTGGTACGTTTGCACAGATCATCGCTGGGATTGAGTGGGCGATTGAGGACTCCGAGGCCGATATTGATGTCATGCAGATGAGCTTTGGAACAGATAACTCCACTGCTGAGGTCCTCATTGATCCGATCCAAAAAGCCGCCGACAATGACATTATGGTGTCTGCGTCTGTTGGTAACGAAGGTGAAAACGGATCTGGTTCTCCCGGCAATGTGTATGAATCATTCTCGACCGGTGCAGTCGATGAAGATAGTGAGATTACGTTCTTCTCTGGCGGTGAGGTTATTAATACGGCAGAACAGTGGAACCAATCTTCAGATGACTGGCCCGATCCGGACTGGCCCGATGAATATACTGTCCCTGATGTTGTTGCTCCCGGTGATGACATCTTGAGTGCGGAGGCAGGCTCTGATGATGGAACTGGACTCGTTGAAAAATCCGGCACAAGCATGTCTTCCCCGCATGTCGCTGGAATTGCAGCGCTGCTACTGACAGACGATGAGGTTGACGTGCCAACCGCTGAGGAAGCAATTGCTGAAACAGCCGTTCATCCTGAAGGACCTAATCAAGTCGATCATCGCCATGGACACGGTCTTGTTGATAGCTACTCGGCAATGGCCTACGCAACATCTGACATCGAGGTTACTGGTGAGGTAACACTCACGGATGCCAGTGGAGAAAATATCTCTGCAGAACATGCACTTGTGCAGTCTAACTTTGGTGAGTATTCGACGACAACCGATACTGACGGGGCATATACACTCCCGATAACAAGTGAGGGTGAAACCCAAACAATTACTGTTGATCTAGTCGGCTGGGAACCGGTTGAAAAAGAAATAACGCCGGATGAGCATAGCGATCCGATTGAGATTGATTTCCATCTTGACACCCAGACATTTGAGACTGAACTGCAGTCACCAGCTCCTGACTATCTCGCTTCTGGTGAGGACTATACTGTCAGCCACGAGACTCTACAGGTACATAATTATACAGCGCAGCTTGAGGCAACTGACCTCGCCGGGAATCCCGTGGACACTGACGATTTTGCCATCCAAGTTAACGGTCAAGAGCTCAGCCCCAGTGAGACATACCACAGTGCTTCGGTCGAAGAGATAATCAACGTGTCAATTACTCCCCCCAGTGATTTCGTCGGGACACTCAATGTTACACATACGTTCGAAGGATTAGACGAAACAACAACAATACAAACAACTGGAACAACTATTCATCCTGATCCACTGACGGTTCCAACAGATGACGACCCCGATCAGTTACAGAATCTCGTCGACTTTGTTGCTCCGGGAACAACAATTGGACTTGATGCTGATCAGACATTCTCTGTAACTGCTGATGATCAGCAACCCGTCGGTGTTACTCTTGATAAAGATATCACACTACGTGGTGAAGGAGGGATGGCAACTATCGCTGTTGAGGATACAACGGCGACTGAACAAGGGATTGGTGCTGGTATCTCAATGGACAGCTCGCTTGAGAATGTTGTACTATCTGGCGATGCCGATACCGGTATTGTCCTTGGTGGTGGGACGATTTCAAACGTCGATGTAACCAACATGACTGTCGGTGTTGAGGTTACTGATGGCCCGATTGATGATCCGCAAATCGGTGGAGATAGTTCTGCGGACGATAATGACGTGTTTGATCTTACGCTTACTGATGTTGAGACAGGCTTGGCCGTGACCGAGGATATCTCGACGGTAGCGAATCTCACTATCAATACCGCAGACACAGGTGTGTTTGTTGATGGGGGTACTATCGAGATATTAACTGGGCTTTCGATTACCGACAGCACAACGGGCGTTGATGTTACTGATACCATCGAGCTTGAGATTGCCGATGGTACTATCGAAGACACAGAAACAGCGTTTGATTTTGGTGGAAATGCGACTGGGATCACCGTTGACGATGTTTCTGTCGGCGACACGGCAATCGTCTTTGATGGTCAAAAGTCAGCCACAGATGTTTCACTCCAACACGAGGACGTGACAACTACGTTTGATGGCACCGATACAGTGGTCGAATTGAATGGATCAACTTCGCTGCCGCCAGCAGGTAACGGTCTTGTTGGTAGTGCGTTCAATGTATCTCCGCAGTCATCAGATGGGAGATTATCGATGACAACACAGTATGATGAGTGGGCAACACGCGGTGTTGCTTCTGATACTGTCGCATTGTACGAACACGCCGGCGGTGACTGGACTGCATTCGATGAGAATGCGTATACACTTAACCAGTCACAGCTGGATGTCACGATTGACACAGATACGACAGCGGCACTCTACGGTGATGGTGCTCCATATGTCAATGTAACTGGGGTCACCATTCCGGATACGATTGCTCCTGATGACCGACTTGATGCAAGTGTCACGCTTTCAAATGAGGGAGCCGCTTCAGCCGAGGATACCGTCAGCTATTTTGCCAACGACACAACCGTTGATACCGCCGATATTTCGCTTGCTCCACATTCCGATACTGAAGTTGCCTTACTTCATGACCCAGAAGACCACGCTTCCGGGGTGTTCCCATACCAAATTTCTACTATGAATACTACATGGAACGGGAGCTATACTGTTGATTCAGACGCTACTGGTGCTGATATTTCACTCACTGACTCAGTACTCTTTAACGCAACCATTTCATCTGAACAGTCTCCAGAAGTATCTGTTACCCTTGAGAATGCTGGTGATCTTCCCGGCACATATCCGATTTCGGTCACTGCAGATGACACTGAAATCAACAATACTGTTGGTTATGTCGAACCCGATAATGTGATGACAACAACAATTAGTAGTGAGCCACTGGATCCAGGTGAATATGACATAGCCGTCAACGGACAGCAGGTCGGAACGCTCACTGTTGAATCAGATCAATCGTTGTTGGATGAATATCCACAGCTACTGCTCCTCGTTGTCGGAACATTACTTGTGATTCTTGGGTTCGCTCTTTTAGAGTGGCGGTATACTGAGAATATTTGATGTTCACAGAAATATTGAGGTGGATGCACGGAGCTTGTCCCCGAGGTAGCTGACTCTGCTACTTTGACAAATACGTTTATAATCTCCTTATCTCGGCAGCCCGGATAGTCGAAACCCCGATTGCCGCTATAATGCGTTGATCGGTATCCTGAGAGAATATAGACCTCCGAGCTTTCAACTCTGGATTATTCGACTTCAAACGCGACCGTCACTTCGGCCTGATACTGTCGGTCTGGCACCGATGCAACCTCAACGCCAAACTCATCAACTTCAACCCAGTGGATATTATCAACTGTTTCTTGTGCTTCATCGATTGCATTGTCAACAGCGTCATCAAAACTTTCCTCACTCATTCCGATGAGTGTAATTTTCTTAAATACCATTGGTATGCATTACCTCCACATTCATCTTTGACCGGAGGTAACATATGCGTTCTGGCGGTTCTGATATGTCGTCGTCTGTCTGGCTTGCTAATTTTCTATTACTGTCCCTTTTGGCGAAATTATCAGCTTGATCAACTGCGGCATGCCGCTTATTAGTCTCATCAAATTATGTCTGTTATGGCTACACAGCAGCGAATGCTTCTTGTCATTGGTGTGGCGGTACTTTTGGGTCTGGTCTTTGTTCCAGTTGCCGCTGGCGGGGGAGGAGTTGATTCAAATCCACTCGTTCCTGACACAGCGGCCACCCACACTGACAATGATACGACAGAGACTGCAGTTGTTCGGTTTTCTGATGGCGCACAAACTGCTGATATTTCTTCGACAGCTGACTTGCAAGCACATGCAGAAGACAGCCAAGCGACATTTGCTGATGCAGCAGATGAGAGTCCCTATGTTGATATTCAGGAATCTCTCTGGCTTGCTAATGCGATGTTAATTGAATATGACAGTAGTGTACTCTCAGAGGATGATCTAACAAATGTTTCTGGAGCCGACCGAGTTCATCCGAACTTCAATGTCTCTGTTAATAGCAGTTCACAGACAGCGTCTAACACTACTACTGACCATTCAACGACACAAGATACTGAAACGACATATGGACTCGATATGGTCAGGGCTCCTGAGACATGGGAGACCTATGATACACAAGGAGAGGGTGTCGGTGTTGCCGTCCTTGATACTGGTGTTGATGATGACCATGCAGACATTGAACTCGAAGACTGGGCCCACTTTGACAGTAATGGGGACCCTGTCGACTCTGAACCACAAGACAATGACGGTCATGGAACTCATGTTGCTGGAACCGTTGCCGGTGGTGATGCCTCCGGGACTGCAATTGGCGTTGCTCCTGAAGCTGACCTATATGGGATAAAAGCCCTCGACGATGATGGGTTTGGAACCTTCACTCAGATTATTACTGGTATGGAATGGGCGACCGAACGTGACAATGAGATTGATATTCTCCAGATGAGTCTCGGCTCAGAGGGTTATCATGATGAATTCATTGAGCCCGTAGAAAATGCACGTGATGCTGGCCAGATTGTTTCTGCAGCAATTGGTAACGATGGGCAAGAAACTTCCGGAACTCCCGGAAACATATACACGGTACTTTCTGCTGGAGCTGTTGATCAAGATAAAAATGTTCCTAACTTTTCCAGCGGTGAAGTGATTGATACTGACGGTGCATGGAAAGATGAAGCACCTGATGACTGGCCGGATGAGTACACTGTTCCGAACTTATCAGCTCCCGGCGTTAACGTTCTAAGTGCAAATGCAGGGACTGAGGATGAACTTACTGGAATTTCAGGAACAAGTATGGCATCACCACATGTTGCAGGAAGTGCAGCCTTGGTGCTCTCAATATTTGATTCTCAGGACGAAATTGCACCAAGGGAGACTGAAGAAATATTGACCTCAACTGCTGATCATCCTGACGGCACTGGCTCCCTTGATACTGAGTATGGATATGGGATCGTTGATAGCTTTGCAGCGGCAACTGAAGCCTTCGATGGTGGCATTGTGACCGGTGAAGTGAGGGGTAGTGACGAGCCACTTGAATCTGCGACTGTTGAATCATCCGAAGGTACCAGCACAGCTACAGACGCCCACGGAGAGTATGAACTTAGCGTTCCAGCAGGTGAACAAGATATCACGGCCAGCGCTTTTGGGTGGGCTCCTGCGACTACATCAATCAATATTGAAGATGAAGAAATCATCAATGAGACCGATTTTGAACTTGAAGAAACAACCGATGTAGCCGTTAGAACTGATGCTCCTTCACGTGCTGACCCCGGAGAGAGTTATCCTGTTGAATTTGATCTTGCAAATGTCGATACATATTCTGTTTCGATTGACGGTGTAAGCGGCGATGGAGCAGCCATTAACTCTGAGTTATTTACTATTGAACATGATGATGGAGAGATTGATAGTGCAATCAATGTTGATGGAGATTCACTTGATCTTTCTGTCACGTCTAACGAGAGTGCGTTCGGAACTGCCACGCTGAACCATACCTTTACAGGTACAGGTGAATCAGAATCTATTTCATTTTCAACGACAACGACTCATGTCCATCCCGACCCTGTGCATGTTCCTGATGACTTTGATCCAGAACGACTGCAAACGGTCATTAATGTCTTAGATGGTGGTACAACGCTGTCACTTGATTCTGATACAACGTTTGACGAGTCCGTCGACGATAGTCAGCCAACAGCGGTTCATATCGACCGTTCGATGACGCTCACTGGTGATGATGGGACAGCAACAATTGATATCAGTGGCTCATCTGATGATGAAACAACTGGTATTGATATTGACGGCGTTGGTGCACATCTTGAGTCAGTTGCTGTCTCTGGAGATGTTGATACCGGAATTGCAATGAGCGAATCTGACGTTACTGCGACTGATCTGTCTGTTGATGGTCCGTCTGTTGGTACCGTTGCGACGTCTGGTGATCAACTGACTACCGCAACATACGACAACGTCGGTACTGGAGTCATCGTTGATACCGGATTTACCGACCTAAATGATATCACTGCGACTGTAGACGACAGCGGTGTTATCATTGAAGGGGCAGTTTCCGATGCTGAAAATCTGGATGTTGATCTCTCTGGATCAGGTGATGGAATTATTATCGACGGTGGTTCTGTTGGTCAAATGTCGTATGTCTCCGTTACTGACGGCGATACCGGGCTTGAGATTACTGACACATCCGGTGCGGACGTACTTGATGCCGATCTTGATAATCTTGAGACTGGCATTGTCCTCGCCGAAAGTACAGACGTTGAGATTATCGACTCGACAGTCGTCGCTGACGAAACGGCTGCCCAGTTCACTGCTGGCACGGAAACATCGACAATTGGCGATAGTAACCTAGAGGACGGTGATCTTGTGTTTGAGGACGTACCATTCGACTCGAATATTATTGACGGTGAGTACATCGACCGGCAAGTAACACTCAGTGCGACAGAGACAGCGATCACACCAGCTGATGAACCAGATTCACTAGATAGCCATGGCCCAATTGGCGCATTCTATAATTTGACTAGCTATAACGCTGCAGCTGAAACTAATATCACTGTTGGGTATGATACGGATGAAACAACCGTTGTTAACGAGAACTCGCTGCAGTTTTACCGGTTTGACAACGGATCATGGAATGTAATTCAGGGCTCAACTGTAGACACTGACCAACAGACCGTCTCGGCAGCAGTTGATGAATACAGTACGATCGGTGTCTATGGTGAGGGTGTACCGTTCATGAATATCAACGAGGTACTTGCGGTTAGTGAAATACAACCAGGTGACCGATTTGATCTGTTTGCCAACATCGAGAATCAGGGTCTTGTTTCAGGAACCGATGACGTTGAGTACCAATTTGATGGCGAACATGTCGATACTGCACCGGTCACACTTGCGCCCAATGAATCCGAGATTGTTTCCTTAGCACATGAGACTCCAGATGATCTTGCTGAAGGTGAATATAGCTTTACAGTCAGTACATCGAATGATACCTACACTGACACAGTTATCGTCGATGAGGAGGCAGCAAGCGCAAACATCACCGCTAATGTTTCATTTGATGATGAAATTGAAGCCGGTGACACGCTGGATGTCACCGTCGAGCTGACAAATAGTGGTGACGGCGACGGCACGTTCAAACGTACACTAGCGGTCGGCGATACTACACTTGTTGATGATGTCGTCCTTATTGATGCAAACGATGAACAGTCTGAGACGTTCAGTGTAACGTTAGATGAGCCAGGCGAGTATGATGTGCTGCTCAACGATGAGTCATTTGGCACGGTAACAGTTCTTGGCCCGGACGAGATTGACGACGAAGATGATGGGATTCCTGGACTCGGTGTTGCGGCCGCCGTGATTGCGCTTTTGATTGCGACAGTGTGGCTGCGGTATCGAAACTAACGCTTAGCTATCTTGTGACTTATCGCCATACAGTCGATTTCGAACTTCATTGCTAATTGACGTGACCCACTCGTCGTTATTTGTCGATGCTCTGCGGACCATGACCCCCGTCAGCAGCGTATACAATACGCGCCCTGTTTCTTCAGGATCTTGATCAACGAAAACTCCTTGCTCAATTCCAGCCTGTACGACTTGTTTGAGTCGTTGATCGATCACAGCATCAGCGCGATTGAATCGCTTTTGATACTGCTCACTATTTGGTGCTTGTCCTCGAAGCTCCACAATTGCTCGTTCAAGGGTAGGCTCCTCTGTTTTCCCCGGCTCAATCATGTCCAGATATACCTCCAGTGCTGCCTCTGGATCATCTGGATGATCTGAGAGCGTTTCCTCAAGTTGGTCAAGCATTGCGTCCAGCGTATCGAGCACAAGCTCGTCTTTGCTGTCGTAGTGATAGTATATTAGTGACGTACTCTTACCGAACTCATCACCAATTGTCTGCAAAGACAAATCAGCATATCCGTGCTCACATAACGCTCGGTACGTTGCCGCCAGCAGTTTCCGCTGTGTGTCTTCTGGATCATCGAAGAACAGAGCATTGACATCCTCCGGTTGCTCCCCCTCGTCTGCCATGTCTCCATATCACCAATCAGGGTACTTTAAGCTTTGTTGATTGATCAATCAAAAACATTATCAAGGTACTTGTTATAATACATACCAACAATGCGAATGACCCGCTGGGTAGTCGTTGGTCTCTTTGTGCTTGCAATTCCCGCACTTGGTGCTGGAACAGCGGCAGCCGATGAAACAGATGAAGATTTTGGTGCATTTGTTCCAGAACCTCAACTTGACCCCGGTGCTGAACAGACAGTCACGATTGACCTGCAGTACCGAGGGGAGGAGGCTACCGGTGTGACAAACACCGTTGGGAATATCAGTGCAGAGTTGTCTCCTGATGATCCAGACGAGCTTGATGTTCGAACCGAACAACAATATATCACGTCCAGTATTTCAAGTAACTCGACTGTTTCTACATCATTCACTGTTGTTGCGGATGATTCGCTTCGATTTGCTGACGAGCGAAATGACGATACTACTGTTGACACGACAATGACAGTGTACTATGAAGAAGGACAGTCAACCGATGTTGATGTAACACTACAGGTTGAAGAACAGGCGTACTTTACTGGTGATGCTGACGGTGAAATCCAGATTGGAGAGCCCGGAACTATCGATTATGAACTGGAAAATGTGGGATATGAATCAGCATCCGATGTTACTGTAGATATTGAACCAGCAATCAGTGGTGTTGATGTATTGGCACCAACTGAGCGCTCTCTTGATGAACTTGCAGATGGCGAGTCCGATGACTTCTCGGTTGATCTTGAAGTAACAGACGAAACGCTTGCTGGTGATGTCCCACTGCGGACAAGCGTTGAATTCAAGGACGAAAATGGTGTCACACAGCAATCCCGAGAACTGATCACAACAGTTCCAATTGATGACGATCAACAGTTTGATGCCGATATTGATGCCTCGACACTCCGATACGGCGAAACAGGGACTGTTGATATTGATGTTGAAAACACCGGAGACAGTATCTCTGATGCAACTGTCCAGGTTCAATCCCTCAGTAGTGCCGTGACAATCACCGGTGGCCAAGATGAAGAATACATTGGTGACTGGAGCAGTGATGAGGAACACAGTGTCTCCGTGTCCGGTACGACCGATGATGGAACACCAATTGATGATGCGACCTTTGCAGTGACTGTTGACTACCGAGACGACGGTGCTGACCGGACATCTCGGGCTGTGATTTCCGGTGTCAGTGTTGACTCTGAACAGCGCTTTAGTGCTGACTACGGTGGTGATCCGCTCCGGGTTGGTGAAACACGAACGGTCCCAGTTGAGCTGACAAATCAGGATTATGGCGACATTTCCGATGCGGTTGTTGGATTTCAGGCGCAATCTCCTGATGCTGAATTGCCAGAAGGAGCTAGTGAAGTCGAAATTGGTGAGTGGGCTGAAGGAGACACGCACACTGCCAATGTCACAATAACGGTTGATGGTGACGCGCCAAGTGACAACTTACCGGTTCGTGCAACCGTTGAATACGAAACTGATGATGGTCTTGACCGTGAATCAGCCTCAGCAACAGTCGGTGCTGATGTACTTCCATCACAGGACTTTACAGTTGATATTGAGGAAGCAGATCTGTATGTTGGTGAATCCAGCACTATTACAGGGAACATCACGAATGTCGGTGACGAGGAACTATCTCATGTCATTCTGCGACCAGAAGAGACCGACATCGAGGACTTCTCAGTTGGAGATGTCGACAATGTAGAAGTCAAAACAGACAATTACTACATCGGTACGCTCGATGCTGGTGAGTCTACATCATTTGCGCTAAGCGTTGATGTTAGCGGCGACGCTGAACCCGGTCCACGAGCCCTCTCATTACAAACAGATTACGAAAACACCGATGGGGATCAATATACAGTTTCCCCGCTGTTTGCTCCACTGGATGTTGATTCAGAACGAGATGAGTTTAATGTCGAGATTATCGATGCCAGCGTCCCAATCGACGGCAGTGAGACCCTGACGCTTGAAGTGACAAACCAACTTGATGAAGATGTCACAGATATTGAAGCGATGCTCTACACGGAAGATCCACTGAGTAGTGATGACGATCAAGCGTTTATCGACAGTCTTGCTGCTAATGAAACGGCAACTGTTGAGTTCACGATTGATGCTTCCAGCACTGCTGTTGAGAAGACATATCCTGCGGAGGTTGACTTCCAGTATGAGGACAGCGATGGTGACACACAGCTCTCAGATGTGTACACTGTCCCTGTTGATGTCACTGCCGAAGAGCGAAACTGGATCCAGATTGCCCTGATCTTTGGTATCCTTCTCGTTGGTGGTGGCGCAATTGCACTTCGATACTTTGACGCAATCCCATCACTCCGAGGATCATGAATCCCCCTTTGGCAGTAGTACTGATCACTAAGCATCCATCGGCCGTTTCCATACAATGAGTACTGTTGAAGATATCCTTGATAGGCTTGGAACGCTGATTGTCCGCTATCCAGGACTGATTATTCTCCTGTTTCTCACGCTGACAGGTGTCTTTGCTGTCGGTCTTGTCAATGTTGAAGCAGAGGAAGGAACTGAGGAATTCGCTGAAGGTGTTGATGCATATGATGCAGGCGAAAATATTGATGATCAGTTTACTGCCCCCTATGGCGAGGATACAAACAGCCTTCAGATGATCCATCGCGATGAGAATGTACTCACGCCCGATGGACTTGAGCGAAATCTTCGTGTCATTGCACAAATCGATGATCACCCTGGACTTGATGTTGAGGGTGTTACCGGTGTTGCTCCTGGTGTTGCCCAGTCAATTGATCCAGCCGCTGAAACGCCACAGGAGCAACACGATGTCCTGCAGGCAGCTCCCGATAGTACAGTTGAACGAGAAACCGAGGAACTTCTTGAAGAAACTGGACTGGATGACTTACTTGATGAAGATTATAATCCTGAAGATCAATCCGCAGCAGCATCACTGACTATTCTGGATATCTCTGGCGATACTGATACAATCCAGCAGTACGCAGATCGTGTTAGCGATTCCTATCCTGGCGAGTACATGATGCTCTCTGACGGGTTAATCGATGAAGAGTTCGATGCAATTATCGGCGATTCGCTTGGGCTTGTAATCCCCGTTGTTGTGGTCCTTATCCTGCTGTTTTTGATCGTTGCCTACCGTGATCCGGTTGATCTACTACTTGGTCTTACATCGCTTGCGATGGTCATTATCTGGACGTTTGGATTCACCGGCCTTGCTGGTGTCCCATTCTCTGAGATGATGATTGCGATTCCCCCATTGTTACTTGCAATTGGCGTTGACTTCGGCATTCACGCTGTTAACCGCTATCGGGAAGAACGAGTGCAAGATCAAGATATTGGACAGAGTATGGATGCTGCAACCGACCAACTTCTGGTTGCGTTTTTCATTGTTGCCGGAACAACAATGATTGGATTCGGTGCCAATGCAATCAGTGATCTTGGGCCAATTGCTGAATTCGGATTGGTTGCCGCCTTCGGCGTGGTCTTTACGTTCCTGATTTTTGGCATATTCTTCCCAGCAATGAAGGTCTATCTTGACCGCCTTCGGGAACAATACAACCTTCCTGAATTTGGATCCCAGCCACTTGGTTCAGAAGATTCTCTGCTTGGCAAAATTCTGCCAGCAGGAGCAATCATCGGCCGCAAGGCTCCGATTGCATTGCTACTCGTTGTTGGATTAATTACCGTCGGTGGTGGGATCGCAGCTGTGCAGGTTGATACAACCTTCGACGATGATGACTTCCTTCCACCGGAGGATCTCCCGGCATATGTCTATCAGTTCCCTGATCCAATGACACCGGGTGAGTATTCTTCAACGGAGATTATCAACTATATCGAAGACACCTTTGCGTCCGGTGATGACGACCAAGTTGAGCTCTATATCAAAGGACCGATGCACGCTGATGGTAGTCTTGAGCAACTGCACCGCGTTGGAGAGAATCCGCCTTCTACGATAATCACTGACGACGAGGGAATGGCGGATTCACAGAGCATCATTGATGTTATGCACAGCTACGCTGATGATGATCCCGAGTTTGCAAACAAACTTGAAGCAAGTGATACGACGGACTCTGGAGCTCCGGATGAAAACGTCCGCCCATTACTTGATGATCTCTTTGCGTCAGAGTACGGTGATGATGCCCGCGAATATGTCACCGACGATTATCGGTATGCAACGATCCAGTATGATGTTGAAGCCGATGCTGATGACGAAGAAATCGTCGAAGACATCCAGTCAATGGCCGCAGATTATCCCTATGAAGCAACTCCGGCCGGTACGATTGTCGTTTACCAGCAAATTGGTGATCTGATCTTTGACTCTGCGATACTGGGACTGATCATTGCGCTGATCGCCACAGCACTGTTCTTAATGTTCATCTACCACGTCCTCGAAGGGTATGCCTCCATCGGACTGGCTAACCTTGTCCCGATTGTCGTGACAGTCGTGCTACTAGTTGGTACAATGCCGCTGATTGGGATTCCACTTAATGCAATGACCGCAACAATTCTCTCAATTACAATCGGGGTTGGAGTGGCGTATTCTGTCCATATCACCCACCGGTTTATCGATGAGTACGAAGATGATAGCTACGAAGCACTCATGACAACCCTTCGTGGTACTGGTGGTGCACTGACTGGTAGTATGCTGACTACACTTGGTGGTGCATCAGCACTTATCTTGGCGATTATTCCAATTCTTGGCCAGTTCGGGATCTTGATGTCAATCAGTGTGCTGTACTCGTTCCTGACTGCAATCCTTGTTTTGCCACCAACGTTGATCCTGTGGGAGAAAGTAATGCAGTAAGGCGCTATAGCCACGCTATCCTCGATACTGCTGGTTTCAACAGTTGTTTCGGGTGCTGACCGGAGGCGACACGCAAAGTGGCCTTTATTTTGGTTGTATGGTCTTTTCTTCCAACCATTCTGTGGTGTATGCCTTCACCATTATGCTTTTGTTACTCGTTGGCATATGACTATAGGATTGATGACACCGTCGCTTCTGGGGTACTCTGCCTTTGATCGACCTGCTTTGCCCTCCGCATTATTCGGCTTGCTACCGTCTGGTTTCTCGGCACAGAGATTCCCATCGACGAGTTATGATTGCCATCCGGGTTTTCCTACTCTCCGATCTCCCAGTATACCTGATTCGGAAGTTGGCCCGTTACAGATTGTAGTTTCATTGCGGGTAGACCCAGCGCACATCTTGTCGTTGTGGCCGGTTGGTGGCAAACCAGTTGGATCGATCATTCCTTCAGAGCATACAGCTCCGATCTACCATGATAGATACACAGGCTCATAGACCATTTCGCGTTCTTCTCGTTGTGACAGTGCTCGTTTTGTTTGCCGCTGCTGGTGCAGTCAACATTACTGCCCCATCTCCGACAGAAACACAGTCATCAACGGATGTTGAAGTAGAGTCATTCGAAATTGATGCTGATTTTATTGGCGTTGTTAACGATGATACTGTCACAGTATCAGCTGATGGTGTTACAAATACTGACGGCGAGTATCATGTTGCAATTGAACAAAGCGTAGTTGCAAGTATCAACGATGATGATATCACCGACGGAACATTTGATACAGAAATTGATCCGACCAATGTGGGCGTGTTTCCTGATGACCTGAGTAATCCAGATGATGCGTCTGTTGACCTGCTATATGAATCTAATTCTGATGACGTAGAGACTGTTGCGACGACAAGCACCCGCATTGTTCATGAAGTGCGAAATCTCACTGATAATGGCTTCAGCTCTGTTTCGATACCACAGAATGCAGACCTATACACAGAGAACGTGACAGGAAGCTACCAGTGGGATCCGACTGAAGATGCATACGTTACGCCATCTGATAATGGCCCAACCGATGAGTACACAACTGAGACGGTAGATCTACACGAAGGATGGTACTTTGACGCCGATGCTGATGCCCGACTTGGGCTTGAATTCGATGATGATTCGACTGGCCATGAGGAGGTAACGATCAGTGAAGGCTGGCATTTTGTCGGCTCAAACTACAATATCTCTGACCCAGATGAAACTCCTGCAGCAATCAACGATGACCTTGGTGGTATTGACTTCGACGATGATGATCTCACAGTTTATGACGCTGATTTTGGCGTGATTAATCAGCCTGATCGACCAATTGCTGAGTTTGAAGCATACTGGTTAGAAGCTGATGACGAAATTGGAGAGCGGACTATTGATGATCCCTCGTATAACACCGATGCACGATTCAATGATGTTCTTGAGAATGATGTTGCTGAGTTCTTCATCGATGATATTGATGGGATTGTGAACGACAACGGCGACACTATCGAAGCAGCAATTAACAACGACGGAGATGCCAGCGGAACTCAGATCGTGACACTTGAAGTCATTGATAATGACTTTACAGACCAGCAGTTGGTCAAAGACTTAGATCCAGATGCATCTATCAATGCAGAATTCAATGTTGATAATGTTGATACTCCGTACAATGTAACAATTAGAACTGCAAATGATGAAGCCACTGCGTCAGTCAATGATGGCAGTGTATCCTTCGATTCAACTACTCAAAGTACCAGTACTGCGTCAACTGCTTCCTCGGCAAATGACGGGTCTGGTTCCTCTGGTGCCGTCGGAACAACTAGTATTCAACCCGCAGACCGTCCTGATGGTAGCCCGGGGCTGCCGACGGGCTATTATGGTCAAGCATTGGATGGTGATGATGAACCATTAGAAGAAGGGACTGAAATCTACGCTGTTGCTCTTGATGACGACGGTATTGTGGAATCAAACAGCACTACAGTCGATGAAGATGGGTTCTATGCGGATGAGGGAGCGTTTGCATCCAAGTTAACGCTTAGTGCCGATGATGCTGATGAGGTTTCATTCAGATTTGGCGATGAAGATGGGCCTACATCAGAAGAAAGTCCGATTGACTACGAGGATGGTACATTTGAGCGTAATCTCACGTTTGATTTAGCAGATCCGAACTTTGAGGTTTCCATCACTGGTTCACCAGACGAAGTTACCGAAGGTGATGATATTGAGATTGACTATGAAATTGAAAACACTGGTGATCTTGAAGGAACACAGGATATTGAGTTCCTTGTTGATGATGAACTCGAAGCTACTGAAGAGAATGTGACGATTGGCGCTGGTGATACATTCTCTAATACATTTACATACGAAACCGCTGTCGATGATATTGGCGATGTAATATTTACTGTTGCATCAGCCAACGATTCTGCAGAGGCGACGGTGAGTGTGGTTGCTGCAGTTGAGGAGATTGAACTGGAACTCGATGCTAATCAAATCCGTGTCGACCGGACAACTGAAGCTACCGTGACCGCACAACTCAGTAACGATACAGATATCGACGTAACTGATGACGCAACCATCACCAGTGCCGATGACGACATTGCTTCGGTTGATGATACAACAGTCACAGGGGTGGGATCAGGCGTCGTTGATATTGAGGCTACATACGAGGGCAATGACGACACGGCGTCACTTCGAGTTCTGTCAAACCCTGACGTACTCGATGATGAAGATGATATTCGTGATCTGGTCAATATTTCACAGAACGTGACGGCAGAACGTGCCGAAACAAACAATGATCCAACATACGATTCAGACGCTGATGAGACCATTTACGGATTTACTGGTGCAACATCACTTGAGGAACTCCGTGTTCAAGGTGAAATCAGTGGTGCTGTTACAACGACACTGTTAAACCAGACTCCACCGGAGGTTGGTGAACCATTTGATGGAGACAATGAGACTATTGTTACGTCTCAACTCGACGTTCCGGATGCTGCGACTGACCAATCCGGCTCCACGCTGATGAATGTCTCAACTGATGCTGTTGATGATGTCAATGGTGATGTTGACAATCTGTCTGTCGTTCGATACAACGACACCGCCGGAACGTGGGAAACACTCGAGATCACTGCAACTGAGGAGACAGATGATGTAATTACGCTTCGCACCGAGGTACCAGACTTCTCGCTGTTCGCAATTACTGCTGATGTTGAAGAAGACGACACTGACGAAGTTGACGAGGAAGAAGAAGATGGATTCTTCTCGACGTGGATGCTGATTCCGGTTCTCATCATCCTTCTTGTCATTCTCGCATTTCTAATATACCTATTCTATCAGCAACAGCAGACTGACGAGAATCTAAGTATCTCAGAACTCTTACGTCAGTAAGTTCACGAATTTTCGCAAACCTGATTTCTTTATTTGATAGCCCGCTCATTGCTCTCTTTTTAGCTGATTTTAGGCGGTAAGCCCCCTTCCTCAAGGAGCAAGCAGGCCGAAGGCCGAGTAGCGCAGTAGGGAGGGGATACACCGCCGTCTTCGTCCCTCAGACACGTTCTCCACTCAACCCACAGCCCCACGAACCGGCAGATTTATGTTGAAACAATGTCTAAACTCTGGTGATGGATAGACACGAAATTGAAGGCCACGAAGTCATCGACGGCGAGGTGAAACCCACCGGCAACGGCGCACACGTCCTCGTCCCAAAACGCTGGCGCGGCGCAGACGTGAAAATCGTCCGTACATCAGAACCGACCGAGTAACCAATGCACTACGCCTACAGATTCCAACTCAAACCAACTGACCAACAGCGTGAGGTGTTGGATTACCACCGCGATACCTGTAGGCAACTCTACAACCACGCGCTCAGAGAGTTTGACAAAATTCCCGAATCGGCGGGAACACTCAATCAACGTGTACGACAAGTCCGTGACCAACTTCCCGCCCTCAAAGACTGGTGGGATAAATTAAACGACCTGTACGCAACGGTCGCACAAGCTGCTGTCATGCGGATTGAAGACAGTATCAAAGCGCTCTCTGAACTGAAAAAGAAAGGGTACAGCGTCGGCAGTCTCAACTGGAAACTTCCCAGAGAGTTCCGCAGTTTCACGTATGTTCAGTCTGGCTTCGAGTTCGACAAGAAGAACGGCCAGACTGTCCTTTCACTGTCGAAACTTGCGGATATTCCAATAGAGTGTCACCGAGACATCCCCGACGATGAAACAATCAAAGAAGTCACACTCAAGAAAGAACCCACTGGAGAATGGTACGCTTCTCTCGCCGTTGACGACAAAGAAAAACCGGAGAAACCGTCACTGGATGAGATTAACACTGACGACATGGTTGGCATTGACGTGGGGATTCTGAAGTACGCCCACGATACGGACGGTGTGGCAGTTGGCTCACTTGACCTTTCGGACGAGCGCGACCGCTTGGAACGGGAGCAACGGAGTCTCTCGCGCAAAGAACATCGGTCGAACAACTGGGAGAAACAACGCCAGACAGTAGCAGAGTGTCATCAGCAAATCAAGCGTAAGCGGCGTGATTTCCTGCACAAACTCTCGGCATACTACGCTCGGGAGTATGACCTTGTGGCTGTTGAAGACCTCAACGTGAAAGGAATGCTGGAATCGCCGCGCAACAGCCGCAACACGGCGTCTGCGGCGTGGAATACCTTCACCGAACTACTGGAATACAAGTGTGAGCGAGAGGGAACGCACTTCGTTGCGGTTGACCCAAGGGGGACGACCAAAGAGTGTGCAGAGTGTGGTGTGGAGACAGATAAACCACTGTGGATACGTGAACATTCGTGTCCATCATGTGGGTTTGAAGCGGATAGAGATTTGAATGCCGCGTTGAATGTTCTTTTTCGCGGTCTTTCTGAACTAGGAATGGGACACTCCGAATCAACGCCTGTGGAGCCTGCGCTCCCTGCGGGAACTGCGGTTGTTCCTGCAAAGCGCGTCGTGGAAACAGGAAGCCCCACCCTCAAGAAGCGACCCGCGTCAGCGGTGAGCGAGTAGGGTGGGGTAGTTCACAACAACCTATCGACAGTGTTTCATGTGGTCCTCGCCGTCTGCCCTGTCATAACCTTTTTCGCATAATCTCCACTGCCTAACGGCCTTTTGCTCCAGAGTTATTTTCAATTGCGCTCTGTAACTCTGGATCATCCGTATTCGTCCGGCTTAGTATTTCTCGTGCTTCTTCCAGCTCTGCTGATCCAAGTTCTCGCAGTAGCGCTAAGGCACGTTGTACTCTGGATTGCTGGAATGACTCTTGTCGGTGCTCATAGGTACGGAGGCCTCGTAAGAAGTCACTTCGAGAGAATGATGGCCAGTATGGTGTACAGAAGTAGACAGCGGCTTCGTTGCCATTGGAATGCCACGGCAGGAAGTTACTGGTCCGTTTTTCACCACCTGTTCTGATAATCAGGTCTACATCCCGGATTGGCTCCTCATACAGGTGGTCCTTGATTGTTTCCACATCGATTTCTTCTGGATCGACGTTGCCTTCAATTGCATCACGTGCAATTTGTTTTGTTGCTCCGAGTAACGTTGATCGGCCGCCGTATGCCAGTGCCACATTTAATCGAAACTGATCGTAGCCCTGTGTCTGGGTTTCTGCATATCTGATTGCGGCCCGAACACGCTGTGGTAATTCACTCCGTTCACCTAACGCGACGATTTTCACTTGCTCTTCATGGACCATCGTGCTTTCAGCAAACTCGTACAGTTTCTCTTCGATGAGGTCAAACAGTTCTTCGCGTTCTTCTTGTGGCCGATTGAAGTTCTCTGTTGAGAATGCATACAAGGTTAGCTCCTGAATAGTAAAGTCCTGACACCAATCCAGTAGCTGCTCGGTTGTCTTGGCCCCTTTGTGATGGCCTTTGGTCTCCCGTTCAGCACCTTTTTTGCGGGCATATCGGCGGTTCCCGTCTTGAATCACAGCAATATGTTGTGGAGGGTCTGTGATCGTTCGTTCAAGATGTCGCTCATATGCTCGACGGACTCGATCACGGATCACATATTCCAGTATGGTAGTTTATTTAATGAATCTGATGGATTTTGATCAGCTGTGGTGACACGTCAAATATGACAATCAGATAGGTATCACTGTGGGTGCTCAACACCGCCACGTAGCGTTGCAGATTCTTCCGCTCCAGGATTGTCCTCAACCAGATTTTCTCCAAATTCTTCTAAGTCAGGATACGTCGCAACCGTTAGTACTAGGTCATCTTCCGATTCGACTGCTTCTGTAATCTCAATAATAATTGGGAATTCTTCAATTCCAGCAACACTGGCCTCTGCTTCGAACCGTGTCAGTGTCGTATTTTCATCAAGGACCGTTGCGTCTACTTCTTCACGCTCCTCAATATTGGCGATCCCATCGTATTGACCCTCTACTCTGTCAATTAGTTCTGCTGCATCCATATTTCCAACCGGATTTAGCTCTTGTCCGAATACACTCACCTGTGGTGTACTTACCGCCACAAACGAATATGGAGCTTCAGTAATCTCATCAATACTACCTGCTTCGAAGAATGAATCTATGCCATCTATGTCAACTGTCCGTTCGTACTCGGCTTGCCAGTTGGTAATCTCCACTGTCCGGGATATGCCAAATGCACCAACTGACTCATCAATGCCGAAAGAATCAATTTCGTCTTCGGCGTATCCGGTCTCATTCAGCGCCTCTTCACTAACCGTTGCCTGTGCGGATTCATAGAATAGGCCCTCACCAGTGACAAAATCAACACAGCCTGCTGTCCCGACCAGTGCTGCTCCACCAATTGTTCCTAATACTTGCCGTCGCGAAACCATATTAATCTCTATTGCTCTTATATTCGGGTTCTACCTGCTTCATTGCTCCGGTATTTATATTTCATTAGCGAATACGGACGTTTATTTATGAGCACAAACGTATTTCCGCTGTACAGCGTTGTCTAACCGTCCAGAAACACAATGATATGAACTAATGAATCGTGATCTCGGCGTAACAGAATCAATTCGGGGTGCTGTCCCCGAGTCTGTCGAATGGATCTTTGTTCTCGGCTCGCTTCCTGGCGAATTATTACTCGTTGTAGCCGTTCTTGCTTCGCTGTATCTTGGTGACTTTTTCACCCGTGTTCAGAATATCCGCTCCCCTGAACAACTGACGCGGATTGCAAGTGATAACACCGTCGCATTCATCGCCATCGTCTTTGGTGGCCTCAGCTTGATTGTGTTCCTTGAGGCACTGTTTGGACTCTCTCGACCACCAGAGGAATGGCATGCTGTCGCTGTTAGCCCCTATAGCTTCCCGAGTGGGCACACAATGGCAGCGACAATTCTGTGGGGTGGACTGGCATTGTTTTTCTCAACTGGTAAATCATGGCAGCGTGACCTCACTGCTGGTGTGCTGATCGCGATGGTCGCGTTTTCCCGTGTCGGTCTTGGGGTCCACTATCTTGCTGATGTCATTGCAGCCATCCTGATTGGCGCGCTGTATCTTGGCATTGCTCGAGTACTCCTCTGGGAGCAGCCTAAGCGTAGCTTTGCTGTTGCACTTGTCTTTGCACTCGCTGCTGTGATCTTTACAGCGGCAAGCTCCCGTAGCCTAATTGCCTTCGCTGGAACTGTTGGAGCAGTTGTTGGCTGGAAGATCGTTGAGTTACCGTCTATCCGCAATCGTATTGCTCAATTCGTTGTTTCGATCCGATAGATCACCGCTGATCGGATTGCCTGTGAGGCGACTGAACCCGCAATATCCTCGTTGGGCTACACTGGTCAAGTTTCTATTATTACGTTCTGGGAACTGATTGAGGAGCCGAGCGAGTACTCGAAGGCGTGGACGAACAGTTGCGACGGATTCAGGAGACGATGGACGGTTTCGAAGACGACTCGGTCGTCCTGATCGCATAGCGGCTCGTTGCGAAAGTACGAAGTTATTTATATTCACTTCGTATTAATGCAACACTGGCTACAACAAAGCGGAACTTGATAATGAGTCTACCGTCTCCGAACTCGAGGAAGCACTCCGTAGCCTCGAAAGGAAGGACGTGATAGCGGTCGCTGGCCAGCAAATCACGAAGGAATCGGCGACTCTGTGAATCCTCACCGGATCGACACTCGTCTCAAAGGAAGCCGGAAATCACCATCTCCCCTGATCCTGAATATCACTGTGTCGTGTGGTTTTCCTGCACAAAACGCTGGAATCAGCATAACTGTCTAGTAAGACGAGTCTCAATATGGAATTAGCTCTCTTCCGTGTATACTCATCGGGAGCAGATGGTACACCACTATACTACTAATCCACATGTCACAGGAAAAAGTCGAGGTTTCTGGTCCAATCGATGCATTTCGACGGTTTCTTTCACTTGAACGAGATGTGCTGGTTCTTTCGCTTGCGATGTTTGCGTTTAGCCTTGGCTTCCAGATGACCAACCGATTCCTGCCGGAGTACCTCGTGTATTTAGGAGCCGGTGGCTTTGTGGTTGGACTTTTTGCAACACTTGGGAATATCATCGGTGCTGTCTATCCATACTACGGTGGCGTTGTTTCAGATCGCGTTGGATCGAGATATGCGCTAACCGTTTTTGGATTCATCTCGACCATTGGGTTTGCTGTTTGGCTTGTCTCCGCGTATATCCCAGCTGTCGTGGTTGCAGGTTTAACTCTCGAGCCGTGGATCTGGGTGTTTGTCGGACTTTTCTTGGCCCAGTGCTGGAAGTCATTTGGTATCGGCGGCCATTATGCGATTGTCAAGCAAAGCACCAGCCCGGATGAACTTGCACGTGGATTTGCTAGCACTGAAACATTCCGACGCACTGCGTTTTTACTCGCGCCGTTGATTGTTGCTGTGCTTGTTGCTGATGATTTGATACCCGGCTTTCTATGGGTACTTGTAATTGCCATTGTCTTTGGACTGCTTGGAACAATCGCTCAGCATTACCTCTATGTGGCAAAGCGAGATTCAATCGGCAAAGAATTCGAAGGCTTTGGGCAGATTATCAGTGATATTCGCGCACTTCCTGACGAACTTCGACCATTACTTGTCGCAGATACATTTGTCCGCTTTGCCAATGGGATGGTCTACGCGTTTTTCATCCTTGTCATCACACAACTGCTTGATATTGGGCTTACCTTTTCGGTACCAGCCCTTGGTACAATTGATCTTTCACCAGCAGCATTTTTCGGTGTCCTCCTTGGTATTGAGATGCTCGTGGCGCTGTTGACAATGGCTCCAGCAGCAAAACTCGCTGAGTATGTCGGGCTCAAGCCTGTTGTTGGGCTTGGATTTTTCGTATATGCAATCTTTCCCATCCTGCTCATTTTTGCCCCGGAAAACGTCTGGATCTTGCTTGTGTTGTTTGCGTTTTCGGGACTCCGCTTTGCAGGATTACCAGCTCACAAGGCACTGATTGTCGGACCGGCCGAACAGGGTGCAGGTGGTCGGGTTACTGGCTCGTACTATTTCGTTCGTGGCCTGATTGTTATCCCGAGCGGTGTACTTGGTGGCTTTCTCTGGGAGTTTGTCAGCCCGGAACTTTCCTTTATTCTTGCCTCTGCTATTGGCATGATTGGGGTAGTGTATTTCGTACTGTTTGGCCGTGAATTTGACCCATATCAGTAGCTGATTACATACAAATTCTATTCAGCTACTGATCTGAAGAGTTGGTGTCAGAGCGCGGCAAAAATAGTAGCTCTCACTGAAGATAGATCATCCATGTGTAACTGAAGAATTGGTCTGAAACATCCCGCTGCAGGCTGAACAACGAGATTGTATTTACAATAGTCAGGAAAGCAACCGGTCACGCACATACCGTGACACACGCCGATATCGTGATGCTTCTGTGTTCTGGAACTCATCAAGTTTCTGCTGAAGTGGAACTGATACCCCTGCAATTACGGCAAGTCCAATCGTATCTGGTGCTGGTTCAACAATTGCGGCTCCAATAGCGATCAGGAATGCCACCCTGAACATTACTTGCGCAGGTTGTAGATACTGCTGGCGCAGGTACACCATCCCTCCGAGATACAGTGCCCCGATCAAGAATCCGCCAATGATATCTCCAACGAAATGCACGCCAAGCGTTACTCGGCTATATCCGACTAACAATATCAGTGGGAACAGCAGGAATAATCGAAGACGTTGTGTTTTCCAGTCGCTATCGAGAATCAGCAGTCCATAGAAAACAACGGTTGCAATGGCATGGCCACTGGGGAAACTTCCTGTTTCAAATCCCACGGCAAGGACATGCAACTGATCGACCAGCGGTGGTAATCCAACATCAGCAAGTGGTGACGCCACATCTGGCCGGGAAATATTAATCAATGCCTTCAAAATAACGAATAATCCGTATCCCCCAAGTACAATTCCTGGCCATGTTGCTGTTAATCGGTCATCCCCCCGGAAATAGACATACACCATTGCTGGACCAATAACATAGATACTTCCTAAATACGAAAACAGTAAGAAAATCAACGCAAGCCACGTTGGTGTTCCTCCGGCAACAGCTTCGACAACCTCCGCGTCAAATAGCACACCGGTATACACAGTCGTACATTCTGTTATGTACTCCGAAAACTAATATGTTCGATTTCTTTTCGCTGAACGTGTTCAATTTACCACGTGTTAGTATCGCTATTTAATTTTATTTAATTAATTTTGCGGCTAAATCAATGCAAATAAATACTCAGGTTGAACTATCGACACATATTGCCGCCTGCTGACTGAAAATTTCCATGTAAGCAATTATGCCTGCCCTCCCATACCAACACTCAGATGTCTTCCGCATTAGTGCCACTATCGTTGTTTGTTTGGTTTTCTTTGTAGGGTTTGTTGCTGGCACTGCCGCTGCTGCACCGGATGGTAAAACCATTACTGTCACTGACAATCCTACAACGGAGACTGAGGTATCTGATATTCACTCGGCATTGGATCATGTTGCTGACGGTGGTGACATCCATATTGATGCATCATATGATCCGGCTGCTGAACCTGAACTTCCGATTGTCATTGATCAGCCGGTAACGATCACGAGTGCCACCGATGATCTGACGACCATCAACACTCCGGCAGAGACACAGAAGCTGTTTGAAATTACTAGTTCTGATGTCGTACTTTCTTCACTTGAGATTACGTCTACTGACGATGCGAATGTCGATAGTGATGCAGTAATCGCCACTTCTGAAGCTGAACCTATGACTGATATTACGCTTACCGATATCGTGGTCAACGGTACACCTTCGACTGGCTTTGCAGCATACACGTCGGTAGACGAACTCACAATTCACGACAGTCAATTCAGCCACCAGGGTGAGCGCGCCATCGTTGTTGATTCTGCTGTCGATGTCGAATTCAAACGGAATACTGTTGCAGCAGGGCTTTCTGTGGAGATAGCTGATATTCGTCCTGATAACGGCGGTATATCGATACGGGATAATACGTTTGCTACAGACACAGACCTGACGGTAGTCATTGACTCAGCGACAGATGACATAGATGCTGCCGTAATTGCTGACAATGAATTCTCGTCTTCCACGCATATGGAGGTCGATATGCCAGACTGCTCAACTGGAGAGTTGACGCTTGCTCCAAATTGGTGGGGTCATCAGTATGGACCAGATATTACCACCATTGCTGAACTTACCAATCCACAGCACGCCTTGTCCCCAGATCGCAACGCAGCGACATTGTCTGTTACTAATGCAACACCTATTGAGGTGACTCCGTGGTATGCCGACCAGAATCTTACCACAGCAGTTGCTCCTGTTGAAAACGCTGATCAGACATATCTCGGTATTCAAGAGGCTGTGGATGGTGCATCGGCTGAGGATGAAATTCAGATACATGCAGGTGAATTTCATTCATCTGTGACAGTAGATTCTCCAGTCACTCTTTCCGGCACTAGTAATCACTCACTGATACGTGGAGCAGTGAACATAGCCACTCCAGCCGATGGCGCAGACGCAACTCTTGGTACTGAACCAGAAATACAAATGGTTAATCTTCGATTCAACAATTCTGAGAGTAAATGTGGGCCCGTAATCTCTGCAAAGAATATAAAAAATAAACTATATGTGAAGGACTGTACCATCCAATCTTGCTATACGCCCATCGTAGACATTGAGTCTGAATCGTACGTGGAATTTAATAATAACTTAGTACGCCTCACTGAGACTAGGTCTGATACTGTTACTGATGCCCCGGCAATTGATATCATTCACGATAGTGATATACACATCTCATCAAACGATATTGTCTCTCTCAGAAATGAAGTGATAACCACCGGGGTTTCCGTTACAGGTACAGCTGACTCATATATCAGCGACAACAATATCAAAAATTTTTCAACAGGATTGTATCTTGATACGGGATTTTCACAGATTAGTAGTAGTGTATTTGACTCCAACCATAAGGCCCTACACACTGTTTCAACTGCTAGAGTTGTAGATAGCATCTTTGCCAGTAGTCACGAAAAAGCTATTTTAGCGAAACATGACCGTTCTCTACGTCTGAATGGTAACTGGTGGAACTCAACGAATGGGCCCGGCGGTGTTGGTGAAGGGGATGGAGATCCGATAATTAACAAAGGAGATGGTGAGATTGAGCTATATGACTTTGCCACCGTCGTTGATGTCGGAAATATATCACCGGAGATAGACTTTCTTGGGATAGAACGTGATCCAGTTGCTGAGTCAGAACAAGCTATCAATTTTACCGGTCAGAATATAACGTATGACCCTCGTGATACTGGAGAACCTCGACCGGCATCCGGAGTTATCGTCATTGAGATTGCTGGCGTAGAATTCACCGGAGAACTTGACTCTGGATCTATCTCAAACCTTACTATTGATGATCCGACCGAATCATTCGACGCAGCAGATATCGACTCTGGTGAGGTTGATATCACTATTCCTCACACAGATCTTGGTCCCGTTGACTCTATTACTCTCTTACATGAGGCGCATCAATCACCAGAATCTGGCTATGTTCCTGTCTCAATTCCACAACCGTCGGCAGTATATTTTGATCAGACAGATCCACACACCGTCACCTGGAATGCGTCTATAGAAGAGTATCAGTCAGTTGACCTTCCCATCAATACGGGAGATATTATTACAGGTGAACCTCTCAATAATGGGTTTTACTTTCATCTGTCTGATGCCAACACTCGATATGGGTTCTCATATGCAACTGAACCAACTGATGATGAATCCTCAATAAATGTCTCACTTGAGGACGGATGGAATCTTGTCAGTACCAATTATGACGTGAGCAGTAGTAACACAGTTTCTGTCAATCAAGACTTGTCAGGAATTGAGGTTTCAGATTCTGATACAAAGTACGGCGACACTGACGTCGTCGCCTATACTGTTGACTCTGCGAAGCGCCTGTATGCTGATTCAACGATATCGAGCTATAGCCTGTACTGGATCTATGTTGAGGATGGAGCCACCCCTGTCGATCGGTCTATCCAAACTCCAGTATATGATCCCGACCCAGGAGGCTAACCATCGGTTTGCTAATTGATTCTTGCCTTGCCCCCCACGCGCTCACACCCAGAACCAACACCACGTTATTAAGAGTATACATGTACAATCAGCAGTCCTCCGTTACACGAACTGTAGTATCGTGTTCAATCGTCTTTGCCTGTATCGCCACACTAGTTTGCGTCGGTGTCCCTGTTGTTAGCGCAGACGCACCTGAGGATCCAGTTACCTTCTATGGTCACGCAGCAGACGAATCTGGAGACCCTCTTGAGCCGGAAACCGAAATTGTTGCTGTTAGCGACTCAGGTGGTGAGGCATCGACAAAAGTCGAAGACTCAGGATGTTACAATGATCTTATTGTTCCAGCTTCGACCGGTGATGAGATCACATTCTATCAAGAGTATTCTGACGGACCGCAGGCGATTGAATCGTTCACCGTTGGTGATAATTCTATGTATGAACAGGATCTCACTTTCGTAGAAGTCGATGACATATACATAGAGTTAGAAACACACGAAACTACCGTTGCAACTTCTGTCGAATTAAGTGTTATAGGTGTATGTGACGATGGATCTGAAACTGATATCACCAAAGATGCTAATTTGGATTCCTTAAACCCAGATGTTGCGGAACTACATGGAGATCGTATAGCAACCCGTGATCCAGGAGAAGCAACGATCAGTGCTACATACACTGATAGCCATGACAATGAATACAGCACAGTTGCTGATCTTCACGTCATTGATAAACTAGACGATATCCAAGTTGATGTTCAAACCAAATCTCCAATTGTGGGAGACTCACCTGAAGTAACTATTACCGCCGAATACAGAAGCGGCTCACATCAAGTAGTAACTGAAAATGCGAACATTACCTCACATAACAAGAATGCGATTGTAGCTGCGGAGTCAAGTTTGAATGCACAATCTGCTGGAAGTGCCAAAATAACGTTTTCGTATGCTGATACAGGCATTCGAATATCCGACTCAATCAACATAACGGTAGAAGAGCGCACACCAACTGACCTTGCTGTTGATCTCAAACCTTCCGAGCTAAAGCCCGACCAAACAGCAGAGATCTCAGCAACGGCACTCTTCGATGAGGCACAAGATGCTGATGTGACATCTCATGAATCAACATCCATCGAAACTAGCGATCCAAGCATTGTCTCTGTCGATGGAACTACCATTACCGCTCAAGCTGGCGGGACAGCTACTCTGTCAGTCACGTACTCTGAAGGCGGTGTAAAACAAACTGAGTCAACAACTGTTACCGTTGAACCCGTCCTGACTGATCTTTACTTCTCAGATGCTCCAGAAACAATGGTCCCTGATGCAACTGATGAGATTGGACTTACTGCTGTCTACTCTGATGGGTCCTCACACGACGTCACCTCCGATGAAACTACTGATTATACCGTTGCCAACGACTCTGTTGGAACGATTAGTGATGGCACGTTCACTGCTGAACATCCCGGCACAACAACAATTGCAGTAACCTACACGAAGCAGGACACGACGCTTACTGAGAGTACTACGATTGACGTTCTTGATACTACTAAAGACATACAGCATTCGGTCTATTCGAATTACTCAGCAGTACCAGAAAGTACAATCACTGACGCAGAACGGGCTGTCTTCACCTACGATTCAGTCTCGGACGAAAGTACCGCTGCATTCTCCTCCTCAATGCTTGCAGCCTCTGTGACAACAGGTGAGGACGTTACAGAACAGTCTCTGTATGCTGGAAATCTATCAACCGTTCCAGAGCAGGTTTCTGATCCTGATGGAACCGTACTGGCGACCACGGAACTAATCGCTGAGAATGAGCAGGTCGGAACTGTTGATGTCCAACTCTTTGATTTGTTCGATCAATATACAGCAAATGTGTCTGATCCCCTTCAGTTGATCCATCACGACGGAACTCAGGAAACAATACACAACATCACTACAGATACAGAGACGCTAACTACCAGTGATGCCCAGACAACAGTGACGACAGATCTTACGTCACCTTCTGTGTTCGTACTCGCTGAACCGGCAGTTGAGGATGAACCTTCCTCCCCTGATGATACTTCCGATCCTTCCCCAGAAGAACCTGATCGTAATGGCGAAGACGACGATGACAATACATTTGGATTGATCTTGCTTGTAACCACTGTCGGTGGTGGCACGCTTGGAATCATTGCAATCGGATTACTTTATATATACCGTGACGATGATAGCGAAGCGGAATCGCAGAACGATGTCGCTGAAACTGACACTGTCTCTACTGCTCACAGTGACGCTGATGCTGAAAATAGCCCTGTCTCCGATTCTGTGGATGGTTCCGCAGATGACAACGTCGACGATGAGTCTGGCTCGGGTTCACTTTTTCGTGGATAGCATTGTCATTTCTTAGACGTTACATTCAGTGTTGAAGATCCAGACGGGACCATGTGGGAGACTTCAGAGCCTACGTATTCTTGGGAAGACGCTGGATTCCAAGTTTTGATGCCAACACGTGAGTATCAGACATTCGATGATGACCCAACTGGAGAGTACGAGGTGTCTATCTTCATACAGCGAGAGAATCCCGCCCTTCCCGTGAGTGACGAGTGTTCCGACACCAGTCGGAACCGAGGAACGAACAGGGCGGGAGTGACTCGATGGAAACGCTGCTACTCCCCGAGAGCGTGAAACAAGATGTGGGGCGCAAGAGACCGAACGCGATTCCGTGCCTCAGAGCACGTGGGAGTGACTGGTCCGTGTGCGAAAGAAGCCGAGTCATGGGCGTTACAGCCCGGATGCCGCGCGGCGCGGCATCCGGGAAAGCCCGAATAGGTGAATCTCTGCTTCACGCACTGGCGTCCCAGGTGAACAAACCATGTACCTCGGAATCGACGTCCACAAACGGTACGCACAGGTGGCAGTAATGGATGAGTCTGGAGAAATCGTCGAAGAGGTTCGCGTCGAGAACGCGAACCTCGATGACCTTGCACAGCGGTACGCTGGCGCACAAGCCGCGATAGAGGCGACCAGCAATTACTACCACATCCACGATACGCTGTCGGAGCATTTGGATGTGACTGTTGCTCACCCGAAGGAACTGAACCAGATCGCTGATACTGATAAGAAAACTGATCGTGTTGACGCCAAAGAACTCGCGCGGATGGTTCGGTTGAACTCCGTGCCTGAGAGTTATGTTCCGACCGACGAAATCAGGGAAGCCCGCGCACTCGTGCGCGGGCGACAGTCGTTAGTCGAACACAGGACAGAGTATGCCAACAAGGTTCACGGCCTCCTCTCTGATCACGGCATCAGCGAAGATGTGAAGCCGTTGACCCAAGAGGGACGAGAGTTCCTGCGGGAACTCTCGCTCCCGACGCCATGGAAATCGGTGTTGAGTCATACCTCGAAGTGATTGAGACGCTCACTGATGAGATACAGAATCTCGAAGAGACAATCGAAGAACGCGCTGGGTCTCTGGAGGAGACCCAGCTGCTGATGACGATTCCTGGTGTGAGTTACTATACGGCGTTGACGATCTACGCTGAATTAGGCGAGATTGATCGGTTTGACGGTGACAAAGAAGTCATCAGCTACGTCGGGTTGAACCCGGTGATCCGCGAGTCCGGCGACTCGCGGATCGAAGGTGAACTCTCGAAACGTGGTTCAGGGAGAGTCCGGTGGCTGCTCGTTCAGGCCGCTCATACTGCTGTCCACACCTGTAACGACGAGTATCTGAGTCGGTTCTACGAGCGGTTAGCTAGTCGGAAGAACTCACAGAAAGCAATCGTGGCAACAGCTCGAAAGATGCTGGTGTCGATGTACCACATGCTTGACCGAGGCGAAGTGTACGACCCACCTGGTGTAAGCGCGTAGACGAGGGATCTGAGGGCCGCCGGTCGGGCGGCCCTCAGTGGCTGGTCGAGGCCCTTCGTGAGCGACTGCTATCGCCAGACAGCGACCGCACCGCATCACGATTGGGACCGCATATCGACTGGGAGAGCAGCAGCCTCCGAGACGGCGTAACTATTTTATCGAAAACGGTGGTTTGTGTAGGTAGCAGCGTTTCCATAGGTGAATCGCGTCCGTTCTGGGGGAACACCTGACAGCGATGCTGCAATCCCGAGATTTAATATTCTGTGACCCGTTACATGAATACACCGAGGCGGTTCGCCGCCGTCGTAAACGGATAATATCGGATTCGGGACTCTACGTCTGAAGGAATCCCCCCTTCAGACCGCTGGATTCCCGCAACCACGGTAACTCCGAATCCCACACGGGATAGGAGTAACGGCGGCATGGCCCCGCCAAGAGACGCGTCATGCCGATGGGTCTGCAAACCAGCAAATCTCCCACCGCTGCGGTACGGGAAGCCGCGTCCTTCAGGACGCGGAGGAGGTCACAGATGTTGAAGAGCAAATTACTGGAGAGCAGTATGCTGATAGTGCCGAGGCGACATTTGAATTAGCATAGCTGTATCTTCAAACTAACCTTTTGTTGTACCTTCTCTCTTTCAAAATCAATCTCTCCTGGATGTAGCTACGTGATACAATATTAGCCGATTGCAACCGGGAAGTCATCACGGTTTTGATCTTCCGGCTCAGGATCATCAAACCCGTCGTACTTTGGATCAGCATCGCTGTCATCATAGTATAAGAATACGTTAGCAACGTCTGTCTCGCCAATATCGTCGTCATCGGTTCCTACCCCAATATACACATGTAGATCGGCATCGGAACTGTCCGTAATCTCGAGTTCACCATCGAGTATTAACTCATTCTCCACGAACAGATTTATCTGATCTGTAATATCCTCAATTGTTATGTCATCTGCATCAATTTCATCCTCTGAAACTATCGTTACTTCGCCAGTAACGTCCTCGATCGTTATGTCTCCATCAGTATTCGTAATTTTCTCTTCTGCTATTATTGAAACGTCACCTCTAACTGGCGCATTACCTTCGATCTCAATATCACTATCAATGTCTCCGCTGGCCTGAATTTGGAGATCATCGTTGATGTCACTGACGGTAATCTCCTCAGGTATGATGTCTCCAGTACTCTCTATGAGTACTTCATCTGTTGTCACATCCTCATCGACATCAACTTCTATTTTCTCTCCACCAATCTCTGCAGCCTCTATTGAGATTGTCCCGGTATCTTTCTCATCCGGAGTAACTGAGATCCCCTGATCTCCGGTTGCTATTTCACTATCAGCACCAATTGCGAGGTCTCCAGTAAACTCGCCTACGTCGACCCCAGCACGAATGTCCTTACCTGCTGTTACTGAGATATCTCCGTCAATTGGATCGTTGCTTCCGAGTGTAACGTCTCCCCTGCCGCCATCTTCGCCAACTTCTATGGAGCTCCCAGCTCGTATGTCAACATTCTCTTCGATATTATCTATCGTCATGTCACCATCTGTATCTATCATATCACCAACAGTAATCTGAACCGACCCGTCTACATCTGAGATATCGATATTGTCAGCGTTAATATCTCCCTCTGCATGTATTTCAACGTCTCCGCCTATCTCACCACTGTCTCCTGGTGAAATATCAATATCTTCAGCATGTATATTGTTCCCGGCTCCGACATGAATATCCCCACTTATCTCGTCACTGTCTCCTGTTGAGATATCAATATTCTCAGCATCTATATTACCTTCAGCTTCTATCTCAACATCCCCATCAATATCTTCAATGTCGATGTTATTATCGACATCTATATTTTCTCCAGCAGTAATCTGAACGGAACCGCCGACATCTGAGATATCGATATTGTCAGCGTCAACATCTCCCTCTGCACGTATTTCAACATCCTCGTCAATATCTTCAATGTCGATGTTATTATCGACATCTATATTTTCTCCAGCAGTAATCTGAACGGAACCGCCGACATCTGAGATATCGATATTGTCAGCGTCAACATCTCCCTCTGCACGTATTTCAACATCCTCGTCAATATCTTCAACGTCGATGTCATTCTCGTTGAGATCTAAGTCGCCGCCAGTATATATCCTGACGTCACCCTCTACTTTGTCGGTTATCTCAATATCCCCATCTTCGATATTAATATTGTCCCCAGCATAGAGTTGGACATCTCCGGTGACATCATTCACTCGTAGCCGGTCTTCAATTACTAATTCTCCAGTTCCCTCAAGATTAAATCCTGCATACTCATCGTCAATATCAACTTCCTCAATCTCTGATTCGGTCGATAGGGCATTTAGTTGCTCACCAGTGTCGCTTGACCCATCTAACTCAGACAAATCATCGCTGACATGGTTCTCCCCATCATAGATCCCCTCTTTTGCAAAACCTTTGTCATCGAGTTCAGCATTGAATAACTGAATTACATTGAAGCTTCCTTCTGTAAGTGTTCCAGCAATGTCAACTGGAACAGTGTATCCATCTTCTGCGTCTGTGACGTCTACTTGGTCGAGCTCAATGGTAACCTCATCTCCTTCTTCTTCGTCAATCGTGTATATGATGCTGGTCACTTGTGCACCTGCACTTTGTCCATCGCGCACTAATTCTGCATTATCTGGGCCCTGCCCTGGTGGTATACTATAGTCAATCTCGCTTTGTGGAATACCACTGAGATCGACGACGATTTCATCACCTTCCTCTAGAGCTTCGTTATCATCACCTTCCTCTAGAGCTTCGTTAAGATTACTGAACGTGAAGATCTGTGTTTGTCCGTCTTGATTATTGTTTAGGTCACCTATTTTGATGTCCACCGGCGATTCCTCTTCTGGTAGTATTCCGAGTTCTCCTGTAATAGCATCCGTTTCATCGTCAATGGATACTGTGACATTATATGTCTCATCCCCATCGAGATCCCCCACGTCAACATCGCTGAAACTCACTGGCTCAAATTGGCCAAATTCAGGGCTGTTTGCCTCCACTGTCTCCTCGATTCCTTCGTCCTCACCAATCTGTAGGGTGACTACATGTGGATCTTCTGCTTGTGATCCAAGACTTAGCACATCTACATCAACATCAATATTCTCTATGCCCGAATCGATAACAGCTGTTGGCCCCTGATTATCGATGTCAAGATTTGCCAACCGCGGTTCTGGATCAAGTTCGTCGACACTATCGTCTGGAGCACCGTTGACACCGACTGTTCCAAGGTTAAGTGCGTCTACATCCTGTACGATAACCTCCAGTCGATGGACCCCCGGATCAAAGTAATCTTCAGTAATCCCATTGAACTGAACTAGGTCACTGTCTGTAAACTCGTCTTCCCAGAGCTCGGCATTCTCTGTATCAATCTTGGTTGGAAGCCAGACATTAGCACTGTCAGTGTTACCGTCATCTTGGAACTCAGCAGATTCACCGATCAGATCAATGTTGGCTCGATCAATCCCTGATCTTGAAAACTCGTTTTGTAATGTTCCAATCTGAACCTCTTCGTCTCTGACAATCCGAGGCTCAGCACGTTCTACAATATTTCCACCCCGATCTCTGTCATCCTGATACACCAGTGAATTGTCGTATGTAATTGGTCCTGCCTCGAACTCTCTGTACTGATTTTCATAAGTCAATAATCGAGTGATCGGATCTTTCTCTGTATCAAACCTGTCACTAATCGGCGCACCGATCGGAGCAAGTGAGTCGCCATCGGTGACTAACACTGGATACGGATCTGATGTCTCTATTGTTCCAGCAGGATTTGATGGATTAACTGCAAAGATCCGATCTCGATACGTTGTCCCGAGCTTAATCGAACGAAACGTGTCGGATCCTTCTGCTGCTGATAGTATCCCCGACCGAACATCAATCATGTCGTCTTGTACATCTTGGTGATGCTGAAACTCCGTCTGCAGATTTTGCTCCGGTACTGTTGTTGCTTGGTACCCGGCAAACGCAACAACTGCAATTCCAAATAATAAAATAAATCCAATTAGTGGCGTCACCGCTCTTGTGTCCTCTCGTAGACTCCGGCCAGATGACGACTCAGTGTTCGTCTCTGTCGATAAGCGGTGCATCTGCACGATCGTAGTCATTGTAACTTTGAGATGAGGATAAATAAGGATTGACTCTATCAGTCGATGTACTTCAGCCGGTCTGTTCCTCTCGTACAGTCTTACTAATCTCATTGACCATCTAATCAGCGGGCCCTACCAAGGCGCTTTCCTGAGGTTTTATAGTCTCGGCTAAGTGATATGGAATTATCGGGAGACACTTGTTTCTGACAGCGGGTCAGAATTAGTGAGAAGTTGCAGGCCGGTGCGGTGACACCAGCCTGCGACGGCTCCCGTATCCGAGGTACGGAAGCCATGCAAAGCAATTCGCTACGAGACTATCAATGTCTCGCACGAACAGGTGTATCGCTAGCATATACCATTGCCACCAACCCAGCACAGCAGGCTGCTTTTGCTACTACCAGAGGTGGTTGTGATGAGTGATCTTGTTTCTCGTGTTGATTCGCTTGAATCGCAGGTAATCAAGCTCACCGATCAACTTGAAGCAAAGGAAGCTCAAATTGATTCGCTAAAAGACGAGATTGCTGAGTTGAAAGAAGCCAACGAGGAATTACGCGAAGAAAACGACGAACTACGTGAAGAACTTGAAGAAACGAATGAAGAATTAGATGAGCTCAATTCGACAATTATTGATCTTGAATCCAAGCAAGAAGGTTGGGTCACCGAGTGGATCGATCAATACCGAGACATGCTCTGTGAACTGCACAGTAAAGAACTCCAAAAGGGCAGTAAACTCCGGAAAGACCACGTTATGCCGGATCTGCTGCCGGACGGGCCTGACCAATTAAAGACAATCAATCGAGACGGTGAAGTCTTCTACAAAGCCAAAGATCTCCCAGATGATATCGAAGCAAATGGCCCTGATGCCCTTCCATATGAAGACCTATTACCGATTCAGAAATTAAACCGGATGGACGAGGAGACGTTTAATCGAACCACAAACTCGGATGCTGAGGAGTTAGCAGCGGAACTGTGGGCTTCTCGAGGTAATCGGCATAGTCCATGGAAACGTGGGTGTAAAAACGTCCGTGAGTATGTGTCTGCATCTGATCTCAAGATGTGGATTATTCGAGAACGCTCAGACGTGAGCCAAGAATACGCGAAGAAGTTAGTCTCACGGATTATCGACGTGATGCATATGCTCACGCGGAATCGAATTCAGGTGAAGAAAAAGACGCGACGGACAGACGGGTTGACCTACAAAGAGCGACGCATCATTATCCCGAATGACGCAGAGATTCCCGGAGAGTCACACTCAATGGATAGTGATCAATCCAGTCCGGGGACAAGTGTCGTCACCGGATGAACATGTCCCCGGGGCAAATTTCACCCCTGAGAAGGGTTCATCTCTCAGGCAACTAACTAGATCATGTTAGTTTGGTTATGTTAGTGTTGTACGGTTAGTTGTATGTATGTTCTAGCAAACGACGACAAACGACGAAAGAGGGGGACGGGGCTAGAGGTCCTTTCCGGTGACGACACCTGTCACCGGAGTCGTGATTACCGTTGTTGGTAATATGATTTCGTTATTCGGTTCAGAACGTGCAACAAACCCGTTCCATTTGCAATAACGCATTGAATTGTGGACAGTATCGTTGTATTTTCATTCCTACTAACGAGTAAGAACAACAGCTGCCTAACTTAGCTGGTACTCGTCGGTCGCAAACTAGCTATCTCAATGTGAGAGCCCTCCGATTTCAGTTGTGTGGAGGAAGTCAATGTCAGTCCTGTGCTGGTGCTTGTAGTAATCGTATTTGCACACTGTTCCCGCCGATGTCACTTCGTTCCACAGTCACTCGTCCTCCATAGGATCGCACCGCCCAGTTAATCAACCACAGACCAAGACCGGTTCCGTGTTGTGTTTGTGTAATAGCTTTATTGCTGTTGAGGATCTTCCGCTCTTCGTCTGGAATTTTGGGGCCATTGTCATTAATCTGAATTTCAACCCAACCATCGGCAGTCACTTGCTCACATTCAATTATCACCTGCGGTTCTGTAGCTATGTTGTGCTCGATTGCATTTTCAACTGCACTCTCAAACACCATCCAGAGTGTCTGATCAGCGCTGACACGAAGCACATCAGGCAAATCGAGTTGAATCTCAGCGGACGGATACTGCTGTTGCATATCTTGAACGACTCGCTGTACATGTGGCACACAGTCAACTGACTGGGTCACTGACTCTGAGGAAATGATTTTTCGAATTCGATGTGCTTCCTCTGATAAGTCCATAAGACTATTCGCGGATCGCTCAATCTTTGCCCCTACCTCCGTGTGCTGCTGATCTTGCTCTGGGAGTTCAGCGAGTAGTTGTGCCACATGTCCACTGATAATATTTGACTTATTTCGCAAATTGTGACGTAGAACTCGATTCATCACTCGCAGTTGTCGACGGTTTTCGATCGTCTCTGAAATATCAGTATAGACACTAACGACATCAACATCGTATTGCTCATCCTCAAGCGGAACGCCTCTGAACAAAAATTCTTTGAGCCCATCGCTTGTCTCCAATGTTAGCTGTTTGCTGACGGTCTCTCCTGCTGACAGTCGATCCCTGATCTCCTTTGCCTGTTCTCGTTTCCAAGCTGGCACAATTTGCTCAATTACTGAATTGCCAGAGATATCTGCATAACCAAAGACATCAACGAACGCATCGTTCACACGGTGAATTGTAAAACCTCGGTCAGTAATATTAGCCTCCATGATCGGATCATGAAGGTTTTCAACTAACTTATTATATCGCTCTTGATAGGTGTCATTTGACCGAAAAGAATCCTCATCCATGTATTATTTACATATATTTGTCATTTACTTAAACATTTCCCATATGTCAACATACGCCGACCTACAGAGAAATAGGCAGTGTGCCTCGGAGTCGTCGGAAATCCTTCGGTTTTTGTGATCATGAGAATCTCCGATTCTCGAACGACTTGCCACCCGAGGGCGAAGGCCGTTATAATCTACCATAAATTTAACTGGTTTGAGGTGCAATGCATACACAACGGCCAGAAAACGACCTCTCAAAGTATGAATGAGAAGATCTCTCGTTCTTTGCTGGTCGTTGGATAGGTTTGGAACTGCGACTCCTCTCAAAACCTGCTACTTGCGGTGAGACTGGAGTTGTCGTGGGCTGGTGGAGGCCCAGACCCTCACGGACACATCGGCGTGTTCGGGTGTGACTTCCAGCCGACCTATTTCGGGAAGGTCGAGGGGAATCAAATTCGCCTGCGGGTGTGGTGCAGACCCAAAACGGGGAAGCCTCGGGACTTGACCCCCGAGACAGTTGACTGCTTAACCACAATATTTTTTATCGATGAGGTGACCACATAGATAGTAAATGAATTCACAGAACAACGATCACCTCTCGTTTGATCCACGCGACGCTGTTTGCCAGCAGCTTGAAGAGGCGTTGCACGCAGATGATGGTGATGAAAAAGATTTTTACATTCGACAGGCGCTCCAGGCGACGGAAGCAATTGGCGACGACTCGTGATCTGGTCTGATCTTCCATCTGTCGTTTCGTTCTTTTAGCTCTCTGTGTCTCTGTCAATGTGATCGTCAAGGTCACTGAATACTGTCGAAATGATCAGGAGCAGCCCTGCTGCCACTGCATGTTGCCAAGTTTGTAATCCATATGGCTGTGTGAACAGCCGTTGAATGATTGGCTCGGTGTATACGAGTGTTGACCTGAACGGGATAGAGAACTGTAACATCCAATTCAGTATTGCTGCAATCGTTCCCAGACTGAGCGCGATCACGCCAACTGTCCAGAAAAAATGTCCACCTCTGTCCATTCGTTCTAGTTTAGTCGCGGTCAAAGGCGAACTCACCCGATTCAACCTCTCTGCGTAACCGTTCCCTGTGTGGATTTGGATTCTGCGACGCCCACAACAATAATTCGTCCAGATCTGGCAGTTCGTAGCCCAGCTCAAGCATCAAGTACAACTGAATCAGATGGGAATGTCGCTCAACCGCCAGTGAACCACGACGAGGAGGAAGCCGCGACGCCGACTCGTCGGCGTCCGCGGCCTCACGTCGTTTCGCGTCCAGCTTGTGGAGTTCATCGACAATCTCGCGGCTGATCATCAGCGAAATCGCCGCCATGATCACCAATGCCTCGATGATGTAAGGTTTAGTCGTGTTGATCTCATCGAGTCCAAACCGCGATTTCAGCTCTTTGAACAGTAGCTCTACTTCCCACCGCGCCCGATAGAGTTGCGCGATATCGGGCGCGGAGTACTCGTTACGCGGTAGATTCGTGAAGTAGAGATGGTACTCGTCTTCGTCTTCGTTGAGCAGCCCAACCAATCTGAACTGACGTGTTGCAGTGGCTGAAGAACCACGTTTGCGGTCGAACTCCAATTCCACGAGAACGTCGATCTCCTGTCGCTGAAGGTCGTCGAGGACGCCCTTCAGCGACTTCCCTTCCAGCGTGATACTGTTGCCCCGCCATGTTCGTAACTCTTCGACGACCTTCGGGTTAGCATTGGACTTGACGCGGGAGACAAACCACCCGTCATTGGCGTCTATACGGTCGAACAGCCAGAAATCGTAGAACCCGAGATCGAACAGGATGAGGGCGTCAGCTACCCACTCGCCGGTGGGTAGCTGACTCCGTTCATGGGTCGCTCCATCGGTGGTTCGAAACCGGGTTGGAAGGCCGGTCGAAAGCGACTCGGTCAAGTGTAACTTCAGCCCAGCTTGGTCATCACCAGTTGCTCTGTAGACATCTTTAGCGTCTTGGTAGAGTGAGATGAATGTTGCGTCAACGATGAGAACGTCTCGAAAGTGTTCGAGACGCCCTCTCAAGTCGTTTCTGCCGGGGTCGAGATCCTCGATAGCGTCATCGAGGATCTCTCGAAGGAGTGCAACGAACGCTGGTGAGAACCACTCGTAGAAGGAGGGATATGAGAGAGAATCACAGTCAGCCATCTCCACGTAGCGTTCAAGAAACGCCTGAAGAGACCGATCTGACCCAGCAGCAAATCCAAACGAGAGTGTGTAGAACAGTGCGACGAAGTCGAATTTCCGGTCACGTTCTGTCATTGCGCGACCGCGGTCGCGCAATTCATCGGAGGGAAACGCTCTTTTGATTCGCTCAACTACTACCGAATCCGGTGGAGAGTAGGTCATATCTCCTACCGGGTTCCTTACTCATGTAGCTTCAGCGATTTCCGTAGCCACGTCTGCTGGTTCGCTGCCTAAACTAGAACGAATGCACCTCTGTCAACCATTATGAAGAAAAGCAACGCAACAAAGAACAGCAGTGTGGCGACGGTGAAGATCATTTATATGTGGGAGTTATTGTGATATGGAATTCGTTGATTGAAAAATTTCCTATTATAATTGGATAACAACCAATGTGATTCATCTGTCTGTAGGCCCATTGTTCATGTTATCCGAAATGGTATATCTCGGTAGACGTGCGACATGCTGCTGCGGGGAACGTGCTCCCGCTTAACACGGACACGAGTGCGTCTCACCACTACAACTCACAACACTCACACACTTTCGCAGTCAAACCACCAGCGGTTTGCATGTCTCTTTATCACTCCCTGTGGCAGCTGCAATGTGGGTGAGTCCGATGGCCCGGGCTGCTGCTCACGATGCTGGACGCCCGTGAGTGCCACTCCCGAGAGGGAAGGCAACACCGAGCGAATACATGAATTTGACATGCTACACCCTCATTCGAGGGCCGAAGGTACATCAGCAAACCCACAAGTTCATAGTCGGGGGAATCGATCTGGTTGGATTACTCACGGAGGAACCCTCTGACTTCAATTGTGTGGAGGAGGTTAATTGCTGATGCCCCACCCCACCGTGTCGAGTGTTCTTTTGTGTATCTGGCAGAGACCAGAATTATCATCCCACCTTCCCTCACCCCACTGTGTCGAATGTTCCTTTGTGTATTTAGTGAAGTACCTCGGGGTCAAGCCCCGAGGCTTCACCGTCTTGGGACCACACTGCACCCGCAGGTGAATTCAATTCCTCCCGACCTTCTCCGTGAGGAGTCGGCTGGAATTCACACCCGAACACACCGATGTGTCCGTGGGAGTCGGCGGCTCCACCACCACCCGACAACTCCCGTCTCACGCCCAATGGACGGTTTTGAGAGGAGTCGCATTTCCAATCCAACGGCCAGCGAAGGAATTGAGGTCTTCAACTCCATACTTTGAGAGGTCGTTTTCTGGCCGTTGTCAGTGTATTATAGATCGAACACCTTAAATTTGTATAATATTTCGACGGCATTCACCCTCGGGGGCAAGTGGTTCGAGACGCAAAGCGTCTCGTCATCATGGAAATCTCTGATTTCCAAACGGCCCCGAGGCACTCTGCCTAATTCTCTGTAGAGCCAGAACATTCGACACGGTGGGGGGTGTGAGGACGAGAAGTCTGTGCAGTCACAAGAACACTCGACATGGTGGGGGGTCCTTATAATATACTATGATACCTGTATCAGTAGTCGAAAAAACGCTTATTCTATTCAGTAGTGCTTCCAAGCCTTGGTCAGTATCAGAAGGGCTCAGAGCAAGAGGAATATCGTCGTCCGTACACACATAAGAAGACAGTCAAGTTGGCCTTCAGATCAGCTCGCTCGCCGTCGCATACCCGCCGTCTTTGCAGGTTGTGAAGTCCCTCGGCGACCGTCCGGTCGAGAATAGCCTCCAACGAATTGGGTCTCACTCCCGATACGGCTTCGGAAACCCGCGGCTGAAGCCCCTCGGCGAGCAGTATCAGGAATCAGAGAAGTAACGACTAACTGGCCACCAACAGAACACTAAAATGAGGATGAATCGGGCGAGAAAAATACAGCGGTGCGGCTGAATAACAAAATTGTATTACCAACAACCGGCATAGAAGCTACTACCAAAACCATCCAAATTCAGCATAAACATTCGACACAGTGGGGTGGGAAAAGTCCAACGTATACTCACTGGTTCTGTACTATGAACATTCGACATGGTGGGGGGTGTGCGACAGGACCATCTATCGCAGGTGAACTTACCCCGCCCTACTCGCTCCCGTTGATCGCTCTTTGAGGACGGGGATGTAGCCTGTAAGAGTTAAAATAGAGAAAACACTCGACATGGTGGGGTCTTTCTCAAGTTTATTTCAAATGCTCCAAAGCGTCGGCGTGCGTGAGTGTTGATGGGCTTCCCCACCGTTGGTCTCAGACAACACTACCGTGATGGCAAACAAACGCTGACGGATTACAGTGTACTTGCACGAAGAACAAACGTTTTTGCTGACGTGTATTATACCGTATACATTGTGAGGCGAGTATCCAACCAATGAAGGCCGTTATCCTTGCCGCCGGTGAGGGACAGCGTCTGTGGCCGCTGACAACACGTCGTCCAAAGCCGATGCTGCCGGTCGCAAATCGCCCGATCCTTGAATATGTGATTGAGGCCGTCGCCGATGCAGGGGTTACTGACATTGTGCTTGTGGTCGGACACAAGCGTAATCGGATCCAGACCCACTTTGGCGATGGCGATGACTGGGATGTCGATATCTCCTATGTGTTCCAAGAAGACCAGCTCGGTACAGGGCATGCCCTTCAGCAAGCCCGTACAGAACTGAACGGTGACTTCCTTGTACTTAACGGAGATCGCATTATCTCTCCCGAGATTGTAACTGAGGTTATGAACGCAGGCGGCGATGCCGCCGTTGCTGCAACCCGTGTTGAAACACCACGCGAATACGGTGTGCTCAAGCGAACCGGCACACAACTTGCAACGATTGAGGAGAAACCTGTCGGTCGTCCGGCCTCAGAAATCATTAATGCCGGCATCTATCGACTACCACGTGATATCTTCAATGCCATTCAGCAAACTGGGCCCGGACCAGACAGTGAAATCCAGCTTTCACGGGCGCTTAGCACATTTGCTGATGACAACGAGGTCGAGATTGTCCGATACGATGGCATGTGGGCAGACGTTTCACAGGTCTGGGATCTTCCCCGTGTCAACGGACAGGTGCTAGATCAACACGGTGGATCAACTGCGGGCATAATTCATGAGACGGCAGTGGTTGCCGATCAAGTACATATCCATCCGGATGCGTATATCGGCCCGAACGCGGTCATCCGATCCGATACCACGATTGGCCCAAACGTCTCGATTGGTGCAAATGCCGTCGTTGGCAACAGCGTCATCATGCAGGATACAACAATCGAGGATGGTGCTGTCCTCCGGGACTGTGTCATTGCTGCAAACGTCACCGTCGGTCCAAACACAACCGCTCCTGGCGGCGAGACGGCAATGCCCATCGATGGTGTTGTCCATGATGCTGTGACCTGTGGCGGCGTTGTTGGTGACAATGCCTCGATTGGTGGGAATGTCCTGCTTGAACCCGGGACATTGCTTGGTGATGATACATCAGTCGATCATGGCGTATCGCTTGCTGGACAGATTGGATCAGAAACACGCGTTACACGGGGCTAACTATGTGTGGCATTACTGGCTATATTGGCGATCAAGACGCATTACCACTTGTTCGGACAGGGCTACAGAATCTCGAATATCGCGGCTATGACTCTGCGGGGATCGCAGCCGATACCGGCGAACTTTCAATTTACAAACGCTCTGGCAAGGTCAAAGAACTGCTCTCGGCTGCACCAGAATCAGCAGACGCTCGACGGGCAATCGGGCATACACGCTGGTCAACCCATGGCCCACCAACGGATACAAACGCCCATCCACACACCAACTGCGATGGATCCGTTGCTGTCGTCCACAATGGAATTGTTGAGAACTACGATACGATCAAAGACGAACTCGCAGATCACACCTTTGAGAGTGACACCGACACCGAAGTCATCCCACATCTCATCAGTGAGTATTTAGATGACGGACTCACGCCAGCAGATGCTGTCAGAGAAACGGTCAACCGTCTCTCTGGTAGTTACGCGATTGTTGTGATGGTTGCAGGTGATGATCGGATCTATGCGGCACGGAACGAGAGCCCACTTGTGATTGGACATGGTGACGATGGTATGTTTCTCGCCAGTGACGTGACTGCGTTTCTTGAGGAAACACAACGCGTGACCTACATGCAGGATGGCGATCTGGCTGTGCTATCAGCTACTGGATTGAATCTGTATCGACACGGCGAGATGGTTGACCCCGAGATTGAAACGCTGGACTGGGAAGCAGACGCAGCTGAAAAAGGTGGTTACAGCCACTACATGCTCAAAGAGATTCACGAGCAGCCATCAGCACTTCGCCAGACAATTTCAGGACGGCTTGATGTCGATGCTGGGGAGGCTGATCTTGAACTTGCGATTCCGGATGAGTATCTGCAGTCACTGGATGAAATCCAGATTGTTGCCTGTGGAACCTCGTATTATGCCGGCGAGTATGCTGCTCGGTTATTTGAAGAACTGGCGAACGTTCGGACGACCGTGACCATTGCCAGTGAGTATGCGGTCAATGACAGTCGAGACCCATGGCGAACACTCGGCCTTGCTGTCACCCAGAGTGGTGAAACGGCCGATACGCTATCGGCAATCCGAACGGCCAGCGATGCTGGGATGAAAACAATGGCTGTGACAAATACACTTGGCAGCTCAGTCACTCGTGAAACAAACGAGAGTGTGTTTATTCGCGCTGGCCCTGAAATCGGGGTGGCTGCAACCAAAACCTTCGCGTCACAGGTTGCAACGCTTGGCATGTTGGCAGTTGCATTTGGTCGGAAGCGAGGTGAGTTGTCCCGTGACCGTGCTGCAACGGTCCTTGAAAATCTCCGTTCGATCCCCGGTGCAATCCAGCAGGTGCTTGATCGGGATCAACAGATTGGGGCTGTTGCAGAAGCCTATGCTGATTCAGATTCGTTTTTCTTCATTGGTCGACATCTTGGCTATCCGGTCGCCCTTGAGGGGGCACTCAAACTCAAAGAAATCTCGTATGATCACGCCGAAGGCTTTGCTGCTGGTGAGCTTAAGCACGGCCCGCTTGCGCTTGTGACTGGTCACACGCCGGTACTGGCTGTGTTGACCGAGGGTGCACGCCCACAGGAAACACAGAACAACGTCAAGGAAGTACAGGCCCGTGAAGCGCCGGTCATTGGTGCAACAACCAGTGACTATAATCGATATCTCGATGAAACCTTTAGTGTCCCTGATGTGGGTGTCTTCTCCCCGCTTGTTGCAAATGTCTACTGGCAACTGTTCGCGTACTATGTTGCTGACCTCAAGGATCGATCAATCGACAAGCCACGCAATCTCGCAAAGAGCGTCACTGTCGAGTAGCTTTCTCTGCAGTTTTTGTGTCTCTGTATTGTTCGATCCAGCACTGTGTTGGTCAGTCTGGTGTAAACAGGTTGCCCCGATCAATTAGTTGGCTGGATTTGTCCCGCGCGACTGTTTGATATCGACTTATGAGAATTCTGGTTCGTTGTACTCTCTGTTGGGTTCTGATTGAGTTCTTTGGGTCGGATATCCGCTGTTCGATGCGGTGTTTTACGCTGAGAGATTGTTTATCAAGTTAGTATGTTACGGTCTGTGACCCGCGGTTATCAGTGCTGAAAATTTTGACCGCACACTCACATGTATCCCCGAAACACAGGGGGATATGACCTAACTATGAGTCTTGACTTGTCATTCGAAAACGACCGTGGTCAGGTGGGCATTGGGACACTGATCGTATTCATTGCAATGGTCCTAGTGGCTGCTATTGCCGCGGGTGTTCTGATTAATACCGCCGGGTTCCTGCAAGAAACTGCAGAAGATACCGGCGACGAGTCGCAAAGTGAAGTAACTGATCGTGTTGATGTCTCTAGTATCGTTGGCTCACTTGATGATATCCCAACAGAAGAAGACACAGATACTGAAGATGGCATTGACCTTGGCGACACTGCAACACTGGGAGTTGATGACAATCTAAGCAGTGTTGTTGATGATGAAGATGCTGCATTCACTGATCGGTTTGTGACGGAGCTAACCGAACTCGAATTTGATGACTCTGGTAATTTAGGAGACTTGGATGAAGATAATTTTGAGGCGACAGACGGAGACCTCGAATACGATGGTACTGAGGGTGACATTGACATCGAGAGCGAAGATGAAATTGATGAAATTGATTATGACTTCTTTGGCGAAGCACCAGAGACCGGCGTAGTTAATCTCACGGCCACCGTTAACCCACAGGCCGGTGCCGGACCAATTGACCTTGATGAAATGACCATTGACTATCTTGATGAGGCAGGCGGCGTCTCCGAAACTATTGTTTCAGAAGAAGCAGCTGACGCTGATGATTCCCCAACCTTTGCAGTTGAGGGCGTCGTTGGTGTCGGTGACAACAATGTTTTAGTTGATCGTGGTGATACCGCTGAGATTTCAATCACTCTCGATGCTAACAATGGTGAAGACGCCATTGGTGAAGAACTGTACGCTCTGTTTGAGGGAGATGACGCAGAGCTAACGTTCCAAGCTGCCGGTGGTGGTGACACCTTTGCTACTCTTGAGGTACCACAGCTTATCGATGGTGATGACGGTCAGGACATCGTTGACCTGACGTAACGACGAATTAATTTTCCCAACTTTTCTTTTTGTGTGATAATATGCTGGACCTTGATTAAGAGTCTGGCTTGTAGATAAAAATGACGTGCCTGTTGTTCTGTTCTACTTATGAATGGCTTTAAGATAGATATTTACCGGTGTCCGGTTTATCCTCTATCTCACGCTAATTTTGTCCCACAGCTGTGACAGTACGTTGGATTATCATACGCGGAGATATCTGTACCACACTCCGGACAGAACTCCATTGTCTCATCACTATTTTCACTTGCTGCTGGGTTTCCTCCGTCAGACTCTTCGCTTGAGTTGTCAGGAATCGTTATGTCTGCTGGATCCGTTGAAACCAGTCGCTCGTGGTGGCCAAGCGTGCCAAGCAGCACACGTGAACAGTTGCTGTCAAATTCACCATCCCCGGCCTTGAGTGCGTACATTCGTGACCGATCACTGGTGACATAGACAACCCCGTCAGCCACCGTGGGCGATGACTTGATCTTTCCAGTTGATGTCAGTCGACCACCGATCCTGTTGACCCATGCCTTTTCTCCAGACTCTGCGTCAATCGCAAACACGGTATTCTCACTGCCAATGTACACGTTGCCACCAGCAACGGTTGGTGATCCTGAAACACTGCCCTTCAGTGAGTAGGTCCATTGCTTTTCACCAGTGTCTCGGTCAAGTGCATACAGTTCACGAACGCTTGTTGCATAGACTGCCTCATCAGTAACGGTTGGCGTTGATTGAATTGTTCCCCGGACGCCAGTTGCCCACTGTTCTTCACCAGTCTCGGCATCAAACGCGTGTACTTCGTTATCCATGCTGCCGACATAGACCATATCATCGTAGAATGTCGGTGATGCATTCATTGATCGGGCTGCTGATGCGGTCCATTCAACTGTACCATGGTCCGTCGAGATGGCGTACAATGTGCTGTCTTTGGCACAGACATAGACCGTTTCATCAACAACAACGGGTGAGCTGTTGATTGCGCCTTCGGCTTCACACTCCCACTGTGATTCTCGTGTTCCAATATCGACCTTGTGAAGCACGCCATCCATGTCACCGATATACAGCTGGTCATCAACGACTGTTGGTGACCCATGCATTGCAACATCCATATCCAGTTGCCACTGTTTTGTCCCATCTGTCAAATCGACAGCGTAGATTGATCCGCTTGTATCTGCCATGTAGACAGTTCCATCGACAACCATTGGTGCGGTTGTCGCGGCTCCATCTGTTTGTAGTTGCCATCGTCGTGTTCCGTCAGCAACATTAAACGCGTATATGCCGCTTTTACTGCCAGCAATAACGGTATTGCCAATCACTGTCGGCGAAGAGTCCTCCCAGCGTCGTTTGCTTGATTTCCAGAGTATGTTCCCGGGACGCTTATTTGCGACCATATCATATCTGAGAGCCTACATAATTATCAGTGTTATTGGTAATCTCATATTAGCAGTTAATCCCAAACCGAACTCGAAGATACAGACGGCAACAACTGACCGTGATTCATGGGAGAGCACGACCTCGGCTGACGCTGGTAAACGTCTCTTTGGACCGATGAAAAACGACGAATGATCTGGCGAGTCGGATTGTATACCTGCTGCAGAATCCAGTATATCCCTCAGTAGAATTCAGGTCAGCGACAAACCCGAAAGACAGCCTGTGACTGATCGACGGTTGGGCTAATTGATATAACAATTGGAATAGTCACACCTGTCTAAACCAGAAAGATTTAGCAATTCTCTCTAGAATCATGTGACAATGAAGGTAACAGTCACTGGTGGTGCAGGATTTATTGGCGGCCATATCGCCGAAGAGCTTGCAGCTGAGGGCCATGATGTGACCGTGATCGATACGTTTGTCCCGTATTATGATCTGGGTATCAAAGAACACAACGTCGAGGCTGCACGTGCTGCCGCTGCCGAGAGTGATGGCTCGTATACCTTGATTAAAGAGTCAATCACAGACGAGCAGATGGTTGATGCACAGATCGCTGATGCAGATGTTGTCTATCATCAGGCTGCACAGGCCGGGGTGCGAAAAAGTGTCGAAGAACCAGCCAAAGTAAATGAATTCAATGTCACCGGAACGGTGAATGTCCTTGAAGCATCCCGAAGGCATGATGTTGACCGGGTTGTTGTTGCGTCTTCCTCGTCTGTGTATGGTAAGCCACAGTATCTGCCATATGATGAGGACCATCCAACCGAGCCAGTCTCACCATACGGTGTCTCAAAGCTGGCAACCGAGCAGTACGCTCGTGTGTACAATGAAGTCTACGGGCTACCGACTGTTTCGCTGCGATACTTTACGGTCTATGGCCCACGGATGCGGCCAAACATGGCGATGACGAACTTTGTTTCACGGTGCCTGCATGGTGAACCGCCAGTAATCTACGGTGATGGTGAGCAGACCCGTGATTTCACGTATGTTGATGATGTCCGACGTGTCAACAAGCAGCTGCTGACGGATGATCGTGCTGATGGCGAGATTCTCAATATTGGATCCTCAGATAACATCGATATTCAGACGCTTGCGGAGGTTGTCCGTGATGCGATTGACCCGTCACTTGAACTCGTGTATGATGACCCACGCACCGGTGACGCCGAACACACCCATGCTGATGTCACAAAGGCTGGTGAACTGCTTGATTATGAGCCGACAGTCAGCATTCGGGAGGGTGTTGAGCAGTTTATCGAGTGGTATCGTGCTAACGAAGACTGGTATGATCCGCTTGTCCGGAACTCCTGATTGATCATTGTGTTCTGATAGAGTTACTATTGGGAGCTGAACGACGGGTTATATGTATGCCCACTTGCTATTTTCATTTTAACTTCGTACACGTGATCGATGAACTGGAAACTGCAATCCGCTGTTGATGTGCTGCGTAACGCTGCCGTTGATACTGCCTTTGTAACGTTACTCTACGTGCTTGATCGCAAACAGACGCATCAACAAGCACTGAGAAAGCACTGGAATTTCACGCCTGAGCAGTCATATGACATGCAAATCATTGAACTCGATGTTGATGCATTTGACAAAATCCAGTGGTTCCCATTTAGTGTTCGTGGTGATGATGCCGTTTTTGGGGAGTTACGCGGTAACTGGGATTTGATGACGAAGGATTTCACTGAACAACCGGTGTATCAGTCACTCAAACTACGCTATCAGCAGAACAAACCGTGGGAGGCAACGCCACTATACCAGCAGGCAGAGACCAAAATCGAGAACGGCAAGCGAGCAGACAATAATTGTAAAACGCTTGCTGACTTGCAGGACCACTGTCGTAGTATCGATGATTTGTATACCGACATGAAGGAAAACGGGTATCGGTCACATGTTGATCAGGAGTGGACCCGTACTGTTCGAGGTGTTTCTGTCCCTGATGAAATGCGTGTTGCCATTGATCGCAATGGCAATCCAATCTACTGTGCATCTGGTCGTCACCGGATGGCAGTTGCCAAGTTACTCGGTATTGATACGGTGCCGGGAATTGTTCAAATTGAACATGCAGACTGGGATGGTGGGTACGATAGTCGAGGAATTATTCCTATTCAATTGTAGGCATACGTGTTGTTCTCATCAGTAGGATCCGAAGAACTCCAGGCTCCGATGTACTAAACCCAAACTGTCTGCTATCTATAGCGTTTCAATATTTATACAATTGTATTGGCACTTTTTGTCGCAAGTAACTTGAAATGGGAGCAGAAAGAACTTGGATAATGAAATATTATGCCAGGCAGGCATTCGACATTCTTCGTAGCCAAGGCCCCGGGGATTATACAATGAGTTTCTTGCCAGCGAATTGTATCGAGAAATAAAATTTCGAACGGCTACGCGACGGAATTGGCTTACTAACCGAATGAACTATACTGCACCTGCTCACCCATACCGCCTCATCCATGTCGATCCACATACTATTGAATGGGACTTTAGTAGAGAGACTCCGGTAATCGATAAACTCCATACATGGAACGGAGGCCTTGGGCAAATTGCTGTTTGGAACTCTTCTTCTCATTTCCGCTCCTCTTTCTCTGAAAATTATGTCAAGCGCGGATTTGTACAACGCTTTACGAAAGGATATGATTGGTCGGATACGATATACTATCAGGAACTACGTGGCTCCACTGATCAGCAAACACTCAAACAACGATGTCTGTTTTATAGAAATGCAGGAGAAAACCAACCCCTTCAGGGGTTGGATGAATCCGTAAGCTATTGAGGCAATCTACCGGCAAACGCTCGGCCCACTCCCCCAACTTTTTTTGAACCTACGCCGTTACATATAACATATGAAAGTGCGGCGTACTGTCCCGGTCAAACTCGACGTGGACAGTGACGACGCCGCACTCCTCGAAGACACCGTAGACACGTTCCTGTGGTGCGCTCAGTACGTCGTAGACCATGCGTTCGAGCGCGAATACGTTACCACCAGCAAAACCACGCTGGATGACGAAACCTACGACGACGTGCGCGAGAAAACGGACGGCTTCAACGGTGGACTAGTTCAGGCCGCTCGGAACAAGGCCGCCGAAGCCTGCAAAAGCGTCGTCGCACGCTGGAAGAACGGCAAGAGGGCATCGAAACCTACCTTTACCAGTCCACACGTCGTCTACGACCACCGCACGGCCACGTTTCACGATGAGTACGTGAGTCTTGCCACCACAGACGGTCGCATCGAAGCCGACTACGTACTACCAGACGGGGACAGTGACACGCCCCACGCAGAATACTTCTTCTCGGACGAATACGAGACGACAGGGGCAGAGCTACACTACAGCAGCGGTAACTGGATGCTTCACATCCACTGCAAGAAGGATGTGGAGTCTGACACGCCGGAACAGGCAACGACCACGCACGGAACGGTGCTTGGTGTTGACCTCGGTGTGAACAATCTGGCCGTTGCTTCAACGGGTACGTTCTGGACGGGTGACGAGCTCGACCACTGGCGCAGAGAATACGAGCAACGGCGTGGCGACCTACAAGAGTGCGGAACACGGTGGGCACACGAGAATATGCAGGCTGTCGGTCGGAAGGAAGAAGGCCGGTTCAAGTTGACACTCCACCGTATATCGAATGAGCTGGTAGCTGAAGCTCGTGAACACGAATGTTTGGTAATCGCGTTCGAGGACTTGACCGATATTCGTGAGCGCACTGGCGCGTCGTGGGGCCACAAATGGGCGTTCAACCGCCTGTACGAATACGTCGAATACAAAGCCGAACGATACGGTATCGACGTGGAGCAGGTAGACCCTGAGAACACGTCTCGAAGATGTTCACACTGTGGGTTTACGCACCCGGACAACCGTGAGGGTGAGTCGTTCGAGTGCCTAAAGTGTGGGTACGAGAACCACGCCGACTACAATGCCGCGAAAAACATCGGTTTGCGGTATCTCCGTCGCAACCAAACTGGCGGCGACGGAGGCGCACCCTTGGGCGTGCGCTTGAACAGCGGGACGCTGAACGTGAATGGAGCGTATGAACCTCCTGCCTCAACTGAGGCCAGAACGGGAGTCCACGCTGAATCCCACCCGTTCACGGGTGGGTAGCTCAAGACCAACTGTATGAGACAATTCGAGATCAAGGGTATCAGGCTAATCACACTGGCCCTACATATCGTGGATCGATCGGGTATAAGCAGAAATTGAGCATTTTGACAGTCATTAATCAGGACGGAGAAATTTACCTCTGGGACGGTCGTTATCGGCTTGCAATCGCTCAACTTCTTGACTTAGATGTTGTTCCCGTCCATGTTGTTTGTCGGCATGAAGAGTGGCAACACCTTCGTGATTCCTTTTTTCAGAACCAGTCGAACACCTCCTCTCTCGGCTCCTTCTCAGATCTTCGTGCACACCCTGATATGCAGGATGTCATCAACTCTTTTTAATTAACCTCAGATTAACATGATCTTGTGAGCGCACCGGTATTCTACTTTTGTCCTGTGAATCAACCCACATCGGTTTTGCAGCCGTTACTACTACTCAAGCATGTCATCTAACTTTGTAGAAACCTCTTCAGACGTTTTTTTGATTGATCCAGTATTCTTGACGTGTATTATCTTGACTTCATCGGATAGTGTCTCAACTACATGCTCGCACGCTGTTTGATGTCGATCATATGCACGTTGCTGGTCGTTAATCCACCCCTTGCTCAACGTTTGTTGTTCCCTGCTGTTAGCGCGTTCCAGACATACCTCTCTTGGTGCATCGACATATACCAATGCTGTCGGTGTTGGTATTCCCTGAAAATACTTTTTTAACGGAAAGTTATTGCTCTCTGCTCGCCAAAGGATTGCAACTGCTGCCATTGCAAATCCTTCGTCCCAGCAGAATATTTCTTGTGGCATTTTTGAGTCTATTGCCAACTGATAGTTTTCGATTGTTTTCTTGTAAAAAAGGACTGCTTCTTCTGGTGCTCGTGTCGCGCAACGTGAGATTTCAGGTACAATATCGAGAGCGGCCACATTTTCGCTTATGTATCGTCTGAATGCGTCTCGGTGATAACGATGATAAAACAACTCCCATTTTAAGGTAGATTGTATCCGCCCGAAGGCCATCCGATAGAACAACTGATAGAGTCGGTGATCTTCCTGTATTAGTCGATCAATCGCCCCATCATCAACACCGCCGAATAAGTTATTCTGCTCGATTAGATCTGCATGTAAGGTGGATTTTCCTGCTCCCGGAGGTCCAATGAATTCTATCTGATTCATATATAATACCTATACGCTATTCTGATGCTTGTCTCACCTAACTCTTCTCAGTCACTTGCTTGTAGTGGCCTGTAGATGTTCATTGAGTCGCTTGGCCCGATTTTCATAAGTATATTTACTTGTCTCAACGGACGACGAAGTTTCTTTCATTGCGTCACGGACTGCCTGTGCGAAGGCTGTCGAATCGCCAGGGGTGTATGTACTTACCGGATCTTCTGAGTCACATAACAGATTAATTGAAGGAACATTTGACGAGACGACCGGTAACCCGCTCACTAGATATTCAAAAAGCTTGATTGGACACGTGTATTCTGTTGCCTCCTGACTTGTTTTTCGGAGTGGAATTACGCCAATATCAGCGGCCTTGAGATATCTAAATACGGATCGATGCGGAACACGGCCAAATAGATGACATCGAATGCTGTCAGGTAAGATTGTGTTACAGTATTCAGCGAGTTCTTTGACCTCTTCGTCTGTTCCTCCCACAAATGCAAGTTCAATATTAGTAGCGTCGTTAGTATCGTCGGTCACAAGCTTGCTTACTGCATCAACAACCAACTCAAGATCATTTTTCCACTGTGAGAAACTCCCTGCGTATATAATCACAGTTGACTCTTGATTGAAACCATACTGATCCCGAAGCTCGGCCTGTGGTTCCTCTGGAACAAACGACTGGGGGGCAGCGTTTGGAATTACTTCGGCAACCTCAATCCCAAGTGCTCTGATGTCTTTTGCAACTCCTGGACTTTGAGTAATAATCCGGTCTGCCTCCTGTAATCGCGTGTATTCTTCTTTCTTTGAAAATTCATCGTAACCTGAGTAACACTGATGTGCTTCATACAGAACCGGCGGATAAAGTGATGACGGGAGATACTGAAGAAATTTGAGGTACCTAAAATCACGTGTAAAAATAAGATCCTGTCGAACCGATGCAAACGTTGCGAACATATAGTAAGTAAACTGATCGATATACTTCCTAGAATAGTTATCAAACCGACCGGCATATGCATTTACTCGCGCTGTTGGTAGCGTCTGAATGTTCGCGTTCAAATCAACTTGATTTTCATCCAGAAATTGGTTTGGAGCTGCTGGTGTAAAAAGCGAAATCTTGTTTTCCTGATTTGCTAAACCATTGATAGTATGTATAATTTGCTTTCCGTGCGGGCGTGCGGGGTCCCAGTCTGTGTGATACACATATGAGACATTCATCTATCCAGATGTGATACTCTGAAGATTAAGCCTTTTTGGATTGTTATAGAACTGAACTGCTATGCTATTATTGTTTTTTCAAAATGGGGTATATGTTCGACACTTCGTCGATTTCAATTAATTATATCCTGTAAATCCGGATGGCTTCGCAATGTTTCGTACTCCTCAGATATTCCGTTATTGTAGACTTTATTTCGGAGTTGTTGCCATTGTTTGTGCCTCAGTAGTTGAAAACGGGCCAAATCCGGAACCCAGCTTTGTCGATTGGTAATCATTTCTCGCCATTTTGTTTCGGTTTTGTTTTCGTATATACGAATCCCTTTTCTCAAATTCTTTAATGCTATTCTGAACCACGTGGTGATTTACCTAAAATTCACCCCGAGTGGTGCAGTTGCCTCGCCCGATCGCTCTCTGGCTCGGTGTAGCAGTCCGGAGAAATATATTCTAGTTGAATGATTTTTCTGAATTCAGGCTGGGATTCGGAACTCTCTTTCGGTGAGGTTAACCATGTCACGATCCAGGGCTGCTAGCTCAGCACGGCGAAGCCCGGTATCGTACAGTACTGTTACGAGTGCTCGTGGAGTCCGTGCCATCCATTGTGAGCGGCATCACGCATCGCTTCGACTGATCCGGCTTCAACCACGAAATGTTCGAGTTTATTGTATCGGCGCTGGTTGTCGTAGTCAGCTTATGAACAAGGGCGGGAGCGAGTGGCTAAAACGTTCGCTTCTACATACAAAAGTCGAACATTTCACTTGGCCGAAGGTATGTGGCCTTCGGCATACACGTCTATAATTGTTTTTCCAAAATGTTCTCAAAGTTGTCAGGATCAATAACCAAATCACGGTCCCTAACCCCTCTATGGTTTTGATCAGTTACTGCTTCACCGATTAAATAGGAATATTCATGCTCAAGAATATCTGCTAAGACGTAGAATGGCATTTTAACTATACCGTTGAATAACTCTATTATTGACAACGAATCCGTCCAAATCATACCGGTCAGTCCAGCACCATGTGGACTAATAACTCCGTCCACTGATCGGAACAATTCAATCTGCTCTTCTAGTGAATATTCTTCGCAATAGATCACCTCAACACCGAAGTCATTCAGTATCGGTGTCAGCTCATCGAAATTGGCAACTTTTCTTCCTCGGGAAGCATTCTGGCGAGAGATGTACACCCACTCCTTATCACCAAACTCATTTGTCTCACATCTGATTTTTGATTCGATCCAATGCAGATTACCGGGAGTTGGGTCAGGCCATGAAGGTACAATGAGCTTATCGACACTCATTTTGTTTTCTTTCCATTCGATTATTGAATGGTTTCCGAACCCGAGCAAATCAATAGCTTCTCTCGCAAAACCGGGAATATGTTCTGATACAATTAATTTCACATCATCACCTGTCTTTCTTTCATAGAATTCAATCGCCCGTAGTTTGAGTATGTGGTCAATCATCCAGTGGTAGAAATTTTGAGAACCACTCGCTCGATGAATCACTGCGGCGGTAGCAAGTTGTGTGACAGACTGTGGTTGGGTGGTCTTTTTATACAGATTCCATTCGGATGTGATTGTTCTACTGACTTGCGAATAACGATTTCCATGACTTATTGGTCTTCCAATCATATCTTCGATGTATTTTCCCTGTGGGGTTTTTCCTGCTGCATATGGCCCCGATAAGATTACATCATTTACTTCACAAACAAACGGGTTTGTGAAAACAAAATTTGGCGTCTTTTTAATACGAACGCTATCTCCGCCTGGAGCAATCCTTTCGGCTAGTGAAGCATTCAGCCCATCAGTATTATCAGGTAGTTCCCAGTAGTTATTAGCGACAGACTTCAATTCAGCGGAATCGTGTACTAAGTTTGAATATTTATTCCTGGTATAATAGTTTAGTGACTTACGGATCAAAAAGGGGGGTACCTTATGCGGATTTTTCAACCCTTTATAGAATAATTCTTTCATATTTGTGTGTGGCGTTTGAAATAGGCAATCGTGCTGGCTAGTCCCTCTCTAAGCGGTATTTCAGGCTCCCAGTTCAATTCTGTCTTGGCACGGGTAATATCGGGTCTGCGTTGACTCGGATCATCTTCAGGTAACGGTTCGTAGACGATGTCGGACTCAGTATCAGTCAGATCCAGCACTTCGTGCGCTAGTTCCTTGATTGTCCGCTCATTCTCCTTCCCGATGTTGTAGACATCGTGTTCAGGATTATCAACCCGCATGAGTGAGACAAGGCCCTCGATGAGATCGTCTACGTAGCAGAAACTGCGGGTCTGCTCACCGTCACCGTAGATTGTGAGATCCTCACCACGAAGCGCTTGAGTGACGAACGTCGGGACGACCCGTCCGTCATCAGGACGCATTCGCGGACCGTATGTATTGAAGATACGGACTGTGCGGGCATCGACATCGTACTTCCGTTGATACGCGACAGTCAGCGTTTCTCCGAATCGTTTGGATTCATCGTAACAGCCTCGAACCCCGCGGATATTCACGTTGCCTGTATAGGTTTCAGGCTGCGGGTGGACCTCAGGATCACCGTACACTTCGCTTGTGCTGGCAAAAACCATTCGTGCATCGCACGCCCGCGCGTGGTCCAGTAATCGCCGCGTCCCCTGTGTGTTCGCTAGCGCGATATTGACCGGAAAATCCGTGAAGTCAGCTGGCGACGCTCGTGATGCGAGATGGTAGATTCGATCCACAGACGGAAGCGAGCCCGGAATGCGAACATCTCGGTCAGCGACTGTGAACGCAGGATGATCTTCGAACTCTGTGATGTTATCTCGCTGGCCACTGCCGAAATTGTCGAGACAAATCACTTCGTGCCCCTCAGATAAGAGCCGTTCACACAGGTGACTGCCGAGGAAACCGGCTCCGCCTGTAATCAAAACACGGTGAGTCATATCTATGTCGTGTATCTCATCTCAAATCAAACTTATTAACATTACTGAGCCGTTTTTGTGCTTCTACAGGACTTCTGTATCCTTCACATAATGGTCTTGAGCACCTTTTGCGCCCACATTATCTCCTATGTGGTATAGATACTTCCAGGTTGATCCACGTGGTGCAGAACGAGGCAGCACCCTATTATGCACTGTGCGGGGAAGAATGAAGTACGTTACCCCACATGGGGCAAGTATAATCATGGCCGACTCGCAAGCCAATAGTGTGCCCAGGCAGCCGGGAGAACCGCCGCCCGAGCAGGTGTACGCTGAAATGAATCCCTGCGAGCCCTACAGTGTCTCTAACATCGTTGACACCTTCGAGGATACCAGCCGCTGGACCGTGCAGCGCCGTCTCAACACGCTCGTTGAGGACGGCAAGATCAGCAAGAAGAAGCACGGCGAGAATCGCGTCTCTTACTGGATTCCGAAGTAACGTCGCCCGCGCTCCACGCGGAGCAGACTTATAAGCCACGAGGACGTTCTGCCGTGTATGCAGAACGGCCCCGGTTCGGGCGCTCGCGGCGGCGATAGCTGTCTAACCGGGGACGGTTCGGGATCGCAGAAGATTATCGAGACAAAGGAATGCCAGAGTCTGTGGGAAGTCCGCGAGCCGTTCGATCCCGAAAACAACGAGCTCCCCGAGGAGTTTGAGGAACTTACGGAGAAGACCGCTAAAGTCCGTGATCTGTTATCAGAACGGCATGACTCTGTTGCCGACGTGCTTGGGACCACTTTTTTGGACGTAGTCCCGGACCGAGACGATCGCTACTCGAATTCTCCGTACGATATTCGCTCGATGTCCAACGCCTGGGTCTACCGGCTGGTCGCGCCGTCAAACGGCTACTCCGTGATGAGTTGGGAGCAGCTCGAAGAGAGACTGGAAGATCCAAAGATTGCCGAGCAACTGCGGTTTGCGCCGGACAAAACACCGAGCGAGCGAACCCTTCGGGAGAACTGGTGGGATCGTGTCGGGCCGAACTTCCGCGATCTGATCCGGTACCGCGCCGCCGAGATCGCCGTGAAGTGCGAAGAGTACGACGTGGATACTGCCGAGAACGTCCGAGAGAACTTGGTACAGGACTTCCAGCTTGAGGGTGATGGGGAGAGCGACCCGATTGGGGAGCTGGAGCAGGAGATCAAGGACGATGCCTACACGATTCAGGCGGACATCATCCGCGACGTGTGTTCCTATGACCGCGATGACTCCGAGGAGTGGGACGACAGGTTGATCACCGATGCTGCAGCCCACATGTGTCGGCGCAACGAGTACGCACAGCAGGGCATCAAGCGGATGGGGAAGGACTACGGCCTGATCGAGGAGAAAGAGGACGGCAGTGAGGAGTGGGATCTCTTCAAGCAGCAGACGTTCCGAAGAACCGCTCGCAACGTCGAGCGCAAGAAGATCCCCGATTACGACTGGGACAACGAGGACAAATACGGGGCGAAGTGGCTCCCTGCGCACGAGCTGGTAGACGAGAATCTCGTTCAGGGAGATCTCCGCGAAGCCTACGAAGAGGCCTGGGCGATCGACCCACTCAATTCCGAAGGGGAAACGGCCACGTGGCACCTGCGCACCGAGGAAGCAATCGAGCGGCAGATCGACTGGCTGAAAGAAGAGGACGTGATCGAGGAAGACGAGACGTTCAATTTGCGGATCGACTACACCACACACGATCACAGCCGTCACTCCTCGGTTGACAGCGCGCCGCCGATCGGCCTTCACAAGCAGTCACATCTCGACACTGGCTACGCCTGGAAGGAACTCCAGGGGACCATCAAGATCAACGGTCGGGCGTTCATCATCGCTACGCTGTCCTATCTGCCCGTGAACGACCAGTTCCGAAGCGTGAAGTACATCCTCGACCGCGCTCGGGAGCTCGTGAACATCGACACAGTACTGGCAGACGCCGAGTTCGTAGACACGAAGATCCTGCGGTACATCCGGCACTGCGGCTGTCACTACAGCTTTCGGAAGGGCGCAACGGAGTCGGTGAAGGATCGGGTCAAGGACTTCGAAGGTCGCGCTGACTGGGACAACGACTGGACCGTGATCAGCGACGGACGGCGGAAGACACACGACACGACGCTCGTCGGCCTGGAGAAGGACTTCAAGAGCGTCCCCGACCACAAGAAGAAGGACAGTGACGGGGACGATGAGCCGGACACGACGCTCGATGATTTCGATGATGGAGATGACGATTTGGATGACGCGCAGATGACGCTGGACCAGATGGTCGAAGAGTCCCACAAGGACAGCGAGAAGATCGATTACTTCTGCATCATCACCAGCAAGAACGTCGATCGCGCCGGTATTGACCCGGACGAGAATCCCATCGCCCACGATCCTGAGGGGTCGGCCTGGGGAATCGGTCGCCTGTACCGGGACCGTTGGGGCGTCGAGACTGCGTTCCGGGACAAGAAGAGCCAGTTTGCCGCCAAGACGCGGTCCCGAGACCTCGGCTACCGGCGGTTCCTCTGGATGATGCAGAACCTGCTGTACAACGGCTGGGTGATGCTGAACACAGCCGTTGCCGACCAGAGCCCCGACCGCGATGATGACGAGATTGTGGTCAAGCAGAACACCTACCTGGACGAGCTGGACCGGCGCGTGCTCAGCGGCCTCAGTCTGGACCTGGAGTTCCCGGACGTGGACTACGGGTAGCGTCTGAACCGCTTCTCGTGGTAGCAAAACGGTGAGCCGCAGCACTCGTCAACGGTCGGCTGTTCTCGCGTTTCGTCGCTAATTTCACCCCGAGCTATCAGATAAAACTCACATTTGAGAAGAGTCTTCGCTGCCAGCTTCGTTTTGGGACAGTAAACTGCATCAAGTGGGCCAGAATACGTTCCGTATTTGGGGTGTACTTTCAACTACTGGTGCCTGACGTGAACCCTCACTGGGATCTGATCAATATCTAACACACGGGCAACACAGAAGCGATGCCGCCCAGTACAGAATATAATTTCACCGTCTCGCCCAATGTTTACAAGAACTTCTTCTTTTTCAGGTGGACTTTTCTCTGTTGGCGAAAAAGCAGTATCATCTTTATATTGCAGTTGTCGCTGAGACATGTATCCGTTCTCATCAACTTGATTATGAAGTACATCCACTTCGCCTAATCTAGCTTTTATGTTATCATCACTATCATATCTGCTTGAGATATCTCTGGACATCAACTTATTGTAAATCTCTGTTTCTTCCCACGGTACATTATCCCTTGAAATGTCTCTCAAGAGAAGTACAGAATGTAAAATTTTCAAAGTTAATGAGTTTTGGAGATGAACGATCATCGTATCCTTCTGAAGTTCCCATATAATGAACTACTTCGTCGGAATATGCTTGATCCCAGTCACCTGCATGAATATAGGTTTTATACTTATCGGGCTTAATGTAACGAGGGACAATCAACCAATCTACGTTATTTGGATCAATGCGGATCAATTTATACGGACTTGGGTAAGATTTCCTATACTTAATTTGGTTTTTAGTCCGGCTCCACCGATCACTTGCCCATGATACGATAGAATTGAAGGCAGAATGAAATACTGTGCGTGTATCATATTTATTCATGTTTTTTGAGAACCTTCTTAGCTTCCCGGTTGGCATTCTGCTTGAAAGAAAACAGGGAACCAAACAGAGTTTAAATTTACTTATGTCACGCGTTTATAAAGCGAGTTACATGTGATTATCTAGTCATGTAGCGAGATTTATTATACGACAAGAATACTGATCCACTGTACGCTAACTCATTCACAAGTGTCCGACTGCTGGCCATCGTTGCTAAAGGACTCTGCTTCGCACGTTTGCTTCGGCTGTTGAGTGAACAAACTGGTGGTCAATTTCCTGCAGAAGATTGTTGACACCCTGTTCGCCGTCGTCTCGTTAGAAGGTGCCTTGCCTACACAGTCAGATTTCTATGACGGTGAGATTCCTGAGTGGCAACCAAATGAATCATAGAGATTGCATTTCTTGTCTCAGTATCAGGATCTACAGAAAGGAGATCCTGTTATAAAATCTGGCATTTGAGCTATGCTATTGGGTGAATAACCGGCTTTTGATAATCGTACTTCAAAGTATGATCTTATTATTACTCAAGTAGCCAGAGCGACGTTCGAATCAGAGCAGAAAACGGTCCTTAGTGCGCTCCTCAGAAGAGATATCTCATGAACTTAGCAACTCTGATGATAATCAAGAAAACATCGCTTGACTACAGGTGGTACAGGCGAAAACCCCCGCCAGTCGGGGGAGCAGGTCAAGAACATGCTTACACCCATTTCTAAATTTAACCCTACTTCTGTTTATCTCCGAGAACAGCGGAAATGACGGGTGGGGGGAACTTATAAATAGTTATCATCAGCGGAAACAGCAGAAACAAAAGAACGGGGGTTCCGCATGACTAATATCAATGGTTTACTCGTGTAAATAAACTAACTCGCTGTCGTCTTGAATCCAAAGACACGATACCATTGGCTTATTTCACTGGACCGACAGCGACTGTTCTATCATTACCGTGGGACAAACATGATTAAGATACTGGCAGACGAGCACAACTTACCACAATATCCATCGGAATTAGACGCGATGAATATGAACATCGAAACAATTGCGGCACTTGGCGGATATGAAGATGAGGATGCTGTGGTCTCAGATACGGTTCGTGAATTGCTCCGGCAGCGTCCGAGGCTTCCCTTGTTTGTCGCCGTCGAATAATACCGCTCAGAAGCCATAAGCCTCAATCGAGCAGCCGAACTTGTAGGCGTCTCTGCTGAGGAATTCAAGATGCGCTTGCTGAGCGGAAGACCGGCCGGGATGATGGATTTCTGAATCAGGAAGGGCGAGAAAAAGTACAACGGTAGCGAGACAAACGACCATGGCCTCAACGGTGAAAAGAACTCAGACTTGTGCACCTCCAGCCAAGTTAGGTACGCTATTGGACGCTTCTCAGGCCAACGTTTCTTTACCGCTCCCCATATACCTCCGAGTGTGCTCCAATGGTTGATCCGGTCAATGTGAGATTCTGCAGTCGTGCTTGCTCATCGACAATCGTTTGCTCTAAATCACAGTCATGGATTTCAGTTTCTGGAAAGACCACGCACTGCTCGAGCGAACTATCAGTCACTGTTGCCCCTGGCATGACATGGACATTTTCGTTGAGGTCACTATCTTTAACAGTTGCAGATGGGGCAACATGCACATCGCCGTTTAGATGATGAGCAACAGTCTCAAGATAGGCTTGTGGCGTTCCAATATCAAACCACGCCTCATCGAATGTGAACACGGCTACTTGCTGTCGCTGGTAGAGCCACTGGATAAACCATCCCGGCTCGTCTGGATTATTCCCGTCTGTGAGATATGTGTCAAACAGCGAGACAACATCGCTCGGAAATCCGTAGCACGCAATTGAGACCAATGAACTATCCGGACTTTCCGGCTTTTCTTCGAAGTTTGTGAGCTGTCCATCTTTAGTTTCGATTACGCCATATTGCTGTGCCTGCTGTGTTGAGCCAACATCGTATGCAGCAATTGTCGGTTGCCCTGTCTGGTTGAACTGATCAAGAAACGCAGAGACACTGAAGCTAATGTAATTATCCCCGGCGATCACGAGTAGATCATCTGTGATTGATTCCCGCTCGATGAGCTGTGCCAGTGCTCCGATGACACCCAGTTTTTCTGTTTCTGCAGTTGTCTGTTCAATTGAGAGGACCGGCTTTGTGTATGGACGGTCTGCCAGTAACGCCTCGAATGTGTCTTTGAATCGTGCATTGGTCGAGAGATACACAGACGAGATGCGATCATCTGTTTCAAGATCACTGAGTACACGATCAATGACTGTTGTTTCTCCGATTGGGAGTACCATCTTCGGCCGATGTCGGGTGATTGGCCACAACCGTGTTGCATATCCACCAGCAAGCACCACTGCATCCATACTTTCTACCTTCATACCTGTCCCTCAAATTCTTATTGATTGACACTGAATGCACATTCCGGCGGTCACGCTGTTGAAAATACTGTTTTACAGCATATATCTGTTTGTTGCGTGTCGTTGTGTGCATATCTTTCTGGCAGAGTGGTGTTGCCCAGATGCTTCCCGGACGGAATTGAATTTCGTGGCATCATTCCGGTGGTATTATTTTCGTTGACCGTTCAACTCCTAACAATTGCTGTATGTCTGACGATACTGAGTCCGTCTCACGTGAGGAGAAAATCAATGCGTTACTTGATGTTGCCAAGTTCGATCCCAAATTTACTGTTCTGATTATCGGGCTGGGACTACTTGCAGCTGCACTTGAGGGCATTGGACTGAGCTTCATTATGCCGGTCATCGAGATTGTACAGCTTGATGATCCGGTTGCAGAAGCAGACGGACTCATGGCATACTTCGTGACTGCCTATCAGACGCTTGGGATTCCATTTACACTTGGCTATGTCATCCTTGGTGTCATTGTGGTCATGACCGTCCGGTATACAACGAGCTTTCTTGTTGCGTGGTTTCAGGCAGCGCTGCAGAATTACTATATCCGTGATCTGCAGACGCGTGCCTTTGATAATGCAATTGAGGCAGAAGTTGAGTACTTCGATGAAGAAGGATCCGATGATATTCTTAACGCCATTATTACTGAAACACGATACAGCGCAAAGGTGATTCGATACGTCGTCAGATTCTTCGAGAAACTGTTCTTGGTCTTCGTGTACTTGACCGTTGCAGTCGTTATATCACCATGGCTTACACTGTTTGCAGTTGGTGTGCTCGGCTTTCTGACCGTGTTCTTACGCCGAATTATTGAGCCCGGCTATGATCTTGGACAAATTGTTGCACAGGCAAATGAACGTCGTCAGGAAACCGCACAGGCTGGTACACAGGGTATTCGGGATGTCCGACTCTTTAATCTTGCCGAGGAACTGTATCAAGACTTCAAAGGCGCTGTTGATACATACACAGAGTATAAAATCCGACAGAGCCGGAACCAAGCAATTCTGGATAACTTCTATAATCTTGGTGTTGCTGGGGCGGTCTTCGTGCTAATCTACTTGGCGCTTACCGTTGCGGATCTTTCAATCGGTGCCCTTGGTGTCTTCTTGTTTGCTATGTATCAGATGGGACCGAAAGTAAGTAAATTGAATAAATACTACTACAAGATCGAAAACCATCTGCCACACTTAGTTCGGACCCAGCAGTTTATTGATGATCTTGATGAGCGCGCTGAACAGCGTGAATCCGGTGAGCCAGCACCAAATGAGGTGCGAGATGTCGAATTCGATGATGTCCACTTCGCCTATGAAGAAGATGAGAAAGTCCTCAACGGCGTTGACTTCGACGTAAAGAAAGGCGAGTTTGTTGCCTTTGTTGGCCAGTCCGGAGCCGGTAAATCGACGATTGTGTCCCTATTGGCACGGCTGTATGATCCTGATCGTGGTGCAATTCGGGCAAATGGCCATCGGATTACAGACATGGATGTTGATAGCTGGCGAGATCGGATTGCGGTTGTCCGCCAGGATCCGTTTATTTTCAATGATACGCTCCGGTATAACCTCACGATTGGTAATCGTAATGCAACCGAAGCCGAGATTGATCGTGTCTGTCGGATTGCCAAAGTTGATCAGTTTATTGATGATCTGCCAGACGGATATGATACCCAACTTGGTGATGACGGGGTCCGTCTTTCCGGTGGACAGAAACAGCGGGTTGCCTTGGCTCGTGCGCTGTTGACCGATGCTGATCTGCTCATTTTAGATGAAGCAACCAGTGATCTTGATTCCCATCTCGAACGTGAGGTTCAGCGTGCTATCGAGCAGATGGACCGTGATTATGCGATGATCGCAATTGCTCACCGGCTCTCAACGGTTGAGAATGCAGATCGGATTTACACGATGGAAGATGGTGAAATCGTTGAGGAAGGGACACATCACGAATTGCTTGACAATGATGGACAGTATGCGAGCTTGTACACTATACAATCTCAGTGACTGCTGTCGCGTTTCGAGTATCTAAAGGCTAGTGGTGCAGTCTCTCACTCTTTGTGAAGATACTGGCTTAGAATCGATTGCAGCCGCTGCAACGGAAAGAAAACTCTTCAAAGAGTCTCTTTTCGGCGGGGATGATGAGCTTGCGGACTCGTGCCTTGTGGTCAACATCACTCTGGAAGTACGCTGTCAGAATCGCCTCAACAACCTCTGAACGGCTTGCTTGCAGATCCACACACTCCTCGGTCAGTTCATCCAATTCTTCGAGGAGTTCATCCGCAATGGACACGCCAAATTCCGTGTTTGACATCTGTAAAACTCCCTAAAAACCAGTTGCAGCTGCTGCAACGTAATTTTACAGGCTGTCGAGGCGAATGTCATGGGGCTTGACCCTGTGGATGAAGCCGACAGCTCGTGAACCAAACGATTAAGTCGAAACATACCAATAATCACGGTACAACGATGTGGTACGATTACCGTTTCCGCGCCTATCCTAACCGAACAGGTATAACTGCGGAAGCGGAACGCCACATCGACATTCACCGCCAAGCCTACAACCACACCCGCTACGAATACAACACCCTCGACACCGACGAAGACAACATCGGTTCCGCGTACCAACACCAAAAACGTCTCACCGAGTGGAAAGACGAATGGCCCGTCTTTAAAGAAGTCCACTCGAAGGCGTTGCAGAAAACCGTCGAACGCTTCTACAACAACCTCAGCAGCCTCTCAGACAAAAAAGAGCAGGGATACAAGGTCGGTGAACTTCAGTGGAAATCACCGCGAGAGTACCAGAGCATGACATACTCGCAGTCCGGTTTCGAACTCAAAAACACGAGTGGCCAGACTGCCACGCTCTGGCTCTCGAAAATCGGTGACATCCCAATCCGCTACCACCGATCCCTTCCCGACAACGCAGACATCAAAGAGGTGACGCTGAAAAAAGAGACAACGGGTGAGTGGTACGTCACGTTCGGCCTCGAAGTTGAAGACACCGCTCTCCCCGAGAAACCCGACGTAGATGACCTAGACGTGGAAGATTGCGTTGGCGTTGACCTTGGAATCCAGAACTACATATATACGAGCGATGGAGACAGCGTGGACTGGCTCGACCTCTCCGACGAGTACGACCGCTTGCGCCGAGAACAGCGCAGTCTCTCTCGCAAGGAACACGGGAGCAACAACTGGGCGAACCAACGCCGGGAGGTCGCCAAAGGTAAGCGTCGAATCAAGCGAAAGGTCGAAGACTTCCAGCACAAGCTCTCCATGTGGCTCGTCAGGACGTACGACGCCGTGTTCGTTGAAGATCTGGACGCCTCGGGAATGCTTCAACAGCGCGGGAATGCGCGGAACAAGCAGGACGCTGCGTGGCGTGGGTTCATCGAGATGCTGGAGTACAAGGGCGACTTGTACGGCACGCACGTCGTGCAAGTAGACCCTGCAGGAACAACCAAAGAGTGCGCTGAGTGTGGCGTTAAAACGGAGAAACCGTTGTGGGTACGAGAACACAGTTGCCCGAGTTGTGGGTTCAAGGTGGACAGAGATGCGAATGCGTCGTACAATGTTCTTTCTCGCGGTCTTGAACAACTAGGTAAGGGACACGCCAAAGTCACGCCCGTGGAGACTGCGACCGCTGTGGAAACCGATGGAGGCCGGTCTTCATCGGTTCCTGCAAGTCGCGTCATTGAAACGGGAAGCCTCGGGGCTTGACCCCGAGGCGGTTCACTGCTTTATCCAGATGCTGCTATTCTTTCGCAGCACCAGCTTTTGTATACTCGAAACGCGACAGCATCAAACAGCACAGCGACATAGTTCGTCTCTGGCAGAAACAACTCGATAAGACGTATGATCAACGCTCACGGGTGGAAACAGCGATTGGTGTCTGCAAGGATCTCGGCCTCGGAACTCCGCCCACGGTGGGGCGGGGAATCCGCTTTGGTTTCTTTTTTGAATCTTCTGTAAGTGTATTTGATCGGGATTCAGTACACTTATTCTGGTTTGAATCTTCTTTAAGTGTATTTGATCGGGATTCAGTACACTTATGCGGGTTGAGAACCATCTGTATTGTAATGAACCCCGCTGAGTTCGAAGATGGGCCTGGTCGGATCGAGCCACACAACGGACTCCCCTGCTACAATCCGGCAAGCCTCCCTCCAAAGCTTGAACTCACTTCGGAGATTCTCGACGCCTACGGCGACGCTCTCTACGCGCTCGGCCAGCTTTCGACCCTTCACGACCACATCGAAAACGAGAACCTCCTGCTCGCCCCGTTCGTGGTCCGAGAAGCGGCAATGAGCTCCCAGATCGAAGGCACCGCAGTCACCGTCTCAGACATCATCCTCCACGAGCCAGACGACGACCCTAAACGGGCAGCAGCATCCGAACGAGACATCAGAGAGGCGTACAACTACGTCGAGGCTATCCAGATGGGGTTCGATCGGCTCGAACAGGGCGAGAGTATCGACCGCACCCTCCTCTGTGAACTCCATGAATCGCTCCTACTCGATGTTCGTGGTGAAGACAAGCGTCCTGGCACCATCCGAGATACCCCTGTCATCATCGGTCCGAACCAGAACTCCGAGGACGCGCAGTTCATCCCGGCCCACCCGGCCCACGTGTCGATGCTACTCGATCAGCTCATCGCGTACAACCGGATGGATAACTACCCGCCGCTCATCGATATCGTCCTCTCTCATTACCAGTTCGAGACGATCCACCCGTTCCGCGACGGGAACGGCCGACTCGGACGGCTCCTTATCATGCTCCAGTTGTACGACGCTGGCTTGCTTGATGAGCCGTACCTATACTTGTCTGCGTATTTCAACCGAAACCGGAGCGAGTACTTCGACAAACTGTTGCGCGTCAGCAGAGACGGGGCATGGGACGAGTGGGTGCGGTTCGCGTTGACTGCGATCTGCGACCAAGCCCACGACGCCTACGAGTGTGGCCAAGAGCTCTTAGACCTTCGAGGCACATATCTTGAACAGTACGAGGACTACCCAGCTGTTTGCGACGTCGTCACCCACCTCTTTGAGGAACCGTATCTACAGGCGAGCCGCGCGCAGGAAGCGACTGGTCGGTCCAAAAAGGCCGTCTACAACGCGATCGACATGCTCTCCGACGACGGGATCATCGATGAAATTACTGGGAAAGAACGCCGGAGGGTGTACCGAGCGCCAGAGATTCTCGCGATCGTCGAAACACCGTAGCTCGATAGAGCTTAGCTCATCAGATCATAACAAATTCTCCCCACGGGCTCCAGTCGATGTCGTTTTGAGATCATTTTCATCGAGCAGCTCAGGTGCCCGGAACATTGCCACTCGTTTAGCGTAACGCTTCTTTTCATCTCCTGCTCCCTGGAACCCCGTCATCGATACTCGGAGATCGTTCGATACGGGACGTAGTAGCCGATCTCGTCGATCCACGTCGACAGCCACTCGTCAGCGGTTGATTCATCGATCTTCCCAGTATCGATTGCAGCCAACAGAACGCCAACTGACCCGACAACGGTCACACCCTGGTCTTTCGCAAACGACCGGGCATCTCCGTCGTCTGTCAGCAGTCGACCGTCGTGTGCGTCAGCGAGGGCGAACGCCTGTGCTTCCCCCGGGTCGAGATGCCCCCCGACAACGGCTTCCCTGTTTGCGACAGTATCCGAAATCGTCGCGACTGGGATTTCGTCATCAAGCGTATCGAGTGCTTTCTGGAGATATGGGTGGTTATCACCGCCGTGTTCAAGCTCCTCACGAACGACTGGTACCGTACAGATTCCAGAGAGGCCAGCAACTACCCACAGCTGATCGATGTACGCAAAATTCGAGAGGACAGTCGTGTTCAAGACGCTCGGGTTCGCTGGGAGATCGTCACCTGTCATTTAGCACGTGACTCCTCATCAGACGAGTCTTCATCATCGAATTCGAGTTCGCGTGCTGCCTCTACCTCGTAGGCTGCGTCGTCTTCGTCAACGAGCCCCAGGCGAAGTTCAACACCGTGCTCACGGAGGATGTCACGCATCGTCCAGCGGTCGACATCAGCGAGCCTCGCAGCATCACCGAGTGTGATCCGCTCGCGTTCGTAGAGGGCGACCGCAGCTGCAATACGTTCGTTCTCGTGATCCTCGAAGTATTCACGTACGAACTCGCGCAACGCGTCGCTCTTTCCCCCGAACACACCAGCCTCGACGGCGCCCTCGATGAGGAGGTCGAGGTCATCTGGGTAGGAACCGGTAATTCGTGCCATCGTTCTATCCCGACTACGTCTTCATACTATTTATGAACTGCGCCAGAATGCCATACGCATTGAGACGACCAGTTTCAACTCCTGGTTGGGCGCGTTTCGCCAAGTAGTTGACCTTAAGATTAATCTTAAAAGTTGGTCAAAGGGTGGTGGCGGTAGCCTCGTATGATATTAACCAACATCAGCGGAAGTTGCGCGTTTGACTGTTGGTTAAAGCGAAGGCCCGGCCTGCCGACTTCCCGTCGTTAGAGGTGCGGAGTCTCCGAAATCGAGATGTGAGATCCTATGTTGGCCCTTGACACCAACGAAAAGTCTTATTGTATGCTGGCACGTTGTACCAACATAGGTAGCATAGATGGGATCGACGGTCATCTACGAAGACCAAGACACGTTCGACGACGGCACCCGGTACGAGATGATCGCCACCGCCATCCCAAAAAGTGACGACTACCCCGAAGGAGTCAAGTACCGATTCCAGTACATGGCCGAAGACGGTCGCACGCTACTTCGGTTCGACAACTACCCAAACCATCCCGGGGTAGACCGTCACCACTACCATACCCCCACCGGTGTCTACGACGACATTGAGTACACTGGCCTCAAAGCCCATGTCCGGCAGTTCACAACGAGATGGACGACCGCCGCGAGAGGTGACCAACATGCACGACCAACCTAACACACCTGACGACATCGATGATGCCAACAGCACCGACTCTGAGACCGAGGAGATCGTGGTGGACGACATCGAAGCCGAGGCGGGCTTTCTCGAAGACCGCGATCCTGAGGACTATCCCTCGATGCTTCGGATCACGTCCGACTCTGAACAGGCGCACCGCCAGGACGCTCTCGACCGACTCGACCGCTGGCAGGCGGGCGAGGAGATCCCGCACGTCATCAACTTCCAGAACCCGAGTGATCTCAGAGCATTGCTCACTGACCGTCGCGTCGAACTCCTTCGGAGTATCATGACCGAGCGCCCGGACAGTATCCGCCAACTGGCCGAACGCCTAGACCGCGATGTCAAGAGCATTCACGACGACCTTCAGGTCCTCGCTGACTACGACATCGTCCACTTCGAACAGGCTGGCCGGGCGAAGCGCCCGTTCGTCCCCTACGACACCATTGAAGTCAGTCTCGAAATTTCGACGCGTCCAGCTGATGATGCTGCACCAGCCTGAACTATCGTCAGTACCGTCGCAGTCGAATCTACCGCGCCGAGGTTGTCGGCCCTATGCGAAGAAAGCGAACGAATGAACTCACAACGATGACTGAGAGAGAGTTGATGTCCCGGTCTGAGGTTCCGGCGTCTGATTCACTTAACTTTATTCTTAAGCTTAATTCCGCGTTGTAGATTTTCAGCGATAGACGGCAAGCGAATAGGTAGTGATCTTACTGACTTCTCTGCTGAAGCAAGGACTGACCGTTTAATGAGGTAGGAAAGACTTACCTATGAACGCAAATTATGTTATGAATAATGAGCAAGACAGAACAATCGAATGGGTCTGAGAAAGAAATTGTTGCTGTTACCAAGCACGGGCAGGCAACCATCCCGAAGCGGTTCCGCGAGAAGCTTGGGATCGAGGCTCCCGGTAAGGTACTGTTTCGGGAGACTGAGGACGGTGAGATACTCGTCGAGCAGATTCGCTCCCCGAGCGAGATGCGCGGTTTTGCCGCCCGCAGCGAGGCATCAACTGACAAGCCTGCATCCGAGATTCTCCGCGAGAAGCGCGAGCAGGACCGCGAAGCGCGTGATGCGCAGTTCGTGTCGGAGAAATAATGGCGGGTCCTGACCGCATTGTCTTCGACGCCGAGCCACTGATCGCTCACGCAGACGACGAACCCGGCAGCGATGTAGTCGAGGAGTACCTAGACGCAGTCGCTGTTGGAGACGCGACCGGTTACGCCAGCTGCGTGAACCTCGCTGAGATCCGGTACACCATCGCCCGAAAGTACGACCGGGCCACCGCCGACGAGTATCTCGACTGGCTCACCGACCTTGGGATCGAACGCGTGGATGCTGACGAGGCTTGGATGGCAGCTTCAGAGTACGTCCTCATGTACAACCCGGCGCTCGGTGATTCGTTCGCGCTGGCGACCGCTGAGCATGTCGAAGCGGCACTCTTGATTGGCGGCGATGACGACTACGACGAGATCACCGACGTACCGATAGAGCGGTTCCGAAGCGGATCTGCGTAAACGCTCCAAAAGCGGGTCATAGAGTAGTTGCTTCCGGCAGTATCAGAGACCTATTGCTCAAAATCTTTTTGAGGTACTACAGCCGTTGGTAGCTGACCTCTTCGGCGAACGCACCAAGAGTCACGGCAATCAGGTCAGCCTGTCGACCACGTCAGCAACGGTGAACAAGCGGAGGTCGTCTCGTTGAGTAGCCGCTTCTTCGACTGACGGCTCGAACCCACTGCGAGAGAAGAGAGCATATTCGACAACCCGGTCGCTTCCGTCCTGTGGGGTCCATCGAAGCTCGTCAGTGTGGCTCTGAAGCCTCGACAATGCGCCGTATCCGAGCGGCGACTGCTGAAATTTACAGCGTTAGCAAGGCGAAAGCCCACCCGTTTACGGGTGTGGATGAAGCCGACAACTGGGCATCTATCCACGGGACTGAGCTATCCCGGAGTTTTATCAGCAATCAGAACGTATACATGACCACGCCGAGGCGGTTTCGCCGCCCTATTAAACGGATAATATCGGGATTCGGGCCACACCACGTCTGAAGGACTGTCTCTTACCCACAAATGAAGTCGCTGTCGAGATCGATGCATTCGGTTGAAAATACCGATATCTATGGATGTAACACCCTCATAGAACGATTTTGCCGATCTTCTTTATCCGCATTCAGTCATCCCCTGCCGCCGATATTACTGCCCTCAATCGCTGCTTATCTTGATCTCTCGAGTACAGATGGGGTCGACAGCGTCTGAAACGTCTGTTTAAGTCTCGGTGAACTTATGGGTAAAAGACAGGTCTGAAGGAATCCCCTTCAGGCCGCTGGCTGTGGATTCCGTACAACACGGTAACTCTGAATCCCATGCCAGGCTAGGAGTAACGGCGGCTTGGCCCTGCCAGGAGTCCGGTCATGCTGACCAGACTGCAAACCTGAAACTCCCAACCAAGCGGTGCGGTGCCGTGGGAATCCCACCCCGCTCACGGGTGGGAGGAGGTCAAACACCAGTATTTGGTAGTGTATTAGCATCTACAGCGATTATTAGGTGGAACGTATGTGGTTTACTCTGTCGTGTTTCTATCCTTCTTTGCGTGATCTGCACTCCTCTGTGTCAAGCACATGCCTTCTGTGTTGACTGGCCATATTACATATCCTCATATTCGGCTTGTTCTTGCTTTGTTTGTGTCTTGCAGAGCACCTGCAATGTCTCGACGAATAATCACATCGTCGTATTTGATGGTATTGTTTCGAGAACACCCGACCCGCTCTGGACAGTCACGCTGCCGGCCAGCTCAGTCCTGCTGTGGACATCAATCGACCCTCCGCTTGCAGGATCGTGCATACACAGATGCTACTGATCTCCAGCCAGTAACTGGGATGGCTCTTCGGTCACTGACTGGTCCTGTCTGTGGGGGTGTCAATCCATGCGTCCGGTAAGTGTGGATGGTGGCCATGCGGTTGTTGATCCGGGTGCATCCGGGCCTGTCCTTGTTGGGACAGTTGCACAGTTGTTTGCTGGGTTGTCACTGGCTGGGCTGGGGGAGCCACCACAGTGTGTAGCCTGTGGCTGTGCGATGACTGCTGGTCGATCGATTGTAGTGGCTGCTTACCGGCCGGCTGAACAGGCCCGCTGGCAGCTTGGTCGTTGTTACTGTCAGCGGTGTGCGCCAGAAACAATCGAGACACCCACGCTTGGGGTGATGGAACTACAGGTTACTGGTCGGGTTGGAACCCAATCCGCCGTGCATACACAGTCTCATGCATACTGTCTGCTTGACCCGCGTGTGCAGGCAGTGTCATTGCCTGAGCGTAGTCTGTATTGTTCACGGCGTGGTGATGACTGATTGGTGCTGGGTTGTGCTATAATAATGAGCGTTGTTCGGTGACGGCTGTCGTTTGTTGTATCCAGTGGCGGGTTTAGTTAAACTCAGGACGGCAGCCATCTGAGTTGTTGATCGGTAGGTTTTGGATGTTTTAATTGATGATATGCTGTTGTAATTAAACTCACAGAACTGGAGACTTGCAGGTTGATTCTATCTCTATCGTGCCCTTTGAGGATTGTAACACCGATTGACAGTACTACATTTCTGATTAATGCTTCTGTGATACGGTGTGTATTAGATTGACATGCTTGTAGGAGCTGTTTGGGACTATACATTAAGAATACCAGACGGTATCTCTTCGCTTACACTCAAATGCCTATTGGCACTCACAATCGGGCTCTTTTACTGATCTCGTTGTTGGACAGCCAAACAGATATTCGTAGTCAGCATGCAACTCGGGATACTCACCTTCCTTGCTATCCAGTTTTTCTTAGCTGATTTGACCTCAACGCATTCCTGTTTTGAATACTACTCTCGAACGGTATTCTGGTTCTTTACTGCTAGAGCCAGACTGCGGTTCGTGGTACAACTGACTGCTTGAGCTTCTATACTGTAATAAACGCGAAACATTACCTTAGGATGAGTCTCTTGTCATCACACTATGTCTGTTAGTTGGTGAATCTACGTGGACTCTTGTCTGTTACTGCAATCTGGAGCAGTATTGCCTGTCTGTAGATTCAGAGACGACTGATCTCAGCGTCAAACTGCACCGACTATAACGCCGATGAGCTCGGTTCTTTTCAGTTGAATAGTAATCGTTTTTAGTAACTCACTTATTCATTACATACGTGACTCGTTCAGTTGTTGTCATTCTTGGTGCTGGGAAGCCATTTACTGGAACCGAACCTTCGGCTCTTACACGACCGTCTGGTAATCAGCGTGTTCTTGACTGGCTAATTGATGCCTTTACACAGGCGCTTGAACGCCCAGAGATTCACTTTGTTGGTGGTTACCGGATTGACGAAATTATCGATGAGTATCCTGACATTCATTTCTCCCGTAACGATCAGTGGGATGAGACCGGTACTGTTGGATCGCTTTTTACCGCACCAATTCCGACTGATCGGCCTGTGTATGTCTGCTATGCTGACACAGTCTTCGAGCAAACAGCCGTCACACGATTGGACGGACAAACGACGGTTGCAGCTGACAGTAGCTGGCAGACCAGATATCATGACCGAGCAGATGATAGTCTCCAGCGTGCTGAGAAGATCGTTACAGAAGACAATCACTTTGTTAAAGCAGGTACGGACCTCGCTGTGACTGAGGCGGATGCTGAGTTTACCGGACTTGTTCGGATTGATCCAGCGGATCTTGATCGGATCCATTCGCTGTGGAATCGTAATGTTCTAACTGATGATGCTGACTTGCCGGAATTACTCACAACGACAGCAGCTGCTGGCGCTGATATTGCTGTTGTTGATATCGAAGATGCATGGGCTGAGTTAGAAACTGAGGCTGATCTGTCTCGATTTATCCTCGATACGAAGGCAAACACCTTACGACGGCTCCAATCTGTTGTCTCTGAAAGCACGATTCTCGATCAATATACGTTCACCGTAGCAGATTGGGACCAGCAAGCAGACCAGATCTGTACTGACATTGCTGATATGTTTGGCGGTGATCCGGTGATTGTTCGGTCGAGTGCCCTCGCCGAGGACTCATGGGATGAATCAAATGCAGGCCGGTTTGAAAGCATTCTTGATGTACGCGCTGATGATCCGGCGACACTGTCAAACGCGGTGCAAACTGTTATCGATTCATATCCCGATGAGAATCCGGAGAATCAGGTACTGGTCCAACCGATGATTGATGAGCCAGAACAGAGTGGTGTTGTGATGACTCGCACTCTCGATACTGGCAGTCCGTATTATGTCGTTAATTATGATGCCACAACCAGCAGCACAGAGACCGTTACTGATGGGACAGGCGAACACCTTCAGACTGCTATTATCAGAAAAGATCTGTTCAAGACTGACCAGCGGTCCGACCTTGGACATGATATGAACGAGACGGACGCTTCGCTATCTACGCAGTATCCAACTGATCTTGCGCTTGAGCCCTTACTGGCGGCCATCCGTGAGCTTGAGGATGTCATCGGGCATGATAGTCTTGATATTGAGTTTGCGATTGATGCAGACGAGACGGTCTATATTCTCCAGACTCGTCCAATGACAATCGATCCGGCCGAATCAACCGCCGATGACGGGGCAGTCTATACGGCAATTGATACTGCCACGCGTGAGTTTGAGCGAACTCAGGACGCGCCCCCAAGTGTCTTGGGTGACTCAACAATTTATGGTGTCATGCCAGACTGGAATCCGGCTGAAATCATTGGTCGCCGTCCTCGACGGCTTGCCTCATCATTATATCGATATCTTGTGATGGATGATATCTGGGCCCAACAGCGTGCTGAATACGGCTACCGTGATGTTCGTCCACATCCGTTGATGCGCCAATTTGCTGGTCAGCCGTTTGTTGATGTGCGGGCTGATTTTACGTCGTTTATTCCAGCCTCAGTGCCGGATGAGCTGGCAGAAGAGCTTGTTGAATATTATCTCCAGCGGTTAGCGGAGAATCCAGCGTACCATGACAAAGTCGAGTTTGATATTGTCCTTACCTGCTTGCCGTTTGATTATGATCAGCAGATTCAGCCATTGTTAGATGCTGGCTTTGAGCAGTCAGAGCTTGCGCCGTTGCGATCAGGGCTCAACGAGATTAATCAGCATGCCTTTGAGCGGATTGAGACACGGACTGATATGCAGGCTGTTGAGACGCTTGAACAGCGGTATGAGGACATTATGGCAGCGGATCTGCCTCCGTTACGAACAGCCCGGCAACTGCTTGCTGACTGTCGTCGGCTTGGAACCCTTCCATTTGCCCATTTGGCCCGGACTGCGTTTGTGGCGACAACGCTTCTCCGCTCGCTTGAACGGGTTGGTCTCCTGTCTGCTGAGGAGCATAGTGCCTTTTTGAACTCGCTCAATACCGTTGCTCGACAGTTCGAACGTGACGCATATCGGGTTGCGGTCGATAAGCTTTCATGGGACAACTTTGTTTCCCAGTATGGTCATCTTCGTCCGGGTACCTATGAGATCACATCGCCACGATATGATGTTGAGCCAGAGACGTATCTTCGGCCGATGGTTGAGAAAGCAACTGCCCCGGATGATCTTCCTGATCCGCATCATGTCTGGGATAAGGATACGAAAACGGCTGTACAATCTGAACTTGCACGCGTTGGCTTGCCAGCTGATATTGACGCGTTTATTGACTTTCTCGTGGCAGCCATCGAAGGTCGTGAGCAATCAAAGTTTATGTTCTCCCAAAATCTAAGCGAGGCACTTGAACAAATCGCGATGTTTGGCGAGCAGCATGATGTCTCACGTGAAGAGCTTTCGCATATCCCGATTGAGTCATTTTTCCAGTTGAGTGTTAACCGGCCACCTGCAGACCTCTCACAGTGGCTTGACGAGCAGATTCGTGAGGGCCGCAAACAACACACGATCACTCAGAGCGTTGAGTTACCACCGTTGCTCTTTGATACGTCTGACTTTACGGTCTTTGAGCGTCCCGCTCGAGAACCAAATTTTGTGACTGGCAAGTCAGTTACTGCAGATGTCATTGAGATTGAAGATGAACAGGCTGTCACTGAGATTGATCTTGACGGCAAAATTGTGTTGATTCCGCAGGCTGATCCGGGATATGACTGGCTGTTTGGACATGATATTGCCGGCTTGATTACGATGTATGGTGGATCAAACTCGCATATGGCCGTTCGTGCGGCGGAGTTTTCGCTACCGGCGGCGATTGGCGTCGGCGAACAACGGTATGATCAGCTCCGTCGGTTTGATGTGCTTGAACTGCATTGTGGTGCAAAAGATATTCGTGAGGTCAAGTGATGACAGATGAGCCACTTCGTATTGGTGTGACCCAGCGTGTGAGTGTTATCGAAGAGTATGGGGAGCGTCGTGACTGTCTGGATCAGGCATGGATTTCGTTACTCCAAGAGTTAGGGTATACTCCAGTTCCATTACCGAATCGGATTGCGCCAGAGAACGTTCGTTCATATCTGACTCGTCTATCAATTGACGGTGTGATTCTCACGGGTGGGAATGACATTGTGGGACATACAGACCCAGAGACACCAGCTCCGGCTCGCGACGCGTTTGAGCAGGCAGTGCTTGATGTTGCCGTTGAGACTGGACTTTCTGTTGTTGGGGTGTGTCGAGGGCTTGAATTGCTCAATGTGTATTTTGGTGGTGATCTGTCGGCTGTTTCTGATCATGTCGATGTTTCCCATGAGATATCGTTTGCTGAGACCAATGGCCTATCTATCCCCGAGACAATCACGGTGAACAGTTATCATAACTGGGGGATCAACCAGGACGATGTCGCCGCTGAGTTGACCGTTGGCGGGATCGCGCCTGATGAGACTGTTGAATGTTTGTTCCACCCGTCGCTTCCGATCTGGGGGATCATGTGGCATCCGGAACGTCATTCTCCATCAGCAAGGGTAGACCAACAGATTCTCAGGTATGTATTCGAGAGTGATGAGTAGATGTCATCACATTCATCGCCTCGGGTTGTGCATTTAGCAGCCGGACAGGGAACACGACTTCGCCCATTGACAGATGATCGTCCAAAACCGTTAGTTGAGTTAGCTGGTAAGTCGCTGTTAGAGCGAAATTTAGACACACTAGAAGCTGTGGGGATTGATGATCATGTGATTGTGACTGGGTACATGGCAGAGGAAATTGATGCGCTTGGGTATGAGACTGTCCATAACGATGTGTACGATTCGACTGAGATGGTATACAGTCTTTTTTGTGCGGCTGATCAGTTTCCGGATGACCGTGATTTAGTCATTTCATATGGAGACATTGTCTATGATGAGTCAGTTGTTGAGTCCCTTCTTGACTGTGATGCGTCGGTTTGTGTTGTCGTTGATGAGGCTTGGGAGGAGCTTTGGGAGGCGCGGTTTGATGATCCGCTTAGCGATGCTGAGACGTTACAGTGTGATGCAACTGGTCAGATTGAGTCAATTGGAGCCGAGCCAACCGATCGGTCGGATATTGAGGGTCAATATATCGGGCTGATCAAAATCCGCAGTGATCGGATCAGCGCGTTCACCGATGTGTATGAAGAGCTTTCAGATGGTGGATCGACGGCTGTTGAGATGACACACTTTCTTCAGCATCTTATTGATCACGGTTGGGATATACAAGCCGTCCCAGTTTCTGGTGGTTGGATTGAGGTTGACACAATAACAGATCTAGAATATTACAATGAGAATATAGGCCAGAGTATAATTTCTCATCTTTCGTGGCTCGACGCGGTATGAAATTGCTTACAAATAAGTTCACAAATAAATTCGTCTTGGTTACGTGCAGCTAGTTTGTAAACTTATGGCTTCCCTGTGTAGCAAAAAACTCAGAAGCGTTACTAATATATCGTTAGAAAATGGCTAGCAATTTGCTGCTGTGGACGCACTCTTAACAAAATGTTGTTATTATTTGAACGAGAGAACTCAAAATTCTCGGAGCAGAAATTTATTAAAACGTATAAGGCGGTGGGGCAGAAGTCCTCACAAGGAAGCGGTAGGACGAATTTGATGTGTCCAGCACCAAGTCCGTCCTACCGGATAACGATACGGTCGAACAGGTCTTCAAAACACTGGAGACTGAGACAACTGCGCTGTTCGAACACCTCGATTTGTCGTTCCTCACCGACTATCCCGTGTTCGCCCCCTTGGATCGGGGGCGAACACGGGTTCACGAGCCACCAGAACTCCTGAAAGGTGTCCTCCACTGCTTTTAACATGATATCTACGGTCCTCGTCCAATGGCGCGGGAACTCCGCAACGAGGATGTCTGGCGACAGTGTGGCTTTGAGAGTCCGCCGTCCCGGCGGACACTCTCACGGTTCATCACTGACTTCGCACTCGTCGCTGAAGACGTATTCATCGAGTTAGTTCACGAACTTGTCGAGCAGGTGCCGCTCGGCAAGCTCTTTCGCATCGATGGGACAAATCTTCCGGTTGATCAGCGTGACGAGGACGCTGACTGGAACTACGATCACGCAGAAGACGACTACTACGGCTACGGCTGCTGTGTCGTCACCGCAGCACACAATATACCGGTCGCAGCAGCGTTCACTCCAGCTAAGAAGGTCGATACCCCACGCTGGTTCCTCGGTGACTCAGAGTTCGATATGCTGGGGTGGCACGACTGGCTGCTGGAGCAGTCAGTCGTGCCGATATCGCCGTACAACCCACGGAATACGGACGATCCACCAGACATAGAATACCGCGTCGAAGAGCGAATCAAAGAACACAGCGACACCGTTCGTCTCTGGCAGCACCAACTCGATGAGACGTATGCAGAACGCTCACGGGTTGAAACAGCGATTGGTGTCTGTAAGGATCTCGGCCTCGGGACCCGGCGGGTCCGAGGCCGAGTACGCGTAAAAGTACACGTCTTCATCGCTCTCTGCCTCCGATTGGCCGTCGCACTCGCCAATCACCATCGGGGAAACGATGTTGCCAGTCCAACCATCACGCTATGAGAACAGTTCTGCACCACCGCCACGTATAAACAAAGCAATGCGCAACATGGCAATGGATATGCTCAAAAGGTCAAAGGAAATTATTCGCAAAGAGGGATTACTAGTATTTGCACAAAAAAGTTTGAAGTATTTGGCCCAAAAAGTTAACAGATATATAATACGTTATGTCGGTGGGGTAGTTCCAAATCGCCCCGACTTAGTTATTTTTGGAGCGCACAGGGGAGAAAGTTATCGCGGTAATCCTCAAGCAGTCTATGAACATATATTGGATAACGATTATGAATTAACTCCTATTTGGATAACCAGAAGCTCGCAGGTTTATGATAGACTGAAGAACGAAAACAAACCAGTGGTTCACATGAACTCGATCCGCAGCTTACAAACTCTTTTTCGAGCAAATATAGGTTTATTTACTCACCAAACAAGTGATCTTTCTCCCACAGGGAGGATGGGAATACCGTCGTCGCTTAATCTAATCTACTGTCAGCACGGGAATCCAATAAAAGGGGACCCCGAAGCGAACCCAGATAAAAGAACACACAAGAAAAAGCGGAATGAGCAGGTTGAATATGTTCTAACAACTTCAGAATTCCAAATCAACCAAAGATTGAAAACCCGACCTTTATCAGAGGATGATTTTGCTATAACCGGCTACCCGAGAAATGACAAAATATTTTCAAACCCTGAGATAGATTTCGCCAATAATTACTCTCATATTGTTATGTATGCTCCAACTCATAGAAAAACAGAAAGTTTAGAGATGAAGTTCTTTCCATTTGAGGATTTCAACCCACAGAAGCTTTTTCAAAAACTAGAAGAACACGATATTTTACTTCTTATACGCCCTCACCCGGATGTTACGAGGGGTACACATGTCGGTGATGAATATGAATCATTGAGACATTTCCTTAACAGCTTAGGCGGTGGTGCAGAAGTCTTCACAAGGAAAGCGGTAGGACGAAATTGATGTGTCCAGCAGCAAGTCCGTCCTACCGAGTAACGATACGGTCGAACAGGTTTTCAAAGCACTGGAGACGGAGACGACAGCGCTGTTCGAACACCTTGATCTCTCCTTTCTCAAGGACCTTCCCGTGTTCGCCCCTGATTCGAGGGGGCGAACACGGGTCCACGAGCCCCCAGAGTTGCTGAAAGGTGTCCTTCACTGCTTCTACAACGACATCTACGGGCTCCGACCAATGGCGCGAGAACTCCGGAATGAAGATGTGTGGCGGCAATGTGGATTCGAGCGCCCACCGTCCCGGTGGACGCTCTCACGGTTTATCACTGATTTCGCTCTCGTCGCAGAAGACATCTTCATCAAATTGGTGCATGAGCTTGCCGAGCAGGTCCCGTTCGGCAAGCTCTTCCGCATCGATGGTACCGACATTCCCGTCGATCAGCGTGATGATGACGCTAGCTGGAACTATGACCACAGCGAAGACGAGTACTACTACGGTTACGGCTGTTGTGTCGTGACCGCGGCAAACAACATTCCGGTCGCAGCAGCGTTCACTCCAGCAAAGAAAGTCGATCAGGAGACGGCGATGCGCGTCACGCGTGACGCGCTCGCCGTCGAAATCCCTCGATGGATGGTCGGTGATTCAGAGTTCGATATGCTGGAGTGGCACGACTACCTGCTGGCGCAGGCGGTCGTACCGGTTGCACCGTACAATCCACGCAATACGGACGACCCGCTAGAGATTGAGTATCGCGTCGAAGACCAGATCAAACGGCACAGCGACACAGTTCGTCTCTGGCAGAAACAGCTCGATAAGACGTATGATCAACGCTCACGGGTGGAAACAGCGATTGGTGTCTGCAAGGATCTCGGCCTCGGGACCTCGCGGGTCCGAGGCCGAGTGAGGGTCAAAGCACACGTTTTTCTGGTTCTGTGTCTTCGGTTGGCCGTTGCGCTCGCTAATCACCATCGAGGAAACGATGTCGCCAGCCCCAACATCATGCTATGAGAACCATTCTGCACCACCGCCTAACAGCTTAGAGAACAAATCTAATAATATAAAGATAGCCTCTGCGGATAAGTATGAAGATGTCAATGAATTATTAGCAATAACAGATATCTTGGTAACGGACTACTCGTCAATATATAAGGATTTTATGTTAGTTGACCGTCCAATGATTTTTATCCCGTATGATTATGACGAGTATAAAACAGAGAAAGGACTTCTGTATGATTACTTCGATACTATACCCGGACCTGCTGTTGATTCACAAAAAGATTTTTTAAACGAGGTCGAGTCAGCAATCAAAAATGATCCGTATGAAGATAAGCGTCAAGAGAGGTGTGAAGTAATCCATAAGCACAGAGACAATCAATCATCTGATAGAGTTGCAGAACTTATTGAATCTATGGTACGTTGAACAGGCTCATTATACTATTAATACTCTAATAGCACGTTGCACGCTTTCGAAACTAGGGCCAAAAACCAGATAATGTTGCAGGTTCCTTTAAACAGAGTTGGCTAATAATGCCCATACACGGGCACTAACTATCAGCTAATTTTGCACATGCAACGGGCTATCTAATATCGAACCTGGATTTTGCGAAATATTGTGGAAACAATTAATAGAATCGGTACTACAATGACAACAGTAAGTTGATGTCCTGTATTTCTGAGCTCAGAGCGTTTCTTCTTGAGACGCCAAACCTTCGACACGGCCCCGCTATACTGCAGTAATTGCCGAACCTAACTTAGCTTCATTTTGCTTCGGCCTTGAGTTTGAGTATGGTAGAGACAACTGAGGCAAAACAGGTCTGTCGCGCTGCTTCAACGGTGCTGTACCCGCAACTGGATTTCGGAGTCAAACAGTGCGGTAAGTACACGAGAGAGGATTTCAAAAGAATCCTCTCTCGGATCGCCTTCGATTAGGAGTTTGCAAACACGGGGGGCAAGACACTCCAATTGGACCGGGAAAAACAGGTTGACATTACGTCCACTGCTCGAAATCCGCTTGCTAAATCCCTACTGTACCACTTGCGGAACCTCTCGATGGACGCCGTCAACGACCAGTTTGATGGCGTCCGGGATCGATTGTTCGAAGTCCTTCGTTCACAGCGGCGACTCCCCGCATTCGTCGATGTCGCCATCGATCTTCATCAGTGGCGGTTCTACGGCTCAGCCGAGACTGACCACGTCATAACGACGTATCCCGATCTGGGAACGAACAAAGCGTTTTGCTTTGCAACGCTCTGTATCGTTGCTCCTCGTACGCGATTTACGCTTGCTGTTCTCCCAATGGATTCGACCGGCTTTCGCGCCAAGCGCGAAGCCGTTCGTTCCCTCATAGAAACCGCACGTGAGTACTCTCAATTCGGCACGTCTATCTTAACCGTGGATTCTACCAGGTCCACGTCGTTGCGGAATTAGAACAGTTAGGTGTGGATTACATCATCCGTGCACGCCTGAGTAGTGGAATGAAAGGCCGTCTCAGCGCCGGCGCTGAGACGGTTGCTGATGAGTACACGATGCAGCGAAAGCGTCCGCCGACAGCGACGGCTGATGTGACGGTTTTCGCGGTTCCACACCGTTCAAGCGATGACGCACACGTGTGGTTTGTCACGAGCTTGGGTGTAGATTCTTCAACAGCGAAAGCGTACGCGGCGGCATTCCGCCGCCGCTGGGGCATCGAAACCTCATATCGGCAGATTGGTGACTTTTTGCCGAGAACGTCTTCGCCGACGTTCTCGGTTCGATTATTTTACGTTCTGTTCGCGGTTGGCCTGTACAATCTGTGGGTTCTGGTAAACGTCCTCGTCGGTGGTGAGTACCAGCCGAAGAGACCGCCGATTTCGACGCGAATCTTTCGACGACTTGTCGTGACTGACTACGGTTAGTATAGCCTCTTGTTTTGACCGGGACCCCGGTTAGTGAGTGATTTCTTGAGAGGTATTGCTCGGGAACGCCGCCTGACGGCGTTCCCTCGTATCCTTCGATCATCCAGCACTGGGAGAAAAGTCACACTTGCTGCGATCCCGGGGCCAACTCCGTCGTAGCTGCCTCGACGAAAGTCTGATTCGGCAACTACTGTACTGAGGTGGGACCGAGCAGAGTTCTTCGGTCAAAATGAGATGATCTTCGAAGAGCTCCAAGCAAACAGAATGAGCTCTTCGGATACAGACCTTTTGGATAATGAGCGGATGTGCAAACCAGCCTACCTGTGCACACCACTTGTTATAACACCATTGAAGCCACCAAACACTTGATAATCAGTCGCCAGTTGAACTACTCAAATATCGATAGTCAATCTAGTAGTGCCGCTCAGACTATGTTATCATTTAAGAAATCCGTATTTTGATGTGTACTCTCCCAAGATGTATATTTAATGCCTGAGTGCACAATAGTAATGTATCACTACGTCCGGGATCTCAGCAGAAGCAGGTATCCGGAGATTAATGCGCTTACGATTGATGAGTTCAAATATCAGCTTGACCACCTTGCAGCTGAGTATTCCTTTATTACGGTTGATGAACTTCAGTCAGCTCTGTACCATGGAACAGATCTACCGAACAATCCCGTATTGCTAACTTTTGACGATGGATTCATTGATCACTACCATACTGTGTATCCAATCCTTAAACAGAGAGGTATCCAAGGCGCCTTCTTCCCGTCTGCAGAACCAATTGAGAATGATATCGTTCTTGATGTCCATAAAATCCATACGATCCTTGCCCAACGGGAAACTGACAAGCAGTTGGTTGATGATGTTTTTGATTGTCTTGAACATTACCAGCCCCAGTTTGATTTAGACACTCCAGAACAGTACTACACAGAATTAGCCGAAGAAGGAAGATGGGATCCCAAAGAAATTGTCTTTGTAAAGCGATTACTCCAACATGTGCTTCCAGAAAAACCACGAGAACTCGTCGTTGATGATCTTTTTGACCAGTATGTCGATGTTGACGAACAGACCCTCTCACAAGAGTGGTACATGACCAAAAATCAACTTCGAGTCATGGCGAACAACGGCATGCATATTGGAAGCCACACTGCGAATCACTATTGGCTGGATACACTGTCTTTACAGGACGCGGTCCATGAAATTGAGCAGTCGCTTTCATTTCTCGAAGACATAAACGGCACAACCGACGACTGGACGATGTGCTACCCATACGGCGGGTATGATGATACGACACTTGAATTACTTGAAGAATACGACTGCAATCTTGGGTTTACAACATCCCCTCGAAGGGCTGATACTGAAACTGACAGCCCCCTCGAATTACCCCGGCTTGATACTAATGATCTGCCTCAGGCTTAGAAAGTTGTCTAAATATCGGAATATTTGTCATCTGATTCTGTGGATTTTCTCATTTCTCGTGCCGGTACACCTGCTACAACCGTCTTTGCCGGAACATCGTCTACCACAACTGCACCCATCCCGACTAATGCCTGATCCTCTACAGTTGTTGCACCTCTGATCGTACAATTCATCCCAAGATAGCATGCCTCTCCGATAGTAGACTCTCCTGCAATACAAGTACCACCTTCGATCCGAGTATAATCGCTGACCTTATCATCGTGACTTATTCGAGCATCTTTGACCATCACGTGATTTCCTATAATAGCATTCTCATATATGCAAGAGTCTGAATATACAATAACACCTCTACCAAGATCTGCGCTTTCAGCTATGTACGCGTCTGGATGTATTACAGAAACAAACCGTTCGTCAGCAATGCCTGCTTCTGATATAATGTCAGGTATCTTCCAAAAATAAGATGGTCCGCCTATTGTATTTACAAACTGAACATCTGAGTCAAGATCACTCGCTTTTTCAACTGGCCCCAGTACTTCCACTCCATGAATGCTTTTACCCCACTTCGATTTATCGTTATCCAAAAACCCAATACAATTGAACTCTCGCTTATTCTCACTTCGCTTGTTTATATCGTCTATGATACCAAGCGTGTCTTTTCCAGGTCCTCCTGCCCCTAAGATAGCAAGCTTTGTCGGTGACATCATGTTATCTTTATATTTAAATTACTTCAATATTTCTCGTGTCCGGAAAGAGGTGTCAACTTTAGCGAGATTGTAAAAAGTGTGGTCGAGCTGAATTCTGGTTTGGTGATCAGAAATACTCGACCATGTGCTAAAGAAGGCGCGCGAGCAAGAAATATTTTCCCGCGAGGACACGCCGACCGAGCAGCGTGTCCTCGCTAGTTTTCTGTATCACACCGGGTTGTCGTTCCGGCGGATCGAACCGTTCGTAGACGTATGTCACGTCGCCGTCCACGACTAGTATCATCGGCTCGAACATCTCTTTGAGCCTGACCGCGACCGGCGACAGGCGGTCGCGGTCGATGAGACCAAACTGGAGATTAAAGACGAAGAGGTATACGTCTGGGCAGCTGTTGACGTAGACACGTTTGAAGTGCTGCATGTTGATGTCTCGCCCGGTCGATCGAGCCTTGATGCGTTGTTGTTTCTGAAAGAAACACTGAAGTATCGCCGCGGTCGGCCGGTAGTGCTGGCTGACCGCGGCGAGTGGTACGACTGGCCGCTGGATTTTCTCAACTGCGAACCTAAGCGAGAAACGTGGGGAGACCGCTCACTTATCGAAGCATGGTTCGGGGTGCTGAAATTCCGAACCATGCTGTTCAGACACCGTTTTCCCCAGTACAGTACACGAGAATCAACCAGAAGTTGGCTCAGAGCTTTCGCAACTCTCCACAATGCCATGCTCCAACGTTAACACCCCTTCCGGAACTGGTTAGATCAAAAAATTTGAGAGGAAAACAATTTATACTGAGGGTTCCTATACCATTCACGGACTTGTCACGAATAACTTAAACGTAGACAGTTAAGACACTTAAGAGAATGAGTACAAGTACACACCGACACTCGTCCGCTGCTTTACGGTTCAACCTTACTCGATAGCGTTGTCGTTGTGTGAAGTCGAGCCTAGTATCGATCACCATCACTAGATAATATGGAATTAAAAAAGCGCTGTCCGACCAACAGAGTGAACTCGTCGACGGCCTCGCCGCCACGGGTCGCGGTCGTTAAGAACAACCTCAGAATTAAGGGAAAAAGGAGTGTGGGCCTTGGTGGTAATCGACGTGGATACTTTTACCCCATGGGTAGCAACTACTATTATATAATAAGCTATACTCCAGTTGCTGTTATAATGTAATGACCGAGATAGAGTATACTGCGAAACTGATATTTTGGACAATCTTATATATATAAATACTCCCAATGGAAATCGATGGAACGCATATCGGTTCTGGCCAGTCGCCATATTTTATCGCTGAGGCGGGTGTAAACCACAACGGTGACGTTGAACTTGCGAAGAAACTAATTGAGGTTGCTGCTGACGCTGGTGCTGATGCCGTGAAGTTTCAGACATTCAGTGCAGATCGATTAGTTAGTGACCAAGCCGAAGCCGCAGAGTATCAACAAGAGCAGGCTGGATTTGAATCCCAGAAAGCAATGCTCGAGCAGTATGAATTAGATAAATCAGAACATTATGAGCTAATTGAGTACGCAAACTCACATAACATCACATTTCTATCAACTCCGTTCGACAAAGACAGTGCTGACATGCTTCGTGAGTTGGGTGTCCCGGCGATTAAGATCGGATCAGGAGATCTTACGAATCATCCGTTGCTAAAACATGTTGCAACGTATGATGTTCCACTTATTGTGAGCACTGGAATGAGTACGATGGATGAAATTAAGGAAGCATATGATGCAATTCAGTCGGTTGATCCTGATCCCGATATTATCTTTTTACACTGTACGTCCTCTTATCCCTGTGAACTTAATGATGTCAACCTTCGTGCCATGAAAACGATGAAAGAGGAATTACCGACTCCTATTGGGTACTCAGACCATACGACTCTTATTGAAACTCCTGCATTTGCCACAATTGCGGGAGCACAGATCATTGAAAAGCACTTTACTCTGAGCTCTTCACTTCCCGGCCCTGACCACGCCGCCTCCTTGGAGCCTGATGAGCTAAATGCGGCCGTGGAACTAACCAGAGATGCGCACAAAATTTTAGGTCACCCAGAGAAGCGACCAGTAGACTCTGAGCTTGAAAGTCAAACAAAATCACGGAAAAGCATCCATGCAGCTAAAGACCTCTCCGCTGGAACTACGCTAACACAAGACAGTGTTACAATAACCCGACCAAACCACGGAATTCCGCCGTATGCGCTAGATGATGTAATTGATCAAAAGCTTGTAGTTGATGTTGATCAGGACCAACCAATAACCTACGAAACACTTGATAACTAACTGTTCAACTCTTCAGCTGGAACCCCGGCTACCACCTCTCCTTCGCTAACATCGTCATTGACCAGACTCTGTGCACCAATTACAGCATTTTTCCCAATTCTAACTCCTGGCAAAATAACTGTATGCGATCCCACCTTCGCTCCTTCTTCTATCCGTACTTTTCCTTGCTTTTGATCAATTGTTGATCGGCTATGGACTGCACAGTGAGAGCCAATCTGAACTCCTTCTTCAATAACCACACCAGCGTGTGCATTGATTACTGTAAAGGCCCCAATATCAACGTACTCTGCCAACTCAAGATTTTCTGGCGAATTCACGACCCAATTATATTTTGTTAGCTCTCCGTCCTCTATGTCTGGGTTTCTCCAATTTTCAAAACGTTCTCTGGGATCACTGTCCATTGGTTGTATCAATAAACTATAACGCTATATATCATACGTTAACTTCTTTCTTAATAGGGTCTGTTTGTTCCCTTCAATAGAGATTAACCGATCACAAATCCGCTTTGCTGCCCCTCCGTGTTCATATGGATTACTCTCCTTTGTTGCTGTCTGCTTGATAGTGTCATCGTGTATGCACTTATTGATTTTAGCCTGAATGTCCTGACGGGAGTGATCAGCAGAAATCACGTACTCTGCTCTCTCTCTCCCCTCTTGACGAGGTCCTATATCAACAACCGGTAAGTCTAATGATGGTGCTTCGATAATTCCACTGGACGAATTGCCAACCAATACATCTGCAATATTCATTAATCCTAAATAGTCTGCTCGTGGAATACTTTGAAATGTTTGTGTATCACCGTCAAATGATCGTCTCTGAATCTCCTCGATCATCTGATCCCCACCAGCATCTGAATTCGGATAAATGATAACCTTCTGTGCGTCAAACTCATCCACCGCGTCTAATGTCGTTTTCATTTGCTCACCAGCCTTTTTTGGTTGGGTTGTTACTGGATGCTGAACTATCAACATAAGCGGCTTTGATGGGTCTATATCGTATTTTGAACGTATCTCTTCGGAGGAAGAATACTTCCCTCTCAATATATCATCAAGCCCCGGTGCTCCTGCGATAGTGATCCGCCAGTCTTCTTCTCCAAGACGCCTGATCCGCTCTGCGCTTTTTTCTGAAGCTGGAAAATGTATATGAGCGAATTTCGTAATCGCGTGTCGAATACTGTCATCAATTACGGCCCCGTGCATTGCATCTCCACCGTGAATATGTGCAACTGGTATATTCATATGTGCAGCTGCAAGTGTTCCAGCCAATGCTTCATCGCGGTCTCCAAGTACCAAGACGACATCTGGATCGAGACTATCAAATACATCTGCAATCCCCATTGTTCCGATTCCCAGTGACTTTGCCATCGTCACTCCTCTATCGCCATCCAACTGCATTTCGACCTTTCGATCAACGCCAAAGCCATCTTTTTCTATTTCCTCGACAGTCATCCCATGTTTTGGAGACAGATGCATTCCAGTTGCAACGATGGACAGCTCTAACCTATCGTGTGCTTGGATCGCTTCCATTGATGACTTTAGTAATCCATACTCCGCTCGTGTACCAGTCAATACTGTAATATTCTGCATGATTGGTCTTTTAAGAGCTATATATCACTTAATTGTCCATCCTCCATCCACGACAATATTTTCGCCTGTAACGTATGAACTTGCTTCGCTCAATAAATACACGACGGTCCCAATGATGTCTTCTGTCTCTGCCATGCGATCCAGCGGCACCCGACTTTCGTACTCCTCAACAAACGAAGACGGCTGTCCATTATATATGCCACCCGGACTTATGACGTTAGCTCGTATCCCATCACCCCCAAAGTATGAAGCAATATATCGAGTAAAATTGATAACACCTGCCTTAATAGCGGAATACTCAATAGGGCTTGTCATATCTAACCCCTCGTATACGCGAAAGTCAGGTGCCTGTATTCCATATATTGACCCAAAATTAACTACAGATCCTATCGTATTCGCATCCAGCATATTTAGAATTGCCTCTCGACAGACAAGATAATATCCTCCAAGATGCATGGTCACGTTCTCTACCCAGTCTTTGTATGCAACCTGCTCGAAGTTATTTCCGTAGTTCTTGTTTCGTGGATAAGCCGTGTTGACAACCCCGTCTATTTGATCCATCGAACTCATTGCGCTTTTGACTTGTTCTGGAGCTGTAATATCTAAGTGGCTGTACCTTACCCCTTTCACGGTTTCTTCTAGTTCTTTCCCTTTTGCATCATCGACATCGGTAGCGATTACGTTTGCGCCAAATTCTGGTAACGCTTTACATATCTCTTTTCCTACTAGACCACAACTCCCCGTAACTAAAATTGTTTTACCAGATAAGGAGAACATATTCCGCATGTTTAATCCCTCTGCTCTGCCAAACAACGGGCGATTTTTAAGTCCAATTTAGAGTCAATATCTATTGATCTTTCCCGTGGCATGACTGATACTTTTGCCTTCCCATCGTGAACTGAATCTGTGTTCATAAGAAACTCTTTTTCGTACGTGTACACCGATGCGTTCATCTCATATACCTTTGGAGCATCCTGCCGCCGAGTCACTTCCCCACCCGAGTCTTTACTCAATCTGGCATACCCATCTTCAGTGCGTTCAACCATGTTGAAGTATGGATTCCTTTCAGCTTCACATACGGTATACGAATTCGTAACTTCCTCGTTATTTACGACGACTTGAAAGCAGTCTTCTATATCCTGAGGTTCCCTAAGCGGTGTGGTAACTCCAATATCGACAATAAACTCGTAATCCTTACCTGTAATTTCTTCCATCTTCTTGACGGCGTGCTGAATCACAGGGCGCTTTGGACTTTCATCCTCAGCCAGTTCTTGGGGTCTCATGAACGGTACTTCCTCTCCATGTTGTTCAGCAACTGAAGCAATTTCATCGTCATCTGTAGAGATTACTAAATCAGTGTCTCGCTTCCACTGTCGAATGTCCGCTATCGCGTGTGCAAGTAGTGGTTTGCCGACCACATTTTGTATATTCTTCTTTTTTACGCCCTTTGAACCTCCTCTAGCACAAACTGTACAAAGAATATCAGACATTAGTTCTTCCTCCTAGCTTGCAGTGCTAACTCTAAAATTCTTTTTCCCTCCTGTACATCATTGTGTGTCTGTTTCCCTTCCTGAATACAATCCCAAAAGTAATCAAGTTGATTCCTAAATCGGACATCACGTCCATAATCGAATGACTCTCTTTCTACTGAGTTGTGACGTTCCACAGTTAGTTCTTTGTTCTTCAAATCTCCGATTATTGTTCCTTGCTCACAGATAACTTCAATCTCACGCTTTGGTTTCCGCCTACAATAATCCAAATGTATACTCCCGATAGGTCCGTTATGACTACGAAAAATCATTTCAGCAACCGCCTCTGAATTGATATCCAACATATCTACATATGATATCTCTGACGCAGTGATCTTGAGTTCTTTTAGCAACCAATATGTATAATCCAGCTCATGGATTAAATCAAGCACGACTCCGCCACCCATTTGTGGATCTGCGCTGTATGAGCTTCGATAATCTTGATCCGGCCGCCAGTCAGGTAAATATGACCCCGTTTCAGCCCGATATGACACTATCTCGCCTAAAGCGGTTTCTTTGATCATTTCTCTAATTTTCTCTAAAATTGGATCATATCGTAGCTGACATCCCATCAGGGTAATAAGTTCTCTATCAGACACTATATTGATCAATGTATCAACCCCTTCAAGTGAGTGTGATAATGGTTTTTCAATGAGCAAGTGACAATCGTTCTTCGCACATTTAATTGCAGTCTTTACATGTTTGTGTGTTGGATTTGCTATCACTGCAGCGTCTATATCCTTTTTAAATGCCTTTTTAAAACTGCTATACTCTTGGATGCCCAGACTATTACCAGTACACTCCTGCCTGAGAGCAATTACATCAATATGTTTGTCTATATTTTTAAGCAACCTTGCATGCCGGTGCCCGATAGACCCTAGTCCGACGACGAGTACTTTCATACTACGTCCAACGAATCAATAGTCTCAATTAATTGTTTCTCCGAAAGTAGTTGCGTATCAGCCGAGGTGTACTCTGAAGAAATAGATGTTAACTGATTTGTGTCAACCTCATATCCCTCAAATTCAATCTGAGGAAGGATGACAAACATTTCGTCTAACTCTTTGGCGTGATGAGCTTCCTCTCTGGAGATCAGCTTTTCATGTTTTCGTTCTCCGGGACGACTACCGATAATTTTCACATCTACGCTATCTGAATCATCGCTGTATTCTTTAATCATTGCTTTTGCTAAGGTCCCTACTTGGAAGGCTGGCATCTTTAATACGAACACTTCCCCCCCTTGCATCCGCTCTTGCGCGGTAATTACCAGCTCAACTGCTTCTTCAGTAGGCATAATAAATCGGGTCATCTCTGGATCTGTAACTGTTACTGGTCCCCCTGATTGTATTTGATCAAAAAAGAGCGGAACAACCGAGCCACTTGACCCAAGTACGTTTCCAAACCGTACACAACCGAACCGTGTCTCTCGACTTCCTTTATACGTGTTTGCTGCAATAATGAGCCGCTCAGAGAGCAGTTTTGTTGCGCCCATTACCGATGTCGGATTTGACGCTTTATCGGTGCTGATACCAACGAACGATTCCACTTCCTCTTCTAATGCCGCTCGAATCAGATTCTGTGTCCCCTGTACGTTTGTCTGTACAGTTTCAAATGGATTGTACTCATTAATTGTCACGTGTTTTAACGCAGCAGCATGGAATACAACATCAATATCTTCAACAGCAAGCTTGAGCCGATCTTGGTCTCGAACATCCCCTAACAGAAACCGAAGCTGTTGATCATCCTCAAATTCACGCTGAAGCTGGAACAGTCCACTCTCACTATTGTCAAAGACACGCACGACATTAGGGTCGTGTTCTAACACTTTCTCTACTAAATGAGATCCTATCGATCCGCAGCCACCCGTTATCAGAATGTTCTTTCCCGAGAGCGACGACATACCTGTATACTCATCCTATAATTTGATACACATTACGGTTCAGTAATTTGACTACATTGTCTGTCGGCTGCTCAATCAATGTATCAGATCGAAATGCACTTGTTCATTTTTATCGTACTGCTCATGTTCGAACTGGTATGAATATCAGCTAACAACATCTTCAATTGTCCCAACAACTTGTGCGATTTCTTCTTCGCTAAGATTTGGGTGCATTGGAAGCGATAATACCCGACTTGCAATGTCTTCTGTAACTGGTAGATCTGGAATTTCCTCAAGTGACTCACGATAGTACTCAGTTTGATGAACTGGTGGATCCCAGTACACTTTTGATGCAATATCTTGTTCAGAGAGTGCGGTAATGACCTTATTCCGCTCTATAGTTGAATCGAGTTCAATTGTATACAGCTGGTAGACATGTGTGGCCCCCTGTGAAGGTGCATGTGGTTTAACTCCCTGTATCTCCTCGAATTGTTTAGTATATTTTTCTGCTACTGATTGTCGCTTATCAATCAATGTATCAACCCGATTCATCTGCGAGTATCCGAGTGCGGCTGTAATATCCGACATCCGGATATTTGTTCCTACATCAACATACGATCCCGACTCTGCGCGATCAAAGTAATTTTTCGTTGCCCGTCCATGCGATCGGTACAGTTTGATCTGCCGTGCAAGTTCATCGTCGTCAGTCACAACTGCCCCACCATCGCCTGTTGCAACAATTTTGTTCTGACAGAAGCTCAGTGTTGCTGCTTTCCCGAATGACCCCAGTTTCTGTCCGTTGTATTCTGCACCCAGTGCTTCGGCATTATCCTCAAGTACTGCAATCTTATGTTCCTCGGCAATCTGGCAAATTGCTTCAATTTGCGACGCTGCTCCGTATACGTGTACCGGTAGGATTGCTTTTGTCCTGTCTGTGATCTTTGCTTTCACCGACACTGGATCTAAGCCATACGTTTCTTCTTCGATGTCTGCGAAAACAGGTGTCCCACCAGCTAACTTTACTGCGTTTGCTGTTGCAATAAATGTGAATGATGGGACGATTACCTCATCGCCGTTTGATACCCCCATTGCTTTCAGTGCTGCAACAAGGGCTGTTGTCCCTGAGTTTACCGTCAGTGCGTGGCTCACTCCAAGATACTCTTCTAACGTCTCTTCCAGCTTGTCCACATAGGGGCCCTTTGTCCAGTAGCTTCCGCGCTGAATTGAGTTCGTTACATGTTTGAGGTCACTCTCCTCCCAGTCAATCTCAAAAAGTGGGATGTTTGCCATTCTATAATCGAGTTACTGTATCCATGCTAATGAATGGTTTTGCCTTCGCCTATTATCCATCAACATTGTTTTTGCTGACTATGACTATGTCTCACCAGCGTGCTCACGGAGCTAACGACATGTCCGTATCACGCTTTCAGAAACATTGGGATCGACTGACTACAGGTATTCCCGAGATTCACGTGAAACCCTTGATGAGGTGATTTCACTTCCCGAATAGAGCATCTTAACAATGCTGATACAGTTGTCCTGTTTTGACTTCTGGTTGTAACGTCAAATATTTGTCCCCGATATTACCGAATTGTGGAGTACCTAGATGATTTGAACACTCCTGTTATCCCTATCTCAGGTATTCATAAGTTCTTTCCGGGAGACAAGAAGGAATTACAGAGACGTGTGTTTGATTCAACGACAACTGAGTTTCTCAACTTTGTAAAAGAGCACTGCCCGGATCAGAACATCCCAACTCGTACCGATTGGGTTAGTCGAGTCCTTAACCAGAACGGGTATGATACAATAATGACTGGTGATCCAGCATGGTACGACCCCGAAATGATTGGCACTTCATTCCACAAACCAGATAGTATTGATCAACTCGTGTTTACTACTCCACACGACAATATTTATGCTGAACAGGCAAAAGCACTACTTGCACGGCTTGCAAAAAAATTCGAATCTTCTGATAGATACATTGTGCTACAATCCGCACCTAAAGATCTTGATCGTGAATTAATCTCCTTTGCTCGAGAATATAACTGGCAACCCCACTACGCCAGTCATGACACAGATAATTTAGAGCTGTACCGTGAATCTGATCTACACGTCGGATACCGAAAACACGGTCACTTAGCACATCTCCGCTGGCGACGACCGTCTGTTGTACTTGCTGAAGACTCTCGGGCGCAGGGACTAAACGAAACGTTAGGCACAGGCGGCTTCCCCGCGTATGATCCTAAAGGGGACTCCTTCCATGGTCGCGTAAGTAGACATAGGCTGAATATCTCCCTACTCGGGAACTTAACTATTTGCTAAGCAAAATCTCCTCTGGTACTCTTGATACCAAACTTCTCAAAGCCTCGTAAGCGGCGATGCTGTTGATAACGTATTCTCGTTTATCGAACGTCAGCAGGAAAACAACTAGAAAGCATATGACAGAGTTCAAAACGTAATTGATGACACCTACGCTAATTCCATGAAACCATACATTGATCAATCACTATCTCCTCATATCTGAGATCCCAAGTTACCGGTTGATTGATATAGTTGGTATAGTAGCACTGCTAGATTGAGGTTAAACTGAACAGAGTTCTTCAATCATGGTGGGAAGATGCTCTTCGAAGAACTCCAAGTAGACATAATGGATTCTTCGGATGTGGAGTGTTTGGATGGTGATCAGACGCGCACGCCAGCCTGATCAGCCATGCTGGCGTATGCTGCTCATGCTGGAGCCGCCTCGTTAGCCGAGTGTCGAGACCTCTATGAGTGGTTTGGTGTCGTTAGTAACTCGGGAAAGCTATTGAGGAAATTCAGCAATCGAGGGGATAAATGCCGTCACGTCCGGTGAATTTTGACCGTTTATTTCCTCGTTCCTCAAAAACTTCTGCGGAGTACTATCGACGCTGAACCACGATCCAGCACTGGTATCAAGCCTACGCTGACCACTACGACCAGGACTTCACCGCTGAACCAGAGCGAATCGCTGTCAATGAAACACAAATGTAGCTCGAAAATGGACAGAGAGCGTGGCTTCACGCCGCTATTGACGGGATACGAAAGTAGTCCTCCACGCACGACTTTCGTGGCATAGAGGCCGCGATCCTGCTGAACAGCTCCTCGACGAGCTGAAAGAGAACCACCGCGTCTCTGACGCGGAGTTTCTCGTCGATGGGATGGGCTATCTCACCGCGCTTGCTCGGACTGATCTGAGTGGTGAGCTTAACTATACTGACCGCAACATCGTCGAAAAGCTCTTTCAGACATATACAGTGCGAATTGAACGCTTTCACGAAATCTGAAACGGCAGTCAGGCCAGCACCGAGCGCTGGCTGACTGCTTACACCGCATACTACAATCATCATCGCAGCCACCAAGCACTCGACAATCAACCGCCTGTTGAAGCACTCAAGCGAGAGGGTTCAATCTAGCAGTGCCCGACTTTGCTGCTCCACAGACTTTATATTAGCGTCCATCTGACTAAACCACGTGACAGTAGGACGAGTCATTGAACATTTCAGGACTGAAGGCATCCAGCCGACAATAAGAAAAATAGTTCAATATCTACCAAAGAGCATTCCCCCCACCGGGATTCCATTCTATTATCAATGGAAGGCTTGGCGTAACTGGAATCAATCCGGAGATTTCTCTGTACGGCCAGATCCACTAAAGATTGTTTGGATCTCACCTGAAAAGATTGTATATAACTCAAAAAACCGGTTCTCGTATTTATCTGATATGTACCGGGATATCGGCTTAGTCGCAGGTGGCAGTTGGGATCAATCAGATCAAAAATTCTGTGAAGAAACTATTTATGATTCTCCTGAGCCTCATATTACCGTCTACAGCGGTTTACGGAGTCGATTTGAAAATGGCAAACCATGGGAACAGACTGAGTTCATACAGCATATATTAGACCGATTAGAAGACGAACAGTCTGTTTGGCATGGCTGCAAATCAAAACAAGATGTGCTCAGCAGGTGTGCAAAGCTAGATAAACTATACAATATAATAAAAGAGAATGGATATCAGAGTCGACGGGAACTACTAAATGAGGACAATGACCATCTCCGATACACTCCAAAGCTTAATCCAATGCGATTTTATTACAAATATGATGAAGTTGTTTGTAACCTCGGTCGTGATGGAGAATTTTTATTCGTTGGTGGCCACCATCGACTTTCAATCGCGAAAATATTGGACATAGATCGTATTCCTGTAAGGATATTCGTTCGGCACAAAGAATGGCAGCAAAAACTTGATAGACACAGTGAAGAGAAAACAAACGAGAATTTTGGCCACCCTGATCTTAAGAATCTGTAGGTTGGTCAAAGTAATATGGTAACTGTGGATATAGTGCCGACTCCTTAGCACCAATGTATAGACTGCAATTATATTTTCTTAGCACAGTTTGTTGAAGTACACTGATCACCTCTGGTACTGTTATCTCTTTTTCGCTCTTATTAGCTGTTTTGTGTTGTTTGCGTTTTACTTCTGGCTTTTTGACTGGAATACCCCTGTCAAGATAGTGTCTGCTTTTCTCTGTGTAAAAGTGCTCCGGGTTACTGAGATCAACACCACATAGAACAATACCTTGATAACCCATTCGTAAGCCTAGCAATATCAAGTATATAATTGAAGCACAGTTATAAGGTATAACATTAATTGATTTTTGTGAAAAGTATCCTAAATTATCAATTATCTCATACCCACGAGCCAATGATGTAAGATTTTCGGAATTTCTTGGTATCCCTGTCTCCACAGAAAAGTATAGATATGACTTAATAGCCTGTGGCAGCCGACTGAGCTCAATCTCTCCTGATAGTGTTGGGATATCCTTTAGTAGGAATGGTGTACCCTTATATTCTGGTGCTCTTGCCTGAAAAATATGGTAAAGTGCATCTCGATAGTCTTTATTTCTCGGTAGCTCAAATGTATAAAAGTCCGGAACGAAATCGTGAGTCGCCCAATAATTAACTCCAACTGAGTCGTTATCTGCGATTGTACTCCATTGTGCATCTGAGTATCTAGTGACTGATGATCCTGTACCAAGGACGAACAAGGTATCACTTTCTTTGATGCCTGTAAAATCCAAACTCGCGATCGTGGGCACTCCTGTCTTTTCTGAAAGCTTATTAACAATATACCTATTCTCTATAGTTTTTGCAGCAGTGTAACCTAGTGAATATGGGACAAACATACGCCGTTTACCGAAGTTTCCAATTACTCGCAGCAGACTGTTCGATGACACTGGTCTATCCATATATGTACCGTTGTTTGTGTGACTAATAAAATCACCTGAGAGGAGCCTATGAATCTTGATCTATTCCGACATACTATTTTATTTGTTGATCTCACGGGCTCAGTTGTGCGGCATTTTGAGTATCTAGCAGTTCTCTGGACCTAGGTGGAAATAACAAGACAGAATAATTAAATCCGTATGCTTTTTATCCGATACATACAAACTGATTTATGATTTTGTGGTTAAGAGCAGATTTGACACTTACAGTCAGTGCCCAGCTCTTTTGATCCTGATACTTACAGGACTGCTTCCTGGAACTGTGTTCACTTCTTCTTCTGTAGGGACTATCATTTTCTTACTGAGTTCTGTAGTGGTCGCTGCCTACTTTGTTGTCATGTCTGGTGGACATCTTAAATTAACTACCAGTAAAAATGTCATGTTTGCCACTGGATTAATCTTTACCGGGATTTTTTCCCACATTGCTACTGGTGGAGCACACGGTACACCGCAGTACTTTTATTTTGCATATACTGGCGTCATAGTATTTCTATTTATGTTCGTTTTCCCGAGTTACCTTAATTATAACTACTTTGCAATACTTGTCTCTGCTGTCGGTGGGATTATTTCTGTCATTGGATTCATAACTCTCCGTTATGGCGAAGTCGAAATTCTTTGGTTCACTATTAGGACATGGGGTGACAGTCTTCGTTCAATATTTTCTGGAAGTTCTAATCAGACTGCCCGGTTTTTAGCTCCTGCTGTTATACTCTCCTTTTATAAGCTTCATACAACGCGAAAAACTACATACTTACTGTGAGCGTGTCATAGAATCAATCACAGGGTCTTGAGCTTTGTCCGTCCGGGATTGTCTCCCTGTTCGTAATTGGTGATGGCGACGATCACACGGAGACAAAGCGCCACGAACACCTGTGTTCGTGCGTGGACTCGGCCTCGGGCGCGGACGTGCCCGAGGCCGCAGTCCTTGCAGGCTTCGTTTGTTCGTTCCACTTGCGTCCGGTGATCGTACGTCTTGTCCAGTACTGACTGCTTGAGACTGATGTCTTCAGCGTGTTCGTCGATACGGTCTTCGACCCTGTATTCGATGTCAAACGGGTCGTCCGTGTTGCGTGGATTGTACGGTGCGATCGGCACGATTCCCTGCGTCAGCAGGAAGTCGTGCCACTTCAGGATGTCGTAGGCACTGTCTCCGAGCATCCAGATCGGTGTTTCGACGGCGAGCGCGTCCTTCGTGACGCGCATCACCGTCTCAGTATTAATTTGCTTTCGTTGTGTGAACTCCGCTGCAATCGGAATCTTTGGCCCGGCTGAAACAATCACACAGCCGAAGCCGTAGTAGTGTTCTTCAGCAGTTGAGTCGTAGTTCCACGTCGCCTCATCGTTGTACTCGATTGCAGTGATGTGAGTCGAATCGATGCGGTATGTGGGGTCGAGCAGGCCCCGGTAGGCGGCCTGCTCGACGAGACGGTCAAAGACATCATCCACCACCAATTCAAGATCAGTGAGAAACCGGTCAACAGTGTCTCGTGAAGGTGGTTTCTCGAAACCCCAGGACAGCCAAGTCAGTGTATTTCGGAGCTCTCGTGTAACTGGGCGTGTGCCGTAGATACCTTTGTAGTAGCAGTGGAGAAAACCTTTGAAGAGTTCTGGTGGCTTGTGTACTCGTGTTCGCCCCCTGCTCGCGGGGGCGAACACTTCGTACTCAAGCAGAAAATCGAACTCCAAATACTCGAACAGCGGTGCTGTCTCCGTAGCCGCGACATTCAAGAAGTCGTCGACCGAAGCTACGTCCTGCAGGGTGCTGGCGCTCGTAGACACAGTTCCAACACCCTGCTTCCTTCATTGAGAACGTTTCTATGACATGCTCTGATGCTAGTAAAGAATAATTGCTCGCCGGTACCGATGTCCAAATGGGTAAGAGATATAGTCTTATCTCTTTTTTGTACCGACTATGGCGTCAAAAGACGCAATTTGGTTGTATATATTGCTATCTTCAGCAATCGCTCCGCATACCAACATTGTTCCCGGAGAATTGGGGCGCGTTATATTCATATCGACGTTACTTATTGTCTTAGTATATATATACAGACGTGAAGAAAAAGTCGAGATCATCTGGAATAGTTACATATTGTTTTTCATGCTGGTATTATTTTTCATTTTTTCTATTCACATACTCCTAGGTAATTATTCCTCAGAATATCAGGTATTTTATCTGATCTACACATATGTGCCTTTATTCATATGCTTCTTCATTATATCAAACTATGTTACTGTCGATAACCTTTCGTCACAAATATCTCTTATTGGCACAATCCTTGTGATAATTGCAATTCCTTCGTTATTCATAGGAGAATATTCACTACTCGGAATTCCTGTGGAAGTCTACGAAACCCGTAAAGCTATTCTTGGGGATTATACAGTTAGCTCAGTAATGAAAGGCAGTCCCAATCAATTGGCTCAAGTTTTATTCTTCTCTACCTTGGGCTCGCTGCACATCTTTTTTAATATTGACAAGAAACGGGGTTTAATTTTGCTGCTATTTACTGGTTTTGGCCTCTTAGTAACTGTCGGTCGAAGTGCTATTGGTGGTGTGATTATTTCAGCGGTTATCTATTTATTATATCTCCTCCCGACAGGAATACTATTGAAAATCGGTCTGTATTCATTCCCTGTTGTATTTCTATCTATTATCTTCTTACTATTCACCTCGATGGAAATTCTGGAACGAGCCATACCAATTGATTTCACCGGTCGATTTACTGTTTGGGAATCAATATTACAGGCTAATGAAAACTCACGACTGATCGGAAATGGACTTAAAGACCAATATCTAATTATCGAAAAACACCACCCTGAAAACCAAGGTTACAGTGCACACAGTGCATATATGTCAATCTATTTGTCTACAGGCATTTTAGGCCTAATGATATATATATTATTTATTTTGTACGTATATCTTCAGCATTTATTAAGTGAAAACGATCCATTTTTAATTTCAATTGCAATTGGAACTCTTGTATGGCATTTCGTCGGTGGTAATTGGATCGTTGGCAATGAATGGGATGCAGTTATTCTATTAATTATCTTTGGCATGATGATCTCTGGTAAAAGTAACAAAATGATTGCATCTCAAGTTAGCCATCGTAACTGACATGAATTGAGTGGCGGCGTGACAGTGTTCAGATGAGCATTAAAGAACAAGGCATAATACTTCCAAAGTGGGCACACCCAAAACGTCTATCTCATCGTTGACACTATTGCTCAGTTCAAATTAGATTCTGTGGAGCGAGAAATAATACCACGACTACCGATAAAACGCAGTACTCAACTCTACTCTGCTGGATTCATAGTGTCGGTACTTCACGAACGAGTCGGTACACCGTGATCTGAACGTCGTAAAATAATCATTTTTTATATGATTTAGAGGTAATTCCTAAAACTATATTGAAACAAGCGTCGCCAGAAATGAGCGACAGCTTCAACAGAACGAGAACAGTCCAGTACAAGCAGATTTAGCAGAGAGCTGTCGCTGGTGGGCCTCGGAAACAGGCCGTGGGCTGACCGCGGTCAGCCCGCGGCCCACCGAACCGTACGTCTCAGGAACTCCCATGTCGTTTGTCTCAATGTACCAGCGTCTCTCTAACTCCTCTTCCAGTTCCTTCCGAATCCAGTCGCAGAACGTCTTAAACGTGAACTCGTCGGGCAGCTCGCGCCCGCCCCGCCGTGGGCGGGCGACGAGCGCCCACCGTAACACGAGCCGGAGGTTCTCCAGCAGTGCTGCGATAAGCATGATTGCAAACCGCACGACGGGATCACGTGTCGTCGTGATCCCGCGTGCTTGCCGGAGTAACCGGTAGGTCGTTTCGATGCCTGAACGTTTCCTGTAGAGGCGTTCAGCCTGCTTTGGTGACTTCTTGGCGACACTGCAGGCCACGTAGCCTCGAACAACCTCACCATGCTTGCCACGATTACCGTTCTGGTATGAGACAGCGACCGCAAGCGGGAAGCATAATGAGTATGAAGACTTTTGTGAGCTAGGCTCGATAGAAGAGTAGTGGAACCCTCACGTCGAAAAGAAATTAAGTGTCACTTGACTGAGGAAGAAATCGATAAATTACTGCGTGAGGCCGAAGACGGTCACCACCTTCGCCGGCTTGGATTTTTGAAAAATCTCTACCAAGGCGACTCGATCCCGGAGGCCGCCGACCGAGAAAGTCGGTCGGCCATCCCCAGTGGTCGCTGGGCCGACGCTTGGAACGAGGACGGCTTAGAAGGACTGATGCCGAGTTTCGGGGGCGGCCGGCCCCCGAAACTCGACGAAGATGAGCAAGAAGAGCTGGTCAAGATGCTTTGTGACGGCCAGCCGTGAAAATCACAGGGGATTCAGCATCTTCTTCAGGAGGAATTCGGCGTTTCCTACAGTCCAAATTACCTTGGTACCTTCCTTCGGGAACTCGGTCTCTCATACGCGAAACCACGGCCAAAGCGTCCACATCGACCAGAGAATCCTGATGAAATCCTCGAAGAGCGCGTCGATGACGCGCTCGACGAGGACAACCAGCCACACAACAAACGTGAGGGAGAAGACGACAAAGGATGGACTGTTGACGATGATATCTGCACCGATGGTGGTACAGTCCTCGGATTTTTTGACGCATCGAAGCCACAACCGTACGATAATTCACGACGTGTCTGGTACGTAGACGATCCTCACATTGAGCGGGAGTTAGTCAAGACACATGATTCTGCGGTTGGATTCTACGCGTTCAATGGCGAGAGCTTGGTTGAGCTCACTGAAGACGAAAAGAAGGAACGAATCTGTGGTGTATTAGAAATGGTTCGCGAGCAGAATCCGCTTGCCGGGATTCTGCTCGCCTTGGATAAGCACGGAACTCATAGATGTAAATACACGCGCAATCGTGCGCATGAACTCGGAATCGACCTGATTTTCATTCCATCAGGCTCACCCCACCTCAACCCAATCGAACAGGTCTGGAAACATCTCAAGTGGACAATGGCACCGATTGTCATTGACAACGAAAGTGAATTCAAAACCCTTGTTCAGAGAACGTTCGAGAAAATAACGAATCGTGTCAGCTTTGCAAAGAAGTGGTGTGAGAATTCCTTGACTTTCAAAAGCTATCTTAGTCATTATTCCACGACGGCAACTTGCGAGTACTCTGTGTGGGTATCGACACCAAGGTACATTGGACGCCTCCGTTGGGACTGTGGCGTGAACGAGAGATCCTCCTATACGTGCTCTGTGGCACAAGTTTCCGCGTCTTATAACGGTCCGGACCATTCTTTGCGACGTGTTTTCTGCACTAGCTGAGTCTCGGTCTCGACCAGTCCCTGTGCCTCGTTCACGCCTCAGGGACTACTGGATTTTCATGGATTCCTTGCACGTTGAAATAGGTACGTGACATAGGTGGTTGTAACAGACAATGAACCGATCAAGTTAGTCGCACTCTCCGACTGTTTTTCCGGAGCTAAATCCAACTGAAGAGCGCTGAGGACGACTCAAACGAATCCTTGGACACCGTTACTTCGGAACTTTCGGTGAACCTCGCTCAGCAATCTGGCCAGCACTTGATACAGTCAATCCCCTGTAAATGTATCAATCCTTCCGTCGATGAGCATCTATAGTTCGGAACGACAGATTTTGTGCATGAAACGAGTGGCTAACCGGACTTGATCACCAGTGTTGAGAGGATGTTACAGCAAACCTCCGAGTTCGAGCCGGCTATCAGGCGGCTCGAACGCCAAGCTGCCGAATTGATACACAAAGACACTGATCTTCTGGCCGTTGTCACTGAGTTTGCGTTCACTGACATACCTGTATCAGGTCCAGTTGAAAACGAGTGGGAGGCGCAGCACGAACATCGCCCGGTGGTACGAGCGTTCTACTGCAAAGAACTCGCGGGGTTCACCACCACAGAACTGTACGAGTATCTTGCCGACGCCGAGCGTGCCCGCACGCTCGGCTTCAACCTTGACCAATTCGCTGCTGACAAGACTGCTCCAGACCGAACCACACTTGGCCGCGCATGGTGTGATCGATTCTCTGATCGGCTCAAATCTTTTATCACACAGTCTGCAGAACGCATCCTCGCGGTTGCCCACGATATGGGCAACCCGCTCGGAATGCGTGCACTCGAACCAACTGACAAAAGCAACTGTTCAAACCGCTCACAACAGCGCTATATCGCCAAGAAAGCCAAGAACGTAACCGATGCACTCTGTCAGATTGTATTCCCGCGATTTACCTTGACCGTCCCGATGACGGAACGCCGTATGCCGATACTGCGTTCCTCGATCTCCAGAGCTACCTTAGATTGACCGGGACAGCTGCCAACCAAGGCAACCGGATATTCGACGAGGAAACCACTCGTGACGCCGGTGGTCCTGCTGGTGATACGCACCTCCAGTACATCAAGCAACTCGACGCGATCTCTATCGCGTCGATGGTCAACGGTGCGATTGGAGAGATGGTGTGGGCTGCTGAGCAATACTATTCGATGGATTGCCATGCCGATGTGGCGATCGACATCACCTACGTCGCATACTACGGTAACCGCGATGAGTTTCAGATGAGTACCGGCGCGCCACCGAGCAAGTCCTACTCGTAGTGTTACAAGATGGCGACAATTTCACTCGTCGGTGAGGAAATGAAATTCACGCTCGGGATGCGGCCGCTACGCGGCTACATCCCTCGGGGTGTGCTTGTCAAGCAACTAATCGACATCGCAAGCGACCATGTCTCGCTTGGAACAGTGTATGCCGATGCCGAATTCGACGGCATCGGCGTCATTAATGCACTCGAAGAGAAGGATCTATCGTACCTGATACGGAAGTCATTAGACGATCGTGTTGACCGGTTTGTTGGTGATATGGAACATGACGTAGCAGTCAAACACTCTCACGAGATGGATAAGAAGCTTGGAAGCGAGACGGTGACGGTCACTCCGACGCTGGTCGGAGTTCCCTCAACTCGAAAGGAAGATACGACGATAGTGTTCGTGACAAACTTTCAGGTGAGTGACGGCACGAAAGCAGCACGTGGGCGTACCCGCCGCGTCATGAGGCGGTACGCTCGCAGATGTGGAATCGAAAACAGCTACAAGTCGATCAAAGATTTCCTGGCGTGGACAACATCACAAACCACGGCTGTAAGAGTGTTTTACTTTGGATTCGCGGTAATTCTCTATGATATGTGGTTGGTGGTTGACTTGCTGGTACAGATCAGTCTTAATATTGAACAACGACTGAAACCGCGTGTGCCCGCCCGAACGTTTCTGAATATCGTGCGCAAGGAGATGCCAGTGACGTAGGCGTTCCGCCGGGCGGAACGCCGACTCGTGAGGGACATCTCTATGCAGACTGCTCATTTTTGCCTCAATTTCCATCGAAATCGACAAATCAGCTCGTTGTTCGAGTGAACAGGCAGTAAATTGGTGTTACTTCTGTCGTCTGTTGCCGAAACTCACCGCCGCTTATCAACCGTTGATGCACATTCCGAACATCTGAGCATAGTGGACAAATGCTTACCGGTGGTTTTTGTCCCTTTGTTTGCCAGAACTTACCAATTTACTCACAACGTGGCGTAGGTTACTCTCTACAAGCCACTTCCGCTGAGAATCGCTCAACCGAACGAGTATAGACGAGAGTGTGAGACTAAGCGTATTTTGTACCTGTGTTTCAACTTTTTGCCATCGCGACGCCATCTCTGCCGGAGTAATTGGTTCAACTGGTGGTTCCTCACTTCCGGCGAGAGCCTGAATGAGGTCAATAGTAGCCGCCGCACTGGTACCGATATTGTCAAAGTGGAGATCACGTTCCTCATCGAGATCAGGTGTAGTATAATCACACCTCGACGTATGGAAGAAATCGCGCAACTCTGCTTCAGCAAGTTCATTTACAGATGAGGAAATATCACTTCCTCCTCTTAACGAACCAGATTTCACTGGCCAGTCCGTAACTGTTACTGGATTGGTTTCAGCCATCAGTGCTTCAAGTAGAATACTATCCGAGTCAGAAACAACCACATCAGCGATAGCCAGAGCAAACATAATATTGTCCTCACTGTCAAGGATCGTCACTGACTCCTCATCTATATATTGTGAGTACAACGCGTCAAGTGACGTATCCTCAAGATATTGTCCTTCATCGTAATTCCCATGCTTTATAAGAAGCTCGTAGGTTGAGGTATCGACACTGTCCACAAGTCGGGGAAGATTACCACATTCGTACGTCGGGGCATAAAGCACAACTCTGTCTTTTGTGAGCTCGAGAGACTCTCTATATTCGTTTACCTTCTGTTGAAATGAGCTCAAGAAGAGTATGTCTGATTTGGGCCATCCAACCGCGTATGCACCGATGCTTGGACGGGCGGCAGGGTGCTGAGAATATCTTCGGTAACGGCTCGCTGCAGCCTGACCCGGCAACAGACCGACATCAAATCGGCTCCAATTGTATCTGATTGGTCCAGAGCTATACGCCGAATCAAGACCATGAAAAAGAAACACAGAGAGATCAGTGTTTGAACGGGGGGTGATAGGCCAAACTTTGCTTGTATAGACACCGATTTCCGCGGAATCTAACGGGTCTTTTGAGAATCTTGTCCCAATCCCGCGTCGCTCGGCTTCCTTGGCTATTGGTCGAACCGCCTGCTCACATTTTTCTGCCCCCGCTGTAAAAAAGGTTATTTGTTTGTTCATTAAATTAGTGTATAGGCTGTCACGTTTTGAGTTAATAAAACCATCGAGAGAACGAATTCTGCGAGAGCAAGATGAGTGTGTTGTCTGAACGAAAGCAGCTTGATCAGACGAGATTGTAACCGGCTCGGAGCGGTGAATGAGAAGATTCCTTGTGTCAATACGGCGTCTTTCGACTGCTCTGGCCAAAGCCGTCGCTGGCAGCGACGGCTGACCCAGCCACCTGAGACCAGCTCAACCGAACGTATCCAGTGATTTGTTCCAGTGCGTTCGGACTTTCTGTATTGTTCGTGGCACGCCACCCTTCACCGGGTGATGCTGCCACAGCCAGTAAATCAACACCAACCCGATTAACGTAGCGAACAGTTCGAACAAGACGCCGTTCAGCGATTTCGAATGAATGTTCTTGATGTTCAGATACTGCTTCCACTCTCGGAAGAGAATTTCAATCACAGTTCAGAGCGTGTTGATGCTGATCACGTCGATTGGATCGTACGCTGACGACGCCAGCGTCGTCAGGTCCTCAATCTCTTCTCCGTCTGGTGTTTCCAAGACGATACGACGAAACGTCTCTCCAGTCTCGGCAAGTTCGATCTGTTCATCACGGATCCGTCTCGTTCCGTTCTTATCGGTGACTTCGACGTCCTGGAGCGCGTCCAGAACGTCGAGACGAGCATCTGAGTGCAGTAGTGTGACGAAGTCGTCGTCGCTGTGTTTGAGTTCGCAAAACCGATGATAGCGCGTGTATCCACGGTCAAACACCCAAATGACCGAGTCGAGGTCTGCGAAGACCTCGACGTCGTCTGTGAGATGGTCAAACTGTGGGTTCTCATGCGTCTCGCCCTCTGTGACAGTTGCGCCAAGCGGGTACTTATGTTCATCTTATACGGGCGCTGCAGTGAAGCTCAAGTCCGCCATCGTCTGTGTCAATCTCGTAGGATTGCTCGTCGTCTCCGACGAACTCGTCAGAGACGACGACTGAACGAGTGAGCTTGAGGTTTGCTGCGTCAACAGCAACAACACCACGAGTGAGCCATTCGAGTCGTTTTCGTTGAACGGCACGTTGATAATACAACTGTGGCGTGTGGAGCAGCGCGAAAAGAAAGCGAACGACCGCGCGGTAGTCGCGGTCGTTCGTGTACCGTGAGAATGTGGAAGCAGCCATTGCTTCGAGTTGTTCGTCAGTCTCAATTTTGTCCGCAAGTTCAGCGAGAGAAGTTGATGGGTCAAGGCCTTCACGGACGGCGATTTTGAGATGGTTGTCGAAGTCGTGCGTTGAACTGTACTTGCCGATATCGAACTGATCGGCAATGGACTCGCTGTCGACTGCGTCGAGCAGCGAGTACAACTCACTCGAAACGGAGTGGATAGAATTGAAGTTAACTGCGTTCGTTTCTCTTGATGACGGCCCTAACCTTTGATCACCAATCACAGACATCAGGCCGTCACTACCGGCTCACGCCGGCTTTAAATACTCAAACGCGACAGACAGAAAATTATATACAGATAATAAATTGTTCTCTCTGGTCGAAGACAAATGGCGAGTCAGGGAATATGTTGAGCAAAAGGTGGGAGACAATATTCTGCCTGAAGTTTATCATGTTACCGATGACCCGAACACTATACCATTTGATGAACTTCCAGATGAGTATGTGATAAAGCCCAACCATCTTTCGGGAGGAGCCAATTTTATAATTGAACAAGAATTAACACCGAATATTGAAAAAATCAAACAGGAGTGCTCCGAGTAGCTTGACAAGACATATGGTCAAATGAAAGAGGAATACTGGTATTCCCACATACAACCAAAAATAATTGTTGAAGAATATATCAAATCGGAACGATATAAGCCACCAATAGATTATAAGTTTATGATTTTTCATGGAAGAGTTGAATTCATTCATGTGACTTATAATAGATTCGATGATACCACAACCAAACGGAATTTCTACGACCGAAACTGGAATCCCATAAATGTGAAGTTACATTTCGAAAAAGGGCAAGGTGTGGATAAACCTCCAAACTTAGATAGAATGATTGATATTTCGGAAAAGCTGGGGGAAGATTTCGAACATATCCGAGTTGACTTGTATAATCCCAGCAAGGATGAGATATATTTCGGTGAAATGACTGTAGCAGAGTCCTCTGGTGGGAATCCATTCGTACCACAAAAATTTGATTTTGAATTAGGCTCATTATGGTGACGGCTACTGAATGTACTTGCCTCAGAAGGTCTCGTGGTTACTCCGACACATCTCTCGGATAGTCAATTCACCGTAGGTTGCTCCGTCCGAAGTACGCACCTCGTCCCACTTCCGGTGCATACTCAAAGCTTGGAACCAGTTGCCTTTCGCGTGCTGAGCGCATTCCATCTTGCACGCCAACCAGTGTCAATATCAAAACGGTGACGGCTGTTTCACCAGATCAGGCAAGAGCCTCGGCAGTAATGAGCTGCACCGTTATACATGTTTTTCTTTGTATTTTAATTCGGGATTTGGTTCAACCGTACGTTGATCTGTTGCCGTTGTTTCTACCCATGGAACTTTTTTTAATGCCGGATGGGGCAGCCCCTCTTTATGCCCATATAAGCCCAGTTCACCCATCAGTTCTCCATGGTCCGCCGTAATGACCACTTTATCTGCGTCTAGGTTTTTGAGAAGTAATTCTACATTATCAAGCCCATACCTCAGGTTATCAATATAACTCCTCCATAATTCATCAAACGTAATACGATCTTCTTTGTGCGATTCAAATGGATAATACATTTCCTCTGTCAATTCTTCTGTTTCCATCGCCTCAGCGAGAAATGGACGGTGGGGTTGGTAATATTGTACTATAAGTCGATCACAATCTTGTTCCCTCCCTGCCAAAATTGCTCTTTCAGTAGGATATTCGGCTGAAGCTAACTCTGGGAATCCCCGAGACTCTGAATAAGGATCACGGTGATTTTTGGTCCATTCTGTATAGTAGAAATCATTGGGTCCTACAACATTCCAAGAAGAGAGGTCAACAGGTATTGTATATTCGTATGGCGGCATTATTCTTTGTTCAAACACCCTATCAGCGAAGGCATTCGCCATAATCATCGCTGTTTCTCTAATTTCATCTTCATACTCTTTAGTGAATGTTTTGACTGTCCATTCATGGGATGCACTTCCAACAGACCAGATTATGTCAATGTCCCTAATAAAGTCATACTCACTTGCGACTTCTTTCAATGCGTCTACCCGACATCCATCTAAGACAATAAGTGCGTCCCAGTCCCGTGAATAGATATTCATTCCAAGTGGATACCGTGAAGTGATCCCAAACCATCCGCTATTAAAAAGGCCTCTGCACATTGATAATGCGGCTCGTTGGTACGACTCCTCATTGAAGTCTTGTTTTAGACTCTCCAACCAGGTTCTGAGATTAGTATCCATTCCTCATCGAATCCTGTCGCGTTCTGAGTATTTAAAGCTGCGTGAAACGGTAGTGACGGCCTGCGATGTCTGTAGCATCGAAACCAATAGACAGGCCGTCAGGGGATGTAACGAACGCCAGCAATATCAATGCTGACGAAACCGTCGCCGATGAACTGTACTCGCTGCTCGACGCAGCCGAGGAACCCATCGAGTTGGTGTATTTCCCGACAGGATCGCCCGACTTGAACCCGGCGGAAGAGTACTGGCGACAGCTCAAGAAAACACTTGGAAACCGCTACTTCGCTACGCTCGATGAGATCAGATCAGCAATCTGGAACGCACTCGAAACGATCAGTCCACCAAGCATCTATCAATATCTCTGTCCGTGAGTATAGTTGGATTAACACCGGTTACACCTCCGGCGTCTACCGTAAAGCCAGTCTCCTCGCCGGATCACACACTCATAGATAAGGGATTTTTTGATGAATTCTTCGTTTACACTGAGGTAGCAGAAAACCTTTCACATTATATAAATAACAGGAACCGGAACGTAGTAGTTAGATGGTTGCTGAATCAGATATCTTGGGAATCGGTCCCCTTGCTCCGCCAGTATCGGGACCAGGAATAAAAAACTCTTGTATAAAAAAGAAGATGGATGACTTGGGTATATCAATTGACTGGGTGGATACTATAAACAGACGTCCAAGTGCTTTCCTTGAAATACTCCAAAATATAAATGAATATAAATACTATATTATTAGTGTTTCTACAAATGGTAGACTTGCATTATCACCAGTTATTATTCCGAAGGTGATGACCTCTCCCGCAAGAGCAGCGCTTATTCCCGCTGGTGGTCAATTTATGGATGAAATCAATAAGTTACCTTTTTTAATAAGACAGGCTTATATACGTTTATTTAATAATTTTGACATAATATATCCACAGACACAAGGACTGAAAGTGAAGTTGGAGACTACCCTATCTGAGACCCGTATTAAAAAGTTGCCCAACATGAGGTTTAAGCCAGAAACTGAAAATAGCACGCAATTCAATGATTGTGCCGAACTAAATGAACTAAATGTGGTATATGTCGGTCGGTTGGTGAGATCAAAGGGTCTTGATGAGCTTTTGGGAGCCACCGATCAGTTTGGCCACCCGACTACAAAGCTTTATACACATATCTACGGTGATTTTGTTGACAACGATGAGTATAAAGGCAAATTCTTAGAAAAAGTTAATGAAATAGAGAATGCAGAATTTAGAGGTAAAATAGAACATGACTCTGTTATCACTGAAATTAGTCAATATGACGCATTTGTATTCCCTTCCTATTACTATGGTGAAGGATTTCCTGGAGTTATTGTAGAGGCATATATGGCTGGCTTGCCTGTTATTGCTACAAATTGGAACTATAATTCAGAAGTTGTTTCGCACAGAGAGACAGGCCTGTTGTTTGATCCGAAAGACGTGGATGACCTCAAAAAGAAGCTACAGTGGTTGTGTGACCATCCGTCGGAATTTATCCAAATGAGGAAGAGGGCTCAATTACAGAGTAAAAAATACACTGCAGAGAGTGTCGTCAATCGTCTTGTTAAATCCCTTATGAATATCGGGTGGGACTTAAGTCCAGATAGAAGTTCACAAAATAATATCTAATCCCTCACTACGCGAATTTTCATGTTAATTGTTCCACTCCCATCCCGCTCCAGAACAATTACATCTCGATCTAGATACTTACCAAACTCCGGATAATACGGGGTGGTTTCTGTTCTCACACCCTCACAGTTTTGTGGCTCAATCTGTAAGATAGGCACCTCTCCAGAAACGATTATTTTGTTCCCGTCTCGCGCAGTTTCGTACGCTGGGTGGATGTGTAGACGGGAGTAAACAGATTTGTTACACGATAACTCGTCCATCACACGCCACGTCTTGCCACTCATGGTTATTGTTCTCTCGTGACTATAGGAGGGGCGTCCGATTCCGTCGACGTTGTAGGTCATGCGGAGAGTATTCTCCTGTTCCTCTACATTGACCACTGGATTAATTTGGCCCCATAACCAGAACGACGATGCCAACCTCACTGGGTTGCGCTCCCCCACCTGAACCGTATTATGGCTGGCAATGTCCCGGACATATTGTCGTCGGTCACCAGCAGCGTACTCGTAGACTCCAGTGTCTGTTAACACACGCTCTCCCTGAACCCATAGACAGAACTGGCCGGGATGGACATGAGCGTGAGCAGGTATGTGTGGAACCGCGATCTCGTGTGCCGCTACAAGCATTCGATTGTCGTCATGTCCAAGCCAATAAAACCCTGACTCAGGCATGGAATCAGGTAACCCAGCAGAGCTCGACTCAGTATTGACAGCACCCCTCACTCCGACTTCCTCTGCATACCTGAGACATTCATCTAACTTGAGTGCTTCCCCGAAGACAGAGTCGTTCAGCAGCGGAATACAACCGTCTGGGGGTCGCAGCTTCCGCAGAAAACGGACTGCCTCTGATGCACACTGCTGAACGATCTTTGATCTTTCGTCTACAGCACTCAACAGCGAGTGTGCTGTCAGGTATCGCTGGCATACGATGAGGTGATACATTGGTGACCGCTCGAAGTGTCCACCATCATCAAAAAACTGTTCGGTAGCAGCCCGCTCAAACAACCGAGTTCCTTGCTTGCGCCAACTGCGTTCGTCTGCATAAACACCTGCAATGACCAGTGCAGCGGCGTTCTCGATGAGATGGTTTCCACCGACACCGTGTTCGACGTTGTCGGAGAGAAATGCCCCATGCTTATAAATAAACTCCCGAATCTGCTTCTTGAATTCAAAATCTAGACGCTCGTGGAACAGCGCGTCGTATCGCGCCCAGTTCAAAATTCGGAGACACACGGAGTGTGGCATCCAGTACCGTCGGAGATAGTCCGTGTCAGCGGCGATTGGATAATTCTCGCGCCACTCGTCCATCCACGTTCTGTGAACTGCAATTGTTTCGTCGGACAGTTCTTGTTTATCTCCGTATCCCAGCCAGGCCCACTCAAGATGTTCGAACCCCCAGCACTTGAGTTGCCAGTGCAACGACTGATTCAATATTTGGGGGGCGTCCATGGCAACCGACTCTCCGTTGCTAAACGTCACTGTCTCGTTCAGAAACGTGATCTCTCCATCTGCTGCCTTTCGTGCGTTTTCACGATACTGCTCTCGACGCTCGATAGTGCTCGCTTGTAATGCCTCAGTATTACTTCGAAGCGGCTCAATTTCTGGCTCGAAATTGTCTGGAATCTGTTTCTCATATCGGGAATCAATATCGACCGGCAATCGAGGCAATACATTTGACTTGACGATCCGCCGTCCAATTCCCAGTAATTGCCGTGGTTGCTTGTTGAGCGCTGTCCCCACAAGTGTTAGATAGTCAGTCATAAGTCACACTCGATAAAGATCAAATCCTGCATTGTTCCATCGGTCTGGATCGAGCATTGCTCGCGTATCAATCACCACATCGCCAGTCATTTGTTCAGCAAACTGACCCGGGGAAAGGGCCCCATACTCGGGATGATCTGTGACCAACACTGCGGCGTCTGCACCTGCAAGGCTTTCGGCGAGATCAAGAATCGTCAGGTCAACGTCAGCGGCATCAACATACGGATCTGTCACGCGTACTGAGCCCACGTTCTTGCCACGAAAGTAATCGAGTAGCGCTAACGATGGACTTTCACGGGTATCCGCAACACCGCCTTTGTAAGCTGCTCCAAGCAATGTCACCCTCTTATCTTCTAAGCCCCCAAGAGCGGCATCGAGCAACTGCCCGACGTACTCGACCATTCCGTCATTGACTGCACGGGCGGTTTCAATCAGCATCGGAATATCGTTTCCTTCACCCAAAAACAATGGATCTATCGGGAGACAGTGCCCACCTACTCCCGGTCCCGGTCGAAGAATATCAACCCGCGGATGGTTGTTTGCCATCCCGATCGCTTCACGTGAGTCGAGAGTAAATTCCCGAGCTAATTTCGCAACCTCGTTCGCAAAGGCGATATTTACATCACGGTATGCATTCTGGATTAATTTGACAAACTCTGCTGTTGTCGCATCCGTTGTTCTAATCTCTCCAGATGTAAAAGAATCATACAGCGCAACAACCGGAGCAGGAGAACAGCCCGGAACTGTTCCGATTAATCGATCATTCTCTCGTAGTTCAGTGAGTGTATTCCCTGGCAAAACCGTTTCTGGGCTATATCCAAGACCAATCTCTTCTGGGACAGCATATCCATCCTTTTCTATCCGAGCCCTAACGTACTCCTCTGTCGTCCCTGGTGGAACGGTTGATTCTACGATGACTGTATCACCTTCCCGAAGTACTGGTGTAATTCCTTCGACCGCACTTCTGAGATAGCTAAGATCTGTTTTATCTAGATCCTCATTATACGGTGTTGGCACGCATATCAAATGAAACTCTGCTGGTTGTATTTCTCCCACGACTGTGAACCCATCGTCGAGCGATCGCTTCACGAATCGTTCAAGGTCAGCTTCATCGAGTGATATCTCGCCTGATTGTAACTGATCTCGGAGTTGTACATCGACATCAAATCCATATACTTTGTATCCAGCATTTGCAAGCACAGCTGCAGTCGGAAGTCCAATGTACCCAAGCCCGTGTACACAGATGGTCGGGTTCTTATCTTTCATCGTTTATCACCGTCGAGACAATTTGCTCGGCAGCCGTTCCGTCACCGAATGGGTTCTTCCAATCTGTCGGCTCTTCAAGCATTTTTGTGACTCCGTTGCGTATCTGATCTGGTTGCACTCCAACAACTCGATTCGCACCAACTGCAACTGTTTCAGGTCGTTCTGTGTTGTCCCGGAGTGTCACACACGGTGTCTGAAGAATACATGTTTCTTCCTGAACCCCACCGGAATCAGTGAGTACAATCGTAGCCTGATCCTCAAGTAAAAGAAAATCAAGGAAATCAAGCGGTTCAATCAGATGGACCTCAGATGGTACTTCTATATCGAACTCATTCATCCGCTTTTCAGCACGTGGATGGATTGGATACACAACATCAAATCCGCATTCTTTACTAACCTGTGATACTCCCTCTAAGAGTGCAGTAAATCGGTCTTTTGTATCGACATTTTCCGCACGGTGTGCAGTCAGCAGCGCAAACTCACTGTCAAGATTCAATTGCTCAAGAATATCACTTTGTTCACGAGCGATTCCGACGTTTTGTCTGACTGCATCAACAATTGTGTTTCCAGTCACCTCAATACGAGCTTTCGGAATATCCTCTTCCAAGAGATTCTGCTGTGCGTCGTCTGTCGGGGCGAATAGATAATCGCTTACGTGATCGACAACCCGGCGGTTTGTTTCTTCAGGCATGTTCCGGTCATAGCTTCGAAGTCCCGCTTCGATATGTCCCACAGCAACTTCAGATAGCTTACTTGCTGCAATGCCACCAGCAAGAACTGAGTTTGTATCCCCTTGAACGAGCAGAACATCCGGGTCTCCGTCTGTTAACGCCTTCTCGATTTCTACGATCATTTCGCCGGTCTGTTTCCCGTGTGTTCCGGATCCGATTTCCAGATTGCACTCTGGAACTGGTAACTGCAGCTGCTCAAAGAAGACACGATCTAACTCATCAGAGTAGTGCTGTCCTGTATGGATAATCTCATATGGAACATTACGCCGGTCACATTCCCGAATCACCGGTGCACATTTGATAATTTCCGGCCGTGTCCCAAGAACGAATGCAATAGTCTGATTGGTCACGCTAATTACAGAAGTCGACGGTAGCTATAAAATTAAATGTTCAGATATTCACTGACAGGAGTCTGCTTTGAGAATTGTGAGATACTTAGCTGCGATATGATCCCAATTAAATTCTTCGACAACGTATTCCCTCCCCTTTGCTCCATGTAAACGAGCTTTCTCTTGTTGTTGTAGTTGTCTTACAGCGTTGATCAGATCTTCTTCGTTATTTGGCTCCATCGGGATCCCGGCATCTGCCTCCATCAGAATTCGTCTTGCTTCCCCACGCACTCCAAGAATAACTGGCAGCCCAGCAGCCATCGCCTCAAGCAACTTCGATGGAATGACTGTTTCAAATATTTCGCGCGGTCGAAGATGGACCAGTGCAGCATCAGATGTTCGCAGGATGGATGGTATCTCTTCTTTTGGTCGCCGTCCAGTAAACAGGACGTTTTCATGATCTGCTGCTCGCGCTTCTAACTTTTCACGCTCGGCACCATCACCGACAATCACAAACTGCACCTCACTAAGTTCTTGTGCTGCATCTAATACGACAGAGAGTCCATGTGCACGGCCAATCGTTCCAACATATGAGACTGTAAACCGTTCATCAACGTTCTTGAGTACTGGGCTCTCTTTTTCTGTTGTTTCATAAAAATCTAAGTCAATCCCGTTTGGAAAATATTTGATTTTGTCTGGATTGACACCCTCTGCAACAATCGGCTCAATAAACGCCTGTGAGACAACTACCAGATAGTCTGACCGGTGGTACAGAATGGTTATCGTCTGATCTATCATCCAGATCACGACGGTATTATCAAAGTTACTGACGGCAGTAATCGATTCAGGCCAGAGATCTCTTACCTCAAATACGAACGTTGCACGTTTCACTCGAGCAAGTATCCATGCTGACACTCCAGTCAAAGGTTGTGGTGACGTGGCAATGACTGCATTTGGGGTTGTATACCGTAATCCCACAAGAAGAGCCATAATCATAAACCAGATAAATTTTAGACTTCGACGAAGCAGATTCCCACTTGAGGCAGTAATTGTCTTGGTGTAAAATACCTCAACATTACCTTGTTGCTCACGTCGAAGCCACCTATTATCATATCCATCGTATATTTCACCTTCTGGATAATCTGGGGCTGACGTAATCACTGTTACCGACGTGTCATCGGCCCATCGGTCTGTAAGCTCTTTCCATCGCGTTGGCGCAGCCCCCGTTTCAGGTGGATAATACTGTGAAACTACGACAACAGATGATTCATTATCGCACATGTATTACGTGGGGATAATTTGATAAGTTGAACAGCTATGCTCATATATAGATATTCAGAGGTCTGGATTTGAACCTTACTAGAATAATTCAGGCATTAAAGTGATTTTACTTCCTGCTTATCTATTGTCGAGTTATCAGTGCGACCAGGACTAAAGGATGCCTCTGTGGATGACCTAATCGACATTTTGCTTAAGCGAATAAATGATAGAGTCACACTCTACTTAAATCTCTGTAGCACATTCCACACTGGTTTTCCTTACATGCTTATTTCCATTACTCTAATTTGTTATCTTGGCCACTTGCGACGTGCTACAAGCGATATTTCTTTCAGTAACTGCCCTCTCTTTCTCTGCATGAGCCCTTTATCTTTTTGTCCGTAGATCGCAGTTATTCTGGTTAACTTCGCATTTTGATGATTGCTTTTGTACCGAAGGGCCCCGCTATGGGATACCACGTTGTCAGGGTCTGATACCTGCTCAGATTCATTGAAATTATAGGTACACCATGGAGACACCCCACTGTTTCAACTGCTTTCGCTCTATCAATCAACTCTCGCTTTGCTATCACTCAGCCCTTACTCTGTCCTACACCACTGTTTCAATTGTTCTACCCTTTTACTGGACATCTAGACACGCATCGTTTACTATACACACCACCATTTCAATTGTTATTCCCAATACACTCCTTTTTCTATGTATCATTTGAAACATTGGTAGTGTTCAGATAAGGTGATTCCATGCGAAGGCGAAGGATCGAAGCCACTCGTCGGCGGTGTATGCTTCGGCGTTGCTGAAACAGTTTGAGAAACTGGTAGTTCGTCGTTTTATTTCTCGAAAGACACGTTTGACACTGTTCCGATTTCCATGGCGTTCATATTTGAAATCGAGGTTGTGGCGGCGACAGGCGTCTTTCAGTGAGTGGGACCCATCGATGAGAAACACGGCGTCGTCTACGTCGTGTTTCTCACGAAGCTCAGCAAAGAATGCGTGAGCAATTACCTTGTTTGTCGTCGGTTCAAGCGCTGTATGCAGTAATTCGTTTGTTTCAGAATCGACAGCGGCATACAGCCAGTACTGCTCATCATTGAGTTGGATCACGGGTTCGTCAACCGCAACGCGATCAGGATCTCGACCGGCTTCGGGCTGTAGTTCGGCCTTGTGCACCCAGTTGTGAACGGTGGATCTCGCCCGTTTGACACCGAATATCTCAAGAATCGAAACGGTATTCGAAAGTGATAAGCCCGCCAGATGGAGCTGAATACCGAGCTTCATCAGCAATCTCGGTGTCGCTTCTCACTCCACAAAACCTAACTCAATCTCGTTCAAACAGCCGTTGAGGCGGTCGTTTTCGGGCATGAATCACTCAGAAAACGTACCGCCTCACTCTTCATCCCTATCTGAACACCGCCATACTGTCGGTCAAAAGTTTTGACACTCTGGAGAAACAACTGCTGGCATGACCGAGGAAGGGGGCAAGATCCCTGAGTTAACGAAAGGTCGAGTCCGCGAGCGGCTCGCGGACGAGACCGATCCGAAGGCGATCAAGCGTCTTACTGCCGCACGGGAATATCTAGAAGGACTTTCGCCTGCTGATATCGAAGACAAATATGGCTAGGATCGCCAGACGGTCTACAACTGGCTGGATCGGTTCGAAGAGCGCGGCTTTGAGGCCGCGCTCTGCGATGATTCTCGTCCCGGTCGTCCCTCTGAACTCAGTGGCAACCAGTTTGACCAATTCGCCGCTGTTCTTCATGAGTCGCCTCAAGGAGCAGGTTACGACGCTCCAGCGTGGAGCTCTGCTCTCACTCAACAGTATCTTATCGAAGCATTCGATATTGCCTTCTCTCGTCGGCACGTCCGCCGACTCATGCACAAGGCCGGGGTCTCCCCGAAGAGACCCCGGCCGGAGCCAGCCTCCGCTGATGAAACTGAACGCGAGGAGTTCAAAGGCGAAGTCGAAAAAAAGTAGGCCGACGTGATGAAGACGCAACAGTCGTTACGATTGATCAGACACGGAAAGCGATTGGAGCAGACCTCTACAGGGCGTGGTATCCCATTGGCGAGAGGCCGACAGTCGGCGTGTCGGCCTCTCGCAAGGGTGTAAATCTGCTTGGAGCAGTCACCGAGTATGGAGAGACGACTGTTTTGGAGTGTGGCGGATCGTTCACCAGTGAGGTGACGATCCGCTTTCTGCACCATCTCCAAGCGGAGTTTGGCGAGAAACTGGTCGTATTACTGGATCAAGCGATGTCCTTCACCGCCGAGGCGGTAAAGGACTTCGTAGCCGATGAACCGATCGCGTTAGTGTATTTCCCGACCGGATCACCTGATCTAAACCCGACAGAAGAGTACTGGAAGCGACTCAAACAGGCCCTCGGAAACCGCTATTTCGGAACTCTTGATGAGACACGCTCAGCAATCTGGCTAACACTCGAAACAATCGATCCACCGGGAGTGCATCAATATCTCTGTCCCTGAGTATAATATCCTCTTCCTAACAGAGTTTCCTCATCTGCTCCTTGGCCTACTGTTTCGAATCGTCCCTTCCAGATCTAAAGTGTCGTTACAAACTTCTTTCAGTACTTCCGCGATTGTCCGACTTACTACTCGTGGTTTCACCTACTGTCTCGTAACTTTTTGTAATGTGCGACATATGCAACGTGAAATTGTGGACGATTAGCCATTATCCGATCAAATAATACGAACAGAACATGCACTGGAAGAATCTCTGTATATTTTGTTGGACCCGGAATGCTTATGAATGCCTTCAATTGCCAATCGAACATAGTACTATGAATATCCGCATATGATCCCCATTCGTATTGCGTTGGAAACCGATCTTGCTCTGCTGATTTTACCCCCCGGAACTTAGACCATAATATATGAAACCAAAATGGAGTCAGATCAGCGACTCTTGCATAGTAGTGAGACGGATTAGGAACGAGTACGACAAATGAGCCTCTAGGTCGGAGTACCCGATTGATCTCATGAAGGGCCTCTTTCGGATCCGGAAGGTGCTCAAAGACATACTCAGAGAATACTAAATCAAATGTATTCTCTGCGAACGGCAACCGCTGTCCATCCGCTTGTATACGCTGCTCTGCGCTGTTCTTGGATAACCCCCCCCTTATCCGGATCTATCGCAATGATATCATTACCTTTTGCATTTAATTCACTCCACAGTTTCCGCTTGTCTCGACCAGACCCAAAATGCAGTGCTCGATCAAATTCAATTCCGGTCAGAATTGATCGGTATACGTCACTACCGTCCCTACACTTCGGAGCCAGATACTCATTAACCCTCTGATTTACTTGTTTTATATAGTCTCGCAAAGCTACCACGTAATTGTCAAGTGAAGATTAATAAATATGCTGATTCAACCTCCAGAGCGTGTCAACCTTAGGATAAAAGGAACAGCCGTGCGTGATTGAGTTTGATGGACCAGTAATTCTCAACTACATGGTCAAGAAATCTCACGGAGAAAACGTATTTTCCATGAAGACACACCAACAAAGCGATGCTTCTGTACTACGCTGACTTGTTATACGAAATACAGGAGAAAACCCCACGGCTTTAGTACTCCGTAGAAGTTTTTGAGGAACTGAGAAATGAACGGTCAAAATTCACCGGACGTGACGGCACTTCTCCCTTCGATTGCTGAATTTCCTCAATAGCTTTCCTGAGTTACTATAGCGCTGGGTAGCTCAAAGCGTAAAATGATCCGTTCGCTGAGAGTCCTATACAGTATCAGACGATAATTTCATCCGTTGTGACACTTGTTTGTTCCTGATTGTTGAGAATATCAGGAGTCTTTGGCCGATGAGGTAATATTCAAAATCAACAGTGAAAACGTCGATCTGTCAGTCATAATCTGATATGACACACTTAGTGAAGTTTGGGCTCGTAACAATAGATAGCTAGTAGTATTCGACATCATGGGGTCTGAGGCTTCGAGCAGCATCCTGTTCTCAAAAGCGATTGTGACTGTACTATGTATTGCTGACTTGTGGGTCGTCGTTCAGTTCGTATACTCCAGTATCGCGTATATTTACCACACGATTGTGTTCTGCTAACCTCTTTGGCCGTTGGGAGATATATTGTCGACTATATTCCCACCCTTGATCATTGCGGATTTTCTTGATCAATGTTGGCGTCGCTCGACCTTCCGTAAGGGTATCAAGGATATATCGATCGAGATCGCTGAGAATGTCTGCATAAAGTCCCATGTCGTATAGCAGACGTTGATAATACATGTCTATGAAGCGCGGGTTTCAGTCCAGAAAAGTGGCCGCCTGTTGGGGCAGGCGACCGTGCTTTGAACACAACCGAAGCATGGCGTACTTTGACCTACCCGCATTTCAATTCGCCGGCATGCTAATCGTATCGACCTCAGATAATGCGTGTAATGCGAGGTGCGTACATTGTGTCTAACGATCACCCAGACGGCCTTTATGGCAATGAACCATCATCTGCACCAAGCGCGCTTGTCCAGTTTGCTGAACATAATCGATGTCCACGATGGCTCAACCAGCATGTCGATCCACACCCAGAAGCTGGTGCCCGTGCTTGGCAGGAGGCGTTTGGGCTGATGAACATTACATTGCTGGGCAAAGGCAAGGAATTCGAAGCCAGACAAATAGAGACACTTGTTCCTTGCGCAACGACGATTATCGGCCCAGACCTCCCAAACCAATCGAAGGCTGCAATCCCAGCGATGGCTGTTGACACGATATGGGCGGACTCGGCGAGTTGCCCTGCCTCGTAGAGCGTGTCGACAGCCTTCCGTGCATCCCCGTGTTCCTTTACAGCGAGTGCTGCCACTTTCGGGATGACACCATCATCCAGCACGTCGCCTTCGAAGGCATCGACACGATGTTCCAGAATCGCGCGGAGCTGGCCAGCGTCGTATGGGTCGAAAATCAACTCGTTGTCCTGCAGACTCGAATCGATCCGTTCGTTGAGACGCTCTCTGTATTCGATCTTGTTACTGATACAGATTGCACCGACGTGTGCGTCTATTTTCCCCCTCTCGCGTGCCCGCAAGAGACTTCGGAGCAGTTCGTCGTCGTCGAGCTTGTCGATATCGTCCAGGATGACTACGAAGTCATCTACGTGAAACCCGTTGAGGAATTCCCAAACGATATCTCGGTAATCATCTGTGGCAATCCCAAAGCGCAGGATTTCGTCTCTTTCAATTTTGTCTGCGAGTTGGCGAGCTATTAGTGTTCTCGGGGGTCGTCGACAAAAGAGTACAATCCTCGAACTAGAGTACCATTCTCCTCAACCTGTTCTATCCATCCTGCAGCCTCAAGTCGGCCGATCGCTTCGTTGATACGCTGGCGAGGGATATCGAACCGCTCGGCGACACGGGAAGGTGTCGTATAGCCCCAAGGCCGGTCGTCGTCCCGCCCCTCCTTGAGAACTTCTAAGACTCTTTCTTCGTACTCGGACGGTTCGTGCTGCTGGTTGACCACATCAGAAAATTACAACCAACTCTTCTTAGTGTTTCGTTATGAATCTTTGAGTTGTTCTCCAAGATGTTCTTTAGTAACGCTTGTCCGTAATCAAATCATAGATAGGAATCAGAAGCGCGGAACTCGGTCGAGAGTAAAATCCGGCCGAACGTGTGGTAGCACGTCCGACCGCGCTTCGGAATCCACCGAAGCATGCGATTATACACTCTACCGGTACTTCAATTCGCCGGACAGACCGTCGTAACGCTAGCTAACCACCCGACCCGTTATTGGAGGGCCGCTCCATGACGGGACATCCTTACGAGTCGGAAGGCGACGACCCACCGTTTGAACCAAGCGGTATCGCCCAGTTCGTCGAGCACGATCGTTGCCCCCGGTATCTGAAACAGCGGATCCACGCTGATGAAGAAGCCAACGCCCGTGACTGGCAAGAAGCGTTTGGACTGATGAACATTGCCCTGCTGGCCAAAGGCAGAGAATTCGAAGCAACACAGATCGAAACGTTAGCTGCCGGCGCGACACAGGTTATCGCTCCCGAACTTGCTGACCAGTCAAAATCTGCAGTTCCGGACATTGACGTTGATGAGACGTGGGCTGACTCGGCGAGGGGCCGCCGTGCACAACTCACCGGTGCTGTTGATCGGGCCGGCACGCTCACCGGCACTGCTAACTATCCGCCGTACATACTGCTCTACCAGGCACCACTCAGCGGGACCCTCGGCGAGGAAGCTGTCTATCTTTAAGCAGCGAGAGAATCCCGTCGTTCACAGTAGTTGCCGAATCAGACTTTCGTCGAGGCAGTTACGACAAAGTTGGCTCCGGGATCGCAGCAAGTGTGACTTTTCTCCCAGTGCTGGATGATCAAAGGATACGAGGGAACGCCGTCAGGCGGCGTTCCTGAGCAATACCTCTCAAGAAACCACTCACTAACCGGGGTCCCGGTCGAAACAAGAGGCTATACTAACCGTAGTCAGTCACGACAAGTCGTCGAAAGATTCGCGTCGAAATTGGCGGTCTCTTCGGCTGGTACTCACCACCGACGAGGACGTTTACCAGAACCCACAGATTGTACAGTCCGACCGCGAACAAAAAGTAAAATAATCGAACCGAGAACGTCGGCGAAGACGTTCTCGGCAAAAAGTCACCAATCTGCCGATATGAGGTTTCGATGCCCCAGCGGCGGCGGAATGCCGCCGCGTACGCTTTCGCTGTTGAAGAATCTACACCCAAGCTCGTGACAAACCACACGTGTGCATCATCGCTCGAACGGTGTGGAACCGCGAAAACCGTCACATCAGCCGTCGCTGTCGGCGGACGTTTTCGCTGCATCGTGTACTCATCAACAACCGTCTCAGCGCCGGCACTGAGACGGCCTTTCATCCCACTACTCGGGCGTGCACGGATGATGTAGTCTACACCCAACTGTTCTAATTCCGCAACGACGTGGACCTGGTAGAATCCACGGTCAAGATAGACGTGCCGAATTGAGACGTACTCACGTGCGGTTTCTATGAGGGAACGAACGGCTTCGCGCTTGGCGCGAAAGCCGGTCGAATCCATTGGGAGAACAGCAAGCGTAAATCGCGTACGAGGAGCAACGATACAGAGCGTTGCAAAGCAAAACGCTTTGTTCGTTCCCAGATCGGGATACGTCGTTATGACGTGGTCAGTCTCGGCTGAGCCGTAGAACCGCCACTGATGAAGATCGATGGCGACATCGACGAACGCGGGGAGTCGCCGCTGTGAACGAAGGACTTCGAACAATCGATCCCGGACGCCATCAAACTGGTCGTTGACGGCGTCCATCGAGAGGTTTCGCAAGTGGTACAGGAGGGATTTAGCAAGCGGATTTCGAGCAGTGGACGTGATGGCAACCTGTTTTTCCCGGTCCAATTGGAGCGTCTTGCCCCCCGTGTTTGCAAACTCCTAATCGAAGGCGATCCGAGAGAGGATTCTTTTGAAATCCTCTCTCGTGTACTTACCGCACTGTTTGACTCCGAAATCCAGTTGCGGGTACAGCACCGTTGAAGCAGCGCGACAGACCTGTTTTGCCTCAGTTGTCTCTACCATACTCAAACTCAAGGCCGAAGCAAAATGAAGCTAAGTTAGGTTCGGCAACTACTGTTCACGGCGGGCGTGACTCGATGGAAACGCTGCTACTCCCCGAGAGCGTGAAACAAGATGTGGGGCGCAAGAGACCGAACGCGATTCCGTGCCTCAGAGCACGTGGGAGTGACTGGTCCGTGTGCGAAAGAAGCCGAGTCATGGGCGTTACAGCCCGGATGCCGCGCGGCGCGGCATCCGGGAAAGCCCGAATAGGTGAATCTCTGCTTCACGCACTGGCGTCCCAGGTGAACAAACCATGTACCTCGGAATCGACGTCCACAAACGGTACGCACAGGTGGCAGTAATGGATGAGTCTGGAGAAATCGTCGAAGAGGTTCGCGTCGAGAACGCGAACCTCGATGACCTTGCACAGCGGTACGCTGGCGCACAAGCCGCGATAGAGGCGACCAGCAATTACTACCACATCCACGATACGCTGTCGGAGCATTTGGATGTGACTGTTGCTCACCCGAAGGAACTGAACCAGATCGCTGATACTGATAAGAAAACTGATCGTGTTGACGCCAAAGAACTCGCGCGGATGGTTCGGTTGAACTCCGTGCCTGAGAGTTATGTTCCGACCGACGAAATCAGGGAAGCCCGCGCACTCGTGCGCGGGCGACAGTCGTTAGTCGAACACAGGACAGAGTATGCCAACAAGGTTCACGGCCTCCTCTCTGATCACGGCATCAGCGAAGATGTGAAGCCGTTGACCCAAGAGGGACGAGAGTTCCTGCGGGAACTCTCGCTCCCGACGCCATGGAAATCGGTGTTGGAGTCATACCTCGAAGTGATTGAGACGCTCACTGATGAGATACAGAATCTCGAAGAGACAATCGAAGAACGCGCTGGGTCTCTGGAGGAGACCCAGCTGCTGATGACGATTCCTGGTGTGAGTTACTATACGGCGTTGACGATCTACGCTGAATTAGGCGAGATTGATCGGTTTGACGGTGACAAAGAAGTCATCAGCTACGTCGGGTTGAACCCGGTGATCCGCGAGTCCGGCGACTCGCGGATCGAAGGTGAACTCTCGAAACGTGGTTCAGGGAGAGTCCGGTGGCTGCTCGTTCAGGCCGCTCATACTGCTGTCCACACCTGTAACGACGAGTATCTGAGTCGGTTCTACGAGCGGTTAGCTAGTCGGAAGAACTCACAGAAAGCAATCGTGGCAACAGCTCGAAAGATGCTGGTGTCGATGTACCACATGCTTGACCGAGGCGAAGTGTACGACCCACCTGGTGTAAGCGCGTAGACGAGGGATCTGAGGGCCGCCGGTCGGGCGGCCCTCAGTGGCTGGTCGAGGCCCTTCGTGAGCGACTGCTATCGCCAGACAGCGACCGCACCGCATCACGATTGGGACCGCATATCGACTGGGAGAGCAGCAGCCTCCGAGACGGCGTAACTATTTTATCGAAAACGGTGGTTTGTGTAGGTAGCAGCGTTTCCATAGGTGAATCGCGTCACTCGCCTACACAATCCACCGCTCGATGGCAGACTGGATATTCAACGCTTATCCACATTATTAAGTAGGATTATCTACATAGGCTATGTATGGCGATTGAGGTCACTCGCACCTACGTTGGTTCGATCCAGAACCAGCGACAGGTCTGCGATGGCCTCGATTCGCTCGGAGACTCTGCCTCGAAAATCTGGAACGTCGCACGCTGGACAGCCGACCGCATCTGGAACGCAACAGGCGAAATCCCAGATGAAGGGACGCTCAAAGCGTATATGAAGAACCAACCGTGCTGGAAAGACTTGAACGCACAATCCAGTCAGAAAGTCATCGAAGAACTTTCTGATGCTTTCCAGTCGTGGTTCGACCTGCGGCAGAAAGACCCAGAGGCGAATCCGCCCGGCTACCGCAAACACGGTGATGACCGACTACGCAGTACGGTCACGTTCAAAGCAGACGGGTTCAAACACGACCCCGAAAACAACCGCGTCCGACTCTCAAAGGGGAAGAACCTGAAGGAACACCGTTCCGATTTCCTGCTCTGCGAGTACCAGACCTGTCCAGACGTTGACCTCGCGGAAGTCAACAAGGTGCAGAACGTTCGTGCCGTTTGGACGGGTGACGAGTGGGAACTGCACTTCGTCTGCAAAGTCAGCCTCGAAACCACCGACTCGACAGACGACGGAGTGGCAGGGATCGACCTTGGCATCAAGAACATCGCCACGGTCGCTTTCCCCGACGAGTACGTTCTTTACCCCGGCAATTCACTTAAAGAAGACAAGCACTACTTTACGCGATCAGAGTACGACACTGAGGGTGAGAACGGCCCGTCAGAAAAGTCGATGTGGGCGCGAAGGAAACTTGCAGAGCGTGAAACTCACTTCTACCACGTCCTCACGGACACGATTATCACTGAATGTGTTGAGCGCGGTGTTGGTACGCTTGCAGTGAGTTGGCCCGAAGACGTGCGCCAGTCCGACTGGGGCAAAACCGGCAACAAGAAACTGCACACGTGGGCGTTCGACCGCATCTACCAGTACCTCAAATACAAAGGCGAGATACGTGGTGTCGAGGTGCTGAAAGAGAACGAGTGGAACACCTCGAAAACGTGTTCCTCGTGTGGTGACGACACGAAGTCGAACCGTGTCAAACGTGGGTTGTACGTCTGCTCATCGTGTGAGCTGGTCGGGAACGCAGATTGTAATGGGGCGGAGAATATGCGTCAGAAGATAACTCCGAGTCCTCATGGAGAGGATAGGAGTAACGGCTGTGTGGCACAGCCCTCGGTACACCTGTTCGACCGCGAAAGCGGGACGTTCACCACGAGAGAACAGGTCGTATCGTAGACCGGCAAATATCCCACCTGCGGTACGGGAAGCCTCGCCGTTTACGGCGAGGAGGATGTCACACGTACAGCGATCACGAACTGGATGCACTCATTGACGGCCTTGAACGCCATAGCGATGCGCTCTCGCGGGCCCACGCGTTACGTGAACTTTGTAGTCTCCACAAAGATGGCCACACTGGTGTCGATCAGTCGATGGTCACTCCTGTCTTGCCGGTTATCAACGACCATTTTGCGCTGACGTCGGTCTCACGGGGGTTGCTGAGCGTTGTCGATCAGTTCGACCCAACCTGGACGATTAACACGTTTGATCCACAGGATCACCGGCCGGACGCGCCGCTGCTACGAGAGATCTTTCACGAGCAGTTTCTCGGTGACGCGGTACCGTATCTCAGCGACGATGATGGCATCCGCCTGCATGTGGGCCGCGGGCCCCTCGCCGAGGGTCCAGCTGCTGACGCCGTTGATCAGGACAATCCGGATCCTGATGGCTGGTACCGGATTCGCAAGCGCAGCGGCGGCCAGTTTCCAGTCGAGTACCTCTGGGCAGCCCTGCCACAGCAGCCCGATGATGATCGGCCCCGACTTCACCCGGATGTTGTCGATGAGTGGGCAATCGAAGACGAGCATCGAGTGCTGTATCGCAAGGAAATCAACCGGTTTTACTACCGGACCGATGATACCAAACAGCCACTCAAGCGCGATGATGTGGCGTATCTTGTTGAACGACTCAGTTACGCTCTGCAGCGACTCGTTGAGGCCATTCCCTACAAAGATGTCTATCACCCAAAGGAGCCACTTGATGTGACACAACTGGATGGCTTTGAACTGCCCGTTGGCGGGCTGCCCGATGCGGCTCGGGATGTCTTGTGCATTGAGGCTGGTGCCCGGCGGGACGAGACGATCAAGCAGTACCGAACCAGTCCCCGTGACCGTGTTCGTGGCGGCCGATCGTTCCCGATTCGGTGTACTGATCACGCGATTGCAGATGATGGGACGCTGACGATCACCGGCGAACTGGCTTATGATGCGTTGTTTGCCGACCCAGCGACGGCTGCCAAGGTTGCCCAGCGTATCCGGGTCCGCGGCAGCAATGGCGCGGGTAGCGGCAGTTGGCGGGTACTCACCCGCCTTGCAAGCACGCCGGACACAGCCGACATTGGTAGCACCTCTGGCCGTCCCGAGGCCAACATTGACACCGCAGAAGACATCAAACATTCCCCGCCGGTCGTTATCGACGACCTCGATCCGGAGACTGGAACCGTCGTCCTGACGGCCATGCCACATCGCTTCCAGCGCCATGGCAGTCGGTTCCGGGTTGATCACTGTGGCTGGCAAACGCCAACCGGGAGCAATCTTGAGGATCCAGCGCAGCCACCGGCCGATCGTGATGGCTACGTTGCTCAGCGGCCACCAGTCCAGATCAACACCGGCGACGTGTACATGCTGGATCCCATGGTCGATGACTTTGGCGCACCGAAAGCGGACCGGGCCCTTCGTCGTGGTACAATCGAGCACAACGCCCTCTGGCAACACCTACAGGCGTACCAGCAGTCGGGCCAGTTACCGCCGGTTGCGCTTGGTGCGCCCGCAGCCATTACGACCTTCTGTGAACGTCTGACCACAACTGATGAATGCTTGACACCCAACGACGCCCAGCGGCAGTTCATTGCGGCAATTGATCGCCCGATTGTCCCATTGCAGGGTCCGCCTGGGACCGGTAAGACAAGCGGTGCCATTGCGCCAGCATTGCTTGCCCGGGCGTATGCTCGCAGCAGCAACAATCAGTTGTTCACCGGCCTTGTTGTCGGGCCATCGCATGAGGCTGTTGATGCCACACTGTCCGGTGTAGCGGCCTGTCTGGATGACTGGCTGGAAGCACACAATACACTGGATGAGCTGGAACTGGTTCGTGTCCTACCAACCGCACCGGCGGCGACGGCCGAGCGTGTTGATACTGACATGCCCAATGTAGATGTCACCTACTGTGGTTATCACAGCGAGGACGGCACCGCCACGCTCCGCCGGCTGGCCAACGCCATGGGCCCCGGGACTACCAGTGGGGCCTCACAGCAGTTGTTATTCGCGACTCCACCAACCCTGTATCAGGTCATCAACACCGTCGCCAAGACATTGGCAGCAATCGATGGAACGAGTGCGCCGGCTGGTATGCGGTATCCACCCGGCCTCGCGGATGTGGTCTGTCTGGATGAAGCCAGTATGCTTGATCTCCCCGAGTTGTTCCTGTCGACAAGTGTACTCAAGCCGACCGGACAGACGTTACTGGTCGGAGATCACCGGCAATTAGCAACGGTCACCGAGTACGACTGGGAACAGACACGGCGCAAACCCATCGACGACCTGCAGGCCCACCGGTCGGCACTGGAGTATGTTCAGTACCTGGCTACGACCGCCCAGCCCGGATCAACAACGGCCGGATCCCATCAGACCACCGTGTCGATGGTACACAGCAGGAACGACGACCACGATTGCACCGGAGGTGACCAGTGATGGCTGCCGATGAGGATACTCACCGACTGCGCCCGACGCCACTGCAGTTCGAGCAACTCACCACATCGTATCGGTTCGATGCAGAGCTGGCCAGTCTGCTCACCGAGTTTCAGTACCGGGCTGATGGGATCACGCTAACAGCCACGAACGACCGGCCACTCCCGGCAGCAACTGTTGTTGCTCATACCGCTGGGCTGGAGGCAGTGTTTGGCGGCGACAACTCGCTGGTGTTTGTCTGTTATGATGATCGTGGCTACCAGATGGTCAATCCTGTCGAGACCACGCTGATCACGGCACTCACCCAGGCGATCAACACGTCTCCATCGACAGCCCGCTCTGATGGTGGCACCACCGGGCCCCTCGGCGAGGGCCCCGATGTCCCCACGACCACCAGTCAGTCTGTTCCACCGACAGCCAAGTCCGACGACGCGGTTCCAACTGTCGGTGTTGTCACGCCCCACAACGCCCAGCGTGGCCGACTCGAACAGTTCCTCTCTGCACAGATCACAGCCAACACGGTCGAACAGTATCAGGGGGGTGAGCGAGACATCATCGTTGTGTCGGCCACGGTTACTGATCCGGAGTTTGCCCGTCGTGAGGAACGGTTTATCCTCAATCTCCGGCGGTTGCTCGTGGCGATTTCTCGATCGAAGCTGCTGACAGTTGTGGTCTGTAGCACGTCGTTGTTTGAGGTCGCACCACAGGACAGCGAGCGGCTTGACGATGGTCCCGTCTGGGCACGTCTGTTCACGCAGGCGGTCGGGCGTGACCCACAGCCTGCGTGGACCGGGCCCCTCGCCGAGTTCACCGGTGACAAACGTACCGACCACGCGGATGTGCCAGTGCAGGTGTATCCGAGCGAGATTGATACCAGTGGAGGTGAGCGGTGATGGAGTCGATCAAGACGGATGGGGGACTCCACGTGACCGGCGATGAGCATGCCACTGGTGATTATGCCGTCATTGCGCCACTCGAACAGCTGTTCACCGGGCTTCATATGGGATTGCCGTCGCTTGAACTTTCCGGCACGCTTGCACAGCACGATGTCTACGTTCGCATCCAGACAGACTTGCTCGTGATCGGTGACTCGATCATGACCGATCGCCACCACGCAAGCCATGGCAACTACGAGGACGACGACCCCCAGAACCAGACCGGTGGGATCATTCCTGCCTTCCCGCTGTCGGGGTGGCTGCGCCACGGGATGGAACAGATCGTCCAGGGGTACGACACGACGGTCTGCCATCCCGGCGAAGCCAACGCGAATTTTATGAAGGACGACGTGTACAGGCCGTCAAGGCGACTGCCCCGGGGTCGTCCGAAAACCTCCGGTTTTCGTGATCACGAGAATCGAAGATTCTCGAACGACTTGACCCCGGGGTTGAAGCCGACAGCTTTATGCTGAATCAAAAAGTATGATACAGTATGGGTCAGATGGAATGTTATCCGAAGATACGACAGCGCGGTGTCGTTACAATCCCAGAAGAAGTCCGAGACGGGCTTAATCTGGAAGAAGGCGACCAGTTGAAACTCACCGTCGAAAAACTCGACTAACACCGATGAAACATACGCTTCGCTTCCGCGCGTACCTGCCCGACGACGTGGCAAGCGAAGCGTGGCGGCACATCGACATTCTCCGGCAGATTCGTAATCACGCTGTCCGAGACTACTATAACTCAGACTACAACGACAGGCCATCTGACTACGACCAACACAGCAAACTCAAAGACTGGACAGACCAGTGGCCCACCTTTGCCGACCCGTCACAACACGCCGCACAACAGGCTATCAGCCAAATTCACAGCGACCTAGAGACGCTGCAAGAACGCCGAAACGAAGGCTACGATGTTGGGCGGTTGCAGTGGCAAGGGGCAGGCGAATTTCGGTCAGTGTCGTACAATCAGTCAAGTCGCTTCAACGTGGATTACAACACGGGCGACGACCGATTCGTGCGACTCCGACTCGAAAAGATTGGCTGGTTCAAAATCCGAGCAGACCGCGACGTACCACCAGCAGAGGACATTGACGAGGTAATCCTAAAACAAGAGACGACTGGCGAATGGTACGTCTCACTCGTCACCACTGTCGAAGACACACCCGAGAAACTGCCACTCAGTGAGATTGAAGCCGAGGACTGCGTGGGCGTTGACCTTGGTATCACCAGCTACATCCACACTTCGGAGAACCTGTCCGTTGATACACTCGACCTGTCCGATGAGTACGACCGCTACGCGCGCGAACAGCGGAAACTCAACCGGAAAGAACACGGGTCCAACAATTGGGAGAACCAACGCCGGAAAGTCGCCCAAGCGAAACGAACAATCAAGCGGAAGGTGCGAGACTACCAGCATAAGCTCACTACGTGGCTTGTCACAGAGTACGATTTCGTGGCCGTCGAAGACTTGGATGTGAAACCGATGCTGGAAACCAGCCAGAACGCCAAGAACAAGCAGGATGCCGCGTGGTCGCAGTTTATCGAACTGCTGGAGTACAAGGCTGACCTACACGGCACACACGTCGAAAAGGTGAAGCCGGGAGGAACAACCAAAGAATGCGCTGTGTGTGGTGTCGAAACAGCCAAGCCAATCTGGGTACGCGAGCATTCGTGTCCAGCGTGCGGCCATACGGAAGACCGCGACCTCAACGCGGCGAAGAATATTCTCTACAGAGGACTCAAGCAGTTAGGGCTGGGACAGTCCGAATCCACGCCTGTGGAGACTGCGCTCCCTACGCTCACGCCTCACCGGGAGGCTGTGAGTGCAAAGCGCGTCGTTGAAGCAGGAAGCCCCGGGGCTTGACCCCGGGGTGAGTTCACGCCTGCCGAACCGTGGAAACGCCACGCTGGCATCTCGCTCGCTGTCGGTGTCCCGACTGTGCCCTCGACGAAATCACAATGCCGACACTCGGTGCAACAGAAGTCTGTGTTAGTGCGCGGTTGGTTGTCGTCTCGGATTCGGGAATACAACAGCACCGATTGTGTCTCGCCGAACCAACGGTCACAGCAGTGTCTCCACCTTCGGAAGGCATGTCTCCCTGAGTCTCCCGAACCCGCAGGGAACGAGTCGGTCGTGTCCTCGCTGTGGTTCGACCGGGCACACCTGCAAGTCACCCGACCACCAGCAAGAACACTGGTGCGGCGGACACTTCCGGTGTGACAATGCTCGGTGTGGGTTCGAGAGCGACCGGGACTACACCGGGGCACTGAACGTAGCTCAATCGTCCAGCAGTGTACCTGTTTTGTACGGTGTGCTACTGAAAACTACTGAAAATTAGAACGGTCAGTAGAGGATGTGTATGTAGCCATGGGTGATTGACCTCCTTCTCCGCATGAACGCGGAGGAATCCGACCATCGGATTTCCGCCGAGCGTGGCGTTCGAGGCTCCAACCCGCACTCAAGGGGAACCGGCAGCATACCGGCGAAACTCTCGTTTTCTCCCCTGTGTAGGGCTGTGGCCCGGTCAATGAGGCCCCATCGGAATCCGTGTCATCGCCGTGCGAACCACCGCCGCCCCTTGTGGTTCGGGGCCGGCGTCTCACCGATTCCGTAGCAATTTCCAGTTTGTCGGGCCACAACAAAAACGCTCGGTTGGTCATCTGGTTGGGTCACAGTACGGCGGTTTCTTGGCAGGAGTGTCCGCTCGACCCCCGCCTGTTCGCTCCTCGGTTCCGACAGGGAGTCGGAACACTCGTCACTCACGGGAAGGCGGGGGTATGCGCTCGCATCTCTATCAGACCTTGTTTGACGAAACAACTATCGGTAAGACCAGCGTATTACCTCTGTATGTCTGAAGCAACTACAGGGGCAAACGAAGAAGATGAGATTGTTACGGTGAATTTCAAGCTCACCGAATCGTTCCTTGACGAAATTGACGACACGTGGCAGGGACGTGGCTTTAACAGCCGGAGTGAGTTTATTCGCTATACCCTGCGCGACGCTGTGGAGTTTCCGACGTTCGACCGTGACGAACTCATTGCCCTTCTTGAGGCTGAAGAGGATGTCCGGACAGGACGAACAGTGTCGGCAGAGGAGGCACGCGAGCGGTTCGGCACGGACGATGAGTGACGACGAGTGGACGTGGGAACTCTCCTCGAACGCAGAGGACGATCTCGATGCGCTCTCACCAGCAGGACAAGATCGGATAATCGAAAAACTTGACGAAATCACGACTTCACGTGGCGTGATCCACCCGACTACGGCGAACCACTCCAGAATAGCCCGTACAAGAAAATCCGTATCGGTGAGTTCCGACTCTCCGTTGTCTTCCGACAGGATACGCGTCGGTTAGTAGTTGCCCGAATCAAGCGCCGTGGGAGTGCATACACGGCTGACGACGATTAATCGCCCCGACTATCTTTCAACAGGGAGAGAATCCCGCCTTTCCGGTGAGGGGCGAGTGTTCCGACCACAGTCGGAACCGAGGGCCGAACAGGGCGGGCGTGAATCGCGTCACTTTCATTCTGCTTTCCACGATTTCGTGCCTATTGGGGTCGTACACAAACCCAGCAACTCGGGAAATGTGGGTGTGGATTGGCGCTCATCCGTTATCAAAAACGCAAGCCTGCCCGGGGCAAACTCCGCCGCTAGTACTCCGTAGAAGTTTTTGAGGAACTGAGAAATGAACGGTCAAAATTCACCGGACGTGACGGCACTTATCCCTTCGATTGCTGAATTTCCTCAATAGCTTTCCTAAGTTACTAGAGGCGGAGTCGAGTGGATGGCGATGTTGATTTCACTGGAGCACGGCCGATGGCACGGCCTGTGGACTCGGGTCAGAACGGGCCTGAGAGGGGACACCGCAAGGTGCCTCGCCTTGAGTGGAACGACCACTGCTGGCGACAGCGTGGTCACGCGAACAAAGAGGAGCCCACAAACCGGAGTACCATGCGTGAGCGTGGGAACCTTACCTCAGATTCGGGCCCGGCCTGAATCACCCACCGAGGAATCCCACGGCTTCAGCCGTGCGGAGGATGTCAACACAGCGGGCGACAGATTCAACCGACTCTGTCAACGACATTTACACATGGGGACAAAACAGGTCCGCCTTGATGAGGATGTGTATGCCAAAATCGCCGACGAGAAGCAACCTGACGAAACCTTCAGTGAGACAGTCGAGCGACTGATCACAAGCTGGCAGCTCACGGAATTCGACCTTGGCCTCGACGCGGATGGACTAGATCAATTCACCGAAGCGGTTGCAGATATCGAGCAGACGACTGCCGAAAACGTCGACGAGACAATTGAGACGGTGAGTGCAAACGAGCAACGGGATAGATGATCGTCGACACGAGTCTGCTGATTGCACTGGATCAGAACGATAGTAACGCAGTCGAGACCGTACAACGACTCGAAGCAGATGGAATTCCACTTCGCATCCCGACGGTCGTAATCGTTGAACTGTACGTCTCGGTTGGACTGGGAACCGATCCAAACGCAAACGCGGCCGCACTCGAAGCGCTCGTGGCGAATTATCCGGTTGTTCCCCTCGATGAAAATACTGCTCGCAAAGCTGGACTGATTTTGGGTGTGCACAGAGCGAGCGATTCGAAGCCCCAACTCGGGGGCTTCGATGCCATCGTCGCGGCGACTGGGCTCGTCCGTGCTGAACCGATTCTGACCAACGACACGGACGACTTCGGGAGTGTCGATGGATTGGCTGTCGAATCATGGTGACGAGCGAGTTGTCGCGATCAAACTCGAATAGATTGAGCAGTACCACAGCGAACTGATGTGGAAACGGGAGACGCTTTCCCGGGAGACATTCCTCGAAAGTACGACCGAAATCCGGTATTGCTCCGATTTTTCGGCGCAGTCTTACAGCGTTAGCAAGGCAAAAGCCCACCCGTTTACGGGTGTGGATGAAGCCGACAACTGGGAATCTATCCACGGGGCTGAGCTATCCCGGAGTTTTATCAGCAATCAGAACGTAGGCATGACCACGCCGAGGCGGTTTCGCCGCCCTATTAAACGGATAATATCGGGATTCGGACCACACCACGTCTGAAGGAATCCCCTTCGGGCCGCTGGCTGTGGATTCCGAACACACGGTAACTCTGAATCCCATGCCGGGATAGGAGTAACGGCGGCTTGGCCCCGCCAGCAGTCTGGTCATGCCGATTAGACTGCAAACCTGAAACTCCCAACCAAGCGGTGCGGTGCCGTGGGAATCCCACCCCGTTCACGGGTGGGAGGAGGTCAAACACCGTGGTCTCGGAACCGGGACAGATCAACGTCGACAGGCAACGCATCAAAATCATCGTCAGCCCTGGCGACGAGTGTCGCGTCACGTTCGTGGGCGAGCGCAACAGCGTATGCATCGGCAAGTGAGAGACTCCCACCGGCTTTCAGTTCTGCTGCGCGTCGCCAATCAGCCGCTTCGAGGTCCAATCCCTGCCGCACGAGAGCCCGAATATCTCGATCAGCGTCCCGCAGCGAGGCGTCTGTCGGCGTGTCATCGACACCTTCGAACCGAGCAATGAGATAGAACACTTCACTTGCGTTTGTTTCAGTGAGGAACCCGTCAGCGTCGCCAGTGAAGACTTCGTCGAGAAGCTCAGCGACGGCTTCGTGGCCGGGTTCGTTGTACAGAAAGGCGATGACCGCTTCAGTATCGAAGACGTACCCGCCGCTCATGCGTCCTCGGACGGGTGTAGCCGTTCAGCTCGCTTTTCTTCTGTGTGTTTCTCTGCCTTCTTCATCTCACGAACCCGATCCAGTACCGCACCGCGTTCGTGCTCTCCGGCGTGGATTCCATGGAGCTCATCCGCCGACGGTACTGGTTCGATGATGATGCGGCCCTGCTCTTCGTAGACGAACACCTCGCCCGGCGTCTCGATCCCAAACTTCTCTCGCAGCCCCTTCGGAATCGTGGCCTGCCCTTTCTGCGACACTCGTACTACTTTTGGTTCGTTTGTTGTACTACTCATTGATTGTTGTACTATTAGTTTTTTATATTACTAAAGCTACCGCAGTCAAACGACCCAGAACAACAGCTACTACGCTACTACCCCACGACTGACTTTTCCCACGACTGAAGTCCTGTCTTTTACCCATACGTTCACGAGACTCAAGCGGACGTTTCAGACGCTGTTGATCCCGATCTGTATTCGATCGATCGAGATGAACAGCGATTCGGACAGTGATATCGGCGGTAGGGGGTGACTGAATGCGGATAACTGAGATCAGCAAAATCGTTCTATGAGGGTGTTAATCCGTAGGTGCCGGTATTTCAGCCGAGTTCATCGATCACGACAGCGACGTAATTTATGGGGAAGAGACAGCCCTGAAGGGGTGGGTTTCCGCGCTGCATCCGCTATGACTCGTACAGTCGCCAAATTGCCACTTGGTTTCGAAACGAAACCTAACAGTGTTACAGAGGTGGAACTAATATCCATCTACAGGGATCGTGCCGAATCGCTCAAAGTCTTTGGTGTTCTTTGTGACAATGGTTGCACCCATCTCTTTGGCAACGCCAGCAATGAGGATGTCCCCAGCGAGAGCATTGATTTTGTCTTGGTTGACACTGCTCTCCCGGTGAAGTTCTGCTTCCAATTCGGCAGCAACAAAGGCATGGTCGGCCCGCAATGGAATGAGAGTCAGCCACTCAAACGTAGTCAGTATTTCCTGTCGGTTGAGTTTGCCTTGAAGTTCTCGTCCAACAGCTATCTCTTTGATGTTCAGTGTTGTTGTGGCGAACTCTGACTCACTGTGCTGTTCGAGATAGTCCTTTGTGTCTTGGTTTCCAGCCCAATAGTGAATGAGAAACGTTGTGTCAAGCAGTTTCATTATCGTTCTCCACGTCATCAAGATCGGAGAGTTCTTCCAGTGCGTTCTGTTGACGGGTTGCGAGCCCTTCGTTCAACCGCTCGCGGGACTGTTCAACCAATTCTTCAAGTTCTGCTGCATCGTCTTCACCGAGTGTTCCGAACCCCTCTCGCCAATCGCCTTTCGACTCGTCTAAGAGACGGTCCATGAGGTCTGTGAAACTTTCATCGTCCCGTTTTCGAGCTTTCAAACGCTCATACACCTTTTCTCTTATTCCGATTGTTTTTGTCCCCATAGTTTGTGTTTGTGTACACAAATACAAAAAATTGGCTGTTGATTTAACTCTTGCAGGCTAAGTCCCCGTCCTCAAGGAGCAACGCAGCGAAGCGAGTAGCGCAGTAGGGCGGGGATACAGCCGTACGCTCGCTGCAACCAAAACATACAACTCTAGACAGGATTAACGAGCAAACAGTGGTTGAGAAAGCGTTCAAATACGCTGCTGAGCCCGAGGACACCACTACTGCCGAGAGTGCGTGGCAAGCGATTCAAACCTGTCGAGAAGTGTACAACCACGCACTCACACAAGAGTACAAACCCGCTCCTGACTACGACAAGCCATCGTACACCACGATGCAGAACAAACTTCCCGAGTGGAAGCACGAGTGGCCTGAGTGGAGCACCGTCTATTCGAAGTGCCTGCAAATGGCAGTACGGCGCATCAAGCACTCGGAAACTATACTCGACAAGCTGAAAGAGCGTGGATTTGATGTTGGTGAACTCAAGTGGAAAGCCCCGCGAGAGTTCCGCAGCATCTGCTATAACCAGTCTGGCTTTGACGTGGATAGTAACACGGGCCGGACTGACCACGCGACGGTCGAACTCTCAAAAATCGGCACGTTCCACTTGAACTTTCACCGACCACTCCCAAACAACGGTGACATCAAGCAAGTCATCCTGAAAAAGCAGAAAACAGGTGACTGGACGATCAGCATCATCGTCGAACACAACGCTGACTCTCCAGAGAAGCCCGCCGTCGAAGACATCGACGTTGAAGACACGGTTGGCATCGACCTCGGTATCACGACGTTCATCCACGACTCGGACGGGCGAGCGTTCAAACCGTTGGACGAAAAGGAAGACCGCGAACGAATCAACAAATGTCATCAAGTCGTGTCTCGTAAAGAACACGAGTCGAACAACTGGAACAAGGCACGCCAACGCTTAGCGCGAGCGTACGAGCGATTATCGAACAAGCGTAAAGCGTACCGCGAGGCACTCACCAACGCGTATACGCAACGCTACGATGCCGTGTTCCTTGAAGACCTGAACGTCGGTCGTATGATGCAGCAGAACGGTAATCATCGGAATATTGCGTCGATGTCGTGGTATGAGACATTGCAAACATTCCAACGCTTTGGCGAGAAGAACGGTTGTCACGTGGTTCTCGTTCCACCAGAGGGGACGACGAAGCGGTGTGTGCAGTGTGGTGTGGAGTCGGAGAAGCCGTTGTGGGTGCGCGACCATTCGTGTCCGTCATGTGGATTCAAGACTGACCGTGACCAGAATGCGGCTCTTGAAGTGCAGCGTCTTGGATTGCTTGAGCTGGGGGTGGTTGAAAATGAATCGGGATTAGGTCAGGAACTGGCCGAATCAACGCCTGCTGAGACTGGCACCGCTGCGGGGTCACGCTCTAGCTCGTCTAGAGACGTGATTCCTGCAAGTGCCGTCGTTGACACAGGAAGCCCCACCCTCAAGGAGCGAACCGCGATAGCGGTGAGCGAGTAGGGTGGGGTAGTTCACTTCTCGAATACGGGATTGATCCTGTCTCGTTCGACAACACTGGCCCTGTTGCAGCAATCGCAAATGATCTCGGAATTAGTGAACTACTCCCACCCTGCTCGCGCTGACGCGGATCGCATCGTCTCTGGCGACAAGGACCTGCGCGAGGTTGGATCGTACAATGCCATCGAAATCATCATCGCAACAGAATTACAGCGGTAGCGAGGCGAAAGCCCACCCCTTCAGGGCTGTCTCTTACCCATAAGTCACAGGCCACCATTCGGATGGTACTCAGCAGATCGCAATACGGTAGCGGTATAGTTCATACTGACTGATGTTCAGTCGTGCGTGATCAGACGGGTTTACCGTAATATGACTCTATTTTACTGTAATCGGGTGCACTGGGAAGTACAGTCAACAGACTGACAGATGTAGAATCAGCCGTAGCAAGGCTTACGCGCTATTTGAGGTACACGACTCTCGACGAAAGATGTGGGTAAGAGACAGGACTTCAGTCGTGGGAGGAGGTCAATGTCCCTCTTTGAGCAGGACGGTGACAATGCGGAATGAGTCTCAGCGCGAGTTTGGGCTTTCTATGATTTTTGTTCTGTCGTGTTTGGATTTTAGACCACCTCTACAGGCGGATCAGGCGAGTGCCTCGGGGTCGTTCGAAAACCTCCGGTTTTTGTGATCACGAGAATCGAAGATTCTCGAATGACTTGCCCTCGTGGAGGAAGCCGACACATGACAGAATGCAATCTATGTAAATGGTTTGAAATCGTAGCTATTAATAGTGACTCACAGCCAGAAGCGTTGTGAGTTACGGGCTGTCTGTCAACCAGTCTTCGAAGTTAGGGATGGTGAACGTGAATGGTCAGACCAGACCTACCAAGTCATCTTTGGGTAGAACGGGAGTCCACTAACAAGCCTCAGGGCTTGACACCGAGGCAGTTCACTAAGATAGCCACACGTTAGTTTCGATATCGCAAAACTACTGTCGCGATGAAAACCGCAATAACGGCGGCAGCAATTCCAAATCCAGGAATTCCGTCATCACCATCTTCTTCCTCAACATCCAGTGTGTCCTCTGTAAGGATATCATCATCCTCTGTTGAGACTGCCACATCATAGCTGTCAGCCACGGCTAAATCGTCAGCGAACTCAGTGAACGTCACCGTCTCCGTGTCACCCGGCGCCAACTCATCCGTTGTCTCGGTCTGCTCAATTTCTGGGCCGTCAGCGGGGTCATCCCCATAAATGAAGAGTTCAACATCGAAATCGTCAGCTTGACCGCCGACATTCTCAACATCAACCGTTATCTCACTATCATTTTCCTCAGTGATACTCACATCCTCAGCTTCCAAGTCAGTACCAGCGAGTTTGAGATCAGTTAACTCTAACTCGGGGGAAGCATCGACTTCCAAGTCACCTTTGAGGGCATCATCATCAGCCTCGACTGTTACATCGAATGGTGAATCAGAGGCGTCCAGATCGCCCGTGACATTCTCAAAGGTCACAGTCACCTCCTCGCCGTCAGCGATATCATCAACATCCTGACTCACAGCGACTTCTTCACCATTGTCAATGAACAGATCAACTGTAAACATTCCTCCCTGACCGCCAACGTTCTCTATGTCAATGCTCACGTCTTCGTCGTCACCTTCGGTAATCGTTGCGTCATCACCTTCACCAGCAATGTCAAGATTGGCGAGTTCTGACTCTGGATCTGGTGAAGGAGAAGGTGAAGGTGAAGGTGAAGGTGATCCACCGCCATTACCGCCATCATCTTCGTCGGCTTCAACATCCAATGTGTCCTCAGCAAGGACGACGTCATCTTCTGTAGACACTTTCACGTCGTAATCGTCAGCGGCGGCTAACCCGTCGGTAATCTCAGTGAACGTCATCTCCGCAGTTTCTCCTGACTCCAACTCGCCGGTTGTTTTGCCTTCGGAAACGTCGATATCACCACCTGAGATGTCTTGACCAATCATCAAGTCGATATCGAACTCATCGGCTTGGTCGCCGACATTCTCAACTTCAACGGTTATTTCTTCATTGTCACCTTCCGTGATGGTCACGTCTTCAGCTTCCAAGTCAGTGCCATCAAGTTCGAGATTATTAAACTCTGACTCTGGACCCGGTTTAACATCCAATGTGTCCTCAGCAGCGACGGCCTCATCAGCATATCCATCCTGCACTAGCACGGCTACACCGTAGTCGTCAGCGACGGCCAACCCGTCAGTAACCTCAGTGAACGTCACTTTCTCAGTTTCTCCCGGCTCCAACTCGCTGGTTGTTTTGCCTTCGAGAACAGCCGCTTGCTCATCATGGATGTCTTGAGCAATCGACAAGAATACATCGAACTCACTGACCTGGTCGTCAACGTTCTCAACTTCAACGGTTATTTCTTCATTGTCACCTTCCGTGATGGTTACATTATTAGCTTCCAAGTCAGTCCCACCAAGTTCGAGATTATCAATTGCAGGCACTGTACCCGCGTCGACGTCCAATGTGTCCTCGGCAAGGATGGTGTCATTACCCGTGGACATTTCCACATCGTAGTCGTCAGCGACTCTCACGCCGAACAAGCCATACCGGATATCGAACGCCATCTCCTCAGTTTCTCCTGGCTCCAACTCGCTGGTCGGCATGCTGCGATACCAGTCAACCTCACCATCAGAAATGTTTTGGCCGATCCTGAACTCAACGACAGACTTATTTGCTTGATCGCCAGCGTTGGTCACATTGACGGTTATCTCTTCATCATCACCAATGGTAATGGTTACATCATTAGCTTCCAAGTCAGTTCCATCAAGTTCGAGATTGTCAAGCTCTGACTCTAGACCCGGTTCAACATCCAATGTGTCCTCGGCAAGGACGGAGTCATCACTCGTGAACACTTCCACATCGTAGTCGTCAGCGACGGGCAAAAACTCAGTGATCTCAGTGAACGTCACCTCCTCGGTTTCTCCCGGCTCCAACTCGCTGGTCGTCGCTGTGAGAGACCTTCTACGATCACCAAGAATATGCAAGTGGACATCGAAATCACCAGTGTATTCGCCAGCGTTCGTTACATTGATTGTTATCTCTTCATCACTACCTTCGGTGATGGTCACGTCTTTAGCTTCCAAGTCAGTGCCGTCAAGCTCAAGATTGTCAAGCTCTGACTGTGGGCCCTCAACATCCAATGTGTCCTCGGCGAGGATGCTGCCTGTCCACGGCCTGTCAGATACTCTCACATTGTAATCACCAGCGGCGGACAACCCGTCAGTAACCCCAGTGAACGTCACCTTCTCAGTTTCCCCCGGCTCTAACTCACTGGTTGTCTTAAATCCAACAGGGGCCGTAAATGAAGCGTTTTGATCAATCCCCAACCGGAGGTCGATATCACCGGCTTGGTCGCCAACGTTCTCAACCTCAACGGTTATTTCTTTATCATCACCTTCCGTGATAGTCACATCTTCAGCTTTCAAGTCAGTGCCATCAAGTTCGAGATTACTAAACTCTGACTGTGGGCCCTCAACATCCAATGTGTCCTCGGCGAAAATGACGTCATCAGCCGCTTGCACGATTACATCGTAGTCGTCAGCGGCGGCTAACCCGTCAGTAACCTCCGTGAACGTCACCTTCTCAGTCTCTCCCGGCTCCAACTTGTTGGTTGTTTTGCTTTCGTAAACGGTTATTTTGTCGGGGTCTTGACCCATCCAGAACTGAACATCGAACTCAGCGGCTTGGTCGTCGACGTTCTCAACCTCAACAGTTATGTTTACATCCGCATCTTGGACGATGGTTACATCATTAGCTTCCAAGTCAGTGCCATCAAGCTTAAGATTGTCAAGCTCTGCTTCCGGAGAGTCTTCAGCATCCTCTAGCTCATCGGCAATGGCTGGCACTGCGAGCGCGGCTGTCCCAACAGCAGCGAACATGAATACCACCGTCGTAACGAAAAAAACGCGAAGTTGCCTGTTATGTTTCATACGTGATAATTGGACAAATACGTGTAGTCAGCGAACGATACAGAAGACAAACCTCTGCCTGTATCCCCGAGCATGGATCCAGCACCATCGGTAGAAAGAGAACAACCGCCAGTACGAAGTTCCGTTGGACCACCACGCGCAGTTGTCATTGCCGGTTGAAAGAGAGGCCGCATAGAGCGGAGGTCAGGTCGAGACGGCAGACAGACAGGATCAATCCATATTGGGTGACGTTGAGAGGGTTGAGAATCCAAGATACCAGCTATCAATGGGATTCCAAAAAAAGCCCATTGGACGCCAACAGGGAAGTCGTCGGTGGATGGGAAATCCCAGCATGAGATACCGAACTCACAGGACTGCGGCATCATCTGATCACGATATGGCGTACCAATGTTATATTGGTGGGTAGGTATGTGTGTTCTTCTGTTCGAAAAGAAATGCGCCTGTGCCTGCAGCTGCCCCCAGCAATGACTGAGAGTCCTCCTAATGTTGCGATTGTTTTTCTTGTATTGTCGTCCATGAATGCTCACACGCATGTTCAGAGCTACGGTCGTGTTCAACGCAAACTCACATTAGTATACACTGCCTGAGCAACAAGCTGATTGTACACTGCAAGTCCCGGAGCGGCGATAACAGACCTTGAGATACAGTAACGATCGATTACCAAACGATATTCTGTTATTAACTTTTGCAAGCTACGTCTCTGTCCTCAAGGAGCGACCAGCGGGGGCGAGTAGGGCGGGGACTTAGCCTGCAAAAGCTAAACTAGTTGCGCGAGAAGAGAGACATCCCGTTATCGGTCGAGTCCGTGACGAGTGCGGTCTTGTGACCTTCGTGTTCGCCCATGATCTAATCAAAGCACACAGCAATGGCGAGGTGACGATCCGGCAAATTGAGGCACTGACTGGTCTGTCTTCCGGTCTCACCTACGATCTCGTCGAAGCACTGTACGAAATTCACGACCTTGGCGATGGCGAGTCAGAGACATTTTCGCCAACAGATTCTGCTGAGGAAGCGGTAACCTGCGCAATCGATTCCACGAAAAGTAACAAAGCCTGGACTGAAGAACGTACGCGGCCAACATCGTCGGTACAGTGATTCGCAGCACTTGAGTGGACAGTGCAGTTCTACATATGACCGAATTATGGCTTACTCAAGCTGTATGGAAATATCTAGTGCTAAATTGGATTGATATTGACTTCTAAGGTTGTTTGAGTACCTTGATCTACATTCTCAACCTCTGCGTTAGTATCGATTGAGTCCCTAAATATATTCAACTCTGCTTGATCTGCGTCTTCGTAGGTATTTGCGTCAAGAATATCCGTTGGATCTTGATCCTCTATGCTCTCTGCTGCGTCTTCAGTCAATGTGTATTCTTCTTCGTCAATTGTCACAGACCTCTCCTCTGCATTAGGACCGATTTCGATAAATACACCGTATTCGACAGGATCGGCATCAGCGGGATTAACATCAAAGGTAGTGTCTACATCTTGCTGGCCTTGTACGCCATCTTCATCAACATTCACAAATACAGATGCATCAGGAGCAATTACCGCAATGGATTCTGACTCAGCATCATCTTCTGTTGCAATTTTAACTTCAAGGTTATTATCTTGACCTTCATCAACTTCGTAATCAAAGCTTACGGAATCGGTAGCAAACCCTTCAACGTTAAACTCTTCTCTTGTTTCTGTGTGAAGGACTTCTTCTGTTTCAGCATCGGTTACACTAAACGTAATATTTTGTGTAAGTGGGGCTTGACCATTGTTCTCAATGTCAGCACTAACTGTAATATCACCGCCACGCTCAACGGTATCTGGTGTATCAAGATTCTCAACCAACAACTCACCTCGTTCCGATACAAGAATATCAGTTGTTGCGGTATCATCCACCGATGCAACGTTAGCAGTAACCTGGGGCATATCATCAGCGTCTGTTGTATAGCTGAATATCTCAGAAAACGTCTCATCAGCACTAAGCGTCACATCTTCTTCAGTCGCTTCGAGTTCGTCATCAATCCTGAACTCAATATTCTGCGTGCCTTCATCTCCCCCGATGTTTTCAATTTCGTAGTCAATATCAATATCATCACCTTCAGCAACTTCGTCCGGAGCACTGATGATATCGACGGCAAAGAATGGCTCATCCTCTGGCCCGACGGATACCGTTTCACTGGCAGTATCATCCTCTGAACGTACCCTAACAGTGATTTCTGGGATGTCCTCACTGTCTGTTGTATAGTTGAATGTATCAGAAAACGTTTCACCAGTGTCGAGTTCCACTCCCTCCTCAGTGTCTTTGGGTTCGTCATCGACACTAAACTCAATATCTTGTGTATCTTCGATCTCTCCCGTGTTTTCAATTGTATAGTCTACATTGACCTCTTCTCCTTCGGTCACACGCTCTGGTATGTCTGTAATGTCTACCTTAAAGTTTGACTGTGGTACCTCAGGGCGATCATCGCCTCCAAGGTTAACATTGACTCGAGTTAACGCAACCTTCTCAATCTGATCGCTCTCCCCGACATTAAACTGAAGATCAAGAACTTCATCACGGTCAGCGTTTGGCGCATTCTCTCCCTGCACTTCTTCGAAATCTACACCTCGTTGTAACTCAGGTAGTTGTTCGTCCCACACCTCCAGGCTCACTTTGGTCGGAATTGTTATTACGCGGTTATCCGTGTCGCTGTCTACCGGACTTGCCTCAACAGCAACCCGTTGTGTGCCCTGTGCTACTGACGTGCCCGATGAGGCGATTGTCGGAATGCGAAGCTTATCTTGGTCATTGTTATACAGGTTTGGTCCAGCATGCACAATCACATTATCACCAGCCGGCATATCCCCTCCGGCCCGTGGATCACGATACAGCAAGGAGTTTTCAATGCGTAATGGATCCGGCGATAAGTAGTTGTAGTATGGCTGGTACTCAATAAATCGGGTTTGATTAAATTGGTCGCCAACTGCGGATGGCGTCTCAACCGTATATGCATCAGTTGTTCCAAGTGAGCCGGGTGCAGGCGGCGGATTCACTGCCAAAAGTCGTTCCCGATACTGGGTGCCAAGCTTTACTGTAGCAGACTGTGGCGCATCAGACCCTGCCTCAGCGTTTGAATGTGCCTGCTGGAGCGTGGCCTGGAGATCAACCATATCATCCCGAACATCCTGTGAGTGGAGAAACTCTCGTTCCGTATTCTGGTCTGGAACCGTTGTTGCCTGATACCCGGCAAAGGCAACAATTCCGATTCCAAACAATAGAATAAACCCAATCAGTGGCGTTACCCCACGGGTATCATCAGCAAATTGTCGTTGGGTTAGCATTGTTTGAAATACTGTGTTGGCCGCCATGCGGTTTGTAGATCAGCTGGACTTACATGTGTGTAACACAGCCAACTCAGTCCCACAATCACGTGTAAATAATACGGTTGACTATGACGAATAGATGCCCAGAGGCCGGATGTGTATGCAACGATGCCTGTGACGATGCCAATCAGTAGCGGAGCTAGAGCCATCACACGCAACTGACGCGATGATGGGGGATCCGGATAATCCACTCCAAGTCGAAAAACGGGAAATGTTGAGACAAGTTCAACGCCGTTGGCTCCCTGATGCTTTGCGATAATGAGGTGAGTCAGCTCGTGAAGGAACAGTCCGAGCATTGGCAGAAGGATGATCACCCAAGTAGGGAGCCAGTCCATTATTATGTACGAATACTTAGAGCAATAAAAATTGTACCACTTATCATTGACAGAAGTTGAACCGATTTGACGGCAAAACACACAGATACAGCATGAACGTCCACACAACAAAGAGCTGCCCGTGCTGTCGTCGCATTCGCCCGGCCCTCTCAGTCATCATCCGCTGTTCTGTTATCACCTTCTGGATTGTCTCCTCGCAGTGTTTTGAGTACGTCTTTGAACACTTTCCATAGTTGCCGAATGACGATTTTCACATCAAACCAGAAGGACTGTTCTCGAATATAACGCAGATCATAGCGAAGCTTTCGTTGTGGATCAGTACTTTTTGCATCATTAATCTGTGCGAGCCCTGTCAATCCAGGTTTTACAAACCAGCGTTTCCGCCAGCCTCCTGTTTTGTTCTCTAATAGTCGCTCCTCTTCGGTCCATGTCGCTCGTGGGCCGACAACACTCATATGGCCGACAAGAATTGCCCAGAGCTGTGGAATCTCATCCATATGCGTTCGCCGCAATATCCGTCCAACACGCGTAATCCGATCATTGTCATCATCATCGATTGGGTCTGCAGATGCCCCTTCTGGAATCATGGTCCGAAACTTATACACCGGAAAGGTGTCTCCAAATCCGGCTGTTCGTTCCTGTGTGTACAGAACCGGCCCCCGACTATCGAGTTTAATCCCAACCGCAATCACAACTACCAGCGGTGCCAGCACCAACAACCCGGTTCCAGCAAACCCAATATCAAACAGTCGTTTCAACAGATAATCCTGTGTATCCCACGGGGTAATATCGACATCAACCAGCGTTCCCATATCTTCGTTTGCGGTTAACACATCATCGGCATACTCCCGATGGACTTTCACATCCACGCCATGTCTATGACAGACCTCAAGCGCATTGAAAAACTCTCCGCGATCAGCCTGCTGGAATGCACAGACGACCGTATCGATGTTTTCCTGTTCGATTGTTGGTTCAAGCCCAGAGAGGCCACCAAGTCGTGGATATGCATCGATTTCCGTTGTCTGTGGTGTCTGTCCACCATCAGTGGCTGTTTGCTGTGCAATCTGTCGTGTTCCATCGGGAATCCCAGCAACACTGGATGGTGATAGATAGCCAATCGGGTCAACAGCTGTTTCAGTGACAATGTGATCCATTTGCTGGATATCATCACCAGCAAGCAATGCACGGGGATCCCCGTTGCCCGTTGTTGTTCGAATCCGCACAAACCACACCGGCAGTACAATCCCAAGCAGTAGCACAACAGCCAGCAACGTCGCCCGTGGCAGTCGATACGACCAGTTGAAATACCCAAGCGTTGCCAACAACAGACCAGCAATGACGACTCGTTGTTCGGTCAGGGTAATTGTATCAAGCGTCCGCCGCGGCACCGGCTTGTAGAGTGGCCATAATACTGTCAGGACAACTGCTGTTGTCAGGCTCAGTATCAATAGTAGCTCCTGTCCAGTTACTGTCACTGGATCCAGTCGCCAAAACAACGGCACATATGTTGTAATTACAGCCTGTACCGGCTGTGTGTTTGCGATGGCCACCGCCCCCATCGTAATTATCATTGCCCCAATGATGCTTACAACACGATGCCGTCGGGTTGTCCCCATTCGACTGATATAATTATATACATGAAAATAAAGTCTACGGTGGCTTGGATAATGATCTCTATCTGCTCGAAATCACTTTCTCAGCTTGCGTGATATCTTCTGGGATATTGACATTCACCCGTGGTCCTTCAATTGGGACTGCCTGGACATGCATTCGGGCGCTGATCAGCAGATCAACGGCGTCTGCTAGTTCAATCTCTCCGCGATCAGACGGTTGCACGAGCCGCAATGCTGGGAAAATCTCCGTTGGCAACACATAACAGCCGGTCGTGATCTGTGTTGTTGGTGGCTCCGTTGGCTTTTCAATCACATTTGTCACCTGCCCGTCTTCATCAGTTACCACCACCCCTGTCTGTTGTGCTGTCTGTTGATCAGCTGTCTCAATGCCGATGACGGCATCAACTCCGGGTTGTCTCCCGACTGTGATTGGCTCTTGTATTGTTCCCCCGACGATATTATCCCCATTTAGCACAACAAACGGTTCATCACTGTCCTGAAGATGTGATTCGGCCTGTAATATTGCATGCCCAAGTCCCCGCTGTTCACGCTGATAGAGATACGTGATTGAGACGCCGTTGTATGTATCACCGAATTCACGGATGATCTGGTCAGCTTTGTAGCCCACAATGACATACAGCTGTGTCACGCCACTCTCCAGCAGTTGATCAAAGACATAGGACAACAGCGGCCGTCCGGCCACATCGACCAGCCCTTTTGGAATCTCATCCGTTCGTGGTCGCAGCCGTGTGCCTTTGCCTGCTGCTGGGACAACACCGTTCATAATCCACTTTTGATTTCCTCACCCAAAGAAGCAGGGTTGACCTCCTCCTCCGCGTGAACGCGGAGGAATCCGACCATCGGATTTCCGCCGAGCGTGGCGTTCGAGGTTCCAACCCGCACTCAATGGGAACCGGCAGCATACCGGCGAAACTCTCGTTTTCTCCCCTGTGTAGGGCTGTGGCCCGGTCAAACAGGCCCCATCGGAATCCGTGTCATCGCCGTGCGAACCACCGCCGGCCCGCCGCCCCTTGTGGTTCGGGGCCGGCGTCTCACCGATTCCGTAGCAATTTCCAGTTTGTCAGGCCACAACAAAAACGTTCGGTTGGTCCTCTGGTCGGGTCACAGTACGGCGGTTTCTTGGCAGGAGTGTCCGCTCGACCCCCGCCTGTTCGCTCCTCGGTTCCAACAGGGAGTCGAAACACTCGTCACTCACGGGAAGGCGGGGGTATGCGCTCGCATCTCTATCATGTCTATCGAAATAGCAGGCAGAGTGCCTCGGGGCTTGATCTTGGAGCAGTCCACGGTATCCGAAATGTTCTGCCAGCAATTCGATGAATATATGAAAAAAACAGGATATCAGCCGTGCTAGCTTCAATCAGATCCTGACAGGACCAACGCAATTGCTGCGGCTGCAAGAGCAACAATTCCAATCAGTATAAAGATAAATCCGAAGTCATCGTCTTCTCCATTTGTACCAGGATCTGCTGGATCTGGTTCCACAATGGTGAGTGTTGCATCATCTGTAACTCCACCCGGCACAAAGCCGTCTTCAGCATCGGCGTTTTGTAATGCTGGAAACGCTCCGGGTGATGCATCATCTCCAGCTGCTGCATCATCATCACCAACAAGATGGATCATTGCTACAAAGTCATCTGTCTCATTAAGCGGTAGCTGGTTGAACGCACCATCTTCAGGGACCTGCTCAAGTTCGATCCCAACATCGCTGTTATCGCCTTCTAGCACATTGGAACTACCAACGAATTCAGTGCCGACCAGTTCTCCCTCGTCATTTGTTGGATGGACATCAACCGTAAATGCTGTATCATCATCGACTCCAGCCGAGAGGTTTGCTGTTTCAACGATGATTTCATCGCCTGCTTCAACTGGCTCGTCAAATTCTTGATCTGCAAATGCAAGTTCGCCTTGGAGGACTGTTGCAGTCTCTGCTGCTTCTACGGCATCAGCAGTGGCACTGGACACCTGATTGCCTGCTTCATACTCTGGATTACTTAACCCATCCGTTGGAATCAGGTGTGCTGTGTGTTCGCCCGGGAATCCGTCTGTGTCATCTAGTTCAACGGTCACTGCATCGCCACCAATGTCTGGACTAACGGTCTCTACCCCAGCGATGATTGACTCATCCCCTTCCTCGTAGGTTATGACAACAGCACTGTCTTCAGCTGCAACAACATCCTCAACGACGACACTGGCATTTGTTGGTGTCTCGCTTGTAATGGTACTTGATTCAGTGGCCTGATCAACAAAGCTCAATCCTGGGTTAATGGTTACTGTTGCTTGGTCTGTAATGCCACCCGGAACAAATGCCAGCTGATCGTCAGCATTCTGTAATACTGGGAACGTCCCCGGCTCGACCTGATCTCCTTCATCGACCGTTTCATCATCGACGACATGCACCATTGCAATAAAGTCATCTGTTTCAGCAAGTGGCAGTTCGTTGAATGTGCCATCCTCTGGAACTGCATCTAGGGTAATCTCAACGTCTTCATTGTCGCCGCTGAGCACTGCTGAACTACCAACAAACTCATCGCCAACAAGTGTTCCCTCTTCGTCCACCGGATGGACATCAATCTGGAATAACGTATCTTCATCGCCATTCAGCGTTGCTGTCTCAACAACGATGCTATCATCACCTTCTGCAAGTGCGCCCTCAAATGACTGATCTGCAAACTCTAGGTCCCCTTGGAAGACTGTTGCCTGTTCAGCCACACTGACTTCGCCAGCCGTTTCTTCAGAGACAACATCACCGGATGCATAGTCTTCGCTCAGCTCTGCAGTTGGGATTAGATGTGCTGTATGCTCACCCGGGAAGCCACCATCATCTTCGATTTCAACAGCAACATCGCCACCAGTCTGGCCATCAATTTCTGCAAGCCCAGCAATGGTCAGCGGTGTTTGAATTTGTCCTTCCATTGCTCCGTGGATGGTACAGACATACGTTGTGAGTTCTGCGTTGAGATCAGCAGTTAGCGTAAAGCTCACTTCATCTCCTTCATCATTCCAGCCAACCTCTCCATCATCTTCAAAGGCTCCATCACCATCTTGACTAAGCAATGCGTTGCCTTCGTCATCTTGGAATTCAAGTGGATGGGCCTCTCCGGGTAAGTCCTCAAAGGTATACTCTACCCCTTCAACGAGCAGCAGTGTTGGATTGGCTTCATCCTCTCGGACGACATCTTCAATATTATCGGTTGCTCCGGAGACGCCGTTTACTTCCCATGCATCCGAACCAACATTATCAAGATCGATTGTTACCTCGTCACCGCTTTGTACTGCCGTTGATCCTTCGTAGGTCACAACAACAGCACTGTCCTGCAGGGCCTGTACATCTTCAACAATCACTCCAGGGTCAGTATCACGATCAAGTGTAGCACTTGGTGAGGCTGTCGCTTGGTCATTGAATGACACTGCATCCTCAAAGAATACCGTTCCCGTATCAGTTATCCCACCTGGTACTGGCCCTTCTATTCCATCAACATTTGGCAAGACCGGGTACTCGCCGGGGGCTGCCGCATCGCCTTCCTCAGCATCATCATCATCAACAACATGAATCATTGCAATATACTCATCTGTTTCATCAATCGGAAACTCGTTGAACTCGCCGTCCTCAGGTACCTGATCAAGATTAACTGTCACATCATCGTTTTCGCCAACAAGTACATCGGAACTACCAATAAACTCATCACCGACGAGATTGCCGTCATCATCTGTTGGGTGAATATCAACAGTAAAGAGCGTATCACTAGCCTCTCCTTCGCCATCGTCCAGTATGGCCGTATCAAGTGTGATTGTATCGTCTGTGTCAAGTTCTTCGTCAAATCCTTGATCTGCAAACTCTAGTGTCCCTTGGAAAACTGTTGCAGTCTCAGCTGCTGTCACGGCACCAGCAGTCTCATCAGACACCGTGTCCCCAACGTCATACTCTTCATCACTGAGTTCATCTTCTGGAATCACATGGGCCGTGTGCTCACCTGGGAACCCCCCAATATTATCAACTATGAGTGTAACATCATCTCCAGCAAGCTCTTCTTCATCAAAGAACTCTCCACCAGCAATAATGGTATTACCCTCAGCGTCCTCATACGTCACAACGACAGCGCTGTCCTGCGTTGCTGTGACATTTTCAACAACTACGCCCGGATTGGTTGTTCCTCCATCTGAAAATGTTGATCCTGTCGCCTGATTATCAAACGACAGGTCGTCTTCTTGGGCAGCTACCGACAGGGTGCCCATTGCGATACCAGCTAACAGTATAATTATCAATACGATACCTATCCGCACCGGTCGAGAATATTGTATCTGTGTCTTCATCATAGAATTGGCTTTCAATTATTTTCCTTCGAGATCATTAATTGACATCATGTTCCATGTGTGCTATTAACTACTGCATAGTTTATTATATACCCAAATTACTTATACATTTTCCAAATAACATTCCGTACATCGTTAAACAACGAACGACCAATTAATATCATACTAATAAGATTGTAATGCTACTCTGGCTGCTACAGAGAAATAGCCCGGGTGTCTGATCGACCGAACTCCTTCGATTTTTGTGATCACGAGGTTGGAGATTCTCGAACGACTTGCCCCCAAGTACTTCACTTGCTTGTGTTCAGCACGATTATATAATTTGCGCCCATCAGCCTACCCGTATGCAGGTTCCGCTGCCATTGTTCTCTCGTCGGCTCCGATGGGCTGGGGTCCTTGTTATCGCTGGCTTTATTTTGTATTCGTCCTTGCTGACGGTTCCAGAGACCGTTGTGGATGACACACAGCCGGATTCAATTCCGATCAACTACTGGCGACATCTTGTTGCATACTGTGTGCTTGCCTGTTCGCTGGCATATGCAACTGATCACTGGCAGCTTCCTCGTTGGCGCCATGCACTGATTGTGATTGGGCTTGCTGCTGGCTATGGAGCCTTAATCGAGGCCGGGCAGGCCTTTGTTCCTCATCGCAGTTCGTTCCTCGTTAGTGATGTTGTTGTCAATACCATTGGTGCCAGCGGTGTCATGCTTTGGTACCTTGCTCGTCCCTATCTCTCCCTGCGACCAGTCTCAGCGTTTTTGTCACCGCTTTTGCAGTTCGTTCTTCGTGATTAGTAAACTATGACTGACTGTTGGCACCGTCTTGGTCGTCGCAGCGGTAACAAGGTGACTGCTCTGGTAGTTCACAGAAGAATTAGGTGCATTGATTGACCTGTCTGAAAGAGTTGAGGCTTCTTTTGACGGATGCTCAAATCATCTCACTCAGAAGTTATCTGGAATCACTACAGCAGTCCATGCAAAGCGGTCAAAGCTCTTTCAATCAGCGTTCGATTGATATTTTCTGCAAATCTCTTTTTGTTCTGGATTCCTCGTTAGTGGTCTTCGATTTCCAACTTATCGGAATCCGACACTGCATCCAGTTCTCGTTCTAACTTCCTTTCGGACAGCTCACAGCGGTGCAACACGGAGCCCAACGAGTTCACTCCTGTATTTTATCCACACGTTCATTGAGGCCCAAACAGACGTTTCAGACGCTTTTAGCCTTGATCGGTATTTGGAAGACGGAGGTGAAAAGCAAATCAGGCGCTGAGATCGTCGAGGAAAAATTACTGAATACGGGCAAACGAGATCGACACAATCACCATCAAAGAATATTCTATCTGTGAAGTACCTCAGAGTCAAGCCCAGAGGCTTCACCGTCTTGGGCCGTACCGCACCCGCAGGCGAATGTAATTCCCCTTAACCTTCCCGAAATGAGTTGGCTGGAATCCACACCCGAACACGCCGATGTGTCCATGGGAGTCGGTCGCTCCACCACGACCCGACAACTCCCGTCTCAACGCCAGTAGCAGGTGTTGAGAGGAGTCGTAGTTCCAAACTACCAAACGACCAGCAAAGAACGAGAGGTCTTCAACTTCATACTTTGAGGAGTTGTGTTCTGGCCGTTGTCTGCGTATTATCACTCGAATTACGTAATCTGTGTTATATTTGGCCGGCATTCATTCTCGGGCGCAAGTCGTTCGAGAATCGGGGGGATTCTTGTGATCACAAAAACCGGAGGGTTTTCGACGACTCCGACGCACTCTGCCTATATCTCTGTAGACATTGAGATGTACATCCGGGATTATCGGCTGTGATAGCGACTCGGTTTGTGAATTACAGACGGGGCTGAAGCCGCGGGAGGAGGTCAAATGTACTTGTATTCCAACATGTCGTTTTCAGTGTACTTATTTAATCGGCATCCTTCGATTCACTTAGATGCAGATTCCACTGCCGTTGTTCTCCCGCCGTGTTCGATGGGCCGGGGTGATCATTATTGCAGGTTTGATCCTGTACTCCTCGTTACTAACCGTCCCCGAGACCGTTGTTGATGAGGTTCAACCCGACTCAGTCGTCACCAATGAGGCTTCCTCAAGTGCTAGCACAGGTGGCGACTCAGGATTTGGTCTGATTTCATTGAGCCATTGGCGACACCTGACTGCATACTTTGTCTTTGCTTGTGTCTTAGCATATGCAACTGATCACTGGCAGCTTCCCCGTTGGCGCCATGCACTGATTGTGATTGGGCTTGCTGCTGGCTATGGCGCCCTAATGGAAGTCGGGCAGATCTTTGTCCCTCATCGCAGTTCGTTTCTTCTCAGTGATGTTCTCATCAATACCATTGGTGCCAGCGGTGTCATGCTCTGGTATCTTGCTCGCCCCTATCTCACCCTGCGACCAGTCTCAGCCTTTCTGCCTTCCTCAGAACGCTAACGTTTTCTGGATCTCCTACTACCTGTCTTGTCTCGTTACTGTTTGTTATACTTCTTTGGATGTTTCTGCTTTGCTTGCTTTTTCTGCTTGCAAGCGCTGTTCGGCCCGATCTCGATCTTCCGGATACCCAACATCAATTCGCCATCCATTAAGTGGAATTGCATCAATCGTCCGCCCTGATTCTAGAAGTAAATCAATCGCATCTGAGAGTTCGTACTCACCCCGATCAGATGGCTGGACCAGATGACAGGCATGGAAAATCGCTGGCGTAAACGTATAAAAGCCGGTCATGACGAGGTTCGATGGGGGGTCATCCGGTTTCTCGATAACGTCCGTAATTGTCCCGTAGTCGTTTGTATCACAGACGCCATACCGCGATGCTTCCTCCCAGGGGACCTCCTCGACAAGGAATGCTGCGTCAGCCCGGGATTCGTTGTGTCGCTGGACTACGTCCTCCAGATTTGCCTGGAAAATGTTATCACCAAGCATGAGCATGAACTCATCATTAACATACTCTTCGGCTGTGAGCAATGCATGTGCCAGTCCCTTTGGCTCACGCTGGTGTGTATATGTGACCGGAACTCCCTGGAAACTGTCTCCATAGTGTTCGATAATCTGTTCTTTTTTGTAGCCCACAACGACCACCAGCTGATCTGCTCCAACGTCGACTAACTGCTCAAAGCAGTGTGTTAGGATCGGTTTGCCATTAACCCCAACCATCGCTTTTGGAGTGTCTTCCGTTAGTGGCCGAAGCCGGGTGCCTTCGCCGGCTGCCAGCACAACAGCATCCATAACAGATATCCAGAACGACACGTCACATAAATCATGTGTTTTGTCTATTGTTTCCGTAGCTCCTGGTTGTTCTATTGACTGCACTGAGAGAAAAATGTATAGCTAGCTATTCGATTCTGTTAGTTGATCGTGTGTATTGTTAGAGTCGATGAGGTATCGTCACCTTCCCAGACAATTCGGATCTGATCATCTGGGTTAATCCCCTCAGTATCCGTTATGTCAACATCAACATTGTCAGCAGTTCCAACAACGATTGAACTTCCAGCGCTGTACGTCTCATCATTCAGGTCGATATCATCCCCATCAACTTCTCCATCACCAGTGAGGACAACATTTAGATTTGACCCATCAATTGTCCGATCGGTTGTCTCTAAGGTGAATGTTACATTAAGGTCATCATCTGACTCTAAACCATCATCACCGATACTAACTGGATCCTGACTCGAGTCCCATGCAGTGTTTGGTGGTGTTTCGGTATCTGTGCCGAATCCGAGTACAAATGCACCGATGACAGCGGCAAGGATAATAGTGATTGCAACCATGAGGATGACCCCAATAACGGGAGAGACTCCTCGTGAACGCTCCGATTCATCTGAATCGGCGGATAATAAGTTTCGTATCATAAGTTTCTATTGCGCAATTAGTTACGCATAACCTAAGTCCACCGTCATGGACTACGTTGTTGCAATTGATCGCCAACTGCTCATCTGTCCCGTAAACGGTGACTTACGTACTGTATATACGTGTCCACTACACATATAAATATCGTGTCAATCGTCATCTAGCCATGTTGTTTGAGATACCGTTGTTGGCGGTAGGATAATCCCTTGTTTAACACAAGAGACATCACCCACAACGTGTTTTGCTACCAGCTGTGCAAGCTCCTCGTGGAATGTATCCGAACGTTTGTTTTCGTATATCTGAATATGGTTTCTATCCGTTGGTGTCACACCGCGGGCCTGGATATATGTCTTGACAAACACGCGCCCGGCCGACTGATCAGCAAACAGATACGATGGTAACGTAGATGCACTGTTCCGCGATTTGACTGCCCCGCGAGCAACCAGCACCCGCCCAAGCACGCGAGGGTGTGTGGTTGGCTCCAGTTCATCGCCACGTTCTGCTTGTACTCGATCAATCTGTTTTACGCCAGCGCCAATCTGGCGTAAATCCTGTTCAACTGGAATTCCATCAGTTGCAGACCACCGTGGTGTCCACACGTTATTGACCGAGCCGGCAGCGAAGATTCCGGCAACAAGTCGTGTGACTGCGAGATGGGTTTCTCCGTCGGTCTGAAACCAGCCATGCTTTGTGGCTGTTTCGATCCCGCGGACCACATCCGGCATTCCACCATCGATCCATGACCGGGCTCGACCTTCCGGGATACCAAGCGCGTTTGCAATCTTGTATCGACCGGCCTTTGGGTGCTCTGCTTGGTAGTCAACAAACCGACGATACTGATCCAGCAGTTCACCTAGATCGATATCATTCGGCGGCGAATAGGTCTGTGCAAAGGCATCCCGCAGTGTTGCTCGATCCACGTTGACGCTCTGTTTTATTTTCTGTTGGAGTCTATTTCAGCATTCTCTTTTTGTCTCCTAACCCGAGGTATTTTTGTCCCAGATTCTCCAACGCCCTGTCATGAACGTAGTACTGACCGGGGGTGCTGGATTTATTGGCTCACATTTAACAGAACGACTGCACAACAGTGGCCATACGGTTACTGTTGTTGATGATTGCTCGAATGGGCAGCCAGACCGGCTTCCAGATGCTGTTACATTTATTGAACAGGATATTAGCCAGCCAGATTCGCTTCGGTCAATCGTCTCAGACAACCATGATGTCATCTTCCATCTTGCTGCCCGAAAAGCCGTTAACGATGCTAACCCACGAGATCAGTTTCAGGAAAACACAGCGATGACACAGGAAGTGCTGGCTGCTGCACAGGAGCATGCCATTACCGATATTTTCTTTACCTCAAGTTCAACCGTCTACGGCGAAGCTCCACGTCCAACTCCAGAGGATTATGCGCCATTAGAACCGATCAGCGCATATGGTGCCAGCAAGCTTGCCTGTGAAAGCCTGTTATCGGCGGCTGCACATACAACTGATCTGACCGTGTATACGGTCCGGTTTGCAAATATTGTTGGCCCCCGGCTTCGTGGCGCTGTGATTCCGGATTTTATCCAGAAGCTACAGCACACGCCTGAAACACTTGAGATCTTAGGGGATGGTCGCCAGCAAAAATCATACATGCACATCGAGGACTGTCTTGATGCCATGATACATGTCTATGAGCATGCTACCGGCCCGGTCGCAACATATAACCTTGGCACCCGCACGACAACGTCTGTTGATCGAATTGCTGAGATTGTCAGCGAGGAGATGCAACTTGCGCCAACTTTTGAATATACCGGGGGAAATCGTGGCTGGAAAGGTGATGTTCCAAAGATGCGGCTGTCAATTGAGAAGCTATCAGCCCTTGGCTGGACACCTGCGTATGAAAGCACACAGGCTGTTCGACGGGCAACACAGGAACTATACGCTGAACTTTGACCAAGAGGTTCCACGAATTATCGGCGTCTGGTGGCATTCGCCTCGATATTTCTGTAACAACGTGGTATTGCACCTACTCCGTGTCAACTGCCTCGGGGTCAAGCCTCGAGGCTTGTCAGTGGACTCCCGTTCTACCCGTGTGATACGGTAGGGCTGGTCTGACCGTTCACATTCAGCGCCCCTGACGTGAGGGCCAGTTGACTAGTGGCCCATCCACCACGAGACGTCTGCCCGCGATGGATGTACTACAACCATAGGACACTACTCAATAAATAGTCGCATTTCAATCAGGGAGTTGGATTGGTTTACTGTGTTGATTAATTCCAACGTGTCGGCTTCCTCCACGGGGGCAAGTCGGTCGAGCAGCTTCGATTCTCGTGATCACGGAAATCGGAGATGTCCGGACGACTCCGTGGCATCCGCCTTGATTCTTCTATGAATTTACCCGGGGTCAAGCCTCGGAGCAGTTGCCTCGACCGCCTGTACAAAACAATGTTCCGGGGGGCCTTCTGTCGGTAGGGGGGTAGGGGAAAACAGGGGGTCCCGGAACACACTCCCTGTACTGGGAGTACCTGTTATATTGTACTGATTATAGTTAAAACTTATTTACGCCAGTAATTCTTTCTTCTTTACCACTTACCAATAATTATCTCGCTGTTGGTTCGCATTTTAGTTATTGTTCTTTGATATGTTTTCTTTATCTAACTGAGATGACTGTTGTGTGGGTTCTTGTTGTTCTGGTGGCTCGGGTGGGACAAATGCCTGTCCAATTCGCTGAAGATACCCAAACCATCGTGTCTGCTTGCACTCCTGTAGTGTCATGTCACTTTGTGTGCCCCGAAGTGCGCCAATTAAGACTGCTGTCAGAAGCAACACTGCTGGTACACTCACCGTTGCAATCGTTGTCATGACCAGCAGTCCCACAATAACGCCTGCAATTGCTCCGAAACTTGCTGTTCGAATCGGTCGCTGTTGCAGTTGTCGTTGGCCTCGATACCAGACTCTTGATACGGTTGATCGGAGCAATGCCGGGGTGAGGGCTGTTAGTACGCGATCAACCCGCGCTAATACCGGCCCAACAGACCGTGTTTCTCGCAGATCAATCACGATGATATCCGGTTCTGGCTCTTTCGTGAGCCATCGATACAGCCATGCTGACCGAAGATACTCTTTGCCCCCAGCAATGGCCTGGTACACAGCTGACTGATGGACCGGTGATTGTGACTTTACGGTTTGGTTAGCATTATGCTTTGCTTGCTGGCTGTCCGTTGATGTTGTTGTTTTAGTCTGTGTTTTCTCTGCTGGACGCTGCTGGGTCTTTGATCGAACCAATTGTACCACTCGTGACTCCGCGCTTGCAGTCCGTAATGTCTCTTGGATCTGTTGATATCGCTGATATATCCGTGACTGCTCTTTAGCGGATGTCATATCCATGCTTCTTTATGTGCTAATATCAGTTATTTCACCATCAACCGATGGGATTTGTCCGCCAAACTCGAATGACGGCTCATCCCCGATTAACAACTCTTGGCCACGGAACAGATATGTTTCATCACCGCCGTTATCGTCTAGCTCACGAACGGTAAGCTCAAGGAGTAACGTACGGTCCGTGCCGCTGCCTTCTACCTCCAGTATTTCGGCTGTCTGGAGTCCATCGAGTGATTCTGTCATGCCTGCAGCAAGCCGGTCAGCCTGTCCAGCACTGAGTCCGTCTGTCTCGTATTCTACAGTGAGTGTCGTCTCAACCCCCGGTTCTTCGAAGGTTCCAACCTGTAGAATTTCTGCGTCGAAGTTCACGTCCCCTGTCCGAACCGGTATTGTTTCACCCTCGACGGCGGGCGTATCCCCAACGCGGAGTGTTCCGCCATCATCTCGCAGATCAACCCCATCAACGCCAAGCACAAGCTGTCGCATGTCACTATCACCGGTTGGATATTTCGTTACTGACTGGACTGTAAGCAGTGTCTGTCCACCAAGTGTATACTCATCACCTTCAGCAATCTGATTTGCCGTAGACTGACTCACTTCAGCATCAAGGACCATTGCTTCCTCTTCAGTTTCGATTGTTTCACCTGATTCACTCACATCAATAACTGAACCGGTTACTGCGTACTGGCTTGTCTCGATTTCTAGCTCCTGATCATATCGTAACGGTTCTCCGTCAAAATCAATTGTACTGGTCTCAGCTTGGTCTGGATCAACGGCTGTTCCCTGTACTTCAGCACGGATCAGGACATTCGTGCTACCGTCGTCATCTCCGGGTGCATAATACACATCTGTAATCTCAAAGTTATTGCCCCATTCGTCGCCTTCGCTGATCTGTTCAGCGACATACTCTGCCTCTGACCCAAGATCAACGGTTACATATCGCGTATCATCGCCATCGCCCGGCACCAACAGTGCAATGCCAGCAATACCTACTGCCACGATCAACACAACAACCAGCGCATCGACGACGTTTACAAGCCCAAATAGCTTCCCGTCATCGTCGATCAGTGATCCAAACTGTGAACTGTCAGTCTGTTCAGCCGCTGGCTGTGAATCAGTTGTCGTTGCCCGTCCAGAATCCTGTTCCGGTTGGCCATCGTCCGACTGTGTCCCTGCTGTCTCATCATTGTCCGGCTGTGCATCCTCCTCGTTTGCCATTATGAATAGCTAAACATCTACTGGTAACTTAACATCTTCTATCTGACAGTCTGAATCCATCCTTCATCGTGTTGTCCAAACCAATATATGTCCGTATCGCAAGTACCTCTCATATGAGCAGTACGTCGCAAGGCGATCCACCGATGTCGTTTGACCGGGCTTCAAAACAGATTGACCAGATTATCAGTGCCCTTAATGATGCGGTTGTTGCAGACAGACAGTTTTTTGAGTCAATGCTAACCGGGGCATTGATTCGCCGACATGTACTAATTGAGGATGTCCCTGGCACGGGGAAAACGCTGACTGCTCGCTCGCTTGCGACCGTGCTTGGTCTTGAGTTTGGCCGCATTCAGTTCACGCCAGACCTGCTCCCAGCTGATATTACTGGGTCAATGGTTTTTGATGAACAGCGCAATGAATTTCGGCTTAATCGTGGGCCAATCTTTGCGAATATTGTCCTTGCTGATGAAATTAATCGTGCACCAGCAAAAACCCAAGCAGCCTTACTCGAAGCAATGGAAGAAAAACAAGTAAGCATTGCCGATGAAACGCTTTCGCTGCCGACGCCGTTTTTTGTCCTTGCAACACAGAACCCTGTTGAACAGGAAGGGACATTCACACTCCCTGAATCACAGCGAGACCGGTTTGTCATCAAAACCAGTATTGGGTATCCAACCCGGGATGCCGAAGCCAACTTGATTACACGTCGACTTGATCGTACTGCAGCAACCCCGACCCCTAGCCGCACAACAACAGTTGATGCGTTTAGCACGCTGCAACAGATGCCAGAATACGTCCATGTTGCCCCCGAGATTCAGGACTACCTTCTTGACATCGGACGGGCAACCCGTGACCATCCGCGTGTTGACGTTGGTGTTTCCCCACGCGGAATCCAGCATTTTGTTGAAGCAAGCCGAGCCCGTGCGGTTATTCATGGCCGCGAGTATGTTGTCCCAGACGATGTCAAGACACTTGCTGTTCCTGTGCTTGCACATCGACTTGTATTAAGCTCTTCTGCCCACGTCGATGGCATTACACGGACTGCAGTCATTGAAGATGTGCTTGGAGACATCAGCGTTCCGGCGGTCAACTCTGCGTGACCTCCTCCTCGTCGTACACAACGAGGCTTCCCGAACCGCACCGCAAGCGTTGGGATATTTGCCGGTGTACGGTCGCACCTGTTCTTGTGGGGACTCGTCCCGTTTGTTTATCGAACAGACGAACCGATGGCTGGGCCAGACAGCCGTTACTCCTATCCTGTGAGGGATTCGGAGGTACCGTGTACCGGGAATCCAGCGGCCCGAAGGGGATTCCTTCAGACATCAATTCCCGAATCCGATATTATCCGTTTACGACGGCGGCGAACCGCCTCAGTGTGTGTCATGTAGTGGCATAGGGAATATTAAATTTCGGTGTTGTAGTATCATTGTCTCTTGGTTCACGGAGCGAACGCGATCCACTCCCACCCTGCTCAGTCTTCAGTTTCGACTGGCTGTCGAAACACTCATGCTTCGTGGGAAAGGTGGGATTCTCTCGGTGAATCAAGATAACTCCAGCATCTAGTCTGTCTTGCTTGCACGCACTGGTTTATTGGCCTCACTCAATCGCGTTGATTCCAGTACACAAACACTATTGCAAGGACTGCGGCCAGTAATGCGACTCCCAGTGGCAAAATTCCATACTGAATCTCGACTGTTACCCTTGTCAAGAGTGTGTACAATCCACCTGTGAACAACAGACTCCCAACACCAACTAGAATGCTTATGCCTGCAGCCACCAGCGCTCCGTCTCGATGAGCCGGCATCGATCCCACGGCAATGGTCTGTCCAATTCCAAACTCGGTTATATCCCACACCACGACTGCGCTCATAATCCCAAAGAGTACCGTCCCTGTGCCTGTGTCTCCAAGTGTTGCTCCAATGGCCCCTAACACCAGTCCAACGACGGCCAGTCGTGCTGGTCCGGTTGTTGCTGGAAGCAGTCCTGTCCGGGTTGCGATGACAACACCAAGGAATACTGCAATGACACCGAAGATTCCAAGCGTGATCAGTCCAAGCCCAACCGTTAGCTCACCGGTGAGCGTTGTTCCTGCCGTGACCGGCGTGGCTACAAGCTCATGTGTCTGTGTGACTGTCGTCTGTATTTGATCTCCAAACTGCCATGCGATCAGTACTGCCCCTCCAGTCAGTACTGCTGCAACGGGAATCCATGCTGGCCGTTCATACAACAGTGCAATCCCGGCTGTCCGAAAGACTCGAATGCTAACGATTACAAGTCCCAACAATAACAGTCCCTGCATGAGTGCTCCTCGAATTGCAGTTCCGGTCACAAGCGGGCCGATGGTCTGCTCAATTGTCTCGGCTGCAACGGTTGTTTCAACGCTAATCAAATAGATAAGGACCACCAGCAAACTCCCGCCGCCGATGATGATTCCAACACCATACTGTATGCTGGTTGTGAGTCGTTGATACCGCGCTTTCGTATCCGACCCAAACACCGTCGCCGGTGGTAAGACAGCACCAATTCCCCATATACCACCGACACAGAGCCATGCCAGCACAAGAAAGCTCACAGCTTCGGCTGTCGCCGTTGTCGGCGCGATGAGGGCTGACAGGGGCCCAAGCACAGCACTCACCTCAAGCTGTATTAGCGCCACAAGACCTGTACACAGTCCCAACACAACTGCAACTCTGGTCAACCAGCCGAGTGCATCAATCAATGCCCCATTTCCAATCAACAATGCTCGCAGTTGTGCAATCCCAAAGCCGGTAATGATACTCCCACCAACTGCAAGTGCAACTGCTGCTGTTGCAGTCGTCACGGCATACGCTGGTATTGCTACTGTCCCGCCTATCGTAAGCAAAAAGCCAATTCCAAATACATCTGCCCGCAGTCCACCGTCATCTGTCGTGTTTGCAGCCGTGACTGCCAGTATCACACCACACCCAAATCCAGCACCAATTAGCCATCCTGCATCAAGTACAACGCCAATCCATAGCAGGCTACTTCCAGCAAGTAACCCAGAGATTATCACACTGGCAGTCGGAATACGGTATCCACTGGTATTCTCTGGGACTGCTGTGCTTGTTCGGTCCGTCGCCGACTGTGATCGCTGTGCCATTAGCTTTCACCTCCTGCTGGTACACGTCTGGTTCCCTCCTGTAATGCTGTTTCCAGGGATTCTGTGTCCGGACGCCAGGATATAACAGGTACTCCATACTGCCGTACTTGCTGCATTCGCATTCTGTGTTGGGTCTGTGTAATGAGTCCGCCTGTTGAGGCCCGGCTTGTGATATCTGGCAGATAGACCTTGGTCGTGTGACTGACTTGGTTGTATGCTCGGACCAGATCAACCGCAGTCTCATCACACAGTGGGCTGACAAACAGCACCTGTGTTTGTCCATCTATTCGTTCTGTAATCTCGGTCGCTGTTGGAACGGTATCCGATAGAATTTGTTCTGTTACCGATGGATCTGCGGCCTGTCCTGCATGGTCAAGGACCTGCTGAACGCGCGTCAGTGTTTCTGTTCGATCACTTGGTGAAATCCAGACATAGCCAGTCTCCCCAGCGACGGGCCCATCGATTTCACTCGCCTGTACTCCAAACGCAAGCATCCCAACCCGATTTCTGTTTGCAAGTAACTCACTGACCAGCTGGTGGGCCATGTAGATACATAATTCTGTGCCGGTTGGCGCTGTTTTCCGCTGTGCCTGCTTTGTACAGGGGCGTAGATCAACCGCAACAACGGTATCAAGCGCCTCTTCTTGTCGATACTGGATAGTAGATAGCTCACGGGTTTTTGCGTACTGTCGCCAGTTTACCTTATGTGCTGGATCTGTTGGCTGGTAGGATCGGACCCCATGAAACTCAATTCCTTCTCCGCCTTGATCGGTGGTCTGTTGTCCTACAATGTCTGTTGGTTGTCGTTGTGTTATTGTTGTCTCCGGGGTGACTGTCGCTGTAATGTGGTTGTCCCCTGCTGGCTCCATTGTGACTGTCTGCATATGCAGGGCCCCAACCCCAACACTCCGAACCGTCGTTGATGTAAACTCCGTTGTCCCGTATCGAGCTTGGACCGTGTATGTTAGTGTGGCTGATTCGCCGGGGGCCAGACGTACTGTTGCTCGTGGTGAGCCATCAATCACTGCTACCTCGTCTGGAACGCCATCGACGACTCGTAGGTCGGTGATCCACGTATCACGAGTATTTTCTATGGTCAGCGTGACCGTTGGTGTTCCTCCTGGATGTGTTTGTGCAGGCGTCACTGACCGACGCAGCACAATTGCGTCTGTTATCTCCGGTGTGGATCCGACCATTCCATATCCCAAAACAAGCACGGGAATGATTGCACCAATCAATATTCGCGGATCGACAACCAGCACACCAACCCCGACCAGTACAAACGCAAGCCCGATCACCACCCGCCAGCGTGGTACCAGATTAGTCATCGTTGCCCTCCGTTGCAGATGGTTGTGGCGGTTGTTGCCTCTTGTCTATTGGTTCTGCCGTTGTACTGTAATTGATACGATTCTTGAACAGCCCATCGGACTCTGTCAGTGGTTCTCCGTTATCATTTCCAGCCGGGTTGTACTGCCGATCAATCGCTTTGACCGTTCGCTGAACTGCCTGTCTGTATGCTTTCTCCGGGCGCGCCCATCTGTATAGCTGAAACCGTGGTGGATATCCCCGGTCATCACTCAACAATGCACCAGCAACGGGATCATCTGTCCATGCCCCTGTTTGTAGCTGTCTTTCCGGGGCCTGTCCATTAGTTTGTATTGTTGCTTCTCTGACGATATCTTGGAGTTGTTCTCTTGGTGTTGTCTCTTCGTATGGAACACCTTTGATTGTGATGGCATCTGCTGCATCCTCGATGTCTTTCTGGATGGATTCACCAACAATTGCTGGTGGATTTCTAGGCTGCTCTGGCGGCAACGATCCGGTTAGTGTATGCGTTTGGCGTTCTGTGTTGGCAGTGACATACCAAAGGTATCCGCCAATCAGGAAGAATCCGCCCGCCAGTATTTCTGCTGCGCCGATCCGAAGTACTGGGGCGAGCCTATCGGCACTCCATTCTGTAAGGCTTGCTGCAATTGGCCCTGGCACAACACCAACAATGCCCACAACAAGTAATCCCCCAATCAGTATTATCGGGCCCAGTCGTGACAGCGTCTGTTGCATTGTTATGTCTCATCCTCGCCAGTTTGTTGCTCGTCTTCGAGTTCAGCGAAGGCGTCTGCTGCGTCGTTTGCTAGCTGTTCTGAGTGTTGTTCTGGCGGGCCATATTCTGCTTTTCGGAATATGTCCAGTAGCCGGGTGACTGGTCGTTTCGGCAGCCCCATTGTAACTGCTTGCTGGGCAATCTCTGCTGGCGTTGCTGTTGTTCCTTCCTGTGGCGTTACAAGCATCGTAAACCGTCCCCAGATATCACGAATTGACTGTTGTACTTCTGTTTGTGCTGTTTGCTCGCCGTCTGCTGTATCTGTTGTTGGTTCGTCTGTCTCTCGAAATCGGGTGTTAATCCACCGCACCGGAACAATGAGCCCTGCCCAGATTCCCCGAACAATCATGGATAATCCGCCAGTCACATTGACTGACTTTGCCCATCTGATCCCGCGTTTGATTTGCGCAAGTAGATACTGCCCAATCGCACCAGTGCCTTCGTTTGCCCGTGTGCTTATCGCCTGTATTCCGGTTTCAATCCGGCTTAGTGCCTGTAACAATCGCTGCGTGAGTGTTCGTGTAACTGTGGTTGCTCGTTCTGTAACACCCGTATACCGACGCATGCCAATTACGCCGCCAACTACAAGTACTACTCCAGCAACTCCGCCACCAATTCCCGGCAGTAATAGATTCTGTACCTCGTGTGTTGTCTCAGCATCTGCGTGCTCGCCTGTTATTGTGGTTTGCAATGCCGAGATTGGCACTGCTGTCGTCCCATCTGTATCTGTGGTCACTGTGGTCTCTCCAGTTGTTATTTGTGCCCCGGCAACTGGCTGTCCCCCGGCAGTTAGCGTTACCGATACGTTTTGTCCAGGCATCGCCAGCACACGATCTGTCTCTGTTGATAGTTCCAGTGGCACAACCGCGTGTGATGCTGTTTTGGTTAGTTCTCCACGTTCAACTGTGATCGCAATCTCATCTTTGGCTGGCACATCCATTGTCATGCTGCCTGTCTCATCTGTCATGCCGATATGGTCCCCATTCACTGCAACTGCTGCGTTTGTCACTGGATTTCCCCCAATTGTCACATATGTGGTTGCCGTTCCATCAGCAATCAATGGTGCAGGATTTGTGGTTACTGACAGTGATCCTGTAATTGGTACGGTATAAGTGTGGTCTGTTGTCCCTGTAGTCGTCGCCGCTGTGTTTGTTGTTACCGTTGCCGTCTCGGCTGTTTCAAGTGTTATCACAAGGTTCGACGCATACGGAACCGTGATTGTTATTTCTCCATTTTCGTCGGTCGATCCAACATCCTCACTGTTAACGAACACATTAACACCAGCTACCGGGGATTCCTCCTGTTGTACTGTTACCGTTATCTGACCTCCCGGCAGTGGTGACTCATCAGAGAGCAATAACGTATAGTCTGTATCTGCTCCCGGATCAGGATCAATCACAACGGGATCATCCCCATTTGTTGGCTCATCGCCGTTGTCTGACTCGTTGCCGTTTTCAGCACCGTTCTCGTCTTCGTCCTCGTCACCGATTTCATCTGCTGGTGGTAGGGCCGGATCAGTGTCTGCATCACAGACCTCCGCTACTGTATGATTGACTAGCTCTCCATCTGGCTCAATATGTGTCTGTGCTGCGGCCAGTCGGTCATCTGTTGGCGTAGGATCAAATGGAATCCATCCATGGCCAGCTACATACACTTCTGTCCACGCGTGTGTATTTGCACTATAGATATTGTAACTGCCCTCCGTATCTTCTTGTGCTTCGCCTGGACCATAGCCGGTTACGTATCTGGCAGGAATATCTTGTGACTGTAATACCGTCGTCATACTTGAGGCGAAATATTCTGCATTGCCGGTTTCTGTATCAAACAGAAATTCTGTTACCGGATCGTCGCCGGCCGGTGTCGCTGTTCGGTTATAGTCATAGTTTGCCTGCAACCAGTCTTGGACGGCACACGCTGCGTCTGCGGCGGTTGCTGTATCTTCAGTTACCGCCTCGCCAACGTCTTCAATCTCATCGGGGATTGCTCCCTTTTCGGATCCATACTGCTGGACAATTGTCTGTGGTGGATCCCCCGATGGAGTTGATAATGCCGCTGGATCGGGATCATACGTATAGGTCTCGACTGTATACTCTGTTTCGGCCGACTGCTTTGTTTCAAGATCAATCCCATGCTCCCCACTCACGCCAATCATTCCCTCGCCGTCAAAGTCAATCTCTGCTGGTTGCCACGCTGCTGGCAGCATTGTGGTATCTCGCTGCAGTGTTACTGTATGATCAGCTGTTCCCGTTGTTGGCCCTGTTTCCGGTAATCGATCAGTGTATGCTACTGTTGGCTCTGTCCGGAGCCATTCGCCGTCTTCATACCGGTCATATGCGTTTACCCGCCAGTACTGCGGCTGTGCTGTCTCAACGGTAAACTGCTTGGTTGCATTTGTCGTCGCCAATGGGTTTGTCACATCCTCGTTGATCGCTTCTCCGACCGGATTGACTGCCGCCCCGCCAATACTTCCCCCACCAACAGTGCTATATTCATCTACTGCCGGAAACGCATCTGTCGCTGTGTCAGGGTCATCTTCTCCCGGACTTGCAAATGGATCGTCAGCTCCAATGAAAACAACCGCTGCAAGGCTGATCGCAATAATAAACGTCACTATGAGTACTAGATTCCAGAGTTGACGGCGCTGGACGACCTGTTTCACAATCTATAATTAACCGTACTGACTACATGTTCTTAACTTTTGCAGGCTACGCCTCTCTCCACAAAACACATACCCATGAGCCAAAGCACTTCCGTCGCACACTGATTTTTCTCCCCGATCGAAGTTATAAGCGTTTGCCTCGCTACCGCTGTTATCGTTGTTCGGCAAAAACAGACAGGATTATACGCATTGGTTCAATGATACATATATGATGGCAACAGCCGGTAACCAGTCTCAAGAGCAATCAACTATTGCTCATTGTGATGCCGTCACCAAACGGTATGCACGTGGCTCACAATCCATCTCCGAGGCTTCTGATGCCACCTCTTCGCCAACTGTCACCGCACTTGATGCGGTTTCCCTAACTGTGTCCCGTGGTGAAATCTTAGCAATTGCTGGCCCAAGCGGAAGCGGAAAATCAACATTACTGCATGTACTTGCAGCGTTGATCACCCCAACGGAGGGGACCGTTTCTATTGATGGCACTGATATTACAAATCTTTCAGCCCGCAAACGCCGCTCACTTCGGCTTTCACAGATTGGCATTGTGTTTCAGCATTTTCATCTGCTTGATACCCTTTCGGCCCGCAGCAACGTTGCTGCACCACTCATTGAACTTGGCCGGTCAAAATGGACACGGCGTACCCAGGCAACTGAGATGCTTGAGGCTGTTGAGCTTGGTGACCGGATTGGCCATCGACCAACAGAACTGAGCGGCGGCGAACAACAGCGTGTCGCGATTGCCCGGGCGCTGGTTACAGACCCACAGCTGTTGATTGCTGATGAACCGACCGGTGAACTTGATACGGACACCGGTGAGGCAATTCTTGATCTCTTTCGCGAGGTTGCCACTGACCGGGCTGTTGTGCTTGCCTCACACGACGAGCAGGTACTTTCGTTTGCTGATCGTGTTATCCACTTGCAAGATGGCAAACGTGTCGCTGATTCATCCTAATCTATGTCGATCCGCAACTCAGTCCATCGTATTCGCTCGTTGATTGGGCTTGGCATCCGACGCTTTCTTGTTCAGGCCCGACAGTCCGGCCGCCGCCGGATTCGGTATACCGTCTTTGGGATTGCATTGGCCATTGCGTTGCTTGTGATTGTCACCGGTATTGGACTTGGACTGGCTGTTGGCACGACCGTCTATGATGATGAGATGGATTATTGGCTTGTTCCGGCAGATGACGGTGAGGATTCGCCGCTGGTCGATACTGGCGGTCCACAGTTTGCTGACGCACATGAAGCCCACACGATCATCACTGATACCGATGGTGTGGACGCAACAACCCCTGTTCTTTCTCATCCACATCTCACAGAAGCCAACAACCACTCAGAGTACCTTCTTGTACACGGCATCATAAACTCCCCTGAGCTTGAGTCATTTACCGGCGTCAGTCCAGACGGGTTGCCATCTCCCCCTGAGTATACTGCCAATCAAACAACCGGAACGATCGTGTTGACAGAGGCGGCAAGTAATCAGTTGGCTGTCGAGCCGGGTGACAACGTAACAATCGATACAACCGAGTTTACTATCGTTGCTGTTGATGAAGGATCAGGCGACTTCGCAGCTAACCTTCCGGTTGCACTGCTGCCACTCAGTGATATGCAGGAGCTGATGGGGGCGACCGCAAACGATCAGGCTGATCAGTTTGTGGTTCAGACAACCGACCCTGCTGTCGAGGAAACACTCGCTGATCTGTATCCAAATGCGGAGGTTGAAACCCGAGGAAGCATGACTGTCTCGGCGTTGTTTGACGAAGAGATGGCCCTTGCGCTTGCGCTTACTGCTGTTGTGATTTCTGTTGTTGTTGGTACACTCTTTGTTGGCACTGTTACCGGACTTGAAATTGCGAGTGACCGATCGACCCTCCAGACACTCTCGGCAATTGGTATCTCTGTGCGAAGTCAGCTTCTGCTGATTAGCACACAGATGTTTGGCCTGACAATCGCTGGTGGCATTCTTGGGAGTTTACTGGGGCTTGGTGGGATTTATGCGCTTAATACTATCCTGACAGCAACCATCATTACTAATCCAGTCGCCTACTTTCATCCCTTGCTGGCTGGGTATGGGCTTCTCGTCACGATGATCATTGCCCTGCTTGCACTTCCAGCAATCTGGATTGTTCTCCGTCGGCTTAGCGGAGGTGTGCCAGCATGAGCAAGTATCTTACTCGGATTCGGTTTAGCATCACATATGCCTATGGTCAATGGCGATCCAGCCGCACACAGGTACTGTTAGCCATTGTTGGGATTGCGCTTGCTGTCCTTGCTGTTACGCTCCTCGCTGGGGCTGGCTTTGGTGTCATTGATACCGGTCAGGACCAGTTTGAAACAGCAGATCGGGACCTCTGGGTATCAAGTGGCGAAACGAGTCTTTCTCCCGTTGGTGGCGGCTTTGCCAACACAATCGATGACTCGCGCAATCTCTCACAGTCAATTGCAGCCAATGATAATGTCACTCAAGCAACCCCACTTTCGTTTGAAACACTGTATGTTGGCGAAGAGCCTGATACCGATGCTTTACAAACGGTCATTGGCGTGGGCGTTCCCGGCGGCGGCGATGCTGTTCAGGTCACTGATGGTGCAGATTTACCCGGTGACCCACATTATGCCGATGGTACCTATGATGGTGAGAAAACCAACCAGGTGCTACTTGATCAGGGCACTGCAGACCGCCTTAACGTGACAGTTGGTGATACGGTTCATGCTGGGTATACAACGCTTTCTGCAACCGCAAACAACATGACCGTTGCTGGTATCTCTCCAACCTATCAGGAACTGCTTGGGGCTGGTACCGTTGTGATGCCACTCAGTGAGTTCCATACTGAAACCGGCACCACCGGTACCGAGCCGGCGACATTTATCACTGTTAGTGTCGATGATGAGGCAGACACAGCATCCGTGCAGGCCAAGTTACAGGAGGCATATCCAAACTATGAGATCCGGACTGACCAACAGCAACTCCAAGCGATTGTAGAGGATCAAGTGCTTGTTTTTGCTGCTGGTGGATCGACAGTTGTCCTTGCGTTTATTGGCGGCACTGCACTTACATTTACATTGCTTTCTGTTATTATTTATCAACAGCGCCGACCGCTTGCAGCCCTCCAGGCTCAAGGTGCTGGAACCGGATTTGTCCTTTCGATTGCACTCGTTCAGGGGCTATTGCTTGGTACGCTTGGTGGTCTTGCTGGTATTCTCCTAACTGCACCGGCCGCATCTGTGCTGAATCACTTAGCAGCGCTGATCGTGGGTTTTGAGGGGCTCGTCCAGACTGACCCACGGATCTATGCTGGTGGATTCATCATCGCTGTTGGTGTCGGCACACTTGGGGCATTAATCGCTGGTGTTCGAATGTCGAGGTATGCAGTTATTGATCGATTAGAACCGTAGTGCCACAAATTACCGAATTTGCAGGCTTGATCAACCCAAAGAGTATATACTCCTAGTGTGTCGATATCTAACTAAATGCGCCAGCTTGGATTGATCTGTCTTGTTGTTTGTCTTGGCATGATTCTAGTTTCTGGCGTTGCCGCTGGAACAACAGCTGATACCGAACCTGATATCATTACAGATTCTGGCAATCTTATTTCAATTCCTGAGGAAACTGTTGAACATGGCGGTGATGAGTATACAATCACTGATATCGCGTATGTTCCCGGTGATGAATCGATCGAGTTTGACCACGATGTACCATCGGGTGAACTTGAGCTCCGAAGTTCTGACGAAGAACGTCTTCTTACCAATAATTCATTATCAATCGATGCTGCTGAACTTGATGCAGGAACATACGCGGTTCTTCTTCTTGATGACGCAAGTATTGAAGCAGTACAGCCGCTTGTTATTTCCGGGTATAAACCGACAGTTGAGGAGCAAACTCCAGATACACCAGGACCGGGAGATGAGGTAACTGTTGAGTTTTCTCTCAATCCGATTGACGACGCTGTGTCTGATACAGACATTGACGCTGCTGATGTCGAGGTTGGATTCACTGCAGATAACGACCCTGTCATTGAACAAGCAGATGCTACTGCTGAGGAGCACACATATACCGTTGACATTCCTCTTGATGCAGATTTGTCTGCTGATGCGTATCAGCTTCATGTCAGTGTCCGCGGATCAGATACGGCATTTGGTCTTGGTACCGAACGGATTGCCTTTTCTCCACTTACTACGCTTGACGTATCTGATGACGACAGTTCTTCTCCTACCGATCCATCACCCCCAAGTGATGACCCATCAATTGACGGTGTGGATATTGAGTCCCCTGCTGAACCAACCGTTAACGACTCCGTGACATTTTCGACAAATCTCACAACAGAGCAAGCCGAAGACGCTGAGTTTACGTGGGAAATCGATGGGATGGATGATTCCGGTGAATCGATCGAACATACACATACCTTCGATAGCGCAGGCACGTACAACGTATCGCTTACTGTCGATACAGATGATGAATCAGTATCTGACACAACGACAATCACTATCACCGAAAATGATCATAATGACAACAACGAGACTGACAATGGAGACAGTACACAAGAATTAACAAACCAGACAAATGACAATGATGAGGATGATCCAATTCCACTGTCAATCATCGTACCCGTTGTTGCGTTGACTCTTGGTCTGATCATCGGTCTCTCTCGAACTGACTGATCTTTCAGCAAATTGGTCTATACTTCCTCACAACAAGTACTCGCAATATTTGTTTGACCTCCTCCAACGGTTGTCCCCCTGTCTTTTACCCATACGTTCACGAGGATCAAACGGACGTTTCAGACGCTGTCGACCCCGATCTGTGCTCAAGAGATCGAGATGAGCAGCGATTTGGGCAGTGATATCGGCGATAGGGAGTGACTAAATGCGGATAAACAAGGTCGGCAAAACCGTTCTATGAGGGTGTTACATCCGTAGATATCGGTATTTCAGCCGATCTCACCGATCCCGACAGCGACGTAATTTGTGGATAAGAGACAGGGCTTTAGCCGTGAGATTCCTCTCGCGTGGGTACTCTAGTCCGGTGCTGGTTCCCACCGGAGGCAAGATTCCCCTTTGCGGGGACTCCAGTCTGTGCGCTCCGCTTTAGCCCTCGTAAAGAGGGTCTGGTCTGTTGGGGATCCGCTCACGGCACGCCGCTTCGCGTTGCCGCAAAGCGTGCGTCCACCGTCGTGTTCGCTCGGGTGGGCACAGGCTGGGCCATCGGCCTCACCGCCGTTCCGGTCTGGTGTAGCAGTGGCAAATGCGGGGCCTCGCTTTTTGATTGTAGTGGAGACACCCATCCAACTCCACGTTTCCCCCAACCTGCCTATTGTATTATATGTTTTCAGATGAGTAAAAGGGAAGGATTACAGTCGACTGTACAGCGGCGGACCGTTTCATCGTGTTGTTGCTCACACCCACCGCTAAAGCGGATGGACTTCCGCTTGATATGTGTCAAATAAGGTAGAAAGTCGGTAATATTATATCCGATGCGACATATAGCGTTCCAGTATAGTATGGATTCAGACTCAGGACAGTCAGTATTTCAACTATTTACCGTTGTTCTGATGATTTTAGCGCTGTTGGTTGCACCGGCCGCGATGGGGGGCATCGCTGGTGCTGATAGCTCTGGTACGCAGACACAGAGCACTGATAATACCTTTGATGTTACTGTGAACGAGACAACGGTTGAAGTGTGGGACCGTAGTGTGCTTCCTTTACAGACCGATTCAGATGCTGCGGAGACCTCTGTAGAGGCTCCCGACCTCCGTATTAACGATCCAGACGGAACTGACTCATTTGATGTTCGATCAGATATCTCAGTATTTGGCACCGATAATGTTCCTGTTGAATATGGTGATCGTGACGATGCAGACACCGCACAGTGGGACGGTGACGCAACACTTGTTGTTGCATACTTAGATGAGTCACTGACCGAAGAGGATATTCCAGACGACGGCATTATGAATCAACTTCCGAGTTCCATCGCAGAACTTGATGATTTCCTTGCAGATTCTGCAACTGCTGAAAACCGCACGCAACTCAATGACAATGTCACATTCGCTGAAAAAGACGTGACGATTGATGGGGATGGAACCTTCGCGGACGATGTCAATCTTGCTGATGATATTGATGATCCATTTGATCCTGGGTCTGGCCAGTATGCGATGATGCTCAGTGATGACCCGGTCGTTGAGATTGAGAACAACGAAGTGCAGGATATTGCTGATGATCCAGGAACTGTGATCGGTCTTGAACAGGCAGCTGTTCACGCCGACGAATCAGCCATTGAGGTTGATGATGCAGAACCTGGCGATGACATTACTGTTGATGTCGATACAGATCTTGATGACGCTGATGATGATGTCATTCATGCTGTTGGTATCTATAATGAAGAGACCTTCACTGATGCTGAGTTTACCCTAGATGTCACAGAAGAGTTTGATGAACTAGGCGACCTTGATGATGAGGACCTTGTTCTTGAACACTCGATTGCGTCGGTCAATGGTATTGCCGACATTGCCACTGACATCTCAGCGGCCGGAATGACTCTTTCTGAACAAGAGGAGAGTGGTGAGTTTGAACTCCAAGCCGTCATTGAGCGGCTTGCTGATGAAGCTGGTGTTGACACACCAGAACTTGAGGCAACTGGTGATGAGCGACTTGATGCGTCAATGACGGCGCTTCAGGGCAGTGCCGATGGGGAGATTACTGTTGAAACGTTTGAAGACTTTGATGAAGGTGAGTATCAGGTTGTTCACGTTGCCTCAGAAAACGACACCAGCCAGCAGTTTGAGACAACAGAAGAACAGATAACAATCGAAGAGGAGGACGTTGTTGATCCTGATCCAGACGAACCAGATCTTGAGATCATCGAGTTTGATGATGTCTCCATCTTCGAAGGGCAGCAGGCTGATATTTCAGCTGTGATTGAGAATGACGGCGACGCCGATGCAGACGGAGTTGATGTTGAACTCGATATCGGTGCTGGCGAGATTGTTGACACACAGACTGTCGATATTGAGGAAGGGGCTACGGAGACCGTGACCTTTGAGTCAGTCCAAACGGATGACCTTTCCCCTGATAACTACACCATGGAGTTAGAAGCAGACCATCCGGACACGGACGCGTCCGACACTGCTACTGCAACTCTGACAGTTAGCGACACTGAGGTTGATGACCTTGATCTTGAACTAGACCGTGAGACAATTAAAGTTGACAGAACGACATCTGCAACCGTCACTGCAACCTTTGAGGATGGCACTGAAGAAGATGTAACCGATGAGGCAACCATCACCAGTGCCAATGACAGCATTGCGAGCGTTGATGACAATGTCATTACCGGCGAGGGGCCAGGTATCGTAACTATCACCGCAGCATTTGATGGTGCAAGTGATACTGCGCAACTTGAAGTTTTACCTGTTCCAGCGGTAGAAGAAGATGAAGAGGCGCTCAATACGACCCGTCAAGACCTTCTCCCGGACGATGACGATGTTGTGTTCACCCGCTCTGAACGCAACTCACCGGTCTATGGTACCGATGATGATGAGACAATCTATGGCTTTACCGGTGCTACATCCGTTGAAGATGTCCGGATCGGTGGTGAGATTGCCGGCGATGCAAGCACCAGTCTTCTTGCATCCGCTCCAGAACGAACCGGTGAGCCGGATGATGAGGTGCTTGCAGTCTCCCATCTCGATCTTCCAGAGGCCGCAGCTGATGGAAGTGGCAGCATGCTGATGAACGTCTCTGTTGACGCTGTCGATGATCTAGATGCCGACGCTGAAGATGTCGAAGCGGTCAGATACAACGATACCGCCGACGAATGGCAAACACTTGATGCTGAAGTCGTTGATCAGGATGATGAGTTTATCACACTCCGTGCTGATGTCCCTGGATTCTCATTCTTCGCGTTAACCGCAGAGGAAGATGTTGACCCTAGTCCTGATGACGATGATGTCTCAATCCTTGCCATCTTAGGAATTCTTGTCCTGCTTCTGTTAATCGGGTACGTTCTGTTACGCTCGATGCGCAGTGATGACTCTGATGATGACTCGAACAGCGATGGATCTGATGACAGTGATGCCGGCGTTACCGAATCTGATGATAACTCTAACGGACAATCGAAGTAGCTAAACACCGGAACGGATTAGGTAATCGGCACTAAACTATTGGAGTGTGACAGAAATCGATCCGACAATCACTGTTGCCACAGCGGTGGTCACTGCAATTGGGCTTGTGTTCACGATTGGAGGGTATGACCTTCGTAATCTCTTGTTAGCTTGGATTGGCTGGCTCGCCGGTGGCACGCTCGGAGGTATGGCTGGCTGGATATTCGTCCCACAACTCCTTGATCAATCACTTGCCCTCGGGGAGCATTTGGTTGCTGTTGCTGTGGCCGTATTTGTCGGGGCTGTCCTCGGTCGAATTCTCATCTCGATGCTCGCCCAGTTTACGGTTGCCATTACTGCTTTTGTCACGGGGGCGCTTGCAACGCTGGTCCTTGGTATTGGCGAAGAAGCCCTATCTACTCTTTCTGTCCCGGATGCGGAACGTGCTGCATCCCGTCCTGAATTGTTGTTCACCGAAATTGCTGAACTCTCACTCTTTACTGATCCAGAACTTCAACAGTTCCTTGCACTTGCAATCATTGTCGGAATTGCCGCAGCAATCATTTCCCTTCGCTATTATGGGGCCATTATGGCAATCACTCTGACCGGCCTTGGAGCTGCGTTACTTAGCACAGTGTACCCGATCTGGGAAGCAATCATCACAGAAAGCACAATCGTTGTTACGGGCCAGGCTGAACCCTCTCCGATCGTCTTCGCTGGGGTGTTTGTTTTTGGACTGGTTGTTCAGGCCCTGCGACACAGCAACCGGCTTACCTCGAGTGACTCTACGACTAGCTGATGCAACTTCTCCCGACACCGTAGTCTTCTCACGGGGTTACAGCACGGAAGCCCACCCGTTTTAGCGGTGGGAAGAAGTGCATACGCTTGATTTGACTCTGGACCGTACGTCAAACCACGTCCCACAGGCCCAGAAGCGGTCGGTGGGACGGGCTGTCTGTCAGCCAGCCCCGGAGTCAGGGGACAGCGAACGAGTCCCTCCGACTCTCTGCCTGATTGTCGCCTGAGAACGTCTCTGATTAGAACGTCAGGGACGTGGGACCTTCGGGCTAGAAGCGCGAAACTCGGGAGTCCAACTGACAAGCCAACGACTTTAATGGCTTAGAGAAGGTTTGAAATTTAATTTCTCCGGTGTAAATTATCTCCTTAGAGGAGCGCAAAAGCATTTTAGAGGAGTTTAAGCGTTTGTTCGCTAGCCCGGGATGTTCTGAGGGGTGTTTGCTGGATTGGTGGTGGTGGGCAAAATACCACCGGTAGAAGCCACAAGACTCCTGATATCGACACCTACATATAAACGGATATCTGTACACTTCGCGCTCTTTAAATCCACCGTTTGAAGGGCTCTATCCACTGCTAAGATTGCAAGGTTTCAAATCACGTCTTGGTCATTAAGTCGTTGGTAGCTGACAATGGCAAAGTACCAGAAATATGGTCTCTACCCGCTGATCTGGCATTTTATCACCCCCACACCATAGCATATATATCGGGTCAAGCTGTCCAGCTACTTGTCTGACGCGCGCATGCTTTATAGCATACTTTATGTCTGCGTTATGAGAAATATTGTTTGGTATCGAAAATAGTGCGTACCTGTGTGTCGGGTTCCTAATCAGGCGGTTATGTCCATTATTTGAACGTATTTCTCTCCACATCTCACAAAATATTTATAGTCGGGGATAAGACGTATAAACTGGTAGACTCACGATTCCATTATGACACAATTGACTATGCATAGTATCAGTACCCGCCTTTCTTCTGGCGGTGGAGTATCGTATTTTGATTATGAATATGGAGGTGAACTATGACAAGTAGGCGCGAGCAATTCCGTGCTATTTTCCTTGCGACTGTAATGGTTGTCTCGATGGTCGCAATGGGGGCAACCGCGCTTGCTGGCAGTGCTGCTGCTGATCCAGAGGCAGATTTTTCCGAAGGTGACATCAGCGCTGGATTTACCACCGGCTTGGATAACGCAGAACTAATTGCTGGCAGTGGCGATCAGGCTACTAACGTGTTTGTCATTGAAGATGGAGGTACGGACGGAGCTATTGATGGCACTACAACCATAGAACTGCCAGAAAATGTTAGCTTCAGCGATGGTCTGGATGAAGATGATATCCAAACCTCAAAGAACAGCGAGGCGGACTTTACTTTCACCGATGTCACTATCGTTGATGACCAGACACTAGAAGTCGAAATTGACGGCCCCACCTCACATGATGACCAACTTCGCCTGAAAGGACTTGAGTTTGATACAACTCCTGATCTCGGATCTGATGACGAAGATGTCAACATTGACGTCTTCCTCGGCGATGTTGACGAACAGGTCTTCGACCCACAGAAACCATCACTCGATGACGACGACGACTCATCTGTTGGTGCTGACTCATCAGGTGAAGGTCTGGAGACTTTGACTGTTGAAACAGCCGATGCTACAGATGGTCTTTCAGAAGCAAACAGCCAAATTGCTGAAGGCGAAGATGTTATTTTCACCATTGAGGATGAAGGTTTAGAATTCGCTAACGTCGATGACATTAGTATCGAAGGTGGCAGTGATGCCGGAAACATTGAGGAAGATGACATCTCTGCTGAGGCAAACGAACTTTTCCTTCCTGTGAGCGAATCATTCGAGTCTGGTCAATCCGTTCATGTCGAAAACATTCAGGTTGATGTCGATGCAGATGTTCCTGATGAAACTGAACTCTCGATGACTACAGAGGCAGAAGCTTCGACTGGCTCTGTTGAAGCGGATGAGACTCACACAATTGCGATTAGCAAGCCTGAACTCACAATCTTCGGCAGTGATGAGGTTACCCTTGGCGCTGGTATAAACGGCCAAGAAATTGCAGAACCGGATGATGATTTTGTCGTTGAAATCACGAATCAGGAAGGTGTCATTGCAGAGAATACCAATATAACATTAGCAACGAATAATTCTGATGTTACGTTTGATGAACGACAGGAGATTACCATCTACGATAATGATGAAAGTGAAGTTTCAGCAGATTATGATGTAGTCATCGAAGACAATGTCTTGACTTTCAATGTTACAGACTCCCCACCAGCCGATGGAGAGTCACTTTTCATTGCAGATGCTAGCGATGAGGAGTCACTTGACTTCAACACTTCTGCTGACATCGACGATGAGACGTCTGTTGATATCGAGCTCCAGACCGGTGAAACTGGAGAGGTCACTTCCGTTGATGAAAACGCTCTGATTAGCGTTGAAAAAGCTGATGTCGAAGTCGGTCAATCGTTTGGAGAATTTGACGAGATTCCTGTCGAAGACGCAGATGCACATGGCTCAATCATCGGTAATCCCGGGAATGGTGACGATGCCATTACTGTAGTTCCGGCAGAGATTTCTGATGACGATGCTGTTCAAGTCGCAGACGGAACCAATATCACCTTTGAGTTCCCAACTGACAGCGAGATTACCTTTGATACCCGAAATGCCATTGATGAAGACACTGGTGAACGAGTTGACTTCACATATTGGGAAGTTGTAGTTGATGGTCCAGAAGACGAACCTGAACTTGGTAGTGACGATGTTACCTTCCAAGAAGTAAGTGACAACGAGCTTATTGTCCAAGCGGACGGTGACTTTAGCACTAATGATGAGCTGACTGTTGCTCCATTCGGACTTCTAAATGTGACTGCCGAAGCTGACGATGTGGACATGTCAGTTACGTACAATACGACAACTGAAGCTGATGGCGGTAACGACGTCACCACCACCAGTGATGTTGACACAGTCGATGTGATGGCCGATGACATTACCGGCGATGCTGGAGAGAGTCCTGAAAATGTTGTTGCTGGCGAAACCGAAGTAGGAACTGTTGAGGTCACAAATGAGACGTATGGACCCTTTGGCGGTGCCGATGTCTCCCTAGAGTTAACTGAATCCCCTGGCGATCTTGATGCTGGTGACGTTCTTAACACGACCAGCCTTGAGACAGCAGGGTTTGACTTTGAAAACCCAGGATACGGAACAGCTCCGTTTGAGTTTAGTGGTACCCTCGCTGGTGATTACACTGTCAACGCAACACTTGAAACTGACAACGGCGAAGAGCACGTTGATCTTGAATACACAGTAACAGCTGGTGCTCCTGATGAGATCAGTGTTGATCTCGAAGAAAATGCAATCCGTGGTGGTACAAGTTACGATTCAACTAATGAAGAATTTACCCGAGAACACCGCGTTGCTGCCTACAATGTTAGTATTTTCGATGAGTTTGGATCTTTGACCGAGAAAGATGACGAGCCGTTCGAATTCGAACTCACAACTGCCGGGTCTGCAAAAGTCATTGCTGATGATATCGATGATGGGCAGCCAACGGGTGTTATTCAGGATGAAAACCTCGGTGAGCGAATCACTGGCAACGAACTTGGCGAAGAGATCACTGATGGACATTTCTACGTATTCGTAGATAGTACTAACTCTGGCACACACGATATCAACCTGGATGTCAACCCTGTTGAAGAAACTGCAGGCATCGACCGTGATGATGCTGATGCAACTTTCTACAGTTTTGCTGAAGAAGGTAACATCGAACTCGAAACAGACTCTATCGCTGAAGATGAGACCACCAACGTTTCAGCCAACCTCGTTGATGAAAACGACGATGTAATCGAGGTTCCACGAATTGGAATTGACTTCGAAATAACCAATACCTCTGTTGCATCATTCACCGGTGACGAGACTGCTGACACTGAACAAGACGGACTCGCTGAAGTAGAGGTCATTGGTGACGAAATCGGTGAGACTGATATTGAAGCTACACCAGAACAAGATGACCTCGACGAGTTCGACGTCGACGCTGCAACCGCAACTCTGAGCGTTGTCGATGACGAGGCCGACTTCCAGATTACCGAATTCGACGATGTAGAAATCACTGAAGGTGACGAAGCAACTGTCGATGTTGAAGTCACGAATGAAGGAGATGCTGAAGGTACACAGGAAGTCGTAGTTGAAGTTGACGGTGAAGACATCAGCGCAACTGAGGAAATTGAAGAACTTAGTCCTGATGACAGCGAGACTGTCAGCCTTGACCTCAACACTGAGGACCTCGACGCTGATGACTATGACATGACCGCGATGACCGACGACGACACTGCAAATGCAACACTCACCGTCGAGGAACCAGTTGTTGAACTTGATGTTACACTGGATGATCTCACGATCGACGAAGGTGAAAACACTGACATTGACGTTGATGTCGAAAACACCGGTGACCTTGACGCCGAAGATGTCGATGTTGAACTTGACATTGACGACGGCGAGATCACCGTAGATGATACCGTTGATGTTGATGCAGGTGACACTGAAACGGTTACCTTCGAAGACGTCGAAACTGAAGATCTCGATGCTGATGAGTATGACATGGAGGCAACCGCAACCCACGACGATGATGACGCATCCGACACGGCAACCCTAACCATTGAAGAAGATGATGAAGGAATCCCAGGCTTCACGGCTGGCATTGCAGCCCTCGCCCTGCTTGGTGCTGCACTGCTTGCTCTGCGCCTGCGTAACGAAGAATAAGGTACTCGGCTAACGCCGACTACTGAGCGGTTCACTTTTCTCCCCTTTTCTTTTCATTCCTTTTCACCAACCCCGTAGCAACGGCTACCTTCTCTTATCTCTCTATCTACCCAAAAAAGACGCAATTCCGTCCAGGTCCTCCTATTGTGAATCAATAACTGCTGTTGGTCCATCACAGAATGCCTTGACTGCCTGTGCCTCCATCTCATGTAATGTTCCTGGGATCACAAGCATGTGCAACGGTTTGCCAAAAGAATAGTCAGCAAGCGCATCCAGATTGTCTGCCTTTAGTACCGGATCATCGGAACCAGCCCGAGCAATCCCAATCGCTAGCTGGTCATCAAACGCTTCCGCCAACAGTTCAGCGCCTGTATCAGCAGTCATATACTCATCTCGTCTGGCCTTGATATCCAGAAACACGAGTGTATGCAGATCACGCTCAAGATTGTCTGTAATGGTCTTGATGACACTACTCGGAACTCCATCTGCTCCGTGTGCCCATGGAAATGGCAACGTCGTTGCCGGGCCAAATCGATAATTCTGCAACCCAGTCAGACTACTGGCCGCTGTCTGTGCTGTTACACCATGAATTACCTCCGTCTCAATGTCTCGCTGTGCAGCCCGCAATCGCAAATCAACATGTGTTGTTGCAATCATTGGATCACCGGCGGTCACAAACGCAGCATGGCCTGCCTCAGCTGCATCAAGGATTGGCGCTGGATCCTGCTCAACTCCGGCTCGATCCCGATGTTCAATCTCTATTCCATGAAAGTCGGATAATGCATCAAGTGTTGTTCCAGCAAGCTTGCTGGTGTACGTCTCAATAAACACCCGATCAGCCGCCTGTAATCGGTTCTGTCCGCGTAGCGTAATGGATTGTTCATCATATAATCCCAGCCCAACGAAACTAAGCATACACCGAACTGGACGCTCTGTCATCAAAACAATGTCTCATCGACATAGCCACTGCTCGCATCGTCTGCCCCAACCTCAATTACTGTTGTGGCCTTTCATCAGATACCATAGCGGACACCTTAGGGATTCATCCAGAAGCCGTCCCAATCGTGTATGCAAGGATAAACACAAATGCAATTATAGCTCCGCAGGATATACACACGTAGACAATCCACCGACTATGAAGGTACCTTGCGTTGTTGTCGATCGAACTGATGGCGAAGAAACCCGCCAGACGCTGGCTACGGCCGATGTGCTGGCTGATGACTGGCAAATCACCGTCGAAGATGGCACCCTGTATCTTCCAGTTACTGATCCAGATGCTGTGCCAGACGAATATACCATCCAGTATCACGAGGTTCCAGCCAGAGAACAGCCAACGATGCCAGCTGATCTTGTTGATTTTGACGTCTCGTATGAACGGATTGGCGACATCGTGATCATCGACGAGGATGACGCTGATCGTGCTCAGCAACTCGCCGATGCAATTGTTGAATCGGATCTACCCGTTACCACCGTACTCAACCGGGCATCAAAAATTAAAGGCGAACTCCGTGTCCGGGACTGGGAGGTCCTTGCTGGTAACAGCACCGAAACTGTCCACCGTGAATACGGCTTTGAATATGCACTTGATCTCGATAGTGTCTACTTTTCGCCGCGACTGGCCACCGAACGGCACCGCGTTACTGAACAGATCACAGCAGCTGAGCAAGTGCTTGATATGTTCGCCGGCGTTGGTCCATTTGTGATTCCAGCAGCAGCACAGGGAGCCACTACAGTCGGTGTTGACAAAAACGAGGTTGCAATACAGTACCTTAACGAAAACGCCGCTCGCAACAGTGTCTCTGATCATGTAACTGCTATTGCTGGTGATGTTCGGGCTGTCACTGACGAGTATACTGACTGGGCAGACCGACTAATGATGAATTTACCACACAGTGCTGATCAGTTCGTTGACACGGCTCTTGCGCTCGCTGGTGATGAGTGTCTGATCCATTATTATGATATCCAGCACGAGGATGATCCATTTGGTCCTGCAAAACAGCTCTTTCAGGAGCATGCTGAGGAGTACTCGGTCACAGTTGAGAACGAGCGCATTGTCCGTTCATATGCACCACACGAGCTGAATGTCGTGCTTGATATCAAGGTTTCCCGGTAGTAATCCGCGACTATCGACTCACTCTCATGATTATACGCGGAGCAGGCGCAATACCACGTCGTTCACGGCGTGGATACGCGCCGTCACTCTGGGTAACAGACCACGGTTCGAACGTCACCCCGAGTTTGCTACAGTGACGTTTAAGTGACAGGCTGCCCTACACCAATATAGGAATCGGTCGGAACGGAGCGGATTCCGAACCGTCCTTCGGGGGCGGCCTGTCCGCCCACGTAACGAGGCAGTATCCGAAATGGCAGTCGGTGAACGCATATCTTCGAAGGGTGTGTCCGTGCCGACTGCTCAAAGCGAGCATAACGATACTCCCAACTCTGCTGACGCCTGCCGGCGTTCCCGTGGCAAAAACAACACTGGGACGCCATACACGGTCGAAGATAGGGGTAACGGCGGTTTGGCACCGCCAGCAGTCCACCACACCGATGCTGTGGGACTACCCGTGCCCGAAAGGTGTGGTAGTCTATACTTGGACTGCAAACCTGAAACTCCCACCGCTCGGGATTCCTCCGCGTGAACGCGGAGGAGGATGTCAATTTGCGGATTCGGCAACAGTATGATGAGTGCCGGTGTAGCTCAGACTGGCAGAGCGAATCCTTCGTAAGGATTAGGTCGAGGGTTCAAATCCCTCCACCGGCTTGCCTAATTCCAGCGTTAAATCTTCTACAGAGAAAGCAGGCAGACCTCGGGGTCGTCGAAAACCCTCCGGTTTTCGTGATCACAAGAATCTCCGATTCTCGAACGACTTCCCCCTGAGGTACTTCACTTTTCTAAATAGAACTAATACTACTATTTCGCGTTTTGCAACGTTCTTTTTGCTTCAGTCTTAGCCCTGAAGGAAAAACACAAACGTTTCGCCTACTGCTGGATGAACTTCTAGACGTTTGTCCAGCGTTGTTTCAATTGCATTCAAGCTACAGTGTTAACTGCCTCGGGGCTTGACCCTGAGGCTTGTCAGTGGACTCCCGTTCTAACCGAGAAATGCTCGGTGGGGTCTGTCTGACCATTCACGTTCAACGTCCCTAACTTCGAGGGGCTGGTTGACGGACAGCCCGTAACTCACAACACATCTGGCTGCAAGTTACTAGTTTTGAATACGATGTTAAACTCTTTGAATATGTTGTATTCGGTTGCGTGTCGGCCTCTTCCACGGGGTCAAGTCGTTCGAGCATCTTCGATTCTCGTGATCACGGAAATCGGAGATTTCCGGACGACCCCGTGGCATCCGCCTCGATATTCTGTGAAGTACTTTGGAAGCAAGCTCCAAAGCTTTCAGTCTGGCTTCAATGTAAATCCATCTGCCTATCGTCCATCATGTCAACGAGACTCTGATTACACCTTGTGTGACGTGAGAGATCGCTTGATTTCCACCCTTCAAAAACGACTTGCCGGCCTTCTCAGTTAAGTTATAAAATTGTAATATATCATACCAATGGTTATCTTTAATATCGATGAGTTATGTTACTCGTACAAATGTTGGTAGCAATGACCACACAAGAGTATGAGGGGGGATCAAAAACACAGATTAAAGCCGAAAACCGGGGGGATACACATGCGAGTGGATGATGTTGTGTTTGATGGGTCATCACCAGTAGACGAAGACCGTGCCCTTTCAATAGCGGTTTTAGAAGCAGTGTCGGATCCAATATCGGAGTACCTTGACAAGCAAAAGAAGATTATCACCCGCGCTGTAGCCGCAGTTGGAATCGGCATCATCATTGGGGGAGGTATGCTGGTGACAGGCGTTGGGGGGACGGTTGCATTACTGATACTTGTTGGTGGCGTTGCCGCTGGCATGATCGGGTATGGATATGCATCCACCCAAGACCCTGATGTCACAATTAAAGGGATTGATAAAGCGCACTGGACGGTCTATGGCATCCCCGATAACAAAGGCATCGTGCTGTATGATGCAAACAAAACAATCGACGATACGACATTTGAAGTCGATCAGATAACCGACACTGAGGTAATTGACCGGGCAGCGGCGCAACTCGATTCGCCTGATGACTTCCCTGTTGTAATGCCATCTGATACGAATGTCGAACAGAACGTCACCGATACGCTGGAACAGGTTCAGTCCGAGATTAACGCTGCAGAACAGCACACACGCGAGATGCCAATCATGCAGACAGATGCTCCACAGTCAACGGGAATTTCAGAAATCACTGCGCTCGCCGATATTGAACAAAACTCATACAACTCACCTGTCGACATCGAACTCGATGAGGCCCGGTCCGATGTCGAATCCCTGTCAACACTGCAACGGATTAGCGCTACTGACGAAGATGACGCCAAGCTTAGACAGATATCACAGAAGAGTCAACAACTCGTCGATGACCTCTCAGGGATGCAACAGACAGCAATCGAGTTGTTGAATGATCATATCACGATGGCTGCAGATGCATTTGGAATTGTCAGTTACAACTTTTATTGCCCAAGTTGCTTAGAGGACGACATCGAGTCGGAAGTCACAATCTCTGACCCAGAAGCCGGTGAATGGTACTGTGAAACATGTCGCAGCTATCACGACATGGGTGATACCGTGCCACGCCACCGCCTCAAAGACGACGTAGTGACACCCGTCTGTGATCAACTATGGATCGAAAAAGACGATGAACGCCGGAGGATATACGAGAAGATTGAAGATCAAAAGCAAGAACTCCAAGAGCGAGAATTTGAAGAGCGCAGGGAAGAAATAAGATCAGCCACAGACCGTATCAAGGACCTGCGCTCGCGAATTCGAGATCTCAAGACACAGGCAAAGGCAGCCCGAGGTACTGTTGAACAGATAAGCTCACTAATGGTACGATATGAGCGGCTCGGAAAAGAGCGAAAAGAAGAATTCCGGCGCGATGTTCAAGATAGCTTTGCAGAGATTGACAAAAAGACACAAGAAGTGTTGGAACAGACACAACATAAACAGCAAAAACGACTTGAAGAAGCCGAGCAGGCTGCAAAAGAGAAGGCTGAACTCATGCGGTTGGAGCAACGACAGCGAGACGCGGAGATACTCGCCGCGCAACAACAGTTAGAGGCCGAGGCTACACAGGCGGTACTAGCACAAAACGCACAACAACACGAAGCTGAGATGTCGATGGAGAAACGGCAACATCGTGAAAACTGGATGTTAAAGACACGAGGACGAGTGTCTGCCTCAGGGCTCATTAACCGAACAAAAATGAAGAAAGACAGGCTGATCGGTGTTTCGGCACGAACTGATGGAGGTGGTCGGTAATGTCTGGGAATGAGGATCTCCAAGAGTATCAAAAACAGATTCTGCAAACTCTTAGTAACATTCTAGAAGCGATTGAATCACTCCACGGGACTGTAAAAAAGATCCCTGAGGTAATCGAGAAGGGAACTGAAGCTATTCAAAACGCGATCGACGATAACACGCAAGCCCAAGCCGAGCTCAAGTTGATGGAGCACATGATGGAGGTCCAGTCTGTCGAGCCACAAATTGAAGCTGAACGAGAGCAGCTATCATCGGAAAAAACAGAATTAGAAGAAACGCTTGAACAGATCGAGAACCGGTATCAACGCAAACACGACGAACTTGACGAGAAGGCACAACAACGAGTTCGAAATCTTGGCTCACATATCTTTGAAATCAACGAACAGGAGTTTGAGGACGGCATCGAAGATCCATTTACTCAACAGGTAACCGACACATGGGATCTCCTGCAATCCCATAACGAAACTGTTCGGAAAGAACGAAACGAACAACTCCGTGAGACAGCCCAATCGGTTGCTGAAGATATCAACAACTATGTCAAACGAAAAGAAGACATTCTAAACAAAATTGACAAGCACCGCTTTGATCCTGATTCTTCTCCGATTGATGTTGATACGCCAGAACCGCTACAACTCTGCTATTATGTCGTCGAATACGAAATCGATGGTGTCACAGAGCGGACAACAGTTGTCCCATCAAAACTATCCGCAGAAGACACAAATGAGTGGTATTCTGTGTCGCTGTCTCCCGTTGAAGGGATCGATGAGGATATTGGCGATACTCATGACCCCGAACATTACACACCTGAGACGGTTCTCAGAAAGACAACAATAGAAGAAACGGCATCCAAACATGGAGACGAATCCCTTCTTGGTCTATCATACGAATCTGCTGTAACAGAAGCCGTTCCTGAGGGAGGAGATATTCCAGTCCGAACCGCCAGGGGTGAGGAATGATGGCGGATATCGAACCCACCAGAGCAATCGTAAACGATGGCGAGACTTACGATGGGAAGATCATTCCAACAACACAAGCCGAAATTGATCGTCCGGTCCGTGTCTATGACGGGGCAACAGTACACGGTAGTATCTACGGCGAGACTGTCGAAATATCTGATGAGGCCACCGTTGAAGGATCGGTCATGGCGTCTGAAGCTGTTGAACTGACTAATGGACGGGTCACCGGAGAGGTTGGCTCGCCAGGTCGTGTTCACGCCAAATCTACCCGTGTTGCAGGCACAGTTACCGGCAAGCGTGTGCGGCTCACCAACTGTATCATTCGTGGGAATGTTGTCGGAATGAATGTGATCCTCGAAAACTCCGTCGTCCTTGGGATTGTGACCGCAGACCGAGAGCTGACGGTTGAGGATACGGTTTGCTATACCGTTCGAAGCGAAGGAGATACTATCTTAGACGACACAACAACGATTCTTCCACAAATTGCTGTCGGTGGAACACTGGATCTTAAGACGCCTGTTACTGTTGCTGGTCTCGGTGATCTCAACGTAGAGGAAGCGAAGACAGAGGCCGATACTGCAGACGAACCGCGTCTCCCAGTAATGACAAACAACGATCGATACGAACAGAACGGAACGACGTATCTGTCATTGTCGCCTCGAATTCTAAACTTAGAGCGCGTAACCGAACGGCTTGATCAACTTGAAGACGCGGTTATGCAAACAGTAGCTGATACCAGTGATGATGAAGGTGCAACAATGGGTATCGAAGACGTTTTCTCCCATCTTGAGGCTGACATTGATCCTCCCAAGCCAGTCGAATAACCAATTATTGCTTTACTGATTTTATCATGAGAATTCAAATAGGTAGCGAGGCGGATTCCCCGTCCCACCGTGGACAGGGTTGAAGCCGACGCCCAACCCTAACCCTCATCAGCCAATGGTACTTTGTTGAAGATATGGCGTCGGACGAGTATCATCGTCGAACGCTCATCACTCGCCTCACCCTTCGTAGTGACGAGGATGAGCAACTGCTTTTTCACACAATCGGGGAGTGGCTCGACGGCTGCAACATCGCCAGCACTCTTGCGTGGAACGAGTGTCATACCAAGTCCGACGTGAGACACCTCACGAAACAAGAACTCAAGCAGGAAACCGAGTTAGGCGATCAGCACGCTACGCTTGCCTGCCACGAAGCCAACCGGCACGCTGGACAGTTCGAGTGTCGGTCGTGTGGGAAGTCGAATCATGGGGATTATAACGCCGCGAAGAACATAGCGGAGTTGTATCTCCGGCGGGGCCATCAGCCGTCCGGTCGGAGGAGCGTCAGTCAATACGCCCTGAAGTCAGGAGCAAGGACGCCGAGGTAGCCAGATACACTGGCTCACCCTGTTTTGGGGTTCGAGGTCGAGTTCACTGACAAGCCCCGCGCACGATGGCGCGGGGCAGTTGACAGAGAAACTTTGTGCATATAACGTCAGAAGGATGCCAATCTATAGAGCAGTACTCTGTCAATTTGTTTCATACTCAGATTCTTCTTCCTGCTCTAGAGCCCGATCAATTTCATCTCGTTCAATTGCACCAAGTGACTCTACTGTCAACACGTTTCCGCCCCCCGGGTCCACAACAAACACTCGCTCTCCTTCTGGAATCTCACCATCGATTGCCCGGGCCTGATAGACTGGACTGAAGCCGCCTTCATCAAGCTTTACGCGACCATCCGTTTCGGTCACCCGCTCAGTTACTCGCCCGGTCTTACCCCGTAAAGATGCAGAATCAGACGTTGCCCCGGAATCACCTCCATCGTAGAATTCGAATTCACGATACACGTACAAGGCAACACTTCCGAATATAATCGTCAGGGCAGCAAGCAATGCCACCAATGCACCGCCAGTGAGTAATCCCGCCGACCCAACGAGTAACCCAACAAGCCCGGCAGCAAGCACAGCTACTCCGACAACGATAAAATTCGCTCCCGGCGCAAGCGCTTCAAGCACCATCAGCACGATGCCCGCCAAGACAAGTATCAGCGGGAGATTCTCCAACACCATTATTGTCCTATTATGGCTCCGTACGATTAATCTTATATATTATTTGATTGATATCTAAGCCATCGCCCGTCATTTTACTACTTGATTTGTCTGTCGCCAGTGATACACTCCCCAGCCAAGCACTCCAACGACCAATCTAACTGTTGTATTCACGTGATCCTTTAATACTGTCTTGTTCATATCTGCTAATAAGCGGCTTATGTTACCAAGAAACACTCAAATAGATTCATCAATTTGACATAGATATGGTATTTTCCGACCTTTCGATGGATATTCTGGTTGTTTTTGCACTGATTGCTATTGCGCTGATTCTCTTTGTGTCGGAAGTTATTCCAAACGATACCACTGCCATCGGTATCATTGTTGCTCTTGTTATCCTTGAGCCATGGACACAGGTTACCCCTCGAGACGCGATCTCCGGTTTCGCTAATCCAGCGACAATAACTATTCTTGCCATGTACATGCTGAGTGCTGGTATCCAAAAGACCGGGCTTGTACAGCGGCTTGGCATTTACCTTGCCGAATTTAGCCGCGGCAATGATCGGCGGGCCCTCGCTGCAACCGTCGGCACCACCGGACCTATTGCTGGGTTTATTAACAACACGCCTGTTGTTGCAGTGTTTATTCCGATGATCACGGATCTTGCAAAGCAAATCGGGATGTCTCCGTCAAAACTGCTTATGCCACTCTCGTATGCTGCTATTCTGGGTGGCACATTGACACTCATTGGAACCAGTACGAATCTTTTGGCAAGTGAGTTTATTGTTGCTCTTGACCAGTTTGACCGAGGTCCGTTAGGAATGTTTGAGTTTACAATTCTCGGTGTAGTCACTCTTGCTGTTGGACTCGTATACCTTGTCACAGTCGGCTGGCGATTGACTCCAGCCCGTATTCCTGTTGACGCTGAACTGGTTGATGAATTTAGCTTGGAGAATTATTTAACTCGATACAGGGTCCGTGAAGAGTCGCCGGTTATTGATATGACGATTGCTGAGCTGGATGACGCACTACCTGACCCTGTGACGATTCTTCAGGTCCGAAAAGGGAGAGACATTTTCGGCCCCTCCGATGCCGAGCAAATAATCGAACGTGGAGATATTCTCATTGTACATGGTCCACCAGCTGCGGTGACCGAACTTGAGGAAACCCAATCTCTTCGCCAACTGAGCCATCGCCGTATTACCGATGACCTCTTTACGAGTCCCACGTCGAGTAAAACGCTGGTCAAAGGCATCGTTCCAGAGGGTTCTTCGCTGGCTGGATCGGAGCTACGTGACGCTCGATTACAGGAATTTCACCGAACAACTGTTCTGGCTGTCCGTCGGGGTGGCCGCCTTATTCAGACTAATCTCCGAGATGTTGAGATTCAATCCGGCGACTTGCTATTACTTCAGAGTACTGAGGGAGATATTCAGTACTTGACTGAGTCCGAGAAACTGATTATCATCGGGGATGACGCCATTTATCAGGCGATTAAGCAACAACAACAGCAGATAACCCAATTATCAGCAAAAACCCCGATTTCAGTAATGATTCTGGCCGGTGTTGTCCTTGTCGCAGCACTGGACTTTCTTCCAATTGCTGTCGCTGCACTTGGTGGTGTATTCTTGATGGTGGTCACTGGTTGTCTGTCACCCTCTGAAGCGTACAACGCTGTTTCATGGAATATTATCTTCTTACTTGCTGGTGTGATCCCACTCGGGATCGCCATGGAACAAACCGGTGGAGCTGCATTCCTTGCTGAGCTTATCATCACAACAGCTGATGTTCTTCCGCTGTTTGGCGTTGCATTGTTGTTTTATTTCGTTACTGGATTACTTGCCAGTGCAATCACACCCGTTGCAACGATTGTGTTGATGATCCCAGTTGCAGTTGATGCAGCTGTCCAGCTTGGTGCAAATGAACTGGCCTTTTTGCTGGTGATCATGTTTGCATCAGCAATGTCGTTTATGACGCCAATTGGCTATCAAACAAACTTGATGGTTTACAGTCCCGGCGGATATCAGTTCACAGACTTCCTCCGTGTTGGCGGGCCGCTACAGATTCTTCTTGCACTTGTTGCAACGGCCGGGATTGCTGTTATCTGGGGTCTGTAACCGGTATTATCGCACCTCGATTGATCATACACTGCACTCGGTGATCACATATTGAACTGACAGTACTTGTTTAGTGTTTACAAGAATAGTATTTCATTACTGAGTTCTATGTCAGTGAACCGTTCTCAGTTAGGAATCTCGGTCACGCGAAAGTCGGTTGGACTTGTTGCTGGCCCTGTGTTTTTCGCTGCTATCTATCTTGGTGAACCATTTGGACTCGATCCAGCGGCGACCGCAGCACTTGCAAGTACCACATGGGTTGTTATTTGGTGGGTTTCAGAAGCGATTCCAATCCCTGTCACCTCACTGCTTCCGGTTGTTCTCTTTCCGGCGACCGGTGTCATGTCGATTGGAACTACAACAGCACCGTATGCCGATCCGATTGTCTTCTTGTTGCTTGGAGGCTTCTTGCTTGCCCTTGCCATTGAGCGCTGGAATCTCCACCATCGCTTGTCCTTACTTGTTATTTCTGCGGTTGGAACCAGTGGTCGGGCACTTGTGTTTGGTTTTATGATTGCAACAGCATTCCTCTCAATGTGGATCTCAAATACTGCAACAGCGATGATGATGGTGCCAATTGGTGCCGCTGTTATCGTTGAACTTACTGCTGTTGGTGGCCGTCGCATCCCACCGCTCGACCGCGAAGACATCAAAGAGCCAAATGATCCTCTTGATGTTGAAGGGGAACTATTGCAGTCAATCAAAGAAGATCCTACTGAACTTCCGAATACTGCCTTTGGTCTTGCACTTATGCTTGCCATCGCTTACGGCGCTTCGATTGGTGGATCAGCAACACTCATTGGCAGTCCTCCAAACGCTGTGCTGGCAGGTGTCGCTGAATCCAAACCTCGGTGTCGATATCGGATTTCTTGAGTGGATGCTCGTTGGCGTTCCACTTGCTGCTGTTTTCCTTATCATCACATGGGGCATTCTTATCATCGTTCTGCAACCAACAATCGATCGGCAACCAGGACGCAGTGATGTTGTTGCTAAGCAACTTGAGGCACTTGGCCCAATGACGACTGGCGAACGACGTGTCCTTACTGTATTTGCTCTTGTTGCTGCTGGATGGATTCTTCGCCCATTTGTCATTGAACCATTCTTACCGGTTACTGATGCTATGATTGCGATTGCTGGTGGTATTCTTGTGTTTCTCGTCCCTGTCAACGGTAAACAGATGCTTGACTGGGAATACACTAGCCGGGTTCCGTGGGGTGTCCTACTGTTGCTTGGGGCAGGATTTTCCATTGCTCGTGGATTTCAGGAAAGTGGTTTAGATAGTATCATTGCTGATGCTATCGCTTCACTTGGTATAACCGAGCTCTCTGTCATGGTCCTAATTGTGACAACAACGGTTATTCTGCTGACAAATGTAACCTCTAATACAGCAACTGCGTCTCTTTTCATGCCAATCACGCTTAGTATCGGCCTTGCTCTTGGGATAACTCCACTTACGTTGATGGCGACGGCTGCTTTTGCGGCATCGTTTGCGTTTATGCTCCCAGTTGCAACCGCACCAAATGCAATTGTCTTCGCGAGTGGATACCTGACCATTCCTCAAATGGTCAAAATCGGACTCATTTTGACGCTCCCAGCGATTCTCGTTATCTCGATATTTGCGGTCTGGTGGATTCCGCTTGTCTGGGCTTGATCCCTTCGTCTGCATTCAGTGCTCGGTATCGGCATTCACTCTGTTCATGATCTGAAATTACCGGCGCAGTGAATACCATGTTCTACAGACAAGACAGACAGCGTGCCTCGGGGGCATCCGAAAACCGAAGACGTTCGTAACCACGGGAATCGGAAATTCTTGACCGATTTGTCCCGATATAGTTGACAGGCAAACTAGCCTGAGGCCATCCTCGTCCTATTACTATAGCATTATCTAATGAATGAGGGTTGACATGTAATAACATATTTGTTAGCTGGTAGCATATTGTGACCTATGACGGTGGAATTCACTACCAATGTCGACACTGCAGAACCTCCGGCTTCAACGCTCCTTGCAGCCTTTCCCGGCCCGGGGATGGCAGCTGTCTCGGCTCATCAGTACATTATTGAGCGACTAGGACTACAGGAGACCGGCCATGTTCAGGTTGAGGGCATCCCTGCGGTGACTCCCTACGAGGATGGCCGCCCACATCATCACACCCGACTGTTTTCGAAGCCCGGCTTTGATTACACGATTTTGCTCAGTGAATTGCCGATTCCGATTCAGTTCTCTGAGCCGTTTGGTCGTGATATTATCAACTGGATTGATACAGAGGGTGTCAAAGAAGTGGCGCTTCTCACGGCGATTCCATCTCTTAACTCCTCTGAGAAACTGGCATATGTTGCTTCAGAAGATTACCATCGAGCCCGGCTTCAGGATTCTGATAGTTCAATGATTCCACTTTCGGGTGGATTTTTGACTGGTGTTAATGCTAGCCTTATCTCTCGATCGATGAACACATCACTGCGGGTTGGTGTTCTGGCAACTGGCGCAAACCGTTCTAATTTTCAGTAGTATTTGGGAGTATTCAACCACATTCGGTAGTACTGGCGAGGGCGTACTGTGTGATACTCCCGCTGCCCCACTGCTGGGCCGTGTTACTACCGTGATTTTGCTGCAGTCCACCCATAACTGCCTCCCGCCGTTTCGCAGTGAGTGACGACGAACAGTGCTGAGACAGGTGGGTCTGACGACCGCTCGCCTGATCCTGTTTGTCGGTCGCGGACTGAACACCAGCAGAACGGGCACCCTCCGAAGGCGATGGAAAACTGGCGTGATTCCCCGCCGAGATATACTCAACAGGGTTCGCCTCCTCCATCTGACACTCGGAGAAGTACTTTCGCCCGACGTTCACCGCACCCACCACATCCCGATCACACTCATACCCACACGTCGGACAGTGGAAATGTCCACCGTAACGACACTCCGTATGATCATTCGGTGCGTTTACCGTCCGACCACGCTCACCACACCGGGGGCAGAACCGACTCGTCCCCCACGGATTCACCGTCGTAAACTCAATCCCAAGCAGACCAGCCTTGTACTCGACGTAATCCAACAATTCCCCTCGTGCCCACGACGAAATCGACCACGCGACTGCCTCACTTGTATCGCCTGCGTCGAACTGGCCGAGGGACTCGAACACAATCGTTTCACAGTCGTTCTCGACAGCGAACCACACCAACTGGTTGGCCACGTTGTGTTGGATTTGCTCGCGCAACCGCCGTTCCTTCCGGCGTGTCTGGCGATACTCACTGAGCAAGTGGTCGAACCGTTCGGTGTGTGCGTTGCCCTGTCGCCGGAGTTCTGCAAGGCGGTCGTTAATCCCTTCGGCGTCAGCTTTCACCCGGAACAGTTTGTCTTTCGCTGGATGGTCGATGAACTGTGGCGGCGCAACTTGCTCGTGCGTCCCGTCCCCGCTGTCAAGCACAGTCGTAGTCGCCTGTTTTTTGACGCCGAGATCAACTGCCAACACCCTCCCGTCTTCCGTTTCAGAGGTTTGCTCGGGAATCTCAACGGGTACGTCGATGGTGTAGCCGTGTTCGGAGGCGTGAAGTGTTGGGGCTTTCACGTCTCCCGCGTCGAGCATCTCGTTAAATCGGGAATGGGTCGGAAAGCGGAGTTCGTGTTTCGTCCAGTCGTGGTAACTGTCCGGCGAGAGGGAGTCCGGCGTGTTCAACACGAAGCAGAGTTCTCCGTTTTTGACCGTCAGTTCGTGGATGTTGTAGTCGCCTTTGTCCGGTGCATACGGTAGTGTGCCGTTCGGTTTCGGCGTCTCGACCAGTTCAGTGTATGTTTCGGGGAAGCGTCCGTGTCGGTCGTAGTAGGTGTTGAGTTGGTCGACGACCGACTCCAGTACGCGCCATTCGATGTATGGTGAGTCTTCGTCGAACAGCCGTTGGCGGAGTCTGTGCCAGCCGATGCGTCGGATCTTGCGCTCGGCAACCGTGTCGGTCACGAACTGGAAGGCCTGATACTCGTCGGTATGGGCGTCGAGGATGTGGGTGACGCGGTGGTAGACGCAGCGTTTGAATCGGCTGTAGACGTATTCTTCGACGTCTTCGAAGGCGTCGTGGTTGTCGTCGCGGATGTAGGTGTAGGACTGGCCGGTGTGGTCACTGATGGCGTTGAGGTGGTCGTCAGTCCAGTATTCGTCAGCGAGCAATCGCTGGGTATGTGTCTGGACGAGTGTCGTTACTCGATTACAGGCGTTGTGGTATTCGTCCGGGATGTGAAATTGCTCGGTGAGCGGCATTGTTATTCGTTGTCAGTGTACTGCTTCTTTTTCCATTCGGGGAATGGGGTTCCGTTTTTCAGTAGACCTTCCCACGTGAGGCCCATCTCGTCTTTGTATTCTTTGAGGAATTCGAAATCTTCTTGGGGGAGTTCGATGTTTACGTTGGTCGTTTCGCGTTCGGTCATTACTTATCAATACATTAGCCTTGTATAAGCACTTCACGGTGAGAGTATGCTTCTGAAAACTGCTGCTTATTGCCGAATACTACTGGATTCAGTAACAGTTACGTCACCCATGGCAGCCGCTCGATGGCGAAGCAACACTTCGGCTTGTTGAGGGCGTTGCTGATCTGTACGATTTCTCGATTGATACCAGTGATCTTCGGACATTCGCTAACCGGACACGGCAACACTATGAGCAACTTGCTGCCCAAGTTGAAGCGCATCAACAAGAACAAACCCGGGTGGCTCCTGAGGACTACGGATACATGTGATGGTGTCTCGTCACCAGCGCAAAATCCAATGTCCAGCAGTTGGCTAACAATCCACTTCTTTGATATCACTACAGAATGAAGACATTTGCTGCCTGATAGACAACTCCGAGGGTAAGCAATACGCCAAGAAGTACAAAGATGACGTGCTCAAGCTTTGGATCACCCGGTTCAATGTCCGGACGCGGGAACTCTGGCTCTTCGTCGGTTTTGTCACTGTCTTCTGCTGTCTCTACAGCATCTCCAACCTGCAGTGGTTCTTCTGCTGTATCATTTGTCTCTGATTGGTTCTGTTCAGACTGTACCGGTGCCTGTCGGTGTTCAGACTGCGTTGCTGGATCATCCGGTGGATTGACAATTGATTCAAGCGACTGCTCTGACTCGTCATCGTGGGCCGACTGCTCGTCGGTGCCCTCCGGATTGTCTGTCATATCTAAAACTAGTGTATAGCCTCCTATAAGTCGTTTCCAAAACTACTGGAAAAACAACGTGCGTTACTGAATCTTTTCGCCTGGCTCTGCGTCTTCGTACGTGGTCAACAGATCTGCCTGCTCACCGGCTGCAAGGAGCATCCCGTTTGACTCGACGCCAAATAGCTCTGCTTTTTCGAGGTTTGCCACGACGATGATCTTTGTTCCGGGCAACTCATCAACATCGTGCAGTTGTCGTAATCCAGCGACAATCTGTCGTGTTTCAGTACCGATGTCGACCTCCAGCCGAAGCAGTTCATCAGCACCTTCGATTGGTTCTGCGGTTTCGATTCGTCCAACACGGATATCCAGCTCTTTGAAATCGTCAAAGCTTATCCGTTCCTCAGCGATTGGTTCAATATCGTCTGCCATTGTTTGTTCTTCGTCGTCTCCTGTCGATGTATCTTCTGATTCGTTCTCATCATCCGTAGCGGTCGCAACCCGTTCTTGTAGCTTTGCATCTAACTCTTCGACCCGCTCGTCTTCGATGCCAGCAAAGAGCTCGACCGGTTCATTGAACGTTTCTGGTGGTGCTTCAAGTGCTGCATCGAGTCCAACGTCTCTGACTGATCCAGATTCTCCAAGCTGTTGCCACAAGGTCTGTGCCTTCTGTGGAAGTGTTGGTGCTGCAAGCACGGCGACGGCCTTTGCAATCTGCACACAGTCACGAATGACCGTTGCTGCCTGATCTGGTTCTGAATCAACGAGGTTCCACGGCTCGTTTCGCTGGATGTACTCATTTCCATAGCCTGCAAGTTCAACCGCAACCTGTCCGATCTGCCGGATATCATATTCATCAACTGCCGTTTCAAAGTCTTCACAGGCTGTTTCAATGCGATTGCTGACCTCATCACTTACCGCTGTGTCAGGCGTGCCCTCGTAGTTCCGATGTGCAAACAGCATTGCCCGATAGAGGAAGTTCCCGAGCGTATCGACCAACTCACCGTTGACACGGTTCTGGAATTTTTCCCAAGAGAAGTCAACATCTTGTTGTAGCCCACCGTTTGTTGTCAAATAGTATCGAAGCAGATCTGTGTGCAGTTCTTCATCGAGATACTCCTGTGCCCAGATTGCTCGATTCCGGCTTGTCGAAAGTCCCTTGCCGTTGATTGTAATAAATCCGGTTGCACAGATTGCTTTTGGGAGATTGTAATCAGCGACATGCAACATTGATGGCCAGAAAATCGTGTGGTGCTGGATAATGTCTCGCCCAATCACATGGATAATGTCGCCATCTCCTTTCCAGACATCACGCCAGTCGTACTCGTCTTCTCCGACTTTCTCGGTATACTGCTTTGTCGCAGAAATGTATTCAATCGGGGCATCCACCCAGACGTATAGGACAAGATCAGTGTCTTCTTCTGGATAGTCAATCCCCCAGTCCATATCACGCGTGATACACCAGTCCTGTAGCCCTTCCTCGATCCACTGTCGAGGTTGATTCTGCGCATTATCGGTTCCTTCCAGCTGATCGAGGAACGATGTCAAGACATCACTCAGCTCAGAGACTTCGAAGAACTTGTGGGTTCGGTCCCGGTACTCAGCAGGATTGCCAGTAATCGTTGATACTGGATCTTCAATCTCTCCTGGCTCAAGATGTCGACCACAGCCTTCGTCACATTCATCACCGCGGGCTGTGGCACCGCAGTATGGACAGGTCCCTTCAACAAACCGGTCTGGAAGCGGCTGCTCCTCGATTGGATCAAATGCTACTTTGATCTCTTTCTCGTAGACGTATCCTTCATCGTCCAGTATTTTGACGATTTCCTGCGTTGTGCTGGTATTTACATCATCATGGGTATGCCCATAATGGCTAAAATCAACGTCGAACTTCGGGAATGTCTCCTTATACTGCTCGTGATAATTCAATGCAAATTCCTTGGGAGACATGCCTTCTTGTGCTGCATTCACCGCAATTGGTGTGCCATGCATGTCTGACCCACAGACATACGCTGTTTTCTCACCCGTCTTTTCGAGCGCTCGGTGCAGGACATCCGCACTAACATATCCGCGGAGATGCCCAATATGCAAATCTCCGTTAGCGTATGGAAGTCCGCACGTGACGACTGTCGGAGAACTCATGTATTGTGTTTTCACCCAGACAGCCCTTTAGCTTTCTCTTTTGTGCCACCGTCTCTCACTCGGTGAGAACTGCCTGTGTATTTTGCTATTGTTTACAACGGCTTGAGGTAAATACCACGGAAATTGTCCCGGGGTATTCGAGATCATACAACAACAAACGAAAAAGAAAATATAAACAGGGGTCCACGACCGCCGGATGCAACTGTCTGTTACTGTATAATTCGTCCGCCAGCTAACTGTGCAATATATTCTAAACTTCGAGCGTGATGGTCCATCGTGAGCTCTTCTGTTCCTGTCCGCTCGTCAAACATCTCCAAATACTCGCGTAGTTCATCTTCTGCATCTTCACCAATCCAGCCGATTGATCGATAATACGCGAGTGCCTGTGCTGTTCGCTCCCGGCCTCCAGTCTCGATCAAGTATCCCATCCAGTCAATAATACGCTCTTCTGCATGCAAATCAGCTGGTAATTGCTTAAGATATGGGCGTCCAGCAAACTCAATATCGTTCTGCTGTTGTGCTCGTTGCCGTGTTTCTGCGATTGACTCGTAGCTTTTCTCTGGTGTTGTCGATTTTGACGGTTCCCGTGTCGTCGTTGTAGATGTCGATTGTGTCTGTGGGGGCTGCGATGAGCGTGATGTGTCCGATGTCGTCTGATCTTGTTTTGTTTGCTTCGAACGCTCTAGTTGACTCTGGGATGTCGATTGTTGGCGCTGGTTTGACTGTGGCGCTGCGTTTGTTGATTGTTGCTGGGTTGGCTGCGATGATCCTGATTCCTGTTGTATTGGATCTGACTGCCGAGATGGCTGTATACTGCCCGTCGGCGTGCTGGACTGTGTTGCCGATTTTGTTGTGTCCGATGACTGCTCTGACTGCGTCTGCTCTGTCTTCGTTGGCTGTGTTTCCCGCGTTTGTTCTTGTGATTTACTCTGTGATGATGTTCCTGTTGGTGATGGTGTGTCCTGTGTACTAGAAGCAGATGGTGCTGTATTCGACGATGGCGTTGGTGGATCCGCAGTTGATTCTACTGTTTCTGTCGCTTCTGTCGTGCCGGAGTTCTCTTCACCATCATCTTCAAATCCACCTTCCTCTTCGTATTGTTGTTTTAACTCCTCGAATCGAGACATGGCATCATCTGAACTGTCATCGGACCCCATAGATATTCTCTAGTTACTTACACCAGTTCTGTGGCCTTGAAATTCACGTTCATACAGCTTTTCGCGGTAACCTGTCTGTACCATTTTTCACGCCTCAGTTCTGGTATGCGCCAAGGGAATAAGTTACATTGGTTGAGCACAACATTGTGTATATGGTTGATATACCGGATTCATTGCGTAGTTTATTTACTGCCTCTGTCGAGGAACATGATGAAGATGATAGATATGTCATTGAAATCCCAAAAAGCGAAATTGAACACGAGACCGTCGAACCTGCTGAAACGTACAAAGTAGCCTTACTTTCACGCACGACGACTGATGCATCGACACCTGAGTACGCAACATCCGCTCCTGAAGGCGAGGAACAACACCAGACGCCACCAGTAGAGGAAGGCGAAACCCGGACCGTTACAATCGAATCGCTTGGTGACAAAGGGGATGGTATCGCCAAAGTCGAGCGAGGGTACGTCCTCATCGTTCCTGGTGCTCGCCCAGGTGATGAAGTCACTGTTAAAGTTGAAGAAGTCCGTGAAAATGTCGCGTTTGCTGAACTCGTTGACGATCCGGCCGTCGAATAACGAACAGGCCGTTTCTCTGTTGGTCTCGTGTTCTCATCCCTTTCGATGGTAACACATACGGGCGTTGTTTCTCTTTTTTACTCTTATAGGAATTCACAGACATGTCTCGCATCACGTTGCCTATTCCATTGTTGCCTGCTTCCATTCGCTGGGCTGCTGTCTTTGTCGTTGCTGGACTCATCTTCTATGCATCACTTGTTACTGTCCCTGAGACCGTTGTTGATGAGACTCATCCGGGTATCATTCCGCTAAGCTCTTGGCGACATTTTGTCGCGTATTTTGTCCTTGCCTGCACAGTAGCATATGCAATTGAGCCGTGGGAGATTCCACGCTGGCACAAAGCAATCAGCGTGGTTGTTGTGGCCTCAGTATACGGTGCCGGCCTCGAAGCTGGCCAGATGTTTGTTCCTCATCGAACTGACTTCCTAATTGAGGATGTGATCACAAATACTCTTGGAGCAACTGGAGTGTTGCTCTGGTATGGTCTTCATCCTCGTTTTCAGGTTCAATCATATGATGAGTTCATTGAATAGTAGCTATCGCTCAGAGTCGGTGAATATATAGGAAAATAAGTGCGCGGGCCGGGATTTGAACCCGGGTTGCGACCGTGGCAGGGTCACGTGATACCACTACACTACCCGCGCCCTTCATCGATATATACCAGTTGATAGTTGTATAAGCGTTGCGAATCGAACTTCCGACAAGCCGAAACCAACAAACGGTCCGGTCCGCTAACTCTGGGCAATGGAGGCACTCGAACGGTATCGATCGATTATCGACGACTTTGATGCGTTTATGGAGGCCTGCAACCGGCCACTTCCTGCTGTAATCAGAACAAACACAATCAAAGCGACACCACAGCAGGTACAAACTGTCTTGGATCAACAGGAGATTACATACGAACAGGTTGCTTGGAACAACAGACTGTTCCGACTTTCCGACGTTAGTGCTGGATCAGTCCTCCCATCTTTTCTTGGCTGGACACACGGACAAGAAGAAGTCTCAGCAATTCCAGCACAGGTTCTTGATCCTGACCCGGAAACGGTTGTCTTTGACAGCTGTGCTGCTCCAGGAAGCAAGACAACACAACTGGCAGCACTGATGGACGACCGTGGCCGAGTCGTTGCTAATGATAACAATCTTGGTCGACTCTCGGCACTTCGTTTTAATTCCGAGCGACTTGGTGTTACCAATCTCGCTGTAACACACTCTGATGCACGGAACTTCTCGTTAAAGCCGTTTGACTTTGAGCAGTTTGATAGTGCTCTTGTCGATGTCCCTTGCTCATGTGAGGGAACTATTCGGAAGAACCCTGACGCGATTGATGATTGGAGTCTTGATCAGGTAACCGGAATTGCTGGTGTGCAAAAAGGCGTGTTACGCCGTGCTGTACAGGCAACCCGTCCCGGTGGTCGCGTTGTTTACTCAACATGTACCTTCGCTCCAGAGGAAAACGAAGCTGTTCTTGATCATGTTCTTGCCAACGAGCCATGTCGGATTGTCGAGCAAGAACTTCCAATTAACCATACACACGGGATTACAGAATGGGAAGATCAAGAGTATGATCCGGCTGTCCAACAGGCCGCCCGGATTTACCCACATCATAATGATACTGGTGGCTTTTTCTGTGCCACACTGGAGGTGACAGCATGACTGAGCACGACGGACAACGCTTTGATCGACTTCCAGCGACAGATGCTGACCGTACTGATCCAGACCGTCCTACTCGTGAAGAAGTACTGGAGTGGTGGGAAGATCGATTTGACATTGATCAATCCGTATTCGCTGACTTCTCGTTCTGGGAGCGTGGTCGTGGTAAGATCTGGATTACACGCGGTGACGCGCCAGATCCAATCGCAATTGAAGGCCTCGGAATGACGTTCCTTCGGACCCGTTCTGAGTATTGGAAGCCAACGACAGATGCAGTACAGCGATTCGGTCATCTAGCATCCAAGAATGTTATCACACTTTCTGCAGGCGAGGCTGCAGCGTTTATTTCCGGCTATGATCAGAACTTGGACTGGGATGGTGACTGGGGATATCTTATTGCAGCCATTGAAATTGATGATGAGCGTGTCCTATTGGGCGTTGGCTTATATGTTCATGGTGAACTACAGTCGATGATCTCAAAGGGCCGTCGCCGTGATTTCGATCTGAGTAAGCTAAAATAACAAACGCCAAACCGGTTGACTATTGCAATTGCTATTCTTCGTCTTCTGCAACCGGATGCCGAACAATATGCACATCGTAGCGTGGATCTTCTGAAACAGGCGATCCAACGCTTGTGATTGGGGTTGCAACCTGTCCAGCGTTTTCACTACCGATGAATAAAATCGATGGGTCAATATCGCTGGCAACATCACGAATGGTCCGAATTACGTTGGTTGTCATTGATGCTCGTTCGTCCCGATCCGCTGGATGCTCACAACGGAATGTGATATCTGTTGCAATGGCCTTGGCTTGTTCTTCGAGTCGTGTACAGACGAGATCCGTATCAAACTCTTCGTTAACATCAAGCCAGCCATGGCCACGGGCATATTGTGCATCTTTTGGCACCACCGACAGAACGATCACTTCCTCCCCAAGTAGGTCGGAAAACTCATCTGCCCGCTGCAATGCTGCTTCTGCAAGTTCAGTACCGTCAAATGGAACAAGTAATGTCATGCTTATCTCCAGTTCCCGCTACGTTTGATAGCGTACATCCGGATAGTTCCTATCCGTTTCGATAAAACTTCTGTCTGCCGGTAGATATCCATGTGTTGCAGTACCACAAATATTACACATATTGAGGCCGTTAGCAACTGTTATTCGTTTCCTCTGATTACGAACTGTATGTACAATATTTTGGTTCCGATTGATACCAATGAGAGCCGAGCGTCGCTGCAGGTTGATGCTATCCTCGATCTTCCAGTTGATCCTGATGACATCGAGGTCACACTCTTACACGTCTTTGAGTCAGAAGTCCCTGACACCATCTGGATTGCAGGCGGCTATTCCGATGAAATTGAAGAAGAGTTAGATGATCCACCGCTTCCATCAGCAGTCGAACATGCACATAAAAAACTCGCCGACGCTGGAATCTCCTCTTCTGTTGAAGGCAGATCCGGTGACCCTGCAGAAGAAATTCTCAGCGTTGCTGAGGAAATTGACTGTGATAGCATCTTCATGGGTGCTCGCCGACAGTCTCCAATCGGGAAGGTAATCTTTGGCAACGTGGCCCAAGCTGTATTGCTGGATAGTACTTATCCTGTGATGGTAATCTCTGAAGAATAACATTATCGTCTCCGAATATTTGGAATATATTTCTTATGCTATATTTCGCTGACAAAAGAACTTCGGATGAATTTATAAGTTTTTCTTCCGTCAGTATTAGCAGATGCATCCACGTACCTACTATACGACGCTGAAAGAACATATCTCCGCGTTTTGGGCGTATCTATGGTACTTACATGCCCAAACGAAGGCGTACCTTCGATTTGATGCGCCGGCGATCCTCGATGATCTGTCGATTGTCTCAAAAGAGGAGCGCAAAGTCGCTGAGCGGGTCTTTGCTGACGGTGGTCGTGATAAAGACCCAGCGGAGATTGCATCGAATATGGACAACAATTCGGCTGGATCCCCTGGCGGCTCCCCCGATGGGTCTGGTGGTTCTTCCAGTGGTGATGACGATGAGGACGAGAAACGGGCAGAAGTACAGGACGATGAGACCTCATCATTTGATGTTGGTGGCGAATATGATACGCGACAGAAAGTTGGATTTGTGCTCGGACCAGCGTTGTTCCTGTTGATTTTTCTGTTCCCGTCTCCCGAGGGCCTGGCATATGAAGCACAGACAACGGCGGCCATCACTGCGTGGGTTGCAGCATGGTGGATGTCTGAAGCGATCCCGATCCCAGCAACGAGTATTCTTCCGATCGTTCTGTTCCCAGTAACAGGGGCGTTACCTGTTGCTGAAACGACGCCCTCGTATGCTCATCCACTGATCTTCCTCTTTATGGGTGGGTTCTTCTTGGCAATGGCAATGCAACGCTGGGGGTTACACCGCCGTATTGCCCTACGAATCATCAAGGCTGTTGGAACCACTCCTTCACGACTTATTCTGGGTTTCATGCTCGCAACAGCATTCCTCTCAATGTGGATCTCAAATACGGCGACGGTAATGATGATGGTTCCAATCGCACTCGCAGTTATTTATCAAACCGCTGATCTGGTCAAACAAACTGATATGTCGATTCCAACAGGAACGGGTGAGTTCCGCTTTGGTGTCGCGCTTATGCTCTGTATTGCATATGGCGCGTCCGTTGGCGGTGTTGCAACACTAATCGGCACCCCACCAAATATTATCTTCGCTGGTCAAGCAGGCGAACTCTTTGGTGAAACAATCTCTTTCTATGAATGGATGCTCTATGGGGTCCCAATTGCTGCAGTTGGCATTGTAATGGTGTATGTATATGTTTCCCGACTTGCTATGAAGCCACAGTTTGAATCCCTCCCTGTCGGAATTGATACGATTGACCGACAACTCAAAGAACTCGGAGACATGTCCAGACAGGAACTGATGGTGCTTATTGTGTTTGCCGGGATGGCAGTTTCTTGGATCGGTGTCAGTCTAATCGATGAAGCAAGCTTTGTGCTTCTCGGCATCGACTTTGATGCAATCCCAATCCCTGATGATGCAGACACAATTGTTGCAATCGGTGGTGCGATGGTGTTGTTCACCATTCCAACCAAAACCAGTGATGGCGGCCATACGTTCCTATTAAACTGGACACATGCTGTAAAGATTCCATGGGGTGTTATCCTCCTGTTCGGCGGTGGTCTTGCCATCGCGAACGCGTTCGGTGAGACCGGTCTTGCAGTCTGGATTGGCGACCAGCTCTCAGTGCTTGAAGGCACTGGAATGCTTATCATTATCTTGGTTGTCGTTACGATGACTGTCTTCCTGACCGAAGTCACGTCGAATACTGCAACAACAGCCATGCTGATGCCAATCCTTGCTGGCGTCGCAATCGGAATTAGCGTTCACCCGTACGGATTGATGATTGGCGCTGCAACTGCTGCCTCATTCGCGTTTATGCTCCCGGTTGCTACGCCTCCAAATGCGATTGTCTTCGGTAGTGGTTATATTACTATTCCACAAATGGCAAAAGTTGGAATTGGACTCAATATCCTCGGGATCATCCTCGTGTTAGCTATTGTCCTCACGTGGCTTCCTGTCGCTTGGGGGATTGAACTGGCCGAATTACCGGCCACGTTCGAAGAAGCGTTTGGGAACGACTGATCTTTCCCTTACTACCGATTTTCCTTTGCTCGACGACGGAGCAATAGGATTCCGAGCAGCGTTGCAATTGCAGCGGCACCAAGTGTGAAGCCAGGAATTCCATCGTCATCATCAGCTGTCAAGGTCAGATCAACGCTGTCATCTGGTGTTTGGACCGTGTACGTATATTCATCGGCTTCATCCGGAGCATCTGCAGTTAACGTTACAGTTTCTTCACCGTCTGCGTCAACTGACAGTTCTTCGCTTGCAACCGTTTCATCTCCGAGTATCAGTTCAACATCCTTCGTGCCGTCATACGATTGTGCGTTTTCAATTGTAGCTGTTGCCTCAATTTCATCTTCGACAGTAACTTCGTCATCTTCAAATTCTGCATCTGCAATCGTAAAGTCCGACAACATCGTCTCTACGGTTCCTTCATCCATCTGTGACTGCTCTTCAAGATCTTCAAGATCGTATGTTTCAGTCTGGTCAGCGTCATACCATCCGGCATAATCCTCCGCCATTGCACCTGGCTCTCCATCTAGGTGCATGTACATCTGTACATCACTTCCCATCTGTAGAAACACGCTAGTCATTGGCGTGTCTGTACCGATGAACTCCCGTTCTAGGTCTTCCATCCCATCAAAGTCACCTGCTGCTTCGATCTCAACTTCCCCTTCACCGACAATCAGATCTGTTGTTGCATAGTTGACATCGAACTCATCGAATGGATCATCTCCACTTGCTCCGAATAGTTGATCTTGAATTGCATTAACTGCATCACCAATCAATGACCATTTGTTGAAATATGCAAATTATTGTCCCACAGTCTTGTATCAATGTTATCCGGATGTGAGTCTCCCACAGCTCGAACAGACCGATATCACCAAGCTAATTGTCCTGTTCTGTGTCTGTATTTCTGAATTCTTTTAGGCGCAGAAAGCATACTGACGATAACATGAGCGACGATCAGGAAGTGGTTGATTTAGACTCTGAGCCAACAATTGATATTGACATTCTTGCTGATGCAGTCGAAGAACATGATGACGAGTTAGCAGCTGACCTTCGGACATATACTGATAAGCAAGATGCACAGATTCAGAATCTCCAGGATACCGTCGAAGACCAAGCCGAAGAAATTGTGTCGCTTGAAGAGGAGGTTGACGAGCTCCAATCAAAGCTCAAACGTAAACAGGCAGACTTCCAGAACTACAAGAAGCGTCAACAGCGCGAACAAGAGCGGATTCAAACACGGGTTACCAAAGAGCTTATTGACCGATTCCTGTCGGTTCGTGACGACCTAGAACGGGCTATTGAAGCCGATCATGACGATATCGATGATATTCGTGAAGGTATCCGTATGACACTTCAGTCATTTGATCGCGTGCTTGATGCTGAGGATGTCACTGAGATTAATCCGGATGCTGGCGAGGACACTGATCCTCACCGCCATGAGGTCATGATGCGTGTTGATGCTGATCAGCCAGCCGGAACTGTCGTTGACGTGTACCAACCCGGCTACCAACTCAGCGAAGATGATATTATTCGACCTGCACAGGTTACTGTCAGTACTGGCGAACCCGATGATTCAAGCGACGAAAGCGGCGAATAACACCGCGCGTCAACAACCTGTTTTTGCCTCCCGTACTGCCATCAATTCATGTGGGATATTCTCTTGATACCATTGGATAGGAGCGTTTTTACGGAAGAATGACTAACGTATTGTTAAGATGGCAAGTGAGAAGATTCTCGGCATCGATCTCGGAACGACGAACAGCGCATTTGCGGTTATGGAAGGTGGTGACCCAGAAATTATTGTCAATAGTGAGGGTGACCGCACTACTCCATCGGCTGTTGCATTCTCCGACGATGGCGAGCGGCTAATCGGAAAACCAGCGAAGAATCAGGCCGTTCAGAATCCAGAACGGACAATTCAGTCGATCAAGCGACACATGGGTGAGGAGGATTATACCGTTGAGATCGATGATAGTGAATATACTCCAGAAGAGATCTCGGCGATGATCCTCCAGAAGATCAAGCGAGATGCTGAAGACTATCTTGGCGACGAGATTGAGAAAGCTGTTATTACTGTTCCAGCGTACTTCAACGACCGGCAACGGCAAGCAACGCAAAATGCCGGCGAAATTGCTGGCTTTGAGGTTGAACGGATCGTCAACGAGCCTACCGCTGCTTCAATGGCATACGGTCTGGATGAAGAACAGGATCAGACTGTTCTTGTTTATGACCTTGGTGGCGGAACGTTCGACGTTTCCGTCCTTGAACTCGGTGGCGGTGTCTATGAGGTTGTTGCGACAAACGGTGATAATGACCTTGGTGGCGACGACTGGGACGAGGCAGTCATCGACTATCTCGCCGATAACTTTGAAGACGAACACGGTATTGACCTCCGTGATGATCGACAGGCACTCCAGCGACTGAAAGATGCCGCTGAGGAGGCCAAGATTGAGCTTTCAAGCCGTAAGGAGACGGAGATTAACCTCCCATTCATTACGGCTACTGATGATGGCCCAGTCCACCTTGAGGAATCACTCACTCGAGCGACCTTTGAGTCTCTTACCGAGGACTTGATTGAACGGACCGTTGGCCCAACGGAACAGGCACTTTCGGATGCCGGCTATGATACCAGCGACGTTGATGAAGTGATCCTCGTTGGTGGGTCAACCCGAATGCCGCAGGTTCAGGAAAAAGTTGAAGAACTCGCCGGCCAGGAACCACAGAAGAATGTCAACCCAGACGAGGCAGTCGCACTTGGTGCGGCAATTCAGGGTGGTGTTCTTGCTGGCGATGTTGACGACATTGTCCTTCTTGATGTTACGCCACTCTCCCTTGGTGTGGAAGTGCAGGGCGGTCTCTTCGAGCGCCTCATCGAGCGTAACACGACAATTCCAACCGAAGAGTCAAAGATCTTCACAACAGCGCAGGACAACCAGACATCAGTTCAGATTCGCGTCTTCCAAGGCGAGCGAGAAATTGCTGAAGAGAACGAGCTTCTCGGCGAGTTCATGCTGACGGGTATTCCACCGGCTCCAGCCGGAACACCGCAGATTGAAGTTACATTCGCACTTGACGAAAACGGTATTGTCAACGTCTCCGCGGAAGACAAAGGATCTGGAACCGAAGAGTCGATCACGATCGAAGGCGGTGCAGGCCTTTCCGATGAAGAAATTGAAGAGATGAAACAAGAAGCCGAAGAACATGCTGAAGAAGATCAGCGTCGTCGTGAACGAATTGAAGCACGTAACGAGGCAGAGTCAGCTGTTCGCCGTGCTGAGACGCTGATTGATGAGAATGAAGACGATCTCGAGGCTGATCTCATCGAAGATATTGAGGCTGAGATCGAAAACGTCGAAGCTGTCCTCGAGGATGAAGATGCTGAGCTTGAAGAAATCGAATCTGCAACTGAAGACCTAACTGAAGCACTTCAGGAAATTGGTAAGCAGATGTACCAAGGTGCCGCTGAAGGAGCTGCCGGTGCCGGTGCAGGTGCTGCTGGTGCAGGCGCTGCTGGTGCCGCTGGTGCTGGCGCTGGTCCGGGTGCTGGAGCAGGCCCAGGTGCAGGTGCTGATATGGGTGATGTTGCTGGTGATGATGACGAAGAATATGTTGATGCAGACTTCGAAGACGTTGACGAAGACGACGACAACAACTAACTGAGTTCTCTTTTTTCCTTTCTACCCGTTCTGACGGACGTAGAGCTGATACTGCAGTCGCGTGTTTCAAGTAGCTTACTTTCTTATAGGTGAATAACTGATGAGCAAGGATTTTTACGAGATTCTCGGTGTAAGTTCGGATGCGTCTGAGGATGAGATTAAGCAGGCATTCCGTGAGAAAGCCCGCGAATATCATCCGGATGTCAGCGATGATCCCGATGCTGAAGAGAAATTCAAGAAGATTCAGCAAGCGAAAGAAGTCCTAACTGACGAAGAGAAGCGCCAAATCTACGACCAAGTTGGACACGAACGATTTCAGCAGGCACAGAAGCACGGTGGATTTGACCAAGGTGCTGGCGGTGCCGGTGCAGGCCGTGGTGGTGCTGGTGCTCGACAGGATCCATTCGATGGCTTTGGTGGCGTTGAAGACATATTTGATCAGTTCTTCGGCGGTGGTGGTCGTGGCGGATCAAACCGTGGTCGCGACCTTCGTACGGAACTCACTATTGATCTTGAGCAGGCATATCACGGGACAGAAAAAGAAGTCACAATTCGCCGCCCAGAACAATGTGATGTCTGTGATGGAGCTGGTCATCCACCTGATGCCGATGTCCGAACGTGTCCTGAATGTAATGGCCGCGGTCAAGTCCGTCAGGTCCAACGAACGCCACTCGGACAGGTTCAACAGACTCGGCAGTGCCCACGTTGTGATGGACGTGGTGAAATTTATGACGAAAACTGTAGTAACTGTGGCGGGGATGGTACCGTTCGCAACCGAGCAACACTGACCGTTGAAGTTCCAGAGGGTATTCGCGATGGTCAGACACTTCGCATGGAGGGCGAAGGCGCTGCAGGTGAACAGGGGGCTGGAAGCGGTGATCTGCTAATTGACGTTTCAATCCGTGATCACGAAGACTTCGAACGTGATGGCGATGACCTACACTACCAGCAGGCAATTTCGTTCCCACAAGCCGTGTTTGGTGATACGATCCAGATCTCAACCTTTGACGGTGATGTTGAGCTAGAGATTCCTTCTGGGACACAGAGTGGTGAAACGCTCCGCCTTCGGAACAAGGGTATGCCTCGTCTCCGTGGTCGGGGTAGTGGTGATTTGTTTGTCACTGTGCAGGTAGTTACTCCAGGCTCGCTCAACGAAGAGCAGCGTGAAGCACTCAAAGACTACGCCGAGGCTGGTGGAGAAGAAGTTGAGGTCGAGCAGGGGTTCTTTGACCGAATTCGAAATTCACTGTAAAATATCATTTTCACTGTTGATAATTGGGCCCCACCCTTTTTATACACCTCTCAGCAATTTGTCAATGCCGTCATCTGGTTACAGCCCGCCTTGCTCCCAACCCCCGGCGTTTTGGCCCTCCCCAGATGACAACCTTTCTTATCTATCTTTTTTGTTTTTTGGAGCTCGCTACTCCCAGAATCATACGTACCCATTTCTGTAAGAATCCTTTTTGCTGACGGTCATCGATGCTACTGTATGAACACACTTCGCTCGCTTGTTGAGGATCTCTCCAGCAGGGAAGGCACTGCAATTGGTGTTCCTCGAGCTGGTGAGAATGTCTATACATATGAACAACTACAAGAGACCACCTATTCGTTTGCACATGTTCTTTCCGAACACGGGGTTGACAATGAGAGCCTCGTCGGTATTGTTCCATCAGGCAATGGCCAGACAGTTATCAGTGTGCTTGGAGCCGCAGCCTTAGGAGCTCAGATTCAACTTGAAGATATCTCTGGAACGGCCGTTGATGCATTGGTTGGTCCAACCAACTCTGTCGGGAAGTACCGTATTCCGGCGCAATCACCCCGGATTGGTTTTGGGTCATCCCCAGATCATGACAAGATCATGCACTTTGAGAAGCTTGTCTGGAAAACAGATCCGACACTTCCCGAGGCGTCTGTCCTCCCTTCAACATCGTTGCTTAAGACGCCTGAAGCAACGTTTTCGCATCGGCGTGTGATCAAAGCTGCAGAAGCAGCTGTAAAGGCTCGCGAAATGGACGAAGAGATGACCGTCGTCGTTCGCTCATCAATTTCAGATCCGCGCACAATTGCACCCGGATTTATCGCGCCATTACTGGCTGGGGCAACAATCCGATTCCCGACAGATACCAGTTCGCATGGCGACTTGGCAATTACCAGTGAAGCAGCCCCAGAACCTCGTCTGTTGCTGCCGCTTGATGTTCCACTCGATGCTTGATCAGTGACTGCATTGCTCGGTTTGTTGAGAACATTATCGACCGCAGGGCAATATCAAGGTGTCCGCAACACTCTAGTACAGCGCGCACTGATATAATTACATACCGTGATCCGGTGACCACCACCATGGCTCACCGTTTCTGATCACGACTGATCTGATACCATGTACGTTCGTGATGCTAAATCTCAGGAAGAGGTGTGGTTGCTTGATTGGATTCGTGACTTGGATTTAGAAGCAGACTCACCACAAGTCGATGATTTTGTCGTTGCCGTAGATGAAACGACAAACACAAAAGCCGGGTTTGGACGCCTTCGTGAACACGTAACTGATGAAGAGACTTTCTGTGAGATCACCTCTGTTGGCGTGTTACCTGGTTGGCGGTCGAAAGGTGTTGGTGCACACATTGTTGAACGGCTACTGGCACTAGCAAGTGATGATATGTTTGAGCAGGCGTACGTATTTTCCGAGGACCCAGAGTATTTCATTCAGTTTGGATTCACACCGATTTCGACAGGCGATCTCCCAGACGCGCTTGAGAGTCGACTCTCCGAGGTCCGAGAACAACACTCTGACGCGATTTCTCTGCGAATTGATGTTGACGCATTTGAGATGCCAGATCGGCTCCGCGAACGGTTCAAACAGGCAGCAGTTGAACGCCGACAGCAACAACGCGAGTCAATGAAAGATGAGATGGTCGAGGACTTCGGTATCGACACTGACGATGCCAGCTACAAGTACGACATCTAGACAGATTTTTCGATTCTCACTTTAGCCCAAGCCAAATAACAAGGTGGATTCCCCGCCCCACCGTGCGCGGAATAATTATCACTCGTATATACGACTGATATGTTTGTTTCGCAAGGGAAATTGTTGAGATTTAAGTTTGTTCTACTCACACTGAATAATAATGTTCGATGCTGATGAATTAGAGGAAATACGTGATGCCAAACAGCAGTGGGATGAGGAGACGCTTTCGCCAACGCTTGAGCGGTTCGGCGAGCGAAAGGAATCGTTCGACACCGATACCGGTGGACAGACTTTGGAGCGGTTGTATACGCCTGATGATATCGCCGATCTTGACTATCTCGATGATCTTGGATTCCCAGGTGAAGAACCGTACACGCGAGGGGCGTATTCGACGATGCACCGTGGTCGACTCTGGACGATGCGCCAGTATGCCGGGATGGGAACTGCAGCGGAAACAAACGAACGTTTCCAGTACCTGCTTGATCAGGGCCAAACTGGCCTTTCAATGGCATTTGACCTTCCAACACAGATGGGCCATGACTCGGATCATGCGATGTCTACTGGTGAAGTTGGTAAATCCGGTGTTGCAATTGATACCTTAGATGACTTCGAACGGGTTTTCCAGGGGATCCCACTCGATGAAGTCTCCACCAGTATGACGATTAACGCTCCGGCTTCGATTTTACTGGCAATGTACATTGCAGTCGGCGACAAGCAGGGAGTTGATCGTGAGAAACTCCGCGGGACAATTCAGAATGACATCCTCAAAGAGTATATCGCCCGGAATCTCCACATTTACCCACCTGAGTCGTCAATGCGACTTATCACTGATATCTTTGAGTTCTGTGCTGAAGAGACTCCAAATTTCAATACAATCTCGATTTCTGGATATCATATCCGTGAGGCAGGAGCAACAGCGGCCCAAGAGATTGCTTTCACACTCGCAGACGGGATTGCCTACGTTGAGGCAGCCGTTGAGGCCGGTTTGGATGTGGATGACTTTGCTCCACAGCTGTCATTCTTCTTTGCAGCCCATAACAACATTCTTGAGGAGGTTGCCAAGTTCCGTGCTGCCCGCCGACTTTGGTACCAGATCATGGACGAGCGGTTTGACGCAGACAATCCGGCTTCAAAACAACTGAAATTCCACACCCAGACAGCCGGATCAACACTGACTGCACAACAGATTGAGAATAATATTGTCCGTGTTGCCTATCAAGCGCTTGCAGCCGTCCTTGGTGGTACCCAAAGTCTCCACACAAACGGTAAAGACGAAGCACTCTCAATCCCAACTGAAGAGTCTGTCCGTACTGCCCTGCGAACACAGCAGATTCTCGCACATGAGTCTGGTGTTGCTGATACAATTGATCCGCTTGCTGGTTCATATACGATTGAAGCATTGACTGCCGAAGTCGAGGAGGAGGCAAAAGAGATGATTGATGCGATCGACAACCGCGGTGGTATGGTCAAGGCAATCGAAGAAGGGTGGGTACAACAGCAGATCCAAGATGTTGCGTTTGAACGACAGCAAGAAATCGAGAGTGGTGAGCGCATTATTGTTGGCGTCAATGAATTCGAGATCGAGGAAAAAGACGATGATGTTCGACTTGAGGAAGTTTCAGAAGAAGAAGAGCGTCGGCAGAAAGAGCAGCTTCAAGAATTCAAAGACGAACGTGACAGTGAGGCTGTCGAAGAAAGCCTCAATACACTTGAGGACGGTGCAAAGGGAGACGCCAACCTTATGCCATTGATCATTGATGCTGTCAAAGCCGGCGCCACAGTTGGTGAGATTAGTGATACGCTTCGTGATGTGTTCGGTGAATACCACGGAGGGGGAATCTAATGCAGATCGATCACGTAGGTATCGCGACAGCGGACGCAGCTGATCTTGGTGCATTATACACAGACCTATTTGACGCCACTGTCGTTCACGAAGAGACGTTTAACGACATGCAAGTTGTTTTTCTTGACTTTGGCAATGCAACGCTTGAGTTGCTTGAGCCGCTTTCGGATAATGGTACCATAGCCTCGTACCTTGATCGAAACGGCTCTGGCATTCATCATTTGGCTGTTGAAACTGAATCTGTGCAGGATGCATTAGATCAGGCTCGTGATCTGGACATCCGCTGTATTGATGAGGAACCTCGTCCGGGTGCTTGGGGACACGATGTAGCGTTCTTACATCCAAAAGACACTGGCGGTGTGCTTATTGAGTTTGTTGAGCACTAGACGTTGTTGACGGCTTCGACGTCAACCCAGAGGATAAAGTCATCACCGTCTTTGATCAATCCTTGAACAAAATCGCCCGTTGTTTTGTCTTCTACGTGTTCGCCCTTGATTGTCCGTACTTCCGTTACCTGATCGACAACCCATCCAACATCGCCTTGTTTTCCGTCTCCGTCATCAAAAATTAGTATTCGACGCTGTGGGCCGTCAGATTCGACCTCAAGTGGTTCACGTGGATCGATTACCCGTGTTGTTTCCCCCCGTAGATCAACGATGCCCATCACTCGGGGATCAGAATCCGGAATCTTTGTCAGTGACTGCATATCGACCAGCTCAAAGACTTGATCAATTGCAACGCAGTATGCCTGATCGCCAAGATAGAATTCAACGATCTGAAGCTCACCTTCGTCTTCAATTGATTGTGTATCAGTTGCGGTCATTACTGCTAATATAGATAGCTACACGCCGGATCATCATAACAGTTGTTGGCAGCACAGAATTGGCTCAGATAACCGCCATATCTCACCAACTGTCCCTGATGATCTCATCACCCCCGATAAATTGTTTCTAACTAATTTCGGTTTGCTGTCTGTTGATCTCATCCTGAGCAGACGCTTGTAAAAACCAGCACCGGTTGCCTGTTCCAAAATACTAAGAATACTTATTGTTCCGGCTGGCGCATCGATTTCCCGCTGTTTTTTACTGCCGCACTGAGTAGCTATGAGTAATGACAACCGAGTCCCGTGATATTATCGTCGTTGGTGCGGGAACGGCCGGATGCTTTGCCGCAGCAACGGCCGCTCAAGAAGGAATGGATGTGCTGGTTCTTGAACGAAAAACGCAGGAGAACGCCGGTTATATCCCCTGTGCTGATGCAATCAAAGGGACAAGTACGTTTCCCGATGTCATAGACCGTGAATATCTCAAAGACGAATCATTCACCAACCAGAATATTCGGCGCGGAATCTTTGGTGATCCTGGTTCTCCCGATGCTGTTGACATCACATTTCATGAAACAACTGGTGCCGTTGTTGACCGTAAGCGGTACGGAGAAGTCCTGATTGAAGAGGCAGAGCGACTCGGTGCAGATATCCAGTACGAAACGGTCGTCAATGATGTCATTCAGGATGACGATGGAACGGTTGTTGGCGTTAAAGGCGTTCACGCAGGTGATCACAGAGAGTATCGCTCCGATGTTGTGATTGACGGGACTGGGGCACTTTCAATTCTCCAAGAAAAAGCCGACTTCTCTGGAACACACTTTGATACAGATGTCCAAGCCAAACAGTTCTGTGCTGCTTACAGAGAAGTCTTGCAACTTGATGAACCGGTTGATTATCATGATGCGATTGTGTTTAAACCCACTGCTGAACTTGGTTACTTGTGGTATTTCCCTCGCACCCCTACCGAGATTAACGTCGGTCTCGGCTACCAGATGACCGAAGAACCAGTGAAACTGGCCGAGGAACTCCGCCGTGATATTAAACGTCGACCGGAATTCAGGAATGCCACCGTAAAGAACAAACTTGGTGCAGCGGTTCCGACGCGTCGACCGTTTGACTCTGCAGTTGCTCCGGGATTTATTGCTGCTGGAGACGCTGCTGGCCATGTCAACCCAACGACCGGTGGTGGCATTCCGGGAGCTGCTAAAGCAGGTACGTGGGCAGCTCAACAGGCTGTCGAGGCTATCTCAAACGGTGATGTTTCTGAACCAGCACTGTGGGATTACAATGCTAAGGTTATGCGCTCTTTCGGCAAACGGTTTGCTGCGATGGACTTGTACAACATCTGGGGCACAGCCCACGAGATCGACGAGCTAGTGGATATTGTCACCGCGATGCCGGGTCAGCAACTCATCGATGCGCTCGGAAAGAAGGGTACTTCGTCGTTCGATGTTCCACTTATGGCCCGGATTCTGCTAGAAACGTTCGGACACTGGAAACTTCTGTATGAGCTGTACCATGTCCATGAACAAGCTAATAACATCAAACAAGTCTACAACGAGTACCCATCACGACCAGATGATCTTCACTACTGGCAAGATCGTCGTGATGCTGTCTATGACAAAGTATACGACCTAACGGGTGCAGATCCGAAATACTAACCATTCGTTTAGCCCTGTTTCTTTTGATCTTGGATTATTTGACTTCTCCGCAATAACTTTGACTTCCAATCACTGAATATTGTTACATGACTATTCCTGCTACGGATCGTGTTCCAGCAGTTAATGGCATTCCAGCATTTGGCCTTGGAACATGGCAGAATACAGATCCTGAAGCGTGTACGAACAGTGTCAAAAGAGCAATTGAGATGGGATATCGGCACATCGACACTGCACAGGTATACGAAAACGAACAGGCAGTTGGAAAGGGCATTGCACAAGCGTCAGTTTCCCGTGACGAGCTGTTTATTGCGACAAAGGTTTGGATTGACAACCTTGCGCACGACGACGTGATCGAGTCAACAAAAGAGAGCCTTTCTCGGTTACAATTGGATACCGTCGATCTGCTATATGTCCACTGGCCAGCTGGTGCGTATGATCCAGAAGAAACCCTTCCAGCGTTTGATGAACTCTATTCAGATGGCTACATCAATGGTATCGGTGTTAGCAACTTTGAACCTCGCCACTTAGATCAAGCCCGTGACATCCTTGATACTCCGATTATGGCTAATCAGGTTGAATGCCATCCAATGCTTCAACAGCCTGAGCTCCGCGAATACGCAGACCAGCATGGACATGCACTTGTCGCTTATTCTCCGCTTGCTCGTGGTGGTGTGTTTGAGAATGATACAATTGTGTCAATCGCTGAGTCCCATGGTGTTAGTGCCGCTCAAGTCAGCATTGCTTGGCTCTTGGAACAGGGAACTGTTCCGATCCCCAAAGCGACCAGTAAAGATCACATCGAAGATAATTACGAAGCATTGACGCTTGAGCTATCCAACGAGGAAATTGAACGTATCAACAACATCTCTGAACGAGAACGGAAAGTCGATCCTGATTTTGCACCGTGGTAGTGGATTACCGTCTCTGAACGTCGACTCTCGCCTGCGATGACTTTGTCACTTCTGGTAGTCTTTGATCTTTTTCTCCGCTGGTCTCTCCTCCGGACAGAGATCCAGTGTGACGAATTTGTGCCCTGCGTTTGGGATGGACTGAATTGTGCGAACGTATATGATCCTTGTCTACATAATCGGATATATGAAAAACGTAGACGATTTGATCGATAATGCGACGACACTTGCGGATCAGGGTCGTTCAACGGGTGAAATTGCTGATGAGCTTAATGTATCAAGAGAGACCGCAAGCTGGCTTGTTGATCGGGCAGCTAATCAGGAGTCAGAATCCATCGATACGACCCGATCGGATGACATCCACATCGACTGGAGCACAATCGGAAAGAGTAGCACGCGGATGAACTATATTGGTGCTGCGATGGCCGATCTGCTTGCTGATTACGATGCAACAACCGTCGTTGGTATTGAGAAGGCGGGTGTTCCTTTGGCGACCGTGGTTGCACAGGAGTGTGATCACGATCTTGCTGCGTATGCTCCCAGAAAGCACCGACTCGAATCCGATACAGGAAGCGCTACCGAAAATGTTCGTGGGACATTTTCCAGAAACTTTGCTACTATTGAGGGTGAGCGCTGTGTTATTGTCGATGACGCTATCACATCAGGCACCACGATCACCGAAGCTGTGCAGTCGGTTCGTGAGCATGGTGGTAATCCTGTTGCCTGTGCTGTCTTGGCTGACAAGCGCGGACTTGGATCTGTCGAGGATGTTCCGGTCCATTCAATGTTGCAGATTATCTCAGTTGGCGGTCAGTCGTAATTTATTTTGTTAGCCTCTTATCGTAATATTACTGAGGAAAATGACTACCCATTTATATGCGGCGTTCATAATATAGCATGACTGTTTACCCAGTGGGGCTCACCATGTCATCGGAAGCTACTGTCTATCGACTCCATTCGACGCTTGAATTGCCCTTGGAAGATGTCCACGACTTAATCGACGAAATTGATTATCCCGACGGTGTTGCGGACGTCGAGATTAATCGCCGGAATAACACACTTATTCTTCGGGCAGTTGCCGAAGACGAATCAATTAGCAAATACACCCCGACTGCGCAGCTTAAAGCCAGTATTACAGAAACACGTGTCTACGAAAACGAGGAGGACGACCCAAAGAATCGGGGTCCACAGTGGGGCGGAGAAGAGGAGGAAGAACCTGAATCTGAGTTGGTTGAGTTTGCTGGATTCAAAGGCGATCGTGAGACGGTTCTTCAGAACACAGAACTTCAGTATGAAATGTTTGAAGTACTCTGTCAGGTTGCTCGAAAAGCAGAGAAAGGCACGCTAACAGCGATCACGGCACAAAACGGCGAACTTGAATCGTGGCGCATTGTTGATGGCGAAGAGCGTGCATCAACTGTTGAAGTTGCTGAAGGCCCTGGCGAAGATTCTGACTCACAAAACGGTGTTAACTGGCGCGACAACAAGTTTATCTCTGACTGACGATTTAGTGTTACAACCTTTCTACACGCCGCTGTGCTTATAGTCTGTAGCCGATAGTATTCTACGTATATGTCCAAAACCGAATATCAGTGTGTCTGTGGCCGAACACTCAGGTACAATCACGATCTAATCCAAGAACGAGGCGCAGGACGCCCTGTATGGAAATGCCGGGACTGTAGGACGCCAACACCATCCATCATTGCTGAAAAAATCAGTCATCAACATCCATCCTGATGTCGCTGTACCTATAACCGCGGTTGATATGGAGACTTGCCTAGCCTCAGATCCATCCAGCAATTACCATGAGATGGTAGACTCCAAATCCAAGCGCCGCAAGTCCAATGATTACAGCGAACAGCATGCCAAATCGAAACATGATGTCAACTGAACTTTCTCGCTCTCGCTCGTTGTTGCTACTCATATCCTGAAGTTTTGTAACCCGACGGCTAATATTTAACGCTTAGTCTATCGCAGAATAGCCGACTCCACTCGCAATTGGTTTATTTTCCCCAATAGTGGGACTCAGTCATCAGCAACCGCGCCTGTTTCGACGTCGTCCTCAATGCTTGGTGGATACACACCCATTTCAAGTTTCAAATCAGATTGTGGCCGTGCCATACAGGTTAATGCATAGTTTTCTTTCTCTTTATCTGTGAATCCCCGAGCAGCTGGCTGAGCTACTTGCCCTTCGATAATCTCAGCAGAACAGGCCAGACAGGTACCAACTCGGCAGGAGTACTCTTGGTTAATTCCTTCTTCAATACAGCGACTCAAAATTGTCTCCTTATCTGAGACGGTAATCGTCTCGTTGGCACCAACGAATTCTACCGTGTACTCAGTCATATACGTAGTTATAATTACCTCCAACATATGGCTTTAGGTTTCCGATGTTTCAGCTCTCAACAATCGCTCTCCCCAGCTTGTAGTTAGCGTTGCACAGCCGCCTCAAGGTGACTATCATAACGTTTGATCTGGAATGACACCGCTCACAGATCCGCTCGCGTGAATCGAGAATACCCTACAGCCAGTGAAATAGCCATCCAAACTACCAGAAAGAGCAGTCCAACCTCAGGCTGAGCGTATATTGCGTCGCCGTATGCTGTATCGACTTCAACTCCAGCTTCACCTCCGCCACCAGTGGTTTCAGAGTCGATTCCCGGAACAAATGCATTGACCGCTGAAAAGTATCCTGTTGATGGAGAAACCATGAGAACTGTGGTAAACCAGTCAGGTAATGCTGTCGGCATCTGAAACCCTTCAACGACATATACAATTGCTAGTGGAATCGCATCCCAAAGCAACTCAAACACAGCAAAAAATCCGAGCGTATAGGTTGTTGCCCGGACTGTTGATCCAGTACTCGCTGAGAGACTAACCATTATACTCGCATAGACAATTGCGAAAAATATCGTGAGCAGTAGAAATACAAGCACTGCGACGATATCGACCGTGCCAAGCAGCACCGATCCAAATCCTAATCCAATAAGTACTGCTACCGCGAGTGCTGTGGTGATAACAGCACCCCGACCAAGCACTTTCCCGAAGAACACGTCCTGACGGGTCGTTGGTAAGGACATTATTATCTTGATACTCCCAAGTTCCCGCTCGCCGGCTATAGACTTATAACAGACAATAATGGCGGCCAGCGGTACAAACAGCGCAACAAACGCTGATGTCATAAATAACAGGTCGTCAAACCCTACCTCATCAGAGATGCCAATTACCTCTGGTGCTTCGACAACAGCATATGCGAGGATTAGCATAAGGACAACAAATATACCAACCAGTGCCCACAGTGCTCGTGACTGAGATGCATCCCTAAAGTCTTTCTTTGCGACTGTTAGGGCTTTCATCTTTGCACCTCCTGTGTCTCGTTAGTGTACTGGATAAAAAGATCACCAAGCGACGATGTCACCACGGAAAAGTCCTCAACTGTGGTGATTTCGTCGATGTCGTCTAACACTTCAAACTTTGATCGGTCCCCAACCATTACGCGTACTCGTCTATCGTCGATGGTGGCCAACTCGACACCATCAACATCAGTAATCTTCCTGAGAACGGCCTCTGAGAGAGTCTTGACTTGTAAGTATAGCGTCTCGCCGGCCCCTTTGGCGGCCCGCAATCCTTCAACATTATCCAGAGCCACCAACTGTCCCCGGTTAATGATCCCTACACGATCGCAGACGGCTTCGACCTGTTCCATCACGTGGCTAGAAAAAAAGACCGTTGCACCGCGGGCTTTTTCCTGTCGGATGATATCGCGGATTTCTTTTGCCCCGTTGGGATCAAGTCCAGTCGACGGTTCGTCCAAAATCAGCAAATCAGGTTTTCCCAATAGTGCGATGGCTAACATAAGTCGCTGTTTCATCCCTTTTGAGTAGCCGCCAGCTTTCCGGTCGGCAGCTTCAGCGATCCCAACACGCTCGAGTAGTTCCATTGGGTCATCGTCAGTCCCTTTGAGTTCAATAGCAAACTCAAGATGCTGTCGGCCAGTCAGTCGATTGTAAACATGGTATGCGTCTGGAAGGACTCCTGTTTGTTGTCTGATTTGAAGCCCCTCTTTCTGCGCGTCGTGACCTAGTACCGTTACTTGCCCGGAAGTGGGTCGAACAAAATCCAGAATGATGTCTATTGTCGTTGATTTTCCCGCTCCGTTGGGCCCAAGAAAGCCGAATATCTCACCTTCCTCTACGGTTAAATCTAGTTCGTCTACGGCAACGACATCGCCGAAGTGCTTTGAAAGGTTGGTAATCTCAATTGCTGCCATGTTCCTCCCCCCACATTCCAGCACTCACTGATGTACTTATGAGTAGCATAACACAAAATAATAAGATGAATAACATAAGTTCATTGGCAACATTACCCCAACGACGTTTCTATTTGGCACAACTTCCAGACGTAGTAACTGGGATCTGTCAACAGCCGGCCGCGTCTTTGTGTTTGTCAAATAAACTTGGAAAGCGTTATCTGGATTCTTTCCTTGATGTACAACTATGCCAGAGTACGATGTCGTTGTTGTTGGAGCAGGCACCGCTGGCTGCTATGCTGCTGCTACAACCGCGCGTGCCGGGCTCGAAACAGTTATCCTTGAACGGAAATCCGAAGAAAATGCTGGCGTTATCGCATGTGGCGACGCACTCAAGGGTGCATCAGAATTTCCTGAATCGATCCCCTTCGAACAGATTGAGCCAGCCTTCACAAATACTGATGTTGACCATGGCCGATTTGAAATCCCACAGGAAGATACTGTCTTAGAGATTCCAATCCCTGGCGATCTTGCGGTTATCGATAGACCAGAATACGGCCGCCGCCTCATCGAGGGTGCAACGAACGCTGGCGCAACAATTGAATATAATACTGTTGTCAATGATGTTGTTCAGGACGATGACGGCACGGTGACCGGCGTCCATGCTGTTCAGGATAACAACTCAACAACCTATGAAGCTGATGTTGTTATCGATGCTGGTGGATCTCTATCTATCCTTCAGGATAAAGCTGATCTCACTGATACTACATTCGATACAAACGTTCAATCCAAGCAATTTTGCTCTGGTTATCGTGAGGTTATCGAAGTTGATGAACCAGTTGACTACAGCGATGCCTTAGTGTTCAGGCCAGCCAAACGATCTGCTGGATACGTCTGGTATTTCCCCCGTTCCGAAACAAAGATCAATGCTGGGCTTGGCTTCCAAATGACCGAGGAGCCGATGAAACTTGTTGAAGATCTTCGGGAGAATATTCAGAAACGCCCTGAATTACAGGGGGGTACAGTAACAAGCAAACTTGGTGCTTCAATGCCAACGCGACGTCCATATGATTCGGCTGTTGCTCCCGGATTTATCGCAGCCGGTGACGCTGCTGGTCACGTCAATCCAACGACCGGTGGTGGTATCGCTGGTGCAGCATATGCAGGCGTCTACGCTGGTGAGGCAGTTATTGATGCGCTAGAAAATGGCGCCCCAACAGAAGAAGCGCTATGGGAGTACAACGAGCGTGTCATGGAGCATTTCGGTGCTCGATATGCTGCGCTGGATGTCTACAATATTCTCTCAACGGCTGTTGACACTGATGAAATGATGAAATTGCTTGCAGTGATGCCTGGCGAGAAGATTGCTGAATCGCTTTATTCCGGGTCTGCTGATCTATCGCCACGCCTTGTAGCTGAGGCTGCTGTCAAGACATTTGGCCACTGGGGGAAAATCTACAAGTTGTTCAAAACCAAACAGCGAGCAGACCAGATACTCGAACATTACGAAGATTATCCAGAGTCCCCGAATTTACTTCCGTTCTGGCAAGAACGCCGTGATACCATCATGGATGCTGTCTACGAGACGACCGGCGCAGATCCAAAATACTGATTGACTGATTTATATCTGCTCGACTTCTGCTTCGACACGGATTGCATCGGGGAAATCCCACGAAAGAATTTTGCTTGCTAACTGTTGGTGGCCGACTAAACTAAGCTCTCGCCGATACACCGTATATTCCCACGTGCCGAACCGACCGTTGCTGTTGTAGTCGCCGTACTGTGGTACCGAGTATTCTTCTGGAGAGAATGTATGTGGTCCGTTGAGCTCAGCCCCTTTTTGCTTTGCTGTCGTCTGGATCTCTTCAACAATCCGGTCAAGCACCGCCCGGTCTCCACTCTCTAGTTTCAGCGTCGTTACGAAGCTCATTACCAGACATTCAACTGTTCATCCTCAAATGTTCATCCATCTCTCTTTTTGTCTGTGAGTGACGACCAAATACCAGTGATTTATTCCAGTTCCTCTATAATCTTCGGAGCATGCTCTCTGACGTTAACGTTGCCTTGGGTGTCACCGGCAGTGTGGCGGCTGTTCGCGTCGTCGAACTTGCACATGAGCTCCGTCGTCGCGGTGCCACCGTTCGCCCGATCATGACTTCAGCAGCAACAAATATTATCCATCCATGGGCTGCTGAGTTCGGTACTGAACATACTCCAATTACTGAAATCACAGGGGCAGTTGAACATGTCGAGCTATGCGGTCGCGACGGATGGGCTGATGTACTCTTGATTGCCCCGGCAACCGCAAATACTATTGGCAAAATCGCCGCTGGTATTGATGATACTCCTGTCACTACAGCAGCAACCACAGCAATCGGCGCAGATGTCCCTGTTGTTATCGCGCCGGCCATGCATGAACCAATGTACGACCATCCAGGCGTCCTTGATGCGATTGATACGCTTGAATCGTGGGACATCCCATTCGTTGCTCCTCGCGTTGAGGAAAATAAAGCTAAAATGGCAACCGTCGATACGATAGCACTGGAAACTGCCTGTGCAGCCACTCCAGACTCTCTCGCTGACACGGAGATTCTTCTGACAACAGGGGGAACTGCCGAACGTATCGATCCAATTCGTGTGCTCACAAACCGGTCTTCTGGACAGATGGGTCGTGCAATTGCCCGATCCTGCTATATTCGAGGTGCTGATCTGACGGTTGTACATGGGTCAATTAGCATGCGCCACCCATCGACAAGTGGACTCGATGAGCGTTACGCTGATCCGGACCTCCCATATGCGTCTGTTATCGAGGTTGAGACTGCTGTTGAGATGCGAAATGCTGTTTTTGATCATATTGACACTGCTGATTGTTTCATTTCCGCGGCTGCGATTAGTGATTACACTATCGACACTCGGGATGAAAAACTCAAGTCAGGCCCCGAACGCACGTTACAGCTGCACCCTACCCCCAAACTCGTCGATCAAGTCCGAGACGAATATCCTGACCTCCCGATTGTCGGCTTTAAGACTGAAACAACAACCGACAGTACGGCCCTGATTGAAGCTGCCAAAGAGACAATGGAACGGGCAGAACTTGACTGTGTTATTGCAAACGATGCAAGCGTCATGGGTGCCCAGTCTGCACATGTACATGTCGTGACTGATTCAATCACCACTGAATATAGCGGCGATAAATCAACCGTTGGTGACGGTATAGCGGCGGAAATTTCTGCTATCGTATAGTTAAATTGATGTATTATAATTGTTGAACCGGAAGAGTCTCGATGTTAGAACGAAATAGTTTTCGCAAGTGTCCACCATGGTTCTTCCAACAGGGGTTATTTATCCCGATGTTTGGTTTGCACGTTATGATCGAAGGTGATTGACGATGGTTCAAGAACGACTGCTCGTCCCGGTATCCGAGTCATCCACGCTGCGTGATACAGTACAGCATGTCGCAGCAACAGTCGCGGATGCTGATTCCGGCTACATTCAGTTTGTGTTTGTTCATCCGCCGACTGATAGCGTTGAGGAGATGCGATCTGAACGGTTTGAATATGCAGATGAAGTGTTGTCGAAAGCCAAGGCGTGGGCTCGCGAAGACACTGAAGACATTCGTGATCGCGTCACAATTGAAACGGCTCATATCGGGACTGAAGAATATCTCTTTGATCCGGCCGATGTCGCGGAAGCAATCCGTCGGACAACGCGTGATAATAATATTGATCGTGTTGTTCTCGATCCAGAATACGATCCGGCAATTGGCGTTCCAATGTTGCGTCCGCTTAAGGAGGAGCTACAAGCCAAAGGCGTAACTGTCCGAGAAGCGCCATCGCCGAAGGAAACGCGGCGAGTTCCATTCGTCGGTGGCACGACACCAGCACGTATCGGCGTGCTGTTTGCTGTGTCATTCGTCTTTTATCAGGTTCTTGGCGGGTCGTTCTACTGGTTTGATATCGTTACCGGTGCCATTAGTGGGATTATTGTCGCAGTTGGACTCTCTCGTGTGTCTCTTGGCCGAGATCCATCGTTGCAGAGCCCAATCCGACTTCTCCGTGCGATCCCATACGGAATCTATCTTCTCTGGGAAATCTTCAAATCAAATATCCGCGTTGCTGCGGTTATCTTGGATCCACGACTCCCAATTGAACCCAGAGTGCTCGAATACCGTCCAGCCGTTCGTGGAGCACTGCCAACGACAACGCTTGCAAATAGTATCACCCTTACCCCCGGAACTTTGACTGTGCGAGTTACCGGTCGTAAACTGGTAATTCATACCCTCGTTCCGTGGGCCCGCGACGGCATCCGTGATGGAGGCCTTGAGCGTGCTGTCCGTTTTGTGTTTTATGGACGCAAATCGGCGGATATTGGGACACCAGAAGAGCGTAATGATGTTTCCATGGTTGAACGCGATGGATCAGAATCGAAGTCAGAAGGTGATCAGTCATGATTGATGTAAGTAATGAAATCATCCAAACGCTGTTCCTTGCAGCAGCAGCGATTTTTATTATTCTTGCCATTGCAATGTTCTATCGAGCAATCAAGGGTCCGACAGTGCCTGATCGTGTACTTGCGGTTAATGTCCTCGGCACGAACACTGTCGTTGTGCTTGCTCTGTTGTCTGTTGGTCTTGGCGAGCCATCACTACTTGATATCGCGCTGATCTACGCACTCCTTAATTTCCTGATGGCCATTGCCTTCTCGAAGTTCTCCGTCGAGCGAGGTGGTGTGCTATGATCGATCTGGCATATCTTACGCTGATTATCGCCTGTGTTATCCTTGGTGTTCTGTTCACACTGGTTTCAGCGACTGGTGTAATACGTCTTCCAGATATATATTCTCGTGCTCACACTGCTTCACAGGCTGATACACTCGGTGCGGGATTTGCACTTGCCGGAGTTACGCTCGCAGCGATTGAATTAGGCTGGGGGTCTCCTACTGTAAAAACCGTTCTGCTGTTGTTCTTCATTTTCATTACCAATCCAACGGCAGCGCATGCCATTGCTCGTGCCGCAAATGAAAAAGGGATCGTCCCATGGCGAGAGGACGATACGAAGGACGACACTGAGCTGGTCCAAGCAGTCGAGCCTGATGGCGGGTACGTCGAATCGTCCCAGTCTAACGCTGGAGGTGATCACAAATGATTGATGCACTCATGGATGCATTACAGTCAGCTCCCGCCATCGAGATTACACTTGCCTTGTTTGTCCTAATCACCGCAGTTGTGACTGTTTTTCTGCGCGATGTCCTATCTGTCATCATCGTCTTTGCGGCGTATAGCCTCGGCATGGCAGTGTTCTATGCACTGTTACTTGCTCCGGATGTTGCGATGACAGAAGCAGCAATTGGCGCTGGAGTGACATCGATTCTTCTCTTGTTGACCATTGCTAAGACATCGCGGCCGGTATCCAAGTCTCTGTTTGAGTCGGTGAACATCCCGGCAGCGATTGTAATGGGCGCATTCTTGATTGTGATGCTCGTTACAATCGTCGAGTTCCCGTCTGTTGGTACTGACCAAGTACAATCTGCTTGGGGTAATCCGGCAGTGACTCAGTACTACATTGAGAACGCATACAGTGATACTGGCGTTGAAAATGCAGTAACTGCCGTTTTAGCTGGGTATCGAGGATTCGATACGTTTGGTGAAGCCGTCGTTGTCTTTGCCGCTGGTGTAGCCGCACTTATTGTCCTCCGCTCGGAGGTGTTTACCCGTGAGTAGCGACGACCGTGATCCAATCCGTGAGGAACACGCCTATGTTGAGAGTCCCGTCATTATGTCGACTGTTCGGATCATCGCTGTATTCTCGCTAACCTATGGATTGTTCCTCATGTTCCATGGAGCTGATACGCCAGGGGGTAGCTTCCAAGGTGGTGCCATTATCGGTGCTTCAATCCTAATGATTGCATTTGCATTCGGGATTGAACCCACTCGTGACTGGCTGCACAACCGTACGATTGTTGTTCTCGCTGGCGGTGGAACGGCAGTCTTTGCACTTATCGGACTCATCCCGATGCTGTATGGCGGAAGCTTCCTTGAGCATCCGTTCTTCGAGGCTGAATTCGGCATCAACACAAAATGGGGTCTTGAAGCGATTGAAATCGGCGGGGTTGCCCCAATTGTTGCTGGTGTTGTTATCGGCTTATTCTTCGCTATCGCCGCTGGATCGCGTGCAAGCGAGGATCGATGGTCCCATGACGACTCATGGGTCGCATTTGAATCCCCAGAAGAGGAGGTGAACGACGATGATTGAAACTGTTGAAACACTTATTACAAGCCAATACACGTATTTACTCTTTGCAATTATCCTAACGCTTGGATTGTACATGGCAATTGCCAGTGAAAATCTGGTAAAAAAGATTATCGGCCTGAACATCTTCCAGACCGGTGTGTTTCTTTTCTTTGTTACCACAGCGTACGTTGCTGATGGATCTGTGCCAGTCATTCCAGAATCTGCACAGGCGTACGATCCATTCGCCAGTCCGCTTCCGCACGTGATTGTCCTGACTGCAATTGTTGTTGGTGTTGCCCTTACCGCAGTTGGACTCGCACTCGTCGTCCGGATTTACTCGGATTACGGAACGCTTCGAGAAGACGTCTTGATGGAGGTGTATTCTGATGAATGAGCTGATCCCGGGGAACTTATTGCCCGCACTACTGGTCATCATCCCAATTATCGGTGCGACACTTCCATTTGCAGCAACACTGTTTAAACAGCGGATCGGCTGGCCACTAGCAGCAATCGTTCTGGTGGTTGAAGCAATCGTTGCCGTCGCGCTTGCTTACACCGTCTATATCCAAGAAGAACGCATTGCACACGTCCTCGGTGGGGAATCGTTTGGTCGTGTCTCTGAAGAGGGCTTCATTGTCGGTATTGAGCTTATTGCCGATCAATTGTCGGCTGTTGTCGTCTTCCTTGTTGCCCTTGTTGCGTTAGCTGTTCTTGCATTCTCTCGTAAGGGTGGCCCCCGAAGTGATGTGTTCTATGCTGGATACTTGCTGTTAACCGGTGGCCTGATGGGTGTCGTTCTTACTGGTGACCTATTCAACCTCTTTGTTTTCCTTGAGATTACCGGACTAGCTACATACGCTCTCATTGCCAGTAACAGGTCAGCTGGATCCGCTGTCGCTTCGCTAAAATACCTGATTATTGGAACAATCGGTGCGTCCCTGTATCTCGTGGGTGTTGGCTACATCTATGTCCGAACAGGGACACTCAACATGGTCGATGTTTCCCGGTCTCTGGCTGGCGAACCAGAATGGATTGACAGTGCTCTGTATACTGATCCCCTTGTCCTTGCTGGGTTTGCCTTTATCGCGGCTGGACTGCTTGTGAAGGCGGCCATATTCCCACTGCACACGTGGCAGCCTGATGCTTACGACCGTGCTCCTGATGCGGTGACAATCTATGTTTCAGCACTAGTCTCGACATCTGCCGCATACGCCTTTGGACGCATCTCTCTGAATGTGTTTACCCCTGAGTTCTTCGCGGAAACACCACTGGCAATTGAAGCGGTCCTTCTTGTTGCTGGTGTTAGCGTTATCGTTGGGAGTGCGCTGGCAGCCGCACAGAGCAAGGTTAAGCGCCTGCTCGCTTACTCTTCAGTCGCCCAGTTTGGGCTGATTATCATCGCCTTTGGACTTGCCGTTCATCCCGATGCAAGTCAGGCTGCAGCGCGGTATGCAATCTATGGCGCAATCATCCATCTTGCTGCACACGCGGTCATTAAGGGCGGACTCTTTGCCACCGCTGGTGCTCTTGCTGCTGGAGAAGGTGCCCGCAAAATCGGTGAATATGCTGGTTTGGCCAAACGACGGCCGTTCCTCGCCGGGAGCATTGCTATTCTCGGCTTTGGTATCGTCGGAGTTCCACCAACGCTTGGCTTCGTTGGGAAGTGGTATATCGCCATTGGCGCTGCTGAAACACAGCTGTGGACCATTGTCTTTGTTGTCTTCGCAAGTACACTGCTGTCGCTGCTCTACATCGCACGTCTGCTTGAGAAGCTATACTTCGATTACTTGCCACACGATGCTCCATCGTATGCTGAGCCAAGCTCTGTCGCTCACGCGGTGACCGATGGTGGCCCAAGAACTGACGGCAGTGGTGCTTCAGCTGGTATGTATTTACTGGCCGTTGGCACTGCCGTCCTTACCCTCATCCTCGGGTTTTACGGTGCAACTTTTGCTGAGCTGCTTGATCCAGTTGTTACCGCAGCAGAGCAATCTGACCCCGTCATTGGTGCCGATCTTTCGGAGGTGATCAACGATGATTGAACCAGTATTCTTGGATTTATCTGCATGGACACTGATTGGTGAAGGCGATCCGCGACCAATCGCTGCTGTTCTTGTTTCGGCGATTGCTGTTGCACTCATTGTCGCCTCGTATCGATATCCGAATGTTCGTGAAACATGGTCTGTCTTGGCTGCGTTGACCAAGTTTGGACTGATTCTTAGCATGCTTCCCGGGGTACTTGGTGGTGAAACATACCGCTGGACACTCGGTGAGTTTGTCTTTGGAATTGAATTTGCACTCCGGGTTGATACTCTCGGAATGGTATTTGCCTTGCTTTCAAGCTTCCTGTGGATCTTTACGGCCTTCTATACAGCCGGCTACATGCGAGGACTGAATGAACACGGACAAACTCGGTTCTTCGCTGCGTTCGCAGCTTCATTGTCGACTGCAATCGGCGTCGCATTTGCTGAAAACCTACTTGTGATATTCATCTTCTATGAGTTGCTCTCTGTTGTAACCTATCCGCTTGTTGCACACGATGAGACCAAGGAAGCCCGGGATGCTGGTCGTAAATACCTTCTGTACACGTTCCTTGGTGGTGGATTCCTTGTCCTAGGTGGTACAGCCATTGTCTTCTGGCTGACAAATGCATACGGCAGTGAGGCAACAGTCACCTTCGGTGAGACTGCACAGCATCTGGCTGAGGCTGAGCCCCTGTATGCACAGGTGGCATTTGCCTTCCTTGCGCTTGGTTTTGGAGCCAAGGCAGCTATCATGCCATTGCACTCATGGCTTCCGGACGCAATGGTCGCACCAACGCCAGTCTCTGGTCTCCTTCACGCGGTCGCGGTCGTGAAAACTGGTGCATTTGGTGTTTCCCGCACAGTTCTTGATGTATTTGAGCCGGACCTTGCAATGGAACTTGGAATGCATATCCCATTGGCCGCACTGGCAGCATTCAGCTTCCTTGCAGCATCACTTATTGCACTTCGAAAAGATCACCTCAAACGTCGTCTCGCTTATTCGACTGCAAGCCAGCTCTCATATATTATCATGGGTATTGCACTCCTGACACCATACGGTATTGTCGGTGGATTATTACACATCCCAGCACACGCATTCATGAAACTCACACTGTTCTTCTGTGCAGGTGCAATCCATGTTGCAACGCATACTGACTATATTTCGAATATGGCCGGCATCGGAAAACGAATGCCGTTAACCCTCTCAGCATTCGGTGTTGCTGCCGCTGGAATGGCTGGCATACCGCTAATTGCTGGATTTGTCAGCAAGTTCTACATGGTTATTGGAGCTGTCGGCATGGAAGGACAGACGACGCTGTTCCAGGCAACGACTGTTGAGGCGCACTTTGCTGGTATCATCTTTGCCATGGCATTGATCGTATCTGGTGTCCTGAACATCGCGTACTTCTGGCCAATTATCTACACAGCCTTCTTCGAATCAGAAGACAATCACGAGGCAAAGCCGCTTATTGAGAACAAACTCGGCGGACTCTACAAATCATACCATACCAATGAGCAGGAGGCTCATACTGATGGTGGCAAACAAACGCCCAAACCGGACGATGATGAGTGGGACTCTGAGGATCATGGATATGCGGTTGACCATCATCCAAGCGACGCTGAGGTGAAACATGTCGAAGAGGACCCACTCGCTGGTGCTGGCGATACACATGCGGATGATGGACATGCCCATCATGGCGGTCCACCGCCAGGTGGCTGGGAACGCCGTCAGCCATGGAACGAAACGACATGGCTGATGCTTATGCCAATCACTGCAATTGCGATCGGGGCCGTCATCCTCGGTGTTATCCCAGGCTCTGTTGGTTTCCTTGAGCTTGCCATCGAAGTAGCCGAAGATCGTACTGGCCAAGATCTTATGGAGGTGTTTTCATCATGATATCTGAAAGTCTACTGACGGTTGCTCATCCAGCACTGATCATCCTCATTGCGGCTATTCTGATGTGGCGACTACCACGATCGATTGGTCACGCGCTCGGAGTCGTTGCAATGTTACTCGTCACGCTTGTTTCGTGGCAAGTACCTGATGGCGTACATGCAAGTGTTGAGCTATTCGCTGTTTTCGAGGCTGAACTGTACACTGTTGATGAATTTACCCGAATTATGGGTCTCGTCTTTGGGATCATTGGAGCTGCTGCCGTGCTTTATTCATGGTACAGTGAAGCTCCCCGGGTGCAGACTTCCTTTGCGCTGTTCTATGTTGCCTCAAGTCTAGGCGCTGTCTTCGGCGGTGACTGGCTTACACTTGTGATTTTCTGGGAATTAATGGCTGTCACAAGCACGCTGATCGTTTGGCACTTTGGAACGGCTGACGCCATCCGAGCAGCTTATCGATATGCAATTTTACACGGCATCGGTGGCAGCCTACTGCTAGCTGCCGTCGTCTGGCATTTCGTTGCTACTGGTCAGTTGATCTTTGACCCAGATGGTGGCATTGCAGATGGCCTTCCAGCATTGTTTGCTGCCATTGGAATTGGTGTCAACGTTGCATTCGTTGGCCTGCATACATGGCTTCCTGATACCTATCCGCGACCACATATCGCAGCAAGTGTCTTCCTGTGCGTATATACGACCAAGACCGGCGTCTATGCGCTTTACCGTGCGTTCCCTGAAGGTCACATCGCAATCGCATACATGGGTGGTGCAATGGCCATATTCGGCGCATATACTGCCCTATTACAGGACGACATGCGACGACTACTCTCGTATCACATTCAATCACAGGTTGGATACATGGTCGCTGGTGTGGGTATCACTGCAGGACTTGCAACGGCTGGATCCTTTGCCCACATCTACAATCACATCCTGTACAAGGCGTTGCTGTTCATGACTGTTGGTGTTGTTATCTATCGAACTGGCGAAGAGATGCTGGATGAGATCGGCGGTCTGGCCCGTGCAATGCCAATTACTGCGATTGCTTTTGCCATTGCAGCGCTATCTATTGCTGGTTTCCCCGGATTCAACGGGTTTGTCTCAAAAGGAATGGTGCTCGATGGGGCTAGCTACCACTTTGATTATCATGTCGTTCTTGGGGAACCTGCCCTCTGGTGGATGCTGATGATTGGAGGTGTAGGTACCTTCCTTTCCTTTATCAAACTCGGCTACTTCGCATTCATCGAAGGCGAGTACGCTGGAACAGTCAAGGATGCAAACATTGGCCAGTCAGTTGCAATGGTTAGTGTTGCTGCACTCTGTGTTATCTACGGCCTGTGGCCAGATACACTCTACACAATTCTCCCTGTTGCTGGCGCAGAAACAATCGCCACCGTGCCTCTCCTTGAGGAGTCAATAACTGGTGTCGATTACGAAGCCTACACTGTTGGGCACGTTTTAGAAGGCCTTGCACTGGCTGCTGCTGGTCTGATTGGATTTGTTATCCTGAAAAGTCCTCTACATCATCTTGGACACGTACCGGATATTGATTGGATTCTCAACCGGGTCAGCTTCTATAGCACTCGAGGTCTGGTTGTTGGCGTCACCGAACTATACGCTGCTGTTGATCGGATCGCTGTTCGCAGTGCTAATGCGGCAATGTACGCTGGAACCCACCCTGAAACGGTACTTCGGCAAACTCAGATTGGTGAACGGATGCTCAAGCCTGTCGAAGAGCAGAATCATCAGCTTCGTGCGGGGATTGGAACAAGCATTGCCATTGTCGTTTTGATTGTCACTCTCATCATGGTGCTGGTACTGTTTGGCCCAGGAGATGGATTGCTGTTCTGAGACCGGTCATTTATTACTTATAAATCGTCTACTGTAGACATGCGCTTACTTGAGGAATCACTTGAGGATGCCCCGATCGTTGAAAAAGACGGTTACCAGTACTTCGTACATCCAGTCAGTGACGGGGTTCCAATGGTTCGCCCAGAATTGCTCAGAGAAATTGCTGTCAGTATTATTCAGCGCACCGATGTTGAACAAATCGATAAGATCGTTACGCCCGCTGCGATGGGAATACACATCTCCTCAGCTGTATCCATGATGACCGACATCCCGATGGTCGTCATTCGAAAAAAGAAATACGGCCTCGAAGGTGAGGTAGAACTATTCCAAGAGACAGGCTATGACGAAAGTCAGATGTATATTAACGATGTTGACGAAGGTGATCGAGTCCTTGTCATCGATGATGTTCTTTCAACTGGTGGCACATTGACGGCTATTACACAGGCATTAGAGGATGAAATTGGCGCAGAAATTGTCGATACAATCGTTGCAATCCGCAAGGCAGACGGTGTTGATGACTTTGAGATCGATTATGATGTTCAATCACTTGTCAATGTCATTGTCGAAGACGGAGAAGTGAAGATCGTCGATTAGGGACCGTCTTTGTCAGAGTCAACGGGCATCAATGGCTTGTAATGCCCATACGTGAATTCTGCTACAACGGTCTTGTCCAGTTTTGAAAGCCGAAATGTAACTTCATCAAGATCAATGATTTGATCAATCATTTGACTTGTTTTTGCACCTCGAAAGTCTCCCGCGACTGAAATTGCAGTTTCCGTGTCTAGATCAAGTAGCTCAAGAACCAGCATTATCGATCCTCCAACCTTGTTCCGGTACATTACGTAGTCGTCAAATTCGTTATCCTCAATAACAGATGATACTTCATTTGCATCGCTCTTTGGAACAATAAACTCAATACCGGCCTTTTCATCTTCAACGAGTGGGGATGTGTTTCCGGAACGGACCTTGACGACCGTCCATCCATCCTCTTCACGTGAGTTTATCAGTTCCTGTTGTTCTGCTATGGTTCGCTGCCATGCTTTCTTCCGTGTTTGGGAGCCCTTTCCTACTGATGGGGGTGCATTATCATCAGGATTCATTGGTAGATATTACGATTCTGCCCCCGTTACGCCTTTCGATGGATTCATGTGCAGAATGAAGAAGCTTTACCCAGCTAGGAGAGCCCGCGAATTAGCTAAATTCCCAACCCAATCTCCATTATGATTGAACTCAACAGAACGAGTATGCTGCTTAAAAATAGCTTTGCGCCGTTACTGTATTGCTCACGTGCACTCAGTACTGGAAGCCATCTAAGAGGCGGTAGTAACCGAACAAGACGCTGAAACCGGGTTGTGTCTGGGTTCTTTGGAATTGAGGTTGTCTTGGGGTCCCGGCCGACATCTTCCGGAGAGGTTGGCCACAATGCTATTGTCGCATATGCCATAAGTAAAAATCCCCAGACAAACAAGAGGTATTTTGATCCAGCCAATCCTAAGCCAGCAGCCGCACTAAGAACTATCGTTCCAATAATTGATCCAACTGCAAACCAGAGCGCATAGCCTAATGCGTCTGTCCACCGCAACAGCAGTCGTTTAATTTGATCTGACCTTGTCGTTCCTTTAATAGCCATTAGTAACGTTCTTCCAGTACTTCATCTGGATCCCGATATCGGGAGAGATGGCGATGACACATACTCTTTCGACCTTTGTCTCCGATATTATGCAGGCGAGGTGTGTTGATCTCCTCTTCTGTCATCGGATCGTATGCTCCACCAACGGCTTCAGCCACCGTTTTGACTGCTTGTTCCCTTTGTTCATTTTCTAGGTGTCGTTGTACATCTTCAACAATCGACTTCGCCTCCTGCTCTTCAAGATCATCATAAATCCCATCCGTTTCTTCTAGCAAAACCGCGATCGACTTCTGGATGCTATCCTGTGTTTCAATCTCAGAGACAACGTTTCGAGTCCAAGAGTCTTTAAAACGATCACAGATACTACCAAACTCTTGGTTCAGTAGATCAAGTGCTTTCTGTTCTTCGTGATCTCGAACGTACTCTGCAACTTCATCAAGCACTGTAGCAACCTTCTCAGGCATGTCTCGTCCGTCAAACACCTCTTCATAAATCTCATCAATTGACCCAAACCGGGTCTTTCCACCAAGTAACTCTTTAATCCGCTCTGTAACTGTCCGATCAGCGCGGTTCCGCTCTTTGATTACTGTCCAAAGAATGCTGATTTTATTCCATAGGTCCTCATCAACATCTTTGTACTCCTTTGGTCTAATTCGGGCTGGGCATCGGTCGCTGAATGGACATCCATTTGGCGGATATCGTGGGCTTGGGGGTGTCCCTCGGAGTGTAATCCGGTTGCTTTCAGCCGTTGGGTCAGGACGTGGAATTGCTGACAGCAATGAGTGTGTATAGGGATGTGCTGGATCCTCGAAGATTTCATCAACTGGACCGATTTCCATCACGTTTCCGAGATACATTACTGCAACTCGATCAGAGATGTGCTTTACAACTGAAAGATCGTGTGCGATAAAGAGATATGTCAGATCAAACTCGTCCTGTAGATCTTTGAGAAGATTTAGAATCTCGGCCTGCACCGATACATCAAGGGCAGAAACCGGCTCATCAAGCACAATGAAGTCTGGCTCCAGCGTCAAGGTCCGTGCGATCCCAATTCGCTGTCTTTGACCCCCAGAAAATTGGTGTGGATATCGGAAGTAGTGTTCCTGTTTTAACCCAACGGTGTCAAGTAGCTCCTTTACACGCTCACGACGTTCTTTCTTGCTTTTCCAGTCATACACATCAAGCGGCTCTCTAATGATCTCACCAACAGTCATTCGATCATTGAGACTTGAATCTGGGTCTTGGAAGACCATCTGTGCGTTGCGTCGCCATTGCTTGATTTCGTCACCTCTCAGCGTCGTTATATCGGTTCCGTCAAACTTTATTTCACCTGCAGTTGCATCCTCTAACTGCAGTAGTGTGCGGCCTAACGTTGTTTTTCCACAGCCTGACTCTCCGACAAGCCCAAGTGTTTCTCCTTTTTTGATGTCAAATGAAACACCGTCAACTGCCTTCACCGGCGGAGTTCCATCAAGGAGACCACTGTCGTCGTAGTATGTTTTTAGATTGCGAACCTGTACAAGCACATCTTCGTCCTCTCTTTTTTCATCTCTGGGCTTAGTTACTTCTCGGCTCATTGGTTATCACCTTGTTTTTTCTGCCGACTCTGATGGTGTTCTACAGCTGCACCTTTCGATAGCTGCTCTGGATACAAGAGGCATGCTGCGCTATGGTCTGTACTTTCTTCGTTGACATCTACTGGAACTGGAGCGACTTTTTCACATTCATCGAATGCTTTTGGACACCGTGGAGCAAACCGACAATATTGCGCTGGCTCGTTCGGTGTTGGCACGCTCCCTTCGATTGTGCTTAGACGATCACCGGTTTGCCGTGCTGGGATTGAATTGAGCAATCCTCTCGTGTACGGGTGCTTTGGATTTTCAAACAGTGTCTCAACGTTTGCCGATTCTACAACTTCTCCGGCGTACATGACATTAACGCGGTCAGAGATTTCAGCAATCACGCCCATATCGTGGGTGATGAACATTACTGCTAGGTCTCTTGACTCTTGCAGTTCTTCTAGTAGGTTTAGAATCTGCGCCTGAATTGTAACATCAAGTGCTGTTGTTGGCTCATCAGCGATCAAAACCTCCGGATCACAAGCAAGTGCCATCGCAATAACTGCTCGTTGTCGCATGCCACCGGAGAATTGGTGTGGATATTCTGTCAGCCGCCGCCGTGCATCAGGAATTCCAACGGAGTCCAGTAGATCGATTGCCTTTTCATCTGCTGCACTCCCTGTTAGTCCCTGATGCAAGCGGAGTGCCTCTTTAATCTGGTTACCGACTGTATAGACGGGGTTCAGACTTGTCAATGGATCTTGGAACACCATTGCAATCTGCTTTCCTCGCATTTTTCGCTGTGCTTTCCCACTGATCCGGCTAAGTTCGATAAATCCTGCTTCTGGACGCTCCTTTGACCCTTCTGTAATGAATATACAATCACTGGAATCTACGATTCCTAAATCATCAAGATAGTCATGGGCAGCTAGCTCTGCAAGTCCAATTTCCTCGATAGATTCGTATCCAAGGCTTTCTGGTGTTGCATTGACTTCTTCTTCGAATATCGTCTCTGCGTCATACTCAGCTTCAAGCTCCGTTATATCGACGGCCCGTCGTGAAAATGAGTCTGCGAATGCTTGGACCGTCTCCAACTTGTGGAATTGAATACTACTTCCTTGGAGTACCCGCCCAGGAGCATCAACTAACCCCATCAGGGAACGAGCGGTGACACTTTTTCCTGACCCACTTTCTCCAACAATTCCTATGGTCTTTCCAGAAGTGAGATCAAATGAAATTCCGTCGACCGCTCGGATTGTCTCTTTATCCGTGAAAAATGCTGTCTGGAGGTTTCTAACCTGTACAATATCTTTTTCGGCCGTCATCATATCATCAGTTGCTTGTGTTGTTGCCATTATGCACCACCTCCTCCAACGGCACCACCCTCACCTGACTCAATGTTGCTTTCTGGATCGATCGCGTCTCGAATTCCATCACCGAGGGCGTTGAATCCAGTCACGATGAGCACAATCATAATTCCAGGTAGCGTGGCGACATGCCATGAATTCGTGTTAATGTAGACTTCTCCTTCACTGATAAGTCGTCCCCACTCTGCAGTTGGGTGACTAACTCCGATTCCAAGATATGAAAGTGCCGCTGTTGCAATGATAATGCTCCCAAGGAGCAACGATGCATAGATCATCAAATACCCGGCAATGTAGGGGACCATGTGCTTTCGCATTATCACAAATGGGTTCTGACCGTAACTCTTCGCTGCGTCGACCCATTCTTGCTCGGCAACTTGCAAGGATGGCCCACGAATTGCTCGCCACATCCCTGGCCAGTAAACAAATGCAAATGCTAATGCAAGTAGTATTCCACCATCAAGCGGTTCGGCGATTGGGTGGTTTGCATCTCCGAATACCACCAGTAGGAGCAATGCAAACAGGAACGCCGGAATTGAGATGATCGTATCAGTCGCAACAACTGTTAGCGTATCAACGATCCCTTTGTAATATGCTGTAATCATCGAGAGCGTAAGCGCAATCAACCCACCGAGGATGATGGCTGTTAGACCAATGATCAGCGACGTTCGGGCACCGTAGACAACGAATGTCCACAGGTCCTGTCCACCGCTTGCTGTGCCCATTGGAGCCCATCGGTCATATTGATCGTAGCTCAACGGTCCAACTGTCGACTCCCCTCCATCGGAACGGGTATTATCGTTTGCTTCCCCGTGACTGATTGTTTCAACGCCTTGTCCATCCCAGTACTGAATATGGTAATCGAAAGGCGAATAGATATTATGACTGATTGGATATGTCGCAAGAGATGGTGCCCAACCTGCCATTATGACGAAGATAAATATCGTCACGAACCCAAATATTCCCCATGAGTGGGTGCTAAACCGACGTATCCAGTCATCAGTCGGTGTCCAGTCAGCGACTCGATAGTTATTCTTGAATATCTTGTATCCTCGCCAGAGCCAGTACAGTAAGAATAGCGCGTATGCATATACAACGACTACACGAATAAACCATGCAAGTGCTGCACTGAGTCCAAGGAACGTATTTTCCCAACCGTTGGGTCCGTGATATCCATCATTGGAAATAAGACTTGGATCCGTTAGATGGGGGAGTGATGCTACCCAGCTGATGGCATTGCGCATTGTGCCCAAAATAATGTCTACAACTGCTGCGACTGGTGGTACTAACAGCAAGCCTGTCACAACAGCTAGTATTCCTGCTCCGACAATTCGCTCTAATCGCTTTTTGACTGGTTCTGTTATCACTATTTCTCGTCCGAGTATTGAGATTTGACTACCTTTTTCGACACCAAACTGACCCACGAGCGAATAGTCCGTAATCTGATGTATGATTGCTGCAGCGATATACAATAATATTACGGCCGTTATTCCGATGGCTATGATGCCGGCAGTCACCCCAAGTATAGCCGCAATTTCAGCATCGACTCCAATTGATTCAAACGAGTCAATGACTACACTATTAATATTTCCTCCCACAAACCATGGGATGCTCGCTATCCCGGAGAGAGCAGTCCCAATCGCTCCCCCAAACCAGAGAGCACCAGCAGCGTAATGGCCCAACTCAAGGAGAACCAAAACCCCGAGCACACTTCCCCATATTACTGCTGGCCGAGGGTTCTCAGCGATACGTTCGCGAAATGTCTTGGTGTCAGCTGTTTCCATCGTCATTGGTTCAACCCTACTCGTGGATCAAGAATTGTATAGAGAAGATCTTGGAGAATATTAACAAGCACAATAATTATTGCAAACAGGAATAATAGTGACCCTGCAAGTGGAAGGTCTCCATCGACTGCTGATTCGAAGAACAACCAACCAATTCCATTGATACCGAAGACTACTTCAACAATTACAGATCCTCCAAGCAGCAGGAATGCTTCATTAGAGATCACTGGAATCAATGGAATCAGTGCATTTCGAAATACATGCTTCCAGACAATAACTCGATCAGACAGTCCTTTTGCCTTCGCAGTTTCGACGTAATTCGAGTTGATTGTTTCAAGAATTGCGGTTCGTCCAATACGTAACTCTGTTGCCATTGAAGCCGATCCCAGTACCAATGCTGGTGGTAATATGATCTTAATCGCTTCTGCAATCGTGCCAAAATTAAATGCTATTGGTATTGAAATAAACCAGAGTGAGACCCACTCATCGACAAAGTTCAATGGCGGTGCTGTAACAACTGAGTCAATCTCCGGTCCAAACGTATACCAATCAAATCCAAGCGGTCCAGCACCGTTTTGGGTTGACACAAGAAGTCCGATAATTATAATTGCCAGCCAAAAGTTTGGCATTGCAAGCCACACAATTCCACCAAAGGACGCAACGTAATCTCCAAAGCTATTTGGACGAAGTCCAGCGTAGAACCCGAGGGGAATTCCAATAAATAATGGCAAGAGAATTGCCCAGAATCCAAGCCAAATTGTCCGTGGTGCGAAGTCCGCAATCATTGCTTGTACGGACGTACCTGGCTGGATCACCCACGACTGGCCTTCAAAGGTTACGAGGTTTACCATAAACTCGTAATACTGGGTCCACAGCGGCTCATTCAGTCCAAGTGATTCACGTATTTCTGCTGCATCGCCACCTCCGGCATCAGGACCAAGAATAGCAGCAACCGGGTCAAGTGGTCCTAGCCGGAGAATGACAAACAGAATGGTGGCGACAAGAAACAGAATTGGGATTGATAGCAACAAGCGCTTAAGAAAATATCGCCATCGGCTCATGACAGCTCACTCCCGTTAATTCTCATGAATAAGGCTGTTATCTCGTTGTCGCTGAAGGGTATTTAGATACTAGGATTTCTTCTCTTCCGGAAGTAGCGGTACTAATTCACTTTTATTCGTTTTCGTCCTCGACGACTCCTTCCGCTGCCTTCTGCCAATCTAGATAGTATCCATCTGCTTCAGTTGGTATCAGTGACGTATCTGTGTTCTCAGGCTCAAATCCGAAATGACCGTAGATAGGGTCATTCCAGCTCCAGATCCATCCAAGCGTAAATATCTCTAAGTCTCCATCTTCGCCGTCGCCAATCAGAATATTGAATTCCGTTTCACGCAGATCCATATCAACACCAATGCCCTCAAGCCGGTCACGAACTGATCGACCGAACTCTTGGAATGCTTCGTCATCGTACGTTGTCATCGTGACCTCAAATGGATCGTCGTCGGTATACCCAGCTTCCTCAAGGACTTCTTCTGCAGCGTCTCTGTCGTTGTCATTTTTGCTGTATGGGAAGTTCTCCGCAAAATCATCGTATGATGTTACATCTCCAAACTCTTCCTCCCACATTGATGGTGGTGTAAAGCTAAATGCTGGTACTCCACGTCCTTTGAATATGTCTTCAATGAAACTTTCGTGGTCTGTCACATGTGCAACAGCCTCCCGAACTGGAAGTGGCACATGCCGTGCATTGAATCCGATATAATATGTGCTGAGCGTTCCAACACTGACATAATCAATCTCTCCTAGATTGTCGTGATCATATGTGCCAAGTTCCCTGCCAAGATCATCTGTGTCATCTACTTCTACTTTATCTGGCTCATAGAATGGAATTGGGATTGTAAATACATCGACATTCCCTTCCTCAATTCTTGTATTTACAGTAGAATCTGATTCAACAATTTCCCAGTGTACAGTTTCAATACTCGCAGCCCCTTCGTAGTAATCATCAAACCGCTCGACTTCAACATCCTCTCCAGATGTCCACTCAACAAACTCGAACGGACCGGTTCCAATCATCTCTTCTGTAGAGAAGTCCTCCTGATCCATCTCACCGTCATACCCCTCAATGTCGCCCACATAGCCCTCTGGGATGGCAGCAAATGCATCATATGCGAGAATGTCAAGTGCCGCTGGCGTTGCCTCACGAAGTTCAACCACAAGTGTATGGTCATCTTCAGCTTCTACACCAATACTGTCTGGAACTACCCCGCCATCTTCATCTTCGTCATACTCAATAGCAAGATTCTCAGAGTTTAACATGAAGCTCGCTCGCTGACTGTTGTCAGACTCAGCGAGCCGTCGGAATGAATACACAAAGTCATCAGCAGTCAATTCTTCTCCATTGTGGAACTCAACATCCTCCTTCAGGTGGAACGTATAAGTCTCCCCGTCGTCACTAATATCCCAGTCTTCTGCTAGTTGTCCCTGCAGTCCTTCAATTTCTCCGTTTTCGTATTGAGTTAAGTTCTCGTAGACCTGATTAATGACAATACCGGATGCTGTGTCCGTTGACTCGATCGGATCCAACGTGCTCATCCCTGAATTAATTAGCTCAAGTGTGTCGCTATCTGTCCTGTCAGAGTCTTCGATTTCAACCTCATCGAACCGCTGTCGATGTTCTCCCAGACTTCCGAATGGTTCAATGTCGACTTCAGGAAGAATAAACCGTTCTTCCAGCCCGTGGTAGAACGGCAGAATGATCATGTCATCCCGCCGTGCTTCCTCTATCTCTACGTGAGCTTCAGCACGTGCGTCTTGTTCTTCCTCAGTCGGGCCAGTGTTCTGTTCGATTGTTTCCCAAGCGTCCTGAGCTTTCTGTACATTGTCTGGGTGGTCCCATGTCTCCCACCCTTCTGGTTCTTCATCATCGTCAAATAGGTCAGTACATCCAGCGAGTGCTGCTGCCGATGTTCCACCAGCAATTGCCAAGAATGATCGTCGCTGTAAAGAAGAATCGTCACTGTCTGCCATACACTTTCTGTAAGATATACCAGTAAATAAGTTTCTTGCATTTAATTTTACGAGAAGAAATGCACGTGTGCCTTCAAATGTCTGCTCTTATCAGAATACGTATGTAGTGTATCAATGCGACGTACCGAGAAATAATACTTAATTTCAGATAGTAGAAGTATTAATTAAATATATCTGTCTGGTCCATGATATTTCTGTCCCGAAATTGAAGAATTCCTTAGAAGAGCAGTAATTGACGTAGAAAAATAGAGAATAGCGGGAGGTGGATTTGAACCACCGATCTGCGGGTTATGAGCCCGCCGGAATCTCCTGGCTATCCCATCCCGCTACTATAATGTAACCGTGTGCAGTAGTTAAGGATTGTGATCCAGAATCGCTAGCCTGCATGCGATTTATTCACAAGATTTTGCATATAAACTGATTGTCACTGCAGTTTGTTGCCTTGATTATGACGCGACAACACCGATTTCTTCAGCATCTGCACGCTCTGTATCAAGGAAATGTGGAATGAAATCCCGAGTGTCAAATGCTTCTCGTTCGTCTTCGGTCCCAACGATACACCAGAGTTGGACACGATCAGGTCCATGCCACTCTCCGTTTCGATTGATCTGGAAGCAAATGAGTTCTTCCCCATCGTACTCGATGATATCATCTTTCCGAACGCCGGGATCGCCCAAGATAATCAGTCGTTTCATACCGTTGGGATATGACTACTCTTTAATAAAACGTCTCATTGTGGATCTCACTCATATTCACTTTTTGTTTCCTTTTCCGCGGACTCTTTCTGTCTCGCGCGTGCACGCATCAATGTATTATCTGATATCCCATTATACACCTGATGTAAAATCTCGTCACTGAACCAAACGGATTATAAATGCTGCTTTCCTATCCGATATCAGGTGATTGTACATGGAGATGCCACGCCGTTTCAACACGTATTGTCCTCATTGTGACTCGCACAATGAGCACGAGATCGAAAAGGTACGTACCGGGCGTTCAACCGGTATGAAATGGATTGACCGACAGGAAAAACGCAACAGCGGTATCGGGAACGACGGAAAGTTCTCGAAGGTTCCTGGTGGTGACAAGCCGACGAAGAAGACGGACCTAAAGTACCGATGCAGTGATTGTGGTACAGCTCATCTCCGCGAGGGATGGCGAGCTGGTCGACTAACATTCCAAGATTAACAAACTATGCCAGGAAGCTTCTACCGCGTTGCATGTCCGGATTGTGAAAGTGAACAAGTTGTATTCGGGAAAGCCGCATCCACCGTCTCATGTGCGGTCTGTGGCCATACCCTTGCTACCCCGACCGGCGGTACTGCCGACATTGAAGGCGAAATCGTCGAGATTGTCGAGGATCGTCCGGAAGCTGGGGCAATTAACCAATGAAATACAGCGGCTGGCCTGAACCCGGTGATCTCGTTGTTGGAGAGGTTGATGAGATTGAAGACTTCGGTGTCTTCGTTGATCTCAAAGAATACCAAGACAAACAGGGCCTTGTACACGTAAGCGAAGTCGCCTCTGGGTGGATCAAAAACGTTCGAGATCACGTCAATGCCGGCCAGACCGTCGTTGCAAAAGTCCTTGATGTCGATCCAGAATCACAGCAGATTGATCTCTCGCTCAAGGATGTCAATGATCACCAGCGATCCGATAAAATCCAGGAATGGAAAAGCGAACAAAAGGCCGACAACTGGATGGAGATCGCCTTCGGTGAAGATATTGGCCCGGATCGATACGCAGAGATTGCAAATGAATTGATTGCCGAACACGGATCTTTGTACAAAGGATTCGAACAGGCGGCAATCCACGGTGATGAAGCACTCGACAAACTCGGTCTTTCAGAAGATGACATCGACGCTATCGTTGAAACTGCCCGCAAAAACGTCTCTGTTCCATACGTTACTGTCACTGGATACGTTGATCTTGAATGTCCTGGTGGTAATGGTGTCGACGATGTTAAAGAAGCCCTACAGGCTGCAGAAGGCAACGGTGACATCCCTGAAGATGTTGAACTTGATGTTACCTATGTTGGTGCGCCTGAATACCGAATTCGAGTGAAAGCACCGAATTATAAAACCGCTGAACAACAGCTCGAAGCTAGTGCTGACCGAGCCGTTTCAGCAATTAAGTCCTGTGGTGGGTCCGGAAACTTCCACCGGGACCGACACACCGACGAAGAATAACCGCGTATGAAATCGGACATCAAGGTCTGTTCTGCATGGAAAGCAGTCCATGACCGCCCTGTCTATACACTTTCTAACACCTGTCCTGACTGTGGTGCTGATGCGATCAACAGCGCTCCAGCACCGTACTCACCAACAGATCCACACGCAGAATACCGTCGCCGTACTCGTGAGTGACTGATTTCCCTGCCCACAGCCTACCCTCATCTTGTTCTGATATGTCCCATAGCATTGAGACCGACGCGTTCTTTAGGATTGGGAACGCCCATATTGTCATATGGACGAAATTACAGTTGAAACAGTCACAGATGTGGATCTCACTGATACAGTACTGATTGAGGGCTTACCTGGTGTTGGGAACGTTGGAAAGCTTGCCGTCAATCATCTCCTCGATGAAACTGACGCTGAACTTGTCTGTCGTGTTTACTCGGAACATTTTCCACCACAGGTGTCTGTTGACGATGATGGGATTGCGTCATTGACTGCGATGGAATTCTATGCAACGACGCTCGATGATCAGGATGTTCTACTTCTTACGGGTGACCATCAAGCTCAGAGTAATCACGGTCACTATCGGATTACAAATGCTATCCTTGACATTGCAGATGATTACGATGTCTCAACAATCTATGCCCTTGGCGGTGTGCCAACTGGCGAACTGATCGAAGAGTACGATGTGTTAGGTGCAGCAACTGTCGACACGATGGTTGAGGAGCTTTCTGAATATGGGGTTGAGTTCCGGGATAATGAACCAACCGGCGGTATTGTTGGCGTTAGCGGCTTACTACTCGGCTTGGGTGAGAACCGATCAATTAATGCAGCCTGTCTTATGGGTGAAACGAGTGGATACATGGTCGATCCAAAAAGTGCCCGCGCTGTCCTTGAGATTCTCCAAGACGCGCTTTCCTTCGATGTTGATTACAGTGAGCTTGAAGATCGTGCAGAAAAGATGGAAGAAGTCGTTAGTCGCATCCAAGAAATGGAGTCTCAGCAGTCCGCGCCTGCGCCCACCGAAGACGACCTTCGGTATATCGGATAATCTCTCGTTTTGTTTTACCTCAGTTGTTGTGTGTGATTACCCGAAGACCTGCAGCGGTTTTACAGCATACCTAACGTGACAGTATCTTCTGATTGACTCAATTTCATTTTCGAGTTTTAGCTTTTTCTTGGTCAGCAAGCGCTCTATGTAGCGCACAGTAGACCTATAATCCTTCATTGTTGTTAATCTAGATCTATGTTATAATCATGTATTCTCTAAAATAACGGATTAACTTAAAGAGCTATTTTACCACTAGTAATTAATTGCTAACTAGTATGGTTTTAGACGATCAACTTCCTATGTGTGTTCTGCATTTGCTTGTGTACGAATACCGTTATCAACATTAACCAGTTAGGATGTTCATTCACAATGGAATCTACAAATAGATTCTAATGCAGTATGCCAGAACTAACTTACACAATTGAGAACGAAGGCGTCCGCGGTGAAGGCTTCGAGGCCTACGTTAACGACTTGGCAGACCACGCTTGGGGTATGCCAGCTGACCTCGATGACTACTTCAGCCGTCGGTTTGCTGACTACTCTGTCGTTAATGACTCCGCAGCAGACCAGGGCGTCATCAAGGGCGAAGCAGTAACGCAACACGAAATGTACAACTACGCACTGCGAGAGAACGCAGTCCTCGGGACATCGCTCTACGCGAACATTGTTCTCGCAGGATTCACGATCCTCGCAATTGCGTTCTGGGCACGTAACCTTTCTGACCCACGAACGAAGATCATCACCGTCTCCATTATGATGGTCTCCGTCGTCTCGATCTCCAGCTACACTGGACTTGCTTCCGGTCTTACAATGAGCGTACTTGAGATGCCGGAAGGACATCTTGCTGATGAAAATGTTGTAGAGAACGTTGCTGGTTCCAACCAGTACATTGACGCAACCGGTGTTGTTACCATGTGGGGCCGCTACCTGACGTGGGCACTCTCCACGCCATTCATCCTTCTCGCAATCGGTCTCATCGCTGGTTCCAACATCACGAAGATCTTCACTGCGATTGTCTTCGACATCGCAATGTGTGTTACCGGTCTTGCCGCAGCACTTACCGTCAGCGCACACTGGATGCGCTGGTGGTGGTACCTACTGAGCTGCGCATTCTTCATTGTCGTCCTGTACATCCTCCTCGTTGAGTGGCCACGGGACGCAGAAGCAGCCGGTACCCTCGACATCTTCCGTACGCTTCAGCTCCTGACCGTCGTCGGATGGCTTGGTTACCCAGTCGTCTGGGCACTTGGTTCCGAAGGTGTTGCCTTCCTCAACGTCGGTCAGACCAGCTGGCTCTACAGTGGTCTTGACATCATCACCAAGTACGCACTGGCTCTGATCCTCATCAACTACGTTGTTGATGAGCCAGAGACCGTCACTGCTGGTGGTGACTACGGCGCCTCACTCCCAGGCGTCTCCCCAGGTGACGACGACTAACGACCCCACCGGTCGTTAGATCGTTACCTCTTCGCATAGCTTTCTAACTGATTTCCTTTCTTCGTGAATTACCACCTCATAGCTGCAGCACTCGCGCTGCACTTTTTTGATATATTATTGTGATACGCTCATCTGTAGACCCGGGTACTTGCGTCAATAACCGGTTCTGTTTGGAATGATGAGAACCTCTCGCTCATAGATCCGCGGTTGAATTCGCCGGGTATTCGCTTCTACAGATGAGCGATTGTGATATACTGTCTCTCGCGTAATCTCTGGTTTCGCAATATTCATTGGTTGAGTGTCTAAATACCGTAATATGGCCAAGCCCCGGGTTCTTCTTGTTCACGATGAGGGAGTTGACGACGCTGTCGAGGCACTCTTGGATGTTGATGGTTCTGTTGTGACCGTTGAGCATGTTGACTCTGCGCTGGAGTGGATGAATCAAACTGAGTTTGATTGCATTGTCAGTGCGGGGCTTGATCCAGAGGCAGGTGCTGATGACCTACTTGAATATATTAGAAACCAACCACGGACACCACCGTATGTCTTCTACACCGATGAACCCACCATTGATGAGGTTGACCCTGTAACGGATGATTTTCTTCGAGCAATCAAGCGTGACGGTCCAACCTCGATAACACAACTGCGACGTATAGTCAATAACATTCTCAATGGTGATGCCCCCGAGCATGTGGATACCACCTCTTCAGAACGGTTGATTGAGGATCCCAAAGAACACGCTCCGACTGCAGAGGAGCTTGCAGCTACGCTTGAGGATGCACCGATCGGTGTCACGATTACTGATCCGACACTGTCAGGCAACCCAATAGTGTACGTAAACGACGCATATGAGGACCTAACGGGTTACGATAGGGCAGAGGTCCTCGGCCGCGATCATACTCTTCTACAAGGGCCTGAGACCGATCCAAGTGATATTGCGACGCTTGAGCAAGCAATCGAGAATCATGAATCGACAAGCGTTGAAATGCTGAACTATCAGGCCGATGGAAGTGCCTTCTGGAACCGTGTTACTGTTACGCCACTATACAATACGGATGAATCTGCGGTTAAATACTGGGCTTATTTCCAAGAAGATGTCAGTACTCGTCGTGAGGCTGAACAACGTGCACAGCGACGGGCAAGCGCGCTTCATGATGAAAAACGGACTCTAGATGACGCTCTTAGTCGTGTCCAAACTGTCTTCGAGAACGTAACAACAGCTGCAATGAACGCCAGCAATGTTGAATCACTACTCTCTGATGTACTCGGGGCAATTGATGCGGTTGACGGATACCGTGGCGGCTGGATTTCAACGGTAAATCATCAACGTGGTGACCCTGTTGCCGTTGTTACCGATGGAAACCATCCAATGTCTCGTTCGACACGTATCCGACTGGATACTGGTGGTCCAATCGCCGAAGCATACCACTCACAAGATGTAATCACCTCAACAGCCCCAGAGATCACCTCTGATTCAATTGATCCCGTTTCATTCGATGCCACAACGCTTGTTTCTGTTCCGTTGTTGTATCGGAACACTGTATATGGCATTCTTGGCGTTTACATAGATCGTGCACTTGTCGGCGATGAACGAGAGATCTCGGTCATGAAATCACTCGGAACTCTTGTTGGCGGCTCGTATAATGCTGTTCAGACTCGCCGAGCTCTACACAGCGACATGCGAATTGAACTTGAATTCCGGATATGTGACTCATCACTGTTGTTACCTAACATTGCAGCTGCTCTCGATACCAGTATTCAGTACAAACGGCTTGATGCCCACGTAGGAGATATCCCTCGTTTGCATCTTACTGTCCGTGACCCTCCTGAAGATGTCAAGTCATTGCTGACCGAAATCAATGCGATCGATACTATTGCATCTGTTATTGACCATGGTGATCAGGCGATTGTCTCAGTTGATGTTACACGATGCCCGATTATCGAGGTTGTATCTGACCATGGGCTAGAGATTACAGACTTAGAAGCGACAGCTGGTGAGGTGCATGTTGAACTCACAGCACTACCTGAAACAGAGATTCGCCGTGTCGTTAATATTCTTGATGATCGCTTTGCCGATGTTTCGCTGATCTCACAGCGTAAACGAAGTGGTAGTACCCGCACGCCTGGTGAGTTTATCTCGACAGTTCGCGACGACTTGACTGATCGACAATATGCGGCATTAGAAACTGCTTATCAGGCCGGTTACTTCGAGTGGCCACGTCCTGTTGAGGGAGAGGATCTAGCCGATTCAATGGGAATTACACGACAGACGTTCCATCAGCATCTTCGGACGGCACAGCGAAAGCTTATTTCTGCATTCTTCCCTGAGCAAACATCTGAGTCGTGAATCTCTGTCTTAGTTTTTAGTTGACATTTCACTATTGTGTTCTATCAGCACTGCGTCTTTCTCGCCATACGCCACAGTTCAACCTTGGATTTCACAGAATAATCGAGGCGGATGCCACGGGGCTTAACCCCGAAGCCGTTGACGCTTAACTCATGGTATTTTCCTCGCGCTTCGGTGCGTGGCCTCTGCAGGCGCTTCGCGACAAGAAATCCGTACATATATGTGACGGCTCTGGCTACTTTTGACTAGTTGGTATCGACGTGACAGTAACTGTAGAATCTTGTAACCTCACCATATGAACACAGCACTCACCTCACTACCCATGGGACAGTCTTCGTTGCCGTTCCTTAGCAGCGTAGCATCTGAAACAAACGAGCGAGTCGCGGATCTTACGTATATGGAGTTTCACGCTCTACTGATCATACCGCCGCTTGTTTTGTTTGCTTATCTAGCCCGTCGTCGTGATGATGCGTGGTGGGATCGTGAAGCACTCATTGGCATTGGAATCATGGTCATCATGGCGGTTGTATATACGACCCCATGGGATAGCTATCTTATTCAGGTTGGGGTCTGGGATTATCCAGCGAACGCAATTCAAGGCCGGTTCTGGTATATCCCTCCGGGAGAGTATCTGTTCTTTATTCTCCAGTCGATACTCACTAGTCTCATACTATACCAGTTTATTGACGTTAAATCGATGTCGTTGAATATCCCTCGTCGACAGCGAATTGGCGGAGCACTTGCTGGGTTTTTTGTCTCTGCCGTCGGGATCGTCCTGCTTTTCTGGCAGGATTCAACATTTTACATGGGAATGATACTGGCATGGGCTGGACCGGTCTTTGCTATCCAGTGGGCATTTGGCTGGCCGTATCTGGTCAAGGCTCGAAAGATGGTGATCCTTGGCATTGGTATTCCGACCACATACCTCTGGGTTGCTGACTGGCTTGCGATCAATCGCTGGGGCATCTGGTTCTTCGATTATACTTATCTGACTGGTATTGACCCACTTGGTCTACCAATTGAAGAAGCAACATTCTTCCTCGTAACAAATGTCTTCCTTGTCCAAGGTCTTGTCCTCTGGATGTGGCTATTGGACCGGATTGGCAAGCTTCAGAAAGACGTTGAACGTGATGTTCCCCGGATTACCCAGTTCTCCGACGACTAGATACTATCTTGACCTCCTCCACACGGCTGAATCCCTGTCTCTTACCCACAAATCACGTCGCTGTCGGGATCGATGAACTCGGCTGAAAATACCGATCTCTACGGATGTGACTCCCTCATAGAACGATTTTGCCGATCTTGTTTATCCGCATTTAGTCACTCCCTACCGCCGATATCACTGCCCAAATCGCTGCTCATCTCAATCTCTCGAGTACAAATCAGGGTCGACAGCGTCTGAAACGTCCGTTTGAGTCTCGCGAACTTATGGGTAAAAGACAGGGCTAAAGCCGATGGGCTTTCGCCTTGCTACCGCTGTAAGTTACGGAGATTATTCATAAATAATTTTCATAGAACGCTTAAAATATACGCCCGGAACACTAACGACCGGCATCATCCTGTGGCGGCACACCAAGTCAGCCGGCTAACCCTCGTGCCGGGCGGGTCGAAGTAACCAACTCTGAACTCAATCAGGTGTTGCGTGTTTGGGTTCTCTGCCATTCATCGTTGCCTTATAGCAGCTCGGACAGGGATTGAAACACGCAGTGATCTGAACCCGTGGAATATTTCCCGGGTTCACTTTCTATTACAGTCTCTATCATCTAATCCTTGTCGTTGATCGGCCATGTGTTTTTGATCCTTCGATCAGATCACAACCTTCGCTGTGAACTCATTCCGGGATCAAGCCCCGGGGCAGTCGCTTTGACTGCCTGTACAGTCAACGGGTAAAACACAAACAACGCAGGTGTCCATCAGATCTTTCTGATCACACGATATAGTCTGATTCTTTAATCTGGACGAAGTCCGTGTACCTATACCATAACTTTTGGAGCTTATATTTTCCAAATAGTGACAATCCTGTTAGCCCAGCGGATAACGATGGTTTCACGGCATTTCCGCTATCAGACTGGAGCTCCTTGGCAATACTAAATGCCTTATCCCAATCTGCTGGCTTGTAATCCCGGACAAACTCAGCAAAGATGATGTTTCGGATCACTTCGGTGCCGATAGCTGCTTTCCATGCATCATTGTACTGTTCTAAGCTATCGTTTGCCGCCAGATAGCCAGCAATTTTTCCTGTTCGCATCGCAGTATGGTATCCGCCCTCATGGAATGCGGAGGTTGAGCCCATTGCCCCACCGGCTACGGCGATGTTTGCGCCAACTGGCGAATCAATCGGTTTTGTTGACGAGATTGAGTATGTCTCGGTACCCTTTCGTTTCCCGCGTGACTCAACGCGTGGGAAATCAGAGATGTCGTACTCTGGATACTCCCGCTCAAGTAATCGTTCAATGTACGTTTGTGGTGACGGGAGTTCGTCATCGTCGTAGTCAACGAGCGTGTAGGAACTTGGCTCTTCCACGTCGTCGATTCCCAATCCAATTGGCATTGTTAGTCCAATTCGTGCAATGTTTTCATCATTTGGGAATACCCATGGGTACGCGGTTTCACCCGGTATTGCACCCCACCAAAACCGCAGTGTATCATCTTCAAAGAGTTCTTCAGGAACTCGTCGGTGTTCCTGATATGCAATATGATTTGCATCTTGTGTTCCAAGATAGTCTGTACTTGTCTCATCTACTGGAAGCAGATCATCAAGCGTCCCATTTGTAATCCGACGCTGTGGGCCATCTGCAAGGATCAGTGATTTGGCGATCACTTCCTCGCCAGTTGAGAGTTGTAGCCGATGTTCCGGAATCGCTCCCTGATCAGGATTAACACTCCGAACGCTGGTTCCCACTTCAAGCTCTGCACCAGTTTCTTTGGCCTGTTCATGGAGCCAGTCGTCCATTTTCACTCGATTAAACGTAAATCCAAACGACGGATGTGTACTATCGATTCCTGTACGGTCAATCACCAGTTCTTGCTGCGGACTAACGAAAGCCGCTTGCTCAAGTTCTCGCAGAATAACGTCGTCTGGCACGCTATCATAGTCCAGATCGGCGATGTCAACCCAGTAATCTAACAGTGCTGCAGCATCCGTTGAGTCTGGGCCGGGACTATCTCGATCTTCGCGAGGGACTCCAGATTCAAACAATATTGTTCGTGCACCTTGCTGTGCGGCAACCCGAGCAGCACAGGCTCCGGCTGGTCCGCCACCGACGATTGCCACATCATACCGGTCCATGTATTATATGGGGTGATGCCAAACAATAAAGACCATTATCTTCCGATTGCCCGGACTATTTTTCTGTCCTGCCTGTCCCACATCTTCCCGATTGCAAACTCTTAGATAGGCTCGACTGTGATGTTCTGGTAGAATATGTTGTCGACAGCGGCGCTTATTGGTGGAGCAATTCTTGTTGCCATTGTTCTGACCGAGGTACTATATGTACTCTTTCTACTTGCTCTCCGGCTAGTCGGCATTGATGTTACGATTCGTCCAGCGCTGGTCCCCGAATCACTGCTCAGGAAGTGAATCTTTGCTGATTAATTTCTGCACGTTACTATTGATCCTCTCAAGAATCAAATGCCGACAGCTGTGCTTGTTGTCCGGAAGCAAGTGTTGATTTTCGGTAGAGTCGCTGGTTTGAAACTGGCAATTGGTCAAGAACAGTAGAAACAGCTGACTGGAAACTCTCAGCGATTGCAGGCTGGTTTTCTGCAAATGCATTTCTGACAGCTTCCCGTATCGGCCAGACACCAACTGGTGCCCAGTATTCGTCTGTTACTTCACGCAGCACGAGACATGTTGCCTGTCGGTCTCGATCCGTGAGATGCTCAAGAACACCCAGTCGGGCGGCGTAGTATGCTCCAGAGGTTTCATCAACGTATGACTGACGGCCTTCATATCCTTCGCTGTCAGCCATCAGCAGATGCTGCGATCCCTCTGGATTCCACACTGAGTTTGGCGCCTTCAGCTCAACTAACTCAAATTCCCACTGTCCCGGGCCGAGAATGATCCAAAATCGGTTGCCCATATACTCATTATACCAGACCTCAACCTGATCGATTGCTGTTGTATTGTAAATCTGTCCTCGTAGAAACTCTCCAATTTGATCGTCGACAGCTGTGATCGACCATCGAGTTGGCACGAGTCGCCGCTGGTCTCCACGGCCAAGTGCGCCGGCTGAGAGGATATTATTGATTTCATAGACGTCAAATCCTCTTCGGTACAGATACCGCATTGCGCCCCCTGCTCGCCAGTCGTCATCTTCCAATGTCTTCTGTACTGGACGTGGAACACGTGGATTTTCGGTTAAATTCACTGACTGTGCCGTTGCATCCGGCCCTGTTGGGGTTGTCACCTCATCCATCGAAAAATCAATTTTTGGTCGGTTCTCAAGCCCAATCTCAATATCGACTGGACGATCTGCAATTGCAACCTCTCGTTGAGCCCCGACAAATCCGTCCCAGACATCGTTTACATCAACTGATGCTTCCCGTCGTGAATTTACAAGCCCGGTTCGTCGCTGGAGGACTTCGGATACCCCAAGTTCCTTATTGTACCATTTGCCAGACGTTGCATACTCTGCAGCATTTGTTTCATCACCAACTGGGGAGAGAACACCTGTTGATACCGATGGGTATCCTGATCGACCAACGAATATCTCAGGCGCAGTGGATCCGACCAGTGTATCACCCTGTAGGTGCTCCGTGACCCGGGTTTCAACGTCTTCGAGGTATTCTGTAATCTGATATGATTTCTCTTTTGCGAGTCGACGCTTCTTGGCCGACTCGTCTTCTTGAAAATCTTCAATAAATTCCCCCAGTCGCATCTATTGGTAGTAATCACTGATTGTGCAAGTTACTTGCGGGAGAATAATGCGCAGTGCGACTATTTGAGCCCTACTGATAGCTAGCCGTGGATGCCCATTGCTTCGATCTGCTCTTGATACCGATTCCGGATCGTCACTTCTGTTACTTGCGCGACGTCAGCAACTTCGCGCTGGGTTTTCTTTTCATTACATAACAGTGAGGCGGCATAGATCGCGGCGGCGGCGTATCCTGTTGGTGATTTCCCGGATAACAGGCCTTCCTCTGCGGTTTCCTCGATAATTTCATTTGCCTTAATCTGTACTTCCTCACTTAGCTCCAGTTCAGAACAGAATCGGGGGACATACTTCTTCGGATCGACTGGTCTCATCTCTAAGCCAAGCTCTTGAGAAATATAGCGATAGGTTCGACCAATCTCTTTGCGGTCAACACGTGACACGTCTGAAATTTCCTCTAAGCTACGGGGGATCCCTTCCTTTCGACAGGCCGCATACAGCGCCGAGGTTGCAACACCCTCAATTGATCGCCCACGAATAAGATCCTCTTTGAGTGCACGCCGATAAATCACGCTTGCAACTTCTCGTACAGATCGTGGCACGCCAAGTGCTGATGCCATCCGGTCAATCTCCGATAGTGCAAACTGAAGGTTCCGCTCGCCTGCATCCTTCGTTCGGATTCGCTCCTGCCATTTCCGCAGTCGGTGCATCTGACTCCGCTTTTTTGAAGAAATTGACCGCCCATAAGCATCTTTATCTTTCCAGTCAATCGTCGTCGTCAACCCCTTGTCGTGCATTGTCTGGGTCGTGGGTGCCCCGACACGGGATTTTTCTTGTCGTTCTTTATGATTGAACGCCCGCCATTCAGGACCTGGATCGATTTTTTCTTCCTCGATTACAAGCCCGCAGTCTTCACAAATTAACTCACCGCGATCAGAACTTTTGACCAGATTTGTTGATCCACACTCATTGCAGGTTCTGACATCCTCGTCCCCTTCTTCTTGCTCGATTACTTCTTCTGTCTCCCGCTGACGCGTAGACCGTGTCATCGCATTTATATAGTAGTAAGATTGTCGGACTTAAAGCTTTGCCAGATGTTTTGTATTAGCCCTTCACGTTGTGAAAATTTGTATGAAAGCGTTATGATTGTCTGATCAGAATGCCTATGTCTGTTCATTTATATATCCCATATATGCCGGTTGTTGATGTTGATCCAGCGGTTGCCCGTCGTCGGCTTGAAGAGGCAGATATTGCTGTTACGGAGGGTAATACTGAACATGAGCAGTGGCGCGCAGAAACTGATGATGCTGTTGCTGTCGCGTATGATGACTCAGTTGTTATTCAGGGACAGAATCCCCAGCGACTGCAGGCAGTGATCTCTGATACTGCTGGCCGTGCTCATCTATATTTTGATGGTGCAAGTCGTGGGAATCCAGGTCCTGCAGCCGTTGGATGGGTTATCGTCACATCTGATGGTATTGTTGCGGAAGGGAGTGATACTATTGGAACCGCAACCAACAATCAGGCCGAATATCAAGCATTGATCGCTGGCCTGGAGGTTGCAAGTGAATACGGGTTTGATGAACTTCAGATTCGAGGTGATTCAGAACTTATTATTAAACAAATCCGTGGTGAGTACCAAGTCTCTGATCCAACGTTGCGTGAACACCGCGTCACAGCCCACGAACTACTCAGCGAGTTCTCCGATTGGGAACTGACTCACGTACCGCGAGAAGTAAATAATCGCGCTGACTCACTAGCAAATGAGGCATTGGATCATGGCTGAGCTACCAGACGATGTTCAACAGGAGGCCTTTCGCCTCACAAAGTTGATCGAGCGCACTGGCAACCCTGACGAGCAGGATGCCTATCAAGAGCGTCGTGATAAACTACTTGCCGAGTATTCATACACCGCCCGTATTCGAGAGGATGACTCCGGCCGTACGCTTGTCTGTTACCCAGAGGAGTGGGTTGTCGATGGCACTGTCTATCCAGATCGGATCGATGATATCGACCGTGGTGTTGAACTCCCGCTTTCTGGTACAGGTGATCCTGACGAGTGGGATTCTGTCTGGGAGCATAATCGATTACTTGCCGAAGAGATTAGAGAAGAACACGGTGAAATTCATGGCGACAATATCACGGCTCTTGCTCAGTTTGCGAGCAATCACTATGCCAAACCAATTGAGTCACTTACCGAGCAGGAGCTCGCAGAATTCAAAGAAGAGTATTTCCCCCGCAATGCGTGGCCATCCCAGAACCAGCAAGACGCAATTGATGAGTCGATTTCACTGATTGACTTCCAGTAGTTCGCCGCGTTTGTCCCCTTTCTTTGTTTGGTTACAGTGTCTCGTTAACGACGTCTGTTACTGCCTTTTTGTGTTCGTCAGTCGCTCCGAGATTTTCGAGTACCCATTCGAGATCATCGAGTAACGCCGCTTTGCCAGGCTCTGTCAATTGATACTCGTTTGTGCGTCGGTCCCGCTCACCTTTTTTAATATATCCAGCATCAACTAGCTCATTCAGATTTGGATACAACCGCCCATGGTTTACTTCTCCGCCGTACCGGTCTTCGAGTTCCCGTTTTAACCCGAGGCCATAGTTTGGCCCACGCGCAAGAACTGCCAAGATATCTCGCTGGAACTTGGTTAGTTCAAGATTGCTAGACGAAGGTTCTGTTGACACCTGCGACATGATGATGTGATACAGTGTTCTCCCATTTATATATCTTGTTGAATTTTGCAATTGTTCAAATTTGTTGCACAACAACACGAGTCACGAAGTTCGTTTAGCAGCCGTTGAAACTCCAAACGTGTTCTTCTGGATTCGATACATAATCATACTCAGAGCAGGTCTGCTGCGCGTCCCGGACTGAATAATGCAATCGTATCATCAACGGTTCAGAAAATATCGGCCAAGTGCCTCGAGGAGTGTCCACCGAGGCAGTTGACTGGTAGCGTCTTCACCATCCGATGCCGAAACGCACTTTTAGGCATCTATCGGAATAACACATATGGTTAACAAGTGGGAAGAACTTGAGACGGGACCGAATCCGCCAGAAACGATTTATGCCATTGTTGAGTGCTTGAAGGGCGAGCGAAACAAATATGAATATGAAAAGGACATTCCCGGTGTTGTTCTTGACCGGGTCCTTCACTCGAATGTCCACTATCCGAGCGATTACGGGTTTATTCCTCGCACATACTACGACGATGAAGACCCATTCGATGTCTTAGTTCTTGTTGAGGACAAGACATTCCCGGGCTGTGTCATTGAGGCGCGTCCAGTCGCACTTATGAAAATGGATGACGACGGTGAGCAGGACGATAAGGTCATTGCCGTCCCAACTGAAGACCCACGATTTGATGTGGTACAGGATGTCGATGATATCACTCAGCAGGAGCGTGACGAGATTGCTGAGTTCTTTGAGACCTACAAGAACCTTGAGGAAGGCAAAGAAACGACCGTTATCGGCTGGGAAGATGCCGACGCAGCCAAGGATGCCATCGAACATGCAATGAATCTATACGACGAACACTTCGATAGTCCGCGGGCGTGATCTGATAGAAGCTTATCAAAACCTCACGGGCTTCATCCGTGGGAGGAAGTCAAACCTGAGCTGTAGTATAGGCGTGTCATCGCCTTCTTTTTGTAGTGTGTTGATCTGTCTCATAATCCATAGTAATCTCTCTACGCATGATATGTATTATAATTATGAGTAATCTTTTAAGTATTAATGTATAATGACTAATCAGAATGTCAGCCAAACGCCCCGACTCAAATGCAGACACGACTGGTCCGCCACACATTAACCATCCGACCGTTGTTCCCGAAGAGGCTCAGTCGATGGACGAAGAGTCGGAAATATCGCTTGATGAGGAATAACCGGCAGATATGCTGCTTTACTCTGCATTTTTTAGTGACCATGGTGATGTTCGGTTATCTGACACAGCCCGCTTGTAACGCTAACATTGATGTGGTTACTTCTATAAATGCGTGATATACATGGGGCTATTTGACCGAATTCGTGGAGGCGGAAATCCCCGCGTTGCCTTCATAGGGATTGATGGTGTTCCGTATAGCTTTCTCTCTTCGCACTTTGATGAGCTTCCTAACCTCGCTGCACTCGCTGACGAAGGCACTGCTGGTCCAATCGATAGTATTGTGCCTCCGGAGTCCAGTGCATGCTGGCCAGCCTTAACAACTGGCAAAAACCCAGGTCAGACCGGCGTATATGGCTTTCAGGATCGAGAGGTTGGATCGTATGATACGTATGTCCCGATGGGCCAAGATGTACAGGCTGAGCGCGTTTGGGATATCGTTCAGCAGACAGACCGTGACGCAACTGTGATGAATGTACCTGTCACGTTCCCTCCTCAGCGTGAACTACAACGGATGGTGTCTGGATTCCTTTCTCCTGAACTTGAGAAAGCAGCTCATCCTGATTCACTTAGGAAGTTCCTGAAATCCATTGATTACCGGATCGATGTTGATGCAAAACTTGGCCATCAGGACGACAAATCTGATTTCATCGACGATGCGTATGCAACACTCGAAAAACGAATGGAAGCCTTCGAAAAATATCTACGGGCGGATGACTGGGATCTGTTCTTTGGGGTGTTTATGACTCCTGATCGAGTGAATCATTTCCTATTTGGCGATTATGAATCCGATGGCAAGTACGCAGATGAATTTATCGAGTTCTATCGTACACTCGATGACTATATTGGCCAGATTCGAGACATGCTGCCGGATGATGTGACACTTATTGTTGCCAGCGACCACGGGTTCACTACGCTTGAATATGAAGTTGATATCAACGCTTGGCTGCAGCAGAATGGCTGGCTCTCGTTTGATGATGACGATCCAGATGGACTAAGCGACATTACATCTGATACACGAGCTTACTCCCTTATCCCTGGGCGACTCTATCTTAATCTCGACGATCGTGAACCTCGAGGCTCCGTGCCAGGCGATGCTTATGATGAGGTCCGTGATGAGCTGGTAGAAGACCTACAATCGCTTGAAGGACCAGAAGGACAGCCAGTTTGTAAGCGCATTGTTGAAAAAGAAGATGCGTTCCGTGGCGAACATGCTTCTATTGCGCCTGACTTGACGATCATTCCGAACAATGGCTTTGATCTGAAAGCTGAATTTACCGATGATACCTCCGTCTTCTCCACAGGCCCGCGTAATGGCATGCACACGTTCGATAATGCCTCGCTGTTTATTGACCATCCAGAGGCTGAGATCAAGGACACTGATTTGCTTGACATTGCACCGACGATTCTCAAACTACTGGAAATCGACTATAATCGCTCAAAATACGACGGTGCAGCACTATTGTGATTTTTCGATAGTCCGATTTCTCTGTTTTTGTTTGTTATCGCTTGAATAGTTATGTCGGATCTAAATCTTAGCGTTTATCATGCTTCCGTACATACATCTGCATGCGACCGACTGAGGTCGTGAGCGCGGGTAGCCAAGCCTGGAAACGGCGCAGCGCTTAGGACGCTGTCCCGTAGGGGTCCGCCGGTTCAAATCCGGTCCCGTGCATCCAATCTTTTTCTGTTTGCTATAGAGTCTCTCTCCGTGGCGCTCAAGGAACCATCCACACCTCTTTGAGTGATATCCACTTGACGTGAGACTGCATAGCTCGTGCAGCAATATGTCGGCTACCTCCACTGAAATCCACTAATGCTCTATACGGGTTTTCTTCTTATAACTACATATTATATAAATAACAAGAATACATATCACCTTTTAAGAATAATGTCCGAATTAGACACTACGGCGGTCGGCAGTGGTATTGCCCTTGGTGCTGGTGTCGGTGGGACAGCTGGCACCTTGGCCGGCCAAGGTGTTGCCCTTGGTGCTGGGTTTGGTGCAGGAACTGGCATCGTCATTGGTGCATTCATTGCCCGACTTGCTCCACGGATTGCATCTTCTGATCGGCAACGACTCTCTCTCATTGCTAGTGGTCTGGTCATTGGTATTCTTCTTGGTGCCATTGTCGGTGCAATTGCTGCGTGGGGAGTAGGTGAGACGACCATGTCTGGTGTTCAGGTTGGAACCATCAGCGGAGGAGTGCTCGGCGTACTGATCGCTACTGTTACTGCCTTGGGTTCTCATAGTGCGTAACTTGACTGCAACGGCTGAGTAGCCAACTGGTATTTTGATGTTTTGAGCGGAGTGATTTTGACTGCGCAGCACGTACTCTAGTTCATGGATTGGATGACTACAACCGTTACACAGATTGAGGATGTTGGACCAGATGCACTCGCTATTACTGCTAACACCCCAACCAATTTTACTGCTCAACCAGGACAATTTGTTCGAGTCCGTGTTGAGCGCCCTTCTGGCTCTGTTGATAGATACTACACGGTCTCATCTCCATTTGTTTCCGAAACGTTTGAAATGACAGTCACAATCGACCCGGGCGGTGAACTTTCCCCGTGGTTTGAAACGCTGTCTTCAGGCGATACAATACAGTTTAGCGGTCCATTCGGAGCTACATACTACACCGATGAAGAACATACAATAGCTCTTGGATCTGGCCCTGGTATCGGCCCAGCGATCGCTGTTGCAGAGCGAACTCTTGCGGAAGGCGGCACAACGACAGTTGTTTGTCATGGAGAGGGTATCCTGCATGAATCCCGGCTTGCAGACCTTGCCGCCAACGGGAGTTCTGTGTACTTTACTGACTCAGATGAGCGGTTCACTGAAACAGTTGCTTCCCTTCATGAGACTAGTGTATCTGTATTTGTGTATGGATTTTCGTCATTTACTGAGTTGGCCAAGCAGACACTTGACGAAGCTGGATATCCAGCAGAGAATGTTTCCATTGAGAATTTTGGATAACTGTAGTTTGACATATTTGCATTTTTATTACTGCTAACCCACTCTCCTGATCATTCCCCTTTATTAGCAAGCTTATACATTCGTGTTGCCGCTGCTAGCAATAGTGGTAATAATGTTAGGATCACAGCGCCCCATGCAGCAAGTTGAAATGCACTTGCACCGCCAAACATCGGCGTTTCGTATGCAACCGGGATCAGTGTATGGTGTGGCCGAATCGGCACCCATTCATGTGTTTCTCCGACAATTGGGATGAAATAATCAACCGTTAGATCGATCGTGTACCAGCCAAGTGCAACCAGAATAGCGTCAAGTCGAAACTCTGCAATCCGATGTAACACGAGTGCTTGCACAACCATCCCAAGATGACTGACAAAGAGAAATACATACATCGGGGTACTTGTCGTCTCAAGGAAGGCATCCGAGAATACTGCAAGTGTCCATGGTGTCCATAGTCCGAGCTTGATGTTCCCGAAAAAGGCGAGCATTGCTAGATACTCGCTGTGGTTATCAGTTACCCATAGGAGTAGTGTGACTGCAATAAACAATGTCGCAAGTGGGCTATCCGGTACAAACGGCCACATTACTGAAGGAGTCATTGAAAACTGTGGCAGATAGTAAATAAATCCAAATACCGTGCCAAGCAGGTTAATAACAATTACCGGCCAGACTAGTCGCAGTCCCCAGCGTTCAATTATTGCCGGAATTGGAGCAACCCACTGTGGTAGTGACTCCCGATCTGGGATCTTTTTTGAGCTAAGATAGATGTCAGACACACTTCATACCATGTTAAATTCCATCAAATCATTATCGGTTCTTTCCCGGTATCTGGGCTTTCTGTACAGGCGATCGAGGCGACTGCCTCGGGGCTTGACCCCGGAGAGGTTCATAGTTCTCTCGTCTGATTCTGATTTGGATCAGACATCTTCTCTCATTGTTCTTCTGGCCCATCAGATGATCTTTTCTCGCTATTTACCATGCCGTCTACTGGCATTGCCGGGACCCCAGCGACCGTTGTCTCTGGCGGCACATCTTCCGTGACAAGCGAATTGGCTGCAACTGATGCCCCTTTGCCGATGTGTACTCCTGGTAATATTGTCGCGCCGGCTCCGATCATTGCTCGTTCCCCGATGTGTACCTCCCCCGTTCGATATTCGTCCTGTAGAAATTCGTGACAGAGGATTGTGGCATCGTATCCGATGATTGTGTTTTCTTCGACAGTAATCAAATTCGGGAAAAAGACATCAGGTGTTGATTCCAGACCCCACGCGACCCCAGATCCGACAGTTATGCCAATCCGTCTAAACAGCCAATTCTTCAACCGGAGGCTCGGGCATATGCGACATACCAGTACAACAAGATACTGAATTGCTACACGTACCGGGTGTTTGGCATCTGGCCAGTGAAACAACGAATTGCGGTGTCCGGGTGTCGGTGTTCGCGTTATACGATCATGTCGTGACGTTACATCCTCATCGTCTGGCACACTATTTAATACCGGTTATATCATCAATTACCTTTCGTATATTGTCTGACATCTAACTATTTTATTGTCCAACTATCTTCGAATTTCGCTCATATGGTCAATGCGTGATTGTACCAGCTCTGGCTTTCCAATGTCATGTCGAACTCGCAGCCCCTCTGTTCCAGCACGCTCCAATGCCCCCTCAGCAATTTGCTCTGCTTCACTGATCGTATCATCAACGCCAACAACGGCATATGAACGTGATGTTGTAGTATAGATTCCATCGTCGCGTTCGTCGACACTGGCATAGAAGAACTTTGCATCCCCGGCGGATTCGGCATCGATTGTTACTTTTGCTCCTGCGGATGGATCTATTGGGTATCCATCAGGAACCGCGTACTTGCAGACCGTAGCTTGGTCGGCAAATGAGAGCTCTGGTAACGGAGCTTCATCTCTTGCAGCAACTAGTATATCGACGAAGTCTGTCTCCAAAACAGGAAGTGTGTTCATTGCTTCTGGATCTCCAAACCGAGCGTTGAACTCTACTACTTTGACGCCATCGGCTGTTAGCATATACTGGCCGTAGAGGATCCCTTTGTACTCTGGTAATGCATCAATCACTTCGTCAATTATCGTTACAGCTTCCGCATAGTCTTCTTCTGTCATGAACGGCAACGCTGTTGTTGCGTCGCTGTATGATCCCATTCCACCGGTATTTGGACCGTTGTCGCCCTCATATGCGCGCTTGTGATCCTGCACAGCTGGTGCACAGCGAACCTCCCCGTCCGAGACCATCGCCTGTACAGTAAATTCCTCCCCGACGAGTCGCTCTTCTAGCACAAATTCTTCGTAGTTGCTTTCCTGAATGTATTCTTTTGCTTCTTCAGCGGTAATCTGGTCTCCGATTACTCGAACTCCTTTGCCGCCAGTCAGACCTCTTGGCTTTACAGCAAGGTCGCCATCGTATTCATCAATGAAATCACAGGCAGCGTCGAGATCAGTAAAAACCTCGAAGTCTGGACAGCCTGTGATATCATTCTCTGCCATGAACTCTCGCTGAAATGCTTTGTCTGTTTCAATCCGAGCTTCGTTCTGCTGTGGTCCAAATGCATAGATCCCTGCTTCGTCAAGCGCATCAACTACCCCTGCTGCAAGTGGAGCCTCTGGACCGACAACTGCGAGTGTTGCATCAATCTCTGTTGCATACTCACAGACTGCTTGTGGATCTGTTGTCTCGAGTGTTTCAAATCCGTCAGCAAGTGCAGTAATTCCTGGATTCCGGTTCCCAGCACAGGCGTATAAATCAACATCTTGATCGCTTTCGGCAATTGCCTGCGCAATTGCATGTTCACGCCCGCCACCACCAACAAGTAGAATTGTTTCCGTCATATGTGAATCGCTGGTATATAACCGTGTAAAGGTTGCTGTTTGTGCGAATATAAAATCATTTGTAACGCGGTGAGTAGCAATAAAAGCATAATCACAGTGCTCACCAACTTTCCTGCTAACAACCAGTTAGACAAGACATAGAGCTTGACTACTTGATTGTAATATACTCGCTGTCTGTATTCAGCGCAAGATTGGCTGCAATCTCACTGTTTCGCATTGAGTACTCTGCTGTTTGCCGCAGACTCACAAGTACTTCCCGTGCTTTTAGTAATTTATAGTTGCTCATCTCGGGGAGATCTTTCAGGATTTCAATTTCCCGGTCTTGCAATGCGTAGTACTTGTCCCGTGATTCAACGGTAAGATCATAATTGCGCTCTACGACCGAGTCAATTGTCAGTGACGAGAGTTCATCGACCTCATCAGCAAAGTCGCGAATCCGTCTAATTGTCTGTTGGTCAATCTCAAGAACTGTTTTCCCCGTGTCCAGTACAATTTCGGCGATGTCCTCAGCTTTGTCCGCAACTAACTCCAGATTCTTTGCTATTGCTCGGTATCCAATAAGCGGGAAGTCAGACTCTAATCCGATTGCTGGTGCAAGGTTCGGATTTTGATGTGCCGTGAATATCAACCGAAGCATCAGCACAAAGATCTTATTTGCCTGTCGTTCACGATTTAGCGCCCGTTCGGCAAGGTCAGGATTACCATGTGCCAACGCTTTGATCGCTTCTCCTCGCATTGTGTTACCGGTTGATTCCAGCCGCTGAAGCAGATTGTCTAATCGAAAGTCCTCAGCATCAACTGAACAGCGGATTGCCATGCTCTCTGGTGTTTCTTCGATAACTCCGAGCCCCATGAGCTTGTTCTCTGCCCGATATACTGCGTTGATTATGTCGCTATCGAGTACCCCATTATCACTTGTCACTCGAATCACCCGACGACCAAGCACGTATTGTGCGACAATAGCCCGTTCAGTTGCATCTGCATCAAGGCCTTCTGCATGCACAATTGCTTCAGTATCTTCCTCATTCACAGAATCAGTCATTACCGTTAATGTTCCCGAATTCCCCGTTCGCAATGAAACTTCATCCCCTTTTGCAACCTCATGTGACCGCACCCATTCTGCGGGAAGTGTCATTGCAAGTGTTGATGGCCCAAGTCGCTGGACCTTTCGCGTTTCCATACAATATGATATCGTTGGTGTGACTTAATACTATCCCCATGTTCCTTATATTCTCCAGTAAGAACTAGTATACGTATTCTTTACAGCGGCAGCAATGCGAACGTTTTCGGCTTTAGCTAATAGCAGGCGCTAAGGCTCCTCCCCAAAGAGTCGCTAACGGCGGCGAGTAGACAGTGATAGCTCACTCAACCTTCATCATACGCCGCTCGACACGACCAATCCGTACTTTATGCCACCCTCGCACTTTCTCTTCAACTGCTGGGCTATCCAAGTCAACGCGGAGTACGTCAATTTCGTCCAGTTTATCTTTTGAAGCAACAATCTCAACCTCTGATTCTTCAATTACAGCTGGAGATATCTGGTGATTCCCTCGACCAAACACGAATCCCTGTCCGCCTATCGGTGAAACGATTACCTTATTCGTCTCTCCAAGCGCGTTAAGAATCTCTTTTTCACTGCCATCTTTGACGAGGAGTGTACCACCGCCTTGGTCTGCTCTCCAGACATCTACACCAAGTGGCGACCCTTCAATGCCGAGTGCTGATTTGATCTCTTGTAGTGTCCCCCCCGGTCCAAGTACGTACGTTGTTCCTGGTGTGACATCCGCTACAATCCCATCAGCGATTGCTGCTACCGTCCCTCCACCAATTTGTTTACTTGATTGTAGACCTTCACCGACCGGAACAGGTCGAACAGCTTTTAATTCAGCTCGTACCTCTCCTTCGCGGTACGCATCTTCATCAATATCGTTAATTTCTCGCTCTTCAACGCGGTCGTAATTTGCGAGCACTTGTCCAGCCTGTTCTGGTGAGACAGCAAACACTGACGAATATACTTTTACTCCTGCCGGTACACCAAGCATCGGTGTTTTCACTCCAGCATCATCAAGAACTTCAGCAACATCAATGGCTGTTCCATCTCCGCCAACAAACAGCACTATGTCAACATCATGGTTGACCAGTTCTCTGACCATTGCTCGTGTGTCTTCAGACGTTGTCTCGGCTGGATCCTCTGTTGCCTCTGGAGCAATGTTCCCCACAACGGTAGGCGTGAACCCAGCGTCTGTAGCTGGATATGCACCTAGTTCTCCTGGCGGAGCAACAATCTCTACATCTGCCATGATCTCACGTAGCGTCTTGAGTGCTCGCCGCGCTCGTTCTGGTGCCCGTGGTATGGCTCCGCGTTCTCGTGCTTCCTCAACTTTCCCATCTGTGCCTTTCAGCCCGACACGTCCACCCATCCCAGCAATCGGATTGACAATGATTCCTACTCGCATATCTCAGATACTGTCCTTTTGTGTGATTGCCAGCCCTATAAAAAGCACGAGGTATTTGCGGCAGCATTCTCAATAATAAGCCCAGCTGATCCTTAGAGACGACGGAATTTTGATTACTGCCGGTCTATGCTTTTGTATGCAAACACTCGCATTCGATGGCCGAGTTGGCGCAAGTGGTGATATGCTTCTCGGTACGTTACTTTCCCTTGGTGCTGATCGAGATGTGCTCACCGCAGTTGAAGACGAACTTGATGTTGCCTACGATATCCATACCGTCACCGACTGTGGGATTGAAGCGATAGGCGTTGATGTTCGTACCAGTACAGGTGATCACGCAGAGCATAATCACCATCATCATCGCACGTATACGGAGGTCATTGATGTTGTTGAGGAAATGGACGTTCCGGCTGATGTTCGATCAGCTGCCATTGAGATATTTCAAATTTTAGGTGAGGCTGAGGCAACCGTCCATGGAACAACGTTAGATGACATTGCCTTCCACGAAGTCGGTGCTGATGATGCCATTGCTGACATTGTCGGTGTTGCCCTACTACTCGATGATCTTGATGTTACACGGGTCCTCACGACACCAGTTGCGGCCGGTGGAGGTGAAGTTGAGATGAGCCATGGTGTGTATCCAGTCCCTGGTCCAGCCGTAACGAAAATTGCAGAACGTGCTACTTGGGAAATAACGACTGGTCCTGTTGACAGAGAATTACTTACTCCGACTGGTGCCGCAATCCTTGCATATTATGCGGACGGCGTAGATACCCTTCCAGCCCTTGACGTAAGTACAACTGGATATGGGGCAGGTGATCATGATCTGTCTCCTCGGCCAAATGTTCTCCGTGGCCTGCTTGGTCAGTCTGATCAAACGCTTCGCTCAGATACGATTCGTGTCCTTGAAACGAATGTTGATGACGTTTCACCAGAGGTTCTGGGTAGCCTACAGGAGACTCTCATTGATGCTGGTGCTCGAGATGTCTCAATAATTCCGACTACAATGAAGAAATCTCGACCGGGCCACCTAATCAAAGTCATTGTCAAGCCTGAAGATGTACCGACCGTCACGGAAACCTTAGCGACCGAAACAGGAACGCTTGGAATCCGGGATGCGGGTGTCACGCACCGATGGATTGCTGACCGGGAATATGAAACAGTTACACTCCCTGTTGGCGACGATGACTATGATATTACAGTCAAAATCGCTCGTGATCAGTCAGGCACGGTGTATGATGTAAGTGCCGAATATGATGATGCACTTGCTGTTGCCCGTGAAACTAATCTCTCGTTGCGATCTATTATGCAACGCGCTGAAAGTACTGTAAACGAAGAGTAGGTCTCAAAAAGTACGATTATTATAGAAATTGCGACGTGAAAACCCATCCCATCAGGGTGAGAGAACGTCAATCTCGTCGCTCTGCGGCGATTGACGAAACTGCTGAATCTGCTTGTCGAACTGGCTCTGGTAGTTTATACTGACGACAGGCATCAAGTGCAATTGTTGCTGCCTGTCGTGCCCCGGTTTTGTGGCCCGGACTCACATATACTGGATTTATATGTCGACTGGATGAGTCAAACGTCCGCGTTTGCACAGCATATCCAACGATATCCCCTGTATCTGCAGACATATCACCATCAGCTTCGATTGGGACCATTTCGCCAGAGGAAAGATTATCAACAGACTGCTTCGGCGTTCCACAGAGCAGATTCTTCGTGACTCCTATCGTCGGTATGTCGAAAATCACGCCAATATGCGTTGCCAACCCAGCCTCACGAAAATGAATCCGTCCGCTTCCATCAAATAGTAGGCAATCTGGGGATATTGTAAGTTTCTTCAGTGCACTGATAACTGGGTTCCCTTCGCGAAATGCAAGTAGCCCTGGAATATACGGAATATTTACCGGCTCAACCGCTGTTTGTTGTTCAATGATCTCACCATCTTGCATGGCAATTGCAGCACTTATCGCTTGCTCATCGAAGAACGCTTGATCAATACCACAGACTGTTTTGCAGCTACTGACCTCTGTACCAAACGTTGCTGTCGCTGCGATTTCTCGCTGTAGTCCTTTCATTTCGTTGCGAGACAACGCAGAGTCAGGAACAAATTTTGGTCGTCTTACTTCCATTATTTAGAATCTTCCACCAGGCCCACGACGGCGGCCGCCGCCAAACTGAAGCTGTTGAGGTGCTGAAACGCCCTTCTTCTTCAGATGGCGGCCATATACAAGCCCAACAAGCAATCCAAGCAAGTGCGCTCCGTGTGCAATTCCACCTAATCCGACTCCGCCTGTCACCATAATGAACACCGAAATCATCGCAAACCCAATTGTCAGGACCCAGAGTGGCATCGGAATAATAAAGAACAACAGTACCCGAAGGTTTGGATTCAGTACTGTCATTGCACCCATTACTGCCAGTATCGCACCACTGGCACCAACAACAGCTGTCGGTGCGCCTTCAATAAAGCTGATCAGTATCTGTCCGAGCCCAGCGAGTACTCCTGAACCAATAAAGAGCAGTGTGAATGATTTGCTTCCAGCTCGCCGTTCCAGTAATGGCCCAAAGAAGTACAGGACAATACTGTTCATCGCAATGTGAGCAAATCCACCATGTGCAAAGATGGCAGTAATCCATGTCCATACATACGCAACGTGGAATGTGTCCAGTGCAATATATTGTACCGTATTAACTCCAAATTGCTGTAACACCAACTGAAGGCCAAACACAAGCCACATTGCCATCAAGAACACGAAGGTCATGTTCTTCTTGAAATATCCGGCAATGCCGCTGCCGTCTGGATCGCTTCCATATGGTGCACCATCAAAGTCCGGTCCTGTTTGCTGCTGCCTTCCCCATGCGCCGTCAGATGGACTTCCTCGTTGCGGTGAAGTTGCCTGATCGAGCCCTGGACAATCGTGGGCTTCTGGCAGGCGGTGGTCTTCACAATACGTGCCGCCACAATATGAACACTCACGCGGGAGCGTTACCTCGTAACCGCACACGTCACATTTCGGCATCATCTGTGCTATGTAGGCCCAGACAAAGGAACTTGCGATTGCTTTAGCCCATCGTTGCTTTTCCTGCCTCTCACAATGTGATTAACAGTTGTTGGTAATACGATTTTGTTATTCAGCCGCACCGCTGTATTTTTTCTCGCCCGATTCATCCTCATTCTAGTGTTCAATTTTGTTAAACTATTTGTACATGGCACTTGTCCCAACATTGGCGATGCATTGATCAATCACGTAGCCGTATCAGTAATCGCTGTGAGAGAGTACGAACGCAAGCAGCTTCTTGAGCGTGTTGAGCGACAAGGGGCAACAATTGGTGCTTCAATCCCTGATGAGATTACAATTCAGGAAAGCTCTGTGGCACTACGTGACTTCGTCTTTGAAATCCGTCGTCGTGAGACATATCCAAAAGCGGAACGCGAGCGCATTCGACAGGCAAAGCGTAATCTTCGCCGAGCACGCCGCATGCGTCTTCATACGCTTCAGGAAGGATCCATCTCTCGTAAACAGGGAGAAACGCTTGCTGACGAAATTATCGGCATTGATCGTGCGCTTAATGCCTTAGATGAGCTTTCACCGGAGATTGAGCAGGAAGCATCCGAACATCAGGTTGAATCACAGAAGCGCTGGGTTCGGTTTCTCAAACAAGTTCTTGGGAACGATCCAACACAGCGGAGGGAAAAATTGTGAGTGATACATCTACACCAACAAATACCGAGATTGCATCACTATTGGAAGAATTTGCTGATCGTTTAGAGGCGACTGGTGTCGAGTACAAACCAACGGCATACCGCCGCGCTGCAGACAATATTCGTGAACAGTCACAACCAGTCGCAGAACTGACTCCCGATCAATTACAGGAGATCGATCGAGTTGGTGAGGCGATTGCTACAAAAATCAACGAGTATGTTGAAACTGATTCAATTGAAGAATTAGAGGCACTTCGCGGGGAGATGCCAATTGATATTGCTGCATTGACCAGCGTTGAAGGTGTTGGCCCAAAAACTGCCGGTAAACTCTACACTGAACTGGATGTCCGCACGCTGACTGATCTCGAGCAGGCTGCACAGGAAAACCGCATCCGAGATATTTCTGGCTTTGGTGCTAAAACTGAGCAGAATATCCTTGAAAATATCCAGTTTGCAAAAGAAGCTCAAGAGCGAGAACTGCTTGGTGATGCCCGTCCGATCGCTGATGAACTGCTTGATCTTTTTGATGCACACGATGCTGTTGACGAGTGTGAAGTTGCTGGCTCAATTCGCCGCTGGCGCCCGACAATCGGTGATGTTGATATCCTTGTTGGAAGTGACTCCCCTGAAGATGTCGTTGAAATGTTCGTTGACCAGGCTAACCAAGTTATTGAGTCTGGTTCAAAGAAAGCGAGTATCCGATACCGCGGTGTTCGAACCGACCTTCGCATTGTCGATGCAGATCAGTTCGGCAGTGCACTTCAGTACTTTACTGGTAGCAAAGAGCACAATGTGACACTCCGAAACTATGCATTGGACCAGGATATCTCACTGAATGAATACGGAGCATTCGATGCTGACAAGGGAACAGACAGTGAGCGGCTTGCTGGACAAACAGAAGAATCAATGTATGATATTCTTGGGCTGGAATGGATTCCGCCAGAACTCCGAGAAGACCGTGGAGAAATTGATGCAGCTGCAGCAGGTGACCTTCCAGATCTTATCATCCATGCTGATCTCCGTGGTGACTTACACGTCCATACAGACTGGTCAGATGGTCGGCGGACAATTGAAGAGATGATTACAGGTGCAGCTGAATACGGCCACGAATACATTGCAATCACTGACCACGCTTCTGGCCCAGGAATTGTCGGTAGCGTTGGGTTGTCTGACTCAGAACTTCGAGACCAGATTGAACGTGTTCATGAAGTTGATGCAGATGCTCCGATTGATGTTTTAACTGGTGTTGAAACAAATATCACGGCTGACGGCGATCTTTCAACCAGTGATGAACTGCTTGCAGACCTTGATATCGTTGTTGCATCCCCACACAGTGGGCTTGGCGGAGATGGCACTGACCGCCTTATTGCCGCTATGGAACACCCGGATGTCGACATTATTGGCCATCCAAGTGGCCGACTGATTAACCAACGCTCTGGGCTTTCATTTGATGCAACTGCATTGGGTGAGGCAGCTGCCCGCACGGATACAGCTCTGGAAGTCAACAGCAACCCGGCACGATTGGATCTATGGGGTGAGGTTATCAAGGAAGCAATTGATACCGGTGCACAGATTGCAATTAATACAGATAGTCATTCAATCCCCGAATATGAATACCTCCGGTTTGGAGTTCATACAGCCAGACGAGGCTGGGCAACTGCAGACGATATTATTAATACGATGCCCGCTGACTCATTATAAACATGCGACTGCTGCTTGATGCGATGTGTGGTAGTCTCGCTTCGTACCTACGAATGTGTAGCCATGATACGGTATATGCATTAGATCAAGATATTACTGCTGACGACGCCTTACTAGAACTTTCAGAATCTGAGAATCGCACACTTATTACTCGCAACCAGGCGCTTGCAGATCGTGCCACCAATTCAATCCTACTCACAAGCAAACACACGACAGAACAACTTTCAGAGCTTCACGGTGCTGGTGTTCCGTTGATACTTGCTGATCAACCAGAATACTGTGGACAGTGTAACGGAGATGTTCAGTCAGTTCCCCCAGCAACTACTGTTCCAGATTATGTTCCTTCGCCAGATACAGAAAGTATCTGGCAATGTCAGTCCTGTGGACAGTACTTCTGGAAAGGTGGCCACTGGGATCAAGTCAAATCAACGCTTGAACAAGTTAAAGAAGAATCCTGAATTGCTCTGTCTACAGAGATATAGGCAGGGTGCCTCGGGGCTTGACCCCGGAGCAGTTGACCGACTGGGATTAGTTTCTCTTGCTATTTGGTTGCCAATCATGACAGGCTTCCATATCACTGAGGTCTTCATTGTGATACTGACAATGTGGCTGTACACCACTGTCACCGTATCCAAAGTATGCACAGTTCCCACAGTAACGATCAGCTAAGTCAGGCTTCCGATCCTCTGGGATTGGATCCCCAAGTGGAGAATCAGGCGACCAACGTGATGTAGACGTGTTCTCTGTGTCCAACTGTGCAGGCGAGGAGTTCGTTTGTGTTGGTGCAGCACCTGTTGTTTGGGACGAACTAGTGCTTTCTGTGGTCTCTGTTTGATCCTCACCAGCAATGATATCGATCCCACCAGTGGACTCAGATTCTGTTGTGGTACTGTCTCCCGATGTCTCTCGGCTGTTAGCTGTGCTTGGCCCTGATCGCGCTCTATCTTTACTTGAGCCGACCTGTGAGGCGTCTATATTTTTGTTTGTTGCTGGTCCAGTATCCGTATTCGTTTGTTGCCGAGATGATCCAAACACTTCGGCTGTTGACCCGAATGTTGATCCGGTGTTACCTGACTGCTCATTTGTGTTCGTAGAACCGGCACCCTGATCAAAAGTGGTCGTATCTTGTTTTCCTTTTTCCACCCATCGATCCCGTGAGTCAGGAACCGCGTCTACTTGCTGTCTTCCCGTTGTGCTTGTTGACCGATCTGGTGAATCTAGACGTGGTGATTGTTGAGATGGTTCATCTGGCTGTTTTTTCTGTGTCTCTCTCTGAGACTGTCCTGATGTAGTTATCTTATCAACCTCAGGGGATGATGACATGCTTCCTCTCTGAGATTGTGCCCTCGACTGTGAGTTACTGGATGATGATGTCCCGATCGTATCTACTTCTTTGATTCGTCGCTCAACCGTACCACCATCGCTCGTTGTAACAGTCTGTGTTCCTCCATCCCACTGCTGTGCTTGACTCGTGTTGGCGGTTGTGTATGTTTGTGAACTTTGGCTGGTGGAGGCGGATGTACTTCCTGTGTGGGTGGTACTTGACCCTCCCAATCCGGAAGTTTGTCTCATTCCTTGTCGAAGCATCGCTCCAGCAAGTATACTACCGCAAATCAGTATCATGCCAAGGAGATAGCTGACGATGGCATAGCCGGCCGGATTATTTCCAAATGTCCCCCACTGTCCGGGATATGCATACCAAAATAAGGTAACTCCAAGGATAGTTAAACTTCCACCAATTGCTGCAATCACCCGTAACTCCGGTGACGTCTGGAGCGTTGCTACAACTCCGACGAGGACAGTTGGCAACGCCAGCCCGCCAAGTACCCCAGCGATGAGATATGGCGTTGCCCCACTTCCAACGGATCCAAACAGCATTATCGCCCCTACAAGAATCAATATTGCTCCTGCCACAATCAGCCCAATCGCTAGTGGCCGTCGCCGTCCACCCCCGTCGCTCCCAATAGAACCGTTACCATAGGTATCCGCAAGGCTATTCATGTTACCTGTAGTTTGTAGTCCATACTTATAACAGTACGTCAGACATTCGGACAACAGCACCGGTGTTTCTGGCTTGCCCTGCGCTATAATCGTTGTATTGTCAAACATTCCATATCGCTGTACATGATTTCACTTTGTATGCTCAAAGTGGTGGCTGCCTATGTTGTTTATATAATGCTATCAATTGGTACATATTGTGATATAGGTATTGCCAACAAAAGACATATCGGCGTTCACATCTGATATCAAATAACCTTACAGCATGAATGAAGTCCAACTGGAAGTTGCCAAAGCTTACCCGAATGACTCGGGCAGAGGGATCGCTCGACTAGACCCGGATACGTTACTTCACCTCAAACTTAGTCCGGGCGACATCATCGAAATTGAGGGTGCGGAAACGACAGCAGCAAAGGTCTGGCGTGCAGATCGCCAAGACTGGAATACGGATACCGTTCGGATTGACGGGTTCACCCGACAGAACGCTGACGTAGGTATTGGTGAACGGGTGACAATTCGAAAAGCGGAAGCAACTAAGGCGGAATCCCTGACGCTTGCTCCACCCGAAGATGCGAGTGTTCAGTTTGGATCTGACGCTGCTGGCATGGTTAAACGCCAGATTCTGAAACGACCTGTCGTCGCAAATGACATTGTCCCAGTCATGAGCAGCACAAATCACCCGTTCATGCGCTCTCCTGGACAAGCAATCCCGCTCATCGCTGTTGAGACTGAGCCTGATGATGTTGTCCTGATAACTGAGGACACCGACGTAGAACTTCGCGAAGAACCTATTACCGGGTACGAAAAAGCAAGCGGTGGAATCACGTATGAAGACATTGGTGGCTTAGAGAACGAGATTCAGCGCGTTCGAGAAATGGTCGAGCTTCCGATGAAGCATCCACAAATCTTCAAAAAGCTCGGCATTGAACCGCCACAAGGTGTGTTACTACACGGTCCACCAGGTACCGGAAAGACCCTTATGGCCAAAGCCGTCGCAAATGAGACTAATGCCAGTTTCTTCTCGATTGCTGGCCCAGAGATTATTTCAAAGTACTACGGTGAATCAGAACAACAACTTCGGGAAATCTTCGAAGATGCAGCCGAAGAATCTCCATCGATCATCTTCATCGACGAGTTGGACTCGATTGCGCCTAAGCGTGAGGACGTAACGGGTGAAGTTGAGCGTCGGGTTGTAGCACAGCTCCTTACCATGATGGATGGGCTTGAAACCCGCGAACAGGTTGTTGTCATCGCGGCGACCAACCGTGTTGACTCGGTTGATCCAGCCTTACGTCGACCTGGCAGATTCGACCGTGAAATTGAGATTGGAGTACCAAATGAAACCGGTCGCTCTGAAATCCTTCAGATCCACACCCGAGGAATGCCTCTATCTGATGACGTCGATATTAACAACCTTGCTGCCGAAACGCATGGATTCGTTGGTGCTGACATTAAGTCACTTACAAAAGAAGCAGCAATGCGTGCACTTCGGCGATATCTCCCAGAAATCGATCTTGATGAGGAAGACATCCCGCCGAGCCTCATCGACCGCATGATTGTCAAACGCGAAGACTTCAAGAATGCGCTGGGTGAGGTTGAGCCATCCGCCATGCGAGAAGTCCTTGTTGAGCTCCCGAAAGTCTCGTGGGATGATGTTGGTGGATTGCAAGATGCCAAACGAGACATTCAAGAATCAATCGAATGGCCAATGCGCAATCCTGAACGGTTTACACGTCTCGGCATTGAGCCACCGAAGGGTGTCTTACTTTATGGACCACCGGGTACCGGAAAGACCCTTATGGCCAAAGCCGTCGCAAATGAAACCAATGCTAACTTTATCTCAGTTCGCGGCCCACAACTGCTGAGCAAATGGGTTGGTGAATCGGAGAAAGCGATTCGAGAAACGTTCCGGAAAGCTCGGCAAGTCGCCCCAACCGTGATTTTCTTCGATGAACTCGACTCCCTCGCACCAAATCGCTCGCAGAACTCAAACTCAAACGTTGCAGAGCGAGTTGTCAACCAGTTGCTGACTGAGCTAGATGGACTCGAAGAAATGGAGAACGTCATGGTTGTTGGCGCTACGAACCGACCTGACATGATTGATCCAGCTCTGATCCGATCGGGTCGCTTTGATCGGCTCGTCATGGTTGGAGAGCCGGATACTGATGGCCGAGAACAGATCCTGAAAATTCACACTGAAGACACTCCACTCGCTCCTGATGTCAGCCTTCGACAACTGGCTGAGGATACTGATGGGTACGTTGGTTCAGATCTGGAGACAATTGCCCGTGAGGCTGCCATTGAGGCATTACGCGACGATCCTGATGCTGAAACCGTTAATATGCGTCACTTTGAGGATGCACTTGGCTCAGTCCGTCCAACAATTACAGACGAGCTGACTGACTACTACGAGCAAATTGAAGAGGAATTCCAAGGTCATACGTCCGGGCCTACTGACCGACGACAAAGCGGCCGCATTGGCTTCCAGTAGCTGTCTTCTCTCTTCTTTTGTTCTTGTTTTCTGATATTTGTCATACAATTGTCATTCCGAAAATATATGTGCATGTGTGTCATACACTGTGGCAAGATGTCACAGGTTCCGGATTCCTCGGAGTTTTCTCAATCTCGTTCTGAGCAGTCGTTGCATATTTCCGAGTTTGTCCATCGATTCGGTGACCAACTTCGTGCAATAAGTGCGTGGGCTTCGATTTCGCTTCCATTCTTGTATCTTCCCCTTCTGTTTACCGGTCTGAACACTGTGACACAGACTATTGCTTTCCTGTTGTTACTCTCGCTGAATGCCTTGATGATCCACCTCTGGCGACTTAAGTAGCTCCGACCTTTCCCCTCGTAATTTATATAACATCGCAGGACAATGATACTGTATGGCAACACATGGTCGGCCGGTGTTGCGAGACCTCTTTGATGAGTCACCGACGCCGCACATTGCTCATCCACCACATTCTCACCATCGTGATTACTATGTTGCAACCGATGGGTCCTTCCGTGAACGTGGAGGAGGGCTCGGCGTTGTTATTGAGGCATATGATGGCTCACGAGTGACTCGTCTTTCCGTTCCTGACTCGCCACCAGATAATAACGTTGCTGAGTACCGAGCACTACATCTCGGCTTAGACGTCCTCGCTGAGCACGTATCCGCTGATGCAACTGTTGGTATTCTTGTTGATCACGACCAGCTCGCAGAGAATGTTAACTCGATGACGTTGGCGATTAATCGGCCGGATTATGAGTTTACACATTCCGTAACTGTGCCACAGATAACCGAAAACCACTGGCGAGGCATTCAAGCACGTATCGCTGGATTTGATAATATCCGTGCTGCTCGAATTAGGAGTGATCATAATCCTGCGCATCCACTTGCTAATCGTCCCGACCAATATGGACATGTAAACCGTGAACTCCCACAACGATCCACTAACCCTGAGACCGAGAACACTCCAGAAGGAGTTCCACCACCGTCTCGATCCAAACGACCACCTGCAAGTGATTGAACGATAATGTCTTCTTTATCGTGAAGTACCTCGGGATCAGGCCCCGAGGCATTCGGCCTGCTCCGCCTGCAGAAAAATAGGTATTCAGTCTCCTTGTTTTGATGGAGGAGACTGACCGTGTGGGAATTCTGCTGAGGATGCGTTTGTACCTGAGTGATGTCCCCTTGACATTGACTTGTGGCCCTGGGGTGGATTGTTTCCGTCCCAGTTTGGATTGAATAGCTCAATTGCAGTATGGATTGTATTCCAGTCATCTTCTGCGGCAGCGTCTCTTAGACTTTTTGTCGGGGCAGCAAGCAGTCGATTCATTAGCGCATCTGCCATTGCTTCCAGTGCCTGTTTTTGATCATCAGTCAATTCGCCTGCTGTCTCAGCCTGTTGAATTGCGTTTTGAAGCTCTTCTTCTTTGATTTCCTCTGCTCCTTCGTACATTGCCTGAATAACCTGATCGGCACGCTTGCGTTTGAACTGCTCAAGCAATTGATCTAGCTCATCATCAACAATAGTTTCGACTTTATTTGCGGCTGCCTGTCGTTGTTCCTGCGTTGCTTCTGTAACCGACTCAAGTGCATCAAGATCGTATGCTGTCACGTGTTCGTATTTATCAACGCTTGGCTTCACATCCCGTGGCTGTGCAATATCAATAACAATTGTTTGTCCAGCATCTGCAAATTCTGTGTCTGTTAGCAGTGGTTCACTGCTTGCCGTACTTGTGATAACGATATCTGTCTCTGGGAGGTGTGATGTAATTGCTGAAAGTGGGATAATATTACAAGAGACCTCAAGATGGCGTGCAAGATCTTCTGCTCGTTCTGGTGTTCGGTTCGTAAGCTTTAGTTCGTTTATACCCCGTACCTCGAGTGCTTTGGCCGTCAGCTCAGCCATATCTCCTGCGCCGACAACTGTTGCTGTTGCTTCTGTTAACTTGACTTCCTCCGATGCAAACTTTGCGGCAGCACTTCCAACCGACACAATTCCGTCATTGATCTTGGTCTCTGCTCGCGCACGCTCTCCAACGTGGATCGCTTTTGTTACTGCTTGTTCGAACATCGGGCCAATTCCACCGGCATTTTGAGCCTCTTCGTATGCATCGCGGACTTGGCCTAAGATTTGGTCCTCACCAACAACCATTGACTCCAGTCCAGCGGCAACACGCAATAAATGCTCTAAGCTTTGGTCATGATCTAAGTATCGCACCGCTGTATCTCTGACATTTGGTGCAATATCTCTTAGCGCATTCTTTCCCATCTCTGGGTCATTTGTTACTACATACGCTTCTGTCCGATTACACGTATGTAGCGCAAATGCTTCTCTTACGCCGCTTTTTCTGAGCAATCGCCTGACATCTTCGCATTGCTTCTCGGCTCCGGCGGTAGTAATCTCATCAACCGTGGCGTGGTCATGTGCAACACATACTCCCGTGATAATTCCCGATGTTCCTGTCATCGTTTCCTTACAGAAATCATACACTGCGTATTTCGTCTGTTACGCGTTTATGATGCTCCTACCTAAATTTTTCCACTTGGTTAGTCTTGGGGAATCGGCTAATCCTTGTAGGGATATCTATTCTGTTCACCACAACTGCATGTCATCACAACGCGTCCATCATGAAGCCGCACTTGTGCGTTTTTGCTCGGACGCAAGTACAGATCACATCGATCACAGGTAAAATGCTTGAACGTCTCCGGTAGCTCTAGCCGGTTTCGTTCTGCAATCCGCTGTGCAAGGCGAACATATCGTCGGGACTGATCAACTTCTCCATCTTCGGCGGCGTCCCTTGCTAAAGTTTCAAGCCGCACAATCCGTTCTTTTGCGATTCGCGCTGTCGACATCCGGGATTAGTTGTCTTCAAGTTCGTCAGCAATTCGCTGGAGTTGTCGGGTTACGTCACGAACCTCGTCTCGCAGTTGTCGCAGTTCTCGAACGACCTCTTCGTTACCGCCTTCTTCTGCTTGCTGTCCTGGGGCTCCACCAGGACCGCTTGGGCCGCCACCGCCCATCATGCCGCCCATCATCTGTGCAAATGGGTTCCCTCCCATTCCGCCTGGGCCGCCGCCTGGGCCACCGCCGCCACCCATCATATCTTCCATTCGTTCACGTCGTTCCTCATCGCTTTCTTCTTCTCGCTGTTGACGAATCTCTTCTACTCGCTCTCGGAACGACTTCTCTTCGTTGTCCGCTTCACTTTCTTCTGTATTTTCGTCGGTCATGCACCACGGTATTCTCCCTAAACCGAAAAACGTTGTTGTCGCGGATTTTCATCCGGTATATCTCTCCCCTTCAGATCGAGATTTTTCGTCGATGTACTTTAGTAACGTTCGCGGCTAATAGCAACAACAGCATTTGCTAGAATATTATGCCAACCTTACATGAAGAATTAGCGATGGCGGAAAGTCTGAATGTTGACGCTCTAGCTGAGGCGATCGTTGATATTGGGTTTGAGTGCACTCAATGTGGTGCATGCTGCACTGCAGAAGAGAATGCTCCTCACACAGCCATAATTTTCCCAGATGAAGTTCGAGACCTCAAAACAGCGGAACGTGACTGGGAAGATATTGCTCGTCCGATGCCGTTTGGTTTTGAGACTGGCGCCGACACGCTCGAGTGGGCATTGCAGGTTGATGACTGCGGTGACTGCACGTTCTATGCGGATGGCGAGTGCAGTGTGTATGAGCAGCGTCCGCTGATTTGTCAAACCTATCCATTCGATATTGACTTTGAGCATGATGACCAGCGGATATCACATGATCACCTCTATGCGTCTGAGTGTCCGGGGCTAGAGAATGACATTTCCCGTGAAGATGCTCGTAAGCTTGCAAAGCAAATTAAACAGCGAGCGATTACTGATCGGCGAGAGTCCTTAGCTGTTCAAGAACAGTACAGTACAAATCCTCATACGACGGATGAACCAGCTGTCTATGACTCAGAAGGGCTAAAACATCCTGATGGACGAACCTTTGAGCCCTGAATATATTATCATGCTGACCACAATCCCCGACGGTAAGAATAACTTGTATTCGGGATGACTGATAATATTAAATATGACCAGTACAAGCGATGCTATCGAAAAACGCGTTGGTGATCGACTCCGTGACCGAGATGAAACTGTTGCTGTTGCAGAGTCTTGTACCGGCGGACTAATTGGATCTAGGCTGACGGATATTCCAGGCGCCAGCGATTATTTTGATCGGGGATATGTCACCTATGCTTACGGCTCAAAACTCCGAGAGCTGGCTGTTCCCCGAGAAACACTCGACGAACACGGGGCAGTTAGCGAACAAACAGCAAAAGCAATGGCTCGTGGTATTCGAGACCGAGCTGACACGACGTGGGGAATTGCGACAACTGGAATTGCAGGACCAGCTGGTGGAACTGAACAAAATCCCGTCGGTACCGCCTACATTGGTATTGCATATGCTGCTCCGTGGGACTCTGGAGAGTCTACAGTTTCTGTGTCTAGGTATGTCTTTAATGGAGACCGAAGAGAGGTTAAACAGCATGTCGCAACTCAAGCGTTGACAGACTTGTTTGAGAGATTGCAATAGTCGATAATACTTTACGATTCCCTCGACTGATAGCTATTAGAGGGGCTTAAATCGTGGATATGTCTGATAACCTACTTTGTTTGTTCAGTGCTCGTGTCGAAGAGAAATCGGATAAATACGTTATTGAAATACCTCGCAGAGAAATCGATGCAGAAACCGTTTCTCCAAATGAGATCTATCGGGTTGCGCTTTTAGATCATCTTAGCGATGACGAACAGCCACAATCCTCATCTACTGCGCCTGATCAGCCACAGCCGCCGGTAGAAATTGGTGAAACACGATATCTTGAAATAGAAGATCTCGGGAAACAAGGTGACGGAATAGCGCGTGTTGAACGAGGATACGTAATTATTGTTCCAGATACTGATATGGGGGACCGGGTCAAGGTTGAGATCACAGAGGTCAAACCGAACTTTGCCGTTGCAGAGGTTATTGAACCGGAACCGGTCAGCTAATCAGTCATCCATCTCTGGAATATTCGGCTGACGTCTGCTAAATACCGAGTCCTGTAGTCGATTCACAGCTGTCCAGTCTTCGACTTGCTTGGCCCACACAGGAACTGCCAGCACAAATGCTGTGAGTACGGCATACATGAAAATCTCTGTCGGCCAGTGGCTAAATAGCAGAAGCTCAACCCCTCGGAACCCAAGCATAAGAGGAATCGCCAGTATCCCAGATACAGCGATCGCAGCACCTGACGAGGAGAACTCCTGATCTCTGACATATTGCCAGCCGACCATCCCACCGATCGATGCTCCGAATGCCAGTGTCGTGAATTCTCGCGATCCGATCACAAATGCAACTGCTGATATAACCAGTGCGAATGTGAAAACAGAGTATGGGTTCCGATTGAAATACATTCCAATCAAAACTAGCCCCGTTCCAAGAAGTGCTCCTACAATAACATCCTCAACGTAGTGAACTCCAATCACGACTCGTGAGAGCATCACGGTAATAATCACGATTCCAGCTATCAGTATTCGTGTACGTTTCGTCCAGATGTTTAATACAACTGCAAGCGTTCCGTATATTGCTGCTGCCCCCAGTGCATGTGCACTTGGGAAACTGTAGCCCGGATACTCGAGTGGGGTAAATGCTGTCTCTGGTCGTGGAATTGCAAAAATACCCTTAATCCCTGCTGCCACCGCCAGCGATGCAGTTGCTATCGCAAGTACAAACGCCCGTTGACGGCGGTCTCCAGCACCAAACCAATACAATGTAACTCCAAGGACAACTAAGACTGCGCCGTCACCAAGATGTGTAACGTGTGTCAGCAGCCATATAATTGGCTCTGGTACTACATCTCGGACTGCTTCATTTGTCTGTGCATCGTAAAATTGGTACGCTGGGACAAGACTTGGGAATCCGTTCATTTGTTCATATCCACACAAATGGCCGTCAGATTATGTATGTTTGTTGGCTGGCTACTTGGGTTGGTTGGTCACTTTTGTTGTATCTGGTACTGTCATAAATGAGGACAGATCAATATCAACAGGTACGTCGTCCAGCGTTCTGTATGGTCGGTTAACGATAATATCGCCAGCACGCTGTTTTCCGATGCCGTCAATTGCCGTTAACTCGTCCATCGATGCAGTATTAACGTCAAGAGGATACGGAACGGCTGTAATTGATCGGTACCCGTGGTCAACGACGACGACATCCTGAAACACATCCAACTCATACTCCCCTGGAAGTCCAACTAACAGTGAGTAGGTGCCTGGCTGCCGGCCAAATGTTTTCCCATCTTCATGGTATTCGAATCGCACGTTGGGCAGGATCGTTCCAGCAGGGGCGACTCGCTGTAACATGGGATTATCAATTGTTTCCCGAACCCGACGCTTATACGCTTGATACTTCTGTTCGTGTTCCTCAAGTACTGCTGTTCCTGTTTCTTCCATCTCAGTTCCGGGAAACGCCATGACCTTCCGAATGTTAACTCGGCGAACCATTAATCCAGCATCGTAGATTCGGTTAAGGAATTCTTCGTTGTGCTCAAATGTTTCTGACCGCTCACCTGCAAGCCCATGGACAAAGTTAATCCCCGGAAGTAGCTTAGGCAATCGCCGGTCATCTGGACGCCATCCCCCAACCTCATTAAGTATTTTAACCGCCTCAAAGCACTCATCAGCTGAGATGACGAGATTATTTTGCTCTTGAACGACCGGATCTGCTGACTCGAGTCCAAATGCTGCAGTGTCTCCTGGTGTGTTATATTTCGCAATTGTACTAATCGCCTCCTTGGCTGGCTCTGGATAATCAACAATCGTCTTTGGATTCATGTTATCCAGATGTAGTGTTTCTAAGGCAGGAACTGCATCTCGGATCCCACTGTATAATTGTTCAATCGCATCTGGATTTGGCCGCTCTCCATCGCCTCCGTATGCGAGGATATCTGCTTGTCGACCAAGTCGAAAATGCACTGCTCCGTGATTTGCAAGTGCTTGAACTTCATCTACAATTGTCTCTGGTGGTCGGAATGTTGGATCACCATACAACGGCTCTGTACAGAATGAACATCGATATGCACACCCTCTACCAGTTTCTAACTCACAGATCAGATAATCTGTATCATTAGGGTGTTGCTCAAGGACAAATGCACCCTGCTGGGCCCACTGGTTTGCCTCTTCCATCTTCCGATACCGATTTGTTAGCTCCTCAAAACCACTAGCAACAAAATCGTACACAATCGCTTCGATATCACCCATTGCAACATGGTCAAAATCCATATCCGTTCGCTCAGCCTCTACGCCGCCAACATTTTCCTCGCCAACACCAAATCGTGAGGGGCCACCCATTATGCTGGTTCCATCTGCAGTCCAAGCAATCTCTTTGACTTCCTCCGGAGTTGCTGGCGTTCCTCCAACGTATTTCCCTGGCACTGTCATCCCACCAATATAGACTACAAGTGTGGCTGATGCAATGTCTTGCCAGCGACTCCGATCTTCCCGAAGCTCATCAATCGTGTGGTATTTTATCTTTTTCTCCGGTATGCCCGCATCAACGAGAGCTCCCGCAGTATATCGAGGATATGTCGAAATATACGGCGGTACCCCGAAGTGTGCTGGTTCATCGACATACCCATCCACGATTGTAACAGTCGGGTCCTCGTTGGTCATCAGCAATAATAGCATCTCCATCCGTATAACAGCCTTGAACACTACCGGTGATCCACAGACTGTTGATTCCATCCGCTGACTCTTGGAGGCTAGTCCCTCACTCTCAAAGAGCCGCAAAAGGCGGCGAGTATGTAGTCCACCTTGTCAGACAATTCTTGGTCACTCGCTATTGTTTTAGGCTTGCTGTCCTTGCATCTAGTATATGGCAAATTGGCCGGTGCATTCACGCGACGCTACAATATATGGTACGGTGACAGCTATCGGACTTGTTGCACTTGCGATTTTCACTTCAGTTCCTTTCAGTACTGGATGGTTACAGGCTGTGATTGTTATCAGTGCCTGTGGTACGGTGATGGTTGTTTTTCCTGATACGGACCATCATAACTCACGACCTAGACGATATGCCATGACCGCTAGTTTGATGCTTGCGACTGGATTTACTGTTTGGGCCCTACTCAGTGCACCACATGATTATCTTTCAAATGCTCTTTCCCCTGCTGAGATGGTTACCGATCCAGAGATAATCTCTGCTGGGTTAATTCTGGGAGTAGCCGTTTTAGGTGTCATTGGCTTTGGTCGATTTCTTGATCGGCTTCCCCACCGTGGCCCAACACATCGTGCACCTGGGATGATCTTCGGTGGTATTGCTACCGGTGGCTTTGCATATCTTGTATCTGTAAGTTCAATCCAGTTTACTGCTGCAGTGATCGGATTTCTGATTGGCGCTGGTGGCGTTCTTGTTCACCGTGTCCGTGATGAACTAAGCTGACCGTCTGCTGGCTCGCAACACTTAATGCGCCATGCGAATCAGCATTACCTAGAGGAACAGTTATACAAGCGGACTTTCCATAGGTGATTCCAATGAACGAAAAATCAGAAAACCTTCTCCGGTCTATCTTGGTACCGGTTGTAGGCAAGAAAAACGCAAAACGTACCGCACGCACCATCAAACAGTACGATCCAAACGAAATTATTGTCCTTCATGTCGTTGAGAAATCGGGCGGTGGCATTGACTCAGCCTCTGTTTCTCAACGTGAGGATGTCGCGGACGAAGCATTTGAAGCATTTAAGCAGGAACTTCCTGACACGGACATTGATACTGAGATACGGTATGGCACCGATATCCCCGATACAGTAATTGAGGCTGCTGCTGATTTTGATACAGATTCAATCGTGTTTACTCCACGCCCAAGCGGCCGTCTTGTTCGGTTGCTCACTGGCGATATTTCGCACTCGCTTATTACTGACGCTGACCGTCCTGTTATCGCGTTACCAGAACAGGTGCTTGAAGATATCTAGTTTTTCCCAGTAGCCCCGCCTTCAAAATACATTTCAGCGTACTATACCAGTACGCGTTCTAACTTAACGACCGTCCCCGTTTCGTCGTCTGGCGATCCAACCAGCGTTCCTAAGCATACTGCTGTTCCATCCTTTGTTTTACAGACAACCGTTGGATTCTCACCAGCACTGAGGTTCTCTAATGACTCATCAACTGTAATCACGCCCGGTGCATATACTTGAGCTCCATTTTGCACTGCTTGTGCTGCTGATCTGGCGATTGTTACTGTTGGAAACTCTGTCAGCGCAGCCTCAGCAGGGGCTATCACGTCTGTTATGTTGATCGGGGGGTCCTCACTGCCTTCTCTCCAATATGCCAACCCGTCAGCCACCTCCTGCATTGTTACTAACGACCGATCATCAAACGGCCCTGTCGTGGTTCTCCGCAGATCTCCCATGTGAGCTCCTGTTCCCAGCGCGAGCCCAATGTCGTGACACAGTTTCCGAATGTATGTCCCACTTTCACAGCGAATCCGAAGTAACACCTTCCGACTCTGTATCTCTATTGGAGTACACTCATATACTTCTCGTGTTCGTAACTCACGGGATACGGCACTCTTTTTCGGAGGTTTCTGATATAGGTTTGCTTCGAATTCACTGATCACTGACTCAACATTACCTGTTGGGGTATCATGTAACTCCAGTACGGCGACGTACTCCTTTTCTGTCTGATGAAAGATTTGTGCAAATCGTACTGCATCCCCAAGTAAAATCGGTAGACAGCCTGTTACTTTAGGATCAAGGGTTCCTCCGTGTGCTGCGCGATCGGCACCAACCATGTCTCTAATCCATGCTGTAACCTCATGTGCAGATGGTCCTGGAGGTTTATCGAGATTAATGACTCCAAATGAACAGAGCTCGTCGACCGTCCGATCGGCAGGTGCAGAGCGCATTATCAGATATCAATTGTGTTAATCGGGGCTTGTCCTTCATCTTCATTTGCATCGTATTGAGCAATTGCATGTTCGATAATCTCTGGAACATCCTCCGGCCCCCACCGAGCGGTATTAATATGAATGTCGTAGATGCTCAAGTCCTTGATATTTATGTCATAATATTCCTCGTATCGATCAGCTTCACTATCTTCACGCTGTTCCGTCTCTATTCGTGCTGTATCAATCTCTTTGTCTTCGCGCTCAGCGATTCGTTTAGCTCGCACATCCAGTGGTGCATCAAGCCAGATACGAAACGCAGCATGGTCTGCGGACAGCCATCCAGCCAGTCGAGATTCAAGAACAACATCATCCTTTTCAGCAGCAATCTGCTGCAGTCGCCGGTCAAGATCTTTATCAATTGATGGATCTTCCTCAGCAATTTCATTCAACCTTCCAACTGAGACTCCACGCTCTGCTGCTACAGACCGAAAAATATCTCCGCCACTCGTGTGGGACAAATCGAACCGCTCGGCCAGTGCAGCTGCCGTTGTACTTTTCCCGCTGCCCGGCGGTCCCGAGACGGTTAGTAACATATCTATACTGCGGTTGCTTTATTCAAAGACGTTTTGAATCCGCCGTATACAGACATCTGAGAACAGCCCTCACGATTGAACCTCGTAATATTTATCATTCTTCGGTCAGTTCGTACAGATATGATCCGTTCCACTACGCTGATAGCTCGTTTATGGTGGAGCGGCGACTCTGTTTTCAAACGTAAACGTGGTCAGTAGCTTGTGCTTGTGGCGGGCGTAGCAACCCCGTCGGAGGTGCGTTTTGCTGGCACCGAGTTTCAATCACATCGTACATAACCCATACCCACAAACAGATAGTTACCATGACAACTGACCCACTCCGCGGGGTCTATCCCGCGATGACAACTCCATTTACGGAGGACGGAAGTATCGACTTTGATCAACTGCAATCTGACGCACGTCGCCTTGAAGAGGCTGGTGTCGATGGTCTTGTTCCAATGGGATCAACCGGTGAAAGTGCAACTGTATCACATGAAGAACACGTTGATGTTGTTGAAGCAGTTGTTGATGCTGTCGAGGACATTCCAGTTATTGCTGGAAGCGGCTCAAACAATACACGCGAAGCACTCGAGCTTTCGCGCCGCTGTGCTGATGTTGGCGCTGACGCATTACTTCTGATTTCACCATATTATAACCTTCCAGAACAACAGGGATTTGTTGATCATTATGAGCGAATCGCAGACGAAATTGATCTACCACAGATCGTGTATAATGTCCCTGGCAGAACTGGACAGAATATAGAACCTGACACAGCTGTTGAACTTGCTGCTCATGAAAACATTGTTGGATACAAGGCCGCAAGCGGCGATACTGGACAGATATCTGAGATTATCGAACGAACACGCGATGAGGAATTTGCTGTGCTATCCGGTGACGATGGAATGACGCTTTCCGTCCTCTCAATGGGCGGTACAGGAACAATCAGTGTGATCGGTAATATTGAACCAGAACGGACCGTTGAAATGGTACATTCGGCTCTTGATGGTGATTTTGAACGAGCACGCGAACTCCACCACGAGCTTGGTCCACTGGCACGTGCGCTGTTTATTGAATCTAATCCAATCCCTGTCAAGGAGGCAATGGAGATTCGTGACTACGGACCAGCACGGCTTCGACTGCCGCTCACCCGCATTGAGGAAGAAAACCGTGAGGAACTTGAAGCGATTCTTGCTGAGTTGGAAGCATGATCTCACTCGCAATTACTGGTGCAACCGGCCGTATGGGCACAGAACTCATCGAAGAGGCAGATAGCCGATCTAATGTCTCAGTAGACGTGGTATTTACCCAACGTCCTGAGTCTATTGAACGCGAGGACTGTGTGATTGCAGACCCATCCCAAGCAGTGTCGGTTCTTGAAGATGCTGATATCGACGCCCTCATCGACTTTACTGTTCCAGAAGCGTCACGCGAGTATCTTGACGCAGCCACAACTACATCAACGCCAGTTGTCATTGGCACCACCGGATTTGACGAAGCAGGAACTCAGCAAATTGAGACAGCAAGTCAGTCAATTCCAGTTCTCAAGGCAGCAAACTTCGCTCGTGGTATTCAAACTCTCTTCAGTATCGTCAGCGATGTCGTTGCCGCCCTTCCTGAATACGATATTGAGCTTACCGAAACACATCATAATGGTAAGCGTGATGCACCAAGTGGGACTGCTAACCAAATTCTCGAAGAGATTGAAGCAACCCGCGATATTGCTGATCGAACACATGGTCGATCCGGACATGCACCACGGCAGGAAGACAATATCGGCGTCCACGCTCTTCGCGCAGGAAATATCACCGGCATCCATGAGTTACTGCTTGCTGGTAACCACGAGGAGCTCCGTATCACACATCGAGCTGAGGATCGCGGTGTTTTCGCTGCCGGTGCTGTCGATGCAGCCGTTTGGTTGGCTGATCAACCTTCTGGACGGTACGACTTTCAGGATGTTCTAGCTGAATAGCTCGTCTTATCCTGTCTTCTTTTCTGCTGGTTTGGATACTGAGGTGTCAAAAGTTTTGTCCGTACGTCATAATGAACTGATATGGACGAGTCGAATCTCCAAACTGAGATTTCAGAATTGTGGTCAAACTATCAGGCTGGCGAAGCTCCAGATCATCCACCAGACGCTTTAGACCAGTTTCTTGCAGCACTTGAAGAAGGATCAGTTCGGGCTGCAGAGAAAACAAATGGGGCATGGGAAACAAATGAGTGGGTTAAGCAGGGCATTCTACTGAATTTTAGCCTTCGAAACACTGTACCTCGCACATACGGCGATGTAACATACCATGATGTCCTCCCTCTCCGCGATACCGAGGATCTCGAAACAAAGGGAACTCGAAATACACCCGATGGTACAGCAATCCGACGCGGAGCGTACTTCGGATCGGACTGCATCATGATGAGTCCGAGCTTTGTAAACATCGGCGCACACGTCGATGACGGAACACTTGTTGACTCATGTACAACCGTAGGGTCATGTGCACAAATTGGTGAAAACGTTAAGCTGGGAGCGAATACACTTATTGGTGGTGTGCTCGAACCTGTTGAAGATACCCCGGTTATTATCGAAGACAACGTGACAATCGGTGCTGGATGTCGAGTCACAAGTGGGTTCGTTGTTGGAGAAGGGTCTGTTGTTGGGGAAGATACGCTTCTTACGCCACGAATTCCAGTCTATGACCTTGTCGAAGAAGAAATCATTTACGGCCATCTGCCACCGGAACGGCGTGCATTCCAGCGGTTTGTTGAATCCTCTGTATCAGAGCATTCATTAATTGAGGGTGGTGCGTACAAACCTGCCGTTGTTGCCACTCACATTGAGGAAGAAACATTGGAAGGTACTCAGCGAGAGGACGCACTCCGGGAGTAGTGTGAACGGCTAATTCAGAGACGGGAGGTTTGCTTCAATCTGTTCTCGCTGGTCGGCAAACCATTCAGGAAGTACCAGTGATTCGCCCAATTCTTCCAGTGGCTCATCGACTGTATACCCTGGTGCCTCGGTAGCAAACTCAAAGAGAATCCCACCAAATTCTCTCGTATAGATTGATTCAAACCACTTCCGATCAATTACTTCTGTTGGTCGCAGGCCTTGGTCCATGAGTAACTCCCGCCACTCCTCTCGGTTTTCACGAGTAATTCGAAATGCAACGTGATGTACCGTTCCGGCACCCTGTATACCACGCTGGCCAACGTTATCAATCACATCCACTGTTGATCCAATATCAACTTCTGTTTTGAAGCGTTGTCGGGGTCCATCGGTTCCCCCTTCGGACAGGCCCATTGTCTTGAGCAAATCAATTGTCTTTTCTGCGGACTGAAGTTGTAATGTTACGCCAGAAAACCCTCGAATCGCATGTTCTTTTGGCACCGGACCATCGGGTGGCTTGCCAGCCGGCACGTCATCGCGGCCAACAAGCTCCAACTGTAATCCATCTGGGTCTTCAAACTCTAACACAGTCTCATCAAATCGATGAGTTGGACTCCCAACATCTACACCGTGTTCCTCGAGCCGTCGCTGCCAGTATTCGATTGATGCTTTTGGAACCAAAAATCCGGTTGTGCTGACTTGTCCGGCACCTACTTGACCTCTCCTCGCATTTGTGTATGGGAAAAAAGTCATACTTGTACCAGGTGATCCCTCATAATCTCCATAAAAAAGATGCCACACTGACGTATCATCCTGATTAACGCTACGCTTGACCAATCGCAATCCGAGTGTTTCGGTATAAAAACGCCTGTTTCGTGCCGGATCTGTTCCAATTGCTGTTACGTGATGAATCCCAGAAGTATCGATTGACATATGCTCAGGTAAGCACTCGACGATAATAACCTACTGCCTGTATCAACACATTCAATCATTTGACTGCCGAATCTTAACTAATGACTGCTGGAGAACTTGCGTCTGTTAAACGTCTTTCAGACTGGAATCATGATCGTCTCCTGTCTCTTGCTGAATCTCACCGAACACCACTTTACGTCTTGGACTTAGACCGAATTGAGGCAAACTACAAGCGGTTTACAACGGCATTTCCGGATGCCGATGTAATGTATGCTGCAAAGGCACACACCGGTCAGGCGGTACTCTCACAACTCCTTGATGCTGGTGCAACCATTGAATGTGCTGCTGCAGGAGAGCTAAAGCGAGCAATCCGTGCTGGTGCTGATCCAAACAACCTACAATACACGGCTGTTAACCCGCCGGCCGAAGACCTCGACTATGCTGCTTCGCTTGGTGCTGATTACCCCGGACTTACGATTACCGGCGGTGCACGTGACACATTTGACCGATTGGCCGAACGCGGATATGACGGCCGTGTCGCTATTCGAGTCAACCCAGGGATAGGAACAGGGCATCATGAGAAAGTTGCTACCGGCAAGGATGCAAAGTTTGGTATCCCATACGGTGAGGTTCAGGAAGTTGCTGCTGATCTTCGAGACCAATTTGATCTTGTTGGATTACACGCGCACATGGGTAGCGGTGTGTTACACGATGACCTTGATGCACACTGCGAAGCTATCGCGAAAGTTGCAGATCTAGCTGCTACTGTCGGTGACTTAGAGTTCGTAGACATTGGTGGTGGTTTTGGTGTTCCTTATCGTGAAGATGAATCTCCGCTTGATCTCGCTGTCGTAAGTGATCGAGTTCGTGAGGCTGTTGACGGACTTGATGCAACGCTCAAACTTGAGCCTGGGCGATATATTGTTGCTGACGCAGAACTCATTCTTACTCGCGTCAATACAATTAAGGAAGCTCCATCGACCACCGTCGTTGGTGTTGATGCTTCAATTGCTACACTCGTTCGACCAGCAATGTTTGGCTCATATCACCCAATTCGAAATATAACCGCACCTAATCGTGAAAACTCACCTGTCTCCATTGGGGGCCCATGCTGTACCAGTGCAGATGTCTTTGCTACAAATCGTCCAATTGCGAAGCCAACTCGAGATGACATTCTTGCCATTGGGAATGCAGGTGCATATGGTTATGAATTAGCCAGTCAGTTCCATTCACAGCCCCGTCCAGCAGAAGTAACACTTTCCGGTGATGTCGTTCGCCGCCGTGAGACACTTGATGATGTTCTTCGTGTGGAGGAAGAAGCACAATGACATTTGATTTAGAATCATTTCACGCTCAAGCAGTTCAGACCCCATCACATGAGAGCGTTGAGGAGATGCAGTCACTGATTATTAACACGCTTGAGTCAGCTGGTATTTGTCCTCGAACTGATGAACATGGGAACATTGTCGCTACGAAAGGCGCAGAATCTGGTTATCATCTCGTTTTGAACACACACTTAGATACTGTTCCTCCGCATGTTCCTTACAGTACAGCTGATAACATCCCAGATACAGACATCAAAGGGGACGTCGTGAAAGGGCGAGGATCATGTGACGCTAAGGGCCCACTTGCTGCTTTACTTCATGCATTTCTTTCTTCATCTCCAACAGATGGGAAACTTACGATAGCACTAACTCCTAACGAAGAAACAACACAGGCAGGTGCAGCAGCACTCAAAGGAACGCTTGATGCAGACGGAGTCATTGTTGGTGAACCGACCGATTTGGATGTCTGTCATGCCGCTCGTGGACAGTTTGAAGGCACGGTCACGATTACCGGCGAGGCCGCGCATGCTGCCCAACCGGACGCTGGTCGTAATGCCATTCGCGCTGTTGGACCGATTGTCGACGCAATAGACTCGTATGATACCACATATGGTCCAGGGAGTCACGAGTCACTCGGTGAACCAACGCTCACACCGACTGTTATCTCTGGTGGGGAAGCTCGAAACCAGATCCCAGAACGCTGTGTAATCGAATTCGATCGCCGTAGTGTCCCCCCAGAATCAGCCGATGAGTTTGAACAGACATTTAGGACTCACCTGCGAGCACATGCGCCTGACTGGGTTAGTGTGACTGCCGCCTTGGCTGACCGTGAAGGGCCTTTCCTTGAAGCGTTTTCCACATCTCCAGAGAACCAGCTTACGAAGACGCTTGCAGATGTCTCTGGTGGCGACATTCGACCATTTGGGGCTGCAACAGAAGCATCATATTTTGCGGCTCATTCACCAACAGTTGTTTTTGGCCCTGGTGTTCTCGCAGACGAACACGGCCCTGTCGCACATGCACAACGAGAGTACGTGCCTGTTAATCAACTCCATGAGGCAGCACAGATTTTGGATGAGGCGGTAACGCGGTTAGTGGGACCGGAGTGAAAATCGCTACTGTCGTTCCTCACTGAACTTCAAGGCGAAAGCCTTCGGATTCAGTTGTGTGAGGATGTCAGTCTTCAACTGATTCTGCTAGCGTATCTGCGACGCCAGTATAGGAGGCTGGTGTGAGTGCCTGCAGTTCTTCAACAATTCCGTCTGGCAGGTCAAGTTCAGCAAACAACTCGTGAAAATCTTCAATCGTCACATCTTCGCCTCGGGTTAGCTCTTTTACCTGTTCATATGCATCATCGTGACCCTCTCGTCGAAGGATTGTCTGAACAGCCTCTCCGATAACTGCCGGATTTTCTTTTAGATCTTTGCTCATTATCACTTCATTTGGCACTACCTTACTCAACCCGTCTCCGGCTTTGCTGTATCCAATCAGACAATGTGCAAATGCTGTACCGATATTTCGTTTGACTGTTGAGTCTGAGAGATCACGCTGCAATCGAGATGTCGTAATATAGTCTGCAAGGAAGGTTAAATCAGAATTTGCCTTCGAGAGGTTTCCTTCACTGTTTTCAAAATCTATTGGATTGACCTTGTGTGGCATTGTTGACGATCCTGCCTCAGATTTGGCAGCCTCCTGTCCTAGATATTTATCCGAGATATAAAGCCACATGTCTCGGTCCAAATCAATCAGCACTGTATTCGCACGACGTAGCCCATCAAACAGTTCAGCCAGGTCGTCGCATGGATTGACTTGCGTTGTCAGTCCTCGGAACTCAAGTCCTAGCTCAGTTACAAACTCTTCCGCAACCACCGGCCAGTCAATCTCCTCGTACGCAACATCATGTGCTGCATACGTTCCAGATGCTCCGCCAAGCTTACCGGCCAGACCCTCAGCAGTGTTTGCTACTTCTGTAATTACTTTCTCGAGACGATCCGCGTATACTGCCATTTCTTTTCCAAACGCCGTGGGCGTTGCTGGCTGTCCATGCGTCCGAGCAAGCATTGAGGTATCGCTGTACTTGGTGGCAAGTTCGGTTAACTGCTCTCTACGAGTAGAGAGTTCAGGAAGTAGCACCTCTTGTACTGCGTCTTTAATCAGTAACCGGTATGCGAGATTGTTCACATCTTCGCTTGTAAGTCCAAAATGAATCCACGGATGGATCTCCTCGTTCGACTGTAGTTGCAGATAGTACTCAATCGCTTTCACATCGTGATTTGTTGCAGGATATTCTCCGTACCCATCTGTCTCAAGCTGCTTGATGACTTTGGCGTCTTCCTCACTGAATGTCTCGTACGTCTCACGCAGCGCTGCTTGTTCATCGTTAGAAATCTCTACTGGAATCTCCGAGAGTTCAGCAAGCTTGATGACGTATTCAACTTCAACCTTTAGCCGTGCACGCATTAGCGCCGCTTCGCTTACATATGGTGATAGCGGTGCTGTTCGACTGGCATATCGCCCGTCAAGAGGTGACACCGCATACAACTGATCTGTCATACCTCAGGTTCCTCTACGACACTGCAAAAGAATGTCGAATCTCTTGGTACTTCACTTATAGCCGTCTGATAGACTATACCAATGACAATTGCTTTGTCTGCTCCTCTTCCACGTTCCTGTTGCTAATCCTTCTGTCTGACATCGACAATCGCAATTTCTTTGCACGTCCCGGTTAGCAATTCAAGTATGCGCATTGCTGGTTTGGCAAGTAACCGTGGTCGAAACCTGATCAACATCCATGAACGTGCCCCTGGCGGAGCCGAACTTGGTGTTGTTCTCACAAATGACGCTGACGCCCCTGTTCTCCAGAAAGCAAAAGAGCGTGGTATCCCAACCGAGGTCGTTGAGCGACGCTCCGATGAGTCGCGGAAAGAGCATGAACGCCGTATCAATGATGCCCTTTCTGAGCATTCATATGAACTAGTTTGCTTGGACGGATACATGCGAATTCTCTCTGATACCTTCCTCGATGAGCAACCAACATCGCTGAATGTGCACCCATCACTACTTCCGTCGTTCCCCGGAATGGATGCGTGGGGAGATGCACTCTCGGCCGGTGTCGATCTCTCTGGTTGTACAGTCCACGTTGTTACTGATGCCACTGATACAGACGGTAACATTATCGAGGATGAAGTTGATGCTGGACCAATTGTTACCCAAGAGCCAATACCTATCTACGATGACGATTCTCGCGACGATCTAAAAGAACGAATTCTATATGAAGGTGAATTTGCTGCTTACCCTCGGGCGGTCAAATGGTTTGCTGAGAACCGAGCTACATTTGACCCTGATGAAAAATCTGTCATAACACCGGAACCAGAGAACCGCGACCTACCCTCACGCTACCTTGCGACTGGTGACCGTGTACAAACACTTCGATACGGTGAAAACCCGCATCAAGATGCCGCTGTCTACGTCGACTATACGAGCGATGACGCATCTGTGGTTGATGCACCGCAACTCAACACCGGTGCGAAAGGACTCTCATATAACAATTACAATGATGCTGACGCTGCGCTGTCAATTGTTAAGGAGTTTGATCAGCCGGCGGCTGCTGTGATCAAGCATACGAATCCTGCGGGTGCTGCTGTTGCTGATACTCTTGCCGATGCATATCGGAATGCTCTTTCTACTGACGCAAAGAGTGCGTTCGGTGGAATTGTCGCGTTAAATCGGGAGTGTGACGAAGAAACCGCAACTGAGATCATTGACTCATTCAAGGAGGTCGTTGTTGCGCCTGGCTACTCTGATGCTGCTCTTGAGGTTCTTTGTACGAAAGAGAATCTCCGTGTTCTTGACGTCGGCTCCCTTGATGTGCCTGCTGAAAACTGGACCGAGAAAAAGCTCGTAGGCGGCCGGCTGGTCCAAGAGCGAGATCAGCAGGCTCTCACAGCTGATGATCTTGAGATTGTCACTGAGCAGACGCCAACTGATGAGCAACTTGATTCAATGTTGTTCGCCTGGCATGTGATCAAGCATGTCAAATCGAATGCCATTCTCTTTGCCGACGGGACAGAAACTGTCGGTATTGGTGCCGGTCAAGTGTCACGTGTTGATGCTGTTGAAATTGCCAAAATGAAAGCCGATGCTGACGCTGAAGGTAAATCTGCCGACGGTGCCGTGATGGCGTCTGATGCATTCTTCCCATTCCCTGACGGGGTCGAAAAAGCAGCTGAAGCCGGTATTAAAGCTATTATTCAACCAGGTGGCTCGGTCAACGATGATGAGGTTATCGAAGCAGCCAATGAACACGACATGGTGATGGCATTTACCGGTCAGCGGTGTTTCCGCCACGACTGAAGACCAACTTGAACATAGATACACATATCTCCGGTTCTTGTCTTATCACTAAAAAACCGTCAAATAATTCCGCAAATGATACGGATTTCCAACGTTTTAACTCATAAGCTTAATGCACAGGGGCCCCGGTAATACCTTGCATGGGTTATCACGAGGCGACGAACTTCCTTTTTAATTTACAGCGCTTTGGCCCTCAGCCGGGGATTACATCTGTACGTGAGTTACTCTCTCATTTAGGTAATCCGCATGAAGATCTCACATGCATCCAAATCGCAGGGTCAAACGGGAAGGGTAGCACAGCACGAATGACAGAGCGAGTTCTTCGAGAGGCTGGCTATTCTGTCGGGCTATATATTTCCCCACAGATTGAGCAATTCAGGGATCGAGTTCGCGTTGACGGCCGATATATTCCCGAATCTGAGGTAACTCGATTTGTTGACCTTGTTCGGCCGTATGTCACCGATCGGGGGGCAGAAAGTGTTCCTCCAACGTTCTTTGAGGTTTCTACCGCTCTTGCACTCTGGTATTTTGCCCAGAAAGATGTTGATGTAGCCGTACTTGAGGTTGGAATTGGTGGGAGTAAGGATGCGACAAGTGTTGTTGATCCGGTTGCCAGTGCAGTTACATCAGTGACACTGGAACATTCAGATGTACTTGGTGATACTGTTGAAGAAATTGCCGTTGACAAAGCACACGTCGAGCCCAGTAATCGACCGATTGTTACTGGTGCTGATGAATCTGCGCTTGCAGCAATTCGCGAGTTTGTTGATACAGATCCTATTGTTGTCGGTGATGACTCGTCAGACGAATCCTTCGATGTGCAGACTCGTTATCATGGCAAAATCAATGGCACTGAAGCAGAAATTGAACTTGTTGCTGACCAGTGGAATGTCAAGACAAATATTCTCCTCCTTGGAGCCCACCAAGCACAGAATGCAGGCATTGCCGCTGTTCTTGCCCGACAGTTTGCTAACTCACGAGGCGATTCGATTTCAACCGATGTTATCGCTCGAGGGCTTCGACAAGCATATTGGCCGGGCCGCTGTGAGGTCCGAAGTACTGATCCAATTGTCATCCTTGATGGCGCTCATAATGAAGGTGCATGTGCTCGCCTCGCGGATGTAATCAATGAGTTTGAGTACGATAACTTGCACTTGGTTGTCGGCGCAATGCATGATAAACGACATGCAGCAATGGCGCGAGAGCTCCCGAACGCTGAACGCATTACAACCTGTCGACCACAGCTTGATCGGTCCGCAGACCCAGAAGTGCTTGCTCGCGTGTTTAGAAATGCTGGTAACGCTGAGGTCTCCGTCATCGAATCCGTTGATGATGCACTTACCAATGCGCTTTCAAATGCATCCGAGGATGATTGTGTCGTTGTCACTGGCTCGTTATTTGCTGTCCGAGAAGCTCGTGCTCGATGGACCCGGCGTCCAATCCCACATTCATTTTCCTCCACAAAATCTGCTGGCCAACTGCTTGAGCAGAATGGCATCCGAGACTATGATGTTCAACGTACTGCCGAAAAGGCAACTGCCCACACGATAACACTCCGTGTGAACCGGCCACAAGCATATCGGCTCAAAGAGCTATTTCAGACAACTGGCGGTGACTGTGCAATCTCAAAGATCAACCACGATGGCGAACGGCTTCGAGTTGCACTGATGGGCACAACTAACCAGTTCAACACAGTTATTGACCAACTCCAAGATGAATCAGAGGGTCTCGATCAGGTTGGACTGGAACTTCAGCAACTACTTGCTGATCGCACCCAATCTACTGACCAATCCTTCCCATGGGATGATAATGCATCAATTATGGGGATTTTGAACATCACACCAGACAGTTTCCACGACGGGGGAGATTACAACCGATTAGAAGATGCACGAAATCGCGCCAAAGCAATGATTGATGCCGGTGTTGACATTCTTGATGTTGGGGGCGAATCAACACGACCGGGCGCTGATCCAGTTGAAGTCCAACGTGAGATCGATCGTGTTGTTCCTGTTATCGAAGAAATCGCTGACCTTGATGCCATGATCTCAGTTGATACGCGAAAAGCAGCAGTTGCCGAAAAAGCAATTCAGGCAGGAGCTGATATCATCAACGATGTCTCAGGCCTCGAAGACCCTGATATGCGATTTGTTGCTGCGGAGTATGACACACCGCTTGTGATTATGCACAGCATCGAAGCGCCGGTAAATCCAGATCGCGATGTCCAGTACGACGATGTTGTTCGTGATGTAATTGAGGAACTCAACGAACGTGTCCTGCTGGCTGAACAAGCTGGCCTTGACCGAGAGCAGATTATCATCGACCCTGGATTCGGATTCGGAAAAACAGCAGAGGAAAGCTTCGAGCTACTGAGCCGCCTCGACGAACTTGATGCGCTTGGCTGCCCTATTATGGTCGGCCATTCTCATAAATCAATGTTCGAGCTTGCAGGATACGAGCATGGTGAACGACTTCCCCCTACGATTGCAGCAACTGCTCTTGCAGCAGATCGAGGTGCTGATATTATCCGTGTTCATGACGCTGAAGAAAACATTGCCGCTGTTCGTACTGTTGATACACTTCCGGAAAACTAACTACGTATATTCAGCTCTGGAGATATCCCGCTTCGGATCCTCGATCAACTCACTGATCGTCAGTACAGATGCTAATAAAGTTCTGGAAGATCGCGTCCCCTTCTTCTGTGTGTGCAACTTCTGGATGCCACTGTACTCCGTAGATGTCCTCTTCCGTGTTGCTCATTGCTTCAATGTCACAGACAGCACTTGTTGCTGTTTCTGTAAACCCCGGTGGAACTTCTGTTACTTCATCTGCGTGGCTTGCCCATGTCCGCGTTTCCGGTGCGAGTGATCCAACAAGTGGATCTGTGTCATCTAAAATCTCAACAGTAACATCTGCATACCCACCGTAGTCACCACTCTCCACTGTGCCTCCCAATGACTCAGCAATCAGTTGGTGTCCGAGACAGATTCCAAGGACTGGAATATCTAATTTCAGATACGCCTCACATCGTCCGGTTCGTTCCATACTTGGCCCACCGGATAGCACCAATCCATCTGCATCAATCTCTTCTGTAGGCGTCGTATTTTCGATTAGTGAACAGTCCACCCCAAGATCACGTAAGGCACGCTTCTCAAGATGGGTAAATTGCCCATGATTGTCGATAACATCGATTTGTGTCATTGTCTTCTGATATCGGCGGAACGCGTATAAGAAATCCGAATTCTGTGGCATGCTCTCCAGCGGATGTTCGGAAGATTTAGTATGGTAAATCATCTCAACTCAAGTAACGACAACGATAATTCATATATTGGTGATTATCATGGAATATGTCAACTCAGCACCATGGCGCACATTGGGCGCAACACTCGTATCGTATGCAATTATTCTTATCGCGATGACCGTGGTATTCTTTGGTATCCCGTACGCTATCTTCTTACTATTTTAGCAGTTGTTGGTAATACGATTTCTTTATTCAGCCGCACCGCTGTATTTTTCTCGGCCGATTCATCCTGATTCTGGTGTTCCATTGGAGGCCGTTCTTCGCGGTCTCGACCAGACGGTCGCCGAGGTACCTCGCTGTCTTCTTATGTGTGTACGGACGGCGGTATTCCTCTTGCTCTGAGCCCTTCTGATCCCGACCAGGGCTTGGAAACACTACTGAATAGAATAGGCGTGTTTTCAACGATTGTTAGGAAAAATAGACATACTGGATAATCCAGTTTTCTTATCGGCTATCAAATAAAAAATCAGATGACTATTTCTGCCTCGGTATCTCAGGCAAATGTCTTCGAGATGTCTTCATCTTCATTTTCTGCCTGCACTTTATCCCATGCACTCTTGAAGTCTTCCATGGTTACGACAGTGCGGTCATCGCGAATCGTAAACATACCAGCCTCAGTACAGATTGCACGGATATCTGCTCCTGATGCCCCTGAGGTATCAGTAGCAAGTTGATCAAAGTCCAACTCGTCCGCAACGTTCATGTCGCGAGTGTGTATCTCGAAGATACGCTTGCGGCCTTCCTTATCTGGCTTCGGAACTTCGATAAGACGGTCAAATCGACCTGGACGAAGAATTGCTCGGTCGAGCATGTCGAATCGGTTGGTTGCCGCAATAATGCGCACTTCACCTCGTTCTTCGAACCCGTCCATCTCACTGAGCAACTGCATCATCGTTCGTTGAACTTCTGCATCTCCCGATGTCTTGGATTCAGTCCGTTTTGTGGCAATTGCGTCAATTTCATCGATAAACAGTACTGCTGGCTCGTTTTCACGTGCGACTTCGAATAGGTCCCGGACAAGTTTCGCACCTTCGCCAATGAACTTATGGACCAACTCTGATCCAGCCATCTTGATAAAAGTGGCATCAGTATGGTTTGCAACAGCCTTCGCCAGCATTGTTTTTCCTGTACCTGGTGGACCATGGAGAAGAATACCGCTTGGAGGCTCGACTCCAACAGTATCGAAGTCTTCTGGCCTTTTCAGTGGCATCTCTACTGTCTCTCGAACTTCTTTCAGTTGTTGCTCAAGCCCGCCGATGTCCTCATACCGAACATCCGGTGATTTATCGACTTGCATTACCTGAGCCCGGACATCTGTCTCGTCATCCAAGATTTTGACTATTGAGCGAGAGTTGTTCAGTGCAACCCGGTCGTTTGGCTCAATCCGCTCACGCATTTCTTCCGTCACTTCTGTGAGCATCTCTTGATTGTTCCCGTGCTGTTTAACGATGATTCCTTGATCTGAAATCTCTTGGACCGTTGCAACAAAAAGCGGTGACTGTTTCAGCTTACGATTTTCGTGTGTCAATCGCTCAAGTTTTTGCTGATACTTGTTATTTTCAGCGTTTGCATCAAGTAGCCGATCCCGCATTTCCTCGTTTTGCGCTTCTAATACCTCAAGCCGCTCCTGTAACACTTCAATCTTCTCCTGCCGCGGCATCTCCTCATCATATGGGAGATCCGCTTCATCTGTGTCCTTCAATGAGTCACTCATTACACTATAATAGGGGAATGAATCTTAAGAGACTTCGGGTGAAATATATCTTCGCCCTTGATTACTAACAGTAATCAGTATACAGAAAATATTATTAGTGTGTATCCAAAATACAGTTATACGTCATGAGCACGCAAGAATTGTCACAAGTTGACACGCAGGATCAATCCGCAGAATGGGAAGATATCAGTGACCTTCCACCAAGTGCAAAGCTGGTTGCCAAATCTCTTCAGTATGGTGGTACGCTTACTCAGAGTCAGATCGCAGAACGAACGCTTCTCCCTGCCCGAACTGTCCGATACGCTCTTGGGCGACTTGAGGACCGAGATATTGTTCAATCACAGTTTTCGTTTTCAGATGCGCGTAAACGTCTTTACACGCTTTCTGTTGATCCTCCCGAATATCAACACTAGCTAGTCCCAGAACGATTGTGTTCGCGCGTACTGTCTTTCTGCTTCCAGAATATCTCTGTAAAAGTCTATCTCTTCTTCTCGGTGTTTATTGATAATTCGAGCAGCCGTATCTGGTCCAACCCCTCGTGCGGCGAGTGCGGTCACTGCCTTTTTTCCATGTGCCTGCACAAGACTGGCTGCTTGATACGCTCGACGCGTGCGGTGGTCTTGGTCGTCGTCCTTGTCTTTTGCGCGGACAGCGCCGATTGTTTCTTCGTCCCAAGCGTTTAATGCTGCAATCATTGTCGACCCACATTCTGAACATGTCGGTTGATCTCGGACTCGCTTTACTGGCTTTGTCCGTTCCCAGTCTTTACAGTGAACACATAGCAACGTAATATCATCGCTAAGGATTCGATCTCGCACTGTCGTGATCACGCTTGCGTCTGCATTCTCTGGGGCCAGAAATTCGCCTCCGTTGTTGCGTCCACCTGTTCCAATCGGGGTTCGTTCACCAACTAATTCAATGTCAATGTCATTGTGCTGAATCCGTCGTAGTATCGCTGCTGTTTGCTCAAGATCTAAATCGTCGTGTATTACCGCTCGCTTGGCCTCTTCATATGCTGGCGTATCTTTCAGGATCTTTTGCAGGCGGTCCTGTCCCATCCCTGTGTCGCCTCTCCATGACTTGATTGTTCCAAAGTGTTCTGCGACCTGAGCAAGACGAAACATAAGCGTATCTGATCGATCCAGTGTTAATTCGATTAGTGGCTGAACATGTTCTGGATCTGTATCATAAAGGAGATTTTTAACTGTCTTTGCGCCGGTATTTGGTGGCACTTCCAGCTCAATCCGGTAGGGTCCCGTCTGTAATCCAACTGAAGAGCCTGTTTGCTGTCCAAGCAACGACGAAAGGATTCGTCCTAGTGTTTCATTTGTTTGATGGCCAAACGATGCATTTAGTACCACTGTACGCCCATGCTGTTCAATTAGAATCCGACTGTCGGTTGGTGGGGGTGCCACTTCGGAGTGCCGCTCAATCTGGCCTAATGATCGTTCAACAATTTCTTGTTTTGCAGGATAGCGTTGGACCACATCACGCGCAACATCTGATTTTGTCGCTCCATGCTCGAACTGCGCTGTCGTGACGCGTCGAAGTTCGCCAACTTCAGTCGCAATTGGGTATGGAACTGGAATTTCTTGTCCAATCCATGATGGCACCTCTCCAACTGGATCTTCAATTGGTGACACTTTCACTGCTGAATCGCCGTCATCAATGGTCACTACCCGCCAGACATCTCCTCCTTGAATAAAACTCTCTCCAGGTTCGAGAATCGTTGTGACAAACCGTTCATCGAGCGTTCCAACCTGATTACCACTGGCGACGTCTTTAACATCATATGTTTCTTCGTCTGGGATCATCGAGAGGTTGTTATACACATATTGCCAGGTGCCAGTCGCAACAAGCTGATTCTGTGTCTCTCGTATTTGCAAAATCCGATTTCCTGCTAATTCCTCGACAACTTCTCGGAATGTCTCTTCAGTAAGATCCTGAAATGGTGCTGCATTATTAATGATCTCGTACACTTTATTCGCGTCTATCTCATCACGACTGTTTACGATTGCTGCAACTTGGTTCGCTACGACATCAAGACTCCCTACGTGAATCTCTGCTGGCTCAACGAGTCCTTCTTTTGCTCGTCTTGCAATTGACAACGCTTCGAACGCATCATCGTTATTCGTCGCGACAATCGTTCCAGATGAAATCTCTTCAAACCGGTGGCCTGCACGCCCAATACGCTGCAGTAATCGAGCAACCTGTCGGGGGCTGGAATACTGTACAACGTGATCAACATGCCCTACGTCGATACCCAGTTCCATTGAAGACGTGCACAACAATGCATCCAATTCACCCTGCTTGAATTTATCTTCAACCTCAACCCGAGCATCACGAGAAAGTGATCCGTGATGGATGCCGATATCAACTGTTGTGAGCTGTGTAAATCGCGATCCTAGTGCTTCTGCTGTCTGTCTGGTATTGACAAAAATGAGTGACGATTCGTTTTCTGCAACAATATCCCGGATTGTTCGGACATGGCTCGCCAATTCTGCATCAATCATCAACTCACCAGCAAGTGACTCGTCTTCTGTTGTCACCTCAGGCACAACAACATCGACCTCTAAACGACTGCCAACATCAACCCGTTTGATTGTTACATCTCGTCCTCCGGTCAGAAACGTTCCAACAGCCTCCGGATCTCCAACTGTTGCCGAGAGCCCAACCCGCTGAAACGGGCCAGCATGCTCTCGTAGCCGCTCTAGCCCAACGACAAGTTGTGCACCTCGCTTTGAGGCGGCAAGTTCGTGCACCTCGTCAATCACAATGTGTTCAATATCTGCGAGTGCTTCTTTCAGCCGCTCTCCTGTAAACATCGCCTGTAGTGTTTCAGGTGTTGTCACGAGAACATCTGGCGGGTCTGTTGCTTGTTGTCGGCGCTGATAGTCTGAGGTATCGCCATGGCGCACGTCGATCTCGATGTCAAGCTGCTCACCCCACCAATCAAGCCGATCTTGCATATCTCGGTTAAGTGCACGAAGTGGAGTGATATACAGCGCAGAAATGCCAAAACTTGTCCCATTTTGGACAATTGAATTAAAAATGGGCAGCATTGCTGTCTCTGTCTTTCCGGTCCCTGTCGGAGCAATCACAAGCGTGTGATCTCCTTTAGCAATAGGCGGGATTGCAAGGTCCTGTGGTTCTGTTGGGGATTCAAATCCCTGTTCAGCAAGCGCTGCTTGGACATCTTCGTCCAATACTTCAAAGGCCGAATGCATTGTTGCAAGCTGGTCTGTCATTTTTCACACTTCATATTCGTCCCAGGGAATCGCCTTAGCACATGATAGTCCCTTACTTGGTGATACTGTCTGTTCGGATACTTGGAGGGTTCCGTGTTGATTGTAGTACAGCGATATATCGACCGAAGTGAATGCTCAGGCTTCCCGTTATCTCTGAAAGTATGACGGCCAGGCCGTCTTGAATCAAACAAGTATATGGGCTCAATCAGCATAAAAACGCCGTCTTGTCGTTGATTTGTTGTGATCCGGTAGCAGCTTCAGATTGACCGATAATCACCGAGGTACGTTCCATCAAGTAAAAATGCGTCACCAGCTGGTAATCCGTCTGGTAGGAACGGTGCTAGGAAATCGTCCTGTCCCTCGTTGATCCATGTACCGCCTACAAGTTCGTTAAATGCTGGACAGATAATCAATTCTGGACCCCTCCAGTTGTTTATTTTGCCCCGTCGGGCAAACGGGTCCTCTATTAGTGTCCCTCGAATCCACGCTCGCCTTATTTCTGATCCTCCAACCGTATCTTCGAGTCTAACCACCGGATGCTCATGTCCCATGCAAATGATCTCACTTGACAGGACAGACTGACTTGGCCACGTGTGACCATGCATAATGCCAAGATTACCAATTTTTTCTCCAGCGGTTGGCGTAATCTCGATATCTGGAATCCATGACTCAATTGCCCCGTCATGGTTTCCTTTTGCTAAGAATACATCCAAGGATTCTGGAAGTGACTCAAACAACACCTCAAGCTCCCCACGCTCTGCGCCTCCTGGATCACCGATTGAATGCATTAGGTCTCCCAGCACGATCAACTGGTCTGGGTTTGTCTGCTCAACTAATGACAGTAGTCGGTCCCGCCTATCTGCTGCATGACTATCCACTTCAACGCCCGTTTCGTTTCGGAGTGCAACTTCTACACCAGCATGATAGTCTGCAATGATCAGCTTTTGGCTTCCATCGACATCGGCTATTGCGGCTGGTTCGCCAGCTACTGGCTCAACTTGCATCAGATTCGTTTAAGCTTCCCATCTTCCGGTTCATAGCACTGTCCGCCCATTAGTGCCTCATCAATTGCATCTTCGACATCCTCCGCTGAGGCACCCGTTTCTGTCGTGACGATATCAATCAACTCTGACCGACTAGCGCCCGCTCCGCCGTCCATCGACTCCATCTGATCCAGAAGCACGGTATCGATATCTATCTCCTCTTCTGATTCATCGTCGTCAGGTTCTACTGCGGATTCTTCTTGTCCGGCTGCTATTGTTTCCTCAGAGATCGAGTCTGTAGTGACCTCTTCAGATTGGGTGGTATCAGACTCTATCGGCTCCTCGTTCATGTCAAGATCCGGATCGACCTTGGACTCCGTTTCTTCCGGTTCTGGAACATCGTTTCCAGTTTCAAACTCCAGTCCATGCTCACTTTCAATCCGCTCTCGCTCTTCTTCGTCAACTGTATAGAGCTCATCTGGATCCGATTCGGCATCAACTGAATCCACTGTATCGAACTCCGTTTCTTCTGTTGAACTATCTAAATCAAGCGACTGCTCATCTACCGCAATCCCCTCATCTTGGGTTTCTTCTGCCAACCCTTCTTCGAATGATGGTGGTTCAGATTCTAATCCGTCTTCCTGAGTTTCTATCTCACTTGCTGCTGATGAACTTATCTTGTTTGTCTCTTCTTCATCAGGTGTTGATGTTTGTTTTACCTCACCAGACGCTATCTCTGACTCTGTTATCGATTCAGCCTCTATCGTCTGATCGACCCGTTCTGGTGTGATATCCTGCAATTCATCGAGAATATATTTTCCAGATTCCTCTGATGGCACCTGTTCTATTGCTTCGACCTCGTCTCGCTCGCCTGCAACGACCTCAAGTGTTTGAATTGCTTGCTCTTTTACTGCTCCAAGGTAGTCTGGCGTTGGATTATAGTAGTTAATCGCTTTAACGATACCTTCTGCTTGCTCGATTGGAACTGATCGTTCCTGTAATGCCATTTTGAGCTCATCGCCCTGCTTTTCGAGAGCCAGCGCAGTTGCCATCTGTTCAATTCTGGTCAGTGTTTGTTCTGCAGTCTGGATAACCCACCGGTCCCGGGTTTTAGCATCAACTTCGTTAATCCGCTCTGGTCGTACTGACGTGAGTATGTCATCACTGTCGTCTGGCTGGAATGTGTTTGCTTTTCCAGTAATTGCAACAAATGCCGGTGGCTCAGTTTTCTGCAAAAATGCCAACGCATCCGGCTCATATTGTCCAGCATACACGACAAATACACCAGTTGGATCTGCAATTCTAGCCCGGATTGTATTTTCGTTTACTTGTTCAACTGCTGTGAGAACTCCGACCGTAAACAGTCGATTGATCCGTGCGCCAGTTGGTGACACGACATATTTTGGTGCTCGTTCTTCGTCACTTTCTGCATACTCGAATTCCGCCTGATCATATTCTGATGCAAATATTCGTACGGCGACTTCTCGCCGGTTGTCTGGTGCACTCATGATTCAACCCCCGTAAGTAGTTCTTCTGCTTGCTGTGCTACGTTGCCATCGGCTTCTACAAACTCTGTTGCTTCGATCCGAGCCCCGTATTCATCTACAGAAAGGTGTCCGCTCACGCGATATTCTCGACCGATGATCTCCTCACCAATCTTTTCTCGAACAACCGACTGATCCATTGCATCCCGTGCTGCCTGTCGTGCTGCGTCGATACCGCCACCGTATATCTCTGCTGTTTGTTCTTTGTCAAGCACGACCGTTGCTGCTCCGGTCCCGTCATCGATAACTGCCTTCACTCTGAGATCATCAACCCCATCAACATCTCCGTGCGTGCGACATCGACCGTTCTGTACAATTCGATTACACTCCGGACAGCGCTCTATCAATCCAGATCCGTCCTGAATGTCTACGATGTTTCCAACAATCTCAATATCGTATACACCTCCAGTCTTGACCGCCTCTTGAATTGTCAACCGTGTTCGATCGCTTTGCGGTTCGATTGGCTTGTTAAGTTCAGTAACCGTAGTAAACTTTGAAAGGCTGATCTCCGGAACGCCGCGGAATTCTCTGACATATACGTCTTCCAGTCGCAGTGTCGCCCCAGTTGTCATCTCAGGTCGAGCCGCCCAGTCTGTGAATGGTAGCCGACCTGTTTCATCGGCGATGACGCCGCTTTTAATCGTTGTTTCACCATCTCGTCCTGAAATCGTTCGTGTTTCAACTTCTTCTACGACAACTTCTATAACTCGACCACTGTCTCCAACAGACAATTCTGTCAGTGATCGATCTCCTCCAACTCGATATGGTACCTCAAGCGATTCGTCTTTAATCGTGACTGTTGAGGAATCTCCTATGTTGATCTCTGGCTTATCTCGAAACTCTCGAACGCTCCCATTTCCAACTGTGACTGTATCACCTGCTTCAAAACCAAAATCATCCCATGCTGTGTATCCGATCTTTCCTGACTCATCCGCAATTGTTCCTTCTCGAATCACCTGTGTTTCCCCATCATAGTGAATCTCTCGGGTCCCAACTGTTAACACGCGAGCTGTGAGATTTACTGTCCCATCGTCTGGATCAATCTCATCAATGGATGAAACTGTAGGTGTCTCTCCCGACTGTGTATCCCCATACTTTCGTCGTAGGCTTTGTTTGGCTTCATCTACCGGTACGCTATATTCGATTAAGTTCTCAAGGTCTGCCTTAACCTCCTGTTTGTCGACACCGAGGTCGGAGGCAAGCTCCTCGGCGTGATCATCTAATTGCATAATATAACACTCACCCGGCCAGAAGTATAATGATTACCGTCTGATTCGGAGAGCGTTGTTCTACCTAGACGAATTATCTCTTCCCCCGCTAAAGACGTGAAATTTTGCCCATCAGCTGCTGTAATTGCACATAAGAATCGAGGCGGATGCCAAGGGCTTGACTCCGAGGCCGTTGACTACTGCACCATACTACGGGAGACCTGATCAGCGACAAATTCTCATTCGAATAGCGAGGTTTCAATAGGATACAGGACCCTTTTTTCAACGATGGATCACGATCATCTTATTACTGCAAAACAACTTTCGCGTGAGGACATTCTGCAGGTGCTTGATCGTGCTGCCGAGTTTGAAAAGAACCCGGATGCAATCCGGGATCGACATCGGGGCACATTGCTTGGATTACTGTTTTTTGAACCAAGCACGCGAACGAAAATGAGTTTCGAGGCCGCAATCAAGCGTATGGGTGGGGATGTTGTGGATATGGGCTCAACAACATCATCCAGCGTAAGCAAGGGTGAAAGCCTCGCTGATACTGTTCGAGTTGTTGAAGGATATGCGGATGCACTCGTTCTTCGACATCCAAAACAGGGATCTGCTCGAATGGCCCGTGAATACGTTGACGTCCCAATTGTCAATGCCGGCGACGGAGCTGGCCATCATCCTTCACAGACACTGCTCGATCTGTATTCAATTCGGGAACTCAACGGCTTAGATGATCTGACAATTGGCATCATGGGTGACCTAAAATACGGCCGAACCGTCCATTCGCTTGCTACTGCGCTAACAAACTTCGACGTTGACCAACACTTTATCAGCCCGGAAAGCTTGCAGTTACCAGACGGTGTCAAATATGATCTTAATGCTGCTGGTGCATCTATCACAGAACACACTGACTTAGATGCTATCCTCCCAGAACTAGACGTATTATATGTGACTCGGATCCAACGGGAGCGGTTCCCTGACGAAAATGAATACCGGAAAGTTGCTGGCGAATACCAAATTGACACCGGAACTCTTTCAGAAAGTAAAGACTCGCTATCTGTGCTTCATCCACTACCCCGCGTTGATGAAATTAACCCAGATTTGGACGTAACCTCAAAGGCACAGTACTTTGAACAGGCACATAATGGTGTTCCAGTCCGTATGGCCCTCCTCGATTTTCTCTTAGGTGACAACCAATGAGTGATCATAAACTTCGTGTAAGTAAAATCCAAGACGGAACCGTCATTGACCATGTACCCGGTGGCGCTGCACTGCACGTACTGGCGATTCTTGGTATTGATGGTAGTGGTGGTGAAACTGTCTCAATCGGTATGAACGTTGACAGTGATATACTTGGGGAAAAAGACGTTGTCAAGGTCGAAGATCGAGAGCTTAGCCAAGCAGAAGTTGATGTTCTATCATTGATTGCTCCTCAAGCAACGATCAACATTATTCGCGATTACGAGGTTATTGAGAAGCATCGCCTTGATCGCCCAGAAACTGTTTCTGGTGTCCTTGAGTGCCCTAATCCTGACTGTATCACTGCGGATAACGAACCAGTTGAATCCACATTTGATGTACTTGGAGAAGGCGTTCGATGCAGATATTGTGAGACGATTATTACGGATGACCTCATTAAACATATTTCACGGTGACAAACAATGGCGCTTAATCCACATCGCGTTGACATTGCTGTTGACTTTGCATATGGCGTGTTAATCTTCATTGCCATTGTTCTCATGCTACAGGTTGGAACAACGGCAGGGATTGCGTTTGGAATTGGTGTCTTTCTGTCTTATCTTCTCCATGTTGGCTGGAAGATGGCTCGCTTTGATCCTGATTGGATGACTCAAGAAGTTGCTGAGTCAGTTGAGGAAACCGTCGCTGAGGAGGTCGATGAAGTGATCGATCGCGTTGAAGAGGTAAATGAACGAGTTGATCGCCGACCAAAAACAGAGGAAATTGAAGAGACCGTCGAAAAAATCGCTGAAGGACAAAAGGATCAGTGAACTAATCCGAGGTCAAGCTTTGAGACACCTTATCTGATATCTTTGTAGAACCGTAATTGCTTCTGGTGGTTTTTCTCTATACGTGTTTTTCATGATAACAGCGTGAAGTACCTCGGGGTCAAGTCGTTCGAGAATCAGAGATTCTCGTGATCACGAAAACCGAAGGGTTTTCGACGACCCCGAGGCGCTCTACCTGATTTTTATAGACCTTACCTCACCATCCGTCGACACGCTCTTTGGACTGCTAAGTGTATGTATGATTGTGTGAGTACCAACCAACCAAGCTATCAGCAACTTCCACTCTCAGAATTTCATAGCCGTATTAGAAGGCTTGAAAATCAGTATCAGTCATGCACTCTCTGTGGCCACGCGTGTAACGTGGACAGGCAAGCTGATGAATCTGGGCGGTGTGGTGCTGATATAACTGTCAATGTTGCGTCCTATGCTCCCCACCATGGAGAAGAACGTCCCATCAGAGGCATTCATGGTAGTGGCACTATATTCATTAGCCACTGTAACCTCTCCTGTGTATTTTGCCAGAACCCGGCTATTAGTCGAGGAGAACGCGGCAGCCCAGTATCGCCCGCAGAGATTGCAGAAATGGCCCTTGAATTACAGGAACAGGACTGCCATAATATCAACTTTGTAACACCAACACATCATACACCAGCTCTTGTCAAGAGCATCCGTATTGCTCGTGAACGTGGGCTCTCAATTCCAATTGTTTGGAACTGTAGCGGCTACGAACGGTTGGAAACTCTCCGTCTTCTAGACGGAATTGTTGATATTTATATGCCAGACATCAAATGGGCAGACGACACTGCCTCGAGACGATACTCTGACGCTCCTGACTACTGGAAGCTTGCATCAACTGGACTTACTGAGATGCATCGACAGGTTGGCACACTCACAATCGATGATCGCGGTATTGCTACATCAGGTGTGCTTGTCCGTCATCTCGCTATGCCAAATCATATCGAGCAGACAAAACAAATCCTGAAGTATATTGCGAATGAGGTCTCGCCGGAAACATATGTGAATCTGATGTCTCAATACCGGCCACAACACCGCGTCTTACAGGGTTCAGCATACGAGCAGATTAATCGGTCAATTTCAGCTGAGGAATATCAAAGAGCTATTGAGTATGCTGAGCAATGTGGGCTCTCTCGTGTTAATGCTGACCACTAAACTGCTGTGTTTCATGCTTTTTCCTCAAAATAGTAATAAGCTATCTGCACCGAACTCAGAATCTCTGAGTGAATCTTACCAGAACTTCAATTTACGCTTGACTGCCTTCCGTTTAAGTGCCTGTATGTGCTCTGTGAGTGGAATATCCTTTGGACAGACTTCTGTACAGGAGAACTGCGTTTGACAACGCCAGACTCCATGCGAATCTTCAACGATTTCCATCCGTTTATCGTTCAATTCGTCATCTTCCCGCTCATCCATCACAAAGCGATATGTTTTGTTGATCGGCGCTGGACCAAGATACCGCTTATCACCTGCTGCGATATTACATGACGAAACACAGGCACCGCACCAGATACATCGGGTTGACAACTTGATTTTCTCACGGTTCTCGGCACTCTGCAACCGCTCGCTTACACCATCTTCCCAGTCCTCTTCGATAACGTCGACTTCTTGTCCTTCTGGTGAGACTTCATCCATCCGGTTGTAGAAGTCTTGCATGTCAACAACGAGGTCTTTCCGTACTCCTTGGTGTGGTAATGGTTCTATTCGCACCGGTTTTTCAAGATCAGCAATCTGTGTTTTACATCCCAGACGCTGTTTTCCGTTGATGAATAATGCGTCTGAACCACACACCGCTTGTCGACAGGAATGTCTGAATGCCAGTGTCGAATCAATATTATCTCGAACGTAGATCAGCGCGTCAAGCACTGTCATCCCTTGTTCGAACGGCACCTCATAATCAACTAATTCAGGCTCATCACCTTCTTCTTCTGGATTGTGCCGATAAATCTTCACGACAACAGTCTCATCTGCTTGTGTAAGTTGTTCTGCGCTTGTCTGCTCGTCTGTTGATGTTGCTTTGCTCATAGTTCATCAGAGTATTCCAGCCATGTGGAGTGCGACCCGCGTACCCTGCACAATGATAAGAACGCCAGATCCGATCAGCACCCACTTGCCAATTGTTCGTTTTGCTCCCTCAACACCAAACCCAATCAACGCTTGGTACACACCGTTTATACCGTGGAACGAAGCTGTCACTAAAAACAGCCACATAGCTCCGAAATACCACCACTCTTCCATCCTTGCTTCTGTCCCAGCTAGTGTAATTTCGGCCGCACGGTCTGGGAATTCTAATCCAAGAATGCTCCCAGTTGGATAGTGAAGCGTAATCCAGTGTCCGGCGAGCAACACAATCAATACAACCGCTGTTACGCGTTGTAGTACCCAATTAACTGTGTTTGCGTTAAACGTCGATGGTTGTCCTTGTTGTTGCGACATCATATCATCCTCCAAATAGCACCCATGCAGTAATTACAACTGAAACAGCCGTAACGGCTAGTGATGCATAGAATGACTCTTCCTGATACTGTGCACCAAATCCAATATCGAGTAGTAGCAGGCGGATTCCATTGAGAATATGAAATGCAACCGCGGCAACAAGGCCTAGCTCAAGAAGCTTGACGACAAACAGCTCTTCGAGTCCACCAAGTACCTCGTTGTATAATTCTGGTCCGCTGATTGCTGTGCTTAGAACCGCAATGTGAACAAACATATACCCAATGAGAACCCAACCTGTTGTCTTATGAAGGACCCAGGCCCACATCCCTGCGGAAAATTCTTTCCATCGACTAAGGTCTTCGACTGTCCCTCGGTCGTATGACTGACTCATCGGTCTGTTGTGACTGTTTGTGTGTAACTATATATGCGTTATCTTCCATGATGAATTAAGTCGTCGGATATATCTTTTTACCTAATTGAATAACATTATGGGTCAAATTCGGATTGTTTGGGGGACCGGCACTGGTCCTACCGAACTAGCTGCCTATGATGCTGCGTTACGAGATGCGAATGTCCATAATTACAATCTCATACCGCTTTCTTCTGTTATCCCTCCTGAAGTGCCCATCAAAGAAGTTGGATCTGCTCCAGATCTCGGCACCCATGGAAGTGGTCTCTACGTTGTCGAAGCCTCTGAAACTGCAACGACCGGAACTGTAGCGGCAACATTAGCGTGGGCCCGTTCAACTAGTGGATACGGTATCTTCTACGAAGCTGCCGGCAACTCATCAGCCGAGCAGATTACCTCGCATGCTCTTACTGGTATTAATCACGGCATTGCGCAGCGTGATAATGAATTCGCAAGTCCTGTCACTCAGAGCAAGCAGCTTGACGTTGAACAAACCGGAGATACTGCCGGTGCTGTGGTTGTTCTTGCTGTCTATGGTGAGGGGATAGATCTTATTCAAAATAACAGCTAAAAGACGTTTTGCTTTCCACGGTTTTCGAACACTGGCAAATGTTTTTTAGGCTGGTGCACATACTGTATGCCATCAAGATGAACGGAAACACACCATATGGGGGCACTCCAACGGTAACACCAGCCGGAAAGCGAGCTTCAGCTGATATTTCTGATCCAGCCCCCGATCAAATACGTCGGTTACAAGAAAATATGTCTGAAATCGCTGCGGAAACAAGAAAACTCCTCCCAAATGGATATCTGGTTAATACTAACGTCGGTCGCGGTGCAACTGGAGTTAAAGCACAAATTGCTGTTCGTCCTCCTGCCGGCCGTCCTGTCAGTGCCGGATTTTCCCCGTCTGAAGATGAGCTTCAATCAAGTGAGATAATTGATACAGATGATCAAACAGAAGTCGCACGTGGGCTTGCTGCCTCTGCTATTCTCCAAGTTAAGCAGGCAGTCTCTTCTGATATTACCTCTGTTGCGAGATAACAACCAACCTTTTGTTTGTCCTTTCTTTGTATACTGATTTGGCCACTCCCGACACTGTTTTATTCATTGGGATGTTATGAAGTAACATGCCACAACCCGACCCAGAGTATGATCCGGCTGAAGAGTCTGAATATGAGTGTCTAGACTGCGGTAATTTGATCGAAGAAACTGATCCATCGAATTGTCCAGAGTGTGGAGGAACACTCCGAAACCGGAGCCTTCCAATGGAGTAACTCAACTTGGGAGTTGTCCCCAGCTACAACTGTTCTGGCATTATTGACGCGACGGGATTTTACCACTTTATACAATACTGTTCATTTGGGATAGCTACAGTCTTAGCTCCTCAGTTGGACACGTATAGTATTGATTGCAGAATAGCCTACTTGCCCCAGAAAGGATCTCGTTGTCGCTGTTTCTCAAGATACTGATTTAGTGCTTCAACTTCATCTGTTGGAATCTCATCCGCTAGTTCTTGTTCAAGCACCTTCGCGTGTTTTTCAGGGATATATGTCCACAACTCATCGCCTTCCTTAATTTGCCGACCAACTGTTGGTCCATCAATTGCAACCGCAACCTGATCGCCGTATCGCGCTTCGTCGATATCTTCTCCTTGATCTTGAATACCTTTTACCTGTCCAACACGGTCCGGTTTATTATCATCGAACAGCGCAACACCGGCATTTGTTCGTAGTGTTCCAGAAAGAATCTCAACCCCGACAACTGCTGGGTCGCTCTGTCTGAACACGTGATCGTCAAGGATTCGGAACCGAGCAGGGCGTGTAATATTTTCAAGAATAGCTTCTTGTTGTGCTTTTTCACGTTCTTCAACGAATTCCTGATAGTCTTCCACGAGCTGATAGATCACGTCGCTCTGGAATACTTCAACATCCTCAAGGTCAGCCTGTGTTGCTGCATCCGAGTGCATATCGACATTAAAGCCAAGAATAGTTTGGTGCTTTGGCGTATCAGCAGTGCTCGCCACTGAGACATCACGTGGCACGATATCTCCAACTTCGGCACGCACAATTGGAATCTCCTCTTCTTTCAGTGTTGATGCCATGGCTTCCAAACTTCCCAACGTGTCAGCTTTGATTACCACCCCTTCCTCATCGGTTTCAACCGCAATTTCCTCCAATTCTGCTTGGACTTCGGCAACCACATCTTCAACTGACTGATCACGCACAACCCGTAGAGGCGCTCCAGCCATTGCACCCTCAAGATCCGGCGCAGCGACTTTTACCCCAGCTGCGGCTCCAACAGAATCCACCTGCTCGAACCGACTTTCAGCTCGAATTTCGGCGAGTGGACGAGGCTGTAGTAACGCCCGTACCTCTGTGACAATCGGTTCGTTTTCACCCCCAACTACAATTGTGTCGTCCACATTGAGCGTTCCATCGTACAACACCAGATCAAGTGTCTTTCCGAATCCGCGTTCTTCTTTCACTTCAAGAACGGTTCCGACACCAGGACCACCAACATCAATCTCCATTGCGTCTCGCATATATCGCTGTGAAAGACCCATCATCACCGTCAGAAGATCAGGTATCCCTTCTCCTGTCTTTGCACTTACCGGAACAACTCCGATGTTTTTCTGGAAGTTACGCACACGCCAGTACATGTCCGCTGAGAACCCTTCGTCGCTTAACTCTCCGATAATCTCGTACAGTTGCTCATCAAGGGCAGAGCGTGCTCGTTGACTCTGTGAGTCATATGATTCTCGAATTGGTGCACCTTCGTTTGGATTCCATCCAGGAATCGTATCAACCTTGTTTGCAGCAACGATGAATGGAGTCTGTGTCCGCTGTAGGATGTCAATTGTCTCTTCAGTTTGCGGCTGAAATCCGTCGTTTACATCGACGACAAGTACAGCAATATCTGCTAATGCTCCCCCTCGTGATCGAAGGGTGGTGAATGAGTGATGGCCAGGTGTATCAATAAACAGTAATCCTGGTAAGTCAAAGTCATCAGCGTTGACAAGGTCGCCAGCAATCTGCGAGATAACATCCAGTGGTACAGCTGTGACTCCGATATGCTGTGTGATGGCTCCAGCTTCTCCTTCCGTCACTGCGGAACCACGGATTTTATCCAGCAGACTAGTCTTTCCGTGATCGACGTGTCCAAGTACGGCAACGATCGGTGTTCGAAGATCCTTAGCCGCTGTATCATTATAGTCTGTATCCGACATAGTTCCCACCCAGAAGTTCTCTTACTGATAAGTTCAAGCCGTATCAGTTAAGTCCATCGTAAACGCCTCAGATTCGAATAATCATTCGTTAACTCCTTCCAAACATGGATTGGCTACCATAGAAAATCTGCTCTGTATAGAAATTGCTATCGTTAGTTTGGCGGTGTATTGGAGTTATCGTAGCGATTACTGGACTCCAAAATTCCCTATTTTAGGTTGCTCCCGTGGCGTTTATACTATTTCGTATAAAACAGATAGGTATGTCAGGAATACTTGCACAAACTCTCTCAGAAAAGGCGGTGATCGGCACCGATGGATCTGAGATCGGAACGTTGTACAACCTCACAATGGACATCGAATCTGGTCGTATTGAAGATGTGATTGTCTCGCCAACTGACAACGATACCAACTTTGACTTTGAGACAGACGAACGCGGCCGGTATCGAGTTCCAAACCACCTTGTTGAGTCGGTTAAAGACCACCTCGTTATTCGCCTGTAAATATCGATGTACGTCCTTGATTCCTCTGCTTTCATAAATGAATTCCACACCGAAGAGCGAACTGCAACCATCCCGCTCGTTCGTGAAGAGCTTGAAGACGAAAGCGCATACCGGTTTGACGCCATGGAAGGCTCCGGAATGTATATTCACATTCCAGATGACGGTGCAATTGAACGAGTTCGCCGTGTCGCTTCAGATACTGGTGATGCTGATGAACTCTCAAAAACAGACATCCGTTTGATTGCGGCTGCGTTTGAACTTGATGGAACGCTTGTCACCGACGATTATGCTATGCAGAACGTTGCTGAACAACTTGAGGTCGATGTCAAAGTTATTGCTCAAGAAGGAATTCAAGAACAGCGAGACTGGAAATTCCAATGTCAAGGCTGTGGACGTGAGTTCGATGAAAATCATGACCGTTGTCCAATCTGTGGAACTGATTTAGCCCGCAAAAATCCTTCAAACGTATAGGATCATAGGTCGAAAGCGGCAAATTCGTTATCCCCTGTTAGCCTTGGCTGTTGCCTGCTATTCTGAGGTCTGCTCTGGTGATGAAATGCGCAACTCTGGCTGATCACTTATTGTCATCGTCTCCTTTGTCGTCTCGCCTCGAAGCAGTGCCCGCGTAGCTCGCTTACCCCATTCAACTGCCGGCTGCGTGAATGCATCTATCTCGTAGAGCTCTCCGGCAAGTATACAGGCTGCTTCCATCGTATATAACAAACTACCAAGTGACTCTGGTGAGAGTTCCGCCATTGAGAGTTCGACTGTTGGTCGACCTGCGGCAGCAAGACTACCTTTTGTAGCTGCTTGCTCCGCCGTCATTAACTCATTCAGTGTTGTATCCTCTAAATACGACAGCCTGTCATGTTCTGATGGAGGGATCTCACAGGTTGGACGAGACTCAATATCAATGAACGTTACAAGAACCTCGCGAGGACCAGCACGATATAATTGTAGCTGTGAATGCTGATCTGTAACGCCAAGCGATCGGGCTGGTACCTGCCCGAGTCCATCTTTTCCAAGACTTTCTGCCCATAGTTGTGCAAACCACTCTGCAAAGCACTCAAGCTGCTCTGAATATGGCATTACTGCATTTACCGTCGCTCCCCGGATATCAAGCGCATACGCTACTGCCCCATACGCATATGCGGGACACTCATAAAGGGAATCAGTCAGTGTCTTCTCTGCGCTTGCTCCCCCCTCAACAACCCGTTCGATGTCAACGCCAGCAATAGCCGCCGGAGCAAGACCGACTGCAGAGAGAACCGAGTACCGCCCTGGAACTCCTTCTGGCACAGATAGCTTTGGTAACTCATGGTCCTCAGCCATTTCGGCAAGTGGTCCAGAGTCTCCCGTAATAACCAGTGTCTGTTCTGTCCAATCGCCCCCTGATTCATCAATCGCGTCTCTGACCACAAGGAAATTAGCAAGGGTTTCAGCTGTTGTCCCGGATCTGGACACTCCGACCAGTGCTGTATCCTCAAGTGGCAATGAATCTAATAGGTCATTCGTGGTAGCCGGATCAACATTGTCGAGCGTATATAGTGGTATCTCTGTATCGAGAGCTTCAGCTAGCGTTGCAGCACCGAGTGCACTTCCTCCAATCCCTGCAACAACGACTGCCTTTGCGTCGTCAAACTGGTCCGTGGCACTGGAAATCTCCTCAAGATTAACCGTTGATGGGAGGTTTAGCGCTGCATATCCATGCTCTCCTTTTGCGCGCTGGTCTTGTATTGTCTCATGGATGCTGGTGACTCGCTGATCAAGCTCATCTAATGACTCTCGTGATATCCCCGGAGATGCAGTTTCAGCGAGTGCACATCCAATATCAATGTCCATACTGACGGTGCACACCGCTATGGCTTAACTTTTACAGAATTCCGTAACGAATGCCACAAAGTTTGGGCACCGAGGCAATTTATAGCCTGCGCTCCCACGTATTAACCTCCTCTACAGAGGTTAAGGCAGAGTGCCTCGGGGTCGTCGCAAACCCTCCGGTTTTCGTGATCACGAGAATCTCTGATTCTCGAACGACTTGCCCCCGAGGGTGAATGCCGTCACAATATGATACAAATTTAACTATTTTGATCGATAACATACAGACAACGGCCAGAAACAAACTGCTCAACGTATGGAGTTGAATACCTCAATTCCGTTGCTGGTCGTTTGGTAGTTTGGAACTGCGACTCCTCTCAAGACCCCGCCGTTATGGTGGGTGAGACGGGAGCTGTCGGGCGGCGGTGGAGCCGCCGACTCCCACGGACACATCGGTATGTTCGGGTGTGAATTTCAGCCGACTCCTCACGGAGAAGGTTGGGAGGAATTACATTCGCCTGCGGGTGCGGTGCTGACCCAAGACGGGGAAGCCTTGGGGCTTGACACCGAGGTACTTCACACGGCTAAAGCCGGTGAGATTCCGCCTCAAACCACTGTAAGTTACCAAATTTATAAGCGAATGTCTCCAACAGTTTTGAACTCTGCGTCATCGGCAGGGCTGCTGGCAGAACACGAAATACCAAAATGGCTCAATCATGAATGTATGATAATGACCACTACTGATGGAACTTTTCTCGTAACTCACGGTGATGATGACTCTCCTGTCTGGCGTGAGGTAACCACAGGACAGGTCTACACAATCTCAGATAGTCCAACAGTCTCCACATACGAAATCTTGCGTGCAACCCTTACTGCTGATCCTCCGCTTGAGGTCACATGGAGCGTACAGTCGGTAGGTCAGCGGTGGACTGTCTCTATAGAGACAACCGACGAAACTCCACCCGAGGCTGCACAGTCGATTGCCGCTGACCTAGAAATGGGCGCTTTGGAACGACATACGCCTGATACCGACGATGAAGTTCACATCCTTGCTGTGCCGACTGACCAGCATGAAGCAGCTATTGCTGACATCCGCGAGGATGAGGAAACATACGCGCGTGCCGCCCGCCTTGGTGCCACTCGCGTTAAAATTTCCACTGGTGACGACTATCTTTGTGTCCAATATTGCTCGGATTAATCTGCCGTCTACACAGCGCCGACAAAAAACAAGGCTTATTCTCGCAGATAGCCGATTATAACTATGGTAGAGTTCGATGTACCGGAACCAGACTACGACCGGTACACGAACCGTCAGCTCCTCGCTGTCCCGCTCATTACTCTTACTATCGCCCTGCTAATCATTGGCGGGTTCTGGGTAGTGACGGGGTCCCCAGCTCATCTCGGTATTGATTTTGCTGGTGGAACAGAGTTGACGGTTGATACTGCAGATGACGAAGATGAGATACGCGAGGCATTTGATACTGAAATTGATTCTATCCAAGATGTCCAACAGCCAAGCGATCGCTATATTATCACATTTTCTGAAGGTGATGATCTCTCTTCAGTTGCGAATGAAAGTCTAACACCTGTTGATGATGACTCTGAGGTTGTTGTCGGGGAACAGACTATCAGTCCGCTCTTTGCTGCTGAGATGCAGATGCAAGCACTACTTGCACTTGCTATTGCGTTTGTAGGAATGAGCATTCTTGCGTTTGTATTTTTCCGCACATTTGTGCCTAGTGTTGCGATTGTGGCATCCGCATTCTCTGATATGGTTATCCCCCTTGCGATGATGAATTTGCTTGGTATTGAGTTAACACTCGGTACCGTCGCTGCACTGTTGATGTTAATTGGATATAGCGTTGACTCAGATATCCTATTAAACAATCATATCTTACGCCGGCGCGGTGACTTCTATGAGTCGACTTACAGTGCCATGCAAACTGGTGTAACAATGACAGTCACATCGATGGTTGCGATGGCGACAATGGCGATTGTTGCGACATTCTTTGGAATTGGATTGCTACAGTCGGTTGGTTTGATCCTCTTTATTGGATTAGCGGCTGACTTGATGAATACGTATCTGATGAATCTCAGCATGCTCCGCTGGTACAAATTTGAGGGGGTAAAACGATGATGGGAATTTATGGAAGGTTGAAAACAAACTGGCGCATTGTTCTGTTAGTTGTGCTGCTGGGTGCTTCATTCTACTTCCTGTTTGTTCCTGGTGCTCCAATCACTGAACTTCCAGGCTCTGATGATGAACCACAAGACGACATTGCGCTAAATCTTTCAGATGGTAACGAAAGCGAGGCTCAAGACCTTGAGGTTGATACTGGATGGACCAACCTACAATTTGGTATTGAACTTGGCGGAGGTGCACGAATTGCTGCTCCAGTTCATGGATTTGTTGCCGAGGATGTCCAAAATCTTGATGATGATGCTACTGCCGATGAGATCCGATCTGAGCTTGTTGCTTCGATGAATATCTCCGAAGCTGATGTCAACATCTATACCGACGAGGAGTCTCCACAAGAATTGGCTGGCGTCGTTGAAGTTACTGCTAAAGGCAACCAGTCAGACTTCGAAAATGGGCTTGAAAACGCAGGTGTTGACATAGACGATGTCTCAATCTCAACCGGCGTGACTGATTACACGCGTGACCAGATTGTTGATGTCCTCAGCGAACGATTAGATGCGACTGGACTAGGTGGAAGCAGTGTCACCACAAGTCATAGCCCCGGTGGTGAAACCCGTGTCGTTGTTGAGGCACCTGGACAGTCTATCAGTGATCTAGAAGAACAGATCAATTATCGAGGACAGGTTGAAACACAGATACAATATCCAAACGGAACCACTGAAACTGTGCTGACCATCGATGACTTTGCTTCGATTGGTCTTCCAGATAGCCAAGACGGACAGCCATATGTTCCTGTTACACTAACCGACTCTGCCGCTGAAAAATATCAACAGACGTTGATTGATTCTGGCTTTATTGACGCTGTACTTGAGTCTGATGAGGATGAAATGGTTGAATATCGACTTCAGACGGTGATCGATGGTGAAACTATCTGGGAAGGTGGCATGACGAGGTCTCTTGCACAGAGTATTGATGACGGCGATTTCGCTGAAAATCCAAGCTTCCAGATCCAGACAACAACCGATGGAGAAGCCTCAACGCTGCACATCAATTTGATTGCTGGGGAGCTCCCGTCAGATTTGAATTTGGATGATTCAAATGACTATGAACTCAGCCCAACACTAGCCCAAGACTTCAAGATTGGCTCACTCATCGTGGGTCTATTTGCAATCTTTGCAGTCGTGATGATGGTCTTCCTTCGGTATGGTGAGCCGCAAGTCGCTGTCCCAATGTCTGTAACCGCGATGTCTGAGGTTATCATCTTGCTCGGCTTTGCTGCTGCCATTGGAATGCCAATTGACTTGGCTCACGTTGCCGGATTCATTGTTGTCGTTGGTACGGGGGTGGATGATCTGATTATCATTGCTGACGAGGTGATGTCAGAAGGCGAGGTGAACTCGCACAAGGTCTTTGATAGCCGCTTTAAGAAGGCCTTCTGGATCATTGGTGCAGCAGCTTCCACGACACTCATTGCGATGGGTCCACTGGCAATTCTTGACCTCGGTGACCTTCGTGGCTTTGCAATCATCACCATCATCGGTGTACTTATCGGAGTCTTAGTTACTCGCCCAGCATACGGGAACATTCTCCGAATCCTGAAAACGCGCGGAAAATAACTAGTTGTCGGCTTTTCGTTCATCTATACTGAATCGTTTCTTTTTTGTGACTTGATCAGATCCTGAGTGAAAGGAGAAAGGTCTTTCAAGACACGAACGTACCCGATTGTATGGAAGAACAGCAGGAGTTCTACACCGAAGAACGTTGGCAGAATTGGCTTAATCGCCTTGAGGAAGAGGATATTGACCCAGAAGATGAAGATTCCGCGCGGCTGCTGTTGAATCTGCAGGATGACGCAGCACTTGCCGTCGTCAAGATTGTCACAGCATACGAAAACGAGGACATTGATGCTGATACTGCACTAGATGAGGTTGCGAAGATCCGAGAGATTGTCCTTAGCGAGCCTGAAATTGACGATGAGGACACTGCTCTGCTTATTGACGGGGTACAGACCAGTCTTATGTGCGTGTTCCACGCAGCAGAGGAGTATGTTGCGTCTGGACCTGCCACTGAGGCATCGATTGAGGAATATATCCAGACTGCAGCCGAAGCCGAAGCTGAAGAAGATCTTGACGCTGCATTAGGTCTCGTCGTTCAGGCTGGAACGCGTGTCTTTGATGGCGAAGAACTGGACATCAGCATTGCAGAAGAGATTGAGTATGGTCTGGTCACCGAGTGGGTTAATGGATTAGATAGTCTCCAGAGCGCGATGAGTGACCCTGAAGTAATCGAGGAAGAATAGTTCGCCAGAAATTAATGCGGCGCTCCCTGACAATATGTCGATGAACACCCTCATCTGGGTGCTGGTTGGCATCTTGTTGTACTGGGCATTAGTTGCAGTATTAGACCGACGTGGCCTTTTCCCATCTTTTGTCAATGTCAGCGGACCGCTTTTGACGATTCACACCGTCCGGGGACGAAAGACACTTGACCGACTTTCCAAGTATAAGCGTCTCTGGCGTGCGTGGGCGAACATCGGTGTCGGTATCGCGTTGATGGTCATGCTCGCTGCATTTTTCTTCTTAGTGCAGTCAGCAATTGGTGTCATTCAGAACCCACCTGAGACGGATATCGGACAGCCACAGAACGTACTTGTTATCCCCGGTGTCAATGAGTTTCTTCCACTTTCTGTTGCTCCTGAGATTATAATTGGACTGATTGTTGGAATGGTGATTCATGAAGGTGGGCATGGATTACTCTGCCGGGTCGAAAATATTAAAATTGAGTCGATGGGCGTTGCAATGCTTGCTATCCTTCCGGTTGGTGCGTTTGTCCAACCAGAAGTTGAAAGCCAGCAGAACGCAGACCGCGGTGGACGAACCCGCATGTTCGCTGCCGGCGTAACGAATAACTTTGCAATTGCGGTTGTTATTTTACTGCTGTTGTTTGGTCCAATTGTTGGTTCAATCTCTCTTGCAGGTGGTGCTGCTATCGGTGGAGCCTACCCCGATTCAGCGGCTGATGAAGCTGACATCGGAAGTGGGGATCGAGTCACTGCCGTTGAAGATGTGGCCATTGAGTCAAACTCTCATCTCCAGAATGTTATTGACAATCAGACAGAACGTGAACTAGAAGTTGAGATTAATGACGAGGAAACCGTTGACGTTGAACGTTCGGTTCTGATTATGCAGGCGGCCGCGGATGGGCCGACAGGGTTTGCAGATGGTGATGTGATAACTCACGTCAATGGCGAGGAAATATTCCGGTCTGCAGCGATCTATGAAGCTGCCGAAGAAGTATACGCGGAGAATGTTGAGTATGAAATTGAACTTGAGACAGAAGATGACCAGGCTACTGTTCCGGCTGGATCATACTCACTTTTGCTTGGCGGTGAGCCGTTCGTGGAGGATACACATCTGTCCGAGTCGGATGATGTGACGATTCTCGAAATCGATGATGAGCGAATTATCGATACCGATGACCTACAAGACACTCTAGATAGGTATGCACCTGGCGATGAAATTGAACTCACATATCACGATCATGCCTCTGGTGACGTAGAAGAAGACACAGTTGAGCTAGCTGGAAGCGGCGATAATGCGTTCCTTGGCATTCAGCCCTTCCCTGGTATTACTGGAATAGTCACCGATGATTTTGGTGTAGAATACTATCCGGCTGCAACCTATCTAATGTTGCTTGGTGGTGACGTTGATACTGATGCCCACGACGATATCTCGGATCAGGTAATAAGCATCAGTGATTCTTTCATTGGCAAAGCATTATTCTCGCTTTTCCTGCCAATTGCTGGCTTTGTTGACGTTCTCCCATTTAATTTCCCTGGCTTTTCTGGAGATATTTCGAATTTCTACGTCGTTGATGGATCACTTTCCTTCCTTGGTGGGTGGCTATTTATCATTGCCAATATTCTGTTCTGGACTAGCTGGATCAATATTAACCTTGGATTTTTCAATTGTATCCCAGCATTCCCACTTGATGGTGGTCACATCTTACGATCGAGTACTGAAGCAGTCGTGTCTCGATTACCGGTGGAAGGATCCTATGAGCTCACAAAAGCGGTCACAGTCACTGTTGGACTAACCATGTTACTGAGCTTCCTAGTGGTCTTGTTTGGGCCACAGTTGCTTTCGTGAACTCATAGAAAAGCAAAAGAGAAACAGTTACGGTACCCGCCTTTTTGCTGAGAGAGACTTAATTTGATGCCCTGGCAGAACCGCGTTAGCCTGAATTTAACTTCTACAGGCTACGTCCCCGTCCTCAAGGAGCCACCAACGGCGGTGAGTCAGGGGTAGTTCACAAGGAAAATCTGTGCTTATTCGTCCTCTTGTGCATTCACCGCAGCGACTGCAGCCAGTGTAACGATATCTGCAACTTCATCTCCCCGCTGTAGTACATGAACTGGTTTGTCCATGCCAACCAGCATTGGGCCGACTGCTTCTGCTCCACCGAGTCGCTGCAGGAGTTTGTAGCTAATGTTACCTGCTTCTAAGCTTGGGAAGATGAGGACATTTGCTGGCTTATCAAGCTCAGAGAATGCATAATCTCCCTGTAACAGATCTTCAACAACAGCGGTGTCGGCTTGCATTTCACCATCGACTGGGAAGTCAACATCTGGATCTGTCCGAAGACGATTAGCGGCTTCTCTGAGCCGTCCAGTCCCTCCGTTGTCGATCGTTCCAAAGTTCGAGTATGAGAGAATAGCTGCTCGTGGATCAACGTTAAACCGGCGTGCCAGATCAGCCGTTTGCTTAGTGATCTCCTCAAGCACGTCAGCATCCGGCTCTGGATTGACAGTCACATCAGCACAGAATATCACTCGGTTTCCAAACGTCAGCATGTACACTCCAGCAACCCGTGATGCCCCTTCTTTTGTTCCGATCACTTCGAGCGAAGGCGAAAGTGCATCCGGATAGCTGTGACTTAGACCTGTCACCATTGCGTCAGCGTCTCCCATCTCGACCAACGTGCTGCCCAGGTAGTTGCTGTCTTGCACCAGCTCATCTGCCTCTGACCGAGTAACACCTTTGCGGTTTCGAAGCTCATAGACTCGTTCGGCGTATGGTTCCAAGTTGTCTGTTGTTGGACAGACAATCTCTGGGTCAAACTCGAGTCCTAGTTCTTCCATTTTTCGGTAGACCTCATCTCTGTTCCCAATAAGTACTGGCTCAGCGATTCCATCTTCTTCAAGCTGTGCTGCCGCTCGAATCATCTTTTCTTTTGTCCCTTCAGCAAGGACAACCCGCTTTGGATCACTTTTTGCCTTATTATGGACGACACGAACCATCTCTCTCGACTTTCCAAGCCGGGCTTCCAACTCTTCAACGTACTCGTCTTTGTCGACCTCCTCAATTCGTGCACAGCCGCTTTCGATTGCTGCTTCTGCAACAGCCGGTGCTACGGTAAATAGAACTCGTGAATCAACCGGCTTTGGGATAATGTAGTCTGGGCCAAACTGGAGTTCCTCGTCTTCGTATGCTTTTCGCACTTCATCTGGAACATCCTCTCGAGCCAGTTCCGCCAGTGCTTCTGCTGCGGCAACTTTCATCGGCTCGTTGATCTCTGTTGCTCCCACATCGAGCGCGCCACGGAACAGGAACGGGAATCCAAGAACGTTGTTTACTTGATTTGGATAGTCTGAACGCCCCGTAGCCATAATAACCGTATCATCACGGGCTGCCTTGGCTTCATTATATCCAATCTCTGGGTCTGGATTAGCCATCGCAAACACGATTGGATTATCAGCCATAGAGCGGACCATATCTTGATCTACAAGCCCTCCAATCGACAATCCAACAAAGACATCAGCACCCTCCATTGCATCCGCAAGACCGCCTTCTGAAACGTCTTGAGCGAACTCTCGCTTGTACTTGTTTACATCACCGGCCTCTGATCGCTCCTCTGTGATTATTCCGCTTGAATCACACATTGTAATTCGGTCCGGATCAGCACCAAGTGAGACATAGAACCGGGCTGTTGCGATTGCGCTTGCGCCAGCTCCTGAAAAGACAATATCGAGCTCACTAACCTCTTTGCCAGCAATTTCTGCAGCGTTGATTAGCGCGGCTCCCGAAATGATTGCTGTTCCGTGCTGATCGTCATGGAAAACCGGGATATCCATACGATCACGGAGTTGATTCTCAATCTCGAAACACTCTGGGGCCGAAATGTCTTCAAGATTGATCCCCCCAAATGTTGGTTCCATTGCTGCAATTGACTCAACCATTGCGTCCACACTCTCATGATCGAGCTCAATATCAAACACGTTGATATCTGCAAATCGCTTGAATAACACACCCTTGCCTTCCATTACTGGCTTGGATGCTTGTGCACCAATGTCTCCAAGGCCTAAAACTGCAGATCCATTCGAGACAACTCCAACGAGATTGCCTTTTCCGGTGTATGTGTATGCTTCCGTTTCATCCTCGTCGATAGCGCGGCACGGCGCAGCAACTCCAGGCGAATATGCGAGACTCAGGTCTCGCTGTGTATTCGTGGGCTTTGTCGTCTCTATTGCGAGTTTACCCGGAGGTTCCCTCTTATGATACTCCAGAGCATCATCGTCTAAGCTCATATTTAATCCTCATATTCTGTTTAAAAAAGTCCGACGATTCTTCACCTTCTATGATTTACGTCATCAATTATCATTTGGTACTATTCTGAAGTCTTTGCAAATATTGCACGGCCAGTAACAGCACTCTCAATTCTGTAGACGCGGGATATAGACGACTGTACCTTCAGAAGAAATCTCCCAGACCTGACTGTTGTTCGTCTTGTTCTTGGTCTGTTGTGTCCTCAGTTGTATCTGTTGGCTCGTCTTCTTGCTCACTCTCAGCTGTCTTCTCTTCTGTTTGTTCATTTTCTGGTTCAGTAGAGTCCTTCTCTGCTGCCTCGAAAGCACCGGATGATGCTTCGACTGTTTTCTCTTCTCGTCGCTCTGCCGCATCTCCGATAATTGACTGAACCTTGTTGGTATCTTCTCCACTTCCCGTTATAAAAGACAGTTCGCTTGCGTCAAGTTCATACGCTGCAGCAATCTCGACTGTCATCTCTCGGGGACGACAGTGATGGATCATCGCAGCCAGATACGGAAGCATCATTCGGCGGGCTGTCGCAATTGACGTACCTTCTATTTCTGCGATGCGACGTGCAATTTCGTCTCTGGTGTTTCTGTGTCCGCTATTCCGGCCTAACTTAGACCGATAGCTCGGAGGACTGTATCGTGTCCATCCACCTTTTTGTCCCTTTCTGCTTGCCGCGACACCAGCCACCATCGCATCGGTTGCATATCGCCAGAACGAATAATTCTGCGTTGCCCGTACCCGGCCCAGCCACCGATCAGCCACCGCGAGATGTCCATATGCATCTGCGAGCTCGTCTCGATCATATTCCTTTGGCACGTTTTCTTCAATCCATTGTATGAGATCATCCGGGGTTTCATCTACATCGTACGACTGCTGTAATGCGTCTTGTGCTGATGACTCTTGGAGTACTGCATCGACGAATGGAAAGATGTCCATTGTTGTGTCACGTCGGTCGGTAACAACATCTGTCTCTGTGACACGATTTTTTCCTTCGGCGATAACTTCTAGATCGTTAATTGCTGAGCGTAAATCTCCATCTGATCGATCAGCAATCGCTTCAAGTGCTTCTTGCTCAAATTCAACACCCTCTTTTCTACAGATGTCTCGAAGCACCGGAACAACAGATCTACTTGATATGTCTCTAAACTCAATCTCTTTACAGGCATTTCGCAGCCCTCTTGACATCTCATAGTACTCATTCGCGATCAAAACAATTGGCTGATCTGCCTCCTTAACGATTGATGTTACCGCCCGAGCCCCACCGTAGTCTGCACTTCCATGGAAGTTATCTGCCTCATCAAGAATGATTAATCGGCGGCCAGACCCTCCACTACCGAGGGTTCCAGTCTTTGAGGCCTCACCAGCGATTCGGTCAATAACATCCTTCTTTCGCGAATCACTTGCATTCAGCTCCATCACAGCCCAACCCATCTCATTCGCTAGTGCGTGTGCACCTGATGTTTTCCCCACTCCCGGGCTTCCGTACAGAATTACTGCCTGCTGGTGCTCGTCCCACGTCTGTGCCCATTCTCTTAGTTGGTCTCGAGCCTTGTCGTTACCTCGTACCTCATCTAACGTTCTGGGGCGATATTTTTCTGTCCAATTTGTCATCGTATATAGCTACCGGCAGACCGGTTATTGATACGTAGCAGCGTGTCGTACCTTAATTTGTTTGTTCGCATCTGTAGGAGGAATGGTTTTCTGCCAGTTGATTCATCAAACCTATCCGTTGTGCGGTATACGTATCGCATATGAGTGATGCTCCGCGACGAGAACTCGCAGAAAAGATTGCCGGAGAAGTGGCATTGAGTGACGATCCAGGAGGAACACTCCGTAAATGGCGAACGGATTTTGACGTGACCCAGACCGAACTTGCAAACGAACTTGATGTTTCTTCATCTGTCATCAGCGATTATGAAAGCGGCCGTCGAGAAAGCCCAGGAATTGCATTGATCCGGCGGGTGGTGTTTGCTTTACTCGATATTGATCAGCGTCGAGGTGGTAATCGTATCCGACAATATGCCCGGGTTCTGTCAGCAGGATTTGAGAGTGATGTTGTCCGAGACCTTCAAGAATATTCTGCTTCAATTCCAATTGAACGTGTCTACGATGCTATTGATGCCGAAGAGCTTGTCTCTGGTGACTTTGATACTGTTACTGGACACACAATCATCAATAGCATTGCTGCTATTCGCCGCCTCTCCAGTGACGATTTCTTCCGACTGTATGGACAATCAACCAGTCGTGCGCTAGTCTTTACGAACATTACTCGGGGGGAATCTCCACTTGTTGCGCTACGTGTTGTGAATCCAACGCCAAATGCTGTCATTCTACATGGTCTTGATCGTGAGGAGCTCTGGGACCATGCTCCTGATCTAGCCCGGGTAGATGGATTTTCACTCGCACTGACAAACATGGATGTCGATAAGCTCTCTGATAACCTCCGATCACTATGTCGGTAATGTTGGAGTAATTACATTCGCCTACATACTGAGAGTCTGTCCGACACAACAGTAGTCTTTTGAATCCGCCGATGAAATTATCGTGGCAATGGGTATCAAGTGCTCGCTGCTTGGTCATCGATATGGAGAGACCGAGACCGAAAGCGAACGAGAGATTCGTGGCGATGAAGTAGTTATCACAAAACGAGAGTATAAAATCTGCTCTGCTTGTGGTTCACGAAAGCTGGTAAGCGAGAGCAAAGAGGTTCGATCAAACCACGCGAATACCTCCCCTGATGCTTCCGAAGAAATGTCCACAGTTGATCAGGCTCCTTCGGCAACTGATAGGCCTACTTCGGAATCAGCCGGTGGGACTATGGCTGCTGATCCTACCGGACAACCTGAGTCGACCACAGACACACATAGTGGAAACACGGAACCATCGGTTGCTGCTGGCCGGTCTGATCAGCACCGCAATTCAGGGAAACCTGAGACTGAATCACTTAGCTCTGCCGCCTACAGCTCGGATCCAGATTATGTTTCTGAAGCCACTGAGGATGATGCTGTTATTCTTAATGATGACTCTGAAACATCCTCTTCGAATGCCGCGCAAAAAGGGTCCCCAGGCGTTGACTTAGATGACACTGAAGACTCAGAGGATCTCTCTGCGTCACCGGATCCTTCATCCGAATACACCCCTTGGCCACAACAAGAAACGGAAGATCAAGGGTTCGATGCCACTGCTCCATCTGAGCAACCAACGGAAGATGTTGATATTGGCCCTCCAGAACAAATTGAAGGCAGCTTAGATCCTGCTGAAGTTGACCTTGCTACGGAGGGAGATCCGCTCATCTGTCCAGGATGTGGTCATTCTGATCACAGCTCAAATGGATCACTTCGGCGAGGAGACATCTGTCCCCAGTGCTTAGAGGAGTACATGGTAGTAGATGAAGAACACAACAAGTAAACCGAAGCACTGCCGAATACTGACCTATGAAAGAATACAAAATGCGACGCGGGGAACACCTTGATGACCGCGTTCCAGATCTGAAAGCCAAGATTGAAGAGTACTTCGGACCGGTTGAAGGTACTGAAGACTACAAAGGAAATGATCTATATGTTGTCGAAGATCCAGATAATGCGTCGTTTGAGCGGATCATAGCAGGAGCAGCAGAATATTCAGGCAAGAAAGACAAACTTGCTGTCCACTTTGAGGAACGATCTCCAGCTGAGCTGATTGAAACTGGTGATGTTGATGCCGCCGAAGAGGCACTTTCACTTAAAAATGAGTTTCTGGAGGAAGTGACAGGTCGTGATGCCGAATCTCGCCGAAAATCAATGAAACGATCCGTTGAAGACGATTCAGATCACGACTTCGAAGCTTAATTTGTTGGTACTTTCTGCGCCTGTGTTATCACAATCTTTAGCTGATTGTAGACGCTAATCCCCCGTCCTCAAGGACCGCCAACGACAGCGAGTAGGTAGAGGTAGTTCACTCACGGTGCTGTTTCCACGCCCGATACCCCCCAGACAAGTTCCAGACTGTGTCAGCATCAATTGCCTCATGACTTGCTAACAACCGGGCTGCCTGTCTTGATGCTTCACCAACGTCACAGACTACAACAATCGGTTCCTCCCATTCTCTCGTATCAATCTGTTGTACCAGCTCGTTCATTGGGATATTCTTCGATTTCTGTATGTGTCCTGCTTCGAATTTTTCCGGCGCTCGTATATCAATGATGAATGGGTCGCGTTCGTATTTCCATTCTTCTAACGTTTCTACCGTTATTTCGTCAACCATTGCTGTTTATGAGATCTCAAGTGTCCGTGCCTGTTAAGCCATTGCCTGAATTTCGACTTTATCAAATGTCTTTCCTGTCCAGATCCATCCAGCTATTCGTTCTGGGTCTAAACTCACGATCACATATAAGTGATCTACCCATGCTGCCTGTTGATGATCAGTCTCGCTCGGGGAGGAAGGGCCTGTTGGATGTGAGTGGTAGAAGCCAACTACCGACTGAGATGTTTGTTCAATTCTGTTAATGATACCGATCAGTTCTTCCGGATCAATGTGGTACTCTCGCTCAGTCGTTTCTGCGATGTTTGTTGCAGAATATCTCGATGTAATCTGAGTTTTGTGTCCACTATCCTTGCCAGCAAGAACACCACAGCACTCATTTGGCGCTGCCTGTCTGGCATGCTCAAACAGCTGGTCTGCAACCTGTTCTGTAATCGTGATCACACACCAAGTAGTTGAGAATTACATATAAACGGACGGACGTGTACTGAGAGTTATCTTTTCACACACATCAATCGGAAAAGTCAGGTACCCCGGGGGTTGAAAATCTATCACGAACGATGTTTCGGAAGGTTTTGGTTGCAAACCGAGGGGAAATCGCTATCCGGGTTATGCGCGCTTGTGAAGAGCTAAACGTCGGAACTGTCGCAGTATACAGTGACGCTGATAAAGATGCTGGCCATGTTCGGTACGCAGATGAAGCGTACAATGTTGGCCCCGCCCGAGCAGCAGATTCGTACTTAGACCATGATGCAGTTATTGAAGCGGCACGCAAAGCAGATGCAGACGCCATTCACCCAGGGTACGGATTCCTTGCTGAAAACGCTGAATTCGCTCAGCGCGTTGAACAGGAAGAAGGTATTACCTGGGTTGGGCCCAGCAGTGACGCGATGGAGTCGCTTGGTGAGAAAACAAAGGCTCGATCCATCATGCAAAAGGCTGACGTCCCTATCGTCCCCGGAACAACCGATCCTGTGACCGAGCCAGAACAGGTCGAAGAATTTGGTGAAAAACACGGCTATCCGATCGCCATCAAGGCAGAAGGCGGTGGCGGTGGCCGCGGCATGAAAGTTGTGCGTGATGAGTCTGAAATTGAAGAGCAGCTAGAATCTGCACGCCGTGAAGGCGAAGCCTACTTCGATAACGATTCCGTTTATCTTGAACGGTATCTCGAAAAGCCACGCCATATTGAAGTTCAGATTCTCGCGGATGAGCACGACAACGTCCGACATCTTGGTGAACGCGACTGTTCACTGCAACGCCGTCATCAAAAGGTAATCGAAGAAGGTCCCTCACCAGCGCTTTCAGACGAACTCCGAGAGGAGATCGGTGAGGCTGCTCGACGTGGTGTTGCAGAGGCAGAGTACACAAACGCTGGTACCGTTGAGTTCCTTGTTGAGGACGGAGAGTTCTATTTCCTTGAAGTTAATACACGAATCCAGGTTGAACACACGGTTACTGAAGAACTAACAGGCATTGATATTGTCAAGTGGCAGCTCCGAGTCGCAGCTGGGGAAGAACTCTCTTTTGAACAAGATGACGTAGACCTCGAAGGACATGCAATGGAGTTCCGTATCAATGCAGAGAATGCAGCAGATGATTTTGCCCCTGCATCAGGTGGTACTCTAACGACCTATGATCCACCAGGCGGCATTGGCGTTCGTGTCGACGATGCACTTCGACAGGGAGATGAACTTGTCACCGACTATGACTCGATGATTGCTAAGCTTATTGTTCATGCGAGCGACCGCGATGAGTGTATCTCACGAAGCCTCCGTGCTCTTCGCGAGTACGATATTGAAGGAGTTACGACGATCATTTCGTTCCACCGGTTGATGCTGACAGATGAAACCTTCAATGAAGGAACTCACTCTACAAAATATCTCGATCAGGAACTTGACGAAGCTCGTATCGAAAATGCGCAGCAACAGTGGGGAACACAGCCGTCTGGATCAGCAGACGAAGAAGAGACGGTCTCTCGAGAATTCACTGTTGAAGTTAATGGCAAGCGTTTTGACGTTGACCTTGAGGAACATGATCCGCCAACGATCGCTACAGAACAGGATTCCAGTGGTGGACTCGCTGAAAGACCGGACGCTGCAGAAGATAGTAGCACAACCACCAGTGGTGCGGGCGAAGTGATTGAGGCGGAAATGCAAGGTACAATCCTTGATGTCAACGTCGATGAAGGTGACGAGGTTGGTGCTGGTGATGTTGTCTGTGTACTCGAAGCAATGAAAATGGAGAACGACATTGTCGCTGAAACTGGTGGCACTGTCTCTGAGGTACCAATCGAGGCTGGTCAGAACGTTGATACAGGCGATCCACTTGTAGTCCTCGAGTAAGACTCGCATTACTCAACTACCCGCTTGAATCCTAAATCCCTGATCGAAAAGCTTCGACTACAGTACTGTATCCCCGGCAGTAATTAGCAACATAGGTTTATGAATTGATGGTAAATAAAATTGCAAACAAGGTAATCACTAGTTCAGGTTCAGCACCTCCTACACTGATTCAGTACAGTACCAATCCGACAAGCATTACAATTGTCTCTGGGATTCCAACCAAATTGCTAGTAGCCTCGAGATGAGCGCCAGAAATTCAGTTATTATCAAATCGATCCACCAACTCATCAACCTTCTCTTGACTGTATTGCTTGATCAGCGGCTTACAGGCATCTCCAATAGCACGCCGGCACTCGCTTGCTGAATGGTATTCCAACTTGGCAGCAGCTTCTTCCCAACTTCGATACTGTAACGCTCGCATTACAAGCAACTGTTGTTGCTGTGTTGTGAGCTCACTAGTATCTGTACTGGGATCCGCAAAATATCGCAGTGTGAGAATACTAAACGGACGAGGGGCGACGTCCATGTTGCCAGGGCCATAGGCTACACTGACGACGACATTCCACTCCCACTCTGTCATTGGCGGTACTTCCAGTGTTTCATACTCAATACTACTCAGCACGGCTTGAATAATCCCTGCGTCCGCCTCACTGAGTGCATCTGCAATAACATGCCGAATTCGTGATGACAGCCGTCTTGATGTTCGATTAAACAACTCTCTGCCGACTGCTGTTAGCGGTTGTAGCATGATCACAGAGTACTTACCGCTTTTCTCGTTCCTTTTTGTCCCAAAATGTATTGTTTGATACCCGTTCCTTTGCCAGAATCTCAGTAGGTCTGTTGTAGCACTATATGCAACACCAAGCCAGTCAATTGTTCCTGGCCATTCTCTGATACCTGTCTCTAGTTCCCTTTCCAGTTCCGATAGAAGTCGTGTTCCAAATCCTTTTGATTGTATCACTGGGTGCGTTGCAATCCGTAGGACGCGCGCACCAATTGGCTCCCCTGCCTGTTCGTCTCGAAGCTGTCCAGTCAGTACGTCTGGGATCATATTCCCTCTGACCTGATTCCCTTCGTGAACTCACCCCGGGGTCAAGCCCCGGGGCAGTCGCCTTGTACCGCCTGTACATCCGCCTCCGCTGATCCTCACTAAGGCCTCCTTCTCGTGCAACCACTGCAACTGCCAGTACCGTTTGATCGTCAACTATCGCTCGGATCGCTGTGTTCGGACTATCCAGTATCCGGTGTATGTCATTCGGTTCTGTCTGATAATGTGCATATACCAAGATTCCAAATATCTCGTGTCGCAGTTGCCGATCTTTCATCAATGCTTCAGGACTGATGGAACGATACTCAGGTGCATCGAGGGATATATCGGTTACCCGTTGCTCAACGGCTGGTTTTGCGTTTAAGTGTAATGCTTCGAACATCCAGACCTCAATCGGATCAGCCTCAGCGTACCGTACTGGCTTTTTAAGGTCAACTTCATGTACTGTGTGGTCGCTATCAGTCAGTGTTCCCTTGAATCGAAGGGAGAATCCCCTTCCAGCTCCTTCGTATCCGTGAACAGTTGTCGCAAACACGATCCGATCAAAGCTGAGGGCGCATTCCAAGATATTTACTGGTAACGCGGCTGCTTCATCGACAATCAGGATATCGGCACATTGGTCAGGAATCTCTGCTGGCTTACAGCGGTAGCGAGGCGAAAGCCCACCCCTTCAGGGGTGTGGATGAAGCCGACATGATATGTCACAAACAACGTGACATAGACCGGTTGTAATCCCAACGTTTATTCTATGCGAAATACTATAAGTTGGTAGGCATGCGACATGCTGCTGCGGGGAACGTGCTCACGCTCAAGCTGGCCACGAGTGCGTCTCAACTCTTACATTCACACACCTTCGCAGCCCAACCAGCAGCGGTTGGCATGTCACCCAAGCGCTCCCCACGTGTGGCTGTAACGGGGAGTGGGGCCGATGGCCCGGCCCGCTGCTCACGGTGCTGGACGCCCGTGAGTGTCACTCCCTTCTTGGGAGGGCAACACCGAGTGGATACCCAACACGCCACACCCCCGTTTGGGGGCCAAAGGTGCATCAGCGAACCCGCACGTTCACAGCCGGGGTAATCAATCTGGGTGGATTACCCACGGAGGAATCCCACGACTTCAGTCGTGGGAGGAGGTCAAAAAAACGGATGGTTCCACTTGACGTTGTTATCTTTGTCTCGTTATTTGAGCACGTCTCTACTCCCAGTCTCTCAAGTAACTTGCTCGCATGTTCGAATACTGGTCGTGCGTTTTGGTATGCTGGTGCGGTTACCACAATATTGTAGCCCATCGTGGCTAAACATGCTGCACCGATCCCAGCTACTGCCGATTTTCCTCTGCCTCTATTTGATTCAAGACTAACTGCTGTTGGTGCTGTTGTAAGGCTCTCAATGGCCTGCAATGCCTGTCGCTGGTCGTTGGTCTGGCAGTACTGATAGGCTTGATCTGGAAATGTTGTTCCAGATGGTCGTTTCTTGTTGTTCTCAGTAACATATCGAGGTGCCGGATGTGTCTGTCCGTCTTTGACTACTGACTCACGTTCGAGGCTTATGATACAAATACCCCGATGACGTTGTAGTGTTTTTATCAAATGCTCTCGGAAGTGTCCAGTGACGTCATTGATATCGAACGGTGGTACTGCCAGATATTGATCAATATCGCTTCTGGTTTCGGCCCATTGATCAACATCTGGCATAAGGAATATGCCCAATCCAGCCCCGTCGATACCCCCTGTCGCTCGTCCAATCCCGTCTGGTGAAAATGCAGTATGCAGGTCATAAATCACTCCCGTATTGGTTTGTCCGAGAAGTGCTGATGTTTCCTGTCGATTGACTGTTTCACAGGGAAAGCCTGCGTATGAGCTAACTGCGGTGGTATCTTCCCATGGAATCCCACACCCATCGATGATTTGCTCAGCAAGCGCATATCCTGCCTCTCGATCGCCAGCTAAGACAATAATTCGACGTTCATTCACCGTGCTTGCCTCGGTATACAATGTTTGCGCCTGCTTTACGACCTTGTTTTTCAACATATCAGCGTACGCGGTATACAGGTGTTTTCCTTGTTAGTATTTTGCTGTCAGTACACCTGTTATTATGGCGTTTTTTAGCGTGTGTCCGGCTACCACGGGGAGTTACATTTGAAAGCGCTTTTATTGGGGTGTAACGTTATACCGGAATACATCCTGCTCTGGGTTGATGATGCTCCTAGCCACACAGGATTCTCCCGCATCTGCGGGTCAGTAGTCCGAAAAAGGCTACTGATACGGCGGGGGAGCGTGAGCCCATTGCAGGGAGGTGAAACACTATGCCAGTTTATGTAGACTTTGACGTACCCGCGGACCTTCAAGACGACGCCGTCGAGGCGCTTGAGGTAGCCCGGGACACCGGCCGAGTAAAGAAAGGAACAAACGAAGCAACCAAAGCAGTTGAGCGCGGCACAGCCGAGCTGGTTCTTATCGCTGAAGATGTTCAGCCAGAAGAGATCGTAATGCATCTGCCAGAAATAGCAGATGAGAAGGGTATTCCATACGTATTTGTTGATACCCAAGATGATATTGGACACGCTGCTGGTCTTGAAGTTGGTAGCGCGGCCGCAGCAATTGTTGATGCTGGTGAAGCATCAGACGATGTTGAAAACATAGCTGAAAAGGTTGAGGACCTGCAATAATAACCCATGAGCGCGGAAGAATCCGAAGACGGTTCGACACCAGCGGAAGTAATTGAAATCGTCGGCAAGACGGGAATGCACGGCGAGGCTATGCAGGTTAAGTGCCGCATCCAAGAAGGAGAGAATCAAGGCCGTATTATCACTCGAAACGTCCTTGGTCCCGTCCGCGAAGGAGATGTGTTGCAACTGCGTGAAACTGCACGTGAAGCAGATGCAATTGGAGGCCAATAAACCATGGTCGAGAAACGAACTTGTGACTACAGCGGCGAAGAAATTGAGCCCGGAACGGGCGTTATGTATGTGAAAAACGATGGTACCGTGCTGCACTTCAAGGATTCGAAGTGCGAGAAAAACTATTTCATGGGCCGTGAACCACGCGATCTTGAGTGGATTGAAGACGACGGTGATAATTGATGTCTGAGCGTACGTTCGTCATGGTGAAGCCTGATGGCGTTCAGCGTGGACTGATCGGAGAAATTATCTCCCGATTTGAAGACCGAGGGCTCAAACTTGCTGGCGCGAAGTTCATGCAGATTGACGAGGACTTAGCACATGAGCACTACGGCGAACACGAAGACAAGCCATTCTTCGATGATCTTGTCGACTTTATTACTGCTGGCCCAGTTATGGCGATGGTCTGGGAGGGGCAAGACGCGACCCGACAAGTCCGTCGCATGATGGGTGAAACCGATCCTGCTGAATCTGCTCCAGGAACTATCCGCGGTGACTTTGGTCTTGACCTTGGTCGGAATGTTATCCACGGCTCTGACCACGAAGATCCAGGCGCAAATGAGCGCGAAATAGAGCTTTTCTTTGATGACGAAGAGCTCGTCGAATGGGAACAAATCGACGAGACGTGGCTCTACGAGTAATATAGTCAGCACTTCTTCTGACTCACTCTTTGCCTCAGTAGTATCGACCACCCGCTGTCGATTCTGATACTGATTTCCAGGACCAAAATAGTTCTCTACCACTCAAAAATAAGTGAGGCTCGGCTCAGTCTGCTGAGGTCGGTGCCTTTATATCGATTTCACCAGAATCTAACTCAGCTTCCACCTCTCGTGTTGCTTGGACAAGATTCTCCATTTTCTTGTACGCAATCTCCCGTGGTAGCAGCTTTACACCACAGTCTGGCGATATAACAAGTTGCTCAGGTGGGACGACTTCCAGCCCTTTCCTTATGTTCTGTTTGATTTTCTCAACCGATTCGACTTCCGCAACGTGTGCGTCAACAACTCCGAGTGCGAGATCCTTTGTAAATTCTGGTTCTTTGAACACGTCGATTTGCTCGAAGTCTCCATTGGCAAGCTCAAGATCAAGTTCATCGACTGGGAAATCCAGAATCTCCGGATAAATCCGTGAATAGTCACCATAACAGACATGTAGGCCAATCCGGATATCTTCGTCAATTCCATCAACAATTCGCTCAAGTGTTTCTCCGACAATTGCGTGATCGTCTGGCGTTGTGGCAAGTGCCGGCTCGTCAATTTGTATGTAGCGAGCACCGGCTTCAACGAGTTTTTCAATCTCTTCGTTTACCAGATCGGCAAGCTGGTTTGCGAGCTCAGCATCATCTTCATAGATTTCATTGAAACTCCAAGAGGCCAGTGTGTACGGTCCAGTAATTGGAACCTTTACTGGTCGGTCCGTAATTGATGAGGTAAATTCATATTCATCAACTAGCCACGTCTCACTGTACTCGACTGAATCAACGACCGACGGCTTGTCGAAGTAATTGTGACCCCATACTTTAACCGGCCCGTTGAATTCATATCCTTTGATCCGATGTGCGAAGTACTCAACCATCTCATTACGCCGCATTTCTCCGTCAACGACGACATCAATGCCTGCTCGCTCGTGTTCATCGGTGATTAGACGAGCAGCATCATCTTTTGCTTCTTCCCATGCGTCTTCATCAAAATCCGCATCTTGATCCTCGTACAGTTCCCGCGCACGATTGTGCCATTTTGGCTTTGGATACGAGCCGACGACTGTCGTCATCAGGAAGTGGTCGTGGTCGTGATCCTCTGGCCTAAATTGTTCTTTGCTCATGCTTCCACCTCCGTATACTCAGTTGCCGCACCAAGTGCGTCGAGTTTTTCACCGAATCGATTCATTGGTAGATAGAATAGACCTGTATTTGACGTAATATACGCTGTCTCTGGTTTGCTAGTTGCGCTGGTAAACTGATCGACGCGATTGTTGATCTCTGCTGACGATTCAACGCGCGTGTTCTGTCCATCAACAACCCCGAGTACGACAGAATCCGGTATGCCATACTCGGTTGCAACCCGCTTGTTTTTCTCTGCAGCATTGATCAAATCAAACCCAACTGCATCAATATCCGTATCGAGCACAGTCGTGTATGTATCCTCGTCGAATGCTTCCCAATATGGATGAAGAAGTACAGGTGCATCCACCGCATTGCTTACTGTATTAAGCGCTTCCTTTACTGCACTTAGCACATCATCTTCCGGTGGTGCCGTTACAAGCGATGGGTCCGGTAGAAAGAGTGCTTCGACCTCTGGGAAGGCATTTGCTTCTTCAGCAAGGAATTCCCCAACTGCATTAACAAACGTCTGTTCATCACTGTAATACTCATCTGTTGCCAGATCGGCAAGTGAGTACGGACCTGGTAGCACTGCCATTAGTGAGTCAGTTTGCTCCTCTGCTTCTTCAAGTTCTGCCGCAATGTCCCCATTAAATGAGAGCTCATCTGTCACGACAGTTTCACGGTAGAAATTGTTATTATCGTAGTATCTCACAATCCCACGCGTATCAACAGCATCGTGTACTGCAAATGGGTGAACTAACATATCGTCCCACCGAAGTTGCCCCTCGACAACGAGGTCAAGGTTAGCCTCTTGTTGTCGCTCAATTACCTGTGATCTGGATTCTTGATAGACGTCGATAATCTCTTCACCTTCGTCACCGCTGATTAAATCGTGTTTCTGGTGGCCTTTGAGATCCTCTAGATCTCGTTTGGCCCAGTCCGGGAGTGGATAAAGTCCCGGTGTTGTAGCTACCAATTCTGTCATTCTACTGTAGATATGTAATGATGGTCTTTAATATTTGCGAGTCGGTTTTATGACTGAGAGTTATTACTAGATAATCTTCAGCACAACAAGTGTTTCAAACGGGTAATTGTCTTCAGCGATGACTGCTGCAGATCGTCCTGTCCTCTCAACACTGTCAATAACCTCATCAATTCCTGTGAGTGTTGAGATTAGCAGATACAGCACCCCATCCGGCTTTAAGACCCGTTGGCTTGCCTCTAGTAGCTGATCTATGACATCCTTTCCAGACGTCTGGCCTGATAATGCAACTTCCATCCAGTCGTCAAACGTTCCTTCTGGTGAATCTGGTAAATACGGTGGATTACAGACAATAACATCAAATGCATCTCTATGAAACGGCTCAACGAGGTTTCCTCGAATAACCTCAATACCTCGATTTTGCGCCTCCTGGCAGGCATGTGGATTAATGTCTGTTCCAATGACTGGGACTTCTGCGTGCTTTTTGATGTACTCGGCAATAAACCCGGATCCGGTTCCTACATCTAACACCCGAGGATTATCATCGCGATTCTGCAGTTCGGCACTGACTGACTTTGCTAGTAGGTATGAGTCCTCAGCGGGCTGATAGACTTTTCCGTCTAACCCGCGACGCTCTTTGAGATCAGTCATCTGTGTATGCTACTGCTTTTTCGGCCAGTGTAGCAAATTCTTCAGGAGTAATGTTCCCAGGTCGTTTACGAAGTAAATCTTCGCTTATTTCCTCAACAAGCGCATTTGCGTCTGTAATTCCAGAGATATGCGTTGTGTTCCGGATTGCATTTCGCAGTGTCTTTCGACGCTGTGTAAATACTGCTTTCACGAACCGCAGGAAAAATTCTGGATCGCTTACTGTATCTGCTCCTATAGTTGGCTGTAGCCGAACCACAGCACTTTCTACTGCTGGTGGCGGGGAAAATGCTTCTGGAGGAACCGGTTCGACAATTTCTGCATCTGCGTAGTAGTCTGTGCTCACTGATAACCGTCCATAATCACTTGTTCCTGGTTCTGCAACCATCCGTTCTGCAAACTCTTTTTGAACAGTGACAACCAGTGGTCGACCCTTTGGCAACAATCGGAAGAGTATTTCACTGGAGACTCCATATGGTAGATTCGAGACAGAACTGTCAAATTCAGGAAGTTCAACTGAAAGAGCATCTCCTTGGATTACCGTCATTCTTCCTTCTTCGATTGCATCTGCAAACTCTTTCCGTAGGAATTCTACTAACTCCTGATCCCTTTCAATAGCAATTACGTGGTCTCCAGCGGCGAGCAACCGGTCGGTAAGTGCACCCGTTCCGGCACCTATCTCGAGGATTGTTCCGGTGGTAGCGGTTATCTCATCCAAATACGTAGGTAGCCGATCAAGTATTCGATCATCAATTAAGAAGTGCTGATCCTTCTTCGGGTTCCCGCGCACACCCGCTCGTGCCAGCAACTGGTCTGGATCGCGCATCATCTATTCCTCGTCTCGTCCAACGAAAATCTGATACTTTAAATCGTCTTCTTGTAGCTCCTCAGTGATACGCTCGACAATTACTCCCTTTGGATCATGAAGCCCAGACACTCGCTCCTCGATCTCATCGAAGTCATCAAACGGCTTTCGCTTTCGTTCGTCAAGGATTCCATTTCGGAGTTTCTTCCCGATCCCAGGTAAAAGATTTAGCTGGTGCAACCGAAGTGTAATCGGTTGAGCCGTATTATAGAACTCAACAAACCGATCTTCTTGTGCCTCGACGATCTCTTCGATTACATAGTCGAGTTCTGATTTAGCTCCGCTCGATAAATCCTCGTATTCAACCTGTCGAATCGCTTCAATTCCAACCCGTTTTTCAGCTGGTTCAACAATTATTTCATCACCAATTGTCACATCCGGATTATCCTCAAATGCAATCTCAAATAATCTGAAAGATTCTGGACCAACAGCATATGCTACTGGAGACCGCTGATACTGTGGACTGCTGTCATCCGTACGCCCATGTGCGAGGAAATCAAGAACCACTGCATGTGTGGCTTCCTCACTGCTGTCGGATTGGCTCATTGTTGTATCCTAAGAGTACCGGATACTTAACAATGGTTGTACACGTCGATGTGATTGTCAAAAATGTGTGACGACTCCGCGTGATTGTATGTCGGATTATACGTACTTGGCAACAATATTCAGAATCTCGTCAAGTTCGTCGCCAGTAAGCGTATACCGATCTTTAGCGTATATTGTCCGCAGTTCATCGCGGGTTTCAGGGAGAAGGTCTGCAATTTTGTATGCGGTCTTTTCATCGACCTTTTCGAGTTCCTGTAGTTCAGCGACTAGTTCCTGTGCCTCATTGGCTTCAAGAACCGCAAACTGATTTGCGTGTTCAATTGCTCGTGCCAATTCATATGTTACTTCACGCTCATCCTGCATTGCCCGTTCCATCTGAACCTCTTCAAGCAGCTCCTTTGCCTCAGAAATTGTCAAATATTCTTCGTCAACTGTCTCTTTGAAGATAGTCATTCCTGAGAGACGAGGTGGGCTGGATTCGCAAGAACTGTTTTTTCAGCGTTGCCATCTTCAACCTCGACCTTGTATGCAGACCCCTGCATACCAACGACTTCACCTGTCAGTCCATTAAACCGAGGATGGAATTGTCCATCCGGAATGCTCGGATCAAGTCGAAGATGAACGATTTCTCCCTCTTCAAACTCCGCGATTGATCGCTGCGGCGGGGAAATTCCCCGTTCACGCGGATCATTTTGTAACTTGTTCCGCGTTCCTTGTTTTGGTCCATTCGATTTTGGCATATACCGTTTTTGCGTAGGTGGCGGCTTAAAGGGTTCGTTTATCAATTGTGTAAATGTGATCAACCTTGCCCGACTTGACCTGACTAGACACCGGTTATTGCTTGATCATCAGCATCCTGTGTTTGGACTTTCTATCTGTTCCCTAATTTACCAGAATCGGTCAATAATGACTATGTCCAGTCGTCTAACCCCGTCTGCTGTGTGGCTGTCGTAATCCGTTCTAGACTTCGCTCAATCTCCGTGGGTTCTATTTCCCAGTTCGATGTAAGGTACTCCCGAGCTACGTCGACATCAGGAGCAACCGATTTATCAAACTTATATTCACTTGTCACTGTTGGATCACGAAACAGCGATTGAATTCGATCGGCCATTGGAACTTCAACATTATTTGCTTCGAGTACTGCATCAAGTGTTCCATGCTTTTTGATAGCCTTGATCGCAGTTCTTGGACCAAACCCGTGTACCCCATCATTGAAATCTGTTCCACAGAGAATCCCTGCTGCCACGAGTTGCTCAAAGCTGATGTCGTGTTTTTCAAGCGTTTTTGAAAGATTCATTCGCTCAATATTTCCAGAGCTTGTTAGCTTTCGATACGTAGTTGGTGCACCAAATAGCAGGGTATCGTAGTCTTCAGATCCGACACCATCAACTGCACCCTCTTTTGCCATGTGGGCTGCCTGTGCTTCCCCCTCTGCTGGTGCCTCAATGACAGGACAGTCAAGTATCGATAGTAGCTCTCTCGATGTTTCTAGTATCGTTGGAGTCAACCGCTGTGTTTGCGACTGCAACCGTGCGATTTCAACCTGATCACCCTCTTCTTTGGCCGTTTCGAGTTGCTCCTCGCGTTGCTTTCGACTTTTACGCCTTGCCTTGATTTCATCTTCCTTCAGATCAGTTGGAATCCCATCAAAAACAAATACCGGTGTAATATCATGCTCAAGTAGCTTCGATACTCCTTGGACAATTCCAATTAGATTTGCCACCTCAGTGCCATCACTCGTCGTGTACGCCTCACTGTTTGTATATCGTACAACGATTGTCAGATACCGGTATAACCAGTTGTGTGTATCAATGGCAAGTGTCGATCCTGCAATATCGTCCATTGCCATCGATTCGATCGCCGCAATTTCTCGTAAATCCGGATTTCCCATTATCTGAGAATGTACTCTTACAGAGGCTTCAAACTTTCATCAACTGCCAACAATCGTTACGGAATCTCAATGGGTATACCAGTCTACCCAGTTGGGTCAGAGGCCGAGGTTACTGACGACCCTCGGGGTTAACCCTGAAGAAGTTGACGATCAAGATAAAGCCGACAGCTGGGTGCCCTTGCGCTTCAGCGCGGCGATGGTGTCAATCTTCGAGTAACATTCCTAGATATGATTGTTGGATATGATCTTCTGGGTCAAGCCCGAGCTCCTCAAGCTGCTCGTAAGCCCCCTCCCGAGCCTCCTCAATGTCTGTTTCGGTTTCCGTCTCAATTTCAATGAACGTACCAACATCCTTCACAGCATCTAATGTCAGCTCGTACTCCCCTAACTGATAGTATTCGCGTTCTTTACGGACTGTTGCTGCTGGTGTAAATCCGAGGCGCTGGAGTGTTGTATCAAACGTCTCGCCATCTGCTATGTGAGTCTCTATTTCTTCTCTGGTCTTTGACTTCTCATCTAACAGTGGCCCCTTGTACGTAACAATTACTTCCCATTCGTCGGCGCTTTGCTCCTGTTGCCGTCGGATTCGTAAGGCTTCATCTGTTTCTGCGAAGTCTCGGTGTGGGGCATTGTAATAGGTATCCTCTTGGATAATTGCTCGATCTACTGTAATGTTTGACTCCTCCAATCGTGATTTTATAGTCTCGTGATCTGCCCTAACTTTAAGCTCAACTTCGTACATGCCCACCGGAACAGGACCGTATTAAAAAAGATTGACGGTTGTATCTTCACATCTAGCAATGCGCAGCATGGATCACACAGTTTAAATGTCGAACACAGTAGTATATCGTATGGCCGACGAACAAGAAGCATCTGCCGCTGACGCTGACGATGTATCTGAATCTGAGGTAGATGAGGCAGACACGAGCGGTATTCAAACTGGAGACTTTGTCCGACTAGACTTTACTGCACGGACCGTAGAAGATGGACAACTTGTAGACACAACTGATCCAGAAGTTGCTGAGGAAGAAGGTGTTGCTGATCAGGATCAGTCATTTGAGCCTCGCGTAATCATAGTTGGAGACGGACACTTGTTTGAGCAAGTTGAGTCCGATCTCGAAGGCAAGGAGGCTGGTGACACTGGGTCTGTCGTAGTTCCGTCTGATGAAGCATTTGGTGCACACGATCCTGACGACGTACGAACCATCAGTGCCGAAAAGATCCCAGAAGACGATCGGTATCCAGGTGCTCATGTGGATATCGACGGAGAACACGGACATGTCGAAGCTGTCATCGGCGGTCGTGCCCGAGTTGACTTCAATCATCCACTCGCTGGCGATGACATCGAATACGAGTACGAAATTATTGAACAAGTCGAAGATCGTATTGAGAAAGCTCGAGGGCTCTTTGACGCCTACCTCGGTATTGATCTTGAGATGTTTATTGAGACCGACGAAGTTGAAGAGACTCAACTTATTGAATCCGATGATGATGACGACGAAGATGCTGAGCCGGAATATGAAACAGTCACAACCGAAAAAGAAACGCTGTACGTTGAATCCACGCCAGAACTGACGATGAATCAGCAGTGGATGTTCTCAAAACAGCAGATCGTTCAGGATGTCATCGAGCATGCTGATGTTAACCGCGTTATCGTTCGTGAAGTCCTTGACGGTGCTGCTGCCGGACCGATGGGCGGTATGATGGGCGGCCTAGGTGGCGAACTTGACGCCGATGTTGAAGATGCACTCGAAGACGCCGATGTTGATGCTGACGAGCTCGTTGAGGAACTTTCCGAAGAATAACTGATTTTACACCATCTCTTTCTGTGCAACGCTCCCAATAGCGTTGCTAATCTCCTGATACGCGTCTTTGGTTGCAGTTGCCGATAGTGGATCGTCTGAAATCTCTGGGACTGTATGAACTCGACATTCTGGAATAATTCCATTAAACGCATTATATGGGGGTGTTCCTTCACGGATAACAGCGGAAATTACGGGGGTGTCGAGTGTATTTGCCATCCGTATGGTCTTAGCTGTCTGTTGAATCCCTACCGTAGTTCCAGTACCGGTGACGATTACTTGGTCTGATGCTTTGATTATACTACTTACTGTTTGACCCACACCGCTTGGTCCGTCTACTATTATTTGGCCTTCCCAGCGCATTTGATCTAACATCTGTTGAATTCCTTGTTCTCGCGTTGGCTCTATTGCGGGCAATACTCGGACCGTACTCCACTGATCGGGCCGTCGAACCTGACTTTGCGTTGGAATTTGGTCCTGATCTGAGAGTTTAGCTATCGGATACCGATCAACATTTGCAAGCAAGTGCAACTCTGGCATTCCCCAATCACAATCAACTGCCAGTGCTGGCTGTTGTCTGGTTCCTATTGCCTGTGCTACTCCAAGTGTAGTGGTTGTCCGGCCGCTACCTCCTTTGGCACCGATTACCCCAATCATATACTGGGATGCACTCGTTTTGATTGATAAATTATCGCCACATGCCGTGGTGTTTATACCTGCTGTTGGCTTTTCTTTTCATGTGCGAATTGAGAATAGTTTCATACCTGCATCAGGGGTTGGGGAGAAGACCGAACAAAAACTCTGGCAACATGGCATAACACACTGGGAAGATTTCTCTGGCGATGTCGTCGGTCCTACTCGAGCACAGAATATCAATGCCTACATCGATCAGGCATCACAACATCTTGACCGAGAGAATCCAAATTTCTTCTGTCAGTCCGTTCCTGATTCTGAGCATTGGCGCTTGTATGAAAATTTTCGATCAAATACTGCGTTCATTGACATTGAAACCACTGGCTTAGATCAGCAAAACAATACTGTAACTACCGTCTCAATACACCAAGATGGATCCACTGAGACTCTCGTACAGGGACACGATCTTACCGCTGACCAGTTACAGGCCAGAATTGATAATGCGTGTTTGCTTGTTACATTTAATGGCTCGCGGTTTGACTTGCCGTTTCTACGGAAATCATTTGATGTAACTTTCGATCGCCCTCACGTTGATCTGATGTTTTTAGCCCGTCGAGTCGGATATTCTTGCACGCTCTCTGAACTTGAACAGCAATTTGGCATCTCCCGTGAATCGCCTGATATCTCCGGTAAAGATGCTGTTCGCTTATGGTATGAATACCAATCGGGAAAAGATGGAGCGCTTGAAACACTAATCAAATACAATCAAGAAGATACTGTGAATATGAAACCGCTTATGGACGCTGTCACAACAGAGCTTCACCAATCCCTGTTTGTTAACACAATCGAATGAATACTGCCGCCGACTCGCTTATATTCAACGCTTGACTGTGTGTCTGAGCTCACCAACTCCTTCAACCTGAACGCGCACCTCATCACCATCAGATAGCGGACCGACCCCTTCTGGTGTTCCAGTCATAATCACATCACCCGGCTCTAAAGTCATATACTCCGTTATTTCAGCAATGAGATCCTCAATTGAGAAGTACAACTGCTCGATAGACGCATCCTGCCGTTGCTCATCGTTCACCCATAGCTGAACCTGTGCATCATCTGGTAGCTCATCCGGAGACGCAAGCACAGGTCCAAGAGGCGCTGCTCCATCAAATGCCTTTCCGCGTATCCAGTTTTGCTCCTCCCACTGATCATCTCGGTTTGAGAGATCTACCCCGCAGGTATAGCCAGCGATGACTTCTTTTGCATCTTTCGGATCAACATTTCGACACTGCGATCCAATCACAACGGCTAGTTCCGCCTCATAGTCTACGCGCTCTTTTCCTTCTGGCAGCTGAATTGTATCTGTGTGTCCAGCAACAGTATTAGGTGGCTTTAAAAACAAAAGTGGACGATCTGGGACCTCTGAGTCCAATTCATCAGCATGTGCAGCGTAGTTTTTTCCTACACAAACGATCTTTGTTGGCTCACATGGCGGAAGAATATCTATGTCATCTGGACTGTACGTGCTATCCCCAAATTTGATTACACCTTCTTCCCATTGCCCTGTGCGTACAGCACCGGCTGGATCTCGAAACCGAATTTGCTTCATACCTCTCTGTTGCTTTACCAGCATGTGAATGTTTTTCTATCGACAGCATATTTGTGGCAAAGTATCTCAGGATCGATTCCAGTGCCCCCGGCGTACTCTATCGGCAAAGAGCGGTCATCGTTGCGTTGAATGGCTAATCTGAATATGATTAATATCAATGCTCACATTATCCGTTTGACCGCCAGTATCCCTGTAGATATGCTCCAATGAACATGCCTCCAATGGCCAGCAAAATTGGGTAATTTCCAATGCCAAGACTTGCATATCCTGCCCCAGGGCATACTCCTGAAAGTCCCCACCCAATGCCGAAGATTACGCCGCCATATAACACGTTTTGATCGAGTGACTTGATACGCCGACCGTATGATGCGTTTGTCAAAGGTGCATTACCAACAATCCGTGGGGCTAAATAAAAACTGATAATCATGACACCGGCGCCCCCGCCCATCACAAACAGTAGTCCAAGGTCCCTCAACTGCAGGAACGACAAAACTACTTCCGGCTGCGCCATTTCACTGTATCCAAGACCGAACCCAAACAGTAGACCACCTGCGAAAATCAATGGCAGAAACGCTGGGTGTTCTGCTTCTGTCATGGCGTCACCCCCACTGCCTGAACCGTTAATGCTGTTCCAATCGCAATCAGCAGAAACACAGCTACATTAACCAATGAGGCATGTGAAAACGACCCGACTCCACAAATTCCATGTCCAGAGGTACACCCCTTTCCAACGCGTGTTCCAATACCAATCAATACCCCTCCAACTAACAACCGCCACCACTGTACGTCAGTTGTCCATATCTCTCCAACTAGTAGTGTCTGATAGATTGCTGCCCCAAGCACGATGCCAAGTGTAAAAACCACGCGCCAGTCGCGTGTCAGTACAAACCTTGTCTGTTGAAACCGATCAAGTCTTGAGACATACGACAATGTCGACTCTAAAAACGTACTCGCGCCAGCGATAATCCCTGTCCCCCAGTAAATAACAGCGGTACCAACTCCAATGAAAATGCCGCCCACAAGGTATTGCTCAATCCCCTTTGGAAAGAGTTCATCCCACATCGGTATAAAAAGTAGTACGTCGAATATACCAAACATATACAACGCTTAGCACACGTCTGTAAACACATTTTGTTATTCCCTGAACCTGCCGGTACCTTGTAATCATACACTTGCAGCGGTTTTGAGCGAACTTCCGGCTTTATTCGGGGGAGAACATCAATGAACCTTCGTCATATCCATTCTTATAACAGTTGTTAGTGATACAACTTCTTGATTCAGTCCGGAAGCACAGCAAGTCTGTTTCGACTGTAACCGTATCGGATATTGAATAGGTTTTGCAACTTCAATAACTGATGATCGTTTGATGGACTCACTTCGCATGTGAGTTGTTGTCTTTCATCTCTGTAATCACATTACGGAAGGCTTTTAATGACTAATGGACAATGAATCAATGTAGCGCACCGCTGGTGTAGTCCGGCCAATCATATTGGCCTTTCGAGCCGATGACCAGGGTTCAAATCCCTGGCGGTGCACTCATTTTCCTTATTTCATCTTCCCTTAGCGACCCGTATATCTATATCACCTGCCTACAAACTAGTATCTATGTACAGGGATATCTTGGTTGCCACTGATGGCAGTGACCAATCAATGACTGCAGCGACACATGGATTCAAAGTCGCTAAATCTTCAGAAGCAACAGTTCATGGCCTCTATATTGTTGATTCACGCATTGTTCTTGCTGCGGCCGAAGACTCACAGTCTGATATTCGCGGGTCACTTCAGTCTGAGGGCGAAAATGCGCTTGCACAACTTGAAACAGAAGCAACTGCTGCTGGCCTCGATGTAACGACAACAATTGAGGAGGGGACCCCATGGAAAGAAATTCTTGATTATACCACTAGCAATAATATTGACCTTATCGTCGTCGGCTCACATGGAAAATCTCCTCGCGAAAAAGTCAAATCTCTTGGTAGTGTTTCCGAACGAGTTGTAGACAATGCCTCGGCTCCTGTTCTTGTTGTCAGAGAAGAGTAATCTCTTCTCACGGCTGAATCCGTGAGTGTTCCCCTTCCGAAGCTATGATTTGAATATCATATATACAGGCAGTCAAGGCGACTGCCCCGGGGCTTGAACCGCGGGAGTTAATATATAGTGTCTAGGCTACTTTCTCAATTGGTGAAGTCTTCAATAAAATTTTAGTCATTATTTTAGCGAATATATCTTGTAAATATATGTTCTTATGTGCTGAGTACATACGCCAGATTGCATGTCAGAACAGGATCCTGTTCGTGATAGCGCGATACAGGCAGACGACAGCCCCTCGATAGAATTTTACGGGGGGCGAGGGATGAGTGCAATTCCAATCGTGTTTTTTATCATCTGGGCAATCTTCCAGACAGCATTTTGGTATGTCTCAGACACTGCCGGGCTGATTGTCGGGATGGCGATTGGACTGATCCTTGGAATGTTCTTTGTAAAGGGGTCATGGAAAACATACGCAAATACAATTTTCGAGGGCATGACACAGCCGGTGGCTGTCACAGCGATTGTTGCGTGGCTGTGGGCAGGCATGTTCTCTGAAACGCTGCAGGCTGGTGATTTCGTAGAAGGATTAGTTTGGGCGGCTGATGCGCTTGAAGTTGGTTCGCTTCTTTTCCCTGCACTTACGTTCCTTCTTGCTGCATTGTTAACGACTGGTATTGGTACTGGGTATGGTGCGACAATCGCTTTCGTTACGCTGTTCTTCCCAGCTGGAATTGCGCTCGGCGCAGATCCAGTGCTCATGTTTGGTGCTATCCTTTCCGGCGCTATTTTCGGTGATAATCTTGCACCAGTCAGTGACACCACAATCGTTAGTGCTGTCACCCAAGATGCTGATATCGGAGGCGTCGTTGCCAGTCGGTTCAAATACGTGATTATTGCTGCTGCAATAGCGTTCCCACTTTTCATCTTCGTTAGCAGTACGCTCCCTGTCTACGAAGGTGTCGGAGAACAAGCTCTGGAGGCACTCAACGAACAGAGTGATCCTCTCGGGCTGGTACATCTACTCTCGATGTTTGTTGTCATTGGCGCTGCTATTGCTGGCCGTCATATTGTTGAGGCTATTTCCTGGGGAATTGTTGTCGCAATTGCGCTTAATTTGGTCTTCAACCTTTCAAGCGCTGGCGATATTGTTCAGTTCACTGCACCTGAATCTGCCCCACTTGCAGATGTTGTCGGTGAAATAGCAATCATTGAGATTGTTGAGACTGCAGATCAGGCGACCGTCTCTGGTAGCCTGTATGAAGGCATTGTCGGTTTTGTTGACCTCTCTGTGCTGGTGTTGCTTATTGTTGCCGGTGCACAGATCATGATGCGAGGTGGAGCCTTCAGAGCAATCTTAGACTTCACATACGACAAGCTGGCAACGACAGTACGTCGAGCCGAGTTGACAATGGTCGGCACTGCAGCATTAATTAACTCTGCAATTACGATTAACACTGCTGCCGAAATTGCTATTGGACCGTATATCTCCCGTGTTGGAGAGCGATTTAATCTTAACAGCTATCGCCGAGCTAATATCCTTGATGCGCAGACAGCCGCACTTGGATACATCTTCCCATGGTCTGGTGGTGTGTTAGTTGGGTTTGAGGCTATGAGCTCTCTCCCTGATGACTTTGATTGGTTCCCTGCAGAGGCTGTTGTAAATCCAATCGAGGTTGTTCCGTTTGTGTTCCAAGGCTGGTTACTGTTAGCTGTCTTTATCATCGCAGCAATTACAGGATTTGGCCGTGAATACATTACTGACCGCGAAAGTGAGGATGTGATGAACCTATGAGCTTCTTCAAAAAATATCTCAAAGGCTGGAAGTTCCGAACCGGACGCCCAACGCTTGATGTCGACAGCACTGTTGATGTCTTTGTCTCAGAACACGACGGTCAACGTGGTCTTGCTCGGATTGGAGACACACAACTTTACGTCAATGATCTCCCTAAAAAACATAAGGGCAAACAAGTTCGTGTGCGCGTTACGTCATTCGATTCTGATCGGTCTGTCGGAGAAGGAGAATTTGTCAAGGTCGTTGGAGAAAGTTCCTATTCAGGCTAACTGCATCTGAATTTTACTCTTCGTCTTCTTGTTCTTCTGCATTTTCAACAGGTACTGCTTGAACCTCATATTCTGCAGTTACCTCCTTAACAATCGCGTCACTGTCAGTCTCAGCCTCATAGTAGAACACAATGTCATATGTCCCGTTTCGAAGGAGTTGCTGACATTCCCAGACAAACTCATCGCCATCAATTGTCAATCCTTGATGCTGATTTGACGCAAATTCTGGGTCGTCTGTTCCAGAGTAAACATATACTTCCTTATCTGTAGCATGTGACGCAATGATGTCGCCAATCTCTATTGTTAAATCAGTCATTTCCATATCATCTGACCCAGGAATCTCAGAATGTATGATTAGACCTTCCAGTTCTATATCTCCCGGCTTTAGCAGTCGCTGGGTACGATGATACAGGTCTGGATCAACAACTTCTGCAGAGGGATCGTCACTCATAATTGCTACTTATGTCTTTGACTCTCCCATAGAAGAGACTGGCGAAAGCCCCCGATATCATGCACCTATGACAGTGTTGCTACTGTACGGTGAATAATTTCCAACGCACTAGACACGCTAGTGCGCAGTTATCTCCTTGTCAAAACTAGTCGCTCTACAGGCGAGTTAGATTCTTCGCTCGTGGGCCTTTGTCGGCTTCCACGATCTCAAACTCGACTTCCTGACCTTCTTCAAGGTCTGGGCCGCCGATGTCTTCCATGTGGAAGAATACGTCCTCGTCAGAGGCGTCAGTATCGATGAATCCGTAACCGCCAGAATCGTTGAAAAAATCAACCGTTCCGCTTGGCATTGCATCTGTACCGAAGTGACACAAGTATAAAAATGGTGGGTTCTTGTATAGAATATTGCCTAGTTTTTCATACAATGCATTTATCATTGTCCACTTGTTCTGACAAGATCTTCACAATATTTATTACCTACACCGATTAATCCATGTAGATGGTCAAATGTTGTCTGATCACTCTACCGTATTCTTTTGGCTCCGCTGGAAGTCGGTACGCCTGCTTAGACTATGAGTGAATAGTTTATTCTCCAAACCGACGGGTTCTGTTTTTGTATTCTCTAATTGCACGTAGGAAATCACGACGTCGGAAATCACGCCAGTTAACATCTGTAAAGTATAGCTCAGAGTAGACTGATTGCCAGATCATAAAGTCGGATAGCCGTTCTTCCCCAGTTTTGATTATCAGATCAGGTGCCTCTGGAAACGCTAGAGACTGCTCGATATCTTGTTCTGATATCTCTTCTGGGTTAAGCTCCCCATTAACCGCTCGTTCTGCAATCTCTTGTACTGCCTCTGTAAACTCGTGTTTTCCGCCTAATCCAACACTGATCTGTATCGGAGCATCCTGATATGTTTCATCATTCGGTCCGTGAATTGACACTGGCTTTGGTGCTGATACCTGTGATAGCGAGTGCCTTAATGATGGAATTGCTCCTTCATCTAACACACTTACATAGACAGTAATTGTCGATGCTCCGTATGTAAATGCCCACTCAAAAAACTCCTCAAGTGTCTCAAATGCATCTGGCTCCAACAGATCACGTTCTGTAATAATTAGTGCAACGTGATCCGGCGGTGAGGAGGACTGTGTTCGAACCCGCAATGCAAGATATCTATCGTATATTCCCACATCTCACACCTATTCTTTGAGTATCCTTAACCTTTGCAGGCTACGTCCTCGTCCTCAAAGAACCACCGAAGGCAGCAATTGACCTCCTCCCACGGCACCGCACCGCTGGGCTGGGAGTTTCAGGGTTGCAGTCCAATCGGCATGACCGGACCCGACGGGACCAAACCGCCCTCTCTGATCCCGGCATGGGATTCAGCGGTCCCGTGCTGATCTGAATCCACAACCAGCGGCCTGAAGGGGATGCCTTCAGACGTGGTGTGGCCCGACCCCCGATATTATCCGGTTACAACGGCGGCAAGACCGCCTCGGTGCAATCACATCTACGTCTCGATCACAGTTTAACTCCGGAATAGCTCAGTCTCGTGGAATACTTCCCAATTGTCGGCTTCATCCCCCGTTCACAAGACCGAAGGTCTTGTGCAGCCCATCAGAACGCGAAGCGTTCTGAGGACGGCTAAAGCCGATGAGCGCTCGCCTCGCTACCCCTGTAAGCATGCGCAGTTCACAGAATAATCGGGGCGGATACCACGGGGATTGACTCTGAGGCAGTTGACGTTTTAGCAGTTCTCGATAGTCCGATTATTTTATTGATCTGCCTCTGCGGAACCAACCACCTGGATACCGAGAAAATGATTGGTCTCTTAGGTCTCATTTCCATTACGCTACTATGGGCCTCATTACTTTCATCGTGAGTGCCATTCCCTTGATCATCACCTCGCTTCGGTACCGATTTGTCTTGGAACTCTCTGAAGCCGTACTTCGGGTGATCCCCGACGCGAGTGAGCCTGTTTTTCGATCTCGATCGTTCGGCTGCTGTCGTCGCCGATGATCTCCTGTACATGGAAAACTGTCCTGATAAGCGAATGACTGGATAGTTCAGATCAGTGGACTATTTGTCTTGTTCAATACTATCCAGTTTTGATCTTCAATTCGGGAGAGAGAATCAGGAATGTTAAGTGACCAACCCCCGGATTTTCGTACGTGTGAACGAAAACATACGGCGAGCAAGTGGGTTTACACTTATCGGGGCGCTTGCGTTTATTGCGCCGATGTTTGAAACCGCTGCGGGGCTTCCGTTTGCATTAGTCGCATTGTTGTCTGTCGTTATTACTAGTGGACCAGTTTTTAATCTTCTTGCCCGGCCAGGTGATTATGATGCCGGTCGACTTCGTGGCTTGTTTGGATTTTCTCTTTCAGCAGCTGTGTTAGGGACACTAGCTGGTGCCGGCGAAATGCCAATGGCCGTGTTTACTGGCACTATTTTTCTTGTGGCGTTAGGCAACCTTGGAGCAGTTATTAGCCAGACAATTATCAAGCGTATTAATCCCACCTTCGGGTATATCGGTGGTGCACTAATCGGTGGAATTCTTGGTGTTCTCATTCCAATGTGGACATTCGAGATTACAACATTTGCTGCTCCTGTTGTTGTCACACTAACTCTATCTGGCGCGTTATTGGCTGCCCTCATACACTCAATGCTTTTTTCTCGTGACGAACCGCCTGTTATCTTTTCGGTGGGCCTTTTGTTGTGGTTACTTACAGCAGTCGGTATTGATGCTGATCTCGTCGCAATCAGCGTTGCTGTCCTTATTACATTCACTCTTGGTACCCTTGCATACTATTTTGATGCTGCTTCTGTTGAGGGAATGATCGCTGGTGTTCTTCTTGGATTACTTGCCATTGTTCTTGGCGGCTACAACTGGTTTGCTGTATTGTTTGCATTTTTTGCCATTGGTGGTATTTCATCGAAGTTTAGATACGAACGTAAACTGCAGCACGGTGTCGCGGAGAAAAATCAAGGGGCTCGTGGAGGCGAAAATGTTCTTGCAAATGCCAGTGTCGGAATGGGTGCTCTGTTCTTTTATGCATTAACTGAAGCGGGTGCAATCTCTGGTGATGCGCTTCTCTATGTCTTTGCATTTGCCGGAGCGATCGCAACAGCACTCAGTGATACTTTAGCAAGTGAAATCGGTGGCTCATACGGTCGTACCCGGCTGATTACGACATTGAAGCCTGTTGAACCCGGAACTGATGGAGGCATCACCTGGCAAGGCATGCTTGCAGGAATTGTCGGAGCAACTATTATTGCAGGCCTTGCCTATTATACATTCCCAGCAGTTGCGTCATGGGAAGCACTCGTCATTGTCACTGCTGGCGTGGCTGGCATGGTCATTGATAGCCTTCTTGGAGCGACTGTTGAAGGACGGGTTCTTGGCAATGGTAGTGTCAATTTCCTTGCGACCTTTTCTGGTGCAATCATTGCAGCCATCTTGGTAGTTGCTGTTGGTACTGCTGAGCTTCCGCCTCTCCCAGCGCTGGACAATTAGGTTGAATACTAATTTTCACAGAATAATCAAGGCGAATGCCTCGGGGCTTGCCCCCCGAGCAGGTGACACGCTCAAAACATCGTGTACTGTTTACTGATGCAATTTCAGACACTCAAGCCGATGTTTGATCTTTTATATTATGCTCTGTTGGAGGACAAAGTAGATCGAAAAGGCAGCCTCAACGGTTGAAGAAGTTCAACGAGGACCAGAAAGAATCTTGTCGGCTGTCTGTACACGGACATTGGTTGGCTGCTTTGTGTATTGTTCTTTTGCGGTTCCAATAATTCGGTCGACTCCGCGCTGTGCTGCAACATCAAGTATTCGCTGTGATATTGAACCATCAAGTATCACTGTCTCCGGGACTTCGTCTGCTGTCTCGATGACTCCAAATGCACTCTCTGCGCTATCAGTGGTCAGCACATTCTGGTCTTTATCAAGGAGATATACTTCTCCGGCTTCCTGCTTGATAACTTTCTTAACATAATCCCGTACTGTCGTTGGCTCTGTGGTTTCTGTTTTGCGTTCTTTTATAATCTTCCCTGCTCCATCAGTGCTAGCAACTTGCTTATCATCCTGCTCAACATCTGTGTGTTTGTCTTGATTTTTCTGTGTACTCTTTCCAGCTATCTCGTCCTGATCGATTGCAGACATCGGGTTTTCGACAGTGCTGTATGTCACTTTTTGTCTCAATGCTTCTAGTATCTCTCTACGAGATAGATCCTCGACAGACTGACCCTCCGGTGCTACGGCAACATAATCAATTGCTCCAATCTGGTTAAGCTCCTTAAGCAATAACTCCCCGCCACGGTCACCATCGAAGAATACCGTTGTTGTTCGTGACTGAGTCAGTCTGCCGATTTCTTCTGGAATATCTGTGCCTTCAACTCCGATTGCATTCTTAATCCCTGCCTCTAATAGACGCGACACATCCGATCTCCCTTCAACAACAACAATTGCATCACTTGTGGCCACATTGGGCCCAGCTGGTAGTCCTTTATAAGTTGTTATCTCATCTTTTCGAACTCGTCGTCTGACCTCTTCAATAATTTCTTCACCAGTCATCCCGCCATCAAATGACTCAATTAACAACTCATGCGCCCGATCAACGACCTCTTTACGCTTGGCAGCTCGTACGTCCTCAATTTCTGTAACGGTCACTGATGCCTCACAAGGTCCGATTCGCGTGATCGTTTCCAGTGCTGCAGCTACTGTGGCCGTCTCAACCCGGTCTAACGTCGTTCCAATTGTTACTTCCCCAACTGAACGCCCTTGATTACTATCAATCTCCACATCAATCCGTCCAACTTTTGATGCATTCTGCAAGTTTCGCAACTCAAGTTCTTTGCCCAGCAATCCTTCTGTTTGTCCGAAGATGGCTCCAACGACATCACTTCGCTCGACCACCCCATCTGCTTCGATTCGTGCGTGTATGAGATATTTTCCTGTATGTTGCATATGTGATCGCCTCCGATGACATGAGTGAATGGTGATGAGTGAAACTATCCATGAAGATAGTCATGGACGAATACACTTGGTACTTAACAGCACATATATTTAACTTCTGCAGGCTATGTCCCCGTTCTCAAGGAGCCGCCGAAGTCGGTGAGTAGGCAGGCGTAGTTCACCCTGTTTCTGTTGTGCCTCCAAAAAAATCAACCAGTTATCAATAGAAAAGCGAATAACCGTCTACAGACCCACCTATCAGATGATTACTAGACCAGTAAACTACCCACCCTACTTCGCTCACCCACAAGGCGTTCGCTCGTTGAGGGTGGGGCTTTGACATGGACCCCCGTTCTGGCCACCGATGAGGTGGCACGGAGAGGCCTGGCTCCCCGTCCAAGGGGCTTCAGTGCTTACACGTTCACGGTCATCGTCCCGCCATTCAGCGCAACGTCTACGGGTGCGCCTCCGTCGCCCCCAGTCTGGTTGCGACGGAGTAGCCGGCGACAGCAGCGTACTGCCACGTTCTTGGCGGCGTTGTAGTCGGCGTGATTCTCGTAGCCACACTTCTGGCACTCGAAGTGCGCTTGCGTGGGGCGGTTGTCCTCGTGGGTAAACCCACAACTGCTGCATCGCTGTGAGGTGTAGTAGGCTGGCACCGTCTTCGCCTGCGGACTCCGTTCTAACTCCTCAACGTCGATCCCGTAGGCCTTCGCTTTGTACTCGACGTACTCATACAGGCGGTTGAATCGCCAGCGGTGATGCCACGTCGCCCCCTGTGCTCGTTTGCGGATGTCAATTAAATCCTCGAAGGCGATCACCGAACAGTCGTGTTCGACCGCTTCTTCGACGATCTCGTTGGCGACGATATGCAAATACTGCTTGTAGTAGGCCGTTTCTTTTGTTGAGACGCGCTGGAGCGTGCGGTGGGCCTCCTGTGTGCCGGTTTGTTGGAGGTCACCCCGCCGCTGTTGAAACTCACGGTGCCAGTGGTCGAGTTCGTTACCCGTCCAGAACCGCCCGGTTGACGCGACCGCAAGATTTTCGACGCCGAGGTCGATCCCGAGGACTGTCCTGTTCTCGGGGACAGCGGCGTCAGTTTGTGTGCTGTCGGTGGCTTCCTCGATCCGTTTGAAGCCGATGTGCAACCAGAACTCGTCGTCGAAGGGCTTGTAGTGGAGTGTACTGGTGCGAAACTCCCACTCGTCGTCGTTGAGGTACTCTTCGAACGGTGTGTTTGTCTCGTCTACCGGGAGAACATAGTCAGCCTCGATACGCCCGTCCACGGTCGACAAGGAAACGTGGTCGTCGTGGAAGGTCGCAGCGCGTTTGTCGTAGCGAGCGGTGTCAGCGGTAAACTCGGGTCGGCTGGTGTCTTCGTTCTTTTCGAGGCGTTCGACGCCAGATTTGACGGCTTCAACGGCTTGGAAGATGGCTTGCTGGACGAGATTCGCCGTCAAGTCGTGGGTTGCTTTGAGGTCGTGGTACAGTTCGTCTTTGACAGCGTACTTGGCTGTTTTCTTGTAGTCGTTCTCGTCCCAGCAGTGGTCGCTGGTCGTGTTGGCGCAGTGTTTATATTGGTCAATGGTTTCGAGAAGTGCGTCTCTGTCGCTGTCGGCCACAACGAGTTTCACTGGCAATGTCCGACGCACTTCCATATGTGTTTCAGCGTTTTCGATTCAGTTAGATTCTTTTATTAAGTATTGGGGGAGTTGAGTGCAGATAGCAGTGTTAGTGGAGGGACGTGACGCGCTCCTCCCCTCCCTACTGCGCTGCTTGAGAGACAGGCGTCTCTCTGCGCTGCTCGTTGAGGAAGGGGGCTCCGCGCTATCTTATGCTGATCGCTTCCCGCAAGTCTTATGTACATATCCGTCCGTTAATGAACAATGATGGGTATTGATGACGAAATAAATCCGGCGGTATCTAATATTCTTTCGCAGGCTCGGAACCGCTCCTCGCCCAGCGGTCGAATCTCTGTTCAAGCCCAGAGCCTATCCGATGCACTTACTCGTGCGGCTGGTGATGGCCGTATACCGGTTATTGCTGAAATCAAACCAACAAGCCCAACGACTGCTGGCAAACGTTCTGATAATCCGGTTGAACTTGCTGAGGCGATGGCTGATGGAGGAGCCGCTGCATTATCCGTTCTTACCGAACCAGAGCACTTTGATGGATCGGTAGAAATGCTCGCTTCAGTCCGAGAGTCTGTTGATATCCCGGTTCTGCGAAAGGACTTCATTCTTGAGGAATCCCAGTTAGATGCAGTCAAAGCAGACGCAGTTTTGCTCATTGCTCGATTTCTTGATGATCTTGAGTCGATGATTACGGCAGCACGCGACCGTGGTTTCAATGTTCTTGTTGAAACACATACCTCTGCTGAGTTCCAAGAAGCAGTTAACTCGGGAGCACAAATTATTGGTATCAATAACCGTGATCTCACAGAACTCACGGTTGATCTTTCAACAGTTGAAACTGTACTTTCTGAAGTTACAGTTCCTGATGATGTCACAGTTATTGCAGAAAGCGGAATTAAGACGCCTGAGGACGTAGAAAGAATGCAATCTGCTGGCGCCGATGGATTGCTTATTGGTAGTGCAATAATGGATCACGGATCAAAACTTGACATGCAGACCATTCGTAAAAACACGCGCCAGCTAACAACTCCTCACATTAGTTGATGTATCGATAGACAGACATAGCAATCACAAAAATAATATAAATATGAGTACAGATGGCAAATTCGGCGATTACGGCGGACAGTACGTTCCTGAAGTGTTAATGCCTGCACTTGAGGAACTTGAAACAGCATACGAGGAGTACGTCCTTAACAACAAGGACGGCTTCATGGACGAATTCCGACAGCGGTTACAACGATTTGGTGGTCGGCCAACCCCGTTACAGTACGCTGAAGGCTTGAGTGATCGGTACGACACTGACGTTTATCTCAAGCGAGAGGACCTTCTCCACGGAGGAGCACACAAACTGAATAATGCTCTTGGACAGGTATTACTGGCAAAGTACATGGGCAAAGAACGGATCATCGCTGAGACTGGTGCTGGGCAACACGGTACTGCCACTGCTATGGCAGCTGCACATCTTGATATGCCATGTGAAATCTATATGGGTCGTACCGATATCAATCGCCAGCGACCAAATGTATTCCGTATGCTGATTAACGGAGCGGATGTTAATCCAGTTGACATTGGCCGCGGAACACTGAAAGAAGCGATCTCAGAGACAATGCGTGACTGGGCAGAATCTGTCGAAAATACACACTACGTTATCGGATCAATCGTTGGTCCCCATCCATTCCCGTCAATGGTTCGTGATTTCCAGTCTGTAATTAGCGAAGAAACTCGAAAGCAGGCTGAAGAAGAGATTGGTCATCAACCGGACGCTGTAATTGCCTGTGCTGGCGGAGGATCAAATACAATCGGTACCTTCCACCACTTTGTTGACGACGAATCCGTTGACTTGTACGCTGTGGAAGCTGGCGGATCTTCACTTGAAATTGATGAAGAGCGCGGCGTAGCCCCGAACTCTGCAACGCTATCGACAGGTGACGAGGGTATTCTACACGGGGCCCGAACAAAGCTACTACAGGACTCAAGTGGTCAGATCATGGAATCTCATTCTGTTTCTGCTGGCCTTGACTATTCTGCTGTTGGCCCTGAGCTGGCTCATTTGGTCGATATTGGACGAGTTAATGCTGTAAATGTAGGCGACCGCGTCGCTCTTGAATCGTTCCACAGACTTTCTGCTGATGAGGGTGTCATTCCTGCTCTCGAGACAGCCCATGCGTTCGGATACTTGGAAAAGCATGCAGACGAGCTTGGGGAGTCAGTCGTAATCAATGTGTCTGGCCGTGGAGACAAAGACCTCGAAACGGTTATCGAGGAGACGGGGTCATATGACATTGAAAATGCACCAGATCTCAGCCTGTTTGAGGGTGATCATACATGAGCGACATCGCTAATGCGTTTGACGACGGTCCAGCATTCGTACCATATCTTGCCGCTGGCGATCCAGACTATGAGTCATCACTTGCTTATGTCGAAGCGGTGGTCGAAGGCGGCGCTGATGTTGTTGAGCTCGGCCTTCCATTCTCTGATCCCGTTGCAGATGGATCAACAATCCGTGAAGCGACAGTCCGGTCCCTGTCTTCCGGAATGACACCCAACCGGTTTTTTGAGTTTGTTGCTGACCTTGATGTCGATGTCCCCCTTGTCTGTATGACTTACTATAACCTCATCTATCAATACGGGGATGAGAAGGGCCCAGGTGCGTTTGTCGAGCGCGCAGCAGACGCCGGAATTGATGGTCTCGTCGTTCCGGATCTGCCAGCAGAGGAGGCTGATCCTCTTCACGATGTCTGTGATGAGTTTGGTCTAGACCTCATTTTTATTGTTGCACCAACAACCAAAGGTCACCGGCTTGATCGAATCAGAGAACTTGGATCCGGATATGTCTATGTTCAGGCTCGTCTTGGCACGACAGGAGCGCGGGATGAACTTTCGTCCCAGACCGAGGAAAGTCTAGACCGGATTGCTGACTGGGACTTACCAAAAGCAGTTGGATTTGGAATCAAAACTGGCGATCACGCCGAACAAATTATCAATGCAGGCGCAGACGGTATTATTGTTGGCAGTGCACTTGTAGATATCATTGCAGAAGGCACCGAACAGAACCGACCTGTACAAGAAACGGCTGACAAGCTTCGGTCATTATCTCAGGAGCTTACAACTGGAGCACAGCGCGGACAGATCTCTTCCGCACCAGAACCGGAAGGAAAATAAAACGAGATTGCCACAGTCTCTCATACAATCATTATGACAGCAGGACTTCAAGCACGACTTAATAGAATCGGCACTGATGGCCGATTTCTTATCGTTCCGATGGACCATGGTATCACACTTGGGGCCGTAAAGGGTCTCAAAGACATTGAATCAACTATCAGCGCGGTAACTGCGGGCGGGGCAGATGCAGTTCTAACCCAGAAAGGGATTGCTCCTCGCGTACATCCGAACAAAAACGGTGCAGGATATATCGTTCATCTCAATGCTTCTACATCAATTGGCCCCGATTCAAATGATAAACGACAAACCGGCACTGTTGAAGATGCCATTCGTGCTGGAGCCGATGCCGTTTCGTTCCACATCAATGTTGGAAGCAAGTTCGAACGCGAGCAGCTTGAGGCTCTGGGTAAACTCACCAGTACAGCAAGCTCCTACGGTATTCCAACCTTAGCAATGGCGTACGCACGAGGTCCAGACATTGATGAGCATGACGCAGAGTCCCTTGGACATGCTGTTCGTCTTGCAGAAGAAGTCGGTGCGGACATTGTCAAAACCGCATACAGTGGTGACCCAGAGAGTTTCAAGCACGTTATTGAATCAACTCAACTCCCGGTCGTTATCGCCGGTGGAAGCCGCAGTAGTGACAGAGAAACTATCGAGATGGCTCGTGGTGCGCTTGATGCTGGTGGTGCTGGCGTTTCGATGGGTAGATCGATTTTCCAGCACGATAATCCTGAATCGATCACTGCTGCTGTTTCGGCGATTATACACGAGAATGAAGATGTCGAAACAGCAATGGAACACTTTCGATAGCTTCTAAACTAGATAGCGAGGTGGACTTCCGGCTCCGTTGCGGGTAGGGCTATGTCCAGTCAGCGAGAGAATCCCGGCGTTTCAGGCGGTGTTACTGTTATGTAATTCAGTAGTATTCGGTTGTCTTTTCATCGAAATGGTAGTTGACTATGTTCTTGTCAGGATCAGTTTCAATCGCCACGTTCAAGCCACCGGACTGCGAGTGAATACAATAATGACACGATCCGTCTGGCTCAAAGCTGATTCAGCTGTCGGTAACTGGGAAAAAAGAAAAAAGCGCATCACTGCTGGAATTGAAGCCGGAGTTGATTGGGTATTAGTAGATGATACTGATGTTGAACGCGTCCGTGATCTCGGCGATGTCAATATAGCAGCGTTCCGTAGTGGTGGCGATGCTGACAGGCTTGAGGAACATAGTCAGCAGGATGTCTCTTCCGATGCTGTCATTGTGGGGAAAAATGGAGAAGGTGACGGAAGTGTATCTCTTCCAGAAGACTTCTCCGGGTCTGCTGATATTTCGGCTCTTCGTCGCTCAGATGATGCAGCAAATGGTGCTTACATCCGAATTCTAGATGAGAATTACGAGGCATTTGCTGAGGAAGCGGCCAAAACAGCAGATCATACGATAGTTATCGGTGAAGATTGGCAAATCATTCCGCTTGAGAACCTGATCGCCCGTATCGGCGAGGAAACAGAACTCGTTGCAGGGGTAACTACTGCAAAAGAAGCTCAGACTGCATACGAAACGCTTGAGATTGGAGCCGACGCTGTACTCTTGGATACTGACGATCCCAGTGAGATTCATAAAACGGTTGAAGTACGAGACGAGCTTGAACGAGAAACACTTGATCTAACTTGGGCTGAGGTAACATCTGTTGAACGTGCAGGATCTGCTGATCGCGTGTGTGTCGATACCGGGAAACTACTTGATCATGACGAAGGGATGCTTGTCGGGTCTATGTCTCGCGGACTTTTCTTTGTCCACGCTGAAACTGCCGATTCGCCATATGTTGCTTCCCGACCGTTTCGGGTTAATGCAGGTGCTGTCCACGCATATGTACGAACTCCTGGTGGGGAAACAAAGTATCTCTCTGAGCTTGAGAGTGGTGACGAAGTCCAGATTGTCAACCGTAACGGAAAAACCCGGGAAGCAGTTGTTGGACGAGCAAAAATTGAGCAACGTCCAATGTTCCGCATCGAAGCAGAAGTAGAAACAGAAGATGGAACTGACCGTATTGAGACTCTTCTTCAGAATGCGGAAACAATTAAAGTCCCAACTCCAGACGATCGGAAAGCGGTTACTGATTTATCTGCCGGAGATGAAATTTTAGTTTACTATGAACAGACTGCGCGCCACTTCGGCGAGGCGATTGATGAGAAGATCATCGAAAAATAAGAACTAGTCCTCTTCTCGTTCTATCTTCTTTTTATCGATTTTTGTCGTACACCAGTGACAGAAGTCTAAATCTTCATCAAGCGGCTTCCCACATTCGGGACATTTTGGTTTTTCTGTCTTTGGTTCTAGTTGCTCATCAGTACTGTCCGTAGAGGAACGCCGAGCAAGCACAAATGCATCGATTACACTGAACCCAACAATAACACCAAGCGTTGCAATTCCGAGTGGCTCTGTTTCTGCTTGGATTATCTCTGTTGCTTCAAGCAGCCCGTCAAAACTTGGAGACGCCTCAAAACTGTCAAATGCGTGTTCCGGAATCACAATCACTGCCGCAACCAGAGCTAACACGAACCACATGACTGCTCGTCCCCATTCGCGAAGGTATACATGTCCAAGTCCGGGATATATCAGTGCCAAAATCCCGGCGATCCACGGTTGTCGTTCTGACATCTCTATGATAGTGTTTCAATGAGACTTGCAAGTGTAGTTAAATCCAACTGTCCTGGGGCAGTCGCCTGGCCGGGTTTTGCTGGAGCATACCCAATTGTTGACCCGTACAACGGAGCAACAGCCCGTGAGTGGCTTCCTGCCTCACCCATTGCCATTGTTGCGACCTTCTGTCCCTGTGCGGCGAACTCTCTTGTCACGGTTAACAACGGCGGAACATCTTCAACCCCATTTGCTTTCACAGCTAATTTACCAATATCTCCATATTCTAAAGCTTGGTCAAGCAAGTCTCTGAGATCTTCAATCCGTGGTGTCCGATCAAAATCATGTACGGAAACGATTACAGATGTCTCTCCGTTTTTGACATGACTTTCAGATAATAGTTGATCGGCATCACCACGCTTGATTGCTTCAAGTTCAATATCTACGGCTTCAACTGCTGGATTTGCTGCTGCAGTTTTCAACTTTGCAATTCGGTCCTCCGTGTCTGGTGCTTTTCCACCTTCCCATTCAACTCGGTTTGTCGCAATCACTGGCAGTGTACCATCGTACTGACTCAATGACTCAAGTGGCTTCGAAGCAAGATCCATTCGGTATTCAACTGCATTAGCCCGAGCCTGAACCACTGGATCGTCTGTCTCGGCAAGGTTGCCTGTGCTTGCCGCCAGCACAAACGACTGAAAGTCCATATATAATATGTACCAACGAATCATCAAAAATCCGCCGAGTCTATCTTATAGATAGTGCGAGGTGAAAACCCACCCCTGAAGGGGTGGGAGGAAGTCAAACTTATAACTGTTGGGAGGTTCCGGCTTGCAGCCTCGTCAGTATGACTAGGCTCTTGGCGGGACCAAACTGTAGTCTCCGAACTCGGCATGAGATTTGGAGATTCCGTGCTTACCGGAGTCCACAGCCAGCGGCCCGAAGGGATTTCTTCAGAAGTAGTGCGGTCCGAATCCCGATATTATCCGTTTTCTCAGGCGACTGAGCTGTCGCGGAATAGTCGTTCATACAGCGGTAGCGAGACGAACGCCCACCAGCTTTAGCCGGTGGAGGATGTCAATTCGCCTGTGATAACTTCAGGATAGTCCGGTCAAATATTACAAAACCAAAACCAGCGAGATAGATCGCTAATGCAACTCTTGCTTAACAGAATCTCCTAGATAGCGTTAATCGTTTCTTCTGCTTCAAGCAACTCGTGATATCGATTCCTGATTGTTACCTCTGAAATGTCGGCAACCTCGCTTACTTCTGCCTGTGTTGTTTTCTCGTTTGTTAGAAGTGAGGCCGCATACACTGCCGCGGCAGCCAGTCCGACTGGTGACTTGCCGCTGTGAATCCCTTTGTCCTTCGCGTTTTGTAGCAGCATCCGGGCCCGGTGTTCTGCTTCGTCTGAAAGTTCAAGGTCAGACGCAAATCGTGGAACATAGCTTTCTGGATCAGCTGGCTTCACTTCTAGTCCGAGTTCTCGGACAACATAGCGGTATGTTCTGGCAATCTCATGTTTCTCTACACGACTGACATCCGCAATCTCATCAAGGCTTCGTGGTACACCAGCCTGTCGCGCGGCAGCATACACGCACGACGTTGACACTCCCTCGATTGATCGGCCTGGCAAGAGATCTTCTTCAAGTGCACGTCGATAAATAACACTGGCTGTTTCACGAACATTATCGGGGAGACCAAGTGCAGATGCCATTCGATCGATTTCGCCGAGTGCCTGTTTGAGGTTACGCTCTTTTGAGTCACGGGTACGGAATCGCTCGTTCCATTTTCGGAGCCGTTGCATTTTCTCCCGTTGCCGGGATCCTAATGCGTTCCCGTATGCGTCTTTATCTCGCCAGTCAATATTTGTTGACAGGCCCTTATCATGCATCGTGTTTGTTGTTGGTGCTCCGACACGCGATTTCTCATCTTTTTCCTTGGCATTAAATGCGCGCCATTCCGGCCCGTGATCGATCTCGTCGGTTTCGACGACGAGCCCACACTCTGAACAGACAGACTCTCCGTGCTCTTCGTCATTGATGACTGTCCCACCACATTCCGGACAGGCAACATCTGCGTCTGTTGATTCCGATTCCTCTTGTTCTTGGTTGAATTGCTGTATGCGTTCGTTCATTCTAATAACTGGTTTCTAAACCGGACACAGAATGTGTCCAGTAGTTGGCCTAATGTAATCACCCAGTGCAATCTGGTTAAACACTTTGGTATTAGCTACTTATGATAGCCGTTGTCATGTTATTTGTCCTCGATGACTTGCTCTCCAAAACATAACAAACTGTACCAACTGTTCATGTTCTTTGAGGGATATCTGACTTTATTTACCAATATCTACCTCGCGGAAGAATAAAAAACGCAAGAAAGCAAAGGGTTAATGAAATATACCAAACGCAATAAGTGTGAATTGACCGTACTTATTGTTGAAATCATGAGCGCAGCTACAATTACCGACGAACCTTCATTGACTAACAAACAGCTTCGAATCCTCCAATACCTTCGACAAAATACTCCGGGGCAGACTTATTTTAAGTCTCGACTCATTGCAGAGGAACTCGATATGTCTCCAAAAGAAGTTGGATCAAATATGATTGCTATCGCAGAAAATGACCTTGATATCGCCGTTGAAAAATGGGGATACTCATCCAGTACGACATGGAAAGTCACCTCTTCGTAGTGTCCAGCCGATATTCAAGAAGGTCGTCTGCTGACTGTGCGAACTCAACCGTTTCCGTATCAAATGAATTTGCGTACCGGAGCAAGAGCGTAATTGTTAGCTCAGGCTTCTTTGCCTGATATCCGTCATCACGCGCTATAATATTGTTCTCGCTCAGCTCAGACCCGTATTTACTGATTGTTGGCGCGGAGACCCCAATCTTGTCAGCCAATGCGGCTCCTGTTAGTCCTGGACTCTCCAAAATTGTCAATATCATATGTCGTGGTGTCTCTCGCCGTAAGTATCCCAACATTGTCTTTTCAAAATCGCTAAATTCTCCCGCAATGAAGTAGCGCTTGTAGTCGCCATCTTTTTGTGCTGATATTTGTTCGGACTTTTCTAGTTCCTGTAAATGATATTGTGTCTCCCCTGTCCCAAGTTGTAGGTCGTCACGAATCTTCGAGAAATGAGCCCCTGGTGTCGTGTTGATGTATCCGGAAATTGCGTCTCTAGCATCGCTTTTAGAGGATGTGTCTGCCGATGCGGTTGTGGAACTTCCAATTCCAGCGACCGGAAGTGTTGCTCCCAGCGCAGCAAACCGCCGAAGCGTTGTTCGCTTATCTTCGTCAACATCGCGACTGGTCATCTATACACAATAGTTTATACGATTTCCAACAATAAAGATATTCCTCTGTGGTTCGAGAATACGTTTGTTTTTTGCTGTCTTCAGAGATCCAACATTATTCTGTCTCGGTCTCAACGCCTGGTGGTTCCCCTTCCATCTCTTCTATCACTTCGTCTGGATCTTTGAGGTCTGCACCAGCTGCGCCTTCCTTTATAGCCTGTGCTTCCTGCTCCATCTGCTCAAGATCCATTTCAGTCTCCTCGTCAATTTGTGAAATTATTTCCTCGATATCGTCGAGCCCGAGTAGTTCGCGTGTTTCAGAATCAAAGTTCAAGCTGTCAAGTGTCCCGTCTTGCTCTTTGACATCAGATCCTGACAAATGCTTTCCGTATCGGCCGACCAATGATGAAAGCTCTTGTGGCACGATAAATGTCGTCGAGTCTCCTTGGCCAATCCCTTCAAGTGTTTCCATTCCTTTGTCGATTACCGCACGCTCACCCATAGACTCAGCAGCCCGTGCACCAAGCACGGTTGAAATTGCGTCTCCCTGTGCTTCGAGAATTTGGCTCTGTTTCTCACCTTGCGCACGAATGATGTTCGACTGTTTCTCACCTTCAGCACGCTCAATTTCACTTCGTCGCTCTCCTTGTGCTTCGAGAATCATTGCACGACGTTTCCGCTCTGCAGATGTCTGCTGCTCCATCGCTTGCTGGACATCCTTTGATGGATTTACCTCACGTACTTCAACGGACTCGACTCGGATCCCCCACTCGTCAGTTGGCTCATCAAGCTCTTCACGTATCTTAGCATTGATTTCTTGGCGCTTGTTCAGTGTATCATCAAGCTCCATGTCACCAAGAACAGCACGTAGCGTTGTCTGCGCTAGATTTGAGACGGCTTCTTTGTAGTTGTCAACTTCAAGGAATGCCTTCTTTGCGTCCATTACCTTAATATAGACTACTGCATCAGCCGTTACTGGTGAGTTGTCCCGTGTGATTGCTTCTTGCCGTGGAACATCAAGTGTCTGTGTTCGCATATCGAACCGATATGTGTTGGAAACAAACGGTGGTATGAAGTTGAACCCCGGTTCCAACAACTTCCGATACTCACCAAATACTGTCAGTGCACGTTTTTCGTATGCATCGACAATTTCAACCGCGCTGTAAATCGTCACAACAAACAACAACAGTAGCAATAGTCCTACGATACCTAATGTTTCAATGAGCATCGGGGCAATAGCCGACATACATCACATTAGGGCAGGACCAGCAAAAGGCTTCGGCCAAAGGCAGTAGTACTAAGCATGCTTCAGTGCAAGCACAACATATGATTCGCCTTGGACTAATTGTTGCCCAGTTTAATCGGTCTGTGACTGAGTCAATGGAACAACAAGCAATCGATGCTGCAGAACAACACAATGTAGAAGTTGCTGAAATAATACATGTTCCTGGGGCATACGACTCACCACTCGCTGCTGATCGACTTGCTCGACGAGACGATATTGACGCTGTAGCTGTCCTTGGAGCAATTGTAACGGGAGATACTGATCACGATCAAGTAATCGGAACTGCAACAACACAGTCGCTTACAGAAGTGAGCCTTGATCGAGACACTCCCGTGCTATTAGGTATTACCGGTCCTGGAATGTCGGGAGCGGAGGCTCGTGAGCGAATCTCCATAGGAGAACGAACAATTGAGGATGCAGCACAATTTGTTCGCGAACTACGAGAGATACAAAACGAAGAGCGCAACGGGTAAATCCCTCCTATTGATAGTAAATAGTATATGAAATTCTCAGAACGCGTTGAACGTGTCGAACCAAGTGCAACACTTGCTATTAGCGACCTAGCATCACAGTTAGAAGCAGAAGGAGCAGACGTTATTGACCTTAGCGTTGGCGAGCCTGATTTTGACACGCCAGACAACATTGTTGAAGCTGGTAAGGAGGCTCTAGACAACGGACATACTGGATATACACAGTCAAGTGGTATTCCGGAGCTCCGGTCTGCAATCGCCGATAAACTCGCTTCTGATGGACTTTCATATGATCCAGATCAGATTATGGTAACTCCTGGCGGTAAACAGGCTCTTTTTGAAGTTGTTCAAACCATTGTGAACCCAGGAGACGAAGTAGTACTACTTGACCCCGCATGGGTATCCTACGAGGCTATGGTCAAGATTGCTGGCGGTGATCTTGCTCGGGTTGATCTTTCTTCGCATGATTTCCAACTTGAGCCAGCACTGGATGATCTTGAAGAGGTCGTCTCAGATGATACAGAATTGTTGATCGTTAACTCGCCGTCAAATCCATCCGGAGCTGTGTTCTCTGATGCTGCTCTGGCCGGTGTCCGTGACTTAGCTGTTGAGCATGACATCGCTGTCATCAGTGATGAGATTTATGACACTGTCTGCTACGATGCTGAGCCAACCAGCCTAGGGACGTTCGATGGAATGGAAGACCGAACAATCACTGTCAACGGGTTCTCAAAGACCTACGCAATGACCGGATGGCGACTTGGCTACTTTGCGGCTCCACAAGATCTTATTGACCAAGCTGGAAAACTGCAGTCACATTCTGTTTCATGTGCGACCAACTTTGTCCAACGCGCTGGTATTGAAGCACTTGAGAATACAGACGAGGTTGTTGAAGAAATGGTTGCTGCATTCGAAGAACGTCGCGACTTCCTTGTCGATCTGTTCGAGGATCACGGCGTGTCTGTCTCTGTCCCAGATGGCGCATTCTATATGATGCTCCCTGTCGCAGAGGACGATCAAGCGTGGTGTGAAAATGCAATTGAGACAGCTCACGTTGCAACTGTTCCCGGCAATGCGTTTGGAACTCCTGGATACGCACGAATCTCATACGCCAATAGCAAACCTCGATTACGAGGAGCTGTTGAACGACTTGCTGAAAACGACCTTATATAAGCCAATACTTATTTAGACGGGAATTTTTCACTTCCTCCGTTCGTCGAGAATTTGTTGGATGATCTTTCGGCTCGAAAGAATCTCATCGTCGGTCGGATCCCGTGGTGACGCACGTTTTACTTCACAATCAAATCCGCGTCGTTTTACCCCCTGTTCAATCCTGTCGACATTGTGGTGTTGATCATGCCCTAAAACAATTATATCTGGATTGACTTTCTCGACCATCTGCAGTGGATCTTCTGGGTGCCCGAGATGTGCCTCATCGACCATCTCGAGTGCGCCAACCATCTCCCGACGCTGTGAACCAGATAATATTGGGGGTTGTTTATGTGTTACATTGGTTGATCTGGCAACCACCACGTGTAGTTCATTGCCCTCTGCCGCTGCTTCACGAAGATAATGAAGATGTCCAGGATGTAGAATGTCAAATGTTCCCTGTGCCAGTACCGTAGTCATTGTTCACCTGCATCGTCAATATCCAAATCACTCTCGTCAAAATGGAAAAATTCCTCGCTGTCGGGTAGCTCTACATCAATCACATCGAGATTGATTCGTTTTCCAGACGCATCATAGGCCTGCCAGCTGTGTCTCTGATACGGAGATCCAACAATAATGTGCACTTCCCCCCGTGTAAATGTCTGCAAATCTTGAGAGCTTGGGGTTAACACCCCACTTGGATGTGAGTGGATTGATCCAACTGATTTCCGATCATTTGGAACTTTGTTCGTCTTCAATGTTGCACTCGTGTTCCCTGATTTTGTTCCTGGAATTACCAGAATATCTGTAATTACTTGGCCTGTCCGGTCAAGTCCTAACTTCTTTGCCTCCGTCCCTCGAAGTAACCCCATATACTCATTTGGATGTGTTTGTTCGCTCGCTCGGAGTCCAAACTGTAGGGTCTCCTCTGCAATCCCAAGAACCTCACTCGATCGAAATAATGATCCGAGCAAACCCATGCCTCAATGGTTGGGGCCTAAGCTAGCTAAACATTCCGAATATCTCCTTTCCAGCATGCCGTGGGATCAACTATTTCTCTGAGCACCCTGCGGACAGTATTGCAAAGCGGTTTTACATCCTGGCTGCAAAGCTTTTTCTATCATGACAACTGCGGATGATGAGACTGATATTATTTATCGGCTTGCTGACGACTGCACTCGGGACGACTTAGACTTTGATCGATGGTATCTTGGAACGGTTAATGGAGTAGTTGATTACGGTGTATTTGTTGATCTTTCCGATGCTGTTTCGGGGCTGGTCCATTCCTCAAATCTTGAAAATGACTATGATGTTGGTGACGAGATTGTAGTAGCAATCGAAGAAGAACGGCAAAACGGCGACATTGCTCTTGACGAGGTTGCTGTTGAGACACAACAACACCGGATTGAAGAAGTCTATCACGACTTTGATATTACTTCAATAACTGATCTTACCGGTTATGTTGGTGAGACCGTTCACCTTCAAGGACAAGTCATACAGATCAAACAAACAGACGGTCCGACGATTTTCCACGTTAACGATGGGAATGGTATCATTCCGTGTACTGCATTTGTTGATCCCGGAGTTCGGGCTTACCCGGAGATTGAACTTGACGCGTATGTACGGGCAACCGGCACGGTAGAACGCCGCGATGAATCCCTTCAGGTTGAACTGACGGACCTCACCATAATCCGTGATGAAAAACAGTCGGCCGTTGCAGATCGCATCAATGCGGCGATTTCCGAGACGGCAGAGCCAGCGGATGTTGATCCGCTTATCGATTGGGATGCGCTTGATAAGATCTATTCCGATCTACAAGAGGTAGCACAAATGCTCCGTCGTAGCGTTTTAGAAGGACGACCAATTCGGATTCGCCATCATGCAGACGGTGACGGGATGTGTGCAAGTGTTCCTGTTTATCAGGCACTCCGATCGTTCATTAATTCATACCATTTAGATGAAGATGCCCACCAGCATCTCCTTCGACGACTCCCGAGCAAAGCTCCGTTCTACGAGATGGAAGATTCAACACGGGATCTATCGCATGCGCTTGAAGATCGACAGCGACATGGCCAAAAACTTCCGTTGTTACTGATGCTTGACAACGGTAGTACTGAAGAAGACACCCCTGCATATGAAACCCTTCGACACTACGATGTACCTATTATCGTTGTTGATCACCACCACCCAGATCCGGATGCTGTTGATCCACTTCTTGAAGCCCACGTGAATCCATACCTCCACGGTGAAGACTATCGTGTCACGACGGGTATGATGTCTGTCGAGCTGGCTCGAATGATCGATCCATCTCTAACGGAGAATCTCGAACACATTCCTGCTGTTGCAGGCCTTGCAGACCGCTCAAGTGCAGAAACAATGAATGATTATCTTTCGTTGGCAGCTGATGCAGGATACGAAAAAGCCACTCTTGAAAATATCGGCGAAGCACTGGACTATGCGGCTCACTGGCTCCGATACAACGATGGTGGATATCTTATTGAGGATGTTCTGAACCTCTCTGGTAACGATAAACAACATCAAGAACTTGTTTCGTTACTTTCAGATCAGGCTCAAAAAGCAGTCAACGAGCAGCTTGATGTAGCACTCTCACACGTCGAGCACCAAACACTACCAAATGGAATTGACCTGTACCAGATCGATGTCGATGAATATGCACGCCGATTTGAATATCCAGCTCCCGGAAAGACAACTGGTGCAATCCATGATCAGAAAGTCAAAGAAAATGATACCCCAGCCATCACAATCGGATATGGTCCTGACTTTGCTGTCCTTCGAAGTGACGGTGTGCGTCTTGATATCCCAACGATGGTTGCTGAACTGAATGAGGAAATACCAGGTGCTGGAATAAGTGGTGGTGGTCACTTGGTTGTTGGCTCAGTCAAGTTTGTTGAAGGCCGCCGTGACGAGGTTCTTTCTGCGCTAGTTGAAAAGATGGCTGACGCTGAAATTGACGAACAGGTTGGTAGCACAACGAGCGCTATGTGAACTGTAGCCAGCTGATGTTATAGACAGTGCGAGGCGAAAACCCACTCCTTCAGAGGTTGGCTTTGCCTCGCTCCCGCTGTAAGCAGCCTAGTTAAAAGTCATATCCATTCGAGTCGTTTTGCTAATATAGCCATTACAGTGCACCAAGTCAGTACTGTTGCTCCGATTAGCATAATCGGATAATTTCCCCATCCAGACTGCATATCCGCACTGAACACATCAGCATAATACCCAGCCACATCATCTCCGGTCAGAATTACGGCAATTTCTCGGTTGTTGTGCACTGAATTTTCATTCCAGTTGATGCTTCCTAATACGACATGTCTTTCATCGATGATCACGCCTTTTGTATGAATCTTTTTGAAGTTGTCTCCTGAATCCGCTGTTGTGATTGTCAGGTCAATGTCATCCCGATCCGCTTTGTTTGTTAACTGATCAACCAGTGCTTCGTTTTCTTCTCGTACGTACCAAGCTTCACTCAGTAAAATCTCTACCTCAACCCCTCGCTTTGCTGCTGTAACTGCTGAGTCAAGCCACTGGAAGTCTGTGTCTTCTATGCTCATCTGCTTAATCATGATCGACTCATCAGCTGTTGCTAATAGTCTATCTACCTCTTCATCAGCATCATATGGTGCGACAACGAGTTGTGCTGTTTCTACATCCACTGCCTGTGGCACAAACTCAGTATCAAACGATCCATCTGCCTGCGACTCTTCGACTGGATCAACTGTGATTCTCTTAGAGCTCCATCGGCTTGCGTCCTCGTGCCGGCTATCGACAGTAAACACTTCAGTCAATTGTTGTGCAAACAATCGATCTTCAATCAAAACACCCCATCCACGGCTTCCTTTTCCGCCTGTCCCCGATGGTTTCCAGTTTTCTGTCATAATCAATGCCGTATCATCGATAATCGCATACTTTGCATGATGGAACTGGTATCGACTGTCTTCTCCACCCGTTACCTTGGTTTCTATTCCTGCGTTCTCAAGTCTATCGAGCAGTGATACCTGTTTCTTACTCATCCCTCCAACAGGTGCCTGCTCAACTAGCACAGAAACATCTACTCCTTGGTGATGCGCCTCGATTAATGTCTCAGTTACCTGCTCTGATTCAAAGGTATAACCAGCAAGTCGAATTTCATGTTCTGCTGCACGTAATGCGGTCATAATCCGATCGGGACTATCTGGTAGAACAAATGCTTCTGCCGATGCCGGCTGTATATCGGGAAATGTGAAATCTGGCTGCTCAACCGGTACCCAACTCCATTCACTTCCCTCTCGTTCATATCGGCTTTCTTCTGGCGCGTGGTCGTACTTAACACTGTCAAACGTTGTGCCACCGTCTGTCTTCAACGACAGCCCGTCACCTTGAACAGCGAGCTGTAACCATCCGGAGAGTGGATACACCGGGTAATCAGTAAACTCTGCTGCTGTATCTGGATCATGACTAAATGCGACTGTTCCACTAACTGTTATTGCAGGGAGTTCTGCGACTTGCCTTCCATCATCATGGAGCTCCCACCCCGATACATTCTGTGGCCCAGTAAACGTGATAGCTATGTATTCTCCTTCGTTCCCGTGCGTTGGAGGATTAGGGTATAATTTCGTTAATTCTGGATGTACCTGTTGATCAGCAGATATATCCGCACCAGATGACCTTTCCTGTTGGTCTCCGGAAACAACCGGACACCCAATTATAATAATCATTCCGAGTAAGAAGTATAGACATACCCGCCAAGCCATGGACTCACTTCTATTTGTTATTGTGTATAAATATGTCTAAAATATAACTGAAAATAATTAAGTACCAGATCGAAAAGGCTAACCTTCATACTGTTTGACTGAGAAAAGACCAAATAGCCATGAACTGCAGAGTTGTTGTCGAGGCAGCCGTGCCGGTCTACGATGTAGAGACGCCTGACGAAGCGGTCCGAATAGCTATTTCAAAAACAGGAGAAATGCTCAACCCGGATCTCAATTATGTTGAGATCAACATGGGAGAGCGCTCCTGTCCTCACTGCGGCGAGCAACTTGAGCCAGCGTTTATCGCGGCCGACGAGAGTCTAGTTGCTCTTGAACTTGAGATGACGGTGTTCAACGTCGAACGTGAGGAACATGCGTCTCGGATCGCTCGAAAGGAGATCGGTCAATGCCTCGAGAATATCCCGCTTGAGGTCATCGAAATAGAAGTACTGGAGGAAGAAGAAGACGAAGATGCTGAGCAGGACAGCGATTCTCCAGCTGATGAGGATGTCGACCCCGACGATGATGAGGAAGAAGTCCTGCCAGAGTTTGAAGACCTGATCGAATAGTCTCTCTGGTACTTTCCCAGCGGTTGAGACTCTTCTTTAGACCAATGTATATCATAGTTCGAAGCGACAACACTAGATTTGACACCAGAGTACGTCCCCCGTAAGCTACTGTTGGCGACTGATTTGAAGTAATTGTCCGATAAAAGGCAGACAGATGTCTCTCCGAGCTAATTCCAACGACACGTCAATACACACAATTAGAATTTAATCTGCAGTAGTTGCGACAGCTTCTTCTTCTTTTTCTTCAAGTTCGTGCATCTCCGATGTAATTCCACGGGCAAGTGCTGATACGGCCGCCTTGTGATCTGTCTTAGATTGATGGATTGATGTTGGCCGTACACCAAGCGACTCGTATTCTTCAAGCTCAAGCTCGGCTTCGTAGTATGCCGCAATATCATTCGACACCTCAGCGAGTAACCCGTGAAGATGAATCAATTCTTGCTTTTTCATAATGCAATAAACTATACTAACTGGAGGGTTATAGTATTATCTTGGGTTCTGTTAACACGGTTCTCTGCTTTCTTATGCGCTTTTTGAAGATAATTTGTCTTTTTGCGAAATGCTCTTAACTCCGGATTAAATGTTCTAACAATGAATAATCCTGAGTTAAAGCGCTTATATCTGCTCGGACCAATATGTAAACATGGACTATCAAGACCAACTTGACCGGGCCTTGGATGAGACACCAGATATTGAAGGCGATTCTAGTCGATTTGAAGTTCCAACCCCAAATATTCGTCAAGAAGGCAACGTTACTGTATACGAAAACTTTCAGTCTACAGTTGATACGCTCGGCCGTGACGAGGATCATGTTATGCGTTATCTTCAAAATGAGCTAGGTACAGCCGGTCATATTGATGAGAGTGGTCGAGCCCGTTTGACTGGGGAATTCTCACAGAACCGTGTTGATGAAGCGCTTTCACACTATACTGATCGATTTGTTCTTTGTGATGAGTGTGGTCTTCCAGATACAAACTTAGAGCGCGAGAAAGGAACGCTGATGCTCCGCTGTGCCGCTTGTGGTGCGTTGTCCTCAACTAGTGAATAAATTCTCTTTAGCAGAAAAACGCATCCAGTTTAGCCTTAGTTCGGTGTTTTGCTACTATTTAGCTAAAGGAAAAACAAAAGAGAAACTTCAGACGGCTGCTGGTGTACCAGGGTCATCACCTTCGGCAGCATCAAGCAGCTCTTTGTATCGGTTTCGAATCGTAACTTCTGATACATCTGCTACTTCGCTGACTTGGTTCTGGGTCACCTTTTCGTTTGTGAGCAGGGAAGCTGCGTACACTGCAGCGGCAGCAAGGCCGACTGGCGATTTACCACTGTGGATACCGCGGTCCCGTGCTTGATCAAGCAGATCTCGTGCTGTACGGTCAACCTCTTCTGAAAGGCTCAGATCAGAGATAAACCGTGACACGTACTGCTTCGGATCAGCTGGTTTTACCTCGAGGTTCAACTCACGAACGATATAACGGTACGTTCGTGTGAGCTCCATTTTATCGACACGACTTACCTCGGTAATTTCATCGAGACTTCGTGGCGTTCCAGCTTGTCGAGCGGCGGCATACAATGACGCCGTTGCTACGCCTTCAATCGATCGGCCTGGAAGGAGATCTTCGTCAAGTGCACGCCGGTAGATGACACTCGCTGTCTCCCGAACATTGTTTGGGAGACCAAGTGCGGATGCCATTCGGTCGATCTCACCCAATGCCTGTTTGAGATTACGTTCCTTTGAGTCACGGGTACGGAACCGCTCGTTCCATGTTCGGAGCCGTTGCATCTTCTGTCGCTGTCGTGAGCTCAACTGCCGACCATACGCATCCTTGTCCTGCCAGCCAATGTTCGTTGAAAGCCCTTCATCGTGCATCATCTTTGTTGTCGGTGCTCCGACACGTGATTTTTCGTCTTTTTCCTTTGCGTCGAATGCCCGCCATTCGGGGCCATGATCAATTTCGTCAGCTTCGATTACGAGACCGCATTCTTCACAGACGGTTTCACCATGTTCTTCGTCACTACGGAGATTACCACCACATTCAGGACACTGATCAACACTCTCATCCTGTTCTTCTGAGGTTCGTTCGTCTGTTCGCGTTCGGGTTGGATTACGAGTCATGATAGAGGTGGAACGGGGACCACTGTTCGGTGTTAATAATGAGCCAGTTTTTCCCCTGATCCTAACAGAATGTTAGGTACTAAGGCTTATAAAGCTTGCGCTGTTTGACTTATATTTGTCGCATGTTCTCGCAAAAGTGTGTCGGTATTAATGATTTATAGGATTAATCTATACCTATATGAATTAACCCCGAATAATACGGCTATTGTGTAAATAGATGTCCCTGTGTCGGCACCTCAAGCACGCCCACCCGAGCTCCAGCATCAAGCCAACCATGACCATATGAAAATGCAGCAAGTGCATTCACCAGATCATCGTTTTGTTTGAAATGCTGTCCATCCCGAAGGTAGGATTGGGCCATTTCTATGCATTCTTTCCCAGCAGCGGCCTGCTCTTGTGCAGGAGAGGCCTCCGTCAATGCCGCCTCAAGCAGTTGTTCATATTTTTCTGTTTTTGTTTTGAGTTTCTCGCTCATACCCCTACATTAGGCAATCACGCTATTAGCTTCCTTGTCATTCTTCGCTTTTAGTTAATATTTGGTTTTTAGCGTAAATAACAACATAAATCGGCAAATATTCAACTAATTGTACAGTAAATCATCTTTCAAAGCAGCGATTCCACTAAAATAACCAAAGTTAGGGGATGTTTACAGACCAGTGGTACCGGTTTGATCGATTCTGACAATGTTCAAAAGGCTTGGCCACATATTTCTCATATGGCTGAACAATCCGATTCTGAGTATCAATTCACAATTGAGGGCCCAGGCGATGATTCTGATACACTCACTATCCCGGCTGGGGCTATTGATATGCTCCGAGAAGAAGACGAAGGGCCATCTGTTGTAATTGGTGACTTTGCCATGCTTATGGCTGCTCAGCAGCTTCATGGAGCGGTCCACCATGGCAAGACAGAGGCGAGTGATGAACTCAAAGAGATCGAAGAAGCAACAATGGATGCATTTGAACAGCGATTTGGACAAACATTTGGCGAAATGACAGGCCACCAGCACTGAGAGGACGCTTCGACGGGCTTAAGTGCACCATTGGCCTCGTTTTTAACTAGACAGGCACCGCCTGTTGTAACAATCCGTAGGAGCGCAAGCGGACTACGGGGGTGAACAATGGCAGATCAGGAAATAGAGAACGCAGTATCTCGCGCATTAGACGAGGCTCCACATCGCAATTTCCAAGAGTCCGTCGATTTGGCTATTAATCTGCGCGACATCGACTTAGACGATCCATCGAATCGTATTGATGAAGAGGTAGTGTTGCCTGAAGGTACTGGGCAAGAAACAAGTATTGTAGTCTTCGCTGAGGGTGAAACGGCTGTTCGTGCTGAAGACGTTGCTGATAACGTCTTCGATGCAGATGAGCTTGCTGACCTTGGTGATGATGACGATGAGGCCAAAGACCTTGCTGAAGCGACTGACTTCTTCGTTGCTGAAGAGGCGCTGATGCAAGACATTGGTCGATATCTCGGTACTATTCTTGGCCCACGAGGAAAAATGCCGACACCGCTTTCTCCGGATGACGATGTAGTTGAAGTCGTCAGTCGGATGAAAAACACCGTACAGGTTCGTAGCGGTGACCGGCGTACCTTCCATACACTAGTTGGTTCTGAAGAAATGAGTGCTGAAGACGTCGCTGAAAATATCGACGTAATTCTCCGTCGACTGTATGCAAACCTCGAGAAAGGTCCCCAGAATATCGATTCTGTCTATGTGAAGACAACGATGGGGCCTGCTGTGGAGGTGATGTAATATGAGTGGTGAACGCAAAACTGAGACGATTCCGCAGTGGAAACAGGAAGAGGTCGACAACATCTCGGAGATTATCCAGTCATACGAGAGTGTTGGTATTGTTGACATTGCTGGTATTCCAAGTCGTCAGCTCCAGCAGATGCGTAATGAGCTTCACGGCACAGCGCAACTTCGTGTAAGCCGAAATACGTTGCTTCGACGAGCCCTTGACAATGTTGAGGGTGGCGTTGATCAGCTTAACGAACAGATTAGCGGACAAGTTGGTATTATCGGCACAAACGATAATCCGTTTGGGCTATACCAGCAACTTGAGGAATCAAAGACTCCGGCACCAATTGGTGCGGGTGAGGTTGCTCCAAACGATATTGTCATCGAAGAAGGTGACACAGGAGTTGATCCTGGTCCGTTTGTCGGTGACTTACAAAGTGTTGGTGCAGCTGCCCGTATTCAAGACGGTTCAATTCACGTTACCGAAGACAGCCTTGTCTGTGAAGCTGGCGAAGAAGTTTCAACTGACCTCGCTAACGTATTAAGTGAACTCGGGCTCGAACCCAAAGAAGTTGGGCTTGACCTGCGTGCTGTTGTGTCTGATGGTGTTCTGTTCGGTCCGGAAGAACTCGACATCGATGTCGAGCAGTACCGTTCAGACGTTTCAGCAGCAGCAGCACGTGCCCGGAACCTATCCGTCAATGCTGTTTTCCCAACGGATCGCACGGCATCCACTCTCATTGCAAAAGCAGAAGGAGAGGCCAAGAGCCTCGGACTTCAAGCGTCTATCGCCAGTCCATCCCTTGCGGATGATCTCGTCAGCAAGGCAGACGCTCAAGTTCGCGCTCTAGCCGCACAGATCGATGATGACGAAGCCTTGCCTGAAGAACTTCAGGACGTCGATGTCGCGACTGATCAGGCGGAATCGTCCGAAACAACTGATGAACAGGTAGATGAACAATCAGAGCCTGAAGATGCAGCCGATGAAGAAGAAGATGACGATGATGATGACGATGATGACGCTGCAGCTGGGCTCGGAAACATGTTTGGATAATCATAACTTAGAACTATGGAATACGTATACGCAGCTCTCATCCTGAACGAAACAGGCGCAGAGATTAACGAAGACAACCTTACAGACGTCCTTAGCTCAGCAGGTGTTGACGTCGAGGAATCCCGTGTCAAGGCACTTGTTGCTGCACTTGAGGACGTCGACATTGAGGAAGCAATCGAAGAAGCTGCTGCTGTCCCAGCTGGTGGAGCAGGCGCTGCTGCCGCCGCTGATGATGCAGACGCTGATGCCGATGAAGAAGAAGACGAAGCTGAAGAAGAAGGCGCTGAGGAAGAAGAAGAAGAAGACGATGACGATGACGACGCATCCGGTGAAGGTCTTGGCGAACTCTTCGGCTAACCACGTTCGCTAATCCAGTCGTTTCCTTTTTGCACTTCTGATCCTTAGATTCATATCTGAGATCCGTACCATTCCGTGGTAATGTATGGATTGAGTGTCGATTTAGTAGCACATGCACAACAGACTGGACTAATCCTTTGCGCTATTCTCTTCGGTGTTCTATTAGGATCAATCAGCGGTCTCGTACCAGGACTTCATGCCAATAACTTTGCATTGTTGCTTGCTTCTGCAGTCGCGGGTATATCTATTGATCCGCTTTTGGCCGGCGTGGCAATGCTCGCTGCTGGTGTCACACATTCATTTATCAATGTTATACCAGCATTGACAATCGGAGTGCCTGATGCAGAAATGGCTCCTGTTGCGCTTCCTGGCCATCGTCTTGTTCTTAATGGTCGTGGTCGAGAAGCAATTCGGTTATCGGCACTCGGCAGTGGCTTTGCTGTTTTACTTGCTCTACCGGTCGTGATACCACTTACAATTGTCGTTGAGATTGTGTATCCGACATTGCGAGCTCATATTGAGTATCTGCTTGCGGCTGTTGTTGCTGGTCTGATTATCTCAGAGTCCTCAAATAAGAGCCGTTTTGGCGGATTGCTTGCGTTTTTGCTGAGCACAGCACTTGGTGCCCTTACGCTTGATCTCTCCCCTGATGCACCCCTTTCTGCTGGAGGAATGTTGGCTCCAATCTTTGCTGGTCTATTCGGCGCGCCTATGCTCATTGATGCAATGGCTGGCAACGGTATTCCCCGGCAACAAGATGCCCGAATTCATGCATCAAAGCGGCGAATTAGTGTCACTGTCTTTGCTGGCACAACTTCAGGAGCACTTGTTGGATATCTTCCAGGCATTTCAGCTGCAATCGCTGCGGTGGCAGTACTCTTTGTTCTTCCAGGTGGTGTTGACAAGCGGGGGTATGTTGTTGCTACAAGCGGCGTCGACACTTCAAATGCAATCTTTGCACTATTTGCGCTGGCAACGATTGGTCAACCGCGATCTGGTGTAATGGTTGCATTTGAAGAGGCCTCCGCCCCACTTGAGCTTCCAATACTAGTTTTAAGTGTAGTTATTGCTGGCGGTATTGCAACTGTTCTGGTCGTTGTTATTGGTGATCTCTATCTGCGAGTGGTTCGAGGAATTAATCACGTGTACATTGCGGCGGTTGTCCTTTGCCTGCTTGTTGTTCTTTCCTTTCTTTTTGCAGGTGCTATCGGCATAGTCGTGTTTGTTGTTGCAACTCTGATCGGATTTGTTCCGGTCCGGCTTCATGCTTATCGGGTTCATCTAATGGGTGTCTTGATGGGTCCAATCATCTTTGGGTTTTGATCCATCACTTTGATTGATGAGCGTTTTTGACTGGGAGTTGATGAGGAAGATAACCGGATATAGGTTCCATTCGGATGTGTGAGTGGACAAGCCACATGCTCTTTGTTGAGTTCTAATATATATTGCTCTGGATAAGGATGGTCTTGAAAAGAGTTTTACGCTGTTGTCGGCAACAAGATGATATGAGTCAGTCAGAGCAACGGGGAACTCGACAATGTGTTTCCTGTGGTATTAAAGTCATGGGCACGAATGCAGCGTCGTTCTCGTGTCCAGAATGTGGTAACGAGATCAATCGGTGTGAGAAGTGTCGCAAGCAAAGCAATCTCTATAAGTGCTCTGAGTGTGGATTTACAGGACCATGAGTAAAGTAGCAGCCCAACTTAAGGTCATGCCAGAATCGCCAGAGGTAGATCTTGACGATCTACATGAACGCCTTGAAAACGCCCTTCCGGAAGGCGCCAAAATCAGCAATGTCGAACGTGATGACGTTGCATTCGGTTTGACTGCTCTTCTCCCAACTGTGATCGTTCCAGACGATGCAGGTGGCACTGAAGCCGTTGAGGAGGCATTTGCAGGCGTTGAAGATGTTGAAAGCGTTGAAGTTGAAAACGTCGGTCGACTGTAACTCCTCCTTTTTGAGTCCACTGTCTTGTGTGAGTAAGTCAGCTAAACAGCCTTGCTGCTGTCATCGACTGGGCGTATCTCCTGACTGAATCCCTTTTTTAGTGATCTGAAATGTTACGCTTTTGCCTGCTGGCTGTGACCGATGTTTTTCAAGTGTTGCACGCCGATTACCTCCTCGGAAGCGATCAACACGAAGTACTGTCGCTGTCCAGTGCTTGAGGGTATGTCCTCCCAGTGGACGAACTTGTTCCTTTTCTGGGTCTGTGAATACTTGGTTTGTAATCAGTACTGCGGTGTTTTGCTTGCGTGCTAGCCCGAGCAAATGAACTATCTGATTAGCAATTTCGCGCAGTGACTCACCTTCCTCTGCTTCTTTATCACGCTGTAATCGATAGAATCCAGTTGCACTGTCAACCACGATCAGAGACGCCTGTGACACAATTTCCTCGACCTCTTGAATTGCTCCGTGCTGTTCCTCAAACGTAGTAGCTTCCTTGATGATCACATTCGAGGCAATCTCGTCAACATCACCAGTAGCCTGCTGCTTAGCAATCTGTTCAAAACGATCAGCCGAAATACCTTCAGTATCGATATATATCGTCTTGTCACCGGTAGCCGCATTTGTAATCGCAGTGCTAAGTGCGATGTTGGTCTTCCCTGCCGCCGGTTGTCCATAAACTTGTGTTACCGCTTCTCGCTCTATTCCTCCGCCCAGTAACTCGTCAAGAGCATCACAGCCAGTTGATACTGGATCTGAATTCACAGAAGATACCTATGACTGGTCCATGCAAAAACACAGTGATGTTAGGTTCCCAATCCATCGTTGAATGAACTTGCCGCCAAGATCTGGAATATTCAAATTGAGTTAACGGTCTAACAGTTGTTGCAAATACGATTTCTTTATTCAGAATTTCCGCTGGAATAATCCCGGCGAATTCAGCAGTATTTGAGGATCTGTGCGTTGGTCAATCTACTCGTTCTGTCCATTTCTTGACACGGGTTGTGAAGCGATTTCAGCCGGAGTTCACCGAAGCCATATCGGGAGTGTGAGCCGCCCCGAGTGAGGCCGTTCTTCGCAGTCCCAATTGAACGATCGCCGAGGTACTTCACGACCTGTCCGTGGTCCCCCAATTAGATCTCTAGATGGAATGGCTGGTACGTCCGAGATCGCTGATGAGGTTGGTTGCACCCGGCGAACGGCATACACGCGCCTCAAATCCCTTGAAGAAAGGGGATGTGCTGAAAGCCGCCAAGTCGGGAACTCCTTGGTGTGGATCACTACTGAATAAAGAAAACCGTATTTGCAACAACTGCTAAGACAGATTTTCGTCTCTGTGGAAGAACTGATAATACCTATATCGAAGCAGTACTCAGTATAATACTACTCTATGATTGTCGTCGCAACTGACGACTTTGAATTGTACCACGACCTCGTTGATAAACTAAAATCCCAAGAGGCAGACTTCACGACTGCTAAGCCGGGCGATTCACTTCCGGATAGTGCAACTGTTCTTCTTTGTAGTCCGAAAGATCCTGTCCCTGATGACAGTCAACTCCAAGTCATTCGCGCTACACCAGATGGTATACAAGCAGCAGTTGAAAAAGCACTAACTGTTGGTCGAAGTGATGACGCACAGCGAGTCATCGGTGTTGACCCGGGGGACAAGCCCGGAATTGCCGTTGTCGTTGGAAATACTGTCGTTGCCGTCTTTCAAGTTCCTGCTTCAAATGCACCTGATGTCATTCACGAAGAAGCAGCCAACCATGATGACGTGGTTGTCCGTGTCGGTGATGGTGCCCGTATCAAAGGAGCACAAATCATTGACTCCCTCGATGACGATCTGTCTGTTGAGCTAGTTGATGAAACGCGCACAACCCCGGTCTTAGGTGCAGGAGCTAGTGGTACCGGTGATATTATTGCAGCGATCAATATTGCTGGTCGCCCCGGTGATACCATTGATGCTCGTGATGTGGATCCAACAACCGGCGAACTTCAGGAAATAAAACAAGAATCACGGCAGAAGTCACCAGAAAACCGAGAGATATCAACGCAACTGGCGAAGGCAGTCGCTAATGGGGAAATGTCTCTTCAGGAAGCACTCGCCAAACATAGGAACTCATCAAGCTAATCGTTGCCGTGCAACTGCTGCTTCAATTTCTGCGTAACGAGTGAGACTACAGGATCTCTCACCGTCGAGTAGTGATTGCAACTTCTCTTTTGAAGTGACCCCTTCGACTTCTGGAAAAAGTGATTTTACGTCTGTGACTGAAACAGCCATTCCCAACACCAGTGTTTCTCGAGCCTGTAATGCAAGTTCCTGTGGGGGAAGCGGCTCAACAAGTGCCTCTACTGTCGCTGCTTCATATATGGTGATTTCTCGTGGATTTCTCTTCTGTAATCGTATTACTTGAGGTAAATCAAGGGCAGTTTCTTGCTGTATTTTCTGTCTATTATGTTGATCAATAATCCGCCTGATTGCGTCGATGTAGCTTTTGTAACGGTCTTCAGCAGCCCCCAGAGGAATATCAGTCCGATCCTGATTGAGCAACCCTCTCATTTACGATTGTACTTTACCTCCGTTGCGCAACTAAATAATAACTTCACTATGCTCTTCTTCCAACTGATTCCCTCTTTTCTGAATTCACCAACCATTTGAGGATTCAATTCCATCAGATTCCATGTTTCCGACACCTGATTTGCCGGGAGGAACAACAACCACCACAGTAGTCCACGTGTCAAATGAAATTCGTTCCGATGACCCAATTGTCTCTTTCATCCCGTTTCCAGTCATGTCCATCTCTACTTCTTCGTTCGATCGGACATAGGTTACTTGTCCACCTGTTTCAGGTGATCCCTGCGGACTTCGAACTGCAAATGATGCATACTCACCTTCCAACTCAACTGTCCATGCATTTGCTGTTGCCCACCATGCTCCTGGTTTTGGAAGCAGAGGTACCCCGGCAGGGGCCATTGATAAACCTCCGTTCAGACGTTGATCAAGTCTATCTTTTACCTTCTCAGTGTGATCTTCAATGACGTCTTCTGCTGTATCCTCTGCGACTGATCGTGCTTTGTCAGCAACGTCAGTTACTGGCCCTTCAGGAATCTCAACATCTTCATCAGTCAGGTGTTCTGAAAACGTAACTCGTAGTGTCGACTCAGCTCGATCTGCAGCGTATGTTCGTTTATCCTTTGTTTCTACTTCTTCAGCAATCGCCTCTGCTGCAGTGCCATTGCTCATTGCAAGGATTTGTCCACCAACAGTATCCCAGTTTGACAGTCCTTTTTCAACCGCTTGGTATCGCTCGACATACCCCAATGTTGTCGGCTCAGCAAGATCTTGTACTGCCTCCTGTTTGGCTTCTGTTTTGACTGTCTCTAACTCGCTATACAGAGATTGTTTGTTTTCTTGAAGTTCTGATGGCGTTATGTCCGCCGGAATTTTGTCTGCCTGCAGCATTACCCTAGCTGCAACTTCTGGTGAGACGGTTTCGTCACTCGTCAATAATCGGTCAGCTAACGCCTCAACAATACGATCTGCAGGAAGTGATGCAACTGTTGCTGTTCGCATCGACAATGGGTGGTATTCTTCCCTTTCAACACGTGGTGATGTCGTTGTGACTTCTGCCTTTGTCAAATGCGACGGATCACTTTCAACAGCCAACGAGAGATTTTCTGCTGGCGGATCTGCTGTAATATCCGCTGGCTCTGGCCGTGTATGATCCATACCTCGTTGAATGAGGTCGTCAATTGCTGCTTCTGGTCCTGATATAATTCGGTCGATTTGGTCTGACAAGGCATCTTGGATCGAGGCAGTTTCCTCTGTATCATCGTTCAGATGGTCCAGTAGATGATCGAGATATGCAGATCTGGCACCTATCAACGCTTTCTGTGCCCGACTTTCGTATTGATCTGGTTTATTGACCAACTGTTCCTCATGCTTTTCTACAACCGTCTTCAGCTGACTTGTTGGCTGTGCACTGGTTACCATCTCTGTTTGATCAACTTCAACACTCAAAGTACGTACTGTATCACGAAGCGACGCTATGTCGTCATAGACCCAGGCTTGTACTGCTTCGGGTGGCTCAACTTCAATAACCTTCGGTTCTGTATCGATCGTATCAACAACTGCCTCTTCTGCAACCTCGTCAACGCTTCCCCGTTTGTCTAATTGCTTCTCAATAGCAGCGTCTGAGATAGAAGGACCGACAGCTCCTGATGGTGGGTTTCCTGGTGTATCTATGTCATAAATCCCTTCTGCTGGAGCATGTGCGACCGATGGAGATGTCGCATATATTCCGATCCCAACTGCATGTGTTTCCTCATAGATGTCTGTTGACTCTCTGAGTTCTGATCCTTTCAACCACGTTCGATTAACTGTTCGCTCAATTGTAACGGTCCGCTGTTTTGTTTCGATCGTTTGCCAGTGGCCGCTTGCTGGAATTTCTGCCTCATCGCGCTGCTCGACAGAGATTGTTTCAAAGGATGATTCTTCACTGATCTTTTGCCACTCTGGGCCTCTTGGACTCTCAGCTCTAAGTTGGTTTACCTGCTTTTTCTCGGTTTCTGCTTCTATACGCGTTTCAACCTCATGTGCATCATCAATAATCGTTTCAACTGTATCCCCTTTAACCGCTATTTCGTGATAGGCCTCATCAGCAAGTATATCAACACTTATCTCTGTGCTCTGTAACCCTGGTGAATCAATTTCGTCTGCTGAATCTGGATTGGTATTTGGATCTGGCAGTGCCGCATCTGCGATACCGCTCCAGCGGTCTGGTAGTAATTCATCCGCTGCAAGATCTGCTCCTGCTTTGACAAGCCCTTCCTTTGCTTCTGGATCTGCTGTCCCAAATACCTCTTCTTGTAGGTCAATTGCACTCCCAGCAGCTGCTAATTCAATGTGCTCATGATTCAACACGTCCGCGATTGGGGCACCACCATATTGTGCATACCCCCGTGCCCAGGCCATTGCGTACAACCGACCTGACAGCTCTGCTCCTAAGCCGCTTCTAGCAACTGGCCCTTCATCTAATTTTGATTCAAATTTTTCAACCTTCTCATGCATCATGAGTACCGGGGTTGGAACGGTAACTGAAATTGTTCGTGTTTCATTGAATACCTCGTATTCTTCGTTTTCTGCCTGCAATTTTACCCCCTCAATTGTCGCTGTTACTGTTCCATCTCCATCTGATTCAATTGTTGTTTTATCGATTGCTTGCTTGGCTGTCGTTGTATCTTGGATCTCTGGTAGTGTCATCGATGCCTTCGTTTCTTCAATCTCAACTGTATGGCCCTGCATCCGGTCTTCGGCTTCTCTGTAGGTTAGCAACTCAAAGTATGACTCAAATGTCCGATTGTCATCCAGTACCTGACCAAATCCATCCTTCTCCGGATCAGTCACTGGTGCACTGGCTGCTATTGCCCCTGCTTCCTGTGTTGCATCTCGCACAATTGTCTCCGCGGCCGCAACTGACCGCTCAGTCGCCTTTGCTGTTTCATCTTCTACAGTGATTTCATTTGGTTGAACGTAGACAACCGTTCCAGCACTGACAAGTAACAGTATTGCAATCAATGCAAACGGAACTCGCGCTCGTTCATCTTCTGCTAACTTCATGCTGACCACGTCCTAACCACAATTGTTACCTCTGTCGGCGCTGCTTTGTCTGAAATATCAGACACTGAGTCAGGGTTTCTCACGATATCACGACGGTATTCTTCTTCAAGAGCACCTACAAGTATTGACCTTGCAAGGCTATTATCCTCCTGTTCAAGCGCAATCGATAGATCTGTATCAAGCGTCGTGGCAGCATCCTGATAGCGTGCGATACTGATCTCTGCTTCATCATGACTGGATTCCATTGCCGTCTTTGTCCGATGGGTGTCAAAGAGCGATTCAATGGTCGCTTGAGCAAGTACCGTACTGAGTGCTTGCGTTGACTTTTCTGCCTGCTCAGGTGTATCAGTAGTTGCAACTGGTATTGAGATTGACGCCGCCTGCACATCTTTATCAGGTGGAGGGGAATCCCCGACGATAACTTCTCCTTTTACCGAGCCATCTGGAACTGGCTCCCAAATTGCCCTGACTTGTACTCGATCCTCAACCGGGGCTGTTGCACCCTTGGTTGCCTCTGTTACTGCCTGTGTATACGCTGGCGTGGCTGCAATCTCTTCTCCTGATTTTTCTGCTTCTAAAACGGCTGCTGTAGCCAACAGGTGTGCAACCGTCCCATAGTCGGATCTAGTATCGATATCTGTTGTATTGACTGTTGAGTGATCTGGAGTATATACTATCGTCTCGGTGCTAGTTGATAAGATGGTCACGACATCTGATGCAGTCTCCATCGTAGGCTGTTCGCTTTCCTCTGAGTATCCAGTGACGAGCAATCCAATAGCTGCACTAACGATTAAAAGAAACAACAGTACATCAAACACTGTGCTGATACCTCGATCCCTATGCATTCCATACCTCCACGGTCAGTGTCCCTGTCTCGATGACTCCTCGATCAACCTGTACACTCACTGGCTTTGAAGCGGATTCTGCCGTTGATGGGGCAGATTTACCACAGTCCCACTTCCGTTGCGGTGTTTCAACTGTAATAGCGAGCTTATGATCTCGCGGAGCGAGGTAGCTTTTGTCTGATAGTTCTGAGGGATCAATACTTCCATCTGTCAGGAGGTCGGTCGATACTCTGTCAAGTGTTGGATCAGCTACTGACCGATCTTCTTTTTGGTCTGTAAACTCTACCGCAACGCCCGCATACATCGTTATACCAGTACAAACAGCCATAACTGCAACCAGTGCTGCAAGAGGCTCTACCTGACCTCTACTTGCCGACCAGCGTTGCATCTGTCTCACCCCATGAAACAGATCTAATTGTTACTTCCTCGTTTAGCGGCTGCCATGTCGAATTCTGGAGTTGTGCCTCTCTGGTAGCGTTTGCAAATGCCGTTTCAGTCTCATATACTTGGCTTGGAGGAACTCCCTGTAGCACTTTCTGAAGCGTTGCATTGTGCACGGTTGGAGTTACTGTACTGATTTGAAACGTTGCATAGGCTCTTTTTCCATTTTTCTGTAATTCAACAGACCGGGGGGTGACGCGCATTGACTCTGCATCTGTCTGATGTTTTCCGGTTGTTGGTGGTGGACTTGCAGCGACACTATCGATTGTCTCTGCTACCGACTGTGCTTGTGGTTTTGAAGTCGGGGTCACCTCAATGGCTACCCCAACAATAGCAATACTAACGAGAGAGACAGCAACAAAAACGTACCAGGCCTGGATTGGTGGTCCGTGCATAGCGATATTGGCCGCCATCTCACTTATAAATCTGTATACAGTCTCCACTAAGAGACCAAGAAACTGGACTGAATGTGCTCGTAGTGCCTAAAGCAGTAATTCTGTCCCGTAGTATGCTACAAAAAAGACAGTTGTTGCGCTGATTAACGTACCACCCGTTCCGTACCCGATTGTCGGCCGATCAAGCCCATGCTTGAGCGTTGTCGATAATCCGACTAAAACCACAGCAAGCAAGAGTACGTACCCGCCAATCGCCAGTCCTAGCTCGCTAACCGCGATTGTTTGAATATCTTCTCCTTCGCCAAATGTATGCATACCTTCGGCAAGCGCTACTGTTGATCCGGCTACCAGCGGTCCAAAAATTGCAGCTGTGTTGGTAAGTGTGTTTGTGACTTTGGCTAGTTCGTGTCTGGCTTCTTGCTCTACAGACTGCAACTCATCAAGATGGTCTGCCATAGCTACGATTGCATGTCCTGCTGGCTGACCTTCTTTACTGGCAATAGAAAGTAGTGATGCTAAGTTTTTAGTTCGTCGGCTGGGGAGCTGTGTCAGAGCTCCTTGTTCACCAAGTAACGCCTCTCGAATACCCACAGCAAGCACCTCTTGTCGTCGTGCAGCATCCGTTAGTAGCTTACCTGTCTCGTCCTGCAACCCCTTTCCTGCTTCAGCGATGCTTCGCTCGACTGATGTGCCCTCATCTACCTGTCGCCCAATTAAATACAGAGCATCTGGCAGTCCAGCCTCAACTTCTCGGACCTTATCTCTAACTTTCGTATGTGGTCGGTACCAGAGAACGAGCGTCGATCCAACTCCAATTCCTGTGACCGAAATTGGAACTGTCCATAGGCCAATGAGCATCTTACTCACTGCTCCAGCGGCACCCCCAGTGCAAACACCGAGCCCAATGATGTACCATTTGCTCCGTGTTTTATCTAAATGCTCTTCTGTAACCTGTGGTGGTGGAAATGCGACTGGGCGTCGTAATAACAACCATACTGAGGCAGATAGCAGAGCAACTGGAAGGATGACATTATAGATAAGCACAATAACCGGCATTGTAATTGTAACACCAGCGGCATGTGCTCCCGGAAGCACAGCAACCAGCGCTAACGGTATCAATACCCCAAATGCATAGAGTGCTGTTGCTGGTCCATTGACGTTTGTCACAAACGCACGGAGTTCGCCACTCGTTCCGTTCAGCACGGCAGATAGTGCTCTATTTAATGCTCGTTCCCGTTGTGCAGGCGGAGCAGACCCAGCTGTTCCAAGTAACTGTGCTGCACGACCTAACGCTGGAAACCATTGCTGCCATTCTTTTGCAAATGTATCAAGCCCTGATCCAGGTTCTCCAGCAGCACGGTTAATGTGCTTCGAGAGGCTTTTTGACAGTCTGTCATTTCCGGTTTTTGCTGCAAATGCAACCGCAGTTTCTTCCGATGGATCGATCCGCATTCGAAGGATTGCACGTCCAATAAGTGCTGGGGCCGTCCCGAGTGCTGTCGTTTGCTGCAGTGTTGCCATTATAAGCGGGTATTTGAATATTAATTGTCCAGCGACAATTGCGATCAACAATATCCCAATTAGATATTCAATCTGGTGTCCAGTAGGGACAAGATGTACCAGTGGGGTCAGTAACATACATGTCAGGAATGCTGTCACATACCCTGCTTTAATCACTGTTTTCGTAGATAAATCGCTATCTAGAAAGCGAAGAGCTTGCTGTAGTTCTTTATCACCGTTAACATCAAACGGAAATGCTTTAGCAAGGACCTGTAATGACCGATTAATCATACTGCCCCTCCTTGCTGTGCGTATGCAGTTGTAATATGTTCTGGTGCTGTTTCTCCACCACTGGCGAGTGTATGTAACAGCTCGCCTTGCTGATTTACCTTTGTCCGTATCTCAGCATATGTCTCGTCAGAGGCTGCTAATTGATCGATTAGATGGCTGTTTCCGCGGTCAATGCGACCTGTTGGCTGTAGCTCTCCCTCATCAAGCGCAAATAGCGGTTCGAAGCGAACTTGCTCAGTGCCAATCACCTCCTCAATACGCTTAACGCGTCGAGTCTGCTCACCTGATGGTGCTTGGTGCTGCTCAAGAGTAACAATTAGATCTGTTGTTGCAAATGATGGCTCTGATACATTCAAATCGCCCGTCACTCGTTGTTTGATGTCCCTGCCTCCATCTCCGTGGATTGTACCTAATACTGCTGAGCCACTTGCTCCTACCCGCATTGCCTCATAGAGAACTGCTGCTTCTTCACCTCTGACTTCTCCAAGTACTAATGCGCTTTCACCAAGCCGAAGTGCTGTTTGCAGCGCTTCTGTCGGATCAATTCCTGGCCCGTCATCAAGACTTGTCTGTAATTGCTGTACATCTCGATCGTGTGCCTGCAAAGCATCGATTGGTAATTCGGGTGTGTCCTCAATTGTAATTGTCCGCACTGACTGTGGCAATTCCCAAAGTAACGAGCCAAGTAGCGTGGTTTTTCCTGCTCCTCTTGTTCCCCCGATTAGCATTGCTGCGTCTCGCCGAACAGCCGTTGAAAGTAATCCTGCAGCCCTTGCAGATACGGTCCCATTTGCAATTAATCGTGGAAGTGTAAAGGCTTGCTTCGACCCTGATCTGAATGCAAACGCAATCCCATCTGTGGCTGGATCAGCGACGGCAGCGACCCGTGCTTGTCCATGCGATAGATCCGCCGTTGCATCCAATGTAGGGGCTGCCCGAGAGAATCCTCGACCACTCTCTCGTCGCAGGCGTGATGCGATTGCTTCAGCTCCACTTTGACTTAATCTGATATTTGTTTGTAGTGTCTGTCCACTCCGCACGATCCATAACCGATTTTCTGCTGCAGGTGCAGTTGCATACACATCATCCACTGCTGGATCTGCAAAGAGGTCTTCAATAATCCCATATCCATGTGTATGTTTCTGAAGAACCTTGGCTAATGTTCGAATTGATACGTCATTCAACTCATCACCACCGTCACTTACATTTCTTATTGCCTGTACCATAGCAGACAACGTACTTTTCGTAGCATGTTCAGCGAGCCAGTCATATGCATCCTGTAATACCCGCAGTGCTGCTTTCTCCATTTGAAACTCAACCGGCAGCACCTGATAATAGTCAGTTTCCTGCTTGAGAGTCTCAAAGATTCGTGCTTTTCCGTCAGTCGGTAGCTCTATTTCGGCTGTTTTTTGTGCTGCCTCAGGCAGGGTGTGAACAATTTCTGCATCGGCAACTGTTGGTTTTATCCCTGGAGTGAATCCATGCTGGTAGTCGTTAATAGATGATGCGAGCTCAACCAACCCAGTCTCTGCTGCAATATCCCTCACTGGATCTGGTCTAGCATCGGCTGCCGCTGCTGCTTCTAACGGATCTGTCAGTGATTTGGCGGCAAGTGTTTGGTCGTACTCTTTGACAAGTGTCGCAAATTCACCAGCGGCCCTGAGAAACCTAACCGTCTGTTCGTTATATACTCGCTCGATGCCTGAGGAAACTACACGAAGCTTTGATAGTTGTGTTCCCGTAACCGCTTTGATTGCTGTCTTCCGACACTGTGGCGATGTGCTTAAATCACCACTACATGATATTGCATTGAGTGTCTCACCTCCATCCGCAATCCTACATGTACATCCAGAGGAAGATGTTTGAAATCGCTTGATGAGATTCAACATAAAATGGGTTGGCTTCCTACCACGGTATAAACCCAAGGACGCGATCAACCGCTCCGGTCAACCGGTCGAACAGTGAATCATCTTGACTTTCTTCGTTTTTGTTTGGATCGTGTTGCGAGATTTTTTGCTCTGGTCTTGAGGCTCTTTCCTCTGTTTTGTCTTCTGTTCCCTTGTTTGGATCTCGGCTTACTGCATCTCTGTCATCTATTGGGTCGGACCTTGATGTTTCGTTAGTTGATTGTTTGAAATCAATATCTGAACCAAGTCGCTTGATGTGAACCTTTTGTGTGTCGTCGACTGTTACTGGTTCCAGTATGAGTTTCTCAGCCTGACTGCCGCTGATTATTATCTTCTCTGTCTGTGCTCCAGCGGATCGGATAAACGGTGTCTCTGGATTAATTGTCCGCTCAGCTCCTCCATCTACCTGATATCGAAATTCGTCCGGGGAAATATTAATATACTTGACCGGAGCATGCGTCATACTTGCTTCTGGTGGCTCAATTGACACCGTGCTACGCGATCCTGGTGCTTCAATCTCTTCTTCTGTCTCTAATAGCTCATTTGCTGTCTGATCAAGTGTCTGTAGTTCTGCTTCTATAGCGTCTTCTGTCTGGCTTGTTTGGACACTTTCAATCGCTGGTAATGATATACCAAACAGTGCAAGCGTCGTCAAAACAGCAAGCACAACTCGAATCATAGCTTGCCCTGAATCCGCTTGATGATATCTGCTGTTTCTCGTGATGATCCACTGTTTCCAAGAACTGCATCAAATTGCGATTCTGTTTTATCCTCTTGCGGAGGTGATGTAGAATACGATTGATTGGGTTCTGTTATCTGTGTATCTTGTTCTAGCTCGGATTCAATTGTGTTGACTCTTTTTTCAAGCCGATCTACGGCTGCGAGTGCTACATTGGCTCGTCGCTCCACTACTCCATCTGTTTCTTCAATATGGCTGATGTATGATTCAAACGACTGTACGGTTGCTTCAAGTTCTGCAACCCGTTTCTCAAGTCGTTGTATCTCTGCGTCTTTGTCGGTCGTCTCTGCTGTACCTGTCTGGTTGAACTCTGATGTATTATTGCATCCCATTGGTCTGGCTTTGATTGCCCTCGTTATCCTTCAAAAACCATTGTACAGGTGGTCACGACGATTGCCCGGGGCTTCATCTGGAGTGGTTAACAAGTTCCTTATACGGATATCTTTGTTTTGATTATTCAGTCCTGTACCTGTACTCATGGCTGAATTACCTACCAAATTGCCCAATTTTGGATTCTAGAGATTACAGACATATATAAATTTCAACATAGATATCCGCCGAGGAAACCCGCTGGGCTTATAACCGTTCTTCACCTTTGTACTGTTTATGTCAACATCGGAGCCGTCGATAACTCGCCTCTTTGGGGGGCCGGGAAGTGGGAAAACGACAGCGTTGCTTGATCGTGTCGAGAAAATACTCGATGAAAACGATGATGTAACTGTTCGCGATATCCTTGTAGTCTCATATACTCGTGCTGCGGCAGCAGAAATCCGTGAGCGTCTTGCTGAGCGTCTCGATTGCTCGCCACGGTCTCTACAGGGAAATGTCTGTACGATGCACTCAAAAGCGTATGAACTTCTTAACTTGTCCCGAAATGATGTTGTTTCAGAATCGGATAAAGAAGAGTTCTGTGAAGAATTTGGTATCGAGTATGAGGACGAACATGGAGGAGCTAGTCGTCGAACCGCCCGATCAACAACATTGGGTAACAAAGTCATCGCAACAAGCCAGTGGTTACAGCGGACCCGGAGAGATGTAGCCGACTGGTATGATGTTCCATTTCAGTGGGACGTTGAAAAAGTCCGTTTACCTCCTGAAAAAGACCCTAACGCACAGGACGGAAACAAATACACTCCAACGTGGCCAAGTGATGATGATCGAGTTGATGTTCCTGAGGCAATTCGTGCGTGGCGAGTATACAAAGGCGATCACGACTTGATTGGCTTTGCTGACATGCTCGAACGCGTAAAACAACGCTCGCTCGTTCCTAATGTTGACTATCTTATTATTGACGAATTTCAGGATATCACTACACTACAATATGATGTCTACGAAGAGTGGAAACCGTACATCAAACGTGTACTTATTGCCGGCGACGACGACCAGGTAGTGTATTCCTGGCAGGGTGCTGATCCAAACCTACTTCTCGATGAGGATGTGACCGAAGATGTCATTCTTCCGAACTCATATCGTCTCCCTTCCAATGTTCTTGAAGTGGTAAACCAGGAAATTTCCCATATCGACAAGCGACAGGAGAAAGACCTCAACCCTCGTAAAGAGGGCGGGTTGGTTGAAGCAATGCGGAGCCCGTCGATGCTTGATGTCGTACGTGAGGTTAGGCAAACTATTTTAGATACCGATGAAACCGTTATGCTTCTGTTTCGGGCTCGATACCAGATGTTCCAGTTTATCGATGAGTTTATCGACGAAGGATTTCCGTTCCAAATAATGACAGACCAGCGGATGTGGACGGATCGCCTTTCACAGTTTGTCAACGCAATCGAAGCCATCGACGCTAACGAGCCGATTGATGGTCTGCAGGCACGACGGCTCGCCGATATGCTGGCCGATGCTGCGTTTGGAACCAACGATCGTGATGATTTATTCGATGTGATCGATGAACGGCTTGAAGACGCCGATACTGATGATCTGACAGAAATTACGATCGAACCTGAGCTGATTACGGACCATGCTCCATTCATGCCCGGTCCAAAATCTGCCGCTGATATGTCTCGGAAAATCACATCTTTCCAAGCTGAAAGTATGGATGCATATTTCCGGCTTAATCGAGGTTCTATTCCCCGTGATCGTATTCGGGTTGGTACCATTCACTCTGCTAAGGGTCGTGAAGCAGATCATGTCCTCATGGCAACTGATCTTACAGAGAAGGTTGTTGAACAAATGGCAGCAACTGTCGAGGATCCAACTGATGTGCCTGGGGTTGATGAATTTACCAAATCAACAAGTCCCGTTCCGACCCTCACTGACAACGAACGTCGTGTCTTCTACGTCGGGATGTCTCGTGCCCGAGAACGTCTTGTGCTAGCTGAGAATCTTATTAGCGGGGCTCCAACCCTTCCACTTGATGTCTTGCTTTGGAATGAACCACAACGCTCCGATGATGCCGATGTCCTCAATACGCATGGAACTGTTGAGCTGACTTCGCATAACGACTAATTGCGCGCTACTTCTTTTTCTAGCGCTCATAATGGCGTTTAACGTAAATCTGCTCTGTCCGCCGGTTTCGCTATTGTTTTCTGTTCGCTATGCTCAATATAACGTATGTTTACCGGCATTGTCGAAGGGACTGGCGAAATAATTGAACGCGAGGAATCAACTGATGGACTTCGACTACAGATAGATGTACCATTCGGAGATGAGCTCTCACACGGTCAAAGCATTGCTATTTCAGGCGTTTGCCTGACCGTTGAGGCACATGGTGACAGTTGGTTTGAGACATTTCTTGCAGAAGAGACCCGGAATGTAACGTACCTCGGGGAGCTTGATATCGGGGATGAAGTCAACATTGAACGAGCAATGCCGGCAGACGGTCGTTATGATGGGCACATTGTGCAGGGTCATGTTGATGGTGTTACAACTGTTACAGATATTAGCTCGGTTGACGAAGATTGGCGATTTACATTTGACACTCCGGAGATGTCTCAATATCTTGTTTCCAAGGGGTCAATTGCCATTGATGGAATCAGTTTGACTATTGCTGAACTCCGTGAAGATACATTTGATGTTGCCATCATCCCAGAAACGTATGAACTAACGACACTTTCTGAGAAACAACCTGGCGACCCGGTCCACATTGAATATGATGTGATTGCAAAATATGTTGAAGGGATGCTTGAAGATCGAAATCTGAAGTAAGAATATACGCCCTGTCTCTGCATGCTTCCACCTTTTCCCCACATCATCCAATCCGTGAACTGCTCCGGGGTCAAGCCCCGAGGCACTCTGTCTGCTATTTCGGTAGAGCTCAAGACAGCTCAGATTACCAAAGCTGATATCTGCGTGCATAAAACGCATAGACATGAGGATTCGCTTGCGCGGCATTTACGCAACAGCACTTACTGAATACTTTCTTGATTCCGGCCATGAGATCGTTCAACCTTCTCCCTCTATCAACAGCCGATTCGATGCCGAATTACAACACATGCCAGCAGACGTTACTGTGGACATGTCTCGCGATAGGCAGGGTATCTCTGTTACTGGACCGGATGAGACTACCGAGACGCTCACCACTGACTTGAAGGAGCTAAGTGACGAGATATTCCATTGGCCGGATCCAACACCGTTTGGTGCAATCTTTGACGGTGTTGTGGACGATACTCGGGGAGGTGCAGCCATTCTCTCTCTTCCAGGTGGTAATGAAGGGTACCTTCCATTTGATGCGGTTGATGGATATGTTGATATTGGCGACACCTTTCGCGTTCAAGTTATACAGCCGACTCCACCTTGGTCTGATCGAGCACCCTTGGTGTCTCCTGATATCTCTGTATCAAAACCGATGGTGACACTTCATTATGGATCAGATGGCATTTCAGTCGATTCAGATAGTGTAGACGCAACTGAACTGGCTCGTTCTACAGAACTACTTTCGACAAACCTACCAGAAGACTGGGGTGTTGAATGGCATACTCATGCCCTTGAGGCGCCTATGGACGCTCGTGATAAGGCGCTTTCTGCTGTCGCTGATCTTGCTAGTTCAATCGGCTCTGAGCTCGAACAGTCCGGAAGTTCAACATCATCAACGCCACGGACAGTTGCTATGCCATTCCGAACTGTATGGGCATGGTTTGGGCGTAATGCTCGATTTACCATGGACACATATCGACGCGAGGTGCTAACTACGATGATCGGCCACCATCGAATCAAAGCTGGCTCGGACAACGCATCAGACGCTGTCGACTTTGTTGAGCGGATTTGTGGCGGTCCAACTGAAGAGTTTCCGACCCAAGCGGTGTTTGAGCAATTCGGTCCACGAGAAGGATCCTCCGTGCAAATTCAGCACGGTAAACCTAATGGCGATCTATACACGCTCGGTGAAGCGACCGTTTCTTCAGTCGGCTCAGATGGAAAAATCACCGTTCGCCGGACAATGAAAGGCAGTGGAACATATGATGCCCTTGGAACGACGCGCTCCTCAGGGGATATTGCGGTAACAAAAGTAGTTGAAGGCCGTGAGTGGTATCCCACAGTCTATCAGAGTCCGGATGGAGAAAAGAAAGGGACATATGTCAATATCTGTACGCCAATTGAGGTGTTTCCAAACGAGATTCGCTATGTTGACTTACATATTGACGTAATCAAGCGTCCTGATGGAACCGTTGAAATTGTTGATGCAGACGAACTCTCACACGCAGTTGAAAGTGGAAATATATCGGAATCGCTCGCTGAACGGGCAAAGCAAGTTGCTTCTCGTGTCAAAAAAGCACTTGAATAACCTCAGGGACAGGCCCTGAGGCAAATAAATACTTCCCCGACAGACTGGCCTAACTGCCGTGAATTATTCCAGTCGGTCTGCTGCTGTCCACGGATCTGTCGGCGCTGTCTTCGGAATACGAACGCTTTTACGTTTTGTCTGCTGCATTCGTGCTGCAAATTGCCACTGATCCCCTTCCCAAGTCTCTTCTTCGTTGTCACCTGCCGTAGCAGCCTGTTCTTGATCGTGTATGTGTGCACTAACCGCTGCAGCAATTGCTGCTGCTTCGTCCTCGGTAGCGGTTGGTGAGATCTCAAGTGACATTGTTATAGTGGGATATTTCCGTGCTTTTTATCTGGATTCGACTTACGTTTTGACTGTAGCATCTCAAGATCACTGATGAGCCGCGGACGCGTCTCCTGTGGCTCAATTACATCGTCGAGATATCCACGGTCTGCTGCAGTGTATGGATTTGCGAACTTCTCTCGGAACTCATCAATAAGCTCTTCTCGCCGTTTTTCTGGATCATCTGCTTGTTCTAACTCGTCGCTATATAGAATATTCACTGCGCCCTGTGGCCCCATCACAGCGATCTCTGCGGTTGGCCACGCATAATTAATGTCTGATCCAAGGAACTTGGACGACATCACACAGTAAGCGCCTCCATATGCTTTCCGTGTGATAACTGAGAGAAGTGGCACGGTCGCTTCAGAGTATGCATAGAGAAGCTTTGCCCCGTGTCGAATAATACCTCGATGTTCTTGGTCTGTTCCTGGCATATACCCCGGGACGTCAACAAATGTGAGTATTGGGATGTTGAATGAGTCACACGTTCGGACAAAACGAGATGCCTTCATGCTGGAATCAACTGTTAGCGTACCGGCATTCACACGGGGTTGGTTTGCAACGAGCCCAACAGCTCGGCCGTCCATCCGCGCAAATCCAGTAACAACTTCTTTGGCATAGTTTTCAGCAACTTCAAAGAATGACCCTTCATCGACAATTGACTCAATGACACGCTGCATATCATATGGCTTCCGTGGCTCTGGAGGAACAATTGATTTTAATTCGTCGTCTTTTCGTTTTGGATCATCCCATGGATCAATCCTCGGAGGACTTTCCATGTTGTTCTGTGGTAAGTATGAAAGTAGCCGACGAATTTGATCGAGTGTTGTTTCATCGTCCTGACCAGTAAACTGTGCAACCCCCGTTGTTGATGCGTGTGTCATTGCTCCTCCGAGCTCTTCATGCGTTACTTCCTCTCCGGTAACCGTCTTGATCACCCCTGGCCCGGTAATATACATGTGACTGGTGTCTTCCACCATGAAAATGAAGTCTGTCATTGCTGGAGAGTATACTGCTCCACCAGCACATGGGCCCATAATTGCCGTAATTTGTGGTACAACACCACTCGCTTTTTGATTTCGCTGGAAAATCTTTGAGTATCCAGCTAGTGCATCAACGCCTTCTTGAATCCGAGCACCGGCTGAATCATTGAGCCCAACAATTGGAGCCCCAACCTCCATCGCCTTGTCCATCACCTTACAGACTTTGTCAGCAAATACCTCGCCGAGTGAGCCACCAAATACGGTGAAGTCATGCGCAAATACAAACGTTGTTCGCCCATTTACTTCTCCATATCCTGTCACAACACCATCAGTTAACAACTGCTTTTCTTCCATTCCAAAGTCATGAGTGCGGTGTGTTCGCAGCTGATCAAACTCTGTAAATGTTCCATCATCAAGGAAATACTCAATCCGCTCGCGTGCGGTCATCTTCCCCTTCTCGTGTTGCGACTCGATTCGGTCTTCACCGCCACCGAGTCGTGCCTCTTCCTTGAGGTCCTGTAGTTCATCAATTCGATCTTCCATCGTCATGTGACGACCCTCCAATACGTCATTTAGCGAAGAATTGACCAGAGATGCAAAAAACGTTCTGCAAACAACTTACTTTGCGTATAGGTAGCATGCCAGTATTGTCGGTGAAAATCTTAGCTCTGTAACTATTCTTGTTTCTTCCACCTGTTTGCTTTTGTAATTATCGATTGATATCAACACACTTTTATTCTATTCCGTAAATCAGCAATGTGTATCATGGAACGAGAAAGATGGGCTACACGCCTTGGTTTTATCCTCGCGGCCGTCGGTAGTGCCGTGGGATTAGGGAATATTTGGCGATTCCCTTATATTACCGGTCAAGAAGGAGGTGCGGCGTTTTTGCTGGTATACCTGCTTTTCATCCTGATTATCGGGTTACCTGCAATTTTGCTTGAGTTTGTTGTTGGCCGGCGAACAGATCGCAATCCAGTTGGTGCGCTGAAACAACTTGCTACAGGGCCCTTCAGATATATTGGATACGTCTTTGTCGTAACAGGATTTGTTATTCTTTCATACTACAGTGTTGTCGCTGGTTGGACGATCCGATATACTCTGATTGGTATCACCGATGGATACAGTAACGCTATCGGGGAATATGAGGCTGATGCAGCAGGACTCGAAGACGTGTCTGCTGCAGCGTTATTATTCGATAATATCGCGACCGGCACTGAGGCCATGATTTTCCATGCTATCTTCATGGCAATCGTAATCTTCATTGTTGGTCTCGGTATTCGCCGTGGTATTGAGCTCGCAGTTAAACTGATGGTTCCTGCTATCATTGCGATTACCGCTGTCCTTGTCGCATACGCTTACACACTCGATGGAGCAAGTGAAGGATATGAGTTTTACCTCTCACCTGACTTTGGAGTAATTGCCTCAGACTGGACGAGTATTCTGCCGGCTGCTGCGGGTCAGGCATTCTTCACACTCTCGCTCGGTATGGGTGTGATGATTACCTATGCATCATATATTGGAGAAGATCGGAACCTTGCCAAAGACAGTGCTGCGATTATCGGTCTTGACACACTGATTGCATTCATCATCGGTCTTGTTATCTTCCCAGTACTCTTTACTGCTGGTGTAACGCCCGGTGAAGGTGGTGTTGGCGCACTGTTCATCGGCCTTGCTGAAGCATTTGCTGATGTCAGCGGTGGACGTATCCTTGGTACGATTTTCTTCTTTGTTGTCGCAATCGGTGCACTCTCCAGTGCTATCAGCATTCTAGAGGTAGTTGTTTCGTACGCAGTTGATGAACTGGGTGTTGAACGAATGCGCGCTTCAGCCGGCGCAGGTGGGTTAATCTTCCTGCTTGGACTTCTCAGTGCGTATGATCTTGTCCTACTGGACTTCTTCGACCTTCTTGTTGATGGAGTCTTGCTCGTGCTTGGTGCTCTACTGCTGGCTGCATTCATTGGCTGGCAACAGTCGGACTTTGCGATTGATGAACTTGGTAAAGGTGTCAAAGACTTGGGCGATTGGGGAACGACTTGGATTTGGATGATCCGTATTCCAGTTCTTATTGTCTTGGTTGTCTCACTTGTTCTTGGTATCCTTGACTACTGGGAGTTCCTCACTGAGGACTTCTCAGCCTGGCTCGATATCTGAGCTGACGTCTCGTTTTACTTTCTGATATCACAAACTCCATGTGGGGAGCACTAGGCAAACAAGCTAAAAGATAAGAAAGCAATCGGTATGCCCGCTTGATCAAGTTTGCTCTTGTCCGACAACGTGCTGAATTTCATCCTGTAATTGATGGATATCGAACGTATGGTCTGGCCGAAAGTAGACAAACTGTGCATACCGCTGTGCGTCCCTAACAATTCCTGCTCCAAGCATGTTGACTGCCATTGAAACACTTTCTCGATATCCAATCCGTGGTCCTAGCACTGCCAAGACCGATGCAACATCATACGCCTGTGCGGCATTCAATTGACCCTGTTGAATGGAAGTTGCATCAATAAAATATACCTCTCCATTAGCGATGAGAATATTTTCATCACGAATGTCTCCGTGTGCAAAATCGTGCTCATGCATTAATGCCAAATACCGTAAAATATCTTCTGCATACATACGCTGCTCATCGATAGCAAGTTGATCATACGTTCTGAACTCATCAAGATACTCAAGTACGACTACGCTGGATCCATCGTGTTCAAAATGATCAATTGTGTCTGGAGCATTGATCCCAATCTCTCGCATTTGACTAATCGTTTTTAGTTCGTGCTCTCCCATCGCCCTTGGATCTTCAAATTGACCGAAAAATCCTATTGTTCCACTCATCATTGCACCGGCATTGCGTGCTCGTGTCATCAGACTGTGGACCATTACGTTCTGAGAAGTAATTACCTTCACAAAGTACGCATCATCAACCACCAACGGGGTGGATAGCCAGTTATCTGCATTAAGAAATCTAATCCTTGCCTGATCTTGTCCGAGGCGAGTTACAAGTTTCAGTCCAATATCCTCTAGGTGCTCCCAGCTAACCGTTCCTCGGGCGAAGTCACGAATATCCACATATTGTTCTATGACAAAATGACGCAAAAATATTTGCAATTACCGAAGTGTTGATTTCCTCCACACGAGTGAAGTCGTGGGATTCCCACGGAACCGCACCGCTTGGTTGGGATATTGTGGTTTGAAACCGACAAGTGCTGGCTGAGCCAAGCAGCCGTTTCCTATCCGCCGGTGTGAGCGCGGTTCTGCCCCGGTGACTCGGAGGTACCGTTGTTTTACGTCGGCAGGCGCTAATTGTAGTAGACGGCAAATCAATTCTTGGATTCCGTTGAATATCCAGTCGAAGCTACGAGCGTGGAACGGGTCCCAGTTGTCGGCTTCATCCACACCCGTAAACGGGTGGGCGTTCGGCTTGCTACCGCTGTAAGTAGGAAGTCTTTATATCTTAGAATTCGGACATATAGATCTTAATTACTATGGCCACGCTCCGCCTTGGTCGTATGCGTTGATCACACGCTGTATTGCCACTACATATGCTGCAGTCCGCAGTGTTGGTAGATTCTTTTCTTCGTAAGTATCGATCAGTGTGTCAAACGCATTGACGATAACTGACTCTAGCTCATCGTTGACGCGCTTTTCATCCCAATAGAATCGCTGTCGATTTTGCACCCACTCAAAGTATGAAACAGTAACCCCTCCTGCGTTAGCCAAAATATCAGGAACGATATGTACGTCTTTGTCAGCTAGGATGTTGTCAGCTTTCGGAGTCAGCGGCCCGTTTGCAGCCTCACTAATTATATCGGCCGAGATATCGGAAGCAATCTCTTCATCAATTGCGTTTTCCAATGCTGCTGGAATCAACAGATCAACATCGAGTGTCAGTAATTCTTCGTTTGTAAGTTCGCTTTCTGCTCCTTCGTATCCTACAACACTGCCTGTCTCGTCTTTGTGCTCTCGAACCCGAACCGGATTTAGCCCTTCTTTTGAGTATACTCCTCCAGAAGAGTCGCTAACGGCAACAATCTGAGCACCCATCGAGTGAGCGAGTTTTGCTGCAATCCAACCAGCATTTCCGTATCCTTGTACGGCAACAGACGCACCCTCAATACTTCGGCCTAAGTATTCGAACGCTTCCCTAGCTGCAATAACTGTTGACCGACCGGTTGCTTCTACTCGTCCGGCACTTCCGCCGCTATCTGGGGCCTTACCCGTAATTACTCCAGGGGCTGTTGTATCTTCCAGCGTTTCGTATGTATCTTTAAACCAGTTCATTTCCCGCTGTCCGGTGTTCACATCCGGTGCAGGGATATCCTTCTCTTCACCGATCAGTGGTCGCAACTCTGTGGCAAACGCCCGTGTAATCCGCTCAATTTCATCAACAGAATAGTTCGATGGATCAATCGCAATGCCACCTTTTCCACCCCCAAATGGAATATCAACGACAGCACACTTGTATACCATCCAGCCGGACAGCGCTTTCACTTCATCGCGATTAACTCCTGGGTGATATCGAATCCCTCCTTTGTAAGGCCCTCGGTCACCATTAAATTGTGATCGGTATGCCTGAACGGTGTCAAGTGATCCATCATCACGCTTGATCGTAAGGTTCGTTTCAAGCACACGCTCTGGTTGTTTTAATCGCTCAAGCAATCCGTCATCAATATCGAGATATGAAGCCGCTTGGTCGAGTTGTTGTTGCAGACTCTTGAATGGGTTCACATCTTCGGTCATGGTGGGATAGTCTATACCCGAGTAAATAAGATTACGGATATAGATTCCACTTAAGAAAAAGGTTGATCTTATTCCCTATATTCATAACAATTAAACATATGTGTATAAATGACATTCCTGCTTTTAGCTCACTGGGGAAATATGATCTTCACTCTATAACCAAAACATAGTCAAGATCCCAACATAGATCCGCGGATTTACTATTGTCTGTACGAATAATAATACATGACGCGGCTGCTCCATACCGGTGATACGCATATTGGATATCAGCAATATCATTCACCGGAACGCCGTCAAGACTTTCTTCGCGCATTTGAAACGGTTATTGAAGACGCCATTGAGTTGGATGTCGATGCTGTCGTCCACTCCGGTGATCTATTTCAGGACCGACGACCTGATCTCCAAGATATACAGGGTGTTGTTAGTGCTCTTCGCCGACTCCGAGATGCATCTATCCCGTTTCTTGCAATCGTTGGGAATCATGAGGAGAAAAGAGATCAGCAGTGGCTTGATCTGCTTGCCGATTTGGACTTGACACACCGACTTGGATCAGATCCATACACTGTTGGGGATATTTCCATCTATGGGCTTGATTATGTCCCTCCGACCGAACGAGACGAACTGGAGTATGATTTTATCCCGGCCAATACCGAACACGCTGTACTTGTTGCTCACGGCCTCTTTGAACCGTTTGAGATTGGAGATTGGGATACAGAACGACTTCTAAGCGAGTCTAATATTTCGCTTGACGCCTTACTTTTGGGAGACAATCATGAGCCCGGTACGCGAAAAATAGATGATACGTGGCTTATGTATCCCGGCTCAACTGAACGCGCCAGTGCTACCGAACGCGAAAAGCGTGGGTATAACATCATTCGAAGTTCGAACGGCGACATTGAGATCAGCCGCCGAACAATTGAAACGCGACGATTTGTATTTGTTGATGTTGAACTGAATTCTGGACAGGGATTTGCGTATGCTCGTGATCGTGTTCGTGAGTATGACCACACCGATGCTGTTACAATTATTACTATTGAGGGCGAAGGGGAACAAATCACCCCAGGGCCGCTTGAAGAAATCGCCCTTGAGGAAGGAGCCCTTATTGCCCGAGTTAATGATCGGCGGGAGCTAGACGAAACTACGGATGACATGGATGTTAGCTTTGCCGATCCGGATGCAGCCGTTCGTGAACAACTCAAGCAAATGGATTTGAGCACTGTCAGTCGTGATCTAGATCAGGTGATTCGTGATTCTGCGATTGCAGACAGTAACGTTCGAGATTACGCTCATCAGAGCATCGAAGAAGCTTTAGATGAAGGACTGTCGTCGCTGCAGATAGATGATAAAACAGGTGATGGATCATCATCTTCTGAACCTGAACAGGTTGACACATCAGGTGACAGTTCTGATGATGGATCCAATCAGCAACTCTCAATGGGTGATTATCTATGAAATTCACCCGTGTGAAGTTAGAAAATATTCGATGTTACAAATCAACTGATCTCTCGTTGAACCAAGGTGTAACAGTTATTCATGGGCCAAATGGCAGTGGCAAGACCACTCTACTTGAAGCATGCTTCTTTGCACTTTATGGGTCTCGTGCTCTTGACGAAACGTTAAATCAGTTCGTTATGACTGGTGCTGAAGAAGGGTCCGTTGAATTATGGTTTACCCATAGTGGAGAAAAATATCACGTTCGTCGTCGTGTTCGAGTAACGGGTGACAGAGCAACCACAGCAGAGTGTATACTAGAAACACCAAGTGACACTATCAACGGTGCTCGAGATGTTCGAAGGAAAATCTCACAACTCCTTCGAATGGATTCAGAAGCGTTTGTCAACTGTGCGTATGTTAGACAGGGTGAAATCAATAAGCTCATCCATGCTTCTCCAGAGACAAGACAGGATATCATTGATGAACTTCTGCAATTGGGCGATTTAGAAAACTATCGTGATCGCGCTGGCGATGCCCGCTTAGCAGTCAGCGATTTCCTTGAGCGTGTTCAGGGTGAACTGTCTGGTATTCAGGAACAGATCGAAGAAAAAGAAGAGAAAAATCTCCACCAACAACTTAACAAACTTGAAACAGATCTCAACGAGATTACTGACGATATTAACCGCATTGAAGAGCAAAAAGCAACCGCGGAGGATACTTGTGACCGCGCTGTTGAGACCATCGAAGAATATCAAGAAAAGCGGCAGGAACTTGAAGAAATTAGTTCTGATATTGACCAACTCACCGAGAAGATACAGAACACCGAGCAGCAGCGTACAACGCTACAGTCAGACTTACAGAAGCTCAGAGAGAAAAAAACAGCCCTACAAAATAAGCGCGAAACCTTACAGGATGACCTATCTGAAGCTGTCAGTGCTGACTCTATCGAGCAAATAATCAAATCGAAGCGATCTGAGAAAGAAGAGCTCCGTAATTCAATTGAAGCCCTTCGCCGTGATATACAGCAACTCGAAAACGAGGCAGACACAGCGACGGACAGAGTTGAAAACCTCCAAGATGAAATCTCGTCGATACAGGATGAAATTGATACGATCAGCGACGAAATCGAGTCTGATCAGCAAACACTACAAAACCGAAAGGAGAAACTTGATACGCTGACAGAACAGCGCGAGACACTTTCTGACCAACTCACAACCGGTTCTGTCGAACCACCTGAACTTGATTCACATTACAGTGAACTAGAAGCAAAAAAAGAAAAGCTTCAGGAGGAGCTTCGCTCTCTTGTAGCCGATCAACAGACGCTTGAAGACAAAATTGAGCAGGCAAAGGAGCTTCGGCGTGCTGGCAAGTGTCCCAAGTGTGGACAACCAGTCGATGGATCCCCCCACGTTGATTCCATTGATGATCAGCAGCAAAAGTATCAATCAATTACTCAGTCAATTGAAAACAAGCGAGAGACGATTGAAAAAATAAACGAGCAACTTGAGGAAGTCTCACAACTCAAAGAAACAAGAACAGAACTTGAAACACTTGATGACCGAATCTCGACCGCTGAACAACTCATCTCTGAGCGCGAAGATTCAATTGAAGAGAAACAACAACGCATTGATTCTCTCCAAGCAGATATCGAGGACGCAGAGGCTAAAATTGAGAACAAGCAGGAAACAGTAGAAATAAACCGCCAGCAGGCAGCTGACAAACGAGAAGAAATTGCAACGTTAAATCAAGAACTCACAACGCTGCAATCAGAATTACAGACTACAGAAGAGCTGAAGGAAATAACAAGTCGTCTTGAGCGTATTCAGGAACAATATGAAGCAAAAAAAGAACAGCGGTCACTGCTTAAAGAGCAAAATGACGAACGAAAAGAAACGGTGAGCAGACTCAAGCAACAGCGTAAGGAGCTTAAAACAGAGTACAACACAGATCGTCTTGAGGAAGCCAAAAAAGAGCGTAAGCGGGCAAAAAAATACATTGAACAAGCTAACGACGAGCTTGAATCACTGACAGAACAACGAGACAAATTGCAAAACAAGATTGGTGGTGTTCGGGCAGAGCTAAATGAACTCGAATCGCTTCGCGATCGCGCAGAACAACTTCGCAAACGCGAAGCTGCTCTTGAGAACGTCCATCAAGAAGTTTCTGATCTTGAATCAATGTATGAAAATCTCCGTGCAACGCTTCGACAGCAAAATGTCAGTACGCTACAGCAACTCCTAAACGAGACTTTTGACCTGATCTATCGAAATGATGCTTACGATGAAATCGAACTTTCTGATGAATACGCACTCACCGTCTACCAGAAAGATGGCACACCACTAGATCCTGGCCAGTTATCTGGTGGCGAACGTGCTCTGTTCAATCTTAGCCTACGATGCGCAATCTATCGGCTCCTTGCTGAAGGGATCGATGGGGCCGCTCCAATGCCTCCATTAATCCTTGATGAGCCAACGGTATTCCTTGACTCAGGCCACGTCAAACAACTTGTGGAACTAATTAACACCATGTACGAGCTTGGTGTTGAGCAAATTATTGTTGTCAGCCACGATGAACACTTACTCGATGCTGCCGATGATCGGCTCACTGTTATGAAAGATCCTACGACGAACCGTTCATCCGTCAGCAAGCAGCAGGCAAACCCCCTCTAGTCGCTATTGTCTATCGATATTCTCGATTAAATTGTCGATATAGACGGTAGGCGAACAATCCGCAGAAGCCTCCAAGAGCAATCAAAAATAGGCCTTCCTGTTGCATTCCCTGTATTACCCAGAGGAGAACCCCCACACAGACAAACAAAATAAGCCCGTTAACAAAAAGCACTGTTCTCCAAAAGTGCCGACGGAGATCCTTGGGTATCTCTTCTTTGTCCGGTAATTCTTCAACTAATTCCTCCCCGGATGTATAATCAAAATCCGGCTCTGAGGCTTCTTCCCCAGGAGTGGGAATATTGTCTGTGCTTGACTCATCCTCTTGGGCCATATACATACTATCGAGTAGTGTCGGAAAAGCACCTAGATTGCTTGTCGCCTTCATACGGTATTTACATATGCAGTGTGTATAAGCCTATGATGGAATGTGGCGCTGCAGATGTATTCACTGATATGGGTACTATCGGGGTTGAAGAAGAATTTTATATCGTTGACGACCAGGGGCGTCCGATTTCTGGCACAGATACGCTTGTGTACAATTCCACGCCACCTGACCTTCTAACCGGCAAGCTCGACCACGAATTATTCAAGTGCGTTATTGAAACGCAAACATCAATCATCGAAGATTTTGAGAATGTCCACGATGTGGTTGAAGCAACACGGTCTGCACTCTGTACGCACGCTGAGAACCACGGTATGCGGATTGCTGCTGCCGGTCTTCATCCGACTGCGAACTGGCGTACACTTGAACACGCAGAAAAACCCCGGTATAAAGAGCAACTTGACCGAATACAGTATCCTCAGCATCGGAATCTGACTGCTGGTCTACACGTTCACGTCGGTGTTAATGACCCAGATAAGGCAACATGGATTGCAAATGAACTTCGATGGTACGTTCCGATTATACTGGCATTATCTGCAAATTCGCCATACTGGTGCGGATTTGATACTGGCCTCCAGTCAGCTCGTGCAAAAATCTTTGAAAACCTTCCTAACACGGGAATCCCTACATCGTTTTCGGATTTCTCTGAATACCGCCAGTATGAGAAAAAAATGCTTGAGACTGGCTCCGTGAATGACCGTGGTGAGATATGGTTTGATGTCCGTCCCCACACCGGGCACGGAACTGTCGAGGTGCGTACACCAGATGCACAGGTTCGGGTTGACCGCGTTGTCGACTTTGTCGAATATGTTCACGCTCTCGTTCATGATCTAGCTGATCGATACACAGACGGTGAATCACAGACTGACATTCGTCGTGAAATCTTAGACGAAAACAAATGGCGAGCAATTCGACACGGACATGAAGCAGATTTCATCCTTCCATCTGGAGACCCTGAATCGCTTGATTCAATCATCACTAGACACTGTGACCGGCTCGATATAACTGGTATTCGCCGAATGTTTGATGAACAGAGTGGTGCAGAACAGCAGCGTGAGTGTCGTCAAAACCAGGGAGTCGATACGCTCTGTGAGTCACTTCTTTTGTGATCTTGTATTTTAGCTGATTTTAGGCGGTAAGCCCCCTTCCTCAAGGAGCAACGCAGGCCGAAGGCCGAGTAGCGCAGTAGGGAGGGGATACACCGCCGTCTTCGTCTCTCAGACACATTCTCCACTCAACCCACAGCCCCACGAACCGGCAGATTTATGTTGAAACAATGTCTAAACTCTGGTGATGGATAGACACGAAATTGAAGGCCACGAAGTCATCGACGGCGAGGTGAAACCCACCGGCAACGGCGCACACGTCCTCGTCCCAAAACGCTGGCGCGGCGCAGACGTGAAAATCGTCCGTACATCAGAACCGACCGAGTAACCAATGCACTACGCCTACAGATTCCAACTCAAACCAACTGACCAACAACGTGAGGTGTTGGATTACCACCGCGATACCTGTAGGCAACTCTACAACCACGCGCTCAGAGAGTTTGACAAAATTCCCGAATCGGCGGGAACACTCAATCAACGTGTACGACAAGTCCGTGACCAACTTCCCGCCCTCAAAGACTGGTGGGATGAATTAAACGACCTGTACGCAACGGTCGCACAAGCTGCTGTCATGCGGATTGAAGACAGTATCAAAGCGCTCTCTGAACTGAAAAAGAAAGGGTACAGCGTCGGCAGTCTCAACTGGAAACTTCCCAGAGAGTTCCGCAGTTTCACGTATGTTCAGTCTGGCTTCGAGTTCGACAAGAAGAACGGCCAGACTGTCCTTTCACTGTCGAAACTTGCGGATATTCCAATAGAGTGTCACCGAGACATCCCCGACGATGAAACAATCAAAGAAGTCACACTCAAGAAAGAACCCACTGGAGAATGGTACGCTTCTCTCGCCGTTGACGACAAAGAAAAACCGGAGAAACCGTCACTGGATGAGATTAACACTGACGACATGGTTGGCATTGACGTGGGGATTCTGAAGTACGCCCACGATACGGACGGTGTGGCAGTTGGCTCACTTGACCTTTCGGACGAGCGCGACCGCTTGGAACGGGAGCAACGGAGTCTCTCGCGCAAAGAACATCGGTCGAACAACTGGGAGAAACAACGCCAGATAGTAGCAGAGTGTCATCAGCAAATCAAGCGTAAGCGGCGTGATTTCCTGCACAAACTCTCGGCATACTACGCTCGGGAGTATGACCTTGTGGCTGTTGAAGACCTCAACGTGAAAGGAATGCTGGAATCGCCGCGCAACAGCCGCAACACGGCGTCTGCGGCGTGGAATACCTTCACCGAACTACTGGAATACAAGTGTGAGCGAGAGGGAACGCACTTCGTTGCGGTTGACCCAAGGGGGACGACCAAAGAGTGTGCAGAGTGTGGTGTGGAGACGGATAAACCACTGTGGATACGTGAACATTCGTGTCCATCATGTGGGTTTGAAGCGGATAGAGATTTGAATGCCGCGTTGAATGTTCTTTTTCGCGGTCTTTCTGAACTAGGAATGGGACACTCCAAATCAACGCCTGTGGAGACTGCGCTCCCTGCGGGAACTGCGGTTGTTCCTGCAAAGCGCGTCGTGGAAACAGGAAGCCCCACCCTCAAGAAGCGACCCGCGTCAGCGGTGAGCGAGTAGGGTGGGGTAGTTCACTGCCGAGCATTGGAACTTAGTCTTTTGGCTGGTATGCTAGTATATATCATTACTGTAAGGCTTTTTACTCCTGAACGTTTTTGTTCTTCTAGAAACGACTTATGTCCGATGAAAACACAGAGAATCAGTCAAAAAGAGATGACATTTCAGAACGACTTGAAGAGAGTGCTGACCGAGCAGTTGAAGGGTTTGATCAACGCCTAGTTGACCTACTGGCTTGGATCTTAGAAACGGAGACCAAAGCTCGAATTTACATTTACCTGCGACAAAACCAGCAATCAACAAGTGAAGAGGTGGCTGAAGGAACAGGTCTCTATCCAAGCACCGTCCGTGAAGCTCTGGCAGAGATGGCTGACGATGAGATTGTTGAGCGTAGTAAGCGGTCAAGCGAAGGTGCTGGTAACAATCCATATGAGTATTCGGCGATGGCTCCGAGTGATTTGATTTCCTCAACAAAAGGGCAAATCCAAGATCAACTCAATGCCGTATTTAACCTCGACGCATACACTAGTAGTACTTCTGAACCTGAGTCAGACCCTGTAACTATTACTGTCGAAGATGACACGGATGATGAATCCGATCATACTTCGTCTGAAGATATCATCTCATCTGACTCGTCTGAATCTGAAGAAGGTGACGAAGACGATTCGTCTCCTGATGATTCAAATGATGAAGAAACCCGTGAGTAAGAATAAATAGTTACGTTTTAACTATTCTTTTCCGTTCTTTTATACTGGTTGAGAACAATTTCCAGACATATGCGAGTTGCGTTAGGCGGGACTTTTGATCCTATTCACGATGGCCACCGGGAACTTTTCAATCGGGCGTTTGAACTGGGAGATTCTGTTATTGGGCTCACAACTGATGAACTGGCTCCAAAAACACGCGACGAACAACGTCCTATTCGACCGTATGAACAACGAAAGGCTGATCTCCAGAGTGAACTCAGCCTTCTTGCCGAACAGCATGATCGAAACTTCGAAATTCGGCCTCTTTCTTCTCCGACGGGTGTTGCAAGCGAACGATCTGAACTTGAGTACCTTGTTGTGTCGCCAGAAACTGAACCAGCAGCTCACGAGATTAATGAACTCCGGAAGCAAAACGGATACGCTCCTCTTAATATAGAGGTCGTAGATCACGTTACTGCAGAGGATGGAGGTATTATTTCTAGCACACGGATTCTACGCGGTGAAATCGATCAACATGGAAATGTTGTGTCAAAGCAGGAGGCACAGCATGCTGACTTTCAGTCTTAATATATAACCGATATATTTGTTCATATCGCTGATTCTGCACAACCGATACGAAGTGACTGTCTTATGACTTATTCTGAGGTGTTTACTGACCCATGAGGAAGCTTTGAACTTGTCTGACGAGGCAGGTTTTCCAAAGCCTCCTATGAGGTGATTTACTCAGCAGTTCTTACCATGCGGGTGGAGTCAGTCCAGCAATCTTGATTCGTTCCTTCCAGTACTGTTGTACACTCAGTCTGGCTACATCGCAGGCGTCTGCTACTTCTGTTTGCGATGGATTTTCCTCAGCAATTAGTGCCCCTGCGTATAAACTCGCAGCCAGAGCGGTTGGCTTTGACTCATCTTCCTCCGGAACATCCGCTAGGAAGAGATCTACTGCTGTAGTATAGGCCTGTTCACTAAACCCAAGCTCATTGACGGCAGATTCTAGCCTTTCAATCCACTGTTGATGCTCAACTTGATCTCTTGCCCTGTACATCTTTCTGTGGATTTCAGGGATGTAAGGGTATTTTCTTTTCGAAAATACCAATGACTACCCCCTCTTGCTTATTCCAGAAATTAGCTGGATTGCCGATTCATTTATTCGACGCCGCTCCCTATTGTCCTGGGCTCCACCCACATACTGAACATGTTACTGCCTCTGTGTCGTGGATTCCGCCGCATTCCGGACATTGTTTCTTATTATATTCCGTCTCCCATGATGCGGTTTCGTGACCACGCTGGGAGAGAAACTGATCAATTAGCTCCTCTTCGGAGTCATTGGGAGCAGTTGCCATACATGCACATGATTGTCACACAAGAATATAAATCTGTGGGAAACATTCACAATTTGGATGAATGTTGACTTTTTGCCGGACGATGGTATAATTCACCGGACAGTATTACATCCCGGAATATACTTGTTTGTTCCCGTTCTCTTTTTTGATGTTTTCAATGTCTTCAGAGGTCCCACTTGCTTATCGCAGCCGCTCGCCCTCCTCTTCTGTAAATGGATCAGCCCCCGCGGTGATCTTTTTACACGGCCGGGGAGCAGATGAAACCGACCTCCTACCAATCGCAAAACAACTTCCAGACTACATGCATATCTTCAGCGTCAGAGGTCCAATTGACTTCGAAGATGGATATGCATGGTACAATCTTTCCGTCGACCAAGGTGGCCTGCATAACAGTCAGCCTGATACGGATAGCTTCCGCACCAGTAGTTACCGACTTGCAAAATTCATCGACTATATCTCTTCCAAGTATCCAATCGACTCCAGCAAGATCGGGTTGTTTGGATTTAGCCAAGGCGGAACACTTGCAATCGGCACTGCCATCGAAGCCCCAGACAGAGTTAACTGGGTTGTTGCTCTTAATTCATATCTTCCAGATGTCCATCAGTCTGTCTCAAAATTAGCTAATGCCCGCAGTGTCTCAATGTTTCTTGCCGCTGGCGAGCTTGATGTGGTGATCCCAGAAGAGCGAACAGAGCGTGCCAGTAATCGGCTCCGTGACGTCGGCGTTGACGTTACCTACAAGACGTACACTGTCGGACATGGAGCTACCGACGCTGAAATTCAAGACACAGTACGCTGGATACAACAACAAGTATAGTCTCTTTCCGTCTGAGCCCGTGATCAATATCTTCGATGATTACTATCTCTTTTTGACACCCGAGCTTCTCGGGAAACAAAGTACACCTTTCGCTATGTACGATTGTCCTCTGAAAAATTCTATGGGTTCGGGCGGATTCGAACCGCCGATCTCGGCCTTGTAAGGGCCGCGTCATAACCACTAGACCACGAACCCACATTTACAATGACGGTAAGGGCGTAAAAAACGCTTCCGACTTCTACCGAAAAGAAAGTTGCACACATTTTCTTAGCAGTTGTTGAATGTACAAACAGTTCAATATTCGACACTGGGATTGTGGCGTGCTCTGGACTGAAAAACAAACTTGTGGTACTGACAACGGTTAGAAGGTCCAGCCCACATCTACAGGCGTGGCAGGCCAAGTGCCTCGAAGCTCGCCCTCGAGGCCGTCGACAATGCTACCCAAATGCCTCTCTATCAAAATTCTTCTTTCCGGGGTCTATTCCTTCATAAGAGACTTTGGTGGCTGCTCAGTAAATTCCCGCAACTTTTTGATTGCACTGCTATCTCCCACGGCAACAAGTATATCATCTTCTTGGATTCTCATCGATGGATCAACTTCCGTAATCAACTTACCTTCTCGCTCGACAGCAACGACTGTACAGTTTGTTTGACGTCGAATATCCACCTCTCGTAGTGTCTTCCCAGCAAGTTTTGGTGCTGTTATCCGACCAAATTCGAATCCTGTTTCAGGTGTAATGAGTCCCTCTTCTGGTAAAACTCGGTCAGCGATTATCTCACCGGTAATCGTTGGCAACGACAGGACATACTCCGCTCCCGCACTGTACAACTTCCAGATATTGTTAGGATCGTTTGCCCGAGCGGTTACTTCAACTTCTGGCAGTAGTTCCTCAAGCAACAACGCGGTTGCAATCATAGCCGTGTCGTTACTCAAAACCAACACGACAGCATCGATGTCATCCACGTTAATCTTGTCCCAGGTTCTCTCCTTTGACACGTCTCCAGTAACATCTGTATCAAGCGATGGATCGATATCTATTGTTGTTACATCAATCCCTGCTCGCTCTAGCTCTGCCTCTACGGTCTGTCCGACAAATCCATATCCACATATGGCAACTGATGAAATTTCACCTCGAGGGGCCGGGACTGGATCTAGCTGTTGTTCTGCAATTTGGCCTTGGTCTCCGACAACTAATAGGATCATGTTCTCCCGAATAGTTGTGGATGGATGCGGTGTGACGACAAATCGGCCATTGTGCCAGAGCCCGACAACAGTCAGTCTACCGCTTCCGAACACTTCTGCATCTCTGATTGATTGTCCAACCAACTGGCTGTTTGGCTCGACAAGGACCTCAAGCACATCAATCTCTGACTCAACTTCGATTGAATCGCGAAGCTCTTCTGCATAGAATGTTGTTGCCTTAGACGCGAGACTTTCTCCAAGGATTTGTTTTGCCTTTATTACACGATCAGCGCCAGCGAATTGATGCTGAGATGCGATTTCACTGTCTGCTACGGAACTGATAATTTCAATTTCCGGCTCGAGTTGTTTGGCAGCCAAAATAATCGACGAATTTGTCTGATCATCAACATCCGTAATCAATGTCTTTGCCTCTGCGATGTTTGCTGCCTCTAACGTTTCTAATTGCGTTGGATCTCCGTGGATCACATTTATTTCGTTCTGTGCTAGCCTACGAACGGTTTCTCGATCATCGTGTACAAACACATACGGCATGTCAGCCGATTCAAAGTGTTCCCATAGCACTCGGCCGGACGGAACTTCAGAGCAAATAATTACGTGATCTGCCTCATCTGTGGAGGTCGGAACTTGCTCTTTTATCGCTTCCTGTAGCAACGGCACTGCAAATGCTGGAATGCCTAGGAAGACAAGTGCTACTCCAGTCAGGTTCATCAACACAACAAAGAGATTTACTTGTGGAGTTGTCCAGTTGTCTGTATCTCCTCCAAACCCAGCCGTTGTTAAGGTTTCTACCACCTTCTGCAGCGAGTCGTGGTATGCTTTTTCGTGAACACTTGGCTCGAATGTGAGTAGCAACCAATGGTAAATAATAGTATATAAAATGATGGTTCCGATGAAGAGCCCGGCGAAGTACATCAGACGTTCACGAAGCGACGTACCAAATATATTCATATCGTATAATCAGTCCTTATCAGGAACTACGCAATTCTTGTAATATGCCTCTTTTGTTCCTCGACAATCCTCATTCTCAGCGGTCTATCGTCTAACCTCTCTATTCTTGGAAGCGGAATACACCTTTTGCCCGGAGGAATCGTCTGTATACTTTTGGTGGTTAACAGGCCCAGACTAAATGGACCGGCTGGGATTTGAACCCAGGGCTTCTTCCTTGCGAAGGAAGCGATCTACCACTGATCTACCGGCCCTCATCGGTAGTACATTAAGAAGCGACTTGAGTATTGCGTTCTTTTGACCGCAGTATATTCATCCGTCCGGCTATCAGCCCTAGCAACAGCCCTGTAAAATGCCCATATAGAGCAGCTCCTTCTGTGTGTAGCATTAGCGAAATTCCAGCAGCTACAAGAATATACACGGCAATTTTCTGTCGAATTGACAATCGAAGCATATCTAATAGCCCTCCCGTAACTCGGTTTGAGGTAAGAACATACCCAAGTAGTGCAAAGGCAGCTCCACTAGCTCCCAAAACCAATTCACTTGTGATGAGGATTTGTGAGAAGCCAGCGAATGCTCCAGTCCACAGCACGAACAAGTGAAACCGTACCCTTGTTGTTAGTCCCTCAATTGGAAGACCAGCCAGTGCAATTACAATTGCATTACTGAAGAGGTGGTGCCAGCTTGCATGAGCATACACGCTGGTTACAACTGTCCACGGATACTCAGTCAGCGGAAAGCCTAAGGCAAAAAATTCGACTGCTGCGCGTGTGTTGACAAATACCACAAAAAGTTGTTGTATTATGAATATAACAGCGCAGAGGGCGAGTACCTCAATCGTAGGTCGTCTGGCCATCACCGCCAGTATGGACCTTCAATAAAAAAGGTCGTCGCCTATTCTTCGAGAACGATCTCGATGCTCACATCGTTTGGCACCTGAATTCGCATCAGTTGCCGAAGTGCACGTTCGTCAGCATCGATATCGATTAGGCGTTTGTGTACTCGCATTTCCCAGTGCTCCCATGTCGCTGTACCTTCGCCGTCAGGCGATTTTCGTGCCGGAATTTCAAGCGTTTTGGTAGGCAGTGGAACAGGGCCTGATAGCGCGACGCCGGTCTTGTCCGCAATCTCTTCGACATCACCGCAGATGTCATCGAGAGCACTCGGATTCGTACCGGCGAGTCGGACTCGTGCCTGCTGCATACGTTATGCTTCGTTGACGCTCAGGACCTTACCTGCTGCAATTGTCTGTCCCATGTCACGGATTGCGAAGCTACCAAGCTCTGGAATCTCGCTCGATGGCTCGATTGAGAGTGGCTTCTGTGGGCGCACCGTAACAACTGCAGCGTCACCGGACTGGATGAAGTCAGGATTCTCTTCTGCGACTTCTCCTGACGATGGGTCCATCTTCTTGTCAATTGACTCGATTGTACAGGCAACCTGTGCGGTGTGTGCGTGGAAGACTGGTGTGTATCCAGCGGTGATGACACTTGGATGCTGCATCACAACAATCTGAGCCTGGAATGTCTCAGCAACTGATGGTGGGTCGTCTGCTGGGCCACAGACATCTCCACGACGGATGTCATCCTTGCCGACTCCACGAACGTTGAATCCAACATTGTCACCTGGACCGGCTTCGTCAACTTCCTCGTGGTGCATCTCGATGGTCTTGACCTCTCCGCCAACATCACTTGGCTGGAAGGAAACATCGTCGCCCGGATGCATCATACCTGTTTCGATTCGTCCAACTGGGACAGTACCAATCCCGGAAATCGTGTAAACATCCTGAATTGGGAGTCGGAGTGGAGCGTCCGTTGGTGGCTCTGGCTCTTCAAGAGCATTCAGGGATTCAAGCAGCGTTGGGCCGTCGTACCACGGCGTATTGTCCGAGGCCTCTGCAATATTGTCGCCCTCGAATGCGCTGATTGGGATGAAGGAAGCATCTCCTACGTTGAACTGAACCTGCTTGAGGAGCTCCTGCACTTCCGACTGGACCTCCTTGAACTTGTTTTCTTCGTAGTCAACAATGTCCATCTTATTGATCCCGACAAGCAGCTCGTCGATACCAAGAGTTCGAGCAAGGAAGACGTGTTCTTGGGTCTGTGGTGCGACTCCGTCATCTGCAGCAACGACAAGAACTGCGTTGTCTGCCTGGCTTGCGCCAGTAATCATGTTTTTGACGAAGTCTCGGTGACCCGGACAGTCGACGATTGTGAAGTTGTAATCGTCGGTTTCGAACTCCTGATGGGCGATGTCAATAGTGACACCACGCTCTCGCTCTTCGGCGAGGTTGTCCATCACGTAAGCGAATTCGAATCCGCCCTTGCCCTTCTCTTCGGCTTCTTCTTTGTACTGTTCAATTACGTGCTCGGGTACACTTCCCGTTTCGTAGAGAAGTCGCCCGACCAGTGTACTCTTCCCGTGGTCCACGTGGCCGATAATGGCCAGATTTTGGTGAGGTTTCTCGCTCATGGTTATCTTGCGCGCAGTGGCGCTATACCGGAAACTTTCGGCCAGAGACAATAAAACCATTTCGATACAGTACCCAAATTCCACCGATTTCCCTTGCATTATGCCCATTTTTCCCAAAATCCATGGTATAAAGCAGCACATATTTTGTGGTAAAGGGCAGCAAAATTGATCCTATATTCGCCAAATATACACATATATGAACTTACGCCGTCCTGCTCCGCTCGGATTACGGCCTCGTTTGGTTGAGGATGAGACTTCCTGCCTCACGGGGAGGAGTCCTTGTTCCCATGACGGCACTTGCAGAATTGCAAGGTGAACGCCCATGGGCCTTAGCCAAGGGATAAATCACATGATATGCCACAACCCCCCCCGACAAAAATAGTCTGTAATCCAATCGTCTACTCTCTCGAAAGGTTATGTGTCGGTCGACACACGACATGCTGCTACGAGGAACTTACTCACGCGTTCACAGACCTTTGCAGCCCAACCAGCAGCGGTTGATATTATCATCACAGAACGTTCCTTTCGTGGATAGAATAGAGCGTTAGGATGGCCTGATCCGCTGCTCACGGCCTAAGCCCCCGTGAGTGCTACTCCCGGAAAAGAGGGCAAAACTGAGTAGATACGCCCATTCAACACACCACAGCCTTGACGTGAAGACTAAAGATGCATCGGCGAATCCGCACGTTCACAGCCGGGGTAATCCAACCGGAATTACTCACGGAGCAATCCCACAGCTTTCCCCGTGTGGAGAGGGTCAAAAGTAATTGAGTCTGATCGTGGGCGATCTAAATATAACCCAGTTTCCCGACTAAACCTGTTACAACTTGTTGGTGAACTACCCTGCCTACTCACCGCCTTTGGCGGCTCCTTGAGGAGGAAGACGTAGACTGTAGAAGTTAAATATTTATTCACCACTTGCTTCGATAGCCGATCAACGGGCTACATGTTAACCTAACCGACCGACGTCAGCAAGCACTGCTGTTGCTGTTTCCGGGCCGCCTGCTCCGCGTCCAGAAAGATTCAGCCGACCGGCATGTTCCGTATCGATTTGAACGATATTTCGTGTTCCTGTCACAGATAGCGGGCCGTTCTCTGGTACTAATCGCGGACCAACCTTGACGTGATCGCGAGTTGCTTCTCCAATTAGCCGAATAGTTTTGTTATCCTGTGCAGCCAGATCAAGTGCACTGCCCGGTATATCTGTAATACCTTCAACTGTTGCATCGGAAAGGGTGAATTCGGGATCACCGCCGGTCAGTACATTTGCCATAATCACACATTTCAGCGCTGCGTCGGTCCCTTCGACATCAAAGCTCGGGTCTGTTTCTGCTACACCAAGTTCCTGTGCCTCAGAGAGCACTTTCTCATAGCTCAGTCCTTCTGCAGCCATCCTTGTCAGGACAAAGTTCGCTGTCCCGTTAAGCACCCCTCGAGCTGCAAGAACTTTTTCCGGTCCATAATCCTCAATTGTTCGAATAGCTGGAATGGCTCCCCCGACAGTTGCTTCAAATCGAATACTACCATTACTTTGAGTCTCAATCTTGCGTAGATCAGTATACCGTTCCGCAACTGGTCCCTTATTTGCTAACACGACATGTCGATCCTCTTCAAGTGCTCGTTGGCAATGACTAAACGCTGGTTGAGCATCTCCAAGTGTCGTTGGTGTTGCTTCGACCAAGACATCATATTCTGTTTTAAACAACTCGCCTGCTGGCTGGGTCCCGACAGCCCCCGTCTCTTCTTTCCGCTGTAAAACTGATTCTACATCAACCTGTTCATCACCAGTTGCTGCGCTGGATGAATCAGCAATACCAACAACGGTGTGTCCATACTCCTCTGCAAGCTCCAGAACCGAGGTGCCAACTGCTCCAGCACCGGCAATTGCAATTCGCATTACGCATCACCTCCTCTGTCGATTTGTGGTTCAACGACAGTCAACCCTTTCGATGCAGCCATATCTCGAATCTCCGAGAGAACCTCATCAACTTGATTCTCTTCAGTTGCTATACGCAACTGAGCACTTGCGACACCGCTTGCGCCATCTGGTGCTGAAAGAGTCAAGTCAGTCACTGATGCTTCTTGGCGATCTTCAATACATGTGATCGTGTCCGATAAATCGGCGTCAACAAGATGTCCAATCAAGAGAACTGACAGCTCACTGCTAAACCGCTCTTCGCCGGCTTTGACGACATTGACACCTGCTGTTTGTAGACTCTCAACGATGTTGTCGATACGCTCAGGATGGCATTCAATATCGATTTCAACTGGAATTCGTCCACGAGGTGTCACATTCCCTCGTTCATGGAGGATGCTCAGTAGGTTTCCTCCTTCCTCAGAAATTGGTCCCAGCGCATTCAGTAGCTCGCCCGGCTCATCAACCAGTTCCAATCGGATGGTGTATGTCTGTACGCTCTCAGCATGTTCGCTCATAACACCACCTCCAACGTCATCTGTGGTTTCATATCAGACCATGACTTTTGGTCCTGCATTACAGTTTTGGTAACGCGATAATTTTTGGATTGTATTCTGACACAAGCAGTTGCTGTCCGTACGATATATAGGTAGAAAAGAAAGGCCGCTAAGACTGTCTTCTATTTATATATAGTCGACTGATCCAGGGAGCTCAAGCTTCATCCCTTTTCGTTCCCGAATATCCATAATTTGCTCACGCTGTAGGTTATCTGCCATAACCTGGAATCCTGCGTTCTCAGTGTTCCAAGACGCTCGGCCTTCTGTTGCAGATCGGATATCGCTTGCGAATCCAATCATTTCCTCAACTGGTGCGGAGCCTTCAACGACCATGAGGTCTCCCTCTTGGTACATGTCGTCGACCTGTCCTCGACGACCCTGTATCTCACCAGATGCCGCTCCCATGTGTTCGTTTGGTACGTCAATACGGACATCTTGGACTGGCTCAAGCAGTCGGATCTCAGCATCAATCAAGGCTTGGTGTACTGCGTCACGGACAGCAGGGATTACCTGTGCTGGTCCACGATGGATAGCATCCTCGTGTAGCCGAGCATCGTGAAGTCGGATCAGAGACCCGTCAACTGGTTCTCCTGCTAATGGACCATCATTGAGGGACTCTTCAAGCCCTTCAATGATGAGTTCCATTGTTTCGTTCAGGTGTTGGATACCTTTTGTATCGTCAATGAAGATGTTCGTATTATGCATGTGCTCGACATTCTGTGAGGTTTCTTTATCCATTCCTGCTTCCTGCAGTGCCTCACGTCGCTCTTGCTCTGGCATCTCCATTGCCGCCTCACCACGCTTAACCGCCTCAAGAACCTCATCATCTAGCTGCTCAACAGTAATGTAGAATCGGTTGTGGCGGTTTGGTGAAATACCTTCAACTTCTCGACTGTCGCCTTGTGGTGCTTCACGGAACACAACAATTGGCTCACCTGTATGGACTGGGATACCTTGGTTCCGTTCGATACGCTGCGTGATAACTTCAAGATGTAACTCTCCCTGTCCAGAGATCAGATGTTCACCGGTGTCCTCGTTAATCTCAACTTGGATCGTTGGATCTTCCTTTGAGACTTGCCGAAGCGTTTCGATTAGCTTTGGCAGGTCATCCATGTTCTGTGCTTCTACGGCCTTTGTGATCACTGGCTCAGAGATATGCTCCACGCCCTCGAACGGAGTCATCTCAACGCTTGAAACAGTTGATCCAGCAATTGCGTCATCAAGTCCCGTGACAGATGCAATGTTTCCGGCTGGTACTCGGTCAACTTCTTCTCGCTCATCACCCATGAATAATCCTACACTCTGAATCCGGTTTTTGCCCGCTGTCCCTGATACGTACAGCTCTTGTCCTTTCTCGATTGTTCCAGAAAATAGGCGTCCAGTGGCAATCTCACCAGCGTGTGGGTCCATTGAAATGTCCGTGACCATGAACACGACCTCACCATCAGCATCAACCAGCTCCATCTGCTGTCCAAGCTCAGAGTCAGCATCGCCTCGCCAAACTGTTGGAATCCGCTCAGGCTGTGCGTCGTTAGGTGATGGGAAGTGCTCTGCAACCATGTTCAGAACGACATCCGACAGTGGCGTTCGCTGAACAAGTTCCTCAACGTTGTCGTTTCGGTTATACTCGATAATGTCACCAAAGTCAATGCCAGTCTTCTGCATAAACGGCATTGAGATCGCCCAGTTATAGAGCGCAGAGCCGAACGCAACTGTCCCGTCCTGCACTGAAACCTTCCAGCCTTCTTCTTCATACTTCTCTTCTGCCATCCCTCGAATGAGTTCATTTACCTCGCGAATAACGCTCTGCAGGCGTTTCTGCATCTCTTCTGGCCCTTCCTGTAGCTCGTTGATCAGACGATCAACTTTGTTAATGAAGAGCGTTGGCTTGACGTTCTCTCGGAGTGCCTGTCGAAGGACCGTTTCGGTCTGCGGCATAGTTCCTTCAACAGCGTCGACAACGACCAGTGCTCCATCGACTGCCCGCATTGCTCGGGTAACATCTCCACCGAAGTCAACGTGTCCTGGTGTGTCAATGAGGTTGATAAGATAGTCTTTTTCGTTGTACTCGTGGGTCATTGACACATTTGCTGCGTCAATTGTAATTCCACGTTCCTGTTCGTCCTCTTCTGTGTCCATCGCTAGCTGGTTGCCAGCTAAATCCTCTGAAATCATTCCCGCTCCAGCAAGCAGGTTATCTGTCAGCGTGGTCTTTCCGTGATCGATATGTGCGGCAATTGCAATATTCCGGATATGGTCCGGGTTATCCATTAGCCGCTCACATTGATCTACAATTTTCTTACGTCGGCCCATTACTATTGTATTTTATCACCGAACTCAAAAGAGTAGTGTTTTCATTTTGGCTTTTCGGGTAAGAGCTACGCTACCACGGTATTTCATCACTCACATGGCTCTGCTTTTTTTCTTTATGTATTTATCCAGTATATCCCTGTCCGTCTCTGTGTAGACTGTTTTGCTGCTTTTCGGCAGAACAGTCATTATTGTTGAAGCCGTATACATGTCTGATGGAAGTTAACACACGTGGTCCCGGTCCAGCAGCTCCGTTTTTATCAGCTCGTGACCGGTTCACCACAGAGTACTCACTTACTCTGCCAGTCCAAGTTCACATTCAGAAGGACCCGGATGCAAGAACATGGACAACACATCATGAGGACCATCATAAACTAAATATCTCTCGTGCTGCAGCACAAAGCGCGATGGCATCTGAACTTGCATTACATGAGTATAGCCATATGTTGCGGCACGAACAAGAGCATCCTTCCCATATACAGTCTACGCGTGAAGCAATATACCTTGCATTGGCTGGAGAAAGCGTCGAACAACAACACTTGACACACTGCTATCAGATATCAAACCATATGAAAGATATCTACGCAGACGACATTACCCTTCGCGTTGGACCAAGTACCAAGCTCCTTCGGTTCTTAGAGTCTCAGCTAGCTGCGGCCGTTACTGATCGGTCAAATCTTGGGCTTCAGCATGGTACCCGAATAACTGCCCAAACCCATCCTGCAATGACGGCGATAAACTCTGCATTCGCTCTTGCACTTCTTGAGCGCCACGATGCACTGCCCTCCTCACATCGGATCTATGACCTTGCACATGCGGCCGCAACCGATGCACAGACAGTGCACTTTGACTGGTATAAAAACCAGTTTAAGTCACTCCCAACAGATCCGACCGATCGAGAGTATAAGCAAATTCTTGTCGATCTCACCCGCGAGTACGCAACAACGCAAAACACAGCTGCAGACTAACTACTATCCGTATGTGTTCTTCCTGATAGAATGAGTGAATAAAAAATCGCGCAGATTATCGGGCGGCAGCGGCGACGCGCTCCTTTTCTTCTTTCTGGTTGATGGCGTATGTATTGACGTCGTTGTTCGCAGCCCCGACTAGTTGATTTGCAAGTGCTTCTTCAACATCGACTGGACTCTTGAATGAGTCGTTATACGTTCCTTCAGCGATGAACATAAGTGCCTGATCGACGCGCCGCTGCGGTGAAACATCAACTGCCTTTGGTACGGATATCCCTCCGTATTTCAAACGGACAGTCTCTTCTCGTGGAGCGGCGTTCTCAACGGCTTCTACAAGCACTTGCACTGGATTCTGTTCAGTTCGCTCGTGAATGATATCCATTGCTTCACGAACGATGTTCGTGGTCTGCTGCTTCTTTCCAGTATTCTCACTCGTCTGCATTAGCCGGTTGATCAACCGCTCGACAATCGAAATGTTGCTCTTCTCGAACTGCTTATTTGCGTGTCGGCCCATCGTGTTCGCAACCGGGGTGACAGTAACATATCGTTCCGTGCTGGGGTCGTTGTACTCAATCTCTGAAACGTCCCATTCACCGAACAATTTTGCGGTAGATGCTGCTTCACTCATAATTTATCGGACTGGTTTCTCTGCGTTTCCACGAACTAGTTCAATCAGCGATACACCATTTACTTTTTCGACCTTGTAGTTAACTCCAGAGAGGTCACCCATTGAACCTCCTTTTGCCCCACCAATACCAGCGATTGTCACTTCATCGTGCTCATCAATGAACGAGATTGCTCCGTCACCTGGACAGAATGCTGTTACTTGCTTTCCGTTTTTGATCAGTTGAACTCGTACACACTTTCGAACTGCAGAGTTCGGCTGTTTTGCTTCAATCCCGACTTTTTCAAGAACAATTCCACGCGCCTGTGGAGCCCCTTCCAGAGGATCAGATTCCTCTCGGAGTCCACGCTCTCGCCGCGCATATTTCGAGTCGGACCACCGATGATTCTGGCGGTCTTTCTTGAGCTTGCGCGCCGCATACTTGCCGTTTGCCATAGTGGACGTTTCTACCCGATGCGGATACTTAAGCATCCCCTTTTGGCATGGAAAATACGGGAGTCATCCGCATGCTGTATCCTCGTCATTAGCTGTGTCTCCCAAAAATACTTTATGATCAAAACACCTGCGACTGACTCTTCAGTTATATGCTGAACAGGCGCAATACCACGGCCTGAAGGCCGTGGATACGCGCCGTCGATCAGTGATACATTCAACCGGCACCGGCAGGCTCGGAGCCTTCCTGCTCGACGGCGAGAGCGGACGGTTCACCCCGAGAGAACAGGGAGTCTACAAACCGTAATATCCCAACGCTTGGGATTCACCCACCTTCAGGCGGATGAGGATGTCAATTTACGCTGATGCTATCAATATCAAAATGTCGTCTCGCCAGCATTCGGGCTGCTTCAATATTTCGGCCATCTGTTCCGATTGCAGCGCCAATATCTTGTTCGTCAACATCTACGTAGGCGACCGACTGATCATCCTCTGTTTCAATCGTAACGTCATATACGGCTGCAGGAGCCAAGGCATTAGCAACGAAATCCTCTGCTGTTTTTGCATCACCGACAATCTTGATGTCTTTTCCAATTAACTCCTCAACATCTCTCACTGTCTTTCCTCCAGGGCCAATCGCGTCTGCCATATCTCGTGGACTGACAAGAAGAATAACTCGGTCAAATTCCTCGTCAACAATACAATCTTTTGGCCCAACGCCGGCCTTCTCCTCAAACAACCGAAGATGTTGACGTGCTTCATCAGAGAGGCGGCGTTGTGGCATGAGTCTCGCTTAGTCTGCTGATTCTTCCGGCTGATCTTGTGATGCGAACGATCCCATTCGAAGCTTTACATCGCCTGTACCGAGCTTAACCGGCTTTCCGACGATGACATTTTCTGTGACACCATTGAGGCTGTCGATTTCTCCATGGATTGCTGCATCCAGCAGATGGCTGACCGTAACCTCGAACGCTGCCCGCGCTAAAACGGAATCCTTTGAGCCAGAAATTCCGTGACGGCCAATCGACTCAATCGTTCCACGATTGGTCATGATGTCTGCAACCAGCATGAGGTGCCGAATATTCACGTCATCAAGCCCCTGTTCTTCCAATGTTTCCATTGTCTCATTGATGATTGACTCTCTTGCGGCTTCGATTCCGAGATTTTTGTAAATCTCGTGAATATCATTGGTAGACGTTCGGGTTGCATCGACGCCTTCGATCTGCAAGACGTCTCCGAATGCAGACCCTTCGGTGTACAGGACAAACTCCTCACCCTGGTCAGTTTCTTCTTTTCTGACAACAACTCGTGTGATGTCCTCAATTCCTTTGAAGGTAATCTCTCGAAGTTCCTCGACGAGTTGAAGTAGATCTCTGTACGATGGCTGCTCTGGTCCAAATTGAATAACCGTACCCTTCTGTCGTGTTTCGACGCCTAGGTTTGACTGAATTGTATCTGCGATTTCTTCGGCAACTGCTACTGGATCATCGACGGTTGGCCATCGCTCTTGCAGTGTTTTCTCGTTCAGGTCTACCTTGACTTGCATGTCTGCAACGTTTGTTGATACGTCACCGAGCGAGAGAATCTTTGTTGCCTCAATCTGCCAGACAACTTCATGCGCTTTCTCTCGATCAGTTGCGTATTCATCGTCCAGATACACTGTCATCATTGGAGTGTCTGGCTCCTTTCTTGCATCGACAAGCTCGATAAGCCGTGGCAGTCCCTGTGTCACGTCAATTTCAGCGACCCCTGCATAGTGGAACGTATTCATCGTCATCTGCGTTCCTGGTTCTCCGATTGACTGTGCACTCACTGTACCAACCGGATCAAGTGGGTCCACGCGTGACTCTTCATATCGGTTTTTTACTGCTTGCACGACGTCGTTTGCCTCTTCAAGGCTAACCTCTTCTCCTTCAAGTTCGCTATACACCTTGTCTTTTAGCCGTCGTGGCAAGTTCGTATCTTCCACAACTGCCTCGATTTCTGGATTTACGTTATATTCAGTCATCAGTTTCAACCCTCCAAGAGTCTCCGTGTTCTGAGAGGTTCGTTGTTCGCTCTTCCCGGCCAAGGAACGTCTGTCGTTCCTCTTCCGATTCAAATTCTGAATCAAGTACCCGGTCTACAATCCCTTCAACATCGATGTTGTGGTCTTCAGAAGACGATACCTCAACAGGTGATGTACCGTCTTCACCAAATTCAAACTGCACAATCGTATCTGACGTGTCTCGAACAGTTCCGTCATATTGTGCTTCCAGCTCGTTCAGCGCGTTGATCAGACGCCGCTGCAGATATCCAGACTTGGATGTCCGAACTGCTGTGTCAACCAGACCTTCCCGACCACCCATTGCATGGAAGAAGAACTCCCGGGGATCCAGTCCTTCTGTGTAGGAGTGTTCAACGAATCCATGGGCGTCTGCAGACAGATCGTCCTCTTGAAAGTGACTCAGTGTTCGGTTTTCATATCCACGATTAATTCGCTCTCCACGAACTGCCTGTTGTCCAACACAGCCGGCCATCTGTGTTAGGTTCAGCATTGACCCACGTGCACCGGACTCTGCCATGATTACAGCTGGGTTTTCATCATCAAAGTGCTCTTCGGCAATGTCACCAGCGTTGTCACGTGCCTTTCCGAGCGTCTGCATAATCTTCATTTCAAGAGTCTCGTCAACTGTCCGTCCTGGCAGTGATTCTAGTTCACCGGCTTCGTATGTGGAAATAAGTTCCTGCACGCGATCATATGCGTCTTCAACGGTTTCGTCAATTCGTTTCTGTGCTTCTTCTGGAATTGTTTCATCGTCGATACCAATCGAGAACCCGAAGTGCATGATCGTTCGCACCGCTAGTGCTGCAACTTCATTGACGAACTGCCTTGCTCGTGTTCGTCCGTACTGCTTGGTAATTGTATCGACAATTTCTCCGCCGAATGCTCCGACTGCGTCCTCGTCAATTGTTCCTTCTTTTAGCTGGCCGTTTTCGACAATTACCGTATCGCCAGCCGATGAGGTGAACTCAAGGTCGAGTCCGTCTGGAAGTAGTTCTGAGAAGATTGTTCGGCCAGTCCAATATGGACTTCCGTTTTCAACCCCGTCTTCTGGTGGCAACTCGTCAATCGATGTTTGTCGCAACAGATCAAGTGCTTGTGTTTCGTTGAATTGAGGGTTCTGGAATGTTAGCAGGAATGTCCCAGTAACGTGGTCCTGAATCGCGCCAATAATATTCTCTCCAAATCGTGGGGAGAGCATCTGCTCTTGTACACGCATCAGAGCACGGGCTTCTGCCCGTGCCTCTTCGTTCTGCAGTGCGTGCATGTTCATCTCGTCACCGTCGAAGTCTGCGTTGTATGGTGGACAGACTGTCGTGTTCAGACGGAATGTCTTGTATGGCATCACGACAACTTCATGTGCCATAATCGACATCCGGTGAAGTGATGGCTGCCGATTAAATATCACAATATCGCCATCGATTAGATGTCGATTTACTTCCCACCCAGACTCGATTTTGTCAGCGAGTTCTTCGCAGTTTTTCTCGGTAACCTTCAGCCGACGACCATCTGGACGCCGGACATAGTTTGCTCCAGGATGCCCCTCTGGGCCATTGGCCACGTACCTCCGAGCACGTTTGAGGTTACGCTCGTTGACGTTCATTGTCTGTGTCATCTCCCGGGCGACTCGCTCTGGAACACCGACTTCGTTCAGCGAAAGTGTCGGGTCTGGAGAAATCACGGTCCGTGACGAGAAGTTTACACGCTTTCCGGAGAGACTTCCTCGGAAGCGTCCCTCTTTGCCTTTAAGCCGTTGGGAGAGGGTCTTCAGTGGACGACCAGAACGGTGTCGAGCCGGTGGTGTACCTGAAATCTCATTATCCATGAACGTTGTCACATGGTACTGAAGGAGTTCCCACAGGTCCTCAATAATCAATTGTGGTGCACCGGCCTCCCGGTTTTCCATGAATCGCTGGTTAATCCGGATAATATCGACCAGTTTGTGAGTCAGGTCGTCCTCACTCCGCTGTCCATTATCGAGTGTAATCGATGGTCGTGCCGTCACCGGCGGCACTGGTAGCACCGTTAGGATCATCCATTCCGGCCGTGAACGCTCTGGATTGATACCCAGAATCTCGATATCATCACCCGGGATCTCTTCAAACCAGTCCCGGATATCTGACGGCATTAACTTGTCCGTATCTTCTTCGGTAAGATCCACATCAAGCGCAGATTCAATTGCTTGTCGATCATCTTCACGTGGCCGGAATTCTCCGCTTAGGATCTCGTTGATTCGTGCGACATCAATCCCAGTCTCCTCCGCAAGTTCACCGGGGGTGATTCGCGCTTCCTCTTCTGAGGACGGCTGCAGTGCTGAAGCGATTCGTTCTGGATAATCTGAGGCTAGTACTTCTCGAACCTCGTAGTAGCTTGTTGGTTTTTCGTGCTGGATATCGTATTGCTTTGCACCACAGTGTGGACAGCGATCTTTCTTCCTTGCATTTCGAATCGCATCCTTTCGTACATTGCTGATGTCGCCCTGCAGATCACGGACCCGACCAATTCGGTCTCGATATTCGTCCATTTCTCCTTCCGTTAGGCATAGCCGAGAACATTCCCGACATGTTCCCCGAAGCAACCGACGAATAAGCTTCGTAAATCCAACGTGGATGACAGGGGCGGCGAGCTCAATGTGACCGAAGTGTCCAGGACATGAACCGGATCGCTTTCCGCATGTCTTACACTCAAGTCCTGGGTCGATGACCCCAAGCCGAGGGTCCATAAGTCCCATGTCAATCGGGAACCCATCATCGTCGTATGTATCCGCCGTAATAATCTTCGTTTCGCTCATCTCTCGATACTCCTCTGGATCCATCAGACCAAAACTGATTGACCCAATCTCTTTGGGGGTAGTTTCACGGACCATATTTATACTGCATCCTCCAGTTCAAGTCGTGGAGCAATACCAAGTGCCTTCATTTCATCAAGCAGCAACTTAAACGCGTAACTCATCTCAATATCGTGGATTTCTGTTTCCTCTTTACAATTTGGACAATACACACGGTTCTGATTGATGTCCTCAACAGCGGTCATCCCACATTCACCACACACTGGAACAAACTCACGGTCTGACTCGTCAAGGAGCCGCTCTTTGAGTGTCATCGCTGCACCGTGCCCAATGAACACGTCCCGTTCCATTTCTCCGATACGGAGTCCGCCCTCACGAGCACGTCCTTCTGTTGGCTGCCGCGTAAGAACCTGTACAGGTCCTCGTGAACGGGCGTGAATCTTGTTCGAGACCATGTGGTATAGTTTCTGGTAGAAAATCGTACCAACGAAGATCTCGGCTTCAATCTTCTCTCCCGTAATACCAGAGTACATGACCTCTTTGCCTGAAGGTTCAAACCCGTGTTCTTCAAGCTTTTCACGAAGCTCCTCGTCGTCTTCTCCAGTAAATGGCGTCCCGTCTACGCGTCGTCCGTCCATCGAACCAACCTTTCCACCAATCATCTCGAGAATGTGTCCGACCGTCATCCGTGACGGGAGTGCGTGCGGATTAAGAACAAGGTCTGGAACGACTCCTTCTTCAGTGAACGGCATATCTTCTTGTGGGGCAATGTGGCCAACGACACCTTTCTGTCCGTGTCGTGATGCGAACTTGTCTCCGAGTTCTGGAATTCGTTCGTCCCGGACTTTCACCTTCGAGAGTTTTGACCCGTCTTCCCCTTCCATCAAGGTGACTGTATCTACAATTCCTGATTCTCCAGATCGCATCGTAACCGATGTTTCTCGTCGCTTCTGTGGTGACAATCCACCAAGCTCATCTGGTTCCTCAAGGAAGCGCGGTGGTGAGGTCTTCCCGAGTAGCACATCATTTTCGCCAACGCGTGTCTCTGGATTCACTAGTCCATCATCATCAAGGTGCGAATAGGATTCTTCACCTCGAGCACCACGGACCTCCTGGTCTGGAATCTCAAATCTATCTTCCTGCCCACCAGGATACCGTCGTTCTTCGCCTTCGTATGTTCGGAAGAAATGGGATCGTGCAAGGCCTCGATCAACAGATCCCTGATTGAGAATCAGGGCGTCCTCGATGTTGAATCCTTCATAACTCATTACAGCAACAACAAAATTCTGTGCTGCTGGACGGTCATCATATCCAATCTGCTCTGTTGTTTGGGTCTTAACCATCGAGAGTTGTGGATAGTGCAGAAGATGCTGCCTTGTATCAGGACGAATTCGATAGTTAGCAGCCGGTAGTCCAAGTGACTGCTTGATCATCCCTGCACCCATCGTAATACGGGGCGACGCATTATGCTCTGGATATGGGATCATCCCTGCACCAATCCCGAAAATAAGCTGAGGATCAATTTCTAAGTGCGTGTGGTCTTCAGTTAAATCTTCACGCTCAACTGCTACGTATATGTCTTCTTCCTCTTCAGCGTCAATAAATTCGATATATCCTGCATCGACCAAATCATCAAACTCTAACTTACCATCCTTGAGTGCCTCAATTTCATCGTCGCTGATCAGTGGCTCACCATCTTCGACGACAAGAAGAGGTCGACGTGCTCGACCGGCGTCAGCGTTGATAATAACCTCACGTGTCCGGTCTTTAACAGACACATTAACCATCTCAGAGACATCTCCTCGTCGCCGTGCCTCTCGAATCTGCTCTGCAAGCTGTTCTGGGTCGGGATGTGTCCCGACGAGACTTCCATTAACGTATACTTTTGCTTCTCGTTGTTGACTGCTCATGATTAATCACCTGCCCGCTGTGTCTGTGACTCAATGCCTGGAATTCCTTGTACGCCCATCGCAGCTAACTCACGTTTGAGCTCACGTTCGTTCTCAACGTTCTGGCTTAGCTCCATTGCCTGTGCGAAATTCTTTACTAGACCACAGTTCGGTCCTTCCGGCGTTTCAGATGGACATACACGACCCCACTGTGTTGCATGCAGGTCACGTGCCTCGAAGTGTGGCTGTGACCGTGACAACGGAGATCGCAATCGGCGTAAGTGGCTGAGAACACCCATGTAGTCGGTACGATCAACAAGTTGTGAGACACCTGATCGGCCGCCTACCCAGTTTCCGGTTGCAAGTGGGTGTTCTAATCGTTCAGTAAGAACATCTGACCGAACAACAGTCGAAACAGACAACTGTCGGTTCCGCATGTTTGCTCGCTCTAGCTGATATTTAACATCTCGTGCTAACTTATTCAATGCCGTCCGGAACAGATCACGCATCAGGTCACCACTGACCTTGAGACGCTTGTTGGCGTAGTGATCCTTGTCGTCTGGCTGCCGTCGATCAAGAGCGAGCTCAAAGCAGGCTTCTGCCATCCGACAAAGGTAATATGCCTTGTTAATACGGACATCTTCTTCTGGGACACCCTCTTCGTGAAGGTGTGGAAGAAGATACCGATCAATGACGTAGTTTGCCCGCTTTAGCTGGTAGTTCTTTCCTTGCCCAGAGGCAACTCGCTTTCCTAATGCTTCGATTGCCTCTTGTTCTGTTTGAACGTCTGCGGCTTCCAAGTTTTCCAGCATGAACTTCACAATCTCTGGATCGTCACTGACTCTGTGGACAATTTCCTCGTCAGATTCAAGCCCCAGCGCGCGTACGAGCGTGACAAAATTCACACTTCCAGATACAGACGGGAACGAGACTTCAAGTAATCCATCGCGCGTGCGCTCAACTAGAACAAGTGCCCGGTATCCACGCCGCTGTGAGAATGTCTTAGCGACTTGAATCTCGTCGCCATATTTTTCATCGTACTCGGCAAGAATCTTATTCGGGGCAAGATCTTCGCTCGTCATTAGCACACGCTCGGACCCATTAACAATAAAATATCCTCCTGGATCAGCTGGGTCCTCTCCGATATCAATTAGCTCTTCATCGTCAAAGTTAGCAATATTACATTTATCTGATCCAACCATGATCGGCATTCGACCAATCTTTGTTTCTGTCTCGTCGACAACCCGATCTTCACCCTTTTCAGGATCTCCTTTGACAATCGCCATCTCCATGAACACTGGAGCAGAGTATGTAATATTCCGCAACCGCGCCTCTTGTGGATAGAGGAGTTCCTCACTGCCATCTGCTTCTCTTACACGAGGCGTGACGACTCGTACATCACCGAGCTCCACGTGCACCGGTTCTTCACCTTCTTTATCGCCGATGTCTGTCTCGATAGTTCCTTTCTCAGCGACGACCTCCTGCATGCCTCGTTTAAGGAAACTATTGAATGATCGAAAGTGGTGTTCAGCGAGCCGTTCCTCAGAGAAATATTCGCGCGAAATCGCGCGTCGATTGTCCCGGTCCATTATTTTATCACAAGTCGATAGGTGACTGCTTTGTCAGTTGTTCTGGAATCTCGGACGATACGTACTACGTCTCCGACTTCGGCCTCCGATGGCAGTGCCGGATCAGTCCGCCTGATCTTCGGCAAGTCGGTCTTCGAGATTCCGTATTCGTTTGATACCTCCTCAATTTCGGTCTCGTCCAGAACAGTGTGCTCTGGAACGAGTTCGTGTTGGCTTACGTCTACCATGGGTCTATAGGTGGAGAAATGACTGTCACAGGATACTACAGATATCTAACGACCGTTGAACTTATAAGCCTTGTTAACTGGTATTGTTAATTGGACTGACCTTGTCGAGTGATATCACGGTTTACTGCCCCCACGATCAGCACTCCTTGCCCTAATTTCCCATGATAGACATTCGTAACCTGATCCATATTGTTTGAAAACCCTTAAGTTAATCTCCGGACAACGAACTAATGCGTCGTGCCCGAGTGGTGTAGGGGCCCATCATACGACCCTGTCACGGTCGTGACGCGGGTTCAAATCCCGCCTCGGGCGCTATTCTTTCTGTATTATTTTGCTGGACAGTCATTTGAACTCGTACGGCCGATGTTAGTCTGATGTGCACTGAGCGGCAGTGTTTTCAACCGCTGTATTCCCGTTGTCCGTATCTGTAGCGGTCTTACCACAGGCGCTTGCCCTCGGAGTGTCTCCTCCGTGTGACGTGATCCGGTTCCGGATTTTGATGTGATGCACATTTTCTGTAACGTCGTCAATTAACAATACTTCTCCCGGAGATCTTGGAAGACGTTGCTCAAGTGATCCGCTCATGTAGGACGGCATAATCCGACGCAATACTTCTCTGTCTGGTTTAGCAGTTAATCGGTGTGTCAACAACAAGTCCGCTTGTGACGTCGCCACCTCTGGGATTGCAGCAGGACGCTGTGTTGCGGCAACAACGCTGACCCCTGGTTGTCGCCCTCGCGTGATTATCTTCCGTAGTGAGGGAAAGGCAATCCCATTGAATACGGTATGTGCCTCATCAATCAGTAACCACGGTAGCTGACTCGTTTCGTCCTGCACGCGTGCGCTATATATTTTTTCAGCCACTGTCGCACACACAGCATTAATCGCTGCATTACTCATCCCTGAACAATCAAGCACAGTGACTTTTCCTTCCATAAGACGCTCTATTGAGATCCCTTCTCCATTGAATATCTTCCAGCTCTTTGCAAGCTGCAGATAATTGATCGCTGCCTGTCGGGTTGTCTGCTGTATATCATCTGTTTCAATTTTGGCAATCATTTCCTGTAGTGTTGTACTTCTACTCGCTACATTCCAGATTGCTGTGCCAACCGCGCTTTCTGGATCAATATCCAGTAAGTTACACCATTGCTCCGGGGGAAATGAGTCTGCTGCTGCTTTTGGTGATATTATATTCTGTCCCGGAATTGCTGGGTTGTCTCCTAATGAACGAAAGACGCCCATTGGATCAACGAGAATCGGCGCGATTCCGTGAGCATGTGATAATTCTTCTGCGAGCACTCCAAGCGTGTAGGATTTACCATATCCGCGTTTTCCAAATATCATCCCCACGTGAGGCTGATCAATGTCGAGTTCTATGGCTGCTCCCTCTGTGCCATCGCGTGCTCGATAAGTCCCAATTGATGCCGATGGGCCTGTTGAAATCTCTTCTTTTCGACCGAGAACTTGCATATCGACTATGCCTTTGGCTTTGTATTTGAACTCTCGGCCGCAGATTTATATACCAGAGTCAGGCCATGCCTGCCTGTGATTGACCTTACAGAACTCGTCTCTGTGGATGCGCTCGAACGATTTCGAAACGATACTCGTGCGATTGAGGGGCTCCCGATTCGACTCGTCATTGCACTTGTTGTTGGCGTCGCCAGCCTAAGCGTAATGATGGGAATGATATCGGGAATTGGTGGATTTGGTGTTGAAGAGCTTGACGCAGATCCTCAGCCAGAAGTTGTGACTGCAGGTGATTCAGAGACTGTTGAAGTAGCTGTTATTGATCCAGACCACTCACCTGTCGCTGATGCAACGGTTGTTTTACAAGATGGTTCTGCTCAGCTCTCTGGCGGAATACAGACCGCACAAACCGGTGAGGATGGGATTGCTAACTTTGAGATATCGCCCGAATTGCATTCCAACCAGAACCAAGGTGATCTCATCATCGATATCAAACCTCCTTCCGGGAGTGACTATACGGACGAGCGAGACAATACGAACCTGCTTGTCGTTGACGAAGGAGCTTAAGTTTCAATCCAATTGATCAGTCCAATCAATCCAATCCTGTTCCCATCCTCGTCGCCGCTCATTGGCCTGCTGCTGTCGTTCTCGCTCTTCCCTTCGCATTCGGTTCCGCTCAATTGCACCTTGTTGCTCTCCTTCTACTAATAATGGGGCAAATTTGACTGTTCCGTGCTCTTTGGTTGTTCCGTCTGCATGGACTTCTGCGATGGTCTGTGTCGTTGTTCCGATTGGAATGACGAGTTTCCCATCTTGTGTAAGTTGATCAACAAGTCTCTGTGGTGGACGAATAGCAGCTGCTTCAACAAGAATTCGATCAAACGGCGCATACGATGGTAAGCCATCCTTTCCATCTTTACAGTCAACAAGAACTCCTTCGTATCCAGCCGTTTGGAGATTATTCCGAGCTTCTAGCACAACATCACGTGTAATATCGACTGCATGAACTTGAGCTTCGTCAGTAAGCTCTGCGCTGACTGCTGCGGTATAGCCAACTCCAGCACCGATAATTAAAACACTATTCGACTGCTTGATATCCAGTGCTTCGAACAGCCGACCAACTGTACTGGGAGAAAGTACTCGTGTTCCTAATTGTCTGTGCTCAGTATCTGCATACGCTTGTTGGTCATCGTCTACAAATTCATGCCGCGGGACATTTCGAAGTGCAAGTCCCAGATTTTCGCTGTGGACGACTGCCTTGGCATCATGTTCTAGGCTGTCAACCATATCGTCCCGCAGCACTGCTAGATCCATGTCAAATAGAACGGGATAGAACAGTATGAATTGAACGCTTGTATCCCTATCAAATATATAAAGACTGTTCGCTGGCGGGCCGACCACAATACCACAGAGAATCAGTCAGTTAATCGAGATTCTCTCAGTGACTATTGCATCGTGACAAAACGTACTGATCCGTGAGAAGTCCGTTGCAGTGATCCATCTTTTTCCTTTTCATATTTGTACAGCGTCTGTGACCCGACTCCGATCGGTGCAACAATTATGCCACCTTGTTTAACCTGCTTCTTTAATGGATTCGGTAGCACTTGTGGCGCACACGTCAGGTATATTGCATCGAATGGAGCGTTCTCCGGCCAGCCTTTTCGTCCATTCCCTGCCCGAAGGTTGATCTCATAGCCTAACTTACTGAGTTGCGTCCGTGCTTTTTCTGCTAACATTTCGCTATATTCGATTGAATATATACTTTTATCACCGACAATTTCAGCCATAACTGCTGCATGATATCCACACCCTGTTCCAATTTCAAGCACCTTGCTACCCATTTCTACATCGAGCATTTCAGCCATCATCCCAACCATATGTGGTGCGCTGATTGTTTGTCCATCACCAATCGGTAATGGTCGGTCTTCGTACGCATGGCTTTGTTGTTGTTCTGGAACAAATCTGTGGCGGGGAACTGACTTCATCGCCTTAATTACCTTCTCGTCGGTCAGCCTCCCCTGTTGTATTAAGGAATCCACCATTTGTTGTCGGGCGTCTTTGTACGGGTCAGACTGTCCAGTTTTCATAATCCTTCTATATTGTTACCATGGAGACCACGCCTCTGTAGTCTGATCCCTGCCGTATATTCGCTTGATATCTTTTGCTATTGCACTATCTCCCTGATAATCGAGCTTTTGGTGATCATAATTAGTTGCCTCGTCACGAATGTGAATACCCTCTACAATGAACGCCTCATCCTCAACATCGATTTCTTTTCCAACCTCAAATTCAAAGTCGCCCGGCACGTATACTTTTGTACTGTATGTCCCATCTCGCGTCCCTTCCTTTGGGTGCACAGTGATTGGAACGGCGACATTTCCAACAGCTCGAGTCCATAGCGTCTGTACTTCCGACGCGACTGCATCGTCCTCACGGGATCCATCTTTTGTTTCAACACTCGTTATCTGCGCTGTAAAGAGTCCCTCTTGTGCTTCGACGATAAATTCATCTCCAACTTCCTTTGTTTCCCCTTCTGTGACTGTCGTTGTTGCTGTAAATGATTCGTCTTCCTGCGAGATTATAACGTTAACAGTGTGCTCTGACGGGTCTGATAGCTGTGTTTTATGAACCTGTCCACACTCAGTACATTTGACCGTTGCCTGCCCTTGTTCTTTGAGAACTTCATGTACTACCTTTGTATCCGGCGAACATGCTGGACAGATAACTGCTGTCTGCGTTGCTGTAGTTGTCATATAGAAAGATACGCGCGCTAATGGTAAAAATAGCCGGTCATTAGTTGTTTCGTGATAACAGACGTGTTACCGTTTGATTTAGTTATCTGGGACTGGAAGGTCCATCTTTGTCCCGTCAACATACACTGTTGGATCTGTAATGATCCCATCTAAGTGCAGTGGTGCTTCTGTGTCCCCCCCGATCGCAGCGTCGTCACCAATTGCAAGGTGAACTGTTCCGGCTGCCTTCTCATCGAGCAATACTGAGCCAACCAAATCTGTCACGGCAGTATTTGTCCCAATCCCAAGCTCTGCAAAATTATACGCGTCCTGACCGACTTCTTCAGCAGCACTTTCTACTTGCTCTTGAATTGCTTCGTCCGAGATCGATGTTATCTGCCCGTCCTCTACCTCGAACTGCAGCTGTTGTCCCTCAAGTCTTCCGTGCGGCATCATCGTTCCATCAACAACGTATGTACCGTCTGCTGACTCAGGACTGACAAAAACTTCCCCGGCCGGCAAGTTTGAGAACTCTCCTGGTGAATGAATAATCCCAGTATCTGTATGCCATTCTCGGTCTCCTGGATAGATTGTTATGTCTGTTCCTGCCTCCGTCGTTATGCGTATTTTGTTGGCACCGGCGACCTTTTCATATACTTGATTTGAAGTTTCCTGAATCGACTCGTAATCGGCATCAAGCCCTGATTTGAAGACTTCTTCTGTTATTCCGGGAAGTGTTGCTCCACGACCTCCTGCTTCGCACGCATGCTCCCGAGCTCGCGTATGTGAGAGACTTTTCGATGTTGGAGCTAAGAATGCATCTGCATTCTGCATTGCAGCAGCAACGGGGGCAGGTGGTTCTGTCCCGTGTTGATTTCGCGATTCGTACTCAATGATTGTCGCTTCCGATGTGACATCTGTCGCTGCTTGATAGAGTGCCTTTCCGATTACCTGTGTTTTCTCGTCAGTTACTACAATTACTGATTCGCCATCTTTCAGGTCAAGACACTGGTTAATTGCTGTTTCTGCTGCTGTTTGAAGTCCCATTAATCCCACCTTAGTTTGGCAGGCAAGTGTTCCTTTCGCTGCTAGACTCAACATAATGAACTACCTTGGAGTCAAGTCTTAAGACGCCTGGTCTGTTTTCTCTGTAGAACTATTAGGAACACCCAACATTCGTCCTAAGCGTTGTTGATCTATTCAACGGGTGAACTACCCCTTCCTACTCGCTCCTTTCGGTCGCTTCTTGAGGACGGGGACTTAGCCTGTAAAAGTTAAAACCGTGTCATTTAGCTGATTTCAGGCTCCAATCCCCGTTTTCAAGGAAAGGGAAGAAGGGGCGCAGTAGGGATGGAATACAGCGCCGTTTTCGTTACACAGAATAATCGAGGCGAATGCCACGGGGCTTGATCCCATGGGGCAAGCCGACAGTTGATCCCGCCAACAACGTTCAAACACGAAGCCAACCGGCACGCTGGACAGTTCAAGTGTCGGTCGTGTGGGAAGTCGAATCATGCGGATTATAACGCCGCGAAGAACATAGCGGAGTTGTATCTCCGGCGGGGCCATCAGCCGTCCAGTCGGAGGAGCGTCAGTCAATACGCTCTGAAGTCAGGGGTAAGGACGCCGAGGTAGCCAGATACACTGGCTCACCCTGTTTCGGGGTCCGAGGTCGAGTTCACTGACAAGCCCCGTGCCACCGTGCGCGGGGCAGTTGACTAGGAGTGGCTTGATTCTTGAGGATGGAAACGTAATCTGCAAAAATTAATTTTTTTGCAGGGCTTCAATTCCGGGAAGAGGCTCACCAGTCAGCGCGCGTATGTACGCCCCACCAGCGATCGAAAGATGATCGAATGCTTTTGGATCAAGTGCGTACATTCGAACTGCCCGTGATGTGTCGCCTCCGCCGATAACCGAGAAACAATCCGTCGCTCCAATTGCTTCAAGTAACTCAACGGTCCCGGAATTGAACAGCTCATCTTCGAAGACGCCCAAAGCTCCTTTGACTAAGACCGCATCAGACTCTTCTATGATGTCAACATAATGGCTAATTGTTATTTGCCCAATATCCAGATAATCGACGGTTTTTTCATCTAATTCGTTAATTCGATGCTCCGCCCGACTGTTACCTGCTCTGTAGGCAAGATCAACAGGTAGCTCGATCCGGTCTCCGTATTTATCAAGTGCTTGATTAATCTTCTCTTGACAGTCTTCATAATACTGGTCGTAAATATCTGTTTCAATATCATATCCAACCGGATGCCCAGAGGCACGAAGAAACAGTTCTCCTACAACGCCCCCAAGTAGAAAACGATCAACGCGATCTTCTAAATGTTCCATGGCATCGATTACATCACTTGCTTTTTTCCCACCGAGAACCATCACTACCTGTCCATCAAAATCACGTGTCTGCAACGAGGTATTATATCGATACTCTTCTTCCATTACCGTTCCAGCGTATGCATCCATAATTTCCGGGAACCCAACGATGGATGCATGTGCTCGGTGGGCAACAGAGTACCCGTCGTTGACATACGCATCAAAGTGTCCAGAGAGTGTTTGTACAAACTTAGCTTCTGCATGTTCTTCGGGTGTTCGATCAGCAAGTTCTTCCTCATCGAACCGAACATTTTCCAGAAGCAGTACTTCTCCTTTGTCTAAGTTCTCGATAGCAGTTATCGCTTGATCATCAGCAAGCCCCGGTACAAATTCTACTGACGTTTCGAGATGTCCAGCGAGGATTTCAGCATGTTGTTCCAGAGAGACGTACGTGTCTCTACCCGGACGACCCTGATGGGCAATGAGGGCAACTGCATGATCTTCCGCTAACAGTTCGCTAATAGTTTCTGCATGTCGTTCAAATCGGCTATGATCCTTGACCCGACCGTTTTCCACGGGGGCATTGATGTCAATCCGAACAAGTAGCTGCTGGCCTGAATCCAAATCCCCGATTGTCTTCATATATTGACTGACGATAGGGTGACTTTTCAATCGGTCGTTTCGGGCTCGCTACCGTAGTAAATACGAGCCGTAGTCACAACATCTGTTCTGTCCGCAGTCGATGAAAAGCGTTAACCGCTACTCACGATGAGCCTATGATATGGTTCGGGTCGGAATCAACGGATACGGAACCATCGGAAAGCGGGTTGCTGATGCCGTCTGTGAGCAACCGGATATGGAACTTGTTGGTGTCGCTAAAACCAGTCCAGACTACGTAGCACAACAGGCAGTCAATCGGAACTATGAACTGCACGTGCCGGCCGACTATATGGAGCGGTTTGAAGACACTCCGATTGCTCTTGCTGGAACAACCGAAGAACTCGTCGAAAAATGTGATATTATCGTTGATGCAACTCCCGGTGGTATCGGCAAGAAAAATAAATCTCTGTACGAGCGGTTAGACACCCCGGCAATCTTCCAAGGTGCAGAAGATGATGACATAGTCGACCAAAGCTTCAATGCACGTGCCAATTACAGTGAGGCAACCGACGCTCAGTATACGCGCGTTGTTTCCTGTAACACGACCGGGCTCTCTCGTCTGATTACACCGCTTGATGATGCATTTGGTATTGAAAAAGCTCGAATAACGCTCATTCGTCGTGGTGGCGATCCTTCTCAGTCCTCTCGCGGGCCTATTGATGACATCCTGCCAGACCCAGTGACGCTGCCATCACACCACGGCCCAGACGTTAACACGATTTTCCCTGACCTTGATATTGATACCCTCGGGGTCAAGGTTCCAGCAACTCATATGCATCTACATGCTGTTAATTTCACTTTTGAAGAGCAACCGACTGTTGATGAAATTCGCGATCTTCTCTCCGAAGAGTCTCGTCTCTTCCTGATTCCAGAATGGTTCGAGATAGATGGGGCAGGCAAACTTCTTGACCTTGCGGATGATGCTGGTCGTCCCCGTGGAGATATTTGGGAGAACTGCATCTGGGAAAAATCATTCACTGTTGAAGGAAATGATTTCTACTGCTTCCAAGGTATTCATCAGGAGGCAGATGTTGTCCCAGAAAACATCGATGCAATCCGTGCGATGAACCAAATGGCCGATCAGCAAGAAAGCATCGAACTGACGAACAACACCCTTGGAATGGGAATTAAATAAACAGGCAGTTTATTGCTTGCCATCAGAACATACTATATATGAAAATAAAAAGTCGCCACCATCTTCGAAGTGACGAAGTTGATGACCTTACCGAAGAAATTCAAACGCAACTTGGAGTTGATCTGGCTGGATCTACATTCGAATTAGTGGAGCTTGCTGATTCACCGTTTGATCTTGTTTTAGTCGACGGAGATCCAACAGCAATGTATTACGAATTTGAAGACGGAGAGCGCCTCCCATTCCTTACCGTTCGCGGTGCAAACAAAACTAATCCAAATAAAAACGTTGTTACTGTTGATGCTGGCGCTATCTCGTTTGTCAGTGACGGCGCAGACGTAATGCGCCCTGGGATTGTTAGTGCTGATGATTCAATTGACCCCGATGATTTAGTTGTCATCGTTGAGGAAACTCACGGAAAGGCTTTAGCAGTTGGTCGAGCACAAGTGTCTGGTGAGGAAATGTCCGGTGACTCCGGTAAGGTCGTTAATTCAATTCATCACGTTGGAGATGAATTTTATGAATTTGCTCCATAGATTCGTAAAATACTGACTCTGTTGTATCTCTCAAGATATTATACTTTCACAGAAGGATCGAGGCGGATGCCGCGGGGCTTGCCCTCGAGGACACTGACCTCAAATGACAAAATCCCCGAAATATCAAGTATTGTCTGACGTAAAGCCTTTACGCGTACTCCGTGATTTTCTGATATGGGCCTGATGGATAAGTTTCTAGGCCAGCAGCAAACCCAACGAGATATCGACGAGTACGCAGAAATTGAGGCAGATGAATCCGAATCACTTGAACCTGAAGTGAAGATGGATGTACGGATTGCTGAAGTCCATGAGCAGCAAGATGCTCTTGATATCAAAGACGCCGTGTATGATGGAAATCTCGTAGTTGCTGACATTACTCGCCTCCGAACCTCTGACCCGACAGTAGAGCATATCACCGAAGAACTACGGCAAGTTGCTGATGAAGTTGGTGGCGATATTGTAAAGAATGGTGATGACCAGATCATCGTTACTCCGACAGGTGTCCGCATTAACCGAGAAAAGCTAGGATCCAGATAACTAAAGGTACGCTCCGCCGATACCGATGGGTACACGTGTCCCTATCTATTATACTGCCGTGAATGAAGGAGCACATCGAGGTTCGTGGAGCTGAGGAAAACAATCTGAAAGATATCGATGTTGACATTCCTCGCGAGACGCTAACTGTAGTTACTGGACTATCTGGATCTGGTAAGTCGTCGCTTGCTTTTGAGACAATATATGCGGAGGGACAGCGCCGCTATATTGAGTCACTTTCCGCATATGCTCGGAACTTTCTTGGACAGATGGACAAGCCACAGGTTGAGCGAGTTGAAGGGCTTTCGCCAGCAATTTCGATTGATCAAAAGAATGCTGCGAACAATCCGAGGTCAACCGTCGGAACAGTAACTGAATTACACGACTACTTCCGGTTGCTGTACGCCCGTGTTGGAACTCCTCACTGTCCGGAATGTGGCCGGGAAGTCGGCGAACAATCGGCAAGTACGATGGTTTCACGACTACTCGAACTGCCTGAGGGCACCCGAGCAAAGATCGCTGCCCCGGTTATCCGTGATCAAAAAGGGGCATTTGAGGACCTGTTTGATGATCTTGTTCAGCGAGGCTATACTCGCGTTGAAGTTGACGGGGAGTCGTTTGACCTGACCCTTGATCGACCTGATTTAGACAAAAATTATGACCACACAATTGATGTTATTATAGATCGAGTAAAGATTGACCCGGGACGTCGGTCACGACTTGCTGATTCGGTTGAAACAGCACTTGAAGAGTCAGATGGACTTCTAAAGGCTATCTTTCCAGATCCTCCGGATGACACTGATGGACTTGGAACAAAAGTGCGACAAACTGGTGACCTCGCAGACTCAGATGACCATGACCGGTTAGTTGTCGAATTTTCGGAGGACTTAGCCTGTACGAACTGTGGTATTGACCTCCCGGAAATTGAGACCCGCTCTTTCTCATTTAATTCTCCGCACGGAGCCTGCCCGGAATGTGAAGGAATTGGTGAAACAAAAGAAGTGAGCGAAGACTTAGTTGTTACCGATCCAGACAAACCACTCAAAGAGGTCTTTGAGCCTTGGACCTATAACAGAGCTTACTACCGTCGTCGGATCGATTCTGTAGCTGACCATTTTGGTGTTTCTGTCGAAACACCGTTTGACGAGCTTGAATCCGATATACAGGAATCTTTCCTATATGGTACTAACGAGGATGTCGTTTTTGAATGGGAAACATCCAACGGAACTCGACACAAAGAACAGCCGTTTGAGGGTGTTATTCCGAACTTAGAACGACGATACGTTGAGACAGAGAGTGATAGCACAAGAGAGCACATTGAAGAGTACATGACTGTCTCGACCTGTCCGTCTTGTAATGGAACTCGGCTTAAGCCCGCATCTCGCGAAGTACGAGTTGGTGAAACTACCATCACCGAAGTCAACCAGATGGCAATTAGCGAGGCACTTAATCATTTCCAAGGAATGGAATCTGAGTTTTCTGACCGGAACCGTGCTATTGCCGAGGAAATCCTCAAGGAAATTCGCTCTCGACTTGAATTTATGACCGAAGTTGGTCTTGAGTATCTAACCCTAAACCGGGAGGCTTCAACTCTTTCAGGTGGTGAAAACCAGCGGATTCGACTGGCAACACAGATTGGCTCCGGACTGGTTGGTGTCTTATATGTGCTTGACGAACCGTCTATTGGGCTTCATCAACGTGACAATGATCGACTGCTAAACACGCTTGAAGAACTCCGAGATCTAGGGAATACGCTCGTTGTTGTGGAACACGACACCGAAACAATGCGTCGAGCAGATAATATTGTTGACTTGGGGCCCGGACCTGGACGAGATGGCGGTGATGTCGTTGCAACGGGTGATGTTGAGTCAATCCAGTCTGCTTCTGAATCAATCACCGGACAGTATCTTTCTGGTGAACGAGCTATCCCTGTACCAGATACCCGTCGAGACCCGCAGGGACATATCACTGTACAAGGGGCTAGACAGCATAATCTTCAAAATCTGGATGTTAACTTTCCAATAGGCTGTTTCACAGCTATTACCGGCGTTTCTGGGTCTGGTAAGTCGACTCTTATGCACGAGATCCTGTATAAGTCTCTGGCAAGAAAAATTCATAATAATACAGATGTTGATCCCGGAGAACACGATGAAGTGACTGAAACTGATGCAATTGAATCTGTTCGTTTGATTGATCAAAGTCCTATTGGACGGACTCCCCGATCAAACCCGGCAACATATACAAATGTCTTTGATTATATCCGTGAACTGTTCGCTGAAACGGAACTTGCACAGCAGCGCGGATATAAAAAGGGGCGATTTTCATTTAATGTCAAAGGTGGTCGGTGTGAGGAGTGCAAAGGCCAAGGGACGGTCCGAATTGATATGAACTTCCTGTCCGATGTACACGTACCTTGTGAGGAATGCAATGGACAGCGATACAATGCTGAAACATTAGATGTCGAATACCGTGGTAAAACAATCGCTGATGTGCTTGAGATGACTGTTGACGAAGCTTATGATTTCTTTGAACATGATACTCGAATTAAACGACGTCTGTCATTGCTTCAAGATGTTGGGCTTGGATACATGAAACTCGGTCAGCCATCAACAACGCTTTCTGGTGGTGAAGCTCAACGCGTCAAACTTGCAGAAGAACTCGGAAAAAAAGACTCCGGTGAAACACTCTACTTACTTGATGAACCCACGACCGGTCTTCATCCGGAAGATGAACGAAAACTGATTGACGTTCTTCACCGACTCACCGATGACGGGAATACGGTAGTTGTCATTGAACATGAACTTGATCTTATCAAAAACGCTGATCACATTGTTGACCTTGGCCCTGAAGGAGGTGAGCACGGGGGACAAATCGTTGCATCAGGAACTCCTGAAGATATAGCACAAGTCGAAGAATCGCATACCGGCCGATACCTTCGTGACTTACTTCCAGATGTTGAGCTCCCAGGCCCACGCTCTTCACAACAACAGACTTCCGCTGCTGACGATTAGTCTATTATTTATACTCACAGAACGATCTGGGTTATGCCAAGACTAATTCAAAAGTAGTTGATATGTTATCTTAGTAAGTACAGTATTCCGGAGATTTATTTTCTCTGCGCCACGTGACTTAACTATGGTTGATCTCATTACTGTTGCACTTGTCCTCATCGGACTGGTGTTACTGTTCTCTGGTGCAGCGTTGTCGATCTATGGTGTTGCTCTTCTTGGAATTGTTCTTGGAGCTGGCGGTGGATACCTCATCGCTCCTGAGGTTGGAGGCATTATCGGTGTTGCAGAACCTGTATCATATATACTGACTGCTGGTACTGGAGCATTACTCGGCGCGATCTTAGCGTACGCAGTATTATCGCTTGCAGTTGCCGTTGTTAGTCTGGGGGCTGGTATATATCTGGGCAACGTCGTTCTCGTTCCAGACTTCATTGAAGGAGCGTGGTATGTTGAATGGGGTGCTGCATTAGGTGTTGGGCTCTTGCTGGCGTTGTTGACGCTTATTTTCACAAAAACAGTCATGATTATTGTCACCTCAGCAATTGGATCTGCACTTGCTTCTCGTTCGGTGACCATGGACGATATCCAAATGGTACACGATAACGCGACAATTGAGCCTATCCTCTTTGATCCATATGCACCGCTGTTTATCGGCCTATTCGTACTTGGCGTTCTATCTCAAGTGGGTCTATTCCGACTTGGATATGTAACGAGACTCGCCAAAATCCTTCCAGGGGCGTCCGTGCTACGGAACAAAAACGAAGAGGAAACAAATTGATCCACCCCTATTCAGGCGCTCCTGCAGGTTAACGCATCACTACGGGGCATAGATGAAGCTCATCTGGGAGGACTGTGGAATGGTTTCCACATAGAAGAAATCGATCTCTCTTTTGACCGAACAAACCAAAAATATACTCACACTAGCTCTGCTCTGATGGTGTTAACGAGCTGTTGATCTTTTCCTTCTTCATTTTCGCTCAAATTTCTATTGAGTTTTAGCCTAAGTCGAGGCCGGCCAACATCGATTGGGACTTTTTCGGTCTCAATCAATCCTCTGTCTTCCAGCTTTGTTTTTGTCCGAGAGAACGTCGCTTTTGACGCAATACCGACGTTTTCTCCCCACCGACTAATATTATATAGCAGTTCTTCGTTTCTTGCGGCCGCAAGTAGTGCCAATGTCACCTCATCTACTTCTCGCCCGTTCTCTTCTGCCCTGTCGAGCATCTGTACGAAATCCTGCTTAACCTGCTTGTTAATCTCTTCGGCCAGCGTTTCTTTCACTTCTGATATTGGTGGTGTGCGTAACTGATGTTTTCCAGCCGTTTTCCAGCGTGAGCGGTATGTTTCAACTGCTGCCTCTACCAACTCATCACTCTCTCCAATCAAGCCTGCGTAATAGTCCTGTGTGTCTACAACTGTGATTACTCGCTTCTCAGTAATGATGAGATTGTTCCCTACTGATTGATCTTTTCCCCGAATTGATAGAGTACCTTGATCTACCAAATCAGCAGCATGGCTAGCTGTGATAAAATCATCCATCGTTCTTTTGAGTGGTTGACGTTCAGCAAGCAGCTTGATGTCCGGTAACTCTCGATTATATGAAATAGTGACATTGATGAGTGTTTCAATGCTCTTCTGTGTTGGAGTGACCGTTATCAATTCCTCTGTTTCATCCATCGCTCGTTTATATATCGTCTCAAGACGCTCATCCACCAGATTTGAGCTCATGTATCTGCAATTATAATCGAAAGTCTAACACTTAATATTAACGGGCATTAATGTTTGCAAACTAAATTGTTCATACGAATTATATTCTATTACTCGGTTGTATGCATGGGTGAATAAATTATTACTCATCTTTCAAATGTTTACACATAAAAGATAATGCTATAAATTTTTCAATACTATTGTCGCATCCAACTGTCCATATTTGATTCTAATCGTCTGTGTTGGAGATAATTCAAGTAACTCTGGTCGTGTTGTAATACAAACGAACTGTTCCCACGATCCGTTCTGTAGTGCGCTTGAGAATTTGCTGTATAATCTCGATAGATCCTCGTTTGTTCGGATACCGAACGGTAAATCTGTCGCAATAATATCTGCATCTGGTAAATTCTTGGTTCCGTCTCCCTGTTTGATTGTAATCTCCTCTTCCAATCCTGCAGCATTGATATTCTCGCGCGCACAATCGATCCATCTTTTTCTTTTTTCAATCCCTGTTAGAGAGAATGATTTTGCATCCTCTGTCTTTGGAGCCTGTCTATTATGCTGACAGTTTATTGATAATCGATGGTATGCTCGCTGTGTCTCTTGGGTCGTAACAGGGAGTGGTGTCTGCCATCCGGCTGCTTCAATTGGAATTGTTCCACCCCCACACATCGGATCAAGGAGTCGATCATCTGGCTGGTAGTCGACCAACCGCAACATACTATGGGCGATTGTCGGACGAAGAGGAGCATTATGCTCGCAAACCCGCCAGTTGCGTCTATGCAGAGATACCTCCCCAGTTGTGTCTATTGCAATGATTAGTTTATCATGGCGAACAAATGCTCGAACGATTATCTCTGGATGATCCAGATTAACTGGTAACCTACTGTTGAACTGTGCTCGAGTCCGATCAACAATCCCCTGTCCAATCCGATCAGCTACTTCAACGCTTGTAAACTGATGCTCTCCGTGCCGGGTTGCTTGTACCCCGAACGACTGACCGGCAGAGACATATTCCTCGATTGGCACTGACCTTGCGATTTCATACGCGTCTTCCAGTTCTTTGATGTTGCCTTCATCTAGAATCAGCAACATGCGATGTAACTGGCGAGACCACTGATTTATATACGATATATCAGTTCGCTCTCCTGTAAACTGGATTGCACCCTGATGGTGTCTCTTTGCGCTTTGTCCGGTAAGATCATCCACTTCCTGTATTGCAAATTCTTCGAGACCTGGAACGGTTGTTCCAATAAATTTCATCGCTATAGTTGTTCAAGTTCTTCGTCTTGTCGCACAATCGGGCAATTCACAACCACAACTTGTTCAAAATCAACAAGCTCACGAATCTCTGTTCCCTCATGAGAGCATTTCATATCTGGAGGTGCAGAGAAGTACTCGCATGTCTCACAGTATGTCTCTTTGCTGATTGTTCTGACTTCCTCTTTCTCAGGCGCAGCAATCTCTTCAGCTGACTCTGCATCTAACTGTTCCCAAACAGTTTCAGTATCGATTTCTGGTACGCTTTTTTCGTCGAATAGCCCATCTCCGCCCGTCGAATCCCGTTGTCTCTCATCAATTGTTGCTGCTAAGTCTCCTAGTGGGCCCTCTCTAGGTTTCTTCGATTGCTCCTTGTTCAGATTCTCTTCTGCCTCACCGTCGGATTCTGTTTCTCCGGTTCTGTCATCAATCTCTGCTGCTAAGTCACTCAGTGGGCCTACTCGAGATTTTGAGGTTGGTTCCTCAAGCGAATCCTCCGCCTCTTTATCTGGAAATTCAAATACGTCCTCTTGATCAGATTCTTCTTCGTTGTTTCTGTTACTCATAGTTTCTCATCGTCTTTTTCTCCGACTGTGTCCCAACTTACGTCTGCAGTTTCTGTTTTCTCCGGCTCCAATTCCTCTTCAATTTGCATATCCAATGTTTCAAACTGCTCTCCAGTTAGTGCTGGATGCTTTCCTGTCTTGAGCACCCCACGACGAAGAATCCGGCGGGCTCCACTGGGAGGGCCCACCTCTGAGAACGTACTTGAACAGTATGGACACTTTGGCTCAGTTAGCAACCCGATTCGGACAGCCGACCCGCATTCTTCGCAATCTGCAACAGCGATTCCATGCTCATTTGCTTGATCTTTTAGCGCTGCTGTCGCTTCTTGCCGCTGGTGCTGTCCGATAACATTTTGAAGCTGCTTTCGGGTATCAAGTAGCGCCTTTCCTAATGTATCAACCCGCTCCTCAATTTCAGTAGTTGTGTCTCTTAGATATTCAAGAATATCTTCATAGTTCTCAAAACCTTGGTCCAACTTTGACTGTAACTGATCGATCTCTTCTTGCTGCTCACTGATTGTTGCTGCTAAACTTTCTACTGATTCCCGTGCTTCTGAAAGTTGCTCCTCAATCTCTGGGTGATTATGATCCTTTGGTGCTTTTTTGTCTGTCTCTTTTTTTACTTGAATCACTCGACTCCGGACATCTTCAATTAATTCGTTAAACTCGCCTTGCGTCGTTTCAATTCGCTGATCAAGTTCCTTTTGACCGACCAACTCGATGTCTTCATGTTCAATAGATTCGTGGTATGCAGCAACAAGTTGCCGAATAAATTCATCAGACTCCAGTCCTCGCTGGCTGGCTTCTCTGTCAATCCATTCCTTTAGTTCGTCCGGGATTGTATACTGCTGTCTGGAGTCTGAACTTGCCATTATTTAATGTAATATATCCCCGAGTATAAGAGGCCGGTTGTTATCATATATGTTGTCAGTCATTTTGTCTGATCTTTTGTCTCTGATTCCTCGGTATTCAATTTTACAGAAAATCGAGGCCGACACTCAACTCAGGAACTCCCTCGTGTTTGCAAGTGGCGTCGTGGATACCGGAACTCATCGCCGCGAAGCAGGAAGCTCCCTCTTCAAAAGAAAACCAAGGCGGATTCCCCGCGCCACCGTTTGCGGGGTCGTTGACCGAGAACATAGTCGATACACAATACGATTATCATCGAATCTTTCGAACATCGCTAATGTCGAATCCACTTTCTGTTATTTCCGTCTCAAATCGAATGATGTTTTCATCCTCAAGCTTTGATAACACGCCTCGAAATTCCTGTACAAACATTGTACGATCACGCTGTGTTCCGCTTGATTCCCATTCAAACATCAATGTTCCATCTGCTGTTTCCATCAATCGACCTACTTGCTCATCGGTCAGTGACTCCAGATTTGCAAGCATCAATAACACACCTCCTTCTCGGTTGAACACTTTCTTCAGCCCCTTCATGAGCAAGGTAATATCTGACCATCCAACTTGGTCATCCGCAATACTGAGCAGATCCGTTACCGAATCGATTGCTACAATACTCCGTGATGGCGCTGAACCTAGATATTCCCCGATGGCATCATACACATCTTCTTTTCCTTTGTCCTCCCCGAGTGTCCGGATATCACGTGTTTCTTTCATATACCATTCTGTTGGCACCTGACTCTGTCTGAAATACTCAAGTGATAGATCCCGAAATGTAATCGCGTCAGTTCCCTGGTTAACAATCTCCTCTTCCATCGTAAACTCCATCTCTCTCATTAAAGCCTCTTCATTAGCAGTAAACGAATAGTATTGAATAGATTCCGGCAATGTTGATCGCTTAGGTAACGAACCATAGTAGAAATCAAACTGATCTTTACTCTCTTTCGCAAGCCCATTCATCACCGCTGACGTATATAAAAAGTCCCTGCCTCCAGCTCCGATCTCCGTAGCAAGTAAAATCGTACTTCCGTCTGGTGCTCCACCATCAAACATTTCATCAAGACGCGAGACGCCCAGCGGAATTCGTGTCATAATAACAGATACTCCTGACTTGGCTAATCCCTTTCGCCTATTTGCTGTCCAGCAAATCCGATGAGAATAGCTATCAACTGAGGTCTGTCTTCTATGGATTCATCCCTAAATCTGCTCACAAAAGCCTATCTAACTGGTATTGTATCTTGATACTTCACTTCAAGCAGGCAGCAATGACCTTGAGCATCTTTTTCCCTCGAATCTCTTCTGCGAATAGCGGAACTCGCTTGACTTCGTGTTCACGGAAGAGATCCTGCGCATTCTTTAGCGCTGCCTGTTGGACATCCCATCGGCGTTGACAAAATTCACAATCCTCTAGATTCGGCGACAGAATGTCTTCATCATCAACATCTTCAGCGGCAGAGGAGAGAGGCTCCATAACCCGATTAACAACAATTGTGCTTACCGGAATTGAGAATTCTCGAAGTTGTTCTCGAAGCCGTTTTGACTCGGTTACACTTAGCTCTTCAGGGATCATTACAATCCGGAAATCAGTCATGGCAGGGTCTTGCAATACAGCGCGTAGTTGCTCAATACCTTCCTGCAATTCCCGAAGCTCTTCGATATCTTGATTATCTTGCTCAGCATCACCACCAAACATCCCTTTCAATCCATCCATCATCTGGCTGATCCGTTCTTGTATCATGAGGACTCGTCCGACCATTGAGTCCATCACTTCTGGTAACTTTAGCAATCGTAGGGTATGGCCTGTTGGAGCAGTATCGACAACAACCCGCTCAAATCGATCATCATCAAGATAATCAATAAGCTTCTGCATTGCTACGGCTTCATCTGCCCCCGGCATTGATCCACCTAGCATTGCTTCCATTGGACCACCACCGTCCATCATATCACCCATGCCACCCATACCCATTGGGCCCATCCCGTCCATTTGATCATCACCACCAAATGGAGAGGCATCATCCTGTGCATCCTCAGCTGCTTCTCCAAACATTGTTGCTCCTTCTTCCATAGCTTTCTCTGGATTAATCTCAACGCCCCAAAGTGGAAGTTCATCATCGATTGGCGTCGGCTCTGCACCAATATCTACCTCAAGTGTATCCGAAAGCGAATGCGCTGGATCCGTTGATATAACGAGGGTTTTTGTCCCTGTATTCGCAGAAGCAAGCCCGGTGGCTGCTGCCATCGTTGTCTTCCCAACACCACCTTTCCCACCGTATAACACGTACTCTGGTGCGGAGTCGTCTAACTTCGGAACTGACTCAAGCGCTTTCTCAATCTCTTGATCCTCTGTATCGATTTCATCCACTGGTGTAACATCAATATCGCTCATATCAATCCGTAGATGCTAATCACATGTGTACTCGTCGGTTCAATACACCGAAACGTCATCAAATTTCCCTGTATAGGCTTGATGGCTCGGGTGGGTGTCCTCTATCCCTGAAACAATCATTCGATCAAACTTTTTCCACGAGTTTTCCCACCCTAAGTGAAGGAACTCTTTTACTGACTGCCAACGGTGTCGCTTTCCTGTTTGGTGTCGAACTTTTCTTGGAGCCTCCTGTTTAATTGCGGTAATCAACTCGCTTTCCGAAGAAACCGGTGATGATAGTTCTGTCCAAACTTCACCAACTGTCCGCGGGAGGTGTGCATATGATGAGCCAAACCTTGGCGCAGGTAACCCGACAGCTAGCTTCTGTGCCCGTTTGTTATGTACTGTGAGATGCTTTGGATTATACGTCTCAACTCCTACGATGACATTGCTGTATTTTCGGCAGTCTGCAGCGGTCAAACCTACGGTAAAGAACTCCGGATGCGGGACTAATACTGCCGCGTCTTGTCGTTGAAGCTCCTTCATTGCGCCTTCCAGAGTAATAAAATCTGGAATCGGCTCCTGTAAATCGAGTCCAAGCACGTGCTTTCTATTCTCCCATGTTCCAGTGAAAATTTCTCGTCCTGGTATGACAAGGAGATCTTTATCTGTATACTGCTTTGCCTGCTTACGTATCTCTGGGAGCCGCGTAAAATGTGGCGCATAGACAATTGCATCTATACCCCGTTGCTTTGCTCGCTTCACAATGTCTGTAGAGAGCACCTTAGCATGGAGATCAACATTCTGGATATTGCGATCCGTTATTGACACACTCTGTGAATTTTCTGCTAACTTCTATATATGTACTGGAATCTGTCCTTAGAGATTTCCCAGCGTTTAGCTTGATTTGATGAAAATGTCAAAAACATGCGCCAGTCGCATTCAGTTACCAGCTCAACTAATCAAAGCGCTTTCGAACACTGTCAGCATGTGCGTGGAGTCCTTCGGCTTCTGCGAGTGTTTCGATAGTCTCCCGTAGATCGCTCAGTGATTCCTCTGATAGTCGCTGAACTGTGGTCGGTCGAATGAATTCATCAACCGACAGTCCACCAGTAACTGCTGCTAACCCTGTAGTCGGTAGTACGTGGTTTGTTCCTGATGCATAATCTCCAGCTGCAACCGGTGTATACGCCCCAAGAAAGACTGACCCGGCCGAGTCAATCTCTGAAAGCACAGACTCGTCATCCGCTGTGCTAATATAGAGGTGTTCAGCTGCGTAATCTTCCGCAAAATCTGTTGCTTCATCTCTTGACTGTGCGTATAGAATCCCGCTACAATCATTGGCGAGCGCAGACCGAATAGTTTTTTCACGCGGCTGGCTGCTTGCCTGTCTTTCTACTTCAGACGCCGCAGCCTGCGCAGTTTCTTCGTCAGTCACGATGGCGACGACTGACGCATTTGGATCATGCTCAGCCTGGGTCACAAGTTCCGCTGCGATATATTCCGGCTTTGCAGTTTTATCGGCAACCACCAGTACTTCACTTGGTCCAGCGACAAAATCAATTTCGACATCTCCGCGGACTTCCGCTTTAGCTGCACTGACCCAACGATTTCCTGGCCCTACAATCTTCTGGACACTGTCAACCGTTTCTGTCCCGTATGCCAGTGCTGCAACACCCTGGGCGCCACCAATTGCATATACCTGGTCTGCTCCTGATGCATGAATCGCACCCAATGTTGCATCTGACAAGTTTTCCGCTGGCGGTGTAGCAACAGCAATATGATCAACCCCTGCTACTGCGGCAGGAACTACCCCCATAATTGCGCTCGACGGGTACGCTGCTGTACCTCCTGGCACATACACCCCTACTCGTTCTATCGGTCGAAACCGTCTTCCGAGCATCCGACCATCAAAGTCTTTTCGCCAGTCATCTGGGACTTGCTGCTCGTGAAACTCTTTGACATTTTCCACAGCCGTATCAATTGCAGACTGTAACTCTGAATCTAATCGATTATACGCTTCTGCTGTCTCTGCTGTGATATCAATTGTATCGAGATCTACTCCGTCAAATCTCTCTGCAAAGCGACGAACAGCACTATCTCCTTCTGCTTGCACCTCCCTAATAATCTCTTTTACATCTTTCCGAGCAGCTTCAATACCAGCGTCTCGCTCGATAAAATTCTCTTTCTCTGACGTGGTAAGCTCAGAGAGCCGCTGTATGTCCATGTAATTGACTTTGTGTCCTCCTCCTTACCCATTTCCATTTTATAGGCAATAACGACGAATATCTCCAAGAATTGTGAGTCAACTGCCTCTGCCTACTCATCCACCGCTGACGTGGCTGTTCCTTGAGGAAGGTGTGTCGTTAGCCACAAATTTCACATGGTATCGAATTTTCCCGTATCGTATTGTCGGAATAACAATCAATGTCTGACACACGTTTATATGACCTGACAAACCAGTATAATGTATGTCACGCAAAGTCGAAGAGCTTGAAGCCACCATTTCGGAGCTCGAATCGACTGTGCAAGGTCTCACTGAAGAACTGGTGGATACGAAGGAGAAACTCAGGGTAATCGAAGAGGAACTCGGCATTGATGTATCTGAAATTGACCAGCATCGATCTGTAAATGTTGAGCCAGAGTACGAGAATACGGTTGAACCTCCGCAAAACGACACAAACCAAGTAGATAATCCTACCGCAGATCAAAAGTCTACCGAAGCAGACGAACGAATCGAGGAAGATATCATCGTAGCGTAGGAACCTTTATCTCGCATAGCATGCACATCAAATCAATTGTCTTAGATAACTTCAAGAGCTTCGGGCAGACAACCCATATTCCATTATATGAAGATTTCACAACTATTAGCGGTCCAAATGGGTCTGGCAAGTCAAATATTATTGACGCAATATTGTTTGCCCTTGGACTTGCTCGAACACGAGGTATTCGAGCACAGAAGCTGACTGATTTAATCTACAACCCTGGGCACGACGATGATCAATCAGCCCAAAGAGAGCGTGAAGCAAGTGTTGAGGTCGTTCTCGATAATAGTGATGAGACGCTCACTCGATCCCAGGTAGTCAATGCCGCTGGTACGGACAAGGTTGGTAATGTCGATGAAGTCTCGATTCGTCGTCGAATTAAAGAAACTGAGAGCAACTACTATTCATACTACTATCTTAATGACCGATCGGTGAACCTCTCCGATATCCAAGATCTGCTAGCAGCTGCTGGTGTGACTCCTGAAGGATACAACGTTGTCATGCAGGGTGATGTCACAGAAATAATCAACATGACGCCCGGAGAGCGTCGGGAAATTATTGATGAAATCGCCGGTGTTGCTGAGTTTGATGCTAAAAAAGAAGACGCATTTGACGAGCTTCAGACAGTTAAGGATCGTATTAGCGAAGCAGAAACTCGCATCGAGGAAAAACAACAGCAGCTTGATCAACTTAGCACAGAACGTGAGAAGGCTCTTGAATATCAATCTCTTCGGGATGAGAAAGAGACTTACGAGGGGTATCTCAAGGCATCAGAGCTGGAAGAAAAAAATGCAGAGCTATCAGATGTTGAGTCTGCACTACAGGATCTAAAAGCCAAACGCGACCGAAAACAAGAACTACTGGATAAGCGTCAGGGGAGAGTTACTCGTCTTGAAGGTGAACTATCTGATCTTAATGAAGAAATCCAACAGAAAGGAGAGGAAGAGCAACTTGAACTACAGCGTGAAATTGAATCTATAAAGGCTGAGATTGGCCGGTTTGAAGACCGGATCGAAGATGCCAACGAACGAATCGAATCAGCTGAGGCTAACCGCCGTGAGGCGTTTGTTGAACACGATCGTAAACAGGAGACCCTTGAGGAGTTAGAAAGCGATATTCGGGAAATAAAGCTTGAAAAATCATCAATCAAGGCCGATGTCAAAGAAAAGAAAGCTGATCTGGCTGATGTTAAGGCCGAAATTGAAGCTGTCGACACCGAGTATGAAGAACTCAAAGACAAACTTCAGACACTTAAAGAAAAACGTGAAGAGAAAAAAGATCAGAAAAATGAACTGCAACTTAAGCAGGACCGGTTGATTGACGAGGCTCGACGTCGCTCGAATGAGCTTGAAGAGAAAGAAGAAGAACTCTCAACACTAAAAGATCGGATCCCTGAGCTAGAGGCAGAAAAAGACGACCTTCAGACAGAATTACAGAAAGCAAAGGCTAATCGTGAGAATATCAACGAAGTTCTCTCTGATCTGCAGGAGAAGAAACGCAACCTTGAGACCGAACTTCAGGAGATTGAAGATCAGCTCCAGCAAAAGCAACAGGAATATGCTGAACTTGAGGCCAGAGCAGAACAAAGCGGCAGTGACAACTCCTATGCGAGGGCGGTCACAACCATTCTAGACGCAGATTTCTCTGGTGTGCATGGTACTGTCGGACAACTTGGAGCAGTTGAAAATCAGTATGCAACCGCTTGTGAGACAGCCGCTGGGGCTCGACTCGCAAATGTCGTTGTCGATAATGATGAGGTCGGACAGCAGTGCATTGAGTATCTAAAATCGCGAAACGCCGGCCGGGCGACATTTCTCCCGATAACTGAAATGAACAAGCGTCGCCTACCACAAGCCCCATCCGATCCCGGCGTGATTGACTTTGCCTATAATTTAGTTGATTTTGACTCAAAGTACGAAGGTATCTTTTCTTATGTTCTTGGTGATACACTCGTTGTTGAAGATTTGGATACTGCACGCGCTTACATGGGCGACTACCGGCTAGTTACGCTTGACGGCGAACTTGTCGAGAAAAGCGGCGCAATGACTGGTGGTTCATCGAAAGGAACCCGATATTCATTCTCCAAAACGGGAAAAGGAAAACTGGAGAGAGTCGCTGCAAAAATCACGTCACTACAGGAAGACCGAGATCAGCTTCGTGACGATATTCAGTCTGTGGATTCTCGTATTGAGCAAGCGAGAGATAAGCGGGCAGATGCAACTGAAGAGGTCCAGTCAATCCAAAAAGACTTCGAGAACATTGAAGAAGAAATCGATAGTCTTCATGATAAGATCACAGCTACGGAAAATCAGATTGATGAACTTAATGACGAACGAGAGGCAGTCGATGAGAAGATGACGGCACTACAGGAGGATATTGATGCAATCGATTCAGAGCTAACGGAACTTGATGATGAAATTACTGAGGTAGAATCCCAACTTGAGTCCTCTCGCATCCCAGAATTGACCGCGCAAGCAGATAACATACGAGACGAAATTGACTCACTAAATTCTCAACTCGATGACCTCGATGCACGTCTTAATGAACGGCAACTTGAGAAAGAATATGTCGAAGAATCAATTGAGGATCTTGAGGCCGATATTGAGGAAGCACAAAATGAAGTTGCTAAACAGCGCGAACAAATCCAAGAGTTTGAAGATCAAATTGAAACTCAGGAAGACAAGCTAGAATCCAAAAAGGAGGCTGTTGAGGAACTCGAAAACGAATTAGCAGATCTGAAAGAACAACGCGAGTCATTGCGCGAGGACCTCCAAGCAGCAAAGGAAGAGCGTGATCAAGCTCGCGATACGGTTCGTGACATAGAAGCTGATATTGAGGACTACCAAGAGAAATCTGATCGCCTTGAGTGGGAAATTGAAGAGTTACAACAAGAAGTTGGAGAATATGATCCCGAAGACATCCCGCCATACGACGAAGTAACAGCATCAATTGAGGAACTTGAGTCTGAAATGGCTGAGCTTGAGCCAGTGAATATGCTTGCAATTGATGAGTATGATCGCGTTGAAAGTGAGCTCGATGATCTTAAAGAGCGTAAAACAACGCTGGTAGATGAACGAGATGAAATAAAATCCCGAATCGAATCATATGAGGCACAAAAGCGAGAGGCATTCATGGCCTCCTACGAAGAAATTGATACTCATTTCCGAGATATTTTTGAACGGCTATCTAACGGTACTGGAGAACTGGTTCTGGAAGATGAGGAAGACCCATTCTCCGGAGGTCTAACAATGAAAGCCCAGCCGAGTGATAAACCTGTACAGCGTCTCGAAGCGATGAGTGGCGGAGAGAAATCACTTACTGCACTGTCGTTCATCTTTGCAATTCAGCGACATGATCCTGCTCCATTCTATGCGCTAGATGAGATTGATGCATTCCTTGATGCGGCAAATGCCGAACGGGTTGGTGAAATGGTTGATGAGCTCGCTGGTGATGCCCAGTTCGTAGTTGTTTCTCACCGATCTGCGATGCTTGATCGTTCTGAACGTGCTATCGGGGTCACAATGCAAGATGACAATGTTAGTACAGTCACTGGAATTGATCTGTCGGAGGAGGCATCAGCATGAATGGACTCGATGTAACTTCACAATCAACAGAAGATTCAGCAGACGATGACAAAGCTGAACCTGTTGAACTCTTGGTACAGCTCGCGGAAGATGGCGAGATTGATCCGTGGGACATAGATATCGTACAGGTAACTGAAGAGTTCCTTGCTGCTCTAGATGAAGGTGATCTCAGAAAGTCTGGTCGGGCCCTATTCTATGCATCTGTACTTCTCCGCATGAAAAGCGATACACTCCTGCAAGATGACGATGAAGAAGATGAGCGAATTAATCAACCTCGTCCGGGTGATCAGCCCTTCGATGAACCACGACCTACATCTGATCCAATTGACACGCTTGAAGATGAAATTGAGCGTCGCTTAGACCGAAAAAATGCACGTGGATCTCCTGAGACCCTTGATGAACTTATTCGCAAACTTCGTGAGGCAGAACGGGGGTCACGGTGGAAACAGTCTCGCGAATATGACACAACTGAATCCAGTGGACACCGTGATGGCACGATGACTGTTAGTTATCATGAGCAGGATACCACTAGAGCGTTCGATGAACCAACTGCTACAGAGGTTACTGAGCGGACACACGGTGAAGATATTGAAGAAATCATCGACCAACTCTATGATACCTTACAAGAGCATTATAACGCAGGTCGCTCAGAGGTTTTGTTCCGTGAGATTGAATCTGCAGGAGGTTCGCGCGTTCAAACCTATCTTGCTGGGCTATTTCTCGCACACCGCGGAAAAATACAACTCCAGCAAGACGAATTATTCGGCGATCTCTGGCTCCAAGATCCGACTGCTGATATCTCCTCTTCTGAAGCTGTTGCTGACTAATTTGCCTATTGACCTCTTGATCAACAGAGGAACAAACTCTGTCAGTCTAAGAATTTTAGGACGTATCCGGCAAACGTAGCCCTCTTGCTCCAGCAACGATTTCGTTCCGGCGTTCCATTTCGTTGAGAACTTCGTCCACCCGCTTTGGTTGAACTACCTCTAAATCAAAATGGCTAATTCCGTGATATTCTTGCAGCAGATCCTTTATTTCAGTTGATGTAAACCACGTGTTCTCTGACTTTTCCATTACGCCGGTGATTAAGTCGATCATGTCCTCAATGAAATTCCATGGAAACACGATCCAGGCCCAGTCCCCAAGTTGCTCACCAACGTAATCTGGCTCAGTTTTGCTTGTATCAAGAAGTGATACCGTGGCCGTTTTGACTGAACAAGGATCATTTTGCTGTATATATTCTCGAGCATGTTGGATTGACTGTCCAGTATCCGCAATGTCGTCGATAATAAGTATGTCTTTATCAGTAATTGCTCCGTCCGGAAGCGGATATCGAACCTGTGGCTCGTCGGCCTGTTCCCCTGTGCCAACGTAATGCTCGATTTTTAGACTCACAAGGTCGTCAATCCCTAGTAGATCACAGACTACTCGGCCAGCAAACCAGCCCCCACGGGCTAATGCAACGACCGTGTCTGGTGACCACTCTTCTGCACGCACCTGCTCAGCAATCAAGTGCGTTCTATCGTATACATACTCCCACGTCACAAGCTCGCAACGAAATTGATCGGGCAATTCACCCATACCTGAGTTCATCGTCCGACTCAAAAAGAAATATCGATGCTCGTGTACCTCATCGTTGGTCCAATAACTCAAAAAGCGGCAGAAAATCGTATTTATTGAGAATAGATAACACACTTTCTCTCATGTTCCCCTGGTGTTCATGTTACATGAACTCAACTGTGTGCTTATGGAACAGATTCAGTTGATGCTTGTCGATACATTTGCCACTCGATCACTTTCAGGCATTCCGACTGGGGTTGTCCCTAATGCGAGCGGTCTCGATACCAGTACGATGCAAGAGATTGCCCGCGAAATCCCGGTTGGCGAAATTGCTTTTTTGTATCCAAGTGATGATGCAGACCCACAGATTCGATACTTTACTCCACAATCTGAGATTGAAAGCTCAGGATATGCAACAATTGGTGCTTTTATTGGGCTTCTTGATGCGGGCACTGTTCAGCCAGGCGAACGAGAAGTTAAAACAAATCGTGGCATTGTCCAGATTGATATCACCGATGATCACCATGTATGGCAAACTGGTCTTCATCGCGCGATTGATGAAGTTTCGATAAGTCCAACGATGATTGCTGACGGGCTGGGGATTTCCGAAAACGGGTTAGCCACACCAGAGCTGCCTATTGCTGCCGCTTCGGTCGATGCACCGTGGTTGATTGTTCCTGTCTCATACTTCTCTGACCTGCGCAGCATAACTCCTAAATGGCCCGCTCTCACGGAGTTGTGTCATCAGCACGACCTGACTGGCATTTATGCATTTACTTTTGATACTTTACAGACTGATACAACGGCTCATGCCCGTGTTTTTCTTCCGAATCGACAACGGGAGGTTCCCGGTGCTCGGATGGCCGCAGGAGCAGCTGGCGTGTATATCCGTGAAATGCAAGCCCTTGACGGTGGGTCTCCTGATGGACTTTGTTTTGAACAAGGTTATCACATAAACCGACCAGCTCATGTCTCTGTCAAAGTGGCCCGTGATGTCCGGGTTGGTGGAACTGGTACAATAACACTGAATGCGAAGCTCTCAGTTGATTCACCTGATCCCGGTGATATCATCGAGGCATAATTCCATCTGCAGCCGTTTACGGCGGCAGCAAGGCAAGAGTGCTTGAATTTAGCCGTTGAATGAAGACGGTAGTCGGGAGATAACTACAGAGACACTGTATCCTCCGTTTTCGTTCTCATCTGAAGCATATGCATAACTATGCCGAGATAGCTTAGCCACTTGAGTAAACGGATGATCCCGGAATCTAGACTACACCACTCTGAGAGTCTTTTCGACTACTGGTCGTGGATTTCGAAATACCGGCAACTTCGGATCTCATCCCGGGGCTGGAAGCGGAGGCCTGGCCCCGCGAAAAGACGGGTCATACCAACGAGTCTTCAGACCTGAGTCCACCGACGTGGAAATCTCATGGTTGAAATCGCAAGAAGGTGCCAACTTCTGACTCCGATTGTGATGTATCGATTCATTTCTCCTATTTATATATATTGTTCGACACATTTTGGCAGATAGTTCGGAAGCTTCATTGTTCCGGTCGTGGTGACACAATAATACAGATGGCAGTAATCTGGCTTGAGGAGACATCTGCAGGGGACACCGACCTTGTTGGCGGAAAAGGTGCGTCACTGGGTGAACTAACCTCTGCGGGCCTTCCAGTCCCGCCTGGATTTGTTGTTAGCGGCGAAGCGTACCGATCCTTTTTGGAAGAAACCGGAATTGATGACGAACTGTTTGAAGCGGTTGATGTTGATGCTGATGATACCTCCGCGCTGGAGGAAGCTGCTGATCGAGCTCAGTCTTTGATTCTCGAAGCAGAGTTTCCGGACGAACTCCGTAAAGAGATTCTTGCAGCATACCGAGATGATTTGGGTGAAGGAACATTTGTTGCTGTTCGCTCAAGCGCCACAGCAGAAGACCTTCCTGATGCAAGTTTTGCTGGGCAACAGGAAACCTTCCTAAATGTTACCGGAGACGATCTAATTGAAAAAGTCCGAGAATGCTGGGCATCACTGTTTACGCAGCGAGCAATCTATTACCGGCAAAATCAGGGCTTTGACCACCGAAGTGTTAATATTGCAGTTGTTGTTCAAAAGATGGTTGAAGCAGACAAAAGTGGTGTAATGTTTACCAGTCACCCGTCGACCGGTACTTCTGAGATGATTATTGAGGCCGCATGGGGACTCGGTGAGGCTGTTGTCGCTGGAGAAGTCTCGCCCGATAACTATGTTGTCGACCGAGAAACGGGCGACATTCTTGATGTTTCTGTTGCCACAAAAGAAATAATGTATGTCAAAGACGATGAGACCGGCGAGACTGTTGAGAGAGACGTCTCTGATGCTAAGCGGACAGAACGCGTGCTCTCCGATGACGAGCTTGAAAACCTCCGCACACTTGGACAAAAAGTAGAACGCCATTACAATGCTCCTCAAGACGTTGAGTGGGCAGTTTCTGACGGCGACATCTACATGCTGCAATCTCGCCCGATCACGACTATCGACGACTCCGCGGATAATTCTGATTCTTCTGAGCTTTCAGATACAATTGGCGATCAGAGTTCGAATCAGAACAATAGCGATCAGGCTGATTCAGATGATGTTTTAGTTACTGGCTTAGGATCAAGTCCGGGTAAAGTCAGCGGCCAAGCCCGTGTTATCAACTCTGCTGATGAGCTTGATAAAGTCGAATCGGGTGACATCATTGTCACCGAGATGACGACTCCTGATATGGTACCAGCGATGAAACGCGCTGCTGGAATTGTAACTGACGAGGGTGGTATGACCAGTCACGCATCAATTGTTTCCCGTGAGCTTGGTGTCCCCTCTGTTGTTGGCGCTAGTACCGCTACTACCGCTATCGAAGACGGACAAGACATTACTATTGATGGAGACAAAGGCACTGTTGTAGCGGGCACCGATACCGAAGAGGATCAAGCAGAGCATGATCCAGTAAGCGAGGTGCAGCCAGATACGCCAGTAAAACCAATGACCGCCACGCAAGTGAAAGTCAACGTTTCCATCCCTGAAGCCGCAGAACGTGCAGCAGCAACCGGTGCTGATGGCGTTGGACTGCTCCGAATGGAGCACATGGTCCTCTCTCTTGATAAAACTCCAGAACGATATATCAACGATCATGGTCGCGATGCATACATCGATGAACTTGTTGGTGGTATCCGAAAAGTCGCCGATGAATTTTATCCGCGCCCTGTTCGAGTTCGAACACTCGATGCGCCGACAGATGAATTCCGCGAACTAGAAGGCGGGGATTCAGAACCTGTCGAGCATAATCCAATGCTCGGATACCGGGGGATTCGCCGAGCTCTTGATCAGCCAGAAATCTTCCGCGCAGAGCTGGAAGCATTCAACCGGCTTTATGATATGGAATATGATAATGTTGAGATCATGTTCCCGCTGGTCAATGATGAGAAAGATGTTCGGCAAGCAAAATCGCTGATGGAAGATGTCGGTATCGATCCTCAAGAACGGTCTTGGGGTGTTATGATTGAAACTCCAGCATCTGCTCTTTGCATTGATGAAATAGCAGAGGTCGGAATTGACTTTGCGTCGTTTGGTACAAATGACCTAACTCAATACACGCTTGCAGTTGATCGAAATAACGGTGCTGTTGCTGACCGGTTTGATGAAATGCATCCGGCTGTTCTTCGGCTTATCGAACAAGCTATCAAGACATGCCGAAAGCATGATGTCGACACAGGAATCTGTGGACAGGCAGGTTCAGACCCAGAAATGGCAAGATTCCTCGTAGAAAAGGGTGTCACCTCAATCTCTGCTAACATTGATGCAGTCCGTGACATTCAACATGAAGTCAAACGCATCGAACAGCGTATGCTGCTTGATTCTGTCCGTAATGACGGTTAACTGAATCCTAAAATATTTAGAATATTTTCACGAGACGATAACTCATAACATCTATAATTGTTGTCTCCTTTCCGTGTGTATGCTACCTGAGTCACAGTCGTTTGATCGGGTTCTTTCTTCGATGTGTACAAAACCTCATCCCGAAGCAGTCGAAGCTGCCACCCGATATATCGCGACGAATCCCGGTGACCCTTCTACATTTCCTGCCGTATCGCGTCTTGAAGACCGGGCAATTTCGATCCTTGGGGAGATTACCGGCCTTTCATCTCCGAACGGATATATCACTGCCGGCGGAACAGAGGCGAACATTCAAGCGCTTCGTATCGCCCGTAATGCACATCCTGTCCAGAACCCGAATGTAGTTGTTCCGGAAAGTGCTCACTTTAGCTTCCAGAAAGCTGCACACGTACTTGATCTTGAGCTTCGTACAGTCCCAGTTGACGATCAATACCGTGCTGATCCCAAACAAATCTCGCGGCATACAGACCACAGCACCGTTTGTATTGTTGGTATTGCCGGAAATACCGAGTACGGACGTGTCGATCCCCTGTCTCAACTGGCTGATATCGCTTACGACTATCAGGCTATCTTTCATATTGATGCAGCATGGGGCGGATTTGCTCTCCCGTTTACCGAACACGACTGGAACTTCTCTGACATCCCAGTTGATACCATGACAATTGATCCCCATAAGATGGGAAAGGCTCCAATTCCTGCTGGTGGCTTACTTGTTCGGTCTGAGGAACTTCTTGACTCTCTCGCCATTGAAACACCCTACTTAGAAAGCTCCTCTCAAACAACACTGACAGGAACCCGGAGTGGTGCAGGAGTTGCTGGTACCGTAGCAGCGCTGGAGAAACTCTGGCCATCGAAATATCGATCGATCGTTAATCAACAACAAGAAAATGCGAAATGGACTGCAAGTGCATTATCGGACCGGGGATTGGACGTTGTTCCCCCAGAACTTCCACTCGTTGCTGTTGACTTACCTAATAATGTTTTCAATGAGCTCAAATCCAGTGGCTGGCGTATCTCCCGAACATCCCGTGGCGAGCTTCGTATTGTATTCATGCCACATGTTTCACGAGATATGATTAGGGAATTTCTCACTGACTTGGACCGGTTACTTCCGAAGACGACTTCGAACTAGGTGTGAGATGTGTTGAGGTAGTACACTTGTTTTCGAGCATCGCGGAAGCTGTATCGTGCACCGACTATTTCTTCATCCTCTAGTCGGTTTAATGCATAGCGAACTGTTCTGTCCGGTAGCAGAGTTTCAGTAGCAAGCTCGCCCTGCGATAGTGGAGCATCAATCTCAAGCACTTTTGCAACGAGTTTAGCACTTGGAGGTAGGTCATCAAGTCGGTCCCGGTATTCTGTCTGGGATAGGACATCATCTGATTGCTGTGCCGATTTATTTGCTGTCCTCATGGACATATATCTTCACAGAACATCCCTTGTGGTAAAAGTTATCTATATTTAAGTTAGTATTATAAAAACAATATTAGGAGTATAATTACCATTATTATGGGAATGCATCCCATACTAGTTCTGTCCCGGCACCATTATTAAACGGGATAACATGCGTTTATCTTGTGAAAGGGCAGGAGTGGTATCAGGCAAGCGATGTTGCGGAGGAATACGAGACAAAACGGTTCTCTGGCGGTGGTGAGCTGATCGACCGTCGTGAAAAGGAAGCTGTTTTGGATGCACTTGGGCCAGTCGAAGGTAAGTCGATTCTGGAGATTGCGTGTGGGACCGGCCGATTCACAGCTCTCCTCGCAGAACGTGGTGCTGAGATCATTGGTCTCGATATTTCTGGGCCGATGCTTTCACAGGGACGTAAAAAGGCTCAAGCACTCGGAGTCGACGAAACGCTTGAGTTTATGCGAGGTGATGCTGGGCAGCTACCGTTCCCAGATAATCACTTTGACGCCGTCTTTGCGATGCGATTTTTCCATTTGGCACCTACCCCGGAGGCGTTTATATCTGAGATGCGCCGTGTCTCAAAAGAGATTGTGATGTTTGACACATTTAACTCTCGGAGTACGCGCAGTATATATAACTGGGCACTTCCAATGGGTTCTCACTTGTACTCTCGGTCTGATGTGGAGAAGCTATTACAGTCGGCGGATCTCCAACTTATTAACGAAGAGCATGATTTTCTCTTCCCATATGGATTTTATCGAAAACTTTCGAAAAATGTCTCTCGTCCATTCCGAAAACTTGACACAACACTCGGACGGTCCGGATTCGGAGACAGAATTGCTTCTGTGTCTTATTGGACAGCAAAAGTACCAGAATAAGACTACTTAGCTACTGGCAATCAAGTGCTTTATATTGTTTTCCACCAACATTCCATTGATGAACCTCTCTGTCGTCATTCCGACGCTTAATGGTCGCGAGCGGTTGGGAGTCTGTCTGAACACACTACATGATTATGCTCCAGATGCGGAAACAATCGTTGTCAACGGACCCTCAGCCGACGGCACCACGGGCATGATTAAGTCCCGTGATGATGTTGACGTGCTTGTTGAGACGGCAGATAGAAACGCAAACGTTGCTAGAAACGTCGGAGTAAAACTCGCCACTGGTGATGCTATCGCATTACTTCCTCACGATCGTCTTATCGATGACTCATGGACAAGTGCAATTACAAATCACCTCTCTGCATCGGCAGATGCTGTAAGTGGGCCAACCCAAGGCGCAGACACTCCACATACAATCCCCACGCTCGACCGGCAGGAACAGCGGTACAATCCAGAGAACATTGCTTTCACAGCTGATGCAATCAAATCTGTTGACGGATTCGACGAATATCTCAGTGTTGGTGGTATGTCTGATCTTTGCACTCGACTCCAGGCAGAGAAATACTCAATTGATTGGGCGCCAGCAATGACTGTTCATAGCCCATACGGTACAGACGGTGGTATGACAGATATTGACCGGTTTGAGCAATATCGGTCGGCTACCTACCAGTTACTGAAAAACCGTGGTTTGGGTCCTGTTCTAACGGGCCAGATCATCAAAGATGCAGTGACCGATGCAGCACACGCTGCACAGAAGATTTTCTCTGGACGTATTGATCTTACAGATTGGTTCAAAGACGGGAAAGACGTTATTAGAGGTCTTTTCACAGGTGGGAAGGACGGCATCTCAGCTCGGTATCGCTCATCTAGCCGAAACCACAGTGGAGTTTCTGCAGCGACAGACCACATTGTCGAGGTTTATGATTGGAGGTAATACAATTCGTGAACTTACCCCGCCCTACTCGCTCACTCCGCTCCGTTTTGATCCTTGAGGACGAGGACGTAGCCTGTAGGAGTTAAACGCTTGCGACGTATTCTGCTGTACAACCTCTCGTATGAACTTAAATACACTAGATCTCTACCCACTATGAATAGTGCTTCTATTTTGAACTGTCTTGATTTAACCCAAGAAACCTCCGCAGTAGTGGCATATCTCCAATTTCATATCGTCTTGCTTTTATCTATTACAATTCCTATGCTATACAGCTAGTAAGATTTATATTGAACCGCTGTCCTACTAACATACAACATGTCTGAATCAGGTGCTTCTCGACGACAGTTAGGCGGACAGCCAATGCTTGTTCTCAGTGAAGACAGTTCACGCACGACGGGAAAAGATGCTCGGCAGTCAAACATCGCTGCCGGTAAAGCGATCAGCGAGTCGGTACGTACCACACTCGGTCCTCGAGGTATGGACAAGATGCTCGTATCTGATGATGGTGATGTAGTCATCACAAACGATGGGGCAACAATTCTTGATGAGATGGATATTGAGCATCCAGCTGCAGAGATGATTGTTGATGTTGCCGAAACCCAAGAAGAAGAAATTGGAGATGGAACAACGACAGCAGCAGTCCTCACTGGACAACTACTCAGTCAAGCCGAAGAACTGTTTGAGGACGATGTACACCCAACGACAATCGTAGAAGGATACCATGAAGCTGCATCGATTGCGGCCGAAGCAATTGATGCGATGGCGCTTGACACTGAAATTGACGCCGAAATCCTGTTCCGCGTTGCAGAATCATCGATGACTGGTAAAGGAACAGGCGATGTTACAGCCGACAAGCTCGCTCAAGTTGTTGTTGACGCAGTACAGGCTGTTCGTAGCGGCACTGACGTAGCCCGTGACAATATCCAACTTCAGACACAATCCGGAGCTTCTTCTTCATCCACTGAACTTGTAGAAGGCATCGTCCTTGACGAGGAACCTGCCGCTGACGCAATGCCGCGACAGCTCAGCAATGCTTCTGTCGCTGTCCTGGATGTTGAGCTTGAGGTATCCACAGGTGATGTAGATGCTGAGTACAGTGTTGATAGCGTTGACCAGCTTACAGCTGCTATGGAATCGGAAGAGCAGGAACTCCGCGACTATGCTCAGCAAATTGCTGATACCGGGGTAGAAGCTGTGTTTATCACCGAAGACGCCGATGATCGTGTCCTCTCATATCTTGCTCGCGATGGTATCTTAGCTATTGATGGACTCTCTGATTCTGATGCTACCTCTGTTGCAAATGCCACTGGTGCTAAACGAATTGGTGACCTCAATGATCTCTCAGAAGATAGCTTTGGAAGCGTCGAACAAATTCGAATTGAGAAGTTCGATGAAGACGAACTAACCTTTATCGAAGGTGGCGAAGCAGCTGATGCTGTGACTGTCTTTGTTCGAGGTGGCACTGATCACGTCGTTGACGAGGTTGAGCGTGCTGTCAAGGACGCAATTGACGTCGTTGCTACGACGGTTGAAACCGATGCAGTTGTGCCAGGCGCCGGCGCGGCTGAAATCGCAATTGCCGACCGTATCCGCGATGAAGCTGATGCAATTTCCGGTCGAAAACAGCTTTCAGTCCGTGCATTTGCTGATGCAATTGATGCACTCCCGCGGACTCTTGCTGAAAATGCTGGTGCAGATCCGATTGATTCCCTTGTTGACCTTCGAGCAGAACACGACAGCACTGGGCGCGCTGGACTAATTGCTGAAGGTCGGACTGCAGAAGTCGGTGATCCGGTTGAACACGGAATCCTCGATCCAGCACAGGTCAAACACGAAGCAGTGAAAAGTGCCACTGAAGCGTCAACGATGATCGCCCGAATTGACGACGTCATCTCATCCAGCTAAACCAAGAAATACCAGTAGCGTCTCGCTTCGTCTAGCGACTAACGCTTTTTTACAGAGTCTTGAGGCGAAAATCCACCCCTTCAGGGCTGTCTTTTACCCATAAGTTCACGAGGCTCAGACGGACGTTTCAGACGCTGTCGACCCCGATCTGTACTCGATCGATCGAGATGAACAGCGATTCGGACAGTGATATCGGCGGTAGGGGGTGACTGAATGCGGATAACTGAGATCAGCAAAACCGTTCTATGAGGGTGTTACATCCATAGAGATCGGTATTTCAGCCGATTTCATCGATCCCGACAGCGACGCGAGTTGTGGGGAAGAGACAGCCCTTCAGGGGTAACGTAACTGTTACACAATTTGGTCTGTTTCGGTACTCGCCAATGCTACTGGTTGTGACCGACCACTACCGAATCCTACTGAAAATTAGAACGGTGGGAGGCCAACTCAAGTACTTTCCTTCTCAATGACAACCTTATCGCCAACTGTCACGTCAAATGCAATATCTCCCCTCCCTTGATTCACAGCCAATTCAGCATTTCCGTGACTTCCAATCGTCACTAATGGTTTGTTTTTATCTACCTCTGCAAAGCTGCTGACATATGGGACAGTTATGCCGTTTATTTTCAGGCGATCGCATGAATCGATCTGATTTTTGAGTATTGAATCTGGGATATTTGTAATCGCATTTCCAAATCCATCAACGACAAGGACCTCCCCTGTAATACGACGCTGCTCAACTTCCGGTGTCGGAAACTGCAGATCAACATTTGGGCTAGTTACTGAAGCCTTGCCATTTTCTTGTAATAATTCGAGTGTTGTTTCGTGAACTTCTGCAGCAGCTGGAGCAAAGACATCGCGACCATGGAACGTATTACTTTCTGGCTCCCATTCAAGCTTAAACCATTCAATACTGGCACTCGACTGCGTTGCAATCGTCCTGGCGACTGGCCGTAGTAATCCATTATCTGGACCAATAAGTATATGATCAGCAACCCGAGCAGCAATTGCATCACGGTTTGTTCCTACGCCTGGATCCACTACCGCACAATGCACCGCTGGTGGAAACCATGGAAGTATCTCATTAAGCCAGAAGGCTGCTGTTCTAATGTCCTGTCGAGGAAAGTCATGGGCAATATCAATAACCCTTGTATCGGTTCTCTGTAATATTACCCCGCGCATCGCTGCTGGATATGGTGTACCAAAGTCTGAACTTAGTGTGATCATACGCCAATGTTATGCTCGCTCCAGCAAACGTCTTGCTTATCTTTTAAGCGTGATGGAGTCAAAAAGTGTAAATCCATCCACATTCACAGTTCTGGCCGGATATTCTGAGGGATCTAAGAAGTGAACGCCCCTGCCTCAAGGAGCCGCCAACGGTGGGGAGTAAGAGGGGAGAGTTCACTCTCGCTGTCCATTGAAATCATCACTTTCGACAACCTGACGGAGCCGCGTAACACCTCCAACCTCATGAATTGCCTCTACAGTAGGGTCGGGAACAAGGTGTTCCCATTTTTCCTGTTGTATCATCAACTCTCTAATCCGGGTACCCTGATATCGACTCCGGTCGAAAATCGGTCCTTCACGGACCTCTACGTCGGTATCTTGGAATAACTGGATTACAAGTGGATTATTTGAAATAGCGATATCAAATGGCGGGCACAGGCTCTGAACGTGGCTTACCCATATGGCATTTCGGTCAATATCTTCAATTGGAACAATATGCGTTGTTATATCCAGTTCCTCGACTGCTCTGGAGATCATCACATACCGTTCCCCTGCTGTAAACGGGTTCCGTCGTGTGTGTGACTTATCTGCGCTACCGATACCTATTACTAGCTCATTTAATGAATCTGATATTTCATCGATGACATTGTGGTGGCCTTTATGATAGGGTTGGAACCGTCCAACATAGAAACCTCGCGTCATATGCCGCTGTGGGGTTGGGCCCTTCTTAAGAGTGACGAGTTTTATCTTAGTTATCTAAAACTCCTTTTCAGCCGGTTTTCGACCTAATTTTGCACACATCCCCCCGTCATCGTCGGGGGGAAAGTATATCAATCGCAAGTCCCTTTTTTACTATAGTTTTGCCACTATGAGTGAGGATACGAAGACAGATGATGCCCCGGCCGATGGAGATGCTACAGAATCTCCAGCTTCAGAAAAACGGCCACAACGTGATGACGAACAAGCGGTGAACGAAGGATCATCTTCGTCGGAAGAAAACTCTGAGCAAGAAGATCATTCTGAGTTCTTCTACGAGGGTACAACAGCCGAGTCTTCTTCCGACTCTCCAGAGATGTCTTCTACGATCGAAGACTCTGATGAAGAGTCATCAGACGAGCCTCCCGAGCTAGGTGAAGACCTTGGGAAGGAGGTTGAAGATGAGATGATTGCTGATGACTATGATCCTGAGGAAGAAGATGATCTTCTTGGTGGACTAGATATCAAATCGACAGCTCAAATTCCTGTTCCAGATCGATTAGTTGACCAAGTTATCGGTCAGGACGAAGCAAGAGATATTGTGATCAAGGCAGCAAAGCAGCGCCGTCATGTTATGATGATCGGTTCACCCGGAACTGGTAAATCGATGCTTGCCAAAGCGATGAGTCACTTACTCCCTAAAGAAGAACTGCAAGACGTTCTGGTTTACCACAATCCTGATGACGGAAACGAGCCAAAAGTAAGAACTGTTCCAGCTGGTAAAGGAGAACAGATTATTGACGCGCACAAAGAGGAGGCAAACAAGCGTAACCAGATGCGGACATTCCTGATGTTGATCATTGTTGCTGTTATCTTAGCACTAGCTCTGTTTTATTATGGTAACATCCTTCTAGGGATTATCGCAGCGGCCATTGTCTACTTTATCTTTAAATATACACAGCGTGGCACTGATGCGATGATCCCAAACATGATCGTTAACAACGCTGACACACAGACAGCACCATTTGAGGATGCAACTGGTGCCCATGCTGGTGCACTTCTGGGAGATGTTCGCCACGACCCATTCCAATCTGGTGGTATGGAAACACCGAGTCATGATCGTGTTGAGCCAGGTGCTATTCATCAAGCCAATAAGGGTGTTCTGTACGTTGACGAGATAAATACGCTTGATATTCGCACACAGCAGAAACTCATGACGGCGATTCAAGAAGGTGAATTCAGTATTACTGGGCAGTCTGAGCGTTCGTCAGGAGCGATGGTGCAAACCGAACCTGTTCCGTGTGACTTCATTATGGTCGCTGCTGGTAACATGGACGCAATGGAGAACATGCACCCTGCGTTGCGATCCCGAATTAAAGGATACGGGTATGAAGTGTACTTCGAAGATACAATCGAAGACACTCCCGAAATGCGTCGGAAGTACGCACGCTTTATTGCTCAAGAAGTTGAGCGGGATGGCCGACTCCCACACTTTACTCGAGAAGCTGCAGAAGAAGTTGTACTCGAAGCGAAGCGACGGTCTGGCCGGAAGGATCATCTCACGCTTGAGTTCCGTAACCTAGGGGGACTTGTCCGGGTTGCTGGTGACATAGCTCGAGCCGAGAACCGCGACCTCGTAACTCGTGAGGAAGTTCTCCAAGCGAAAAAGCGCTCCAGATCGATTGAGCAACAGCTTGCCGATACGATCATTGACCGACGGAAAGACTATGAACTCCGTGTTTCCGATGGAAGCGTTACTGGGCGCGTTAATGGTCTCGCTGTGATGGGTGGGGACTCCGGTATTATGCTGCCCGTTATGGCAGAAGTTACTCCATCCCAAGGACCTGGTGAAGTAATTGCAACAGGACGGCTCAAAGAGATCGCAGAAGAATCCGTTCTGAATGTCTCTGCAATTATCAAAAAGTTCTCTGATGTTGATCTTTCAGAGAAAGATGTTCACATCCAGTTTGTGCAAGCAGGCCGAGAGGGTGTTGATGGTGACTCTGCTTCGATTACCGTTGCAACAGCAGTTATCTCTGCTCTGGAAGATGTGCCCGTGCGACAGAACGTTGCGATGACTGGATCACTCTCTGTTCGCGGAGATGTCCTTCCGGTCGGTGGAGTAACACACAAAATTGAAGCTGCCGCGAAAGCTGGTATTGACACTGTCATCATCCCAGCCGCAAACGAGCAAGATGTCATGATCGAGGATGAATACGAGGAAATGGTTGAAATTATTCCTGTCAGCAACATCAGCGAGGTTCTTGATGTTGCGCTGGAGGGTGAACCTGAGAAAGATAGTCTCGTTGACCGACTGAAAAGTATTACTGGAACAGCACTTGAAAAACAGACTGGTGCAGGATCCTCGCCAAGTCCTCAGTAATCGTTGTCGGAAATACTATCTCTTTGCTCACGTTATTAACTATTCTATCTGACATTTGGTTTATGTACGGTATCTAATAATTAATCTCCTTTCTTAGTGGATAATGGTAAAATAGGTAATCCTCCAGTATCAACTAACAGCTACGCTACGTATTGATAAAATAGTACGAGCGGTTTCTGATATGCCAGATTGGACTACTTTCGTTGCTGGGACCTCATTGCTGATCATTGCTGTCATCATCTTATCACGTCTAACTGCTTCTACAACGACTGGTACTGATAATCAATCGTTTGAGTCAATCCCAATTGGAACACTATACTTGAATATCTTGTTCACACATGGGATACTGGCTCTTCTTATTCTTATACTGGTATATTTTACTGGAGTCCCAATGTCGGTCTTTAAAATCAGTATTTCTACTCCGTCGATTAGTGAGGTCTTACTCGGAATTGGTGTCGGTGCTGTATTGTATATAATAAATGAATTTTTAGCCGTTAATCTTAATCAAGCGGGCATTTCACATGACGAAACGCTTCGACAGTCTTTGACACCCAATACGGTTAGCGGATGGTTATCGTTGTATGTTATTATTCTTCCACTCATTGCATTTTCCGAGGAGTTGATTTTCCGTGCTGCTATGATCGGTGGTTTTGAAGCTGGAACAGGTATTTCTCCGTGGTTTCTTGTTGCTATATCATCAGTTGCCTTCGCCCTTGGTCACGAAACGCAGGGTTCCGGTGGTGTGATTGTCACTGGTCTGCTTGGTGGTATTCTTGGTGTCGTGTTTGTAGTTACAGACTCATTTTTGATTGTATTTGTTGCACATTATGTGATTAACGCAGCCGAGTTTGGTGTGCACGAGTTGCTTGACATTGAACTTGAACAGCGTCTACGCGTCTGAAAGCAATGTCTTTGAAGGGTAGGTATTTACAGAAAATCGAGGCGAACGCCCATCGGCTTTAGCCGTGTGGAGGAGGTCAACTATGTGCTGAGTCAGTTCAGAAACCCGGCTCAATATCAGGTAAGACAGTTGAACTTATCACTCAGCATCGGTTGGAACGGGACCTTCTCCGGTCTCATCTTGGATCGCTTCGACAAACTCATTGCGTGTTGCAAAATAGCTAATTGATACCTCTTCAAGTACTTCTTCTATACTTTTTGGCCCATCTGGTGTTCGAATTGCTGTATCCCCTTCGCGTTGGACTATTTTGCTCTTTTGTAATGGCCACGACAACCGAGATGCAACCCTAGCAAGTGGTGCCCCAGAAACTGAACTTTTTTCCCCAAGAGACACACCATCGTCATCAGATGACATAGATGTTCATTCACGTGTATCCTGATTATGCTTTTCGCTTGCTATCTCTCAGTATTGTATATCATAAGTATGAGTGAACTATGCGAAATAAGCACACAAGGAGACAGTCAGAGGCAACTTTTACTGTGAACTACTCCACCTTGCTCAGCCTGACGGCTTCGCTGAGGGTGTGGCTTCCTCGTTCCGCGACACACTTTTTCACGGACGGTCGGCTTGCGCCGACAGTCCGCGCAGGGAGCGCAGTCTCCAGAGGCGTGGATTCGGAGTGTCCCACTCCTACTCGGTGGTGATGCATCTCGACCGCCTTTCTTGTCGGACTCTAAGTCGAGACGATGAGTAGTTGCCATCACACTTCCAGTCTTCGACTGGCAGTATGATACATACCCGGTACAGAATGGAATTGAATCGAAGACGGCGCTGTATCCCCTCCCTCCTGCGCTCCTTGTCCGCTGATGCGGACTGCGGTGCTCGTTAAGGAAGGGGGACTTAGCGCCTGCAATCAGCTAAATTTGAGCGTTAATGTTTCACTTTCTCAAAACTAATCGGAGAATATCTTCATCTTTTAGCTCATGGTCTAATCCCACTTGCTGTTCCTCGTGCTTTGCGCTAGGTCCTGTCACTCGAGCCATTCTATACCGGTCAGTAAAACCAAGCTTTTTGACTGCGTCTTCAACGTTATCTCCTTCCGTAAGGATAAGTGGTTCCTCATAGTCCACCCCTCTTCCTGGCTTATCCATATACACACGAATTAAGCCAAGTTCTTCCCAGATTTCTTCTTTCAGTGACTCAAGTCCTTTCTCTTCTTGGGCACTGATGAACACTGCTTCGTCTGGATCAATTTCATACCCCCTAAGCTGATCTTTTACAGTCTTTGCGTACTCTTTGTCGAGTAAATCTGCCTTATTAACTGTCACAAGTGATGGAATGTATTCTCTGTTATCCATAACGCCGTCAACAAGCCGATCAATATCGACTTCCTCGTTAATTGTTACATCCGCATTGACATACCCATGCTCTCGAACAATGCTTTTTATCGTCTCTTCGTTCAATGTCAAGTCAACACTTGCATTGACCTTGATCCCACCTTTCCCTTTTGGACGGATCGAAATTCGTGGTGGTGACTGGTCGGGGCGAATTTTATTTTCGTATAATTCCTCCTGAAGCCGTTCATACTGATCGATCTCAAATGCTGAGAGGACAAAAATAATCAGATCTGCTGACCTCACTACTGACAGAACCTCTTGGCCGCCTCCCCGACCACTTGCAGCACCCTCAATCAATCCCGGCACATCTAATATCTGTATATTAGCTCCATTATACTCAAGCATTCCCGGATTGACCTCAAGTGTTGTAAATTCATACGCTCCAGTCTCACTCTCGGCATTTGTTAATGCGTTTAGTAATGTTGATTTTCCAACACTTGGGAATCCAACAAGGGCGACTGTCGCATCTCCGTGCTTTTCTACATGGTATCCACCGCCACCTCCAGATGATTGTTGACGCTTTGCAAACTTTTCTTTCTTCTCCGCTAGCTTGGACTTGAGTCGGCCAATATGCTCCTCTGTGGCCTTATTATACGGAGTATTAGCGATCTCTTCTTCGAGTTCTTGTATTTCCTCCTCAAGTCCCATTTGTTATCGGGTCATAATCGTAGCAGGCCGAAAACATTTCCTTTTCTGTGCTCTCCTTGCATACACTAACATTCGTTAGCCCGTTACTCACAATCTGTGCTACCTTGGAGGGTTCCTGCCTTTATTTGTTGTAGTGCGGCCACTGTCCCCGTCGCATACTCTTTATCAAGAACATAGTCAGCTGCTTTCTTTGCAACATCGGCCGCGTTTCCTACGGCAATTCCAGTGTCAACTGCTTCAAACATTGAGACATCATTTGCTGAATCACCAATAGCGACAAACTCAGATACTGACCGGTCAAGTAACTCTGCTGCTCGCTTTAGTGCAGCACCTTTTGATATGTCTGGGTCTTTTACATGATATGCATACTGTGAATCAACAACTTCCAACCCATGCTTATTGGCTAATTCTGTTAGCGGCTCAAGTGGCTGTGATCGAGCAACCGCTAGTTCTGTTTCTCTCCACCGATTAACCGTATCCGCACCTTCCCATCCAAATTGATATCCAGCAGCACGATACTCTTCCTCCAATGCTGTGACGGCATTATCGTCTCCAAGCTTGATTGTCTCTTTATCCACATATACTATTCCTCCATTTTCTGCGATCACACGTTCGGGAGTCCCGATAAACTGACAGAGTGCAACCGGATATGGAAATGATTTTCCTGTGGCAATAACAACGGGAGATGGCCATTTAGCGAGAGGGTCCAGTACTCTTGGATCAATTCCCATCCCAGATGAGCGAGTTAATGTTCCATCGATATCAACTGCAATCGGTGGTGTCGGCATATATACGCTTTGTGTCCGATGGTGATATACACGGCGTATTGTATCTAGACAGACGTCAGAAATGTGTATCGCAATCCTGTTCGACACTTATTTGAACTCAATCAATTATCTCAGGTCCAGTAGGGCGGAGAATCTGTCTTAGTTTTCCGCTGAAACTGAAAAAGCGAAGTTTTTTGCGGATTCCTCCGTGACTGACAGGTGATGACTTCTGAAAGGGAAACCCCATCAGACGAATCGCGTCACGAAGACTCCTTAACCAACTCGTGTTCTTCGTGGCAAGCGCCAGAGCAATTGCGCACTGATGGGGGGAGCACCGCTGATGATGTTGATGACACTGTCCTTGACCCGTGGGGATCTTCGACGATTAATGACTACCGTAAACTCTTTGAGGAGTTCGGCATCGAACAATTCGAATCAATTTTAGATGAGGTTTCTAACCCACATTATCTAATGCGCCGCGGTGTCATATTTGGCCATCGTGATTACCGGCCAGTAGCCGAGGCGATGCAGAATAATGAGCCCTTTGCTGCATTATCTGGCTTTATGCCAACAGGCGACCCTCACATTGGTCATAAACTTGTCTTCGATGAACTCATTTGGCATCAACAGCAGGGTGGCGATGTCTATGCGCTTATTGCAGATTTAGAGGCTCATGCTGCCCGTGGAATGACATGGGGTGAAATTGATCAACACGCTAAGGACTATATTCTTTCGTTACTTGCATTAGGATTTGACCCTGAACAGGGGACTCTTTACCGCCAGTCCGAAAACCGCGGTGTGCAAGACCTTGCGTTTGAATTGGGTATTGAAGCGAATTTCTCTGAGCTTGAGTCAATCTATGGATTTGACGGCGAAACAGATGTCTCGCATATGCAGTCGGTCGTAACACAAATGGCGGATATTTGTTATCCACAGGCAGTTGACCAGCCCAAGCCCACGGTTATCCCTGTTGGACCTGACCAGGACCCTCATGTTCGGCTTGCTCGCGATTTGGCAGCCAGAACGCGATATTTCGGCGTAAGTGAGGCTTACGCAAGCTTTGCGGTTACTGATGAAGAACGGTCGATTCTTGCTACCGCGTTTGCTCATCGAGAAGAATATGCTGAGGATCCCGACCGTCCTCGCTGTGTTGAAGCAGCAACGTGGATTGAAGAACAGTCTAGCAATCTGTCAAGTGTAGAGCGTACTGTTGTCCAGAAGCTTGAGAATGCTGGTAAGGAACCACTTCGCCCACGTGTTCGAATCCTTAACCGCAATGCAACTGATGACGCATTTGAATCACTTATCGAAGCAATTGACGGTGAAAAAAGAGTATACGATGAGCATATCGATACATTTGATCTTGACCAGTCACAAGCCGCTTCACTCGCCAGAGATGTTGAGTTAGAACATGGAGGTTACGGATTTTTACCCCCAGCATCAATCTATCATCGATTCATGACTGGACTTACCGGTGGTAAGATGTCTTCTTCTGTCCCGGCAAGTCACATCTCCTTGCTTGATGACCCAGAACGAGGAGCTAAAAAAGTTCAGGCGGCTGCTACCGGAGGACGGGAAACGGCTGACAAGCAGCGTGAGCTTGGAGGCAAAGCTGATGAATGTCCTGTATATGAACTATATGCATACCTACTGGCAGACGATAACGATGAATTTGCAACTGAAGTATACGAAGAGTGTGTCAATGGAAAGCGTCTTTGCGGCAGTTGTAAAGAGCAGGCGGCCGATCTGATGGAATCATTCCTCTCTGACCACCAACAGAAAAGAGATGAATGGAAAGATCGGTTAGATGAAATTGATATTAACTTAGAATCTTCACGTCAGTAAGCAACTGGCTAGACAATATTCAGAATCTGATATTTTGTACAGGCGGTCGAGGCAACCGCTCCGGGGCTTGACCCCGGAGAGATTCACTCCCAACGTGAGGGCCAATGTTGCGTCAATAAACTCGCAAGTGTACAGCCGGGGGCACCGACTGGCTGGATTACCCACGGAGAAATCCTACGACTTCAGTTGTGCGTAGGAAGTCAAAACATGGATCAGGAAGTTTGTTGCTGACCCTGGTCTTGGTGCTGTTTGATTTGTTCTTCTTTGATGTATCGCTCTTTCCATGTCCCTCGGGAAAACCAGATTACGCCGACAATTGCTCCTAGGATATTTCCAACAGCCATTCCTGTCCAGATCCCGGTTACACCCCAATCCAGAATAAATGTCAGAGTATAAACCGAACCAACTCGGCCAACCCAGAGAGTAATCAACGAGATTACCATTGCTGTCTTCGTATTTCCGGCTCCTCGGAATGCCCCTAAAATAACCTGTGTGATGCCGATAAATGCAAACTCAATTGATCGGATCTCCACATATTCCACCCCTAGAGCGATTGTTTCAGCGGCATCCTCTATACCATCGCTGATAAACACACTAACGATTGGTTCCGTAAATGTAACTGCAACTACCGCAACGAGCAGCATGACCCCCGCCCCCGTTGAGGCAGCGATGCGCGTTACTGCTGCAGCTCGATCTGCACGATTAGCTCCAAGATTTTGACCAACCATGGTATCAATTGCTCTCCCTAGTCCCATGGCTGGAAGGAACACGAGCGAAATTAGTCGATTTCCAAGTCCATACGCAGCGACTACCGGGGGAGTAAATGTCACAACAATTGCTGTCAACGTAACCATCGCAAGTGCGTTCGTACTTTGCTCAATCATACTTGGCGTCCCAAGCCGGACAATATCCTTAATAAACTCAAGATCAGGGACAAGATGAGCAATCTCTACTGCTGGCCCAACGTCAGTAAAGAACAGCAACCACAGTCCAATGCCGGTTCCAATTCCCCGTGCGATAATGGTCGCTAAAGCAGCGCCTTCGATTCCAAGTCCGGTAAACCCAGTTGCATTTGCGAGGCTGGACTCTACACCCGTGAGTCCTGTCCACCTGAATATCGGGTTTTCCTCAAATCCAAATATCAAAATTGGATCAATAAAGATATTCACAAAGACAGACACAACCATGACAAACATTGGTATGCGTGTATTTCCATACCCACGCATGAGGGCTGAGAACACAAAGAATCCAAACATCAATGGCATTCCCAGAAAAATAATCTCCATATAATCCGCAGCGAGTGGAACAACATCTTGAGATGTCGTCGGGTCACTAGGTAACAACTCTAACGCTGGCCGCGTATAGTAATATCCAACTACGCCAATAATAGCCGAAAAGATTCCGACGGACATAACCGTCTGTCCAGAAACTAGCCCTGCTGACTTGTCTCCTTTTGCACCAGTATATTGTGCAACCAAGATTGCTCCCGCCGTAGTAAACCCACCGGCAACAGCAATTAATAGAAAAATAAGCGGAAACGCAAGGCTAAGCGCACCAACCGCATCTGTTGAATACCGGCCAAGATAGATTGTGTCGGCAATGTTGTAGGTTACTTGTAGTAACTGAATGACAATGATTGGCCATGCAAGCCGTATCAGTGGGCGAGTAAGACTACCTTCTGTGATACTTTTGTCATCAGATGACTGGGTATCATGCTGTTGTCCAACATCTACATCACTTGGGTCTCTTTGCCCCTCGCTCATTGTCCACCTTCCGCTCTTGACATCATATTCCTCACTCTCAACATATGTTCACTAATTGCCTTTCCCGTTTGAAGTTGACCATTTATTGCTTAATTATCAATGATACATTTCTAATTGAACCAAAAATGATTCATCCCGATAATCTCATAACAGTAGGACGAAAACTCTCGAATTCAACTGGAAAGCGAATCCAGTGGTAGACTAACTACCACACCTTCTTGTCTAACGTCAGCTATCAACGGCTGAAGCCGTTGGCTTGTCGGTGGACTCCCGTTCTGCCGATACGTAGGTGTCGGACGCCACTTTAGTAGCGTTCACGGTCATTGTCCCCGACTTCAGGGCGTACTGACAGAACGCCCCTCCAGCGGGGGACTTCTGCCCTCGCTGGAGTTTGAGTGCGAGTTTCCGAGCAACGTTTTTTGCCGCGTTGTAGTCGGCGTTCACCGAGTATGAACAGTCAAAACACTGGAAGTGTTGGTCGTCTCGGTTTTCTTCGAGCGTACAGCCACACTTCGAGCATTGTTGGCTGGTGTAGGATGGTTCGACTGTTTCAACGACAATGCCAGCCAGTTCTGCCTTATGTTCGGTTTGTTCTTGCAGTTCGCGGAATGCCCATTGTTGAAACTTCTTGCCGTCGCTGATACGCGCTCGAATCTGCTCCAAGTCCTCAAATGCGATGTGCGTACAGCTGTGACGCTTGGCTTCGGCAACGATTTCTTTGGAACACTGGTGCAGGTAGTCTTCGCTCCAGCGCCCAAACCTGTCGCCAATGCGCTGGAAGGTCAGATGGGCACTCCGTGTGCCTGTCTGTTGCAGGCTGGCACGGCGTTTCTCGAACTCGCGGCGTTGATGGTTAAGGTAGTCGGCGTTCCCGACGAACGCACCCGTCGAGGTCACGGCGATATGGTCATCAACGTTGCAGTCCACGCCAAGCACGTTCGAATGCTCGGCTTTCTCAGGACTGTTCACGTCAAGTTCCCGTTCCATCACCGCGTGCAGGTAGAACTCGTCGGTTTCTGAGTCGTAGTGGACGGTACTGGTTGAAAATGAGTAGTCGTCGTTCAGTAGGTATTTGCCGTGTGGTGTCCCGTCAGGGTTGTCGGGCAGGTTGTATTCGCATTCAACTCTGCCGTTGACTGTGGCGAGACTCACTTTGTCGCGGTAGTAAGTGGCCGCTCGCTTGTCGTAGACGATGCTGAATGTATCGTAGTAGGGCTTGCTGGTGTTTTTTCCGTCTGCAAGCCGGTCAACACAGTTGTCAATGTCGTCGGTGGCGCGTTTGATGGCCTTCTGGACGAGGTTCGCGTGCAGGTAGTCGGTTTTTTCACGAAGGTCGTCGTAGATGGCGTCCTCGGCTTCGCTCTTGCTGGTTACGCAGTCCTCGTCGGGGTAGCGCCACGCCCAGTCTGCGGTACGGTTCGCGCAGTACTGGAATTTGGAGTTGGTGGCATGGAGGTCGCTCTTGCGGTCGTCAGGTACATCGAGACGGACACGAACCGTTCGAGTTACCTCCCACGCCATGTACGTCACAGCAACAGCTACTCTTTATTAAGATTTTTGTATAGCGTGGGGGGGGGAGTCGGCAATGCTGTAGTCGGTGGACTGTTGCACGGAGCTTACGCGCTTCCTCCCACGGCTAAAGCCGGTGGGCTTCCGCGCTGTTACCGCTGTGAGGATATCTATAGTTTCAGTCTTGTGTAGAAAGTGATGCTCTGCCGGAAGCGTCTACTTGTACATCAGCATTCGTGATATGATACCTCACTCCTGCTGTGTAGTCGGTATCCACTCCAATCTTCCATCCATGTACTCTTGCGATTGTCTTGACATTTGGAAGCAACAGCCCAGCGTCTGAGGTTGGCGCTGAGCCCTCGTACTCGAATAGCAACTCACCGTACTCGCTACTTGTATGTGTTCCATTATCGCTGATCGTAAATCCATCATCACGCATTGAGATAGTGACTGTATCAGCCTTGTTATACGCAGCAAAGCAAAACACATTCTCAAGAAGATACTGCAGCCTACCTCGGTCAGCTAAAATTGTCCCTAAGTCATTACACTGTAGTGAAATATTTTCTTTCGTTGCTTGGTTTGCCTCGGTGGCAACCTGTTTGATGTCGACTTCCGTGAATTCATCAATTGACTTTGCATACTTGGTTAGAGAGTGTAATTCATCGATTACTCCTTCCATTCTATCAGCAGTTTCAATCGCTACTGTTGTTGAATCCCGTGCTGAATCGACATTACCTTCTTCGAGTTGATCTGTGGCGTTATGAAGATATCCTTGCATGATGGCGATTGTGTTACGCAACTCATGAGCAATTGCTCCTGTCATGTCCTCTAGTTGCTCATTGTGCCGGCTCAGTTCTTGCTGTCGCTGTTTTGACACAGTGACATCTTGTAACAGTAGTGCCCGACCAATCTGATGGGGTCCAACCTTAATCTCTCGGTCAACAACAAGGTAATAACGACTACCTTCTGGATGGTTATATTGAATCACCCGAGCTCCGTTATTTATCTCTCCAATAGGAATTTTATCTTTAAGATCGCTAACGGTGGTAATTGTTGTCCCGAGTCCTGCAATAAAGTCCTCAGCGCGGCTATTGTAATCTTGGATCCATCCGTCCGTCCCAATTGTGATTATCGCCTCATCTGTCTCTTGGACGAATTTCTCTTTGGCTGACGCCTCAAGGCTCAAGAATGTATCTTCGACAACATACAATGCTCCAAGCGCAAATATTGCTACCCCTACCGGTTCGTAGCTTAACTCTGGAATTAAATCTGGCCGGTAACCACTGATTATTTTCGGAATAATAGAACCACCTGTAATAAGGACAAGACCGCTTAGTGTCCATGTTGAATGATCTGACCGATAAAACATCACGAGCAACATATACAGCCCAACTGCTGTCAACCCATATGCTAATGCGAATGAAAACCAGTAGAACGGTTGCTGCTCGATGACCAGTCGAACATATGGCTCTGTTGCCAATTCGGCTGTAAAGTACTGTCCGTGTAATGGATTGGTGATTTTAATCAGTGTTAATGATAGGTAAACCGCTCCGGCTGCGAGATGAAACCGAGGGTCTCGGTGGAATGCTCGTCCAGTATATGCTGAAGCAAACCACAACCACGCCCATACCGTTGCAAATCCTACAACGAGCCCTGTGGTGAAGAATACTATCGAGAATTGCTCCATTAGCTCGGTGGACGTGAAAAACAGCGGTGCGGACATCTGAATTGCCTGCAGTGATGCCCATAGTCCAACAACAACTAGTAGAACCCGAAGACCTAGACTAGCATCCGGGTTCTGTAGCCGAGATCCACGATATGCTCCAGCAAAGCAAGCAATTCCAGACACAGCGAATATCGCTGCGATAATCCAGTGATATTCCACGATAGCTATAATTGCACCTCAGTTGATTATACTGATAAGTATCCCGCTTACTGAATGGTATGAGACATAATACCAACAATCGAATTCAGTCTGCTTAGCTTTCGTAGTCGAATTCTTCAATCCGGTCATGTAGATTCTCGCTCGTTTGAGCTAATGAGTCGGCCAGCTGGGCTGTTTGATCCATTGCTTGAACCTGTTGGTCAACGCCTGATTCAACCTCTGCCATTGATGCACTGATTTCTTCGCTAAGCGAGGCTGCTTCATCAACGATTTGGCTAACTTCATCTGCGTTTTCAGCTTGTTGTCCGACTGCACTGCTCACTTCCGACGCCCCTCGGCTTGTTGTTTCGACTGCTGTCTCAATTCGATTAAGTCGTTCAACAACAACCTCCACGGCTTCAGCTCCGTTGTGAATCTCTTTGTTTGCTTCCTTTAATCCAGACGAAACCTCGCCTGTCTGCTCTTTTACTCCCGCAATAATGCTTTCAATCTCTTCAGCTTGTTCCTGTGATTCTTCGGCAAGAGCCTTCACTTCATCAGCAACAACTGCAAATCCATCTCCTGCTTCTCCAGCCCGTGCTGCTTCAATATTTGCGTTCAGAGCTAGCAAGTTTGTCTGATCAGCAATGTCTGTGATAACATCAAGAATCTCATCGACTTCTTCCATTTTTGATTCCAATTCTGCCATTTCGTCCATAATGTTGTCTGCCGTTTTTGTTGCTCCGAGAATCTGATCAATCGCTTCGGATCCTTCTTCAACACCTTCATGAGCGAGTTCTCCTGCTTTTTCTGCCTCATTGTCGATTTCACTTGCTGTTGCTGAAATTTCTTCAATCGAAGCAGATAGTTGAGCGACTGCCTGATCAACCGTATCCGTTTGCTCTGCTAAATCTTCAGCTCCATTTGTCATTTCTCGGCTGGATGCGTTGATCTGCTGGATTGTGCTTGTTACCTCCTCGGTATTTGCTCGTAGTTCTTGGCTCTTATCTTCGAGTGTATCTACAAGACCCTCTAAGGTAGCAAATACACCTCCAAACGATTCAACTGTTTCATCTAATGCATCACTCATTTGACGGAAGTCTTCGTACGCGTGATTAATCTCTTCGAAGTCTTCATCTGGCTCTGGGACGGTCATCGATACAGTCAGGTCACCCTCAGCAAGATTGTGAAGTGCTTCTTCAAGATTATTTGTTACCTCTTCCTCATATTCCTCAAGTGCTGCAAGCTGCTGTTCTCTCTTTTTCTCGGCAGTTATATCATAGATTGTTTGAATTGCCCCAGATATATTCCCGGATTCGTCGTATAGCGGTATGGTACTCCGACGCACCGAAATCTCATCGCCATCAACAAGGAATGTCTCTTCTTGGTTTTTAATCGGTTGGCTGTCCCGTAGGACCTTTGCAACTTGATTTGTTGCGCTGCTGTGTGGATGAATCAGGTCATACGGTTGTTGACCAATAGCCTTCTCACGGTTAACTGCGAATAAATCAATGGCGAGATCATTTAAATGCGTAATAAAACCACTTGTATTTACAATTACCGCTGGCTCGTCTAACCCATTAATGATCATTTTTGTTGAGAACTGTTCCTCTGGATCTTCTTGGGCGGACTCCCTTGTTTCACTTGAGGCACTACTTTCATCCGAGTTCTCAATGTTTGTTCCCGTCTGCCCTATTTCGTTTGATTGTTTTGCCTCTTTCTGGCTAGATTCTTTTAATTCTTCAGATGAGTTGTCCCCTCCCCCCGATTGCGCATCTTTCTGTTTGACGTCCTGTTCAGTCGCTAATAATGTCCCCAGCTGAAACCAACTCATATTCGGTAGTCAATTACACGACTATTTTATTTTTACCCGAAAAATATCAGTCCCGATAACCGGAAGAAGATTTTTGTATGAATATCTAATACGTATAAAAGGAACGTTCATATGAACCTATAGATATTCACCAGACAGAGGCCAGTTACAATATCCCGCTCCAAGTTAGTATCTGTGCTGACCTCCGATTTTGATGGACGAGTCTGAACAGTGTGCTACTAGTAGATTTTGACAATCTTACCCGTTGAACTCTTCGTGAAGATGCTCTAACATCCGATTTAATTCGCCCTTTCGCTTCCATGCGGCAACACGGTCCGTTACCGCAGCTGGCCATCGCCCCATTCGAACTGCTGATGTAATCGAAATCTCTGTCCCGTTTCCAGATTGTTGGTATTGCAGGGTTGTTTTCATTTTTTCAAGTGGTTGGTCTTCTTTAAGTTCATAGTAGTAACCATTCTCAAGTGACTCAAATCGAAAATTCAAACGCAGTCCAGACGACCCAGCAGTGACATACCACTCTTCATCTTTCTCTTCGAAATCAACTACTTCGAAACTCCCTTCATATTCAATAATTGTCGGAGGATCCAAATGTGAATCAATTCTTACCGGAGAGGCGGACACTTTTTCAGCCAACTCGACAGTACGCATACCTGTATATATCAGTTGCTTCGGGGATAAGTGTGTACAGTCGTACTCAACGCATTAGTCTCACACAGTTGTGATATGTGCAGTTATGTTGTCTGCTGCTCAAGATCACACGTATCAATCCCAAGAAGTGCATATAATCCACAGTATCCAAGTATTGCTGTCCCGAGCAGAACAATAGCAGCAAGCCCAAAAATTAACGCAATGAAATCTGCGGTTTCGAGAACACCAAGCAGAATTGCTATTGAAGCGATGCCGAACATTGCTCCCGCAACGTATCGTAGTAACTTGTCTGGGCACTGCTAGATTGAGATTGAAATGAAAGGAGTTCTTCGAGGGAAGTGGGAAAATGCTCTTCGAAGAACTCCAACTAGACATAACGGATTCTTCGGATGTGGAGTTTTTGGATAGTGATCGGACGCGCACGCCAGCCTGGTTGATCAGGCTGACGTGTGCTGCTCACGCCGGAGCCGCCTCGTTAGCCGAGTGTCGAGATCTCTGTGAGTGGTTCGGCGTCGAACGACGCCGAGCCACGATCCATCACTGGTACCAAGCCTACGCCGAGTACTACGATCAGGACTTCACCGCTGAACCAGATCGTATCGCTGTCGATGAAAAGCAAATTCAGCTTGAAAATGAACAGAAAGCGTGGCTCTACGCTGCAATCGATGTAGATACGAAAGTCGTGCTCCACGCACAACTTTCGTGGCACAGAGGCCGTGATCCTGCTGAACAGTTTTTAGACGAACTGAAAGAGAAACACCGTGTCTCCGACGCGGAGTTTCTCGTCGATGGCATGGGCTACCTCACCGCGCTTGCTCGGACTGATCTGAGTGGTGAGCTCAACTATACTGACCGCAACATGGTCGAAAAACTCTTTCAGACCTATACGATGCGAATCAAACGCTTTCACGAAACGTGGAACGGCAGTCAAGCCAGCGCCGAGCGCTGGCTGACTGCCTACACTGCCTACTATAATCACCATCGCAGCCACCAAGCACTCGACAATCAACCGCCAGTTGAAGCACTCAAACAGCGAGGGTCAATCTAGCAGTGCCCTTGTCTGTTTCTCCTACGTTCTGTTCCATGTATGTAAATTGATATCAATATACAAAAACCCTTCTGTGGGTTTTATTCATTTACTCAGTTTTGGGAGAATGTATGTGACATTCTCACGCAGTAGATAATCTGCTTGTTGGTCATACGGTGTCAACGACACCGCGAATAACCTCAAGTACAAGCCGTTCTACGACGATGGCGACATTCCGACGGGGCAGAACTTCACGCACCATCTTCGGAAGTCCTCCCGTGAGTCCGTCTTGCGGATGTTCCGTGAAGCGAACGAGGAATTCTTTGAGATCGCCGACCGGAACGATTACTTCAGCGACAGCAAGGAGGTGGCTATCGACATTACGGATCGGCCGTTCTACGGCGATAACGAGAGTAACGAGTTCATCCGCCCGACGAAGCTAGGACGAAACTACTCGTCGGTCTGGAGATACATCACGATGGCGCTCGTCGGGACTGATACACCACTGATTCTGGTAGTACTGCCGGTCAAGGACAAGAAAAGGACACCAGAGTACGTCCGCCGGATGCTTCGCTTGAGCAGGCAGTACGTGGACATCGAACGGGTGTACACTGACGCTGCGACAGAGTTCTACAACGCGGACACGATTTCGACCGTTACCGAGCAAGGGCTGGAGTTGGTGATGCAGGGCCGGAACCCGGGAAAGACAGTCAACCGGTGCTACATGGGCACCAGACTTAGCTAAATGGCACGGAGATAGATTTATAATTGGATTTACATGGAGACCCTTCAGCAAAATAATAGTTAATAGTTTCACCGACCGTGATTATTGAAGATGACTTTGTACCGTATCCATCCCCGTGACGACATGCTCCGTACTTATGATCTTGTAATACTGTTTTTGCTATATCCTTCCACTCAGTACATGTTGCTGGTACCGGTGTGGTCATCCTTTCATATATTTTCTTTGCGCTTTCAATTTGGTTTTTAGCCTTCTTCGCACGGTGAAGTGGAATAAACCACTCGCCCCCAAATCCAACGTTTTCTGCTACATATATTCCAGGATCACGTCTTACCGTGGTTGCTGAACCCTCACCATTATGTGTGATTGTATAGAATGACTGGTCGTCCGCACAGACGAGATGAAATGGGCGATACTGTTCTTGTTTAAGTTCGGATTGAGCATAATCAACTGCTCTCTTCGCTGACTTCTTTTTTAGACAGTCCCTGACCAGGAGTCCTCTAGACCGGCGGCCTTCCGAATTGAGCCATCGGTTTGTCATGCCTATCAATACCCTTTCTTTATTATAACCGATCCAAGTGCCCCCCTCGTCTGTATCTTTCGGTGCAAAGATTGATGGGGTGCTATTCCACACATGAGGCGTTTTGAATGGACGAGAGAGTGTTTCATCCCGGTTTGCAGCAACACATAGCGGAACTTCATCATAAACCCTCCATGCGTAAATATGCGTACACACGATAATAGTCACCTGTATGCATTTTCCTGATAATCACGGCTATTTGTACTTTTCTCTGGAAACGAACGTCTGTCAGCAAATAGTGAGGTACTCAGAGGGCAAGCTCCGAGATACTCGGCCTGCTCTATCTATAAAGAATAGCAGCGCGAGTACCACGGGCCACCGTGCCCGTGGGTGAAGCGCGTCACAACACGAATTTTAACAGGTAGCAAATCATACCAGATTACAGTGCAGTCGTCGAAACTCACCCAAACCTTGTCGTTCGGACTAGACATTGATACGGGGAGTGGCGACGACCTGCAAACCGGCTGTCTTGAGGCCCGCCGCATCCGCAACGAAACCAACCGCCTCGACCGACAAGGGTGGGAGTGGGATGACATCAAATCGGTCGTCGTGAATAACGCCGATCACGTCAACAATACCACCCAACTTATCGTTGACAAGGCACTCGGTGAAATCGAAACCTACCACGAACACAAAGACGACGGCTGGGGACGTCCCTACCCATACATCGACGAGTCGTACCCGATGGTGATGAACCACGGCGAAGGCTACCGTCTGTTCCCCCAAGACGACGGGACGGTTCGATTCCGTATCACTGCCACAAAAGGTACCCACGTCAAAGGCGACCTTCGTGGCAGCCCAGACCACTTCGACCGACTCCAAACTGCATTCAACGACAAAGAGTGGCGGGTTGGAACCGCTGAAGTCGTTCACAAACACGATGAGTGGCGACTGCACGTCACAGTCACGCACGAGACTCATCACGTCGCCAGCAAGCATGATGCAGACACGATTATCGGCGTGGATGTGAACGAAGACTGTATTGCACTTGTTGCGATGAGTCGGAGTGGTTCGGTGAGAGGCTCCGTTGTGTTCGAGTATCCGTCGGTGAAAGAGCAGCGCCACGAGTTTTTCACCAAGCGAAAGCGGATGCAGAAGGCCGGGCAGACTGCGTTTGAGACAGTCTTCCAATCAGAAGAACGGGACTACGTTCACGATCGCCTGCACAAGGTATCGCGGGAAGTAGTCGATTGGATCTCGCAGTTTTCGGCTCCAGTAATCGTCTTTGAAGACCTCAAAGACATGCGAGAGTCCATCGACTACGGAACGCGAGTGAACCGTCGCCTTCACTCACTGCCGTTCGCAGCTCTCCAAGAGATGGTATCGTACAAAGCTGCGTGGGAAGGGATTCCTTCAGACGCTGTTGATCCGGAGTACACGAGTCAGCGATGTCCACGAACGGAGTGCCAGCACACAGAACGAGCGAATCGACAGAAGAAGCGATTCAAATGCAAACGGTGTGAGTTCCAAGATCACGCTGATCGGAAGGCGGCGGTATGCGTTGTGCAGGAGTGGTTAGACGAACAGTATGGAACTGTGCCGCCTCTCGAAACCCTTCCACGAGTTCGGACGGTGAGACGGGCGGCATCGGGGGCTGGTGGAGGCCCCGACTCTCACGGACACGATTTGTGTTCGGGTATTCACCGACACGGAACGTCGGCGCAACCAGAGATGGGAGCGCGGGAGGAATTAAAGTCCGTTGCGTCAGCAGTGCAGGACTAAACACAGACGCCCCGCGCCACCGTGCGCGGGGTACTTCACAGAGAATACTACGTGGTTGCTGACAACTGTTTTGACCTTTGATGAGATACTCCACATATGGATTTGCTAGAGTTACGTAGACAAATTCCTGCACTAGACGAAACAATCTATTTCAATACTGGTGCAACAGGTCCGATTCCAGAATCTGTCGCTGCTCGTTCGGAGACAGCGACTAGAGAGCAAAAGTCAACTGCAATCGGAAACGAGGGTGCATATCAGTATAGTTTTTCAGTCTTTGACGAGACTCGATCAGCTGTTGCAGATTTTCTCCAAGCGGCTCCTCAATCTATTGCATTGACACAGAGTACTGCAGATGGGATTAACCGTGCTGCCACAGCGATCAATTGGAAAGATGGTGATGTCATTGTTCGATCGGATACAGAGCACCCGGCAGGTTCTCTTCCATGGCTTCGACTTCAGGAACAATATGATCTAGAGATTCGGACTGTACCAACACAAGGTGGGCACATTGATCGAGAGGCCTATATCGATGCTGTATCAGATGCTAAGCTGGTCTGCATTAGCTCAGTTTGTTGGTTAACCGGCGCAAGACGTGATGTTGGATCACTTGTCGACATTGCATCTGATGCAGGAGCTATCACTATGATTGATGCAGTCCAATCTATCGGTCAACTCCCAGTTGATGTTACACAGTGGGGTGCCGATATTGTTGCAGCATCAGGACATAAGTGGCTTCTTGGGCTCTGGGGATCCGGTATTCTCTACATTAATCCGGGACTCCTCGACCAATTGCATCCGTCCCATGTCGGGTATCGAGGAATTACAGATCTTACCGATACATCGTACCAACTTAAGGAAACAGCTGAGCAATTTGAAATTGGTACTACAGCAATTGCCCCCTACGCCGGGCTACAGGAGTCAATTTCAGTTGTCGATCGCATTGGCATCAAATCTATTCAGAATCAAATCCATAATTTAACTGATCAGCTTAAATCTGCAATTACTAATTCCCGCCTTCGGTCTCCCAGAGAATACGAATCTGGTCTCGTAAGTATTGCTGTTGACAATCCGGCAGAGGTGGTAGATTATCTGGCTGACCAAAATATTCGTGTTCGGTCTCTTCCAACAGACGATAGGATCCGTGTCTCTGTACATGCATTCAATACTTCCTCTGACATTGAGAAATTTGTCTCTACTTTTGAGGATGCTATAGCATAATCATAATTGAGAATAACGCCAAAACGTCATTCCGAGGAGTTTGCCCCGAGGTACTTCACTTCCGAGTGATCGTGAGAGGTATTGCCAATTGCAGAAACTGGTATAAATGCGTCGCACCTGAGAACACGTGCTACGGATCTTTTATAAGCAAATCGAGTCAATTATCCGGATGAAGACTTCGGCTTAGGAGTTAAATTCTGATTATTGTAGATTAAGTCACCGTTTATATAAGATATTATATAACTTATATCCGTTATTATGTCAGTGAATGTGAATTACAAAAATAAACATTAACGGCCATAATTGTCCATTCAAATCGGTATGTGCAGTATCTATTACAATTTTTAATGAGTATTTCTGACTTGTAATGACAGGTTTAATAATATTTAGATTAAAATATCGGAATGCATGCACGATTTAACAGGATTTCAGCGTGACCTGTTGTATGTGATCGCTGGTAAGGACAATCCTCATGGACTCGCTCTCAAAAGCGAACTTGAAGAGTACTATGGGAAAGAGATTAACCACGGTCGTTTGTATCCAAATCTTGATACCCTAGTAAAGAAGGGCTTAGTCGAGAAAGGAACAATTGACGATCGAACTAACTCATACGCTGTTACGCAGCGAGGTGAACGAGAAATCGACGCTCGTCGCGATTGGGAAGAAGACTACGTAGACCTCACATAACGAGCTTATTCTAACTTTGGCCTGCATGTTTTTCTGCTTAGCTACGCGTATCTTCAGTTCTTCTAGGCTATATCATGTCCTCAATGAGAAGTTATAACCGTGCTGAGCAAGCAGACCGGCACCGTCCCTTGTGTCGGCGATTTGTTGCTATTAGGTCGTCTTGGAAACTCATGATTGCTTTTTCTGCTGCTAAATGAATTATAAAACTCGCTTATTATAACTGCACGACGCTCCATGAATACTCTCTCAAACCAATCCCTACACTCAATTATGAGGAGTGTGAATACTCATTATATGCAATTTGGGCTGACGGTCGGCGATTCAATTAATCGCATCGAGCAGACAGCGGACCCTTTTGATTTTGTTGAGTTTGGTCTAACTGAGCTTTCACCGAATTGCAATGAACAACGGCTTTCTCATGTTCTTACTCAGTGCGACGCCGATCTATGTGTTCACCTTCCATTTAAACAGGTTCTTTCTACACCAGTTCCTGAAATTAATGAGGCTATTATTGCTCACCAGTCTCGATTACTTTCGTGGGCAGGTGAACTTGGAGCAAAAAAGGCCGTTCTTCATGGCGCGGTTAGGGATCCGTATGATACAGATCAACGGAGTACATTTGCCTCCCAGCTTGAAGCTGTTGTTGAGGCTGGACAAAATGCTGGGGTTGAGGTTGTAGTTGAGAATGTAGGCCATCAACGAAACGGCATGCAACTATCTGTTCTGGGCGATCTTGCCGAACAGGTTGATGCCTCCGTATGCTTTGATGTTGGACACGCGTACATGGAAGAGGGGAATGACGGAATTGATCGATTTCTTAAGTACCATGGTGATTTAATCTCTCATTTACACGTACATGATGCCCGCCGTCGGGGGGATACTCATATCCCAATTGGTGCTGGTGAAATTGACTATTCGATTGTTACTGATCGACTTTCAGACTTTGACGGCACTGTTGCGGTTGAGGTGTTTACTGATGACCTCCCATTGTTGGTTGATTCAGCTGACCGAGCTGCATCTGCGTTAGGCTCCGATCGAAACCTAAGCCTCCCTTGAGTTACTGTTAGCCCTACCATCATAGTAGTTCAAATAGGTAGCGAGGCGGATTCCCCGTCCACGGTGGGCCGGGGCTGAGGCCGACACAAGGGTGTCAACTTGGCGTGAAGGAAGCGGCCGAGCAAGGATGAGTTGGTGGTTCAGCAATGCTCGACCGCATGGTTGAGAAGGCTCGCCAGCAGGAAGTATTTTCCCGTGAGGACACGCCGACGGAGCGGCGTGTCCTCGCGGCGTTTTTGTACCATGCTGGCCTCTCATACCGACGAATCGAACGTTCGTTGACCGCTCATATGAGGCGATCAGACAATGGTTTCATCGGCTCAAGCACCTTTTCGAGCCTGACTGCCGGGATCGACAAGAAGCTGCCGTCGACGAGACGAAAATTAACATCGACGGCGAAGAGTACTACGTCTGGGCGGCAGTCGATTGTGAGACGCTCGAAGTGCTTTCCGTTGAGGTCTCTCCCGGCCGATCAAGTCTCGACGCGCTTCTGTTTTTGAGGGACGTTCTCGAGCGGTGCCGCGGTCGCCCGCTGGTGCGGGCCGACCGCGGCCCATGGTACGACTGGCCGCTCGAACTCTTAGACTGCGAGTACGAACGTGAAACGTGGGGAAATCGGTCGCTGATCGTAGCGTGGTTCGGGATCTTCAAGTACCGAACCAGACGGTTCTACCACCGATTTCCCTTCCATAGCACCGCCAGCTCCACCAGATCGTGGCTTACAGCCTTTGCCGCTCTCCACAATGCGACGCTCTAACCTTGACACCCTTATGAGTGGTATCCGAAGCGATTAGGACAGAATTGCTCAGATAATAAATTGAAGCATCAATTTGCTTCAGTATATGAAACATCTCCTGTCGCCCAATCAAATGCTACAATTGTTCCAACCCCAAATCCAGCGGCAACTAGTACCTGAATCGCTATTCCTCCGGAGTCAATTCCGGTTATCGTAACTGACAGCGGAGTATATATCCCGCCAATCATAAGCCCAACGAGTACTGCAAGCGTCATATACCGATCCCGGGTTAATGCTCGGTCAACAAGGTGCGCCACAGTAAACAGCCCAATAAGAGCGCCGATGCAAAATGTTACAACGACGACGCCGTGTTCTGCTACATCATTGGCTGCCAGCGTACGAATCCCCTGTAGAAAAGCCTGTAATTCCCCGAGTAGATATTCATACTGTCCAAGGATTATCAATAGCAGCGCCCCAGATATCCCAGGGAGAACCATCGCGCTAACGGCAACCGTTCCCGAGAGAAAAACGAGCCACAAAGCAGGTGACGCCGCAGTAACTGTGACTACTGATATTAACACGACAACACCGATACTCACCCCACCTGCTAGCAACCGTTGAGGTGTCCAATACAATTCTTTCCCGATTAACACTGCTGAAGCTGCAATTAATCCAACAAAGAAGCCATACAGTTGTACCTCATAGTGAGCAAATGCAGCCGTTAGAATCTCTGCTGCAAATATGAACGCTGTTGCAATCCCTGCTCCCAGTGCCAATAAGAAGGGAACTTCCATTCCTCGTATCTCCGCAATGAATGCGGACCTAGACTTAGCTCTGTGAAGGGATAGTATATGGCGAAGAGGATCTGGCCTCAGCGATGAAATCGCTTGTACCAAGCGATCATAGATGCCGACGATGAGGGCAATCGTTCCACCAGACACACCTGGCAAACTGTCTGCTGCTCCCATCGCAATACCCTTCAAATAAACAGATACCAATGATCGCATTACTCGCAGTTCCGGGCCTTACTCAGAAAAAACTACTTCATTTCTCATGGATGCATGTCAGATCAGATATAATAGCATAACTGCGAATACATTAGAATCAAGATTCACAGAAAAAGCAGGCAGCGTGCCTCAGGGCTTGACCCCGAGGTTGTTGACGTTATGCATTAACCGTTGATTTGACACTTTCCTCCGACAGAAGGCAGAGGAATCCCGAGCGATGGGGGCTTCAGGTTTGCAGTCCAATCGACGGACTACCACACCTTTCGGGCACGGGTAGTCCCACAGTGTCGGTGTGGTGGACTGCTGGCGGTGCCAACCCGCCGTTACCCCTATCCTCGACCGTGTACGGCGTCCCAGTGTTGTTTTCGCCACGGGGACGCCAGCAGGTGTCAGCAGAGTCAGGGGTATCGTCTTGCTCGCTTTGAGCAGTCGGCACAGACACACTCTTTTAGAACGTGTGTTCACCGACTGCCCTCCCGGGTACTGCCTTGTTATGTGGGCGGACAGGCCGTCGTCCGAGAGACGAGTCTATCGTGATCACGAAAATCTCCGATTTTCGAACGACCTCCGAAGGACGGTTCGGAATCCGCTCCGTTCCGACCAATTCCTCTTCCTTGGTTAGATGGCCTGTCAATTAAATATTAGCGTGGGAAACTCTGGGGAGTGTTTGAGGGGTGGTCTGTTACCACAAGTGACGGCGCGTATCCACGGCCTGAAGGCCGTGGTATTGCGCCTGTTCAGCCTATAACCAAGTTCACGTGTCTTTTATTCTTCTGTTCTGAGTGTTATGTATGTCGTCTAAATCCGATACTACGTCGTCCTCTGCTCCTAATAAGACTGTACTTATTACCGGATGCTCTTCTGGGATTGGTCAAGAAACTGCGAAATGGTTCAATGATCGGGGATGGCATGTTTGTGCAACTGCCCGTATAGTTGATGATATACAGCAACTCAAAGAGAGTGGGTGTGATGCATATCAACTTGATGTTACAGATCCCGACGAGATAGAGAATGTTATTTCACAGGTGCTTGCCGATAATGGTCAAATTAACTGTTTAGTCAACAATGCCGGTTATGGACAGTTTGGTCCTGTTGAAGAAGTACCAACTACATCTCTCCATGAACAGTTTGACGTCAACGTGTACGGACCTCACCGTCTGACCCGGACTGTCCTTCCACACATGCGAGAACGGGGCAGTGGAACAATCATCAATATTTCGTCTGTTGCTGGACGGGTCGCATTACCAAGTGCAGGTACATACTGTGCGTCCAAACATGCATTAGAAACGCTAAGTGATGCCCTTCGGCCTGAGGTTGAACCTTATGGCATTGATGTTGTGGTTGTGGAACCTGGCCTTGTTGACACCCGATTCCCACAGCGAATTACGGAAGATCTCGATGTTCTTGAGCAGACTGGTGCCTATGACTGGTTTTATCAAGCCTTGTCCAAGTTTGAATCGCTAGACGGTTGGGGAAAAGCCATTCCTCCCGAGAACGTTGCCCAAACGATCTATCAGGCCGCCACTGTTGACAATCCTAATCCTCGGTATCCCGTTGGTACTACCGCTTCGGTTGGGATTCTCACAAGACACGTGCCCGCTGCCATCCGTGATAAAATCTTCCGTGTTCTACAATCTGTTCTTAATTAGCTCAGCATCGAGACTGCTTGGTGAGTATCTCTTATATTGTTTGTCTGCCAAACGATTATAATCACTTTTGAATAATGTTTTGAACAATTATGATAATATATTCTATTCTACACTTTCTCATTGAAGATTTGCCATCGAAGACATAACGATTATACGCCGGGACTCCTTCGTATCTATTACACTATGACGAAGGGAACTTCGGGACAAGGAAAGAAAAACAAGAACATCCATGTCAAATGTCGTCGCTGTGGTGAAAAATCATACCACGTTAAAAAAGACCGATGCTCCTCTTGTGGCTTCGGTAAGTCGAGTAAGCGACGCGACTACGAGTGGGAGTCAAAATCTGGCGAGTAGGCTATGCACGAAAAATGCGGTGTCGTAGGCGTCTCCCTTGCGGAACAGGACGCTGCTCGACCGCTATATTACGCATTGTACGCTCTGCAACATCGTGGACAGGAATCCGCAGGTATTGCGACTCACGATGGCTTTCAGCAGTATGACCACGTTGATGTGGGCCTCGTCGGTGAAGTGTTTGATCCTGATGACATCGAGTCATTGAATGGCACTAATGGGATTGGTCATGTCCGATACCCGACATCGGGCGGCCTTGGGGCATGCTGTGCGCAACCGTTTTCTGTTTCGTTTAAGAGTGGATCGTTAGCGCTTTCTCATAATGGCAATCTTGTAAATGCCGATGAGATCAGAGATGAGTTGGCAGAACTTGGACATGCATTCACGAGCAACGGAGATACCGAGGTCATTGCTCATGACCTTGCTCGCAATCTCTTAGAAGAAGACTTGGTTCGCGCTGTTAAGCATACTGTACAGCGCATTCATGGATCTTACTCGTTGACAATAATGCATGATGATACGGTCATTGGTGTCCGGGATCCCCGAGGCAATCGACCACTTGTAATTGGTCAGGTTGATGACGGTTATATACTTGCTTCAGAATCAGCTGCAATTGATACGCTTGATGGCGAACTGGTTCGCGATGTTCGTCCAGGCGAAATGATCGTACTTGAGGATGAAGGAGACGGATTTGATTCATATCAGCTGGTAACAAAAGACACGCATGCTCACTGTTTCTTTGAAGATGTCTACTTTGCTCGTCCTGATTCAGTAATTGATGATCAATTGGTCTATGAAGCCCGCCGACAGCTTGGAAGGGCCTTGTGGGAACAGGAGGGTGTTGATACTGACGTTGTAATCCCTGTGCCAGACTCCGGTCGAGCATTTGCAAGCGGTTATGCTGAGGCAGCACAAGATGAAGGTAAATATGTTGAATTTGCTGAGGGTCTGATGAAAAACAGATACGTTGGCCGAACATTTATTATGCCGACTCAAGACCAGAGAGAGCGTGCTGTCCGACTTAAACTAAATCCGATCAAAAGCACAGTCGAGGGGAAATCGGTGACACTCATTGACGATTCGATTGTTCGTGGAACGACGTCGACACAACTTATTGATATCATTAACGACGCCGGAGCGGATTCTGTACATGTTCGCATTGGGTCACCAGCGATTCGAGCACCATGCTATCTCGGTATAGACATGGCCAGTCGTGATGAACTTATTGCCGCAGGTAAGTCCGTCGAGGAGGTCCGTGAGAAGATTGGTGCTGATTCTTTAGCATACATCTCAGCTGATGCAGTAGCTGAAACGCTCAATAAGGCAGATACGGATCTCTGTTTCGGTTGTGTCACCGGAGAATATCCATACGATATCGAAGGTGAACCTGCTGACCGAGATGTGTCAAGACCTCAAGTTGATCAATTATAGAAATTGTGAGGTGAAAACCCACTCCTGAATGGGTGGGAAGAGGTCAAAGCGGTCATATATTTTATTATAACCTTCTGTTGGAGTATCTCTGATGAGGAATTACAGTTATAGTTACGTTAACACTCTACTTCGGGATTTAGATGGAGAATATAACAAGTGTCAGTGGTAAGGGATAAACCGCAAAATACTATCGGCACGGCCTACTAGCAACTACTGGTTTGACCGCGAAAGCTGGCTGTTCAAGCTACACATTGAATGAATTGCACGGAGACTGCTATGATTAATACAATTGATATTGACCCAATTCGGTTGTACACCCCGCGCCGTATCGACTCTCCTGGACGGTCTGCTGCGGTACTAATCCCAGTCATTTATCGTGATTCAGCCCCACATATACTTTTTATCAAGCGATCAGATGAACTTGAGCGGCATCCCGGACAGATGGGGTTTCCCGGTGGAGGCTACGAACCGTACGATGCTGGCTTGGAGGAGACTGCATACAGAGAGGCAAATGAAGAAATTGCATTGCCACCGAATGAGGCCTCTACTGTTGGCCGACTGGATGACATCCGAACTGTAACCGATTATGTTGTCTCACCATTTGTCGCTGAAGCACCTGATCTCGAATATACTCCGAATGACCGGGAGGTCGCTGACGTTGCTGTACTTCCGCTAGATAAACTCCTTGATAATACTAACCATGAACTTGAACGGAAGTACCATCCTGATTATGGTAACAGTACCGTTCACTATTTTTATGTTAACGGATATACAATCTGGGGGGCAACCGGTCGAATTCTTTCACAGTTTCTATCACTTGTTACTGACTGGTCCCCATCTACGTGACATAGATTCTCGTTTACAAATGAATTATACGGGTATTTATGTTTAGTTAGGTGTTTTCTCGTGCATGGACTTCCGGTATGAGTTTCTTGGATGGCCTGACGATGGACCCACAATAGATATCTCGCATGAGAGGTTTGCTTATGCTGGAAAGTTTATTCTTCCCGGTACTGGCAAAGCAATTGTTCGGTCGTCACAACCTGGATCTCACCCAATTAAGGGCGCTGTAGCATTTAATGATGATCGTGGTGTTCAGAACGCTGCTCGTATTCGTTATATCACTGTCTCTGAATCAACTCGTGGAAGACGCTTGGGCCCAAAGCTTGCCCTCTTCGTTCAGGATCAGATTATAGGACAACCATATTCTTTAGTCCGCATCGCTGTCAACAATCCCATCGCGTATGAAGCAATGTATCGTGCCGGATTTTACTATACGGGTGAAACTCGTCAGCTCAACGAGGTGGTTCTTTCTACTGATGCTCTCTTATCGCCTTCCAAATATAAGACAGGATTGCAAACGTTCGATAAAGCTGATCTTCCTGATCGCCAAGTTAGGTTAATTGACCGGGGTATGGATCGAGGGCCACCTGAAAAAATCCAATACGCATTCAATAAAGTTGACAACCAAACTTACACTGGACAACGAATCAAATAACTCATCCAGTATTTTTCAACCCTGCAGCGATTCCTTTAATTGTTAATCGAAGTGTTCGCTCCTCGGTCGCTGTCCGATGTGTCTGAGACAGTAAATGGGCCTGTAGAAGATGTAATGGCTTAATATACGGATTTCGTCGATGCAATGACTCTCGTAGCCAGTCTCTATCAATTGGATGAGCTCGTTCAGTAATTTCCTTACTCAGCTTGACAGCCCGATCATATTCTTCCTCAAGAATCGGAACAAATTTTTCTCGATACTCTGGATGCGCATTTTGTGCATATTCAGTGGCGACTTCCATATCGGCTCGTCCTAAGGCAAGGAAAGCGTAGTCCAGGGTTGTTTTGAAGAATGGCCATTTTTCGTACATCTCTTTGAGCACACTCATCTCGCCACCTTCTGAAAGATATGCATCGATCCCAGATGCTAGTGCATACCAGTTCGGTAACAGGTATCGTGACTGTGTCCAAGCAAAGTTCCATGGTACCCCCCCAATTTCTTCGACGGATCGTTCTCCAATCTCCCAGTATGATCGTGACCCGAGATCTAATTCTTCAATTACCGAGATTGGCGTTGCTTCCTCAAAGAATTCGACAAATCCATCTGCTTCAACTAGTTCCCGATACGCATCTCTTGCGGCCGATGACATTACTTCCATGGCCTCAAGCCACTCCTGTTTTGGTGGCCTTGTTTCTTCATGGTGGGATTGTTTTCTTGCCCGAACCTGCGCGTTGATCATTTGCTCGATATTCCGCTCGGCAATACGACGGTTTCCGTACTTTTCTGCGATAGATTCTCCACCTTCTGTAAACCGAACCTGTCCGGTTATTGTTTCAATTGGCAATGATCGTAATGCAGCATTCATTGGACCTCCTCCTCGTGAAATTGGCCCTCCTCGGCCGTGGAACATCCGAAGGGTAACGTCATGCGTGTCACAGCAAGAGTAGAGGTTTCGCTGCGTCTGATGAATCAACCAGTTAGCTGTCAGGAACCCGTTCTGCTGATTAGCATCTGCATGCCCAAGACTCACTTCTTGAACGTTGCCTCTTGCTTCGATTGCTTGGCTGTACGCGTCATTATCTAACAAGGTTTCAAGGATCTCATCAGCACCTTCCATTGCCTCTTTCGTTTCAATAATTGGAACGATGTCGATTCCAGAGTGCCCTGGTAACTCAACAACGTCTGCTTGGTCAGCGAGGAATAATACCTCAAGAACATGCGATGCCCGATCAACCATTGAAATACAATACGCTCGAATCGATTCGACACCAAACTGACGGTGCCAGTCAGCAAGACGGACAAACCGGGCACACACATCGCTAATCTCGTCTGGAATGTCTTCTGTCTTTTCTAAGTCAACGATTGCGTCTTCCTGCAGAATTGCGTCTGTCAATGTCTCAATCCGGTCAGGCTCTGACAAATCAGCATAGTCAATTCCTTCTCGTTCTAGAAGAGCACTTACCGCCTCCGTATGCCGGGAAGCATGATCTCGCAAGTCAACACTTGCAAGGGAAAACCCAAATGTTTCTGCACATCGACGAAGCGGATTAACATGTCCTTCGACGACACTCTGTGCCCCGTTCTGTTCTAGACTTTCAGCGATTGTGTCTAAATCTTCTTTGAACTCCTCTACGCCCTGATATCCTCCTGGTCGAACGTCATTTACTCGGTTCAATCGCTCACGCATCAATACAAGCTTTTGTCGATATGGTTCCCCTGGATACCGGTCTTTAGCATCATCTGCAACTCCTGGAAGCAATTCCCTGTCAGCAGATAGTGCTTTTTCAAACTTTTCGCCCGCAGTAATGCGAGTACCATCCTGGCTGAGCACCCCGAGTAGCTCTTTCAGATCTTTTCGATATCGATCAAGAATTAGTTGTTGATGCCGATCAAGTGTTGATTCCGTCACTTCCGGTGTCATGTATGGATTACCGTCTCGATTTCCACCGGCCATTGATCGGAACCGAATGAGGTTTGGCACTGTAATCTCTTCTCCATACGCGTCTGCCATGGCATCTTCTAATTCGTCGTAGATTTCGCCGATCGTCTCGTATATCGGGTTATGTAGATACCACTGAATGTTTCGCGCTTCGTCTTCTGGTTCTGGTTGTCGTGTGCGGACGTGGGGGGTCTGCCATAATGATGTTACTTCTGCATTGATATCACGCTCAACGTGGCCCTGTTCTTTGTCTGTCAGTCGTCGCTCATCAAGGGTTTCTATGTGATTTCCAATTGACCTGAGCTTTGTTTTAACGGTCTTTCGCCGGGCTTCTGTTGGATGACCGGTAAATGTTGGCTCAATACAGATGTCTTCAAGCAGCGACTCTGCTTGCTCAGCTGTCAAATCTGCCTCTGTGAGCTTATTAACCATCTCTTCTGGCGTTCCCTGTAATGTCCCATCATGAGATCCCTCTCGAATCCGCCGAACTCGTTCTCGCTCTTCGGCTAGATTAATCAACTCAAAGTATGAGGTGAAAGCTCGGGCGACAATACTTTCTTCCTCAGGTGAGAGCGTGTTTAAGATTTCATGCAGCTCACGCTGATTTTCAATCTCCCCGTCTCGGTACGCGATTGCAGTTGTCCGCAGGTCTTCTACAGTCTCAAAATCCCGTCTCGACGTTTGTTCTTTGAGAATATCCCCTAAAAGAGCACCCAGTTCGCGGACATCTTGCCGAACTGTCCGATTATGAAGTTGCATATCGGTCACCTTATCTCCTTAATGCTAAATCCTCCGATTCTAACTCAGTATATCTAATTATACTCTCTCCAGCGATACCCACATTCTTTGCATTTAAAAAATCGCGTCGGGGGCTCGTCTGCAGACGCTGTCTGTTTGATTGTATACCATGCTTCAGTATGCCCGCAACTCTCACAGATGACATCATTCGCAGTAGGCTTACCTTCAAAGCTCATTCCTTCTTCAGTTTCGATAACATCATCATCAGTCTGTGTTTCAGTACTCACAAATTCAGCTGCCCGTTCCTCATCCTTTTGTGCTGTTGCACCACAGCCTGAACAGACCATTTTCCCATCTTGGCTTTTCATCATTGAGCCACATTCATCGCAAAACTGCATAGTTACCAATCAATAATTGATTTGCACTCTTGTACTCTTCTGTTGCTTTTTATCATCAGTCCATCAACGACAACCATACATAAGGAGCACATCGAATGCGAATTGTGTCTCATTATCATTATTTCTCTTGGTGGTCTTTGTTGATGAGCCCGATTTTGGACAGTATAAATCGATTTCACATCTAGTGCTGTCGACAGTATTTAATATCATGCATTACATAGTGTAGTGTGAAATGTCGGATGTCTGCTCGACGTGCGGGCTCCCTGAGGAGCTTTGTGTCTGTGAAGACGTTGCAAAAGACTCCCAAGAAATCGAAGTCCGCATCGACGAGCGCCGTTACGGTAAGGAGGTAACGATAATCGAAGGATTCGACCCAAATGATGTCGACTTAGACAGTCTATCATCTGATCTGAAAAGTCAGTTTGCCTGTGGTGGAACCGTTGAAGATGGGGCTGTCGAACTGCAAGGTGACCACCTTGAGGGGGTCGAAGAATTTCTCCGCGATCGGGGGTTCAATGTAGTGTAAAAGCTCTTTCCTATTTCTGATTCCCCTTTGTAATATGTGCTATGTGAGTTGCAACTACGATAATCTGATCTGATTCTATGATGTTGGTGTATTCACTATGACCTTATCTTGAAAGCAGTCCTTCTTCTTTGGCTAACAGTAGCCCGTTAATCGTAGCATCATTTGTCGGTGGCTCTCTAGCAACATCCACCGCCTTCTCTGCTGGAACTGTTTTCACGGAAAGAAACTCGTTGGTATCTCGTTCAGGCGTTCCAGACTCAAGTTGATCTGCGAACACAATTCCCCTTCTATGCCGCAAAACCCCAGTTGCAACTGCGTAGTCCTGAATTAATTCCGTTTTTCCGGGAATATATCCTGTTTCTTCGCGAAGTTCTCGCTTTGCGGCGGCAATATAATCCTGTTTGCGAACTTGATCGTCGGAAGCACCTGAGTGTTCATCTACAATTCCAGCTGGTAATTCGTCTTGTTGTTCTTTTATTGTTGGTCTATACTGTTCGACAAACACTACTTCATTTTCTGGGGTCACTGCAACAATAACGACCGCTGGCGGAAGCGATGCCCAATAATATTTTTTGGTACTTCCGTCTGGTTGCCTTACTTTATCATATCCTCCAGTATACCATCCGGTCTTGTATTCAACAGCCGAGTCAATCTCCGCCCACGAATCTGTATCCATGTCAATCAATATGCTTGACTTGCTTCTGGGCGTTTCGGTTGCGGAACGGGAACGCGAATTATTCAGGACCTCACGATTTTACTGTATATCTCCCCGAAGGCCTGTCGCTGAAGTGTAGCAATTGCAGCATTCTGCTGTGCCTGATATGTAGCAGCGATTGCTTGTTGACCAAATACATGCCAGACTACATTATCAACGTTCTCGTTGCCAATCTCTCTGATATCACCATCAAAACCTGCTTTCCAGTCTTCATATTCAGCTTTTGTCCCGACAGAAACAGTCAACAATGATGCAAACATCGCATCACGAGCAGTCTCAATAACCTCTCCTGAAACTCGTTGATCATATTCCTCCGGGTCAAGTGCAATGGCCCGTGCTACCTCTTTGACCACAACTTCCGATGGCATTGACAACTCTTGATAGATGTCACTGACTTCTTCTGGTGTCTCTGGTGCGATAACCCCGACTGTATGCATGTCTGTACCTTCGGTTGTCAGGCACATACAGATTATGAATCATCATGTTTTTCGCTGCGGCCTTGTGTGATCCGTAACTGGCATTGACATAACAATTGCATCAGATCCATCTTGATAATAGTTTGAGCGAACTTCGACAGCAGAAAACCCAACTCGTTCGTAGAGCTTTCGTGCGTTATGATTTGTTTTCCTCACTTCAAGCATCACTATCGTTACTCCTGTGATTGCTAAGGTAGCAATTGCATGCTGTAACAACCGTGTTCCGATTCCATTTCCCCGGTATTGAACTGCGACAGCAATATTCTTGATATGACCTATATTAATATTGTTTGCAATGGTTGCGTCAGCAAGGACATATCCACAGACAGTTCCATCTTCAGACTCGGCAACAAGGAAACTGTCAGCATCCAGGTAACGTTCAAATGACGTTCGTGGCCATGGATTTGGGAACGCCTGCTGCTCAATGCGTTCAATTTGTGGAAGATCTGCTCTTGTTACGTCTCTGATTGTGATGCCTTCTTCTAACGTCTCTTCTGAATCTGTCACACAAACATGTATAAGGCTGTTTGCTTGTTTTGTCTATCGGTAGTGTGTTGAAATACCTCAACGAAACAATCTCTTCTTAGTCGTCTGCGACTGATTCTGATCCTGTTGCTTGTTGTTTCGTCCAAGCTAACTTTCCACCAGCAGCTAGCATGTCACGTTCACGCTGTGATGCATCAAGAATAGCAGTCGCTTCCCACTCATCATTAACCCGTACGGTAAATTCTTCTTTCCCATTTAAGACGCCCTTCCGAACGTCATCAACAACTTCAATCGTGTCACCTTGATTAATTCGCTCGTAAGTCTCTTCATCAATAACCAGCGGAAGCAGGCCAAAATTAAAGAGGTTTGCTCGGTGAATGCGAGCGAAACTCTGTGCAAGAACTCCTTGTACTCCCAAGTACATTGGACACATCGCAGCATGCTCACGAGACGAACCTTGTCCATAATTTTCACCAGCGACAAGGAATCCACCTTCAGCATTTTCCGCACGTTCTGCGAAATTCTCATCTACACGGGAAAGTGTGTACTCTGACAGTTTGTCGATGTTCGACCGGTACATTAGGATATCCTGCGTCGCCGGGATAATGTGGTCCGTTGTAATATTGTCTTCCATCTTCAGCAGATTTGGACCCTTCATGGTTGACTCAAGAGAGTCACGAAGAGGGACATCTCCAATGTTCGGACCTTTCACTAATTCATCATCTGGGGCTTTATTCGGTGTAATAATATCTGTATCGCCTTCAGCACCGGCTGTACTGTACTTATCTGCCAATTCAATACCTGGTGCCTCAACGGAATCAGACTCCTCGGCTAAATCCCGTGGATCAACAATCTCGCCGGCAATTGCGGCCGCCGTAGCAACCTCAGGTGAGCAAAGGTAGACGTTGTCTTCTTCAATTCCGGACCGCCCTTCGAAGTTCCTATTAAATGTACGCAGGCTCACCGAGTCTGAGGCTGGGACGTGTCCAATACCAATGCATGGGCCGCAGGTCGATTCTGAGAAGTTTACTCCCGCAGCCATCATTTTTGCAACCCATCCCTCTTTCGCAAGCATCTTGCTTGCCTGTTTGGAGCCAGGTGCAACTACCATTTCAGTCGTCTCATTCACCGTGTTACCTTCAAGCATTTTCGCGGCCGGAAGTACGTCCTCGTATGCCCCGTTTGTACAAGACCCAACAATTACTTGTTCGACATCCTTTCCAGCTACTTCTTCGACTGGAACAACATTGTCAGGCATCGACGGTGCCGCAATCAGTGGTTCGATCTCAGATAAATCAACAACAATTTCCTCGTGATACTCAGCATCCTCATCTGGCTGAAGTTCAGTATAGTCGTCTTCTCGACCTAACAGAGAGAGGAATTCTTCTGTCTTTTCATCAGTTGGGAAGATTGATGTCGTTGCTCCCAACTCGGTACCCATGTTGGTGATCGTTGTCCGCTCTGGAACAGTCAGTGACTCCACTCCGGGTCCTGTATATTCAAGTACTTTTCCAACTCCTCCTTTGACGGACAGCCGACGAAGCAACTCAAGAATTATATCCTTAGCTGTTCCCCATTCTGGAAGTTCTCCCTCAAGTCGAACATTGACTACTTCTGGCATCTCAATATAATATGGGGCACCTCCCATTGCAACGGCAACATCAATACCTCCGGCTCCGATTGCTAACTCTCCGAGCCCACCGGGAGTTGGTGTGTGTGAGTCACTACCGAGTAGCGTCTTTCCTGGGGCGGCAAAGTTTTCTTTGTGAACCTGGTGGCAGATTCCGTTTCCTGGGCGTGAAAAGTAAGCGCCGAACTTTCCGGCTGCAGATCGCAGAAATCGGTGATCATCTGTATTCCGGAAATCGAACTGGTAAGTCTGGTGGTCACAATACTGTGCTGCAAGTTCTGTCTGTACCTCATCAATATCCATCGCTTCGAACTGCAACCAGACCATCGTTCCAGTCGTGTCCTGTGTCAGTACCTGATCGATCTCAATCCCAATCTCTTCTCCTGGTTCCAACGTTCCCTCAACAAGGTGATCCGACAGGATTTTTTCTGTAATGGTTTTGCCCATGTTATCTGTCATCAGTAATACTCACATATAAATTTCTGGAAACAGGTTGTCATTCAGTCATAGGTCACCTCCAAGCTACCTTCCCGAAACCAACGGTTGAGGGAACTACAAAATCCTCGACCCACCGTGCCTACGGTTGTTTCCCTCGGTTTGCTGCATCGAAGCGTGGAATCTATACGACGACGCTACTCAACTACTAATATGCCGACAAGTGACTGGGGAGACTGGCTCCCAAATGCAATTGCTGAGGCAACACCATCAACAACTACTATCTGGTATCTTGGCTGTAACGGTGCTGTACTCAAGGGCTCAAACGGCACTACGCTTTTTATTGATCCTTATCTTGGGACAGGAGATCCCCCCCGAACTGTACGAATGATCCCCGTTCCATTTAACCCAGAGGATGTTGTTGATGCTGACGCAATCCTTGCTACTCATGAACACTCAGACCACGTCCATCGTGAGACGAAGGTCCCAATTATGGAGGAAACTAATGCAAAAATGTATGCTCCTCCAGCGTCGCTTGATGTAACAGATGAAGAAAGTTGGCTCGAACACGGGGAATTGACCGAAGAACAATTTGGTTTGGTTGAGTCAGGAGACACTATTACCGTCGGTGAGTTCACGATCCATATTGAACGGGCTCACGATCCTGACGCGACCGATCCAGTTGGATATGTTATAGAACATGAGTCCGGCACATTTTTTCATGGTGGCGATGCTCGTCCCAGTGACTACTTTACTGAAATTGGCGAAAAATACGATATTGATCTTGGAATGCTTGCATTCGGATCGCGAGGAATGATATTGGACAAGCAAACCAGAGAGCCAAAAGAAACCAAATGGTATAATGACGAAAATGAAGTTATCAAGGCAGCAAATCAACTACAACTTGATCGATTACTACCAAGTCACTGGGATATGTGGCGCGGATTAACCGCAGATCCAACTGCGCTACACGAGCATGCTAGCTCTTTTAAATATCCACGATCACTGGATATCGCACGAATTGGTGACACTATCGAACTCTAGTCCTTGAGGGCGGTCCTGTTGGACTAATAGGAGATAAAGGTATCACGAATATATTCACAGTTTCGCGGTACAACCTTTATCTTTTCAGGTATATTACAAACAGACAATATGAGTACGTATACACTAGACGACGAGATTATCCTTGAAGAAGATAACATTCAAGTTACAAAATCATTTAGTGCTGATGAGCTTGCTGTCCCTGTTATTCGACTTCGAATTACCTCGGAACACGATACAGCCCGTAATATTCAGGTAACCGACACCCTCCCTCCATCCTTTTCGATGGACGACATCGGGTTTCATCCAAAGTACGATAAAGACCGGTGGACTGCTTATCAGGATGGCCAAATTGTTTATGAGCGTACAATTTCTCCAGGAGAGACAGTTGAAACTGTCTATGGAATTCGTATTGATGACCCTGATGAAGCTTCTCCGTTTATGAGAACTCCTGAGCTTACTGTATCCGAAAATAAATCTGACATTGAAGCCCCTGCACAGGAGGCAATCACCTCTATTGAGGACATTGCGCCAATTGAACAATCTCAATCGGTCAAAGACATGCTTTCTACGACAGGTCCAGGAGAATCTGCCGTAGAACAATCGTCTACTACAATACCAGAAGGCACAAGCCAATCTCAGTCTGGTTCACCAGATGTTGCACAGCATGCCAGTTCATCCAACCCGTCTGCTGAAGCTGATACCTCATCATCTAGTACCCTTGTGTCTGATATTACAGATGAGATCCAATCTGGAGAGGTAGACGAGGATGAAATTGAACAACTTCGTGAGGCACTGGGGCTTGAGGTAAGTCGGTCTGTTAATGCGAAAATCGATCACTTACAAAAGAGAGTCGAGAATATTGCTGCATACGAATCTGCTCTGGAAAAATTGGTTGATGCAGCAAGAGATGACACTCTCGCAGACTTAGAGAAAAATACCTCAGAGCTAGCTAAAGAAGTTAACCGTCTTGACCGTCGTCTTGACGAAATTGAAACGAAACTATCAGAACGTGACGTTAATACTCGGCTTGATTCACTTGCTGCAGATGTAAATCGTCTTGAGGCAGAATTCGAATCGGATGACTTACCAGATGCACAGGAAGTTGATGAACTTGCAACCCAAGTAGATAATCTCACAGAAACAATTGATCAACAACAGGAACAGCTGGATGAATTCCGTGCTTGGAGAGAGCAGCTGAGCGACATGTTCTCAGAATAATCTAAAGATTTTTATTAGTTTGTTCGTGAAGTTGTTTTTCTTCATCTGATTCAATTGCTATATCCGGCACAGATACTGGTGCCCCGTCTTCGTCAATCGCTACATATGTTGCTTTTGCAGACGTGATGTGTTCTGTTTCACCGGACTCAATGTGCTCACGATAGGCTTCAAACCATACGTTGATACTCGTGTTCCCAGTCTGATAAGCATATGATCGTATTAGCACGATACCTCCAAGTGGAACAGGACATTCAAAGCTAATCGGGCCCATCTGTGCTGTTACAACTGTTCCGCCTGCTACCCGCATTGCTGACATTGCACCAACTTCATCCAGCCACTTCATCACCGTTCCACCGTGTACGGTTCCATTATTGTTTGTATCACTTGGTTGAACATGAAACCGATTTTCAAGATACGTATCCATCAGATTTGGCATATATAGCCTTGCGACAGCGTTTGCAAGAAGGTTCCGTATTCGACCAGTACAGAAATAAAATTTTCTTATATTATGGCCACACTTTACATCGTTTCTCTATATTTCTCAGTAGTCAATAACAAATTGCGCCGAGGTGCTCCCTTTAGACCGTGCTTGCTGCATTAGTTAATTCTCTTTAGAAATCAGATGTCGGATATATTTCTCAACATGGTTGTCGATTCGTCGTTTATATCCCTCCTGTCGAGCCAAACGATCTAGTTCTCGTGACACATAACTTCCGTACTGAAGTGCTTTTTTGTCTCTATAGGCTACCTCTTCAGGAAGCTTTGTCTCTGCAATTTGTCGTAACCCAACCTTTCGCTGATCATCAGCAATCAGCAGCTCCTCCGGTAACTCGAGCGCAGCAGATACCACTCTGTCGTCTAAGTATGGACAAATCGGCGTCACTGAAGCGTTTTTTATCGCACGCATGTCTCGTTCCATTTGATCTGGGATCGTTTTCAAAACCTCATTTCTAGCTTCTCTAATCGTTGTTGCCGAAACTCTGGGATCATTACTTGCATTTGCCACTTTTGCATATCCACCAAATAATTCATCGGCTCCTTGTCCCAGCAGCAACTGGTCGAAGCCGTCATCTGCAACTTGCTTAGCTGTCAAGTACAATGGCAATGCAATAGTCACATCCATTGTATTTGTTCGACCAATTGCATTAACTACTTCCACCGTTGCATCTCTAAGCTGTTCGTGAGTTAATTCAATTATCTTCAGATTTCGGTTTAGTGTCGCTGCTGCCTTCTTAGCAGCAATTATATCTTTACTTCCCTCAAATCCACACACATACAGTGGCCCTTCGGTTGCTGCCGCTAGATATGCTGAATCAACCCCTCCTGAGAAAGCAACTGGAATGGTAGGGTCAACGTCCGCAATGGCCGTCTCTATTGCAGTACTGAGTTGCGCAAGTGCGGTCTTTCTTTCTGTGACTGGATCTGGATTTGGAAGATTCCAAATCTGCTCCTGTTCCTCTTCTGTAAGCGAATATCTGTATCCCGCTGGAACGAGTTCTGGCTCTTGTAGTTGACCCGGATCAAATGCCCATTTCCGACCGACTCCTTGTTTTGGTTCTGTTTCAATGTATATCAACTCCCTTCCGAGCACATCTCGAATGAGGGCTCCATCAATCTCCCCAGCAAATCCTCGTGTTCCTGGAAATGGATTTTGTCCTTCTATCGCACGGCGAGCTTCATCCTGTGATATTCCGTTTATTGTCATCTTCGAAGTTTTTTAACACGCCGCTTAACCCGTCGTCTGATGCCGCCTGCAGCCTGTCGAAAACTAATATGCCATGGTGTCCGGCGGGCATCAATCTCTGTTTTTCCATCTTTGATTGCGTTGACGATTCCTTCAACCGACCGATCAGTTGTGTTCACAATTGTCTTGGCTTGTCCGACCATCTTGGCTATGTGTGCATCGCTTCCTGCTGTCATCGGAAGGCCATATGCTTCAGCGTACCATTTTGCCTCTAAGTTCCGTATCCCAAACAGTGTTCGTGAGTTATATATTTCAATTGCATCTGCCATAGCCATTTCCTCTTTTGATATATGTGCCCCTACTCCGTGTCGGTATTCTTGAAACGGATGAGGAAGCACCGCAATACCATCTTGGCTGTGTATCTGTCTAAGTGTCTCTTGAAAAGAGAGTCCCGGCTTGACTCGATCAGTTATCCCTAATCCAAGGACATGACCAACCTTTGTGCTAATCTCAATACCAGGAATCCCAACCATTCCCTTTTTTTCAGCCAGTTTTGCTGCTTGAAGAGATGCGTCTATTGTATCGTGATCCGTCACCGCAAGACCATCCAATCCAACTCTGTCAGCTTGCTCGACAAGCGATTCAACAGGATCACGCCCATCATGCGAAGCTTCGGAATGTGCATGCAACTCGACCGACAGCACAGTAATTTCTTCAACTGCTGGTTAAAAAAGTCTCTTGATACAGACAGCATATAACTTATTGACTAACTTTTACAGGCTACGTTCCTGTTCTCAAGGAGCCACGCAGTGAGTGGAGCGACTGAGTAGCGCGGTAGGGCGAGGATACAGCTGTCGGTCAGCCTACGTAGAACCATTCAAGTTAGGTAATACCGGATCACAGATTGTGACGGTTTTTGATCATGAGGCTGGCTTCGAACGAGATTATACCCGTGGACAGACTCCATTCTCCCGTCACCACCAAGTATGTCAGGGCATGGCCGACCCACCGCTTGCGGATCATGGTACTGCTTTAGAGCTACGTCAACGGCTGAACCTGCGCAATTCCTCTGATTAACATCTTTCTACTTCCGAAGAGGTTAGTTTCTGCCTTGCTAGGCTTGTAAGTATTCTCTTAGAAAGCCATTTATTGCATCTCGGGTAACACCTATCTGAATGAGCCTCTCTGTTCCAGACCGGGAGTTAATTACTGAAACACTTGGTCGTGAGCCTACAAGCGAGGAGGCGGCACTGTTTGAAAACCTCTGGAGCGAGCACTGTGCATATCGATCCTCACGACCGTTGTTAACTGCGTTTGATTCGGACGATGACAACGTTGTCGTTGGGCCGGGAGACGATGCAGCAGTTGTTGAACTACCCAACAGTGAGACGTACATCACGATGGGAATTGAAAGCCACAACCATCCTTCATATGTTGATCCCTACGACGGAGCTGCGACAGGTGTAGGAGGTATTGTCCGAGATACCATGTCAATGGGTGCTTATCCAATCGCATTAGCCGATTCTTTGTACTTTGGTGACTTTGAAGAGGAACACTCACAATACCTTTTTGAGGGTGTTGTTGAAGGTATTGCAGACTATGGTAATTCAATCGGGGTTCCTACTGTCGCCGGTAGTGTTGATTTTCACTCAGGATATGAAGGAAATCCACTTGTCAATGTTGCCTGTGTCGGCGTCACTTCTGAAGATCGGATGCTTCGGGCAGCAGTAAACGAATCAGGAAATAAACTCGTTTTAGTTGGTAATGCGACGGGACGTGATGGGCTCGGCGGTGCTAGCTTTGCCTCAGAAGATCTGAGTGAGGACGCCGAAACAGAAGATCGGCCGGCAGTTCAAGTTGGGGACCCATATGCAGAAAAACTGCTTATCGAAACGAACGAACAATTAATCGATGAAGACCTTGTGGAAGCTGCTCGAGATCTCGGAGCAGCCGGTCTTGGTGGTGCAACCAGTGAAATGGCAGCCCAAGGAGACCTTGGTGCACACATTCAACTTGAGCGAGTTCACCAGCGAGAACCAGGGATGAACGCTCTTGAAATCCTCCTTGCTGAGTCTCAAGAGCGGATGTGCTATGAGGTTACACCTGAAAATGTCGATAGAGTTGTGGAAGTCGTTGAAAAGTACGACCTTGGATGCTCGGTAATTGGAGAAGTTGCAGATGGAAACTATGTTTGTACATTCAACGGCGAAACAGTCGTCGATGTCCCTGCAGAATTCCTTGCGGAAGGAGCGCCATCACATGATCTACCCACTGAGCCGTCACCTTCTCCAGAAACAAATATTCCGAATAATGTCGATATCGAATCAGCCTTTGATACTATTATTGGACATCCTTCTATTGCCTCGAAGGAGTGGGTCTACAGACAGTACGATCACGAAGTCGGGACCCGCACAGTAATTCCTCCCGGACATGATGCTGCACTGCTTGCAATGCATGAAGCTACTGCTGGCGACGAAGAAATAGCGGTTGCTCTTTCCGCTGGTTCTGCACCGAACTGGACAACTTCTGCACCATACAGCGGTGCACGCGCTGTTGCAATTGAGAATGCGACGAATTTAGCAGTACTCGGAGCAACTCCACTTGCTGCTGTTGATTGCTTAAATGGTGGCAATCCTGAGAAGCCTGATATATATAATGCATTCTCTCAGACTGTCGAAGGATTGGCCGATGGATGCAAAGAACTCTCTGTCCCAGTTGTCGGTGGCAATGTTTCATTATATAATGACTCCCCTGCAGGCCCGATCCCTCCAACTCCAACCATCGCAATGACAGGAGTAAAATACGGGTACGAGACGCCGGATATTACCTTGGACACTGACGGAGAGATTCTCCTTGTTGGGGACTTTGGAATTGAGACAACACCGTCTCTCGGTGGATCTCAGTATCTGGAATCATTTGGTGGAAGTGACCAGTTCCCAACTCTGCCTGACACTCCTCACGAAGTAGTTTCGAATCTTGCTGAGGTTGCTGAGGATGACCACACGGTCGCAATGCATGATGTTTCACATGGTGGCCTCGCCGTCGCACTCGCAGAGATGATTGACTCTAATGTAGGCGCTGAAATTGAACTATCGAATACTAGCATAGGTCCTGCTTTGTTCCATGAACAGCCGGGCAGGGCCATTATCCAGACAACTGATCCAGAACAAGTGCAAGAACAATTTGATGGTATCGCGCCTGTAGTTCGGATTGGCCATGGGACGGATACTGGCACACTCTCGATTACCATCGATGGACAGACGATTACCCGGTCTGCTGAACAAGTTACAGAGCTTCGATCAGCAATTGACCAAGAAATGACATAGGCATAGTAGACCTTCCTGTCAGCTAGGTGAGTCTGATACGCGGTGAACTACTTCCGTGGTCAGTGTGACCGTCAAATCCGCAGCTTCCATTGCCGTTTCTCCAAATATAAATAAAATTGGCTCCATGCCAAACTTTCCACGATGATAACACACCTTTGGCACCTCTCCAAGTTGCTCAAATATCTCTCTCATTCCTGACCGATTCTCTTTTTCTGCTTCAAATTCATGAACGGTTATTCCTCGGCCTTGCGCCACTTCTACTAATTGCTCATCCGTCCGTAGGTTCAGCCCTCCCCGGATATCTGAATTAACAGAATTTGCAGCAAGAATCGCTTCTGCGACATTGACCGATGCGCCAAATTCTGGCTCAGCAGGTACTTGCACTTCTCCACCAACCTGCTTGATTCTGCCGGGTATAGCGGCAACATCTGTAATGTCAGTTGCTCCTTCTAGTGCTGTTCCGATATTGGTTCCAACTGCTGGAATAAACGATTGGAGATGTGGACAGGAGCTCAACCGATACGCTGATCGTTCTACTGATTGAAGTGCATCGCGTCTTGCAAGTATAGAGGATGATGTATTTCCGTGCAAACAGAGATCACAATCGTGATCCTGCAGTTCCGGAACTGCTTCCTGATGTAAGTCACAGATGACTCCTCCAGCCCGCTGGTCATGTACTAATACGAGTAATTCCGCTAGTGCATCTATTTGATTCAGATCGTCAGCCTGAAACCCTTCGGCAATTTCTTTCACTGTCTTCTGTACGTCAGGATGATTTAACACTCGCTCTTCCTGAGCTGTTCGTCCATTTAGATGATTACTTACAGCTGCCTGAGTAATCCCCAACCGTTCTGCAATTTCTTTCTGAGTATAGTCATGTTCGCTCAACTCCTCTGCCAGCATGGCGCGCACGGTCGGCATGAACTTGTCAGCAATCACCTCGCTTGGGAGCCGAAGAACCATACATGGCCATCTACTTGTGGTATGAATATATATACTTCTATTCCTACTAGATGATCATGCAATTTATGATTATCTGAGTAAACAGATATCTGTCATAAATCTCACTCGTACTTACTATTCCTGTTCGGACTGTGTCTCAGGCGGTTCAGGAAGCTCAATATCTTCTTTTTCAGCCAATGCAGTGAGTATCTCCTGCTGATACTCCACTTTCTGCTCTAATTCCTTAATCCGCCGGTTTGTTTCGTCAGCGGTTTCTTCTAAGCCTGTAATCCGTTCTTTCACAGCTTTAAACTGCTCAAGTAGTGTTTCTGCTGTTTCCGTCAGAACCTGGATTTTCTTTGCTGTGCTTCCCAGTCCCATGTCTACTCATTTAATTATTTTTGCTGTTATGTCTTGTGTCCGGAGAACGAAAGGCCCTTAAAAATGGTTCACGTATGTATAAATGGACTAGGCCGGGCAGCTAGGCCCTGCTCGTAAACCCGCACTCAGGTCTTCAGCGGGGGCCGAAACCCAGTGGCGTCCGGTCGGAACTGATCGGGTCCTGGGAGCCAACATAGAAGCCTCGTCCATCGGGGGCGACGGACCACGGTGACCATCTGCAGGGATGTCTCATCGTGGTTAACCGGCGGTAATCCATCAGGCGCGGAAGCGAGCAGTGGACTGCCGGACAGTTGTCGCTCGATGGGTAGCGGGGTGGAGGAGGCAACCGGGTTTCCCCGATCAAGGATGACTGGGCAATTCTGGGAGTCCTTTTTTATTTTAGGAAAGAGAGAATAAACCCATTTATTACCAGTAAATAAATAGTAGGACAGTAGTTATTTCTTGGTCAATCGCTCGTCCCGACTCTGTTTGTTTGCTCATCAACTGTAATGCTCCCAACCAACTCTCGATGTGGATATGGAATGTTAATCCCTTCTGCATCGAATTGCTCTTTTACCGATTGTACATATTCGCTTTTTGTCTTTACAAAATCCGCTCTGTTCGGACTTTCAATCCAGATTCGCGACTGTAAGCCGACATGTGAATCCCCTAGCTCTGTCACGCGCACCGATGGTTCCGGATCGTTCATAATATCTGGATGCGCTTTTGCTTCCTCGATGATTATATCGGTTGCCTGCTCAATATCTTCGTCGTATCCGATCCCGAACAGAACCCGTAGTCTGAGCTTTTCGTTCGCAACTGGATTTTTAATTACACTGTCTGTTAATTCTGAATTAGGAACTGTTAACAGTTCATTGTCGAACGTCTTGACCCGAGTAACGCGTAAACTAATATCCTGCACGATCCCTGAATTACCGTCCCACTCTACCCAGTCATTGATCCGAAATGGCCGTTCTATAAAAATGAACAGTCCTGAAACAAAATTTCGGATAACATTCTGCATCGCAAATCCGACTGCCAGCGTTGCAGCAGCGGCGACAGCTGCTAACGCCGTGAGAAAGTTCCCAAATCCAGCCACTCCGAATGCAACTGCAATGGCGGCAAACATGACAACAAATCGACTAGCCTTCAACAGAGGTCTCCGTGCGTGTTCGTCAATATCGCGCTTTTGAAGTGCTCTACTGAAGAGTGGAATCGCAGTCTGCTTTCCAACGTAGTACAAAGCTATGAATGCAACAATAAAAATCGCATAAGGCATTGCTGCGTCGACGATAATGACTACGGGATCAGAGGCTATTCCCAGTGTATCAATTAAATCACTAATCACTCCAAAAAACATTGTCATTCTCGATAGAACACGGCTGTATTTCCACGTGTTTCCACGAGTTCTGCATCAACCTGTGAAGCGAGTTGCTCTGCTAACTCCTCCGTTGAGGTACCTCCACGTGCAGCACGAAGAAACTTTACTTTAACTAAGTCATCATCATCCAACTGCCGATCTGCTTCCTCTACCACGGCCTCGACACCGTTTTTCCCAACCCAAACTGTAACATCTAAATCATGTGCTCGTGCACGCAAGTCAGAACGACTCATTGAGTATTTAAATGGCATCTTAAGGCTTGATTCTTTTGGCTTCTAACAACGAGTCGTAGGATAATATTACATTCTGCTTGGATAGAATATACGACTTACAGCGGCAGCGAGACGAACGCCATCTCTACGATGCGGAAGCGGATGCAAGAAGCCGGGCAGACCGCGTTCAACGATGTGTTCCGCGACAAGGAACAACGGTTCGTTCATGACCAACTCCACACGGTGTCACGGCGCGTGGTCGAGTGGATTCACCGGTTCGACAGTCCTGTAATTGTCTTTGAAGACCTCAAAGACATGAGAGATGATATTGAGTACGGGACTCGAATGAATCGGCGACTCCATTCACTACCGTTCGCCAAACTCCGCGACTTTATCACGTACAAGGCCGCATGGTGCGGGATTCCGTCAGATGATATTGACCCGGAGTACACCAGCCAACAGTGTCCAGTCTGTGGCCACACAGACCGGGCGAACCGTCACAAGAAACGGTTCAAGTGCTGTGGGTGCGATCATCAAGACCACGCTGACCGTGGCGCTGGTATCAGTGTCGCGCAGAAGTGGTTGAGAACACAAGACAATAGAAATGTGCCTGCTCTCAACACACTCCCACAGGTGCAGAAGTGGAAGTTGCGACGGCAGGCATCGGGACCTGTGGACGGCCCAACCGTGACCTCTGATACCGTTCAAGGCGACCAGACCGAGGGTATCCGAGGCGTGTCCGACTGATCCACGGGAAGAACCTCGGGGCTTGACCCCGAGGCAGTTGACGTGAGAGCGTCACCCCAGAGTGTTATTCTTAACTGAGACGCAGTATGATCGTTCCGAGGCGGACCAGCCGCCCGAGGAAGTGGTTAATACGGGATTCAGACCACCAGTTGTGGACTCCGGCAAGCACGAGAACTCTGTCTGTGTAGGGGTGGCCCTTCGTCTTGCTACCTCTGTAAAATGCTATTTTCCATCTCTATTCGATAACTCTTACATCCTTCCCTATCTGATTATATGTATGCACTACAGAGACCTGTCGGACCATGAAGTATATGTGCCTGGAGAGGGCCTTGTGGAGGTTGCCAGAGAGCTGGGGATGGATCCAGAGGAGCTAGTCGCGCTGGGGTCTAACGAGAATCCGCATGGTCCCCCGGAGAACGCCATTGATGCTATTTCATCGGCTGCCTCTTCTGTTCACGAATACCCAAAATCTAGTCATACTGACCTTACTGAGTCTCTTGCTAAACATTGGGACGTGTCCCCGGAACAAGTATGGCTTTCTCCTGGCGCTGACGGGGCAATTGACTACCTCTCTCGGGCTGTTCTTCGGCCTGGTGATCGCATTCTTGTTCCTCAACCAGGATTTTCATACTACGCTATGAGCAGTCGGTATCACCATGGTGCTGTTGAACACTATCCAGTCTCTCGAGAAAGTGATTTTACAGTTACCGATGAGACCGTCCTTGAGGCATATGACGACCACCGTATCGTGTTTCTCACCAGTCCACATAACCCGACTGGATCTGTTGTCACGCACGATACAATCCGTTCGATTGCCGCTCAGACCGATTCGGATACACTTGTGGTCGTTGACGAAGCGTATGGTGAATTTTCATCAATAGCGAGTGCTCGTGAATTGCTTGACCACCGAGATGATATTGCTGTTCTCCGTACGTTTTCAAAAGCCTATGGACTTGCTGGCCTTCGAGTGGGATATGCGTTGGTTCCTGATTCGTGGGCAGACGCATATGGTCGGATTAATACGCCATTTGCCGTAAATGAAATAGCCTGTCGAGCCGCATCCGCCGCACTTGCAGATCAGTCCCACGTAGAAAAAACCGTAAGCTCGGCTAAAACGCAGCGGAAGCGCCTCCAGTCCGAACTTAAGGTTCCAACGTGGGAGAGCCAGGGTAATTTTGTCCTCGCAGAGGTCGGTGACGCCAGCACTGTCTCAGACCAACTCAAACAACGAGGGGTCATCGTGAGAGATTGTTCAAGCTTTGGTCTTTCAGACTGCATCCGCATTTCATGTGGAACTGAGCAAGAAACAACCGAAGCAATAAATGCAGTAAATGATGTTGTAGCTGCTTTAAGTTCCTCTCACGGTGACTGACCATGCGGGTCGCAGTAACCGGAACTCCTGGCACAGGAAAGACATCGGCGACTAACGCTCTTGAAACTGATCTTGATGTAGTTCATCTAAATGATGTCATCAAACAAGAGCAACTATACACAGACACTGATGAGAACCGCGATAGTGTCATTGCTGACATCAATGAGATTGCTGAACGGTATACTGATCAAACTAACCTCATATTCGAGTCCCATCTTTCTCATTATCTCCCGGTTGACCGTGTAATCGTGCTAAGAGCCCATCCAGAGACCATTGAAAAGCGACTTGAGCAACGAGAGGAACCGCAAGCAACCATCAAAGAAAATGCAAGAAGCGAAGCGCTTGATGTAATTTTATCAGAGGCAGTTGACCAACATGGTCTAGACTCAGTGTATGAAATAACAACAACTAACCGCACCCCTGAGGAAGTTGCAGGTGAGATTCAAGCAGTCATTGAAGAGAACCGCTCGCCAAATGCAGGTAAAGTATCATACCTTGATTACATCGATGACATATGACACTTGATCGATTTCGCAACACTGCAGATCGAGTTACAAGCCCATTCGTTACTGCGGCTGACCGGGCCGGCCTTACGCCAAACTCAGTTAGTGTGCTTGGACTTATTGCCGCGGCCTTTGCAGGTCTCTGTTTTTATTTTGCTATGGAGGCCCATTGGCTGTATGCAGCGGGTGGAGTATTCGTTGCATTAAATGGGCTTCTTGATCTTATTGATGGAGCACTCGCTCGTAAACAACAAGTCAGCTCACGGGCTGGAGATCTGCTTGATCACGTCATTGATCGGTACGCTGATGTGATTCTCATTGCCGGTCTCGCAGCCGGTGTACAGCAGTATGCAATTGGATTTCTAGCTGTTACTGGTGTGTTGCTTACCTCCTATCTTGGCACCCAGACACAAGCAATCGGACTTGAACGCGAATATGGCGGATTACTTGGACGTGCTGACCGCCTTGCGCTCATTGGCCTCATCGGATTTGTTATGTTTGTGTATTCCGATCCTGTGTATGGATATACTGTTGTTGGCTGGCTTTTGATTATTTTTGCTGTTGTCGGACATCTCACAGCTATTCAACGGTTTTTCGGTGCCTGGCGGTCACTGAATGAATAGCTGTGTGGTATTACAGCAAAAATCAGATGGCAGCTCCGGATTTTGACGCAAAATAACTAATATTTGACATATAAAACAGTGTTCCAGAACAACGCATCATTTATGCATACTGCTGTGTTAGAAGAAGGCATGGTCCAATGCGAGCTTTGTGGCACTGAGACCGACTCGCCTACAAAGATTAAAGTTGAAGGGGCAGAACTCCAGGTCTGTTCAAACTGTGCTGACTTTGGTACGGAAGTTGAGACCTCTGAGTCATCTTCATCTACATCTACGAAATATTCGACCGATTCCTCGGATACAACAAGTACGACAGCATCTTCTGGCCAGACTTCCTCTAGGTCCTATTCCTCATCAAGCCAACAGAGTGATATGTTTGACTCTGTTGACGAACTTGCCCAGGATTACGACAAGCAACTTCGCCAAGCGCGCGAAGACCGAGGGCTTTCGCAGGCTGAACTGGCCAAACAAATCAACGAGAAGGCGAGCCTCATTCGAAAAGTTGAGCGCGGTGACACACTCCCGAGTGATGATCTGCAAGCCAAACTTGAGAACTTCTTCGATATCTCTCTCAGTGCTGGTGGTAGTGATGACGGATCGACTGATTGGCAAGGATCTAGTGGTACCGATGGATATACTCTCGGAGATGTAGTTGAACGGAAAGACTGAGCGCTAGCCTACTCATAACAATTTTTGGTGTGCTTTGCTGTGAGAAGTAAGCTACTACTATCGGGAGTGAATACGTACAGATAATTAGTATGTTTATCCTGATCAATCTGAAGGCCTACGACTGTGACCCTATCGAAATCGCTGCTGCTGCTGCAAACGCTGAAACTTCACAGAACGTTAACCTAGCCGTTGCACCACAACTGCCATCACTCGACTCAGTCTCAGATTATAATATTGAGACATGGAGCCAACACATTGACCCAATCGATTACGGTAGTCACACCGGTTCTGTCTTACCTGAATCTGTTGCTGCTGCTGGAGCAACGGGAACGCTAATTAATCATTCTGAAGAACGGCTTAAGCTCGCTGATATTGACGCTGCTATACAATCTGCAACACGAGCTGGCCTTTCTACCGTTGTTTGTGCAAACAATCCAAATCAGGCTGCCGCAGTTGCTCATCTTGGTCCAGATGCTATTGCAATTGAACCGCCTGAGCTGATTGGGTCAGGAACCCCGGTTAGCAAAGCAGATCCTAACATTGTCGAGGATGCGGTTGCTGCTGTTACAGCAGTCGATGAGTCTGTCGATGTCTACTGCGGTGCTGGTATTTCAAGCGGCGAGGACGTTGCTGCTGCGGATCGTCTTGGTGCCGATGGTGTATTACTTGCCAGTGGTGTTGCAAAATCAGACTCCCCTCGCTCTGTCATCGAGGACCTCGCCTCCGGAATCACTTCGTGAACACTTCTAGCTGATTTATTTACGGACTTTTTGAGCGGACGCGGAGTTTGCCCCCCGGCTGTTGACGTGTCGTTTCTGAGATTATAATCCAACTCTTCTCCAGTCATACCTAGAAAAGTTAAACACGCTTGAGCCCCCATCACAGACATGGACATGTATTCCGTAGCGAGGTGGTGCCTGTGAGCGTTGCTGATACAGAGAGTCTCTCCGAAGAAGAGCTGGCTGGTCTAGAGTTAGTCCGGGAAACCGGTGGTATTTATCAGAGTGAATTTTGGAAAAAACTGGATGTCTCTTCGCGAAAAGGTAGCCGTATTGTTAGTGAACTCGTCGAGCAAGACCTTGTTCGGCGAGAGGAAGCCGTCTATGAAGGGCACAATACCTACTATATCATGCCTGCTGCACAGGATCTTGACTTTTCTCTTCTCATGGCCGGTGATATGCTTTCTCCGTTCGTTGGCGAGGAAGAACTTGATCCACACAGTGACGCTTTTTCACAGTGGATCATGAACCTTGTATACGAAGAATAACTTAACTTCCCACATTCATTCTTTACGTCGTATATATTCTCGCACCGCAGAATAGTCAACTGTACCAGATGCCGTTCGTGGTAGTTCTTCGACCGTAACAACTGTTTTTGGTACTTTGTATGACGCCAACTTGGTGCCACAGAGTTCATTTACCTCTATCTCGGTTATTTCTCCTACTATTGCGGCTGCTACTTTTTCTCCCCAGTGCTCATCTTCAATCCCTACAACAGCAACAGCAGAGACATCTGGATGTCCTTCGATTACATCAGCTACTTCTTCAGGATGAACATTTTCTCCGCCTGTAACAATCATTCTGTCTTTACGACCGATGACTGCAATCATTCCATTCTCTGTCACTCGGCCAATATCCCCTGTATGAAATCCATGTTCACTTATTCGTTTGCTTGTTGCTTGTTTATCGTTGTAGTAGCCAGTTGTCACTGATGGTCCCTCAATCACGATTTCTCCTGTTTCACCAGCAGGCATTGACTCTCCGTCCTGGATGATTTTCACGTCCATCTGGAATAACGGCCGACCCACATACTCTGGATACCTGTAAGCTTCCAGTGGTGTCGCGGTGGCAATCTGAGATGATGCTTCTGTCATACCATATGTTGGATAGATTGGGAGTCTTCTACGTTTGCATCTTTCAATAAGGTCAGGGGGCGTTTTGGCTCCTCCACAGAGAATGAACCGAAGCAGTGGAAGACTTCCTGCGTTAAGAATCTCTTGCAGCATCGTGGGTACTACGGAAATCCCTGATACACTGTGGTTTTCAATCAGCCTTATAGTATGATTTGGCTCAAAATTAGCCTGCAGTACGACAGTCGTTCCATACAACACTGACCGTATAATCGGGGCAATACCGCCCATGTGGTACGTTGGAAGTGGATCTAGCCAACGGTCTTGTTGATCAATCCCTAATCGCATTGCAGACCCGACAGCACTTGATCCTAAATTGCTTGCCGTCAGTGGAACTGGCTTTGTATCACCGGTTGTCCCAGATGTAAATAAAATCAACCACTTGTCAGGTAGGGGTATGTTGTCGATTGACTGTTGCTGAGACTCAAACAGCCCGACACATCCATCTTCCGTTGGTATACCATCTGTCTGAATTCCGGTAATCTGACCATTTTCAGCCAGTGATGTAGCAATTTCGTTAGTCGTAGTGTTGTACATCACTGATTGCGCATCGACTAACTCTAATTGGCTGAGCAACACTTCTTTCGGCCGGGTAGGATTTAGCGGGATTACTGTCTTCCCTGCGCGAATGCCAGCAAACAAATCAATCGCAAATGACAGTGGTAAGTTAGAGAGACAGCCTATGTGGGCTGTGTTATTAAGATGCTGGACAAGGTGCTTCGCTCGATCCTCTACTATTCGATGAAATTCTTGATACGAAAGTGAGTCTCCCTTTGATGGGGATACTACTGCCTCCTTATTCGGAGAGATATTTGCCCGTCGAGCAAGCCAATCTCGACAATACCAATCAGCATCAATCATACATCATATCTTTTCTTATCAGTTGCACGTATGTCCCAGTGTCGCTTACATTTCCATTTACTGATCATCCTTCTAATATTGCCAGGTAACTGCAAAAAGAGGTGAATTATATGTCTTCATACCACACCTATATATCATGGACGAACAGGAACTTATTGACCTTCTGCTGGACGACGCCCGTCGATCAACTGAAGACATTGCGCGTATCCTTAACACTGATGTGGAATCTGTTGAAGCCGCAATTAAGCAGTTGGAAGAAAAAGGCATCATTCGTGGATACCAAGCGGTTATCGACTGGGGTGAGACAAGTGATGAGCGAGTTCGAGCTGAAGTTGAACTCAATGTTAAACTCGACCGCGAAACAAGCTATATTGATATTGCTGATCGACTTGTCCAATTCCCTGAAGTCGAGTCGCTTCAACTTGTTTCTGGTGACTATGATTTCCACATGCGTGTTGAAGGCGATTCGATGCGTGAAGTTTCTCAGTTTGTTAGCGACCAAATTGCACCGATTCCAGAGATTACCCAGACCGTTACACACTACGTTATGGACCGTTACAAAGAAAATGGGGTCGCCTTCAACGGCGGCGACGATGATGACCGACTATCGATATCACCATGACTGCTGAAGAGCCCAAACAAGCATCGGCGTTTAATATTGCTGAGCGCGTTAAGGAAGTTCCGCCTTCGGGAATTCGACGCTTCTTTGAGTTGGCTGAGGAGGCAGATGATGTTATTTCGTTAGGTGTTGGTGAGCCAGATTTTTCAGCTCCGTGGGCAGCACGTGACGCAGCGATCCACTCACTAGAACGGGGCCGAACTTCATATACCTCTAACCGGGGGAAGCGAGAGCTTCGAGAAGCTATCGCATCGACTGTTGACCAACAGTATAATCTCTCTTATGATTCGGATGAAGAGATTATTGTTACTACTGGAGTTAGTGAGGCTGTTGACGTGGCTTTGCGGGCTATTGTTGAACCTGGTGATACCGTTGCTGTTCCCGATCCATCATATGTTTCCTATCAACCAGAAGTAACATTTGCCGGAGGAAATCCACTTCCAGTTTCTACTCGGGATGACCAGTTCAAGCTAACTCGAGATGCACTTGAGAGTGCTGGAGCCCAGGATGCTGACGCATTGTTGATGTGCTATCCTAATAATCCTACAGGAGCCATCATGACACAAGCTGATCTGGAACCAATTGCAGAGTTTGCAAAAGAGCATGATCTGCTTGTTCTCTCAGATGAAATCTATGCTGATCTGACATACACGACTGACCACGTCTCAATTGCTACACTCCCAGGGATGCGTGAGCGGACAATTGTGTTCAATGGGTTTTCGAAAGCCTATGCTATGACCGGGCTTCGTCTGGGATATGCAATGGGGCCTGCGGATGCAATTGGCGCAATGAATAAGATTCATCAGTATTCAATGCTGTCTGCTCCTACAACAGCACAGTATGCAGCAATCGAGGCATTACGATCCTGCCAAGACTCCGTCGAAGAAATGCTCTCCCACTACGATCGCCGCCGCCGATTCGTTCTTTCACGGCTTGATGAATTAGGCATTGATTGCTTTGAAGCTGAAGGCGCATTCTATGTTTTCCCCGAAGCGCCTGGCGGTGATGCACATGGGTTTGCAGAAGACCTTCTCACTGAAGCTGGCGTCGCAGTTGTTCCGGGCGATGTATTCGGTGATGATGGAACTGGTCATCTCCGGATGTCATATGCAACAAGTCTAGATGAGCTCAAAACAGCATTCAACAGAATTGAGAAGTTCCTTGCTAATTCGGAATACCAATAGGTCCTCCTTCTATTTTATCTCACCTACCTAATCTCTTCTTGCAGTTACAGTGGTACCAAGGCGAAGGTCCCCAGCTTCAGCTGTGGAAGAAGGTCAATGCTCTGCCCACTCAATCATTCGCGCGTAAAATGGATCAGAGCTAAGCGCTCGTTTGTCCCCGACCAAAATTAAGCCTCGCTTTGCTCGAGTTAGTGCTACGTTTACCCGTCTATGATCTTCGAAAATTGGGCCGTCAAGCGATTTGGTTGCAACAAGTGACATTAATATCAGTTCTTTGCTGGATCCCTGAAATCTATCAACAGTGTCAACCGCAACCTGTTCTGGAAGACGCTCACTGAGAACTGATACCTGCGCTCGATACGGGGCAATAACCCCAATGTCTTCGGGCTTGATTCCAGCACTAACTGCACGCTCTACAAGTGTTGCAATGTGGTCTGCTTCTTTATGATCAGTCCGTTGCCTATCATCTCCCGGTATGTCAATAAAGTTTACTTGGCCTTGGAATTCTGAGGGGAGTTTTTCTTGATCTACTGTTGGGAGACCAGAGAGTGACTGACGAGCTATCTCTGCAGTTGCTGGACGTAGTTTTCCATTGTAAAACTCTCTTGAGGCAAACGATTGAATGCGTTGGGCCATCCGATATTGTTGTGTCAACATAACTGATGCATCAGGATATGTGTCCAGCATCCGCTCAAATAGTGATTTTGAAAGGTCTCCTTTGAATGGGCTCTTCGTATCATTTGTACCCTCTGTTTCAACTTGCGTTACTGGTGGTAACTGATGGTGATCCCCAACCAAAATAAACCGATCTGCTAGATTAATTGGGGCTAGTGTTTCAGGCTCTGTCAGTTGTGACGCCTCATCGATCACTGCAACATCAAATGACTGCTCTCTAAGGACGGTAGATCCGCAACTGGCAGCTGTTGCTGCGACTACTGAGGCTGTTTCAAGTTTCTTTGCCTGCTTTTGTGGATCTCCCGACTGCTGTAGCCGTAGATCCATCATGTCTTCTCTAACCCCGGTTGCAGATCCAACTCGAATAATATCTGCAAACCCAATTTCTCGCAATTGCTCAATTGCATTATCAACGGCTCTATTTGTGAATGCGCTTAGCAGGACTCGATTATTGTCCTCGACAAGTTCCTTGATCAGTTTAGCGATTGTGTATGTTTTCCCAGTTCCAGGAGGACCATGTATCAAAAGACAGTCGTTTGCGCCAAGTGCACGCTGAATGGCAGTATTCTGTGCACTATTGTTCGGGATAATTTCTTCACTTACTGCATCAAACGCTGGTGTTTCCTCTCCCATGAGAATTCTTCTTTTTCGCTTTGATCCCCGCAGAAGTGCATCGTGTAATGCGGTAAGCATCCGATCAACAGTTATCTCCGATGGATACACGTCAATTCGCGATAACTCTATAAACTCATCAACACTGATTGTGAGATGATCTGTGGATGCTTTCTCCAGCGTCGCTAATTCTCCTTCTCCGTGGACTGGATCTCCGTCGCTTGCGAGCACTAAGTCTCCCTGCTGGAACTTCCCAACTGAGGTTGCTGGGTTTTTAGCGGTAATTTCCCAACGACCATCCGGGTACTGGTTTGAGTTTACAACTGTGAGATTGATCAATGCCCGATCGTCTGCGAGACGTTCTTCGGGGGTCTGTTCCCATAGTTTTCGATATTCACGGTGAATTGCTCTCCGCTCTTTTTCAATTGCATCATATGTCGTGTCAAAATATTGTCGATGTTGTTCAGGAATCGCTGTTCCAATCGCTCCAGCCTTTGACTCTTGATCTAAACGACCCGAGACAACGAGACATGTATCTTGTACAAAACATCTGTCACAATCTGCATCTCCTTCGTAACCGGTTGGAACCTCAATATCGTATTCCATCGCAGCAATTTCGTTTCGTGCTCTCACAGCAAAATCTAACAGACCATTCCGAATAGAGAATTCCTTAGCCGGTGACAAATCGCCAGATACATCTGTTCGATCAACAACTGCGTTTTTCGTATACAGTAAGATTCCGGTATCAACTTCGAGACCACGTTCAGTGAGCATCAATGCATAGCAAGCGGCCTGAATTTTATCTTGAAACCTCGGTTCTTTTTGCGTGTTTTTTCCAGTTTTCAGCTCCACTGGCATATCACGACGTACTGCATCAGCACGCCCCTTCATTCCGAACATATCGCTTACTAGCAACTGCTCACTTCTCCAGGAATCTGTTCCAGAAAGTGTTGTCTGGGCAAGCCACTGATCAATCGCCTCTGCATGTCCTGCTACCTTTGCTCTGACTGTTTCTTGGTCCATCCCAAGTAGACCGATATCTAATGAGGCAGCATTAATTCGCTTCGTGATTGCGTCTGCTCGATCTTGCCCATGTAGTAAGTCTTCAAACACTTCGTGCACAAGTGTCCCAATTAGTAATGGCTCAGATTGTCGTGCACTGTCCAGCTTTGACAAGTAATACTGCCGGGGACATTGCACCCATTCTCTGATATCTGTTACATCAACGAGAAAATCTGGCTCAACAATGACATACGAGTCGCCCGTTGTTGCGTATTTATTTTCTTTTCCTGTCTGCTGCTTTAGTTCCGTAATCAGCAGTTCCATCCCTGGATCGACCAGAGACGCTGTCTCTGCCCAGTCGCCCCACAGCGTTACTGAGTTGTTATCACCTGCTTCATCCTGTAATTTTACTGTCGCAACTGATCGGGTTCCATATCTTGTCGTTACCTCTTCTGGGGTATCCGTCTCAGTTACCGTCCCCCGGATCACGTACGAGACGCAGTCCCCGATTAGCAAAATACTGTCGTTTCTATTGACCGCTATCCGATACATTGATTCTGGATAATCTCTATATCTGAAAATATGCGAATCCGTGACTGGACGGATATTCTAAATGATGTCGCTGATTCTGGTGTTGATGCAACAGACTGGCGAGCAATTGCCGGGCAACGAAAGAATGGTATTGGAGAAGACCTTTATCTTGCACATCCTGGTGTAGGAGTTTACCATCTCAAGACATATGCCAAGAATCCATTTGACGTCAAAGGTGTTGGTTCGAAAATCGCTCGCTCTATTGATGATGATATAGAACCGCTGTTTCCAGATAAAGGCAATCAGCGGTTCGCCGTCCAGACACCACCAGAAGATGAGTCCGAAGCAGAGCAGATTGCTAAGCAAGTTGAGACCGTACTTGAAACTCATGCAGACGCCCCCACATCGTCTGAAGCACTTTTTGAGGACGTAATGAATGCGCTAAATTCCCCAGCTCACGGCCCCATGACGTTTGACCACCGTGAGCGCCCTGATAAAGTTGACTCCTTATCAACGACGTTCGAAGAAGCTGAAGAACTACTAGACGCAGAACTCTCTCAGCTAATCGAAGAAGATGATGTTGATCGAGGGTTCTATTAGTTAGTGAACTCCCCCTACCTACTCATTCACAGAAATTTCAAGGCGGATGCTGCGGGGCTTGACCCCGAGGTAGTTGACTGCTGACGCAGGGTACTTCTTTGAGGACGAGAGCGTAGCCTGTAGAAGTTAATTCTCGTTCAGATCTCAGCTACTCGATTGATCCACTGATCTGGGTTCTCAATCTCGTTCTTATTTGGAAGGTTCTCTGGTGACTCCCACACTTGTGTAGCCGTTTGTAGATCCGTTTCTTCGATGACAGTATCGAAAAATTCGCGTCCTTTTTCGTACTGCTCACGCTTCATTTCGATTCCAAGCAGGTATCGTAACAACTGTGAGATTGGTCCTGCATTTCGGCGGCGCTGGTCAAGTTTTTCTCGTAACTCTTTGTACTCATCGTCAAATGCTTCATCCATCAGAAGTTCAGCGTATCCCTCAACAACAGTCATTGTTGTTTGCATCTCTGAGAATGCCTCTCTATCAAGTGATCCTTCAGTCAACCCATCTAATCCCTTCTCCATTTGAGAGGTCAAATGATCAGGTAACCATGGTGCTAGCGAGAATTCAGCAGCGTGTGTTACCTCATGAAATGCAATCCAACGACGGAACCGATCATAATCGACATCCAACTCATTTGCTGCACTTTTGATATTTGGCCGTACAAAGTACAAACCATGCTCGTTCTGTGGTGCATCTGCAAGCAACAACGGATCATATTGTCCAAGGACATTTCGGCCAAGAAAACTTAGCGTCACGCTCATACTCCCGGTATTGACGATTCGAGCAATCCCAGGAACAGCGGAGTCAGCACGCTCTTCAAGTGGTTCCATGACACGCTGAAATGTCCTGATATTCGCATCTATCCAGTGATGTCGGTTTTGAATTTCCACCGTTTCAGGAATGTCAAATGTGATTCCAGCAGCTCGCTGGATCTCATTTCGTGCATCCTGAACATCTTTTGCGTATCCTTCTCGCTCGGCCCGGGAGAGATCGATATCTCCAGGTGCTGTCGATGCCTTTGCTGCTTCGGCAACGGCGTCCCAATCAATTAGATTGTTTCCAGAAGCACCTATAACCGCGCGGATACTCCGATATACTGTCACGCAAATACGTTGGTATTGAATGGACAAAACTGTTCCCCACTGCTGGTTCTATGTTAGAAAACTTCTAAGCCAAATCAGAGACCAAGCAAGAGAGTTACTTGTCCATTTTGGCGGCTGGGTTTGTTACAGCTCCATTTTCGGCGGATCCGAACATTTTGCCATATTTAGCAAGTACCCCAGATGTGTACGCTGGTTTTGATTGTTCCCATTCTTCAAGACGTGATTCAAGTTCTTCATCTGAAATCTCTACTGATAGGGAGCGGTCAGGAATATCAACCTCAACAATATCTCCATCCTTTAGCGCAGCAATTGGACCCCCAACATATGCCTCTGGGGCAACATGTCCGATCATTGGTCCTCGAGTAGCCCCTGAGAACCGACCATCTGTGATTAATGCCACATCGTCTTCGTGTCCCTGTCCAACAACAGCTGCTGTGACTCCGAGCATTTCTCGCATACCGGGCCCTCCTTGAGGACCTTCGTTTCTAATGACAATGACATCCCCTGACTCAATACCACCTTCCTGCACGTATTCCATCGCATCTTCCTCATTCTCAAAAATCCTCGCTGGTCCCCGATGATAGAGTTCATCATCCCCAGTCACTTTCAATACACTTCCTCCTGGGGCAAGATTTCCAGTTAGTATTTTGATTGCCCCCTGCTTGTACATTGGGTCATCTACTGAGTATAAGAATTCAGCACTTATCTCCTCTTCAGGCGGGAGTTCTCCTGTCTTCTCAAGTTTTTCAAGTTCCTCAGCAAGAGTTCGACCAGTCACTGTCATTGTATCACCATGAATCAAATCAGCATCAAGTAATCGCCGCAGTATAACTGGAACCCCACCAATTTCATGCAGGTCGTTCATTACGTATGTTCCCCCTGGCTGCAAATCTGCAATCTTTGGAGTCTGGTCCGAAATACTGTTAAATTCTTCAATATCTAAATCAATTCCTGCTTCAGCTGCTAATGCCAACAAATGAAGCACTGCGTTGGTTGATCCACCAATAGCAACCTGTAGCGTAATTGCGTTTTCAAATGATCTTTTACTCAGAATATCGGACGGTCGACGGTTTTCATGTGCACACTCAATTGCCAGTTGTGCTGTTTCACGCGCCACTTGATACCTCGATTCCTCTTCAGCCGGTGGGCTTGCACTTCCAAGTGGAGCTAGTCCAAGTGCCTCGGCGATTGAAGCCATTGTATTTGCCGTAAACATCCCTCCACACGCGCCAGCCCCGGGACAGGCATTATGCTCTATCTCGTGGAGTTCTTTATCGTCCATCTCCCCCGTAGCAACTGCTCCAACTCCTTCGAAAACATTCTGAATGGTGATTTCTCGTCCATCATGTTCGCCTGGCATAATTGATCCGGCATACAGAAATGCAGATGGCAGATCTGTTCGTATCATTGCTGCCATCATCCCGGGCATATTCTTATCGCATCCACCAATGGTCACCATTCCATCCATTCTCTCTCCAAATGCTACTAACTCAACTGAATCAGCAATTACCTCCCTTGAGATTAGACTCGCTCGCATTCCTTCTGTCCCCATTGAGATAGCATCTGAGATTGTGATCGTTCCAAACTCAATAGGCATCCCTCCTGCCTCGTCTGTTGTATCCCACACTTCTGCACCTAGCTCATCTAAATGTATATTACAGGGCGTAATATCTGCGGCTGGATTTGCAATTCCAATTAGCGGAGATGATAGATCCCCGTCATCATAACCCATTGCACGAAACATCGCTCTGTGTGGTGCTCGCTCATAGCCGTCAGTGACATCACTGCTTGGAAAATGATCCGGTTTTCCTGTGTCGATATCTGCGGATGAATACTCTTTGTCTGCCATACCCTGACAATGTAGTCTGTATTAATACCATTAGCGAAACTCGACGTCAGTCTTAAACTCATCCCCCGGCTGAACCCATTAACGTTTGCACCGCTACCACGGTAATTCTCGCTAACTTCGAAACCAAAATCATAGCTGTAGACCAAGTATTTACATGGCGACTGTCGAAGCAGGTGCGCGACTACATGTCGGATTCCAGAATCTATCTTTAGCATACGACCGAATCTACGGTGGTATAGGTATTGCAATTCAATCTCCTACGGTAAGTGTTTCTGCTGAGCCTGCTGAACAAGTCTCCTGCAGCCATGATTTGGCGCAGCAGTATGCTACCATTGCTATAGACCATCTTTCTCTCCCAGGGGCAGAGATCAATATTAAGTCCGAACTTCCACGCCATGTCGGGCTTGGTAGTGGCACGCAACTTGCACTCGCTGTCAGTCATGCAATTGCTAGTGCCTATGATGCTGACCTTTCTGTTCGGTCGATCGCTCCTAAACTCGGCCGTGGAGGTCGCAGTGGCATTGGTGTAGCTGGCTTTGAGGAAGGAGGATTCATTATTGATGGAGGTCACCCTACCGCTCGGTTTACATCAGATCCTCCGTCACGAGGCGAATGGGAAGTACCGCCTGTGATTGCACGACAACCCGTTCCTGATCGATGGAGGTTTCTTCTTGTTGTTCCAGACCTTCCGAAAGGTCGTAACGGAGAAACCGAAGAAGAAAGTATGCGATCAATCATTGAACAGGCAAGTCCCGATGTAGCAAATAAAGTTAGTGGTATTCTCTCTCGTCGCCTTTTACCATCTATTGTTATGGATGATATACAGACTGCTGGAGATGCTATTACCACAATTGACCAGATTAACGGATCTTGGTACTCCGACGAACAAGGCGGGGTATATCGTCCGCCAGTTGGAGATCTAATTGATAAACTTCGGTCATGTGAATCAATCGCTGGTGTCGGCCAATCGTCTTGGGGTCCGACAGTATATGCGCTTACAACTGACTCATTAGCTTCCAAAGCAGAAACAGCAGCAAACGATGCGCTCGATGAACTGGGACTCAATGGACGTACTATGCTTACTTGTCCCGATAATGATGGTGCATCAATGAGGTGATAGTGTAGCCATCATATCTTCTTTAGAATCGCGTCCACGTACTCTGTTTTTGTGAATATTACAATATGGTCATCAACCTTGACAGTTGTTTCTCCTCGAGGTGTGACTGGCTTTCCGTCCCGAATAATTGATCCAATGACCACTCTATTTTTTAACTTGTCTGTCATTGTGTCAATGTCTACACCAACAAATTCACTCTCATCATCAATTTTCACCTCGATAACTTCACCATCCTGTGAGCCGATCATTGAGACTTTTTCTGTATCCTCTTGCCGGGTGAACCGTGTAACTGCTTCTGCAGTTTCTTCCTGTGTGCTCACTGCCGCATCAATCCCAACCGTTTCGAACAATCGAGAATATGCTGGTTGATGCACTAACGACACTGTCCGTGCTGCACCCATTCGTTCTGAGAGCAGTGCTGCAAGCAAATTTTTCTCGTCACTTGTTAATGCTGATACAACAAGGTCTGCCTCCCCAATGTGCTCACGTTCCAAAAAATCAATATCAGTTGCATCATGTTGCATAACCGTTGTATCCGGGAGATCTTCCGCAATTTGCCGAGCACGCTGCTCGTTTTGTTCGACTAGCCGGGTTTTATACCCATGATCGTTGAAGATTTGTGCAGCGTGGAACCCAACCTCGGTACCGCCAATGAGCACAACCTCATCCGGTAGCGTTACATCTGATCCAGTGATTTGCTCCGTCGTTGCACGTATTTTTTCTGGAGGGCCGATCACAATAACGCGATCATCAGCATTAATCTCTGTATCCCCGTCCGGGATAATAAAATCATCTCCGTCCCGTGAAATTGCTGCAATTGTTAGGCTATTTTTTTCATCAATTTCAGCTACAGAACGGTGCACAAATGGGCTTTCAGATGCCACCTTGAACTCTGCCATCCGAACTACGCCATCTCCAAATGTATCGGTATCTAGAGCTCCAGGAAGTCCAGCAATTTGGAAAATTGCCTCGGCGGCAAGCAAGTCTGAGCAAACCATGTGGTCAACATTGTATGCCTCTTTCTTCTCTTTCCATGTTTCAAGTAAGTCCCGACGCTTTACTCGAGCAATTGTAAATACCTCTGAAGCTGTTTTCGCAGTTCCGCAAGCAACGATGTTGGTTTGCTCGTCTCCGGTACATGCAATAACTCGATCCGCATCTTCGATACCAGCCTCCCGCAGCACGCTTAATTTTGTTCCGTCACCGCTCATCGTCAGCACGTCAAGTTCATATGAGATTGTCTTGACTAGATCCTCATCCTGATCGATTACTACTATTTCATGACTATTATCAAGATTTTCCGCCAACGTTTGTCCAACGACTCCAGCACCGATGATAATTATATGCATACAAGCTTTCTTGATTATTGTAATTAGGACCTAACCAAAAGTAGTTATGAATACGCGGACAGGTGTTGATTTACTGAACTTCAAATTGTATCCGGAGTCTCATGCACTGTAAGTGTCACCTCCCGGGATTCCCCTTCGAGATCAGCCACCACACGGCCAACAATCCGCTTAGCCTCTTTTACAATAAGTGGTTTTACTTTTCTCACGATCCAATCTGTTGAGACAAACCGAGGAACATTGACTAAGTCCCACGTCATCGAATTTGAGTCAAATTCAGCAACAAACCGGACTTTCACGGCATTGTTGTCTGACGTTTCTGTCTCTTCTGGTAGCGGCTCAATGCCCCAGTAACCCGTTGCGTCGAGTGAGTTAACTAGTTCCCAATCAATTCTTTTGTTTTCCTCTATACTCGTTACTTCGGATCGTGCTGTATACGTTAATTTCCACCATCTAAATGTAAGGTCGTACTTTGTCCCTGCTCCACCAGTCCCATGCTGTTGTACTGAGTCAAGATATTTGGAGTACTGAGCATATCTTGGAAAGTCAACAAGGAACTCAAATGCCTCTTCTGCGGAAACATATACGACCGTGCTGACTTCAATTCGGTCCACATCGGTCTGTACGTCTGAGAATAATGTCAGTGTGTCGGCCTTCAGTACAGGATGTCAAGACAACCGTTCCGAGGTACGTTTATATTTCACATAACTCGAACTCCACTGCCGAAAGTCAGATACACAAATCACCCATTTATGACAGCCTCCAACGGCTGAAGCTGGGGCCTTCGCCTTGGTACCGCTGTAACGTTCCCACAAACGGTAACCATGAACTTGCACTGCTATCCTTTCCAGAGAAAAAGTCAGTTAGGGTAACCTTGCTTCCGTTCAAAAAGCGTCCAAACTCGATTGTCGATTCTGGTCTGTCGAACCTTCCTCAACAATATATCCAACCAAGTCACGAAGGTCTGTAGCATATACTGTATTGTTATTCTCAACCAATAATATACGTCCCTTTACCCCGCGTACTGTCCCCGATACCATTGTCTCTTGAATTGGGGCATGCTCCAGTTCAATATTGTAGTTAAGATTGTATCGTTCAATCGTGTCAAATTGTGATAGCAACTCTTCCCACTGTTGTACATCCACCGATCGATCTAGTCCTTTAATTTTCTGTGAAACCTGTATTCGATCTCCAATTTCTGTTGCTAACTCAGCCTCCCGTTTTCGAGCAGCTCGCCCGTTCGGAAATGATGTCAGATATGCTCCCCTGTCTGCCCCTTGTTCATATAACCGTTGCTCAAGCCGCGTCTTCTTTGTCACGCCAACCTTGTATATCGCTGGTGCAAACACTGCAAGATACAGTACATGTGGTTTATGACAATTAGCAACCGGCATTGAACAATCGCCTCGACATCGAGCACACGGCCAGATATCGGTGTGTTGTGGACAGTATGGTGCCTCTTCGTTCGTACATGCAATGTGTGTATTTTCTTCGATGGCTCCAGCACACCGTCGTGATTGAAGCATGTACTCTAACTCATTGCCTGGGACAAGTGCCTGCTGATGAATCTCTTTTCCCTGCGCAAACAGTAACTTACTTGATCTTTCTGGAGAACCTACGTCGTATCCGACAATCTGCACACTGTACTATTTTTATTGCAAAGAGAAAAGAGGTATCGATTAACATTTACAGGCTACGTCCCTGTGTCTATGGAGTCGTCGACGGCGGGAAGCGGAGCGGGATAGCTCACAGAAACACATCCGACGTTGCAAGGTGCTTCGGTGACAGATCATACGTGTTCTTTTACAACAATCATATCCGTAACAAATTTCATCAGAAGCAATAGTTATACCACATCGGGTGTGTAACCATTAACAGATGGTGAAGACGAACCTTGGGTGGGACGGATCCTCAGGTGATCCTGCAGCTATTGAACCATCTGAGTGGTTCCAAGCACAAGCAAATATTAATCAGTCTGATATTCGAACATCATTTAATCAGTCGTGGCCAGAGTGTTGGACTGAGGCGGCCGACCTTCTTGACTGGAATACAGTGTATGAGACAATCCTGGATGATTCAAACCCTCCCTTCTACCGCTGGTTTCCAGATGGGGAATTAAATGCATGTTACAACTGTATTGACCGTCATGTAGATGCTGATAATGTAGCCATCGAGTGGATTGGTAACTTAGGCAAGACACGATCATACACCTATTCGGAGTTGTATGATGAGGTAAATGCATTAGCAGCAGCATTGTCAAATCTTGGAGTGTCTGAGGACGATGTTGTTACCATATATCTCCCCGTTGTTCCGGAATTACCTATAGCGATGCTTGCGTGTGCCCGTATTGGTGCGCCACATTCTGTTGTATTCGCGGGCTTTTCAGCTGATGCGCTTGCCACACGCCTTGATGCTGCTTCTTCGGAGTACCTCATCACGTGTGATGGTTTTTATCGACGTGGTGATGCCATCAATCAGAAACGGCGCGTTGATGACGCTCTTCTGCAAGTAGACCACTCTGTTGACGAAACCATTGTGGTTGACCGATTAGGAGATGAGTATCCGCATGCACTCCATGATAACGAGCACGATTATGAACGTCTCATCGACTCTTTCACTGGTACAGAAGTTAATCCGGTAAGTCGATCCGCCGAGGATATGTTATTCCTAATGTATACCTCTGGGACGACCGGTAAGCCGAAGGGGGTTCGACACTCTACTGGTGGATACCTTGCACAGACAGCATGGACCACACAAGCAGTACTTGATCTTGATTCCAGTGACACAATCTGGACTGCGGCCGATATTGGATGGATTACTGGACACTCATATACTGTTTATGGACCCCTTGCACTAGGTGCTACCACCGTGTTGTATGAGGGCGCTCCGGATACGCCGGACAGAGAACATATTGAATCTGTCATTGATGAGTACGATATTAACGTTTTCTACACATCGGCAACAGCGATTCGGTCAATGATGAAACGACACCCTCCAGATACGGACTACGACCTATCCTCAATTCGTCTGCTTGGGACTGTTGGAGAGCCAATTGGAAGTGATGCATGGCACTGGTACCGACAAACGTTTGGAGACGGCGAGACTCCGGTTGTCGACACTTGGTGGCAGACCGAGACAGGGAGTATCATGATATCTACCCTACCCGGCGTTGACACCATGAAGCCAGGAGCCGCTGGACCCCCATTGCCCGGTAATGATATCCAGGTCGTTGACCCTGATGGGAATCCAGTAGATACAGGCCAAGCTGGATACCTAACTGTTAATCGACCTTGGCCAAGCATGGCCAGAACTGTTCATGGTGGCGACGATCGGTTTATCGAAGAATACTGGCAGCGGTTCTCTGACCCAGATACTGACACATGGGCCTACTTCACTGGTGACGGCGCGCAATATGATGATGAAGGATATATTCGACTTCTTGGCAGGGTTGACGATGTGATCAATGTTTCTAGTCGTCGACTCCGTACTGTTGAAATTGAGTCTCAAATTCTTGATATCGAAGGCGTTACTGAAACTGCCGTTGTTGGTGGCCGAGATGAGGCTGGCCGAACAGTTGTATTTGCATACGTCACAACAGAGCAGGATAGAAAAATCGACAAAGAGCATATCCGGGAACAAGTAAAACAGGGAATTCAGGATGCTGTTGGTGAACTTGCTCATCCTGGCCAAGTCATTATTACGCCGGACCTACCAAAAACACGTTCTGGAAAGATTATGCGCCGACTGCTTGAAGATATCTCCAACGACAATGAGTACGGTGATACTTCCGCTCTACGGAACCCGGAAATTGTCGGAGAAATTGAATCAGCACTGAGTGAGAAATAAGTTCATTTCGCTTTATGAAAATATAGCGAACCAAATACAAAATGAAATCTCCATATAGCGCCCTCGACACCGTATATGGAAAATTTGATTTTTAATTCTGTCCCGAAAGCTATTTCATAATATACAATAAAAGCGAAATAATGACGAACTCATCTCGACGACCTCTCACTACCGGAGACTATACAGCATTACGTGATGCTGCTGTTACTCATCGCGCTGCTCTTATTATCCGCCTTGCTGGAGAGGTTGGACTTACAACTTCTGAGATTCCCACTATCTGTCCTGCGGATATCGAACGTGTTCAAGCAACCCCGCCTCAATTTGTGCTGCACGTTAATGGCCGAACTGCCTATCTGCCAACTTCTCTACGACGTGAAATTGAACGCTATGCCAACAGCGGAGGCATTGACGAGGACCAGCCACTGATCGATATTTCTTCCCGAAGAGTACAGATGATTCTTGATGAAACTGCTGACAGAGCTGCAAAACAAACTGGCAAGCGGTCTCTCTCTGCAGTTACTGGACAGACTCTCCGTCAGTATTTTGCTTACTCTGCTCTCTTCGATGAGCAAATCCCATTCCGGGTTCTGTGTTCGGTCGGTGGATGGGAAATTAATGGACCTCTTTCTGAGTACCTTCCTTCAGTAGATACTGAGGAGATCGTCTCTGCATTTGCTAATAATGAGACCACAGCAGCCGCTGCCTCTGAAGGCACGAAGACACTCACCCATGCAATGCAACAAGTGATCGACACTACATCTAACTCTAAACTGACTGAAAAAGTGTGCGAGACGATTGCTGAGAAAGAAGCCTATATCGGAGCTTACTTTGCACGATGGGGGCCCAAATACTCGTCTATTCACGTCCAAACCGCTGATGGGATCGGTCTACAAGATGCGCGACGCTCTGCCTCTTCCATTGATGAAAACATCAGAGAAGCAATTTTAAAATCTTCATCTGTGCACTTGGCAACTCCGGTATCTCAAATCGCAGATCAAATTACCACCGATCAGGTCATTTTTGTCCCTGTTCATTTAAACGAACGTCCGTCTGGTGTCATGGCTGTATTCCCTGTTGAGGGGAGAACAATACCTTCACATGAGCAGGATCAATTGGCACTCTTTGGGCAACAAATTGCACGAACTATTTCAGACAACCGGCGACAGGCACTCATCGAATCCGATGCTGTTACTGAACTCGAATTTGCTTGCCAAAGTCCAAATGCCCCTCTCATCCAACTTAGTCGTGAACTCACCTGTCCTGTGGAACTTGAGTCATTAATTCGCGTTGATGACGCCGAATTTATTTGTTTTGTTTCTATTGAGTGTGCAGATCCTTCTGTTGTCGTAAGGAGCACTGAAGACCTCTCCAATATCCAGGAATATCGGCTTATTGAACGAGGCACAGAGTCTGTATCTTTTGAATTAACCATCACGGGTACCTCTCCTATTTCAGTACTATTGGATGCTGGAGGTAACATTGACTCTGTATCAATTGACGACAATACGGCCCAGCTTGTAGTTCACTACCCTGAGGGGACAGATGTTCGTTCAATCACCAATGACCTTCGATCCCACTTTCCAGAAACTGAACTTGCTGGAAAACGTACTCGGGAGAGACCTTCTTCTATTACTCAACCGGTAGACCGATCAATAAACAGTGAACTTGATGAACGACAACAAGATGTTTTGCAGGCAGCATTCTTTGGTGGTTACTTCGACTGGCCACGTGGTAGTACAGCTGAAGAGATTGCTGACTCGCTTGATATTTCATCTCCAACGTTTCACAAGCATCTGCGCCAGGGATTACATCGGCTGTTATCTGTCGCTCTTGACTCCGAGAATACGAATTAATGTATTTTCATAGACTGAAGTATTCGTTACCTTTTGAATTTATAATAATATATGAACTCTACCATTCTGTATCTCACTAATCTGTGGGTGAAATACTCCTGCCTACTCGCTCCATTCGGTCACTTCTTGAGGACAGGGACATAGCTTGGATAAGTTAAAATACTTTGAACCACTAGCCGTCTTTCGGTTTTAGTAGAATATCCCGCGGCTGAAGTGCCAGTAGTGTTCATTTATTTAGGTGTAATAGTTAATTCGACTATGATTTTTGTTAAGCTATTTAGCGCAGGGGTTTAGTTGGTTGTTTGTATATACACAATCGGAAAGTGATTGACTATGACGGATGATGAACTCGAAGCAAAACTTGGTGACCGAGACTACTACCGGCCACCAGCAAAGTTCGTAGGGCAGGCAAATGCTTCTGATCCTGCCATCTACGATCAGTTTGACGAGTTTCCAGAAGGATTTGAGGCGTATGCCGAGCTTCTTGACTGGGATGAATACTGGGATGAGACGTTTGACGGCTCTAACCCGCCGTTCTTTGAGTGGTTTGTAGGGGGCAAGCTAAACGCTTCATACAACTGCGTTGATCGTCATCTCGATGAACGGGGAGATCAGACCGCGCTTTTGTGGGAAAGCGAAGACACTGACGAGCGCCGTCGTATCGCTTATCAGGACCTCTACCGGGAGATCAATGAGGTAGCAGCTGCCCTCAAAGATCTGGGTGTTGAAGAGGATGATGTCGTAACCCTGCATATGCCGATGCTTCCGGAGCTCCCCATTACAATGCTTGCCTGTGCGCGCATCGGAGCTCCGCACTCTGAGGTGTTCGCTGGCTTCTCCGCAGATGCACTTGCGACGCGTATTGATGATACAGAAAGTGATATCGTTGTAACTGTAGATGGGTACTATCGACGTGGGGAATTCCTTCATCATAAGCAAAAAGCCGACCAAGCCGTTGAAATGGCTGAAACGGATGTTGACGACGTTCTTGTTTGGACTCGCCATGGTCCTGAAAACCTTCACGAGGAAGCCGAAATGGAAGATGGTCGAGATATCCTTGCAGAAGAGCTTCTTGAAGACTTCCAAGGTGCTCGTGTTGATCCTGTTTCTCGTGATGCTGAAGATCCGCTTTTCCTGATGTACACCTCTGGAACAACTGGCAAGCCGAAGGGGTGTCAACATCGTACTGGCGGGTACCTTGCGTATGCTACTGGAACCTCAAAATATGTTCTAGACATCAAGCCAGAAGACACATATTGGTGTGCTGCTGACATCGGATGGATTACAGGTCATTCATATATTGTATATGGGCCACTCTCCTTGGGTACGACATCAGTAATGCGCGAAGGCGCTCCTGATGCACCACATAAGGGTGTCATCTGGGAGATGGCAGAGCGGTATGATGTTGATATCTTCCATACATCTCCAACAGCTGTCCGGATGTTCATGAAATGGGGCGAAGAAATTGTAGAGAACTATGACTTTGATTTCCGACATCTCACAACTGTTGGGGAACCAATTCAACCAGAGGTCTGGGAGTGGTACTATGAGCATATCGGCGGCGAGGATGCAGTTATCGTTGATACATGGTGGCAAACTGAAACTGGTGGACACCTTATTACCAACCTTCCAGCACTTAAAGACATGAAACCAGGTAGTGCTGGTATCCCGTGTCCTGGAATCGAGGCTGGCTTAGTTGATGATCAGGGTGAAGAAATTGAACCAGCGACCGGACAGGCTGGTAATCTGGTTATTAAACGCCCGTGGCCAGGCATGCTACAGACAGTTTATGGTGACGATGAGCGGTTTATCGAGACTTACTGGGAGGATTTCTCTGATACTGAAAGTAGCGACTGGAGTGACTGGAACTACAAAGCTGGCGATGGAGCGGTACACGAAACTGACGGCTATTTCCGCATTCTGGGTCGTCTCGACGATGTAATGAATGTTGCCGGACATCGGATTGGTACAATGGAACTTGAGTCTGCTGCTGCTGAGGTTTCTGATGTTGCAGAAGCAGCTGTCGCTGCTCGCGAACATGATCAGAAAGGCGAGGTTCCAGATGTCTATGTAACTGTTCGCGAAGGCGTCGAAGAATCTGATGGGGTTCGATCAGCAATCTACGAAGCAATTGAGGATGAGATTGGTGCCTTTGCCCGTCCAGCAAATGTCATCTTTGTCGATGAATTACCAAAGACACGCTCCGGTAAAATCATGCGCCGGCTGCTGGAGGAGATCTCAAATGATGAGTCTCTTGGTAATACCTCAACGCTTCGCGATCCAAGTGTTCCTGAACAAATTCGAGAAAAAGTACACGGAGAATAGGTCGTAACGTCTGCTAAATATTTCTCAAATCTCAAACTATGACAGTCAATCATGGAGGTACGTATCAAAATGTCAGAGAATAACAACCAAGATTTTGATGAAAAACAAACAGATGGGGGTGTAGCGACAGAAGCATATCTTGAAAAAGAAATTAACTTATTTAAGCCGGCAACGCCGTTCATGCGAGATCATCTAAGAATTATTTGGATCTCGTTTGCTGCGTGGGTGCTTGTTGTGTTTGGCCCAACAACGGCAACGTGGGTCGCTGAGGAGTTCATGACCGAAACGTCAATCCTTGGAGGCTATCCACTCCACTTCTTTGCTGGAGCGATATTCACACCGCTTGGCGCTTTGGTCCTTGCTGCTGTCTACGCATGGCAACGTGACCGTCTCGACAAGAAGTACAATATTTCTCACGACCCAGAGGCTGCTGAACAGGCTGAAGCATCTACTGCTACTGATGGAGGTGAATCACAATGATTGAGGTTGTCCTGTTGGATACGGCGCTTGAGGTTGATCAATTTCGTTTAGTCCCAACTATTCTGGTAGCAGCCATGCTGACCCTGTTCCTTGGCATTGGATACTTCTTCCGCGTTGCTGCCGTTGATGAACTGTGGGTCGCTGGACGATCGATCGGACCTGTTGAAAATGGAATGGCAATTGGTGCAAACTGGATGAGTGCTGCTTCATACCTTGGCGTTGCAGCCTTGGTTGCAACAGTTGGGTACTTTGGATTAGCATACGTCGTTGGATGGACAACTGGATACTTCCTGCTGCTAATTTTCATGGCAGCACAGTTCCGTCGATTCGGAAAGTATACCGCACCTGACTTTGTTGGCGATCGATTTTATTCTTCACGCGCCCGTGCTATTGCGGCATTCACAACGCTCGCAATTGCATTTGTCTACGCAATTGGTCAGGCAAGCGGAATGGGACTAATGGGTCGATATATTTTCGGTGTCTCGTATGAGGTCGGTGTCATCCTACTGATGGCTGTGACAATTGGATATGTTGTTCTTTCGGGTATGCTTGGAACGACGAAGAACATGGCTGTCCAGTATATTATCCTCATTATCGCGTTTACTGTCGGCCTATATGCAACCGGCTGGAGTCAGGGCTGGACAACTGTGTTCCCGTACCTCGAAGCAGGACCAGAGACTGCTGCTGCTGCTGATATTGAGACACAGTTGGTCGAACCATTCGCCTTTACGAGTTACTATGGCTGGATTGCATTAGCATTCAGTCTCATTGTCGGTACTTGTGGTCTTCCTCACGTTCTAGTTCGATTCTACACAGTTGAGAACGAACGCACAGCACGCTGGTCGACCGTCTGGGGACTGTTCTTCATCTGTATCCTCTACTGGGGAACAGCTATTTACGCTGTCTTTGGTGGCATCCTGTATGATGAATCGAGTCTTGTGGCAACTGGCGGGGAAGGTGAGGGCTTCATGCACATGTCGGGTGAGGATGCTGACGCTCTTGTCGTTCTAACGACCGAGCTCGCTGGGCTACCAGAGTGGCTAGTTGGACTTGTCGCTGCTGGAGCTGTCGCCGCTGCCTTGGCTACAACTGCCGGGCTATTTATTACTGCCTCATCTGCAGCCGCTCATGATATTTACACTAACCTGTACAAGCCTAACGCAACACAACGAGAACAGATGATCGTTGGTCGATCCACGATCCTTGCAGTCGGCATTCTGGTGACGTTGATTGGCCTTAACCCACCGGCACTCATCGGTGAACTAGTTGCAATGGCGTTTGCAATTGCTGGATGTATCTTCTTCCCTGTGTTCTTCCTCGGACTTTGGTGGGAGAACACGACTCGCGAAGGAGCAATCACTGGAATGCTGGTTGGGATGTTCATCTCCTTTGGTGCAATTATCAACGATACTATTTATCCAATGTACATCGAAGGGGTTGATCCCGCAAACATCGAAGCAGCTGATGCATTAATCCCAACGCTGGCTGAGACCGTTCCGGGAGTTTCATCTGCACTAGTTGGTGTTCCAATTGTCTTCGCAGTGATCATTGGCGTATCCTTTGTGACCGAAGATCCACCAGAAGATGTCAAGCGACTTGTGCGTCAGTGTCACAGTCCTGAACCAATGGATCAGATGGACAGTGCAGAGGACGTTGCCACAGATGGTGGGATCGAAGAATCGTCGGATGATTAAATACTCATAAATAACTAGCCAAATAAATTCATATATAGTAGTTGATTAACAATGTACGATAACATTCTCATTCCAACGGATGGAAGCGAAACGTCACAGAAAGCTCTGGATCACGCACTCGAACTTGCGGATCGATATAATGCAACGATCCATACCCTATACGTAATTGACTTAGAAGCAGTCGATATCGGGCTTGGAACAGAGCAAGTACAGCGTATCAAAGAAGGCCGATATAAAGAGATGGACGAAATCCGCAAACGCGTCGAGTCAGCAACCGGAGAAATTGCCAAGCAGGCAAGTGAACGCGGTATCGAATGCATTGAAGGTGCACGAGCTGGCCGTCCACATGCCAGTATCAACGATTATGCCACAGACAACGATATTGATGTTATCGTTATGGCATCTCACGGTCGGTCAGGAGTCCGCCGTATGCTACTTGGGAGTGTCACTGAGAAAGTAATCCGCGTTTCTGATGTTCCTGTCCTCGTGGTAAAAGTCAACGACTAGTTCACTTCCACATACAAATTTCACATAGGGGTAAAGAATGGGCATTGTCGAACAACTCAAAGCACACGTTCAAGAAAATCGACGAGGGATGTTTGTCGATATTGTATTTGCCATCGCATGGGTAACTTTGATCCATGGTATTTTCCAGTTTGTCGATGGACCAGATTGGGCGTACTATTTCTTGTTGGCAACTGGCATTGTTGCTTACTTTGCGTTTTTTTGGTCGCTTGAACTTGCCCTTGAGAACACAGACTGATGTATCGTCCTCATTGACTAACAACAAAACTTGATACTAGTTGCTATTTGCATCATTTGTTTGTGAACCACCTCTACTCACTCACCACTGATGCGGGTCGTTCCTTGAAGATGCAGACCTTGCCTGTAAGTGTTAATCTGTTAGCAGATTGTGAGAGAAGCCCCCACCCTCAAGGACCGACCGGCGATAGCCGTGAGTGAGTAGGCAGGGGTAGTTCACAGTAAGTCTTCCGTGGTTAAACAGCGACCGAATGGAGCGAGTATGGTGTGGACATACCGTCTGCACAGCCCAATCAATATAGTCGGGTAGCATATCAATCAACGACAAGTTGTGACAGGATCTAGTTATGAGTGTGGACCATAGTGACTACCTGTGGTCAGACTCTATTGTACTGTCATAATCGAGCAGGGATGGGACAGTTCAAATCAACGCCTGAAGTGACTGGAACTGCTGTGAGCGTGCAATCGGAATGAGCTAATTAACATGGTTCTTCACTTATAGGCGGATCAGGCGCAATACCACGGCTTTCAGGCCGTGGATACGCGCCGTCACTTAGTGACACATTCCGCCGGCACCGACAGGCCCGGATATTCCACGTCAAACGTAGTAGTTAATCTACCCTAGTTCATAACTAGTTATGAACACAGTACGATGCTGGAGACGACCCGCACCTATGTCGCACGCATCACGAACTACAGTCAGGTTCGTGACGACCTCGACCAGTGCGGGTTCTCTGCATCGAAACTGTGGAACGTCGGACGCTATTACATCCAAGAACGGTGGGATGACGATGGTGAGATACCCGATGAAGCCGAATTGAAATCGGAGTTGAAAAACCACGAACGCTATAGTGACCTGCATTCTCAGTCAAGTCAGCGAGTTCTTGAAGAGCTTGCTGAGGCGTTCAACGGGTGGTATAACTCCGACGACGGCAACAACCCACCGGGCTACCGGAAACGTGGCGACCGACACCCGCGATCCACCGTGACGTGGAAACAGAAAGGTATCAAACACGACGCCAAACACGGTCAACTCCGCCTCTCGAAAGGTTGGAATCTGAAAGACGGACGGTCAGACTTCGTCCTCCCGGAGTACGAAACCCGCCCCGACGTAGAAGTCGAGAACATCCAGCAGGTGCGTGCCGTCTGGAACGGAGACGAGTGGGAACTCCACCTCGTCTGCAAGAAAGAGATTCCAGTCGAAGACGCACCCGGCGACAACACTGCGGGTATCGATCTCGGTATCAGCAACTACCTCGCCATCGACTACGAGGACGGCCCTTCGGAACTGTATCCGGGGAACACGCTGAAAGAGGACAAGCACTATTTTACCCGCGAGGAGTACCAGACCGAAGGCAAGAACGGCCCATCAAAACGTGCGTTGAAGGCTCGCCGGAAACTCTCTCGACGCAAAGACCATTTCCTCCACACGCTCTCGAAACACATCGTTGAGCGGTGTGTCGACGAAGGCGTGGAGAAGATCGCGGTTGGCGACCTCAGCGACATCCGCGAGGATGAGAACGGTGACTCGTGGGAGTGGGGGCAGTCTGGGAACAAGAAACTCCACGGATGGGAGTTCGACCGATTCGCCCGTCTCCTCGAATACAAAGCCGAAGAACACGGTATCCTCGTTGACCGGGTAGACGAGGAGAACACCTCAAAGACGTGTTCGTGTTGCGGGCAAATTCGAGATGCGAACCGCGTGGAGCGCGGGCTGTACGTCTGTGAGTCGTGTGAGACGACGATGAACGCGGACGTGAACGGTGCAGTGAACATTCGCAGAAAGATAACTCAGAGTCCCCCAACGGGGGATATGAGTAACGGCTGGTTGGCACAGCCCGGAGTCTTCCTGTTCGACCGCGAGAGCGGACGGTTCACACCGAGAGAACAGGGAGTCTGCAAACCGTAATATCCCAACGCTTGGGATTCCTCCGCCTTCAGGCGGAGGAGGATGTCAATCGGTGACGATGCAACTAAAAATCCGCTTTGACTATATGTGCATATGGACGAATATGAGGAGACTGTAGTACTTCGATTGAGCCATCGTCCCGGACGAGATGAGCGGATGACAACCCACGTTGCTCTGACGGCTCGGGCTTTGGGAGCAGATAGAGTAATTCTCCCTGATAAGGCATCAGATGCAGCTCAGACGGCAACGGACGTAACTAATCGGTTTGGGGGTCCATTCGAGATAGAGCAAACTGATGAGTTACTCGGCCGATTACGTCGCTGGGATGGGAGTATTGCACATCTAACTATGTACGGAGAGCCAGTACAGTCTGTTGAAGAAGATATCCAGGAATCAATACAGGAAGACCCGTTGATGATCGTAGTTGGTGCTGGGAAAGTCCCGTTTGAAGTGTACGAGCAAGCTGACTGGAATATTGGCGTAACAAACCAACCACATTCTGAAATTGCTGCCTTAGCAGTATTCCTTGACCGACTTTTCGATGGTGATGAGCTAGATCGGTCCTGGGAAAGTGCTGAAAAGAAAGTTATTCCCAAAAAAACTGGAAAAAAAGTTGAAGACGTCATAGACGACAATTGAACCATCAAGTGCTTCGATGCTTTTAACCGGTCTGGAAGCCACATTCCGATATGGCTTTTGAGGAACTTCTGGAGGATCCTGTAATTCAAAAGTACCTGCATGAGTTGGTTGGACCGCAGGGAATGCAAGTTGCTGCTGCTCCGCCGGACGGAGAAGTAACCGACGAAGAACTTGCTCAGCAACTTGATATGGAATTGAACGATGTTCGCCGCGCCCTTTTTATTCTCTATGAGAATGATCTCGCATCATACCGCCGACTTCGGGATGAAGACTCTGGATGGCTAACATATCTCTGGACATTTGAATATGAGAAGATTCCACAGAACTTAGAGGAAGAAATGGAGCGTCTTGAACAGGCCCTTGACGAACGCCGTGACTACGAAGTGCAAAATGAATTCTACCTTTGTGAAATCGATTCAATTCGATTTGAATTCGACGAGGCAATGGAATTTGGCTTTGAGTGCCCGGAATGTGGATCGCCACTTGAGCCGATGGACAACGAACAGCTGATTAGCGCCATTGATGAGCGCATCTCCGAACTGCGAAATGAGCTAAACATATCTAAGGATACAGATAACTGATGGTCGTTATTGCAACAAAAATCTACGTTGAAGGACAGGCACAGACACGTGCAATGCAATCACTAGAGTCGATTGTGAATAACCTCTTTACTGATCTCGATGTCGATGTTGATATTGGACTCCGACATGATTCTTTCCCATCTGTGACTGTCTCTGGCCCAGATGAAGTCGTTGCTCGTAACTTGCTTCGCGATGAATTCGGGGAAATTCCAAGCCAGCTTGAAGAAGGTAACACATATATCGGCACTCTAGAAGAATGGAGCGATACGAGCATTACCCTTGATGCCGGTACCAACGTTGAAATTCCAGCTGATCGGCTAGGACTCGGGCCAGGAAAGCCATCTCAACTTCGGGAACGATTCGGTCTCGTACAACACCTGCCAATGGAGTTTGAATATGGGTCTCCATCTTCTCTTACTGATGCTGAACGTGATCGCCTTTATGAGTGGCAACGTGGAAATGGACGAGTCAATGTAAACAGTGTAACTCGGTCAGAAGCTCGAGCAACAGTTAACCGAGCCGGACATGCGAATGATATTATCACGGTTGAACGACTCGGCTTGCTCGAACAAAGTATTATTTGCACTGAAGATACCGATCCGCCAGGATTAATTGCGGCGATTGGTGAATATTTACCAGCTGAACTTCGCGCTGTCGTTCCTTGAGATAGGACTATGAACCGACGAATTATCCTTACGCTCGCTGCGGTTGGCTTTATTGCTCTTACAGCTGGATGCTTAGGGTCGTCTGTCGATGACGAGGCGTTTGCTGAAGAAAAAGAGTATGACTGGAATGTCTCCGATAATGTTGATGCTGATTTGACGCTCGAAGAAGGCGGATGGATTGGAAGCAGCAGGTTTGAGGCTGTATATCGGATTGATGGCACTTCTGAGGTCGAACTATATCGAGAATCGTTTACTCGAGATAGCCCTCTTTCTGTCGAAGCATTGCAATTCAAAACTACATCAGGTGATGTTTATACATACGCCGATAATCCTGATCAGTTTGAGTATGAAGAAAGTGGTGGCCGGTTACATATTATGTTACCAGAAGAAGACGGTAAACTTGCGTTTACCGCAACCCGATCTGACGGACAGTTGAGTCTTCCTGCGTATGTAGAGGGAACATATCATGTTGAACTCCCAGAAGGTTACCGGGTTGGAGACTTCCTCCTCAGTAGTGTCTCACCAAGCCAATCTGATGAAACAATTGATGAAGCGAATGACACAATGAGCCTGCACATTGAGGAAGTTGATAGCTCTCTTTCACTGCGATTTTATACACCCCGAACCCAGATGCTTTTCTGGAGTACGATTGCTGTCTTAGGGGTCACTGCCATTGGTGGATTCTTCTACTTTAAGCGACGAATACGACAGATTACTGAATGGCGCCGAGAGCAAGGACTAGATGTAGAAACTGATGACGAGGATCAAGGCCCGCCAAAGAAGTAATACACATTTCCCTTGTTGGATACAACCGAAGTTTGGAAATAGCTACAACACATACAATAGTATCAGTTGGTATTCCACACATGAGCACAGTCACGCTAATTGGAACACGGCTCGCTGAATCTGGGCAAGAATTTGTATATCGCGGCAGCAGTCCGTCGTGTGATGGTTGTCCGTATCAAAATCAGTGCTTGAACCTTGATGAAGATATCAAGTACCGCGTGGTCGATACTCGTGATAACGCCCAAACACTAGAGTGTCAGGTCCATGACCAGGGGGTTCGAGCCGTTGAAGTTGAACCTGCACCGATTCGCGCAAATATATATGCAAAAAATGCATATGCAGGCAGCCGTGTTCAACTTCCTGGCTCGTGTCCATACACTGAGTGTCCAAGTCATCAGTACTGCGAGCCAGAAGCAGGATCATTTGACCGTGACTATAAAATCAGCGAGATTATCGGAGATCCACCACATGAAGACTGTCGTATTGATCGTGACTTAACACTTGCACTACTGCCATCTGACGAGTAATCACATCGTTATTGATTTTGTCCGTTGCGCAGAGAACCCAATGATGTCATTGTATCCCTCTGAGGACATCAAAACTGGATAAAATGGACGCTCAGCCACCAATGGCTTTCCACCAGCCGTTGCATAGGTCTCTCCTTTCTTTACCCGCCTGAAGTTATCTGCTTGAATTGTATAGTCTATACCTGGGTCTTTTGGGATTGGCTGTTCCATATCAAACATTGGTACCTTGTTTGCACTTTCCTCGAGTACTCGTGGCCCCGTCTTGATTGCTGTTGTCGGATCTAACAGTGTCTGTCTGTCGATTACTTGTGGCTCTTCGACGACATTCATGGCGTGTAAAAATGCCCAAATTATCTGCCTTGCATTTTCTACTGCCTGCCTTGACTGCTGTAAGCCTGTTTCAACCTCAATTACATCTCCCATTCGCAGTAGACAACCATTAATAAAATCGCCCGGACGAACAGCTGCGGTGACTGGTAGCTCTGGTACAATTTCCCGTGCTAATCTATGCGACTCTGAGACAAGTGCAAAAGCTTCTGTATATGACTGTGTAGAATGAAGTGAAAGGACTGTTGTGTCCTTTATTTCGCTGAGTAATCTTGCTGCCAGCTGTTTTTCATGTGATTGTGCGTGTCGACTTCCGGGAAAAACTCTGTTCAGGTCATTATCAATATACCGCGTATTATGTGATAATGCCCGTTCATTAGCAATAATGAATTTAGTTGGCCTACTAAATGAGACATCTGCATGAAGTACGTGCTTTATCGCTTGCACACCGCATGGCTCATCTCCGTGGATACCACCAATAATAGCAACCTCTGGAGAACCATCGCCTACCGTATGAATTCGCATCGGTACGTAGTAATATCTTCAACTCACAAATCATATTCGAAACAATTCTAAATCTATCAACTGACTTCAAAATCCCATTTTAACTGTTTGATATCAAAATAGCATTTTCCACCATGCTATGCCCACTCCGATCACCGCTCCACTAACAACCATTATCCCCGTATAATATGCTGCCCCAATGTGTGGTCCATATTGAACTGAGTACATTGCAGCAGCAGCAATTACTGTCATTCCTGTGGCAACCGCCATCCCGTTAGCAACTGACCGATGAGACCATCCATCGTTTTGGATGGTTTGGTACTGCCTATATGTTGCTAATACTGCCCCAAGAGCACCCATCGATAATCCCACTGCGAGATCAATAGTGACTGTATGACTCCCATTTACTATTAATCCAGTAAGAGGGGCAACAACAGGAAGTGCCCCAGCCAATACTGCTCCTCCATTCCAGAGTGCATATATCACTGATACTATGAATGTCATCAGAATGCTGATTAAGATTACTACGGTTGTCACAGAATCCGTGAGTTCGGAGACGGTTGCTGTGTTAATAATTTCAATCCGTTGTAAGATCGATGCAGTTATGACAAGAATTCCTACTACAACAACCACCGCTATTCCCGCCTTTGTCTTCTTTCGATCGATCCCAAATAATGAGTGATCAATATTTACCCAGTTCATTTTGATCGTCTGATCACCGTTGCATATCCATTATGATCGCTTTGTTCATTCCCAAGATACAACTCATCCTCGCCACACGCCCAGCCGTCTGAGATAAAAAGTTGCTCAACAACTGATTTTCCATCGCTATAGGAAGCAATTCCATGCGTTGGCTGTGGGGCAGTATCTAGGTGTGCCTGTATGGATAATGTTCCATCTGTTGCAAAACAGCGTACATGGTACCGGCCCACCTGTCCAAAAAATGATTCTGCTCCAGTCCACTGCTGTAATCTGTATTCTTCGGCCGATCGGTCCCAGCCATACCGTCGATATTCTGCTGGATATGCCACCCATCCTGCATCCCGAAACACATCAATTACAGTTTCTTGTGTAGCATCTTCCAGTGGAAATACTAGATTAATTGGCGCTGTTGCTCGAAAACCATCAGACTCATTGGCGTATTGCCAAATTGTATATGGGATTTCGTCTCTATCTACCTCGTTATTTTGTTCAGTGTTATTGTTCTGCCCTGATTCCGGTGTTGGAATATCTGGGGAGGACAAAAATGCTCCAGCTATTCCCGAGATTCCGACAGATGCTGCGCCTCTTGCTAATATCTGACGACGTGTTAAAAAATCCCCGTCAGAGGCCATATTATATAGTGATCCCCGACAGCATATAGCTTATTTGTCTTAAGTCAAGAAGAGATCATTTTTACAGAAAAATCAGACAAAATGCCTTACTGACTGATCGTGAACTACCCCTGCCTACTCGCCGCCGTTGGCGGCTCCTTGAGGCAGGGGCTTCCTGGTTCAACGACGCGCTTTGGAGACACATCATCGGATGGTTCCTCAGTCTCCCCAGGGAGCGCAGTCTCTGCAGGCGTTGATTCGGCCATGCCCTGACCTACTGTCATCGTCTGTGCTTCCACTCCAAGTTGCTCCAGCCCCAGACGCTTGATTTCGAGCGCGGCATTGTAGTCCCTGTCAGCTTCGAACCCACACGCCGGGCAGGAATGCTCACGTACCCATAACGGTTTGTCTGTCTCACACCCACATTGTGAACAGCGTTTCGTCGTGCCTTCTGGCGGCACTTCAATCACGTGACACCCGTTTTTCTCCCCATGACGTTTGAATGCCTGAATCGTTTCCCGCCACGACATCGATGCAATGTTCCGACTGTTCCCACCATCTTCTGTCATCGCTTTCACGTCTAGGTCTTCGAGAAACACTGCGTCATACCGAGTGGTGTATTCATGGGCGAGTTTCTCCCGGTAGTCTTCACGACGGTTCTGCAACCGGTCGTATGCCTGAGCGAGTTTCCGCCGAGCTGTCTTCCAGTTGTTCGAGTCGTATGTTTTTCGGGAGAGATTGCGGTGTCGGCGTTCGATTCGGTCACGGGCACGCTGTTCGTCAAGTGATTCGAACGACCGACCGTCCGAGTCGTGAATGAACGTCGTGATGCCGAGATCAATCCCAACTGTATCTGCCGGGTCAATCTTCTCGACAGGTGGTTTGTCCGGGTATTCCGGGTCGTAATCAACGACAATGCTGACGGACCAGTCATCGGTTTTCTCTTTTTTCAGGATGACTTGTGTAATCTCGCCGTCGTCGGGGAGTGGGCGGTGGTAGTTGAGATGGAAGTCACCAATTTTGGAGAAGTTCACAATCGCATGACCAGCCCGGTCCGTGTTATGATTCACGTCAAAACCGGACTGGTTGTACACGATGCTGCGGAACTCTCGCGGTGGTTTCCATTTCAACCGTCCAACGTCGTACCCTCGGTCTTGGAGTGATTCAAGCACTGTTTCGCTTTGTTTGATGCGCCGGATCGCCATTTGCAGGCACTTGGAATACACATCCTTCCACTCTGGCCACCGCTGTTTCCATCCGTCAGGGCCGGTGAGTTTGTTCTGCATTGCCGTGTACGACGGGTTGTCGGAGTCGGGACGTGGCCGATATTCTTGTGTGAGCGCGTGATTGTATACTTCCCGACACGTTTGAATATCGGCCCATGCAGCAGTAGCTGTCTCGGCGTCTTCCGGCGTTGCAGCGTACTTGAACGTCTCCTCAACCACTGCTAATCTGTTGGGTTGCCTGTCACTTGAACATTCGGGAAAAGGAGCGAACGGCTGTATCCCCGCCCTACTCGCTCCCTTCGGTCGCTCCTTGAGGACGGGGACGTAGCCTGTAAAAGTTAAAACGCCCCATATCGTTTAATATTCCTGACGGAATGACTCAATCAATTTTGTCATCTCCTGCTGCCAGTCATTAACCATCTCTTGCATCTCATCTGCTACTGTATCTGTATCGGATTGCGAATATACGTATCGGTATCCGCCATCGGATCCAGTTTGTTGCTGTCGGGTCACGAACCCAGCATCGCTTAACCGTTGTGCCGACCGATATGCTGTTGACCGATCTCGATCAACTTGTTCCCCAATCTCCTCCGCTGTAAGTGGTCTATCTGTATTGGCAACAGTACCATATACTTCTTTATCAAGACCGTTTAGACCATGAAAACAATCCAGTACTTCTTCACATGATTGAGTCTGCTCAAGAAATTCCTTAACAGAATCTGCCATATCAGTATGTCACTCCCGAACATTTTTGAGTATAGTTACCTCTCGAAATACTGCCGATGTCAATGACACAGTTGGAGAGGTAACCCACTCCCTTCAGGGACGGATCTGAGCGAGAGACATGAAGACGCAATCCGCCGTACGCTACCTTCGCCGTGATTCCTCCGAAGTCAAGCGACCGAAGAGGGGTCCACAAACCGGAGTACCTGCGAGGAGAATTTTGCTTCAGATTCAGAATCGGCCTAAATCACCAATCGAGGAATCCCTCGGCCTTCGGCCATGGATGTCAAATACAGGGATCGTGAGCAGAAGTGTTAGGTATGTTGCTGAATTAATGATCGAAGTTGTTCTTCTGACTGAATTCCGACCATCGTTTCAACTTCCTCACCGCCTGAATAGAGCTTAAGAGTTGGCACACCCTGCACTCCGTGCTGGTGGGCCATTTGCTGCTGGTCATCAACGTCAATTTTAGCAACAGTTACAGGCGTATCCTGAGCCAGTACCTCAAGTGTCGGTTCAATCATCTTACACGGTCCACACCAGTCAGCATAAAAATCAACTAAAACAAGATTGTGTTCTTCAATGACCGAATCGAAATGTGATGATCCGGTAATGTGAATTGGCTCGTCTGCTGATGATTGCGTTGAATCAGTCGACATATACTATAAATATACATCTGTAGTAATTTATAGTTTTGGGAAAAAAGTACAATATTAGACTGTACGTCGGTTCGGAAAAATCACGAAATCCTTTCGATACTGAGGCGTGTTGCTTAGGTGAAATTATGCGGTACAAGCTGACTTCTCCGGGGATTGACTCGAGATGGATTCATAGGATGTGTATGGATTGTATCTCACTGAAGCCTTAAATACAGTTTACAATTTCGTTGGAACTTTGTCGCTAGAATACAGGCTTTCGGGTGTTTTGAACTACTGTGCACGGGGGTTGTTAACGCTCAGATTTTCACCTCTGTTGCTGCTCAAGCGGGACTTGGATTGCCTCACTACTGGGCTGAAGTTTTCGTTGCTGAAGAATCTCGAATGCGCGAATTAGATCTGTTCGAGTAAGCAGCCCGACAACTTCGTTACGGTCGTTCGTGACCAACAATCGACCGACTGATTGTCGAGATAGTTCCGTAAATGCCTCCATCGCACTTTCATCTGCACTAATTGTCTTCAGATCTTGTGTCATAACATCTGCGACGCGCTTTTTTTGTCTTTCATCAGGGCTCACCTCCTTGAAATCGCTCATAGTAACGATACCTACAACTCGGTTCCCTTCAACAACCGGATATCCAGAGTGTCGGTGGTTCATTACCGTATTCAGGAATTCATCAAGTGGAAGCTCCGGCGACACTGTTTGGAATCGGTCCTTTGGTGTCATCACCTCTTTAACCCTCACATCTTCAAACACTGACGCAATCACAGTGTGCCGTCCCTCAGCCGATCCAGCCATATAGATGAAAAACGCAATAATCACAAGAAAGATATTAAATGTGAGCAGGCCAAGCAATCCTAGTGCGACAGCAAAAATTTTCCCGATACGCACAGCTCGTTCTGTTGCTTTAGTAAACGAACTTGATCTTGTAAGTATTGATCTAAGGACTCTTCCTCCGTCAAGCGGAAATGCGGGAATCATATTGAACACCGCTAAGAAAACATTCAGTACTGCTAAATATCCAAGCACAAACAAAACGGAGTCGAAACTCTCTGGGATGAGTAGCACGCCAATGTAACAAACAATTCCAACCGCAACGCTTACAACTGGTCCAGCAATCGCAATCAAAAATTCGTGTGACCACTGACGTGGTTGTTCGGTAAACTGGGCAAGGCCACCAAGAAGCCATAGTGTAATTGAGTCGATCTCATATCCATATCGCATTGCAACCAGCGAGTGACCAAGTTCGTGTAGAAAAACCCCAACGAACAACCCAAGAGCAGCCGCTAATCCAAGTATCCACGGAAGCAGACCTCCAGACAGAGCATCTGTGTCAATTGTTGGACCAATTACTCCGTCAAGAAGCTCTACGATCTGATCGATTTGTGCCCCGATAACCGCCGTAAAAAATGGAAGCACTATCAGAAGTGAGATATCTAGTTTCAGTGGAATACCAAATAATGTACCTACCCGATAACTTCTGAACATATTTTAACATGTGTATCGATCCTTATAAACGCTGACGCCGTATCTATGTCAATCTCTGTATCTTCCGGCGATGGTTGAGACTGACCGATAAGAGTTAAACGCTAGAGGTGGAATTATTCTGATATGGACATTGCCGACATTGTGTCGAGCGACTATGAATCGCTCACGCCGGATACAGAAGTGTCGAAACTTGTTGGAGTCTTTGAAGAGCAGTCAGTACGAGGCGTTGCTGTGGAGTCAGATGAAGGGTTTGAGGGAGTTGTTACCCGTCGACAACTCGCAACTACCCAGCATCAACCCGACCAGAAGCTTGCGTCAATTGTTCGTAACGTTCCACAGCTTGCACCAGATGAGGAAATTCGCAAGGTAGCGCAATTGATGATTGATAGTGATTCGCATTTTCTCCCTGTAATCGAGGGAGACGAAATGGTTGGGGCAGTTACGTCAGATGCAATCTTAGAGCACGTTCAGTCATATCTTGATGCAGTAACTGTCGAAGATGCATACACTGAGGAATTAGTCAGTGTAGAACCTGATACAAAGTTCTCAAAAGCATTGAATGTACTCCGTGAAAATCGGATTACACACCTTCCTGTTGTCGAGAACAACTCACCGGTCGGTATCCTCAGCCTTTACGATATTACGGATGTTACTGTTCGATCAACATCTCAGAGCCAAGGTGGAGATCCAGGCGGCACGGATCCACATGGCGGTGAGATTTCGAGCAGCGCTGCTCGATCTCGCCGTGGCGGATACGGCGCACGTGAAGGTGAAAGTCAGCGGATTCTAGATCTTCCCGTCCGTGATATGATGATTTCTCCAGTACGAACAGCGACGCTAAATGAAACACTTGATGCACCAACTAAGCGAATGCTCGAATCCAAAAGCGCATCGCTTGTTGTCGTTGACAGCAACGAGAACCCGGTCGGGATTTTAACAACAACCGACGTTCTTGACTCCCTGACATGGGAGGCCGGAGGCAACCGTGGTGTGCAGGTGTATGGGACCGAGTATCTGGACCAGATCGACTATGACTGGGTCGTCAATATGGTCGATCAGTTTGATGAGCGCGATGGAGGCATGAGTGTGTTAGATGCAAAGATTCACCTTCACAAGCACGATGAAAAACGCCGGGGGACCCCACTAATTCTTGCTCGAATGCGTCTATATACTGATCGAGGGTTATTCATGGCTTCTGGAGAAGGCTTCGGTGCCAAACAGGCACTAAACGAAGCACGCGACGTAATGGAGCGACGACTGCGTGATCACAAGACACACGGTCAGAGCAAGAAACCACCAAGTGAAGAACACTGGGAAAAACGGTTCGGGTGGTTGCTTGAGTCAAGTGACCGATAGCAGAAAATAACTATACTTTTAGCACTAAAGCAGTCAAAGCGGTGTAAATCGGTGTACCTCACGGACGTGTTCAAGAAGCTCTTCTGTAGATTCAAATGTTTCTCCACATTCGCATCGATGCCGTGAGGTCGTAGGTGTCGACTGCTTTGTCGACATACTTGTTATATTATTCTGCAAATATATAATTGTTTTTCATTATCTTTATCTCTGCGTTGACGTCACACGATTTGTGCGGTCCAAGGTGAATCGCTTTCCGGTGATAACCCGTTCCAGCCAACTGCCTCGGTGACAAGTGATTCGAGATCCCCTTTTGTATCGTCATCACGGAAGACGCAGTTTTCCGTACAATCCAAATGCACTCTGCCTGCTATCGTTGTAGAGCGGAAGAGATGTTTACAAAGTGTTCGCGATCAATTTTTATACTCTAACGGTGCGGTGAGGGCGCTATGTCTCCTCCTGCAAGGCCCCGGAAAATGGTTGCAAGTAAGGGAAGGCAGTTCACAGGTTGTGAAGTATCTCGGGGTCAAGCCGCAAGGCACTTGGCTTGGTTCTCTGTAGAGGCGGATGGCCTGACACAGTTGACAACAATAGATATCAACCGAACATTATGTCCTTACTCGTCATTACTTCTCCGAATAACCAGTCAGCATGATCAAGCGCATACTCTTTATGATCTTCTTCGATGTATCCAATTGCATCACTAATCAACACCGGGCGGTAATCCCTTAGCCCAGCTGCCCCAGCGCTGTGTAGGACACAGACATTTGCCAGCGTCCCACAGAATACAAGCGTATTAATTCCTCTGGCTGATAGCCACCCATCCAGCTCTGTCTGATAGAACGCATTGTATGTGTGTTTTTCAACGACATGGTCTTCTTCACCTACTGGAAGCTCATTGACTAATTCCGCCTCCCATGATCCTTCCACAACGTGTTCTCCCCACCGGTCAAACTCATCATAATAATGTGCGTCTTCGAACTGTTCAGGAGGGTGCACATCCCTCGTGTAAATCACTTGTGTGCCCGCGTCTTTAGCCTTCGATACCAGTTCCGTAACTGGTTCGATCACGTTCTCGCTTTCTGGCGCATATAGGCTGCCATCTGGATGACAAAATCCATTTTGCATGTCAACCACGATAATTGCTGTCTTATCACTTTCGAGGGACATATCCGTTATACTGGCTGCTTCCAAATTGCTCTGTCGCTACACATGATCTTCCATGAGATGGCTGTTCAAATAACAGACTGGCTGCTCAATGTGGTTTGAGAACTGTAATTTTGAATTTACAATACCCGATCCCCGGTGAGAATATCGCCTTGCAACCGCTGTAATATCGTCTACGACTTTGGCATCAATCCCCGTGTTACTCGGTCTGGTCATCTCGTGGACAACTCAGAATCGCGCTCTCACAACTCTTGGATGCTCCCATTTGGTTCTCGCTCTCTAAATATTTGCCCATCAAATAGAATAACGCGCGCTGAATCGCTGTTCCACTCGTTCGGCGGTAGACCTGCTTTTCGACATGTTCGGTCAAGATACTCTCTTGGACTCCAATCGTGCTCAACCGGAACTGTAGGGTACAACCATCCTCTTCCTTTCTCACTCTCTATGGCAACACCATGCGTACCAATCTGTAGATCTTCTACAGGGTCTTCAGCTTGAATACGCTCATTAACTGTGTACAATGAGATTGTAATACTATCGAGTTCTGTTGTCGTGACTTCTGACCCACATGAGTCATCACTTGCTGCTCGAATTGCCTCATCAACAATTACGTGCCCTAGTCGCTCATCGATACCGTACCTACCGGCGCATCCACGTAAACTTCCTCGTCCTCGTGTTGACTCAAGTCGCACAAATGCCCCTGTTTTGGCGTAAAATGCATCACGCATACTTCCGGGATGCTCCCGTTTCCCGTTCTGTACAAAGGATTCGACTGCCTCACGTGCCAATTTTACCGCTTGAGCGCCATCTTCATATGTCAATGTCGCCCCCGTGGCTTTAGCCATAGCCACATCAATGGGAGAATCATCCTTCAACTTGGCGATGTGGTTCCCCGTCTCAATACCAGATATCACATGCATACCAGTATTTTGAATTATTTTTGATTGTAGTTACAACATTTATGAATATCTGGGTGAATGTTTCAGGATTACAGCGGTTGCGAGGTGAACGCCCACCAGATTTAGCCGTGTGGAAGAGATCAAGGATCACGCTTCGGCGGCGGGAGGACCTCAGAACCAACACCGATAATTACTTTGGCAACGTATTATTGCATGGAGAGAAAGCATGGCTTCCGCGGGTATCACTCGATACGCGTGAGGAAAGTCCCCCCACCGCCAAGCGGGTGGCCAGGCACAAGCCTGGGGCAGGAGACTGCCGGCTCTGGAACAGAAACGACACGTCTTCCCGTAACCAATGAGGCTTGCGAACGACTCCGAAAGGATCAGGAGCTAACCAGCCGAGGATAGATCAGGAAGGATCGATGGAACGGCGAAACCCCACTGGTGCAAGTCGGCGCCAAAAAGGTAGCTTGGCAGTGGTGCCGACGCTTAGCTAAATGCCAAAAACAGAAGGGGGCTTACTCTTCTCACCATTGTTATTTACTTTTAGAGCCACATAGATACATTAAGATATACTGTATGGAATTCTATGCCACAGGATCATTAGATACAGCAATTGATGCCTTTTCAGCGGTCGTTTCACATTCTGAGAGTAATGTAGAGTTTGGGAATATTAATGAATCTCCTGAGAATGTGATCGGTGTTGTAGCTGGTGCTGTTGATGACGATATCTTTTCCCAGGCAAATGCAAAATTTGACCAGTGGATCGCGATTCAGGAAAGTGGTATTGCTGGTGCTAATGTTGGAGATGTTCACGGATCAATCGCCGGGTTTACACCAGCAACCGGCTGCTATCAATGTTTAACTGACCGTATTTCAGATTCGCAGGACAACTCTGATCGTTCGACTCATACTGGTGGTTCATTCCTATTGGGCGCACTGGCTGCTGTTACAGTGCTTAATGCTCCTTCGCAGGTGTTTGGACATATTATCGAATATCCTCAGCGTCGTCGTCGATTTACCCCTTCTCCGGCGTGCGGTTGTCTTTCTCCACCAAGCGGAGAATTTGAACTGACATACCAAGATGTTACACTTGAGGAAGCACTTAATCGAGCTGAGTTAGCTGTTGATGATCGTGTCGGTATTATTACTAATGTCGGAGAAGTTGAGTCATTTCCAGCTCCGTATTACCTTTCGACACTGAGTAATCCTGAACGATTTACATCTCGTAACATTCCAGCACAGGCTGCCGGTGTTGCAATTGACTGGAATGAGGCATATATGAAGGCAACTGGTGAAGCACTTGAGCGGCATGCTGCAGCAACTTATCAAGCAGAAGATCTACACACAGATACACCATCGGAGCTTGAACGATGCGTTCCACCAGCCGCTTTCGCAAGTGCATCTGACGACGCGCCTGACCAACATTCTGATACAGCCATACGATGGCGCCGTGGTATTAATCTACATAACGAGAATCAAGTCTGGATACCAGCAGAAGCCGTGTATTTTCCCCCACCAGAAATTCGGTATCTTTATCCAATTACCACTGGACTCGGTGTAGGAACTTCTCTGACACAAGCAGTTGTTTCTGGTCTTACCGAAGTTATCGAGCGAGATGCAACGATGATTGATTGGTATGCAAGTGGGTCTCCTCATAGACTTGAAATTGAGGATAGTACGTTCAATACGCTTGCCCGACGTGCCCGTGCAGAGGGATTAGAAGTTACACCACTTCGAGTCCGACATGATAGTGATATCCCAGTGGTCAGTACTGCAGTATACCGGGATGATTGGCCGCGTTTTGCTATCGGTGCTGACGCCGCCAGTACATATACTGACGCAGCAATTGGATCTCTCTCTGAAGCACTCCAGAACTGGATGGAACTTCGATCGGCCGGAAAAGAAAAAGCAGCAACACTAAGCGGAAAGATTGGCCATTACAGTAATCATCCGGACACGATATCTGAATACGTTGGCCCTGATCAGTCTATATCTGCCCGAAATCCGGAGCATGATCCACAGAACATGGGGCTTCAATTCCTGCTTGACCAAATCTCTAGCCTTGGACTGACAGCCTATGCTTCCCGTATTACGACCGTTGATCTTGATTCGCTTAGCTTCGAAGCGGTTCGTGTTGTTGTTCCAGCGGCTCAACCACTCTTTATGAACACCGAACAATTTAGCGAGCGAATTACTACGGTTCCAAATACATTTGGGGCTTCTTTTATGCCAGATCACCCTCACCATCCATATCCCTAAACTAGAGGATCGCTATATTCCGAAGGTAGCCCGAAGCATGTCACGAGTTCCTGGCCCAAGCCCGACCGCAAGGACAGCAAGTAACATAATAACTGTATATCGAGGCAATTCATCATATAGCTCGTCGTTGAAAGCATAGACTACAATAGCAGCTGCAATCACTTTCAACGGCAGAAACGGCCACGTAACTCCGATCATATCCGATAGCCATGTCGGCTGAACTACCGCAGTAATATCCTGTACAGCACTGTTGATAACATGTTTAGGCCCGTACTCCGGTAAATCAAACGTTGCTGCCCAGTCAAGACTGAGTACGTTTGCAACCCCGTCAACTGCATGTCCCCAGATAATTACTGCACCAACGTATCCTGTCCCAGAGTTTACAACAGGGAAATATCGATCAATAACAATCCAAGCTACAGCAGTAATGGCTGTTGCTCCTACAAGCGTTATAACGAGAAATGAGAGAGTAAATCCAAGTGCCTCGGTTGTAACTGCTAGATAACCCAGATACGCTAAGCCTCCGCCTAATAGCATTGATCCAATCCCAGCAAGAGGATACTCATACCGTCTGGCTATTCCTTGTCTTACCAGCACAATACTAATACCCAACGCAGACAACGCAAGAGCAAACATGAAAAAATAGATCAGTGGACTGATCAGAATGGCAGAGTAAGGGAATGCAATTGCAGCAGTTCCTGTTTCTTCAAGTACAGCTAAACTCGCATCTTCAACCGTCCGCAGTACCCCCCCTAACAGTACAAATGGAAACAGAGCATATATGATACTCAATGAGTCTCCGATGTCTAATCGGACGGCAAGAAAGTACACACCAATCAATAGCAATACCAACACTATCCCATAGCTTGCTGTTGAAATAACTGTATATCCAGGTTCTGCAACGATTCCCTCTGCTGTTGTGCATGTTTCTGGAACTACTGTTTCCCCGTCCTGACGTGCAACACAATCCTCTCCTTTCCCATCTGCGACAACGGGACCCCAGAAGTATTGCCAAATAAATCGATCATATACGAGTCGTTCAGCGAATATTGACCCGAAAACTAATACTACCGCTATTCCACCAGTAATAGCTAACCAAACTCGCTCAGCGGTAGCACGATCATAGTCCATACTCGTCATACCAGCAGTCAATGCGCTTTAGCGTTCTGATGTATTGTTAGGTGGCCAAGAACCAAGAGTAATTATGTCCACTTGCTGCTGGTTTTCATTTCCTGCAACCCCGATCGTTGCCTGATTAGCAATCGAATTTGCAATCGTTTCTCTCCACTGATTGACCCGTTCTTCGTGGAGCTGATGATGTCGATCACGAGTGTATTTTACATCCGGGTCTGATCGTAACTGATCAGCGGTTTCGTCTGGTGTTGGAAATACTGGTGGGTCGTTAAGCAAGATTTCTGGAGAAATATGTACTGGCTTTCCACTATCATCACCCACCATATAGTCATCATCTGACTCAATGTGGATCCGGCCTCTCATTTTAGCGCTAAATGGAGGTGTAACCCGAAGGACCGCCTTTTCCTCTTTACGCACTTGCATTTCATACGCACGTACGATATCTTCACGATGCACTGCAACAGACTGCAATATCGTCAGGTCAGACATCTGCATCACATATCCATCACATATTGGTCTACTTAAGCATTCGTTAGCTACCTCTTCCCATTTCTGCTGATAGATAGGTCGAATATCGTGGAAACTTTTAGGGAATTTTTACAGGATACTTGATTAGCAGATTGGGTGAGAAGCCCCCACCTCAAGGAGCGACCGGCGATAGCCGTGAGTGAGTAGGCAGGGGTAGTTCACATGGTGCACTGAGGAAGATACCAAGGTTATCTCTCTAGGACAGTTGACGCTAAACCAGTATTTTCATACGCTGTACATGATAGTTTGTGTACATGGAAAACAAGTCTTTACCGCCCGCGGATTCTTATCGTCCTCGGATCTTTGCAGCAGGTATTCACCTTCTTGCTTTGCTCACTTGGATAATTGGTCCACTTGTTGTTATGTGGCTCTCCCGGTCCGATTATCTAAAAGAACATGCCAGACACGCTGCAAACTGGCAACTGACCTTCGGTATAGGGATGTATGTTGCCGGATTCCTTTCTGGCATTGCAGTCTTATTCTCTGACTTTCGCCCGGCAATCTGGGGGCCAATAATCGGTCTTATCATGCTTGGTGGAACATTACTGTTTACAGCAGTCGCCGTCGTGCGCGCACTACAAGGCAAAGTATGGGAATATCCTGTTGCATTCCGAATCAAAGAGACCACCTCGGTATCACGGACATTTTAGCTAATTTCTCCTCTGAGTAGTGTCCCAGAATACTCAAATACATACAACAAATTAATACTATTACATGTCTAACGGTGATTGGCATCCTGTGTTTGAGGATGCAATTTTGGAGACAATTGTACATGGAACTCCCGAAGCAATTGGCATAGTTCTCACCGTACTCACACATCTTGGTAGCGTCTATGTCGTCGTTCCAGCCGTTATTCTCGCATATTTTTGGGCCCCGAACCGTATGGCTACATGGATCGCGACAGTATGTGGATACTACGGGCTGATGGGTGGGATCAAGTCTCTAAACTCAGCTGATCGTCCGCCAATAGTTGCTGATGTTAGTGCAGAGTGGTTTCCCGGTGTTTTCTCATGGCTGCATGGCCATGGAGCAGGAATAACCACAACAAGCTTCCCAAGCGGAAATGCAATGATCGCAACGGCAATTATTACTCTGATGATCTTTGACCTTCGAATCAGTACCCTTCGAAATCGTGCTCTCGTCGGAGCTGCTGTTATTGGTCTTGTCGGTTATTCACGCCTTGCCTTGGCTGTGCACTATCCTATTGATGTTATTGGCGGGATTGCACTGGGGATAATTTTAGCTGGAACTGTTGTTAGCACCCGCCGACACTTCGACCGTGGTACATTAGCTGTATTTGCGTTCGCTGCAGCCCTCGCGTTCTTTGGTGTATGGGTTCATAGTAACGGATTTGCTGTTCCAGCTTGGGAGGGAATACTCGGAAGCAACCGCAACATTGCCCTTGGAGGTGCAGTTGGTGGAATGGTCACCCTGTATCTTGGGCAGCGGACAGACTGGCAGTTTAATGTTAGCGGAAAGACAACTATGCCTGTTTTTGCAGGAGCTGGTGTTCTCCTTTCGATTGCGTATGCTATTCATACCTCCATCACCCATCCGCTTGTGACAATGTTGTGGGCCGGGGTAGCATTTGGAATTATCCTTATCGTCCCTCATCTAATTCGAAAAGAAACCCAGCGACTAACTTCAGCACCACAAACTCATTCCTGACCTATGTCACATTGAATCGCTGTAACTAATAGGCTTCAACGTATATCAATATGTGCGTACAAGTGCGAGGGTAGCCAAGCCTGGCCAACGGCGGCGGACTCAAGATCCGCTCCCGTAGGGGTCCAAGGGTTCGAATCCCTTCCCTCGCATAGGAAATAAATAACCTCTGCATGACCCCTGAAGGGAGTTTTTCTTCCCTCGCAAACTTCCAGAAAGAACGATCCCACAGAGATACTTCTGTCGAGATACACAGCACCGGATACTCTACAGTCGGAGCAGTCCAGGGCGGTTCAGAGCAATTGATGTACTACTCTAGTGGTGACCGAGAACTCATACCTTTTTATTAACCCCAGACAAACCTGTCGATGATGTACCACCTCCTCTTACCAATCGACGAAAGTAACCATCGTGCAAAGAAAACGGTAAATACTGTTCGTGACTTTCCGACTGACTCTGATAATCTTCGGTCAACGATTCTCTATGTATCTGAAAACGGTGCCACCGAAGCTCCAGAAAGCGTTACCACAGCCGCTGCCCAACTGGAGGAAGCAGGATGTGAAGTTGAGACTACTATTAAAAATGGGTATCCTCCAGAAGAAATCGTGAACCAAGTTGAGGAGTTGGATGTTGATCATGTCCTGATGGTTGGACGCGAAAAGACAACTTCAGGAAAGATTCTCTTTGGTAGTGCAACAGAATCTGTCATGGAATCTGTCGATGTACCCGTTACGGTTGTCAAAGAATAGCTACTTCTTTCAGTTCTCTGTTTGCTCTTTGCGTCAGCTTTTCCTAGAGCAAACTAGAGAAACAGCTACAATCAAAGAGGTCTGTTCGCGGTCAGATGTATTTCTTGCTTATAGAAGATAGCAGTGCAAGTCCCACGAGCCACCTTGGTGCGGCACTTCACGCCTTTTCGACGTCGACAAATGTACTATACTGTGCGTGACTTCCGCCTATAACATCGCTTACTCCCGTATCGCCAAGCTCCGGATCAATGTCCATTAGATGGTTAACCGCAAATCCGGTGTTTTGACCTTTGGCGTACCCAGTCGTGTCTTCAGCAGGATCATATGGGTCATGGTCAAAATGGCCGTAGTCATCGACTGGTGACTCTGGCATATTGGCACTGTCCCCGTCGCCGTTAATTGTTGCTCCAACTGCTCCATTTGTTTCGCGACCAAATGCAAATGCACCTCCGACAACACCAGGTCTGATTCCTTCTGTAACTCGGGCTGTAGCAGTTACTTCTTCTTTGGCTCCTACATCGTTGTTTTCCCGGTCTTGATTCTGCACAACAACGGTGTCCCCATCCTCTATACCCCGCTCGTCTGCATCTTTTGGATTGATCCAAAGGGGATTTTCTGCCTGTATTTCACGAAGCCACGGTGCTCCGATTGTTCGTTGAATCCCCATGGCTGTCTGTTTCCAATTAATGAGTTGCAAGTCTCCGTGTGATTCTCGGGCGTCGTCACTACTGACGATCGGTAACTGTGTCTCTCCATTGTAAAATTCTCCATCACAGACTGCTGGCATTGGATCAAGAGGTTCACCAGATGCAGAATGGAACTGCTCTGGAAGCGTTTCATCATAGAAGTCTGCTCGCGTTTCGAGCCGGTATTTCATGTGGTCCCCATCATACGCATTGCTGTCCGGATCTCGGTCGACATATTCCTGATCATACCCGTGTCGATCGAATTTTTCTTCATAACTTTCTTTCTCCGACTCTGCGGGTGGTTCAAACCGGCCTCCTCGATTCAATACCGTAACAACGCGCCGCCAATCCTCTTCAGTATTAAGCGCATCTTTCCACATTTCAGTTATACTGTTGCCTGCTGTTGTCGTCCCCAATCCTTTCTCAACTGACCTTTCAAGATGTTCGATTTCTTCCTCGTCTGCTTGTGCAACTGGGTCCTCATCATATGCCACATTTGCAACCAGTTTGAGCCACATATCTTCTGCTCGATCAAGTGAATATGTCTCTGGTTCGTCTCGGTATGTGGGGTCGTCCATCATTGCGTCTTCGCCGACACCGGGGAGTTCCATCTCTTTCCACATGTGAATAAGGACGTTCTCAAACGGGACAGGTCCGTCATATTCATCCGGATGATTCTCCTCTGGTATCTCACCAAACGCACGGGTAACTGGGCGCGTAATCTTTGCGTCTTTGAGCACCTTGTTCTGATTCGCATCGAAACTTTCCCATCGCTCCAGATACGTTGGCTCCGGTAAGATGTAATCTGCGTACCGGCTTGTTTCTCCGATAATTACGTCTGACGCAACAATCAACTCGAAGTTATCTTGATCCTGCATGATCTCCGGAATTGTATCGCCGGCTGATGCAGAAGTGACATTATTTGCTCCATATGCGCGAAACATAAGAGCCTTAGCTCCATACGGGTACTCTTCTTTTGCCGCTGGCCATACTTCTTGAATCTCCTGCACACTTAGGTTAAACCATGGTCTCTCCGCTGGATAATTCGCTTCATGGGACGTGCCATCATCGTAGAATGGGCTCTCCTCATAGTTGACCATCCCCCCTTTGGTAAGCGGTACACCCCACGGTGCTCTAGGATCTTTGTCGTGTTTGTTTGGAATTGCTCCAAGATCAAATCGTCCGCTGCCTTTATTATACTCTGCAGACTCCGTCCCAATGTTTCCTTCTGGGGTTATCTGCCCTCCTTTCCAGTCGTAATTACCGATTAGGTGTTGTAATGCAAGTACAGATCGGGAGTTGTAAAACCCATGTGGATGCTGCGCGAGCCCGCGGAATGGAAATATGGCAGCTCGTTTTCCATGGCTTGTAAACTCATCAGCTAGTTCAACTATATCCTCAACATCAATTCCTGCCATCTCTGCATACTCTTCGAGCTCATATTGTTCGGCACGTTCTCGATACAACTGGAATACTGATTTAACGGCTATGTCTTCTCCATCAACAGTCACTGTTTCATCAACAAACAGCTCTCCATCGAATGCGGCTTCCTCTGTTGCTTGGAGTTCTCCAGTCTGTTGATCTTTAGCGACAAATCCACTTCCATCTATCCCAAGGTCCTCTGGACGAGCTTTTGGACCATTCGGGAATTCAACATCGGGGTCATACTCATGGGCTGGATGTTCCTCATTGAACCGCTTTTTGTGTGCGTCTTTTTCAACAAGCACCAGATGTGTGGCATCGGACCAGTTTTTTTCGCCGTCTTCGTGTGCTGCCTGCTCGCTTGGATTTGTAAGGAATGTTTCATCGTACCGACGATTCTCGATAATCCACCGAGCCATGCCAAATGCGAGTGCAGCATCTGCGCCTGGCTTGACAGGGACCCACTTGTCAGCTTTTTCTGCTGTCTCTGACATCCGAGGATCAACTACATCAAGTCGTAGCCCGTTTTGTCGAGCGTTTGAAATCTGTGAAGCTGTCCAGACTGGCCCCTTCGTTGCTACAAGCGGATTTGCTCCCCATGCGATAATGTATTCTGAGTTCCTGATGTCCGGATGCTGGTAGCCTTTCCCTTTGCCACCTTTATGACCTGAAGCAGCCGCTGTCAGACAGGTAATGCCACAGACTCCGGCATGGTGGTAGCTGTTAATTGATCCAAGTCCGTTTCGCCAGAGCCGTGGTCGTATGGTGTGGAAACGACGATATCCGCCCATATCGACAATCTGGTTTGATTTTGGGCCTAGCTCCCAAAGTTCGGGGGTTTCGCTTAATTCCTCCTTGTCTGCAACCAGTACATCAGCGTAATCATCCGCAAAATCATCTGCATCGTAGTCTGTATTATCATCCATAACCTCGTCATACGCATCTTGTACCTCTTCTCGATCAATCCACCCTTCATATTCCTTTAGCCCGTCGTGTCCCAGATCATCATCCCCGTTGATGATCTCATTAATCGCTTGTTCCCAACTGATCTCCTCCCACTCATCGTCGCCTCGGTCTCCTGTCCGCTTGAGCGGCTTTCTAACTCGATTGTTATCAAATGCGACTTGCATCCCTGACTGACCCTTCAAGCAGACTCGTCCACCAGAAAGTGACCAGCCGTCTTTCCGGACTGATCCAGTGTTTTCTCCGCCTCCCATCGCAATCTCGTCGTCAAAGTCGTACCCATATGGAATCTGTCCGTTTGGATATGTCATCTGAAACGCATACGGGTTTCCAGCAATTTTTCGTATACTACCAGTTCCCTCATCACTGGCATCTGAATCACCAAGCCGAACCTGTATTGGACAATTTGCGTGGCAGAGGCCACATGTCGTATGTGCAACGTCTTCTGCTCCATATTCCTCGAAGAAATCACCGATGCCACGCTCTCCATTGCCGCTCCATGGCCACCGACTGCCAAAGTCTGAGGCTGTTGAGAGACTCAATCCTCCAACAGAAGCTGCTCCTACAGTCCCCGTTGCTTTGGCAAAGTCTCGTCTTGATAGCTGTTCGTCGGTTCCACCGTCCGTAGATGAATTGTTATTATCGCTCATTAGTGATCCTCCAGTGGTTTTAGCGGCAGAAGCTCAGAACCAATTGTGTATAGCAATGCAAATAGCCCGATTAACCCGACAGCCAAGGCCCACTCCTCTATTGTCGCACTGTATGTTCCGGCTGGCATCCCCTCCATATCTGGCACAGTCAAAGCCGGCACAACAATCATAAATCGTGTTCCGATCACGCCCACAACGACGCTCAATCCGGCCGCAGCCATTACCTTTGGCGATCGTCGCCATGATCGTCGACTAATCAAAATCAATGGAACAAGCCATGCAAACGTCACCATCAGATAAAATGCCCAAGCAGCCTCCCCATAGAGGATTTGCTCCCACGTCTCTAACTTTGCTGGTGCCATTCCATAAACACCGACAAGCGTGTCTAATGCTTTTAACCCGAAGTCGATGAGAATGAATGTTCCAAGCAACTTGCCTAATCCGTCAAGCAACTCCGTTTGTAACCGTTCACCGAAGAACTTAGCCCGTGCAATATACAGAGCAATTGTTAATCCAAGTCCGCTAACGACAGCTGAGACGATGAAGATTACTGGGAATATTCCTGTGTGCCAGTAAGAGACTGAGTGATTAACCGCGAATAACAGTCCTGTTCCACCATGGACGAAAAAGATAGCAAGTGGTATTCCAAATAACCCGAGTCGTTTGAGCCACCGTCGGTCAAATCTTAACGATTCCTCCGATGTACTGGTTCGTCCAAGAGTCAGGATTCCAGCTAACTTTGCCCGTAATCCGCTCCCGTTTTCGTTCATCTTTACGAGATCCTTCCGCATTGAAAAGTATAGCTCTCCCATCAAAACGAGAACATACAATGAATACGCATGGACTTCCCAAGAGAGCACTGACATTCCCTGCCGGTGAAGGAGCGGTAACAGTGCTCGATCTGGTCGTCCTAAGTCTGCAAGAATAAACAGAAGGGCAATTCCCATGCTAATAATAGCGACAAACAGCGCATCACGCTCGATGACATGAAGCCGCTTCATATTCAATACGCTGGCCATAATACTGACTAAGAAGGCTCCAGCTGACAACCCAACAAAGTAAATATAAAATGCAACCCACGACCCCCATGGTACTGTCGCTGACAGGTTTGTCTCAGCTAATCCGGCAGTTAAACGGAAGTATGCACCGTACAGTCCGATACCAATTGCGATCAGAATCAACGCATACCAGCCGGCACGTACCTTCGAATTCGAAAACCCAAAATCGTACTCTTTCGTTGACATAGTTTACTGCAGGTAGTACATGTTCGGATTCGTCCCTTGATCCTCGCGCAGTTGGAATGCACGCTGTTCATTTGCCATCTCTGCTACATCGCTGTCTGGGTCATCAAGGTCTCCAATGTAGCGTGCATCACCAATACACGTTTCGACACAGGCAGGCTCTTCTCCACGCTCTAACCGATGATAGCAGTAGTTACACTTCATTGCATGCCCGCTTGTATCCTCGCGGGTCCGTTCCTTTCCATACTCAGCCACCTTTGTCTCCCCGTCTATTGTAAACTCATCCTCGTAATCCTCTCCAAAATCAAAATACCGTGCTCCGTACGGACAAGCAATCAGACAGTACCGGCATCCAATGCACCGATCGTAATCAATTGTCACGATGCCGTTGTCAAGTTTATATGTTGCTGTAACAGGACAAACCTGAACACATGGTGGATTTTCACACTGTAAACACGGACGGGGAACATGTGTTCGTGTAACATTTGGAAAATCTCCATGTTCGCGTTCCATCACGACATTATAAGAGACCCCGGGTGGTGTGCGGTTTTCTGCCTTGCAGGCTGTCGTACAGGATTCACACCCAACACATTTCTGTAAATCAATCACCATCCCCCAACGTGGTGTCCCTTCCTCATCAGTATTTTCAGAATCTTCTTGAGTATTGTTCTCTGATGTTTCTGCTTGATTTGTCGTCAAGTTTTCATGCCCAGCAACTGAGTCAAGAGAGCAGCTATCGCAGTTTAGGTTTTCTGCCACTTCCTCATCGATCGTTTGGTCCTGCGTGTGGTCAACTGCTGGATTTGGTGTATTCTCGTAATCTACTCCGAATTCCTCTCTTGCTTTTTCATCATATTTTTCCCAGAATCTCTCGCTCGATAACTCTCCTTCAGAGACCTTCCTCGCATCTTGCCCCATTGATATACCAAGATTTGTGTCGTAATCAACCGCAGACAAGATGTCCCTTCCATCTTCTATTTCCTCATCAATCCCTAATTCTGTGAATAGTGGAGGTCCAACAGTTTCGTCATTAGTATTGCTCTGCATGTCCACAATCAACACAATCACGGGGCATCATAAAATTTTCCTTAAAAAATATGTTATTTATTTATTTCGAACTAATAGCTCAACTTAAACTTACACTATAAGGATAAAACATCTAAACTATTAACCAGCAATAATTTCTTCGTTTTGTATAGTAGCAATATTTTGCGCTAAAATATTTGCATTTGTACTCCTCAGAAGGCTTTGATTGACTGATTCTATCAGCACAGGTAAAAATCATTACACAAACTTACTGTATGAAATAGAATGGCGTTCGTTATGGCATAAATGTGATTTGTGCCCAAGACATGAGCACCTCGTGGAAATCACTGTATCGACAATAACTACTGGATAGCCTCTTTGATGTCCAATAATATGCGTGATCTTGACCAGACCGATCTTGAAATCTTACGGCTGCTTGTTGAAGACGGGCGGAAACCATATAGTGAAATCGCTGAGGAAGTAGGTTTATCTCCACCAGCTGTCTCCGATCGTGTTGAGCGACTCCGTGAGCAGGATATCATCAAAAGTTTCACCACACATATCGATCGATCGAAACTTCAGTATACTGTTCCTGCTGTACTGACACTGCAACCACATCCGAGTAAAATCGAATCTGTCTCTAGTGCTCTCTCTGCTGTTGATCGAGTTGAACAACAGTTTCGTCTCTCAGATGGATCACTCATTGTGCATGTAAACGCTCCCCAGCGTGATATCTTATCGTGGCTGGGAAATCATATTGATCTTTCCAGCATCCAGTCGTATGATCTCACACATATTGAAAATCACACATGGGATCCAACTGTGAGTGCCACTGACTTTGCTGTCTACTGTGCTATCTGTGACAACCGTGTCCGGGAAGATGGCATAACCACACGATTTGACGGCGAAATTAAGGCGTTTTGTTGTCCTTCTTGTCATGCTCGATATGAAGAACAGTACCAAATGCTTTCAGAAGATCACTAATCTTCGACCTAAACACATTCCAGTGTACTGCTCAGTGCTTGAAACCACCTTGACTTAACTCTCCATTTTCACGTGCGGTAGCTCGCTGCTCTGCAATTAAATCAAGATCTTCATCGGTGTCCCCCAAAACAAGCAGTGCATAATACCAAAGATATGTATGGAACGGAACACTCACAACCGCAAAGACGACGATACTTGCTACAATAAATACGAACCCAAGTATTCCAAGTATAGCTGTTGTGCCTGCTCCAAAGCTCCCAAGTCCTCCACTTAATAGAATAATTATACCAGCAACTGTTCCCAGAATAATACCAATACTAAGTATTCCAACAGCAACCGCGATCAGCGCTAATATTCCTACGGCAACTCCAAGTAGTACTCGAATAACCGCATATACCACGTATTCAATCCAATGTGCACGAAGTGGCTGCGTAAATCGGCGCCATGCAGATATGATCCCCTCTCCTTTGTGAATCATTACCGGCAGCACGAATTGTATTGTAAGCACATCAATAATCCACAAGCCTATTGCCAGTACTCCGCCGACAGCTACGATCGCTGGAGCCGATGGTAACCAGTCAGGGCCCAGATTCAATACGACAGATACTGCTCCACCAATCGGTAGCAACAGTAATCCCCATAGAACTGCTCTGAAAACAACAACCTGAAATGCATCTCGGATATGTGCTTTTGCTGGCTGTATAATGCGTACTGTCCCGGTTTGCAATGCCTCAACTAGCACAAACCGCATAAGCATCCCAGTAATCAGATATAGGATCCCGATGAATAGAATCCCGATAATCACTGGGGTTGCCCACGCGGGTAATACGGCTAATATCTCTCCAATTGCCCCGACTGATATACCAGTCACAATGTCTGTCTCAGCAGGTGTCTGTTCTAACCCTCGCCATAGACGCGGATCAAGAAACTGCGGGCTGGCTGGGACAGGCGTTCCTGCAGTACCCATGAACGCGACAATGAATGCAAGTAATCCAATTTTTCGTGCAGCAATTGGCATTAAAAACTGTCGTGTCACGTCAAGAGCATCCCCAACGCTGCGCAGTGCCGACAACGACATATCCTGATACTAACACCCGGGAAATAAAAATATCTCCTGATCAGCGTGTCACATCAACGATCTCCATAAGCGGGTATCCGTCTTTCATTGTCATCTGTGTCTGTACAATCGTTTCTTCCCGCTGGATTATCATCTCTACCTGCATTAACGATCCGGTCAATTCCGTATATGTGGCTGTGCCCGGTGCATCTCGAATGGCTTGTTCAATACGGTCAGCATCCAATGTCACTGAAACATCTTCACAAAATGGCTGGTTTTCGATTGCCTCCTCGATGGCCTGCTCAAGACTCTCTTTGTTTTTTGTACTTACTGGCGTACCAGCGAACTGATGATACAGTGTTCCAAACTTGATTCCTGCCTCAAAACAAGTTTGTTCCGCAGATGTTGGATCCATTGTTCTGACTTACCTTGTCCGATACGGTATAGCTGTCGGTGCTCCTTGACTGTCTCTCTCGGCTACGCAGTAGGTACTCGCCTCGCTACCGTTGTAATCTGGTTTTATATAATCTCTTCCAATGATCCCAATTCCCTGAAATCCAGTGATAAATGTGGCTCTACAGAAGAAACAGCCGATTGCCTCGGGCCTCGATCCCGGGGTTGTGTACCTGTTAGGAGATTCAGTAAGATGTGGTAGTAGTTAGTACTGACTCAACGATCACGTTCCTATGGGTGGCAAATATTTTCTTGGTGGCGGCAGAAGCTTGTGCTGTCACGATGACTGCGACCATCGGCCTCCACGGACGCTCTGGGCGGTCAGCGTGGCAGTTAGCATCCCACACGCTTGCTTGCCGTTCCGCAGGCGTGCGTGCTTCGATGACCGACCATGCGCTCCGCTGGTGCTGGGAACGTCACCTGAAAGGCCAACGAGCCGCCCGGTGAGCCGACCGAGAAGCACGAACATAGATGGTGGTCAAATTGAGAGTGAGGCCCAGCCGCTCGCAGTACCAATAACATCTGATTGGTGCCAAAGACTACTGAAAATTGGAACGGTAGTTGACTTGTGTAGCAGATACGTTTCTTGTTGTTGAGGTAGTCGACAAGCGTCACATATTCAACTGTGGTTTTCCAGTATATAATTGATGGAAGGGCCGGTGTTACTCACAGGTGCTAGCGGTCGTGTCGGAAGAGCGATCCTTAGTGGGATCGGTAATAAATACGAGTGGCGGCTTCTTGATCGGACGCCACCATCAGAAGAGTTACCGGGTGAGCATGTTATTGGAGATATCACCGATCCAGAAACAGTTCGAGAGGCGGTTGAGGGTGTCAATGCAGTTATTCACTTAGCTGGTGACCCTCGACGCGATGCACCATGGGACAGTGTTCTTGAAAATAATATTCATGGCACTAAGGTCGTTTTTGAGCAAGCAACTAAAGCGGGTGTCGAAAAAATCGCGTTTGCTTCCTCAAATCACGCAGTTGGAGCGTATGAAACCGATGACCGGACTCCTAGCATGTATCAGAAAGACGATGACTTTCGACTCAATGGGACTGAACCACCTCGTCCTGGGAACTTTTATGGCGTTTCAAAAGCGACTGGCGAAATTCTTGGTCGGTATTACCATGATAAGCACGGTATATCGATGGTTTGTGTCCGCATTGGCAATCTCACGGAAGATCACCCACCAGTCGAGTATGATCGCGGACAAGCCATGTGGCTTTCCCATCGTGATTGTGCACATCTTTTTGACCGTTGCTTACAAGCTGAGTATGATTATGAGATTGTCTACGGGATCAGTGACAATGATCGAAAATACTACTCGATTGAGCGAGCGAAGGACAAACTCGGGTACGACCCACAGGACAATTCTGCAGAGTACCACTTCGATGGAACTCCAAAATCAGACACATAACTAAATCTCGCCCGACACTGTCGATATGATTCTTGAAGACGAGTTTACGTTTGAATTATCGTTGTGCGCCTACCTTGAAACACAGCGAGACGCGATTATTGCCCGGCAACTTGGAGCCGGTGTTGATAGTTCTGGTCGGCGTATTATCGATATTGCAATCGCTGAACCTGGCCCGAGGTTCGAATTTCGAGCCTCTCTTACAGCAGAATCAATCCCCATTGATCTTATTGAAGCCCCGATTGGTCCTGGTACGTTTCGGAGTGCCTCCGATGCTATTGATCGACCTGTTAAGCACCGGCAGGATCTAATTGAACGAGGCGCTGAAATTGGCTTTATTGAAAAAAGACGGAATAGTGGTACAGCTGAGATTAGACAGGTGGTTCGGTATCCTTATCGCTGGTATAGTAATCTTATTGGGATTGAAAATAAGCCAGATCTCTCTTCTCCCGGCAAACTAATTGATCAACTGCAGTTTGATGTTAGTTTGGGGCTATTTGACAACGTGATTTTAGCGACAGCAACACGAGTGACAGATGTCCATCTCAACCGTATCCCGGAAGAAGTCGGTGTATGGGTGTATTCCCCAGAGGATGGTATTGAAGTTGTTCGACAAGCCGAGCAGCTACAGCCGAATGCTTATGGAATTGAATTAGTTAGCCATAACTCAGACCATTCGCAGATTTCCCCTGTTTCTGAAAAAGCAAAGCAACAGGCACGACAGCGAATTGCTGAACGGGCCTACGGAAAGGGATGGCGTGTTTCGTCTTTACCAGAATGTCAGTCTTGTAACTTTCAATCTCGACATGGGACTCCTTGTCTCCCATTCTGTGTAGAAAAACAGCAAGTTGTCAGTCCATCTGGTGACTGTGTATCTTGCTCGCTACGCTCCGATGAGTCGACTCATCAGTATGACCCGACGGACGAACGAGACCGTCGGACTCCTTGGAAAGCTAACCCGACTGGATACCAGCACAAGCAAGCAGGTTTAGACCGATTCTGCTAGTTGATCGCGTTTTGACTAGATGGTGTGTACTTCTCCGTCAACTGCGAGTTGATCATCGAATGCCTGATCAACCGGATAATAGTGTGCAACATGTACGATTCTAAGATTTGCCGCGTTTAATTCGTTGGCCAGCTCTTCAGCTCCTGCTCGGGTCATGTGCTTTGTCCCGAACGTCCGAGGGACACCATCTCCATTTTCATCTCGACCACCGATTGGATGGTGTTTACAAAACTCTGGAGGAACAATACCGTCAGCTAATAACAAGTCTGGATCAGATAACGTCTGCCGTGACCGTTCTGGAATCTGGAAACTTGTGTCTCCAGTTATCGACAGTTTTGCTTTTGTCTGCTGCTGTTCGATAACAACGCCATAACATAATAGCGGTGGATGGTCAACTGGTACAAGAGTAATATCAAACCCACAGGCCTCAAACGTCTCATACGGTGCAATCTCGTTGACTGCCAGTGAATCTAAATATGCATACTTGTCATTAATCGTCTCAGCTACTGTTTCTCCAGTATTTGGATCATATTCATCTGCCGCATACACTGGGAAGTAATCACCAGATCTAGCGCTGCCCAGAAGTCTATAGACATTTCCTAACCCATCAAGATGATCAAAATGAACGTGTGTAATGATCCCTGCATCCGGTAATTTAACGTCATTCGAAAGAATCTGTGTTCTAAAGTCAGGGCTGAAATCAACCAGTAAACACTCATTGGTTTCTTCGTTCCGAACATGGACTGAAAACCGACTCCTTGAGATTCCGTTGTTGCGAGCGTACTCGCAAGTCTTACATTCACAACCGGGAGTGGGTGTCCCAGTCGTATCACCGGTGCCAAGCAACGTGATTTCCATTCTATCTTAATGATTGTGTGAGTGACCAGAGTCACTCTCTCCCGGAAGCCCTCCTGCGATCAATGCTTCGTGATCTCCCTCAATCATGTCAAGGTTTTTCAATGTGTCTCGCTGTTCGAATTCTTCAATCGCTGACATCAAATCACTCTGAGTGAGTGCAGTGCGCTCTTCAGTCAGTGCTTCAAGAACTGCCTCACGAAGAACCATTCGCAGATCACTTCCTGTCAGGCCATCTGTTTTCTTTGCGACAGCCTCTGGATCAAAGTCTTTGATTTCCATGTCGTGTGTGATTAGCCGAAGAATATCCTCACGCATTTTGACATCTGGCTTCGGGAAGTTAACAATCTCATCGAACCTTCGCCATGCTGCTGCATCAAGCTGGTCTGGATGGTTTGTTGCACCGATCAACAGTACTTCATCGTCAATCAGGCTAACTTCATCAATTGACTTGAGCAATGTATTCACCGCACGCTTGACTGCGGCGTGTTCATCTGATGTTCGGGTTTTGGCAACTGAGTCAAACTCATCAATGAACAAAATACATGGCGAGAGACGCTTGGCAACTTCGAATGTTTTATCGACGTTTTTCGCAGTTTCTCCCAGATACTGACTTGTGATCATTGAAAGCTTGACTTCAACGAATGGCAAGTCTAATTCATGCGCTAGTCCCCGAGCAGCAGACGTTTTTCCCGTTCCAGGAGGTCCGATAAATAGCAACTTCCCGACTTCTTTGAGACCAATCTCTGCAAGATACTCGCGATGCTCAATCGCTTTCACAAGCTTGGTAATCTCCGCTTCTTGATTATCCGTTAGCACAATATCATCCAGTGTTGTTTCAATCTCTTCTGGGGCTCGAATTTCAACGAGATCCAGCATATCCTGCTCTTCTTCCTCGTCAAAATACTCCTCCAAGAGAGAATCGATCCATACCCGATCAGCACGGATTGGTCGATTATTCTCCCGTGCTGTCTCATAATCGATCCCTTCTGGAGCGTCTTCATGATCTTCAAATCGGTATGCAAGTGTCGGGTTTGACTGAACCCGGTCACTATCAACGCGCGATAGGAACCATTCCTCAGCCATATCGCGATTGTTAATGGAAATCTTCCCAGAGAATTGATCCCGCTCGGTAAACATCAGTCCCGAAATAGTCTCCCACGGCTGGTCTATCCCTGTTGCTGATCGTGCTATACTAGCTGTGACTGTAAGTGGTCGTTCGAATGTCCCCTCTGACCAGAAAACACGCCGATATCGTGGAGGTATATCATCCTCATCAAGCGCCCTTGATTCGTCATAAACCTCAGCAGTCAGAAGAAGCTCAATCACTTCAAGTTCCGGATTACTCATTCCCGAAGAAATTCGTTATCGTTCGAGTTAAGCCCGTCGAAGCACCTGAATTTTTGAATCGAATCTGTATTTACGAGATTTCCCTTCAATCTTGTGGATATCCAACTGGAACTAAATATAGCGGATCCAGTGTCTCTGGGAGATCAAATGCTTTCCATAACTTCTCATCGTTGAATGCGCCAACAGGACAAGAGGCCAGGCCAACTGCTTCACAAATAAGATGAACGTTTTGTGCAATATGTCCCGCTTCCATGTGTACGTATCGCTCTCCGTGATCTGGATATTCACTACATGTTCGATCAAAGTCCGCAGTGATGCCGATTGTCACTTGTCCCTCAGCAACGGCTGGCTGGTTACTTGCTGCTGGAACGAGAGTTTCTCGAATTGAATTGTCGATCTCTGTCCGCAATGTATGTTTTGTCGGATCATACTGGTATAGTCCGGCATCAATGTCTGTTACTCCGTTTTCTTTGACTTCAAGGAAGGTCTCAATTGGATATGTTGCCCCTGCACTTGGGGCCGAACGCATTTTTATCTGGTTTTGTTCATGGGTTATTCCTTGCGCAGCCCAGAGTAGCGTCCCAATGTCTGTCGCATCGAGAGATTTATCAGCAAATGAGCGGACACTTTTACGCTGATCGATCGCAGCGGCGATATCCATGTCTACAGCATCCGCACTAGGCAATTCAATTTGCTCCATAGTTAATGTCGCCACAAAGGCATTATAGTATCTTTGAACTGAACCGAGAAGAGAAGCCTACGAACCGGAGTATCCGCGAGGAGAATATTAGCACAGAGTTAGGCACGGTCTAGATCACTCACCGAGGAATTCCACGGCTCCAGCCGTGTGGAGGATGTCAAGGTCTGTGCAGACACCTGGTTCAGGATGAACACCTTAACTCGAGTTAATGTAGTCTAGATATGTACAGACACCTCGTGTATTCATCTTCATTTCAGCCTCTGCTTTGTGATCTGTCCACACTTCCTTGAGTTGTTTATCTTGTTCAGCAGCCAGTGCTTCTGCTAACTCTTCGTCTGTCTCGTACTCAACACGACGATCTTGAACGGTATTAAACCACTCTGTAATGACATCTTTATACACAGATAATCGATCAGCTGTCTGAGCCGGTCCGAAATGTCCGTAAAGTAGCGTTGACGGTGAAAGATCTTCAATCATTTCTACATCTTCAATCACTCCCTCAAAGTCAAACCGCGGCGGCGGGCTTGTCTGGATCACACGGTCTAATCTAGGAACGTAGATTCCAGCAGCATCAGCAGTGAAAACAGCACTATCTGCTGGTGACTCAAACACAACCTGATGTGGTGCATGTCCGGGTGCATGATGAGCAACAAGTGTCTTTGTTCCCAAGTCAATTTCATCGCCGTCGGTGAGTGACTTGACTCGATCTTCTGGTACTGGCTCTGGATCGATATAGTATTGCCATTGATCCTGAACGGCTTGTTTTGTTCCTTCAACTAGTCGTGTTGGGTCAATCAGATGCGATGCTCCGCTTTCATGGATATATACTGTCGCGTTTGGACATTCCTTTGCGATATGTCCTGCCCCTCCAGCATGGTCAAGGTGCACGTGTGTTAGCGCGATTACTTCAAGATCCTCCAGCGATATCCCTACCTCTGATAAGGCACTCAGAATTCGATCATGGTGTGTCCCAATTCCCGAATCGACAATTGCTGGTCGCTCTGCGTCAATAATATATACAGAGCCGTATTCATTCGTGTCATACATCCCCGTGTCTATATAGTAGATGTCTGTGCACTCTCCCTTTTCGACTAATTCAACGTCGCCTGGTTGCATATCACATATCCTTGAAATAGAATGTGAAAAACCAACCGATTCCATACAGTCTTGATATCTGTAGGTGATATCAACTTGTGCCAACGTGACCGATATGATTTTACTATCGGCAACAAAAACTTGCAAGTAGTAATGATTGATCGGAGTGTTCTTCGTGATGACCCGGAGAAGATCCGACAGATGCTAGCGGATCGGGGCATTGAGGATGTTGATGTTGACAAGTTACTTGAAATCGATGAAGAGTGGCGAGAGCTAAAAGCAGAGGGCGACTCACTTCGCCATGAGCGGAATGAGATCAGCGACCGGATTGGCGAACTCAAACAAGAGGGCGATGAGGAAGCTGCACAGGAGGCAATTGAACGCTCACAAGAACTAAAAGAAGAGATTGAGCGTGTAGAAAATCAGGCAGATGAATTGTCTGAAACGCTGAATGAGCGCTTGATGGAAATCCCACAAGTCCCCGATGAATCAGTCCCTGTTGGGGAGGATGAAAGCGATAATGTCGAAGAACGCCGATGGGGCTTTGATGATCTTCGTGACTTACCATCTGAAGTGACGCCGCATTATGAGCTTGGTGAAGATCTAGATATTATTGACGAACAGCGCGCTGCCAAAACGACTGGTAGTGGATTTTATTTCTTGAAGGGTGATGGTGCTCGACTTGAGCATGCATTAATCCAGTTTATGATGGATATCCATCGTGAACAAGGATATACAGATCTTTTCCCACCAATTCCAATTAGAAGTACCTCAATGGAGGGTACGGGTCAACTACCGAAGTTTGCCCACGATGCATATCGTATCGGGGCAGATGAAAACGAGCCGTATGACGACGATGATCTCTGGCTTTGTCCAACTGCTGAGGTTCCTGTCACCAATATGTATGCTGATGACATCTTGCTTGACGACGATCTACCGCTTAAGCATCAGGCTTATACACCGAATTTCCGTCGCGAAGCCGGTGAACACGGAACAGAAACACGGGGCATTGTACGTGTTCATCAGTTCAATAAGGTTGAGCTAGTAAACTTTGTCAAACCAGAGAACAGTTGGGACCGACTTGAAGGACTTGTTTCCGAGGCAGAAGAGGTGCTCAAACGACTTGGGTTGCCGTATCGAGTTCTTGACCTTTGTACCGGAGATCTAACCTTTGCATCAGCAAAAACCTACGATGTCGAGGTATGGGCACCAGGTGATGACATGCCTGATGGCCCCGATACTGGTGGCCGCTGGCTTGAGGTGTCAAGTGCTTCTAACTTCAAGGCTTTCCAGGCACGTCGTATTGGGCTCCGATACCGACCTGAACGCCACGAAAGTGCTGAATACTTGCACACACTGAATGCATCTGGCACAGCAGTCGGACGTGTGATGGTTGCGATTCTCGAATACTACCAGAATGAAGATGGCACCGTAACTGTTCCTAAACCTCTTCGACCGTATATGGGTGGTCAAGAGGTTATCGAAGGACACGAGCCTGTCGGTGAAGCCGCAGTCGGTAAAGGTCGAAAAGAATAACCACAAATTTACCGAATAACTATTTCTCCATTTGTCCGATAATCAGCCTGTGTACGTACGAATTGTATTAATTTGGCTGTCTACTATTTTGTGAACATCTGCGAACGAAAACCATTTTTCGCCACTCGATTTGTATAGTGTCCCTTCAACAACTACAGTCTCGTCCGTAGAGTGAAGGTCATTTACCTCGTGTGTCGTTGTCTTCTCTGGTCGATCTTCGGCCATAAAATTGAGAAATTCATCTCTACCATCTATTGTCATATCGGGGCGCTGATGAACAAAATCCTCCGTTAGTAGTTCCTGAAGCCGATCATACTCTCCTTCGTCAAGCACTCTATAATACTCCTCGACAACATCATTTACTGTCATAGTGCGTAGCATGAAACCTACAAGTATCACTTTTTGCATATTGACATTGCCCCACAAGGCTGGCAAATAGTTCCTGACCGGGAGTGCGAAAGTCCTTTGTTCACCGGTGTCCCCGTTCAATGTGATGGAGGTCGCTGATGTTTTTCCTGGCTATTCAGAAGTATTTCCCTTTGATGAATTCAATGAGATGCAAAAACAAACTCTACCAGCGATCCTCAACACTGATCATAACATCGTCGCTAGCGCACCAACAGCCAGTGGTAAAACTGCTGTTGCTGAGTCTGCTATCTGCAAGACAATTGATAGTGGTGGCACAGCACTGTTCGTTGCACCGATGCGTGCGTTGACAAACGAAAAAGAGCGAGAGTGGGAACGGTTTGAATCCGTAGGTCGTTCAGTGTATGTCGTAACTGGTGAACGAGATCTCAATTCTCGCCGCGCTCGTCATGCTGATATTCTTGTAATGACGCCTGAAAAAGTCGACTCTGCAACTCGAAAGCATGATACGCGACGATATGATTTCATCAATGACATTGATCTCTGTGTCATTGATGAGGCTCATCTGCTTGACTCAGAGCAGCGAGGAAGTGCACTTGAGGTGATTGTTTCACGCCTTCAGCGACTATGCAATCCGAGATTCGTTGCGCTCTCTGCTACTATGCAGAATATTGAAGACATTGCTGATTGGCTTGATGCTCCTGAGGAAACAACATTTGCATTCAGTGAATCACATCGCCCAGTTGAACTCCACTCTGGTGTCCGTACCTACAGCCACGGTGAAAATTCATTTGCTGACAAGTATCGACGATTATATCGTGCGTTAGACCTCGCTGAACCACATCTCACTGAAGATGGGCAGGCATTGGTCTTCGTTGCCTCCCGTCAAGATGCTGTTCAGGCTGCGAAAAAAGCACGTGACGAGTTAGCTGAACGTGATATTATAATTGGTGCTCGTGGAGATTACGATTTCCACCAAGAAACGACAGCTCTCGACAACGACCAACTACGCAAGAGTGTTCTTGATGGGGTGGCTTTTCACCACGCTGGGCTGTCGAAGAATGATCGTGACAAAATAGAAGCGTGGTTCCGTGAAGGAAAAATCGATTTGCTATTCTCGACTTCGACACTTGCTTGGGGTGTAAATCTTCCAGCACGGTGCGTGGTCATCCGCGATACAAAATATCACGATCCGCTTGAGGGGAAAGTCGAGATGAGCCCATTAGATATCCTCCAGATGCTTGGACGGGCCGGTCGTCCGGGATATGATGATGTTGGGTATGGATGGATTATCTGTGATCCATCGGATGCAGATCGGTTCAGGAGTTTGCTGAGGGACGGTAAAGAAATCGAATCGCATCTTGTTTCTAATATAGGCGAACACCTTGTTGCCGAAGTTTCACTAGGAACGATCGAAGATCTTGATGATATTACGAAGTGGATTAAAACCACATACTGGTATGTTCGATCTCAACGCGGTGAAGCAGCCCTATCAACTTCCGAAATTCGAGACCTTGTCCGGGATAAAATTTCGAATTTAGTTGAGGATGGGTTTGTACAAACAGATGAGGACCTACAGATCACACCAACTCCTCTCGGTCGGCTTACTTCTACGTACTATCTTCGTCTTGACACCGCGATATCATTTAAACAGTGTGCAACGCGCTCGCCAACGGCAAAAAATCTGCTTCGGACTGTTGCGACAGCAGCCGAGTTTGATGATGTTAGTGCCCGTAGTGACGAAGAGGATGCCGTTGAGGCCGTTCTTGGTAGTCGAGGGGAGGAACTTAGCGACGGTCACCGCAAAGTTCTCGCAATTCTTCGAGCGGCCATGTCTGGAACACTGCCATCGGAGCTGCGTTCCGATGCATGGGTAATCAAACAAAATGCTCTTCGTTTAATTGCTGCTCTCGGTGCATTTTGTGAGGAATTCTCTACGCCGAAAGTGGCTAACCGTGTTCGACAGATTGAAGCTCGGATCGAATACGGTGTTGGGGACGATGCTGTGGGGCTAACTGAAATCGATGGCGTCGGAACCAGCAGAGCAAATAAGCTTGCTGCAGCTGGTTATACTACCCCTGAAGAAGTTGCCTCTGCCACCCCAACTCAACTGTCCAATGCTGGTTTACCTGATTCAGCGGCTGAACGAATTTATAATGCTGCAAACAAACTCCCACAGATTACCGTTGACTGGGGGTCATTTCCTGATACTGTTACTTCTGATGGACGTGATATCTATGAGCTTACCATCCGAAACGGTGGGAATGGAGCCAATGCCAGTATACGCTTGACTGTTAACGAAGCTGAGATGACCGCAAAAGAAACCTACTTACAAGATATAACAACAATTCCGGCTGCTGTCTTCGGAAGCGATACCAATGAACTCGAATTTACCCTTGAGATTACATTTCCTTCCTTGGCAATTTCTCCAGTTACTGAAACGCGTACCGTCATCGTGCGGTAGTGAGTACACAGATTCTGGGTCCATAGACAGTCATGAACAGGAATGTTTGCAGTGTTGACATTTCCTTTCGCCCGATCAGCTCTCGAGGCTGTCACAAGCGGTCAGAATATTCTCCCTCACAGAAAGGCGGGTGTTCTCAACTGTATTCGCCTTGACCTGCTATGACTATTCGTCCGTCAGTGCCGAAATAGTATCCACGCAACGCTTTACTTCTGCGGCCTGAGTGACGATAACAGCGTCTTCACTTCGATCTAATCCTTGATTCTTCGCTTTGCGCAGTACCGCTTGCTTGTTTTGTTTCGGGACGATGTGGACACTATTTTCTTTGATGATGATCTCTGCAATCTCTGATTTGATAACTTCTGTATTTGGCTCGCGGCGTGAATCAAGCTCTTCATCAATCACACAAATTGTGTGTATCTTATTCTTATCAGCTGGTGATGTCGTTGATAGCGTCTCGAACGAGCCGGTTTGTCGGCCGCGTATCTCCGCAATCAATAGTTCAGCAATCCGGTTACCATCGGTGATTCGTTCTTGGACCATCCTACAATAAGCTATTCTATATATTCGGTGCGCACGTGTATGTAGTTTTCTGGACAGCCTTCTGGTATCATTGTTCGGTTAATTTAGCAAATGCTAGATCTGCTTCTTCTTTGACCTCGATGCCCTGTTGCCTAGCATATACAATTGCGGCAGCTTCAATCGTTGTTCCTATTTTACTTTGTAACTGGTTTATTTCAGCAACTGCAGTTTGCTTTTCAATTCCATTACTGACGAGCTTATCCAAGATCCGTTCAAAGACAGATCGTTTCTGTAAAATATCCTCATCGGGGGTAAAATCATCCGGTATCGTCTGACTGCGGACATCAAATGTCGGCTCAATTCCATCCACTGTTCGTTCAAGAAGTCCTTCACCGGCTGCGATATCAATCAGTCGTTTAGCCTGGTCTGGTGAGAACCATTTTAACTCCATTGCCACGGTCGCTACAAACTTTGGTTCTGGCATCTCAGTTGTTCCTCGATGTCTGAACGGTGCAGCAACCGCTGTCTGTATGCTCATTGTATACTGGTAATCTATCGACTCACAATATGATAACGATTCAGCTGTTTCTTGAGAAAGGAATTACTTGTTGTTTCCAGCTTGAACGTCATAGAGAGCTTAGCGTAATTCGAGTCATTCAAGTGCTGTCTGTGGTTGTATTATTGATATGGAACATAGTCGATCTTCTCGAAAAAGAACTGGCGGTCGTCTGAAACCATCTCGAGACCGGAAAAAGCATGAAATCGGATCCGAACCAACTGAGCCTCGCGTTGGGGAACAGAAATACAAGACTGTCGATGCACGTGGAGACAATCAGAAAGTCCGAGCGCTAAAGACAAACGTTGCGACTGTTGCCACCGACAGCGGCACGGTTCGAGCCGATATTGAAGCTGTATCTGAGAACCCTGCCAACCCAAACTACGCACGCCGTAACATTATCACAAAAGGAGCTGTCATTGATACATCGGAAGGAAAAGCGAAAGTCACCTCACGCCCGGGTCAGACCGGTCAGGTGAACGCTGTTCTAGTCGAATAATTGTTACCCTGGCTTTCCATTTAATATTTACAGGCTAGGTCCCCGTTCTCAAGGAGCGACTGAAGAGGGCGAGTAGGATGGTGATACAGCCGTCTGCTCGGTACCGCAATACATTCAACTTGCCTGTAGGGCGATGGTTCACCGTGAGAGATATATCCCATGAGTCTGGCTTAGAGTGGAATCATACCCACGGTTAGACTTCCTTTTCTGTCGCCACTGTAATAAGCAGAGCATGGCCGAATCAATGCTCGCGAAGACTGTGCCATGCACAGATGGCCGGTGTCAGCCGAATATCCGTAACAAAGTGCGTTGTGGAATCAGGAGGCCTCTGCCCCAACAATCCACCAACAGCGGCGAGTAGACAGGGATAGCTCACATTATTGTGATTTTTTAGCACTTCCGGCTGTACAAGCGGTATGAGGCAACTGCCTCGAAGCTTGACCTGAAGTCCGTTATTGCGGCTTTGGTGCCGCTTTTTGCAGTGCTGTCTCAGCGATATTTCCACCATAGTCTGCGCTTCTGGACAATGAGTCCACGATAAGCCCAACTGACTGTGCTTCGCGTGGATCGAGCGTTCGTAACAGTTGATCGATATGGCGGGTGTGCTTATCTAACTCGACAATTGACTCTCGAGCCTGATGTGCCAGCTCAGTTGATGCATCACTATCCTCCTCAAACAATGCGTCCATGGCTGTATTAACAATTGCTTGGGCATCCGAGAGCAAGTCCTTGAGAGCGTCAGTGACTTCATCACTGATCTCCTCAAGATCAAGCGCAAGTTTACTGATCTTTGTTGCGTGGTCCGCAATCCGCTCTAACTGCCGTGCGCTTGAATGATACGCAAAGCATTCCTCACGGGGGAGCCCCAAATCTTGAGATTCCTGTGGCGATCGAAGCGTTGCTCGGAAAGTTCGAGAAACCACGAACCATAGTCGGTCTACATCATCATCTCTGCCACGAACATCTTGTGCCAACTTATCATTGTTCTCAACCAGTGCTGTAATGCTGTCTTCAAGCATTCCGAGCGCGATTAAGTGCATCCGGGTGACTGCATCGTGAATTGATAATTCAGCTGAATCTAGTAAGTCTCGTATTACCACCCGTGTTTCCGTTTCTTCTAACACCTCAACCCCAACAAGGCTCTGTACCGCCTCTCGAACCGTCTGGCGTCTGTCTGGGGTAAAATTACTATCTTCAAGGATAATCGTGTCAAATCCGCTCACATACATTGTCATTACAGCACTGATCAGTCGATCACCTTCCAGCCCGGATACATCAAGTGTACCTTCTGCTGGTTCCCGTTCATCTCGAAGTGAGAGTAAAAGTGACTGACCCTCTTGATGAAACTCAACCTCACTTCCGGACTCAACTCCCTGTTCCATTGCCCAGTCTTTGGGTAGTGATACCGTATATGTAGACCCTCCTGTAAGCTGCACCTTTCGTGTTTCCATGATCGGTATATGAAATTATATAGAGTCGTCCTCAGATATATATTTGTATTTTATTGCTGATAGGGTCTGAATGTAGTATACTATGATACGGCTCATAGTACTTCCAATATCTAACAATATCTATATTCGATATATAGTACTATATAGAAGTAATAGCAGGGTATTTAGATACCCCTACGCTACTATTACAGTGATGGGAAATAGCCACCCGCCAAGGCTTTCACGGCGGAACTTTCTCGCTGCAGCTGGTGCCGCTGGTATTGCCAGCATTGCTGGTTGTGTTGCTTCCGGGCGTAATTCCCCGTTGGAAGGTGATTTCACTATAGATGGCTCAAATACCGTTCAACCCCATGGAACTGTTCTCGCAGAAGAATTCCAATGGATGCATGGTAATGTGATTATTTCCATCCGAGGATCTGGTACAGGGGCTGGATTCCAACGGTTTTCTCTCGGTGAAACAGAGATACAAAATGCCAGTCGTAGAATCTCTGACGGGGAGCAAGACCAATGTCGTGACAACGATATTGAGTGGGTTGAGCTCCCAGCACTGCGTGACGGTATTGCAATCTATAAACACCCAGATAATGACTGGTGCGACCAGCTTACGATGGAACAGTTGGAAGAAATCTGGGAACGAGACTCTGAAATTGAGACATGGAGAGATATCTCTGATAATTGGTCCGATATTGATGATGATTGGCCTGATGAAGAGATATCACTCTACGGCCGGGACTCCGCGTCCGGGACATTTGATTTCTTTACTGAGTCGGTGACCGGTGAAGTAGGAAATATCCGGGATGATTATTCTGGAACAACTGATACGAACAATATTGTGCGCGGTGTTCGTGGTGATGAGTATGCAATTGGGTTCGGTGGAGCCGGCTACTATTATGAGAATGAAGACGATCTTGGTTTGATCAAATTGCCGGCGGATGATGGTGAAGCAGGCACCTTCGTTGAACCAAATGAGGATACAATCAGAAGAGGCACATATCCACTATCCAGAGACATGTACCTATATATAAACGTTGAGGAGCTGCAACGGACTGAAGTCGCTGCATTTGTTCTGTACCTCTTTACAATGGCCGATGATGAGTTCTATGCTGACCTAATTAACTTTAGTCCTACTGATGAGATAGAGAACCGACGCTGGACCCAGTTCGTTGCTCGTGAGGTCAAATTCTATGAAGTCGATGAAGAGACCATCCACCTGTGTCTATTCGGTGCTGACGATGGCAAATATGACGATAATGAGCACGGTCATCACGGTGGACTACTAAATCTTATTGAACAAGATACCCGAGAAGAGTTACTGGACTACGAAGATGAGGGATATATTCTGTTGCCAGAAGAAGCGCATGAACACTGGGGTGATCACAATGAGTAACTCGGATGCATCGTCGGTTGATATTTCGCAAGCAGGTAGTCAGCGTGAGAAGCGAATGAATCAGCTGACCCGTATTGTCTTTGGAACCTGTGCTCTTATCACGGTTCTCACTACGCTAGGTATTATCTTCGTGTTGGTTAACGGATCAATTGATTTCTTCCGCGAGGTATCTATTATTGAATACTTCAGCGGACTTGACTGGGCTCCACGAAGCGGCGAATTTGGCATTTGGCCATTGATCTGGGGAACACTGGTCATCACTGTTGGATCAGCAATTATTGCTATCCCACTTGGTACACTGACAGCGATTTATCTTAGTGAATATGCTTCACCTCGAGTTCGATCAATACTTAAGCCAACATTAGAGATCCTTGCAGGAATTCCAACGATCGTATACGGGTTCTTTGCAATCTCGTTTCTTACCCCAGTTATTCAGCGATTCGTCCCAGAGACAGGAACATTCAATGCCGCTGCTGGTGCAATCGTAGTCGGCATTATGATCATCCCGATGGTATCTAGTTTGAGTGAAGACGCAATGTCAGCTGTTCCAGATGAACTCCGAAATGCTGGATACGGCCTTGGGGCGACGAAGTTCGAGGTTTCAACACAAATCGTTACCCCAGCGGCGTTGTCTGGCATTGTTTCAGCATATGTGCTCGCCGTGTCACGGGCGATTGGTGAAACGATGGCAGTAACTCTCGCTGCGGGGATGCAGCCGCAGATTACAACGAATATTTTTGAACCGATTCAAACGATGACAGCATACATGGTTGAGGTTGGCACTGGCGATGTCTCGGTCGGGAGTATCGGTTATCAATCGTTGTTTGCTGTTGGAATGACACTCTTTGTAATGACCCTGGCGATGAACTTGCTGAGTTTGTGGATTAAATCACGATATCGGGAGGAGTACTCATGAGCTCGGAAACATCTGACTCTATGGATCTCGCTGGTGACGACCTTCGATGGAAGAAAATCTATGGCAAAGCATTTGTCATACTCTGTATAGCCTCAGCCCTCGTTGGTATTGTTGCGTTAGTTGCGTTGATTGCTGATGTCGTCCACGGTGCATGGGGTTGGCTTACTTGGGAGTTTTTGACCAGTCCCCCATCCCAGGTTATTGAGAATTATATCCCTGGCGAAGGCCGGCATCCGGCAGGTATCTATCCTGCTCTTGTCGGATCGATTTTCTTAATCGCACTGACAGCAGTATTTACGCTGTTCCTAGGCGTTGGTGCGGCAATCTATCTTGAAGAATATGCCCCAGATAACCGTATCACTGCGTTTATTGAAGCAAATATCGCAAATCTCGCAGGAGTGCCGTCAATCGTATACGGGCTACTTGGACTTGCAATTTTCGTCCGTGCACTGGAACTTGGCTCCAGTCTCATTGCCGGTGCCCTTACGCTGACATTGCTGATCCTGCCGATCGTTATTGTCTCAAGTCAGGAAGCTATCCGCGCTGTACCTGACTCACGACGGCAGGCCGCATACGGCATAGGAGCCACAAAGTGGGAGGTTGTCCGTGACGTTGTGTTACCGTCGTCTTTACCTGGGATTATGACAGGAACAATTTTGGCTTTGTCACGGGCAATCGGTGAGACAGCCCCAATTTTGATGGTTGGTGCTGCTACATCGATGTTCGTTGAACCACAGTCCTTAACCGGCCCATTTAGTGCTATGCCAATGCAAATTTATGAATGGGCAAAGCTACCTGAGGCTGACTTCCAGCACGTGACTGCTGCAGGGATTGTGGTACTACTAACTGTATTGCTCACAATGAATGCAATCGCTATTTACATTCGACATAAATTCGATACCCAAACATGAGTAACATTCAGCCGACAATTGAGACGGAGACGCGTAATGCTAGCCAACCAAAGCACGATAACCCGATACTGCAGGCTAGAGATCTGGAGGTCTACTACGGTGATACACAAGCAATTCAGCCGACTACTGTTGATCTCCCTGAGCAGCAAGTCACCGCCATTATCGGTCCATCCGGTTGTGGGAAATCAACGTTTCTCCGATGCATTAATCGGATGAACGATCTTATCGATGTTGCGCGCGTTGAAGGTGAACTCTTGTTCCGGGGGAAAAACATCTATGATGAGGATGTTGATCCGGTTGCGCTTCGACGAAAGATTGGCATGGTCTTCCAAGAACCTAATCCGTTTCCAAAATCCATCCGTGACAATGTCGCTTATGGCCTGAAAATTCAGGGTAAGGATGAAAATGTTGATGAGAAGGTTGAGGATGCCCTCCGACGTGCAGCTCTCTGGGATGAGGTAAAAAACCAGCTCGGAGAATCTGGATTAGAGTTATCTGGTGGTCAACAACAGCGTCTTTGTATTGCTCGGGCCATTGCTCCAGATCCTGAGGTTATTCTTATGGACGAACCGGCAAGTGCTCTTGATCCGGTCGCAACCTCAAAAATTGAGGATCTTATTACTGATCTTTCAGATCAATACACGGTTGTTGTTGTTACTCATAACATGCAGCAGGCGGCACGTATTTCTGATAAAACGGCTGTGTTCCTCACCGGTGGAGAGTTGGTTGAGTTCGATGATACCGAGAAGATATTCCAAAATCCAGATGACTCTCGTGTTGAGGACTATATTACTGGGAAGTTTGGCTGAATTTCCGTATTCATTTGGCAATTTTTGCAACAAGTCTCTAAAATTAAATCAGCCGACAGTAAGGCATATAACGAGCACACAACTTCACAAAATAGGTGCAAACAATGGCGCGACGAGACTACCAAGCTCAACTTGACGAGCTAGAGGATGATATTTTGTATATGAGCGAGCTGGTTCGTGATCGCCTCCGAGAGGGGCTTGCAACGCTTGAGACGAAAGATGAAGACGCTGCTATGGAAGTTATCACTGGTGATCACGAGATTAATGAGCTGTATCTTGATTTGGAACAACGCTGCATTGACCTACTTGCGCTGCAGCAGCCTGTTGCTGGCGATCTTCGATTTGTCGCCTCTTCGTTCAAGATTATTACCGACCTAGAGCGAATCGGTGACTTGGCAACAAACCTTGCCGAGTACGCGATAGAGGCTCAGCGCGATCGATACCCAGATGTTGATATTCAGACAATTGGTGATACTGCTGAACAGATGGTTGAAGACGCGATGATTGCTTATACTGGACGTAACCCTGAGATGTGTCGTGAGATTGTTGAGCGTGATGAGGATCTTGACGAGATGTGTGAAAAGGCGAGTAATGCTGTTGTGATGGGGCTCATTGAGCAGGAGTTCGAAGAAATGAATCATACAGAAGAAGAAATAGAAGTAATCCTTCAGGATGTCTCTCGTCTCTTACTGACGATCCGCGATCTCGAACGAGTCGGTGATCATGCAGTCAATATCTCGGCAAGAACATTCTACATGATCGAGGCTGACGATGAGCTAATCTATTAAAGCTTCTTTTGAGTAATCCGTTTCGGCGGGGCAGTTCTTAAGCTCCAACCATAGAATCAGCAGTCAGCGCCAGCTAGTTTTTACTGCCGCCCCAAGGTCGTTGATGCTTAACCCGATCAGTGACAGGCCGGACATCAATTGGTTCATCTTTCGCTTTAATAGCTTTCAGTGCCGCTTTAGCACTTGCTATCGTCGAGAAGTATGTGATCTCTTCTTCGACACAGGCTTCTAACGCTGGTCGGTCACGGGAGATCACAAGATCAACCTCACCGTTTTGAATTGCCTGCACTCGGTCATCGAAGTCGGTTACATTATAGTAATCTCCGAATCCTTCGACTGGGAGATCAACAATTGCTGTCCCAGACTCTGGAATTGGCTTTCCAACGGCGTCCTGTGCTTTATCATATGCCTTTCCGAATGTGTCTGCTGTGCCCATTACTTCACCAGTTGATTTCATCTCCGGTCCAAGTCGTGGATCTGATCCTGGAAGACGGTCAAATGGAAGCACGACCTCTTTAACTGAAACCTGCTCTGGAACCTGCTCCTGTACATCCAAATCATCTAGTGACTTACCAACCATCGCCTTCGCAGCGATTCGGGCAATTGGCACGCCTGTCGCCTTGGACACAAATGGAACTGTGCGTGAAGACCGTGGATTTGCTTCGAGAACGTAGACGTTTCCATCTTGGACAGCAAGCTGGACATTGAGAAGGCCAACTGTGTCCAATGCTGTTGCAATATCTTTGGTGACCTCTCGAACACGAGAGAGTGTTTCTTCGTCAAGTGACCCTGGTGGAATCATGCAGGCTGAATCTCCGGAGTGAACACCGGCTGACTCAACATGCTCCATTACTCCTCCGATGAGTGTATTTTCACCATCAGAGACAGCATCCACGTCGAGCTCAATTGCATCATCAAGGAATTCGTCGATGAGGATTGGTTTGTCCGGAGAGACTCGAACGGCCTCTTCAATGTACTTGACCAACTCTCCGTCATCATAAACAACGTCCATTGCTCGTCCGCCAAGAACATACGACGGACGAACTAGAACTGGGTATCCGATTTCATTTGCCAACTGTAGCGCTTCTTCCCGTGATTCTGCTGCACCCCCTTCTGGCTGCGCAATCCCTAGATCGTCCATCAACTGGTTAAACCGATCACGATCTTCGGCAAGATCCATGGCTTCAACACTCGTTCCCATGATTTCACACTCAAGATCACGGCGATCCAACTCCTTGGCAAGTGGTTCACCAATATCAACTGATGTCTGTCCACCGAACTGGACCATCACACCATCTGCCCCTGTCGCTTCAATAACGTCTGCAACTTCCTCTGCACTGATCGGCTCAAAGAACAGTCCATCTGACGTATCGTAGTCAGTAGAGACAGTTTCCGGATTGTTGTTAACAACGTGTGCGTCAATACCTTCTTCTTGTAGTGCCTGAACAGCGTGAACGGTACAGTAATCGAATTCAACACCTTGTCCAATTCTGATTGGTCCACCACCAACAATTACGGCACTTTCTATATCGGGGTCAACCTGTACTTCGTCGAAACCAGTTGAAATACCACTTGCTTGTGGCTCACGCGAGGAGTAGTAATATGGTGTTGATGCTTCAAACTCGCCAGCGCAGGTATCGACCTGCTTGAATGACCGGTCAGTCGTTTGCTCGGCTACCTCGGTTACAGCATCATTCTCTGGTGACGGGATCTCTGAGGCGTCTGTTGCATCAAGTTCTGCGGCAATTTGTGTGTCAGTAAAGCCAAGCTCAGCTGCCGATGCGATATCTCCATCCTGTGCACTTTCTGCTGCGTCTGCGATGCGCTTGAACCGCTTAACGTACCATTCACGAATATCGGTCAGATCACTTATCTCTTCTACCGAGTATCCTCGATTAAATGCTTCAAAGATTGCGTATGGACGGTTTGGCGTTGGCGTCTCAAGGTATGCTACCTCAAGTGCTCGATCATCAACTTCGTCCCAATCAACATCCGGCTGGTATTCTGATGATCGGAGGGCCTTCAGAAGGGATTCTTCAAATGTCCGTCCAATCGCCATTGCCTCGCCTGTCGATTTCATCGCAGTACCGAGGTCAAATTCGACATCTTCGAACTTGTCAATCGGCCATCGCGGAACCTTTGTCACAATGTAGTCAATAGCTGGCTCAAATGCGGCCGTTGTTTCTCCAGTAATCTCGTTTTCGATTTCATGCAACCGCTTTCCGAGTGCGACTTTTGCCGTAACGCGGGCAATTGGATAACCGGTTGCTTTCGAGGCAAGGGCTGATGACCGGGAGACGCGAGGATTAACTTCAACGACTCGATATTCACCGCTATCTGTTCCATCGTCGTGCCATGCGAATTGAATGTTACATCCGCCGTGAATACCCAGATCTCGAATCACTTTAAGCGCAACATCGCGCATCTCTTGATGGCCCTTGTCTGGGATTACTTGGCTGGGAGTGACGACAGTTGACTCTCCTGTGTGAATCCCCATTGGATCAATGTTTTCCATGTTACAAATGATGATACAGGAATCGTCAGCGTCCCGCATGACCTCATATTCAAGCTCGACCCACCCTTCAATCGACTCGGTAATCAACACCTCGTTGTTACGGGACAGACGGAGTCCTTTTCGAACACGTGTCATCAGCTCGTCCATCTCATGAACCACACCCGATCCAGATCCACCGAGTGTATATGTTGTTCGGGCAATAACTGGTAGCCCACCAACTTCTTCTACAGCTGATTCAACACGTTGTTTTAGATCTTCTTCACTAAGGTTTGTCACTGACTCGCCCTCTTCCAGTGAAATAGTTGTGGACTTTGGCACTGGTTCATTCAGCTCAGTCATCCGCTGTCGGAACAGGTCTCGATCTTCTGTCGCGTAAATTGTATCGAGTGGTGTCCCCATAATCTCTACATCGTGTTCATCAAGAACACCCATCTCAGCCAGTTCAGCAGTTACGTTCAATCCTGTTTGGCCTCCAAGTCCAGCAATGACGCCATCAGGATTCTCTCGTCGAATGACTTCTGCAATTGCTTCAGGAGTAATCGGTTCGATATACACTTCATCAGCCATCTCCGGATCGGTCATGATCGTCGCCGGATTGGAGTTAACCAGTACGACTTCAGCACCTTCTTCCTGTAGTGCACGGCATGCTTGTGCCCCAGAATAGTCGAATTCGGCCGCTTGGCCGATTTGAATTGGGCCAGAGCCGATCAGAAGGATTTTTCGACCCTCGCCAATTTTGGTTTGCCCGTCACTCATCGTTTTCACATCACTGGAAACTACACTCGTTAATAAGTTCAGCGAAAGATACTGAACATCGATAGCAAACCGGCACGAATGATGATGAATATTTATATCTGATACTGGTACGGCCGCTCTCTAATCACGTCTACATCCCCGTACTGTGCCCGTGTTCCGAGAATAGTCGCAATCTGATGTGAACTATCAAACGATTCCGACTCAATCTGATCAAGAATCTCTCGCGCCGTCATTGGCTCATCAGCCTCCTTAAGAACGGTTTTAATTTCGTGAAACTCTGTATGGCGCGATTTCATGTTACATGTATACATGCACCTATCCCATATAAATCATTGTCAGACGAACGTATGACACATAGTCGAAAATATACGTCATAACGGCTCTATTCCGATATCTGTCTGACACATGTATTTATTTCTACCAATACTTGGACAGGTACACAGGCGTAGCATATCACACATATTGAAGGAATCCGCAAGTTCGTAGCCAAGCTAATCGATTGGTTCGATCACTCACGAAGGAATATTCTGGCTTCAGTCACGAGAAGAGATCAAACTGGTGCGTCTGACGGATTTGTAAAGTTACGCTTTTCTCTATATTCATCCACAAATTCTTCAATATCAAACTGATTTAGATATCTGACAAACTGATCTTGTGGATCTTCACTTGCATGAGTCATTGCATGATTCATCATGTCAACAACGAGTTCAACAATAATCTCATGTAGTTCTCTGGCATCAAATGTTGTCATCCACACAATCGAATGACCAACGGATCCGATGTCACCAGTGTCAATAGTAGTAACACACTCCGGGTACTCATCCATTACGAGCCCAATGAGATGTGGTGTTCCAAATTGTTCGAATGCATCTGCTGTCTCAACGGTCTCCCGAAGAATCTCGATGAACTCTTCTGGGAGAAAACGGGTTGGTGGATGACTTCCCATCACAACCGCGTGATTATCTCCACATGAACAGGTGTACTCTCGAATTCCTAAATCCAGGCTCCATGCATTGACCGTCGAGCCACACGGCAACTCAGCAGCCTCTGGCCCATCTGCTTTAGTCATTTCCTCTGTATATGTGTTGTCCCCACAATACGATACCTCTTTTGGGACAACAAATTGTACCGATAGCCAGTACAGATATTGAATTTCTTACCACTTTGGTGGATCTTCAAGTAATTCGTCTCCCTTGTTCTGTTCTCTGGTTTGTGTTGTCTGATATACCTCCACTACAAGAGCAAGCAGGAACACAGCTACTACTCCTGTCGCAACTTCATCGATCAGAATGTCAATTGCTGTTGGCAGTCCTGAGCCTATGACAAATGCAATTCCTTGCACCGTGATTGCGATGAGTGTCCAAGCAAGAACCAAAATTACTGTTCCAAGCATATTTTCACTAAAGATATCCACGGATGAGCCATACGCTGACACGAAACTTTCCCCGTCAATCCCGATTGCAGCAGGATAGTAAAAAAGCACGACAAGGAGGACCAGTCCTGGAATGATAAATAGTGCAAGCCCAATTGAAAACAGTATTGAGAAAACAATCGTGCCAAAAAAGAGATTAATCCATTTCCAAGCGAACGACTTTCCAGATTCTTCAGAGAAGTCAAATGCTGTTGCTCCAAGCAGTATCAGTCCAACGGTCAGAACAGCAAATATACTGACAAATCCGACAATCCAGATGAGCGCTCCAACGCTTTCTGACACGTCGACTGCCAAGGGCAAATCAGCTGCAACATCTTCTATTGACACTACGCCCTCAAACGGCGTACCTTCGAATTGTCCCTCCTCTAATGCAGATTCTATCAACGTTTGTTGCCCAATGCTGAACAAAAGTGATGCAATTACATACAATCCCACGATCACTGCTGCAACCGGTGATAATAACCGGTCTGCAGTTCCTCGAAGAGTTTCTTCGACTTTGAACTCCATGGTGTCATGAATATTTGATCCTGCGTTTGAAACACATTATGAATGACTCGCTCTTGTTAATCGATCAGTTCCGGCGGTCAAAAATCTCGATAATCCAATTGATTCTCTATCAATCTGTGACAAAAATTTCGGTGAGTTGGCACGGTCGTTTCATAGGCTCTATCTTTGATTTGGTGACTGTCTTATCAGCCATTGAAAATGTAAGATTTGTATACTATTCGATAGATAGTTGCATATAGAACGGACGTATTGCTCGTTTCGAACTAAATACCGAAATCACATCCGCAATAAATAATAAATTACGGCCAGTCACTGTGCTCAACCGTTCTATCGGTTGAACCATTTGTCTCTTCCTCCGTGAGTTTCCATCCAGCAGCATCTGCAGCTTCTTCAATTGGCAGAAATTCCCATCCGATACTCTCGATATCGTCCTGATCTTCTGGGTCTGTTCCAAGAAACACGTACCGATCAGATCCGAATTGAGATTTGATATTTGATAAACTCTCGTATTTATCTCGAGGACCGGAGAAGAAGTCCTGATCAATTTGGTGCTTGCGGGCGTAATTCGTAACAACGTACGTTGGACGATCAGATACAATCCCGAGGTATTTACTCCATGTTTGTGCATCCTCAATTGCTGTCTTTGGAGATGCAAGTTGTTTAGCAGCAGCTAGCTCAAACGCCAGTGTCATGTCACTGTTGTCGGTGTCCATTGTAGAAACACGTAATTGCTGGAGACTTACTGTTCTAACGACGGTGCAACTTCGCTTACATCAAGTGATTCAGCGAGTACAGCATCCTCTTTACCTCGAATATCAACTTCTTCATCTATTAGTGTCTTAATAGCGTTCTGTGGTGCAAGATCGCCAATCAGCACTGCGCCGATGATTTTCCCATCCTTAAGTGCCAGTCGTCGCCAGACTTGATCGTCATAGAATTCTTCTAAATACTCTTCACCCTCTGTCGGATGACCAATCGAAAGGAATGGGAAATCAAAGTGTGTAACAGAATAAGTTGAAACCATTCGGAACTCTTCTGCTTGGTCATCTTCAGCCATATTGATTCCAACAATTTTGCCCTGCTCCTTTGCAGAATCCCAAGATCCGTTCTTTTCGTATGTGCCTGTGATCGTATCGTAGAATGTCGTCACATCACCTGCAGCATATACATCCTCAAGGTTTGTCTGCATGTATTCGTCGACAACAATGCCATTGTCTGTCTCAAGTCCAGTGCCCTGCATGAACTCTGTGTTATAGTCAAGACCAATGCCAACTCCAACCATGTCACAGTCAAAGCGCTCGCCATTCGGATCAACCGCCGCTGTTACGTGGCCACCTTCATCAACTTCGAAGTGATCAACGCCACTTTCGAACACCGGTTCAACACCAATGTCGCGAAGTCCTTCGTGTACGATTTCGGCACCCTCTTGGCTTAATGCATATCGCCACCAGCATTTACCTCGCATCAGGTATTTTGAGTCCAGACCCTGTGCTCCACAGACACCTGCAAGATCTACTCCAATCAATCCTGCCCCGACTACAACCGCCTCTTCAGATTCTTCAGCGTGTTGCTTGATTTCTCGTGCATCTTCGAATGTCCAGAAGTGATGAATGCCATCAGCGTCTGCATTTTCTACCGGCAAGTTTGTTGGTGTACCCCCACTGGCAATGAGCAACTTGTCGTATTCGAGTGTTTCTCCGTCATGGGTTCGTACTACGTGCTCATCCACATCTACATCAACGACCAGTGTATTTATTTCCAGATTAATATCGCGCTCTTCATACCAGTCTTCTTCATGAATTGAAATCGGCACTTCCGGCAGTTTTCCTTTAGCATGTTCCTTAATTAGAATTCGATTGTACAGGGCCTCGCCTTCATCCGTTACGATTGTAATATCTGCATCTGGCTGTCGTTCACGGAGTGTTTCTGCAGCGGTACTCCCTGCGATACCATCGCCAATAATGACATATGACTTCATACCAGTTCAAATGTCTTTGAGTAGTATTGATATTACTATCTCACATTTCGGATATTATTGCCGTCTTTGCATGACATGCACTGAAATTCCTAAACAAAATCATCATCGAGACCGCTGGCTTTTTGCACCCGCTTATCTTCCATACCTGTATGGTCACAGTTCGGGCCCCAGCGACAAGCGCTAATCTTGGAAGTGGCTTTGATGTCTTTGGCATAGCGCTGGACCGTCCGAACGACTATATTACTGTTGAACCCGCCGAACAGACTACAATTGAGGTCACTGGCGTAGGTAGCCGATACATTCCTGAGGATCCCGAGAAGAATACAGTTGGTGCTGTTGCTAAGGCCCTTGATGCGCCCGCGCACATTCATATTGACAAAGGAGTGCGACCCGCTTCTGGCCTTGGATCATCCGCAGCTAGCGCGGCTGGCGCTGCGGTTGCGCTTAATGAGTTATATGATCTTGGATATTCGCGTTCTGATTTGATCCCAATTGCAGCGGAGGGTGAGGCTCTGGTTTCAGGTGAGGCCCATGAAGACAATGTTGCTCCAGCATTGCTTGGTGGATTCACCATTGCCGGTGGGGATGACCTTGGTACAACTCATGTTAATACATCGTTGCCAATTGTTGTGTGTCTCCCCGAAATCGTTGTTTCTACAAAGGATGCACGTAATGTAGTACCGGAGACGGCAGAGCTTACAGATACGGTTACGACTATTCGCCATGCAGCAACGCTTGTTGCTGGTATGTTTCAAAACGACCCAATCCTTGTCGGGAAAGGAATGCATGACCCTGTCGTAACACCTGCACGGGCTGATCTTATTGACGGGTTTGATGTTGTTTCTGTCGCTGCTCAAGAAGCGGGGGCAACAGGAGTAACTGTCAGTGGGGCTGGTCCAAGTGTAATCGCCACGTGTTATCCTGGACGCCAGCGTGATGTTGCATCAGCAATGGTTGAAGCGTTTGATCAACAATCCATCGACTGTCGTGCATATCAAACCCGGATCGGACATGGCGTTGAGGTCCTTGATTGACCAACAAAGAATTGCGCAACTACGGCCTATCTCTCATTGTGTGGTCATTATGTCCTAAAATTCAGCACCCAGTTATTTAACACGGCCACGTTTGTTCCATACTCTACAGAGATAGCAGGCAGAGTGTCTCGGGGTCGTTTGGAAATCGGAGATTTCCATGATGACGAGACGCTTTGCGTCTCGAACCACTTGACCCCGAGGGTGAATGCCGTCGAAATATTATACAAATCTAAGATTTTCAAGCTATAATACACTGACAACGGCCAGAAACAAACTGATCAACGTATGGAAATGAAGACCTCATTTCCTTCGCTGGCCGTTGGATTGGAACTGCGACTCCTCTCAAGACCCCGCCGTTATGGTGGGTGAGACAGGAGTTGTCGGGCGGTGGTGGAGCCGCCGACTCCCACGGACACAACGAGTGTTCGGGTGTGAATTCCAGCCGACTCCTCACGGAGAAGGTCGGGAGGAATTACATTCGCCTGCGGGTGCGGTGTGGTCCCAAGACGGCGAAGCCTCGGGGCTTGACCCCGAGGTACTTCACTCACAGGACACTGTCCCAATTTGAGCTTTGACCTGAACACAAAACGGTGTGTTCATTCAGTGCTGGACAGCTCCGCTATTATTCAAAAACGATGGGAGACAGATTATACGCCCCGGCCTTGTAGTTTCTCTTCTTCCGGTAAATCAACGTTTGCGTCACCCTGCATTCCCTTGCCAATACCCTTTGTAATATCGGCAAGCGCATCTGGGTCATCCCAGTTATTTACAGCTTCAACAATAGCCTTACCCATCGCTTCTGGGTTCTCTGCACCGAAGATTCCGGATCCAACAAAGATTCCGTCACATCCGTGATGCATCATGAGTGCTGCATCTGCTGGCGTTGCAATCCCGCCGGCAGCGAAGTTAACGACTGGCAGTCGTTCAAGTTCAGCTGTCTCATGAACTAAGTGTGCAGGAGCTTCGTTCTCACGGGCCCAGCGCTCTCGTTCTTCATGTGACATCCCCTTGACTTTTCGAATATCGCCTTTGATGTTCCGCTGATGGTGCACAGCCTGATTAACATCGCCTGTGCCTGCTTCACCCTTTGTTCGGATCATTGCTGCCCCTTCGTTAATCCGACGGAGGGCTTCTGGTAGGTTTCGAGCCCCGCAAACAAATGGTGATGTGAATTCGTTCTTCTCGATGTGGTAGCGATCATCGGCAGGGGTGAGAACTTCTGATTCGTCAATCATATCGACACCAAGGGACTCCAAGATCTCAGCTTCCTTTGTATGGCCAATCCGGGATTTACCCATTACCGGAATTGAAACTTCATCAATAATCCCTTCGACCTCAGCTGGGTCTGGCATCCGAGCAACCCCTCCACGCTTGCGGATATCTGCCGGGACAGCTTCCAGAGCCATCACAGCTACTGCACCAGCATCCTCAGCAATCCGGGCCTGCTCCCGGTTGACAACGTCCATAATTACACCGCCTTTCTGCATACGCGCAAATCCGCGCTTTACGAGCTCGGTTCCTTGCTTCAGTTCTTCTAAGTCTGTCTCCTCAGACATAGAATTCCATTGACACTGTACCTACTTGTTTGTGTTGTTGTCGGAAACACAGTAACGGCAAATATTTCGACGTGAATTGAACAGATGTTATTCAAATCACGCTCACTGTCACTGTTGACTATACAAAATTTAATTTACCAGAATATTATTAAACTAGTGTACAGTGAGTACTCGATTTGATGTCACTCCATGTTTCTTATTCCTTATAGTTTCATATATGTCCTATTGTGCGTACTATCTTTCCCCTGAGAACCATACGGTACACTGATATGTATGCTATATTTGCCGCATTTCCGGATGTCTGTGAGGTAGTTCCACAAGTTTTTTAATATATACACATGATTGGAACAACGATACTGCCATGTCAGATGATGGCTTTCCAACCGACTACGAAATCGCACAGTCGGTAGATCTTGACCCGATTGAAGACATTGTAGAACCGTACGGCGTCGATGCCGACGACCTTGAACTGTATGGTGATTATAAAGCCAAACTTTCACTTGACGCTGTCAACCGACTCAAAGAAGAGGATACTACTGGTGATGAGAATCTGGTCCTTGTCACAGGGATGACGCCGACTCCGCTTGGAGAAGGAAAGACCGTTACGACTGTTGGTCTTAGCCAGGCACTTAATCATCTTGATGAAAGTGCCGTCTGTGCAATCCGTGAACCTTCGCTCGGTCCAGTGTTTGGCGTCAAAGGTGGGGCAGCTGGTGGAGGATACTCACAGGTCCTCCCAATGGAGGATATTAACCTCCACTTCACCGGCGATCTGCATGCATTGACCTCTGCTCATAACCTGATTGCAGCAATGCTTGATGCTCATATCTCCAAGGGCAATGAGCTGAACATTGACTCAACTATGATCGAGTGGAAGCGTGCGCTTGACATGAACGATCGTGCCCTACGAGAGACCGTCGTTGGCCTCGGTGGCTCAACGAATGGTGTAACTCGTGAAGATGGATTCATGCTCACTGCCGCTTCCGAACTGATGGCTGTTCTGGCACTTGCTGACAGCATTGAAGATCTCAAAGACCGTGTTGGTCGTATTATTGTCGCGTATGATGAGGATAACAACCCGGTTACTGCTGATGATATTGAAGCTACTGGTCCTGTGGCAATGCTTCTCCGAGATGCACTGCAACCAAATGTTGTCCAGACCATCGAGGGCACACCGGCACTGATTCACGCTGGCCCGTTCGCTAACATTGCGCACGGAACAAACTCACTCATCGCTGATGAAGCTGCATTTGGAATGGCTGATTGGGTTGTTACAGAAGCAGGGTTCGGATCTGACCTTGGGGCTGAGAAATTCATGAACGTTGTCTGCCGGTTTGGTGATATGGAACCAGATGCAACGGTTATCGTTTCATCTTGCCGCGCTCTGAAGTACCACGGCAAAGATATGTGGCCAGCTGACACAGATGCCCTTGAAGAGGAAGACGTCGAGGCTGTTAAGGCTGGACTTGAAAACCTTGACCAGCACATTGAGAATCTACAGAAATTCGGTTCGCCAGTCGTGGTTGCAATCAATCGCTTCCCATTTGATACTGACGAGGAGATTGAGGCGGTTGTTGAGCATTGCCGTGAGGACCTTGGTGTCAACGTTGCTGTTTCTGAAGTCTTTGCAAACGGTGGCGAAGGTGGTGTTGACCTTGCAGAAGAGGTTATGGATGCTGCCGAGAACCAGCCGACAGACTTCCAGCATCTATACGACACTGAGGATTCAATCAAAGAGAAAATCGAAACTGTTGCTACCGAAATCTACGGCGCTGAAGATGTCAACTATTCCAGTGGGGCAGAAGACGACATCGAACGGATGGAGGAGCTCGAACTTGACGATATCCCAATCGTGATGTCGAAGACTTTCCACTCGTTCAGCGATGATCCAAGTAAGAAGGGTGCGCCAGAAGGATGGGAACTTGATATCCGTGAGGTATACCCATCCGCCGGAGCCGGGTTCCTTGTTGTCCTAACTGGTGACGTCATGGTAATGCCTGGACTCCCAGCCCGACCTGCAGCAGCTGACATGGACATCGACTCTGAGGGCAATATCTCAGGACTGTTCTAAATCAGCCCAGCTACTCTCTTCTTTTATTATTACTGATACACGTCAATAGCCGCTGACGGACTCAAGCAGCGGCCGTTTGCGGTGGCAACGAAATCAACCATCAGGGCTTTGACTGGAGGAAGAATAACAACAAAACGGATTGATTTTGGGATATCTGAGACGCTCCTACTCTGATCAATCAAGAATGTAGTGTCTGCAGAACTGCTTGGATGAGTGCTAGCTCAGCTAGTCGTCGGCTGGCTCTGCCTCTGAGCCCACTTTTTCGATGTCAACTCCGACTTCGCCAGCATTGGCTGAGGCTGCCTTGAATTCTGGGATCTTTGCTTTCGGATCCAACGCATCATTTGTGATTCGGTTGATTGGTGCATCTGGGAAGTGGAACGTTGACCAGAGTACTCCTTGCTTTGTCTCATCTGTAACCTCTGCTTTCAGCTCGACCTCTCCACGTGGTGAAGAGAGCACGACCATGTCACCATCTTCGATACCTTGGTCCTCTGCGTCGTTTGGATGAATATGTACGAAGTTTTCTGGTGCAACACGATTGAGCATATCTGACCGTGTACTCATCGATCCTGTATTGAAATGCTGCTCAATTCGTGCTGTTGTCAGTACGAATGGATACTCTTCTGATGGTGTCTCATCTGGTTCAATATGGTCCACTGCTCGGAACTTACCCAACCCATTCTCGGTCTCAAACTCATCCTCATAAAGGTATAACTCGCCTTCATCTTCTTCACTATAGCATGGCCATTGCACACCTTCTTCTCCGATTCGGTCCCATGTTATTCCTCGATATATCGGTGCAACCTCTCGAAGCTCTTCGAAGGCGTCTTCTGGACTATCATAGTCCCATCCCGAGTCAAACAATCGCGACCCGATCTCAACAAGGATGTCGAAGTCTTGGCGAGTATTCTCGTGAACCTTTGTTGCTGGTCGCATTAATTGCACGCGACGATCCGTATTCGTTACCGTGCCGTGAGATTCTGCCCAAGACGTCGCCGGAAGAACAACATCGGCGAGTTCGGCAGTTTCTGTCATAAATATATCCTGTGCGACAACAAATTCCATCTCATTAAATCCTTCTTCAATTCGATCACTGTTTGGCTCACTTCGTACGGGATTTTCCCCAAGCACGTAGGCACCAAAGACATCTTCACCTGCTCCGTGTGCAACCTCGACATGTGTCAGTCCTGGCTCCTCTGGGATTTCAAAGCCCCAAATCTCTTCGACAGCTTCGCGCTCTTCTTTGTCATCCACCGGCCGATACCCAGGCAGTACGCTCGGGAGCCCACCAACATCACTCGCACCTTGTACATTGTTCTGCCCTCGTAGTGGGTTTACTCCTGTACCAGGTCGACCGACTTGCCCTGTTGCAAGAGATAAGTTAATCAGGTTCTGCACATTGTCAACACCACAGCGGTGCTGGCTCATACCCATTCCAGTAAAGATTGCTCCGTTGCTGGCTTCAGCAAATTTGCGAGCTGCTGTTTCGATATCTTCAAGATCAACCTCAGCGATTTCTGCGGCCTCTTCTTTGTCAAAGTCAGCAAGCCGTTCTTGTAGCTCTTCGAATCCTTCCGTTCGGCTTTCGATAAACTCCTCGTCGTATAGATCTTCTTCGAGAATGGTTTTCAGAACTGCATTTAACAGCGGAATGTCTGTTCCTGGCTTATGCTGGATGTGAAGGTCAGCATCTCGTGATAGTTTATTCTCATGAGGGTCAACCTGAATTACAAATGTGCCGTCACTTGCAGCTTGCTTGAAATAGTTATTATACGCTACTGGGTGATTTTCAGCAGGGTTTGAGCCCTGAATCCAGTACACATCAGACGACTCTTCTAGATCTTCCATGCTGTTGGTCATTGCACCCATCCCAAAGCCTTCTCCGAGTGCCACAACAGTCGATGCATGGCAAAGCCGAGCACAGTTGTCGACATTGTTTGTTCCAAGCTGACGAGCTAGCTTTTGATAGACATAATTTTCTTCATTTGTCAGCTGTGACGATGCGAAAAAGCCCAAGGCATCTGCTCCGTGCTCGTCAGTAATTCGTTCCATCTCTGAGACCACACGGTCAATTGCTTCGTCCCAGCTCGCTTCGCGGAACTCGCCGTCTTCTTTAATTAGAGGCGTCGTCAATCGATCTTCATGTGTTACAATATCATCTGCTGACATCCCTTTGATACAAAGTGCCCCTTCGTTGACGGGATTGTCCTGCCATCCACTCAAATTAACATCTGACCCATTCTCTGTGGGCTCTAACTCAATTCCGCAACCCACACCGCAATATGGACATATGGTCTTGGCTGGCTCTTGACTCATGTATCTAATCTATCTAAAACTGCATTTCTTAGCATATATAAGTGGTGGATTTCTCTATTTTGTCCGCTTAGTGCGGCAAGATGCCTCAGTCGTTCGGAGTATAATTAATACAAATGTTGTTCTGTGAATCACAGAGCACCTCAAACTTGACTGCTTTTGGACTTGATCCCGAAGCAGTTGGCGATCACCTGTTGGCTGCTTCGTGCATTCGATCAGCAATTTTGCTTGCAGTTGAGAGTCCTTTTTCTATTGCTGTTGCGTAATTCTTGATCTTTTGTGGTATCCCTAGAATGTATAATCCTGCATCTTGCTCGATTGCTGTTATCGATTGCTCTCGTGCAACTGTACACAACCGTGTCTGTAATTCTTCGTCGATATCTCCGATAACAAAGGTCAGCATTGGTCCCGTATCATTACTTGTTGCTGTTTCCACTCCTCGTGATCGATACCGAGCTAGCTCTCGTTGACTAACGTTTGTCAACTCGATCACTGCAGGTGAGTCTGGCTGTGTTACACGATTATCCCCAAGTGCATGCGCGACCTTGACAACATCATGCGTTTCCGGTGTGTCGTGGGTCCGAATAATGTGTGCTCCCCGCTCTACTTCCATCGTTGCCGCTGCTAAACTGACTGCTAATTGCTTATCTGTATCAAGCTTGCCAGCAAGCGCTCCAAGAAAATCTTCTCGGTTTGTTGCTGTCAGAATTGGACGACCGAATGCTCGAAATTCACGAAGCCGACGGAACATCTCCCAGTTATCCTCGAAGGTCTTCTTATCATACCATCCACCAAATGCTGGATCAATGATTGTCCGATCAGTAAATCCATCACGTTCCAGTGCAGCGAACACGTCATCAATTGTCTTCAATGCCCCCGGTTTAGTCAGATCCGAAGGGCTTGCCATCTTGATGACTGGTACATCGTGTGCCTCAACAGTAGGCTTCATCTCTGGATCAGCAAACCCACACACATCATTTATAATATCAAACCCATATCCGATCGCTTCCTCGGCCACCTCGGCATATCGGGTTTCCAGTGAAAACAGAACATTCGATTCGACATAATCGAGAATCGGAGCCACATCTTCCAGCCGGTCAAGTTCCTTCTCAATTGCCTTTGCCTTATATTTTGGATTTGCTGACTGCAATCCAATATCGATAATATCGGCCCCTGCTGGCACAAGCTCTTCATCAATATGCTGAGCTGCCTTTTCTGCATCAAGATAGACACTTGGTTTGTACCCAGACTGCTCGCTCATATTTAGGACACTCATTACGCGTGGAGGGTGTCCATCGCCAACCGGCATCCCATCGATTGTTACGGTCTTCATTGCTTGGATAGATGTTTGGTGTCAGGTTGCATAACCTTGCTGTCTGGACGCCAGATTGGCCTCTGATACTTATAGAAATTGCGAGGCAAAACCCCACTCCTTTGTAGGTGGGAGGAGGTCAAGGAAGGTTACCGTCCTCAATCCAGTCGACAATGTCAAGATTTGTTGCTGTATCGTACAGCCTGTTCCAGCGTTGTTTTTGATCAACATCTGTTGCTGTCAATGCTGCAGCGAGCTGTTCTGTTGTACCGGGAATGTCATGTGGATTTACCGTATATACTCCCTCCAGATACTCACTGACTCCAGCATACTTGCTTAATACAAGTTTCCCAGGAGTGGCCTTCCCTCTGGCGAATACATATTCTAATGCAGTGAGGTTCAACCCGTCTGCGACAGGAGTGACCATACAGAGATCGCCCATAGACAGTAATCCGAGTACCTTTGATCGGGGATCTGTCTGTTCTCGATAAATAATTGGCTGCCAGTCGTTGGTTCTGAACCGATCATTAATTCGATTGATCGTTTCTCGGATCTGTTGTTGGTGTTGCCGATATGCTGGAATCTGCTCGCGAGTTAGTGTTCCTTTCTGTAGTAACCGAACCTTTCCATGTAACTCTGGATGTGTCTCAAGCAGATGCTCAATAGTCCGTAATCGATGAAGGATTCCCTTCGTATAATCGAGACGATCAACAGCAACGATTATTGTCTCCGCATCCGTTATTCTGTGATTTCCTCGAAGTGCTGTCTGAAACATTCGGCTTCCTTCCGTTCCAACGCTGGATTCAATTTCAGTTTGATCAACGCCGACCGGCGAAACGTACGTTTCTGTTGTTCCATATCGTGATTCAATTCGACCATTGCTGTGAACAGTTACATCTACCTCGTCTTCCCGTACAGTATCAATAAACGAGGTTCGATACTGTTCAGTATGGAATCCAATGCGGTCCGTTGCAAGCAGCCCGTGGAGCAGCATTACTGATTCTGGAATCCGACGAAACACAGAATCTGGTGGCCACGGGATGTGCCAGAAGTGCTGCACAGTCACTTCTTCTGTATATTCATCTAGGAACTTCGGTACAAGTGCAAGATGATAGTCCTGCACCCAGATTACCTCCGTCTGATTGGTCATTGTTTCTGCTGTGGCTGCTGCAAATCGCTGGTTAACGGTCTGGTATGTCTCCCAGTATCCCGGGTTCACATTTACCCGGCTGAGCAATTGATGACAGATTGGCCACAGTACTTGATTACTATATCCATAGTAATACTTAGCTATCTCCTCGTCTGATAATTTCACCCGTTTCAAGGTGTAGCTAGGATTATCAGGCGGTACAGAAACTGATTGATCGGTTGTGACTGTAAAATCTGCATCACCGCTGCCCCATGCAATCCATGTTCCTGACTGTTGCTGTAGTACCTGATCAAGCGCAGCAGTTAGTCCTCCTGCTGGTGATCGAACAGCATCCTGATCTTCATGGATGTATGGTTCCCGATTCGAAAGAACGATTAGCTCCGTGTTTTTGAATTCATCCTTCATGGATAATTAGTTAGCCATCAATAGACCGAGGATTTGGCTGTACATACTCAACTAGTTGAAATTCTGTGTATTCATGTACTGTTTGAATCTTCCAATCTGTTCCAAGATATGGAAAAACTCGCGATCCGTGGTCATATTCTGGTATTTCAGAAATTAATACTCGGTTAGTGTAGGGTAAAAACAGTGAGTAAATCGACTGTCCGCCGATAATATACACTCGATCACTATACTGTTCTGCTTCCATTACTGCCTCACCAACTGAAGACACGTATATTGCGCCTGTTTCAGATGAATACTGTGGCGACCTCGTGACAACAATCGGAATAGTTGTTGGGATTTTACCCATCTGATCATATGTTTTCCGGCCTACAATAACTGGATGATCACGAACACGACGTTTGTACTGGTTATGATCTTCTTCATAATGCCATGGTATGTCTTCTCCGTCTCCAATCACCCCATTCTTTGCAACACCGGCAATTGCGACGAGCTCGACCATATCATTAATGTGATGATGAAGGCTTGAACGTGTTTCGTCACTCAAGCAAGGATTTATTGAACGCTACGAAAGTAATTGTGCGATAGCCTGATAACGGCATATATTCACGATCGTATACTACTTATTCTTCATATTCCTCATTTTGAGTTCCCGTTCCGTTCGCTCCAGTCGATATTTCCTATTCCCTCTGCGATAAGTGGTCGCTTAGGACCCATTCAATTTGATTCAACTGTGGGATTGTAGTCAACAAGCGCCTGAGTCGAACCTTTGCACGGGCAGCCAAGGCGACTGCTCCGGGGGTAATGTTTTCGTTGTGGTCGACGGCAAGCGTGGGCTTTGGGGCATTTTCGATGAGCGATGTGAACAGTGATTTCCAGTAATCGCGTTCCGCTTTTGCTTGCTCTAATTCATCCTCCATCTCAAAATCTGGTTTCATCAACTGGTCATTGCAGGTATTCTGGTGTTAAACTATGTGGCAATGTGGATATTTACCAGCACCAACTCAAAGAAATGACAGGCGTTCATTCTGTCATACAGGTGTCCTCTGACAGCTGGTGTGAACTGCCTCGGGATCAAGCCCTGTGGCATTCGTCTCGAATTTCTGTAAATCACACTAATATAGCACACGATAAGCGAATCAATCAGTTGTGAAATACTGCAATTATTTTACTTTGTTTTCTTTTTGGCTAAATTTAGCATTTAGAGCATGTTTGAATCTTCAAAACTGCGGACGTATGAAATAATAATGGTCTATAGACTAACAAAATTGCAATATATGACCTGTATGAAAAATATTTGTGTGCTTTTGCTGTTATCCATGATATGAGTTCGCGTCACACTAATGCTGAATCGTCTCCAGACGACGAACATGCTGCTGTTGATGTCCTCCTACTTTCTCAACAGCAAACTGTTGAAGCTGGGGTGACCGATATGTCGGCGTGTATTGAGACGATGGAGCAGGTATTTCGGCTACTATCGGAGAATCGAGTTGTTATGGGCGGGGGTATTGCTCCTGACCAAGCAATTCATGGTCATTTAACTGTCTTTCCTGAAGATCCGCCACATCCAGATATTCCTGAAGGAGGACCTGACCGTCGGTTCAGCGCGATGCCAGCATACGTTGGCGGGGATATCGATAAGATGGGCTTGAAATGGTACGGGTCAAATGTTAATAACCCATCTGAATCAGGCCTCCCCCGATCAATGCACGTTATTATTCTTAATGACCCGGAGACGGGGGCACCACTAGTGATGATGGATGGACAAGCAGAAAGTGCAATGCGGACTGGAGCAGTTGCTGGCCTTGGCGCCCGGCATATCAAAGGTAGCAGAGCAGACACAGCAACAATTATCGGTCCTGGTGTAATTGGTCAGACAGCCGCTCTTGCACTGGATGCAGGACTTGACAATCTCTCTGATCTGTATGTCTCACACCCTGAACAGTACAAAGCTGAGAAGTTCAAGACTGCAATGCAGGACGACATAGACGCAACAATAATCCCGACTGATGACAACAGATTCGCAGCCAATCACAGCGATGTCATTGTATCCGCTGCTTCTGGCAGCCCTCCACCAAAGTTTAAGCCACAGTGGATGAAAGATGATGCGTTGTTAATTCCACTTGGAGACATTGAACTCCAGTCGCTGTCTGCATTTGATCCAGATGGTATCTTCTGTGACTATCCTGAGAATGACCTAGAGATTGCTCGTCACATCGACTGGGATGTTGTCGAAGCGCTTGGGGCAGCAGTCGACTATAATATCGGAATGGAACTTCATCCAGATGATTTGCGTGGCATTAGTGACCTTATTACAAGCTCGCACGTAATTCGACCGGAAGGCCGGTCGATATTTTACCCGCTTGGGTTACCGATGGAAGATGTTGGATGGGCTAACCATGTGTATGAGACAGCAGTCAAAGAAAACATAGGAACCACTCACACCCTGCTCGAACAACCATACTTCCAAAAGCCATACTGAAAACAATGAATATTACAATCATCGGTGGCGGTATTTTTGGTACGGGAATCGCGTACTTTCTAAAGCGTCTTGACCCCGATTGTGAAGTACAGCTCTTTGAACGACAAGATATCGCGGGGGGATCAACAGGAAACTCAGCAGGGATCGTTCGCCATCATTACTCGAACGCGTGTCACATTGAGGCAGCAAAGCGTGGCCGAGAAATTCTCGAGAATCTCCCAGCATTGATCGACACACATGGCGGGTTCCATCAGTGTGGCTATCTGATCATGGCAGGTGCTGAAAACGAAGCACAATTCCGACGCAATATTGAATTGCAGCAGGAGCGGGACATTGATGTTGAGCTCTTGGCACCGGATGAAATTACAGACTATATGCCGGCAGTTGATACCACGGGAATTACTGTCGGTGCTATTGAGCATGAAGGTGGCTTTGCTGATCCATATATGGTGGCCTCTGGATTCTCACGTAAAGCGGCGGAACTTGGGGTAAACATTCATACAAACACGCCGGTGACAGATATTGAAATGGACGGAAGCAGGGCTGTCGCAGTTCACGCTGGCAATGAAAGGTACGAAACAGACCTTGTTGTCAACGCTGCCGGTGCTGGAAGCGGCGCTATTGCCGCGATGGCCGGCGTTGAATTGCCGATAACAGGTTATGAAGTGAAAGTGTGTATCTTTGATCCACCGGAACCGTATACTCCTGACTACCCAGTTATTTCTGACGTAGAAACTGGACTATACGCTAAACCAGAGACCAATGGTCAGTTTATTGCCGGCGGAATGGAACGAGAAACAGGTCACAAAAAAGTCACAGCACGAACCGAATTGGATGGCGTACAATCTGACGATGTAATGCGCATGGGCGAACTACTGGACCGACGGATTCCATCGTTTGTCGAATCTGGGGTTGCTGGTGACTGGAGTGGGGTTATTACTGCACCTCCAGATTGGCATGAATTAATCGGTATCCCAGAAGGCGTTGAGAATATGTATCTTGCCACCGGAGGAAGCGGCCATGGATTCAAAGAAGGACCCGGATTTGCTGAATCTATTGCTCAAGATCTGCTTGGACAATCTCCTACCATTGATTTAGACCGCTACCACCCCCAACGGTTTGCCAATGGCAACGAGTTTACAGGCGGATATGATGACGGAAGCCGATCCTAATTTTCCACAGTCAAAGACGTATTTATTTACTGTGGCTATGCTACCTACAAAAAGGCAGGCAGAGCGCCTTTGGGCCTGATATTAAGCACTCACATTTCGCTGTTATGTCGTTGATCTGTATTCTGACCAGCTTTTATACTTATCGGAACCTCAATAATGGGCATGAGTATGGAAGCCTCCCAGTATGATAACGAACTGACCTATCAGACGTACCGAGAAAACGATGATCTTGAGGCTTTCCATGAGGCGTATGATGGCGCTGTGCAGTCGATCAAGGCTGATCTCGGGGAAAGTTATCCGCTGCGCATTGATGGCAAACCAGTCACCACTGACAGGTCGTTTTCCGTGGATTCCCCCGGCGATACAACCCGCCAAATCGGAACGTTTGCGGTCGGTGATTCATCTGAAGTTGACGATGCAGTCGCTGCTGCGACCGCCGCACAACCAGCCTGGGAGGCTATGGATCCATCATCACGGGCCGAGCTATGCACCCGGGTTGCTGACCAACTTAGAGATCGAAAGTTCGAGTTTGCGGCAACTCTCTCACTTGAAAATGGAAAAACCCGAATCGAAGCAATGGCCGATGTTGATGAGGCGATTGACTTCCTTGAGTTTTATAGCCGCGAGATTACAGCCGCAGATGGGTATCGGTTTGATACCGGTGAGCCGACGCCTGGACAACATACAACTAATCTTCTTCGTCCCTATGGCGTATTCGGTGTTATCTCGCCGTTTAATTTCCCACTTGCAATCTTAGTTGGAATGACGACTGGCGCACTTATCACCGGAAATACTGTGGTACTAAAGCCAGCCGAAGCTACACCACTCGTCGCACACAAGGTGATGGATCTGTTTGAGGAAGCAGGAATTCCTGATGGTGTCCTCAACCTCGTGACTGGCGATGGGCCAACAACTGGCCAACCATTAGTCGAGCACGAAGCTGTCGACGGAATTGCATTCACTGGCTCTCGGGCGGTTGGAGTCGGTATTGAACGAACTTTTCAGGAACTCGGCAAGCGTGGCCCGGTTATCGCAGAACTTGGAGGTAAGAACCCTGTGATCGTCAGTGATGAGGCCGACCTTGACGCTGCAGTGAATGGGGTGATGAAAGGTGCATTCTCCTTTGCCGGACAAAAATGTTCAGCGACCTCTCGAGTATATGTCTATGAGAACATTGTCGATTCATTTACCGACCGCCTTGTCGAAGAAACCGAAAACTTAGTCGTTGGCCAGCCGACCGATCGCGAAACCTTTGTCTCACCGTTAATCGATGATGAAGCGGTTGACCGCTATCGAGAGATCTCAACGCAAGCACGATCCGATGGAACTGTTCTAACTGGCGGTTCTGTTATCTCTGATTCTGACCTTCCAGACGGTAGATACGTTGAACCGACGGTTGTTACCGAGATTCCTCATGAGCACAGCCTCGCTCGTGAGGAGCATTTTGTACCGTTTGTGACGATCCACCCGGTGTCTGGACTTGATGCGGGGATTGAAAAGTCAAATGACAGTGAATTTGGTCTGTGCGCCGGGCTATTCTCGGAAGACGAGTCAGAAATTGAACAGTGGTTTGACGAAATTGAAGCTGGTATGTGCTATGTCAATAGAAAACAGAGCGCAACAACAGGAGCCCTTGTACAGGCTCAGCCATTCGGCGGTTGGAAGTTCTCAGGGACGACCGGGAAGTTCGCAGGAGGATACTGGTATCTCCAACAATTCATGCGTGAACAGAGCCGCACTCGCGTGCGATAGATTAGTGTCAGACACTCAGAACTATACACACCATCGTGGGCAGAAATAGTCAGCTGCTATCATACGGAGGCTGACTCTTCATCCATGGTAATCGCAGTCTGTATTACTCTGGCCGCCGTTGATAACGGTAAAATGACACGTGTAAGTGTTATCGGCTGTGGAAATATGGGTGGCGCTTTTCTCAAGGGCCTCTCTCAGAGTGGATCACATCACCTAACAGCAATTGACCTCGACCCCGAAGCGCGTGAATCGGTTGCTGCACACGCTTCAGAAACAACTGCTGATGTTGAAGCGGCAGCGGCGTCCGATGTCGTTGTTCTCGCCGTCAAACCGGATATTGTAGCGACAGTACTTGATGAACTTACTCTTTCAGAGGAGCAGACACTTATCACGCTTGCCGCAGGGGTTTCCCGTGACTTTGTTGCTAAACGGACTGACGCCTCAGTTGTTAGAGTCATGCCTAATCTTGCCGCCGAAACCGGAAACATGGCAGCGGCAGTAACAAAGACCGGCGTAACCGACGAAATACGGGCGTTGCTTGACGAACTGGGCGAATTCGCCGAGATTGATGAAGAGTTGATGGATATTGCGACCGCAGTAAACGGAAGTGGTCCTGCATTTGTCTTTTACCTCATCGACGCAATGAAACAGGCAGGCATCAACGGTGGCCTTGACCCCGATGCGGCTGAGCGGCTCGCTGCACAGACATTCAAAGGAGCGGCTGAGACGGTGCTCAGAGATGATCGGAGTGTTGACGAACTTATTGACGCTGTCTGCTCACCCAATGGAACGACAATTGAGGGCATGAATGTCCTTTGGGACAGTGATGCTGACAAGGCGGTCATGGCGGCTGTTGGTGCAGCTGAGCGTCGGTCACAGGAAATTGCAGCAGCGTTCAATGAGGAGTAATTCCTTACTAGATTTGGTAGATAAACCTATTGTGTATTTGGCTGGATTCGACTGTGTGAATTCGTTCACAGCTACGGATTTTTGCGTGGACTACCCCTGCTTACTCACGTATCACTGATGCGGTCGGTCCCTGAGACAGGAGCTTCCTGGTTGAACGAGGATGTCGGTCGTGAGTTATTCCGCAGGTGCAAAGTACGGCAATGAGTATAATCCTCCCCTGCTCAAGCCACGGTATATAAAACACGGAAAGAGAAGTATTACCTTCTGAGAAAAGTATCAGAAAGGTGTCTAGAATGGGGTCGGAGGGATTTGAACCCCCGATCGACTGATATCCCCGATGCGCCTCGGAACTCCAGATAGTCTTCCTTGCTCCCGGTGATCAAGCGGGGGCTCTGTATATCAGATCGGTCGTCAGAGGCGCGATCTCTGGAGTCAGTCGCCTTCCCGGACTAGGCCACGACCCCGGCATCACTATGTTTGTCGGATTGTATTTTATGCGTTTCGATTAGCAATGAGAATAAACAAAAAATCAGTTCCATGCCAACAGCTATCATTCCTGAATTATTATATACGGATATGGCAGGCGAATCTATTCAGCAGCTTTCGAAAGGCGACAAAGCCCCTCCGTTTACGCTCAAAGGAACAGACAACGATCATTACACCCTTGACTCGTTTACCGACAATGAGGCCCTGCTGATCATCTTTACCTGCAATCATTGTCCATACGCAAAAGCGAAGTTCGATCTGTTAAACGAGATTGCAACCGAGCATGATGAGGTTGCAGTCGTTGGCATCAATTCAAACGATGCTGAGGAGTACCCCGATGACTCATTTGAGAATATGCAGGAACTCGTGGAGAACGGTACGATTCAGTACGACGCATATCTATTTGATGAAACGCAAGATGTCGCCAAACAGTATGGAGCAGTTTGTACACCTGACCCGTTTTTATTTGCTATCGAAGATGAAACGCCAAAGCTCGTCTATCACGGTCGGCTTGATGATGCACTAAGTCCACAAGAAACGCCGACGCAGTTCGAAATTCATGATGCAATTGACGCTGTCCTCAACGATGAACCAGTTGAGTTAGAGTTCAAGCCGTCCCGTGGCTGTACAATTAAGTGGAAAGAAGACAACGAACCTGACTACTGGTCCGAGATCTAGCATCGGTTTCGAGAGGTTTAAGAAACACCCTCCGATATTATACGGTGCGGGCCGGTAGATCAGTGGTAGATCACTCCCTTGGCATGGGAGAGGCCCGGGGTTCAAATCCCCGCCGGTCCATCTTTCTTTTCGCGTATTTTTCACGCTAAAACAGCTGAATTTACTGGATCAGATTCTGTGCACATAGACACTTATGAGACACGCTACCAATAGGTAATATGGCAGATACATCACCAGCTACCCAGTCACTCCGTAATCAAATTGACTCCTCTGAGATTGCCGTCATGCCTGGAGTATATGATGCTCTATCAGCCATGTTGGCTGAACAAGCAGGATTTGAGGCAGTCTTCACATCTGGATTCAGTATCTCTGCAACTAAACTCGGTAAGCCAGACATCGGGCTGTTAACCATGTCGGAAAATATCGAACGCATTCGATCTATCACGAATGCTATTTCGACACCACTTGTTGCTGATATGGACACTGGATACGGAAATGCGCTCAACGTACGACGAAGCGTCAATGAAGCAATCGATGCTGGCGTTGCCGGAATCATTCTTGAAGATCAGCAATGGCCCAAGCGATGTGGACACATGCGTGAGAAAAGCGTTGTCCCAGCCACGGAACACGCACAACGTATTCAGGCTGCAGCAGATGTTCGCGCAGAGTCAGATACTGATATTATCATCATTGGTCGAACAGACGCTCGCGAGCCGCATGATCTCGATGAGGCACTTCGACGAGGTCATATGTATGCAAACGCTGGCGCAGATGTGATTTTTGTCGAAGCGCCTCAGTCGCGTGACGAACTTGAAACAATTGCCACTGAGTTCGATCAACCAACCTTTGCAAACATGATTGAAGGCGGGAAAACGCCGTACTTACCATATAATGAACTTGCATCAATTGGATTTGACATTGTTGTCTATCCGCTCTCTGCCCTATTTGCGGTCACACAGACACTTGCAGATACGTTCGAGCAACTCCAGACAACAGGCACAACAACGGATCGTGCTGCAGTTGAGTTTGATCGTTTTGATGAGATTATTAACGCTAACATGTATCGTGAACAAGAGAAAAGATATGGCTCACTTGATGAAGAATCATTTACTGATAGTCAAGAAACGTGAGCAAACGGTGGTTAATATCTGCAAACCTTCGTCTGTGTCAACTACCCCGCGCACGGTGGCGTGGGGCTTGTCAGTAAACTCGGGCTCCTCAGGTGGAGACTTCTGTCTATATTCTGTTCAGAACCAATTGGATATCCAATGATTGTATGTATCTCAACGTGAGTGAAAAAATCGTCAACAAATAAGTATCAGCGCAACAAAGATTCATACATGATCGAAGTAAGCGAAACAATTGTTTTAGATCACTCTCGCGAAGACGTGTTTGAGTTTCTTGATGACCCGCATAATCATCACCAGATTACCCCAAGTCTGGAACGTGTTGAGAATATTGAACGGCTAGATAATGGCGGTAAACGTATTGATCATACATTCAAGATTGGTGGAATTAAATTGGACGGGGAGTTGGTACAGACTGTCCATGAGCCACCGGAGCGGATGGTCTTTGATATGCGGGGCCAACTTGAAGGTGAAATCCGGCTAGACATCAAAGAGACCGAAGCTGGAACTGAGGTAACGTATTCCGCTGGATATGACCTCCCCGGAAACATTATTGAACGACTTGCCCGACCGTTTGTCGAAAAATACAATGAACGGGAACTCACAACGACACTAGAAAACTTAAAAACGCGACTTGACTCTGCTGAACAACCGGCTTGAGGTAGTCAATTACGCCTTCAGTGAAGTACATCGGGTCAAGCTCCGAGGCAATCGGCCTGTTTCTCTGTGGACTAGAATACCATTTCACCGGCTGATCGGGTATTACACTTTCTAAATTCTTTATGAATAATCAGTAGAATTATGTGGCAACCGTAGTCAATATAGCAGATATGAAGGCTGTTCAACTGCTGGAGCATAGCACATCAACTGATGTACTCACATATGAGGACTACCAGGACCCATCTCCCGGCCCTGAAGAAGTTCTTGTCGACATCAAGGCCGCAGCTCTGAACCATCTAGATATTTGGACACGACGAGGCCTTCCGATGCTTGACTTGGAGATGCCGCATATTCCTGGCAGCGACGGTGCTGGTATCGTAACTGATGTTGGTGATGACGTAACCCGTTTTGATGTCGGGGATCACGTAGCTGTTAGTCCCGGTGTTTCCTGCGGCAAGTGTGAGTTTTGCCGTGATGGTGATCCAACGCTCTGTGATTCATATCAAATTCTTGGCGAGCATCGACCTGGCGTCCATGCAGAATCCGTTGTATTACCTGAAACCAATCTAGTCCCTGTCCCAGACCACGTTGATTGGGAAGTTGCTGGGTCATCAGCGCTGGTGTTTCAGACTGCTTGGCGTATGCTACTGACACGAGGTGAACTTGATCCCGGTGAATCGGCTCTTGTCTTGGGGGCGTCTGGTGGTGTCGGCCATGCTGCTGTACAAATCGCTGACCATGCTGGGGCCGAGGTGTTTGCAACAGCCTCATCTGAAGAGAAACTTGAGCACGCGGCAGACTGTGGGGCTGATCATCTCATCAATTACGAAGAAGATGACTTTGCAAGCGAAATCCATGAACGAACCGATGGCCGCGGCGTCGATATGGTTGTTGATCACATTGGAGCAGAAACATACAAAGACTCGCTAAAATCATTGGTCAAAGGCGGTCGTGTCGTCACATGTGGTGCAACAACTGGTGGGAACCCAGGTGCTGGTCTTAATCGTATTTTCTGGAATCAGCTGTCGGTTATCGGATCAACAATGGGTACTCCAGGCGAGGTCGATGATGTTCTAGAACTTGTCTGGGATGGAACCTTCGAACCACGAATCCGAGATACGCTGCCGATGAGTGAGATCCAGCGTGCACACGAAATGATCGAAAACCGTGACGGATTTGGAAAAGTCGTTGTTGTCCCGGATAGTGAGTACGAATAACAGAGTTTTTCCTTAGTACCTATTCCTCAATAAGTTGCTTTTCTGATTGCTGAAGCTCAACGTCTGAGAAAACAAATTTTGCCCCGCCGCTTTCACCTTCGTCAACAGTAATCTTCCATCCATGCCCTGTCGCAATCGCCTCAACAATCGATAACCCTAGTCCAGTACCAGCTGATACAGTCGAATAGCCCATCTCGAAGAGGTGGTCTTTTTGTTCGGCGTCAATTCCAGTACCATCGTCAGCCACGTAAAACCCATCTTGTGTCGTATCAACCACCACCGTATCGGCACTTCCGTGTTCAATCGCGTTTCGAAACAGGTTCTCGAACAGTTGCTGTAGTCGACTACTATCTGCTTTAATAGTACGATCTGTTTCAACTTGTAATGAAGCTTCGCCGGTCTCGACAGCGCCCCACGCTTGTTTTGTAACGACTGATAGCGGCGCTGGTTCTACGCCTGAGATACGCTGGCCCTCACGGGCGAGCATCAGCAAGTCTTCAATCATCTCATCCATTCGCTCTATCGCCTTTTCGCCCCGTTCGAGATGTTTCATCTCACCGGTCTCACGTGCCAACTCAATTGACCCAGAAAGAACGTTCAACGGGTTTCGCAGGTCATGGGACACAACGCTCGCAAACGCATCGAGCCGTTCGTTTTGCTGTGCCAGTTGTTCTTGGGCTCTTACCTCCTCGGTAATGTCTGTCAGGACAACAATCGAATCGGCGTGTGGGTCAACAGTGACTGGGACCTCTTGTTCTCGAAATACTCGCCCCTCAATTGTCACTACATCACGATCTTCCGCGTCAATGGCTTTTCCTGCTCGCTGTTGCTGGCTCGGGAGAACATCATCAACTGGTTCCCCGACGACAGTCTCTTGCTCAAGAATTTCTTCGGCGGTTTCATTTGCATCGAGAACCTGTTCATTCTCATCAACGACAAGAATTATATCGGCTATTCGATCGACAACTCTACTCCTGGAAACAGGCGCTACAGCAAAAAGATCACGAGAGAAGATCCCAACAGCGATAACTAGTCCCGTAAATGCAAACCCAATTGGTGTCGGATCTACAGTCGGGTGGGGCCATTCAAAAATAACATACCCGAGGTTGACTATCCAAGCGACCATAATGCCAGCCGTGATTAACGAAGCTTGGGCCCGATACTCAGTTCCAAGCTGTAGCCCTGTGTAAATAATAATCGTCGAACCCACGGCAAGTAATGTCCAGCCGTATATTCCATGCACCCAGTACCAAATCCCAGATGCTGTCTGTAGAACAGTCTCACCATTAAGACCGACCGTTGAAATACTCTGGTAAAATAGCCCATATGTTTGTGATGTAAGAATCATAATAACAGATAGCGCCGGGACAACCAGCAGTCCAAGTACGAGCGTTGGTGTAACTACATCTGACCTACCGGCAAAATATATGGCAAATACAGTGAATAATACCGGAGCTAATCCGGTTCCAATATGTTTTACAGATGAAAGAAAAAGGTATACTTCTGGGCTTGTGGTAAACGTTCGCAGGAACGTTCCGATTACCCAGACTGATAATGCGAACATGAATAACGAAAACGTCTGCCCGATTGGCTTACCCTTGAAATGCCGCCAGATGTAGATTCCCAAGGCTAAACTAAGTAATAATGGCCCCACGTGAAACGCCCCAATCAATAACTGCATCTCACTCATCTTTTTTTTAATCGTTACTATTAATCAAATAAATACAAATACTTGCTGATGTATTTTTGACCATTATATAATCTATTTGTTATGTATGTTCAGATAACGATAAACTTGATGATTAACAGCAAACTTGGAAGAACCAACGGTACTATTTCTTGGTATAATTATCTACTTGCCATGTATATAAAATTATAATTTATTGAGGTATTACGCTCGTGTTTCGCTACGTTGCTCAACAATATCCAAGGACAAAATAGCCGTGACCACATACAGCGAATTGGTAGTAGTGATTGGAGCAGCACTTGAACGCGCTGGAGTAATTGAACGCCATCGGCTTCGAGAAACTGTTGATCTTGCTTGGCCCCGAATTATGACGGGCTTTGCGATCATGTCAAAGAGTACAGTTGATCTTGCGATGATTGGCGTTGCTATTGGGACTTCAGCAGTTGCTGGATTAGCATTTGCAAATGCGTATTGGAATCTCGCTAAATTTATCGGTATTGGATTTGCTGGTGGAGTGGTTGCCCTTGTTTCACAGGCATACGGAGGCGAATCGACTATGCGAGCAAGACGTATCGTTGTACAGGGATTTTTGATTGCGACCATGCTAGCGGTCCCGATCGTTGCTGCGTTTGCTATCATCCCTGAGTCATTGATTCAACTCTTCTCTCCAGATTCCCAAGAAATCTTGGAGTTTGGTTACTTGTATCTGCTCTTTGTCGCACCAGCCGTTCTTTTTGAGTTCTGGAATTTACTGGCTAGTCGAACCTATGCTGGTATTGGTGATACATTCACGCCGATGCTCATTCGGGTAACTGGAGCGATTGCGAACATCATTATTTCAGCCGTCTTGATTTTTGGATTCGATATGGGTGTTGTTGGAGCTGCTATTGGTACCACAACGGCAACCTTTCTCGTCGCTGTTGTGTTTCTGTGGGCCTTGGGAGGCCAACCGATTCCAACAAGAGGTGTTTGTCCGGTTGCAATCAACCGAGAGGCCTTGACGATTGATCAAAACATTATTCGTGATCTCCTGTCGGTTTCGTCGCCGCTTGTTGCCCGACGAGTCATAGAAACGCTTGTCGCATTTCCGTTGCTCTGGATTGCATCGGTATTTGGTCCGACAATCGTTGCTGCGTATGAGGTTGCCCGGCGGGTTCGTGCATTTACTGATAGCTTTTCATGGGGATTCTCAATTGCAGCCAGTACACTTGTTGGTCAGCAACTTGGTGCCGATAATGAACAAGAGGCAGAAATCTATGGATGGTCAATTATTCGTCTATCAGCTCTAACGTATGTGGTCGTTGCCGGAGGTGTCATCTTACTATCTGAACCAATTGCAACTATATTCGTTGATGAAGGTGTCGAATTAACGGCTCAATTTGTTATTGCCGCTGCAATTAGTGTCGTTTTTCTCGGGATCGATGGATCCGCAACAGGGACGCTCCGTGGAGCTGGCGACAGTCGATTTCCATTTGTTTCATCTCTTGTTGGACGGTACGGAGGTGGATTAACAATTGCTGCACTTGGTCTTGTCACGCCACTCGGGGCAACTGCACTTCTCATTGCTTTTGTTGTAGAAACGATGATCCCAGCGATCATGAATCTCTACCGCGTACGAACAGACCGGTGGAAGACAATCAGCCGCTCTTATCGATCGGCGCTTGATTAGCATGGAGCCGGAATAGGAAAAAGGACTCCGCCTAATTATGGTGTATGCCTCTGCTTAAGTTTGATACCACACTTACATTATCAGACCAAGACCGAAACACGTTCTCAGATCAGGTAACTACCCTGTATACCGACAAAATGAGCACGACAGCAGGCCATGTTGCCGTTGTTATTCGGGAACATCAACAAACTGCACTTTCGCTGGGAAGATCAGTCGATGGTTCACTTCTGTTCTTAGATGCTGATATTCGAGAAGGACGTCCACTTGATCAAAAAAGAGAGTTTGCACTTGCTGTTATGGAACTTGCTGAACAACAACTCGGCCTGCCGGAAGAAAATATGAAAGTTGTTTTTACTGAACATGAAGGTGAAATGATGATGGGCAAGCATCGGATTGGAACGGCGTGGTCTGCCAATGACAACGAATAAACTCTAGTCATGGGCTTGGACATTATAATTTACGGGGCAGGCAGTATCGGAAGCTTGCTGGGTGGGTTACTTGCCACAGAACATGAGGTGAAACTCGTTGGCCGAGACCCCCACATGAATGCGGTTGATACTGACGGACTACAAATCACTGGACAATATCAACAACAGACCTGGCCCAAAACAACTACCGACGGCACAAAGCACACCGCTGATCTTGCAATTGTTGCTGTCAAAACATTCGATACAAAACAGGCAGCGGAAGAGCTAGCAACGGGACAATTTGACGCTATTCTTTCGGTACAAAACGGCATTGGAAATGAAAATATACTAGCAGAACATCTCAGTGGACCCATATTTGGCGGAACAACGACGTTTGGTGCGAGAATTCAGGAGCCTGGTACCGTTCAATGCACCGGGATTGGCGAAGTCACAATTGGTTCGTTTACTCCAGCGTCCGATGAACTCGTTGCGACCATCAAGGAAGCATTCACAACTGCTGATATTCCTCTGACGGTAACAGATGCAATTGAGGCAAAGCTCTGGGAAAAGGCAGCAATCAACGCTGGGATTAATCCTGTGACCGCTATCTTAGATGTCGATAACGGAGCAATCACAACTGGCCCATTACGAGAGATTGCGATTCAGGCAACAACAGAAGCGACAAACGTAGCGCAGGCAAAAGGGATTGATATCTCGACTGAACAAACCGTTCAAAGACTGTTAACCGTTGCTGAGAACACAGCTGATAATATCTCATCTATGCGCCAGGATCTACACCGCGGGGGTCAAACAGAAATTGACGGAATTACCGGAACAATCCTTGAACAGGGAGATGCTGTTGGTGTCCAAACTCCGGTCAACTGGACGCTTTATCACCTTGTTACTGCTGTTGATCCATAGGTCACTCTGAGTATCCTTCCTGAATGTGTCTTGTGCTTTCATAGATGTTGAGCAGTTCCTCGACAAACTCTTCCCGGGTTTGTCCTTCCTCTCGATGGGCATCAAGCCGTTCAATGGTGTCTTCTTCGAGCCGAATTGTATCCTGCATGTATGAGTTAACGATCCGCATAGTTATAAACATGTAAGGTATGGTGAATGTATACCTGGTGCTGCCTTTTTTGATCTCCTCCACACGGCTAAAGCCGGTGGGCTTTCACCTCGATACCGCTGTAACCGAGCAGTCAGAGATTGTACTATCCGAAACACACATGATACCGGCACTGAAAGATTAGGCTACCTTCGATGTTTGATCCTGTGCGAAGAATTGTTGAGATTGCATTTGGGGAAGGTGTCTTGGCCGACGCTGACCCTGATGATCTGTTCGAAATCAGCACTGGGTATGTCACTCTTGGAGCCAACGGATATGGAAGCTTAGATCAAGCTGCACTGGCGTTTGGAAATGTTGATGCATCTGACTTTGACGCTGCTGTCGAAGAAATTGAGGATCTGATGAGCGTATCCCAAAGCATTACAACCAAACGACAGGAGATTCATGAAGACGACTATGGATATACGTGGGTGATTCTTGAGAATTCAGACTTTGATGAACTGGTGACTGCCATTCATGGAGCTGCAGATACGCTGATCGAATCAGGATTTGGCGATTACCTATTATGTGCTGTATTTGCTTTTTCAGGCGATAAAGAGATCTATTTATTGTATAATTTCAAACGGGGCAAGTGGTATCCATTCGTTCCGGTTCGACAGGGTGTACGAGACTCTGAAACCGAAGAAGAGATACGAGAGCTGATGGACGGTGAGCTGGACTTAGAAACAGAGAAAAACCGAGAGTACGCCTTCTGGGATATTCCATTCTAATCCTCCTGTTGGGAGACCGTTTAGAAATTCTTTTCATGGCGGATGCGATATATCTGTTTGGGAACAGCACGACCGCAAGTCTGACTCGCTGCATTGTGCAGCTTGGGATTGCGGTAGTGCATCGTTAGAGTGCATTTTCTGCGGTTGTGCGGTTCCTATCCTCTATATATGGCACGAATGCATGCACGACGCCGTGGCTCGTCCGATTCGGACAAGCCAGCGGCAGACGAACCACCGGAGTGGAGCGACATTGAACCAGAGAAAATCGAAGAGCGCGTTGTCCAGCTTGCAGAGCAGGGACATGATCCAAGCCAGATCGGACTGAAACTCCGTGACGAAGGCGTTGCTGGTGTTCCTGTCCCAGACGTCAAAGCTGCGACTGGAAAGAAGGTTACAGAAATTCTCGAAGAGCACGATGCTGAGCCGGAGATCCCAGAGGATCTGCGGAATCTGATGGAACGTGCTGCCCGTCTTAACGAGCACGTCGAAGAACATCCACAGGACAAGCAGAACAAGCGTGCGCGACAAAACGTCGAGTCAAAGGTTCGACGACTTGTCGATTACTATCGTGGCGACGAGCTTGACGAAGATTTCACATACAGCTACGAAACAGCAAAGTCCCTCCTTGACTGATGTCTACGGCCAGGCGCTCCACAGAGCAGACGATCGATCCGGATGCCGCCGTAACAGCGTTGCGTGGAGCACCACTGGTCCGTATTCTCACAAAGCAATTTGCAGATAGCATTGCAGCTGCTGGAGTGTTGACACAAGGGCTTGCTGAGCAGCAGATACCGTTTCAGGTATCCCCGACAACGTCTCAAGATGATCGAACCATGCGAGCTAGCGCCGGAGATGCTGATGCAGTGACGATTTCTATTGGGTCACTAACGGATCCTGATCTGGCAGATATAGTCCTTGAGCATACACCGGTTGAAATGGCTGTTTCAATTGTGAAACGTCTCGGTGCTGATCCAGATCCACACCTTCCTCTTGCAGGTATCATTGCAAAAGGAGAAAATCCTGAAAAACTTCCGGAACTGCTTAGCTTAGCCCGGGACCCCGAGCAATCTCGATCTTCACGGCTTGGAATCCCGGTTGACGATCTCGTCGATGGACTCGCACACTCTCTGCTCATTCATGCACCGTTCTCGGGAGACAGATCCCAGGTTGCTGACATGCTAGATCGTGTTGGTGTAGATATTGATCAGATCGACTCTGATGAGACGCTACGACAAATTGCGTCTGCTGTTGCGATTAATGCAACAGACGGACCAAATCCGAAGCGAGCTGCAGACTATGTGGAATCATTTCTGTATCCACATGTGACGTCTCATCAGTTTCGAACTCTTGAAGGGTTCGCGGATATATTGATGTCAACGACTCAATCTCATCCGGGAACCGCCGTTGCTCTAGCCATCGGAGGCAATGTACAGTCGGCAGCAGTCGAAACATGGCGGCAACATGCTTTGACGGTTCACCAACAACTCAACGATGTCGAGCTAAACCGATATGATGGCGTTGTCAGTTTTAGTGGTGACTGGACGTGGATTCGGACGGCTGCTCGCGTTGTTCAGCATACAATGTCACTGGAGCCAGTAACAATAGCTCGTAGCGACGAAGGTGTCGCAGTCGCCGCACAGGATGAAGATCGGCTCATTGCGGCGATCGAGGGGATTACTGAACACACTGGTGGAGAATTTGACCGGACAACAACCCGGGCACACATTCAGTGTGATTCACCACCGGCACAAAATGACCTTGCTAACAGTATTCGAGGTGAAATATGACTCCATCGACACGCATTGAGAGTACTGTCGAAGACCCTGAGATGGTTGCTGCGGCTCTTCGCCCAGACAACACTGCAGACGTATCAACAACTGTTGAGGACGGCGCTGTCGTAACTATTATCGACCGAGAGTCTACTGCAAGCTTGGAAGCAACTGTTGATGATTATTTGTTGAATCTTGATGTCGCTCTTTCAGTCGCACAGACAACAAAGCAATACGATAACACAACCAATTCATAATTATGAGTGAACGATCCGTATCACGACAACGACAAGGAAAGCGGTGGTACACCGTACATGCGCCCGAACACTTTGATCGGGCCGAATTAGGAGAAACGCCCGCCAAAGACCCAGAACAGGTAGTCGGACGAACCGTTGAAACGACGCTTGGTGAACTGCGAAACGATGCTGGCGAGAACAATACGAAGTTGGAGTTTAAGATTACTGATGTTGGCAGCGACGCAGCATACACCGAATTTATCAAGCACGAATTGACGCGTGATTATCTTCGATCGTTGGTTCGACGCGGTGCGTCGAAAGTTGAAGCCTATGTCACGGAACTTACTGCAGATGATTACCGTGTTCAAATTCAACCAGTCGCCTTCACGACGAAGAACGCAGATGCAAGCCAAGAGCGTGCTATTCGTCGGATTATGATCGACATGATCCGAGAGACAACGCGCGAACGAACATTCGAAGAAGTCATTGATTCTGTCGTCGAAGGCCGGCTTTCAAGTGCGATCTACAGCGAAGCCAAGACAGTCTACCCGCTTCGCCGCGTTGAGATTCAGAAGATGTCACTTGAAGCTCGACCTGAAGAAGTTGCTGCTGAAGAAGAGACCTCCGTCGATGTTGAAGAAGACGAAGTTGACCTATAATACGTAGCTCGTTCTTGTTTCTGTATTCTATTATTTGTCGTTTTTATCTGATCAGAAACATCGCCTTGGTAAACAAAGAACAAAGCGTAATAAGGGGCCATATACAGATTAGGTATATGGAGCCTCGGTTTGCTGGCCGGTTCAGTCTTGCAGATTCGATTACGCTTCTAAATGCAGCACTTGGATTCCTTGCTGTGATTATTTCGTTCGATGATCCATCACTCGGGGCACGACTCATTTTACTTGCCGCAATCGCGGATGGTCTTGACGGAATTGTCGCCCGCTACATGGGTGGATCAGAAATCGGACCATACCTTGACTCATTAGCTGATACTGTTTCTTTCGGTGTCGCACCTGCCGTACTCGTGTATTCAATTTTTAGTAATGCCGACATTGCATTCGGAATCTGGCAGATCCTCACATATGCGGTACCAATGCTTTTTGTTGCAGCTGTAGTCACCCGTCTCGCCCTATATACGGTATATGACATTGACGACGCTTACACAGTCGGTGTTCCAAGCACACTCGCATCAACAGTCATCAGTGCTGGTGTGCTGACTAGCTTCGTTTCTCCGGAAGCTCTCCTTGGCTTAACAGCAGTATTCTGTTATTTGATGATTATTGACGTTGACTACCCAGACCTTCTTCCTCGTGATGCTCTTCTGATGGGCGCTATACAGGTGCTTGCCATCTTAGTTCCAACTGCATTCAGTGGAATTTTCCCGATCATACTATTACTCGGTGCACTTGCGTATCTAGTATTTGGTCCGATCTTGTACTGGCGATAGCATCGATTTGGTATTTATCCGCATAGACAAAGGAAAACGCTTAGTGAACTGAACCAACACTACATGGACAATGACCGATGAGGAATCGGCGGCTGATGAATTCCGTTCCCGCCTTGACACTCTTGCGGATCGTATCAGTGACGCACAGACAGAGGCAGCATTAGATGAACTCGAAGCAGAGCTAGACTCTATCAAAGACGAAATTAATCAGACTGAATTTGAGGTTCCAGACGCCGAAACAGCCGAAGATGAAGAAGACGAAGACGATGACGAGGAGATTACCCCGCCGGACGAGGAACTACTGGATACTGTTGATGAACTATCGGATAGCATCGAGGAAAAGCGAGGTCCATATGCAGAAGATGTAGCGTCTGAGGTTTCAGATGCTGCTTCAACCGTTATGCGTAGTGATTGGACTGAAAATGGTGTTGATACAGTTCAAGCGAGCGTTCAGCAGTTTTTCAATGCAGTACCTGATGTAGAGAAAACTACCAGTAGCGATCCAGAGCACATAGCAGACACGCTTGAATCCGTTGCTGAAATTATCGAAGATGAGATGGATCTCCATCCTGATGAGGATGCGGATATAATCCAGCAATTACTTGACGATGTTGACCAGCTACAGTCAGCGCTTGATGATGCTGAAGTGTGGAGTGATCTCTCTGTCAGAGAACAGCTCGCTGGCAAAGGTTTCTATGATGTCTTGGACCATCAAAAGGACTTCCCACCTGAACTGAGCGCAATCAAAGTATACGAGAAACGTGATCAACCAGAAAAAATCATGCTTGCGCTTGATATGCTGGACTCTGATTTCATGCAGGAGTATTGTCTTGAGGCGCTTGGACGGATTGGTGATGAAGCAGCTGTCGATGACATTACGCCTCTTGCCAATCGTCGGGATGAGACAGCAATCAAGGCACTGGGATCAATTGGAAGTGAAAAACCAGTCAGTTCACTGCTCAACCATATTGACTCTGGCGGATCCTTGGCTATCACTACACTTCGAGCACTTGGAGAGATTGGCAGTGAGCAGGCAGTAGAAGACATTGCAGAACAGATGCAGACTGATGATGATCCAGAAGTGCGCTCGATGGCTGCCCGTGCTCTGGGAATGATTGGCGACACCCGAGCGACTGACCCACTTGCTGAAACGCTTGAGGATGATGAAGATAATGCCGTAAGAGGCAGTGCAATCTGGGCACTTCGGCAAATCCAGACCAGAGAAGCATTAGAAATTGCAAGTGAGTACGAGTCAGACCAAGCGTATCTTGTACAATACGAGGCAGAAAAAGCAAAATCAGCGATCAGCTCTTAATAAACTTTCCTCCGTTATCGTCGGTCTGGCATCCAGTGCGGCGGAGCAACTCCCAGGCGAACAACAATTGGTCGGTACGCAAACACGATCACAAAGATGATAGCGAGTTCGATCCAAAAGCTCAACTCAGCGTATACGGCTTCAATTAGAAACAGAGTGCCGAATACGATGATCAGCATTGCCAAGTAATGTGGCAACGCATCAAGGAGTTTCTGTTTATCAACCATTATCTGTATGTTATTCTGAGGCGTAAAAAAGATGCTGTGTTCTGCTGAATCTTTTCATCCTCTTTTGTTTACAGCGATAGCGAGTTGAACACCCACCGGCTTCAGCAGTTTCGAGGCGGAGCCCCCGGCCTCAAGGAGCGAGGACTTCCGACTGGTCGGAAGCACGAAGTGAGTAGGCCTGGGAGAAAGCCGACACAGAGTGACGCAAACCACAAGACAGTAGCCGACTGACTCCCCAGTAATCAAGTACCGTTGAAACCATATCTGAAACATGGAGGTCAGACGAACTGCGCCGGTCAAACTCGTTGTTCCCGACGAGTATCACGACGACCTCCACGAAACTGCTGACCAGTTCCTCTACTGCGCGAACGAGGCCAGTGACTACTGCTGGGACAACACCGACTACGAAGATTGCGTCACTTCGAACGTGAAAGCCAGAGATGCGTTGTATGACCGACTCCGCGAGGAAACCGACCTGACAGCGAATCTCGTCCAAGAAGCCATCCGGCGTGCCGTTCACGCCGTCGATAGTGGTGTTGACCGCTGGAAGAAAGGCAAACGGACGAACAAGCCAGAGTTTACCTCTTGGAGTATGGTCTACGACAAGCGGAGCGCGACATTCTACCGCAACAAAATCTCACTCTCGACGGTGAACGGACGCATCGAGTGTGATTTTGAACTCCCAGCAGACAGTCCAACACCATACGAGGAGTACGTCCTTGCGGATGACTACGAGTTTCGGACGAGTACACTCCAGTACGACCAAGCCACCGACGAGTTCTACTTCCACGTTAAAACACGGAAGATAGGCACAGACGGTGAAGCTGTTGAAATTGAGGGTTCGGACGATACCGGGCACCAGACAGTCCTCGGGATCGACCTCGGCGTGAATAGCCTTGCCGTCGCCAGCACTGGCACGTTCTGGAGTGGTGACGAGTACGACCACTGGATACAAGAGTTTGAAAACCGTCGAGCAGAGATGCAACAGCGTGGGACGCAAGCCGCTCACAACGCCTTGCTTCGGCTTGGAAAGCGAGAACGAGCATGGCGCAAACAGTATATCCACACAGTCGCCAACGAGATCGTTGACGAAGCAGTTGCCCACGACTGCGACGTGATCGTGTTCGAGGACTTGACCGATATCCGTGAGCGACTGCCTCACGCTGACTGGCATCACATCTGGGCATTCCGTCGTCTTGTCGAGTACGTTGAGTACAAAGCGCCAGACTGCGGTGTCGCGGTTGAACAGGTCGAGCCAGATCACACGAGCCAGCGGTGTTCACACACTGACTGTGGCTTCACTCACGAGGATAACCGCGACGGCGAGCAGTTCCAGTGCCTCAAATGCGGGTACGAGATCAACGCTGACTACAACGGCGCGAAAAACGTCGGCCTGCGGTATATGCGGAAGCGACAACACAGACTGCGTTCCTCGCCCACGTCGGGGAGCGCAGACGCACCAGTAGACGTGCGTATAAATGGTGGGACGTTGAACGACGACGGCTATCGGCCAACTGCCGACAATTGATCGCCAGGAGTCCACATCAAAGCCCCACCCTCAACGAGCGAACCACGTATGTGGTGAGCGAAGCAGGGTGGGGGTAGTTTACCCATGGGGAGGTCAATTGATGCTGTCTGTTTGGGGCGAGACACTTTTTCTCTTCTACATCTAAGTTTTAAGACGTGACTTCACGAGAGACAATCCACGCTGAATCTCTTGACGCTGATCGGATTCAGTGTCATGTCTGCCCCAGACGATGTGTCATTCCTTCTGGAGAGCGGGGCGTCTGTGGTGTCCGTGAAAATACAAACGGAACCCTAACCTTGCTTACCTATGGCAAAACGGTCTCAGCTGCTGTAGATCCAATCGAGAAGAAGCCACTGTTCCATTTTGCACCTGGTTCGTCCGTCATGTCAATCGCGACTCGAGGCTGTAACTTCCGATGTGACTTTTGTCAAAATTATACAATCGCGCTTGAAGCTGACCAACGAACTCCCCGTGAACAGCAACTTTCACCTGAGCAGCTTGCAACACGGTTAAGCCAAGAACGCGCAGCAGGTATGGCATACACATACACAGAGCCGACTATCTTCTTAGAGTATGCATATGACACGATGAACGCAACTCCAGACGAGAGATACAATGTGTTTGTCTCCAATGGATACATGACACCGGAAACCGCAAAGACTCTTGGCCCACACCTTGATGCGATTAACGTTGACATCAAAGGTGACCAGTCATTTTACCGAGAGTATTGTGGCATCCCTGATCCTGAGCCGATCTATGATGCTTTAGAAGTCCTTGCCCAGCACGATGTCTGGATTGAGATTACGAACCTTCTCGTGACTGGAAAAAACACAGACGTGGAAACAATTGCTGACCGTATGGAATGGATTGTTGATGTTCTTGGACCTCAGACCCCAGTCCATTTCTCTCGATTCCGGCCGGCATATAATATGACTGATACGCCCCCGACTCCCGTCGACACAATTGAATCTGCAATCGAAGTAGCCGAAGACGCTGGTTTGCACTATGTTTACTCAGGAAACGTCCCTGGACATGAATCGGAAAGCACAGTCTGTCCGAATTGCAGCACAACGGTAATCAAGCGGAACGGGTTCGAGATTCAGGAATACAACTTACGTGATGGACGGTGTCCAGCGTGTAATCGAACAATCCCGATTGCAGGTCGTCAATGGGCACAAGGGACTACAACATCCAACCAACGATTGCGGAATTTATAGGCGGATCAGGCGCAATACCACGTCCTTCAGGCCGTGAATACGCGCCGTCACTTAGTGACACATTCCACCGGCACCGACAGGCCCGGATATTCCACGTCAAACGTAGTAGTTAATATACTCTAGTTCATAACTATTTATGGGAACAGTACGATGCTGGAGACGACCCGCACCTATGTCGCACGCATCACGAATCACAGTCAGGTTCGTGACGACCTCGACCAGTGCGGGTTCTCTGCATCGAAACTGTGGAACGTCGGACGCTATTACATCCAAGAACGGTGGGATGACGATGGTGAGATACCCGATGAAGCCGAATTGAAATCGGAGTTGAAAAACCACGAACGCTATAGTGACCTGCATTCTCAGTCAAGTCAGCGAGTTCTTGAAGAGCTTGCTGAGGCGTTCAACGGGTGGTATAACTCCGACGACGGCAACAACCCACCGGGCTACCGGAAACGTGGCGACCGACACCCGCGATCCACCGTGACGTGGAAACAGAAAGGTATCAAACACGACGCCAAACACGGTCAACTCCGCCTCTCGAAAGGTTGGAATCTGAAAGACGGACGGTCAGACTTCGTCCTCCCGGAGTACGAAACTCGGCCCGACGTAGAAGTGGAGAACATCCAGCAAGTGCGTGCCGTCTGGAACGGAGACGAGTGGGAACTCCACCTCGTCTGCAAGCAAGAGATTCCCGTTGAGGATGTTCCCGGCGACAAGACGGCGGGTATCGACCTCGGAATCAGCAACTACCTCGCCATCGACTACGAGGACGGCCCTTCGGAGTTGTATCCGGGGAACACGCTGAAAGAGGACAAGCACTACTTCACCCGTGAGGAGTACCAGACCGAAGGCAAGAACGGACCATCAAAACGTGCGTTGAAGGCTCGCCGGAAACTCTCTCGACGCAAAGACCATTTCCTCCACACGCTCTCGAAACACATCGTTGAGCGGTGTGTCGACGAAGGCGTGGAGAAGATCGCGGTTGGCGACCTCAGCGACATCCGCGAGGATGAGAACGGTGACTCGTGGGAGTGGGGGCAGTCTGGGAACAAGAAACTCCACGGATGGGAGTTCGACCGATTCGCCCGTCTCCTCGAATACAAAGCCGAAGAACACGGTATCCTCGTTGACCGGGTAGACGAGGAGAACACCTCAAAGACGTGTTCGTGTTGCGGGCAAATTCGAGATGCGAACCGCGTGGAGCGCGGGCTGTACGTCTGTGAGTCGTGTGAGACGACGATGAACGCAGACGTGAACGGCGCGGTGAACATCCGTAGAAAGATAACTCAGAGTCCCCCAGCGGGGGATATGAGTAACGGCTGGTTGGCACAGCCCGGAGTCTTCCTGTTCGACCGCGAGAGCGGGTCGTTCAAAACGAGAGAACAGGGAGTCTGCAAACCCTAATATCCCAACGCTTGGGATTCCTCCGCCTTCAGGCGGAGGAGGATGTCAAAGCGTCTCGTCCACATACATCGCAATCTGGGTCCTTCTCCGCAATCATTGTATCATCTCGTATCAACTGGTGAATGTAATCGATGCATAGCCAACAACATCGTCCTTCGATCCGGCCGTATCACCGCTAGTTGCGTATTTTTCAACTGTCCCCGTAGAAACTCCCTGTTCAGACATACCAGCGAGCATTGCAATTACAGCCCCCGGACCACACATTGAATGTCCGCGCTGTGCCTTTTGACTGATCTTTTCAATGTCTCCGTTCGAAATTGCTTCGATTACCGGCTTGTCAGCGGCGGCGGCCTGTTCATGTGGCTGATAATGAGTGAAGTCCGTTGAGGCAAGAATTGTGATATCTTTGTTTAGCTCCGTTGCTGCTGTTACAATGTTTTCTCCGAGTTCCTTCGTTATTTGTTTGGTTTGATCGCTAAGCACGATCGGGAGAATCTGTATTTCTGAATCAACGATATACTGTATGAACGGCAGTTGTATCTCCACAGAGTGTTCGCCAGTATGGCCTATTGGATCTGCTTCAGCCGCGGTTTGCTTGATAACAGCATTACGAAGTTGCTGGTCGATGCTAACTTCGCCGAATGGAGTTCTCCACTTCTCGTGAGGGGCAACGCTAATTGGTGAACCGCCGCCGCGATGATTTGGCCCGATGATAACAATTGTATCTGGTTGTCTACATTGTGCTAACTTATTGTAACTGTGTGCTGCAACTGGTCCAGAGAATGGTAACCCTGCGTGGGGAACAACAGCCCCATGTAGACGTTGATCTTCTTTATCGCACCTTGGTCCTGACTGCGGCCCTACAGAATGCGCAAATGATTCTTCAACCTGTTTTTTGAGTTCTTCAGATGTTGATCGATAAAATTGCCCTGCAACGGCCGGAGAGCGGATGTCCGTCATGCTATTCACCTTTGGTAATATCTATTTCCTCAATTGATCCTTTTGGCTCCTGTTCCCTAAATCCTCGTGCAGGAAATCGCTCAATCTGCGTTTCTGAATGTTGCCACGCTGAAGAAGATAGCCCCGCTTTCTGACACACTGCAGCAACAAACTCGTATTCATCCCAGCTTCGTTCCACTGCAACCTGTGGAAGTAGCAGTCCTCGTTGTTGCCCCTTTTTGGCAACCAGTCCGTGATATCCCAGCTCGATTTCTGTCTTAGCTTGCTCTGTGTCAATCTTTTCAGATTCACCTAGAATCGTAACATCAACGGTGATTGCACCAAATTCGTCGGGAGACACTGATGGAAACCTACTATCATTAATTGCTGCGTCAATAGCAGCCGCGTCAATCAGCGTTGGAAGTGATGCCACTGGCCGTGGATATCCTCGACATCCGCGTAATCGATCATTTTTATTCAGTGTCGTGAATACACCATATGACCCGTCACCGTCAAGTGCTGGACGTGTCGTCTCACCTTGTGCTGCTGCGAGTGCAACTTGTCTGGCACGGGTAACGAGCTCAGTGCCCCGTTCTTGATCGATCATCAATTACAATCTATAGGCCTAATCCAGAAACAATTTTTCTGTTAGAGATATTCCCCCGAAGAGACACCAATTTCGTAACGCCCTTAATAGTCCACCGACAACATGCATGTGCGCGCCGATGGTCTAGTGGTAGGACCTGAGCCTTCCAAGCTCATGGCCCGGGTTCAAATCCCGGTCGGCGCACTTCTCAGGCCTTGTACCTTCTGAATTTCCCGGTTTCGCATTACTCGACTATCCACCTATGAAAGCTTACAAACCGGGTTATCTTAAGACATCCCTACAGAGAAAGCAGGCAGTGCACCTCGGGGTCGTCCGAAACACTTCGATTTTCGTGATCACGAGAATCGGAGATCCTCGAACGACTTGACCACGAGGCTGTTGACGTTACACGGTGGTTTTAATTTCTCCAGGCTAAGCCTCAGTATTCAAGGAGCTACGCAGTAAGTTGAGCGACCCGCGTTAGCGGTGAGTGAATAAGGGAGTGGAGTAGTTCACCAATCTTATGCAGACATTTTTGGGCTAAGGGGTAAATAATGTCTGTATATGTAAATATAGTGCCTTATGATCCTGCAATTAATACATAAAGTTATCATGAGTACCATTTTACCAAACGCTGATACTCTTGATCTTTATGTGGAGATAAACCTTGATCTCCCTAACACGCATCCGTGTTTGGTGAACGATCTTTGTTCTCATGCCTGCACATTAGACTCAGTGTCTCGCCAATCTAATGGGAATCGATGTCTGCTAACCATTGAGGGGGCGGAGCATGTTAATGACAGGGCACAAATCGAACAAGTCGAGCAACCCTGTCATGATCAAGACTGTTATTATGAGCTTCTTAACCATGACGGATTTAGTGCACATGTCACAGATGTAACCGAATCCGGGATTCATATCGAGGGATACGTCTGTTCACGGAGCACACTGGTTGACCTCGTTGAAAATCTCTCGTCAATTGGAGAAGTTACTGTACAAAAACTATCCAGATTCAATGCTGAAGATAATCCATCTGATTTACGAACGATTGACTTTTCGACATTAACAACATTAGAGCAAAAGACACTTCGCCAAGCTATTAAGAACGGTTACTATGATCAGCCACGCGCGATATCTCTTGAAGAACTAGCTGATCAGTTTGATGTATCAAAAGGTACGGTCTCACAGCGGCTCCAATCAGCTGAACGGAAGCTTGTTTTCGAGGCTACTTGTGACTCGTTTCCCGGGAGTACTTAAAATGACTCATAATAAGGAAATACCCTCTTGATTGTTCCAGCAATATAGCACTAATGAAGACAACAGTAAAAACAGATTAGTACCCATAATGACGGAAAAATCAGTACGACGACGACGGTTTCTCAAAGGTTCTGTTGCCGGTGTTGCTGCGGCAGCTGCCGGCTGTATCAGTCTTGGTGAAGAGCCTGCCGATGCAGCAGCAGACAGAGAAGCAGCATATAACAACTGTTGGATTTGTCGAGCCAGTTGCGGACAAGAAGTTATTCTTGAGGACAGACAGCCGGTCGACTTGACCGGAGTTGATGGACATCCAAAGTCCAGTGCTGGCCCTGGAACTGAAGGCACATTATGCTCCAAAGGCCTTGCGCAACTTGATAAAACCTACAATCCTAACAGGATAACGCGTCCGTACATTCGTGAAGACGGTAATCTTCGGGCTTCTGACTGGGATGAAGCCATTGCGTATGCGGCCGAACGGCTTCAATCGTTCCGTGAAATACATGGCCCGGAAAAATTACTCCGCTATCAGGGATACCCTATTGGTGGAGATTTTCACGACTTGCTCTTCCGGGACTTATACGGCGCTCCAGTGCAGGTCGGCCGAAAAACGACATGCCACGGTCCATTTTCAGATTCATGGGAATGGATGGCTGGTTATGGGCGAGAATGGCCAGACTGGCGGAACTCGGAGTTTATTATTGCATGGGGCCGAAATCCAATGGAATCATTTCGTGGCCAATGGGAGCCAAAAGGTATCTTGGAGGCAATTAACGAGAATGATGCAACCTTAGTATGTATTGATCCTCGATATACAAAGACTGCTGAGGTCGCAGACCTATGGATCCCTATTAGGCCACGGACCGATGGAGCACTCGCACTTGCGATGGGTAATGTAATTATTGAGAAAGGGTTATATGACGACAGCTTCGTCGAGGACTGGACCTATGGATTTGATTCATACCGTGACGCAGTCGATGATAAAACTCCTGAGTGGGCCGCGGATATTACTGATGTTAATAGTGAAACGATCAAAGAGCTTGCTATCGAATTTGCTAAAGCAGCTCCCAAATCAGTTGCTTTTCCATTCACTGGCCTTTCGTTTCAGGGCAATGGGTTTAAAAACTGCCAGAATGTTCACGCACTCAACGGTCTAGTTGGATGTATTGATCGAAAAGGAGGGACTCGACACTGGCGGTCTGGATTTACACTTGCTGATCCATTTGAGAAAAGGGGCATCGATGTCCCTGCTAATCACGAGGATCGGTCAACCCCCAAGTATGACGACTACCCTTACCAGCGCCATATCCGGGATCTTTCTCATAATTTTGTCCCAACAGCAGTCGAGCGTGGAGATATACAAGGCTTTGTCAATAACTGGTCTGCTCCGCTGAAAAGTGGTAACAGTGACGCATGGGCTGAGGCACTTGAAGCAATGGATCTTGTTATTACTGTTGATGCATTCTGGAGTGGTGTCAGCCGTCGCGCTGATGTCGTTTTTCCTGGTGCTTCAACACTAGAACAACCATTTTTAGATACTGGCGGTGACAGTTCGTACAGTAAGTCTGGCTGGGTCACTGCTTCGAAGGCGATTATTGATCCAATTGAAAACTGTCGAACAGATTATGAAATATATAGTGCACTGGCTGAGGAACTTGGCTGGGGTGAATATTTCCCATGGGAGGATGCCACTGAGTACTATGATGAGCGACTCTCAGGGATCGGAAAATCATTCGACGAAGTTGCTGAACAAAGCTATGAGATTGTTTCGGATGTTGAGTATGAGCAGTGGCGTGGTGATGGGTTTGACACGGAGACTGGCAAATTTCAATTCGATCTTGATGTTGTCGAAGAATATGAAAGTTTTGCAAAGGACGTAGGCGTCAGCACTGCCCCCGAATGGCGTCCGCCTGAAGGAGTATATGGTGAAACAACAGACGAAGAGTATCCATTACTGTTAACGGACGGATTTGTTGAACAGCTTTCTCGCGGCCACTGTCAAGCTCTTGATGAGGCTCGCGAAGAGTATCTGGATCGGTACGGATTCAGAAATGAAGAGTATGATGGAAACCTGCTACATATCAATCCGGACGATGCTGAGCCTCGTGGAATTACAACGGGAGATCGCGTTCGAGTTGAGGCAACGAATGGCGAGGTTGAACTTGTTGCGCATGTTTATGAAGGAGTCCGTCCTGGATGGTTGTTCACTGTAGCTGGTTTTGGTGAGTACTCAATTACACCTGATCAGGCTGGTGGAAACCTCATGAAGATGAATACTGAACAGCATGTTGATCCGGTCACCGGTATGGTTGATAGAAATCATCCGGTCAAACTCGAACGTGTAGGAGGTGATACCTGATGAGTCAATTTGGATTCTACTTTGATCCTAACAAATGTATTGGCTGTCACGCTTGCACACAGGCCTGTCAGGTTCAAAATGATCTTGATACTGATGAAGGTATTCTATGGCGACGCGTTGAACACGTTGGTGAAGGTGAATTCCCAGATTATGATGAAGTTTCTGTTTCCATTGGATGCCACCATTGCAGTGAGCCCACGTGTCGGGATGTTTGTCCAACTCATGCACTTGAAAAACGTGATACAGACGGAATTGTCACGATTAACCAGAGCCGCTGCATTGGATGTAATTACTGTTCATATGCCTGTCCGTACGGAGCGATACAGTTCGGAGAAGATGGAATCGCTCAGAAATGTAATGGTTGTCTTGGATCTGGACCGGGTAACGGTCATGACTCGCCATCTCGAGACGAATCTGAAACAGCCCGTGAAACCCCTGCTTGTACTGATAACTGCGTAACAGGTGCGCTCAAAGCCGGTCCAATCAATGAATTAGTGCGGGAAGCTTCTGAGGATGCTGCTAAAGAGTTTCAACTTGATGATGTTGGTCCAGCCCTCATCCTTGAGCCAGAAAATACTGTGGAGGTAAACGATGGTGATGAGTGATCCAGATGGTCTGATCTGGATGATTCAGCAAGAATATGGCTGGTATATTGCGGCATACCTATTCTTTAGTGGACTTGCTGGAGGCGCGTATTTGACTGGCACAGCTGCTAATTTGCTTGGGCAGCGATCCGACGGCACGGCTAGTGGCCAGTCGATGCACATAATAACGCAGTGGGGACTCATTTTCACGGTTGTAGGCATAGCAGCCGGCATGTTTTTTCTGCTATTTTTCCATCTCGGTGCACCATTTCGAGCCTTACTGTTCCCGATTCTCTTTGTCAATTTTGGCTCGTGGCTTGTGATTGGCACGTGGCTTATCGTACTGTTCACACTCATTGTGACGTTACAGGTACTTTGGACACTGTGGGGCAGTGAGCCAGTCGGCAAAAGCGCATTTCCTCGAAAAATCACAGAATATGTCGAACGTAGATCCGGCATTCCCATAGATACGTTGCTTACACGACTAGCCAACTGGATAAAACCAAATCGAGCGGGACAGTTGGCAACTACAGCAATCGGTTCAATACTTGCAATTGCGACCATCGCCTACACCGGGTTAAAGCTTGGATATGTCTCCTCAACCGTTCCCCTTTGGGATGGAACGTTGCTTCCACTTCTATTCGTAGCCAGTGCACTCTCAATCGGCATTGCAGCCACGATGGGTGCCACTGTCCTATTTGATGGCCTTCAGGAAACAAAAGTAACCAGTTTCAGTGTTGCTGATGATACGATTATTCTCGCTGAAGCAGTTGTTCTCGCATTACTGTTAGTGACGCTAGCCTCTGGCGGACCAGGTGCTGAAGTTGCTTTTAGTTTGCTGACAGAAGAGTATGGAATTATGTTCTGGGGTGGCGTTGTTACAATTGGGCTCGTCCTTCCGTTGATTCTGTCAGTTGTTCTGATCTTGGTAGAAAAGAACGCTGATATTCAGGCGAATTGTCGACTTGAAAAGTTCCTCCGTGGAGCATATACAGTGAAATTTACCTTTGTTGTGCTTGGTGGAGCTGCGCTTCGCTATCTGATCATTGCCGCAGCATATAACGCTCCCCTCGCTACATGATCACCATGACTGACGTGTAATTTAGATAATTCAAACCATGAAACATCCCACCAGTAATAACAACCCAACTCAAGATGATGCGAATAGTTTAACCGACAGACGTAAAACGTGGATCTCGCTATACACTCTGCTCGCAGAAGGGCTGAAGCACCCTGATAAACAGTTCCATCGTGACGTTCAAGATGACTCCTTTGCTGTCGAACTTGCAGAACATACCGACCGTCTTGGTATTTCGGTGTCAACTGAAAATGGTGATCCCACACATGCTCCGGAAACTCCTGCGGCATTTGATACTGAATATATCTCCCTGTTTGAAGGGCTCGTAACTCCATATGCACCACTGATAGAGTCGGTATACCGTCCGTGGCACAGTACATGGCAAAGTGATGGACTACTACTAGGACCAGCAGCAACTGACATGCGTAGTCGTTACGATATCATAGGAGTATCGACTCCGGATGCTTATGCTGACGATCACCTTGCGCTTATGCTGGAATATGCTGCTTTACTCTTGCAGCATAAACAAGATTCAGCGTATCAACGTTTCATTGAGCAACATCTCGACTGGCTACCGGCACTTCGGCGACTTGCTACTGAAGCTGCTGCTGATGCACCGTTTCATCGCCATTGTGTTACTGCTACATGTGAAATCATTGCTACGGCCCGAAAACGTAATAACATCGATACACCAAACTCAGAACAAGTACAGAATAAGTACCACAGAGCCAGAGAACATATTAGGTAGTTAGCTGTACATTCTGGTCTTGGGATAAAGTATACTCATTATAGTTGTAGCATGACACCGTTGCACAGCTCTACCTACTTGCCGCCTTCAGCGGCTCGTTAACAGGGACGTAGCCAGCAAAAGCTAATCTCTGAAAGGACTATTGACCAACAGAGTTAGCTGTCACCGCACAAAAGAATCCATGGTGACTAGCAGGCCCCGCTAGTATCAGTGATCCTATCTATTCAGCATCAACAACTCCATCTTCCCATCCTTCACTGTGTATTCGTTCCTCCGGTGTCCCAAGTTCACGTAGCTCTTCTTTTGTGTCAACGACCATCTGTGGCACTCCACAGATATAGAAGTCCCGCGTGTCAAAGTCATCAAACAACTCATCGAGATGTTCCTGTACATATCCAACACGACCTAGCCAGTCCCACTCCGGATCAGAAAGTGTGAATGTGACAGACAGTTCTGGGTGTTCTGCAGCTAGCTCATTTAGCGTTGATCGATGCATGATTGACTCCCCTGTACGCTCGCCTAATACAACGTGGACAGATCCAGATCCTTCCTGTAAGTAGTGACGACAGATTGCTAACATTGGCGTTAGGCCAGTTCCAGACGCTAACAGTGCGATATCTCGATCTGGGTCGTCAAGCGTTAGCGACCCCTCAATTGGTCCGATTGTGATCGTATCTCCGATGTCTCTTGTGTGCATATATGATGATGCGTATCCACTTTCATACCGCTTAATTGCAAGTGTCAGCTCATTTGTTCCTGGCAGATTCGTCGGCGTATACGGACGTACGACAGAATCACCGTCTGTCTCGAACCTGATTGTTGTGTGCTGTCCTGGTTCAAAATCAAATGTGTGATCAGGCACACGGAGACGGAAGCCTTTCACTCGGTTAGCCAATGGGTACGTATCCACGATGGTTGCTTTGTATGCCATTCTATAACAATAGTATATATTCTAACAGTATATAAGTCGGATGGTGATCGTTACAGAAGATCCGAGACGAAAGCACCAGCCTTCAGGCGCAGGAGGAGGTCACGTACTGAGATCTCAACTCCCGGGATTGTTTTAGGTGGTGCATCGGTCCTTTATCAGTTGTTGGTAATACGATTTCGTTATTCAGCCGCACCGCTGTATTTTTCTCGCCCGATTCATCCTCATTCTAGCGTTCTATTGGTCGTCAGTTAATCGTTACTTCTCTGATTCCTGATACTGCTCGCCGAGGGGCTTCAGCCGCAGTTCTCCGAAACCGTATCGGGAGTGAGACCCGATTCGTTGGAGGCTATTCTTCGCGGTCTCGACCGGACGGTCGCCGAGGTACTTCACAACCTGCAAAGACAGCGGGTATGCGACGGCGAACGAGTTGATCTGAAGACGAAGTTGAAGAGCTGATCACCGCCATGAGCTGATCTTATCAACCCGATATACGGAATTTGATTAAGAATAGATCAATCGTTTTCTGAAAGAACCTTTATTGCCTTTTCTGCTTGATAACCAGGGATGTAACTGAGATTTTTGCTGCTGCTGAGTTTATCCTCTGTATTCAGCAGTCAGTATTGGTTCACATCACACACCGAACAGTTATTTCGCCAGATTAGGTAAGTTCCATTCGAGTCAGTAACTCAGATTCCAGATTCTCCTGCATAGACTCGATCTCTGTCGTGCTCCACTCGATTTCCCATGCCTCGTCAATATCGGTGAATACGAGTGACACGCGGACTGGACGATCTGTCTGTTGTTGGTGCATGGCAACAGCGTAGGCCTTCATCTGGTTCTGGTAGTACTCCGCATCCTCTTCGATTTCCTCTGGCGTAACAGCACCCGTCTTGTAGTCGATGATGTGGTACGCATCGTCGCTTACGATGAGATGATCGATGTAGCCGGCAATCTCTCCTCGATCGAACTCGGCAGTAACGTATAGCTCGTCGTACTGTTGTTTGATTTTGGAATCTGAAGCCTGCTCATCAACGTAAGCGATCCCTCGTTGGGCGTGTTCACTCACACGGCGCTGCAATTTGCTGGTGAGTTCTACGTCTGCGTCCTCGTCGACGAGAGTTTGTTCCATGAGATTCGACCACTGGGATTCTGGGGGGCGCAACTCACAGATCCGATGTACCATCTCTCCGAACACTCTTGGATCGATCCTTGTCTCTCCAGTCGCCGACTCCGAACCGATCTCGGTTTCGCTCTCACTATCCTGCTCTGCCAAATCATCTTCACCGTGGCGATCGTCTGGGCTATCTTCCTGCTTCTCGACGAAAGCCGTTCGAGTCTTCTCGTCAACTTCTAGATCACCGTATCCGCCGAGTAGGGCGGCCAGATCAGTCGCTGACAAGCGGAATGTGATGTCGCGTTCCGGTGGATCCGGTGACAGTTCTACTGTTGGATCCACTTCTCCCGTATCCAGTTCACGTTGGACCTTGGGTGTCGGCAGCGAGACCTGATACGATCCATCACCATATGACCGGTTGATGGTGATCTCAGAATCTAATTTGCTACACAGTTCGTCGGGGAGAAGAGCCGGCTGTACCCAGTCACGCCAACTCGACGCCGATTCCGGATCAGCTTCAGCGATGTTTGTGAGTGTAGTTTGTTCCGCGTCACTATCGAGTTCGTGGGTGCCACAGAGGAGTAGGTGGTCCCGGGCCCGCGTGCAAGCCACGTAGAGCACTCGCTTCTCCTCGGCACGTTCTTCTTGACGACGCTGCTCTCGTACGGTTTCGCGGGCAATCGTGTCCTTCAGTTCGAACGGATCATCGGGACTCGGTGCCTTCATGCCGACCGCGTGTTCGTCACCGACCCGTTCGAACTCAACTTTTCCGCTGCCGAGAGCAGCATCGTCCTTGAATTCTCGACTGATTTCCGGAACGACCACGAACGGGAACTCCATCCCCTTCGAGTCGTGAATCGTCAGAATCTGGACCCCCTCGTCGGTCGTTTCGGCTTCACTCTCACGGCCACCCAGTTCGACCCGACGTTCGATTCGATTCAACAGAGTGGTGAGACTGCGGACGCCATCGTCGCTCAAGCCGCGCAGTTGCTCTCGGAACTTCTCGACGTTCGCCATCGCTTGCTGTGAGCGGTCACCCGCGCTCACGTTCACCAGATACCCAGTATCTTCGAGGATGCCAGTCAGAAATGCGGCCCACGATCCATCGAAATCACCGACACCATCGCCAAGTCCAGCCCGGTGACGCCACTCACGGAGCAGCCCGTGAGCTTCCGCGAGCTCGGATGTCTCCGTCGTCGCAAGTGCATCCCACAGCGTCTCGTCGTGCACCTTGAGGTGCGCAAGTGTGTCGTCGGTGAATCCGAACAGCGGTGATCGAAGCACAGCGTAGAGTGCGCGCTCATCGTGTGGGTCTGCAAGCGCTCGAAACAGATTCAATAGTGCCGTAATCTCCGTCGTCTCGTAGAAGCCGATCCCGGACGCGACGGAATACGGGACGTTCGCCTCGTCCAGCGCTCGCTCGTAGGCCTTGAGATGTGTGCGACTCCGGAGAAGTATCGCAATATCACTCGGCTCAATATCTCGTGGTTCGGGCGTTTCCTCGTCAGGAGCAGTGTCCTCTGGGTAGACCTGATACGGCTCGGTGAGTACCTGTGAGAGACGCGCTGCGAGAGCCATCGCTTCCAGTTCAGCATCGCTCTCCGGCTCTGCGTCGGCGAACGCTTCGTAGTGGTCGAACCGGGCTTCCCGAAGCTCCGAATCAGTCGGGACGAGGAGATATTCGGCACTCCCGACTGCGGCTGGATCATCCCGTGCGGGCGTTAATCGCTGTGGGGGTGCCTCGTATGGCTTTCCGTCGTCGTCAAAGACCATTTCGAACAGTTCGTTGATCGTCTCCAGTACTGTCGGAAGTGTCCGGAAGTTCGTCGAAAGCTGGTCGTCATCTCGATCAGCGACAGGGCCAGTCTCTTCGAGCGTGTCAGCAATCTCCTTGAACTGGGTCACGTCGGCGTTCCGGAACCGATAGATGCTCTGTTTCACGTCACCGACGACGAACACGTTCTCCGCATCGAACGTCCCCTTCTCGCTCGCCGTCAGGAGCTTGATGAGATCCCACTGACGCGGATCGGTATCCTGAAACTCGTCCAGCATGATGTAGTCGAACTGCTCGCGGAGTTCCGTCCGGATGTGTTCGTTCGCCTCGTCGTCGAGGAACTCGACTGTGTATGTGATGAGATCCGAGAAATCAGCGGCGTTCTGCCTGCGCTTTCGAGCCTCGTATTCCTCGACCGCGAGTAACGTTACCTCTGCGAGGGCATTGACCAGTGGGAAACTCCTCGCCTCTAACTCGGGATCGACACTGACCGCATACGCTTCCGGTTGGAGCGTTTCGACCAGTTGCTCGATGGCAGTGTCGAACTCGTCTTTCCAAGGATTGTCCCCCCAGTGCGTCTTCGCTCCAGTATAGTCCGCGTAGCGCTCGCCGCTTCCCTTCGTGAGATGGATGCTGAGTTTCGAGATTGTCGTCTGTTTCCTTCGATTGGGGACGCCATCATCGAAGTCATCGCCGAGGATTTCGACCACGGTCACGGCTCGCTTCCAGGCGGTTCCTTCTGTCGAGATGTCCGGTGGATTCTCCACGAGCTCCCGAAGCGTTGTGAGGGCCTCTGTGAACTCCGGCTGGGCCAATCGTTCGGCTGCCTCGTCCGGATCGATCGGATGAAGTTCGGATTCAACGAACGAGATGTATTCTTCTTCGCTCGCGTCGGCCCATCGCTCTGCCCATTCGATACTTTCCGGCCGCTCGTTCACGAGGTCAGTAAGCACGTCCTGCAGCTGATTTCGAGAAAACCGCTGCGCCAGCGTCCGGACTGCGTCGTGGTTCTCGTGTTCTTCGAGGACCGTTCCAACGGTATCGTGGATGAGGGCGGTCGTCTCGTTCTCGTCCAAGGTATCGAAGCTAGGGTCAAGACCGTCAACACTCAGCGCGTGTTCTCGAAGGAGTCGGGCACAGAAGCCGTGCAGCGTATGAATGTACCCGTGTTCGAGTTCGTCAGCGACCGTTCGCCAAGCTTCGAATTTGTCGGCTTCCAGTGACGAAATCCGATCCGTAATCTCGCCACGGACGTTGTCTTCCAGTTCGTTTGCTGCACGCTCCGTAAACGTGGTCGTGAGGATATTTTCGGGAAGCAAAACCTCGCTCTCTTCTCCTCCGTCAGTCGCTCCTCCTAACGACTTCTCGATCATCCGCAGGTATCGGGCAGTCAGTGTCGTGGTTTTCCCGGTGCCTGCGCCGGCGGTGAGCGTCACGTTTCGATCAAGCGCGTCAACGGCCCGCTGCTGTTCGTCGGTCAGATCTTCATATGAGACCAT